>CAVSKX010000001.1:0-828110 GCA_963728765.1 uncultured Actinomycetes bacterium
CTTCGCGGCCGGCGAGGGCATTACCACCGCCGAGGGCTGCGGCCCGAGGTGCCGCTTCCGAATCACTGCGCCGAGCCGGTCTACGAGCAGGTCGCCCACGGCTAGCGCTCGATCTCGCCGAGCAGTTCGCTAACAGGAACGAGCGCCGCGAAATACACCGGGCACTGCCTGACGATCGGGTCGGACAGTCGGTAATAGGTGCCGCGTTCGATCACGCTGCTGACCGCCCGAAAGGAAGGAAGGGCGCGGTAGATCGCGACTCGCTGCACCTCGCCGACCGTCACGATCTGTCAGTTGCCAGCTCGGCACCGGTTCGCGCAACTGCCAGGAACGCGCTGAGCTCATTCTTCCCCCCATTGCTCGAGGCCTGCGCAATCCAGGCCTCCAGCTGGCCGGCGTCGATCCGCAACTGGCTACCGACGCGAACCGCGCTGAGCTGCTGATTGGCGACCAGGCGACGGATCGTCTTTTCGCTGACGTTCAGTCGCTCCGCCCTCTCCCGCAGCGTCAGCATTGGCCGTCGTCGTTATCGCTGTGTCCATTCCTGTCTCTTCGTCTTTCGGGGAACCCCGACGGACTAGAGGTCTAAGTGGGATCATCGTGAGCCCCTGAAGATGTTGTCGCTTCTTGTTGGAGACTTGGTCGAGTGACGGCTGGTTTTCAAAGATCGCGTCCACAGCCTCGTCAAGTTCGTCGTCAGGGATCCACGGCGAGTAGTTCAGGGCGAGAGCGTAGAACGCGCGGGAGTCGTCTACAAGAATCCCGAAACCGACCCACAGGTCGGCTCCGATCTGATGCTTCTTGAGCGTGATGTGCATTTGAAGGCGCTCCGGCAACTCTGAAGCGCGGGTTGTCGGCGCTGAGATCACCGTCAGACCCCACGACTCGTCACCGAGGAAGACAAGCGTCGCATCGTGAAAGGCCCCGTCTTGCGCCGCAAGCGCGGTTGCTCGCCGCACGTTCTTCGAAAACTCACGACGACTCTCGTCCGACATCGTAAGGAGAGCGATTGATCCCTCGACGAACGCTGGCTGCCGATGCTCGTCAAGCTGTCGAAGAAACCGCGTCGTGTAGGAGTCGATCTTCATCGACGGTTTCTTCACCTTCTTCTTCCTCATTCTGCGCTTTGAGAGGTAATACGCGTCTACGTCATCGGTCATCGACGGGATACCGACGAAGTCGGGTCGCGGGTCAGCGTCTTCGAGCATGTCGTCGAAATAGAGACCATGGAGCAGGTAGAAGACGAAAAAGTCCAATTCGTCGGCTCCGCGTACGACCTTCAGTTCGTTGATGCGACTTCGACGTAGAAGGAAATGGGGCAGCTGTGCTGCGTAATCGAGCAAGTCCAAGATCACTTCAAGTTCGTGAAGATTCACGATCCAAGGGAACGGCTCCGGCGCGTCGAGCAACTCAGCCTCGGCCAAGGCCCAAGCGGATGTTGAGAGACCGCTGAAATCGTCGAGTGTGACGACGACGGCGAAGACGCGGGTCAGTTGAGTTGCATCGAACGGAATCGGCTTCCCGTCTGCATCCGAGATCGCAATGCGCTCATGGGCCTCAATCGCAGCGGTAAGCCGATTCGCCTGCTCTGTCGCCCGCTCAAGTGTCCCTTCAATATCGCGTTTTAGACTCCCTTCCAGGGCGCGACGTGCGGGCGCGGACAGTGCGGCACCCTTCGCCTCGACGACGAAGGCCACGGTGTCCAGCACAACCAAGCCGTCGATCTCGACCCGGTCACCATCTCCGATCACGTAAGTCGGATTGAGCCAGGCGCTCGTCGTCTTCAAGCCCTCGCTGAGAAGCGAGACCGCGCGTTCCTCTACGTACTTTGCGCGGACTTTGTTGTACCGCTCCCATCGTTGCGTGGTGGCGGAATCACCCGTCTCAGGTTTTAGCGCCTGTTCCAGGCGAGCCCGGAGAGCGAACAGGACGTTCCCGTGGTAGGTACAGAGATAGTTGCCCTCCCCGTCACTGATGATCGGGTGAGACCGCAGCCGGTGGGAGCCGCGCAGCTCAAACGTGGGCGATTGCCTGAAGTCGAGCGAGAACGCGTCCAGGAAGGCGGCGGCAACGTCTTCGGAGCGTCCAGCTGCCTCTGCCAACTCTAAGGGCGTGACCTGCATGGCATCTCCGGCGCGCGTCCACGCATAGCCGATCGCCATGTTGCGGATGAGTCGCGTTTGCCGCCTCTTAGGCTCTTTCGAGAGCAACTCGACGACGGGCGCAAGGTTCTCATCCTTCAACTCTTGATTGCGAGTGGCCCGCTGGACGTCTTGAGCGAGGTACTTCTCAAGTTCGCGCGACTCTTCTGCACGCGTGCGAAATCGCTCGAAGCCGATGTCCCAGAGAGCCTTGCTAAAGGCGAGGGCGTCCTCCACGTCAAAGCCAACTGAGGCGCGCAAATCGACTGAGACAACGTTCCCGCCAAAGAGACCGATAAGCGTCTCGCGTTCCTGCCATTCGTAAGTCGGGTTTCGCAAGAAGAGTTCGCGCTGGACGATCTGTCTGCGAACCTCGTCGATGGCCCGTGGTCGCGCCTCGCCGTCGCTTGTCATCGCGTGCATTGCCGCAAAGGACGACAGGCTGAGCATCTGTTCGAGCTTGGCTTGAAGCTCGCGAATAACGGGGCCATCGAGAGGCCGAAGTCGTTCGGGATCGTCGCCTTCCCGAGAGGGCCGTTCTAGGAGAAGAAGCCCGGCGTACTCGACGACGACAAACAGGCCCTCATGCGTCGACTCGCGATACGTCTCGACGTTGAGCGGCATGTTCGCGATCAACAGGTTCGTCAAGACATCAAAGGCATCGAAAGGCGACATCGCTTCGACAACCTCGTGCTTCAGCGTCTCGATCTGGGAGGGGAGGTTGGCGAAGAAGTCGTCTCGAAGTTTCAGAAACTCGTCGAGACTGATCGAAGGCTCGTTCTGTTCTTCCGGTTCGTCCGCCTTTGACGCTTCCTCCGGATTCAAGGTTTCGGACGACCGAGAGCGCCGTATCTGTTGCCGCCGACGCTTGGTTCTCTGTCGAGTTCGCTTCTTCTTCGCCACGACGACGACGCTAGCGAACAGAGTCGATTGCGCAGACCCTTCTTCGAGTGATGGCCCGGAGCCGCACCGGCCGGGCGGTTAATTCGGCGTGAGCCAAGAACGAAACTCGTACTCACCAATCCACTCACCAACACAGCCGTCGCAGGGAAGGCAGCGGGTCAGAAACGGCTCGGTTAGGAAGTGGGCGGTGCCGGGATCGAACCAGCGACCTCCTGCTTGTAAGGCAGGCGCTCTCCCAACTGAGCTAACCGCCCTCGGTCTCTAGCGTGCCAGACTCGACGTAGCCCTGCGCCACGGCGTACTCCTCCGCCACCTGCTTCGGCGCGCAGAACGCCCAGGCGTCCTCGACGAGCTCGCGCATCTCGTCGGCGTCGATCGCCGCCAGCCGAACGTGCACCCAGTGGTACCGCATGTCCGAGGGTCGCGGCAGCGAGAACTTCTCCGGCTCCGCGTCCACGAGCGCCTGGCGCAGCTCTTTCGGGAACGCGAACCCCATGGTCGACCCATCCCGCGAGAGCGCCAGCCAGACGATCCGTCCGTCGATCCGAAACTTCACCTGGCCCCGCACGAGCCCCTCGGAGCTCCGAGGAAGCGTGCTGGCAACCGCCCGCACCTCATCGATCGTCACCACGCCGCCAGCATAGATCCGCCGCCGTAGCCGACATGTGCGGCTGCGGCTCACCGCGGCAACTCCGAAGGAGAAGAGCCGCCGAAAGTCATCATGCCCGCGAAGCGGGCGGACTTTCGGCGGTGATGCCCCCGACGGGATTCGAACCCGTGCTACAGCCTTGAAAGGGCTGTGACCTAGGCCGCTAGTCGACGGGGGCGGTCGGCGAACGATAGCCCTCGTTCCGGTCTAGCGGTCAGGATTGACCGGTCATGACGCGCTCGCGCTGGATGGCTCTCAGCTTCGCTCTCGGGTCGACGTGCTTCCTCATCGGTCCCTTCCCCGGCTACGTCCAGCTGGTCGGCGAGTCGGCCGACGCCATCACCTTCTTCGTCGGCTCGATCCTGTTCACGCTCGGCGGCGCGCTGCAGAGCTGGCTTGCCTGGCCCGAACGGCGCTCCCGCGGCGGCGGACGGGCAGCTTGGTGGGCCGCGATCGTCCAGTCCGCCGGCACACTGTTCTTCAACGTCACCACCTACCAGGCGATGCACAACGCCCTGTCGAGCCCCGAGTACAACAGGCTTGTGTGGCGGCCCGACTGGCGCGGGTCGATCTGCTTCCTGGTCTCCGGGACGATCGCCTACCTCGCCTCGCCGCGCCGCGGATGGCACGGGTGGCGGCCGGTGCACGGCGAGGCGGGTTGGTGGCAGCCGGGGGTCAACCTGCTCGGCTGCATCTTCTTCGGAATCTCGGCGGTTGCCGGCTACGTCGTTCCCTCGACCGGCTCGATGCTCGACCAGGCCGCGGCCAACTGGAACACCTCGCTCGGCGCGGCCTGCTTCCTCGCCTGCGCGCTCGACACGCTGCACACCGGCAGGACCTCGAAGATGTCGCCCCGCACCCGGCTCCACGAGCTCGAGCACGAGCTCGAGGCCGATGCCCGGCGCGTGCTCTGATCAGCCCTCGAGCAGCTCCTTCAGCCGGTCGAAGTCCTTCCGCATCTCCGCCTCGACGGTGCGCGCGAGCATCGGCTCCCCGAGCCTCATGAGCCCGCCCGCCTTTCCTTCCGCGACGACCGTCAGCCGCGTCCCGCCGTCCGCCTCGGCCAGCCGGTGATCGACCGTGAATCGCACCGGGCCTTTCAGCGTCTTCAGCATCAGCCTGTGGGGCCGATCGAACTCCGTCACCTCGAGCTCGCTGTGGACCTCCCGGCCCAGCCCGCGGCGGCACTCGAAGATCCGCACCCCCTCGGCCAACGGCTCGTCCGCCCGAGACTCCACCGCGCTCGACTGCCACTCGGGGAGGCGATCGAGATCTACGAGGTGCTCGAACACCTCCTCGGCCGGCCGCGCCACGTCGATCGTGAGCTCGATCCGAACCACCGGCGGAGGGTACCCTCGCCCCGGGGCCGGTAGCTCAGCTGGTAGAGCAGGGGACTTTTAATCCCAAGGTCGCAGGTTCGATCCCTGCCCGGCCCATCAGCAAAAGTCCTGGTAAACGGGAGAAGCCGGTCTACGTTGGCTCGCTTCGAGGCTCGAAGGGTCAACGTAGGGTCAACAACGTACACCGGTATCGAAGTCAGATGACCTAGGCCGGAGCTGGATCGAGGCCCGCGAATCGTCGGCTACACGACCGCTGCGTCGGCGCTGATCGAGGTCAAGGCGTCCAAGTCGCTCGAGCGCGGTGGGGCGAAGTTGGCCGAGGCCCGGCGAGCCATCCTCGCCGGCGTCGCGGTGACCGGCGGGATCGAGCGCGAGCTCCTCGCCCTCGACGACACGATGCCTCAGCAGGACTTCAAGAGCCGCCTCGACAAGTTCGACACTGACAAAGGCTGGGCGTCGTCCAGGAGGCGCCCTCGGGCGCCGTCGACTACGGCGACCTCCTCTACGAGCGCTACGTCGACGGGCCTGGCTCGCCGCCCGCTCGGCCTACTCCTACAAGAAGGGTCGGCTAATCGAGGATGCCGTCGCCGAGCTCCTGACCAAGGCCAAGATCGGCTTCGACCAGGAGCCGGACGAACTCGTCCGCAAGGGCCTCCTGCCTTCGAAGCCCGACTTCGTGCTCCCGAACGTCGAGACACCGAGCGTCCCCCTCGAGGCCAAGGGCGCGGACGACGGCGGAGCGCCCGCGACAAGGCGGCGCGGATCGCCGCTGTCGCGACCGCTGCCGAGGCCCAGGGCTGGACACCGATGGCTGTCATCGACGGCAACGGCTCGAAGCGGCGCGATGCGCTCGTCCAGACCCTCGAGGCGACCCACGGCTTGACCCTCTCGCTCGCCAACGTCGAGCTGATCCTCGATGTGCCCGAGGTCAGCTACTGGGGACCGGCTAGCCCGTATCAGCGCCCGTCCTGCCTCGGAGAGCGTCCGGGCACACTCGAGAAATGGCTTAACCAAGCGGCGCAGCCACCGCTCAGCGTAAATTTAGACCTCTCACCCGATATGTGCACTACAGTGTGCACTATGGAGGGGCGTCCACCCGTGCTTCACAACCCCCCGCTCGCGATCGTTGCCGTCGAGTTGCGCTTCCCTGGGGCGATCCTACTCCCAGAGGACTACAAGAAGATTCGTCGAGAGCTGGCATCCGAGTACCCCGCTTCCGACACCGAGCAAGGCATCGGCGTTGAGCTCAGCGTCCAGGGCATCCGCCAACAGGCGACGACGGAGAGGCAGGTCTATCGCACTCGCGACGGAGTTCACCAGGTCGCCCTGACCCCGACCGCTCTCGTGCTCGAGGCGCGCGACGGACGAGAGTATGAGGGATTTGAGCGTTTCCTTGAGCGATGGATGAAGGTACTCGAGATCGTCCAGCCGCTCGCGGAGATCAACATCCAGCTTCGCCTGGGGCTCCGTTACGTCAACCAGCTTCCGGTCGAAGATGCGTCCGCCGGCTTCGATGCCCTGACTGATCGGATCAACCCGGTGCTCCTATCGCCGGCCGGCGCAGAAGGGTTTGACTTTTCCGTCGCGCGCTCGTTCCAAGAGCTTCGCCTCGTCGACGCGCAGGGCAAGGCGACTCTCAGGCACGGCTTACAGGCTGCCGATGACGAGTCGCCCCCGCCCGGTGCCTACATCTTGGACATCGACTATTACGACGACGAGCTTGCCGACTACGATCCTGAACGGCAGGTGGAACGACTCAAACTCTTCAACTGGAGGATCTGGAACATTTTCCGTTGGTCGATCACCGACAGCGAATACGAGCGAATGGAACCAGAGGAGGCCTGATGCCCGAACTAGCCGAACAGACGACACACGTTCGTGAAAGGCTCTTTGGGCGGGGCTTGGGATTTGGAGCCCCATCGCCTAGGCGCCGGGTCTATGTCTTTGGAGGGGGAGAGCCGACCGGAGGTCTCTTTGACTACCCGGAGCGAACCTGGGAGGAATCAGTCGGCTGGCGGCTCGCGCCGGGTTCGATGCGGCCCGAGGGCGCGATGAAGGTCTACTCGGGCTGGATGAAGCCCGAAGGTGAGAGAAGGGTCTACTTCGCGTACGGCCCATCCGACTGCATCGAATTGGGCGCGCCGAGCGCGAGAGACACTTTGAGTCTCTTTGCCCCGATGCTCCTGACACGAGCCGGCACGGGTTATGTCCTCGACGACTTGCGCGCCACCATCCCGAAGCTTTGGGCTCAGGAGGCTCCCGTCAAGGAGTTGCCTGCTATCGAAGTGGCCACGCCCCTGGTCATTGATGTTCCCGAGGCCCTCAAGGAAGCTCGGACGAAGGCTGGCTTGCCCGTCCAAGACCTCGCGGCGATGTTCGGCATCAAGCGGCGGCAGTTCTACAACCTCCTCTCCGGCGAGGACACGACTGACCCGGCACGTGAGCCACGCATCGCACGCATCGTCAACGCGATCAGGCACATCAGCGACCAGGTCGGCTCTAACAGCCGAAAGGTTCGGGCCGTCCTGCTCGGGCGAATCGACGGTGACTCCGTCTACGACGCGGCGGTCGCCGACGATACGCGTCGGCTTGACCGAGCGCTCCAGCGCGCGCTCGTCGCCTCTGCTGAGGGTCTGACGCCGGCACGCCGTTCGGCGCCGTCAACGCGGGCGACGCCCGAAGAGGCTGCTGCGATCCGAGATTTCCTCAGGGCCACGCGCGACGAGACGGGCAACGACGTGCCCGACGCATGATGGGCGTCTATGGACGTCGCAGAGCTACTCGCGCGATATGAGGCCGTAAGTCACGACGACGAAGTCAAGCTCCTCACCGACCTAATCAAGAAGGGGTGGGACGCTGGGTGTTGGGTCAGACCCCCGGCCAGTCAGATCCTGAATACGACCCAAGAGGAGATCGCGGAGTTTCTTGAGGGGCTGCGTGGACGGTCGGGCATCAAGCGCGAAGCAGTTGATGACCCATATCCGAACGGCCGGCCCCAAGAGCCAATCGAGGGCGAGGAGCCCGGTTACGTCGTCCTGTCGATGCGATGCGACATCGCCAGCCCTCTCAAGAACGAGCCGCTAGTGGAGCTCGCACCGGCGACGATCTGCAAGGACAAGGGGAGGATTAGGACCGCGTGGAAGAACTCGCCTCGCGACTTCCCAGTTGACCCTCGAGCAGACGAGACGTTCCTCGTTGATCTGCGCTACCGCTTCTTCATCACCAAGCTCGACCTCGCCGGGTTGTCTCCGAAACAGGCGCTTCCGCCCGACGAACCCGAATACAAGGTTCGCGAGCGGTTCGTGCTTCGAACAGGGCAGCGCTACACCCGCGCCGCGATCCCGGACAAGCTGATGGAAAAGGTGTTCGGCCCGCTCAGCGCCCTCGTCAAGGGCGACGATGAGGCAACCGCTCTCTTCACGGAGTGGGCCTTCTACCACGGTGGACGAAGAGAGGAGAGGCCCGGCGTCCTCGCCACCTACAAGCTCGACATCAATCCCGATCTCGATGACGACGAGCAGGCTCGACAAGAGGACGCGATCCGCGAAGCCGCTGAGGACAAGTTCCAGGCGGTCATCGAAGCCCTGCCAGAGGAAGCCAAGGCAGAGCTCGATCTTGACGATGACCATCGCACGATGGCAATCGCCGAGAGAGATTTGACCGTCGCTCAGTGGCGCCTCTCTTGGAAGCTCGAGTGGGACGCTGAGAGTTTCACTGGCGATCCAGGCGCCGCGACTCCGGCCCGCTAACGGCGTTCGCCAACGCCCGCAGCGTCTCAGACATCGGCGAGGGGATCTCAGTGGGTCGATCGTTGCGATCGCATCGCCGCAGTGGGACGTGCAGCGCGGGGTGTGTTGCGCTGCGCCGCACGCTCGGCGCAGCCTCGCTAGCCCCTCGCTCATCGAAGGAGGTACGGCGTGAGTATCCGAGTCGCGCGGAGGCGCGGCGGCGCGTTTGACCTCGATAAGAATGACGTGTTCATCGGCAGCCGGTCGGGACAGCGAAGCCAGGTTGCCTTCGGTACCTGAAGCGGGAGGAAGAGTGGACGCGGCACGCGCGGCGAGGGAGCGCCCAGCCTTTTCCTACATGCGGCTGAGCAACTCGTCCTTCTTCGCCTCGAACTCCTCGTCCGTGACCAACCCTGCTCCCGTAGTTCGCCCAGTTTCTTGATCTGTTCAGGAATGTCAGGCTCGGCGGCGGGAGCAGGGCCAGAGCGTTGCGCGACGATGTAGTCCTCTACAGCCACGCGAACCCGCTCGAACTCATCGGCCTGCTTCTTGTTGAAGATCACGGCGTTTTCGTCCTTCGAGGCGTTATCAAGGCCGCCACCACGTAACTCGGGACCTGATGAATCCGTTGGCGAACGTGCCAGCAGGTCGGACTTGTACGGCGGTAATCGACCCGAGTGGGATTTCGCCTGTCTCCCTTGGAATGCCCGACGCGCCCGAAAAAGCCCTTACGTTCGATGGTCAGCCACGCGCCGGCGATCGTGATCTGACCGTTGACCCCTTCCACGCGGAGATCGTCCATCGTTCCCCCTTCGGGTTGTTGCAGGTGCAGCTTACTTCTCTGACCCGTTGAAATTCTTAGGCGACAGGCAGGCGAAACCGAGCACCGGATGGAGCTCGATCCCGTTCGGCGCCACCCCGGTCTGGCCGTGGAGGTAGTCGAAGAAGGCGACGCCGACGACGCGGGCGACCTTTCGAGAGTCGGCCATCTGCTTGCGCCGGTACGCCGTCGCGCCTTTCGTGCAGAGCGACGAGGGCGTCTCGGCGATCATCGGGCGCCGCCCACTCGAAGCACGAGGTGGTGGTCGAGATCAGCCTCGGTGCGGTCGAGCGTGACTCTCGCGATCACGCTGAAGATCCTCCGCTCGAAGGGCAGTCGCTTAGACGGAAGGGTCCGCCGGGCGCGGCAGACTGACCAGCTGGGTAACGGTCGTTCCCCGAGCTCGGAGCAGGCGCGGCCGGTCCTTCAAAGTCTTGATCCCCCACCGTTCGACCCCGCAGGCGAGCTGAGTCGTCACCCTGGCTGGCACCTGTTTCGGTGCGGGTGCCGCCACCCGCGCCGCGACCGCCGCGGAGACGGCTACGAGCGCGACCGCATGGTTCGTGCCATCTACGGTGAGGCACAAACCACGGACACTGTCACCTGGACCGTCGAGTTGAGCAAGTTGTGGAAGGTGACCTCCTGAAAGCCTGGTCCGCCCAGATATGAGGGAGTGAACGTCGTTGAAGCCAAGACGTCGGTCGGCCCGCGTTCAAAGCCCCCGCTGATCGGGATCATGTTCAGCGGACAGGATGCTCGAACGGCCTTCGTCTCATTCGGGGGAATCGAATCGCCGAGTCCATACAAAAGCAGCTTGTTTGGGTCAAATCCCCCGTCTTGACCAGGCGGGCCGGGCGTTCCTGCCGGGCCCGTGAATCCCCGAGGGCCGACGCCCCCTTGTGCGCCTTGCGGGCCCCGAAACCCCTCGGCGCCTCTGTATCCGCGCGGCCCGCGCTGTCCACGGAGTGCCTTGATGGCTCGCGGTGTCAGCTTCGAGGCCGAGATCGAGTGCGGCCTGATCCGAGCACCGTTGATCCATGTCGTAGCGGCCGCGGTCGCGCCTGCCGAGACAATCGCGGCCGTGATCGCGGAGATGATTGCGGCTTTCATTCTGTTCCCCCGCTCGTTCGCTGACAGCACGAATGTAGGGAGCCTAGGTCCCGCCTTCAAGGTCTGATGTCGCGCCTATGCCGACGGCGATCGCGTCCGGCGGCGGCAGCGGGCCGAGCCTCCTCGAGCTCGACGATCTTTCGGCCGAACGGGACGAGCGCGGCGCCGGCCATCTTGAAGCTGCCGACGCCGAGCGGGATGCCGATAATCGTCAGGCGTAAAGGCGTGCTACCGGCCAAGCAGTCTCGCCTTCGCGAGCGAGAACTCTTCCTCCGTCAGCGCCCCACGCGCGTGGAGATCCGCGAGCTGGGCGAACTGCTCGCTTAAGTCCTTCTCGGGCTTTCCCGCGTCCGCGTCATGCGACCGAGTCGCACCTTTTTGCAGCAGGCGAATTCGTGTGAAGACCGGGGAGAGACGCACGCGAAGGGCATCAGGTGCCGTATAGCCGCTGTGAAGGAACAACTCGGCCGTTGTCGTCTCGACGCAGATCACGGTGTCAACCCTTGTGCGGGTGGTCAAGCGGTTGAGCGCCTCCGCGATCAGCATCCCCTCGACAGCCGCCGAGGCACCGAATCCGCCCCCCATGAAGCCGCCGCCGCTCTGGCTTTCTCCGGGCCCACCGATTTCGATCGCGGTGATGTCGCCATACGGGACCGTGACGACGTCCTTTGCTTCCGCATGTAATTCGAGTGTGGCGTCCGTGAACAGCAGCGTCCAAAGCTCAGGCGGTTGCGGAGGAAGGCCGGCCCCACCGAGGACAGTGCAGCGGGGCAGCTCAACGGGCAAACCACCGTAATCGGGGTTGTTCGCTGCCGTCTCCCAGTTCTCCCACTTCGCCCACTCAGCGTCCTGGGCGCGGCGGGCGATTTCGCAGCGGTCGACGAACTCGCGCGCCTTTTCCGCCAGCCGGCCATCTGTCTCCGCCGCGAGTCGATGCGCGAGCTCTGTGATGTCGGTCCAGTCCGCACGAGCACGGTTGCGGGCTTCCTCGTAATCGGGGCGCGGGCCAGCTATGGGGACGACAAGCAAGGCGTCGGTGAGGTTCGAGAGCGCCCTCCGATACTGGCCGCGCTCCAAGCGCTTTCTGGCTTCATCGAGAAATCGCTTCCGTGCCACGACGCCGTGCTCCTCCTCGTTCGAGATTCTGCCGCAGCCTTCATTAAAGGTTGGGTCGACAACGAGAACAAGCAACGCCGCGCTGGAGAGCCTGGTCGCCTAGGTGTCCTGCCCACGGAGGTTGTGAACGCGGCTGATCTGAGGTCGGTCTCCGAGTGAGCTGTGCGGCCGACGCCGGTTGTAGTAGCGGACGAAGCTTGACAGGGCGCGGGCGCGCTCGCTTGAGCTCGGCCAGGTGTAGGCGTAGGCCCACTCGTCCTGGAGGGTGCGGATGAAGCGCTCCACCTTGCCGTTCCAGCGCGGCGTGTAGGGCGGAGTGAGGATGTGGCGCAGCCCGTGCTGCTCGACCACCTGCCGGACGCGGCGGCGAGCGGCGGTAGATGAGCGCCCGGTCGGTCATCACCGCCTCCCGGCGCAGCTCGAGCTCGGCGAAGAAGCGGAGCGCCCGCTCGAGCATGCGCGCGTTCGTCTCGGCGTCCTCGCGCGGGTGGTCTTCGTCGACGCACAGCCTCGAAGGAGGGCCGGACGTTTACCGTCAGCCGTTCACAACGTGTGTGGGCAGCTCACCTAGCCGATCGCGCTCCTCCCACCCAGAGCAGGCATCGCCGTGCGCCGTCACGCCGATCGAGCGAATCCTGTAGGTCAACGCAAGGTCAACAAGCACCCCCGAAATGGTCAGACGCGATCCGAGGCGACCCGGCTCAACCATGCGAGTTCGGCAGGGCTTGCGAGTCCTCGCCAGCCTGACTCCGAACACTTTTAATCCCAAGGTCGCAGGTTCGATCCCTGCCCGGCCCACTTTCGAGGCTCAGGGGGCGTAGCGGAGGATCGCGACGGACTCGTTGCCGGGGATGTCGTCGCCGGTCTCCTCGTCGACGTAGCCGGGAACGACCTGGTCGATGTCGACGAGCACGGTGTCGACGAGGCCGAAGGTCGCGGCGCGTGCCAGGTCGGTGATGTCGGACGATGCACGCTGTTGGGAGGCGCGCAGCGAAGGTCTCCTGACGTCTGTCGGGAGATCGGCGAGCTCGACCTCCGCGGGCTCGAGGTCGGGTGCGATCTCGAGCAGACGAACACCGTCCTATGCGAGCGCGAGCACGAACGCCGTGTGTGGAAATGTGACTGCGCACAGCAGCGGGCTTGAGGTGGAAGCGGTCCGAGACCTCGACCATGCCGGTGAGGTTGTTCGCGAGCCGGAAAGTCGTGCTCTCCGTAGGCCTCAGGAAGATCGCGAGGCTTCGCGGCGATCCAGCTGCGCACGCGTCGGGACGTCTGTATGGAGAATCATCGGAGCCTCCTCGATCGCTGCACCAGGAAGCTAACTGCCGGCGCTGACTCTCGCCCGACCAGAAGCAACCGGCCCGCCGCAAAGGGGCCGGAAGCTTCCAGTCGTTCAGCACTCGGGCGGTCTAGCCCGCCGCCTCGAACACGTCCGGCTGCACGGTGACGCCTGCGTCGAGCTGGATCAGCTCGGCGAGCGTGTGCCGGTAGGTGATGCCGTAGGTCTGACGGATCGTCTCCAGATCCGGGTCGTTGAGGTAGAAGAAGCGGTCGCCGTCTCGCAGCGCCTCGAACTGCTTCTTCCAGATCGCGCGCTGCAGCGGGCCGAACTCGGTGCCCGGCACGTGCTTCTCGGACACCATCCCGACGAACCCTTCGACGTTGTCGACGTTGCCGTAGATCGCCCGTAGGCGGGCCGCCAGCGTCGTCCTACGCACACCCGAGACGGCCTCCCCCTCCGCGTCCTCGCTTCCGAGCGGGATGACATTCCCCTCCTCGTCCCGCAGCTCGACGAAATCGAGGATGTTCCGATCGTCGATCGGGTCGCTCGGGTCGATCTTCGGGTCGTTGGTCGGGAATCGGTCGGTCGACTCGCCGGTGATCTGGGTGAACGAGTGGACACGCGCGAGTCCGTACGTCCTGCGGAGGTCGTTGTAGCTCGGAATGCCGTGGTCGCGGCCTCGCTGGATGTCGTCCGCGGCGAGGTCGGAGACGTCGGTGAAGCACGACGGCTTGATCACCGGCGAGCCGCAGCTCGGCGGGCTCTGCCCGTTCGGCTTCGGCACCTCGAACAGGACGCTGCGCAGCGAGTTATCGAACTGCTCGTCGTTCTTGTACTGGGGCTCGCCGCCGAGGCTCTGCAGGATCGGCCCTTCGCCGATCTGCGTCAGGAGATCCGGGTTTCCGAACGCGATGACGAGCGGGATCACCAGCGTTACGGTCCCGTCGGCGTTGCGCTCGACCGTGATGCCCTCGGCCGGGAAGACGGTGTTCAGCTGGTTGTCGGTGTAGGTCCCTGCGGGAACGGTCGGCTCGAACTCGCCGTGGATCATGCTGTGCGCGCGGTAGCCGACGACGGCGAACTCGTTCGAGAGGTCCGGGTCGACGATGGGCGAATAGCCTCGATACCGCGCGAGACTCACGCCGAGCGCGGGCAGGAACTCGTTGTAGGTGATGTACTCGGCCTCCGCGCCGACGACGCGCCTCGCGATCTGGAACTTCTGCTCCGCGGAGAGGTTGCCGGGCAGCGCAGCCACGATGCGGTTGTGCTCGCGGGCGAACATGGTCTGAATCGCCGTCAACGCGACGTTCTCGTTCGCGCGGACGTCTCCCGCTACAACAGCCCGTGTGGGAGAGCCGAAGAGGGCCCCCATGAGGTCCATCGGCGGGGCAGCCGACGGGTTGCCGCGAGCGGTCACCTGCGGTAGGTAGCTGCCCGCGGACATCAGGAGCGTCGCCGCGTTGTTCGACGGATTGCCGTCCACGCTGCCGTCGCGCAGCCAGTCGAGCCTCGAGTCCGTGACGCCGTAGACGTTCGAGGCGTCGATGAAGCTGCTGATCGTGTTGACCTCCTGTCGCGGCGAGCTGCTGCCCGTCCCGGGCGCGGCGGGAGTCCGCGCGAACGCGAGGGTCCCGACATCGTTGCTGAAGTCCTCGAGCTTGTCGTGTCTGTCGTACGGCATGTCGGCGGTCTCCGCGGGTTGCTCGTCCCGCAGGCCGATGTCGTGGTCGATGAACTGGCCCCACGCCCAGCTCCACTGCGAAACGCCGTTCTCCGAGAAGAGGTTCTGCCCGACGTCGTTGAAGATGCGGTTGCTGATGTACCGCGGCGAGGGGCCGGACACCATCTGGCCGATCCCGTCGGCGTAGTTCGGCGATGCGACGCGGCGGTACTGCGTCCCCGCCTGCCCCCACGCGGGCTGAGCGACGTTGTTGTCGCTCCCGCTGAGCGTGCGGCCGGAGATCGGATCGGCACCCACCGAGTCCGCCCCCACGACCGTCGCGACCACGAGGAGTAGGGTCGCCAACAGCACGTATCTGGGCACAGCAAGCTCCTTCCTGGCCAAGGGAGTAGATGCACACGAGGGCTAGTTCGCCTGCGAGCCGGGCGGAGCCCTCACCTTTCGTCCGCACGCCCGGCCCGGGCCATCATCCCGAAGGGCCCAGTCAAAGGTCAATGCCGCCGGCTAACGGCGAGCTAAAGATCAGCGAACGATTTCTTGTGGGGCTACGGACAGTCTCTTACGCCTCGCGCAGCACGTAGCCGACGCCGCGAACCGTGTGGATGAGGCGAGGCTGGCCGCCCGCTTCGAGCTTTTGCCGCAGATGGCCGATGCGGACGTTGAGCGAGTTGGAGCTCGAGCCGAAGTCGAAGCCCCAGACGCTCGTGAAGATGAGCCCGCGCGACAGCACCTCGCGCGGGTGCTTCAGGAACAGCTCGAGCAACGTGAACTCGGTCAGGGTCAGCTCGATCCGCTGTCCGCTGCGGAAAACCTCGTGGGTCGTGGGGTCGAGGACGAGATCGGCGAAGCGCATGACCTCCGAGCCGACGCCGCGCTTTCTGCGCAGGAGCCCGCGGATCCGCGTGACCAGCTCGACGAGCACGAACGGCTTCGCGAGGTAGTCGTCAGCGCCCGCTGCGAGGCCGCCGGTTCGCGCGACGACGGCATCGCCGGCGCCGAGCATGAGCAACGGCACCCCAGGGCGCGCCGCGCGCAGCCCGCGGCAGAGCGCCACTCCTTTGGTGTCCGGCTCGGCCACGTCGACGATCGCGGCATCCGGCTCCGTGCGCTGGACGAGCTCGAGCGCTTCGACGTCGTCCGTGGCGAGGATGACGTCGAAGCCCTCCAGCACAAGCGCCTCTTCGAGCGCGCGGCCCGCATTCGGCTCGCAGTTGACGACGAGCAGGCGCCCGGCCAATGGCGTCACCCCCCTTTCCCGGACGGTCGGATCGCATGTGCAGACGCCTACCCGCCTGGGCAACGAGTGCGGCCCCTCGCACAACACTCGGGTGTCCGCGCAGTACTAGCAGGTGTGCGAGACGGGCACACCGGCAACCACTGACCCAGGTGGGTCAGCCTCACATCGCCGCAGACCCGCGGTAGCGCGGCTGTTCTCGAGGCAGCCGCCCGCGAAGGTGCCTGCGTGTATAAAGACCGCGGTGGCCGCTGACCCTCAGCGGGGCGACGGGAACGCTGCGCCCCCCGGGCGCGGCGAGGAGCAAAACGCGCCGCCGTCGCCGCGCGGGACGACGCCGAAGCAGCCGCCGCGTTTCCGGCTGAGCCGCCGCTGGATCATCTTCGCGCTCGCCCTGCTCGCCCTCAACTTCTTCTTCAGCACCATGGCGAACCGCCCGTCGTCGCGCCCGCGCGTCCCCTACAGCCCGTTCTTCCTCGACCAGGTCCGGGCGGGTCACGTGAAGGAGATCACCTCGAAAGGGACCGCGATCCAGGGGACGTTCACGGAGAAGATCGCCGTCCCGGGCAAGAAGGCCACGACGCGCTTCCGCACCGAGGTGCCGGCGTTCGCGAACAACAACGCGCTCTCGCGGCTGCTCGGGCAGCACCACGTGGTCGTCAACGCGCAGCCGCTCGACAAGGGCCTGCCGTGGTGGCAGAGCCTGCTGCTCGGCTTCGGGCCGACGATCCTCTTCATCGGACTGCTGTTCCTGCTGATGCGCCGGGCCGGCAACGTCCAGAACCTGCTCGGCTCGTTCGGACGCTCGCGGGCCACCCGCTACGAGCCGTCCGGTGAGAAGGTCACCTTCGACGACGTCGCCGGGATCGAGGAGGCGAAAGCCGAGCTGAGCGAGGTCGTCGACTTCCTCCGTCACCCGGAGAAGTACCGGAAGCTCGGCGCCCGCATCCCGCACGGCGTTCTCCTCGCCGGGCCACCGGGAACGGGCAAGACCCTGCTTGCGCGGGCGGTCGCCGGCGAGGCCAACGTTCCGTTCTTCGCCGGGGCGGCGTCCGAGTTCGTCGAGGCGATCGTCGGCGTCGGCGCCTCGCGCGTGCGCGACCTGTTCGAGCAGGCGATGGCGGCCGCGCCCTCGATCGTTTTCATCGACGAGCTCGACGCGATCGGGCGCTCGCGCACCTCCGGCGTCGCGGGGTTCAGCGGCGGCAACGACGAGCGCGAGCAGACGCTGAACCAGATCCTCACCGAGATGGACGGCTTCGACCCGGCCACGAACGTGATCGTGATCGGGGCGACGAACCGGCCGGACGTCCTCGACGCCGCGCTGCTCCGCCCCGGCCGCTTCGACCGCAGGGTCGCGGTGCAGCCGCCGGACCGGGCTGGACGCGAAGCGATCCTGAAGGTCCACGCGCGCGGGTTGCCGCTCGCGCCCGACGTCGACCTCGGCCGGATCGCGGCGACGACGCCCGGCATGGTGGGTGCCGACCTCGCCAACCTGGTCAACGAGGCGGCGCTGCTGGCCGCCCGGCGCAGCCACGAGCTCATCCAGGAGCCCGACTTCACCGACGCGCTCGAGCGGATCGTGCTCGGCGCGGAGCGTCAGGTGATGATGACGCCTGCCGACCGGGAGCGGACCGCGTACCACGAGGGCGGCCACGCGATCGTGGGCATGCTCACCGAGGGCGCGGACCCCGTCCGCAAGGTCTCGATCATCCCGCGGGGCCTCGCGCTCGGCGTCACCTTCGCCGCGCCCGAGAGCGACCGCTTCAACTACCTCGAGCCCGAGGTGCGCGCGAAGATCAAGGTCTCGCTCGGCGGGCGGGCGGCCGAAGAGCTGGTCTTCGGCGAGACGAGCAGCGGCGCCGAGTCGGATATCCAGCAGCTCACCGAGCTCGCCCGCCAGATGGTCGGGCGCTGGGGCATGAGCCCGGCGGTCGGCCCGGTCGCCGTCATCCCGCGCGACGGGCAGGGCCCGCTGCTTCCGGGGGTCGCCGAAGTCTCACCGGAGACGCAACGGCTCCTCGACGACGAGGTGCGCCGGATCGTCGACGAGGCGCAGGCGGAAGTCATCGACCTGCTGCGGGAGAACCGCGACAAGCTCGATTCGCTCGCGAACGCGCTGCTCGAGCACGAGACGCTCGACGAGGACGACGCCTACGCCGCCGCAGGCGTGGCCCGGACGCCGACCGCGGACAGCGACGCCTACGCCGCCGCCGCGCGCTCCCGCCACGACAGCTAGGGCGGCCCGAACCAGGTGGTGAGCGCTTCAGCGAGCCCCGCGTCGCCGTGGTCTCCCACCCACGCGACATGTCCGTCGGGGCGAACGAGCAGGGCGGTGGGAGCAGGGACCGCGCCGACGACCGGAAGCTCCCAGATGCCATCGTGCTCGGCATTGACCAGCCGAACCCGATCCGCCCACGCAGTGATGTCCACGCCGCCGGGCCCGCCGAGGTCGAGCAGCACCGGCCGGGCATCGTGCAGCAGGCTGAACACCCGCACCGGGCCGTCGGCGGTGGCCAGGTCGAGATCGGGCATGCGGCGGCCGACCAGCGGGTGTCCCTCACCGAGGTCGTAGTGGATGTCCAGGCCGGAGATCATCCCGCCGAACCGCTTGCGCGGCTCATCCATGGCCAGCAGCTCGGACAGCGTGTCCCGCAAGGCGTCGAGACGCGCGTCGGAGCGGGTGAGCGCGGTCTGCGCCATGGTGTTCTGCAACACGCGGGCACCGACCGGATGCCGCTCTGCCTGGTAGGTATCGAGCAGGCCGTCTGGCGATACCCCCGTGACCACCCGGGCCAGCTTCCAGCCCAGGTTCACCGCATCCTGCACGCCGATGTTGAGGCCCTGGCCACCCACGGGGTAGTGCACGTGCGCGGCGTCGCCTGCGAGGAGCACACGTCCCTCCCGGTAGGACGCGGCCTGCCGGGTCAGGTCCGTGAAGCGGGAGATCCAGGTGGGGCTGTGCACCCCGTAGTCCGTTCCCCAGACAGCGACGAGCGCCTCGCTGAGATCACGCAGGGTCGGCTCGCCGGTCTGCCCTGCATACCGCTGGCTCACGACCAACCGTGCCCGCCCGTCGTCCAGCCGGCCGATGGCCTGAGTGCCGTTGTCGTCATGGCGGATGCCCCACTCCGGCTCCTCGCTCACCTCGACCTCGGCGAGCAGCGAGCTGACCGACGGATCCCAGCCGGCGAAGTCGATGCCGGCGGCCTTCCGGACCAGGCTGCGGCCGCCGTCGCACCCGACGAGGTATGCCGCCCGGAGCGACTCGCCGTCGGCGAGCTCGACGTCGACGCCGGTGTCGTCCTGCGCGAGACCCGTCACCTCGCGTTCGCGAGCGATCGGCACGCCCAGCTCACCGATCCAGCCGGCCAGGATGCGCTCGAAGTGGTTCTGCCACAGCGCGAGGCCGTAGTTGTGCCGGGTGGGGAAGTCGCTGATGTCCAGGGGAATCTCGGCGAAGCTCTGGACCTGCATCGCCTGCCCCTCCGCGAGGAACCGATCGGCGATGCCCCGCTGATCGAGCACCTCGATGGTGCGTGAATGCAGACCGCCCGCGCGCGAGCCGCCGAGGTCCCGGTTGGGGCTCCGCTCGACGATGGCTACGTCGACCCCGGCCAGGGCCAACTCGCCCGCCAGCATCACCCCTGTCGGCCCGCCTCCGGCGATCACCACCGCATGCTCGGTCACAGCCATGCTCCCCCGATCCGTCGACAGCTCAGGGCGTCGTGCCCGCGAGGATCATCGTCAGCTTCGAGGTGTCGATGTTCCCACCCGACACGACGCAGACGATCGTCTCGTCCCACCCGTTTGCCAGGGCGGCCGCGAGCGCGAGGGCGCCGGCGCCCTCCGCGACGACGCGGGCTCGCTCGGCCAGCAGGCGCACCGCCGCAGCCGTTGCGTCCAGCGAGACGCTGAACGCGCCGTCGAGGGCCTCGCGCGCGCGTGACCACATGGCCGGCAGGACGGCGGGCGCGCCTGAGCCGTCCACGAACGAGACCTGATACTCGACCGGCCGTGCCTCGCCGGTCTCGAAGGCGGCGGTAAGGGGCGCTCCCGTCTCGGGCTCGACCGCAAAGACGCGCGTGGACGGCCGCACGGCCTTGACGGCGCTGGCGATCCCGACGCTGAGGCCGCCGCCGCCGAAGGGCACGAGCACGCGATCCGGCTCGGGAAGGTCGTCGAGGATCTCCAGGCCGATCGTGCCGTTCCCCGCCATCACCCGCTCGTCCTGGACCGGGTGGATGAACGCGCCCTCGACCTCGGGGAAGCTCGACTCCGAGATCGCCTGCCACCAGCGCTCGTACGGCACCTTCAAGGTGCGGCCGCCGAGCCGCTCGATCGCCGCGAGCTTCGTCTCGGGCGCGTGGTCGGGCACGACGACCGTGCACGGCAGGCCCAGCTCGCGCGCCGCCCACGCGACGCCCTGGCCCATGTTCCCCGCGCTGGCCGTGACGACGCCCGCGCGCAGGTCGTCCGGGTCCGTTTGCAGGACGGCGTTGAGCGCCCCGCGGAGCTTGAACGAGCCGATCGGCTGGAGGTTCTCGAGCTTCAGGTAGATGGCCGCCGGTTGATCGGGGAGGTCGAGCTGCACGAGCGGCGTTCGCAACACCCGGCCGGCCAGACGCTCGCGCGCGGCGCGGATCTCCTCGATCGCGATCAAAACGGCACGGTCACGCCGGCGCCGGCCGCTTGTGCGCGTGTGTAGACGTGCTCCGCCGCCGCGAGATCCTCGGCCGCCAGGCCCAGCGACTTGAAGACCGTCAGCTCGTCGTCGGCCAGCCTGCCCTGGTCCGAGCCGGTGAGAACCTCACCGAGCTCCGCACGGATGTGATCCGGGCCGATGCCCGCCTCGCGCACGGCGAAGAGGTAGTCGCCGCCCTCGTTGACCATCGACTCCCGGGCGTCCGCGAACAGGGCGGACGCCGCGACCGTGTCGGCGTCGAGCTCCCGCGCCGTGGGGATCGAGGAGCCGACGGCGTTCACGTGCGCACCGGGCGCCAGCCAGTCGCGCCTCACGATCGGCTCGGGCGACGACGTGGCGGTCACGACGACGTCGGCCCCGCGGACGGCCTCCTCCGCGCTCTCGACCGCCTCGACCGGAAACGGCACCTGCGCCTCGGCCGCGAACGCTGCGGCGTGGTCGGCAGTCCGGCTCCAGACGCGGGCGCGCTCGAACGGCCGGGCCGCCGCCATCGCGTCGAGATGCGACCGTGCCTGCACGCCCGAGCCGAGGATCGCCAGCTCCCGCGCGTCCTCGCGGGCCAGCGTCCTCGTCGCGACGCCCGAGACCGCGGCGGTGCGCGTCGCCGTGATCGCCGACGCGTCGACGAGCGCGCGCAGGGCGCCGGTCTCGCCGTCGAAGAGCAGCACGCCGCCCTGGTGCAGGTCGATCCCTCGCGCCGCATTGCTCGGGAAGATGCAGACCGCCTTCAGACCGTACGACGCGGTCGGTTCGGAGCGGTGAGCCGGCATCAGCCCCATCAGGCTCGGCTCGTCTGGCGGCCTGACGACGAACCGCAGCGGCTGCCAGACGTTGCCGCGCGCCAGGTCGGCGAGCACGGACGCCATCACCTCGATGCACTCCTCCATCTGCAGCAGGCGCTTGACGTCGTCGTGGCCGACGACGAGGAGCTCGCTCACGCGAACAACCCCGCGAGTTCGGCGCGCTCCTGCTGGGTCAGCTCGAGCTCGGGCGCCGCGAGCGCCGCGGCAAGCTGCTCGTGGTTGCGAGGGCCGACGACGACACCGCTGACCAGCGGGTTGCCGAGCACCCAGGCGACGGCGAGCGTCGCCGGCTCAACGCCTCGTGCAGCCGCCTTGGCGGCGAACGCCTCCAGGCCGTCGAAGGTGGCGTCGCTGACGAGGTCGTCGTAGGGGTCGGGACGCAGCGTCATCCGCGAGCCCGAAGGGTACGCCTCGCCACGCCGGTACTTCCCGGTGAGCCAGCCACCGGCCAGCGGGCTGAACGGCGTGAAGCCGAGGCCCTCCCGCTCGCAGATCGGGAGGACGTCCTCCTCGACGCCGCGGCGGAGCAGGCTGTACTCGTTCTGCACCCAGCCGAAGCGCGTGAGCCCGAGGCGGTCGCTCGTCTCGAGCGCCTGCTCGAGGCCCGCGCCGTCGAGGTTGCTCGCGCCGATCGCTCCTGCCTTGCCGGCACCAACGACCTCGTCGAGGGCGCCCAGGGTCTCCGCGATCGGCGTCTCTTCGTCCGGCTCGTGCGTCAGGTACATGTCGACCCGCTCCGCCTGCAGCCTCGCGAGGCTGCCGTCGAGCTCGCGCAGGATGCGGTCGCGGGAGAGCCCGCGGTCGGACGGGTCGCCGGTCACCGACCAGAAGACCTTGGTGCTCAGCGTGACCGGCGCTCCTCGCTCGCTCCGCCACTCGCCTACCCAGCGCTCGCTCCGGCCGCCGCCGTACGACGCAGCCGTGTCGAAGACGGTGACCTCCGCGGCCCACGCGGCGTCCATCAGGGCGAACGCCTCGTCGCGGCTCTCGCCCTGGCCGAAGAGCTCCGGCGCGGAACCGATCCCGCCGAAGTTGCCGCAGCCGAGGACGATCCTCGACACCTCGACACCCGTGCGTCCGAGCGGCCGCCGCTCCACCGGCAGAGCGTACTCGCGACCGCACTATGCTCACGACATGAAGCCTGACGACGAGGACTTCAGCCAGCCGATCCTCGCCGGCGAGGGGGCAAGCGACTACGAGCGCTACCTGCGCACCGACGAGCTGCTCGCCCTGCAGAAGAGCTCCGAGGAGCGGGTGCACCGGGACGAGCTGCTCTTCCAGACCGTCCACCAGGCCTCCGAGCTGTGGCTGCAGCTGGCCTGGTCAGAGGCCGAGCAGGCAACCCGCCTGCTCGAGCAAGGCGAGCTGCAGGCGGCCGAGCGCCTCTTGCGCCGCGCGCTGCTCTGCCTCGACTACGTGATCTCGCAGCTGGAGATGCTGGAGCAGCTCTCGCCCTGGGAGTACCAGGCGATCCGCAAGGTGCTCGGGCACGGCTCCGGCTTCGACTCGCCCGGCTTCCGCCAGATCCGCCGCGTCACCCCGCCGCTCGGGCAGGCCTTCCAGGCGCGCCTGCGCGAGCAAGGCCTGTCGGTGGTCGAGCTCTACCGCCAGGGCCGGGAGCAGGAAGAGCTCTACCAGCTGGCCGAGCTGCTGATCGGCTGGGACGAGCGGATCACCCTCTGGCGGATGCGCCACTACCTGGTGGTGGCGCGGGTGATCGGCGACTCGGTGGTCGGCACCCAGGGGACGCCGGTCGAGCTCCTGGGCGGGCTGATCAAGCAGCGCTTCTACCCCGAGCTCTGGCAGGCCCGCAACCGCTTGACCGCGCTGGCGAACGAGGAGGGCTGATCGCTCCGCGACTCGCGCTAGTGAAAAGGCGCGATTCCGTGGGAGAATCACCCCGCCGGCGACCCCGCGTCGCGCGCGTACGACGCAAACGAATGACCGGCATCAACGTCTCATCCCGTAACAACACGAGGGAACCGAGGAGGAGGGCAAGAATGAGGAAGTTGGTAGTTGCCGCGCTCCCGCGGCCGGGGTTGCCGCGCTGGCTACGGCAGCCTTCGGATCCACCAGCTCGCCGAACCGCGTGAACGCTGCGGCCTCGGCGGCAACCGCGACGGTCAAGTGCGGCAAGACGCGCACGATCGGCCTCGCGGCTCCGATCACCGGCCCAGCGGCCGTCGATCGGGAACCAGCAGGTGCGCTGGGCGAAGTACTACGTCAAGCGCTGGAACGCTCAGAAAGCGAACAGGAACAAGAAGATCAAGATGATCTCAGGGCGACACGCAGCTCGGCGTCGACACCGCGTTCGCGGTCAGGGTCGCCAAGTCGTTCGCCTCGAACTCGAAGGTGCTCGGCGTCGTCGGGCCCGCCGGCAGCCAGGAGGTCGTCGCATCGACGTCGGCGTACAAGGGCGCAGGTCTCGCCTTCGTCTCGGGCTCCGCGACCCGCACGACGCTCACGGACGGCCACACGGATGGCAACCGGCGCAGCTACTTCTTCCGCGCGGTGCCGAACGACGCCGCGCAGGCCCGACGGTGGTCGCCAACTGGATGACCAAGAAGCTGAAGTCGAAGCGGGTCTACATCATCGACGACCAGGAGACCTACTCGCAGGGTCTGGCCGACGGCGTGCAGAAGCATGCTCACGCGCCAAGCGGCGTAAGGGTCACTCGCAACTCGATCAGCCAGAACGACACGGACTTCTCGTCCGAAGATCGCCAAGATCCCGGGCAACACCCAGATCATCTACATCCCGTGGCAGCTCGCCCCGCAGGCTCAGACCTTCGGTCAGCAGCTCAGGGCCGCAGGCAAGGGCAGGATCAAGTTGTTCGGCTCGGACGGCCTGTTCGCGCCCGGCGTGTCTGGAAGATCGCAGGCTCGTACGACTCGTTCTTCCCGGTACAACCCCACCGACAAGGTCGGTGAAGGCGTACATGCGAAGCGCCCACAAGGGCGACGGCGAGTACTTCGGTCTGCCGTCGTACGTGGCGGCCCAGGTGGTCGTCGGCGCGATCACGAAGGCGTGCGAGGACGGCAAGGCAACTCGCGCCGAGGTGCGCAAGCTAGATCGCGAAGACGAAGCTGAAGGGCTCGATCCTCGGGCTGCCCGGTCTCGGTTCGAGCGTGGCGGCGAGCTGCAGCGCTCCGGCGGCGTTCGGGGTCTTCCAGATCCAGAGCAACGGCTCGTTCAAGCGGATCGGCTGAGCAAGCGCCAAGGTTCGAAGCACGACGTGTGGCCCACCTCGGTGGGCCACACGTCACTCTGAGAGAGTTAGGGACGGCGTGAATTCGGCTCTGAGACAGCAGCTCGCCAACCTCACCGGGCTGGCGGTGGCGCTGGTCGCCTTCATGCTCTACGCGGTCTACCTGTCGCCGACGCCAGGGCTGGACGTTCTTCTTCCAGCTGAGCGTCAACGGGATCATCCTCGGGAGCCTCTATGCGCTGATCGCGCTGGGCTACACGATGGTCTACGGGATCCTGAAGCTCCTGAACTTCGCCCACGGCGACGTCTACATGATCGGCGCGTTCATCGGCTTCGGCGTGCTCACGTTGCTCGGCGGCCCGCTGAACCCGGCGATCCCGGTGGCGCTGCTCGTCATCTGCATGTTCGTCGTCGCGATGCTCGGCTCCGGCCTGCTCGGCCTTGCGATCGAACGCTTCGCCTACCGGCCGCTTGCGCGACGCGCCGCGGATCGCGCCGCTGATCTCGGCGCTCGGCGTCGCGTTCTTCCTCGAGAACTCGGCGCTGCTGCTGTTCGGCTCGCAAGTTCCGGAACTACGACGGCTTCGACCTGATCAGCTACAACGGCATCAACCTCGGCGGCGTCAACGGCGTCTTCATCCAGTACCTCGGCGTGATCGTCATCGTCGGGGCGGTCGTGCTGATGATCCTGCTGCTCGGGCTCGTCCGCTGGACGCGGCTCGGGAAGGCGATGCGCGCGGTCTCGTTCGACCGCGAAGGGCGCCGCGATGATGGGCATCGACCCCGATCGCGTGATCGCGGCGACGTTCTTCATCGGCTCCGCGCTCGCCGGTGCCGCCGGTGTGATGTTCGGCCTGCTCTTCAGCCAGATCAACCACCTGATGGGGTTCCTGGCGGGGCTGAAGGGGTTCACCGCCGCAGTCGTCGGCGGCATCGGGAGCATCCCCGGGGCGATGCTGGGCGGGCTGCTCGTCGGCCTGATCGAGTCCTGGGCGAAGGGCTACCTCAACGGCAACGTCTCCGACCTGGTCGTGTTCGGGATCCTGATCGGGGTCATGCTCGTGCGACCCAGCGGGCTGCTCGGGACGCCGGCGCTGCAGAAGGTGTAGTCCGCGATGAGCGAGAGCACACCGGGCATCCCCAGCGGCGGCGCGCAGATCGGCATCGACCAGTGGGTCGAGCAGGCCGACGAGCGCATCGAGCGACGCGGAGGTCTTGGCGGGCCGGATCGCGCACATCTGGGAGTTGCATTCCCGCCGCAGGCAAGCTCGCGCTGCTGACCCCGGCGATCCTCGTTCCGTTCCTCCCGTTCGTCAGCGAGGGGAACCTCTTCAACTACGGCCTGTTCATCCTGATCTACGCCCTGCTCGCGCTCGGGCTGAACGTGGTCGTGGGCTTCGCCGGCCTCCTCGACCTCGGCTACGTCGCGTTCTTCGGCTTCGGCGCCTACACCTACGCGTTCCTGTCCGGCACCCACGGCAACAAGGGCCACACCTACACGCACCACTGGGACGCCCAGTGGTCGATCCTGATGGCCGTCCTCGTCTGCGCGGTGCTCGGGCTCTTCCTCGGCTCGTCCTCACGGCGTCTGCTCGGCGACTACCTCGCGATCGTGACGCTGTTCTTCGGCCAGGCGTTCGTCGTCTTCACGAACGCGGCCGACCCCTACGGGATCACGAACGGCTCGAACGGCCTCGCCAACGTCGCGCCGCTCACGTTCTTCGGCGGCCACCTCACGATCAGCTCGACCCGCGGCTACTACTGGTTCCTGCTCGGCTGCGTGATGGTCGTGATGGTGATCCTCTACTGCATCAGCGAGTCGCGGACCGGGCGCGCCTGGAAGGCCTCGCGCGAGGACCCGCTCGCGGCAGAGCTGATGGGCATGCCGGTGAACCGGCTGAAGATCATGGCCTTCAGCATCGGCGCGGCGATCGCGGGGCTCGCCGGGAGCGTCTTCGCCGCGGCGCAGACCGGTGCCTTCCCGCAGAACTTCAGCACGCAGGTCCTGATACTGATCTACGCCGTCGTCATCCTCGGTGGAACCGGCAGCCTGACCGGAATGCTCGTCGGCGCGATCGTGATCATCGCGTCGAACCAGGTGCTCGACTCGACGTCGCCGCCCAACGTCGCGCGCGTGCTCTTCTACGCGGCGCTGATCGCGGCGATCTTCTTCACGATGCGCCGCTCCTGGGTGAAGATGCTGGTCGCGTTCGCGGGGACAGCCGTCTTCGGCCTCGTCGTGCACGCGATCGTCGACGCCGTCTGGTCGCGCGGCACGGCGGGCCAGGTCACCTCCGGCGGCTTCCTCACCGGCGTGATCCGCAACTGGATGTTGCTGCCGAGCAACCCCGGGCGACTCGCCGTCTACGGCTACCTGCTGATGATCGTGTGCATCGTCATCGTCGTGCAGCTGAAGGGCTGGTGGCGCCTGATCGTGCTCGTGCCGACGCTCTACCTGACGGCCTTCGTGTGGGAGAACCTGCTCGTCCAGAACCCCGCGGTGACGCGCTACGTCCTCTTCGGCGCGCTGCTGATCGCGGTGATGACCATCCGCCCGCAGGGGTTGTTCGGGACGGCGAAGGTGGAGATCGGCTGATGGCCGCCCGGATGCTCGAGCTGAAGGGCGTCTCCAAGGCGTTCGGCGGGCTGCAGGTGATCTCCGAGCTCGACCTGCACGTCGACGAGCACGAGATCGTCAGCGTGATCGGGCCGAACGGGGCGGGGAAGACGACCCTCTTCAACCTCGTCACGGGGGTCTACGCGCCGGACGAGGGAGAGATCCTCTTCGACGGCGAGTCGATCGTCGGCCTCGCGCCGAACAAGATCACGCGCAGGGGCGTCGCGAGGACGTTCCAGACGCTGCGGCTCTTCCTGAACATGACGGTCAAGGAGAACGTGATGGCCGCGGCCTACGGACACACGCGCGCCGGGGTCCTCCGCTCCGTGCTGCGCACGCCCGGGATGCGCCGCGAGGAGCGCGAGATCGCGGCGCTCGCCGAGGAGAAGCTCTCGTTCTTCGGCGAGCGGCTGATGGGCTACCGCTGGAACCAGCCGGCTTACTCGCTCTCGTACGCGAACCGCCGCCGGCTCGAGATCGCTCGCGCGATGGCGACGAACGCGAGGCTGCTGTTGCTCGACGAGCCCGCGGCCGGGATGAACCCGGCCGAAACGCAGGAGATCACGCGGCTGATCGGTCAGCTCCGCGAGAAGCTCGGCTACACGATCTTCGTGATCGAGCACGACATGCACCTGGTCGAAGGCATCTCCGACCGTGTCGTCGCCCTCGACCACGGCGTCAAGATCGCCGAGGGCTCCTTCGACGAGGTTGCGACCGACCCGCGCGTCGTCGAGGCCTACCTCGGCCTGCGCGCCCAGGAGGAGGCTGTCTGATGGCCGCGGAGGCCAAGCCGCTGCTGCAGTTCGAGGGCGTCCACACGTTCTACGGCCAGATCCACATCCTGGACAACGTCAACCTGGAGGTCGCACCGGGCGAGCTCGTCTGCCTGCTCGGCGGGAACGCTTCGGGCAAGTCGACCACGCTGAAGACGACGCTCGGGATCGTCAAGCCGCGGGCCGGCCGCGTGCTGTTCGACGGCGAGGACGTGACCGGCGAGAAGACCAGCTACCGGATCGGCCGCGGCATGGCGATCGTGCCCGAGAACCGGCGCCTGTTCGCACCGATGACGGTGCGCGAGAACCTCGAGATGGGCGCCTACCTGCACGGCGGCGGCGCGAAGGAGGACTTCGACCGCGTCTACTCGCTGTTCCCGCTGCTCCACGAGCGGCGCAAGCAGCTGGCGGGCACGCTCTCGGGCGGCGAGCAGCAGATGGTGGCGATGGGGCGGGCGCTGATGTCGCGCCCGAAGCTGCTGCTGATGGACGAGCCGTCGATGGGGCTCGCGCCGATCCTCGTCGAGCGGAACTTCGAGATCATCCAGCAGGTGCACGAGTCCGGCGTCGCGATCCTGGTGGTCGAGCAGAACGCCAACGTGTCCCTGTCGATCGCCGACCGCGGCTACGTGCTCCAGACCGGCCGCATCGTCCTCTCGGGCAAGGCCGCCGAGCTGCTCGAGCACGAGGATCTGCGGAAGGCGTACCTTGGCCGTTGATGTCGCGTCCTTGCCGGGGCGCATCCGGCACCGCTTCCCGGTCTTCGAGCAGCGCGTCTACATCAACAGCTGCTCACAGGGCGCGCTCTCCGACTCGGTGCGCGACGCGTACGGGCGGTACCTGGACGACTGGGACGAGCACGGCGCGCCCTGGGAGTACTGGGTTGGGCGTTTGGAGGCCGTGCGCGCCGCCGTCGCTTCGCTCGTGAACGCGGACGAGGACGAGATCGCGGTGACGACGTCGGTTTCGGCCGGCGTGAGCGCCCTCGCCAGCGGCCTGCGCTTCGACGAAGGACGCGACACCGTCGTCGTCAGCGACTTCGAGTTTCCGACGATCGGCCAGATCTGGCACGCGCAGGAGCGGCACGGCCTGCGGGTCGTCCACGTCCCGGCCGAGCCGGACGGGACGATCCCGCTAGAGCGCTTCGCTGACGCGATCGACGAGCGGACGGCGCTCGTCGCCACTACGCACGTCTGCTTCCGGAACGGCGGCCGGTTGGACGTCGAAGGTATCGCCCGCCTGGCGCACGAGCGCGGCGCGCTGGTGCTCGTGGACGCGTATCAGACGGTCGGCTCACTGCCGATCGACGTCCGGGCGCTCGGGTGCGACTTCCTCGCGGCGGGGGTGCTGAAGTACCTCCTCGGCTCGGCGGGGCTCGGCTTCCTCTACTGCCGCCGCGAGCTGGTCGAGACGATCGAGCCGACCGCGACGGGCTGGTTCGCCGACCACAACATCTTCGAGATGGACATCCACGACTACTCGCCGGCCTCTACGGCGCGCCGGTTCGAGGCAGGCACCCCGCCTGTGCCCTCGACCTACGCCGCGATCGCCGGGATCGAGCTGATGCAGGAGGTCGGGATTGCCGAGACCGAGGCGCATGTGCGGGAGCTGAACGCGCTCCTTCGCGACGGGCTCGACGAGCTCGGCGCGACCGTGGTGACGCCGCGCGAGCCGGAGCTCAGCGGCGCGTTGCTCTGCGTCCGCTCGACGGACGTGAACGCACTCGTCGGCGCGCTCGAGGAGCAGGGCATCGTCACGTCATGCCGAGACGACAACCTGCGGATCTCGGCCCATTGCTACAACACCGCCGAGGACGTGCAGGCCGTCCTGGACGCCCTCGCCGCGCGCCGCGAGCTCCTCGCCTAAAACCAGGGACTGTCCCTGGGGGTGGGCCGAACGGGGCACGGCCTTCGTCGGGAAGGTGTGACGATTTCTCCACAGGCATGGCCCTCATGGACCCGGCATGGGCCCGTGCGGGCCGCTTACACCGGCAGAATCGACGCGGGAGCAGGGGCACGACGGCCGCCGACGCACCTTGGCGGCGTGCACCCCGTGTTGGCCTAGAAGATCTTCGACGGGAGGCCCGAAAGCGGGATCCCGCCGTCGGGGCCGACGAGCCACGTCTCCTGCATGTAGAGGCAGTCGTGCCCGTTCTCGGCGATCGCGTGCGGGTGCATCGAGAAGACCATGTTCTCGCGCAGCTCCGTCTCGACGCCCTCACCGATCTTGGGGAACTCGATCATCGTCATGCCGATCGAGTGGCCGGTCACGTGGCCGAGCTTGTAGCCGCGTTCGGTGAAGCCCTTGGAGACCGCGCGGTGCGCATCGTGGGCGGTGTTTCCCGACCGCAGCGCGCGCTTCGCCGCCTCGAAGTACTCGTCGTAGGCCTCGTTCATGCGCGCGACCTCGTCGTTCGGCGTGCCGAGCGCCCGCGAGACCTCCACCCAGTGACCACCCGGCCCGGCGATCTCGAGCGACGGGATGCAGAACTCGCCGAGCGTCGTCTCCGCCCGGGCGATCGCGAACTCGGCCCCGACGAGGACCATGTTCATCGTCAGCCGGCCGCAACCCTCGGCGACAAACAGCTGCTCCGCAGGCGCCAGCACCTCGGCGGCGCTGCGCCCGGGCGCGTAGGCCTCGCGGAACGCTTGGAAGCCCTCGGTGTTGATGCGGACGCTGTCACGGACCGACTCCAGCTCCTCGTCGCTCTTGACCGCCCGCGCGTGGTCGAACTCGACGTCCCAGTTGACGAGCTCGCACGCGCCCGCAAGCGCGGCGTAGTCGCGCGGCGCCATCACGTAGTCGAGCCCGTAGACACCGACGCGCTGCCCGCGCAGCCGGTCGGCGAGCCAGTCGCCGGGCCGGTCCGCGAAGACCTGCTCGTCGATCCAGGTAGTGCCGTGCTCGCCGACGTAGCGAGCCTCGCTCGGGAAGAGGATCGCCGGCTCGCCCTCCCGCGGGAGCAGGACGTAGGCGTAGCGGTGCACGATCTGGAAGCCCGAGAGGTACGTCACCGCTCCCTCGAAGCCCGTGTACTCGCTCCCGCAGACGAGCGCCGCGTCGAGCCCGTCACGCGCAAGCGCCTCGCGCACGTTGGCGTAGCGCCGCTCGACCTCGCCCGGGCTCACGCCCACGACGTCTCCAGTCCTTTCACGAGCGCGAGTATCGCCTCGTTCAGCGGCGTCGGCACGCCGAGCTCGCGGCCGAAGTGGACGATGCCGCCGTTCAGGTAGGCGATCTCGGTCTCGCGCCGAGCCTCGACATCCTGCAGCATGCTCGCCTTGTGGTCGTACGCGACGTCCGGGCGGGCGGCGTGGTCGATCAGCTCCTCCGGGTCGGCGTCGAGGACGATCCCCTGCGCGGCGGCGACCGCCTTCCCTTCGTCGACGAGCTCGGAGACCAGCTTGCGCAGCGCCGCGTCCTCGCAGACGCGCCCGTGCGTGAGCCCCGTCAGCGCGCCGATCGGGTTCGTCGCTGCGTTGAAGATCACCTTCCGCCACTGCGGGCCCCGCGCGTCGGCGACCGCCTCGGTCGGCAGGCCCGCGCGGGTGCAGGCCTCGGCGAGCAGTTCGACCTCCTCGAACGGAGGCGGGCTCGACTCGAAGGGGCCGATAGTCGTGTCGCCCTTCACGTCCCATTGCACGTGGCCGGGCTCGACCACGCGGCCGGCCGGGAAGGTGGTGCCGCGGATCACACGCGCGACGTGTCCCGCCAGCGCCTCCTCGTTGCCGAGCCCGTTCTGGACGGTGCAGACCGAGCCGTCCATGAAGGCGTGCGCCGTGGCCGCGATCGCCGGCTCGGTGTGCATCGCCTTGGTCGCGACGATCCCGAAGTCGCAGGCCGGCAGCTCTGCCGCATCCGCCGTCGCCCGTAGGCGCCCGACGACCTCGCCCGCTCCTGAGAGCCGCAAGCCGTTCGCATTGATCGCGTCGACGTGTTCGCGCGCGAGGTCGTATGCCCAGACCTCGACGTCGTCGAGCTGCGCGAGGTTCGCCGCGAACAACGACCCGACCGCTCCACACCCGACCACGCAGATCCTCACGACGTTCCTCCCGTAGCCGGGCGCGGCTCCCGCGGACGCCCCCGCCGAAGCCGCGGGAGGCGCGCCTCCCGGCCGCCCGTGAGCCCGGCAGGCCGGAGGACCAGGATCAGGGCCATCAGCGCGCCCAGGACGACGAGGCTCGCGCCACTTGGCACGTCGAACGAGAAGCCGAGCACGTGCACGCCGTTCTCCGCGTTGACCAGGAACGAGTCGAGCCCGCTCACGAGCAGCGCGCCGACCACCGCTCCGAGCAGGCTGCCGGCTCCCCCCACCACGAGCATCGCCAACGTCAGGAAGGTCAGGTCGAGGTACACGCCCTCGGCCGTGATCGTGCCGAGCTGGTGCACGAGCAACCCGCCGGCGAAGCCGCAGATCGCGCCGCTCAGCGTGAACGCCCAGAGCCGCTGCCGGTGGACGCTCACGCCCACCGCCTGGGCGACCGCCGCATCCTCCCGGGAGGCCCGCACCAGCCGGCCGAGCGGGCTGAGCTGGTAGAGCCACGCGACCGCAATCGCGATCAGCGCGGCCACGAGCGCCTGCGTCAGGTGGGTCGTCTCGGGGATCGAGGTCATCGTGCCGGCTCCAGGCCCGATCTTCGTGTAGTAGAGGAGCACGTTGTGGGTGATCCCGAGGACCGCGAACGTCGCGATCCCGGCCGCGAGCCCGGACAGCCGCATGAGCGGAAGCCCGACGAGGAGCGCGAACACACCACCAAGGGCCGCCGCGAGCAGGAGCGACTCGACGTTGCCGATCGAGTGCTCCCTTATGAACGGAAACAGGTCGGGGAGGATGTTCGGCTTGACGTCCGTGGGGATCGTCGCCAGCCCCGCGCCGAACGCGCCGACCGCGACGAAGCTGATGTGGCCGAATGAGACGACGCCGGAGTTGCCCACGAAGACGTAGAGGCCGACGACGATCACGACGTCGACCAGCGCGGTCAGGAAGTAGATCTCGTTCGCGCTGGAGACGAAGCTGCCGACCGCCGCCACCGCGACGACCAGCACCGCCGGGACGACGAAGCCGACGAGGGGGTTTCCGAGCCTCATGCCGCGGCGTCCTGACCGAGAGCCCATCGGTCGCTCATTGCAGACGGCCGCCCGGGCAAAGCCCGGGTGGCCTGAAGTCGCCGTCGCAAGCGCCGGCTCATGCCCGCTCCACCGGGCGGGCGCTCGCGGGCGCGAAGAGACCGTTCGGGCGGAGCAGGAGCACGGCGATCACGGCCAAGAACACAAACGAGTCGACGTAGACCGTCGCGTCCGTCGGGAGCTTGTCCGTGAAGATCGACGTCGCGACGCCGATCGAGAACCCGCCGAGCGTCGCCGTCCACAGCCGGTCGAGCCCGCCGACGACGACACCGACCAGCACGATGATCGTGTCCCGCAGCGCAAACGACGGCACGACCAGCGGCGTCTGGATCACGAGGATCACGCTCACCGCCGCGGCGAGCACGCCCGAGAGGACGACCGCGAGCGTGATCACGCGGTTCGCGTTCACGCCGAGCAGGCGCGCGGTGCGGAAGTCGGCCGCCGCCGCGCGCATGTGCAGGCCGACGCTCGTGCGCTCGAGCAGCACCGTCAGGCCGACGACGGCAACGACGCCGAGTGCGATCGCGACGATCGTGACCCAGCGGACGGTGGCGAATCTCCCGCTGTCGGCGACGGGATCGAAGAGCCCCGGGAAGATCGTCGCGACCTTTCCGAGCGAGCCGAACTTCATCAGCGCGATCGCCTGCAGCAGGAACGCGATCGCGAAAGTGGCAACGAGCATCGTCGCCGGCGGGGCGTCGCGAAGCGGGCGGAAGACCGCCACCTCCATCAGCAGCGAGAGCGCGATCACGACCGCGAAGCAGGTCAGCAGGCTCGCCCAGTCCGGCCAGCCGTGCTCGCTCGTGACCGCCAGCGAGAACGCACCGGCCATGATCAGCTGGCCGTACGCGAAGTTGACCAGCCGCAGCACGCCGAAGACGAGGCCGATCCCGACCGCCATCAGCGCGTAGACCGAGCCGAGAGCGAGCGCGTTGAGGGCCGTCTGCAGCATCAGCCGAAGTAGGCGGCGACCAGCCGGTCGGTGGCGTTGGCGTCGCCGGGGCCGAACGTCGCCCGGAGCTCACCGTTCGCGAGCACGTAGGTCCGGTCGGAGAGGGCGACCGTCCGCTGTGCCCGCTGCTCCACGAGCAACGTCGTGACTCCGCGCTCGCGGATCCGCGCCAGCGCCTCGAACACCGCGTCGACCACCGTCGGCGCCAGGCCCAGCGACGGCTCGTCGAGGAGGATGAGGTCCGGCTCGGCCGCCAGCGCCCGAGCGATCGCGAGCTGCTGCTGCTCCCCGCCGGAGAGCAGGCCGCCGTGACGCTTGCGATAGCGCCCCAGGACAGGAAAGAGCTCTCGGAGCTCCTCGAGGACCTTCCCTCGCGAGCCGCGCCGACGCGCGGCGGCGAAGCCGAGCTTGAGGTTCTCGTCCACCGTGAGCTGCGGGTAGATCCGGCGGCCCTCGGGAACGAGCGCGACCCCGGCCCGGGCGATCTTCTCCGGGGCGCGTCCCTTGATGGAGCGGCCGGAGTACCGGATGTCGCCCCGGGCGGCCCGGACCAGCCCCATCACCGCGTGGAGCGTCGTGCTCTTGCCCGCGCCGTTGGGACCGATCAGGCCGACGATCTCGCCGCGGGTGACGGAGAGGCTCAGGTCGCGGACCGCGGGGACGCCGTCGTAGGCGACCTCGAGGCCGTCGAGCTCGAGAATCGCGTCAGGCATCGGGCTCGGCCTCCACGGCGGTGTCGCCCAGGTAGGCGGCGGCGACGTCGAGGTTGCCGCGGATCTCCGCCGGCGTCCCCGCAGCGAGCATCCGCCCCTGGTCGAGAACGTGGATCCGGTCGCAGACCGCCATCACGAGCGCCATGTTGTGGTCGATCAGCAGGACTCCGGCGTCGAAGTCGTCGCGAATCGAGCGCACCACGGCCTCGAAGTCCGGCACCTCCGCCTCGGGCAGCCCCGCCGCGGGCTCGTCCAGCAGCACGAAGCGGGGCTTCGACGCGAGCGCGCGGGCGACGCCGAGCCGCCGCTCGTCTCCGTGCGGGAGCGTCGCGGCCGGCCGGTCGGCGCGGTCCCGCAGCCCGAGGAGCTCCAGGAGCCGGTCCGCCCTCCGGCGAGCCTCGCGCGGTGACGAGCGCACTCCGAGCGCCGCGACCTCGACGTTCTCTCTGACGCTGAGGCCGCGGAAGGAACGGCTGTGCTGGAACGTGCGGGCAAGCCCCTCCCGGCCGCGGCGGTTCGGGCGCCAGCGGGTGATGTCGCGCCCCCGGAGCTCGACCCGGCCGGCGGTCGGGAAGTCGAAGCCGCTGATCACGTTGACGAGCGTCGTCTTCCCGGCCCCGTTCGGGCCGATCAGCCCCACGATCTCGTGCCGGTGCAGCTCGAGCGTGACCTCCCGGAGCGCGTCGACGCCCTCGAAGGACCGAGAAACGGCGGTGGCCCGGAGCGTGTCTCCGGGCCACCGATCTTGCCGGGGCGCTTCCTGCGCCTGCACCTAGCCGATGCTGGCCGGCTTGCCCGCGGAGATGCGTCCGACGTACTTGCCCTTGTTGTTCTCCACCTCGATCACCCGGTACGGGCGGCCGAAGACCGTGTGGAACTTCCGCGAGAAGCTGATCTTCCCGGAGATCGTCGGCAGGCCCTTGAACTGCTCGAACTTCGCGGCGAGAACGCTGCCCTTCGTCGAGCCGTTCGAGCGCTTGATCGCGGTCACGAGGGCGTCGATCGCCGTCGCCCCGGTCACGAAGCTGCCGGTCGCCGGAGCGCCCTGCCGCGCCTTGATCTGGCGGAAGAGCGTGCGCACGGCCGGGTTCGGGTCGTCGCCGAAGATGGACGCGAAGGTCACGTACCAGTACTTCGTGACCTTCGGGTTCTTCGGGTACCAGTTCGTCCCGTCGCCGGCCCAGGAGTTCATCAGGGGCGTGTTGACCCGCAGGCTGCGCAGGCCCTGGACGAGCGCCGGCCAGTCGCCGAACGTCGTCGACGTGACGATCACCTGACCGTTCCTCGTCCCCCTGATGCGGTTGACGAGGGCCGGGATCTGGTTCTGGCCCTGCACGAAGCTGTCGTCGCGGACGACCTTGCCGCCGAGACCCTTGAAGCGCTTCTTGAAGGCCGCGGTGACGTCGCGGAAGTAGACGAGCGCCTTGTCGGTCACGACGATCGCCCGCTTCCACTTCTTCTTCTTGAACGCGTACTCCGCCATCGCCGCGCCCTCGTCCTGCGCGACGTTGCCGAAGCTGAAGGCGAGCCTGCCCTTGCTCCCGAACCGCTTCGGGCCCTGCTCGTCCGTGCCGATGCACGAGCCGAGCGCGAGCTTGCCCTTGTTGATCGCCTGCTGCGTCGCCGGAGCGGCGAACTCGACGTCACAGGTCACGAGCAGTGCGATTGCACCCTGCCCGAGCAGCTTCGTGGCGCACGCCTTCGCCTGTGAGTTCGGCGGCTGCACGATCTTGGTGTCGCACTGGATGATCTTCAGCTTGCGGCCGTTGACTCCGCCCTTGGCGTTGATCTGGGCCGCGCGGAGCTTGGCTGCCAGGAGGGCAGCGCTGTCGAACGGCTTCATGATTCCGGACAGGTCGACGGCGGCGCCGATGATGATCGGCTTCTTTGCCGCCGGTGCCGCATTCCCCCCGGTGGTCCCGGCCACAGCCGCAATCGCTATGCCCGTCACCAGAAGCGCCACAAGAGCGCCCCATTTCGTCGCTCGCCTCACCGCAACCCTCCTCTTCCTAGAGACCCCGTATCAGCGTGGACATTCAATCCCTACGGCAGCCGCGGGTCAATCGGGCTCCCACGACGCCTCCCGCGCCTTCACGAGCCGGTAGAGCGCTGTGTGGAGCGGCACCGGCACACCTCCTCGCTCCGCCTGCCGGACGAGGGCACCCGTGATCTGGTCGATCTCCGTCGGCCGATGGGCCTCGACGTCCTCCAGCATCGACGGGTAGTGCCGGCTGCCCCGCCTCGTCGCGAGCACGTTCATCTCCCACGGGTCCTCGTGCAGCTCGACGCCGGCCGCCTCGGCGACGCGCTTCCCCTCCTCGACGAGGTCGAAGACCAGGTGGCCGAGGTCGCCGAGGTGTTCGCGCTCCGCGAAGTGCCGGTCGTGGGGCAGGCCGGTCAGCGCCGCCACGGCGTTCACGGTCGCGTTGAAGATCAGCTTCGACCACTGCGCGGGCCGGAGATCCTCGAACGGCCGCGCCTTGAGACCAGAGGCGACGATCAGGTCGGCGGTCTCCTCGACGAGGGCGTACGGCGTGTCTCCGTAGGGACCGAGCCAGGTCTCGGTGTCGAGGATGTACTCGACGTGCGTGTCGGCGTGGCGCGTGCCGCTCATGAACGTGACCGCCGAGATCACTCGCCGGCCCGGGAAGAACTCCTCGGCGCCGAGGCCGTTCTGGACGGTCATCACCGCCGCCCCGTCCCAGTGGCCTTCGAGCCGCGCGGCGACCGCGGCGAGCTCTGTGCCCTTGGTGGCCACGATCGCGAGCTCGGGCTCGGGAAGCTCGCCCGGGTCGGTCGCGGCCTGCACGCTCGAGGTGAGGTCGCTGCGGCCGGAAACCCGCAGGCCTTTCTCGTTGAGCGCGCGGGCGTGCTCCTCCCGCCGGGCGAGCACCGAGACCTCGCAGACGCGGCCGAGGTGGCCGGCGTAGAGGCTGCCGATCACCCCCGCGCCGACTATGCAGACGCGCTCGATACCACCCTCCGCAGCTGCTGCACGCCCCGCGCGGCCAGCTCGCGCGGCTCCTCCCGCCACAGCGAGCCCTCGAGCTCGGCGTCCGAGAAGATCTCGAGGTCGAAGTAGCCCTCCCAGCGGAGCGCCTCCAGGATCGGGCCGAAGTCGACGACGCCGTCCCCCGGTAGCACCCGGTCGTTCGTGTTGCGGGTCGGCTCGCGCCAGTCGGCGAGGTGCACGCCGCGGATCCGCTCGCGGTGGCGGTCGATCTGCTCGAGCGGCTCGCTCCAGACGTTCCAGGAGTCGAACATCAGGCCGACGTCGGCGCCGCTCTCGCGGACCAGCTCCGCCGCCTCGTCGAGGGAGCTGACGATCGTCCAGAAGTGCGCGAACTCCCGCTGAATCGGCTCGAGCGCGACCGGCACGCCCTGCGCCGCGCTCTCCTCGCCGATCGCTCGGATGCCTTCGAGAACGGCCTCGCGGTCGTCGCCGGGGCCGGTGAGGAAGAGCACGCATTCGGGCTCGAACGGCGCGACCCGCCGCACGCAGCCGCGGATCGCCTCGACGCGGTCGGCCGGATCCTCCGGGCCTTCGATCACCGGCAGCGGCAGGATCGAGGGCACCGCGGGCACCACGGCCGCCGCGCCGAGGCCGCTAGCGCGAAAGCGCTCGAGCGAGCCGTCCTCGAGCTTCATCTCCCAGATCCCGATCCCGTCGGCGCCGGCAGCCGCGTACGCGTCGAGGTCGTCGGCGAACGACTGCGTGACGGTCGTGATCTCCGAGATCGAGAGCTTCACCGCCACCGCCGCCTGCGCAGCAGCTGCTGCGCGACCAGCGTTCCGGAGCCGGCACCGAGGCCGGGGCCGGGATGCGTGCTCGCGCCGATGTGCCAGAGCCCTTTCACCGGCGTCGAGTGCCCCGGGCTCGAGGGCAGCGGCCGCCAGAGCAGGTTCTGGTCGAGCGTGAGCGCGCCCGAGTACGGGTCTCCCTGGTGCAGGTTGACGTTCGCTGCCTGCAGGTCGGCCGGCGAGAGGACGACCCGCTTCCGCAAGGCCGACCCGAGGTTCGGCACGTGCGCGGCGATCCTGGCCTGGATCCGGTCGGCATAGCGCTCGCGCAGCTCCTCCGTCCAGGTGCCGTCCCCGGTGTCGAGCTCGCCCGCGGCGTCGCCCTTCACGTGCCACGGCAGCTCCTGCAGTTGGATCCACAGCAGGCCGGCGCCGTCGGGCGCGCGTGAGGGATCCATCGTGAGCGGCTGCCCGACGACGACTGTCGCCTCAGCGGGCAGCAGGCCGCGCTCGGCCTCGTTGACCGCGCGCGAGACGCCGTCCAGGCCGGGCGTCAGGTGGACGATCGCGGTCTGCGCCAGCCGCTCGTCGCCATTCCACCGCGGGGGTTCGGAGAGGGCGAAGTGGATCTGCATCTCCGAGCGCCCGTAGCGGAAGCGCCGGCCGAGCTCCTCGTGCCCCTCGACGAGCCGGCCGTAGAGCTGGGTCGGCGTGACGTTCGCGATCACCGCCTTCTCGGCAACCACCTCTTCGCCGTCTGTCAGCCGGACGCCCGCGGCCCGGCCGTCGCGCACCAGCACGCGCTCCACGTCGCGGCCCGTCTCGCAGGCGCCGCCGTGATCCTCGATCAGGCGGACGAGCGCGTCGACCAGGCGCACACCACCCCCGCAGGGGATCGGCATCCCGCCCTCCTGCACCGCGACGCCGATCACCTGCGTCATGAACCCCGAGCCGGCGGCGTCGGGCCCGAGGCCGGTGTGGAGCACCCACGGCGCGAGCAGGCCGTGTGCTTGCTCGGACGCAAACGTCTGCGTCAGCCAGTCGCGGCTCGAGGCCAGCACGTTGCCGGTGAACTCCGCCGCGCCCGTGCGGCCGAGCCGCCGGAAGGCCTTCATCCCGAGCTTGAGCCCATCGCGAGACCAGAGCTCGGTGCCGAGGACGCCGAAGGCGAGATCGGCGTTGGGGAAGAAGGATTCGACGGCACCCGCCCACTCGGGCCCCAGCTCGGCGACGTTCGCCTCGGTCGAACGGAGCAGGAACGCTGCCTCGCCGTCCGGGAACAGCGTCGCCGCCGGGTGGTCGGTGTTCAGGTACTCGAGCCCGCGCGCGGCCAGCTCGTCGCCGAGCTCCGCGTGCGCCGCGCCGCCGACCCAGAGTGGATGCCAGGCGCTGAAGACGTCGTGCAGGTAGCCGGGCTCGGTCAGCTCCGCGGTGCGGATGCAGCCGCCGAGCACGTCCTCGCGCTCGAGGACACGGACGCTCCAGCCGCCGCGCGCGAGCATTGCGGCGCAGGCGAGCGAGTTGATCCCGCTGCCGACGACGACCGCGTCAGTCATCGACCAGGTCGCGGAACTCGTCGTCGCCGACGAGCCCGCGCTTCCGGGTGCCGAGCTCCTTCACCTTCGCGAGCACCTCGGCACGGCGCTCCTCCGGAACGTCGAGCCCGAGCTCCTCTGCCTTGATCCGGATCGAGTCGAGGCCGCTCTTCTTGCCGAGCACGATCCCGCGCTCGGCATTGACGAGCCCGGACGAGTACGGCTCGATCGAGGGCGGGTCGTGGAACTGGCTCGCGACGGCGCCGCTCTCCCGGCGGAAGAGCGTCTCGCCGGTGACCGGCTTCCACGGCTCGAGCTCGTAGCCGGAGAGCTCGCGCACGCGCTCGGAAACCTCGCGCACCTTCTCCAGGCGCAGGTTCGACTCGACGCGGTAGAGCGCCCGCAGCGCCAGCGCCACTTCGCCCAGGTTCGCGTTGCCGGCCCGCTCGCCCATGCCGTTGATCGTTCCGTGCACCCAGCGCGCTCCCGCCCGCACCGCGGCGACGGCGGCAGCCGTCGCGAGCCCGAAGTCGTTGTGGCCGTGGAAGTGCACGGGCACGTCCGGGCCGACCCACTCGACCGTGCGGCCGACGAGGTCGGCGACCGCCTCGGGCGAGGCGATGCCCAACGTGTCCACGACCGCGACCTCCTGCGCACCCGCATCCACCGCCGCTTTGTAGACCTGCTCGTAGAAGTCCCGCTGCGCGCGGGTCGAGTCGACGCCGAAGAAGGCCGCATGGATGCCGTGCTCGGCCGCGAACCGCATGGCGCCGGTGATGCGGTCGAGCATCTTCTCGCGGCTGACGCCGATGGCGTCGAGCTTGAGATCCGAGATCGGCGACTCGATCACCGAGGCCCGCACGCCCAGCTCGACCAGCGCTTCGAGGTCCGCCGGCACGGCCCGCGAGAAGCCCCAGATCTCGGCGCGGAGCCCGGCGTCGGAGATCAGCCTGACCGCGTCCCAGTCGTCCTGCGAGACGCGGGGGAAGCCGGCCTCGATCCGGTCGATCCCGAGCCCGTCGAGCAGGCGCGCGATCTCGAGCTTCTGTTCCGGGTCGAGCACGACGCCGACGGTCTGCTCTCCGTCACGGAGCGTGGTGTCGTAGAGCCCGACCGTGCCGCCGTGGCGGTAGGCGTCGTTCAGCTCGCCGGTCCAGATCATCCGCAGACCACGCCGTCGGGGAACGACGAGAGCTTCTCGACGCCGTCCGCGGTGACGAGGAAGTTGTCCTCGACGCGCAGGCCGCCGCCGCCCTCCCAGTAGATCCCCGGCTCGATCGCCAGCACCATGCCCTGCTCGATCGTGCCGGGTCCGGCCTGGTGCGCGTAGGGCGGCTCGTGCGCGCGCGCCCCGACCCCGTGCGCGATCGGATGGCTCGGCTGGCCGGGGTAGCCCGCGTCGGCGATGCCGTCCCGGATCAGGCGGTCGAGCTCGGCGAGGCTCGCGCCCGGACGGCAGTGCTCGAGCGCCCGCTCGTAGACCCCGAGGAGCTGCCGCTCGAGCTCCGCATAGTCGTCGCGCAGCTCGCCGGGACAGAGGTTCTTCGTGTGGTCGCACCAGTACCCGTCGGCGCACACCCAGATCTCGAACAGGGTCGGCTGATCGGCCTGTACCGGGAGGTCTCCGGTTGCGGTGAACGTCTTGATCCCCGGGCCCGACCAGACGAGCGAGTAGGCGAGCGCCAGCTCGACCTGTCCTTTCCAACCGGTGCCTGCGCCGTGCACGTAGCCCGCCCAGAGCGCTGCCGCTTCGGACTCCTTCATCCCCGGCCGGAGCTCGGCCCGCGTGTGCTCCATCGCGGCGGCTGCGATCTCGTTCGCAAGCCGCATGCGCTCGAGCTCCTGCTCCGTCTTCAAGGCCCGGGCGCGCGCGAGGAGCGGCGTCGCGTCGGCGATGTCGGTGCCGAACGAGTGGAACCAGTCGTGCGTGAAGGTCGTCGGCTCGCCGACCATCCGGTCGGAGGCCTGCGTCCCGAGCGACAGCTCGAGCCCGATCGTCCCCTGCCCCTCCGCCGCGGCCTGCGCCAGCTCGATCGTCCGAGCCAGCGGCGGGCGGGGATCGTCGTCGGCGTAGCCGCGGAGGTAGCGGACGTCGTCGGTCCAGGCGGTGCGCGCGGCATCCTCGGCGGAGGCCTCGAGGCAAACCAACGTCGGCTCGCCCTCGCGCGGGAAGACGACCGCCTCGTAGCCCTTCATCCCCCAGAAGTTCGTGAGGTAGAGGACGTTGTCGGGCGCGCGCACGACGAGCGCGTCGAGCCCCTCCTCCTCCATGAGCGCGCGGACCCGCCCGAGCTTCACCTCGTCGCGGGGCCAGGCCATGGACCTAAGTGTCCTCGCCCCACGGACGCACCCGCGGCGGCGGCGGCGACCCGTGCGCGTCCTGCCAGGAGACGACCGGGTTGCGCAGCACGCCGATTCGCTCGATCTCCGCCTCCATCACGTCGCCGGGCTTCAGGTAGAGCCGCTTCCGCTCCTCCTCGGACTTGAAGCCGGCCACGCCCGAGACGGTGCCGGTCGAGAGCACGTCGCCGGCCGAGTACCCGAGCGCCGAGAACCGCGAGAGGATCTCCGGGATCGTCGTGCTCATCCGCCCCGAGTGCGACTCCTGGCGCGGCTCACCGTTGACGCGCAGCTCCATCTTCAGGTCGTGTGGATCCGGGATCTCGTCCGGGGTGACGATCCAGGGGCCGAGCGGGCAGAAGGTGTCGATCGCCTTGCAGAAGCTGAACACACCGGAGCGCATCTCGCCCCGCTGGATGTCGCGTGCGGTGATGTCGTTGAAGATCACGTACCCGCCGATGTAGTCCTCGGCCTCCTCGGGCGAGAACCACTTCCCCGCCTTCCTCAGCACGACCGCGAGCTCGAGCTCGTAGTCGAGCTCCTCGGTCAGGTGCTCCGGATACACGACCGGCTCGTCCGGGCCGACGATCGCGTCGACGTTCTGGAAGAAGTTGATCCAGGGCGCGATCCGGTGCGACCAGTCGACGTTGTGCGACTCCTCCTCGTGCTCCCGGAAGTTCCCGGCCGTGTGGAAGAGCTTCTTCGGCCGAACGGGCGCGCGCAGGCGTGCCTCGCTGAGCGGCATGCGCTCCGCGGTCTCGTCCGCGCCGCCGCGCTCGAAGTACTCGCGCATCGTCTCGACATCGAGACGCACCACCTCGTCGCCGTCGACGCTCCCGACCCGTCCCTCGTCGTAGGTGACGAGCTTCACCCGCAGACCGCCCTCGCGACGCGGGCGTAGACCTCGGCCGTCTTCACCAGGCCGTCGATCTCGAGGCTCTCGCCCTTCCCGGGCTCCATCAGGCCGGTCGAGGTGCCGTAGTTCACCGTGGGGATCCCGTACGCGGTCAGCGCGGACGCGTCCGAGAACCAGCGTGGCACGTCGCGGCCGGGCGCCTCGCCGAAGACCGCCTCGTGCGCCTCGTCGATCGCGCCGACGAGCTCGTGGCCCTCGTCGATCTCGGCACCGGGCGCGGTGACGTAGATCTCCGCGTCGATCTCCCACTCGGGGTGAGCGGCCTCGAGCTCCCGCGCGAGGTCGAGCACCGCACGGCGCGCATCCGCCATCGGCCGCGTCGGCGGGACGCGCACGTCGAGGAAGACGCTCGTCCGCTGCGGCGTCCGGGAGAGGCGCCACTCGAACCCGCCGCGAATCGCTCCGACCGAGGCGATCGCGGGGACGCCGCGGTAGGCGTTTTGCTCGTCGGCCGACCAGCGTTCGCACCACGCGTGGATCGGCTCGAGCAGCTCGCCCATCCGGAGCACGGAGTTGGCGCGGCCCTCGCTGAAGGCGGTGTGGACGAAGTCGCCGCCGACTCCGAGCCGCGCCCAGAGCGAGCCGAAGTGCCCGAGCACGACCTTGCCCTCGGTCGGCTCACCGAGCAGGCACATGTCCGCCACGCCGCCGTGCGTGACGAGGTGGCGCGTGCCGGCCGCGTAGCCGCGGTAGCTCGGCCCCTGTGCGTCGCCGTACTGCGTCTTCTCGATCTCGCCGCTGACGGCCGCGACGAGCACGTCCCCGGCGAGCTCCTCGTCCCGGATCGCGTCGAGCGCCGCGAGGTAGCAGGCCAGCGCGCCCTTCATGTTCGAGATGCCGAGCCCCCAGATCCGGCCGTCGCGCTCGACGCCCGCCGGCTGGAACCCCTCGACGCCCTGCGACCAGGGCTCCCGGCCCGAGTACGACGTGTCGAGATGGCCGTTGAACATCAGCGTCTTGCCGCCGCCGGTGCCGGCCCGCGTGGCGAGCACGTTCGCCCGGCCCTGCTCGACCTGCTGGAGCTGCACCGAGAGGCCGAGCGCGCGCAGCTCGCCCGCGATCCACTCGGCGGCCTCCTGCTCCTCCCCCGTGAAGCTCGGGATGGACACGGCGTCGCAGGCCCAGCCGACGAGGCGCCGTTCGTCGACGGCGCTCATCCGCGCACGTGCGGCAGGACCCGCTCGCCGAAGAGCCGGATCTGCTCGTGCCGCCGGTCGCCCCAGAGCTCGAGCATGACGTGCGTGCAGCCCGCGTCGCGGTACTCCTCGATCGCGGCGATGCAGTCCTCGGGAGTGCCTGCGATCGGCTTGCACTTGTCGAGCAGCGCGTCGGTGACCTCGGCCTTGGCGGCGAGCCGCCCACCTCGCTCCATCGCTTCGGCGACCGGCCGGATCTCGTCCTGCTCGATCCCGGCGAGGTCGAGCAGCGTGTCGGCCGCGCCCTGGATGTTCTGCACCTTGTTCGCGAGGTACATGCCGGCGATCTCACGGGCGCCCTCGCGGCCCGCGTCGCGGTCGTCCTCGTCGATCGAGGCGACGATCGTGCAGCCGATGTCGATATCGCTGGCGACGTTCTCGCGCGTGTAGCGGACGAACGCGGGCGTGGTGATCGACGGCGTCAGGCAGCCGTCGCCGATCTCGCCCGCGAGCGCCTGCATCTTCGGCGCGGTCGCGGCGACGTAGACCGGCGGTACCTCGTGCGGCGACTCGGCCGCACCGTCGAGCGCAGGCACCGAGGCGCTCCAGGTCGAGCCCGAGTATTCGAACTGCCCTCCTGCGAGCACACCGCGCACGATCTCGACCGCGTCGCGCATCGGTCCGAGTGTCCTGTTCGTCTGCATCCGCGCGTTGTTGAGGAAGATCTTGGAGGTCCCGAAGCCGAGGATGAAGCGGCCCGGTCCCGCCGCTTCCTGCACGACGCGTGCGTCCATCGCCGCCTGGACCGGATGGCGTGTGAACGGCGAGATGATCCCCCAGCCGATCGTCAGCCGTTCCGTCGCGCCCGCGATCACCGCCGACGTCACCGTCGAGGAGCGCGCCTCCATCCCGTGCTTGCGCCACCAGGGATACGCCTCGGCCAGCCAGATCGTGTCCAGGCCGGCCTCGTCCATCGCGCGCGCCGACGCGACCATCTCGTCGAGCGGCTCCATGGTCAGTTGCATGACCCCGATGCGGAACGGCTGCGGCACGGCCTAGCTTGCGGCCGCAGAGCCGTCGGCCTGGGCCTTGCGGACCTGCTCGTCCAGCGCGGTGAGGACGTGCTGCACCTGCTGGTTGACGATCGGCTGCAGGACGCGCTGGCCCATCGAGCCGACGGGGCCGGCGATGCGGACGTCGGCCTCCCAGTCCATCTTCGTCCTGCCCCCGTCGTCGCTGAGGTTGAACGCCGTCGTCATGCTCATGATCGCGCCGACGCCGTTGCCCTTGATCGCGAGGCTCGCGAACTCGGGCTCGCGCTCCTCCGTCTTCTCCATGTCCATCGTCATCCCGAGAGTGCCGAGGCCGAGCGGGATCTTGACGTTCGCGCGCCAGTGCCGGTCGTCGTGGACATCGAAGCTCTCGACACCGGGCATCGTCGCGGCCATCGCCGCCGGATCGTTGAGGACCCGCCAGACCGCTTCGCGCGGGGCCTCGAAGTCGCGCTCGCCGGCGACCTTCACGATGGCTCCACGCTCACGCGTTGCCGCGAGGACTCGGGGTCGGAGAGCAGCTCCCAGACGCGGTGATACGGGTTGCAGCTGTCGTAGACGATCGGGTTTCCGCGCGTGCGGAGGGCGTCCTGCAGCGCGGCGCAGACAGCGTGGATCCCCGCGCCTCCGCCCTCGCCCATGCCCTTCGTCCCCATCGAGGTGAACGGCGAAGGGCTCTCGATGTTGCCGGTCCTGAGCGGCGGCATGTCGAGCGCGTGCGGCACGTGGTAGTCGTAGAAGTTGGGCGTCAGCAGGTTGCCGTCCTCGTCGTAGGTGAAGGTCTCGTGCGTCGCGGCCCCGAGGGCCTGCGCCGTCGCGCCCATCACCTGGCCCTCGACGATCTGCGGGTTGATGCGGACACCGCAGTCGTCGATCGCTGCGTAGTCGACCACCTCGTAGACGCCGGTCTCCGGATCGATCTCGACGACGGCGGCGTGGACCTGCGCCGCGTAGGTCAGCGTCAGGTTGCCGAACTTGCGCTCGACGTCGGGCACCTCGAACGGCGGCCGGTAGACATAGCGGCAGTTGAGCGTGACGTCGAGGTCCTCCGGCAGCCCCGCGTTGTTCGCGTTGATGATCGCGCCGAGGGCCATGAAGGGCAGCGCGGCCTCGTGGTTCTCGCGCATGCGCGCGAAGCCGTCGGCGAGCTCGATGTCCTCGGGCGCGCACCCGAGCACGACCGATGCGAGCTTCTTCATCTCCGCGGCGAGCATGTCGGTGGCGCCTTTCACCGCGCCGAGGCCCGTCACGGCGAACTGGCTCGCGTAGGTGCCGGAGAACCCGGCGTAGGTGTTCCAGTAGGAGTCGTGCCCCGCGCGCACGTTCACGTCGTCGACGGAGCAGCCGAGGATGTCGGCGACCACCTGGGCGGCCGTGGTCTCGTGGCTCTGTCCCTGAGGCGTCGTGCCGAGGGTGACGACGATCTCGCCGAAGATGTCGAGCTTCACGGTCGCGACCTCGTTGTTGCCGGAGAACTGCAGCTCCGGGTTGATCAGCCGCGACTGCCCGAAGTTGTTCGTGCCCGAGTCGAGCGTCGAGCCGATCCCGAGGCCGAGCAGCACACCGCGCGACTCGGCGTCCGCCCGCTTGGCCTCGAGCTCGTCGTAGCCGATCAGCTCGAGCGCGCTGTCGAGCATCTTCGCGTAGTCGCCCGAGTCGTAGACGCAGCCGTTCGGCGTCTCGTACGGCATCTCCTCGGCCTTGATGTAGTTGCGCTTGCGCACCTCGACGGGGTCGAGCCCGAGCTCGTGGGCGACGATGTCGATCACGCGCTCGGTGAACCAGAGGTGCTGCATCCGCGAGTAGCCGCGGTTCGGCGAGCACGGCGCCTTGTTCGTCACCACCTGCTTGAAGTCGAGCCTGATGTTGCGCCAGCGGTACATCCCCGGCGTCACCTGCGCCCAGATCACGCCGCCGAGCGGCTCGTACCGGAGCCACGCGCCCGCGTCGTCGACGGCCGTCGTGCGGAAGCCGAGCAGCGTGCCGTCGTCCTTGACCGCGACCTCGGTGTCCTGGAACCAGCGCTCGTTGCCGTGCGACATCGAGAGGTGGAAGTCGGTGCGCCACTCCGTCCACTGCACGGGGCGGTTGAGCTTCCGGGCCAGCAGGCAGCAGGCGACGAGCTGCGGGTGCGAGGTGATCTTGTTGCCGAAGCCACCGCCGATGTCCTGCGTGACGAAGCGGAGCTTGTCGATGCCGACCCGCATCGCCGGCCCCATCATGATCGCGGCGAAACCCGGGAACTGGTTGTTGGTGATGATCGTCCACTGGGTGGTGCCGCGGTTGAACTCGACGAGGGCGCCGTTGCACTCGAGCGGCGTCGAGTTGAAGCGGTCGAAGTGGAGCTCGGAGATCTTCACGACCCGGTCGGCCTCGGCGAATGCCTGGTCGAGGTCGCCCCACTCGTAGACGCCCTCCCAGGTCAGGTTCGTGCCGGCCTCGTCGTGCAGGACCGGCGCGTCGTCCGCGAGCGCCTGCCGCGCGTCGGTGAGCGGGGCCAGCGGCTCGTAGTCGACCTCGACGAGCTCCGACGCGTCGCGCGCGGTCTCGCGCGTCGTCGCCACGACCGCGGCGACCGGCTCGCCGACAAAGCGGGCCTTGCCGACCGCCAGGCAGTAGTCCTTGAGGTGAGCCCCGGGCGGCGAGGAGATCTGGAAGAACGGGTCGGTGAGCAGCGCGACCTCGTCGCCCGTGAGCGTGCCGAGCACTCCCGGATGCTCGAGCGCCTTCGAGACGTCGACCGAGCGGATCTTCGCGTGCGCGTACGGCGAGCGGACGAAGTGGACGTAGCCCATGTTGTGCCGCTTGACGTCGTCGAAGAAGACGCCCTCGCCCTGCACGAGCCGCCTGTCCTCCTTGCGCGGCACGTTCTGGCCGGCGTAGCCGGGCTTCGTCTCCTCGCGCTCGACGACGACCGGCTCGGCGACCGTGGTCTCGGTCACTCCGCCACCTCTTGTCCCGACGCGGCCTTGATCGCCTTGAAGATGTTCCAGTAGCCAGTGCAGCGGCAGATGTTGCCCTGGATCGCGCGCGCGATCTCGTCGTCGCTCGGCGTCGGGTTGTCGCGCAGGAGCGCGGTTGCGCTCATCAGCATCCCGGGCGTGCAGTAGCCGCATTGGAGGCCGTGGTGGTCGCTGAACGCCTGCTGCACCGGGCTGAGCTCGTCCTCCTGTGCGAGGCTCTCGACCGTCTCGATCGTCGCTCCGTCGGCCTGGAGGGCGAGCAGCATGCAGCTCTTCACGAGCGTGCCGTCGAGCAGGACGCTGCAGGCGCCGCAGTTGCCGGTGTCGCAGCCGACGTGCGAGCCCGTCAGGTCGAGGTCGTCGCGGAGGAAGTGGATCAGCAGCCGCCGAGCCTCGACCTCGCGCTCGTAGGTCGTGCCGTTGACCTCGACGCTCACGACCTGCGACGTGACGACAGGGATCGTGGCCATCAGCTGCCCTTCTCCGCCTGCTCGACCGCGCGCGCGGCAACGACCTCGGACAGGTGCCGCCGGTAGTGGGCCGAGGCGTGGACGTCGGAAGGCGGCTCGAGGGCAGCCTCGCGCACCGCGCCGCGGACAGCCTCGGGGTCCGCAGAGGGAGCCTCCACCAGGACGGGCGTCGCGGCCACGCAGCCGAGCGCCACGCGCACGCCGCCGTTCACCGAGGCCGCGGCGTTCACGATGCAGGTCCCGTCGACGCCGATCGGCACGGAGGCGAAGCCGTCGCTGCGGCCGGCTGGCACGGTGATCTTCGTCAGCAGCTCGCCGGGGCCGGCCGCCGTCATGTAGACGCCGAGGAAGAAGTCCTGCGCCGCAACCTCTCGCTCGCCGTCCTGGCCCGCCACCGTGAACGTGGCGCCGAGCGCGACGAGCAGCGGCGGCAGGTGATTGGTCGGGTCGCTCGAGCAGACGTTGCCGCCGATCGTCCCGCGGTTCCGCACCTGGACGTCCGCGATCTGCGCGCAGACGTCGCCGAGAATCGGCCGGGCGCGCGCCTCGGCGGAGGCGATCACCTCGGAGTACGTCGTCATGGCGCCCAGCTCGAGCGTGCCGTCGGCGCCGAGCCCGATCCCCTTCAGCTCCGGGATCCTGCTCAGGTCGACCAGGATGTCGGGCGCGGCCGCGCGCGCCTTCATCACGTTCAGCAGCGTCTGCCCGCCGGCAAGGGCGCGGGCGCCGGGGTTTTCCGCCAGAACACCCAGTGCCTGCTCAAGCGTCGCCGGCCGCGCATACCGCACCTCGCTCAGCAGCATGGCGGCAATCGTATGCGGACGCGCCGCGCCCCTGCAACGAGGTCGATCGCGCCGATGGTGACTAGGCGGCGATCGAGCGCGTGTGCTGCTCGAGCCGCGTCAGGAAGACCGGCCGTGCCGAGCGCAGGTAGTCGACGAGCGCCTGCGCGTCGTGCTCGCACGGAACCAGCGTCGTCCAGCCGGGGAACTGCTCCGGGCGGTGCAGGTCACCGGCGGCCACCGGTCGCAGCCCCTGTTCCGCCACCCAGCCGAACAGCTGGCTGCCGTTGAAGAGCTCGACGCGGTGGAACAGGCCGTGAAGCTCGCGCCAGTGCCGCGCGAAGTAGCGCGTCTGGTGGCGGGTCGCAGCCCGCTGGCCGAGCTCGTACGGGTGTGCGACGACTACAGCGGCGCCCGCGTCGCGGGCTTCCTCCATGGCCGCCGCCGGGCCCTCGTCCATCGAGACGAGCTGCTCGAGACCGACCGCGACGGCGTGGCAGGCCCGGTCGGGGTCGGGGTCGTTGTACGTCAGCTCGAGGCCTGGCACAACCAGCAGCCCGTGGGCAGAAAGGGCCCGGTCGCGCTCGCGGGCGATCGCCTCGAGGTAGGGCGCGAAGGACTCTCCGTCGACGCAGGACCGGCCGTGCACTGCGGGCCAGGGGTCGCCGCCGCGCAGGACGTGGTCGGTCACGCAGAGCACGTCGAAGCCCGCGCTGCCGTAGAGGTCGACCAGCTCCGGGAGCGACAGTTCGCCGTCGCTCCAGGTCGTGTGAGCGTGGAGCTCGCACAGTAGAGACGACACACGAGCACGCATCACGACTCGAGTGTGCCCGCGGCCGGACGTTCCGGGGGTGGACAGGTGGTGACGGTCGGGTTACGACCCGGTCAGCCGCCTACACCGCAATGTGCAACGGTTCGCGGGATGAGTGCCCCGCCGGTCGAGTACGAGGTCGTCACCCGCAACCGCGCCGGCGCGGAGCGCGCCCACCGGTACGCCTCGGAAGAGCCGCTTCACCCCGGCGATGTGCTCAGGCTCGAGGGCCGCTTCTGGCTCGTCGAGGAGGTCGACACAGACGCCGAGCCGCCTCGCGCCCTGGCGAAGCCGGCGCGCTATCGGATCCAGCTGAACCACCTGGACGGCCGCGTCGAGCTCGGCGCAGTCCGCCGCTACCGGCCAGGCGCGCCGCACCGCGGCCACAGCTTCACCACGATGGAAGACGGGCAGCCGGTGAGCTGGGAGATCGACGAGGAACGCCTGCAGCGGGACGACGACGGCGAGCCGCTGCTCGAGCTGGTGGCCAAGCGGGACTACGGCGAGGCCGAGGAGCTCCCCGACCATGAGCTGGAGCACACCCTTGCCACCCGCTCGCTGCGCCTGCCCGAGGCGGCCTCATCGCTCCTCCAGCGCGCCGCCGGGGCGGGCCTCGCGATGGAGCTCGTGGCCCTGGACCCGGGAGAGCTGCCCGACTGGGACGAGGCCGGCCGCTACATCGACGCGCTGATCCTCGAGGAGATCGAGGACGACCTGCTCGTGCTCAGCGGCGTGGACCCGGCCCGGGACCCGCAGGAGCGCTGGCTGGAGAAGGTGCAGGGACGCCTACGCGCGGACCTCGACGGCTTCCGCGCCGACGTCGAGGGCGACCACGACCAGATCGAGGCGTGGGACTTCCTCGACGGCCGCGTCTTCGCGGCGGTCGGCAGCTTCGACGACGAGTCCGATCCCGATTCCGGCTACGGCTGGCTCTGCCGACTCGTGGACGCGTCCGCGTCGGCGGCGGCGGGCTTCCACCGCGTCCGCAAGACGGAGCTCGAGGTCGAGGAGTAGCGGGCCTCCAGCCCTAGGCGACCGGCTCCACGATGAGCGTCAGGCGCTTGCGGCCGGTGACGCGGACGCGCTCGCCGGTCCCCGCCCCGGCCTCGCAGCGCGCTTCCCAGATCTCGCCGTCGAGCCGCACCTGCCCGACCGGACGGCACGCCACCGAGACGACGGCCTCACGCCCGATCAAGGTCTCGGAGCCGACGGATTTCCGGTAGCGCTTCGTCGTCCGGTTCCAGCCGAAGAGCTCGAGCACCCACAGCGGCAGGAGCACGAGAAAGGCCACCACATTCCACGGCGACGAGAGGATCAGGAGGAGCGCGATGGCGAGGAAGATCAACACCGGCGGCTCAATGCGAGATGAGGAGCTTGAGGCCCACGAGAAGGACGCCGAGGCCGAGGTTAGCCGCCACGACGCCCAGCGTCGCCACCAGGCCGAGGCGTTCGACCCGCGCGAAGACCACGCCCTGAGCGCCGAGCACCGCCAGGCCGAGCGCCACCGCGAGCCAGACCGCGGTCCGCGGCTCGAGAAGCCCGATGCCCCCGAGCAGGAGCGCCGCTACCGGCGGAACCGCCGCCTCGACGATCGACCATTCCCGGCGTCCGATCCGCCGCAGCTCCTGGAGCGAGAGGTGCTCGCCGACCGCGGCGCTGTGCCCGAGACTGTGCGCGTAGACGTGGGCGACCCAGAAGACGAGGCAGGTGACGGCGACGAGAGCCGCGACATGGCCGGGGCCGTCGGGATACGCCTTCGCACCGGCGACGACCACCGAGAGCGTCACGATCGTTCCGTAGATGAAGCCCCCGAGCCGCTCGCCCATCCTCGACCGCCCGAGCCGCGCGGCGGCCGAGGGCCGATCGTTGTCCGCGGTCACTGCTCAGCGCGCTGCTACGCCGCCAACGGCCGACCTTCGGGCGGCCGCACGATCATGTAGGTGAGCACGCCGACCAGCGGCAAGAAGATCACGAACAGCGTCCACCCGGCCTTCGCCCAGCCCGAGTGGTCGCTGCGGCGGAAGTTGTCGAGCAGCACCATGATCAACAGTGCGACCCAGATCACCCACGCGAAGAAGACGAGCATCGTCCACATCACGTCCATGAACGGGTAGTCGGCAAGCAGGGGCATCTACGCGTCTCCTTTGATTTGCGGCTGAGGCCTGACTTCAGCAGGGCCGGCGCGGCGGATCATCGCCCGATTCGGATGATGCGTCCGGTGCCACGGGCCAAGATGCTGGGTACGTGAGCGTCGCCGCTCCTGCAGTCGAGTCGAGCCCGAAGCGCCGCTTCCGGTGGCGGCGGCTCCTGACGGGCGCCGCCGTCATCATCGTGATCGGCGCGGCGGCGAACCTCCTCGGCTGGGACATCCGCGGGTGGCTCTCGGACGTCTGGGACACGCTCACCGAGATCTCCGCGAAGTACATCGTCGCTGGAGTCGTCCTGAAGACCGTCCAGACGACGCTCACCGCGTTCGCCTGGTACTCGATCCTCCGCTTCGCCTACCCCGACCGCGTGCGCTGGCTCGACATCCTCGCCTGCTACGCCGCGTCGGTCGCGCTGAACGGAATCCTCCCGGCGAACCTCGGCACTCTGGCGCTGCTGTTGATGTTCACGTCGATCATCGCGGGGGCGACGTTCGCGGCGATCCTCGGGGCCTACGCGGTCGAGAAGATCTTCTTCACGGTCATCGGTGCCTTCACGTATCTCTACCTCTTCCTGACCGTCGGTGGGTCTTTCGACATCAAGTTCAGCTTCGTGAAGGATCACCCGTGGGGCGTCGCGCTCTTCTTCCTCGCCGCCGCCTACCTGATCTTCGTGTTCGTCCGACGCCTCTGGCCGCGGGTGCTTCGCTGGTGGGACCAGGCGAAAGAAGGCGGGTCGATCCTCGCCCATCCCGGCAAGTACATGACCCGGGTCTTCGTGCCTTCGCTCCTCGGCTGGATCGCGAGCCTCGGCGTAATGGCGGTTTTCCTGACGGCCTACGACATCCCGGTCAGCTTCCACACGCTGATGCGCATCGCCGGCGGCAACTCGATCGCCAACGTCACTTCGGCGACACCTGGCGGAGCCGGTGTCAACCAGGCGTTCAACGTCGCGTCGCTGAAGGGCATCGCGAGCTCGCAGCAGGCAACCGCCTACTCCGTCGCGCAGCAGCTGGTGACGACGTCGTGGAACATCATCTTCGCGATCGTTCTGATGGCGTGGGCGTTCGGCTGGACCGGCGGCAAGCGGTTAGTCAGCGAGTCCTACGGGGGCGCGAAGGAGAAAGCCGCGGAGCAGAAGGCGGCGCACGAGGAACGCAAGACCGCGAAGCGCGAGGCCAAGCTGTCCGAGCAGGACTGAGGCGTGACGTGGATCGACGCGGAGCTCGCGCTGACCGCGCTGGCCGCGATGCTCTCGCCGACCACGCTCACGTTCTCGGTGCTCGCGCTCGTCATCGGTGACCGGCCGATTCGGACCGGGTTCTGGTTCTACCTCGGCGCGCTGACGGCGACGCTGGCGATCGGCGTCGCGGCGGCGTTCGTGATCGGCGACGCCGCGGCTTCGAAGCAGTCCACGCCGAAGACGTGGGTCGCGATCCTGGACATCGTCCTGGCGGTCGGGCTCCTAGCGTGGATCGTTCGCATCCTCCGCAGCCATGACGACCCGCTGAAGATCGATCAGATGCTGGACCGCATGAGCGGCCTCGCCGCCGCGCCCATCGTCGCGATCGCGGGTGCCGGCGCCGCGCTCGCGAACCCGGGCGGGTTCATCCCGATCGCCCTGAAGGACATCTCCGAGACCGACCCGAGCGCCTACGGCTACGTGATTCAGTGGCTCTTCTTCTCACTCGTGTCGCTGCTGCCGCTCGCCGTGGCGCTGCTGCTGCTCGTCGTCGCGCGCGACTGGGCGCTGACAGTGCTCAACGGTGCCCGCCGGTGGCTCGAGCGCCGTGGCCTTACGATCGCCCTGGTGCTCCTGACCCTGATCGCTGCGTCGCTGCTCCGGAATGGAATCGCAGGCCTCACGAGCTGAGGCGGGGGAGCAGCGCTCCTTCCGGGGCCTGTCGCGCCGGCCCGGCGAACGCTGGGGCCGCTTCGCGTCGCGGATCGCAAATGCGTACGGCGTCGTTCTCCTGCTCGTCGTCGGGATCTACGTGCTCGCGTCGCTTGTCTACTTCCGGGGCTGGGGCGCAGTAGCGCTCACGGCGACCACCGCCGCCTGCACCACCGTTGCGCTCGTGAGCTCCGAGTCCCGTCCCCCGCTCCCGCGTGTGTCGATGGGCATCGGATCGGCGGCCGTCGCGCTTGCCCTCGCCTCGGCCCTGGGTTCGAGCGGCAAGCTTCTGGGGATCGCGGCGCTGGCCCAGGTGGTGCTGCTCGTAGTCGCCGCCGGGGAGATCCTGGGGACCGTTCTCCAGGAGCACGAGGTGAACTTCCGAACGATCCTCGGGGCGATCAGCGTCTACGTGATGCTCGGGATCCTCTTTACCTGGGTCTACGTGGCTGTCGACAAGCTGCAAGGCGGACAGTTCTTCGGGAAACCGACCCAGGTCGGCGACTTCGTGTTCTTCAGCATCACGACGCTGTCCACAACGGGCTACGGCAACCTCGTCCCAGCCGCACAGCCCGGGCGGATGCTCTCGGGCATCGAGATGCTCGTCGGCCAGATCTTCCTCGTGACGCTGATCGCCGGGCTCGTCAGCCTGTGGCGGCCTGGGCTGGCGCGCCGCCGGTAGCCGCCTCCGCGGATCCCGGCTGCACCGTCGGGATGCGACCGGTCAGGAACAGGGCAACCACGTCCATCAGGGCGAGGATCGCCAGCGCGGCCTTGAGGCCGGTGATGCGCGACTCCTGGTAGGCGCTCACCGCGTCATCCCTCGCCCGCGAGGGGACGTTGGCCTCGTCGAGCGCCTTCTCGAGATCGGCGTCCGAGATGAACGGCACGCCGCCGGCGAGCTTCACCTGCGCCTCGGACTTCACGCGCGAGGGGATGGCGTCGCTGTTCTCGATGTTCGTCAGGAACGACGTCGAAAGCGCAGCGATCAGCAGCGCGCCCGCGAGCGCCGTGCCGAGCGAGGCGCCGAGGTTGGTAGCGGTGTTCTGGATGCCGCCGACCTCGGGCGCCTGGTCGTCGGGGACGGCCGAGACGGTCACCGACCCGAGCTGCGAGGCGAGCGCGCCGATGCCGAAGCCGATCAGCAGCATGGGCAGAAGCACGATCTCGGGGCCGGAGTCGGTGTCGAGCGCCCCGAGCAGGATCACCGTCCCGAGCAGGAGCATCAGCAGCCCGACCCGGACGACGCGGCGCGGGTTCGCCTGGGGCCGGAGGCGTGGGATTCCGATCGCCGCCACGAGCAGCGTCAGCGAGAGCGGGGTCAGCCTCACGCCCGTGGCGAGAGCCGAGAGCCCGAGGGCGACCGAGAGGTAGAGCGGCACGACGAAGAACAGTCCCGCCTGGGTCAGGTACTGGAAGAAGAACATCGTCAGGCCGCCGGTCAGCTGCTTGTTCTTCAGCAGCACAGGCTGCACGAGCGGCTCCTTGCCGCGCTCTTGCCGCCAACTCTCCCACTGCAGAAAGAGCCAGAGCACGACGAACCCGGCCAGTACGAGCCAGATCGTCGGCGACAACCCCCACCAATCCGGGCCGTCCGGTCGCGGCTTGATCCAGCCCCACTCGCCGGATCGCAGCACGCCGAAGACCAGCAGGGCGAGGCCCACCGCGGACAGCACGGCGCCGACGAAGTCCAGCTTCGGTCGCGTCTCCGGCGGCGCGTCCGCGATCCGTCGGCTGAGGATCAGGATGGCGAGGACGATCAGGACCTCCCCGGCGAAGACCCAGCGCCAGGAGAAGTAGGTCGTGAAGATCCCGCCGATCAGGGGGCCGGTTGCGACGGCGATCGCACCCGCGGCGGCGACGAGCCCGTACGCGGCGGGCCGCCGCTCGACCGGGAAGTTCCCCGCCACCAGCGCGACGATCGCCGGGAGGATCAGCGCCGCGCCGACGCCTTCGAGGAACGACCAGCCGAACAGGAGCACGGGCAGGTTCGGGGCGATCGAGGTGGTGAACGAGCCGCAGCCGTAGATGATGCAACCGAGGGCGAACGCCCGCTTCCGCCCGATGATCGCGCCGATCTTCGCCCCGGTGATCATCAGTGACGCCATGACCAGCGTATAGGCCGTGGTTGGGGAGAGAACCCTCGCCTGGGCCAGTGTTCCGGATTCCCCTGAACGGCATATCGACCGACGGGGGCGCGGTCGGCTGCGGCTAGACGGCATAGAGTCGGGCGGTGCGCAAGTGGCTCCCGCTGATCATCCTCGCGTCGGCCCAGTTCATCATGGTGCTCGACTCGAGCGTGATGAACGTCTCGATCTCGCAGATCGTGGCCGACCTGAACACGACGGTCACTGGCGTGCAGAGCGCGATCACGATGTACACGCTCGTGATGGCGGCGTTCATGCTCGTTGGCGCGAAGCTCGGCGACATTCTTGGGCGTGACCGGGCCTTCGGGCTCGGCCTGGCCGTGTACGGGCTGGGCTCGCTGATCACGTCGCTCAGCCCGAACCTCACGGTGCTCCTGATCGGCTGGTCGGGGATCGAGGGGCTTGGCGCGGTGCTGGTGATCCCGGCGATCGCCGCGCTGACCGCCGCGAACTACGAGGGTAAGGAGCGCGCGTTCGCCTACAGCATGATCGGCGGCGCCGCGGGAGCGGCGATCGCGGCCGGCCCGCTGATCGGCGGCTACGTGACGACGACCTGGAGCTGGCGGTACGTATTCGTCGGCGAGGTCGTGGTCGTGATCGTGGTGCTCGCCATCCACCGGCGCATGAAGCGCGCGCCGAAGCCCGAGCACCCGCCGAAGCTGGACTACGGCGGCGCAGCGCTCTCCGCCGTCGCGCTCGCCCTGATCGTGTTCGGGATCCTGAAGAGCAGCACCTGGGGCTGGATCAGGCCGCTCGACGCGCCGACGATCGACGGGCACGAAATCACGCCGCTCGGGTTCTCCCTAGTGCCGTTCCTGATCATCGGCGGCTTCGTCGTTCTCGGCTGCTTCCTCGCGTGGGAAGAACGTCGCGAGCGGCTCGGCAAGAGTACGCTCCTCAACCGCGCGCTCGTGAAGATCGAGACGCTCCGCGCCGGGCTCTCCTCGCTCGCCGCGCAGCAGCTGATCGTGATGGGCACGTTCTTCGTCCTGCCGGTGTACCTGCAGGTCGTGCTCGGCTTTGACGCGTTCGAGACGGGCAAGCGACTGTTCCCGATGTCGATCTCGATGCTGGCCGCTGCGCTCACCGGGCCGAAGGTGGCGGTGCGGTTCGGGCCGCGGGCCGTCGTTCAGGTCGGCCTCAGCGCAATGGCGATCGCTTCGCTCGTGCTCGTCGGCACGATCGACGTAAGCCTGAACGGGACGGCCTTCGCGGTGTCGCTCGTCTTCTTCGGGATCGGCGCCGGGCTCCTCATGTCGCAGCTCGGAAACGTGATCATTTCCTCGGCCCCGCCGGAGGAGACGAACGAGGCCGGTGGTCTCCAAGGGACGGCTCAGAACCTCGGCGCGTCCCTGGGCACGGCGTTGATCGGCTCAGTGCTCCTGCTCGGGCTGCTGAACGGGTTCAACTCGCGGATCCAGGACAACCCGGCGCTGCCCTCTGACGTAAAGACGCAGGTCGCGGCCGCCACCGAGGAAGGCATCCCGATCGTCACGACCGAGCAGGCCCACGAGGCGCTGCTCGACGCCGGGCTGAAGCCGGCCGAGGCGGACGCAGTCACCGAGGACTACGGCAAAGCCCAGCTCGACGCGCTGAAGACGTCGATGCTCGCAGTCGCGTTTCTCGCGGTGCTCTCGTTCTGGTTCACGCGGCGGTTACCCGGAAAGCTCATAGAAACCGCCTAGTACGCGGGCAGCGTCATCAGGAACTGGCCCATCGCGAGCGTGAGCAGGACGACCGAGGCTGTCTTCGTCTTGGGTCGGCGTCACCGCGGCGGTGCTCGTCAAGTGCGTGCTTCCGCCGGCTCCGCGACCAGCGCTTCCTGCAGATCGCCCTGGAGATCGCGACGCCAGCCGAGCAGGATCTCGTTGACCGACGCGGCGCCAAGGATCGGCTCCGTGGGCGCCGCAAACCCGAGCGGGTAGAGCAGGAACGGCCGCGTCTGCGGCCCGCCGAGGCCGCCGTGGAACGAGATCAGCTCCTCGAACGCGCATCCTTCCTCGAGCGTCGGGTCGTAGAAGCTGCCGACGAAGATGTCGGCCGCGTGGGCGAACCCGTCGCTCCGCGCGAGGTGGCTCGCCGCGTTCGGCGAGAACTCCGCCAGCGGGTCCTCGCCCTCGACCTCGCCGGTCGCAAGGAAACGCGTGCCACGCGGGCCGAGGACGAGTGCGCCCTGCTGCTCGGAGCGGATGAGGAGCCAGCCGACGTGCGGATGCTCACGCAGCGCCGGGACGAGCCGTGGGTGCTGCGCGTTGATCTCCTCCATGGTGAGCCGGCGCCGCTCGCCGCCGAGCAGGTAGATCAGGCCGAGGTTCCCCGAGCCGAGCACGACGAGGTCCTGGCCGCTGACGTCCTTCTTCGACGGCTTCTTCCGCTTGTGCCCCGACGCCTCGTCGACCGCGCGGCCGACCGTCGCCTGGTTCTCGTCGCCGGATCCCACGTCGGCGACCTCGGCCTGCTCGACCGAGCGCTGCACGAGCTCGTCGAGCCCGTAGCCGTTGCGCTGCTTGAAGGTCGCGCCCTGCGTCTGGCCGTGATCCGAGAGCACCACGATCTCGTACGGCCGCGCCGCATAGCGGCGCGCGCGGTCGACGCGGCCGAACTGCTGGTCGAGCTTGCGCAGCGCCTCCATCGTGTCGGAGCGCTCGAGCCCGGAGTGGTGCGCGACCTCGTCGTAGCTCGAAAAGGTCGCGTAGATCGCGGGCCGGCCTTTCATCATGTCGCTGAGCACGCCGTACACGATGAGGTCGCGAACGACGACGCAGAGAGCCGCGCGCAGGAGCGGGTAGTAGCCGCCGCGGTGGCCGCGGGGCCGTACGTCTCGGCGGCTCGCGCGCAGTGCCGCCGAGACCTCGAGCACGACCTCCCAGAAGAACAACACGAGCGAGCGCAGGACGTTGAAGCCGTTCGCGTAGAAGGCGCGGTAGCCCGGGTTCGCGTGGCGCTCGGCCTCGCTGCGGCTGGCGGTCAGGATCACGTGGTCGGCCTCCCCCGAAAGCAGGTTGCCGCGGCTCGCGCCGCCGTCCGTGAGCAGCCCCCGGCCGACCTTGTGGCGGCGCTCGATCTCCTCGCAGTCGGCGGGCGCCGAGCAGACCATCAGCGTCGCGGTTTCCTTCTCGACCCACCGAAAGGCGGGGATGTCCTCGTTCGACCCGAGCAGGATCCCCGCCTGGCTGGCGCCCGTCTGCGAGGAGAGGTCGGTCTCCCACTCCACCAGGTGGTGCGACCCTTCCTCGAGCCAGCGCCCCATCTTCGGCGCGCTGCCGTTTCGGATCGCCCGCTGTAGCACCGGCAGCGCGAGGCCGTCGATCTCGAGGAAGACGATCCCCGGAACGTCCGTCTCCTCGCGCTCGCCCGAGCGGCGAGCGATCCGCTGGATCACCCTGAACGTGTAGGTGTCGTCGTCGTTCGTGCCGACCACGATGTCGAGGATCACCCCGATCGCGGCGGCGGCCAGGGCGACGGCGAGCGCCGACCAGAAGGAGTCGAGGGCGAGGTCGCCGTCGGTGATCGCGTCGGCCGCCAGCAGCATCAGTGCGTCGACGACGAGCATCACCAGGAAGCCGAGCGCCGCGACGAACGGCAGGCGGATAGCCGCGACGAGCGGCGGCAGGATCGCGTTCAGTGCCGCGATCACGGCTGCGACGACGAGCGCGGAGCCGAAGTCCTTGATGTGCGCCCCCGGGACGATCCAGGCGGCTCCCAGCAGGGCCGTGCCCGACAGCACCCAGGCGACGAGCAGTGGGAAGGCGCGGAAGCGCGGCCGTGACACGTTCCACGCGGGCCGCTCGCCGTACGTCCCGCCGATGCCTGCGCTCGTCATGACTGCAGATCCTCCCTAATGACGGAACCCGGCGGCAGTGGAGTCATCGTGCACCGGCTCGGGTTGCTGCTCGAGTCTCGGAAGCTGCCGCTTCAGGTCGGCCAGGAGCATGTCCGCCATGTCGTGGGTGAAGCCCCGCCGGACGACAACTCGAAGGGCCGCGAGGTCCTCGCGGTTCTTCGGGAACGTGTAGGCCGGAACCTGCCAGCCGCGCTCGCGCATTGCGTTCGACACGTCGAAGACGGAGAAGTTGTCGACCTCGTCTTTCACCTTGAAGGCGAAGACGGGGAGCTCGTCGCCCCGCGTGAGCAGCTCGAACGGGCCGAGCTTCTCGATCTCGCCCGACAACCGCGTGGCGACGTCGCGCGCGTAGCCCTGGACTCGCCGGTAGCCGTCGAAGCCGAGCCGCAGGAGGTTGTAGTACTGCGCGACCACCTGAGCTCCGGGGCGCGAGAAGTTCAGCGCGAACGTCGGCATGTTGTCGCCGAGGTAGTTGACCCAGAAAATCAAGCCCTCCGGCAGCGCCTCGCTGTCGCGCCAAACGATCCAGCCGACGCCGGGGTAGACGAGCCCGTACTTGTGCCCCGAGGCGTTGATCGACACGACCCGCGGCAGCCGGAAGTCCCACGCGAGATCGGGGTCGACGAACGGCGCGATGAACGCGCCAGAAGCGCCGTCGACATGGACGGGCACGTCGATCCCGGTCTCGGCCTGGAAGGCGTCGAGCGCGTCGCAGATCTCCTGAATCGGCTCGTAGGAGCCGTCGAAGGTCGAGCCGAGGATCGCGATGACGCCGATCGTGTTCTCGTCGCATCGCTTGACGGCCTCCTCGGCCGAGAGGGTGAACCGGTCTCCCTCCATCGGCACGAGGCGCATCTCGACGTCCCAGTAGTTGGCGAACTTCTCCCAGCAGATCTGGACGTTGATCCCCATCACGAGGTTCGGCCGGTCGGTCGGCTTGCCCTCCGACTCGCGCCGCAGCTGCCACTGCCGCTTGAGCGCGAGCGCGCCGAGCATCGCCGCCTCGCTCGACCCGGTGGTCGAGCAGCCCGTCGCCTGGTCGGCCTCCGGCGCATGCCAGAGCCGGCTGAGCATGTTCACGCAGCGCGCCTCGATCTCCGCGGTCTGCGGGTACTCGTCCTTGTCGATCATGTTCTTGTCGAAGCACTCCGTCATCAGCGTCTGCGCCTGCGGCTCCATCCACGTCGTCACGAAGGTGGCGACGTTGAGCCTCGCGTTCCCGTCGAGCATGAGCTCGTCGTGGATGATCTGGTAGGCGACGTCGGGCGGCATCTCGTTGTCCGGGAGCTCGTGCCGGGGGATCGTCGTGCCCTCGAGCCCGAACAGCGGTTGCACGGCCAGCTCGTCACGGCGCTCGTTGCTCGCCTGTGGGTGCGTCAACGTCATCGGGGGTCCTTTCGTCGGCGTCAGCGGACAGGCTTTCCCGCCGCTCACCGAGGCGCATCACCCCGATCGCACCATCCTCGCTTCAGCCGAGCGAGGGCTGAGCAGGCCCCGGCCCGGCCTCCGGAACTCCCTGCTCCGCCTCGTTCCGCTGCTCCCGGGCCGACGAAATCACAACCGCGCCGAGGAGCGCCAGGCAGAGCGCGCCGACCGCGGCCACCGCATGCCAGGGCGGCGTCTTGTCGAGCCGCTCCTGGAGGACTAGGGCGCCGAGCATGACGCTGACGACCGGGTTCGCCACCGACACCGTCGCCACCGAAGGCACGAGCCGGCCGGTCGCAAGCGAGAGCTGCTGCACGAAGAAGCCGACGATGCCGGCGATGGCCCAGACCCAGAACTCCCAGCCGGCGATCACGTCGAGGAGCCCGTCGGCGTGTAGGCCCTCCACCACCGGCTTCATCAGCGTCGCGGAGAGGCCGTAGAGCAAGCCGGCGATCGTCCCGAGCACCGCCGCCCGCGTGGACAGGGAGCCGCGGTTTGCGAACAGGAGGAGCGCCGCGCAGGCCGCCAGGATGACGAGGATCGCCACCGTCCAGTCGGATCCGGGCGCGTTGTCCACTCCAGCCGCCGGATCCCCAAAGTTGGCAAAGAGGGCGAGTCCGACGACGATGATCGCCGCGCCCACCATCTCCCGCGAACCGATCGCCTGGTCGGTCAGGAAGTAGCCGAGCGGAAGCGCCCAGATCACCGTCGTCACGAGCAGCGGCTGAATGATCGAGACCCGGCCCCGATCGAGGGCGGCTGCTTGCAACACGATGCCGACGATCTGCGCAGCGAGCCCGAGGAGCCAGACCCACCTGGTGAGCAGGAACAGGAACGACTTGGGGTGGCGGACGGACACGCCGGAGAGGCTCAGCGCGGCCTTCTGCCAGAGCGTCGCGGCGAGCGCGAACGTCACAGCGGCAAGGAGGGCGAGAACTGCCGCTAGCTCATCCACCGATGTCCATCCTGCGCCGAGACGATACGACGCCTGCGGGACGGACGAGCGGCGCTAGATCGTCACATGCGCCGGAAAGGTCGCGACCCAGATCACCGTTCCCAGGAACATCGCCCAGCCGAGCGCGAGGAGCGCGATCCGGGCAGTCGAGGTGTGGAGCTGCGTGCTGAGGCCGGCGAAGAAGAGGGACGCTGCGAAGAGCACGACAGCGAGCATGTAGTTGTCGGCGCGCTGGTTCGCATCCTTCGCCCGCTGCGAGGCCGCGGCCGCGACGGACTCGAGGCGATTGGCGCGCGCGGCCGCTTGCAGCCGGTACCGCGGCATGACGAACGGGGTCTTGGGCGCGGAGGGGTTGGTGAACGGTTTCGTCGCCAGCCACGCCGAGAACGCGGGCCTGAACGCGTTTCGAAAGCGCGCTGCGTAGAAGGCCGCGAGCGCGGCGCGATGCTGCGCGTGCGCGTCGACCCACTCGATGAACGTCGCGACGTCGATCTGCACCTGGCGGTTCGCGAGCGCCGAGGTGCGGTTCACGTTGGCCCGAGTCGCGTTCGCGCGGCTATAGCCCTGCGACTGCTCGCCCGTCCACACACGTGCCTGATAGGCGGCCCAGGCCGTCGCCACGGTCGCGAACGCGAGGAGAACCGTCGCGAGCAGCTCGAGCCGTCGTTCAGACGAGGTCGCCTCCGAGCTCACGCCCACAGCAGCCAGCATGAGACGCGGCGAGGACGTCGCCCCTGCGAACCGCGTGTGCGACGATTGCGGACGTGACCTCTCCGGGCGAGGCCGCACCGGCGGTTTCCGCGGCCGACGCGTCGATCGGCGAGCCGCGCTGGCCCCCGGCTGTCGCGCTGGTCGTCTACATGGGGCTCAACATCACCGTCCGCGTGTGGCTGCCGGACACCGCGGCCGTGCGCGTCTCATGGCTGCTTCCGTCGATCGAGGGGGCGCTGATCGTGCTCTTGCTCTTCGGCGACCCGAGCCGGCTGGCCAAGCACACGCGCCGGGTGCACCAGGTCGCCGTGACGATCGTGGTCGTGCTCGTCCTGGCGGCCCTGTGGGCGACGGGGCTGCTGATCTACGACCTGATCAAGGGCACCGGAGTGAGTGAAAACCCGGGGGAGCTCCTCGCCACCGGCGGGATGGTGTGGCTCGGGAACAACCTTGCCTTCGCGCTGCTGTACTGGCTGATCGACAGCGGCGGACCGATCGCGCGCTTCCACACCCCGGCGCCTGTCGACTTTGCGTTCACCCAGCACATGAGCCCCGAGCTCGCGCCGACTGGCTGGCGACCGGTCTTCCTCGACTATCTCCACCTCGGCTTCACCAACGCGACCGCGTTCAGCCCGACCGACGTCATGCCCCTGACCCACCTCGCGAAGTACACGATGCTCGTCCAGTCGACGGTCGCGCTCGCGCTCTTCGGCCTGATCGTGGCGAGGGCGGTGAACGCCTTCACCTGAGGCGGACGACCTCGTCCATCCGGTCGAGGCCCTCGGGGCGATGGGTGATGAGCAGCACCGTGCGGTCGGCGGCCGCGTCGAGGACGTCGCCCACCAGGCGCTCGGCCGTCGGCCCGTCCAGGTGGGCGGTCGGCTCGTCGAGGACGAGCACCGGGGCGTTCGCGAGCAGCGCGCGGGCGACGACGAGGCGCTGACGCTGCCCGCCCGAGAGCTCGCGGCCCTCCTCGCCGACGAGCGTGTCCAAGCCGTCGGGCAGGCCGCGCACCCAGTCGAGGATTCGCGCCCGCCGGAGCGCGTCCTCGAGCTCTTCGTCGGTCGCCTCGGGCCGCGCGAGGCGGACGTTCTCACGGATCGTGGTCGAGAAGAGATGCGAGTCCTGGCCGGCGACGGCGATCGCGCGGCGGACGTCCTCGAGCCGATACTCGCGCAGGTCTTGACCGGCGAGCGTCACGCGGCCCGCCTCGGGGTCGACGAAGCGGAGGAGCAGGTTCGCCACGGTCGTCTTGCCACTACCGCTCGGCCCGAGCAGCGCTACCCGGCGGCCCGGCTCGAGCCTGAGGCTGACGCCGTCGAGTGCCGGCCGCTCCCCGGAGGGGTAGCGGACGCGAACGTCCTCGATCGCCACCGTGAAGGGCCCGCCTGGGAACGATCGGGGATCCGTGGGGTTGTCGACCGCCGGCTCGCGGCCGGTCAGGTCGAGAATCCGCTCGCCCGCGGCGACAGTCGTCCTCAGCTCCCGGAGCGCCTCGGGCAGCGGCTGCACCGCCTCGAAGGCGGCGAGCGAGGCGAGTGCGAGAAGTCCGATCAGCACGCGGTCGAGCGTGCCCACCTCGTGGGCGGAAACGGCGACCGCGAGCACCCCGGCGACCGTCGCGCCCGTGACGAGCAGACGCAGCCCTTCTCCAGTGCCGTCGGCGAGCGCGGCCCGCCGCGCGGCCCGCACGAGCTTCCTGTCGGCGGCGCCGAGCCGCTCGAGAGAGTCGTTCTGCCGGCCGTATGCGACGAGCTCCGCGCCGCCGGCGAGCGTCTCGACGAGCTCGGCCGACAGCGCCCCGCGCGCCGGAGCCTGGAGCGCGGCCGAACTTCGCGCCAGCGCAGCGGCCGCGAACGGCACGACGATCCCGGCGGCGAGCAGGCCCGCCGCGAGGACCAGCCCGGCCGGCGGCAGGATCGCCGCCACCACTCCGACCGCACCCGCACCGGCGCCGAGCGCGACGACCGGCGGCAGCAGCCCGCGCAGGTAGAGGTTCTGCAGCGAGTCGACGTCCCCGACGAAGCTTGCGAGCAGGTCGCCGTGGCGGTGCTCCTGCAGCTGTGTCGGCGACAGGCTCTCGAGCCGCTCGTACACGCGGGCGCGTGCTGTGCCCAGGCTCCTCAGGGCGACGTCATGTGAGGCGAGCCGCTCGAAGTAGCGGGCGATCGGCCGTGCCAGGCCGAAGAACCGGACCCCGACGATGGCGACCGTCAGCGCGAGCACCGACGGCTGCTCGGCCGCACGCGAGATCAGGTAGCCGGCCGTCCCCATCAGGCCGACGCCGAAGAGGATCGTCATCGCACCGAGGAACGCGGCGAGCGCCAACCTCGCGCGAGAGACGCCCGCGAGCAGCGTCAGCCGGCGCACCGCGGCCGTCACGCCGCCTCCTCTCGCACGCCGGTGCCGCCGCCGAGGACGACGACGCGGTCGGCGTGCTCCACGAGCTCGGGTCGGTGTGCGATTAACAGCACCGTGCGCCCTGCGCGCAGCCGCTCGACCGCCTCGGCGACGACGTCGGCGCTGACGCGGTCGAGATCGGCGGTGGGCTCGTCCAGGATCACGAGCGGCGCGTCGCGCACGAAGGCCCGTGCGAGCGCGATCCTGCGCCGTTCGCCCGAGGACAGCGGCCGGCCTCCGTCGCCGACCAGCGTCTCGTAGCCGGAGGGCAGCGACCCGATGAAGCGATCGGCACCCGCGAGCATGGCTGCCGCCCGGACCGCACGGTGGCTCGCGCCTTCGTCGCCCAGCCGGATGTTCTCCAGCACGCTGCCGCGAAAGATCGTCGGCCGCTGCGGGACCCACGCGATCTGGCGCCGCCAGAGCTCGACCCCGCACTCGTCGAGGTCGATCCCGCCGACCGTCACCCGTCCGCAGCTCGGCTCGGCGAACCGCAGCAGCAGGCTCGCGACGGTCGTCTTGCCGGCCCCGCTCGGGCCGACGAGCGCGACGGTCTCCCGAGGGAGCAGCTCCAGCTCGAAGCGGTCGAGCACGAGTCCCGGGCGCGACGGATAGGCGAACGAGACCGACTCGAAGCGCACCGGCGCCTCGCGCGGGCTCGGCGGCACGAGCCTACCCCCGGCAGCGACTGCTGGGGGCGCGTCGAGAAGCTCGAACATCCGCTCCGCAACCGCCAGCCCGTCGGCGCTGGCATGGAACTGCGCGGCGAGCTGGCGGAGGGGCAGGTAGAGCTCCGGTGCGAGCACCAGCACGGTGAGGCCGGCCTGCAGGCCGAGGCTCCCTCCGGTGAGCCGCACCCCGACCTCGACCGCCACCAGCGCGACGCCGAGGGTCGCCGCCAGCTCGAGCACCGAGCCCGACAGGAAGCCGACCCGCAAAGTCGCCATCGTCGTCCGGCGGTAGCGCTCGCCGACCTCCGCCAGGACGCCGGCCTGCGCGCGGCTGCGGTTGAAGGCCTGCAGGGTCGGCAGGCCGCGGACGACGTCGAGGAAATGCCCGGACAGGAGCCGCAGGGCGTGCCACCGCTCCCGCGTCCGCTCCTCCGTGTAACGCCCGATCAGCCACATGAAGACCGGCACGAGGGGCAGCGTCAGAAGCATGACCCCCGCGGAAGTGAGGTCGATCGTCGCCACCCACGCGAGCACCGCGAGGGGCACGACCGAGGCGAGCACCACCTGCGGCAGGTAGCGGGCGAAGTACGACTCGAGCCCGTCGACGCCCTGGACCGCCGACGCGGCCACCTCCCCCGCCTCGACGCCGTCGAGCGCCAGCGGCTGGTCGCGGAGCCTGCGCTCGACGAGCGCCAGCCGGAGCTCGGAAAGCACCGACGATGCGGCGCGGCGGCCGGCGAGCTCGAAGCCCCAGGCCAGCAAGCCTCGGCCGGCGAAGGCCAGCGCCAGCAGCACCAGGTCGCGCGAGACCTCTCGCAGCGGGGCCCCCGCGAAGGACTGCGCGACCACGCGGGCGAGCAGCGTCGCCTGGAGGAGCACGAGCACCGCGGCGGCGAGTCCGAGCGCGACGTCGAGCGCCAGGAGCCGTCGCACGGGCCGCGCCCGCCGCAGGAACCGCTGGTCGAGCGCCCGCACGCTCAGCCGGAGCCGCCGGACGCGGGCGCCAGCGGCGGTGCCTCGAGCTCGTCACCTCCAACGCGGGCGCGGAAGACGTGGTAAGTCCAGCCCTGGTAGAGGAGCACGAGCGGGACGAAGATCGCCGCCACGACGGTCAGCAGCACGAGCGTGTAGTGGGCCGACGAGGCGCCGTCAACGGTGAGGCTGTTGACGAAGTCGGGGCTCGAGACCATGACGCGCGGGTACAGGCTCGTGAAGACCGTCGCGACCCAGAGCACCGTCGCCAGGGCGGTCATCACGAACGCCCAGCCGCTTCGCCGCGCGAAGACGAACACCAGGGCAAGCGCGACCGCCGCGATCCCCAGCGCCGCCGGGAGGACCGGCGGGAAGACGTCCTTGTCGTTCCGGTCGACCGCGACGGCGACCGTCCACGCGAGGAACCCGGCTGCGGCGAGCGCCGCGACGACCGACAGGCGGCGGGCGGCAGCAGCTGCCCGCTCGCAAAGGTCGCCGTTCGTCCGCAGCGTGAGATAGGTCGAGCCGTGAAAGGCGAAGAGGAGCACGACCGTCACCCCGCCTAGCACGGTGTAGCCGCTGAAGAGATCCCAGAACGTGCCCGAGAAGTCGCCGTTCGAGTCGATGGGCAACCCGTAGAGGAGATTCGAGAGGCCGATTCCCCAGATCAGCGACGCGCCGAAGCTCCCGACCGTGTTGGCCCACATCCAGACGGCGCGCCAGCCCGGGCTCTCGCTCTTCTCGCGCCACTCGAACGAGACCACGCGGATGATCAGGAAGAACAGGATGAGCAGCAACGCGAGGTAGAAGCCCGAGAACATCGTCCCGTACCACGCCGGGAATGCCGCGAAGGTTGCGCCGCCGGCGATCACGAGCCAGACCTCGTTGCCGTCCCAGACCGGCCCGATCGACTCGAACATCGTTCCGCGCTCACGCTCGTCCTTCGGCAGGAACGGGAGCAGCATCCCGACCCCGAAGTCGAAGCCTTCGAGCAGGAAGTAGCCGCTCCAGAGGACTGCGATCAGGACGAACCAGAGGATCTGGAGGTCCATCAGTAGCTCACCGCCGGTGCAGGCATCTCCTCTTGGGCAGGCAGGTCCGGGCGCGCGTAGCGGCGCATCAGCACGAAGTCGACGACGAGCAGGACGACGTAGAGCGTGATGAAGACGCCGAGGCTGATGCCAAGCCAGGTCGTGCTGACGCTCGGCGAGTTCGCCTCGCTGGTCTTCAGCAGCCCTTGCACGATCCATGGCTGACGACCCATCTCGGTGAGGATCCAGCCGGCCGTCGCGGCGATGTACGGCAAGGCGATCGCCGCAAGCGCCGTCCGGTGGAACCAGCGCGCCCGCTCGAGCTTCTTCTTCCAGTACAGCCACGCGCCGAGCGCGGCGACCAGGAACATCAGCACGCCGGCGAACGCCATCACGCGCATCGACCAGTAGATCACCCGGATGTTCGGCATGTAGTTGGTGCCGCGGCCGTACTTCCGTTCCTCCTGTCTCTGCAACTCGGTGAGCCCCTGTACCTGGCCGTCGAACGAGCCGGTGGCCATGTACGAGAGGAGACGCGGGATGGTGATCGAGAAGCTCGGTGTCTGGTCGTCCTCGGAGAAACCCCCGATCTGGAAGATCGAGAACGAGCACGGCTGACAGGTGTCCCACTGCGCCTCGGAGGCGGCGATCTTCATGCTCTGCTGGCTCGTGACGGCCTCCCCGAAGCGGTTGCCGACCACGAGCTGTAGCGCCGTAACCGGAACGGCGACGATCAGCGCCACCTTCGCTGCGCTCCGGAAGAGCTCGACGTCGTGTTGGCGGAGGAAGTGCCAGCAGGCGACGCCGAGCACCACGATCGAGCCGAAGATCAGCCCGGCGAGGATCGTGTGGAGGTACGCGCGGAGCGCGAAGTTATTCGACAGGAGCGCCCAGACGCTCGTCAGCTGGGCCTCGCCGTCGACGATCTTGTACCCGACCGGGTGCTGCATCCACGAGTTGGCGACGAGGATGAAGTAGGCCGACAGCCAGGTGCCGAGCACCGCGATCCAGAGGGTCGCCAGATGGAGCCGTGGCGAGAGCCGGTTCCAGCCGAAGATCCACAGGCCGAGGAAGGTGGACTCGAGCGCGAAGGCGGCGAGTCCCTCGACCGCGAGCGGCGCGCCGAACACGTTCCCGACGAACCTCGAGTAGACCGACCAGTTCATCCCGAACTCGAACTCCTGCACCAGGCCGGTCGCGACCCCGATCGCGAAGTTGATCAGGAAGAGCGTGCCGAAGAAGCGGGTCAGCCGCAGCCAGGCCTCGTTGCCGGTCCGGTGCCAGATCGTCTGCATCGTCGCGACGATCGGCCCCAGGCCGAGCGTCAGCGGCACGAACAGGAAGTGGTAGATCGAGGTCGTCGCGAACTGGGCGCGGGCAAGGTCGACGACCGTGGATGCGACGGTCACCCGCGAGCTCCCTGGTTACTCGCTTCCCACCGTAATCCGGCCGACGCGCTGGTGGGTGAAGGCCGCTCCTGCCCAGTCGACGACCGCCTTGGCGCGGTCCTCGTTGGTCGGCAGCAGCGCGAGGTGCACCGTGCCCCAGGCGAGCTGCGCCTTCTTGCCGGTCATGGTGCGGCCACGGAGCATCTGGACGACGGCGGCTCCGCGCCCGATCATCGCCATCGTGCCCTTGTCCTTGTACTCGAAGGGCTTGGCCTTCTTGCCCGCGATCCGCCGCGCGATCGTCTCGCCGGCGTGCTCTCCGGACTGGAGCGCCACGGAGCCGAGCTGCGGCAGTACCTGTTCGGTCTTCGCGTCCGTGATCGCGGCGACGTCGCCGAGCACGTAGACCTCGGGGTGGCCGGAGATGGTGAGGTCCGGCCCCACGGGGATGCGGTTGCCGCGCTCGAGCTCGATCCCGAGTGACTGCACGAGCTGGTTGCCCTGAAGTCCAGCGCCCCAGACGAGCGTGTGCGCCTTGAGCTGTTCGCCGGACTTGAGCCTGACCCGGGTCGGCGTTACCGACGCGACGAGTGCGTCCGTCTTCACCTCGACCGTGCGGTCGACCAGCGCCTTGGCCGCGTACTCACGCAGCTTCGGCTTGAACATCGCGAACAGCTCCGGCCCTGCCTCCACGAGGATCACCCGCGCCTGCTCCGGCGTGATCGAGGGGTAATCCTTCGCAAAGGCATGGCGGTAGAGCTCGGCCAGCGCCCCGGCCGTCTCGACGCCGGTCGGCCCGCCGCCGACGACGACGACGTTCAGCGCGCCGTCCTCGATCAGGCTCGGGTCGCGGTCGGCCGCCTCCCAGCGCTCGATCAGGTGATCCTTGAGGCGGACGGCGTGCGGGAGCGTGTACATCGGGAACGCGTGCCCGGCCGCGCCCTCGGTGCCGAAGAAGTTGACCTCGGCGCCGAGCCCGAAGACGAGGTAGTCGTAGGTGATCGGCGCCAGCTCCTCGAATCGAACCTCCCGCGCGTCCAGGTCGACCGCGATCACGGTCGCCTGGTGCACGGTCGTGTTGTCCTGGCGCGCGACGAGGTCGCGCAGGGAGTGCCCGACCGCCGTGGTCTCCAGGAGCCCGGTCGCGAGCTGGTAGAGCAGCGGCTGGAAGGTGTGGTAGTCGTGGCGGTCGACCAGCACCACCTCTGCGTCGGCGTCCTTCAGCTTTTGCGCCGCGCCGACGCCGGCGAAGCCGCCGCCGAGAATGAGCACCCGCGGGCGCGCAGCTGAGTCGGTCGACGCTGCCATCGAGACATCGCCAGGCTACGGCGTGAGAGCGGGAAAGCCTCATCCAGACGGGGTGAACGGGCCAAACCGCCCGGTTCATCCGATCCGGGGGATGCCGTGGAGCGCAAATGTGTTCGAAGCTCGCCGCGGATCGATTCGCAACGAGAGGATGGGTGAGATGGCCAACGAGACGTCCACCGCCGACACGACGATCGCCGCCGATTACGCCGATCTCGTCGCTCGTCAGCGTTCCTACTTCAAAGCCGGGAAGACGCGTCCCGCGGCGTGGCGCATCGAGCAGCTCGAGGCGATCAAGACGATGATCGACGAGAGCCGCGACGACATGTACGAGGCGCTCTGGCACGACCTGCGCCGCAACAAGACCGACGCCGACCTGATGGACGTCGACTACAACCTCCGTGAGGCCGAGTACGCGCTGAAGCACCTGCACGACTGGATGAAGCCGGTCAAGGAGCCCACGCCGCTGCTGATGGAGCCCGGCCACGTGCGCGTCCGCCGTGACCCGTTCGGCGTGACGTTGATCATCGGGGCCTGGAACGAGCCCTACATGCTCACACTCGCGCCGCTGGTGGCGGCGATCGCTGCCGGCAACACCGCGGTCATCAAGCCGTCGGAGATCGCGGAGGCGACCGCCGCGCAGCACGCCGAGATGATCCCGAAGTACCTCGACCCCGAGGCGGTCGCCGTCGTCGAGGGCGGCATCCCGGAGACGACCGCGCTGCTGGAGCAGAACTGGGACCTGATCTTCTTCACCGGCAGCCCGCCGGTCGGGAAGATCATCCACCAGGCCGCGGCGAAGAACCTGACGCCGGCGGTGCTCGAGCTCGGCGGCAAGAACCCGACCATCGTCCACTCCTCGGCGCACGTGAAATCCGCCGCGCGCCGCATCGCGTTCAGCCGCTTCATCAACTCAGGACACATCTGCACGGCGCCGGACCACGTGCTCGTCTGGCCGGAGGTCAAGGACGAGCTCGTGAACGAGCTGAAGCAGGCGATCACGGACTTCTACGGGGAAGACCCGAAGGCAAGCCCCGACTACGGGCGGGTCGTCAACCGCCGGAACTTCGACCGGCTCGAGTCGTTTCTCGACAACGGCACCGTCATTGCGGGCGGGGAGAGCGATCCGGACGAGCTCTACATCGCGCCGACCGTCCTTGTCGACGTCCCGGTCGACTCGCCGATCATGCAGGAAGAGGTCTTCGGACCGATCCTGCCGGTCCTCGAGATCGACTCGGTCGAGGCGGTGATCGACTGGGTGAACGAGCGCCCGAGGCCGCTTGGCCTGTACGTCTTCGCCGAGGAGGACGATGTCGCCGAACGGATCCTGGAGTCGACCAACTCCGGCGACGCATGCGTGAACGACTGCTCGATCCACCCGCTGGTTCCCGAGCTTCCGTTCGGCGGCGTCGGCAACTCCGGCATGGGCAAGTACCACGGCCGCTGGGGCTTCGAGGCCTTCACCAACGCGCGAGGCGTCCTCTATCACAGCGCGCGCATCGACCCGGGCGTCAAGTACCCGCCCTACACGGAGCACGTGCGCGAGCGCAAGATCACCCAGAAACTGATGTAGGCGGATGTCGGCAGGGCCCTTGCCTCGCCGCGGTCGTGCGTCGGCCGCGGCGCTGACGACAGCCGCCGCCGTCGCCACCTGCCTCGCGGCGGCTGCTGCGCCGGCCGCGGCGGGGGGCGGCGCGTCGCTGCAGGGAACCGTGATCGCGGCCGGGAAGCCGCTGGCCGGCGCGCGGGTGACGCTGTTTGCCGGCTCGAGGCAGGCGGCGACCTCGGTCAGAGACGTGACGACGGACGCGTCCGGCCGCTTCGCGATCTCGTTCACGCCGCCCGCCGACGGCGTCCTCTACGTCGACGCGACCTCGCCGGCCGCTCCAAGGCTCAGGCTGCGGGCGGTCGTGGGCTTCGGCGGAGCCGGGGCAGCCCCGACACGCCAGGTCACCGCGGTGACGGTGAACGAACTGACGACCGTCGCCGCCGCGTATGCGCTCGCACAGTTCAGCGGGCAGGCCAGGGTCGAAGGCCCGAGCCCCGGCCTCGAAAACGCGGCTGCGACGGCGTTCAACCTCGCCGATCCAGCCGACGGCAAGGCCGGTTCCGTCGTCACCGACTCGAACAACGGCTCGAAGAACGACACGCTCGCAACTCTCGGAACGCTTGCCGACCTCGTCTCGCTCTGCGCTCCGGGGAAGCCCGCGAAATGCGCGCTGCTCATGGAGCGCGCGACGCCGTCCGGTGGCGCGAAGCCGACTGACACGGTCCAGGCGCTCGTCGACCTCGCCCGAAACCCGACGCTCTCGCCGGTCGCGCTGTTCGCGCTCTCGCGCGCAGCGAGCTTCTACCAGCCGTCGCTCGACGCGCCGCCTGCCGCCTGGATGCTCGTGCTCCTCTACACCGACAGCGACCTGTACGCCTCAGGACGGATCGCACTCGACGCCGACGGCAACGTCTGGTCGAGCACCAACTGGCAGCCGGGCACGCAGAACGGGAGCACGTCCATCAGCGTTCTCAACCCTCTCGGCGCCCCGACGTTCGGAAGCCCGATCAGCGGTGGCGGGATGAAGGGCGGCGCGTGGGGCGCTGCCATCGCGCCCGGCGGCGGCGATGTCTGGATGGGTAGCTTCGGCGGGGCGTCGCTGGTGAAGTACTCGCCCGCCGGAGCGATCCTGTCGCCCGGCGACGGATACACGAACGGCGGGCTCAACCATCCCCAGGGCCTCGCGGTCGACCAGCAGGGGAACATCTGGATCGCGAACAACTACGGCCCGGAGAGCGCGCCGGGCCAGGGGAACGTGGTCGTCTACCCGAGAGGCGACCCCTCGAAGGCGCTCACGATCACGGGAGGCGGCCTCAACCACCCGTTCGCGGTCCAGATCGACGGCTACGGCCGCGCCTGGGTCACCAACGCCGGTCTCGGGGGGGCAAAGCTCGTCGGCACCCGCCTCGCTCCCCTGGTCGGGAAGTTCGCCGGCAGCGTCACCGTGATCGGGCCGGACTTCAAGCCGACGTCCTTCTCGCCGATCGAGGACGACTCGTTCAAGTGGCCGCTCGGCCTCGCTGTCGACTCGAAGAACAACGCGTGGAACGTGAACTACTTCGGTAGCTCGGTCGCCGAGTTGAGCCCGAACGGGACCGTGAGCGGCGTCTTCAAGCTTCCGAAAGGCACATTGCCGTGGTCGGAGGCGGTCGACGGCTCGGACCGGGTGTGGGTCGCGGGCTTCGGCCGACCTTCCGTCTGGCTGCTTTGCGGCGTGAAGACCGCAGCCTGTCCGCCCGGCTCCGCCGTGGGCACCATCCTCTCGCCGAAGCGGGGCTTCCGTAGCAAGGCGTTCCAGCACTTCACCTCGATTCAGTTCGACCAGTCGGGAAACGTCTGGCTGAGCAACAACTGGTCGAACCTCGTCCCCCCGGTCGGCGGCACGGGAATCGCGGAGATCGTCGGCGCGGCGACGCCCGTCTGCACGCCGCTTCAGGCGCTCCCGGTGAAGCCTTCGACTACGTCTGGGACGGCCTGTTCGCAGCAGACGGCGGCCGCGCTGCCTTCGTCGCTCGCGGGAGGCTCCGGCGGCGCGTCGACGTGGGTCTGGGTCGCGATCGGGGTCGCGGTCGTCGTGCTCGCGGCTGCGGCGCTGGCGATCTTCGGGCGGCGCAGAAGGCCGGCCGAGGAGGTCCCCACCGAGACCGGGCCCGAGACGCACTAGCGGGCCGGGTCTTCGACGATGTCGTCGGATCAGATCCTCTTCGGCCTGGGCCTCGTCCTCGTGCTGGCCGTCAGCTCGCAGCTCGCGGCCCGCGTGTTGCGAGTTCCGGGGCTCGTGATCCTGCTTCCGGCCGGATTCCTCGCCGGGATCGCGACCGACGACATCCACCCGGACAACCTCCTGGGTGCGCTCTACCAGCCGTTCGTCTCGATCGCCGTCGGGGTGATCCTGTTCGAGGCCGGGCTGCGGCTCTCGTTCGACGAGGTCACTCCCGGGGTGCGCAAGTCGGTTGTGCGGCTGGTCGTGGGCGGGGCCGCGCTCACGTGGCTCGCGATCACCGCGACTGCCGCGCTGCTCTACGGCGACATGGACCTCGGTGCGGCGTTCCTCGTCGGCGCGATCCTCGTCGTCTCGGGCCCGACGGTCGTCTTGCCGCTGCTGGCGTTCATTCGCCCGGCCGGAGCCGTGCGCGCGCTCGTGAAGTGGGAGGGGACGCTCGTCGATCCGATCGGTGCACTGCTCGGCGTGGTCGTCTTCGCGGCCGTCCGCACGGGGAACGGCTGGCGCCCGGGAGCGTTTCTGATCGACCTCGGCGTTGGCGCGGCGGTGGCCGCGATCGGCGGGCCGGTCCTATGGCTGCTGCTCCGCGAGGTGCATCGCAGCGCGCCACGGATGGTCGTCCCGGCGACGCTGATGGTCGTCGTCGGAGTCGTCGTCGCAGCCGACCTGATTCGAGACGACGCGGGCCTCGTGGCGGCCGTGCTCCTCGGGATCCTGGTTGCGAACCAGCGGAGCATCGAGGTCAGCCGCTCGCTCTTCGAGTTCCAGGAGACGCTCGTCCAGCTCCTGATCGGCGTGCTGTTCGTGCTCGTCTCCGCATCCGTGTCACCCTCGGACGTGCGTTCGGTGATGCCGGAGGCGGTGGCGCTGGTCGCGGTCATGATCCTGGTCATCCGCCCGGCGGTCGCCGCGCTGTCGCTGGCGGGCTCGACGTTCTCGCGGCGCGAGCGTGGCTTCGTGGCGTGGGTTGCTCCCCGCGGGATCATCGCGGGAGCGACGGCGTCCGCGTTCGGACCGGAGCTGGCGCAGAAGGGGGTCGCGGGTGCCGACAAGGTGCTGCCGATCGTGTTCTTCGCGATCTTCGCCACCGTCGTCGTCTACGGGTTGACGGCGGCACCGGTCGCCCGCGCGCTCGGTGTTGCCGGCCTGGGCTCCAGGCTGGTGCTGCTCGTCGGCGGCCAGGAGTGGTCACGCGAGCTGGCGGCGGCCCTCATGCGCTGCGGGATCGCGGTTCGGATGTGGGTGGGGCCGTTCGACCAGCAGGCTGCTGCGCGGGAGGCCGGACTCGACGCGGACCGCGGCCGGATCATGGTCGATGCGATCAGCAGAGAGGCCGAGCTCGAGGAGGTGACGGACGCCCTGCTGCTGAGCGGAAACGACGACTTCAATACCCTTGCGGCGGCCGAGCTGCGCGAGGAGCTCGGGCACCGTCACGTCTTCCGGATCGCCCCACATCCCGACAAGCCGGACCTGCTACCGCCGTCGCGAGAGGCGGGTATCCTCGCAGACCGCTCGCTGACGTTCGAGGAGCTCGACCGTCAGTTCGCGGCCGGCGCGCGGCTGGTCACCGTACCGGCAGACGCCGAGGCTTCCCGGCCCCGCGATCCGACCGAGGTGTTGCTCTTCGCCATCGGTCCCGATGGCCGATTGAGCATCGCGGCAGACGGTCGGCCGCCTACCGTCGGGGCCGCTGACACGGTGCTCATCCTTGCGACCGCGCGAGACTCGAAGCGATGACGGTCACACGCCCGAGGGCGCCTCACGCTCTCGCTTGACGGCGGCGCGGCGTGCCAGCAGCCGCTGCAAGACGAGCGTGCCGGACGCGGCGATCACCAGCATCGCAACGTTCGTGGCGAGGACGGCGAGTGCCCCCAGTGCATCTCCTCGCTCACCTAGGCCGAAGGCGACGCCGCAGTAGGCGGCGGCCGGAATGGTCGTCACGGAGACGGCGACGCCGACGCCGGCGCTGGCGCGCGTCTCGAGCGCCAGCATTCCTGCTATGCCCGCGGCAAGCGCGACAACGATCGTCTCGTTGCTGACCTTCGTGAGATCACCAAGAAACGTCGAGTCGATGTTGAAGCCGGCCGGGATGAGGTCGAAGAGGTCTTGCGCGTACGCGGAGATCGCGGCGGCTCCGCCGGCGAAGGCCATGCCGATCCAGAGCGTCGCGAAAGCCCGTCCCGCAAGAAGTGGCCGGCGGTCGACCAACCCGACTCCGACCGCCGTTATCGGCAGGAGGTCGGGGCTGATCGCCATCGCGCCGACGATGAGGACGACGTTGTACTCGAGCACCCCGTAGCTGGCGATCACGCCGGCCACCAGCATGAATGCGAGGTAGCGCGCAATCGGGCGGGAATTGCGCGCCGCCATCCCGACCACGTCCTCCCAGACGAGCCCGGCCTCGGTCCCTCTCCCGTGCGACCGCCCGAGTACCTCCTCCCGCGTGAGCGTGACATCGTCGTCGGGGACGCCGAGCCCCCGTAGGTCGGCCAGGAGCTCGTCGACGGCTCTGGGGTGAACCGTCGCGACAACGACCGCATAGCGGGGCCTCGTCGCGGTGGCGCATCGGACCCGGCCGACCTCGTCGTGCCCGTCGAGCAGCCGCGCGACGGCATCCATCGCGTCAGACTCGCCGAAGACCTCGAGCCTGATCACCTGCCGAACCTGTCGTGAGGACGATCGCGACGTTGATCAAGAACAGCGTCCCGAAAAGGCGGGTCAGGCGTAGCCACGTCTCGTCCTGCTACTCGCTCCCTACGGTGAGCCGGCCGGACGGCCGTTCGTCATGAGCCGGTGAACCGCATCTCGTAGCGGGTGATCATGCCCTCGCGGATCGTCAGCTCGATCCGGCGCTCGCGGGCGTAGGCGAAATCGCCCGTGTCCTTCATCCGGTAGACCTCCTGAACGTCGGAGACGATCCGGCCGCTGCCGAGATCCGTCAGCTCGGGGTCGCCGAACTCGACCTCGAGCTGCTCGCGCGGCGAGAACCACTCCATCCGTTCGCGCACCTCGCCGACGCTGCTCAGGGCGAACTGCGGAGTCAGCCATTCGACATCCGGGGCCAGGAGCGGATAGATGGCCTCCGCCTCTCCCGTCTTCGCGGCGACGGCGAGCGCGCCCAGGAACTCCCTCGCCAGCTCGAGATCACGGTCGCTCATGCTGGATCCCCCACGAGGCCGCAGCAGACGCGCCCGGGTCGAGCACCAGCAGGCCCGCTCCGGTGCGGAAGGCGTTCGGCGCGCATGTCATCGGCTCCACGGCGAGGCTGCGGCGGCCCACACTCGGGAGCGGGTCTCCCGTGAACAGCTGGAGATAGCGGTAGGGCTCGTCGAGCCAGAGCGAGAGCGCAGCGCCGCCGTCGGGGTCCCGCAGCTCGACGTGCGCACGTCCGTCGTCGCCGCGTTCCAGGTCGGTGAAGGCGTGGTCGAGCTTCGTCGCCCCGATCGCTCTCGGCTGCCGAAAGTCGTGCTCGGTGCCCTCGACCGATACCGCCTCGGTGGGCAGCCCCCGGTCGTCGGCGTGCAGCACGACCCGCCCCGGCGAACGCAGCAACAACGTGTCCACGCTCTCGGCGCCGAGCGTCACGTAGGGGTGCTGGCCGCTCCCGTACGGACATGCCCGCTCGCCGATGTTCGTCGCGGTCGACGTCACGCGCAGGCCCTCGTCGGTGAGCGCATACTCGATGCGGAGCGCGAGCGAGAAGGGGTAGCCCGGCTGGGGATGCAGGGTGTGCTCCAGGACGACGCGATCCGGGTCGCGCTCCGACACCGACCATGCAAGCCAGCGCACGAGGCCGTGGATCGCGTTTCCCGCCTCGGGCTCACTGAGCGGCAGGTGATGCCGCGTGCCTCCGAACTCGTAGGAGCCGTCCTCGATCCGGTTCGGCCACGGGATGAGCACCTGGCCGCGCCCGGCGCTGGCCATCTCGTCGGCGGCGTAGCCGTCGACGAAGTCGCGGCCGCCCATGGTGTAAGAGCGGAGGCCGGCGCCGACCTCGACGACCACGGCCTGCTGGTCTCCCGCGGCGATCTCGATCTGCTCACCGGACGGCAGGCCATTCCGCATCAGGCCGCCAGTCGCTCGAGCAGGTGGTCGCCGACGCGCAGGGAGTTGGCCATCGCCGTCAGCGCGGGGTTGACCGCGCCGATGCTCGGGAACACGCTCGTGTCGACGACGTAGAGGTTGTCGACCTCGTGCGCGCGGCACTCCGTGTTCACCACGGAGGTCGCCGGATCGCTGCCCATGCGGCACGTGCCGGCCTGGTGCGCGCACCCCGCCACCGGGATGTCGTTCTTCATGTACGCGAAGCGGTGGAAGAGGTGGCCGGAACTCATGTCGAGGCCCCCGAGCAGCGAGTGCAGCTTGTCGTAGAGCTGCTTCTTCGCCTCGGCGTTCGTCTCGGTGTAGCTCACCGTGACCTTGCCGTCCTTGTCGAGGCTGACCCGGTTGTCGGGCTTCGGTAGGTCCTCGGTGGAGAGCCAGAAGTCGATCGCGTGCCGCGCGACCCGCTCGAGCGACCAGTCCGGCGCAAGCTTCGTCTTGCCTGGCTGCTCGCCGCGGAACATCGGCGCCTGTGACTTGCCGACCATCTGGATGTTCCCCAGCGGATACTCGAAGTCGTCGCTGCCGAAGTAGAAGTCGTTCAGCCCGAGCGTCTTCTGGTACACGGTCGGGTTCTCCTCGCGCGACAGCGCGAGCACCGCGACGCTGTCGTGAAACATGAAGTTGCGGCCGACCTGGTCGGAGCCGTTGGCGAGCCCATTCGGATGCTTGTCCGTCGCCGAGGCGAGCAGCAATCTCGCCGTGTTCGCCGCCCCGCAGGCGACGACGACGAGATCGCCGCTGAAGGTCTCCGTTTCACCGTTTCGCTCGACAACGACCCCCGTAACAGCGGTGCCCTCCGGGTTCGTCTCGAGCCTGGACGCCTTCGCGTTCGTCAGCAGGGTCACGTTCTCGTGCTCGAGTGCCGGTCGCACACCGAGCACTTCGGCATCGGCCTTGGCGTGCAGCGGACACGGAAAGCCGTCGCAGTTGGCGCAGCGCACGCACGTGCTGTAGGGCGGGTTCTGCTCGTCGAGCAGGATCCCGCAGGGCGCGTGGAAGGGGTGGTAGCCGGCGGCGGCCAGCTGATCGGAAAGCTGCTGGATGCGCGGCTCGTGCGACACGGCCGGGTGCGGGTACGGTCCACTGGAATGAGGCTCGGTCGGGTCTTCGCCCCGTGCGCCGTGCACCTGGTACAGCTGCTCGGCCTGCGTGTAGTGGGGCTCGAGCTCGTCGTACGAGATCGGCCAGGCCGGCGAGATCCCGTCGTGGTGCTGGAGCTCGCCGAAATCCCGCTCGCGCAACCGGTAGAGGGCAGCGCCGTAGAGCTTCGTCGCCCCGCCGACGAAGTAATGGATCTGCGGCTGGAACGGCTTGCCTTTCTTGTCGTACCAGGTGTCCTCGGAGACGTACCGGTTCAGAACGAAGACGTCCTCCGCCAGCCAGTTCTGCGGCTCGCGCGGGAGCCAGTCGCCGCGCTCGAGCAGGAGGATCCGCTTACTGGAGGGAGCGAGGTGCCGGGCGAGAGTCCCACCACCCGCGCCGGTTCCGATGATGATCACGTCGTAGGCATCCATCAGTACTCCTCCAGCATCTCGGGCACGATGATCCGGGCCGCGGCCTCGATCAGCGCCAGATGCGAGAACGCCTGTGGGAAGTTCCCGAGGTGGCGTCCGGTCGAGGCGTCGAACTCCTCCGCGTACAGGCCGAGCGGCGACGAGATCCGCAGCAGGCGCTCCATCAGGTCGCGCGCCTTCTGCGTCTCGCCGACGATCCCGAGCGCCGACACGAGCCAGAAGGAGCAGATCAGGAACGTGCCCTCCTTGCCGGAGAGGCCGTCGTCGGTCTCCCCGGTGCGATAGCGCAGCACGAAGCCGTCCTCGGTCAGGTCGGTCGCGATCGCGTCGACCGACTTCCGGAGCGTTTCGTCGTCGCCGGGCAGGAAGCCGAAGATCGCGGCGAGCAAGGTCGAGGCATCGAGCGCGTCGGTCTCGTAGTGCTGGCGCAGGACGCCGTCGCGCACGCCGTGCTCGAGGATGTCGGCGCGGATCTCGTCCGCGGTTGCGGCCCACGACGCCTGGAGCTGCGGGTCGCCGCGGATCTCCCCGAGCTTGGCCGCGCGGTCGAGCGCGACCCAGCACATCAGCTTCGAAGAGACGTAGTGCTGCGGCTTGCCGCGCGCCTCCCAGATGCCCTGGTCGGGCTCGCGCCAGACGTTGATTGCGCACTCGGCCTGCGACTGCACAATCGGCCACAGGCGCCGCGGCAGGCGCTTGCTGTGCACCGAGTGGAGCAGGACCGAGTCGAGTGCGGCGCCGAAGACGTCGTTCTGGCGCTGGTCGAAGGCGCCGTTTCCGATCCGCACCGGGCTTGCGCCCGCATAGCCGGTCAGCTCGTCGCGGGTCGACTCGGTCAGGTCGCGGCGGCCGTCGATCCCGTACATGATCTGCAGCGACCCGTCCTCGGTCGGCTCGAGGTCGGCGATGAACTCCATGAACTCGTCGGCTTCCCAGTTCAGGTTGAGGAAGTGGAGCGCCTGGAGGGTGAACGTGGTGTCGCGGATCCACGTGTAGCGGTAGTCCCAGTTCCGCTCGCCGCCGGGAGTCTCGGGCAGTGAAGTGGTGAGCGCTGCGACGGTCGCTCCGGTCGGCATGTAGGTCAGGCCCTTGATCGTGAGCGCGGAGCGCTGGATCGGATCGCGCAGCCGGTGATCCGGGATCCGCGCGCCGCTCAGCCAGTTGCGCCAGAAGCGGGTCGTGGCCTTCTGCCTCGTCCGCGCCTCGTCCACGTCTTGTGGCGTCACGAGCTCCTCGGCCCACGATAGGGCGCAGTAGGCGCGGTCGCCGGCCTGTAGGACGTGCCGGGCCCGGACGCGGTCGCCCTCGATGCCTAGCTGCAGGTCGGTCTGGAGCCGGAACTGCTGGTCGCCGCCGTTGGCGTCGGCCACGTGGTGACCCTCGCCGACGGCGGTCCACTCGGCGGGGGTCCGGCCGTAGTCGAACACCGGCTCGCACACGAGCTCGATCTCGATCTGGCCGTCGAGGCACTCGACGGTGCGCACGAGCATGTGGTCGGCGTCGTCGTCTGCGGGTGGCCGCGTGTGCGGCGTGATCCGGTCCTCGTGGTCCGTGGGCCCCATCGTCAGCGCGTCACGAACGAGCGCCCAACCGGACGGCGTCTTCCAGGTGGTTACGAAGACGTTCGTTCCGGGCTCGTACGCGCGCGCGGTTGGGTGGGCGAGGCCGAACGGGCCGAAGCGGAAGAAGCCGGCCTCGCGGTCGAGCAGGCTTCCGAACACGCTCGGCGAGTCGAACCGCGGGATACAGAGCCAGTCGATGGCGCCGTCGGGCGCCACCAACGCGCCTGTGTGGCAGTTCGACAGGAACGCGTAATCGGCGATGGGCGGGAACGGCGAGGGTGCGGCGGCGCTCTGCGGCTCGCTCTGCTGAATCGGGGTCTCGGTGCTCATGACGCCACCCACGGCTCGTGCCAGCGTCCGTGTCCTGCGGTGAGCGCATCGGCCTCGGCCGGGCCCCAGGATCCCGGGGCATACGAATGGACCGGCGGCGGCGAGTCGATCAGCGGCTGCATGATCCGCCACTGCTCCTCGACGCCGTCCTGGCGGGTGAAGCGCATGCTGTTCCCCTCCAGCGCCGCTTGGAGCAGAACCTCGTAGGGCGTCGGCCCCTCGCCCCCCTCCTGCTCGAACTCCATGTCGAGCGAAATCGCGGACGCGCCCGCGGCATCGGCGCGGTGGGCGTCGACGATCAGCTTGATTCCGGTCGTCGGGTCGAGCCTCACGATGAGCTGATTCGGCTCGGGACGCCGCGCGTGCAGGTGGAACCCGAGGTTGGGAGGATGCTTGAACACGAGCCGGAGCTCGGTCTCGGTCGCCGCGAGCCTCTTGCCCGTGCGGATGTAGAAGGGCACGCCCGCCCAGCGCCAGTTCTCGATGTCGAGACGGAGGGCGGCGTAGGTCTCGGTCGTGGAGTCGGGCGCGACCCCGTCGATGTCGAGGTACCCGTTGTACTGGCCCCGCACGTAGTGGGCCGGGTCGGCGGTGACGACCGCCCCGAAGAGGTTCGCCTCTGCGTCCTTGATCGCCGAGGCCTCGCGCCGGGACGGCACCTCCATGGCGGCCGCGGCGACGACCTGCATCAGGTGGTTGACGACCACGTCGCGGAGCGCGCCGACCGGGTCGTAGAAGTGTCCCCGGTCCTCGACCCCGAAGTCCTCGGCCATCGTGATCTGGACCGATTCGAGGTGATGTCGGCTCCAGAGCGGCTCGAGCATCGAGTTCGAGAACCGGAGGTAGAGGATCTCCTCGAGGCCCATCTTCCCGAGGTAGTGGTCGATCCGGTAGAGCTGCGACTCGTCGATGTACCGGTGCAGCTCGTCGGCGAGCTCACGCGCGGATTGCAGGTCGTGGCCGAACGGCTTCTCGACCACGACCCGCGCGTTCTTCGTCAGGCCGGCCTCTGACAGCCCCTGCACGACGCGCCCGAAGAGGAAGGGTGGTATCTCGAGATAGAAGGCCGGAAGCGTCGCGCCGTCGATTGCGTCCCCCACGCGCTCGTAGGTGGCCGCATCGGCGAAGTCCCCGGACACGTACGACAGGCGGGCTGCGAAGCGCTTGAAGACGTCCTCGTCGAGCTGCTCGCCCGTTCCCACGATCGACTCGCGCGCACGCTCGACCAGTTGGCCGACCGACCAGTCGTCCACTGCCACGCCGAGGATCGGGCAGTCCAGGAGCCCGCGCTGCTCCAGCCGGTAGAGCGACCGGAACGTCATCACCTTCGCGAGATCGCCGGTGATCCCGAAGATCACGAGGCGATCCGCAGGTCGACCTTCGGCTTGCGGCGACTGCGCCTTCGGAACTGCGGCGGTATGTGTTTCAGTGGCCACTCTTGCTCCCTTCCCCGGCGTAAGCGACCCCGCGGCGATGAAAGCAACAGGCTCCAAGCCACGCTTCGTTCGAATGGGATGAAGCCGATTGACTGCCGGTCTGTGTAACTAGGCGGAAGGTGCAAAGCAGCGCCGCTCCCGAAACCCGCGATGCACCGGCCCGGGCCGGGCTCGTGCTGGGTGCGCTGATCGCGGTCGCGGCCGTCGCGAACCTCGGGCTCGCGGTCGCGAACGTCGCTCTGCCGTCGATCGGCAAGGAGTTCGACGCCTCGCAGACGGCGCTCAACCTCGTCGCCGTCGGCTACTCCCTCGGCCTCGCCGCCTCGGTGCTCTACTTCGGCGCCGTCGGCGACCGCTACGGGCGCAAGCTCCTGCTCATCCTCGGGATGCTGGTCACGATCCCAGCCGACTGCCTGGCCGCCTGGGCGCCGACGATCGAGGTGCTCTTCGGCGCTCGCGTGCTGGGCGGGCTCGCTGCAGGCATGGCGTACCCGACGACGCTGGCGCTGATCACGGCGCTCTGGTCGGGGCCGGCACGAACGAAGTCGATCGCCCTCTGGGCCGCGACCGGTGGCGCCATCAGCGCACTCGGCCCGCTCACAGCGGGCGTGATGCTCGACCACTTCTGGTGGGGATCGGTCTTCCTGATCACCCTGCCGCTCGCCGTGATCGCACTCGTGATGGCGCTGAGGCTCGTGCCGAGCCACGTCAACGAGACGACAGAGTCGGTCGACCACCTCGGCGGCACGATCTCGGTCGTGGCCGTCGGCGCGCTGATCCTCGGGATCAACTTCGCGGCCGTGCCGAACGAGACGACGCTCATCGTGAGCCTGTTCATCGTTGCGGTCGCCGGCATTGGGGCGTTCTTCGTCCGCCAGCGGCGCGCGCCGAACCCGCTCTACGACCTCAACGCCGCCGCCCGCCCGACGTTCTGGGTCGCGGCATGCGCCGGACTGATCGTCTTTGGCTCGCTGATGGGTGCGATGTTCATCGGCCAGCAGTTCCTGCAGAACGTCCTCGGCTACTCCGCGGTGGAGGCCGGAGCGGCGATCCTCCCCGCCGCCGCCTTCATGGTCGTCGTCGCGCCGAGGTCGGCCAAATTGGTCGAGGCCCGGGGTGCTCGCTTCACGCTCCTCTTCGGCTACGTCTTCGTGCTCCTCGGCTTCCTGACGATGCTCCTGCTCTGGAAGGAGGACATCTCCTACTGGAAGGTCGCGCTCGGCTATTCGTTCGTTGGGATCGGCGTCGGGCTCGCGGGGACGCCCGCCTCTCACTCACTGACGGGGTCGGTGCCCATCAAGCGAGTCGGGATGGCATCCGGCACCGCCGACCTTCAGCGTGACCTCGGCGGAGCGATCATGCAGTCGATCTTCGGCGCGCTCCTGACGGCCGGCTACGCCGCCGCTGCCGGAGCGGCGGTCGCGGCGTCCGGAAAGAACCTCAACAGCAGCGTCCAGGCCGAGCTGACGAAGTCGTTCTCCAGCGCCGCCGACACCGCGTCGAGGTATCCGCCCTCGGTTCAGGACAACATCGTGGCCGCCGCGAAGACCGCGTTCCTGCAGGGCGACCAGTGGGCCTACCTGGCCGGGATCATCGCGGTCCTGCTGGGAGCGACACTCGTCTTCCTCAAGTTCCCGAAGCGCGCCGAGGAGACGCAACTGCTTGCCCAGTACCAGGCCGAGGACGCCGCCGCCGAACCAGTGGCAGAGCCCGAGCCACCGCAGCTCCCTTCGCAGCCGCGCCCGGCCTGACGCTCTCAGCCCAGCGCCGTGCCGGCCTCCTCGAGCGCGGCGCCGACGTCGTAGCCGAGCGCGAGGCCGAGTTTCGGAGCGGCGCAGACCACGCGCGGCTCGCCCAGGATCGGCAGCACCGCCAGCAGGCAGCCGACGATCTCGTCGTCGCTCGCCCCGACCGCCCGCGCCGACTCGACCGCGCAGAGGTAGGAGGGCGCCGCGGCGTCCATGGCGATCAACGCGGAGATGCAGGCGAGCGCGTGTGTCTTCGGGTCGAGCGCGGACTCCGCCGGGCGTCCGCACTCCTCGGCGAGCACGCGGCGCAGCAGCGCGTCGTCGCGGATCGTCAGCTTGCGGAGGACCTGCTCCGGTGGTTCCAAGAGGCTCCCCACTCGAGCACGGAGCGCCGGCGTTCGCATCACCCGCGCAGGGTGAAACGCGACTTAGCGGTCGTTCGAGACCACGATGCGGAGGTGCTCGCCGAGGCCGAGCCGCTGCGCCTCGGCGACCGCATCGCTCCGGCTCGAGACGCCGAGCTTCCGGTACACGGAGATCGCCTGCGTCTTGATCGTGTTGCGCGAGACGAACAGCTGCTCGGCGATCTCGCGGAACGAGAGGTGCGTGGCGAGGAGCGGGAGCAGGCGCAGCTCGGCGCGGGTCAGACCGGCGTTGTGCTCCGGCGTAACGTCGATCTCCCGCTGGAGCTCCTCCGCTTGCGCGCTCAGCGAGTCCAGGCCCGGCGAGCGGCGCAGGAGCTCGAGGGCCTCGTCGAGCTGCTCCTGGCCTGCACCCGCGTCGCGGAGGGTGACGAACCCGCGCGCCAGCTCGAGCCGAATCTGCACCGCCAGCCATGGCAGCGCGTCGAGGAAGGGCGCGAGCTCTTGCCCCGCGGTCAGCGCCGCACGCGCTTCGTTCCAGCGGCCATGCCGGAGCATGGTGCGCGCCGTGGCCGCGAAGTCGACCGAGCGCGCCACGTAGGCGTCGATCGGAGAAGCCACGAGGAGCTCGTGCAGCTCCGTCGAGAGCGTGTCGGCCCGCTCGTGCTCGCCCTGCTCGTCGGCGATGAGCGCGCGCTGGCCGAGCGCCATGACGCGGCTCTCGGTCGCGCCGAGGGCGGCCTCCGCGGCCTCGGCGAGGATCGGATCGGCGCGGTCGGGGTCGCCCAGCAGCATCAGCGCCGACCCCTGCGCCAGCAGCGCCGGGGCGCGCCAGCTGCTGCCTACGGCGAGCCCCGCGACGGCCATCTCGGCATCCGCGAGCATCTGCTTCGCGCCCTGGCGGCAGAGCCAGGCGCGCGCCGTCGAGACCCACGGTGCGATCGTCTTGGTCCCGTCGGGCAGCGTGCCGCGGAAGGTGCCCCGCGTCGCCGCTTCGAGCCACGTCTCGGCGGCCTCCGCCCGGCCCCGAAGCGCGTGGATTCGCGCGCCCTGTACCGCGACCGCGGGGTACCGCTCGAGCAGCCCCGCTCGCTCGAAGCGCGCCAGCCACTGGTCGAGTGTCGCGATGCGCCCGGAGTAGTAGAGCGGAAGGGCGAGCGACGTCAGCAGCGCCGCCGCGCGATCGAGGTCGCCCGCCGCGGAGGCGTGCTCGAGCGCAGACTCCTGGTCGCCGTTCTCTTCGAACCAGTCGGCCGCGCGGCCGTGCAGGCGAGGAACGACCTCCGGCTCGTCCTCGACCAGCTCACGCTGGAGGAGGTCGCGGAAGAGGTGGTGGTAGCGGTACCACTCGCGCCGGTTGTCCAGCGGCACGAGGAAGAGGTTCGCGCGCTCGATCCTCTCGAGCTCCTGCGCCGATCCCTCGTCTCCGAGCATCGCGTCGCACAGCGGGCCGGACATGCGCTCGAGCACCGACGTGCGCCGTAGAAACCGCAGCGGGCCGGGACGCAGCCGCGCAAGGTACTCGGAGCGGAAGTAGTCCGCGAGGTAGCGGTCGTCGCCCGAAAGTGGCACGGCCTCGGTGCCGCTCGCCTCACCGTCGCGAATGGAGAGGGCGGCGAGGTAGAGCCCGGCGGGCCAGCCTTCGCACTGCTCGACGAGGTCTGCGACCCGCTCCGCGCCGAAACGGGCCCCGGACTGGCGGAGCAGCAGCTCGCCCTCCCGCTTGGTCATCGCGAGATCGCACGAGCCGAGCTCCAGCAGCCGTCCGCTCGCGCGCAGCTGGGCCAGCGGCACGCGGGGCGAGTTCCGCGACGCAAGCACCAGCATCGAGCCCTCCGCTTCGGCGTCGACGAGCGCCGCAACGGCCTCGATCGGCGCGCGCGAGCGCAGGAGGTTGAAGTCGTCCAGAACGAGGACGATCGGGCCGCGCTCCGAGAGCTCCCTGGCCAAGCGCGGCAGGGCCTTCGTCCAGATCGAGGCGCCCGGCTTCTCGAGCGCGTCCACCAGGCGCGCCTCGAGCGGCTCGGCCACCTCGAGGGAAGCGGCGATGTGCCGCAGCAGGACGATCGGATCGTTGTCGCGCTCGTCGAGGGTCACCCAGGCGAACGAACGGTTGTCGCGCGCCGCCCACTGCGCGAGCAGCGTCGTCTTGCCGTAGCCCGCCGGAGCGACAACAGTGGTGGCCGCGATCGACGTCGTCGCCCGAAGCCGGTTGACGAGCGCGGTCCGCGAGACAGTCCCCGGCCGCAGAGGCGGGACCTGGATCTTCGACTCGAGGAAGTCGAACGTCGGCGCAGGCGGCGCCAGCTTCAGCCTGGTCGCGGCCTTTGCCTCGTCGAGCGGTGGGGTCACCCGCAACGCCCCGCAGCTTCCCCCGCCGCGGCATGTGAAGGCATGCAAACAGGATACGGACACTGAGAACACACTCAAAATCGGTCGTCGCAGGGTCGACGCGCACAGGCCGCGTCATCCACTCCGGGTGATGTACCGCAACCGGAGCCGCGCGACGCTGGCCCCGTGGGCGAGACGAACGTCGCCACGGCTCCAGCCACGGAGCCACACGAGCGTCTCGCCTGGCGTTCCTGGGTGCCGTGGACCCTGGTAGTCATCGCCGCCGTCATCGGGCTCGTGGCGGCGCTGAACGTGTGGGTCAAGCGCCAGGCGCTGGACACGGACAACTGGACGAACGCGAGCGCGCAGCTGCTCGAGAACGACCAGATCCGCTCTGCGCTCTCGGTCTACATCGTGAACCAGGCCTTCGCGAACGCCGACGTGTCGAAGCGCCTCCAGCAGCGCCTGCCGCCGCAGTTCGACCCGCTCGCGCCGGCGCTCGCCGTCGCGCTCCAGCAGGGCGCCACGCGCACCCTCGACAACCTTCTCGCGCGGCCGCGCGTGCAGGAGCTCTGGAAGGAGGCGAACCGGCGCGCCCACGAGCAGTTCATAGCCCTCCTCGACGGGAAGGACAGCGCCCTCAAGTCGACGAACGGCAACGTGGTGCTCGACCTGAAGCCGATCGTCCGGCGCTTAGCCGACGAGCTCGGGATCGGCGGGAGGCTCGAGGGACGGCTCCCCGAGAACGCAGGGCAGATCGTGATCATGAAGGGCAACCAGCTCGAGACCGCCCGCAAAGGCGTGAAGGTGATCAAGGTCCTCAGCTACTTCCTGTTCTTCCTCGTGATCGCGCTCTACGCGGCCGCGATCTACCTCGCCCGAGAGCGACGGAAGCTGCTGCTGGGCGTCGGGATCAGCGTCCTCGTCGTCGGCCTGCTCGTGCTCGTCGTGCGTCGCTTCGCCGGCAACTACCTCGTCGACGCCCTGACCGGGAACCCGGATGCGAAGAACGCAGTCGACGCGACCTGGGCGATCGAGACGGCGTTGCTCAGGAACGTCGGCGTCAACGCCGTCATCTACGGCATCGTGATCATCTTCGCGGCCGTGATCGCCGGCCCGTCGCGGGCGGCGAGGTGGGTCCGGCGCGTGTCGGCGCCGACCATGCGCGACCATCCGGTCGTCCTCTACGGCCTCGTCTCGCTCGTGCTCTTCCTCATCCTGCTCGCGGGGCCGACCGACGCCCAGCGGATCTTCCCGCTGCTGATCCTCTTCGCGTTCGCGTACGCTGGCGTGGAAGTGCTCCGGCGCCAGACCATGCGCGAGTTCCCCGCGCCAGAGCAACGGGAGGTTCCGGCATGACGATCTCCAGGCTGGCCGCCGTCGCGGCCACGATCGCGCTCGCCGCTGCGGCCGCGGGCTGTGGCGGCAGCAACAGCTCGGCCTCCGAAACCGAGCAGTGGGCAGACGGAATGTGCAGCGCGCTCGTCGACTGGCAGAGCAGCGTCACGGCTGCCGGCGAAAAGGTCTCGAAGGGAGACCTCTCGAAGTCGTCGCTCCAGGACGCCGCCAACGGCGTGTCCGACGCGAACAAGCAGCTGCGCGACGACCTGGACTCGCTCGGCAAGCCGCCGACAGAGACCGCCGACAAGGCGAAGGCCGACCTGAACCAGCTCACGGACGACCTCAAGACGAACCTCGACAAGATCCGCGAAGCGCTCGGCAACGCCGGCAACGACGTCACGGCGGCGATTACGGCCGTGTCGGGCTCCGTGCAGGCGATGGGCCAGGATCTGCAGAACACCGCGACGCAGCTGAAGGAACTACAGAACGACGACACGTGGTCGAAGGCGTTCAAGAGCTCGGATTCGTGCCAGAAGCTGAGCGGCTGAGCGTCACCTGGGTCGGACATAGCACGGTTCTCGTCGAGGCAGCGGGCGTCCGCCTGCTCACGGACCCGCTGCTGCGGCGACGGCTCGGCCACGTCTTCCGGGTCGCACCCGCGGCCGAGCCGCTCGCGGACGAGCTCGACGCCGTCCTGATCTCCCACGTCCACTACGACCACCTGCACCTGCCGTCGCTCAAGCTCGTTCGAGCCCGTCAGTACGTCGTGCCGCGCGGGTGCCGAAGGTTTCTCGAGGCCCGCGGCTTCGGCCCGGTCGTCGAGCTCGACGAGGGCGAGGAGCTCGAGATCGGCGCGCTGACCGTCCGCGCCACGCATGCGGTCCACCAGGCTCGCCGCAGCCTGCGCCAGCAGGCGACGCCCTCGCTCGGCTACCTGATCTCGGCGCCGGCGCGCCTCTACTTCGCCGGCGACACGGAGGTGTTCGATGCGATGCGCCAGCTCGCACCACTGGACGTCGCGCTGCTGCCGATCTGGGGCTGGGGCCCGCGCGTCGGGCGCGGGCACCTCGACCCCCACGGCGCGGCCGAGGCGCTTCGCCTGCTTCGTCCCCGGCTCGCCGTCCCGATCCACTGGGGCACGTACCGGCGCATCGGCATGAGCCGCGACGCGGCGGTGCTGCGCGAGCCGTCCGCTCGCTTCGAGCGCCTCGCGCGCGAGCTCGCGCCCGATGTGGACGTGCGGGTGCTGGCTCCTGGCGAGCGGCTCGACGTGGACACGACGGAGAGCGGTACGCCGTGAGACGCCTCTCCCGCCCGGTCGTCAAGCGCGTTCTGCTGGGCGCGGCGAGCGCCGCGATCATCATCGCGACCTTCGCCTACTTCCTGCCGACGATCGCGAACTACGGCGAGGTCTGGGGCGTGGTCAAGCGGCTCTCGTGGCTGCAGATCCTCGCCCTGCTCGGCGCGACGGCGGTGAACCTCGTCACGTTCGCGCCGCCGTGGATGGTCGCGCTCCCGGGGCTCGCGTACCTGCAAGCGTTCACGGTCACCCAGGCCTCCACCGCCCTCTCGATCGTCATCCCCGGGGGGATCGCTGCGGGCGTCGCCGGGTCGTACGGGATCCTCCGCAGCTGGGGCTTCTCGTCGAACAGTGTGGCGCGCGCGATCACCCTGACCGGCCTCTGGAACCAGTTCCTGAACCTCACCTTTCCGATCGTCGCGGTCTTCCTGCTCGCGATCACCGGCGAGAGCACGGCCGCGCTCGCGACGGTCGCGTTCGCCGGCGCGGCGATCCTCGGCGTCGTGGTCGCCGGCTTCGTGCTGATCCTGCTCAGCAACCGCCTCGCCGAGGACATCGGCAACGTCGCCGCCCGGTTCGCGAACTGGGCGCTCGCCAAGGTCAGGCGCGGCCCGGTCGGCTGGAGCGGCAAGAGCTTCGAGCGCTTCCGTGCCGAGGCGGGCGACCTGCTCGAGCGGCGCTGGCACCTCCTGACCCTCTCCTCCCTTGCGGGGCAGCTGACGGTCTTCCTGCTGTTTCTGACATCGCTGCGCGTGCTGGACGTCCCCGCGTCCGAGGTGAACCTCGTCGAAGCCTTCGCCGCCTGGTCGCTCGCGCGTCTCGTCGGATCCATTCCCATCACTCCCGGCGGGATCGGCGTCGTCGAGCTCGCGCTGACGGGAACCCTCATCGGCTTCGGCGGAAACAATGCGGGAGTCGTCGCGGCGGTGCTCGTCTATCGCTTTCTGACGGCCGTCCCCACGCTCATCCTCGGCCTGGGAGCGGCCTTCACGATCCGGCGGCGCAGGCCGCCGGGCGCGCTGGACGTTTCATCCGGTCCGGGCGATGCCGCGCGTGGACAGGCGGTCGAGGCTGAGCGCTAGCTGACGTTTTCGGAAGGGAGCGGCATGGAGGACGGGTTGGGTTGGAAGTTCTGGCTGTGGGTGATCGGCGTTTCGCTCGCGGTCGGCATCGGCGGGATGCTGCTCTTCCTGCTGATCGGTGCCGCTTGGTACAGGTGGGGGTTCCTCGGCGCCCTGATCCTCTTCGGCGTCATCGCCCTCGCTTACGGCTACTTCTACGACCGGCGCCAGCGGACACACGGGATGTGAGAACGGCAACGGGATGAACCTTGCGCTCGGAACCACCGTTCGCTGCTCCGACGGCGCCGTCCGTGAGCTCGCCGACATCGTCGTCGACGGACCCGGCAGGCGCGTGACGCACCTAGTGGTGCAGCCGAAGCGGCAGCACGAGGAGGCGCGGCTCGTCTCGTTGGAGCTGGCCGGCGAGGACGCGAACGGCGACGTCTCGCTTTTCTGCACCGCGGAGACGCTCGACGGGCTCGAGCGGGTGCGGGAGTACGCCTACCTCCCGGCGGGCCAGCAGCCCGAGGAGAGCCCCCAATGGGACGTCGGCGTGGAGGACGTGCTCGTCGTCCCGAGCGTCGAGCCGCTGGACATGGCCGAGCCCGAGCTCGACCCGAACGTCAACCTGATGTACGACCGCGTCCCGAAAGGGGAGGTCGAGCTGCGCGTGACCAGCTCGGTCTACTCGAAAGACGAGCATCACGTGGGCTCCGTGAACGGCGTCGTCGTCGGCGAGGACGGCGCGATCACGGTGCTCACGCTTCAGCGCGGGCACCTGTGGTGGCGGCGGGAGATCTCGGTGCCCGTAGACGCGATCGCGTCCCTCGAGAGCGACGTCGCGACGCTGGCGGTCGAAAAGAGCGAGCTGAAGGAGTTCCCGTCGCGGCGCGGCTCGAGCTGACGTTCAGGCCCCCGCGCGCCGCAACTCCGCCCGCAGCTGGAACCCGAAGATGATCTGCGTGATCCCGGCGGCCAGCGCGCTCGCGCCGATCCAGACGATCAGCAGGAACGCCTTGTGGCCGAAGTTGCCCGCCGCCCAGAACGCGAGCAGCACCTCGACCGCACCGATGATCAGCTGGCCCCACCAGAGCTCGCGCCCGCGGTCGTACAGGGCGACGACGATGTTGAAGACGCCGGCGAAGAGCAGGTAGAAGGCGAAGATCGCCGCCAGCGCGTTGAAGGTGTTCTGGGGGTGCGCGAAGGCGAGCCCGCCGATCACCAGGAACGCGATGCCGAGGGCGATGCGCAGAAGGCGCCACCAGCCCGAGGCCGCAGCGGCGGCGAGGAACTCGAGCCCGGCCCCCGCGATGCAGACGATGCCGGTCAGGATCGCGATCCCGTGGACAGTTGCCGCGTCGACCTGGAAGACGAGCAGCGCGAAGACGAGCCAGAGGAAGCCGATCACCACGAAGAGCCACCAGACCTCGGCGGCCTGATCGCTGCCGGCGACTCTCCCGACGGCCCGCGCGCTCACGTGAGCGCCGGCTCGCTCGGCGCCACGGGCTCGAAGCCGTGGAGCTCGTCCTCGCCGGGCCGCACGACGCCGTAGCTCGACTCGGGCACCGCGTTCCAGGCGCCTTTCAGCTCGCCGAGCGGCTCGGAGACGATCAGGCGCGTCTCGGCGTCCACGGCCTCGAAGAGAGGGTTGTCCGGGTAGAGGTGTCGCAGCGTCTCGATCGCGGTGCTGTAGAAGAGCGACCGCGAATCGCGCTCGCTCGAGTAGCGGAACGCCCAGATGCTCACGCCGTCGCTCATCGCGAGAGTCATCTGGATCGGGTGCTCGACCCCGTGGCGGCGGCCGACGTCCTCGACGATCCCGACCGCGCGCGCCACCGCGCCGGGCGGGTCGTCCTCGAGCCCGAGCGTCAGCGCCAGGAAGAACAGGATCTCCGTGTCGGTCGAGCCCCGGATCTCCGGGTAGAGGTCCGGGTCGACAGCGAGGACGAGATCGCGCTTCACGCGGTCGAGGTCACGGATCGCCCCGTTGTGCATGAAGAGCCAGCGGCCGTGGCGGAACGGGTGGCAGTTCGTCTGCTGGACCGGGCTCCCGATCGCCGCGCGGATGTGAGCGAAGACGAGCGGCGAGCGGATATGGGCGGCCAGCTCGCGCAGGTTCCGGTCGTTCCAGGCGGGCTCGATGCTGTGGAACATGCCCGGTATCGGGGCCTCGCCGTACCAGCCGATCCCGAAGCCGTCGCCGTTGGTGGTCTCGGCGCCGAGGCGCGAGTGAAGGCTCTGGTCGATGAGCGAATGGGCCGGTTCGTAGAGCAGCTGCTCGATCAGGACCGGCGAGCCCGAGTACGCAAGCCATCGGCACATTGGTTTCCTCCTTGGTCTGGCGCCGCCGCGAGCGTCACGCGAACCGTCGCCGGGGGCATCGTGCTCATGGGGTGAACTGCGCGTACACCACCGTCGTCCCCGCGACGAAGTCGGGTAGCGCCCGCCTGCGGCGGTCGAAGAGCGCGGGCAGGAAGCCTGCGAAGAGCGGGATGATCGCGAGGATCAGCCCGGCCAGCCGCAACAGCGACCGCGGAGCCGAGGGGGGCTCCCCGGATCGCGCTTGCACCCGGAGACCCAGCAGCCGCATCCCCGGCGTCTGGCCCGTCACGCTCCAGAAGCCGACGAAGTAGAGCGCCACGACGAGCAACCAGCCTCCGCCGGCGAGCGAGCCCGTCAGCCAGCCGCCGTGGAGCTCGCCGGCGAGGCCGAGCACCAGCCCGACCGATGCGCTGATGACGAGGTACGCCGCCTGCGCGAGCAAGGCGTCCACGACCAGCGCCACCCCGCGTGTCGCCACGCCGGCAAACCCGGCCTCGGCCGGGCGCGGCCGCTGAAACAGCCGGTGGACACGGGCTTCGATGTGGTCGTCTGCGGCGCGCGCCTTGCCGCGGGCGGCGCCGGCGGCCTCCTCGCCGTACCCGCCGGCCGCCTGCGCGAGGGCCCGTCGGACTTCCGGGCTCGAGAGCATCTCCGCGACCGCGTGCTGGAAAGCCGGGGTGTGGACGAGCCGCTGCGTGGCGGCCTCTGCAAGCCGCGTGGCCTCCTCGCTCGCAACCCAGCGCTCGAGCGCCGGGTTGCGCAGCACCTGCTCGACGACGCCGTCGGCTCCGTCGGACCCGGCCTCTCGCCCGGCAGAAGCTTCGAGCATCTCGGCAACCACCCGCTCGATGACCCGCTGCTCGACGATCGCGCGGCCGACCATCTCCGGCAGCGGCCCGGCGAGCGCGGCGTCGATCGCGCGCTCCGTCTCATCCGTCAGGACACCACGCATTGGCCCGAGTGGGATGCGGCCGAATTTCACCGTGGCGGGGTCAGGCCTCGACGAGGTGTGTGCGCCGGCCAACGGCGACTGCCTCGAGCCGCGAGTGCACGCCGAGCGCCCGGAGCAGGTGCCGGACGTGGTTGCGCACCGTCTCGATGCTGAGGTGCAGCTCGCGCGCGATCTGGCCGGTCGAATGGCCGCGCTCGAGCAGCCGCAGCACCTCGGTCTGGCGCGGCGTGAGATGCGGGTGCATCGGCGGCGGGTCCTCTTCCTCGACGTCGACGACCTGGCCGAAGACGCCGACGATGCGGTCCCCGCTGTAGAGCGAGACAGAACTGATCTCGACAGAGACGCGGTCGCCGTCGGCATCCATCAGCACGACTTCGTGGTCGCCCTGCTTCTCGAGTCCGGAGATCTTCCGCGCGAACGCCTCCTTCGCGCGCCGCGTCTCCTCGGTCGAGACGACCGAGGTGAACTGTCGCCCGCGGACGTCGCCGACCAGGCGCTTTGCCGCTGGATTAACCCACCGGATGATGCCGTGGCGGTCGATCACGTAGCTCGGAACGCCCACCCGTTCCAGCGCGCCTTCGACGTCTCCACCCATGGAGCGCAGGTTGGACATGCGACGAGTGTGCCTTTCGCGGGACCGCGCGGTCAAGCCCAGCGGCCCCCGCCTGCCCGGGGGCCGCGTGACCGGAGGAACGGCAGCCGAGCGGTTCAGGCGTGGACCAGGGGCTGCGCCATGGGATACCCGTCGTGCAACCGCAGCGCCGCGCAGAGGTCCTCGCGCAGGCGTTGGAGGCCCGTTACCTCACCGCGCTCGCCGACCTTTTCGATCGCCTGGTCGACGGAGCGCAGCGCCCGAACGAGTTGCGAGCGGCGGGAAGCGGTCTCGAGCTCGGGGGAGGAGCTCGTCACTGCACGACCGGTGTCCATGTCGAGCACGTTCGCACGACAAGGCGGCGAAGCGCTTGACCCCCGTGGGTCAAAAGGCCGCTAGCGGCCCACGGAGAGGACGCGGGCGCGCCACGCGCCGCTCGGCGCGTCGATCTCGACCTCGTCGCCCTCCTTCGCGCCCATCAGCGCTCGGCCGACCGGCGAGTCGGGCGAGACGCCGCCGACGCTCGAGATCTCGACCGAGAGGCGCCCGCCCTGCTCGTCCTCGAGCTCGACCCTGGAGCCGACGGTGACGCTGCCGTCTGCAGCGGCTTCCCCGTCGACGACGACCGACCGCGTGAGCCGGTCGCGCAGCACGCGGATCCGCCGCTCGAGCAGGCCCTGTTCGTTCTTCGCCGCGTGGTACTCGAAGTTCTCGGAGAGGTCGCCGAAGGAGCGGGCCGTCTTGATCGCCTCGACGATGGCGGCGCGGCGAGGGCCCTCCAGCTCGGCGAGCTCCGCCTCGAGTTGCTCCTTCTGGGCCTGCGTCAGATGCTCCGATTTCTCGCCGGGCATCGCGGGAGGTTAGCGGCCGGTTGCTAGGGTGCGTGCACGGGTGGCAATCCCGCCGCTCGGTGAGATGAGCTTCTCGTTCCTCCTTCGGGCGTTTCGAGGCCGGCAAGTCTCGAGCCCGTAAAGGAGTCGAACCGAATGGCACAGCAGTCGTTCCGCCGCCTCGGCGTGTCCGCGCCCGTCGTGGACGCGCTCGCCGAACGAGGCATCCAGCACCCCTTCGACATCCAGGAGCGCGCGCTGCCCGACGCGCTGCGCGGCCTGGACGTCCTCGTCCGCTCTCCCACCGGGTCGGGCAAGACCCTGGCCTTCGCGCTGTCGATCGTCGAGCGCACCGAGCCGGCAGACGGCCGGCCGTCGGCGCTCGTGCTCGTGCCGACGCGCGAGCTCGCGGCGCAGGTGACGGATGAGCTCGAGCCGCTGGCCCGGGCGCGCGGCCTGGCGGTCGCTCCCGCGTACGGCGGCGTGCCGCTGCGCACGCAGGCAAACCGGGTCAAGGGCGCGCACGTCCTCGTCGCGACGCCGGGCCGGCTCGAGGACCTCGCGCAGCGCCGGCTCGTCGACCTCTCCCGCGTCCGCACGTTCGTGCTGGACGAGGCCGACCGCATGCTCGACATGGGCTTCCAGCCGCAGGTCGACAAGCTCGTGCGCCGGCTGCCGCGCAACCGGCAGACGATGTTCTTCTCGGCGACGCTCGACGGTGAGGTCGGTGCGCTCGCGCGCAAGTACACGAACAGTCCCTCGCGAATCGAGGGCTCGCTGCCCGCGGGCAAGCAGCCGGGCGAGATCGAGCACCGCTTCGTCTCTGTGACCCCGGACACGAAGGTCGAGACCCTCGTCGAGCACATCCGCGAGTCGAGCTCGACGCTCGTCTTCGTCCGCACCAAGCGCGGCGCCGACCGGCTCGTCCAGAAGCTCTCGCGCCACGGTGTCGCCGCCGTCGCGATGCACGGCGACATGTCCCAGAACGCTCGCGAGCGGGCGCTCGCCCGCTTCGAGAGCGGCAAGGCCGAGACGCTCGTCGCCACCGACGTCGCCGCCCGCGGCCTCGACCTGGACGACGTCACGCACGTGATCAACTTCGACCCGCCCGAGGAGGACAAGGGGTACGTGCACCGCACCGGCCGCACGGGCCGCGCAGGCCGCAGTGGAACCGCGATCACCTTCGTGCTGCCTGAGCAGCAGGCCGACACCAGCCGCGTCGCTCGCCGGCTTGGCCACCGCGAGCAGTTCGAAGAAGCCGGAATGAAGTCGGCTCCCGCGAAGCTCCTCTACACAAGCCGTCGCGGCCGCCGTTCAAAGTGGTAGCCAGTTTGCCCGGCGGTCAGCCGCGGAGCGTGCGATCGAAGAAGCCGACGACCCGCCGCTCGTATTCAACAGGCCGCGCCGAGAGACCGTGCGTGTGCGAGGTGTCGATCTTCCAGATCTGCTTCGGCGCAGGCGTCACCTCGTAGTAGTCGGGGTTGTTGTCCTCGCCGCCGGCACCCTTCGTCGCGTAGATGAAGAACACCGGCGTCGACTCGATCCGGCCAACAAGCGTCTTCAGGTTGGGCGGCGGCAGGCGGTTCGAGAACACCGCGGTGCCCGCCGTCATCACGCCGGTGAACGCGACCTCCGGCACCTTGCGCAGGCTCATGCGGAGAGCGTTCTCGCGGACCGACCTGTAGCCCGCGCCTTCGGACACGACGGCGCCGAGAGCCGGCGTCTCGGCGGCCGTCTGCAGGAATGCCTCGCCGCCGACGGAGAGGCCGAGCCCGCCGATCCGGGTCGAGTCGACGTCGTCGCGGCTGCGCAGATACGCGATCGCGCCGCGCAGGTCGTCGTCGAATCCCCAGCCGAGTGCGTTCGGATCACCTTCGCTCGTCCCTTCGCCGCGTCGGTCGAAGACGAGGACGCCGTACCCGTGGCGAACGAGCATCCGCGCGTGTCGTTGCGTGCCCTTCTTGCCCGGGTACACGATCACGGCGGCGCCGTTCCTCGGCCGGACGAACCAGCCGTCCAGCCTGAGCCCGTCGTGCGACTGGAACGAGACCGGCTGGTACGGCGCGCCGAGGTTCCCGTTCGGCGTCTTCAGCCGCGCGGCATGCGTGAACCCGTACGAGAGCGACAGCGGGAAGAGCACGAAGTAGCCGCCGAGGACCCACGCGACGGCCAGCAGAGCCCGGCGGGTGTAGCGCCGAACGCGCGAGCCGTCGTGCCTCCGGCCTCGCCAGGCGGTCCAGATGCCGAGGAGCACGAGCACCACGCCGCCGACGGCAGAGAGGAGGCCCGTGAAGTCGTCACCCGAGAGGCCCTCGCTCGGGCCGTAGTAGGCGGCTTCGGTGCTGCCCATCACGATCCCCAGGACTCCGAGCACAACCGCCAGCGCAGCCCGGAGGCCCGGGCGTAGGCGCGGGTAGGCCACGGCTGCACCCACGAGGAGCGCAACCGGGAGCAGCCCGCTCACGAGGTGGTCGGCAGCTGAAGTGCCCGGCTCCGGCTGGAAGAAGCTGTCGTCCAGAACGTGGAGCGCGATGACGCCGAAGGCGGCGGCGGCGATCTTCGTCTCGGCCCGGGCGGCGGACACACGCTCCGAGAGGCCGTTGCGGCCGGCGACCTGGTCGGCGGCGATGCTCACGTGACGAGCGTCGCATCCTGGGCCGCCGCATGCAATGCGGCGGACGGGTGGGCCGAGGTTCGGGTAACTGGCCGGGCCTAGAGAATCGTGCTGAAACCGCGCTAGGGTCGGCTGCAGAGGCTGTCGCGCAACCAGCGGGGAGGGGGCGAGGCGATGGCGACGGCGCTGTCCTCGGAGGTCGCACACGCCGACCGGCTGGTGATCACCCTCCGTGCGGTAGAGAAGTACGTGTCCAGCATCTTCGGTACTCCCCCTACACCGCGCGGAACGCGGCCTGATCAGCGACGAGCGCCACGCGGCGATGGTCAAGTGGGAGATGAAGGGAGACGCCGATCGAGCCCAGGACACATCGACGCGCTCTCGGCCGCGACGGACAAGGTCGGGACGCAGCACCCCGGCTTCTTCGTGGGCCACGCCGGGTCAGCTCCGACAAGGGGCTCGAGAAGATGTTCGGAGATCAGCTCAAGCTGGCCGGCGAGCGCTCGATCCCGATCACGATCGCCGTGCTGTTGATCGTGCTTGGGAGCCTGGTGGCGGTCGGCATCCCGATCCTGCTCGCCGCGTCGGGCGTTCTCGCCACGATCGGCCTCGTGAAACCGATCGACGTCGAGGTCAACGCCTCTCACGACGTCGCCCGGGTGACCATCCCACTGGTCGGCAGCGGCGTCGATTCGACGTCGAACGACGCCCTGAACACGCTGCGCAACGACGTCCTGCCGGCCACGATCGGGAAGGTTCCGAACGCGAGCTTCGCCGTCACGGGCACCACGGCCCAGTCGGTCGACCAGAACTCGCTGCTGAAAAGCAAGGCGCCGATCGTGTTCGGGTTCGTCCTGATCTTCGCCTTCGCCCTGCTCCTCGTCACGTTCCGCTCGATCGTGATCGCGCTGAAGGCGATCGTGCTCAACCTGCTCTCCGTGGCGGCGGCCTACGGCGCGATGATCCTGATCTTCCAGTACGGCTGGGGCGAGAGTCTGTTCGACTTCACCTCGAACGGCGGCATCGCCTACTGGCTGCCGATCTTCCTGTTCGTGATCCTGTTCGGGCTCTCGATGGATTACCACATCCTCATCCTGACCCGGGTGGTGAGAGAGGCGTACGACCGCGGTCTCTCGACCGAGGAGGCGGTCGAGCACGGAATCAGCACGATGGCGGCGTCGCACCAGCGCAGCGCTGGTGATGGTCGGCGTCTTCGCCGTGTTCGCGCTGATGCCGATCCTCGACATGAAGGAGATGGGCATCGGCCTGGTCGTCGCGGTGCTGATCGACGCCACGATCATCCGCGCGGTGCTGCTGCCGGCGTCGATGAAGCTGCTCGGCGACTGGAACTGGTACCTGCCCAGCTGGCTCGAGTGGCTGCCACGCCTCGAGCCGGGCACCGAAGACGAAGCGCCTCGGGTCGAGGCAGCACCGGTCCCCGCAGCCTAGGACGAACGCGACGGGCGCGGCCTCACGCCGCGCCCGTCGCTGAACATCACTAGGCCGCTTCGGCCAGCTCGTCCTGAAGCCGGGCCAGCGCCTCGGCCTCGAGCTGGCGCACACGCTCGCGCGTGATGCCGAGCTCCTTGCCGATCGCCTCGAGGGCCTTCGGCTCGCCACCGATGCCGAAGCGCAGCTCGATGATCCGGCGCTGCCGCTCGGGCAGCGACGCGATCGCCTCGCGCACCTCCCGTCGGCGCAGGGAGTCGACCGCCTCGTCCTCGGGGCTGTCGGCGTTCTCGTCGTTGAAGAGGTCGCCGAGCTCTCCGTCCTCCTCCGAGCCGATCGGCCGGTTCAGCGAGACGTTCGCCTCGACGGCGTCGAGCGCCTCCTGTACGTGCACGAGCTCGAGCTCGGCCTCCTCGGCCAGCTCCTCGCGCGTCGGCTTGCGGCCGAGCTGGGTCTCGAGCCGGGTCTGCGCCCGCGAGAGCTTGACCCGCCGCTCGTTCACGTGCGTCGGGATGCGGATCGTCGCCGACTGGTTCGAGATCGCCCGCTGGCACGCCTGGCGAATCCACCAGGTGGCGTAGGTCGAGAACTTGAAGCCCTTCCGCCAGTCGAACTTCTCGACCGCGCGGTTGAGCCCGATCACGCCCTCCTGGACGAGATCCAGCAGCGGCAGGTCCTTCCGCTGGTAGCGCTTGGCGATCGAGATCACCAGGCGCAGATTCGAGTTGATCATGCGCTCCTTGGCCTCGGCATCGCCGCGCTCGACGCGCTTCGCCAGCGCGACCTCCTCCGCCGCCGTCAGCAGCGGATACCGGCCGGCCCGGTGCATGAAGAGTGAGAGCGCGTCCGACGGGTTCGGCGCCGCGACGTGGGTCGCGATCTGCTCCGGAGCCGGGGGCGGCGCGACGATCTCGACCTCCCTGGCCTCGAGCTCGGCGCGGACCTCGGCGAGCTCCTCCTCGTCGAGGTCGTGCTCGAGCGCGAACGCCTCCAGGGCGGTCTCCTCGATCGACGCGTTCTCCTCGGCCTCCTCGAGGAACGCGGGGACTGCAAGTTCAAGCACGTTGCTCAGTTTCTTCACACTTCCTTCACGTTCGTGGGTGTCAGGCGAACGAAGGCGTTCGCCACCAACACCTAAAACGGCCACTGGGGCCGTCGTATTCCTGCTTGGACCAAATATATTCGCCGAGCCGGTGACGCTTTCGTCCACCTCATCCGGCTGACCTTCCGCTTCCGCGTAGTGCCCTCCGGCGAGGCTTCGTCCTACTCGCGCTCCGTGCTCGGCGCAAGCGGCAACCTAACGATGGGGACAGGTCCGTACAAGGCCACGAAAAAGCTCGTCCTCGCTCTTTGCGGGGTTTTCTTCACGGGGTGCAGTCGAGGTCGTCTGAGGGGTCATGGGGCAACCGCTCGAGCAAGCCGCCGAGCGTCTTGAGCTCGTCCTTCGAGAAGCGCCCACGGAAGAGCTCGGTGATGTCCGCAACGTGGGTGTCGGCCGCCTCGCGAAGCTTTTCCAGCCCCGCCTCGGTCAGCTGCGCGTAGGTCACGCGGGCGTCGGACTCGCAGGTAGCGCGCTCGACGTAGCCGGCTCGCTCCAGCCCCTCGAGCAATCGGGTGATCCCTGACGGCGTGAGCAGCACGCTCTGGGCGAGGTCGACGCGGCGTAGCCGGCGGCCGTCCGCGCGCGCGAGGTGGAGCAGCACCTCGTAATCGTTGAGCGTGAGCCCGTGATCGGCGACCAGTTGCGCGTTGAAACGCCGCGTCGTCGTCGCATGGACACGGAGGAGCGCGACCCACGCCGTGATCTCGGGAGTCGTTCGCCTGGGTACTTGCGTACTCAATACTTGACTCCTCAACTTCTTCTGGCTAAGATTGTTGACGGCTCAAGTATAGCTCACAGAAACAGGAAAGGAGAGCCGTGTCCACCAGCACCATCACCGCCGCTGAGGTCATCCCGACCGGGACGTGGATCGTCGATCCCGTTCATACGACGATCGGCTTCCAGGTCACCGACACGAGCGACCTCATCAGCTCCGTCAACGGCCGCTTCACCGAGTTCGAGGGTTGGATCCGCGCCGACGGGCAGCCGTCGATCGAGGGCGCGATCCGCGTCGACAGTCTTCGCACCGACAACGAGCAGCGCGACGCGCACCTGATCTCGCCCGACTTCCTCGAGGTGGCAACGCACCCGGAGATTCGCTTCGAGTCGACAGCACTCGAGCCGGTCGGAGAAGACCGGTTCGCGCTCCGCGGCCGGCTCTTCGTCAAGGAGCAGCCCTTCGAGGTCGAGCTCCAGGGCCGGATGCGGGGCCATGGTACGGGGAAGGCCGGCGACGAGCGCATCGTGCTCGACGTCGACGGCTCGTTCGACTGGGGCACCACCACCGTCGAGATCACCGCAGGCGTCTCGGCCACGAAGCAGGTCTGAGGCGTCGCTTGCGATGCCGATCTCAGGACGTGCGGGCTCTGGCCGCGCGTCCGTCTGAGATCGCGGACCAGGAACAACGATGTCCACAAAAAAGGAACCAACGATGAGGATCCTCGGAATCGCCGGCAGCCTCCGGAAGGGCTCGTACAACCGCTCGCTTCTGCGCGCGGCACGCGAGCTGCTGCCCGAAGGCGTCGAGCTCGTCGAGTACGAGATCGGCACGCTGCCGCTCTACGACGGTGACGTCGAGGCAGCCGGCGATCCCGAGCCCGTCGTCCGGTTCAAGCAGGCGATCCGCGACGCCGACGCGCTCCTGATCGCCACGCCCGAGTACAACCGCGGCGTCCCCGGCGTCCTCAAGAACGCGGTCGACTGGGCCTCACGGCCGCCGCTCGGCTCGCCGCTGACCGGCAAGCCGGTCGGGATCATGGGCGCCTCGACCGGTCGCGGCGGCACCGCCCGCGCGCAGGAGCAGCTCCGCGCCGCCTTGGAGTTCTCCCGCGCGACCGTGCTCGAGCAGCCCGAGGTGCTCGTGCCCGAGGCGTTCATGCGCTTCGAGGAGCACGGCGAGCTCGTAGACAGCGGAATCCACGCGGAGCTGGCCGAGCTCGTCGACACCCTCATCCGCGTCGCCGGCGGTGTTACGCTCGCCGCGTGAGGACTTTACGCGTTTGGTTTGGCTGGAGCTCTCGAGTCGGTCATCGTGGCTTGGTGCAACGAATCGCTCGCGAGGTTGGCGTATGAGTACGGTCGGCGAGATCATGACCAGCGACGTCCTCACGGTCGACCCGTCGGACACGATCGGCGAAACCGCGCAGCAGATGGTCGAGCGGGGCGTCAGCTCGGCCGTCGTGTCCGACTACGGCACGCTGATCGGGATCGTCACGGAGCGCGACCTGACCCGCGCGGTTGCGGGCCGCGTGCACACGAGCGAGGCGCGCGTGCGCGAGTGGATGACCTCCGACCCGATCACGCTCGGGCCGGACGCCAACGCGGACGAGGCCGCGAAGATCATGCTCGACAACGGCTTTCGGCACGTGCCGATCGTCGACGAGGGCCGCGCGGTCGGGATCGTCTCGATCCGCGACGTCGCCCGCTGGAGCACCGAGGAGAGCTAAGAGGGCGATCAGACGAGCTCGAGCTGACGGTGCGCGTCGAGGCCGGACACGCCGACGCCGACCAACCGCAACGCGCCCGGTCGGTCGGCGAGCGCGCGGTCGAGGCAGGAGCAGGCGAGCTCCCAGATCCGCTCGGCGTCGTCCGTGCCCACCGGCAGCGACGTCGAACGCGAGCGGATCGAGAAGTCCGGGTAGCGCACCTTCGTCGTCACCGTGCGCCCGACTTGACCGCTCGCCTCGAGCCGCTCGGCGACGTGACCTGCGAGGCGGCGCAGCTCCTCCTGAAGCCGCTCGACCCCCGCGACGTCGCGCGGAAAGGTCTCCTCGGCGCTGATCGAGATGGTTTCGACGCTCAGCTCGAGCGGCCGCGGGTCGATTCCCCGCGCGCGATCGCGCAGCAGCGGCCCGAGCTTGCCGGGGAGCAGGCCGCGGAGCCTCGCTTCGTCGAGCGCGGCGAGGTCGCCGATCGTCTCGACCTCCGCGCGCCGCAGCCGCTCCTCGGCGCGCGGCCCGACTCCGGGCAGGCGGCGCACGTCGAACGGCGCCAGGAAGTGGGCCTCCCGCCCCGCGGGCACGACCGTGATCCCACCGGGCTTACGGCGGTCGCTCGCGATCTTCGAAACCACCTTGCAGCTCGACACCCCGAGCGAGCACGAGAGGCTGGTCGCGCCGCGCACGGCCGCCTGCACCGCCTCCGCGACGGCCCTCGCCAGACCGAAGTCAGCCGCCACCTCCCTCACGTCCAGGTAGCCCTCGTCCATGCCGGTCCGCTCGACGGTCGGCACCACCTCGCGCACCGCCGCCCACACCGCCTTCGAGTACTCGGAGTAGAGGCGCTTCCGCGGCTGGAGGAAGACCGCCTGCGGGCAGCGGCGCAGCGCCTCGGCACACGACATCGCCGAGTGGATGCCGTAGCGGCGCGCGACATAGTTCGCCGTCGCGACGACGCCGCGGCCGTGGGGGTCGCCGCCGACGACCAGCGGTCGCCGGCGCAGTCCGGGGTCCTCGAGCTCCTCCACGGCGGCGAAGAAGGCGTCGAGGTCGAGGTGCGCGACGATCATCCGGGCCCCCGGTGCACCAGGCGCATCGGGATCCCCAGCCGTTTCGCTACGAACGGCACGCTGCCGCCCTGCACGATCACCGAGAACGCGACGACGACGAAGACGATTCCGTAGATCCGCTCCGAGCCCGAGACCTCCTCGAGGAGCGCGAAGGCGGCCAGCAGGATCGGCACGGCGCCCTTCAGGCCGCTCCACATCACGAACACGCGCTCGCCGTGCCGAAGCCGCAGCGGCGCGAGGAACGGCGCGATCCCGAGGGGCCGCGCGAGGAATGCAAGGATCAGCGCGATCAGGAGGCCGTCCGTCCAGGCGGGCTCGAGGTTGACCTCGTTGACGGTCAAGCCCGAGGGCGACGAAGACGACCACTTCCGCGAGGCTGGCCAGCGACGTGTGGAAGCGCTCGACGTCGTTCCGACCCGGGTAGTGGGCATCGCCGATCAGGATTCCCGCGACGAAGACGGCGAGGAACCCGGAGCCGTGGGCGACGGCGGCGGCCCCGTAGATCACGCCCGCGGCGGCGAGCGTCCCCAGTGGGTAGAGCGCCGGGTTGGCGAGGCGGATGCGGCGAAGCGACTCGAGGAGCAGCCACGCGCCGGCGACACCGATCGCGAGCCCGACCGACATTTCGAGCAGGAACTCGCGGACGACGATCCAGAACGTCGCGTCGGCGTGGGTGGCGAACTCGATCATCCCGATCATGAGCGCGATCCCGACGGGATCGTTCACGCCGGACTCGCCCTCGAGGATCGTCCCGGTGCGCCCGCCCACCTCGCGCTTGCCGAGCACGGAGAACATGACCGCGGGGTCAGTCGGGGCCAGAGCCGCGCCGAGGATCCCGGCGGTCGTCCAGCTGAAGTCGAAGAAGTAGTGGCCCGCGAGGGCAACCAGGCCGGCGGTGGTGAATGTGCCGAAGACGCCGAGCAGCGAGATCGGGACCCAGGCGGCGCGGAAGCGCGCCAAGCCGACTCTCGCGCCGCCGTCGAAGAGGATCAGGATCAACGCGACCACGGCGATGCGCTCGACGTCGAGGATCGAGATCTGGCGCCCGAGGCTCGGCCAGAAGTGGACGGTGGCCGCGGCGGCGAGCAGGAAGATCGCGGGCGCCGGGATCGGCACACGCTCGCTCACCTTGTTCAGCAGGACCGCGACCGTGACGATCCCGGCGACGACCAGGACGACAAGGCCGAAGTGGGTGATCTCCCTCACGGCTGGCGAGCGTAGACGACCGGGCCGCTGCCGCTAGATCTCGGACACGAAGGCGGCGCGCGCTGCGTGGTCCGCGGCCTCGACGGCTCGCTGGGCGGCGGCGAGCCGCTCGTCCCCGGACATTGTCGCGAGATTCACCGAGATGAGCTTCGCGGCGGCCCGCGCTGCCCCGGCGGCGAGAGCCGCGGCCGCTGCGGCGTCCGCGCGCGAGGCGCCGTCGGCGCACTCGGCGGCGGAGGCGGCGAGCAGGGCGACGTCCGCCGAGGCCTCTGCGAGCGCGAGCGGCGCGTCGGCCGCCTCGGCCAGCGCGCCGGCGAGGTCGGAGCCGGGCTTCTCGAGCGCATCCAGCGCCGACTCGTAGACGAACGCGTTCTTCGTGGAGAGCTCCAGCAGGCGATCGCGAAGGTCGGCTGCCTGCGAGCGCGCGCCACCGGCTCCGCTCCAGCCCTCCGAGCGAGCGGCGGCCTTGGCGACCAGCGCGGCCGCAAACGCGCCGGTGACCCCGGCAACCCAGCCCGAGCCAGGCACCGCCTCGGGCGACGAAATCAGTTCCGCGAGCTCGCGTGCGTCCACGGACACCTCAGAAGAAGAACTGGCGCCACGCCGTCCACCAGTCGTCGGCGCGCGAGACGATCGTGCGGTCGTCGAGTTTCTCCACGCCGACGCGGTGGCGCAGCTTGTCGACCGGGCCGGTCCACTTGAACTCGACCTTGATCTCGCACGGATTGCCGGGGTCGTACGGCTGGACGGCGTTCAGGTCCGACAGCGCCTGTTTCGTCCCGCTCTCGATCGCCTCGCGGGCGCGAGACGGCACGAGGTTGCGCGCGCTCTGCACGCCGGTACCACGCTTGACCTGGACCGTCGTCAGGCCGTCCCCGAGCAGCTCCTTGCCCTCCTGGCAGGCGGCCTGGTCGCCGGTAACCATCAGCACCGGGCAGCCCCAGGTGCCGCAGAGCGCCGCGTTGATCCCGGTCTCGCCGACGAGCGTGTCGTTGAACCAGAGGTTCTGGTAGTCACGACCCGAGACCGTGTGGTTGAGCACGCCCTCGGTCGTGCCCGCGCGCGCGTGCATGCCGACGAAGAGCGCGGCGTCGACGCCCTGCTCCAGGAACTCCGTGTACTCGGTCCATTCGTCCTGGACGACGAACTCGCAGTCGGGGTGGAGCTCCTCCGGGAGCAGCGAGTTGAACGTGTGGCCCTTGCCGGCGCCGTGGCAGTCCATCACGACGATCTCGGTCCCGCCCGCGGCCTTGGCGCCGCGCACCGCGGCGTTGATCTCGTGCGTGTAGAGCTTGCGCGCTTCCTCGTAGAGCGGCTCCCCCGAACCTGTCTGCTCGCCCTTGACGACCCCCGCGACGCCTTCGAGGTCGCTGATGATGAAGACGTTCACCCTTGTAGCCTCTCACGTCGTGGAGACCGGGTTGGCGGGGAAGCGTGTGCTCGTGACGGGCGCCTCCGGTGGAATCGGCTCTGCCTGCGCCCGGGCGTTCATGGAGGAGGGGTGCGAGGTGGTCGCGCACTACCACCGCGGGCGCGAGCGGGCCGAGGCGCTGGGCGCTTCGGTCGCGCTCGGCGCCGACCTGACCGTCGAGGCGGAGGTCGAGCGGCTGTTCGACGAGGCGGGGCCGCTCGACGTGTGCGCGGCAGTGGCCGGGGTGTGGCCGTCCGAGGACGTGCCCGTGTGGGAGCTGCCGCTCGAGCGCTGGGAGCAGACGCTGCGGACGAACCTCACCGCGACCTTCCTCACGGCGCGCGGCTTCCTCCGCGGGGCGGCCCGTAGCGGGCACGGCTCGCTGGTCCTGGTCGGATCGACCGCGGGGCTCTTCGGCGAAGCCGGGCACGCCGACTACGCGGCTGCGAAGTCGGCGATCGTCGGCGGTCTGCTGCTGAGCCTGAAGAACGAAGTCGTGCGGGTTGCGCCTCGGGCACGCGTGAACGCTGTCTGTCCCGGGTGGACGCACTCGCCGATGACGCGTGACTCGCTCGACGCCGGGACGCTGAGGCGCGTGACGCGGACGATGCCGCTCGAGAAGGTCGCCGAGCCCGAGGACGTGGCAGCCCAGGTCGTCGTGCTCGCCTCGGACGTCCTGTCCGGACACGTGACGGGCCAGATCGTGACGGTCGCGGGCGGCATGGAAGGCCGGCTCCTCCGCGACTGACCCCCAACAGTGACAGTCACTGTGACTGTCACCGGTTGCCAGAAAGAACGGCGGCGGGGCAGGGCCCGCCGCCGTCAGAAGCTTCGTCGCCGCAGGATGATTGCCGTCAGTCCCCCGGCCGGAAGCCAGAGGCTTCATCGACACCCCGCGTTCGCGACTTGAGCGGCCGTAGAAAAACATCAGGCGGGGCCGCCGCCCGGCCCCGCCTGAGTCTCCCGTGAGAGAGCCGCAGTTACATCTCCGGAGGGGCTTCTTGCCGCAGTGGCCCTTCCGTGGTGCCGGTGGGCCCCGCCGCATCGGGCCCCACCCGCTTCCGACGATCTGCCCCAGCCGCAACGGGGCGCTCGTCGTTGTTGCAGGTGGAGTATCGCGCGGTCGGGGTCGGTTGATCTATCCCTCTTTCTCGGTTGACCGCTTCACTTCACTTCGTCAGTAGAGTCGAGCGGGCATGAGCACCCGGTTTGAGCAGCGCTTGGAGAGCGGTCCGATCGTCGTCGGAGACGGCGGCATGGGCGTGCTCGTGACGAGCGCCGTCCCGCGCCTCCGCTGCCCCGAGGAGGCGAACCTGAAGGCGCCCGAGAGCGTCGTGACGCTGCACACGAGCTTCATCCGCGCGGGCGCGGACCTGATCGAGACGAACACCTTCGGCGCGAACCGGCGCAAGCTCTCGCAGCTCTACCTCGACGACGAGCTCGAGCGGATCAACAGCGCCGGCGTGAAACTCGCACGCGAGGCCCGGGACGTCGCGGGCCGCGACGTCTTCATCGCCGGCTCGATCGGGCCGCTCGGCGACCTGGCCGTGTCGCCCGCGCAGCGGCAAGAGATGTTCGCAGAGCAAGCGGCGCTGCTGGACGGCCGCGGGATCGACCTGTTCATGGTCGAGACGTTCTACGACCTGAACGAGCTCGAGACGGCGATCGACGCGGTGCGCAGCGTCTCGTCGCTCCCGATCGTCGCCACCCTCACCTTCGACGAAGGCGCCGAGACGCTCGCCGGCGTGACGGGAACTCAGGCCGCGGAACGCCTGAGGCCGCTCAACCTGGCGGCGATCGGCGCCAACCACGGCGCGGGGCTGCACGCGGCGCTCGCGGCGCTCGAGGCGATGGGCGGCGACGGCGGCCCTCCGCTCGCCGCGCTCCCGAACGTCGGCCTCGCCAGCCTGAGCGGCGGCCGCGTCATCTACCCGCACGCCACGCCCGAGTACTTCGCCGAGTTCGCGGCACACGCTCGCCGGCTCGGCGCCCGGCTGATCGGCGGCTGCTGCGGCACCACACCCGTCGAGATCGCGGCAATCGCATCGGCCGTGGAGGAAGAGCGCGAGCCGGCCGCGCCGCTGGTCGTGCTCGAGCGCGAGCTGGTCGAGGCACGCCATGGCCACGGGCCGTACGAGACCGAGCTCGCGCGGATGCTGCGCGAGGGCGAGTGGGTCACCTGCGTCGAGCTCGACCCCCCGAAGGGCGGCACCTACGACGCGATGCTCTCCGTCGCCCGCACGCTCAAGCAGAGCGGCAAGGTCGGCTTCGTCGACATCAACGACAACCCGATGGCGCGGGCCCGGGCCAACGCGCTGATGGCCTCGGTCGCGATCGAGCGCGATTGCGGCATCGAGACGATCCCGCACCTCACCCCGCGCGACACGTCGATCATGGGGCTCGAGTCGCAGCTGCTCGGCGCCCACGCGGAGGGCGTGCGCAACATCCTCGCGGTGACCGGCGACCCGCCGGAAGTCGGCGACTACCCAGGCTCGCAAGGTGTCTACGAGGTCGACTCGATCGGCCTCGCGCAGGTCGTCACGCAGCTGAACCGCGGCGAGGACTACAACGGCAAGGGGATCGATGCGCCGACCTCGTTCTTCCTCGGCGTCGCGGTCAACCCGTCGGCGGATGACCTCGAGCGAGAGGCCGACCGCTTCCGGCAGAAGATCGAGGCCGGCGCGAGCTTTGCGATGACGCAGGCGCTCTTCGACCTCGCCTACCTCGACCGCTTCGAGGAGCTGATCGGCGGCTGGCCGGTGCCGCTCCTGCTCGGAATCTTCTACGTGCGCAGCTACCAGCTCGCGGTGCGGCTGCACAACGAGGTTCCGGGGATCGTCGTGCCCGAGAACGTCCAGCGGCGGCTCGAGCAGGCGGGCGCCAACGCGGGCGCGGAGGGGCTCGCCCTCGCGCGCGAGCTGTACGCGCAGGCACGCGAGAAGGTCGCGGGCGTCTACGTGATCCCGCCCTTCAAGCAGCCCGAGGCCGCGCTCGACGTGCTGGACTAGTCGCTACTAGCGGACGCAGGGGCCGGTCGAGACCGGGCCGCCGTCCGCCCGGGCAAGATCCTCACGCACGACCGCGGCCGGAACGCCGTAGCCGCCGTCGCCGGTCGAGCGCGCCGCGAACACCGTCGACTGCACCCGCCCGCGCGCGTCCACCGCAGGACCGCCCGAGTTGCCGTGCTCGACCCTTCCAGCCAGGCTGGTCACGAGGCGCCGCGTCGGCCCGCGGCCGTAGGCGTCCTCGGCGAACACGGGCTCGGTCTTGCCGATTCGGCCGGCCGTCGCGTCGAGTGGCCCGTTCAGCGGGTAGCCGACGATCGCAACGGGTGTGCCGTTCTCGGGCTCGACGAGCCGCAGCGGATCCGTGTCGAGGCCCGGCACCTGCAACACCGCGATGTCGTCGTGCGGGTCGAACACGACGACGGCCGCCCCGAGCGAGACGCCGCCGACGGTGGTCACCGACGTGTCCTCCTCGCCGGCCACGACGTGCGCGGCGGTAACGACCAGCTCCGGCCCTGCGACCCAGCCGCTGCCCTCGACGCCGAGGCCGCACGCCGTCCCGAGCACGCGCACGACGCTCGGTGCGGCGGCACGGACACCCGGCGTCCGCAACACGGCCGGATCGGGCGGCTCGGCGGGCACCGGCGGGCCGGCGAAGGTCGGGAAGGGGTCGACCCGGGCAAGCGCGTTGAGCAGCTGCCGTGGCGGCACGATGTCGTTCAGCTGCTGGATCACGTACGAGCGCTGGACGGCGCGGCGAAGGTCGGCCTGCCCCGGAAGCTGCAGCGCCATCGCGCCGAGCACCCACACCATCCCGAGCCCGATCAACGCACCTGCGAAGACGCCTCCGAACGAGTCGAGCGCGCGCACGCTGCGGGTTCGCTGCCGGCTACGGATCACGCCGCCGATCGTGCTTCCGAGCACCTCGAAGGCAACCGCCAGCGTGACCGCTGCGATGAGTGCCACGACCGGCGCGTAGTGCGAGCTGGAGCCGTTCGCCAACACGAGCGGCGCGAGCCGCCCGCCGAGGAACGCCCCCGCAATCAGCCCCGCGAGCGAAAGGCCGCTCCAGACGAGCCCCTGCACGGCTCCGCCGAGCGCTGCGAGCAGCACCAGGCCGAGCGCCACCCAGTCGATCACGGTCACGGCCGGGTTAGGCTAGTTGCAGTGGACGGCGCAGAGCTGCAGGCGTTCATCGACCGCTACAACGCCGCCTGGAACGACCACGACATCGACGCCATCGTGTCGATGCACACGGACGACTCTGTCTTCGAGAACCACGTGACCGGCGACGTCAACGTCGGGCGGGAGGCGATCGGGCGCGCGATCGGCGGCATCTTCTCCGTATTCCCGGATCTCTCGTTCGAGACGCGCCGCGCGTACATCCGCGACGACCTGGTCGTGCAGGAGTGGACGGCCCGCGGCACGCACGAGGGCACGATGACGCGCTCCGGGATCGAGGTCCCGCCGACGGGTCGGAAGGTCGAGTACAAGGGCATGGACGTGATCCCGATCCGCGACGGGCTGGTTGCGCGCAAGGACGTCTACTCGGACTCGGTGACCCTGCTGCGTCAGCTCGGCCTGACCGGTATCTAGGAGGGCTTGGCGAAAACCTCGCTCGTCGTCGGCACAGACTAGGTTCCGCCGAGCCCTCCTCGGCTAGACTTCCCCGTCCCCGGGGGCGTAGTTCAGTTGGTTAGAACGCCGGCCTGTCACGCCGGAGGTCGCGGGTTCGAGTCCCGTCGCTCCCGCTGATCATTTTCCCTTGCAAATCGATCGGTTGTGTTGTCTCGGCTGACGCCTTTGCAAGGTCGCTGTGGCCCGTTCATGGCCCATTCCTCTCTCGAAAAGTGCCTGCAACTAGTGATTTCGGAACTCAGCTCGTGACCGGTCGCACCAACAAACCAGGTCGCTCAGGGATCTCTCCCTAAACAAGGCCGGGCCGTTCCGCTCGCCCCAGCCCTCTTCAGTCGGCTCGACCGCCTGTTCTAGTGTTGCCGCAACCGAAAAGGAGATGGCAATGGCACTCGGGGACGAAATCGACGAGGTCTTTAGACGCGAGGTGAAGTCCCTGCCCGCTTACGTGAAGGCCCAGGCTGCGAGTGGTTCGGGGGTCGCACCGCCGGTCGACGAGATGAATCAGCTGCTCATGGGCCTGGCAAACGCGGCGCAGCGTTCGTTTCACCTGCTCGCCGACCGCATCGAAAACATGCAGAAGGCCTGAAACTTCTGTCGATTGTCTCGGCTGCCGGTCCCACGACTCAGGCTGGTGCGCTTCGTTCCGAACTGCGATCGAAGGACGCCTGCTCGGGCTCGGCCGTTCCATTCCAGCCCGAGCTGCGGGGCGCGAGCAGCTCCGAGCCTCGGCGCGGCCACTCATCGCCGAGGCCGACGAGCTACTCAGGAAGGCGGTGTGCTGACCTCATAACTCTCCGGCGTCTGCGTCAACGGAATACTGACGCCGATGTGGAGCGCCAATGTACGCGTGGTCTCGAGCTACCGCCTAACGCCCGCTCCGGCGCCGCGAGAACTCAGTCGTTGCTCGTGCGTGAGTGTCGCGCTTCGAGAAGGTCAGCGTCGGCGCGGGCGATCAGTTCTTGGAGACTGTCGGCGGGCTCGGCCTCGGCAAGACCGAACGTGACAGAGTGCTCCGCGTCGGCCCCTGCCAGGGCTGTGGCGATCCTCTCGAGGCGTGCCCTGGCCTCGCCCGCGCTGAGGTTCGGCATTGCGCAAAGCAGCTCGTCGCCGCCGTAGCGCACGATCACGTCGTAGGGGCGGACATTCGCCCGAAGGGTCTCGCCTAGGAGCCGCAGCAGCGCGTCGCCCGCCAGATGACCCTGGCTGTCGTTGACCACCTTGAGGCCGTCGACGTCGACGAATGCCAGCACGAGGCCGGCGCCCGTACGGTGCGCACGCTCGAGCTCGCGCGACACTTCCTCGAGACCGAACCTGCGCGTGAAGGCGCCCGTCAGCTCGTCCGTCGTCGCGAGCTTCAAGCTGTCTGCAGATTTCGTGCGGTCCCAAAGCGCTTCGGCGCGTTCACCGGCTGCCTCTGCCCGGTCGGCTGCCGCTCGTGCCCGGTCGTCAGCTGCCTTGGCGCGATCGGCAGCCGCCCGAGCCCGGTCGCGTTCGGCCCGCAGAAGAATGTCCTCCCGACTCGCCTCCACGTCGTCCTGCAGATCGTGCAGACGAGCCAAAGCGTCACGACCCTCAGCGCCACGATCACGAAGCTCGGCAGCCCGATCACGATCCGCAGCCGTTCTTAGCCTCGCCATGGCACTCTCGGCGCGCACCGCCGACACGGCGTCGCGGTCCCGGCCCGACCGCTCCCGCGCCAGAGCGCTTCGTTGGTAGGTGATCGCGTCGCCGCCGGCCGCGAAATCATCGTCGGCAGCGTGCTGATCCTCATCCGCGCTTCGTTGATCGCGCTCACTCGCTGTCTGGTCGTGATCCGACCACGTCTGATCCTGATCGCTCGTCGTCTGGTCGCGATCACTCACCACCTGGTCGCGATCACTCGCGGCGAGGTCACGCATCTGGTCAATCGCAGCGGTCGGGATCTCGGCGCCGCAGGACGCACACCTCGGAACTCCGGTCTCCTCGCCGCAGGCTGGGCACTTCACAGCCATCACCTTCCCCATCCCCGAGCGAGCGCTCGGTGAGGTACCGATGGTAGCCGCTTTAGCCGTCTGTCGGCCGCCTGTGGGATCAGTACCCAGCTCGGCGGCCGCCAAGCGCCGCGATACATCGGTACACCGCCTCACCGGAGAGCGTGAGCCGTACCAGGTGCGCTGGCTGCTTGCCTACATCATTCCGCCCATGTCGCCCATGCCTCCGGCCATACCGGCTCCGGCCATCTCGGGTGGCTCGGCGACGACTGCCTCGGTCATGAGGATGTTCTTCGCGATCGACGCGGCGTTCTGCAACGCCGAGCGCGTGACCATCGTCGGATCGATGATCCCGGCCTTGATGAGGTCCTCTACTTCGTTCGTGTCGACGTTGAGGCCATGGCCCTTGGCGGCCGTACGGACCTTGTTCACGACCACCGAGCCCTCGAGGCCCGCGTTGTCGGCCAGCTGGCGGAGCGGCTCCTCGAGCGCGCGAACGATGATCTGCGCCCCCGTCCGCTCGTCCGGATCGACGAAGCCATCGAGCTTGATCGACTTCGCCGCGTTCAGGAGCGCGACGCCGCCGCCCGGCACGATGCCCTCTTCGAGGGCGGCACGGGTGGCCTGCAGCGCGTCCTCGACGCGGTGCTTCTTCTCCTTCATCTCCGTCTCGGTCGCAGCGCCGACCTTGACGACGGCCACGCCGCCCGCGAGCTTCGCCAGGCGCTCCTGGAGCTTCTCGCGGTCGAAGTCGGAGTCGGTGTTCTCGATCTCGGCCTTCAGCTGCTTGATGCGGGCCTTGATCCCGTCGGAGTCGCCGGCCCCGTCGATGATCGTGGTCGAGTCCTTGTCGATCACGACGCGGCGTGCACGGCCGAGCTGCGAGAGCTTCGTGTTCTCGAGCTTGAGGCCCATCTCCTCGGTGATCACCTCGGCGCCGGTGAGGATCGCGATGTCCTCGAGCATGCGCTTGCGGCGGTCACCGAAGCCCGGCGCCTTGACCGCGACCGCGGTGAAGGTGCCGCGCAGCTTGTTGACGACGATGGTGGCGAGCGACTCGCCCTCGACGTCCTCGGAAACGATCAGCAGCGGCCTGCCCGCCTGGATCACCTGCTCGAGCACCGGCAGGATGTCCTTGACCGCGCCGATCTTCTGGTTCGCGACCAGGATGTACGGGTCCTCGAGGACGGCCTCCATGCGCTCGGGGTCGGTGATCATGTACGGCGACAGGTAGCCCTTGTCGAACTGCATGCCCTCGGTGAACTCGAGCTCGAGGCCGAAGGTTTGGCCCTCCTCGACGTTGACGACGCCGTCCTTGCCGACCTTGTCGATCGCGTCGGCGATCACGTCGCCGATCTCACGCTCGCGCGCCGAGATGGTGGCGACCCGGGCGATGTCCTCCTTGCCCGAGATCTCCTTCGACTGCTTCTTGAGGCTCTCGACGACCGACTCGACGGCGCCCTCGATGCCGCGCTTGAGACCCATCGGGTTCGCGCCGGCGGCGACGTTCTTCAGGCCCTCGCGGACGATGGCCTGGGCGAGCACGGTCGCGGTTGTCGTGCCGTCTCCGGCCACGTCGTTGGTCGCGGTCGCGACCTCGCGGACGAGCTGTGCGCCCTGGTTCTCGAAGACGTCCTCGACCTCGATCTCACGGGCGATGGTGACGCCGTCGTTCGTGATCGTCGGCGCGCCGAACTTCTTGTCGAGCACGACGTAGCGGCCCTTCGGGCCAAGGGTGACCTTGACCGCGTCGGCGAGGATGTTCACGCCCCGCTCGAGCGAGCGGCGCGCATCCTCGTTGAACTTCAGCTCCTTGTGAGGCATGTCGGCGTTCCTTCCTTGTGTTGTGACTAGGCGGTCGCGCGGGCCCGCTCGCGCTTGCCCTTGCCCTTGGTGGTGGCGGATGTGACCTTCGCGAGCACGTCGGACTCGCGCAGGATCAGCACCTCGTCGGTCCCGAGCTTGATCTCGGTGCCGCCGTACTTGGAGAAGATGATCTCGTCGCCCTCGGCGACCTCCATCGGGTTGATCTCGCCCTTGTCGTTCCGACCGCCCGGGCCGATCGCTAGGACACGGCCGCGTTGAGGCTTCTCCCTCGCGGTATCCGGAAGGACGATCCCACTTCCTGTTGTCTCCTCCTCCTCGAGCACCTCGACGATCAGACGATCACCGAGCGGCTGCAGATTCATCATGTGGCTCCCAACTCTCTGACTTGCGGCGGCGAACCTGTCAAACCCGGTCCACCCGATGCACTCAGGTCTTTCGTGTAAGTCGGAGAGGAAGTTCGGAGCCTCGGCGGCTTCAACGACTCCCAGCCCCTTGGCGGCGCGTTGGGTTCGTACACGTCGCCCCCCTCGCTGTAGCCTGGCCCAGGCGTTCCTGCGAAGCTGAGCCCCTCTTCCTCGGCCACCTGTTGCGCCGACCGCATCGCTGGCCGTGCCGACTCGACCGGCTCCTCCGTCATGACCGTAGTAACCGTCATCTGGTCGCTCCGACCCTGCTCAAGGATTCTCGCCTGACCCTGGGAGCGCCACCCACTGTGGTGAGGAGGGGTTCGTCGAGCCCGATCGCCCGCCTGCTCCTCGGGGGCCTCCTCTCGCGGCGTCGACCGTGCTGGTACTCGTGGTAGGCGCTTATCGCTTCTAGGTCGTGTCGACGGCGCTTGGGGAAGTAGAGCCTGGAGAAGGCAACCCAATCAAGCCCGTCCGGGACAGCCTCGAGGCCCACCGCAGCCGCTGCTCCCCAATCGGAGGTGAGGCGAAGACGCGGCTTCGGCCAGCGCGAATCGAAGCGCCCATGCTTCCGCGACGCTTCGATTCTGCTCGTCATGATCGCGCCCGCTGGAGAGGCCGAGGCCTGGACCTGCTCACGCCTTGGCCCTGCCCCGGATTCCGAGTCGTCCCTTCCAAGTGCTCCAGCTGCCGTTGCTCGGCTTGGTCCGCCGAGTCAGCGGCGCGCCGACTTTGCTTGTCAGTTCCCGTTGGGCGCGTTGATCGGCAACGCCCTGACCCTCGCGGGGTTCCGTGGCTTGGCTCATCACTGCTCCTTCTCGATCGGGCAAGAGAACCGGACGGGTCTCTCGGCACCAGGCCCGGTGTGGTAGTCGGAGAGAAGGTTCGGAGCCTCCGCGGCTTCCGCGCTAGGTCTACGCGCTCAGGCAGCATACCTCAAATTTGTGCTGACAGTTACAAGTTCTTAATGGCGCGTTCTCGCACACGGGTCGCGCTCAGCGTTCTAGGCGTTCGGCTCGCCGCCCGGCCGCCACAAAGAGGCTGGCCCTGCAACTCGAACTCTGTTCGCCTAAGCTCAGCGCCTCGCGCGCCAACGCGCGTTGGTGGCCTTCGGGCTTTCGGCCGGGATTCTGGCCGCAGGGCCAGTTCAACCAGTCTACTCCTCTCACCCGCCTCCCGCGCTTCGCTCACAGCGTTCTGCCAAACCAGGTTCGAGGACTTCGCCTGAGCAGGTTGGAGACCTCACCAAGGCCAAACGGTTTCGCCAGTGTCGGCGAGTTCAGACTTGCGACATCAAGCGTGGGCGGGCGGGCGTGGATCGCTCAGGCCGAGTAGTTCAAGGGGAACGGCGAGCTCTCTGGGTTCGCCCGGTACTAACCCTTCGCCGGCCCTCTGGTACACGAGCACCGGGAGACAGAGGACGGCGTTGTCTCCGAGCTCGATCTGCTTCAGTTCGGTTCCGCTAGGAGCGATGGCAGTGACGAGCATGGCGGCCTCCTCGGCGTTGCACACAAGAACGGGCGAGGTATCCCACGAGCCGCCCTTGCATGCAAGTAGCGTCGAAGAGGACCCGGCTGGCGCAGGGAGATCGAACTCGCGAACCCCCGCCGTCTTCGCCCGATCGCTTCCTCCGACGCGATCCGTTTCGATTCACGAATACGCAGCCTGACGGATGCATTAACGCAGCCCACACGGCGCAGCTGGGAGAAAATCGTCGGGGCGACGTTCTCGTCCGGGACAGACCGCGCAGAGAGGGGCCCGGCGGCGCCGGGCCCCTCTCGATGACGCGTGAGTACCGTCGGGCTAAACGAGGGCGGGGACGCCGTCGCTGTGCGCAACGACCTTGCCGCTCGTAATCTTGGGCGCGTTCGGAATCACCGTGCTGAAGTTCTCGTCGCTGATCCACTTCGTGACGAGGGTCTTGGACTCGTCGGCCTGATCGGAGGTCTCGAAGAGACCAAACGAGCTCAGGACGCCGTTGCCCGCCTCGATCAGGTAGTAGCCGGAGAAACCGGGGAGCTCGCGAAGCTGCGGGACGAGGGTCTTGTTGACCTTGCCGACGACCTCACTCATGCGGGTCGTGTCGACACCTTCGTAACGACGAATGGTGGCATGCATGTGATGCTCCTTCTGTGGTCTTACAGGGCAGAGCGCTCGAATGGGCGCACTGCGGCGGTCAGGCCAGGGGTCACAGTCGGAGAGGAGGTGCTAGAGCCTCGACGGCTTCAACAGCAAGAGCCAACGCGCTGATCACACCATAGCTGCGATCCTGCCGCACCGTCGGATTCGCGGCGCGCTTGCTCGGCGTCGGTTCCAGCGTTCCGCGGGACGAAAACCGGAGAGGTAACGAGTTCTCGCCCTCGCTCGAGATCAAGCCGGACCGATGCTGCGTCGTACTACGCCCCCACACTCAGCGCAAACCCAGTCAGAGCCAGCCGGCGCCCTCAACCGCAGGCGCAGCAAAGAACGTCGTAGCCCTCGACGCTCAGCCGCAGCAGCGCCGATGGCGGCGTCGGCGTGAGGTGGCATGCTGCCCGTGGCTCGCTGAAGGCAGCGCATGAGGCAAACCCCAACGCTGGATATCCAGCCGGAGCGGGATCCGCTGACGACGATCGCAGTCTCGGCTGCACCGGTAGTGCTCGAGGGCCGCTATCGGCTGCTGATGCGAGCGCTCTGGCAGCTCCGCCACTCGCGGAGGACGCGCTGGGGAGTGGGTCTGGGGTCGGCTGCCCTCATGCTCCTCCTCGCCTTCCTGGCTGTCCGTCATTTTGCGACCACTTCGTGGCCGCTCTCACGTGGCGAGCCAGGCTTGCTCGTCGCAGCCGGGCTGCTGCTTCTCCTTGCCCAGGCCCTCAAGGCACTCGGGTGGGCACGGCTGTTTACGAACCGCGAGCGGCCCTCTCCGCTCGCGCTCGTCGCTGGTAACGGCAGCGCGGCGCTGATCGGTGTCGTCCTTCCCGGCCGCTTCGACGATGCGATGCGGATCGCGGTCGTGCGCCGCTACCCAGGTTGTCCGGCCGGCCTGCGAGCAATCGGCCTCTCGCTTGTCATCCTCGGGCTGATCGACAGCGCCGCACTGACGCCGCTCGCCGCCGTCGCCGTCGCCTTTCCGGGGGCCGGGGTCGCTGCGCGTGCCGCGCTCGCGGTCGTGGCCGGAGCGGGGATCGCAGCCGCCGCGGTGATCGTGGCCCTGCCACGCCTCGCCGGAGGCGAACGCGCCCTGCGCTTCCGGCTCGGCCGCTGGTTGAGCCCGCGCACGACCTCGCTGTCCAGCGCGGCGCAGGCGTGGGGGTTCGTCTTCGGCTGCTGGCTCGTCCGCGGGGTGGCCTGCTTCATCATGCTCGGCACGCTCGGACTGGGTTACTCGTTCCCACTCGCGCTGCTGTTTCTCTGCGCCGGTGCCTCGGCCGCGGCGCTGCCGGTCGGGCCAGCGGGCGCAGCCACTCAGGCAGCCGCCGGAACCGCCGCGCTCGCCGCCGCGGGTGTCGGGACATCGCAGGCGCTTGCGGCCTCCGTATCCGTGGGCGCCCTGGGAGTCTTCTCCGGAGCAGCCGTCCTGCTCTTCGCCGTTGCGTGGCGCAGCGGAGGGTTGCTGCGGCCCGCTCGGACCGAAGCCTGAAGGAGACGCCTCAGAGGTGGTTGATCGCGGCGAGGCCGAGCGCGAGGCTCGGCGCGAGGGCAGCCCATAACGAAGCGCGGCTCGGGTGGCGTAGCCCTCGTCCTCGAGAGTCGAAGTGGAGCCGAGTCCCGTGGCCCACTCGTGGCCCAAACGCCCGTGAAAGAACCTACGCAACCATGCGGAACCGGCCTGAGCCAGGGCGCAAAAAGGCCTGCAAATGACATAGATGGCGGCGGCTCGAGTTTGGACGTCGTAGCATCCGAAGCGGCCTGTCACGCCAGAGGTCGCGGGTTCGAGTCCCGTCGCTCCCGTCTTTCGAAGCGCCTGCAAAAAAGCAGGTTTTGTTGTCTGCCGAGACGTGATTCCCTCAGTCTCGTGGCCCGTTCGTGGCCCACTGTCTGGGAGAGAAAACACCTGCAAACAAGGCTTTTCCATGCTTGAGGTTGTGTCCGGTCGCACGCGCTAATCAGGTCATGAAGTCCAAGACGCCGGCCCAGCGTCGCCTCGGCCGAGCCACGAGCGACACTTCGGACGAGCCGGACGTGAGCAGCATTCGCCTGAGTTGGATAATCGCGTTCCTGATCGGGGTCGCAACGGTGACCGCGGCGGGCTTCGGCTGGCGTGGCGCCCAGATCGGCAGCACGGCCTCGTACGACGACCGCCAGTCGATCTCCGAGACGGTCGCCGTCCAGCAGGCCGCCGTCGAGCGGGCGGTAACCGTGGCGGCCGATGCGCGGGAGTACGTTCGCTACCGCGCCGACTACATCGTCGCCGCGGCGCTCGACCGGGAGGCCGCGCGGGTCACGGCGGCCGGCTCCGGGAAGCTGGCGGCGCTCTCGCGCGGCGAGGCACGCGAACTACGGCTGGGTGCGACACGCCGCGCAGCGCAAGCCGGCGTCTTCGGCAGCTCCTCGATCGGCACCGACCTGCTGCGCCCGACGGCGAAGCCGCGCCCGTTCGATTACCGCGCGCGGGCCGGCGCGCTGGCGGCGGAGGAGTCGACCTCGATCGACTCGCCCGCGACCCTCGATCCCGACCGCTGGGCCCGTGCGGCAGTCGACATCCGCACCCGCGTCAGGGGCCTCGCCCGCTGGGCGTTCCTGCTGCTGATCGCGGTGCTCATCTACACGGCCGCCGAGGTGACGACACGCCGCCGCACCGCCTACGCGCTCGTCTGCCTCGGCTTCGCGATCTACCTCACCGGGCTGATCGGCGGCCTCACGACGGTGTTCTTCTAAGGCATGGGCGCGCCCGAGGACAAGACGACGGCAGGCGCCGCCGCGCCGGACCCGGACGGCTCGGAGGAGCGCGATCGGCTCAGGCGGCACATCGCGCTCACGCTCGCGGCGCTCGTCGTCCTCGGGGCGGGGCTCGCCATCCTTCAGGTGGACGCAAGCGCGAAGGAGTCGAACAGCGCACGCGACACGACGCGGACAGCCGTGCAGGCGATGCGCGCCAACGTCGTCGCCGACACGGTCGGCGGGCTGACGCCGCAGTTCCAGGCGGAGCGGGGCTTCCTGCCCTTCCGGCGCCCGCTGACGGCGAACGCGCCGAGCCTTGCCGAGGCCGCGGGCCTCCCGTCCCAGACCGGACCGACCGCCGCGAGCGTTCGCGCCGCGCAGCTGGCCGTTCCCGACCTGAACGTCGGCAAGCTCCTCCCGAGCCTCGAGGTCGCGGCGCAACGCCTGACGCTGAAGCAGCACGCGCTCGCAACCACGCGGATCACCTGGAACGACCGCTCGACCCAGTACACGACGGTGATCGCCGTGCTCGCGGTCGCGCTCTTCCTGGTCGGGTTCGGGCTGATCGCGCAAGGGCCGATCCGTCACTCCGCCTACATCCTCGGTCTCGCGGTCGGCATCTTCGCGGCCGTCTGGGGGGTGCGGATCTACTTTCAGCCGATCCCGTCCACGCCGGAAGCTGCGATCGACGCGACCGCCCGCGGCGCGGTGCTGACGGCCAACGGCGACTTTCGAGCCGCGATCGGGCAGTACGACCGCGCGCTCCGGGCCGACGACGCTCTCGCCACGGCGTACTCGGGCCGGTCGCGTGCCCTGCTGCTCGCGGCGAATCCCGACTACCGGGTGTCCGGGGCGGTGACCGACGTGAGCGGGCGCGCCACCGAGGCGGCCCTCCGCGATGCCCGGCGGGCCCTCGAGCTGGACAGGCGCGACGTCCTCGCCTTCGATGCCCTGGCGGTCACCACCTTCTACCGCGGCAACCATGCCGAGTCCGTCGACGCAGCCGACCAGTCGCTCGCGATCAACCCCAAGGTCCCGGACGTCTGGCTGCTGAAGAGCGCGGCGCAGGTGGCGCTCGGCGATCAGGCCGGCGCGACTGCCTCGCTCGACCGCGCGCTCTCGCTGCTGCACGGCAGCGAGCCGTCCAGGCGGAACCGGCTGCTCGCGGCGACATACCTCAGCTATCTCGCCTGGATCGAGCGCCACGTCCCGCGGCAGGCCGTCGCCGCGCGGCGGCTGGCCGACCGGGTCGTGGCCGTCGAAACGAGGTTCACGCTCGGCCAGGAGGTGTCCAGGCGTGTTCCGGCCAGAGGAACCGCGTCGGTCGACGGGCTCCGCTATGCCGGCGGCAAGCTGCTGCTGCGGCTCCGCTGGAGCAACCTGCCGCCCGGCACCGCGCTCAGCGCGCTCGGCTACGAACGGCCGCTCAGGACCGGCGCGTGGACGCAGCCCGCCGGTCTCGCCCTCTTCGCGAGGGTCGCCGGAAGCGGCGAGCGCGACATCGCCGTTCCGCTCGAAGGCACCTGCAAGCCGACGAGGGTTCGCGTCGACGTCTACCTGAACGGCGCGCCCTCGCTCAGCCGCACCGGCCCCGGCGTGGCGCCGACCTGCTGACCTCCGGGGACGGGGCCGAAGCCGACGCGACCGGTCTCAGGATGCGTCCCTTGCTGCGAGCGGAATCTGTTTGCCAACAGGGCAATGGCTCATCCCGCGCTGATCCCGTACGAGGCTCCCGGAAGCTCTCGGCGATACCCGCCGATGCCCGCAACGGCAGTGGCGGAAAGCCTGCTCACGCGGCAACTCCCCGCGTATCCCCGCTCAAGGCCGGAGGCGCCCTGACCGGCCTGTCACGCCGGAGGTCGCGGGTTCGAGTCCCGTCGCTCCCGTAAAGTCCCTGCAAATCTGGATATGTCTTTGACATAACGACCGCCGGCTTCTTTTCATCCCGCGCAGATCGCGCTCGGGAATCAGCCTGAAATCGCCGCAAGGAGCCGGTCGTAGCCGCTAATCCGCGGAAAAGGATGACCGGCCGGATAAGCCGGAGGTCGTTGCCAGGTGGCGGAACGCGAACGCGATGCCGAGGCTGCTGATTGCCCCGCCCCGATGTCGACCGAAACCGCGATCGCGTTGAAGCCGAGGAGGAAGAAGAGAAACGTGCCCAGTGCCTCCGCTGCGCGGCGCAGCCGGAGCGATGAAAAGCCCACCTCACGCATCTCCTTTGCCGCAGCCACCAGCCCAGCGGCGGTCGCGCGAGCATATGCCCACTCGCGTCGACGAGTGGGAGCGGATGGTCGGGCTCAGCTGGAGCTGGCCGGAACAAGGCGCTGGTCGTCGCGCCAGAATCTCCGCGCCCACAGCGCGACGTAGACGAGCGCGACGAGCACAGGCACTTCGATCAGCGGCCCGACAACGCCCGCGAGCGCCTCCCCCGAGGTCGCGCCGAAGACGCCGACTGCCACGGCGATCGCGAGCTCGAAGTCATTCGAGGCGACGGTGAAGCCCATGCTCGCCGTCTGCGGATACGGGAGGCCGACCAGCTTGCCGATCACGAAGCCGGCGACCCACATGACGCCGAAGTAGACGAGCAGCGGCAACGCGATCCGGGCGACGTCGACCGGCTCGGCGGTGATCTTTTCGCCCTGGATCGCGAACAGGACGACGATCGTGAACAGCAGACCGTAAAGCGTGATCGGGCCGATCCGGGGCAGAAACTGCGCGTCGTACCACTCGCGGCCCTTGCGCTTCAGTCCGATGCGGCGCGTCAGGAAACCGGCCGCGAGCGGGATGCCGAGGAAGATCAGCACGGTCTTCGCTACCTCCCAGATGCCGACCTCGAAGCCCTGCGTGTCGAGGCCGAGCCAGCTGGGGAGCACAGTCAGGTAGAAGTAGCCGAGCAGCGAGTAGGCGGCGACCTGGAAGAGGGCGTTGAAGACGACCAGCAGCGCGGTGCGGTCGCGGTCGCCCATCGCGATGTCGTTCCAGATCAGCACCATCGCGATGCAGCGGGCGAGCCCGACGATGATCACGCCGGTGCGGTAGGCGGGCTGATCGGCGAGGAAGAGCCACGCGAGTGTGAACATGAACAGCGGGCCGACGATCCACGACAGGAAGAGCGACCAGCCGAAGAAGGCGCGGTCTGAGACGCCGTCGTGCTTCATGCGGCCGAGCTCCTCGTAGTGCACCTTCGCAAGCACGGGGTACATCATCAGCAGGAGGCCGAGGGCGATCGGCAGCGACACGGTCCCGATCTGGAGCCTGTCGAGCCCGTCGTTGAGCGACGGGATCAGCCGCCCGAGCCCGAGCCCGACGGCCATCGCAAGCCCGATCCAGAGCGGCAGGAAGCGGTCGAGCGCCGACAGCTTGGCCAGGACGGCGGCGTGCTCTGGAGCGCGTGCGGTAGCCGGTCGGCGCGCAGTCTCAGTCGCAGCCAATGGTGTCCACCTCCACTGCCTCGTCGAGGATGTCGCCGACGAGCTCGTGTAGCGCGTCCAGCCGTTCGCGGCTCGCCCAGTAGCAGATGCGCGGGCCTTCGATCTCGCCCACGATCAGGCCGGCGTCCCGCAGGACCTTCAGGTGCTGTGACACGGTCGCCTGTGCGAGCGCCAGCTCGTCGACGAGCTGGCCGCAGTAGCAGGCGTCCTGGCCGAGCAGCAGCCGCATGATCCGCACACGAGCGGGATGGCTGATTGCTTTCGCCAGAAGCGCGACCTGCTGCTCGAGCGTCAGCTCGGTCGTCAGCGTCACGAGACGCCACCGGCCGTGTGATGACGCGCTGCAGCAGTGATGCCGGCCGGGACGCCTCGAAGCGGCTTGGTCGCGGGCAGATCGTGCCCGCAGGCGTAGTGGGTGCCGCCGACCGTGAACTCCTGGGCCTCGATCAGGTGGTCGAGGCAGAGTCCGACGCCGCAATGCTGGCAGACACCGACGGCGGCGACGGTGTCGTTCGCTTTCGCGCACTCGAAGCAGTTCATCGGATTCGCCTCCTCGAGCCTGAATTTCGGCTCATCGTTGATCGCAGATCTACGATCACTCGCGTCCGCGTCGGCGGCATCCGCGCCGGCCCCACTTTTGGGTGCGGAGAACTACGGAGGCCCGTCGGGCCAAGGTCGGCTCCGGACTAGGTGAGTGCGGCGCAGACGGGCTGGCGGAGGCAGTCGCGGCGCGGCGCTCGGCCACAGTCAGAACGAACGTCGGAACAGGAGCCACGCTCGCATTGCCATCCGGCGTTGTCTCTGAAGACAAGATTTCACGGCCCACTCGTGACCCAAAACGCAGTTGGCAGAACCTACGCACCATGCGAAACGAGCTGGAACCTCGGGAGAAAACGGCCTGCAAATGACGTAGATCGAGGCGACTCGTCGTCGCACCTGGTTGCACCCGAAACGGCCTGTCACGCCGGAGGTCGCGGGTTCGAGTCCCGTCGCTCCCGTAGAAACACCCTGCAAGACTCAATTCTTTCGTTGTAGGTCGTGGCGAGACGATCGCCGGCCTCGGTCGCCTCCGGCGACGTTGCCGAGTGCTAAGTCGCGGCGCATGCAGGCGCGTGGCCACGCGTCCAGGCCGAGTGCCCGCTCGTGCTCTCGAATGGCTCGCAGTCCGCGTGTTTCCTCGTCGGGTGCGAGGTAGCGGAACCCGAGCCGCTCGTAGTAGGGGCCGTTCCACGGCACCTCGAGATAGGTCGTGAGGGTGAGCGCGTGAAGACCGCGGACACGTGCCCACGCTCCCGCCCGCTCGATCAGGGCCCGGCCGAGGCTTTGCCGTGCGTGGTCGGGGTGCACGCTGACCTGCTCGATGTGGGCGGCTCCGTCGACGACGTCGAGCAGGAGATAGCCGACCGGACGGTCGCCGACATCGACCGCGACGAAGGCTCGGCCGCCGTCGGCGTAGGGCGTCAGCTCTTCGACCGAGCCCGGATCGTCGTCGGCCACCAAGGCCATGCCGAGGGACCGGAAGGTCTCGCCTGCAGCCCGCTCGATCTCGACGAGCGAGGCGAGGTCGTCGGCGCGGGCGGCCCTGATTTGCACGCGCCGGGTCAGCAGCGTGTGCACCACCTCGAGGACGACTTCGCACGTTTGCGGATGCTCGTCACGCCGCATCTTGCAATGTCGGCTGAGCGAGTTGGCTGACGATCCTGCACAAGCCCGCCGCCAGCCGAGGCTCGCGCAGTCGCCCGTCGTCGGTGAACGCCTCGTGGGCGTCTGGTACCGGCAGCTCGGCATCGAGCACGGAAGCGCCGATCGTCTTCAGCACCCGCCGCAGGTCGGCCTGCGCCCAGCGGGCTCCGAACAAGCCGGTGGTGGCACCGATCACGGCGACGGGCTTGCGTCGTAGGCAGTTGTCGGGAAAGGGCCGGGAGGCCCAGTCGAGCGCGTTCTTGAGCGCCCCCGGGATCGAGCCGTTGTACTCCGGCGTTGCGATCAGAACGGCGTAGGGGCGAGTGATCTCCTCCCGCAGCTCGGCGACCGGCTCGGGCACCCTTCCCTGGTTGGCTGGTATGTCCCGTGCGCGCTGATCGGACGCGTCGCCGCCCCGGATCGTAAGCTCGCCGACGACATTCGCCGTGCCGTCGTCTCCGAGCTCGACGCAGGTCGAGCGGAACGTGATCACCGGGTGAGTGTCGGCGTCGAAGAAGTCGGTGCCGCGGACGACGCGCTCACGAAACTCCGGCGGCTCGGCGATGGAGATCGACTCGACGCGCGCCCGTCCTTCGAGCGCGATCGCGTCGTCTTCGGCGGTGAGCCAGGCGTCGACGTCGGCGAACGAGGCACGAAACGACGCGACCTGCTGATGCCTGACGGCGAACTGCACGGTCGAATGGTGGCGGTCGAGCTCGTAGTTGCCGGCAAAGGGTTGCACTGCTGTGGCCATCACTTGCTCCTCGTCTAGGGATGAACGGGTAGCCCCAGTCATGCGGCGACTGCTCAGCGAGCGCTGAGCGGCGGCTGAGTGAGCCGGGCGCTACCGCTGCGCGTGGGCCCCCGACGAGGTGGCGCGGCACGCGCCCGCGCGCTGGGCGAGCTCGGCCACGACGGCTCGAAGCTGGTGGACGATCCGCGGATCGCTGATCTCTCCGTTCGCGTCACGGTTGCGCCGGGCGACCGGCACCGCATGGTGGGTGACGTCGGCGTTGTGTGCTCTCAGCACCAGCGCGAGCGCCTCGCGGACGTGTGTGCCACGCCCGGGTGCGGCGACATGGAGCAGTGCAACCGGTTTCTGGTAAAACGACCCGCTCCGGACAGTCCAGTCGAGCGCGTTCTTGAACGCCCCCGGAATACCGAATGTGTACTCCGGAACGGCGAGCAGCACGCCGTTCGCCTCCGCGCAGGCTTCGCGAAAGCGGCGCACGGCTTCAGGCGGGAGGGCGTCGAGATCGGGGTCGAACTGCGGGAGGGCCCGCGGCCAGTCGTCGATTCTGACGGTGAGGCCGTCCCGTGCCGCCGCCGAAGCGGCGGCACGAAGGGCGGCAGCGTTGATCGAGTCGCGCCTCAGGCTGCCCGAGATCGCCAGGATCGGGGAGACGGCCCCGGTCGGCACCGCCTACCGGCCACCCTTCTCGATCTTCTTGCCTGCAGGTGAGAGCACGTACCAGCCGGCGCCGAAGTCGTGCAGGCCCTGCCCGTTGGTCTGTCCCGGCCTGGTGTCCCCTACGAAGCGGTAGAGCGAGTGGCCGGCGTAGGTCACCTGCTTCGTCCCGTTCGCGCGGCGCGTGAGCCCGAGCAGCCCCTGCTTGGTCCCGCGACCGGCAACCGGCTTGCCGTGTGCGAGCAGCGGCGGCCAGTAGGCAGCGCACGCCCCGGCGCACGAGCTTCGTCCGCGCTTGTCCTTCTCGAACAGGTAGAGCGTGCGGCCGCGGCCGTCGACGAGAATCCGGCCGAGCGACGACTTGGCGGTCTTGACCGCCGCCGCTCGCGTGGCCGAGTGAGTCGCCGCCGGCGCTGCGCTCAGCCCGGCGGCAAGAGCGGCGACGGCGACGAGGGTGACGAGAGTGAGATGAGAACGCTTCACGAGTACTCGTTCCTTTCGGTGGTCGAGTGAGACGGCGGGCCCCGAGGGAAGGCCCGCCGTCTCTTCCTGTCCCCTAGCGGGGCGGGAACTGCGAGTTGGGCACGGGGTCGGCCAGGTTGGCCGTCGGGGCCTTCGCGGTGAATCCGATCACCGCACAGTTGATGTCGACCCCGACCGACCCGTAGGGGGCGGGCCTGCCGGTCGCCGGGTCGACGCCGGTGAGCAGGTCGGGCCGCTTCGCGGCCAGGTTGAAGACCTGCACCTCGTCGATCTGGCGCTTGTTCAGCCCCTGCTTGACGGCCTTGTCCGTCCAGAGGCCGAGCTGGGCGTCCCAGAGCGGGCTGTATGCCTCCGCGTGCCGGGGGTCCTTCTCGGTCGGGAAGTCGCCGAACACATTGAGCAGGTCGCCGCCGTTGCGGAGCGCGTTGATCAGCGCCGTGTTGCCGGCGCTCGCGTCCTCGGAGGCGTGGCCGTCCTTGACCAGGTGAACGAAGCCCTGCGCCTGCTTGTTGTTCGCACCGATCTGTCCGTTGATGAAGCCGAACAGCCGCTCGCGGGCCGAGCCGAGGAAGTCGTCGCCGCCGTTGTAGGCCGCGGTGTCGAGCGCGGGCACGTAGGTCGAGCGCTCGAGGACGGACGTCAGTGGCTGGCCCGCGTCGGTCGAGATGTAGACGATCGGCTGGCCGGCGTCGAAGCCCTTCACGAACAGCAGGTCGACGTAGGACTCGAGGTACTGGCCGGGAGGCGAAGGCGGTGCGATGTGAATCCCGAGCACGCGGTCGCCCGTGTTGGCGTGGTGGACCACGTCGAAGGGGCCGTCGCCGGTGGCGACGATCGGCGCGCTGTACACGGTCGGCGAGCCCGCGATGCGAATGAACGGGCTGTACCCGGGACGCGCGACTGCGCCCGGCTGGAACTTCGCGAGCGGGAAGCCGGTCGGCCCCGGCTCGGCGATCCGAGCCGGGCTGAAGTCGGGCGCGCCCTGGAAGTTGACGATGGCCTGCCCGAACCTGTTCTGATCGGGCGTGGGCGAGTCGAGCGTCACCGTCTGCACCGCCTCCGGGTCGCCGATCGCGACGTTGCTCAGCTTCGGTGCATAGTTCACGCCCAGGTCGTGCGCGATCCCCTGATCGGAGGCGTCGAGGAGCACGTACCAGACCGTCTGCCCGTCGGCCCTTCCCTTGTAGAGCGGGAGGCGGACCGACTCCTTGGTCAGATTCACGTTGATCGCGCTCTCGACCGTCAGCTGGTTGCGGGGCAAGAGCCCGCTCAGCTGACCGAGCCCCCGCGCCGAGGCCGGCGCGCGCTTCGAGCCGGCAAGCGCCTGGCTCCCCATCACGACCGCCCCCGCAGCGATGACGAGCGTCATCACCGCGAGCAGCCTGCGCTTCGATAGCAGCTTCATCCGAGTTCTCCTTTCGTCCGGCCACGGCCGGGTAGCGAGCCGCGACCGTACGGAGAGCCGCTCAGCGGGAACTGAGCGCGATCTGAGCGTGCAACCCACGCGGCAACTACCCGTAACGAATCCGCGCACTCGCGAGACTCATCGCCATGCGCGCAGTGCGGGATGGCCGTGAAGCGAGCGGCTAAGCCGTCGAGTCGGCCGGTGGTACGGCTGTTCGGGTCCCTCTCGATCGAGGACGGCGACCGCGTACTCGGCCCCGGAGACCTGGGTGGCACGCGGCCGAAGCAGGTGCTCGAGATCCTGCTCGCAGCCCGCGGCCACCGCGTGCCGACCGACCGCCTTGCGGAGCTCTTGTGGGGCGACGGTCGACCGCAGAACGTGGCCGGCTCGCTACAGACGTTCGTATCGGTCCTTCGTCGCCACCTCTCGGCGAACGGCGAGCGCGCGCGCAAGCTCGTCGTCACGGAGCCGGAGGCGTACCGGTTCGCCACCGAGCTGGTCGCGCTCGACCTCGACTGCTTCGACCAGCTGCTCGAGCGGTCTGCGCACGAACCAACCGTGCATGCCCGCCCAACGCTGGAGCACGCGCTCGATCTTGTGCGCGGGGAGGTTCTGGAGGACGAGCCGTACACGGCCTGGGCCCTGGAGCTGCGAGGGAGCTACCAGGGGCGGGTCCTCGGGGCACACCTCGACGCAGGCGATGCCGCGCTGGCGGAGCTCGATTTCGCTGCGGCTCTCGGGCACGCCGAGGCGGCCGCGTCGCTCGACCGTTTCAGCGAGCGAGCGCACCGCTCGGAGATGCTCGCCCTCTACGCGCTCGGCCGCGCGCACGAGGCCCTCGCCCGCTACCGCAGCTACCGCATGCGGCTCGACGAGGAGCTCGGGCTCGAACCAACCGCGGAAACTCGAGCGCTCGAGGCGGCGATCATCCGCCAGGAGGACGTCCAGCCGCTGTTGCCGCGCCCGCTTCGTGCGGCGCAGCCCGACTCCGGCGGCCCGGACGTCCCCCTCGTCGGGCGCCGCGCGGAGCTGGACACCCTCGTGCAGACGGTCCGGCGAGGAGTCGGCGGCGGCGTCACGCTCGCACAGATCGAGGGCGAGACCGGACTTGGCAAGACACGCCTGCTCGACGAGCTGCAGGCACAGCTCGACGGCGTCCGCATGGGACGCGTGACGTGCTCGCCACTCGAGCGGCATCTCCCGTACGTGCCGCTCGCGGCCGCGCTCCGCGAGGCACTCGCGGACGTCGAGCTCGATCCCGGGCGCCTTCCTGCCGTGCGGCAGATCCTCCCCGAGCTCGCCCTGGACGCGCCGACGTCGAGCTTCGACGAGATCGAGGTGCTCGAAACGCTCGTTGCGCTCATCGCCGAGCACGCTCCGGTCGTGCTCCTCATCGACGATCTCCACTGCGCGGACGCTCGAACACTCGCGGCGCTCGGCTACCTACGGCGACGCGGCACAGCACATGGTGGCGCGATCGTGACGGCCGCCCGGCCGACCAGCGGATCTCCCGCGCGGCCGCCGCACCGTCTGGATGCGGACGCGCGCATCCTTCTCGAGGTGCTGTCACCCGGCGACCTGGCGGCGGTCGGCGTCGCAGAGCTGCACGACTCGACCGGCGGCGATCCACGCCTCGTCGCCGAGGCACTTGCAAACGGACACGCCGCCGGCCCGTCGGAGACGCTGACGGAAGCGCTGCTCGCGCAGTGCCGTGCCGCGGGCGATTGGGCCTACCGGGTCCTCGTCGCCTCTTCGGTCCTCGAGCAGCCGTTCGAGCCCGAGCCACTTGCCGAGATGCTCGGCGCGGACCTCGCCGAGCTGATCGAGGAGCTGGAGCGGCTGTGCGAGCGGCGAATCCTCCGCGTCGACGGGGTCCGCTTCCGCTTCCGCTACGACCTCGTCCGCCAGGCGCTGCTCGGAAGCATCTCGCCGGCCAGACAGCGTCTCCTCCGGCAACGACTCCACCAGCCCGTCACCGCCGGCGCCGAGGCCGGGTGATGCCGATGCCGCCCGAGCGCAAGTACATGCAGGAGACGGTCTTCGAACACTCACCGGAGCCGGCCTACGTGATGGACCCGGAACACAACCGCATCCTCGCCGCGAACGACGCCGGCTGCGCGCTACTCGGCTACACGCGCGAGGAGTTGCTCGAAACGCCGATCTCCCGCATCCATCCGGCCGAGCTGGCCGAGCTGAGCGAGCTGCTCGAGAGTGTCCTCGAGCATGGGCGCGCCTCGACGATCAAGCTCACCTGCCGCACCAAGGGCGGCGCCTTCCTCCCGACGGAGATCTCGTTGCACGCACTCGAGATCGACGGGCAGATCCGCATCCTCGGTCTCGTTCAGGACCGAAGCGAGCACCGCCAGCGAGCCTGCGCCCCAGTCGACTGAGGCGACACACAGGATCCACTCAGCGGCGGCTGCGACCGTCGGTGAAACGAAGCCGAGGAAGGAGCACTCCGATGGTGACGAAAGGCCTGATCGTCCGGCTCGAGGCAAAGCCGGGCAAGAACGACACTCTTGCGACGTTTCTGAGCGATGCTCTGCCTCTCGTCGAGGACGAGCCGATGACCATCGCGTGGTTCGCGCTCAGGACGAGCGCCTCGTCGTTCGCGATCGTGGACGTCTTCCCCGACGAGGCAGGACGTCAGGCGCATCTCGACGGCGCGGTTGCCCGCGCGCTGAGCGAACGAGCGGACGAGCTCCTGGCGCGGCCGCCGGAGATCGAGCCGGTCGACGTGCTCAGCGCCAAGCTGAACGTGCCAGGCGATCGGCGATGACGGCCGCAACCGTCTCCACGGCTCCTCGAGAGCTAGCGCGTCGCGCAGACGGGGGGCTCGAAGTGACGCTCTACTGGAACGCCTCCGACAACAGCACGAGCGTCGAAGTGTGGCACCGGGCCTCGGGCGAAGCACTCGCGTTCGCCGTCGCCGGCGAGCACGCGCTCGATGCCTTCTACCATCCCTTCGCCCACCTCCCGACCGCGTACGCGGACGCTCCGGACACCGAAGGCGGCGAGTGGTGAACGTCCCCGTGACCGGTCTCTTCGAGACGCACCTCACGGTCAGCGACCTGAGCCGCTCGGTGGCGTTCTACCGCGACGTGGTCGGCCTCTCGCTCGCCTTCGAGCTGCCGGAGCGCGGAGCAGCGTTCCTCTGGGTCGGCGAGCCCGGCGAGGCGATGCTAGGCCTGTGGTCGCTGGGCTCGGCTCCGATCGGAATCTCGTTGCACATCGCCTTCAAAGCGTCGCCCGCGGGCCCCGAGCAAGGGATCGTGCCCTGGTCGGAGTGGGCTGCGTGAATCAGAACACGACCCTTGACGGCTCGCTGCCCACGAAGACGGACGCCGAGCTCTATCTGCGCGGCATCGAGACGTTGCTCGCCTCGTGGGAGGAGTACGCGCGCGGTGCGTCCGATGCGTCGCTGCGGCGCCTCCCCGGCGTTGCCGCCGCCGTGTTCGCGAACGAGCCCGAGCGCAGCGTCTACAACAACGCCGTCCTCGAGCGCCGTCTCGCGGCTGCGGGACGCGCCGACGCGCTCGACGCGATGGAGGCTGCGTACGCCGCGGCGGACGTGACGCGCTTCGCGGCCTGGGTGCACGAGAGCGACTGGGCGATGCGGGCCGATCTCGAGCGGCGCGGCTACACGCTCGATACCGCGACGCGCGCGATGGGGATGACGCTGGACGACCTCCGCATGACCCGGCCGCAGATCGAGCTCGGTTCAACGGACTGGGACGAATACCTGCGCATCTTCGGACTGCCACCGGGCCTCCTCGCCGGCGCCGATCACTCCGTCTTTCACCTGCTGGTCGCACGGGACGGCGGCGAGAATGTCGCGACCGCGCTGGCCTTCGACCATGAGGGCGACTGCGGGATCTACAACGTCCGAACGTTGGAGCACGCCCGGCGGCGAGGTCTGGCCACTGCGCTTACAGCCGTCCATCTGCACAAGGCGCTCACGCGCGGATGTCGAACGGCCAGCGTGCAGTCGACGAAACTGGCCGAGCGTGTCTATGCCGTCGTGGGATTCCGCGATCTGGGCCAGATCCTCGAATACGTGCCCTGGGACTCTTGCTAACGATGCGCCGAAGTCGCTGACCACAAGGTCGCCGCGACCGAACGAGCCGGTCACGGGAAGGGTTGGCGCTTCTGGGCGTCTTCCTTCGTGAGAGTCACGAATGAGGAGGTCCACGATGCAAGCCGCAACACCACACGCCGTCCATCGATCCGAGGCTGCCCTCTGGCCGCTCTGGCTGACGCTGCGGTTCCTGGGGGCGCTCTCGGTGCTCGCCGTCGGCGCCGTTCACCTGCAGCAGTACAACTACCTCTACTCGGCGATCCCGACGATCGGGACGCTGTTCCTCCTGAACTTCGTCGGAGCGACCGCGATCGGGCTGGGGCTGCTCGCCCCGGTCGAGCGGATGCTCGGCCGGCTGGGCTCGGCAGCGCTGGCGCTCCTGTCCCTCGGCGGGATCGGGCTGTCCGCGAGCGCGTTCGTTTTCCTGCTGGTCGCCGAGCGAACGCCGCTGTTCGGGTTCCAGGAGCCGGGGTACGACCCCACGGCGATCATGGCCGCTCGCGTCTCCGAGATCATCGCTGTCGTCACACTGAGCGTCTTCCTGGTGGCGCGCTTCGGATGGAGGAAGGCCGCTGGAAGCTGGTGACACGACCGCTGTGCTATCTACGGAGAGATGAGCGACCTGCTCTCTAGCCTCAGCGAACGCGAGCTCGCCGAGCTGTCCGCGTTCGCCGACGGCACCCTGCCGGCCGAGCGCCGCGCCGGAGGTCGAGGCCCGCATCGCAGCGTCTCCAGAGCTGCTCGAGCTGGTCGAGCGCCAGCGCCGGACGCTTGCTGCGACTCAGGCGCTGTCCGCGGAGGAGCCGCCGACGTCACTGGTCGCGACGGTCGACGCTCTCAGTTCGGGGCGCATCAAGCGACGCTCCAGCGCGCGGTGGTTTGCGCCGCGGCTGGCGCTTGCCGGTGGGCTCGCCGTGGTCGCGGCGGTCGTGGCCGCGATCGTCCTGAGCGGAGGGCCCGGCGGTCCGACGGTCGCCGACGCAGCGCGGCTGGCGGGCCAGCCGCCCACCGGGCCTGCCCCGGCTGCCATCAGCTCGACGAAGCTGTCAGCCGGCGTCCAGGGCGTGGCGTTCCCGAACTTCGCGCGGTGGGCCGGCTGGCAGACCCAGGGCGTGCTGCACGGCAAAGTCGACGGGCGCGACGCAACCGTCGTCTTCTACCGCAAGGACGGGAGGCGGATCGCGTACGCGATCGTCGCCGGGTCGGAGCTGTCTCGGCCGTCCGGAGGTCAGGTCACGAGCAGGTACGGCGTCGACTACCAGACCCTGCGCCTGAACGGCCGGCTCGTGGTGACCTGGCCGCGGGGCGGCCACACTTGTGTCCTGATCGGCGACGCGACACGCGCCGAGCTGGTCAGGCTCGCGAGCTGGCCGCTCTGAGGCGTCGTTTGCGAATGCCGACCGTAGAGGCCGTGCGGGCTTTGGCCGTGCGGCCGTCTTAAGCGCTGAGCGAGCGCGCCACGCGGTCGCGAGCGCGGAAGAGCCTGCTGGTCAGCGTGCCCTCGGGCACACCGAGCGCACGCGCGGCTTCCGGGTAGGAGAGGCCGGCGATGTCGACCGCGACGAGCGCGTCTCGAAAGCCCTCAGGCAGCTCGGCGATGGCGGCGTGGACCTCGCGGATCTCGGCTGCCTCGGCCGGGTTGTCGCTCGCCCGCCCGCTGACGGCGACCTCTTCGACCAGCTCCGTCGTCTGGGGCCGTCGCTCCCGGGCACGGACCTGGCTGATCAACGTGTTGCGCATCGACCGCAGCAGATAGCCAACCTCGTCCTCGTTGCGTAGCAGCCGCGGCCGCGCAAGCACGCGAGCGTAGGTCTCCTGCACCAGATCCTCGGCTTCCTCACGCGAGCGTGTCCACGCACGGGCTGCGCGGTACATGCGTGGCAAGTGCTCTGCGACGCGGTCGGGATCGAGCCTGCGCAGCGGCGGCATCAGCGCCGGGAAGGAATGAACCCCTGCAGGCGTCGGACGTGGGTGAAGAGCAAGAGCAGGACTGATGATCCAAGGAGGTTCACGGCATGAAACGATTGCTCATCCCGACCGTCGTTGTCGCCGTTGTCGTCGCTTTCGCCATCGCGGCAGCAGGCTGTGGCGGAGGCGGCAGCAAGGACTCGTCCGCCCCCACGTCCAACGCGGGCGGCGCGACGGTGTCGGCCCAGCAGATCTCCGGCTCGGGCAACGTCCTGGTCGACTCGAAGGGCCGGGCGCTGTACGCCAACGACCAGGAAAAGAAGATGGCGCTGTGCGACGGCGCCTGCCTCTCCTTCTGGACGCCGCTAACCACTCACGGGGCCGCGCCCAAGGGCGACTCGCTCGACGGGAAGCTCGGCGTCGCCACGCGTCCCGGCGGAGACAAGCAGGTGACGTTCAACGGCAAGCTGCTCTACACCTTCTCCCTGGACAGTCCGGGGAAGGTCGGCGGAGACGGCTTCGACGACGCGTTCGGCGGCCAGAAGTTCACCTGGCACGTCGTGCACGCGAACGGGGCCACGAGCTCGACCGGTAACAGCCAGCCGAGCAACACGATCCCCGGCTACTAGCCGGCGGCAGCTCTTCAGGGTGCGCTTCCGCCGCGCTCGATCGCGCGGCGGTGGCGCACCCGGGCTACTACGTCAGCGCTCGCCGTCCCAGTAGTCGAGATGCGCCGAGCGGCGAAGCATGTAGTGCGCGCCGCCGGCCAGGACACCGACCTTGTCGCTGTCCGGGTACTCGGCGATGCCGAACTCGTTCTTCGTCGAGATGAGGCCGACGCGCGTGAGCTCCGCACCCTCGTTGCGCACGTGGTGCGCACCGTCGGGGCCGGCCGGGAAGCAGACGACGTCACCGGGGTCGAAGATGCTCATCCCGAGCCGCGAGGCTCCCAGCTTCGGCCCGAGCTGAGCCGCTCGACACAGATAGCCCGGCGGTTCTGCGGCGTCGGGCGCGATGTCGGTTTCGCCGTTGAAGAGGTTGAACGTCTCCATGGGCACTTATCTCCTCCAGTCGCGATCCCCGGGAAGGACTCGCCGTCGACCGGCGTCCGCATTGGTGAGGACCCAGTTTGACGAGAATGAGCCCGCATCCCATTCCACCGCTCCGCGAGCTGATCGACACCGAGCTGCCGGCCGACGAGCTCGCACGGCTCGCAAAGGTCGACGCCCTCCTTCGTGAGGCTGGCCCGTACTTGCGCCTGGTCACGGCGCGCGAGGATCAGACGCACCACCCGTTCTCGCGGGAAGCGGTAGCCGTGGAGGAGTGAACGATCGCGAGCGATTCGCCCAGGCGTCAGTCGGGGTATTCGTCCTTTCGCCAGGCGCGTGGCTCGGCGGGCTGTCCCTTCGGCACCCGGTCGAGCAGCGAGCTGTAGTAGGGCGCGACGAACGGGTCGGGCGCCGACACCGTGTACGTGTGGAAGACGGTGCCGTTGTCGCGGGCGAAGGCGATCCAGCTCGGGTTCTCGCGCAACCCGTCCTCGAGCTTGGCTCCGACCTGATCCGACCACTCCTCCAGCCAGTCCGGCGGGTTGTCGACCAGCTCCGTCAGCTCTGGGACCTCTTTCGCCTGCTCGGTGGTCAGGGCGAGGCCGAAGTCGAACGCGAAGTCGTTGTCGTAGGTCGACACGTAGGGGAACTGCCAGCCCATCCGCTGCTTGTAGGCGGTGAGGCGCTCGATCGGCGCGCGCGAGAAGCAGATCAGCGTCACGTCGCGGTGGTTCAGATGGACGAGGGCGCCGTCGAGGCCGTCCCCGAGGTTGGTGCAGCCCGGGCACGCACCGTTCTCGTAGTCGGGCCCGAACATGATGTTGTAGGCAAGGAGCTGTGAGCGGCCCTCGAACAGCTCCGCGAGGTTCTTCTTGCCCTCCTCGGTGTCGAACTCGTACTCCTTCTCGACCGGCACCCAGGGGAGCTCGAGCCGCTTCTTCTTGATCTCCTCGTCCCGCTGGGCCTGCTCGCCCTCGAGCTTCGCGAGCTCGTCGCGTGCGGCCTGCCATTCCTCGCGGGTTCCGACCTTGTGCTCAGCCATCTCTTCCCTCCTCCTGTCGAGCTCGGATGAAAGCTGAGACTCGGGCTCCGGCGCAAACTCATCGCGTACCATCGCGGCTGTGCGCGAGCTGGCTGCGGGCCTGTGGCACTGGGACGCTTCTCATCCGGACTGGACGACCGAGGATTGGTGGCCGCAGCGCGTCTCCTCGTACGCGATCGACGACGGCACGCGGCTGCTGCTCTTCGACCCGCTGGCCGTGCCGGATGAGATCGAGCGGCTCGCGGCCGATCGCGAGCCGGTAATCGTCCTCACGGCGCCGTGGCACGAGCGAGACGCGAAGAGCCTCGTGGAACGCCTCGGCGCGCCCGTGTTCACGCCTCCGCCCGACACCGGCGAGGACCTGATGCAGAAGTTCGACGTCACGGCCGAGCAGGTCGAAGGCTGGGTCAGCTCCGACGTCAGGTGGCTGATGGAGGGGGACCTCGACAAGCACGTGTACGCGGCGGGCGAGCGGCTGCCGTTCGGAGCCGACGTGTTCCAGGGAAGGGAGCACAACGACCTCGTTCTGTGGCTCGAGGATCGCCGCGCCGTCGTCGCGGGCGACTCGCTCGCCGACTTCGGCGACGGCCTCGAGATCCAGGTCGAGAAGATGGGCGGTCGTGTGACCCGCGAGGAGGTCGCGGAGAGGCTGCGCCCGCTGCTCGCCGAGCCGGTCGAGCACGTGCTCGCGGCACATGGCGGGCCGATGGACCGGGCCGCGCTCGAGCGCGCGCTCGCCTGACTTCCTACCGGGCCACGACGCGGCGGTAGCGCCAGGCCGAGAGCGGCGCGAAGACGGCGATGATCCCGAGCGTCCAGAGCAGCGCGATCCAGACGTCGTTGCCGGCCGGGACGCCGAGAAACAGCGCGCGGGCGGCGTTCACCATGTACGTGAACGGGTTCTGCTCGGCGATCGGCTGCAGCCAGCCCGGCATCGAGGCGACCGGGACGAACGCCGACGAGACGAACGTCAGCGGGAAGAGGATCGTGAAGCCGTACGCGTTCGCCGCCTCGGGCGACGACGCCGTGAGGCCGATGAAGGCGAACACCCACGAGAAGGCGTAGCCGATCAGCAGGACCAATGCGATCCCGGCAATCACCTCTCCGACACTGCCCGAGAAGTTGAAGCCGATGAGCAGCCCGACGGTGAACATCACGACGAGCTGGAAGATGTTCGTGCCGACGTCTCCCAGCGTGCGCCCCGTGAGTAGCGCGGAGCGGGTCATCGGCAGCGAGCGGAACCGGTCCATCAGACCCTTCTTCAGGTCGTCCGCGAGGCCGAGCGCCGTCACGAAGCCGCCGAACGCGATCGACTGGACGATGATCCCGGGCATCAGGAAGTCGACGTAGTCGAAACCCGGCGTCTGGATCGCGCCGCCGAAGACGTAGACGAACAGCAGCACGAAGAGGATCGGCTGGACCGTGAAGCCGACGAGCAGGTCGGGTTGGCGCGGGATCCGCAGGAGGCTCCGCTTGGCCAGGACGAGCGTGTCCGAGATCCCGTAGGTGAGTGCCGTCACCGGGCTCCCACCTCTTCCTCCTCGCCAGCCGGCTCGGTCGCGTGACCGGTCAGCGTCAGGAAGACGTCGTCGAGGGTCGGCGTGTTGACGGCGATGTCGTCGATCGCGATCCCCGCGTCGTCGAGCCGGCGCACGGCGTCGGCGATCGTCCCTCGGCGCTGGGCCACCGGCACGCGGACGGTCCCGTCCTCGAGAAACGGGCGGTCGCTCGCGATCGAGGTGAGCGCGGCCAACGCCTCCTCTCCGCGCCCGCCGTCGCAGAGGTGGATGTCGAGCCGTTCGCCCCCGATCTGCGCCTTCAGCTCGCTCGGGGTTCCTTCCGCAATCACGAGCCCCCGGTCGATCACGGCGATGCGGTCGGCGAGCCGGTCGGCCTCGTCGAGGTCCTGCGTCGTCAGGAGGACGGTCGTGCCCGCCGAGACCAGCGCCTCGATCGCATCCCAGAGGTCGATCCGGCTCCGGATGTCGAGCCCGGTCGTCGGCTCGTCGAGGAAGAGCACCGGCGGCCGCGCGAGGAGCGCCGCGGCGAGGTCGAGGCGGCGGCGCATGCCGCCGGAGTACGTGCGGACGAGCCGGCCCCCCGCGTCGGAGAGGTCGAACGAGGCGAGAAGCTCCCGCGCCCGCTCGCGTGCCTGGGCCCGCGCGAGGTGGTAGAGCCGTCCGACCATCTCGAGGTTCTCGAAGCCTGTGAGGTTCTCGTCGACTGCGGCGTACTGGCCCGCCAGGCCGATCCGTTCGCGCACCTTCTGGGCGTCGCGAACGACATCGAACCCTGCGACGCGCGCCGAGCCGTCATCCGGGAGCAGCAGCGTCGTGAGGATCCGCACGGCTGTGGTTTTGCCGGCCCCGTTAGGACCGAGCAGGCCGAAGACGCTTCCGGTCTCGACGCGCAGGTCGACACCCCGGAGGGCCTGGACCTTGCCGTAGCTCTTGTGCAACCGGGCGGTCTCGACAGCTGGCTCTGCCGGCACGCCCCCTACGCTAGCGATCGGCGCCGAGTCATGGCTGCACCCGACCGCTACTATTTGCAGCGCCGGGGGGCAGTATCCCCGAACGGGTGTAGCCCGTCAGTACGGCTCGAGTGATCGGGCCCGGGCGCGCCGGCCTCGCGAGGCGGGAGAGACCTTCGGCTGATCGTCAATCACGGCGCTCAGTCGAAAGGAGACTCTGAGCAGATGAACATCACGGCAACTCGGTTCGCCACCAAGGCCCGTACGTGGCTTGCGATCGCGGGCCTGACAGGACTGCTGATCGCGATCGGCGCCCTCCTCGGTGGCGGCTTCCTCTACATCTTCGTCGGGCTCGCGGTGCTGATGAACGTCGCGGGGTACTGGTTCTCGGACCGGCTCGCGCTCAAGGCGAGCCGCGCGCAGCCGGTCGAGCCGGGCACGATGCCCGAGCTCGAGGGCATGGTGCAGGACCTCTCCCAGCGGGCGCAGGTGCCGGTCCCGCGGCTCTTCCTGATTCCCTCGGAGCAGCCGAACGCGTTCGCGACCGGCCGCAACCCGAAGCACGCGGCGGTGGCCGTCACGCAGGGCCTGCTGCAGCACCTGCCGCCCGATCAGGTGAAGGGCGTGCTCGCCCACGAGTTCGCGCACATCAAGAACCGCGACATCCTGGTCTCGTCGATCGCGGCGATGGTCTCCGGGGCGATCTCGGCGATCGCGAACGTCCTCCAGTTCTCGCTGCTCTTCGGTGGCGACGACGAGGACTCGGGCCCGCTGGGCCTGATCGGGACACTGGCCACGATCATCCTCGCGCCGCTGGCCGCGATGCTGCTCCAGCTCGCGGTGTCGCGTCAGCGCGAGTACCTCGCCGACGCAACCGGCGCGCAGCTGCTGGGCCGCGGGGAGCCGCTGGCGAACGCGCTGGAGACGCTCGAGCGCGGCGCCGAGGCCATCCCGATGAACGTCAACCCGGCGACCGCGTCGCTCTACATGGTGAACCCGCTCCCGCGGGGCGGCGTCGCGACGCTGTTCATGACGCACCCACCGCTGGCCGAGCGGATCCGTCGGCTGCGCGAGCTGGACGACCTCTCAGCCGCCCACGTGGTCGCCTAGCGCTTGCGAGCCAGGACGAGCAGGTACTCGTAGGAGTATTCGGCCGGGCCTCCGGGCGGGCCGACGTTGGCGACCCGGGCGAGCTCGCGGAACTCGCCGGCGAACGCAGCGGCCCGCTCGGGGTCACCCGAGAGCGACCGCTCGATCGCGACGACCGGGCCGAACGTCTGCTCGAACAGCGCGACGTAGTCGTCGGGCGTTGCGGCCCGCTCGACGTACTCGTCCCGCTTCAGCTCGAGCGAAGAGACGCGGTCGCCGAAGAGCTCCCGCACATGCTCCTTGCGCCCCCAGGCCGTCGGCGGCAGCTCACCGGGTGAAGGCGGCGGCAGGTAAGCCGCGAGCAGGTCGAAGAACGGGTCGGTGCGGGGTGTGAAGTTGATCATCCCGACCGTGCCGCCCGGCTTGCACACGCGGACGAGCTCGTCGGCGGCGGCCTGCTGGTCGGGCGCGAACATCGCTCCGAACGAGGAGGTCACGACGTCGAACTCGCCGTCACCGAACGGCAGCGCCTGGGCGTCGGCCTCGACCCACTCGAGCTCGACGCCGCACGCGCTCGCTTCGCGGCGGCCCGCGTCGAAGTTCTCGGGCGTGAGGTCCGACGCGACGACGCTCGCGCCTCGCTGGGCCGCCCGGATGGCGGTGTTCCCGGTCCCGGCGGCGACGTCGAGCACGCGCTGGCCTGCCTGGACGCCGCACGCGTCGACGAGCACCTCGCCGAGCTCCCAGACCGTCGCCTTCGCGAAGCGGTGGTAGTCGCCGAGCGCCCACATCGCCCGGGGCGGGCGCGGCTCGACGCTGTTCTCCATGCCGCGAGTCTAGGGCTGCAACGCGCGCCCGGCTTCGCCAGTCCCGGCCATCCGCGCTGCTGGCGGCTGGCCCGTTCTGCCTAGTCGCCGCCGGTGGACAGTCCCGCGCGCACGGCGTAGGCCGCGGCGGCCGCCCGCGAGGGGAGCGACAGCTTCCGCAGGATGTTCGTGACGTGCCGGTGCACGGTGTGCTCGCTCACGACGAGCCGCTCCGCGATCTGACGGTTCGTGAGCCCGTCGGCCAGCAAGTGGACGACCTCCTGCTCGCGCGGCGTGAGGTCTCCGGACCGGCCAGCCGCCTCGGCACCGAACGACTCGACCAGCTGCCGCGCACGCTCCGCTTCCGGCGCGGCGCCCAGGGCCTCGAAGACGGCGAGCGCCCGGGCTGCCTCGGCCTGCGACGTGCCCCCGTGCGAGGAGCTCGAGGACCGGCGCGCGGTCCAGCGCGCGGCCCTCGGGCTGGCGGCGGAGCAGGCGCTCGAGGAGCTGCACGGCGCGGCCGTGGTTGCCATCGTCCACGGCCAGGCGGGCACGACAGAGTTGCGCAGACTTCGACGAGCCGGCCTCCTCCAGCGGGCGCTCGGCCTCCGCGCGTCTCCCCTGTCGCCGCCGCAGCTCGGCCAGCCCGGCCGTCGGGCCACCCACCCACGCAGGGCGCGAGCGCCCGAACGCGTCGCGCGCCGATTCGAACCTCGCCTCGGCCTCGACCCAGCTGCCGCGCCAGAGGTCGACCTCGCCGTACTCGCTGCGGCAGAACCCGAGCATGTACCGGCTGTGGTACTTCTCCGCGAACGCCGCGATCCGGTCGCACCATTCCGAGGCGCGCTCGTAGTCGCGAGTCGCCGTGCAAGCGCCGACGAGGAAGCAGCACGCCCACGCGATCGAGATCGGGATCTGCGCTTCGCCCTCGAGGGCGGTCGTTGCTTCGTCGAGGCAGCGCATCCCGTCGCCGACGCGGCCGAGCCCCACCAGCACGGCGCCTTCGAGCGCGAGACCCAGCATCTCGAGATCGGGCACCTCTAGCTGCCGCCCGAGCCCGGCGGCGAGCCGCGCGTTGTCGAGCGCTGTCTCCGCGTGGCCACCCACGTGCGCCAGAAACCCCTCGTGGAACGCCAGCCAGCCGTGGTCCGGCCCGGGGTCGAGCCCGTCGAGGAGACGGTGCGCCCGGCGCAGCCAGCCGTTGGCCACGGCCGCCGCACCGTGGAAGTCGAGCTCGTCGGCGGCGAGCCAGGTCGCCATTCGCGGGGCGCTCGCAGGCTCGCCCGCGCGCCGGTAGAGCCGGTACGCACGCTCGCGAGCGTCGAAGACGGCCGCCGCGTCGTCGCGCCACCAGGCGGCCCAGCTCAGACCCTCCAGCCCTTCCGGGGTCTCACGACGTGCGAGCGCCTCCGAGAACGCCGCGTGGGCGTCTTCCCAGCGCGCCTCGCTCAGCGCGGCGCCCGGGTCGACGACCTCTAGGCGCGGTCGAGGCCTCGGCGGCCCTCGGTTCTCGACAGCAGCGTGATCCCGATCGCCGCGAGGGCGACGGCGACGAGGAACCGGATCAGCCAACCGGCATCGAAGATGTCGCCGAGGATGCCGCCGAGCAGGCTCGCAGCGATGCCGACGAGCGCCGTCGTGAGCAGTCCGATCTCCTGCCGGCCTGGGAGGATCAGCCGGCCGAGGCCGCCTACGATCAGGCCGACGATCGCGAGCCACAGCAACTCGAGGGCCAGACCGAGCAGCAGGCCGCCGAACAGCAGCACCGCGATGATCACCAGGAGAACGACGACGACGGTCACGAGGGCGAGACGCTAACGCTTCGGCGGCAGCGAGCGCGCGTAGGACAGGCCGCGATCAACCCACTCGGGGAGCTCGTCCTCGCCGGGGTCGAGCCGCAGCCAGCCGGCCATCGAGCGGCCGCGCATGACCATCTCCTCGGCCGGGGTCGTCTCGACGAGGCGATTCGACTCGGCCGGGTCGACGCGGACGAGGATCCCGCCCTGGCCGCTCGCGGCAACGGCCATGTTGCCGTTCACCAGGAACGCGAGACCGCCGAACATCTTCTGCTCGGTCACACCGTCCTCGCCGGAGACGAGGTCGCGAATGCGCGCCGCGAGCGCTTCGTCGTACGCCATCGGCCGCGATACTAGATCGGTGAGCACGATGGCCGACCTGGACGAGCTCGCGCTGGCCTTCCCGCAGGTGACAAAGGAAGTCTCGGACGACGGGCGGCCCGCCTACAAGGTGCACGACAAGGTCTTCTGCTTCCACCGCGGCCTCCGGCGGGACGCGGTCGACGATCACGGGGAGCGGCTCGACGACGTGCTCATGTTCCGCGTCGCCGACCTCGACGTGAAGGAGCTGCTGCTCTCGGACACTCGAGGGATCTACTTCACGACCCCACACTTCGACGGGTACGCGGCGGTGCTGGTGCGCATCCCGAGCCTCGCGCGCCTCGACCGCGACGAGCTGCACGACCTCGTCGCGGAGGCGTGGCTGACGCGCGCGCAGAAGCGCGTGGCGAAGGCGTGGCTCGCAGAGCACGGCGACTGAACGCGGGTTGTTGTAAGGGTTGCCTTACGCGACTTGGTAGGGTGCCCGTCCGTGAGGGAGCTGTTCTGCGAGACGGTCAAGTCGCGCCGCTGGTGGCAGACCTGGGGCACGTGGATCTTCGCGTCGGCGATCGTGGCGACGGTGGTCGCCAGCGTCGTCTATGCCTCGCAGGGGACTCCCGACCCGACGGACGCCACGGCCCCCGAGCCGCACGCCGTCGTGGTCGCGAACAGCGCGATCATCGTCTTCCGCGAGGGCCTCGAAGCCGTGCTGATCCTGGCCGCGGTGATGGCGCCGATGCTCGGCGCCCGGGACCGGTTGCGCAGGCCGGTGGCAGCGGGGGCGGCGCTCGGCTTCGCCGCGGCGGTCGGGACCTGGTTCGTCGCGCAGGCGATCCTGTCCCAGTTCTCCCAGTACGGCGACCGCCTGCAGGCCGTGACCGGGCTGCTCGCAATCGCGGTGCTGCTCGTCGTGATGAACTGGTTCTTCCACAAGGTCTACTGGACGAAGTGGATCGGGAGCCGCAACGCGCAGCGCAAGCGGGCGCTGGCGCGGGCCGAGACGGGGTTCCTCAGCGCGCAGCTCCTCGGCTTGCTGGCGCTCGGCGTCACCAGCGTGTACCGCGAGGGCTTCGAGGTCGTGCTCTTCCTGCAAAGCCTGCGGCTGAAGGCGGGGACGACGACGGTGCTCGAGGGCGTGGCCCTGGGGCTCGCCGGCACGGCCGCGGTCGGCTTCGCGACCTTCTTCCTCCAGCGGAAGCTTCCCTACAAGCGCATGCTCGTGTTCACGGGAGTGCTGCTCGGCGTCGTCCTCGTGGTCATGGTCGGCGGCAGCGCGCGCACGCTCCAGGACGTCGGCTGGCTCTCGCGAACGCCGATCGGCGTGCAGTTCCCGGACTGGTGGGCGCGCTGGTTCGAGGTCGTGCCGACGTGGGAGACGCTCGGCGCGCAGCTGCTGGCCGCCGGGCTCGTAGTGGGGTCGTACTTCCTCGCCGAGTTCGTGAAGGTGCGGGCGCCTCGCCGCCGCGGCGAGAGCCCGGCCGTGCGCGCTAGCGAGCCTTCGGTGCAGTCGTCGTAGTCCGGCGAGCATCAGAGGACACCCGCAGCAGCCAGGCGCCGACGAAGGCGACCCAGGCGCGCGGCGGGCCGCAGACCGCCGCGCGCAGGTGGAGGAGGTGGTTAGCCCGCCGCCGTGTGGGCGCGGCGGTAGCGGTAGCCCCCGGACTGTTTCGTGGTCAGGCCGAGGAAGATCGCGGCGAGGCCGACGACGACGAGCGGCGCCCAGGCGTTGGGGCCCTCGTCCGCGAAGCCGAACAGCCACGGCGAGAGAGCGAGCACCGCGCCCGCGATCACGTCGATCAGGTTGTGCACAGCCATGGGCGCGACCTTCCAGACGCCGAGCTCGTAGTCGGTGAGCAGGCTGTACGCGATCAGGCCGCTGCCGAGCACCACGGTCACCACGGTCGCCGCCGTGATGTCCGAGAACCGAAAGATCCACGGCATGGCGATCAGGGCGACGCCGACGATGTAGTCGAGCGGCGCGTGGAACTTCGTCGGGGTGAAACGCATTGCGGCTCCTTTCGAGACGTGCTTCCCGACTGATTCGCACGACCGCCGGAAGCGGTTCGAGCTACGCCGGGGTGCGGAAGCCGAGGTTCAGAAGCCGCCGCGCGTCAGCCGGCGCATTCGCGTCGTTCAGCACGACCGCGATCACCGTGCGGCCGCCGCGCGTCGCCGAGGCGACGAGGCAATGGCCCGCCAGCGTCGTCCAGCCGGTCTTGACGCCGTCGGCGCCGCGGTACGTCCCGATGAGCGGATTCTTGTTGACGTAGACCTTCTCGAAGGTTGGCGCCGACCACGGGATGTGCGCGATTCGCCTGCGGACGATCGCGCGGAAGCGGGCGTCGCGGAGGGCGACCCGCGTCAGGGCCGCGAGGTCCCACGCGCTCGAGTAGTTGTCCTGGTCGATCACGCCGCTGGGCGTCGAGAAGTGGCTGTCGCGCAGGCCGAGCGCCCGCGCCTCCGCGTTCATCCGCGCCACGAAAGCATTGCGCGAGCCGGCGGTCGCGAGCGCGAGGGCCGCGGCGTCGTCGTTGCCCGAGTAGAGGAGCAGGCCGTAGAAGAGCTTCCAGGCGCGAACGCGCTCGCGCGGGCGGAGGCCTTCCTTCACCAGCGGAACGCGTGTGGCGGCAGGCGGGACCGTGACCAGTGCGTTCCGCGGGAGCGCGCGGAGCGCGAGCAACGCGGTCATGATCTTCGTCGTCGACGCCACCGGCAGCCGCCGGTGCTGGCGTCGCGCCCACAGTACGCGGCCCGTCCCCGCGTCCGCCACGATCGCGGCGCGGGCGGCAAGACGGAGCGGCGGCGTGGCGACCGGGCCCCGCGTCCAGAGCAGCCGCTCCGGGAGCACGGCTTTTCGCACCGGGGCGACTGGAGCGGGAGCGGAGTGCCTCGGGGGAGCCGAGGGCGTCGCGCGGGCGGACGAATGCATGCGCGAGACGACCACCGCCACCGCTGCCGCAGCGACCGCGACGAGGACGAACGCCGCCAGCCGGGCACGGCCTCGCCGCCGGCCGCGGCGGACCACCGGCGTCAGAACGCCTGGCGGGACACGCTGTTCTTCCGCCACGAAGCCGAACGTACCACCGCGACGGGGAAACTCTTGCAATCTCCGTGTCATCGAAACTATTCTTTAGGAGTGTCTAAATCGCGAGTGACGCGGCGCCAGCTGCTGGCGGCGACCGCGCCGGCCGTCGCAGCGGTGCCGCTGGCCAAGCTGGCGCTGGACAAGCCGGCCCAAGCTGCGACGCCGCACGTGCACTACCCCGGGATGGCGATGGCAGAGCCGACCCACGCCGCGATGCACGGTCACGACGTCCCCGCGCCCGGCGGGCCGAAGGCGCTCGACGACCTCCTCCACCCCCCGCCCGTGCTGCCACACAAGCCCGGCCGCGTGCGCGAGTACGAGGTCACAGCGGTGGACCGCGAGATCGAGGTGGCCAAGGGCGTGTTCTTCGACGCCTGGTCATACAACGGCACCGTCCCGGGCCCGGTCATCCGCGCGACTGAGGACGACCTGCTGCGGGTGAACTTCACGAACGGCGGCTCCCACCCGCACACCATCCACTTCCACGGCATCCACCCGGCCGGCATGGACGGCGTCTTCGAGATCGTCGAGCCGGGCGGGAGCTTCACGTACGAGTTCCCCGCGCGCCCGTACGGGATGCACCTCTACCACTGTCACGCGACGCCGCTGAAGAAGCACATCGCGAAGGGCCTCTACGGCGCCTTCATCATCGACCCGCCGGAGCCGCGCCCACCCGCGCAGGAGCTCGTCATGGTGCTGACCGGCTTCGACACCGACGGCGACGGCGAGAACAACTTCTACGGCGTCAACGGGCCTGCCTTCTACTACGCGAAGTACCCGATCCGCGTGCGGCGCTCCCAGACCGTGCGGATCTACCTCGCGAACCTGACCGAGTTCGACCTGATCAACTCGCTCCACCTGCACGGCGACTTCTTCCGCTACTACCCGACGGGCTCCAGCGATCACTTCGAGTACACGGACACGGTCATGCTCTGCCAGGGCCAGCGCGGGATCATCGAGATCGACTTCGCCCACGCCGGGCGGTTCATGTTCCACGCCCACCAGTCGGAGTTCACCGAGCTCGGCTGGATGGGGTTCTTCGAGGTCGTCGACTGATGGACTCGGCGGCGCACGAGCTCCCGCACGGCTGGCGCCTGTGGGCGCTTTTGCCACTGTTGCTGCTCGTAGGCGCGGTGGCGGTCTTCGCGGCGAGCGGGACGACCCTGCTCGACCTCGTCGGGCGCGCGCCGCCCCCGGCCGATCAGTTCGACATCCGGCGGGTCGAGTTCAAGCCCGGCGTGATCCGGATTCGCGTTACGAACCCGCAGCGGCAGGAGCTGACCATCGCGACCGTCACGGTGGACGACGCGATCGTGCCGTACACCGTCGACGGGCCCGCAACGCTCGGCCGGCTGCGCTCGAGCACGATCGTCGTCCCGTTCCAGTGGGTCGAGGACGACCCCTACACCGTCGGCGTGACGAGCTCGAGCGGAATCCAGACGGCGTTCGACGTCCCCGCCGCGGTCGAGGCTCGAGGTGCATCGCCGCGCGGGTTCCTGGGCTACGCCGTGATCGGCTTGCTCGTCGGGGTCGTGCCGGTGGCACTGGGCCTCGGCTGGCTGCCGTCCCTGCGCGGCAGCGGCCCGGGCTGGGTGGCGGGCTTCATGGCGCTGACGGCGGGGCTGCTGAGCTTCCTCGCGGTCGACGCGCTGACCGAAGCGCTCGACCTGCAGGCCGGCCTGCCGAGCGGTTTCCAAGGGCCGGGGCTGATCCTGCTCGGCGTCGCCGCGAGCTACCTCGGGCTGACGTTCGTCGCGCAGCGCTTCTCGGCCGCCGCCGGTCGCGAGCGGAGCGCGCCGCTCGAGGGCGTCGCTCTGGCGACGCTCGTGGCGATCGGGATCGGTCTGCACAACCTGGGCGAAGGACTGGCGATCGGCTCCTCGATCGCCCTCGGCGAGCTCGCGCTCGGCACGTTCCTGATCGTCGGGTTCATGGTGCACAACGTCACCGAGGGCCTCGGAATCGCTGCGCCCATCGCGGACGGCGCGCGGGCGAGCCTCGGGCGGCTGGCGGCCTTGGCGCTGGTCGCGGGTGCGCCGGCGATCGTCGGTGCCTGGATCGGCGGGTTCATCACGAGCGACGTCCTGGGCGTGCTGTTCTTCGCGCTCGCCGTGGGTGCAGCGCTGCAGGTGGTGGTCGAGGTCGGCCGCTACGTGGCACGGCGCGCGCCCGGGGGCCTGCGCTCCGGCCCGGTGATCGGGGGCTACCTCGCCGGGATCGCCGTCATGTACGTCACCGGGTTACTGGTGGCCTAGGCGTGCCGGGGCTCGGGGATCTCAGCGACGCGCTTCAGGACTACCTGCGGGAGATCTACAAGCTCCAGGGAGACGGCGGACGCGTGAAGACGACCACGCTCGCGCGGCGGATGGGGGTCAAGCCGCCCTCTGCAACCGCGATGGTGAAGAAGCTGGCGGCACAGAGGCTCGTCGACCACCAGCCGTACCGGGGCGTGCGGCTCACGCCTCGCGGCGAGCTGCTCGCACTGGAGATGCTCCGCCACCACCGGCTGCTCGAGCTCTACCTGGCCCGGACGCTCGAGCTCGGCCTCGACGCGGTTCACGCGGAGGCCGACCGCCTCGAACACGCGCTCTCCGAGGACCTCGAGGAGCGCATCGACAGGGCCCTCGGCTCGCCGACCGAGGATCCCCATGGCGACCCGATCCCGGACGCGACGCTCAGGATCCTCCGCCCGGTCACGCGGCGCCTGACTGAGCTGCTGCCCGGCGATCGAGCGACCGTGCAGGGGATCCCCGACGGGGACGGCGAGCTCGTCTCCTACCTCTCGGAGCTCGGGCTCGTGCCCGGCCGGCCGGTCGAGCTCGTTCGCGCGGAGCCGTTCGACGGACCGCTCACGGTGCGCGCCGGCCGGCGCGTCGCGATCTCGCGCACGCTCGCGGACGAGATCCGCGTCTCGCCCTAGGCGACGTTCAGGTCGCGCTCGGCTTCGGCGGCTGCGGTGGCGGCGAGCGCCTCGCGAAGTTCACGTGCCCGCTCGGCGTACTCCTCCACCGGCCGCGGCAGGTGTGGCTCGACGCGCTGGAACACCGCGCCCACGAGCGGCGCGCCCCGGTCGACAAGCCCGCGGCCGCGCGGAGTCAGCTTGACGAGGTAGGAACGGCCGTCCCGTTCGTTCGGCAGGCGAACCACGTCACCGCGCTCGCGCAGGCGGCGGAGGTAGTCGCGAATCGTCGTCGGCGGGATCCCGGTTTCCGCGGAGAGCGCTCCGGGGGTCACCGGCTCGAGCAGGCGCACCCACGAGAGAAACGAGAAGAGCTGCGGATCGACTCCGCCTTTTCGGAGCTCGTCGTTGACCAGCGACCCTACGAGCGTTCCGGCCGAGTAGACCTCCTGCAGGAGCACGGCGTCGGGATTCCAGGAGCGGCCGGCCACGGCGTGATTGTAGGTGCTTGACAAGTGCGAGTTCGTCGGTAGATTAGCGACGAACTCGCACTACTTTCCATGCCGCGTCGACGCTCACTGCTCCTGTTGCCACTGCTTCTCGTCCCGGTCGCACTGGCCGCAAAGCCCTCGCCACAGCTCGCTCAGCCGTACGGCGTGCTCGTCGACCACCGCGGCCGCGTCTTCGTCGCCGACGCGGGGCGACACCAGGTGCTCCGCTACGACGCGCGACGCAAGCGCCTCGTCCGCGTCGCGGGCAGCGGCCGGGCCGGCAACGCGGGAGACGGAGGGCCCGCGGTGCGTGCGCGGCTGGGAGAACTGGTCTCGCTGGCCGAGGATACGAAGGGGCGGCTGTACGTCTCCGACCTCCGCAACGGCGCCGTGCGGCGCTTTGCCGTCGGCGGACGGATCACGACGGTGGCCCGGATCCCGGGAGCCACCGGGATCGACCTCGATCCTGCCGGCCGCTACCTCGCCGTCGCCTCGATCGAGCGAGGCGTGATCCGGGTCGATCTCGCCACGGGCACGCTCGAGACCCTCGTGTCGGTCGGAAAGGGCGTGGTCGGGCCGCACGGCCTCCGGTACGACGCCCGCGGCGATCTCTGGGTGGCCGACCCGGGAGGCGGAGTGATCCGGATCGACCGCTCGACGGGAGAGCCGCGGCTGGTCGCACGGATCGACACGGCGAACGTGCTGCCGACGGCGCGGGGCGTCTACGTCACCGTCGGCGGTCCCGACGGCGGCCGCGTCCTGTTGCTTCGACCGGACGGAACCCGGCGCATCCTCGTCGGCACAGGGGGCATCTCACGCCACCGAGACGGCGTCCGCGCGACCCGCGTCGGCATCCTCCCCACCGGCCTGGCGCTCGCGCGCGACGGCTCGTTGCTCGTGGCCCAGGCGCGGCCGATCCCCGCGCTCCGGCGCGTGAGCCGGGCCGGAATCATCACGACGATCGCTCGCTAGCCGACCGGCTCCTGCAAGATCTCGCCGATGAGCCGGCCGTTCCTGCTCGTTCAGCTGAGCGATCCGCACATCGGGGCGGAATGGGCTGCAAGCGATCCCGCGGCGGGCCTCGAGGCCGCGATCGACGCCGTTCGCGCGCTCGGAGCGAGCCCGGACGCGGTGCTCGTCTCGGGCGACCTGGCCGACCATGCGGCCGACGAGGAGTACGAGCAGGTGCGCGCACTGCTGGCGCGGATCGACGCGCCCTCCTACGTCCTGCCCGGCAACCACGACGACCGCGACGCGTTGCACCGGCACTTCGGCGTTCCGGGAGCGGGCGGGGAGCCGGTGCAGTACGCCGTCGACCTGGGCCCGCTGCGGCTCGTCGTCGTCGACTCGACCATCCCCGGCGAGGACGGGGGCGAGCTCGACGACGGGAGGCTCAGCTGGCTCGAGGAGACACTCGCGGCGGCGCCGGACGTGCCGACGGTGGTCGCGATGCACCACCCGCCCTTCACGATGGGAATCGCGCCCTGGGACGCCATCGCGCTCCGGCCTGCGGATCGCGAGAAGCTCGGCGAGATCCTCGCGCGCCACGAGCACGTCGAGCGCGTCCTCGTGGGCCACGTCCACCGGGCGATCTGGACAGAGCTCGGCGGGCGGCCCGTCATGGCGGTGCCGAGCACCTATATCCAGGGCCTGCTCGACTTCAGCGCCACGGAGCTCGCGCTCTCCGACGACCCGCCGGGCTTCGCGGTGCACACGCTCGCGGACGGCAAGCTCGTCTCGCACGTTCAGCCGGTGCTGCCCGCCTAGGGCGTGAACAGCTCGGCGCCGGCCGTGTCCTCCGAGCAGACGTACTGCCCGCAGAAGAAGTCTCTGCGGCCCCCGGCATAGAGCACCTGCCCGTTGGGAAGCAGGGCCGCCGCGGAGGCGTAGAGAGCGGGACCGACCATCGCGCCGGTGGCCGTCCACGTGTTCGTTGCGGGTGAGAAGACGTCCCCCGTGCCCCACCCGGCGACGAGCACGCGTCCGTCCTGCAGGAGCGCGGCGGCACCCCTGGGGTGAAGGGAAGTCATGCTGCCGGTCGCGCTCCAGCGACCGGAGGCCGGGTCGTAGAGCTCGGCCGATGCCTGCGCGCTCGGGTTGCCGCCGCCGGCGAGCAGCACGCGGCCGTTGCCGAGCAGTGTCGCCGTTGGCCCCTCGCGGCCGGTCGTCATCGTCCCCGCGCGAAGCCAGCGCCCTCGTCCCGGATCGAAGAGCTCCGCGTTCCGCGGCCAGCCGCTCGAGTTCGCGCCGCCCGCGACCAAGACGGTGCCGTCCTGCAGCAGTGTGGCGGTGTGATCCCGGCGGGCCGTCCGCAGGCTGCCGGTCAGCGTCCAGCGGCCGGTCGCCGGGTTGAACAGCTCCGCGCTGGCCTGGACACCGCCAAGGGAGTTGCCACCGGCGACGAGCACGCGTCCGTCGCGGAGCAGCGTGCCCGTGAACGAGATCCGGCCGATGTTCATGTTCCCGGTTCGCGTCCAGCTGTTCGTCGCCGGGTTGTAGATCTCGGCCCGCGTGCTGTACCAGCCGCCGCCCGCAACGAGCACCCGCCCGTCGGTCAGCCGAACGGCAACGTGGAGCCCGGCCGGCTCGCTGAGCGTGCCCGCCGGCGACCAGGTGCCGCCGGCCGGGTCGTACAGCTCCGCGGTGAGGACCTCGGCACCGCCGACCACGAGCACGCGCCCGTCGGTGAGGGGGGTCGCTGTGGCGTAGGCGCGCGGAGTCGCCATGCTCGAGGTCGGCGTCCAGTTGCCGGCCAGGGGCGCTGCGGCCGCAGGAGTGGCGAGCAGCAAGACCGCGCCGGCGGTCGCCGCGAGCGCTCTCTTGGTCATGAGACCAGGCTAAGCGCGAGCCCCTCGCGCACGTCTTACAAGACCCTTAAGCCGTCAGTCGATCAGCTTGCGCTCCATGGCGTGGATCGCGATTCGCCACATGATGAGCGCGAACACGACGAGCACCCCGACGCGCAGGAGATCGTTCCACTCGAAGCCGTAAAGCACCGCCCCGCGCACGAGCTCGACGCACTGGTGGAGCGGGTTCAGCTCGGCGAGCACCTGAAGCCACCTGGGCAGGCCGTCGAGCGGAAAGAACGTGCCGGCGAGCAGGAAGAGCGGCGTCAGCACCGCACTGACGATGTAGTTGAAGTTCTCGATCGCCTTCGCGTAGCCGGCGGTCATGATCCCGAAGTTCGCCCACCCGAGCCCCGTCAGGAAGCCGATGAACGGGACGGTCAGCATCCCCCAGGCCGGGTCGAGCCCGAAGAAGATCGCGACCACCATCGGCACGCAGCCGTAGACGCCGGCGCGCAGGGCGATCCAGATCGACTCGGCAGTGACCAGCTCCTCCGTGTCGACCGGCGCTGCGAGGATCGCGTCGTACGTGCGCTGGAACTGGTACTTGACGAACGTCCCGAACATCGCCGCGAAGGCCGACGAGAAGAGGACGGCCGTCGCCACCGTCCCCGTGCCCACGAACTCGACGTAGCTGTAGCCGTTGATCGTGCTGACGAGCGAGCCGAAGCCGAAGCCGAACGCGAGCAGGTAGATCGTCGGCTCCACCGTCGACGAGAACGTCGCGGCGCGCCAGTACGACGAGAAGTTGACGATCTCGCGGACGAGGACGCCGGTGATCGCCGACCGCTCGAGACGTCCGATCTTCGCGGTGCGGGACGCGGCCGCCACTAGCCGATCTCCTCGCCGGTGAGGAGCACGAACACGTCCTCGAGGCTCGCCTGCCTGCGCTCTCCTTCGAAGCCGAGGCCGTTGCGTCCGTCGAGCCCGAGGATCGAGACGCTCGTCCCTGTACGACGTGTCTTCAGCCCGGACGCGCTCGCCTCCGACTCGACCTCCGCGAGCCGCTTGGGGGGCCCGTAGACCTCGAGCACCTCGCGCCCCGCGTGCTCGAGGACGAGGTCGGCGGGCTTGCCGCGGGCGACGCCCTCGCCGTGGGACATGATCAGCACGGTGTCTGCGAGGCGCTGGGCCTCCTCGATGTAGTGCGTGGACATGAGGATGGTCGTCCCTTCGTAGCGCAGCCGGTCGATGAGCGCCCACAGCTGCTGGCGCACCTGCGGGTCGAGACCGACCGTCGGCTCGTCCATCAGCACGAGCCGCGGCTGATGCACGAGCGCGCGGGCGATCAGCAGGCGCCGCCGCATCCCGCCGGAGAGCTTGTCGACGCGCGTGTCGCGCCGGTCGGCGAGGTTCGCCAGCTCGAGTGAGCGCTCGATGGCGGCATGCCGGTCATGGCCGCCGATCCGGTACAGGTGTGCGAAGACGAGCAGGTTCTGCTCGACGGTCAGCGAGACGTCGAGGTTGTCGAGCTGCGGAACGACGCCGCACTGCGCGCGGGCCTGCTTCGAGTCGCGCGGCAGCTGGAAGCCGAGCACCTCGAGCTCGCCTTCGTCGGCGATCGACTGCGCGGTCAGCATCCGCATCGTCGTGGACTTCCCGGCACCGTTGGGACCGAGCAGGCCGACGCAGGTCCCGACTGGGACATCGAGATCGAGCCCGGCGACGGCCGTGATCTGGCCGTAGCGTTTCACGACTCCGCGCAGGCGGATAGCGAGCTCCCCGCTCATGGCCCCAGCATGCCAGCAGGCGTCGGGTCAGCCGGTCGGCGGCGCGGAGATGGACGGATCCCAGAGCCGGAAGCCGCCGAGGAAGGCATTCTGGTTCGCCCCGAGCCGTGCGTTCGGCGGCACCTCGTCGACCCTCTTCGCGTTGCCCCCGCCGAGCACGACGTTGTCCGCCACGGTGGCCGCGGCCAGCAGCTCGACCGTCTCGGCGACCGCGTGGTGCCACTTCTTCTTGCCGAGCCGCTCACGGCCGCGCTCGCCGACGTAGTCCTCGAACGTCGCTTTACGGAACGGCAGGTGGCCGAGCTCCAGCGGCACTGCCTTCCCGTCGACGACGAGCGCCGAGCCGAGGCCGGTGCCGAGCCCGAGGAAGAGCATCTTGCCGTCCTGGTAGTCGCCGAGTGCCTGCATGACCGCGTCGTTCACGACCTTCGTCGGCTTCCCGAACGCCTGCTCGAAGTCGAACCCGACCCAGCCCTCGCCGAGGTTCAGGGGCTCGCGGGCGACCTTTCCTTCGCGCACGGGTGCGGGAATGCCGACCGAGACGACGTCGTAGTCCCAGTCCGGGGTCAGTTCGCGGACGCCCTCCACCATCTGGGGAGGGGTCAGATCCGGGCCCGACTGAAACCGCCTCCGCTCGCCGCCGCTCGAGCGCAGAGCCTTGACATGGGAGCCGCCGACGTCGACGGACAGGATCACGCGCTTGCCGGGCTCCGTGCTCACGCGCGGAGCATGACGGGCTTCAGAGAATGGCGCGAGGGTAGGTCTTGGCCGCGATGACGGCGGTTACCACGAGGAAGCCGGCGACGACGGTGAAGTCCAGCCAGAGCATGCCGCCGGCCGAGATCCCGAGCAGCAGGTCCCGCATCCCGTGCACCTCGTAGCTGAGCGGGTTCGCGTGGGCCACGACCCGCAACCAGACCGGCATGATCGCGAGCGGGTAGAGCGCGCTCGAGGCGAAGAAGAGCGGCATCACCACGAGCTGGCCGATGCCCATGAAGCGCTCGCGCGTCCGCACGAGCGAGGCGAGGATCATCGAGAGGCACGCGAACGCCATCGTTCCGAGGAGCAGCAGCACGACTGCGCCGACGACGCGCGGAACGCTCCACTTGATCCCGATCCCGGCAATCGCGATCACGCACAGAAGGACGACAGCCTGGGTGAGTGCACGCACGGCGGCGCCCGCGGCCTTGCCGAGCACGATCCCGAGCCGCGGCATCGGCGTCGCCAGGAGGCGCTGCAGCTGGCCGACGTCGCGCTCCCAGATCACGCCGAGCCCGAAGAAGATCGCCACGAACAGCGCTGCCTGCGCCATCACGCCGGGCGCGAGGTACGCGCGGTAGTCGTCGGAGCCGCCGGCGAGCGACTGGTTGTGCCGCAGCGCCGTGCCGAAGACGAACAGCCAGAGGAGCGGCTGCACCGAGCGGGTGAAGATGTCCAGGTGGTCGTGCCGGAGCTTGCGCAGCTCCGCCCAGCCCATGGCGACGGTGCCGTCGCGCAGGCGCGCGGCGCGCACCGGAAGCAGCCTCAGCGCGGACTCATGCGAGCCGGCGCGAACGTCTGCGGCTCGCGCGGACATCCCGGAAGCTCCCTCCTTCCTCGAGCCTGCCGCCCGTGACCTCCGTGAAGACGTCCTCGAGCGCCGGCACGCCGAACCGCTGCCGCAGCTGGACGGGCGAGCCGATCGCGGCGATCGTCCCACGGTCCATGATCGCGATCCGGTCGCACTGGCGCTCCGCCTCCTCCATCTGGTGCGTGGTGACGAAGATCGTGGTGCCGGCCTCTTCGCGCAGGAGCTCGAGGCGCTCCCAGACCAGCCGTCGCGCGGTCGGGTCGAGGCCGACCGTCGGCTCGTCGAGGAAGAGGACGGTCGGGTGCTTGAGCAGCGCGGTTGCAATCTCGAGCCGGCGCAGCATCCCGCCGGAGAGCGTGCGGCCGAGCCGGTCCAGGAACGACCCGAGCTGCATCGCCTCGACGGCCTCCTCGATCCGCGGCCGCCGCTCGCGCCGCGGCACACCCGTCGCCCGGCCGTAGAACTCGAGGTTCTCGTATGCCGTGAGCGCGCCGTCGATCGAGATCGCCTGCGGGATGTAGCCGATCGACTGGCGCACGGCGAGCCCGTCGCGGACCACGTCGTGGCCAGCGACGAGGGCCGTCCCAGCTCCCGGCTTCAACAGCGTCGTCAGCACGCGGATCGTCGTGGTCTTGCCCGCGCCGTTCGGGCCGAGCAGGCCGAACGCCTCGCCGGCCGCCACGTCGAAGCTGATTCCGGCCACGGCCTCGACGTCGCCGAAACGGACGGCGAGCCCGTCGACGAGGACGACCTGCTCGGCGCGCTCCTCCGCGCGCGCCAGCGCGGTCACCGCGCGACCAGCTCGTCGGTGCGGGTACGGAGCACGAGCGCGGCCTTGGCGGTCAGCTGTACGAGCTGCGCGCGCTCCTCGGGCTCGAGCGCCTCGAGCACGTCGCAGAAGAAGAGCAGGCGCTGCTCGGCGACGCCGGCGACCAGCTCCTGGCCTGCCGGGGTGAGCTCCACGAGGATCGCGCGCCGGTCGCCCTGCGCGCCGTGCCGCCGGGCCATCCCGATCTCCTCCAGCCGATCGACCATGCGGGTCGCGGTCGTGTCGTCGACCCCGACGCGGTCGGCGAGCTCGCCGATGCGCAGGCCGCCGCTCTCGCCGATCAGCGCGAGCGAGCGGAGCTTGCTCGGCGTGAGCTTCGAGCCGAGCTCGGGGTGGAGCGACGCATGCAGGCGCCGGCTGGCCAGGATCGTCCCAAGCTCGCGCCAGCACGTGGACAGCTCGGCGGCCAGCGGCTTCAGCTCGCGTCGGGACATAGCTGCAAAATACAGAAACTGGCTTCTGCATGGAATCCTTACAGGAGTCTTACCGACTTGCGGTTCCGACGGCCGTCGTAGCGGATAGCAGACAAGAAACCCGACTCAGGGGGTCTTCCGCATGAAACTCGCAGTGCTCGCGGCCCTCGCCGCCGCACTCGTCACATTGCTCCTTCCGGCCACTTCGCAGGCCTCGCCCTACATCCATTTCGGCGTCCAGGACGACGCCTACCTCTCGGCAGGCCCGACTCTGCAGGGCAGGCTCGACACGCTCGACCGGCTGGGCGCGAAGCTCGTCCGCTACACGGTCGACTGGCGTCACATTGCGAAACGCAAGCCGAAGCGCGCAGTCAACCCCGGCGACCCGGCCTACGACTGGTCGGACGCCGACGCAGTGCTCAACGGCCTGCACGAGCGCAAGATCGCCGTGATCGTCACGCTCGCCCACACACCCGCGTGGGCGAACGGCGGCCTCGGCGCCAACGGCGTGCCGAGGAGCAAGTACTCGCTCTCGGCATTCGCCCTGGCCGTCGCACGGCGCTACCAGTGGATCCGGCTGTGGGAGGTCTGGAACGAGCCGAACCTGCGCCGCTTCCTGAAGCCCAACTCGCCCGCGCTGTACGTCCAGCGCCTGCTCAACCCGACGTACGCCGTGCTGAAGCGGGAACGCCTCTCGAATCGCATCGCCGGCGGCGCGACCTCGCCGCGGCGGACGCCGAGCGGCCTGTCGCCCGTCGCCTTCATGCGCGGGATGCGCGCGGCGCACGCTCACCTGGACGCGTACTCCCACCACCCGTACCCAGTGACGCGGGGCGAACGGCCGACCGGCTTCGCGCGCGGCGTGTGCAAGTACTGCAAGGGCCTGATCACCCTCGCCAACTTGCCGGTGCTGCTGAAGGAGGTTCGGCGGGACTTCGGGCCGAAGCGGATCTGGCTGACCGAGTACGGCTACCAGACGAACCCGCCCGACCGCTTCGGCGTCTCGCGGTCCGTGCAGGCCAAGTACGTCGCCCAGGCCGCCCTGCGGGCGAAGAGCGCACGGTTCGTCGACGTGCTGATCCACTTCATCATCAGGGACGAGCCGCGGCTCTCCGGCTGGCAGAGCGGGCTGTTCTCGGCCGCCGGAGTGGTGAAGCCATCGTTCAACTCGTTCATGCTCCCGATCGTCCAGTCCGGCAGGCGAGGCCTCCGCACGACGATCTGGGGCCAGGCGCGCCCGGGCAAAGGACGGCGCTGGTACCGGCTGCAGCGGCTGGCTCGAGGACGCTGGGTCTCGATCGGCCACCCGGCGCGGACCAACGTCTTCGGCTCGTACACCCGCGTGATCCGCGTCCAGAGAGGGACGCGCCTGCGCGTGCTCTACCTCCCGGGCGGTCCCGCGTCGGCCGAGAAGATCTCGACGCGGCCGATCGTCGTCCACTGAGCTCTCGCCGGCCCTCGCTCGCTCCCCGGGCGGGGGCCGGGACCTCCTCGATCCGCCAGGAATTCTTACAAGGCCTTTACCGCATCCCTCCTGGCGCATAGCTTCAATGCGAAGGCATTGAAGCTCGCACTCCTCGCCGCGCTCGCCGCGGCGGCCGTCTCGGCCCTCCTGCCGTCCACGGCCGCCGCCTCACCTTCGGTCCGCTTCGGGGTCCAGGACGACGCCTACCTCGCGGCCGGCCCGTCGCTCGAGCCGAACCTCGCGACGCTCGACGAGCTCGGCGCGAAGCTCGTGCGCTACATGGTCAACTGGCGGGCGATCGCGCCGACGAAGCCGCGGCACCCCGCCGAGCCGGACGATCCCGCCTACGACTGGACGAACATGGACGCCGTCCTCGGAGGCCTCCGCGCGCACGGGATCACGGTGCTGGTAACCCTGTACCGGACGCCCGTGTGGGCGAGTGACAGCCGCATCCCGAGGGCGGTGCCGAGGAGTAAGAGCTCGCTCGCCGCCTTCGCCGTGGCGGTCGCGAAGCGCTACCCGTGGGTGCGGCTGTGGGAGATCTGGAACGAACCGAACCTGCGCACGTTCCTGAGCCCGAACTCGCCGCGCCTCTACGTGCAGCGGCTGCTGAACCCGACCTACGACGCGCTGGTCGCCCAGAACCCGCTGAACCGCGTCGCCGGCGGCGCGACCTCGCCGCGGTCGACGAAGACCGGCCTCTCGCCCGTCAAGTTCATGCGCGGGATGCGCGCGGCGCACGCGCGGCTCGACGCCTACTCGCATCACCCGTACCCGGTCACGCGCGGCGAGCGGCCGTTCGGGTTCGCGAAAGGCGTGTGCCGCTACTGCACCGGCGTGCTGACGCTGGCGAACCTCCCGGCGCTCGTGCGCGAGGTGCAGCGGGACTTCGGGCCGAAGCGGATCTGGCTGACCGAGTACGGCTACCAGACGAACGAGCTCGACCCGCTCGGCGTCTCGCCGATCCTGCAGGCGAAGTACGTCGCCGATTCGGCGCTGCGGGTGAGGGGCGCGCCGTTCGTCGACCTCCTGATCCAGTTCCTCGTCCAGGACGAGTCGCGGCACAACGGGTGGCAGAGCGGGCTCGTGTCCCCGTCGGGGATCCCGAAGCCGGCGTTCAACTCGTTCATGCTCCCGATCGCGGAATCGGGCCGACGCAGGCAGCGCACCACGATCTGGGGCCAGGTGCGCCCGGGCCACGGAAGGCGCGAGTACCAGCTGCAGCGGCTCGTGCGCGGCCGCTGGGCCAACGTCGGCGGACGGGCCTTGACCGACGCCCGGGGGTCCTACAAGCGCGTCGTCCGGTCGCAGGTGGGCGCGCGTTTCCGGGTCATCTGGCTCGATACGAAGACCTCGAGCCGGCCGATCGTCATCAGGTAGTCACCGGGTAGTCACCAGCCGCGCCGCAGCACGACGAGCGAGCGCGACTCCACCTCGACGGGCTCGCGCGCCGCGAACGAGCGCTCCTCCGCGTGCGGCTCGGCGGTCGAGAGGTCGAGCTTCCAGCGCGCGCCGAACCGCCGCGCGGGGAGCTGGAAGGTGACGGGCTCGTGGTGCGCGTTGAAGAGCAGCAGGAACGACTCGTCGCCGATCGGCTCGCCGCGGGAGGTCGTCTCGTGCAGCTCCTCGCCGTTCAAGAACATGCCGAGCCAGCGCACGCCGCCGTCCTCCCAGTCGCGCCTCGTCATGCGCCGCCCGTCGGGCCGGAACCACCACACGTCGGGGAGCCCGGAGCCGGTGACGCTCCTGCCCTGCAGGAAGTAGCGGCGCCGGAAGACCGGGTGGTGGCGGCGCATGAAGATCAGCCGCCGCGTGAACTCGAGCAGCTCGCGCTGGTCGTCGGCGCGCTCCCAGTCGAACCACGAGAGCGCGTTGTCCTGGCACCAGGCGTTGTTGTTGCCGACCTGCGTGCGTGAGAGCTCGTCGCCGCCGAGCAGCATCGGCACGCCTTGCGAGAGGAACAGCGTCGCGAGGAAGTTGCGCTGCTGGCGGCGGCGCAGCGCGTTCACCTCCGGGTCGTCAGTGTCGCCCTCGGCGCCGCAGTTCCAGGAGCGGTTGTCGTCGCTTCCGTCGCGGTTGTCCTCGAGGTTCGCCTCGTTGTGCTTCTCGTTGTACGAGACGAGGTCGCGCAGGGTGAAGCCGTCGTGGGCGGTGACGAAGTTGATCGACGCGACCGGGCGCCGCCCGTCCTCGGCGTAGAGGTCGCTCGAGCCCGTGAGGCGGGCCGCGAAGTCGCCGACACCGTTGGTCGCGCCGCGCCAGAAGTCGCGCACGGTGTCGCGGTAGAGCCCGTTCCACTCCGTCCACAGGACGGGGAAGTTGCCGACCTGGTAGCCGCCCGGCCCGACGTCCCACGGCTCCGCGATCAGCTTCACCTGCGAGAGCACCGGGTCCTGGTGGATGACGTCGAAGAAGGCGGCGAGGCGGTTCACGTCCCAGAACTCGCGCGCGAGCGCGGCCGCAAGGTCGAAGCGAAAGCCGTCGACGTGGCACTCCATCGCCCAGTAGCGCAGCGAGTCCATGATCAGCCGCAGGACGCTCTGGTGCACCGGGTTGAGCGAGTTGCCGGTGCCGGTGAAGTCGACGTAATGGCGCGGGTCGTCGGGCGAGAGCCGGTAGTAGGACGCGTTGTCGACGCCCCTGAAGGCGAGCATCGGGCCGAGGTGGTTGCCCTCGGCGGTGTGGTTGTAGACGACGTCGAGGATCACCTCGATCCCGGCGCGGTGAAGCGCCTTCACCATCCCCTTGAACTCGGGCACCTGCTCACCGCCGATGCCGCTCGCCGAGTAGAGCGCGTGCGGCGCGAGGAAGCCGATCGAGCTGTAGCCCCAGTAGTTCGTCAGCCCACGATCGAGCAGGAAGTGCTCGTCCGCGATGTGGTGGACGGGCAGCAGCTCCACCGCCGTCACGCCGAGCGAGCGCAGGTGCTCGATCGCCTCGTCGCTCGCGAGCCCCGCGTACGTGCCGCGCAGCTCCTCGCGCAGCGGGCCGAAGCGCTGCGTGAACCCCTTGACGTGGACCTCGTAGATGACTGTCGACGACCAGGGGATGTTGAGCAGCTCGTCGCCCTCCCAGTCGAAGGACGGGTCGACCACGACGCACTTCGGGATGGCTGCCGCGTCGTCCTGGCCGTCGGCGCGCAGGTCGGCGTCCTCGCTCCCGTCCATCACGTACGGGAACACGTGCCCAGCCGACCAGTCGACCGTTCCCTCGATCGCCTTCGCGTAGGGGTCGATCAAGAGCTTGGCCGCGTTGAAGCGATGCCCGTCCCCCGGGCGGTAATGGCCGTGGACGCGGTAGCCGTAACGCTGGCCGGGGCCGACGCCCGGGAGGTAGCCGTGCCAGTTGAAGGCGTTGCGCTCTTCCAGCGGCACGCGCTCCTCGCCGTCGTCGCCGAAGAGGCAGAGCTCGACGCGCTCGGCGTGCTCGCTGAAGAGCGAGAAGTTCGTCCCCTCGCCGTCCCAGGTCGCGCCGAGAGGGAACGGCGCGCCCGGCCAGACCTGCCTCACCGGCGCGGCTCGACGATCCCCGACATCCGGACTTCGACGCGGCCGTCCACGGTCGCGAGCCTACCCACCTGGATCGCCGGCACACGCACCGCCCCCGTGGCGCCCGCGCACAAGGGCGTAGACTCACGGCTCAGGAACCGGGGTCAAGGGAGGCTGTGATGGGCACTACTGCCGCGATCCCCGGGGAACGTCTGTCCGAGTTGAAGATGCAGCTCCGCGGGGAGGCATCGACGCCCTCCGACCCTGGCTACGGGCTCGCTCGGAGGCCGTTCAACGCGATGCACGTCGACCGGCCCGCAGTGGTCGTCCGCTGCACCGGGACGGCCGACGTGGTCGCCGCGGTCAACTTTGCCCGCGACAACGACCTGACTCCCACGGTACGAGGCGGCGGGCACTCGGTGGCCGGCCTGTCGAGCTCGGATGGCGGGTTCGTTCTCGACCTCTCATCGATGCGCGGCGTGCAGGTCGACCCCGAGGCGCGCGTCGCGCATGTACAGGGTGGAGCAGTCCTGGGCGACGTCGACCGAGAGACACAGGTCTTCGGCCTCGCGACCCCGTTTGGAGTCGCCTCGGAGACAGGTGTCGCCGGGCTGACATTGGGCGGCGGGTACGGGTGGCTGCGGCGCAAGCACGGGCTTGCGTGCGACAACCTCGTGTCCGCGCAGGTGGTAGGAGCCGACGGTGAGGTGCGAACGGCGTCCGCCGAAACGAACCCCGAACTGCTCTGGGCGCTCCGCGGCGGGGGCGGCAACTTCGGTGTCGTCACCTCCTTCACGTTCCGGCTCCACCCCGTCGGCCCGGTCGTGGCGTTCGCCGGGGTCTTCTATCCCGTCGAGTCGGCCGCCGAGGTCCTGCGCGGGTACCGCGACTACTTCGCCGCGGCGCCCGACGAGGTGTCGTCGGAGGCGCTGTCGCTCACGTTTCCCGCCGATCCAGGTCTGCCCGAGCCGATCCACGACCGGCAGTGCTTCGTCGTCGGAGCCGTCTACGCGGGCGACGCCGGCGAGGGTATGAAGGTCATGCAGCCGCTGCGTGAGCTCGCCAAGCCGCTGGCGGACATCTCCCAGCCGATGCCGTTCGCGGCCGTGCAGTCGGCCTTCGATGCGTTCTTCCCGCGGGGGATGCTTCGCGCGTACTGGAAGTCGGCCTACGTGCCGGAGGTCTCGGATGAGGTGATCGAGATCGTCGCCCGCCGTTCGGCCGAACGGCCGTCTGGCCTTACCTTCGTCGACGTCTACCCCATGGGCGGGGAGGTCGCGCGCGTCGGGCCCGACGAGTCGGCGTTCGGCGAGCGAGCGGCGCAGTACATGGTCTCCGTGGCCGGCAACTGGCCGGATCCAGGCGACGACGAGGCGAACATCGCGTGGGTCCGGGAGGCCTGGGCCGAGGTGGACGCCCTGGGCACCGGCTCCACCTACCTGAACTTCACAGGCCCCGAGGATCCAGCCAGGTCGAGCGTCCCGCGCGCGTTCGGCCGGAACCTCGACCGCCTCACCGAGGTCAAGGCCCGCTACGACCCGGGCAACCTCTTCCGCAGGAACAACAACATCCAGCCGTCCACGGCCTAGCGCCGAGGGGCCCCGGCCTACGGTCAAGACCGGCCGGACGGTGAGTTTGCTCTGCGGCCGCGTTCGACTGCATCCGCGTGTCGTCGTCGCTGCAGGGCCTGAAGCAGAACACCCGCGTCCTGAGCAACGACAAGGCATCGACGACTTCGAGGACAGCGCGATCATCCCCGCGGTCTTCGGCGCGGCCGACAGCTGCGGGATCGACCTCTCGGGCCTCGAGTAGCTGCCGTGCCGAGCGGCGCCGTGGTTCTCCGCGGCGCCGCTAGCCGTCCGGCACGAGCCAGACGACGGCGAGCGGCGGCAGGCGCAGCTCGGCGGACTGCGCCTGCTCGTGCCAGGGCGGTCCGGACGCGGCGATCGCGCCGAGGTTCCCGACGTCGGAGCCTCCGTAGAACGTCGAGTCGGTGTTCAGCAGCTCGCGCCAGCTGCCGCCGCGCGGGAGGCCGAGGCGATAGCCCTCGCGCGGGACCGGCGAGAGGTTGCAGACGCAGACCAGCGGGCGGCCCTTGCCCTCGGGTAGGCGCGCGAACGCGAGCACGTTCGCGTCGGCGTCGTTCGGCTCGAGCCAGCGGAAGCCGGCGGGCTCGAAGTCGACCTCGTGCAGCGCGGGCTCGGTGCGATAGAGGCGGTTCAGGTCGCGCACGAGCGACTGGACGCCCGAGTGGCCGGCCTGCTCGAGCAGGTGCCAGTCGAGGCTCCCTGCGTGGTCCCACTCCCGCTCCTGCGCCAGCTCACCGCCCATGAAGAGCAGCTTCTTGCCGGGGTGCGCCCACATGTAGGCGTAGAGCGCACGCAGGTTCCCAAGCTGCTGCCAGCGGTCGCCGGGCATCTTCTGTAGGAGCGAGCCCTTCCCGTGCACGACCTCGTCGTGGGAGAGCGGGAGGACGAAGTTCTCCGAGAAGGCGTACATCAGGCTGAACGTCAGCTGGTGGTGGTGGAAGCGCCGGTGCACGGGCTCGCGCTGGAAGTAGTCCAGCGTGTCGTGCATCCAGCCCATGTTCCACTTGAAGCCGAAGCCGAGCCCGCCGAGGTAGGTCGGCCTGGAGACGCCCGGCCACGCGGTGGACTCCTCGGCGGCGCTGATCGTCCCCGGCTCGCGGCCGTGGACGAGCTCGTTGAAACGCCTGAGAAAGTCGACCGCGTCGAGGTCCTCGTTGCCACCGAAGCGGTTCGGCACCCATTCGCCTTCGTCCCGCGAGTAGTCGAGATAGAGCATCGAGGCGACGGCGTCCACACGCAGGCCGTCGGCGTGGTACTCCTCGAGCCAGAAGAGCGCGTTCGCGAGCAGGAAGTTGCGCACCTCGTTGCGGCCGAGGTTGAAGACGAGCGTTCCCCAGTCGGGATGCGCACCGCGGCGCGGGTCGTCGTGCTCGTACAGGGCGGTGCCGTCGAAGTGCGCGAGCGCCCACTCGTCGCGCGGGAAGTGCGCCGGCACCCAGTCGAGGATCACGCCGACGCCGTGGCCGTGCAGGCGCTCGACGAACGTCTTCAGGTCGTCGGGCTCGCCCAGGCGCGGGCTCGGGGCGAAGTAGCCGGTCACCTGGTAGCCCCACGAGCCGGGGAACGGATGGTGCATCACCGGCAGCAGCTCGACGTGGGTGAAGCCGAGGTCGGTGGCGTACTCGGCGAGCTCGTCGGCGAGCTCGAGGTAGGTCAGCGCTCGGTTGTCCTCGAGCGGGTTGCGCCGCCAGGACTCGAGGTGCACCTCGTAGATCGAGACCGGCTCCCGGAGCGGGTCGTGCACCCGGCGGCCATCGAGCCAGTCGTCGTCGCGCCACTCGTGGCGGGAGCGGTAGACGCGCGAGGCGGTGGCCGGCGGGACCTCGGCGGCGTGTGCGTACGGGTCGGCCTTCGGCGGCAGCAGCTCGCCCTGTGGCCCCTTCAGCTCGTACTTGTACCGCTCCCCCTCGTCGAGGCCGGGAACGAAGAGCTCCCAGATGCCGGAGGCGCCGAGGCTGCGCATCGGGTTGAGACGCCCGTCCCAGCCGTTGAAGTCGCCGACGACGCTGACGGCGGTCGCGTTCGGGGCCCAGACCGCGAAGGCCGTGCCGGTCACGCCCTCGGCGTCGCGCAGGTGCGCGCCAAGGCGTTCGTAGATCCGCTCGTGCCGCCCTTCGCCGGCGAGATGGAGATCGAGCTCTCCGAGGGTCGGCCGGAAGGCGTACGGATCGCGCAGCGTGAACGTGTTGCCGTCCGGGTAGCTGACCTCGAGCTCGTAGCTGAGCGGCGCGTCGGCGTCGGGGACGACGCCCTCGAAGAGGCCGGCGGGATGCCTCAGCTCGAGCTGGACCGGCGGCGCGTTCTCCGGCTTCGCCACAACCGCCTGCGCCTCGGGCCGCCAGGCGCGCACGACCACGCCGCCGTCGTGCGGGTGAGCCCCGAGCAAGTGGTGCGGGTCGGAGAGCCGTCCGGCGACGAGCTGCTCGACCTCGTTCACGCCGTGTCCCTTCCCGACGTGGCCCTTCGGGCCACGTCGTGGGACTGTCCCCGGCCGTGGCCGGAAAGGCCACGGCTGAGGTGTGACGAGAGTGTGGCGATCTGTCCCCAGGCCGTCATGCCGGCTCGTCCAGGAGCTGGAGGATCCCCGCCACCGGGACGCGCACCCAGTTCGGGCGGTGTCCGAGCTCGTAGTGCAGCTCGTAGAGCGCTTTCTCGAGCTCGAACAGCCGCAGCCGCCGTTCCAGCGACGCGTCCACCGGCACGAGCGCCGGGTCGACCTCCGCGAGGTAGCCGGCGAGAAACTCCGACCGGACCTGGCCCTCCCACCCCGGCGGCGGCTCGACCCCGTGCTCGAGCTCGGACGCGCTGGCGGCGTACGAGAACGAGCGCAGCATCCCGGCGACATCGCGCAGAGGCGACCGCTTGTGCCGCCGCTCGCGCAGGGGCCGCGCGGGCTCGCCCTCGAAGTCGAGCACGACCCAGTCCTCGTTCTCGGTCCAGAGCACCTGGCCGAGGTGGTAGTCGCCGTGATGGCGGATCAGCCTGCCAAGCGAGCCGCTTTGCCCGATCTCCTGCAACCGGTCGCGCAGGTCGTCCCCGCGGCCTGCGATCGGCTCCAGCGCCGGCTCGTCGGGCAGCGAGTTGAAGACCTGCTCGATCTCCTCGTCGATCCGCGCGACGATCAGCGCCAGCGCCTCCCCGCTTGGCTCCTCCGGGGCAAACGCCGGATCGGCGGCGTCGGAGGCAAGGACGCTGTGCATCTCGCCGGTCACCTCCCCGAGCCGCCGCACGAGCCCGACGAAGCCGTCGCCACCCGCCTCGAGGTCCTTCAGCGCCAAGGCCCAGCCGTCGTCGCGAACCGGCACGAAGTCCTGCAGGATCGCGAGCGTCGCGTCGAGCGGCTGGCCGACGTGGGCCGCCCAGCCCTGCAGCGACGCGATCGCCGGGAAGCCGCGCTCGGTGAGGAAGCGCAGCAGCTCGAGCTCGGGGTTCACGCCCGCCTCGAGCTTGCGGTAGACCTTGAGCACGAGCTGATCGTCGAGCACCACCGACGTGTTCGACTGCTCGGCGCCCATCGCCCGCACCGGGCCCGCGGGCACGGCCCCGTCGACGGCGCCGAACTGGAGCATCCCGCCCTCGTGCTCCAGCGTCGTCTGCGCACCGATCAACCCGACGAGATCGAGCACGAGCTGCTCGTCCTCGAGCGCGTCGAAGGCCGACCAGCCGTCGACCGAGGCGAAGCCGCCGGCACCACGCCGCAGCCCGACCGGCACGTTGTAGAGATCATGCGTCCCGCTCTGGAACCGCACCTCCACGACCGCCACCGCCAGCAACGGCTCGCCTTCTTTCCGGAGCGGGAACGCGTCCACGGCGCGAACCGAAGCCACCTCTTCCGACTTGGAGCCGTACCAGCGCTGCGCCAGCACGAACTCGCGCAGCTCCTCTTCCGGGAGCCCGACGACGAGTTCTCTCACTCCGCTCACGCCGCCTCCTCCTCCACCAGGCGAAACCAGTAGAAGCCACGAGCACCGAACGTGAGCAGGTACGGCAGCTCGCCGATCGGCGGGAAGCGCGTCTGGCCGAACATCTCCTCGGGCACCAGCCCGTCGAACTCTGCCAAGTCCAGCTCGGCCGCCTGCGCGGTCCGCGCGAGATTGTGGACGCAGAGCACGATCTCCTCCTCCCAGCGGCGCGCGTGGGCGAAGATCCGCGGGTTCGACGGCTCGAGCGGCTCGTACGTCCCGAGCCCGAAGACCGGGTGCTGCTTGCGCAGCTCGACGAAGCGGTGCAGCCAGCGCAGCAGCGAGGTCGGCGTCCGCAGCTGTGCCTCGACGTTCACCGCCGCGTAGCCGTAGACGGGATCCATCAGCGGCGGCAGGTAGAGCTGCGCGAAGTCGGCGGTCGAGAAGCCGCCGTTGCGGTCGCCGGTCCAGTGCATCGGCGTGCGCACGCCGTCGCGGTCGCCGAGGAAGACGTTGTCGCCCATACCGATCTCGTCCCCGTAATAGAGGACGGGTGAACCCGGAAGCGAGAACAGGATCGCGTTCATCAGCTCGATCTCGTCGCGGCCGTTGTCGAGCAGTGGCGCGAGCCGCCGCCGGATCCCGAGGTTGAGTTTCATGCGCGGGTCCTTCGCGTACTCGGCGTACATGTAGTCGCGCTCGTCGTCGGTGACCATCTCGAGCGTCAGCTCGTCGTGGTTGCGCAGGAAGAGCCCCCACTGGCAGTTGTCCGGGATCGACGGCGTGCGTTCGAGGATCTCGTACATCGGCGTAGCGTCCTCGCGGCGGAGCGACATGAACATCCGCGGCATGATCGGGAACTGGAACGCCATGTGGCACTCGTCGCCGTCGCCGAAGTACTCGACGACGTCCTCCGGCCACTGGTTCGCCTCCGCGAGCAGGACGCGGTCGGGGTAGTTCGCGTCGACCTCTTCCCGGACGCGTTTGAGGTACTCGTGCGTCCGCGGAAGGTTCTCGCAGTTCGTCCCCTCGACCTCGTAGAGGTACGGCACGGCGTCGAGCCGGAAGCCGTCGATCCCGAGGTCGAGCCAGAAGCGCAGCACACGCAGCATCTCGTCCCGCACCTCCGGGTTCTCGTAGTTGAGGTCTGGCTGGTGCGAGAAGAAGCGGTGCCAGTAGTACTGGCCGGCCAGCGGGTCCCAGGTCCAGTTCGACGGTTCGGTGTCGACGAAGATCACGCGAGCGTCGGCGTAGCCCTCGTCGGTGTCCGACCAGACGTACCAGTCGCGCTTCGGCGAGTCGGGCGAGCTGCGGGCCTCCTGGAACCACGGGTGGTCGGACGAGGTGTGGTTCATGACGAGGTCGGCGATCACCCGGATCTGCCGCTGGTGTGCGGCGTCGACGAACGCGCGGAAGTCCTCGACCGTCCCGTAGTCGGGGTGGATGTCGTAGAAGTCGGCGATGTCGTAGCCGCCGTCGCGCAGCGGCGAGGGGTACATCGGTAGGAGCCAGATGCAGTCGATCCCGAGCCACTCCAGGTAGTCGAGCTTGTCCGTCACTCCCCGCAGGTCTCCCATCCCGTCGGCGTTCCCGTCGAAGAACCCGCGCACGTGGATCTCGTAGAAGACCGCGTGCTTGAACCACAGCGGGTCAGACTCGAACCAGTGTCCGGCCTCACTCATGGGGGAAACCTCCGGTTTCCCCCATGGGCCCCCTTCCCATGAGGATCACGCGCCTTCGCGCGACATTGCTCCGGCCGTCCAAGCCGGCCTCCACCAGGAACGTTCCATCAGCAAGTAACAGTCTGTTACAAGGGCTCTCGAATCCGAGGAGCCACCGTGCACGGCGCGCTCCAACCTTCAAGTAACAGTCTGTTACTTGGTGTCTCATCGCGTGACGTGGAGGATGTGGGACTGGCCCGGCTCGAGCCGGACGTAGTTGCGGCCAATGCGCCAGTGGAAGTCCGCCTCGGCGAGCAGGTCGCGGACGGTGAAGGCCGGCGGCAGGCCGAGCGCGGCCGGGACGATCGCGACGCCTTCCTGCGGGTGGCGCGGGTCGAGGTTGACGACGACGAGCGCTTCGTCCTTTGCATAGGCGACCAGCTGCTCGTTCTCGGTGTCGAGCCAGCGCAGGTTCTCCAGGCGCTGGAAGGCGGCGTGCTCGCGACGGATCCTGTTCAGCCGCTGCACGAGCGGCAGCAGCTCGCCGTCGAGGCTGCGCTGCTTGCGCTCGTACTTCTCGGAGTCGAGGTACTCCTCGCTGCCCGCGGCCGCGGGCACGTTCTCGACCGACTCGAAGCCCGAGTAGATCCCGTAGCTCGGGCTGAGCGTAGCCGCGAGCACGAGCCGCGCCTCGAACGCAGGCCGGCCCCCGCGCTGCAAATACTCGTGGAGGATGTCGGGCGTGTTCGCGAAGAAGTTCGGCCGCAGGAACGGCGTCCACTCGAGCAGTTGCGCCATCAGCTCGTGGAGCTCGGCCTTCGTGTTCTTCCAGGTGAAGTAGGTGTAGGACTGCTGGAAGCCGACCTTGCCGAGCGTCGTCATCATTGCGGGCCGCGTGAAGGCCTCCGAGAGCAGCACGAGCTCGGGCTCCCGCGCGCGCACCTCGCCGATCAGCCACTCCCAGAACGACGCCGGCTTCGTGTGAGGGTTGTCGACGCGGAAGACCTTCACGCCGCGGTCGATCCAGAACAGCATCACGTCGCGCAACGCGTTCCAGAGGCCCTCGCTGTCCTCGCTGTCGAAGTTCACGTTGTAGATGTCCTGGTAGCGCTTCGGCGGGTTCTCGGCGTACTTCAGCGTCCCGTCCGGGCGGCGGTGGAACCACTCCGGGTGCTCCTTCAGCCACGGATGGTCGGGCGAGCACTGGATCGCGTAGTCGAGCGCGATCTCGATGCCCTGCTCGCGCGCGGCCGCCACGAGGCGCTCGAAGTCCTCGAGCGTGCCGAGCTCGGGGTTGACCGCGGTGTGGCCGCCCTCTTCGGCGCCGATCGCCCACGGGCTGCCCGGGTCGTCGGGGCCGGCGGTGAGCGTGTTGTTAGGGCCCTTGCGATTCGTGCGGCCGATCGGGTGGACCGGCGACAGGTAGAGCACGTCGAAGCCGAGCTCGGCGAAGCGCGGCAGCTGCGCCTCCACGCCTTCGAAGCCGCCCCACGAGCGCGGGAACAGCTCGTACCAGGCGCCGAAGCGGGCAAGCGGCGTGTCGACGTCGACCCGCAGCGTCTCGGAGGCGGTTCGCTCGAGCCGCTCCCCCGGCTCCGCCCGGAGCGCCTCGTCGACCGTGACGCGCTCCCGGCCGAGCAGCAGCGCGCCCTCGGCCAGCTCGCTCGAGAGATCCTTCTGGCCCCCCTCGACCTTGCGCCGCAGCTCCCACTGGAACGAGCGCACCGGGTCGACCCACCCCTCGACGCGGTACGACCAGCGGCCGCAGGAATCCGGGGTGAAGGTCGCCGCCCAGCGGTCGTTGCCGAGGTCTTCCATCGGCGTCTCCCGCCACCGCGTCGCGCCGGGCGCCTTGGTGCGGAGCGCGGCGCCGAGCATCTCGTGCCCGTCGCGGAAGATCGTCGCCTCCACGCGAACCTCGTCGCCGACACAGGCCTTGACCGGGTAGCGGCCACAGTCGACGAGCGGCGTGATGTTCTGGATCTGGATGCGAGGGGCCATGCTCTGCTCCGTGTCAGTTTCGATCCGACCCGAACCGTAAACAGCGCGCCGTGGAGTTGAGCCGGTCCAGCGGCGTATTGCTGCACCCGACCTCGCTTCCCGGCGGGCGTCTGGGCGAGGAGGCGTACCACTTCGTCGACTGGCTGGCCGACGCGGGCCAGTCCTGGTGGGAGGTGCTCCCACTCGGGCCGCCGGACGAGCACGGCTCGCCGTACCGCGCCCGCTCCGCCTTCGCCGGCTCGACCGCGCTGCTGGCGGAGCCTCGCGCACCGGTCTCGGCAGATGAGCTCGAGGACTTCGCCGCACGTCACTCGTACTGGGCGGGCGAGTGGGCGCAGTGGGAAGGTCGCGGCGCACTGGAAGGGCAGGTGCGGTTCGAGCGCGAGTGGTCAGCGCTGCGGCGCTATGCCGCGACCAAGGGCGTGCGCATCTTCGGGGACCTGCCGATCTACGTCTCGGACGCGGGCGCTGACCTTACTTCGCACCCGGAGCTCTTCGACACACGGCTCGTGGCAGGCGCGCCGCCGGATGCCTACAGCGCCACCGGCCAGCTCTGGGGCAATCCCACCTACCGCTGGCGAGCGGCGCGGTCGGAGCGGTACCGCTGGTGGACCGAGCGCTTCCGCCGCACGTTCGAGCTCGTCGACCTCACGCGGCTCGACCACTTCCGCGGCTTCGTCTCGTACTGGGCCGTCCCGGCAGGCGCGAAGACCGCGAAGGCCGGCCGCTGGCGGCGCGGGCCCGGAATCGAGCTCTTCGAGGCGGCGCGGCGCGAGCTCGGCGAACTGCCGCTCGTGGCGGAGGACCTCGGCAGTGTCACCCCGGCCGTCTACCGGCTGCGTGACCGGCTCGGGCTAGCGGGCATGGTCGTGCTCCAGTTCGGCTTCGCCGGCAGGCGGTCGAGCCCGCATCGGCTCGAGAACCATCCCGAGCACGCCGTCGTCTACACGGGCACCCACGACCACGACACTGCGCTCGGCTGGTGGGCGTCGCTCTCGCCGCGAGCGCAGCGCGAGACGGGCCTCGACCCGGCCGACCCCGCGTGGTCGCTGCTCGAGCTCGCACTCTCCTCGCCCGCGCTGCTCGCAGTCGTGCCCGTCCAGGACGTGCTCGGCCTCGGCAGCGAGGCGCGGCTGAACACCCCCGGCCGCCCGGACGGCAACTGGACGTGGCGTCTCCGCCGCGGCCAACTGACGAGCGAGCACGCCGCCCGCCTGCGCGCAGCGACCGAGGCGCATCGCCGCTGACCACTGACGCCCAAACCGGGGTCAGGTCTTGCACTGCAGCAAGTCCGCGCCAGTACCGGATCAATCCGCCAACAGCTGGGGATCGTTTTCTTCCGAGTTGTTGCTCGCGAGTAGGCGTGTTTCGCGCTCGGTGTCGTAATGCAAGACCTGACCCCGGGGGTAGCAGCGCGGCCCTAGCGGAGGCGTACGTACCGGCGCGAGACGCAGAGGAACATCCGGACGAGCCCGCGCGGTAGCTCGCCGGTGATCACGAAGCGGCCGAGCACCACCCGGATCGGCACGCCGCGCGGCAACCGCCCGCGGCCCGAGAACGTCCCGGACCAGCGCTCGCCGGGCGAGAGCAGCCGGGGCTGCCGCGGCTCGAAGCGATCGGCGTAGGTCCGCGGCTTGGCGGTCGCAGTCTCGGCCCGCTGCAAGACCTCGCGAAGCGAGGTCGTCCGGTAGGGCGCGAGCCCGAACAACGTCTCACCCGTCGCATGCGGCCGCACGACGCCGAGCGTGATCCCGGTTTCGTTGCGAAACGAGAGCGCGAGGCGCCAGCGGCGCTCGCCGACGGCCAACCGCCCGCGTCTCGACCGGAAGCGGCCGGGCCCGGGTGCCGCAGTTCTCGTGCCAATCGAGGCGTACCGATTGCGGGTGCGCCCAGCGCTGCGGCGAGGACGAGCCGCAGGCGGCCGCGACGAAGGCCAGCCCAAGGAAAATCGCGGCGCGCACAACCGCAGTCTCGTCCACGGGCGCTAGGCTCGCCCCGATGCTCGAAGCCTTCAGCGCGGGCGACAACGCCATCCTCGCCGCGCTCCTCGCGGCGGGCCTGTTGCTGCTCGTCGCCTCGCAGTTCGTCCGGATCCCCTACCCCATCACGCTCGTGCTCGGCGGGCTCGCGATCGCCTTCATCCCGGGCATGCCGACGGTCCAGCTCGCGCCGAACCTCGTGCTCGTCGCAGTCCTGCCACCGCTGCTCTACGGCTTGGCCTTCTTCACCTCGCTCCGGGAGCTGCGGGCGAGCCTGAAACCCATCCTGTTGCTTGCGATCGGGCTCGTGCTGATCACCATGGTTGCCGTCGCAGCCACTGCCCACGCCGTCATACCGGGGCTCGGCTGGTCTGGAGCCTTTGTGCTCGGGGCGCTCGTCTCGCCCACCGACCCGACTGCCGCCACCTCGATTGCCGAGCGCCTCGGCTTGCCGCGTCGCCTGATCGCGCTGATCGAGGGCGAGAGCCTGGTCAACGACGGCACCGCGCTCGTCGCTCTGAAGTTCGCGGTGGCCGCCGTCGTGACGGGGAGTTTCTCGCTGGCGGAGGCGACGGGCGAGTTCGCGCTCAATGTGGTCGGCGGGATCGCGGTCGGGCTCGCCGTCGGCTTCCTGATCCGGCAGCTGCGGCGCCGTGTGGAGAACCCGCCGGTCGAGATCACGATCTCGCTTCTCAGCGGCTACTTCGGCTACCTGCCTGCGCGTGCGATCGGCGTCTCGGGAGTGATCGCGGCGGTGACGGTCGGGATCTACATGGGCTGGCACACGCCCGAGCTGACGAACGCCCAGGTGCGCCTGCAGGGCGTGGCCGTCTGGGAGGTCGTGTTCCTGGTGCTGAACGCCCTGCTGTTCGCGCTCGTGGGGCTGCAGCTGCCGTCGATCGTCGACGCCCTCTCCGCCCATTCGACGATGGAGCTGGCCTGGTACGTCGCCGTCGTCTCCGCCGTCGTGATCGCGGCCCGGTTCGCGTGGGTCTTCTCGAGCGGATTCGTGCGTCACGCCCTGAGCGGGCGCTTCGAGCGCGAGGACCCGGCGCCCTCGTGGGCGTCGAAGACGGTGCTCTCCTGGTCCGGCATGCGCGGCGCCGTCTCGCTCGCAGCCGCGCTCGCTCTTCCGCTGACGGTCGACTCCGGCGCGTCGTTTCCGAACCGAGGCCTGATCATCTTCCTCACTTTCAACGTCATCCTCGTGACGCTCGTCCTCCAGGGGTTGACGCTGCCCGGCCTCATCCGCGTGCTCGACCTGGAGGACGACGGGCTCGCCGAGAAGGAAGAAGCAAAGGCACGCATCTACGCAGCGCAGGCCGCCATCGACCGGCTAGGCGAGCTCGAAGCCGAGGAGTGGGTGCGCGACGACACCGCCGAGCGGCTCAGACGCCTCTACGGCTTCCGCCAGAACCGCTTTCGCGAGCGTCTCGACCCGGACGGGGACGGCACGATCGAGGACCGTTCCCAGGCGTACCAGCGCCTGTTGCGAGAGCTGATCGACGCGGAGCGGCGGGCGGTCGAAGAGCTGCGCCGAGAGGGGCGTATCGACGACGACGTCATGCGCCGCGTCATCCGTGACCTCGACCTCGGGGAGTCGAGGCTCGACCTTTGACGCGGGTCGTGGGGCAGGAGCAGGCTCGCAGGATCGCCGTCAGGGCACAGCTCCTCGACGGCTCGGCGAGCACCGTGCTGGACACCGTGCGCAGGCTCGGCTTTCTGCAGATGGACCCGATCGCGACGGTCGCGACGCCGCAGCAGCTCGTCCTCTTCAGCCGGCTCGGCCCGTTCGACCCGACGGAGCTCGACCGCCTGCTCTGGAAGAAGCGGAAGCTGTTCGAGTACGACGCCTTCATCTACCCGGTCGAGGACCTGCCGCTCCAGCGCGCGCGCATGGCGAAGTTCCGGCGCGGCGGCAAGCTGAAGCGCGACGAATGGATCCGCGACTTCCTGCGCGAGAACGCGCGCTTCCGGCGACACGTCCTGCGAGAGCTCGAGGCCGGCGGGCCGCTGCTCTCCGGCGACCTCGAGCACGACATGATGCCGCCGGGCGTGGGCCACCGCTGGTGGGGCGACCGGCACGTGCGGCTGATGCTCGACATCCTGGCGGCGCGCGGCGAGATCGCGGTGGCAGGGCGCAACGGCAAGCAGCGCCTCTGGGACCTCCCCGAGCGCGTCTTCCCGGAGAGCGAGACGCTCCCGTGGCGCGAGGCCGAGCGCGAGCTCGAACGCCGGAAGCAGCGCTCGCTCGGCGTCTGGCGGGCACGGAACGGGGAGTGGCACGCCCACCCCGAGGTGTCCGACGAGCCGGTGCCCGACCGGGCGGTGTTGCTCTCGCCGTTCGACCGCCTCGTCCATGACCGCGCCCGCGCCGAGGCCCTCTTCGGCTTTTTCTACCGGCTCGAGATGTACGTGCCGAAGGAGAAGCGCGAGTACGGCTACTACGTGCTGCCGCTGCTCGTCGGCGACCGCCTCGTAGGCCGCGCCGAGCCGCGCTTCGACCGCAAGACCGGCACGCTGGAGCTGCTCGGCGCGTGGGGCGACACCTCGCGCCTCGACGAGGCACTCGCCCCCCTCACGGAATGGCTCGAAGCTGTCAGGAGGGCTTGACGAGATACCGGCTGTGCCGCGCGTTATCCCGCCAAGCCCTCCTACGGCGCGAGTGTGACCGGCACGCGCACCTCGTGCGGCGGCTTGCCGGTGCCGGCGGCGTCGTCGTCGTGGACGACGATCGTCCCGGTCTGCGCTTTCGCGACCTTGAAGCTCACCGGCACCGAGTAGGTGCCGCGGCAACCGGTGCCGCAGCTCGCGGTGGTGAACGTCTTGCCGACGACGTCACCGTTGGCGTTCAGGACCTCGACGCTCACGTTCGCCTCGAAGACATTCGCCGTCCCGGCGACCGTGACCGGGCTCGTTACGCTCGAGTCCGCAGCGGGCTTGGCAACGGTGATCGCCGGCAGCAGGTCGGAGTAGTCGTCCCGGCCGACCGGGCGGTCGAGCACGATGCCCTCGCTCGAGAAGACGGGGATCGGGGTGCCGTCGAGGCGGAAGCGCACCTTCTGCACGGTCGGGAACTGCGTCAGCGTGTAGACGACCTGGCCGAGGCGCATCTGAATCGAGCGCGAGCCGGCGCCGTCCTGGAACTCCGAGGTGAGGTCGACCGTGGCGACGCCGTTGTGGATCGCGATCCCGAGCAGCTTCGTCCCGGTGGGAACCGCACTCGCGAAGCCCATCACCCGCTCGTCCGCGGTCGGGCCGTCGAGCAGCGACTTGATCGCCGTGGTCGCGACGAGCGGCGTCGGGTCGTGCGTCCGCCGCACCGCGACGAGGCCGTCGTCACGGGTGAACCAGACCTGGAGCGAGAGCTTCGCCGGGACCGTTCCTGTCTGCTCGCCCGTGGTCGTCGTGGTCGTGCCCTGGGAGGGCTTGCCCAGAGAGACCGCCTCCTCGGAGCCGCAGGCGGCGAGAACCACGGCGAGCGCGGCTCCGGCGAGGGCCAGGGTCCCGAAAGTGAGGAGCTTCTTCATCCCGGCCTGATCATGACCGGCGTGTGTGACGGCTCTGTAACAGTTCTGCAAAGGCGAAATCGCCCGGAGGGCGATTTCGCGGGGGGAGGAACGGTGCGCTTACGGGCGCAACGTCCGGACGAACGCGTCCGCCCAGCCGTTCGTGTCGCCCGGGACGAAGTTCGCGGCCCACGAGGAGAACGCGAGGACCCGGGCGCCGCTGCTGAGCTCGACGCCGGCCCCTGCCCCGCCGACCGAGCTCGCGTCGTCGCCCTGCACGCCGCCGATTCCCCGGCTGACGAGGGTCGTCGTCCCGGTGCGCAGGTCGCGGAGGAAGACGTCGGTGATGTCGTTCGCGTCGCCTGGCACGAGGGTCGACGCGAGCGAGGTGAACGCAACGAAGCGACCGTCGGCGCTGATCGTCAATCCGCCCAGGCTCTCACCGTTCGCCTGCTTCTCCGCACTGCTGACGCTGACCCTGGCCGTGCGGTGGAGCTTCAGGTCGCGCACGAAGATGTCGGCCGTGCGGTCCGTGTCGCCCGGGACGAGGTTCGTGTCGAGCGAGTGGAAGGCGACGAACCGGCCGTCGGCGCTGATCGCGGGCGCGTTGCTCCCGGTGTTCGTGCGGTCGCCGCCGGCCTGCTTGCCATCGCTGCGGACGCTCACGCGGATCGTCTTGCCTGTCCGGCGGTCGCGCAGGAAGACGTCGCCGAGGCGGTTCGTGTCGTGAGGGACGAGGTTGGTCGCCGACGACTGGAAAGCCACGTAGCGCCCGTGCGCGCTGAGGACCGGCGAGGTGCTCTCGCAGTAGTCCGCCTTGCACCGTGCCTGCGCCGCGTGGCTGTCGACGCTCACGCGGGTGGTCCTGCCCGTCGCGAGGTCGCGGACGAAGACGTCCGAGAGCTTGTTGGTGTCGCCGCGGACGAGGTTCGTCGCGAGCGACTGAAACGCGACGTAGCGGCCGTCGGAGCTGATCGCGGGGAACCAGCTGCCGCCGTTGCCCTGACGGCCGTGGCTATCGAGGCTGAGCCGTGTCGTGCGGCCGGTCTTGCGGTCGTGCAGGAAGACGTCCTCGACACGGTTCGTGTCCCCGCGGACGAGGTTCGCGGCGTCCGACTGGAAGACGACGTACCGCCCGTCCGCGCTGACGCCGCCCGAGAGGGAGCCGCCGAACTCATCCTTTCCGGCGGCCGCCTGGGCGCCGCTGCTGGACACGCTGACGCGCGTGGTGGCTCCGGTCGCGGTGTCGCGCACAAAGACGTCGTAGCGGCCGTTGGTGTCGCGCCGAACGAGGTTCGTCGCGAGCGAGTTGACGACGACGAAGCGGCCGTTGGCGCTGATCCCGGCCGCGAAGCTGTCGTGGTTTCCCTGCGCGCCGGCGGTCGAGACGCTGACGCGTGTCGTGCGCGCCGTCTGTGCAGAGGTCGCGGCGGTAGCGGCCAGCGCCGCCGCCGCCAGGAGTACGGGGAATACGAGTGCGACGAGCCTGTTCATCGTTGCCTCCTCGCAGTGGTTGTGGTTGCGAAATCGAGAGCGGCGCCGGCGCCGGCGCCCGTCCAGAGGAGCAACCGGTGCCCCGCCCAGACGGCACTCAGGTCGAGGTGCGCGGGGAACGGGAGCCTCGGCAGCCGGGACCAGCGGTCCGTGCCGGGGTCGTAGGCGTAGCCGGGCCCTTTCGGGCCGTCCAGGAGCACGAGGCGCGTTCCCGTCCAGAGGCCGCTCGAGGCCGGCCGTGCGGACGGAGCCGGGGTGAGCCGCCGCCACCGTTCTTTGGCCGGGTCGAAGGCGAACGCGGCCTTAGACGCGCCGGCGACGAGAAGCTCATGCCCGTCCCAGACCGCCGTGCCGCCGGCTCCGCGCGGCGGCGAGGGCAGCCGCCGCCACGCGTCGGTGCGCGGGTCGTAGGACGCGGCGCGCGCGAAGCTCGCGGGGTAGGGCCTGCCGCTGTCGGGATCGACCCCGCTGACGACGAGGATCAGCCGGTGCCCGGTCCACGCACCCAGCGGGTGCTGGGCGGGGGCGAGCGGCGAGCGGGCGAGCTTGCGCCAGGTGTTCGTGGCCGGGTCGTACGCCGAGCCGTCGGACCAGGCGTCGCCGCAGCAGCCGCCGCCCCAGCCGATCATCTCGCGGCCGGTCCACACCGCGAACCCGTGGCCGGTGGGCGCGTGCGGAAGGAGCCGCCAGCGGTTTGCCTGAGGGTCGTAGGCGCTGGCCTTGAACGCTCCCCAGACGAGCATCTCCCTGCCGGTCCAGACGGCCGTGCGGGCGACCGGATCGCCGATGTCTCCTGGAGGCGTCGGCAGCCGACGCCAGCTCGAGCCGGCCGGGTCGTACGCAGCCGCGACGTTCTGTGCCCGCAGCAGGGCGCCGTCATTCGCGGTGCAGCACACGCCCGAGACGATCAGCTCGTTGCCGGTCCAGGCGGTGGTGAGATAGGCGTCGACGCGAACCGGCGCGGCGGGCAGGACGTGCCACCGCGCGTGCGCGAGGGCCGGGGGCGAGGCAGCAGGCGAGCTGCCCTTGCCGCAGGCGGCGAGCAGGAGTCCGACCGCGGCCAGCGTGGCGACCAGCGCGCAGATCTCGAAGCGTGCGTTAGGCCGCATACGCGTACGGGTGGTAGAAGGCGTCCAGGGCTTGCTCGTGCTCGACGGCGATCTCGAAGCGGTCGCCGGTGCGGTCGTCGGCGACCGAGACGGTCACCGCGTCCTCGCGGGGGTGCCAGCGGAGGACGACGCGGAGGCCGTCCCGCTGCCGGGCTGCCAGTTCCTCGCTCGGTCTCCTTGCGCTCATGACGACTCCTTTCGCGTCCGTGTTCACTGTCGCCATGCTCGACCTCGCTCGCAACGGCCCGGTCACCGCGCGGTAACGGTTCTGCGACGACTCGCGTCTGCGGCGACGGTCCTCGTCGGCCGTTACCGAACGGTTGCGCGGCCATGACCTAGCTGTTGCTCGGCCGGCGCAGGATCGGGCGCGTCATCGATCAGGAGGCAGCCATGAAGCTTTCAGTCCTCATCTCGAGCGCCGTCGCGGTCATGATCGCCGCGGTCGCCATGTCCTCGTCGGCGTTCGGCAGCTCGGGCGTTCGGAACGTGCCCGGCTTCCGCTCGCCGTCGGGGAACATCCACTGCTCCTACAACCCGAAGGCGTTCGCGCCCATCGGCACCACGCGCTTGCTGACCTGTGGTCTCCGCCACGCCGACTATGCGATGCGGCTACAGCGTCGCTGCCTCGCCGGCGACTGGCACGGCTTCGGGCTCCGCACGAACACGAAGTCGACGCTCTTCTGCTCCGGCAACCCCGATCCGTTCACCCACCCCGTCTACACGACCCTCGGCTACGGCAAGAGCTGGACGCGCGGGCGGTTCACCTGCACCTCCCGCATCACCGGCGTCACCTGCCGCAACGCGGGTGGTCACGGCCTCTTCATCTCCCGCCAGTCCTACCGCACCTGGTAGCGGCCACCGCCCCCTCAGAGAGCGCCCTTCGGGGCGCTCTCGCGCGGTTCTGCCGCAGGTAGCCGCAGCGTGAAGCGGCTGCCCGCGCCGAGCTCGCTCTGGACCTGGATCTCGCCCCCGAGCAGCCGCGCGTTCTCCTGCGCGATCGCGAGCCCGAGCCCGGTGCCGCTGCCGCTGCGGGACGCGTCCGCCTTGTAGAAGCGCTCGAACAGGTGCGGCAGGTGTTCGGGCGGAATCCCCGGGCCGTCGTCGGCGACTTCGATCCCGTCACCCGTGATCCGCACGGTGACCGCTGAGCCTCCGTGCTCGAACGCGTTGTCGACGAGGTTCGCCACGATGCGCTCCAGGCGGCGCGGGTCGGTCGTCATCGAGAAGCCGTTGCCCTCGACCGCCACCCGCCCGTCCCACCCGCGCGCCCGCACCGTCGCGGCGACCAGCGCAGCGACGTCGATCTTCTCTGCGTGCACGCTCTCCGCGCCCTGATCGAAGCGCGAGATCTCCATCAGCTCCTCGACCAGGCGACGCAGGCGGCCGACGTCGGCGATCAGGAGCTCCGCCGGCCGCCGCGACTCCGGCGGCATCCGTTCGAGGTGCTCGGCCAGGAGAGAGGCCTCGCCCACGAGAGCCGTCAGCGGCGTCCGCAGCTCGTGCGCCACGTCCGAGGTGAAGCGCCGCTCCCGCGCCTGCGCGGCCGAGAGCGCCGCGATCTTGGCCTCGAGCGCCGCGGCCATCTCGTTGAACGCCTGCGCCCAGGCACCGAACTCGTCCTGCCCCTCGACCGGCAACCGCGTCTCGAGCAGGCCCTCCGCGAGCGAGTGCGCCGCCTCGCTCGCCCGAGCGACCGGTCGGAGCGTGCCCCGCGCCAGCAGGATCCCCGCGCCCGCGGCGAGAAGGACGAGGATGCCGACCCCGCCGAGCAGGATGTTCCGCAGCTGCGCCAGCTCGTGCCAGAGGTCGTCCTCGGAGAAGAAGAAGTAGACGTGCGTCCCGTTCGGCGCGGGTGCGCCGGTGACCACGTACCGCTTGCCGCCGACCGTCGCGCGCTGGTAGCCGAGGTCGCCGCGGGCCACCACGTCTCGGAGCCCGTTCGGCACGGACTGAAGCGTGACCTGCGGGCCCGAGAGGTAGACCCGGCCGCTTCGGGTTACCACGGCCTCGAAACCGCCGCGGCTGCGGTACGCGTCCACGAGCTCGTCGGGCTGCGATGCCCGGAGCGCCCGCGCCACGCCGAGGTTCCGACGCGTCTGGGTGACACTCGAGTCGACGGAGTCGGCCAGCAGGTTGTGCCGCACGACGAAGTACGTCCCCGTGCCGAGCGCCGCCGCGGAGAGCCCGACCGCGAGCGCGAACGTGATCGTCAGCCGACGGCGGAACCCTCCGGCCGCGATCCCCTGCCGGCGGCGCATCACGCTCCGCCGAAGCGGTAGCCGACCCCGCGCACCGTCTTGATCAGCTGCGGCTGCTTCGGGTCGTCCTCGACCTTCGCCCGCAGCCGCTGGATCGCGGCGTCGACGAGCCGGGAGTCGCCGAGGTAGTCGTAGTTCCAGACGAGCTCCAGCAGCAGCTCGCGCGTGAAGACCTGCTTCGGCCGGCGAGCGAGCTCGTGCAGGAGCCGGAACTCGGTCGCGGTCAGGCTCAGCTCATCGCCGCGCTTGCGCACGGTGAAGCCGCCGGGGTCGATCTCCAGTCCGCCGATGCTGATCGTCCCGTCGCCCTCGGGCGGCGACGCCCGCCGCAGCACCGCCTTCACGCGTGCGACGAGCTCGGGGAGCTCGAACGGCTTCGTGATGTAGTCGTCCGCGCCGAGCTCGAGCCCGACGACGATGTCGTGCAGCTCGCTGCGCGCCGTCAGCATCACGATCGGGGCGCCGCTCTCACGGCGAATCTCGCGGCAGACCTCGAAGCCGTCGAGCGACGGCAGCATCACGTCGAGCACGACGAGGTCGACGCCGCCCTCGCGGAAGCGCGCGAGTCCCTCCCGCCCGTCGCCGATCGCGGTCACCTTCAGGCCGGCCTGCTCGAGGCCGAGCGTCGCGACCTCACGGATGGAGGCGTCGTCTTCAACGAGCAGCACGTGCTCGTCCACCTCTCAAATGTACGCAGGTGCGCTAGACGGGCCAAGTGGCGCGGACGCGCCGGAAGTTGCGAGGCCACTCGCGGTAGGCCTCGCGCGGGTCGCTCGTCTCCTCCGGTGCCGCCACCCCGTGCTTCTGTGCGAGCTCGGTCACAGGGTAGTTCAGCGTCTTGTCCGGCCCGCGAGCGCCGACCATGAGGATCGCGCACGGCCCGTCGCCGGCGCCGATGCAGATGTGGCGCGTCCCGGGCGCGAAGTGAACGAAGTCCCAGGCCTTCAGGCGCCGCTCCTCCTCCTCGACGAGCAGCAGGCACTCACCGGAGAGCACGAAGAAGTCCTCCTGCACGCTCTCCGAGTGATAGAGGCCGTTCACCTGCCCGGGGTGGAGGACGTGGACGCCGATCCCGTACTGCCGGAACTCCCCCTCCGGGTTGCCGAAGTCCATCCACTCGCCGCCCTTGTCGTCGCGCATCCAGGCCATGTCGGCGGCGTTCAGGACGAACCAGCCGGGCGAAGAGACGACCGCGCCCTCGTCGGTCTGCTCGATCTTCGCTTCGTCTGCTGCCATGGCGGACGAGGCTAGCGGAGCCGGGGACGCGGCGCGCCCCCGGCTCCAACCAGCGGTTACTTGAAGCTGAACCCTGCCGTGTGGAGCGTGCCGTCCACCAGCAGGATCTGGAACTGCCGGCACGTTCCGGCCCAGCTTCCCGACGTCTTCCAGACGTACTTGTACTGGCCGTCCTGGAAGGTCAGGCCCTCGTCCGAGCTCGTCGGCGAAGGCGAGCCGATCGGCGCGCCGGTGACGCAGTTGATCTGGACGGACGCCGGGTAGCCGTCCTCCAGGATCGCGAGCCCGCGGTCGCCGCCGAGGCTGAACTTCACCGGTACGGCGCTGCCGGCCTTGGCGGAGTTCAACCCGGGCCCGATCGGCGGGAAGAAGCCCGTGAACGGCCACGTGATCGCGAAGTCGGCGTTCGAGACGTCGAAGAAGACGTTGTCGACCGCCTCGATCTTCACGCGCGCGTGGGTCGTCCCGACCATCGGGAGCACGACCGAGGCCGAGCCCGTGTTCGGCGTCGAGTCGGCGAGCACGTACGGGTACGTGTGGCCACTGTCGACCGAGAGGCTGATCTTCACGTTGGTCGCGCTGACCGGAGCGACGTCGGTGTTCGCGACGTTCCACGTCACCGTCTGGGTCGAGTCACCCGGGAGCGACACGGCCGTGTTCGGCGAGGTGACGAGGAACGGCCCGGCGGTGTTCGCGAGCAGCAGCGTCGTGTCCGCGAAGTTGCTCCCGCCGCGGCCGTCACGCGCCGTGAAGCGCATGTGCAGGGCCAGCGGGTCGGCGTTCACGCCCGCTACGCCGACGTAGTCGTTCGTCGGCAGGAACTCCATGTAGCACTCGGTGGTCGCCTGCGAGACGGGCGGGGCGATCGGCCCCTGCGAGCACGAGCCGGTGTCGGCGTTCGTGTTGTCGTCCAGGATCTGCTGCAGATCCGGGAACACCCGCGTCGGGTCGTTCGTGAGGTGGTTCTCGCCCGGCGAGTCGTAGAGGAGCGAGTCTGCGTCGCTGATCTGTCCCGAGAACGGGAACATCGCGAACAGCGGCCCGTTCGTCTTCGTGTTGCTCATCAGCGCCGTTCCCGCCCCGTTCGGCGAGGCGCCACGGTCGTTCTGCTCCCACGAGTACGTGAGCTGGTCGCCGTCCGCGTCCGTTGCGCTGCCCGTGAGGGCGAACGGCGTCCGCAGCGGGATCGTGTACTGCGCAGGAGCCGAGACGCTCGGCATCGAGTTCCCGGTCGGCGTCGTCGTGCCCTGGTTGTCCACCGCGCCGCCCTTGTCGGTCTCGCCGACGAAGCCGGAGGCCCCCGTGGTGAAGTCGCCGACCTGGAGCAGCGTCGGCAGATTCGTCAGCGCCAGCGACCCGGTGAATGTCACCTGGAAGCCGGTGTTGTTCAAGCCGCTGATGTTGCCGCCGCCGAACGGGTTGAGGGTGAACGTCGCGCCGGCGGGCAGGATCGACTGGAGAGCCGCCGTCAGCCCGGCCTGCGTGTAGTTCGTTCCGTTGACGATCGGGGCGGAGGTGGCGCCCTCGTACGAGAGCGTGAACGAGTCGAACGCGCCGCCGTGGTTCGTCTCCTCGACCGAGGCGAAGCAGCCGCCGCAACTGAGGTTGACGAGCTCGGCGTTCGCCACGTCCGCGCCGCCCGACGCGCCGCCGTACGTCATCGTGAAGCCGGTCGACGCCAGACCGGTCACCGTGATCGTGCCGGCGAAGCCGGCGATGGCGTTGATCGCGTTCTGGACGTTCGTCGCCGTGTACGCCTGGCTCGTGCCGCCGATCACGGCGGAGTCGTTGCCGCCGATGCGGACCTGGAACGGCGAGCTGTACGTGACCGTGCCGCCCCCTGCGGTCGGCAGTCCGGCAGTTGGGTTCGTGTAGGTGAACGAGCGGGCGCTCGGCACCGAGTCGACGCTGAACGTGCCGTTGTAGCCGGCATCGCCCGCGCCGGTGATCACGACGACGTCGCCGACCGAGCGGTTGTGCGCCGCGGCGGTTCGGACGGTGACGGTGTTCCCGACCTCGGTCAGGCCGGGCGCATTGAGCGTGATCGTCCCGCCGCCGGTCCTCGCGAGGCCGGTCGCCGGGTTGGTGTAGGTGAACGACCGCGTCGTCGGGACGGTGTCGACCGTCCAGGTGCCGTTGTAGCCGGCGACGGGCACGCCCGAGATCGTCACGACGTCACCGGGCTGCAGCCTGTGCACCGACCCGGCCGCGCCGGTCGAGATCGTGACCGTGTTGCCGTCCTCGGTCGCACCGCCGAGCTGTGTCGCACTCGGCGCTGCGCCGATCGTCACCGTCAACGGCTGGATCGTGGAGGCCTGCTGGTAGCCCGGGCCGAACGTGACCTGCTGGACCTCGTTGCCGCCGCCGAAATGCCGCAGCGACGCGGTCTGTACCTCGTTGATCGCAGCCTGGTTCGACGAGGTGTAGGTGGTGATCTCCTGCTGGCTGCGCTCCGAGAAGTACGGGTCGCTGTGGCGCTGCAGGTCGTCCGTGAGGCAGATGCCCGCGTACGCCATGATCGAGGAGCCGCTGCCCGGCTCGACCGAGTTCGGTGCGTTGCGGTTCCCGCCCGAGCAGTTCAGCTGATTGCCGTTGAACGGGTGGTTGCCGCTGAACTGGTGTCCCATCTCGTGGGCCACGTAGTCGATCGCGTAGAAGTCACCCACCGGCGTCGGGATGCCCGTACAGCCTCCGGCCTTGTTGGAGCGGCCGACGACGCCGAGGTTCGCCACGCCGCCGCCGGGCTGGCCGAGGGCGAGGTGGCCGATGTCGTAGTTCGAGGCGCCGATGATCTGACCGATCACGAAGCGCGCCCGGCTGGTGCTCGAGCAGCCCGTGACCTGGGCCTGCGTGAAGCACGCCGCGGCGCCGCAGGGGCCGTTCGGCGCGGTCGCGGCGTCCCATGTGTTGAGGTTGAGGAGGTCGTTGTTCGGGATCAGCTGCATGCGGACCGCGAGGTCCTCCTCGTAGACCTGGTCGACGCGGTTCATCAGCGCGACCTTCGCGGCTGTCACCGCGGCCGGCCCGCCGACATAATTCGAGTAGCCCGGGTCGGTGATCAGCGCGAGCCGGTAGTTGCGCAGCATCGCGCCCGTCGGCGGGTTCGGCTCGGGAGCCTCAGCCGCCGCAGCTCCCTCACCCTCGCCGTCCTTGAGCTCGTGCTCGACGAACGGGAACGGCTCCTTCAGCTGCTGCCCGTGGTAGCTGACGTAGAGGTTCGGGCTGGAGCGGAAGAACGGGTCGATGTACCAGCCGCCGTTCGGCGAGCGCACCGAAGCGTGGAAGCCGAAGGGGCTGATGTCGGCGTGGATCGTCGCCGCGGAGTCGTCGATCCCGCGGCCGCTATAGGTGCGGATCCCCGGGTGCCTGCGCTGGAGGCCGGGCGACATGATCGCCGAGCGGGCGAGCGCGAACCGCTGGAAGCGCCCGTTCGGCGCGGGCAGCGAGATGACCGCCGGCCGCCGGCGGGCCGCACGGGTGAACTCCCTCGGCGCCTTCGCGAGCGCCTTGCGCAGCGAGGCGCGCTTCAACGTGAAGGCCCGGACGCCCTTCGTACGGAAGCGAAGCGCGGGCCGGGCCGCCGATTTCGCGACCGCGGTCTTGAGCGTCGTCTGGTGCCAGAACGCCCGGGTGCCGTGCGTGTCACGCAGTGCGCGCTTCGTGCTGCCTGCTCCCGCGGGCATCGCAACGACGACGGCGGCGGCGAGCGCCGCCAGCCCGAGTACTCCCCAGGCCTGCCTCATGGTCTTCTCCCCTCGGTCGGTCGACCGCCCCCCGGCGGCTGATAGCCGATCCTCAACCCGCAGCGCGTCGCTTGTCAACCCGGAACGAGTCGCTTGTCAAGGATGACGCTGCTCGCAGCGCACTGCCGGTGCGACTGCGGCAGGCCCGCGGGAGCCGTTGCTAGCGTCTGGCGCGTGAGCGCGTCTGCCGCCTCCGCAGCCGAGCCGCGGCGGCGCATTCGCCCGCGGCTGATCTACGGCGTCGCGGGCGCACTGCTCCTGATCGCCGCGATCCTGTCGTTCGCGGACGTGGGCGAGGAGGCCGGGCGACTCTCCGACTGGCAGGCGTTCGTCCTCGGCGTGACCCAGGGGCTGACCGAGCTGCTTCCGATCTCGTCCTCCGGCCACCTGATCCTCGTCCCGTGGATCGCGGACTGGCACTACCTCGAGGCGCACCCGGACTTCAACAAGACCTTCGACGTGGCGCTGCACCTCGGCACGCTCGTCGCGGTGGTCGCCTACTTCTGGGCGGACGTCGTGCGGTACGTCGCCGCGTGGTTCCGGTCGGTGGGGAAGCGCAGCATCACGACCGAGGACGAGCGCATCGCGTGGTGGATCTTCGCCGCGACGATCCCGGCCGCGCTTGCGGGGGCGATCGGCGAATCGGCGATCGAGGACCACCTCGGCCAGCCGTACCAGATCGCGATCTTCCTGGCGGTCTTCGGCGTGCTGCTCTGGCTCGCCGACCGGCTGCCCCAGGACAAGCGGATCGGGCAGCTCGGCTTCTGGCCGGCCTTCGGCATCGGCGTCTCGCAGATCCTCGCCCTGATGCCCGGGGTCTCGCGCTCCGGAATCACGATCACGGCCGGCCGTTTCCTGAAGCTCGACCGCGACTCGGCTGCGCGCTTCGCGTTCCTGTTGCTGATCCCCGTGGTCTTCGGAGCCGTCGTCTACAAGGGCCTGAAGCACGTCGTGCTCGAGCCGCTGCCGGGGGGCTCGGTGGGGCCGTTCGTGGTCGGGACGCTCGCCGCGGCGGCCGTGGGCCTCATTGCGATCGACCTACTGCTGGGCTACCTGCGGCGGCACGACTACACGATCTTCGTGATCTACCGCCTCGTCCTCGCGGCCGCGATCGTGATCGTGATCGCGAGCGGCTGGCGCGGGGCCCACTTCTAGACCGCTCTGTGACAACTGTGCGCCGAAAGGCGCGCGGCGGGCGAGCTGGGGCTAGGGCGGCCGGTATCGGTGGGCGCAATCGACCGAGAGGAGTTGCACATGCGCCTTCGCCGAAGACGCGTCTTGCTCGTTGCGCTGCCCCTTCTGGCCCTCGTGGCCGGGGTCGCGCTTGCCGCTCAGCCGTCGGCCCGGCGGCCCACCAACGCCGTCATCAACGCCTGCGCGAAGAAGGGCTCGGGACAAATCCGGGTGGTCAGGCCGGGAGCGGGCTGCCGGAAGAACGAGTCGCGGCTGTCCTGGAACGTTCAGGGGCCGGCCGGCCCGCGAGGAGCGGCCGGAGCAACGGGCACAACGGGCGCAACCGGGCCTGCTGGCGCGGCCGGCCCTGCTGGCCCTGCCGGGGCCGCCGGTGCGAAAGGCGACCCCGGAGCGCGCGGCGCCACCGGCCCAGCCGGCCCGAAGGGCGACCCCGGCCCGCAGGGGCCGCCTGGAGCGGCGCTCTCTTCGCTCGAGAGCCTGAACGGCATCGCCTGCCACCTGGGCGGAACGGCCGGCACGGCCTCGCTCACCTACGACGCGAACGGCGTGGCCACGCTGGCGTGCGTGACCGGAGGCGGCGGCACGAGCGGCGACATCCGCGTCAACGAGTTCATGACCGGCTCCACGGGCGCCGCGTCGAACGAGTTCGTCGAGCTGGTGAACGCGGGGACGGCGGCGGTGGACGTCGGCGGCTACAAGGTCGCGTACCGCTCGGCCGCCGGCGCGAGCGACACCACGCTGGCGACGATCCCCGACGGCACGACGATCCCGGTGGGCGGCTTCTACCTGCTTGCGGGAAGCGGCTACCTGGGCTCGCACGCCCCCGACCAGACGTTCTCCGCCTCGCTCGCAGCCACCGGCGGCGGCCTCGCCGTCCGCGACGCGGCCGGAACGATTCTCGACTCCGTCGGCTACGGGGAGGCGACGAACGCGTTCGTCGAAGGACATCCCGCGGCCGCGCCGCCTGCCGCGGCGGCACCGGGCAGCAGCGCGGACCGGATCCCCGACGGGCACGACACGAACGACAACGCGGCCGACTTCTCGGTCAGCGCGACGCCCACGCCGGGAGCGTCGAACCAGTAGCGAAACAGGCGGGCGGCCTGGCGCAACGGCCGCCCGCCAATCACTCCAAAGGGGCATGCTCGGCCCAGGAGGGCTCACCGATAGTGCGTACGCGGGGCCGAGCCCCGCATGGCGAACACACGAAACCTGCGGAAACTGCGGCTATTGGTCTCATCGATCAGCACTCCCTCGTACGGTCGCTCTCGCCCGAGCTCATGCTCGTGGACCCGGAGCTGGCCGCACTCGCACGCGAGCTGCTGCGCGAGCCCGATGAGGCCGGCGGAAAGGGCGGATACATGTCGGCACTAGGAACGCACGAGATCTCGTCGGGAGTGAGCCTGGGGCTCGAGCCTCCGCTCAGCCCGCCTGTCGTCCGGAGCCCGATGGCCTCCGCGATGCCGACCGGCGACGGGCTCGCCGGCCTGCCCACACCGCCTCCGGCGATACGCCCGCCCGAGAGCGCGACTCCCCCTCCTGCTCCGGCCGTGCACGCCGAAGTCCCACAGCAGCCCGAGCCTGCGCCTGCGCCTGCGCCTGCGCCCGTTCAGCCTGAGCCGGTCCTCCCGACCGTGGCACCGGCACAGGAGCCCCAGGCGCCCGTGCTCGACTACTTCGCGGCCGCCGAGACGCCGGCCGCCCCAGAGCCTGCGGCTGCTCCGGCTCCAGCTTCCGTCGAGGAGCCCGCTCAGACCGTCGAGCTGAGCACAATCCCCCTGGTTACACCCGCGCCAGCCCCGGCCGAGGAGACGACGCTGGAGCCGGTCGTGCTGCCGACGATGGCTCCGCCTGCACCCGAGCCCCAGCCCGAGCCTGAGCTCGCGCCTGCCGCGGTCGTCGCGCCGGTGGAGCTGCCGATGATGGCACCGCAGCCTGCCGTGGCCCCGGCCCCCGAGCCTGAGCCCGAGCCGGCGGTGGCCCCCGAGCCCGTGGAGCCTTCGCTCCCGGAGCTCGAGCCGGCCGCGCTCGTCGAGACCGCGCCTGCGCCCGAGCCCACCCCGGCGCTCGAGGAGCTGTTCGCGCCGGTGCAGCAGCAGCGGCAGAGCGGCTTCAGCGTCGTCGTGCGCCTCAGGGACGGCGACGGCGTCGAGGTCGGGTCGTTCCGCGACTTCGGCACCGCGATGGAAGGCGCCCAGGAAGTGATCGAGCAGTTCTCGACCGCGACCGAGGGCCAGTGGCCCTTCTACGCCGGCCGCTTCATCCGGCCCGACCTGATCGTCTCGGTCGACGTGGTCGAGGCGAACGCGGGCGGGATCTAGGCCCAACCGCCGACGTAGATCGTCACCAGCGAGCGGGCGAGTTGTCGGCGGCAAGACGGGTTCACCGCTGAAGTGATCCCAGCGGCGTCAAAACCCCGAACCTCGCGTTCAAGAAATCTTTCCAATTCGCCTACGGACGGCTAACGCGCGCCACAGAGACTGCGCCCACGCAGGCTCTCAACGGAGGTCCCCAATGGCTCGCAAGCTCATCGTCCTCACGCTCGTGCTGGGTGTCGGCCTTGCCGTCACCGGCGTCGCGGGGGCGCGCTGGTTCAACGTGATTCGCGGCACGCGCGGCGACGACGTGATCGCCGGCACCGCGAACCGCGACTTCATCCTCGGCTACGCCGGCAACGACCAGATCTCGGCCGCCGAGGGCCGCGACCGGGTCTACGCCGGCAAGGGCGACGACACGGTCGACGGCGGCCCGGGTCTCGACCGCCTGTTCGGCAACCAAGGAAACGACATGATCACCGCCGGGAACGGCCGCGCCGTGATCTGGGGCGGTTACGGCAATGACACCCTCACCGCCGGTGCCAACGGCCTCAGCCGGATGCACGGCGGCCCGGGTGACGACACGCTCAACGGCGGACCCCGCCGCGACTTCATGTGGGGCGGCCGGGGCGTCGACCACGAGTTCGGCGGCGACGGCAACGACGTCCTGCACGCGCTCGCACGCGACAACCAGGTCGACACGCTCGACTGCGGCCCCGGCTTGCATGACGTCGCCTGGCTCCGCGCCGGCGAGTCGGACACGACGGTCAACTGCGAGAAGGTCATCACCGTCTCGACGGGCTCGGACGGCTAGCTCTTTCCCACGTCCAGTTCCATCTCCCGAGGCCCGCCCCCACCGGCGGGCCTCACTCTTTCCACGCGGTCGAGGAAGGCCCCGACGACCTGGAGGTAACGCTCCGGCTCCTCGAGGTACGGCATGTGTGCGCTCTCCTCGAAGAGCACCCACTCGGAGCCCGAGATGCCACGGTGCAGCGGCTCGACGAGCGTGGGCGTGCACTCGTCGTGACGGCCGGAGGTGACCAGAGTCGGCACGCGGATCTCGCCGAGGCGGTCGAGGACGTCCCAGTCCGCGAGCGTCCCGGTGACCGTGAACTCGTTCGGCCCCCACATCGTCTCGTAGACCTGGATGCCGAACTTCGCTCTCGCTCGCGCGAGCAACTCGGGCTCCGGGTCGAGGCGGCAGATGTGGCGCCGCTTGAACGCCTCCTCGGCGGCCTTGTCGTCGAGCCCGGGCGGCAGGTCGGCGTGCAGCCGCATGGTCTCCTCGGCCCAGCGCGGCGCGCTCGTCGGGGTCGAGTTGAGCACCAGGCTGGCAAGACCCTCGGGCTGCGTGAACGCGTACTCGAGCGCGAGCATCCCGCCCCACGAGGTGCCGAGCAGGTGGACCTGCTCCAGGCCGAGTCCCTCGCACACGGCCTCCAGCTGCTCGAGGAAGGTCTCGACCACCCAGAGCGACGGGTCGTCCGGCCGCGCCGAGTCACCGCCGCCGAGCTGGTCGTAGAAGACGACCCGCCGCCCCTGTTGTGCCAGCGCCCCGAGGCCGAGCAGCGGCAGATGCGATCCGCCCGGCCCGCCGTGCAGGCACAGCAGCGGCAGCCGGCCCGGCGCCTCGGCCTCGCCGACGACCCGGTACGCCGTCCCCTCAGGGACCGACGCCGTCAGTCGATCGTCCAGGTGTCGCCCGCGTGCAGGAGCTGCGCGAGGTCGCCTTCGCCCTGCTCCTTCCGCGCGCGCTCGAGCTGCTCTTGCATCAGCCGGTCGTAGACCGGTCGCTCGACGTCGCGGAAGACGCCGATCGGCGTCGGCCCGTGCGGCGTGTGCGACAACCGCGCCACCGCCGCGGCCAGCGACGGAGTCGCTGCGTGCTCGTCGTGGATCAGCAGCGCGTCCTCGCCCACCGCGTCCACGTCGACGATCTCCGCCGAGGCATCGGGCCGCATTCGCACGCCGCGCTCTCCCGAGGCGCCGACTTGGCGGCGCCGTTTGGAGCCGGCGCCGGCTTCACCGGCGTCGGCGCCTGCACCGCCGAAGCGAATGGGCTCGCCGTGCGTCAGCAGGATCCGGTTCTCCTTCTCGTCGCGCACGGAGTCGAAAGCGCCGTCGTTGTAGACGTTGCAGTTCTGGTAGATCTCGACGAAGGCCGCCCCCTCGTGGGCGTGCGCGCGCCGCAGCGTCTCGGTCAGGTGCGCGCGGTCGGTGTCGATCGAGCGCCCGACGAAGGTCGCCTCCGCACCGAGCGCCAGCGCGACCGGGTTGAACGGCCAGTCGAGCGACCCCATCGGCGTCGTCTTGTTGATCGTCCCGAGTGGCGAGGTCGGCGAGTACTGCCCCTTCGTCAGCCCATAGATCTGGTTGTTGAACATCAGGATCTTGATGTTCACGTTGCGCCGAAGCGCGTGGATCAAGTGGTTGCCGCCGATCGAGAGCGCGTCGCCGTCGCCGGTCACCACCCAGACGGAGAGATCAGGACGCGAGAGCGCGAGCCCGGTCGCGATCGCCGGTGCGCGCCCGTGGATCGAGTGGATGCCGTAGGTCTCGACGTAGTACGGGAACCGCGCCGCACAGCCGATCCCAGAGATGAAGACGATCCGCTCGCGCGGGATCCCGAGCTCTGGAAGAAAGCTCTGGACGGCGGCCAGGATCGCGTAGTCCCCGCAGCCCGGGCACCAGCGGACCTCCTGGTCGGTCTTGAAGTCCTTCGCGGTCAGCCGGCCGTTCCCGTTTCCGTCGCTCACAAAAGCGCCTCCATCGCGTCGGCGAGCTCGCCCGCCCGCAGCGGCAGGCCGCGCACACGGTTGTAGCCCACCGCATCGACGAGGAACTCGGCGCGGACGAGCTTCAGCAGCTGGCCAAGATTCATCTCGGGGACGAGCACCCGGTCGTACGAACGCAGCACCTCGCCCGTGTTGCGCGGGAACGGGTTCAGGTGCATCAGGTGCGCCTGAGCGACCTTCTTGCCCTCCTTGCGCAGCCGCCGCACAGCCGCCGTGATCGGCCCATAGGTCCCGCCCCAACCGAGCACGAGCAGCGAGGCGCCGTCAGGATCGTCCACCGCTAGCTCCGGGATGTCGGCCGCGATGTTCGCGACCTTCTGCGCACGCAGCCGAACCATCCGGTCGTGGTTGTCGGGGTCGTACGAGACGTTGCCGGTCTCGTCCTGCTTCTCGAGGCCGCCGAGCCGGTGCTCGAGCCCGGGCGTGCCGGGAATCGCCCACGCACGCGCGAGCGTCTCCGGGTCGCGGATATAGGGCAGGAACTCGCCGTCACGGTTCGGCCCGGTCGCGAAGTCGACGGGGATCTCCGGGAGCGCGTCCGCGTCGGGAAGGAGCCACGGTTCCGAGCCGTTCGCGAGGTACGCGTCCGAAAGCAGGTAGACGGGCGTGCGGTACTTCAGCGAGATCCGCGCAGCCTCCAGCGCGGCGTCGAAACACCCGCCCGGAGTCGACGCGGCCACCACGGGAACCGGCGACTCGGCGTTACGCCCGAAGAGCACCATCAGCAGATCGGCCTGCTCCGGCTTCGTCGGCATGCCCGTCGAGGGGCCGGCCCGCTGGATGTCGAGGATCAGCAGCGGCAGCTCGAGCGCGACCGCGAGCCCGACCGTCTCCGCCTTCAGCACAACCCCCGGGCCGCTGGACGTGCAAACGCCGAGCGCGCCGCCGAAGCTGGCCCCGACCGCCGCACCGGCCGCCGCGATCTCGTCCTCCGCCTGGAACGTGCGCACCCCGAAGCGCTTGTGCCGCGAGAGGTCCTCGAGGATCCCCGAGGCCGGCGTGATCGGATAGGCGCCGAGAAAGAGCTCGAGGCCGCTCTGCACGCTCGCCGCGATCAGCCCGAGCCCGAGCGCCTGGTTCCCGGTGATGTTGCGGTAGGTGCCGGGCGGCATCGGAGCCGGCGCGACCTCGTACGAGACGACGAAGTCCTCCGACGTCTCGCCGTAGGCCCAGCCGGCCTTGAACGCCTTCACGTTCGCCTGGGCGATCGGCGGCTTCGAGGCGAACTTCCGCTCGAGGTACTCGACCGTGCCTTCGGTCGGCCGGTGGTAGAGCCACGACATCAGGCCGAGCGCGAACATGTTCTTCGAGCGCTCCGCCTCGCGCTTGGTGATGTCGACCTCCTTCAGCGCCTCCAAGGTCAGCGACGTCAGCGGCACCTCGTGGACGTGGTACTCGTCGAGCGAGCCGTCGTCGAGTGGGCTCGCCCGGTAGCCGGCCTTCTCGAGGTTCCGCTCGGTGAAGGCGTCGCGGTTGACGATCAGCGTGCCGCCCTTCGGCAGGTCGCGCAGGTTCGTCTTCAGCGCGGCCGGGTTCATCGCGACGAGCACGTCGGGCGCGTCGCCCGGGGTGAGGATGTCGTGGTCGGCGAAGTGGAGCTGGAAGCCGGACACGCCTGGCAGCGAGCCGGCCGGCGCGCGGATCTCGGCCGGGAAGTCGGGCAGCGTCGAGAGGTCGTTGCCGATCAGCGCCGTCTCGCTGGTGAAACGGCCGCCGGTCAGCTGCATGCCGTCGCCGGAGTCGCCGGCGAAACGGATGGTCACCTGCTCGAGCTGCTCGACCGGCTTTGCCATTCGCCGCTAGGTATAGCACCGGGGCGGGGGAGCTATGCAGAGCCGGCGGCTCTGCTGCGGTGGCGCCGCACCCGGGCCCGGTTACCGCAGGTATCGGAGTCGCACCAGCGGCGGGCCCGGCTGCGGGTCGCGTCGTAGAAGACCCGGCGGCAGGACTCGTCGGCACACCGCTTCAGCCGCGGGGCGCGCTCGCCGCAGCTTCGCCGGGAAGCTCGTCCCTACCGTGACGAGCGCCGGCCTCACCGACGTGCTACGCCACCGCCTCGCGCGCGCTCGGGCCAGCGCGTGGGCTGCACGGTCACGCCGTCGGACGGGAAGCTGCGCGGGCCGACCGCGAGCACCCGCGTCACGGTTCGGTGACCCGCACGACCGTCAGACCCCACGCCTCGCCGGAATCGAACAGCTCGTCCGGGTCGACCTCGTCGCGCCAGCCGATGAAGTGCCGCTCCGAGTCGTCCGCAGTCGAGCCGTAGACGGCGAGCCGCGCCTCGGCCTCCGGCTCCTCCGGCCCGCGCTCGAGCTCCTCACGCCGGCGCTCGGCCTCCTCCGCCGCGGGGCCTTCTGCATATCCCTTTGCCATCAGGCCGCCTCGTTGAGCAGCGCCTGGAGGTCGAGCGGCGCGTTGGCCATCGCCACGCCCTCCCCCTCGCTCGGGCGCGGCCACTCGTCCTTCGGCCGGTCGCGGTAGAGCTCGACCCCATTCCCGTCCGGGTCGCGGAGGTAAATCGCCTCCGAGACGCCGTGATCCGTCGCGCCGTCGATCGGCCAGCGCGCGTCCACGAGGCGCCGCAGCGCGTTCCCGAGCTGCGCCCGGTCCGGGTAGCGGATTGCCACGTGGTAGAGCCCAGTCGTGCCGGCCGGGGGCGCCGAGCCGCCTCGCGAATCCCACGTGTTCAGCCCGAGGTGGTGGTGGTAGCCGCCCGCCGAGATGAACGCGGCCTGGTCGCCCATCCGCTGCATCACGTCGAAGCCGAGGATGTCGCGGTAGAACGCCAGCGCGCGGTCGATGTCCGAGACCTTCAGGTGCACGTGGCCGATGTCGACGCGCGAGTCGATGCTCACGCCGCCGACGATAGCGGGTGGACGGCCGCCGCACGGGGGGTCAAGATGGACGTGGTGTTCCCTTCCCCCGAGGGACAGGCCGAGACCATCGGTCAGCGTCTGCGGCGCCTGCGGCACGAACGTGGGCTGTCTCAGCGCGAGCTCGCAAGCCCCGGCGTCTCGTACGCGTACATCTCCCGCATCGAGGCGGGCGCACGGCGCCCCTCGGTCAAGGCTCTGCGGATGCTGGCGCGCAAGCTCGGGGTCTCGGCCGACTACCTCGAGACGGGATCGGAGATCCGCGACGTGGAGGAGCGGGAGCTGCGGATCGCGGATGCCGAGCTCGGGCTACGCCTCGACGACGACAGCGACCGCGCCGAGGCCGCGCTGCTCCAGCTCCACGACGAGGCCGTCGCCGCGGGCGACGCAATCGCAGCCTCCCGAGTGAGCATCGCGCTCGGGCTGGCCTCAGCGGCGGCCGGCAGGAACACCGAGGCGATCGAGCGGCTCGAGGCCGGCCTCGAGGTCTCGCCGGTCTCTCCGAGCCTTCGTCCCGAGGTGTTCGGGACGCTCGGCCGCGCGTACACGGCGACGAGCCGGCCGGACCTCGCCGTCGAGCTGTTCGAGCGTTGCCTGGGAGAGATCGCCGAGGACGCGCCCGAGGACGTCGCGGCCCGGGTCCGGTTCACGACGTACCTCGGCAACGCTCTGAGCGAGCTCGACGAGCTCGAGCGGGCGCAGTCGGTGCTCGCCGCCGCGTTCGAGCATGCGGACGAGGTGACCGACCCGTACGCACGCGTCCGCCTCTACCGCTCGCTCGCCCGGCTGAACGAGTCCCGTGGGCGGCCTCTGACCGCGCTCGAGTGCGTCCGGCGCGCGCTCGCCCTGCTGGCCGTTACGGACGACCTCGAGGTGCTCGCGCACGCCGAGGCCGCCGAGCCCGTCGGCACCGACACTCGAACTGCCCGGTGATCACGGCCGCGGTCCGACCGCGCGGCCCGTACTCCCTGCGCGACACGACTCGCGCGGGCGGCGACGCGACCCGCGCGGTGGTCGACGGCGTGCTCGTCGCGGCACTCGCGAGCGGCGGCGCGGGGCGAGCGTGGCAGCAGGCCGACGGCACCGTCCAGCTGCGCGCGCCACACGAGGCCGGGATCGACGAGCTGCGGTTCGTGCTCGCGCTCGACGACGATCACGGCGAGTTTCTTCGCCGCTTCTCGCGCGACCCGCTGATCGGCAAGGCGACGCGGCGTGTGCGCGGGCTGCGGCCACTGCGTACTCCGACGGTTGCACAGGCGCTGCTGCGGGCGGTCTGCGGTCAGCTGATCCAGGCGCGGCGGGCCCGGTCGATCGAGCGGACGGTCGTGAAGGCGCTGATGCCGCCGCTGACGGGAACACGCCTCCATGCGCCCCCGGATTGCGCGGCCTTCGCCGGCCTCGCGCCTGCCGAGCTGCGCAGGCTCGGTCTCGGCACGCGGCGCGGCGGTGCGCTCGTCCGCATCTGCCGCTCGCTCGACCTCGAGCGGCTCCGCTCGCTCCCCGGCGACGCGTGCGCCGACAGGCTCCTGCGCGAGCGCGGGCTCGGGCCCTGGTCGGTCGGTGTCGTCTTTCTCGAAGGGCTCGGCCGATACGACCGCGGCCTCGTCGCCGACCTCGGGCTGGTGAAGCTGCTTTCCGCGTTGCGCGGGCGGTGGGTCGAGGGGTGGGAGACGGCCGAGCTGCTGGAGCCGTACGGCGAGTGGGCCGGGCTCGCGAGCCTGTACCTGCTGCACGCGTACAAGAACGGCCTCGTGCCGGTGCGGAAGCCGCGCGCCGCCTGAACCGAGCGGATCGGCCTAGACTCGGCGCATGGACGCGCGCCGCGTCGCCATTCTCGGCGCCGGGACGATCGGCGAATCGCTCCTGCGCGGCCTGCTCAGCGGCGGCTGGCGCGAGCCGTCCGAGATCGTCGCGACGGTACGCAACGAGGAGCGGGCCCGCGAGCTCGAGCAGCAGCACGGCGTGAAGGTGACCCTCTCGAACGCCGAGGCGGTCGCCGGCGCCAAGCTGGTCGTGATCGCGGTCAAGCCGCAGGACTTCGACGTGCTGCTCGGCGAGATCGGCGGCGTGCTGACGCCGGAGCAGACCGTGCTCTCGGTCGCCGCTGCGATCCCGACCTCTGCCATCGAGCGGCAGATCGCCGACGGAGTGCCGGTCGTCCGCGCGATGCCGAACCGGCCTGCGACCGTCCACGAGGGCATCGCCGGGATCTGCGCGGGCGCGCACGCGGGCGACGAGCACCTGCGGCTCGCGGAGGAGGCCCTCAGCCACCTCGGCGGGGTCGTCGAGGTGCCCGAGCGCTACATGGACGCCGTCACCGCCGTCTCGGGGTCCGGCCCCGCGTACTTCGCGCTGCTCGCCGAAGCGATGATCGAGGCCGGGATCCTGCTCGGGCTCTCGCGCGACGTCTCGACGCAACTCGTCGTCCAGACCATGCTCGGCACCGCGCGGCTGCTTCGCGACGAGGAGATCCATCCCGTCGAGCTGCGCGAGCAGGTGACCTCGCCCGGCGGGACGACGATCCGCGCGATCCGCGAGCTCGAGCGGGCAGGCGTGCGTGCCGCGTTCCTCAACGCGATTCAGGCGGCGATGGAGCGCTCGCGCGAGCTGGCAGCGGGCGAACAGTGACTGCGCTCCATCGCCGCGGGGAGGGGGCTCTGGGGGGAACCGGGAGGTTCCCCCTCACGGAGTCCGCGACGAAGTCGCGGCGTGATTGGAGGAAGAAGGGGGTACTCGGGGGAAACATGGTTTCCCCCGAGGGACGGAGCCGCAAGGCGGCGGAGGACGCGGCTATGGAGCGCTCGCGCGAGCTGGCAGCGGGCGAACAGTGACTGCGCTCCATCGCCGCGGGGAGGGGGCTCTGGGGGGAACCGGGAGGTTCCCCCTCACGGAGTCCGCGACGGAGTCGCGGCGTGCTTGGAGGAAGAAGGGGGTACTCGGGGGAAACATGGTTTCCCCCGAGGGACGGAGCCGCAAGGCGGCGGAGGACGCGGCTATGGAGCGCTCGCGCGAGCTCGCGGCCGGCGAACAGTGATGCTCGACGGCGTCGAGCTCACGGTCTGCGACGACGCCGAGCGGCTGGCCTCGGCAGTCGCCGACGAGCTCGTCGCAGCCGCGCGGTCGGGGGCGGCGATTGCGCTCACGGGAGGACGGTCGGTGGGAGGGGCGTACGAGCTGGCGGCCGAGCGTGAGCCCGACTGGAGCACGGCATCGCTGTGGTGGGGCGACGAGCGCTGCGTGCCACCCGAGGACGAGCGCTCCAACTACCGGCTCGCGCGCGAGACGCTCCTCGAGCGGCTCGAGGCGATTCCGCGCGAGGTGCAGCGCATCAATGGCGAGCTCGGTCCCGAGGAGGCGGCCGAGGAGTACGACGAGCTGTTGCGCGGGGTGTCGCTCGAGCTCGTGCTGCTCGGGATCGGGCCGGACGGGCACACCGCCTCGCTCTTCCCGAACCAGCCGACGCTCGACGAACGAGACCGGCGCGCGATCCCGGCAGAGGCGACGCTCGAGCCATTCGTCGACCGCGTGACGCTGACACTGCCGGTGCTGTGCTCGGCGCCAAAGGTCGTGTTCGCCGTCACCGGCGACGAGAAGGCGGAGGCCGTCGAGCGCGCCTTTTCCAGGCCGCCCGACCCCTCGACACCTGCGAGCCTCGTCCGCTCGAGCGCGGGGCAGACTAGGGTGATCGCAGACACGGCCGCCGCAGCGCGTTTGCCACGCTAGACACCGCGCGGCGGGCGGTGTTATACCCCGCTCATGGCCGCCACCGAACCCAAGCCAATTCTGGACGTACTCACCCTCGATCAGCCGGAACAGCTCAAAGCGCTGGGGCATCCGCTGCGCCTGCGCGTGCTCGAGACGCTGGGCGCCGGCGACGGGGAGCACCTGACCAACCGCGAGCTGGCCAACCGCCTCGGCGTGGATCCTGGGCACCTGCACTTCCACGTGCGGATGCTGCTGCGCGCGGGGCTGATCGAGCTGGCCGAGGGAGGCCACGGCCGCGAGAAGCCGTACCGGGCCGTCGCGCGCACCGTGCGAGTCGCACCCGCGCTCCTGAAGTCCGACGCGACGAGCGACCTCCGTGCGGCGATGCTGGACGAGGTGCAGCGCGGCTGGGCCGAGCACGGCGCCACCGGAGCGTTCCGCTCGGCGCAGGTCACCGCGCGAATCACGCCCGAGCAGGCGGTGGAGCTGATCCAGGAGCTCGTCGAGCACGCGCGCGTGGCGGAAGATCCGTCGCTCCCGCCGCTCGTGATCACGACGGTGCTCCATCCGCCCTCGACCGTCGATCTCGAGAGCTAAGCCGCCGGCAGCAGAGGTGAGCTGAGCTCGGCCGCGATCCCGCGACGGCGGGCGAGCGCCTGCAGAACCAGCACCGTGTCGGCGACCGGCAGGTCCTCGAGGTACTCCTCGCGAGTCGCGAAGGACTCGAGTACCTCCTCGGCGGCCTCGGCGTAACCCACGACGTCCTGCGCGGCCAGGTACGCAAGCGCGTCGCCGACGGCCTCGGGGAAGTCTTCACGGGTGCGAACTGAGTCGGCGTGGACGCGTGCCTCCTCGTCGTCGTCGAGCACGAGCAGCGCGAGCGCCGCCGCGTAGCGACCGATCGGGCCCTCGGCGTCGGGAGCGCCGGTCTCCAGCGCCCAGCGCGCCGCGTCCTCGGCCGCGGGCCAGTCTCCGGCGAGGACGAGCGACTTCAGGGCGCCGATCGGGCGACCCCAGCTCCCCGGCGGCGCGTCGGCAAAGCTCTCGCGATAGCGGTCGGCGGCGCGGTGAAACCGCGTGTTCGCCTCGTCGGCGCGGCCGAGCATCAGGAGCGCGAGCCCGGCCCCGGCGGCAGCGTTGCCAAGCCGCGTGAGCTGGCGCTGCCGTGTGTCGGCGTCCCGCGCGTCCGGAAGCCGCGCCTCGCCGTCGCGGTAGCGGGCCTCCTCGCGCTCGAGGTGCGCCGCCCAGTCCTCCTCGCCGCGGCGCTCGCGCGGGCCATCTGCTTCAGGCACACCCAACCTCCTCCCCGGGGCGATCGTATCGAGGGCAGGCGCACGTGTCCGTCACGGGAGTGTGGCGGGACCGTGACGATTGACTAGGGTCTTCGGCGTGCGGGAGCTGCGCGAGGTCTTCTACGTCGACGGCGTCCGCACGGCGTTCGGGCGGGCCGGCCCGAAGGGCGTCTTCTGGCGCACCCGCGCCGACGACATGGGCGTCAAGGTGGTGCGCGAGGCGCTGCGGCGCAACCCGACGCTGCCCCCCGAGCGGATCGACGACGTGGTCATGGCGGCGACCGCGCAGGTCGGCGACCAGGGGCTCACGCTCGGCCGCGACGTCGCGCTCCTGGCCGGGCTGCCGCAGACGGTGCCGGGCTTCGCCGTCGACCGCATGTGCGCCGGGGCCCTCACCGCGGTCACGGCGGGCGCAGGCGAGATCGCAATGGGCGCGGCAGACGTCGTTCTCGCTGGCGGAGTCGAGCACATGGGCCACCACCCGATGGGTGACGACGTCGACTTCAACCCGCGGTTCGTCGCGGAGCGGCTCGTCGACACGTCGGCGGTGACCATGGGCGCGACGGCCGAGAACCTGCACGACCGCTACCCACAGCTGACGAAGGAGGCGGCCGACGCGTACGCCGTGCGGTCGCAGCAGCGGGCCGCGGCGGCCTGGAAGAACGGCGTGATGCGCGAGACGGTCGTGCCGATGTCGGTCTTCACCGACGACGGCTGGCGAATGGCCGACCGCGACGAGTTCCTCCGCTCCGACACGAGCATGGAGGCGCTGGCGACGCTGCCGACGCCCTTCCGCGCCGGCGGCCGGGTGACCGCCGGGAACTCCGCCGGGCTCACGGACGGCGCGACGGTGTCCGTGCTCTGCTCGGACGCGGGCGCGCGCGAGCATTCGCTGGACCCGCGAATGCGCCTCGTCTCGTACGCCTTCGCGGGCGTGGAGCCCGAGCTGATGGGGCTCGGGCCGGTGCCGGCGACGCGGAAGGCACTCGAGCGAGCGGGTCTCCAGCTCGACGATCTCGGGCTCTTCGAGCTGAACGAGCCGTTCGCGGTGCAGGTGCTCAGCTGGTGCGACGGCCTCGGCGTCGACCCCGAGGACGAGCGCCTGAACCCGTACGGCGGCGCGATCGCGTGCGGCCACCCGCTCGCCGCGACCGGTGTGCGGCTGCTGGCGCAGCTCGCATACGGCTTCCGCGAGCGGCCGGAGGTGCGCTACGGACTTACCGCGCTCTGCGTCGGGATGGGCATGGGCGCCGCGTTGATTTGGGAGAACGTCGCTGCCGGACACTGAGTTCAAGCTCGCGGCGGTCGAGCACGACGCCGGGCGCGTCGCGCTCGTGACGATCGACAACGGCGAGGACTACACCAAGCCGACCTTCTTCGGCCGCACCGCGCTGGAGTCGCTCGAGCGGCTGCTGCCGGAGCTCGAAGAGGGCACCTGGACGGCGCTCGTGCTGACCGGCAAGCCGTTCGTGTTCGCGGCCGGCGCGGACATCACCGAGTTTCCGAACGCGACGCGCGAGCTCGCGATCGAAGGGAGCCGCGCGGGGCACGAGCTCTTCGGCCGGATCCGGGCGTTGCCGTTCCCGACCCTCGCCGCAGTCAACGGCGCGTGCCTCGGCGGGGGCGTCGAGATCGCGCTGCATTGCGACGCGCGCACGATCTCCACCGCGGTGCGGCACTTCGCCTGCCCGGAGTGCTTCCTCGGCATCGTCCCCGCTTGGGGCGGGACGCAGCTCGTGCCGCGCCTCGTCGGCGCGGAGACGGCCGTCAAGTTCGTCGTCGCGAACCCGATGCGGCAGAACCGGATGCTGACCGGCCCGGAAGTGTTCGAGCTCGGCTTCGCCGATCACTTGCTGGAACCGGCCGAGTTCCTGGACGAGTCGATCGCGTTCGCCCTCGAGCTCTCAGCGAACAGTGACAGTCACAGTGACAGTCACAGTGACAGTCACTCTGCGGCGGAAGTGATACGGAAGGCGCGCGGAAGGCTCGACGGACAGGTCCACGGCGCCGCGCAGGCACCGTACAAAGCGCTCGACCTGATCGAAGGCGCGCTTTCCGGCTGGTCGCTCGAACAGGGCTACGCCGCGGAAGAGGAGGCGGTGGGCGAGCTGCTGCCGGGCCGGCAGGCACAGGCGTCGCTCTACGCGTTCGACCTGGTCGACCGCCGTGCGAAGCGGCCGCCGGGGAAGCCGCAAGCAGAGCCGCGGCCGATCAAGAAGGTCGGCCTTGTGGGCGCAGGCCTGATGGCCGCCCAGCTCGCCGCGCTGTTCCTGCGCAGGCTCGAGATCCCCGTGGCCATCCGCGACGTGAGCGAGGAGGCACTCGCCTCGGCGCGGGAGACGATCGACGAAGCGCTCACCGAGCAGGTCGCGAAAGGCCGCTACGACGAAGGCAAGGCGCGCTTCCTCTCCTCGCTCGTCTCCACCTCCACGAGCTACGACGATTTCGCCGACTGCGACTTCGTCCTCGAAGCGGTCTTCGAGGAGCTCGAGGTCAAGCAGCGGGTCTTCGCGGAGCTGCGGGAGCACACGAAACCGGAGTGCGTCCTCGCGACTAACACCTCTAGCCTCTCCGTCGCCGAGATGGGCGCCGACGTCGGAATCCACTTCTTCAACCCGGTCGCCGTGCTGCCGCTGGTCGAGCTCGTGCGCACTCCCGACACCGACGACGAGACGCTCGCCACCGCCTGGGCCTTCGCCGAGCAGCTGCGCAAGCGCCCGGTGCTCGTGGCCGACGCGCCCGCGTTCGTCGTCAACCGCGTCCTCACACGCCTGATGAGCGTCGTCCTCGACGCGATCGAGCACGGCACCGATCCCGACGAGGCGGACGACGCGATCCTGCGCCTGGGCCTGCCGATGGCGCCGTCGGTCCTGCTGCAGATGGTCGGGCCGCGCGTCGCGAACCACGTGCTCGAGACGCTCCACGAGGCCTACCCCGACCGCTTCGGGCTTTCACGAACGCTCGCCAACTACGCCGAGGGCAGCGACGAGATCGCCGTAGCCGCGCACGACCCGCGCACACAGGACGAGATTCTCGAGAGCGCGCTCGAGGCGCTCGCGGACGAGGTCCGACACCTGCTCGAGGAGGGCGTCGTCGCCGAGGCGAAGGACGTCGACACGGCGCTGCTGCTGGGTGCCGGCTGGCCCTTCTGGCTCGGGGGGATCACCAAGCACCTCGACCAGACGGGCATTTCGGAGAGGATGTGCGGGCGCCCCCTCGCCGAGATCGGAGCGGGAGCGCCCACGCGATGAGCGACGACTGGCGAATCCGGATCGAACTGGGCGAGACCGGCCATGCCGACACCCTCCTCGGCAGGCTCGGCTTCGACCTCGGCTCGGACGAGGCCCAGCGCCTTGCGAAGGAGCTCCAGGGCCATCGGCTCGCAGTCTCGAACGACGAGGACACCGTGTTCGTCTACGTCGACGCGGCGGCGCAGGCCGACCAGGCCCGGAAGATCGTCGAGGCGGAGCTGCAAGACGAAGGGATCGAGGCGGAGGCGATCACCGAGCACTGGCTGCCCGGGGAGGAGCGCTGGTCGGGCGAGCCGCCGTCGGAGACCTGGGAGGAAGAGGTCATCGAGCACGGCCACGCGCCCTGGGAAGTGCGGGTCGAGCTGCCGTCCCACGAGGAAGCCGACAAGCTGGCCGACGAGCTCGAGCGCGAGGGCTTCGACGTGGCGCGGCGCTGGCGCTACCTGATCGTCGGCTCGGGCTCCGAGGAGGAGGCCCGCGCCCTCGCGAAGCGAGTCCACGGCGACGCCGAGCCGGGCGGCGAGGTCGTGTGGGAGGTCACGCCCCAGAACCCGTTCGCCGTCTTCGGCGGCCTGGGCGGCTAGGCCGAACACCCGAACCGTCGGCTATACTTCCCGTGCGACGCTCGCCGAGGCAGATTCCTGCGGGCGCGCTCTCTCACTGAGATTCGCGGCACGGCGACGTGCTGCAGACATGCAGGAAACGACTGAGCAACCGACCCTGGCGCCGGAGGCTCCGGATGGCCTAGCCGCATCCGCCCTTCAGGCGGAAGCGTGGGCGGGGGAGCCCTTCCTCCACCCGGACGAAGATCCGGCGATCGCGCTCGCGCCCGGGACGGCGCGGCGCCGCGCACTCGACGACGCACTCGCCGAGATGGAGGCGGGCGAGCGCGAGCCGACGTACGACTGGAGACGACGCTACGCGCTGATGCTCGGGCTCGAGCGCGTGCTCTCAGAAGAGCAGCCGCGCCTCGCCTCGGGCACAGAGCTGCGGCGCCACCAGGTCGACGCGCTGGCCGGGATGCTGACGGAGATGATCGCCGCCACGCAGGCGGCGCAGGAGAACGGAAACGGCAACGGTGAGGCCGCGGAGGCCGTCGCCGAGGCCGAGGAGGAAGAGGAGGATCTCGGCGTCCACCTCGAGGAGCGGTCGGAGGAGCTCGAGCTCCCCGAGGAGCACAAGGGCAAAGACCCGGGTGCGAGCCGCCGCTACCGGTTCCGCCACCCGACCGCGTCCGGCAAGACGATCGCCGCCGCGGGGTTCGTCGAGTCGGCGCGGACGCTCGGCGTCCTGATCCTCACCCACCGCCGCCTGCTCGTCTCCCAGTTCCACCGCGAGCTGAAGGCGGAGGGCTACGGCGGCCGCTTCGAGGACGCGATCCTCAAGGGCACGAGCTCAAAGAAGAAGGCGCCCGTGACGGTCCAGACGTACGCCTGGTTCGCCAGGCACTGGCAGGACCTCGACCCGAATGCGTACCACCTCGTGATCGCCGACGAGGCGCATACCGCCCTCGGCGAGAAGACGAGCCACGCGATCCGCAGTTTCTCGAACCCGATCTACATCGGCATGACGGCGACCGAGCAGCTGATCGCGAAGCAGGTCTCGGACGTCTTCCCGGCCTCGATCGACGAGCTCCCGCTCGGCGACGCCGCGCGGCGCGGGCTGATTGCGCCGCTGCGCTGTTTGCGCGTCCCGCCGGCCGCTGCGATCTCGTCGGTGCCGATCGTCGGCGGCGACTTCGAGGAGCGCGCCCTGGCCGCCGTCCTCGACCACCAGGCTCTGAACCAGGCCGCCGCTAGCCTCTACCGCGACCGCTTCGACAACACGCCCGGCATCGTCTACGCGGCCGGCGTCGAGCACGCCTACAACCTCGCCAAGGAGTTCCGCGCGGTGGGGCTGAAGGCGGAAGCGGTCAGCGGCCGAACGCCGCCGCTGCAGCTCGCCGAGACGTTGGCCGCGTACGAGCGCGGCGAGATCAACGTCCTGATCAACGCGATGCTGCTCGCCGAGGGCTGGAACTCACCTCGCGCGACGGTCTGCATGCACCTCGCGCCGACCGCCTCGCGCCGCGTCTACCAGCAGCGCATCGGCCGGATCATGCGCATGCAACCGCGCAAGGAGGCGGGCGTCGTAGTCGACTTCGTGCCCAAGGGTGCGACGCACAACGAGCGCGTCGTCTCCCTCCACAGCCTGCTGGACGCCGACTTCTACCGTGAGGGGGCGCGCGTCACGCCTGCACCCCGGCGGCGGGTTCAGCGCCGGGCGCGGCGGAAGCTCTCGCCGGCGCCGTGGCTGGTGCCGGTCACGCCGGACGTGAAGCGTCGCCTCGCCGTGATCGATCGCGAGTGGCAGCGCGTCGACCCGCGCTTCCTCGACGACGACGAGCAGCTCTACTGGGCCACGATCGCCGGCCGCGCCGTCCGCTTCGACGAGCGAGTCGAGTTCGTGAAGAAGTTCACCGAGGGCAAGGCGAGCCGGGGCGCACTCGAGCAGTTCCTGAATGCGTGCGCGGCCGAGAACCCGAACCGGCGCCTGCGGCTGACCGCGCTGGCCGACCGCGTCTCCATGACGGTCGACCGCGCGAGCTTCGACGACCTCGTCACCCTCGTCACGCAGGCCCCGACCTGGGAGAAGGACCGCGTGCACGGCGTACGGACGCTGCTGCGCGCGCTGGGCGACGGCAAGGCCGACGCGCCCGAGCAGATCCTCGCGCGCTGGACCTGGCGGCTCGCGCGCTCCACGCGCAAGGTGCAGGACCGCCGTGCGAGCGCCGAGTTCCCCGAGGCGAAGCGGCTCCTGGGCGCACTCGCGAACTCCCGCGGGCACCGGCACGAGGAGAACGCGGCGAAGCTCGTGAACGCCGCGCTCGACCAGTCCCGCGAGGTCGGCGCCGCCCTCCTGGCCTCGGCCGAGGGCTACACGCCGCGGGCGAACCAGCTGATCGACGCGGCCCGCGAGCGACTGGGCACGATCCAGGAGGTCGCGAACGCACTGGCCGACAACCTGCCGGCCCCGAAGGCCTCGGGCGGCCGCTCACGGCGGCGGCGGCGCAAGCGCAAGAAGAAGGGCCAGGGCCAGCAGCAGGCGCAGCAGCAGCAGAACGGCGCCGCGCCCAGGGCCGGGCAGGAGCAGGAAACCGCTCCGGCCACTGAGGCGTAACGCCTCATGCTTAAGCCAGACTGAAGCTCTAGCCCATGGACGGGCGTTCTCTCCTGCTCCTTCCGATCGCCTTCGGCGCGGGAATCGTGACCGCGGTCTCGCCGTGCGTGTTCCCGGTGCTGCCGATCCTCTTCGCGGGAGGCGCGAGCGGCGGCCGGCGGCGGCCGTACGCGATCATCGCCGGCCTCGTCGCGAGCTTTGCGACCTTCACCCTGGTCGCGACGTGGCTGCTGGAGCAGCTGCACCTGCCGCAGGACTTCCTGCGCGACCTCTCGATCGCGCTCCTGTTCGTCGTCGCGGCGATGCTGATCTTTCCGCGCTTCGCCGTGCTGCTCGAGCGGCCGTTCGCTTCCCTCAGCAGACGTGCTCCGAGCAGCGACCTCGGCGGCGGCTTCCTCCTCGGTGCGAGCCTCGGTCTCGTGTTCGTGCCCTGCGGCGGGCCCGTGATCGCCGCGGTCTCGGCCAATGCCGCCCGCCTCGAGCTGGGGCCGAAGACGGTCGCGGTCACGCTGGCCTACGCACTCGGCGCGGCGATTCCGATGCTCGCCGTGGCCGCGCTCGGACAGGGCGCCACCCGGCGGCTGCGGGCCAACGCCGCCCGCCTGCGGCTCGCCTTCGGCGTGCTGATGGCGGTTGCGGCGCTCGCCATCGCCTTCGACGCCGACCGCCGGTTGCAGACGTGGTTCCCCGACTACACGCACGCGCTGCAGGGTCTCGAGCGCAGCTCCGTCGCGAACGACGAGCTCGGAAAGCTGCAGCACCGGGGCGCGTCGCCCTTCCAGGAGGCCGCGTCCGGCTCGCTCACCGACTATGGCGCCGCGCCGCCGTTCACCGGAATCTCGGAGTGGCTGCACTCACGCCCCCTCACCCTCGACCAGCTGCGCGGGAAGGTCGTGCTCGTCGACTTCTGGACCTACTCGTGCATCAACTGCCTGCGGACGCTTCCGCACCTCGAGGCCTGGGACCGGCGCTACCGCAAGGCGGGGCTCGTGATCGTCGGCGTCCACACGCCGGAGTTCGCGTTCGAGCACGTCGTGTCGAACGTGCGCGAGGCCTCTCGGAAGCTCGGTGTCCGCTATCCGGTCGCGATCGACAACGACTACGACACCTGGAACGCGTACGGGAACGACGCCTGGCCGGCCGAGTACCTGATCGACCGCCGCGGCCATGTCCGCGAGATCAAGAAGGGCGAGGGGCAGTACGACGAGACCGAGCGATCGATCAGGACGCTGCTCGGCGAATCCGGCGCCACACAGCTGGCGATGGTCAAGGACCGCACGCCGCAGCATCTGACGACGCCGGAGTCGTACCTCGGCTGGGCGCGTCTTGCCCGCTACGTGGGGTCGCCGATCACGCCCGACCGGGTGGCCACATACCGCTTCCCGCGCGAAATCGCGCTGAACAACCTCTCCTACGCGGGGCGCTGGACCGTGGGGCGCGAGCGGATCGTCGCCGGCCGGCGCGCGCGGCTGCGGCTGCACTTCCTCGCCCAGCAGGTCTACCTCGTGCTCGGCGGCCGCGGGCGGATGCAGGTGTTCGTCGGCGGCCGCCCGGTGAAGACGGTGCGCGTAGACGGCCTCAGCCGGCTCTACACGCTGCTGACCTACCCCCGGCTGAGTGAAGGCGCGCTCGAGCTCCGCTTCACGCCGGGGGTCTCGGCGTACGCCTTCACCTTCGGGTAGAACCGATGAGATCTCGGCTGCAGCCGAGTCGTAAGCAGTCGACACCCCGACAGGAGGAGGAGGACGTATGGCCGGACAGATCGTGCACCTCGAGATCCCCGCGGACGACACCGGACAGGCGCGCGAGTTTTGGGGCTCGCTCTTCGGGTGGCAGTTCGAGACCTACCCGGGGCCGTCCGAGTACCACATGACGCGGCTCGCCGAGCAGCAAGGAGCGGCGATCCTCAGCGGTGAAGGCAAGAAAGGGACGCGTCCCTACTTCGACGTCGACGACATCAATGCCGGTGTCGCTCGCGTGAAGGAGCTCGGCGGACAGGCCGACGACGCGATGCCGGTTCCGCAGATGGGCTGGTTCGCGACCGCCACGGACCCGCACGGCAACGAGTTCGGGCTCTGGCAGACCGATCCGTCGGCGCCGACGCCGGAGGGCTAGCGCGTCAGAGGGACGCACGGGCAGAGCCCGCACGTCCTCTTAGCGGCACGGCAAGCGGCGCCTACTGTTCTCGGGCGGCGTCCTCGCCGCCGCCGTCCTGCTCGCGCTCGCGGAGGAAGCGCGTCAGCTCGGCGGCGAGCGCGTCGCCCGACGGCAGCTCCGTTGCCTCCTCGAGCTGGTCGGCGCGGCGCTCGAGCTCCTCGACGTAGGCGGCCGTCTCCTCGTCGGACGCGACCGCCTCGCTGACCTGCTCCTCGTAGGAGCGCGCGGCCTCCTCCAGCTCGTCGCCGTCGACGGTCGCGCCGATCAGCGTGCCCAGCCGCTCGCAGAGCGCCAGCGCGCCGCGCGGGCTCGGCGTCAGCGAGACGTAGTGCGGCACCGCCGCCCACAGGCTCGCCGACGCGATCTCGCGCTGGCTGCAGACGTCGTGGAGGACGCCGACGATCCCGGTCGGCCCCTCGTAGCGTGACGCCGAAAGCCCCAGCCGCTCGACAAGCTCCTCGTCGGTCGCGCTCCCCGTCACGGGCGCCGGCCGCGTGTGCGGCACGTCCGCGAGCAGCGCGCCGAGCGTGATCATCAGCTCCACGCCGATGTCCTTCGCGAGGCCGACGACGAGGTCGCTGAAGGTACGCCAGCGGAGGTTCGGCTCGATGCCGAGCAGGAGCACGATGTCGCGGTCGAGACCGTCGGGGCGCGCGTGGTAGAAGGCGGTCTCCGGCCAGTCGATCCGGCGCGTCAGGCCTTCCTCGAGCGAGACGTGCGGCCGCGTCGCCTGGAAGTCGAAGAAGTCCTCAGGGTCGACCTCGGCGAAGCGCTCCGCGCCCCAGGTCTTGGCGAGGTAGCCGGCGGCGAGGGTGGCGGCCTGCGCCCCGTCGTTCCAGCCGCGAAACGCGGCGACGAGCACCGGCCTAGTGAGCTCCGGCCGCCGGTCGATGCGAAGCTCCTCGGCCACCCGCTCAGTCTACGTGCGGGCTTGCGCGAAGGCGGCCGGCGGACGCCACAGAACGGCGACGAACCCGATGAGCAGTGCCCAGACCGCCGCGGCCACGCCGACGTGCACGAGCACGAGCGGCCACGGCAGGTGCGTGCGGTACTGCAGCTCGCCGAGCGCCATCTGCACGAGCAGCAGCCCGAAGAGGCCAAGCCCGAGGTGGAAGACGCGCGGCCAGCGCGTGCGCTGCGAGGCAAGGTAGCCGAGCAGGAAGACGAGGCCGAGGCCGAAGACCCCGACCGCGGTGGCGTGGATGTACACGAGCGGCGCGAGCCGCCAGAGGCGGTCGATGTCGTCGGCGGTCCCGCCGCCCGAGTGCGGGCCGCCGGCGGTTGCCAGGGTCCCGGTCACCAGCAGCACCGCGCAGGCGACCACGAGCGCGAGGCCCGCGAGGCGAACCTCTCGCGGCGGCGCGTCCTCCGCCGAGCCCGACCGGAGCCGCAGCGCCTCCAGCGCGAGCACGACCGCGCCCGCGATCACGGCCATCGAGAGCAGCAGGTGCGCCGCCACCACCGGCCAGTGAAGGTCGCTGTTCACCGCGAGGTAGCCGAGCGGCGCCTGTGCGAGCGTCCCTGCGAAGACCCAGAGCGCGAGCCGCCGGCCGCGGCGGCTCAGGCCGGGCACGAAGCGGGCGGCGACCGCCGTCAACAGCACGGAGAAGATCACGACCCCGCCGAGCGCGCGGTTCCCGAACTCGATGAACGCGTGGTAGTCCTTGGCCGGAAGCGGGTGGCCCGCCTCGCAGCCGGGCCAGTGACGGCAGCCGAGACCGGAGTCGGTGACCCGCACGGCCGCGCCGGTCAGCACGATCAGCCAGAGCGCGCCCAGCGAGATCAGCGTCAGCTGCAGGAAGCGTGTTGGCGAGAGCTCGAGCCGCCGGAGCCGCCCGAGCGCCGTCGACGACTCGACGTGCACGCCTTGAAGCCTAGAGAAGGGGTTCGAGCAAGGCCGGGTAGCCGTCGGCGCCCGCGAACGGCGTCGGGCGCGAGCCGAGGAAGAGCGGCCGGTCGGCCGCATTCAGCAGCACCGGCATCAGGTCGGGCCCGCGCAGCTGTCCGAGAACGCCGGCCGCGAACGGCAGCTCGCCGAAGCTCGTGACGCCGTCCGCGCGCACCCCCGGGCCGGCCACGAGCAGCGGCACCGGGTCGCCCGAGTGGATCACGTCGGGCGAGGCCGGCGTCGCGTGGTCGCCGGTGATGCAGACGATGGCGCGGTCGGTCGGGAGCTCGTTCAGAGCGGCGTCGAGCTCCGCGATCGTGTCGCGCTTGACCGTCGGATCCTTCGTGTGCCCGGCCGCGTCGGTGGTCTTCTGGTGACAGAAGACGAACGTGTCGCCGGCGTCGAGGCGCTCCACGGCCAGCGCGACGCGGCGGCGCAGGTCGCGGGCCGGGTCGTCGGTCTCCGGCGCATCCACCGGCTCCAGCCCCAGGGCAATGCCGAGCCCGCGCAGGAAGGCCGAATCGGCTGCGAAGGCACCGGTGACGCCGTGCCGCTCGAGAAACGTCGGCACACCTCGCTGGCGTCCGAACCACTTGAGCGTGATCACGTTGAACCGCTCGCCCTCGAGCCGGCGCATCACCTCGCGCGTCCACTCCTCGCACGCGCGCGCCGTGCGGTCCGCCTCCGGAGCCAGCGGCTGCGGCCGCAGCAGCGGGTGCCACGCGCGGAAGAAGGCGTCGCTGTCGGTCACCCGCTCGTCGGCCCCACCCGAGATGCGCAGGATCGCCTCGCCGCGCCAAACGTGGGCCAGCGAGAACGTCAGGCCCTCGACCTCGATCCCGTTGCAGCCCTCGACCAGCCGCTCCGCCTCCTCGGCGTCCCGCTCGGGGTCCGGCCGGCCGGTCAGCCACCAGCCGTCCTCCCGCCGCTCGGCCGGCCGCAGCGCCGCGTAGGCGAAGACGTGCTCGTCGCTCACCTCCTGCCCCCGCCCGAGCGCCTCGAACACCGCGCGACCGGGAAACTCGTTCCGCCGGTAGCCGAGCAGCGACCAGTGCGCGACCTCGCTCGACGGCGCCCGCCCGGGGCCGACCGCGTAGAGCAGCCCGCACGAGCCGTGCGCCGCGAGCGCGTCGAGGTTCCGTGTGACCGCCGCTTCATTCCCAGTGCGACCGCCGAGTACCTCGTGCGCCCGGTCGCCGAGGCCGTCGAGCAGGAGGACGACAATGGGGTACACGCGGCGCGGAGGCTATCCCGCGCCGCGCGTTCGAACGACCGCTACCGCTTCTTCGGCACCTTGACGACGATCGTGCGGCTGTAGCCGTCGAGGTAGCCCGCGCCGGCCTGGTTCAGCGACATAAAGATGCGGACCGCATAGCGGTATCCAGAGCGCAGCCCCAGGAGCCGGAAGCGCTGCTGCGAGTGCCGGTTCAGGAACACCGGCCGCACCTTCACCCACTCGTGGAGGCGTGTGAACTTCTGCAGGTAGACCTTCTTGCCCATGAGCGAGCGGTCGACCCTGACCTTCACCGAGCCCCAGCCCTTGGCGGTCACGAGCGAGACGGACGGGCGGAGCTGGACGCCGATATTGTCGCTGAGGGTGTTCTTCCAGTGCACCTGGTAGGTCGTCAGCAGCGTGGGCTTGACGATCGTGTCCCACACCCCGCCGGTGCCGGTCAGGAGCGTCGCGACCTGCTGGAACGAGACCTGCCCGTAGGGCTGTGCCCAGACCGTGACCGTCTGACCTGCCTGGCTGGTCGAGATCGCCCCGGAGAGGTGGGTCGAGGCGCCGTAGGTGAGGATTGGCTGGCTCGCGCCGATCGTGATCGCGGGCGGCGGGCCCTTGACCACGACCTTGCCCTTCAGCGCGGGGTGCAGCGCGTCGTGGTAGCCGAAGGTGCCGGCCGTGTTGAACACGTGCGTGTAGCTCTTGCCGGGAGCGAGCGTGGCCGAGGCGAAGCTACCGTTGTTCGCGACGATCTGGTGGTTCTTCGTGTCGCGGTTTGTCCACTTGACCGCGTCCGTGGTCGCGATGGTGACCGTCTTGGGCGAGAAGCCGCCGGACTTGATCGCGACGGCCTTGGTGGCCGTCGCCGCGGGCTGCGAGGCGCCGGTCACGACGAGCGCCAGCACGGCGGCGACGGGGAGAGCGACAGTGCGCATTCGGGAACCCCCTGGGTCTGCGGCGATTGCTACTTGTTCAAACGCGCCCGGCGGCGAAAAGTTCTGCGGCCTTACACGACCCTTCGCGGGCGCTTACACGGCCCTTACACGGGGACGCGCTCGAGGCGCTTCAGCACGGCCGCCACCCCCGGCGGCACCAGCGGCTCCCAGTCGCCGCCGCTGCGCAACGCCTCGCGCACGTCGGCGCCCGAGATCTCCTTCTCCGCGCCCTCGTCGAGAACGACGACCTCGTACCCGGCCCCGCGCAGACGGTCGAGCTTCGCCCCGCCCCAGTCCGAGAAGAGCCGGATGAAGTGCACGACGTCCCGCGGCACGTACGGCGGCCAGAGCTCGGGCTCGTTCACCGGGAACGGGATCACGTGCAGGCGCTCCGCCGCGATCCCGGCGTCGCCCGCGGCGGCCTTCACCATCAGCAGCCGCTCGACATAGGTGTAGGGGTTCGACTCCGGGAGGTGCCGCAGTGGGTCGGCGGGCTCTGGCTTGATCCGCTCGGGATCGGGGTTGGTGATCCCGACGAAGACCTCGTCGCAGCGCGCGGCCGCGCCGCGGAGGTACTCCAGGTGCCCGTTGTGGAACGGCTGGAACCTCCCGTGAACCATTCCCCGGGCGCTCACTCGACGACGACCCCGGCCCCCTCCTCGACGCGGCCAACGCGGCGAATGAACAGCTTCCGCGACTCGAACTCCGCCTCGAGCGCGGGCCCGCGCTCGCCCGCGACCGAGACGAGCAGCCCGCCTGCGGTCTGCGGGTCGTAACCGAGGGCCACGAGCGCATCGGACACGTCGTCGGCGACCGAGAGGTGCCGCGCGGCGAAGTCGCGGTTGCGCGGGTCGCCGCTCGTCCGCACGCCCTGGCGCGCGACGTCCAGCGCTCCGTCGATGGCCGGGAAGCGCTCCGATTCGAGGCGGACGCAGACGCCGCTGCGCTCGGCCACCTCGTGGGCGTGGCCGAAGAGGCCGAAGCCGGTGACGTCGGTGACTGCGCTCGGCCGGAGGCCGCGTAGAACGTCCGCGGCCGCGTCGTTGAGGGTGCGCATCCAGCCGATCGCCCGCTCGAGCTGCTGCGTGCCCGCCGAGCCGCGCTTGTAGCCGCTCATGATCAGACCCGTCCCCAGCGGCTTGGTCAGGAAGAGAGTGTCGCCCGGCCGCGCGCCGTTCTTGGGCCAGATCGCCTGCGGGTGCACGGTGCCGACGACCGCGAGGCCGTACTTGGGCTCCGCGTCGCGGATTGTGTGACCGCCGGCGAGGAGGCCTCCGGCCGCGCGCACCTGCCGGTCTGCGGCGGCGAAGATCTCGGCGAGCATCTCCATCGGGAGCTCCTCCGGGAAGGCCGCGATCGAGAGCGCGAGCAGCGGCCGGCCGCCCATCGCGAAGACGTCGTTGAGGGCATTCGTGGCCGCGATCGCGCCGTAGTCGCCCGGGTCGTCGACGACCGGCGGGAAGAAGTCGAGCGTGAAGATCAGCGCCCGCTCCTCGTCGAGACGGTAGACGGCGGCATCGTCGGCCGGCGCAAGCCCGACGAGCAACTCCTCGGCTTCGGCCGGCACGAATCCGGCGAGCAGCTGCTCGAGCCGGGCGGCCGAGTACTTCGCAGCGCATCCCCCGCACGAGGCGAGATCGGTCAGCTTCACGGTGTCCACGTTCACGGCGGGGCTCCCCCCTGAAAATGGATTTCGGGAACTGTAGGGGTCGTTCTGGCTTTCGTCCATCTACGACTGGCGGTTCGCGGCTATTCCCGCCCAGACGCTGCTGAACCCTCGAAAAAGACGACGACGGCCTCGCGGGGCCGCCGCCGTCCAGGGGAGAGGAGGAGCTTGGGGATGCTCCGCCCGATTCGTGACGATCCGCTCGATTCCTGCGGACAAACGGACGCCCGGCGAAGCCCTGCGCGCTTTCCTGCTCGTAGCCCGGCGCCGCGACGAGGTCGCCCGCGTACTCCAGGTATGGAGTTTTCGTCGACCTCGGCCACGACCACAGGCGCATCGTTCAGGTGCTCGGCGAGCCACTCGGTCGTGACGAGGACGTCCTTCGCGCACTCAGCCATGAGAGAGGAGCCTGTCGCGCACGGCTGCGCTGAGCTCCGCCTCTGAGACCGAGCCCTCGAACTTCGCCTTCACGTGGCCGTCGGCGCCGACCAGGAAGACCCAGGGCTCGGTGCTGAGGCCCCACTGGCGCATCCAGCGGTTGTAGCCGCGTGCGGGGTTGTTGTTCGTGTAGGGCTCGACGTGGATGAAGCGCACGCCGCGGCGCTCGTAGCGGCGCCGCACCGCCTGGAGCACGTCGACGACCGGGCCGCAGGTGCGGCTGGTGCAGTACTTCGGCGTCGCAAAGGTGACGACGAACGGCTTGTGGGCGGCGAGCGACTCGGCGATGGAGTAGCGCAGCAGCGGCAGGTCGGGCGGACGGCTCGTCGTGATCTGCGCGGCCGGCGCAGTCACCAGCGTCGGCGTCTGCGACCGCGGTGCCTTCGCTCCGACGGCGAGGCTACCGACGCTGGCGGCAACGTCGAGCACGCCCAGGCCCTGGATGAGCGCTCGCTTCGGTTGCGCCACGAGCCAGTACCGCCCGGGCCGGGGGATCCTGACGTGCGCGACGTAGATCTTCGTCACGCCGCCGAAGGCAGGATCGGATTGGCCGGGGATTCCGATGGGCTCGAGCACCGCCGTGACCTGCTGGAAGGGCTTGTCGGAGCGGCTCTTCGCGACCCACACCTTAGCGGTCTTCCGGTTCACCGGCTTGCCGTCGTTGCGGATTACGAGGAACGGGTAGCGCACCTGGCCCGGCACGAACTGCGAGGCACCGGCCGTGATCCCGACCGCCGGTCCAGGCCGGTCGACGAGCGACTTCAACGTCCCGTCGTCGGACGCGCGAGAACCGCCGCAGGCGGCGGTGAGAGCCGCCGTCGCGAAAAGGACAGCAATGACGCGGCCCACGGGCCGAGTCTAGCTGGCGTGGGGCATTTCCCCCGATGGTTCTGGGCTAGTGAGAGGCCGCAGCTCTGAGCAGGAGTGCGTCGACCGCTCCGGCTACGTTCGGAGCCCCACGGACCCCGCTCCGAACGCGCCGCAGGGTCCTAATGCCCGTCGAACCAGCTGCCGGGATGGCCGAAGAAACAGCCGAGCCCGCGGGCGAAACCCTCGAGGTAGAAGGCCAGCATGGAGAGAGTGACCGTCAGGGAGATAAGGCGTGCTTTGTTCATCTTCACCTCCTTCCTCGACGCTTAGAAGCGGACATCCTGTAGGGCTTCCGCGGCCTTGCGGTACAGCCGTGCTGCCGTGGCGTCCTCGCCCTGGCGGGCTGCGAGGTCGCCCTGTGCCATCCACGCGGCGGCGCGGTGGCTGATCGATTCGAGTTGCTCTGCGCTTGCCTCGGCGGTGCGCAGCATCTGCTGCGCCTCGTCGAGACGTCCCTGCTCCATGAGCGCCCGGCCCAGCACCAGCTGCGTCGGGGCGATGTCGAGCAGGAAGTCTTCGCGGCCCTCGAGGAGGTCGAGCGCGTGCCGCGCCTCCTCCTCGGCCGTCTCAACCTGGCCCGTGGCCAGGTGCACGTGCGCGAGTGACGAGACGACGTTCGCCGCCTCGGCGTCGCTGCCCTTGTCGAGCAGCACCCGGTACGCGTTCTTGAGGTCCTCGACCGCACGATCGGGCTTGCCGAGCTGGAAATTCAGGCCGCCGAGGTTGTTCAGCAGGCGGCCGACGTTCCGCTCGTCGTTGATCTGCTCGTAGTAGGCCTTCGCGCGCTCCGCGTAGCTGCGCGCGAGGACCCAGTGGCCCATGCGCTCTGCGACGAGCGAGGCCTGGAAGTAAACGTTCGCCATCGTGCGGTGGTCGTCCAGCGCCTGCGCCAGCTCGAGCGCGCGCTCGACGTCCTCGCGCGCGGCTTCGAAGTCGCGCTGTCGGCGGTAGCAGCGCGAGCGCCAGCCGAGGATGTCGCCGCGCAGCAGGTCGCACGGGAGCTGCGAGCCCTCCGCCAGCTTCAAGGCCTCGCTAAAGAGTGAGACCGCGGAGGCGATACTTGAAAGGTGGTAGCGGCAGACGCCCATCCGGAAGAGCACCTGGGCGCGGTCGACGTCCGAGAAGCCGGGGCCCTCGGAGATCGTGCGGCAGCGCTCCAGGATCTGCAGGGCCGGCCGAAGCTCGCCCTGCTCCATCCGCGCCCAGGCCTCCGCCTGCAGCGCGCGCGCCTCGAGCTCGACCGCGCCGGTCGCGAGGACGGCCGTGCGGGAGCTCTCGAGCTCCTCGACCGCCTCGGCGTACTGGTGGTTGTTCGCGAGCGCCTCCGCGCGCGCGAGCATCGCCTCGACGCGGCTGCGCTCGTCGGCGGAGACCCCCTTCTCGAGGAATCCGGCGTCGACGCCCAGCTTCGCGGCGAGCCACTCGATCGTCTCGCGCGTGGGCCTGGTCTTGCCGCGCTCGATCTGGCTGACGTACTCCTTCGAGAACCGCTCGCCCGCAAGGTCGGTCTGCGTCAGGCCCGCGGCGACGCGCAGCTGCCGGACGCGCTCGCCGAGGCGGGCGCTTCCGGGCTGGGCCGGGGTGCGGATCTGAGTGGTCACGGAAGCACGGGGCATGGACGTTCCTTGCGAAGTGAAACGGATACTTGACTTCGGCGCAAGTGTCCTTCCTTCAATATCCCCCAAATTGGTCATATTTGGGCCAAAAACCGGTGAACTACCCCATTCGAAAATCACTTGACTGAGGTACTTGACTGATGCCGGAGGCACGTCTATAGTCGGAGCACCTTGCAGCCCAGCCATACGCCAGGCTTAGGGGGTGCAAGGGGCGCGCCAGAGACGGCGACATAGGGCCCGGAGGTTGTGGCTGGGCCGCAGAGCCAAGGCCTCCGGGTCGTCGCCTCTCGAGAAAGGCCCGCAAAAACCATAAGCCCCCGGAGCCGCAGCCGGGGGCTTTTCTTTTCCCTCGCGCCCCTAGGCGGCTCCGGTCATCCAGGCACGGCGGCTGGCGAAGATGTCTTCCAACTCGTCGCCCACCAGATTGCCGAGGCGACGGTCGATGGTCGTTAGCAGGCCGAGCGAGATGAAGATCCAGGCCTCGGCGTCCGGGTCGCGCTCGGCAACGATGCCGCCTGCAGCCTGGGCGCGGCGGATCAGGCCTGCGACGAAGTCGTGCACCTCGCGCACCTGCGCCCGCAGCGCGCGTCGGATCTCCTGGTCGTCGGCGGCCTGGGTGAGTGCCTGGATCCAGAGGTCGACGAGCACGATCTTCCCGGCGCCGCGCTCCTCGAGGTACGCCTTGCCGATCGCCTTCAACCAGTTCTGCGGGTCCTCCTCGCCCGCCAGCGCATCGTCCCACAGGGCGCGCACCTGCTCCCAGACGGCGTCGAGACAGGCGAGGTAGAGCTCGCGCTTCGAGCTGAAGTGGCGGTAGAGCACCGGCTCGCTGACGCCGACCTCGCGCGCGATCTGCGCCGTGGTCGAACCGTGGTAGCTGCTCTGCGCGAAGACGCGGCACGCGGTTTCGACGACCGCCTGGCGCCGGGCGGGGCCCGGCAGGCGGGTGCTCATGCCGCGACCTCGACGGGCTGGCTCGCATCGGCGTGGCGGTAGCGGCGAATGAGCACTGCAGCGGCGATCGCTCCGCCGAGGCAGATCAGAGCGCTGATCTTCATCGCAAAGGTCAACCCGTGGACGAACGCTTCGGGGGGCGTCGCGCCGTCACTCGCCGCGGCCGCAGCCCGGTCGGCGACGATCGCGCCCGTGATCCCGATGCCAAGTGCGACGCCCACCTGGCGGAACGTGTTCAGCACGCCCGACGCGACGCCCGCCTTGTCGACGGGAGCGGCGCCCATCGCCGCAGCCGACATCGGGGTCATTACGAACGACATCCCGAGGCCGCCGAGGATGAACGCGGGGAGCAGATCCCAGAACGACGAGTGCAGGTTGATCGTCGAGAGCAGCAGGCAGCAGGCAGCGACAACGGTCATCCCGCCGGCGATGAGCCACCGCGAGCCGACGCGGTCCGACAGCTTCCCGGCGATCGGCGCGAAGATCACGATCATCAACGTCCACGGCAGCAGCGCGGCCCCGGCCTGGATCGGCGACCAGCCGCGGAAGGTCTGCATGTAGATCGGGAAGAAGACGAAGATCCCGAACATCGCCAGCGTGACGAGAATTGCGGTGAGGTTGGCGCCGGCGAAGGTGCCGTTCTTGAAGAGCGACAGGTCGAGCATCGGCAGCCGCTGGTGCATCTCGAGGAAGACGAAGCTGCTGAGCGCGACGGCCGCGATCACGAAGAGCGCGAGGATCCGCGGCGACGTCCAGCCGTAGTTGTTCGCCTCGATCAGCGCGTAGACGAGCGCGAGCAGGCCAATCCCTGAGGTGAGCAGGCCCGGCAGGTCGAGCCGCTGCTCGTGTGACGTGTCGCGCGACTCGGGCACGACGAAGATCCCGGCGAGGATTCCGAGGACGCCGATCGGGACGTTCACGTAGAAGATCCAGTTCCATGAGATGTGCTCGGTGATCACGCCGCCGAGCAGCGGGCCGATCGCCAAAGCCATCGCGGAGACACCGGCCCAGATGCCGATCGCAGTCCCGCGCTCGCGGACCGCGAAGGTGGCCGAGATGATCGAGAGCGTCGCCGGCATCATCAGCGCGGCCCCGACGCCCTGCACCGAGCGCGCCGCGATTAGCTCCGGAGCGCTTCCGGCCAGGCCGCAGAAGAGCGACGAGAGCGTGAAGATCGCGAGGCCGATGACGAAGATCAGGCGACGGCCGAGCAGGTCACCGAGCTTGCCGCCGGTGAGCAGCAGCGAGGCGAAGGTCAGGGCGTACGCGGCGACCGTCCACTCGAGCTCGGAGGTGCTTATCCCGAGGTCGGCCTTGATCGCCGGCAGCGCCACGTTCACGACCGTGTTGTCGAGCATGATCATGAACAGGGCAAAGCACAGCGACCCCAGCGTCCACCACTTCCGGTTCTCCTCGGCGAAGATCTTCGCTCGCACGTTCCACCCCCGAATCCCGTCGGTTAGTTCCCACTAGGTTAGCGAGCACTAGCCTGAGGCGCCAAAGTTACGCTTGCGCGTCGTGGAGGTGATCTGGACGCCGAGCGATGAGGTGCGCGAGCGCTCGAACGCGCTTCGGCTCGCGCGCAAGCTGGGGTTCGACGACTTCGCCTCCCTCGTCCGGTTCTCGGCGGAGGAGAGGGAACGTTTCTGGCCGGCCGCAATCGAGGACATGGGCCTCGAGTTCTCGCGACCGTGGGACGCCGTCGTGGACGAGTCGCGGGGGCCGGAGTGGGCGACCTGGTTCGTCGGTGGACGCCTGAACCTCGCCTGGAGCTGCGTGCATCGGTGGGCCGTCGGGGAGCGGGCGCAGGCGGCCGCGGCGGTGTGGCAGAGCGAAGAAGGCGAGCGGCGGTTGCTGTCGTACCGCGAGCTGTCGCATGAGGTGACGCGCCTCGCGGAGGCGCTCGCGGCGCTCGGCGTGCAGGCAGGCGACCGGGTCGCGATCTTCCTGCCGATGTCGCCGGAGGTCGCCGTCGCTTCACACGCGTGCGCGCATCTCGGCGCGGTGCAGGTTCCGATCTTCTCGGGGTTCGCCGCGCCCGCGGTCGCGGCCCGCCTTCAGCACTCCGAGGCGAAAGTGGTCGTGACAGCGGACGCGTCGCTGCGGCGCGGGCGCGAGGTGCCGATGAAGGCGCTCGTCGACGAGGCGTTGGCGGTCTCACCGTCGGTCGAGCACGTCGTCGTGTGGCGGCGCCGCGGCACCGGCGCGCCGATGCAGGCCGGGCGCGACGTCTGGTGGGACGAGGCGGTCGCGGCCGCACCCGGTGAGCTGCCGCCGCTGGAGGTCGACTCGGAGCATCCGTACCTGCTGACGTACACGTCGGGCACGACCGGCGCGCCGAAGGGCGTCCTGCACGTCCAGGGCGGCTTCCTCGTCTCGATCACGCGAGAGGTCGCCTACCAGGCGGATGCGAAGCCCGAAGACGTGATCCACTTCGTCACCGACATGGGCTGGATCATGGGCCCTTGGGAGGTGGTCGGCGGGATGGCGCTCGGTTGCACGGTCGTCTTCGCCGAAGGGGCTCCGGACTGGCCCGCAGCGGATCGTTTGTGGGGCCTCGTCGAGCAGGAGCGCGTCTCGATCCTCGGGCTCTCGCCGACGCTGGTGCGGGCGCTGATCCCGCACGGCGCCGAGCTGGTGGAGCGGCACGACCTCTCGTCGCTGCGAGTGCTGGTCACGACGGGGGAGCCGTGGAATCCCGAGCCCTACCGCTGGTTGTTCGAGCACGTCGGCGGTGGCCGCTGCCCGATAATCAACTGCTCGGGCGGGACGGAGGTCGGGGCGTGCTTTCTCTCGCCGACTGTGGCGGCGCCGATCAAGACGTGCTCGCTGGGTGGGCCGGCGCTCGGGATGGCGATGGACGTGGTCGACCCGGAGGGTCGGCCGGTGCGCGGCGAGGTGGGCGAGCTCGTCTGCCGGAGGTCGTTCCCGGGGATGACGCGTGGCTTCTGGGGCGATCCCGAGCGGTATCTCGACACGTACTGGCGGCGGCTCCCCGGGATCTGGGTGCACGGCGACTGGGCTTCGGTGGACGAGGACGGATACTGGTTCCTGCACGGGCGCTCGGACGACACGCTGAACATCGCGGGCAAGCGGATCGGGCCGGCGGAGCTCGAGTCCGCGGTCGTCGCGCACCCGGCCGTGGCGGAGGCCGCGGCCGTGGGGGTGCCGCACGAGGTGAAGGGCGAGGTGGCGTGGGTGTTCTGCGCGCTTGTGCCGGGCGTCGAACCGAGCGAGGAGCTGGCCGCGGAGCTCCGGGCGCTGGCCGCCGGCGACCTCGGAAAGGCGTTCGCGCCGGAGCGCGTGCTGTTCGTCTCGGCGCTACCGAAGACGCGGAGTGCGAAGATCGTCCGCCGCGCCGTCCGCGCGAAAGCCCTGGGCACGGACCCGGGCGACCTCTCGTCGCTCGAGAACCCTGAGACGCTGGACGAAATCGCCGACGCCGCAGGCAGCGCCGGGCCCTAACCCGACGTGGCCGTTCCGGCCACGCCCAGGGACTGTCCCTGGCCGTGGCTCGAAGAGCCACGGCTCAGGTGTGCCAAGAGTGTGTCGAGTTGTCCCGAGCGGCTGAACCGCGCCGCCCGTGGGCTACGTTGGCCCGCATGCCGCGGCTTCCGCGTTCCCATCTCCCCGAGCGTGCGACCTTCCATGTCACCGCGCGCGGCGTGGACCGCCAGGCGATCTCCCGTGACGATGACGACCGCCGCCTCTTCCTCGTGCTCCTCGCGCGCGTGACGCGGCGCACGGACTGGGACTGCCACGCGTTCTGCCTCATGCCGAACCACCACCACCTGATCGTGGAGACGCACCAAGACCTGCTCTCCGTCGGGCTGCGCTACCTGAACGGGCGCTACGCCCAGGCCTTCAACCAGCGGCACGGCCGCATCGGCCACCTGTTCGGCGACCGCTACGCCGCCTTCGTGATCACGGATGCCGACCACCTGCGCACAGCGACCGAGTACGTCGTCCAGAACCCGGTCCGAGCGGGCCTCTGCCGCCAAGCCGACGACTGGCCGTGGAGCGGCGCGCGACGACTATTCTCCCGCCGTGGCGCAGGATGACCTGACCGGCCAGGTTGCGCTCGTCACCGGCGGCGGCCGCGGGATCGGCGCGGGCATCGCCCGCGAGCTTGCCGACGCGGGCGCCCGCGTCGCAGTCGCCGCCCGCACACGCGCCCAGGTCGACGAGGTCGCCCGAGAGATCGGCGGATTGGCCCTCCAGGTCAACGTCAGCGACCGTGTCGACGTCGAGCGGATGGTCGCCGAGACCGAGCGCGAGCTCGGGCCGATCCAGGTCCTCGTAGCGAACGCCGGCGTCGGCGGGCCGGAAGGGCTGACATGGGAGGTCGAGCCGGACGCCTGGTGGCAGGTCTTCGAGGTGAACGTGCTCGGCGTCCACCTCTGCTGCCGAACCGTCATCCCCGGCATGCTCGAGCGCGGCGACGGCCGGATCGTGATCACGGGAAGCGGCGCCGCATACCTCCCGGGCGCACGCAGCACCGTCTACCCGGCGAGCAAGGCAGCGGTCTGGCGCTACGGCGAGACCCTGGCGAACGAGCTCGAAGGGCGCCTCCCGGTCTTCATCATCAGTCCCGGCCTCGTCCGCACGGAGCTGACCGCGGGGAACTTCACGGAGGACGCACCGTGGACGCCGCCAGAGCTCGCCCCGCAGCTCGTCCACGTCCTCGCCTCAGGACGGGCCGACGCGCTCGCCGGCCGCTACCTCCACGCCGAGCACGACGACGTCGAGAATCTGATCCGCCGCGCCGACGAGCTCCGCGAGAACGACCTGAACACGATTCGCCTGCGGCGTTGAGGGGCGCGGCCGCCGCGTTGCTCTTCCTCGTCGTCGCGCTCGTCAGCGGCTGTGGGAGGACGACGAGAGCTCTGGATGCGAACGGAAGCAGCCTGCCTCCACTCGGCCGCCGCTGCGGCGCCGCCGCTGCCGGAGTGAAGGCGAAGGTCGGCTGGTTCCGGGCGACGGACGGCGTTCTCCTGGACGCCGCGTCGCTCGGCGACGCCAAGACCGGGATCGTCCTCGCACACGAGTCGCCGGCCGACCTCTGCGGCTGGCTCCCCTACGCGAAGGTTCTGAGCGCCGCAGGCTTCCGGGTGCTCGCGTTCGACCACCGCCACTTCGGGCTCTCGCAGTCGCCGATCGCCGCCGCCAAGTGCGGGCGCTTCTCGAAAGACCTCGCCGGCGCCGTGACGGAGCTCGTGCACGAGGGCGCCGGCAAGGTCTTCCTGATGGGCGCCTCCTTCGGCGGCATCACGAGCATGGTCGCCGGCTCGCGGCTCGGCTCGAAGGTGGCGGGCGTGATCAGTGTCTCGGGCGAGGAGCAGCTCGCAAACCGCTGCGGCCCCGCCGCCGAGCTCGACGCGCTCGATGCCGTCCCCACGCTGCGCGCGCCGTTCCTGATCATCGGCTCGCGCGAGGATGGCTTCCTCCCGCCCTCCGACGCGCGGGCACTCCTGCGGCGGGCCGGATCCCCGCACAAGAGGCTCGTCCTCTTCCCGGGTGGTGACCACGGCTGGGACATCCTCGACATCGCTCCCTACCGTGCCCGTGCAAACACGGTCGTCCAGGCCTTCCTGCGACGCTACGAGTAGGTTTTCGACTGATAGTCTAAAACCACAAGATGCGAATCGCGCTCGCGCAGATCAACACCACCGTCGGCGACCTCGACGGAAACCGCGCGCGGATCCTCGAGGCGATCGACGAGGCCCGCAGCGCCGAGGCCGACCTCGTCCTCCTCCCCGAGCTCGCCGTCACGGGGTATCCGCCCGAGGACCTGCTGCTGCGCCCGGGGTTCGTGCGCGCGGCGCGCGAGTCGCTGGACGAGATCGCCCGAGCCACGCAGGACGTCGTCGCGCTCGTCGGCTTCCCCCACCTCGACCGAGACCTATACAACGCCTGCGCCGTCTGCTCGGGCGGCGAGGTCAAGGCGATCTACCGCAAGCGGTTCCTGCCGAACTACGGCGTCTTCGACGAGGATCGGTACTTCGCGCCCGCGCGCGACTGCCTGCTGCTCGAGCTCGGCGGCACGCTGATCGGGCCGACCATCTGCGAGGACATGTGGCAGCCGGGCCCGCCGGCCACCGACCTGGCGCTGGCGGGGGCGCAGCTGCTGACCAACATCTCCGCCTCGCCCTTCCACGTCTGCCGCGACCGCGAGCGGCGAGAGATGTTCGCCACCCGCGCGCGCGACAACTCGTGCTTTGTCGCCTTCTGCAACGCCGTCGGCGGCCAGGACGAGCTGATCTTCGACGGCAACTCGCTCGTGCACGACGAGGAGGGCAACGTGCTCGCCCGCGGGCCGAGCTTCGAGGAGGCGCTGCTGGTGATCGACATCGACCCGGCCGACGCGGTCGGCCGCCGCCTCCGCGACGTGCGGCGGCGCGCCCTCGCGCGAGAGCGCGGCGAGACACCGGACGCTCCCGTGATCCCGCTCGGCCCGGCCCGCGAGCACGGCGAGCACGCTGTGCCCCAGCTCGCCCCCGAGCTCCCCGAGCTCGAGCAGATGCGGCTCGCGCTCGAGCTCGGCCTGCGCGACTACGTCCAGAAGAACGGCTTTCGCGAGATCGTGATCGGCGTCTCGGGCGGGATCGACTCCGCGCTCACCGCGGCACTCGCGGTCGAGGCACTCGGGCCCGAGCGCGTCCACTGCGTCTCGATGCCGTCGCGGTATTCGTCCGAGGAGACGCGCCGCGACGCCCGCCTGCTCGCCGAGCAGCTCGCAACCGATTTCCGCGAGCTACCGATCACGGACGTCGTCGGAGCCTTCGACACGACGCTCGCCGAGAGCTTCGCCGGGCTCGAGCCCGACCTCGCCGAGGAGAACATCCAGGCGCGGATCCGCGGCGTCCTCCTGATGGCGCTTTCGAACAAGTTCGGCTGGCTCGTCGTCGCGACCGGGAACAAGTCGGAGCTCTCCGTCGGCTACGCGACGCTCTACGGCGACATGGCCGGCGGCTTCGCCCTGCTCAAAGACGTCTTCAAGACCGACGTCTTCCGGCTCGCGCGCTACCTGAACGAACGCCGCAAGGCCGGCCACGCCGGCAAAGCAGTCGCGGCCTCGTCAGCGGCATCGCAAGCGACGCCTCAGCGTGAAGTGATCCCCCAGACCATCATCGACCGCGCGCCGAGCGCAGAACTGCGCGACAACCAGCTCGACCAGGACTCGCTGCCGCCGTACGAGGCGCTCGACCGAGTGCTCGAGGCATACGTCGAGCAGGACCGCTCGCGCGAGGAGCTCTCACAGGACGGCTTCGACCCCGACGTCGTCGAGCGCGCGCTCGCGTTGATCGACCGCGCCGAGTACAAGCGCAGACAGGCACCTCCGGGCGTTCGCCTGACTCCGAAAGCGTTCGGCCGCGATCGCCGCACCCCCATCACGAACCGCTGGCGCGGGTGACGCTGCGCGCCCCCGCGGCGCGCTTGCTTCACGGGGGAAACCCGGTTTCCCCCGTGAGCCCCCTCGTCAGGTTGACGCGCTTCCCGCGCAATTAAGGCTCCGGCGGGCGAAGTCCGCCTCCGCCGACGGAGATGAGGGCGAGGCCGGCCGCGCGAGGCAAGCAGATCGACGACCTAATCGGCGCCGCCCAGCAGATGTCTCACGACTTCTACGACTAACGCGCCGCGGTGTGCGAAACCGTGGGCGCGACTCGGTCGTAACCAGTTTGACCCGTCTTCACGACGGGCAACTGCGGAAGAGTCGAAAAGGAGGCTCGTCGGAGACGCCTCCGGAACAGCATTTCCCGGTTCCGATCGTGGGGCTGCACGGCCTGCTCGCGGTGACCACGGTGGTACTCGTCTTCCTGACCGCCGTCGGGGTCGGCGACAAGCGCGTCACTTCCCGAGCTCGAGCGGAACAGACGCCATGCCCGACTCGACCAGCTCGCCGACGAGCTCCGGCAGGCGGCGCGGGCCGAAGACCTCGCGTGAGCGCCGGAGCTCGTCGAGAGTCCACCACCGGATCTCGGCCACGTACTCGGCGGCGAGATCGAGCCTCGGCGCCGGCTGACTCGTCGCTCTCGCCCGCCTCGATACCGCCGCCGGGAGGCGCCCACGGGAACGGCTGGAAGTCGAAGTGCACGAGCAGGACGCGGTCGTCGGTGCCGAGAACGAGCGCGCGCACGCCCTGCCGCCACGGCTTCACGCCGCGGCCTTCGCCAGCGCACGGAACCAGCGGAGCCGCTCCTTCCACGGCACCGCCGCGTTCGCGGGCGACGTCGACGGGAGGACGAACAGCCGACTATCGGCGAGCCGCCGCTCCTGCTCGCCGAGCTCCGGCCGCTCCCTGAACGCGCCGCGGTACGCCTCCTTCCCCACGAACGCGATCCACTGCGGCGACAGCTCCGTCGCGAGGCGCTCGAGCCGCTCGGCCGCCCCGGCGAAATCCGCGCTGCGGAGGTCGCCCGAGCCGCGAGTCGTGCGCGGCGCCGCGTTCGTCAGGCCGATCCCCTCCCGCAGCACGTCGAACTGCTCGGCCGGCTCGTACAGGCGCGACGTCAAGCCGGCGGCGTGCAGCAGCCGCCAGAAGTCGTTGCGCGGGTTCGCGAAGTGGGCCGCGGCCGCGGCGGAGACGAAGCCCGGGTTGATCCCGCAGAAGACCACGCGCAACCCCGGCCCGAGCACGTCGGGTACCGCAGATTCAGCGACAGCGGCGACGGGGGCGGCTCCGCGGCGAGCAGGGCCGCTCATGTGCGAGCGACCGCGGCCGTCGGATGCCGATCACGCGGCGAGTGCGGCCCCAGTGCGCGCACGTCTTCAAGCAGCGAGCTCCGTCTCACGCGCGTCGAGCCGAACCTCGAAGAGGCGGCGCAGCTCCTCGCCCGTGATGCCTCCGAGCCCGAGCGCCGCGCGCTTCGGCTCGAGCCGAACGACCCGCACGGTCGTCTCGTCGACGCCGTAGCAGCGGAGGTAGCACTCCTCCTCGCTCAGCGGTCGCAGCCGGCGCACGGCCGGAGCCTAGGCGCAGCCCCGGACGACACACGACTACTCGTACTGGAGGGCTTCGAGGACGTTCAGGCGGGCCGCTCTCCGCGCAGGGATCACGGCCGCGAGCACGCCGACGATGATCGCCGCGATGATGAAGTACACGAGCTGGATCCAGGGGATCGTGAAGACAATGCCTTCGCCGCTCAGCGCCTGCGCAACCAACGCGGCCAGGAAGACCCCGACGATCAACCCGAGCGTCGCGCCCATCAGCGAGGTGACGATGCTCTCGTAGCGGATCATCATCCGCACCTGCCGCCTCGTCATGCCGACCGCGCGCAGCATCCCGAGCTCGCGGGTGCGCTCGAAGATCGTCAGCACCAGCGTGTTGATGATCCCGACTAGGCTGACGATCACCGCCAGCGCAAGCAGCGCGTAGAGCAGGTTGACGATCTTCTTGACGGGGGCGAGGAAGTTCGTCGTGAACTCGTCGCGCGTCTGCACCTTCGCGTCGGCGAAAGCGGCGACGTCGTCCTCGAGCGTAGCGGTGTTCGCGTCGCTGACCCCATCCGGCGTGTTGACCAACACCATCAGGTCCCTCGGCCGCGGGACCTCCTTGTCGAACAGTTGCGTCGAGATGGTCGCGTCGCCGAACGGCGAGCCGCCGTTGGGCTCCTTGAACGTCCCGATCAGCCGGACGGTCCTGCGCTGGCCGCTCGGGAACTCGAGATTCATCGTCGAGCCGACCTTCAGATCGTGATTCTTCGCGAAGTCGGTGCTCGTGAAGAAGCCGTCCTTCCCGAGCTTCGAGGGAACCGAGGGGCCGCCGGTCCTCCAGTCGATCTTTACGCCCGTCGCGATGTTGGGCTCGACACCCGAGATGTCGTGGTCGCTGCCGAGGAAATGGCCGGAGCCGGCACGGATCGGCGTTACGTCGCTCACGCCAGGCTTGCCGACGAGCGACTTGCCCGCCGCGACGTCGATCGGCGTGAACGTGTTCGTCGCGGTGATCGCGTAGTCGGCGATGAAGAGCTCGTCCACGGCGTCCTCGAACGACTTGAAGACGCCGGCGCTGAAGATCGCCACGAAGGTGACCAGCGCGAGGCCGATCATGAGGGCGGAGGCCGTCGAGGCGGTGCGCGTGGGGTTTCGGGTCGCGTTGTCGCGCGCGAGGATCCCCGGCGCGCCGCCGATCGACCGGGCCGGCGCGCCGAGCACGGCGGCGAGCGGTCGCACCACGCGCGCGGCGTTCATCGAGACGCCGAAGAAGAGCAGGATCACGCCGACGCCGAGCGCCAGCAGGCGCGGGCGGGTCGCGATCCCGCTGCCGAGCGTGCCGAGCGAGACCAGCGCGACGGCGATCGCCAGGATGACGAACGCGGTGACGGGGCCGTACTTGGCGAAGCGTGAGACCGGCAGCACCGAGCCCTCGCGCACGGCCGCGATCGGCGGCACGCGGGTCGCGCGGCGCGCCGGGCGAATGCTGGCAACCAGCGTGACGATCGTGCCCACGAGCAGCGAGACGATCACGGTCCGCGTGGCGAACACGGTCTGGCCCTGCGGCAGGTCGATCCCGAAGGTGACGAACAGCTTGTTGAGCCCCTTCGCGAGGGCGAGGCCGAGGAAGAGCCCGATCACCGAGCCGACGACGCCGATGACGAAGGCTTCGATCACCACCGACCACAGGACCTGTCGGCGCGAGGCGCCGAGCGTCCGCAGCGTCGCGAACTCGCGCATTCGCTGCGCGATCGTAATCGACAACGTGTTCGCGATCACGAAGGCGCCGACGAAGAGCGCGATCCCCGCGAACGCGAGCAGGATGTACTGCAGGAACGCGATGTCGAACTGCTTCTTGTCCTCCTTCACCTGCGCGTTCGCGTCGCGCACCACGGCCGTCGGCGGCAGCAGCGGCTGTATTTGGGAGATCAGCTTCTCGGGCGAGACCCCCGGCTTCGACTTGATGCGGATGATGTCGAGCTGACCCTGCTTCGCAAAGAACTTCTGCGCGGTCGGGAGATCGAACAGCGCGAAGGTCGCGCCGCCGATGGAGCCGACGCCGCTGAGCTCGGCGATTCCCGACACGCGGAAAATGCGCTGAGGCCCGACGGCCTGGATCCGGATCGGGTCACCGACCGCGAAGCCCTCGTTTGCTGTGGACGCCTTGTCGATCGCCACCTGGTCGGGGCCCTTTGGCCACGAGCCCTCGGTGAGCTGAGTCGGGTTGAACTCCTGGTAGCGCGGGTCGACCGAAAAGCCGAGCGACGGCGCACCGCCGGTGTCGACCACTTTTCCGTCCTTGCCGATCAGCTTGACGTTGTCGCTCTGGACGGCCCCGGCCGCAGCCTCGACGTCCGGCAGCGCCCTGACCTTCGTCAGGACGTTCTGCGGGAAGGTCGGCGTCTCGACGCCGTTGCCGTTCGTGTTCTTGAACGCGGCCTCCCCGCTGATCACCACGTCCGCGTTCTTGTACGAGTTCGTGACGATCGTGTTGAAGCCGTTGTTGATCGTGTCCGTGAGGATGTAGGTGCCGCTGATCATCGCGACGCCGAGGACGATCGCGATGGCCGTCAGCAGCGCGCGGACCTTGCGGCCCGCGATTCCTTTCAGGGCTACCGTCAGCATCAGCCGACGCTGAGCTCGTCCATCGCCGCCATCACCGTGCTCGCCTCGGAGCGAGGCATGTCACGGACGATCAGCCCGTCGGCGAGGAACAGGATCCGGTCGGCGATCGCCGCGGCGCGCGGGTCGTGCGTGACCATCACGCTCGTCTGGTTCAGCTCCTCGACCGACGATCGCAGCAGCTCCAGGATCTCGGCGCCGGTCTTGGAGTCGAGGTTCCCGGTCGGCTCGTCGGCGAAGACCACGGTCGGCCGCGAGATCAGCGCTCGCGCAATGGCGACGCGCTGCTGCTGGCCGCCAGAGAGCTCGGCGGGCCGATGCTCGCGGCGGTCGTCGAGGCCGACCTTCTTCAGCAGTTCCTCGCGCCACTCGCGCTCTGGCTTCTCGCCCGCGATCGTGAGCGGCAGAACGACGTTCTCCTCTGCGGTCAGCATCGGGAGCAGGTTGAAGAACTGAAAGACGAACCCGATGTGCTCGCGGCGCAGCTTTGTGATCTCCGTGTCGTTGAGCTCGCCCAGCTTCGTGCCGGCGATCCAGACCGCGCCGGACGTCGGCCGGTCGAGAGCGGCCAGGATGTGCATCAGCGTCGACTTGCCGGAGCCAGAGGGCCCCATGACGGCCGTCAGCTTGCCCTGCTCGACCTCCAGCGAGACGCCGCGCAGGGCGTCCACGGCGGTATCGCCCTCGCCGTAGCGGCGGGTGATGTCCTGTGCCGCGACGACGGCGCTCGGAGCGCGTTCGGCGACGTCCGCGGCAGGCACGGCAGCGGCTTCCATCTCATTCCCCCTCGGTCTCGGAACCCGGTTTCGGACCAGTGTCGCACCTACGGTAGCGAGGAACAACGCGGCAGATGTTCGGATACCGTTTCGCCGGTGAGCGTTGTTGCACTCGACGTGGCGGCGGCGCGGGCTCGTTTCTCGGCCCTGTCGCGCGACCTCGTCTTCTTCGACGGGCCCGGTGGATCGCAGGTTCCCGACGAAGTGATCGACGCGATCGCGACCTACCTGCGGGAGTCCAACGCGAACGTCAGCGGTCCCTACGAGACCAGCCGCCGCACGGAGATGCTGGTCGACGAGGCCCGAGAGGCGGGAGGCGCGTTCCTCGGCTGCGCGGCCGAAGAGCTCGTGTTCGGGGCGAACATGACGACGCTGAACTTCACGCTCACGCGCACCGTCGGCCGGACGTTCCAGGCCGGCGACGAGATCGTCGTGACGCAGCTCGACCACGACGGCAACGTCTCCCCCTGGCTCGAGCTCGCTCGCGACCTGGATCTCGTCGTGCGGTTCGCGGAGATCCACGACGACACGACCCTCGACCTCGACTCGCTCGCCGCGCAGCTTTCCGAGCGGACGCGCGTGGTCGCCTTCCCCTGGGCCTCGAACGCCGTGGGCACGCTGGTGGACGTGGCGCGCGTGGCCGAGCTGGCGCACGAGGCGGGCGCGCTCGCGTGGGTCGACGCCGTGCACTACGCGCCGCACGGGCCGATCGACGTCGCCGCCACGGGCGTGGATGTGCTGCTCTGCTCGCCGTACAAGTACTTCGGGCCTCACCTCGGAGTTGCGTTCGCGCAGCGTGAGCTCCTCGAGCGCTGGCGGCCCTACAAGGTGCGTCCCGCCGCCGACGAGCCGCTCGGCCACCGGTTCGAGACCGGGACGCTGCCCCACGAGCTGCTCGCAGGGTTCGTCGCGGCCGTGCGCTACATCGAGTCGATCGGCTTCGACGAGATCCTCACGCACGAGCGCGGGCTCGGTGAGCGCTTCCTTGCGGGGTTCCCCGAGAACTGCCGCCTCTACGGGCTGCAGACGATGGACGGCCGCGTGCCGACCTTCTGCTTCGACGTCGACGGCATCAGCGCCGAGGACGCGGCGACGCGCCTGGGCGAGCGAGACATCGCCGTCTGGCACGGCAACTACTACGCGGTGGAGGTCATGAAGCGGCTCGGGCTCCCGGACGGGGCCGTGCGGGCAGGCTTCCTCCACTACAACACCGCCGACGAAGTCGACAGCCTGCTCGCGGCGCTCGCCGCGCTCTAGATCGCGCTCAGGAGGGTGAGCAGCGTGTGCCCGGCCGGCCCCAGCAGCGTGCCGAGCCGCTGGAGCGATTCCACGACGGCCGCACCGCCACCGACGAGCGCTCCTGCGTCGCGAAGCACGGTTGTGGCCTTCTCCAGGCGGCCGGCGATGCCGCCGGCGTCCGGCGCGTCGACGTCGGCCGCTGCCTCGGCACCGGCCAGCTCTTCCTCGACGGCCTGGCGCTGGTCCGCCGGGAGCTCGAGCCGCCCGACCTCCGTCGCGAGCTGCGAGAGCTCACCGCGCAGCTCGACGACGAGCGACCCCGCGGAGATGAAGTTCCCTTCGACCACCATGTCCCCGCCGACGTTCTGAATCGTCGCCGCCTGCTGGTCGCGGATGTTGAACGTCGTCATCCTGCACCTTCCGAGCGGCCGAAGAGACGCAGCGCGAGGCGAGGCACCACGACCCCGACGAACATCAGGCCGAGCCCGACCTTCCAGGGCCCGTCGACGTAGTTCGGGTAGGGAGGGGAGAGCGTGTGCGCCTGCTGCGCGTCGAGCACGTTGTCGACGGTCGCCCAGATCGTCAGCCCGAGCAGGAGCACGCCGGTCCAGAAGAGCAGCAGCCCGAGGGCCGCGGCCAAGCGCTCCTCGCGCGTCAGCGCCCGCGTCGATCCGCCAGGGAGGACGATCGACTTCCCGGGCAGGAAGATGTTCTGGTTGCCGCCGACGTTGTTGATCGTGTCAGCGTGCTGATCGTCGAGGTCGAAGCGCGCTCCCGGATCGTCTCCGTGTGGGAATGTGCTCATGCGTACGAGACGCGTGGGCAAGCGCGTCTCTTCCCCAGGCGGCGTCGGGCTAGGACGTCGGCTCGCGCAGGGCTTCGGCGACCGCGGGCTCGGGCGCGGCGGCCTCGGCGCCTCGCACGACCCCGGCGTGAATCGCCCAGGCGATGGCTGCGCCGAGCGGCGGAGCGATGAAGTAGATCCAGACCCCGGTCCAGACGTTGCCCACCAGATCGGGGCCGAACGTGCGGGCCGGGTTCACCGACGAGCCGCTGAACGGGATCGCCGCCGTGTGAACCGCGAGCAGCGTCAAGGGGATCGCGATCAGCGCGCTGCTGCCGAAGCGCTCGCTGCGACTCGCCTGCAGGATCACGAGGACGAAGATCGCCGTGAAGACGAACTCGATCACGAAGGCCGTGCCGTCTCCGGCCGTGGGCGTGGTCGTCGTCGAGGCGACGTCGTCCTGGTTCGTCGCGAGCAGCAGGACCAGGGCCGCGAGGATCCCGCCGAGGAACTGCGCGATCCAGTAGGCGACGAGATCGTTCGCCTCGAGGCGCCGGTCGAGGAAGAGCGCGAGCGAGACCGCGGGGTTGTAGTGGCCGCCCGAGACCTCCCCGAACGCGTAGAGGCCGGCGAGCAGCGCGAGGCCGAATGCGAACGGCACGACCACCAGCACAGGCGCATCCGCCCGGCCCGAGGCGACGATCGCGGTCGTGCCACCGAACACCAGCACGAAGGTGCCGAGCATCTCGGCGGCGTACCTGCGCCAGTTGGCGGCCATCTGGTCCTGGCTTGCACGGCGTCGAGGCATGGCGGCGGTTGCGATCTTCGACGCTCGGTACTCCTCTGTCAACGTCCGGCCGCAGAGGGTCTCGCACGGCTGCATCCGGCTCCGCAACGGTGACATCGTGTGGCTGGCGAGGCTGTTTCCACTCGGCACACCGTTCGACGTGACCTAGGCGGCGGGCAGTGACCCGCGCATAGGCTGCCCGGTCATGAAGCTGCTCGTTCTCGGCGGGACGAGGTTCCTCGGCCGTGCCGCGGTCGAGGCCGCGCTCGCGCGTGGGCACGAGGTCACGCTCTTCAACCGCGGCGAGACGAATCCCGAGCTCTTCCCCGAGGCGGAGAAGCTCCGCGGCGATCGGACCGGCGACCTGAGCGCGTTGGACGGCCGTGAGTGGGACGCCGTGCTCGACCCGTCCGGCTTCCTTCCCGCCGTCGTGCGCGCGTCAGCGGAGGCGCTCAGCGACCAGGCCGGCCACTACCTCTTCATCTCGAGCGTCTCTGCTTACGCGAGCCTTGCCGGCCCGAACGACGAGGACAGCCCGGTCGCGGAGCTCGGCGACCTGCCCGACGACCGGATGCTCGAGGACTACTCGAACTACGGCCCGCTGAAGGTGCTGTGCGAGCGCGCGGCCGCGGAGGCGTTCGGCGACCGCCACGCAATCGTGCGGCCCGGCCTGATCGTCGGCGCGCACGACCAGACGGGCCGCTTCACCTACTGGCCCCACCGGATCGCGCGCGGTGGCGAGGTGCTCGCGCCCGCACCACCGGAGCGCGTTGTCCAGTTCATCGACGTGCGCGACCTCGGACAGTGGCTCGTCGACCTCTGCGAGCGACAGGCCACCGGCACCTACAACGCAACGCATCCCGGCCGCAGCTGGGGCGAGGTGCTGGAAATGTGCCGCGAGGTGGCGGGCAGCGACGTGACCTTCAGGTGGGTTCCGGACAGCCTCCTCGTCGAGCACGAGGTCGGCGAGTGGATGGAGCTGCCGATGTGGGTCACGCCGGGCGACGACGCGGGAATTCACGAGGCGGACGTCTCGCGCGCGGTCGCCGCCGGGCTGACGTTCCGGCCGCTCGAGGAGACCGTGCGCGACACCCTCGACCTCGCCGGGACGACCCCGGAAGCCGGCCTCACCCAGGAGCGCGAGGCCGAACTGCTCGCCGCAGCTCAGTCGTAGGCGGCGGCGGCGCGGTCCCAGCGCGGGTCGTCGCGGCGGATCTTGTCCGGGTCGACGCCGCGTGCGTCGGCGAGGTCGAGCGTCAGCTGCTGGAACTGCACGATGTCGACGACCGGGTGCGCCGTCGGGACGAGCGTCGTCTCGCAGCCGATCTCGCGCAGCGCCGCCGCTGCGCCCGACGCCCGCTCGGCCGCCCGGCCCTCGCCCTCCAGCACGAACGCGCGCACGGTCTCGTCCACCGCCGCTAGGTGCCCGTGCAGGAGCTGCTCGGTCTCGTGCGCCTCGGCCGCGACATAGGCGCCCTCGCGCAGCTTCAGCACGGCTTCCTGCGCGGTCGGCCAGTCGCGCCCGGCCCCGGCGACGAGGAAGCGCTCGTGCTCGCTGACCGGGAGCCGCTGCTCCAGCGCGCGCTCCACGAGCCCAGGTAGCGCGCTCACGTCCTCGCCGTGCAACGCCCGCATCGTTGCCACCGCGCAGGTGTAGCTCGCGGTATGGCACCAGCTCGGCTCGATCTCCGGCGTGGCGAGAACGACCTCGTCCGCGACCTCGGCGAGCGGGCTCTCCGCCTTACCGGTGACCAGCCACACCGGCCCGTCGAACGCGCGTGCCGCCTCCAGCGCGAGCGTCGTCTCGCCCTCGTGGCTGACGACGACGAGCACGTCGGCCTGTCGCGGTCGTAGGACGAGCTCGAGCGCCTGCTCCGCCCAGCCGGCGGTCTGCGCGGCGTGGAACGACGTGCCGCAGCCGGTGTGCAGCACGTGACCCTCGGGGAGCCGGTGGTCCGTCGGCACCTGGCGCAGCCATTCCGGCTGCGCCGCAATCGCCCGCCTCATCCCCTCGCCGGCCACGGGCACAGCATCTCGTACCGGCGCGGGTTAGGTCACTTCGAACGTGCCCTTCATCCCCTGCGAGGCGTGCGGGTCGCACTGGTACGTGTACGTGCCTTTCTTCAGCGAGACCGTGACGGTCTTGTCCCCGACGAACCCGACGTCGGTGACCACCTTGTCGACACCGGGGCCGATCAGGTGGAAGTTGTGCTGGTCGGACTTGTCCTCGACCTTCAGTGTGTACGTGCCGGTCTTGACGCTCTCGGCGTCCTGACCGTTCTGCTTCACCTCGATGTCGAAGCCCGGGCCCGTCTCCCCCTCGAGCGTGCCGGACGCGGACCCGCCGCCTCCGCCGCCACCGGCCTCCGTTGTCGTCTGCTCGGTGGTCGTCTCCTGAGTCGTCGTCTCCTCGCTCGAGCCGCCGCCACCGCAGGCCGAGGCCCCGAGCACCAGCGCGAGAGCCGCACCCAGAATCACTGCCTTCCTGATCATCCGTCCTCCCTGGTGATAGTCGCTCGTGATGAATACGGGTGCAGTCGTAGTCGGTTTGGGCGCCGGAGAAACCCGAGCGACAGCCGCATCGTTAGCCTTCCGCCGATGTTCGTCCACACCGAGCGCGTTCGTTTCCGAGACCTTGATCCGATGGGGCATGTCAACAACGCGGTCTTCTTGACCTACATTGAGTCCGCCCGCGTCGCGTTTCTGCAGCACCTCGGCGCGGCGCCCACCCTCGAGGACATGTCCATCATCGTCGCCCGCATCGAGATCGACTTCCGTGTCCCGGTCGGGTTCGGCGACGAGGTCGACGTCTCGGTGCGCGCGGGCCGCTTCGGCGGGAAGAGCTTCGACCTCGACCACGAGCTCCGCGTCGTGGACACCGTCGTGGCCGAGGCGAAGAGCGTCCTCGTGGCCTACGACTATGGCAAGGGCCAGGCGGTCGAGCTTCCGGAGGAGTGGCGGGAGAAGCTGGCCGCGTGAGCACGCTACGCGTCTGGCAAGAACCCCGACCCGTGGCCGAGCACAATCCGCGCCCAGCCCTTCCGCTCTCGGAGTTGTCGGCGTGAGCGTCTTCGAGCGCCACACCCTGGACAACGGCCTGCGCGTCCTGACCGCGAACATGCCGCAGGTGCAGTCGGTCACCTGCATGATCATGCTCGCCGCCGGCTCGCGCTACGAGACCCCGGAGACAAACGGGATCGCGCACTTCGCCGAGCACATGTTCTTCAAGGGCACCGAGCGGCGGCCGAGCGCGCGGGATATCGGCATGGAAGTCGACGGCCTCGGCGGCGAGTTCAACGCGTTCACCAGCAAGGAGTACACCGGCTACTACGTCAAGTGCGCCGCCGACTACCGCGACCGGGCGCTCGACGTGCTCGTCGACATGCTGCGCAACTCGAAGTTCGACCCCGAGGAGATCGAGCGCGAGAAGGGCGTGATCGTCGAGGAGATGAACATGTACTACGACACGCCCCGCGACTTCATCGGCGGCGTGTACGAGGAGCTCCTCTACGGGGAGCAGCCGCTCGGCTGGGACATCATCGGCAAGAAGGAGACTGTGCGCGCGGCGACGCGCGACACGTTCCTCGGCTACGTCGACCGCTGGTACAAGCCCGAGCGGATGGTCGTCGGCCTCGGCGGCCGGCTCGACGGGGACCCGCTCGAGACGGTCGAGCGCCTGCTCGGCGACCTCCAGCCGCAGGAGACCGGCGCCCCGGCGCCGATCGAGCTGAACGGGGACAGCACCTCGCAGGTGAAGATCCATCAGAAGGAGTCCGACCAGGCGCACCTGTGCCTCGGCCTCCGCAGCTACCCGCTCGGCCACCCCGACCGCTACACGCTGCAGATGCTGACCACCGTGCTCGGCACCGGCATGTCGTCACGCCTCTTCACCGAGGTGCGCGAGCGGCGCGGGCTCGCCTACTACGTGTTCGCCCACAACCAGAGCTACACCGACGTCGGCTCGCTCTACTCCCAGGCGGGCGTGGACATCGCGCGCGCCGACAAGGCGGTGGAGACGATCGGCCACGAGTTCCGCCGGATCGCGCAGGAGCCGGTCCCGAGTGAGGAGCTCGAGAAGGCGCGGGCGCTCGCGAAGGGCCGCTTCGTGCTGCGGCTCGAGAACCCGCAGGGGATGACGGTGTTCGGGCTCAGCCGCGAGGTGCTCGAGGGGAAGGCCGTCGAGCCGGACGAGATCCTGGCCGGCCTCGACGCCGTCACCGCCGAGGACGTCCAGCGCGTCGCTCAGGACGTGATCGGCTCGAACGGGCTCAAGCTCGCCCTGATCGGGCCCTTCGACGACGCAGCGCGCTTCGAGGAGTTGCTCGCGGCGGACTAGACGGTCGCGAGATCCGCTTCCAGCAACTCCCGCTCTTCCTGGCCCTCGATCTTCGCGCCGAGCTCGTGCGCCTGCGCGAGGCAGCGCTCCGACTCAGCGGGTTCGCCCGCGGCCGCGTGCGCGCGGGCGAGCGCCTCGTACGCGAACGGGAGGTCCCAGTCCGCGAGCGCCTCCGGCGACGCTCTGCAGATCTCGAGGCAGCGGCGCGCGTGGTACAGCGCCGGCTCGGCGCGGCCGAGCACCGTGTAGACGCGCGAGCACTGCCACTCGCTGCGGGCCCGGTTCGCCTGCGTTCCGACCTGCATCCAGTGGTAGGACGACGCGTGCGCGCAGTGGAGCATCTCTTCCGTCTCCTCCAGCGTCCGCTCTGTCTTCCCCTTCTCCATCAGCGTCCACGTCTTGTTGAACAGGTCGACGCCGAGCCGCCGGTGGTCGATCGCTTCCACGGGTGTGTCCATCACTGACTCCTTTCCGTCCAGCAGTGGTTGCAGGCCCTGGAGAATCACCTTCAGCTCCGCCGAGCGAACCGCGGTCCGGTACTGGTGGCCGTGCAGGACGCGGCGGATCAGCTCGGGGTCGTCGGTCTCGAGCAGCGTGAACACGTCGTCGAGCGGGAGCTCGAGGCGCCGCAGCGTGCGGATCGTCTCCGCGCGCCGGACCTGAGCCGGCGCGTAGGAGCGGTAGCCGGTGTCCGGATCGACGGCGGCGGGGCGCAGGAGCCCGACCTCGTCGTAGTGGCGTAGCGCCTTGACGGTCAGGCCGGTCAGCCGCGCGAAGCGGCCGATCGGCATCAGCTGCTCGGTTGTCTCCATCCCGGACAGGGTGGTCCCTCCGGCTACGGGAGAGTCAAGGCTCGTTTTCCGACTTCTCGGACTCCGCCCGGTCCTTGATCTCCTCCACCACCGTCGGGTCGGCCAGGGTAGTGGTGTCGCCCAGCTCGCGGTTCTCGGCGACGTCCCGCAGGAGCCGGCGCATGATCTTGCCGCTGCGGGTCTTCGGAAGCTCGGGCGTGAAGACGATATTCGCCGGCTTGGCGATCGGCCCGATCTTCGTCGAGACGTGGTTGCGCAGCTCGTCGAGCATCTCGACGGAGCCGTCCTCGCCGCCCTTCAGCGTCACATAGGCGACGATCGCCTGGCCGGTGCGCTCGTCCTTGCGCCCGCAGACCGCGGCCTCGGCGACGTGCGGGTGGTCGACGAGCGCGCTCTCGACCTCGATCGTCGAGATGCGGTGGCCGGAGACGTTCATCACGTCGTCGACGCGGCCGAGCAGCCAGAAGTCACCGTCCTCGTCGATCCGCGCGCCGTCGCCCGCGAAGTACGCGTCGGCGTACTTCGACCAGTACGTCTCGCGGTAGCGCTCTTCGTCCTTGTAGATCCCGCGCAGCATCGCCGGCCACGGCCGTCGCAGGACGAGGTAGCCCCCTCCGCCGGGCCCGACCTCGTTGCCCTGCTCGTCGTAGACGGCGGCGTCGACCCCCGGAAACGGCCGCGTTGCGGATCCGGGCTTCAGCGTCGTGATGCCCGGGAGCGGCGTGATCAGGATCATCCCGGTCTCGGTCTGCCACCAGGTGTCGACGACGGGCGTGCGGTCGCCGCCGATGTGCTCGCGGTACCAGACCCAGGCCTCGGGGTTGATCGGCTCGCCGACCGAGCCGAGCAGGCGCAAGGAGGAGAGGTCGTGCTTCTCGGCGTGCTCCGGCCCCCACTTCATGTGCGTCCGGATCGCCGTCGGCGCCGTGTAGAGGATGTCGACCTTGTAGCGCTCGACGATCGCCCACCAGCGGTCCTTGTCCGGGTAGTTGGGGACGCCTTCGTAGATAACGCCGGTCGTGCCGTTGCAGAGCGGCCCGTAGACGATGTAGCTGTGACCGGTGACCCAACCGATGTCGGCCGCGCACCAGTACACCGAGTCGGGCTTGACGTCGAAGATGTAGTAGTGGGTCGATGCGGTGCCGACGAGGTAGCCCGCGGTCGTGTGGGCGATCCCCTTCGGCTTGGCGGTGGTGCCGCTCGTGTAGAGGAGGTAGAGCAGGTCCTCCGAGTCCATCGGTTCGCAGGGACACGACTCCGCGTCGGTGCTCTCGCCCTCGACGAGGTCGTGCCACCAGCGATCGCGGCCTTCCTCGAACGGCACGTCGCCGCCCGTGCGCTGCAGCACGACCGCGTGGCGGACGCCCGGCGAGGCGGCGAGCGCGGCGTCCGCGTTCCGCTTCAGCGGCACCGCGCTGCCGTTGCGCAGGCCCTCGTCCTGCGTGATCAGTACCTCGCAGCCCATGTCGTTCATGCGATCTGACAGGGCATCCGAGGAGAACCCGCCGAAGACGACCGTGTGGGGCGCGCCGAGCCGGGCGCAGGCGAGCATCGCCACCGGGGTCTCGGGGACCATCCCCATGTAGATCCCGACCGGCGTGCCCTTCCCCACGCCCAGCTTCTTGAGGGCGTTCGCGAGGCGCACCACCTCCGCCTGGAGGTCGGCGAACGTGATCGTCCGCCGCTCGTCCTCGGGCTCGCCCTCCCAGTAGAAGGCGACCTTGTCGCCGTTCCCGGCCTCGACGTGCCGGTCGACGCAGTTGTAGGCGATGTTGAGCTTGCCGCCGACGTACCACTTCGCGTACGGCTGGTCCCACTCGTAGAGCGTCTCGAAGTCCTCGAACCAGGAGACCCGCTCGCGGCCCTCCGTCTCCCAGAACTCCTCGTAGTCGCGCTCGTAGATCTCGGGCTGCGCGTTCGCCTGCGCGGCAAACTCGGGCGAAGGCGGATACCTCCGCTCCTCCAGCAGGATGGTCTCGATGGCGTGCGTCATTAAGGCGTCAGGTCGTACGGGTAGTCCGTCAGGACCTCGCCGCCGTTCTCGGTGACGAGCACGAGGTCCTCGAGCCGGCAGCCGCCGTACCCGTTGCGGTAGAGGCCGGGCTCGACCGCGATCACGTCGCCTGCGACGAGCTCCCCGGGTGCGCGGCCGAGGGTCGGCTCCTCGTGAACCTCGAGCCCGACCCCGTGGCCGAGCGAGTGGTAGAAGCCGTCCCGGAGCACCTCGCCGGGCTCCTTCGAGCGCAGCGTCGGGTAGCCGTGCTCCTCGAAGACGTCGCAGCTGATCTTGTGCAGCTCGCTGCCGGCGACCCCGGGCTTGACCGCCGCGACCGACCGCTCGAGCGCCTCGAGGCAGAGCCTGTGCCACTCGCGCACCTCGTCGGACGGCGTTCCCACGACGAACACACGGGTCATGTCGGCGAAGCAGCCGGACTCACGGTCGCGCGGGAAGAGGTCGAGGCAGACCGGCTCGTCGGGTGCGATCGGGCCGGAGCCCATGTCGTGGCCGACCGCCGTCTGCGGCCCGTGCGAGACGATGAACTCGTCGGCGAAGGCGCCGTTGGCGGTGAAGGCCTGCTCGACCGCGAGCTTCACACGCTCGCAGGTGAGCGGCTCGCCCTCCAGGAGCAAGCTGCCGTTCTGCCGCTCCGCCGCGCGCAACAGCTCACGCGCCGCGTCCATCGCCGCCTCGGCCGCGCGCTGCGCGCGGCGGATCCCGGCCAGCTCGGCCTCGTTCTTCACGCGGCGCCTGCGGACGAACTGCCTCCGGTCAGCCGTGACCTTGATGCCGTTCGAGCGCAGGTGATCCGCGACCTCGAGCGGGAACGTCCCCGGCACGACGATGTCCTCGAGCCCCCACCGGCGCGCTGCGCGCAGGATCACCTCGAGCTCGATCTCGTCGCGTGAGAGCCCCTGCCCGTAGAGCTCGTCGAGGCCGAACTCCTCGTAGGGCAGCGTCTGCAGGTGCGGCGCGACCTCGCCGATGCGGCCGAGCTCGAACGAGCTGGCGACGACGTACTGCGCGCCGTCGCGCTCCGCGTAGAGGAACGGATCCGGGATCGCGAGCGGCACCTCGTGCCGCATCTCGGGCGAGCGCAGGGTGTCGGCGTAGATGAGGACGTCGGCCACTGCGGGCGGGATGCTACTGCCCCGCGTCCACCCGTCGCCACGCCAGCAGCGCGAACACGGCGAGCGCCCCACGAAGGGTGCCGTGAGCAGGGAGGCCGACCACCCGTTGGACAGCCCCCAAGACTGACCATCGAAGGCGAGCCGGCCGCGTTCGACGCGGGGGCTGCCATGGATGAGGCCCGTAGACTGACGAACGTGGAGGAGGTCCTCAAACGCGCCCAGGCTCTGATCGCCGGCTACGACGAGGCGCTGGCGCGGGAGCTACCCGAGGACGCGGAGGTCTTCGACGTCCATGTCCACCTCGGTCACGACATCGACGGCATGACCGGCGTCTACGAAGACCTCGAGCGGATCAACGACCGCTACCGCATCTCGCGCTGCTTCATGTTCTGCATGGACGAGATCGACCGGCACCCTGCCTTTCGGGCGGCCAACGACCGCACGCTCGCGTACGCGGAGCGCTCGGAGGGCCGGCTGATCCCCTTCGTCCGGCTCGACCTCGCCGAGGAGCCGGTGGAGGAGGCGACGCGCTGCCTGGACGCGGGTGCGCGCGGGGTCAAGCTGCACCCGCGGGCGCAGCGGTTCCTGCTCAACGACGAGCGGCTGTCGCCGATCTTCGAGCTCGCCGCCGAGCGCGGGGTGCCGATCCTGATCCACGGCGGCCGCGGCCTGCCGCCGATCGCCGACCACCTGCACCGCCTCGTCGAGCGCTATCCCGGCTCGCAGCTGATCATCGCCCACGCCGGGATCGCCGACCTCGGCTCGCTTGCCGGCTACTTCGCAGGCATGGCGGGGGTCTTCTTCGACACCTCCGTCTGGAGCGCGATCGACCTGCTCAGCCTGTATCACCTCGTCTCGCCCGAGCAGATCGTCTACGCCTCCGACTACCCCTACGGCCAGCAGCCGAGCTCGCTGCTGATCGCGCTGCGGACGGCCCGCGTCGCGGGCCTCGACGAGAAGCAGTTGCGAGGGATGCTCTACGGCACGGCGAGGCGCATCGCGGACGGGGAGCCGCCAGTCGAGCCGACGGCGCCGATCGGGAGCAAGACGTTCTCGCAGCCAATGGCGTTCGCACGGATCCACCAGTACCTCTCGATGACGACGCCGCTGCTCTGGACGCGGCAGGCCGACACGATCGGCGTGCTCGGGCTCGCGCTGAACGCGTGCGCCGACCGGGACGGACACGAGGACGACCGCGAGCGGATCCGCGAGCTGCTGGAGGCCGCGCGCGACCTGTGGCGCGTGCTTCCCGAGGTCGACGACGAAGGCGAACAGCGGATCGTCAGCCGCACGACGTTTCGGCTCGTGCACCTGGCGGACATCCTTGCGGTGACAAGCGGCGCCTGAGGAGGCGATACCTTGCGCGAGCGACGTACGCAGATGCCCATGACACAGCTCTCGACGGCGAAACCAAACGCGTAGCGTCGGTGCTTGAGCTGCGCGTGAACGGAGCTGTGCTCGAGGTGGCGGAGCCGCCGGTCGGCCGCACCCTTGCGGAGACGCTGCGCGACGACCTGGGCCTGACCGGCACGAAGGTGGCCTGCAGCGAAGGCCACTGCGGCGCGTGCACGGTGCAGCTCGACGGCGTGCCGATGCTCTCGTGCATCACGCTCGTGCACACCGTCGGCGACCGCGAGGTGACGACGATCGAGGGCCTGCAGGATCACCCGTTGGTCGATGCGTTCGTCCGCGCCGACGCGCTCCAGTGCGGCTTCTGCACTCCGGGCCAGATCGTCTCGGCGGCGGCGCTGGTCGAGGCCGAGCCAGAGCCCACGCCCGAGCGCGTACGTCACGCCATGGCCGGCAACCTCTGCCGCTGCGGCGCATACCCCCGGATCGAGGAGGCAGTTCTCACCTACCGTGGCCAAGAGCTGGATAGCGAGAGCGGAGGCACGAGATGACTGACGAATTCGGTACTTCGGCGAAACTGGACGCGTAGCGTGGCGAGGCTGATCAAGACCGAGAAGGAAGTCGAGGGCAGGTACACCGAGCAGTGGGTCGTGGTCGAGGGCGACGACGAGGCGCTCGACCAGTGGCCGCAGGGGCCGGGTGCGGTCGTCGGGCAGCCGGCGCCGCGCCAGGACGGCCACCAGCGGGCGCGCGGCCAGGCGCAGTACACCGGTGACCTTCGGCTGCCCGGGATGCTGCACGCAGCCGTTCTGCGCTCGCCGCTCGCGCACGCGCGCGTGAAGAAGCTCGACCTGAGCGCAGCGCTGGAGCTCCCCGGCGTGCTCGGTGCCGTCGGGCCCGATGACTGCCACGTGCTGCAGACCGAGCCCGGCTTCCATGGCGCGCCGGTCGCTGCGGTCGCCGCCGACAGCTACTCGCGTGCACGGGAGGCTCTCGCGCTCGTCGACCTCGAGCTCGAGGAGCTCGAGCCGCTGCTCGACCCCGAGGAGGCGGTGCGCCTGGGCTCCGTCCACGAGGAGGCTCGCAGCTACGAGCGCGGCGACGTCGACACCGCGTTCGCGGACGCCGACGTGGTCGTCGAGGCCGAGTACCGCACCCAGACGGTCCTGCACAACTCGATGGAGACGCACCAGTCGGTAGTCCGCTGGGAGGGCGACACGCTCGAGATCTACATCTCGACGCAGTGGATCTGGGGGGTCCGCGACTCGGTCTCCGAGCAGCTCGGGCTGCCGCAGGACCGCGTGCGCGTCGTCTGCAACTACATGGGCGGCGGCTTCGGTTCCAAGAACGGCCCGGGTGACTACACGTACATCGCGATCGCCCTTGCCAACAAGACGGGACGCCCGGTGCGCTGCGCGCTCACACGGCGCGAGGAGAACCTCGCGACGGGCAACCGAAACTCGACGATCCAGCGCTTGCGAGCCGGCGCGCGCTCAGACGGCACACTGGTCGCGCTCGAGGGCGAGTACGTGAACGCGGTCGGCTGGGCGGGCTGGTCGGGCCCCACCTACGGGCCGCTCGAGATGCTCTACGCGTGCGAGAACGTCCGCACCCTCACGCACGGCGCGAAGGTGAACCTGCCGCCGAACGCAGCCTTCCGTGCTCCCGGTTTCGTCGAGGGGACGTTCGGGCTCGAGTGTCTGCTGGACGAGCTCGCCGGCCGGCTTGAGCTCGACCCGCTGGAGCTGCGGCGGCGAAACCACGCCGACCGCGATCTCGAGGACGGTCGGCCGTTCTCGTCGAAGAAGCTGCTCGAGTGCTACACGCGGGCCGAGCCGCACTGGGCGCGGCGGGACGAGGTGCGCGCGCGGTCGGAGGGCCCCGTGCGCCGCGGCACGGGTCTCGCGAGCCAGATCTGGTACGGCGGCGGCGGGCCTCCGTCGTACGCGGGCGTGCGCGTCGGCTCCGACGGAAACGCGACCGTCCTGACCGCCATGCAGGACATCGGCACAGGCTCGCGCACCGCCATGGCGCAGATCGCAGCCGAGGAGCTCGGCCTGCCGCTGGAGCGGGTGCGGGTGTCGCTCGGCGACTCGGCGCGAGGCACGTACGCGTCGATCTCCGCCGGCTCTTCGACGATCCCGTCGATGGGACCGGCAGTGCGCGCGGCCGCGGCCGACGCCGCACGTCAAATCCTCGAGATCGCGGCCCAGCGCTTCGACGTCGAGCAGCGCGTGCTTTCGTTGCAGGACGGGCGCATCGTCTCGGCCGACGGCGGCTCGTGGCCGATCGAGGAGGTGACGGGGTTGCTCGACGACGCCCAGATCACCGGGAAGGGCGCGCGCGGCCCGAACCCGACGGGGATGCGGGTGCTCACGTTCGGCATCCAGGTCGCAGACGTGGCCGTCGACGTCGAGACCGGCGAGGTTCGCGTCGAGCGAATGGCCGCCATTCACGACGTCGGGCGCGTGATCAACCCGCTCGGCGCGCAGAGCCAGGTCGAGGGCGGGATCATCCAGGGCGTCGGGCACACACTCTCCGAGGAGCGGCTCTTCGACCCGGTGAGCGGCCGCGTGCTGACGCAGACGCTCGACGCGTACAAGCTGCCGACGATCGCCGACGTGCCCGAGATCCACGTCGACCTGCTCGACATCCCGGACGAGCACCTCACCAACCTCGGCTCGAAGGGCCTCGGTGAGCCGCCGATCGTGCCCACGGCCGCGGCGATCGTGAACGCGATCCGCGACGCCACCGGTGCCGACGTGCGCGAGCTCCCGGTGACGCGCGAGGAGATGCTACGCGCCCTGGCCGAGGCGAGGGAACGCGAGAAGAAGCTTGCAGCTGCTCCGGCCTGAGTCGCTCGAGGCCGCGACCGCGGCACTCGGCAACGGCTCGGTTGCGCTCGGGGGCGGAACCGACCTCGTCCCGCTGCTCCGCGACCGGATCGTCGAGGCCGAGACGCTGGTCGAGCTGCGCGGAGTGATGCCCCGCGGCGTCGACGGGACGACGATCGGGGCCGGCACGACACTCGGCGAGCTCGAGGCCGACCCGGAGATTCCGCAGGCGCTGCGCGAGGCGTGCTCGCTGGCGGCGTCCCCGCAGTTGCGCTCGATGGGGACGATCGGCGGCAACCTCCTCCAGGCCACGCGCTGCTGGTACTGGCGGCTGAAGTACCCGTGCTTCCTCCACGGCGGCTCGACCTGCCATGCGCGCCAGGGCGCGCACCGCGAGCACGCGATCTTCGGCAACGAGCGCTGCGCCTCGGCGCACCCGTCCGACCCGGCGGCGGCGCTGCTCGCGCTCGGTGCGACGCTCCGCACGACGCACCGCGAGCTGCCGCTCGCGGAGCTGTACCGCCTGCCGACGGAGGACGACCGCAGCGTGACGACGCTCGAGCCGGGCGAGCTGATCCTGGAGCTCGAGGTGCCGCAGCCCGAGGCGAGCACGTACCTCAAGGCGATGGACCGCACGCGCTTCACGTTCGCGCTGATCGGGGTGGCGGCTGCGCGCTTCGGCGGCGAGACGCGGTGTGCGTTGGCCGGCGCAGCACCGATCCCGTGGCTGCTCGAATCGGCGGACGAGCTCGAGAGCGCGACGCCGCTTCCCGGGACGGCTTACAAGGTCGAGCTGGCGCGCCCGCTGATCCGCCGAGCCCTCGCCGGCGTCGCGTGACACTTCCGTCACGGTGTCTGACACCGTGACGGACGCGCGAAACGCCCACTCGCCGCGGTTGTGGAACGTCGGTCACACTTTCGTTCGCGTGTCTGACACCGGGGTTTGGGTGGTCGTGCTCGCGGCCGGCGCGTCGACCCGCTTCGGGTCGCCGAAGCAGCGGCTGCTCGTGGAGCCGGTGCTCGAGCGCGTCCGGGCGAGCGGCGGAGTCGACGGCATCGTCGTCGTCACCGGCGCGCACGCGCTGGAGGCGTCGGCCACGACCGTTCACTGTCCCGAGTGGGAGCGCGGCCCCGGCGCGTCGCTGCGCTGCGGGCTCGCGGCGTTGCCGGAGGTAGCGCAGGCTGCTGTGGTCGTGCTCGCGGACGGCCCGGACCTCACCCCCGAGGCGATCGACCGCGTGGTCGCGCGCTGGCGCGAAGACCGGCCGCCGGTGGTCGCCGCCGCGTACGGCGGAACGCGGCTCCACCCCGTCCTGCTCGACCGCCGCGCCTGGCCCGACATCCCGGACGACGGGGCCCGGACCCTCGACGCCGTCCTCGTCTCCTGCGACGATCTTGGACCTCCGGGAGACGTCGACCACGCCGATGACGTTCCTGATCGCCTGAAGCCGTGGAGCTCGCCAGACCCCTAGCCGCCGACGCCGCCGAGAAGCCCTCGGCCCTCACGAGCCTGCGTCTGCAGCGAAAGCTGACGATCGAGGAGGCTGCCAAGAAAGCGGCCCTCTGGCCCGAGCAGATCGAGTGGCTGGAGACAGGCCGGCTCTACCGCTTCCCGGGCAACGAAACGGCGGTGCTCGCGCTCCTCCGCTACGCGACCGCGCTGGGCGTCGACCATCGCGAGGCCCGCGCGCTCTCGGGGATGCCGGTCGAGCCGCCAAGCCGCCGGCCGGTCGCGCGCTGGATCGCCGCCGGGGCCGCGACCGCCGTTGTCGTGGCCGTGACACTCGCCCTCACGGTCGACCTCGGCGGAAGCAGCGGAGGCGCTTCCGCGAAGAGCCGTGCCGCGACCTTGCCGCCTCCGTGGAAGGTCTCCATCGACGTCCTCAACGGCAGCGGCGACATCAACTACACGCGCCGCGTCGCCACCCGCGTCGGCTCCTACGGCTACCGGATCCAGCACGTGACGAAGGCGAACCGTTTCGACTACCCGGAGACCGCCGTCTACTACGAACCTGGCGGCGCAGCCCTCGCCGACCGCCTCGCGACGCAGATCGGCTGCGGCACGCCGAAGCCACTTCCCGGCGGGAAAAACCCGCGCCGGCTCGTCGTCATCGTCGGGCCCGCGCACGCCACCTGCTGAATCTCACAGGTAACCTGCCGCGGTCGTGCTCGCCCTGCTCGTCGCGTTTGCGCTCGTTCGGACACCGGTTTCCCCTGCCCAGCCGGTGCCGACGTGGTCGGCCTGGCCGGCTTCCGGCACCGTCACCTCGCCCTTCGGCGATGACGGCGGCCGCTGGCACCCGGGCCTGGACATCGGGATTCTGCGCTCGCTCACCGTCCGGGCCGCCCAGCCGGGACGCGTGATCGCCGTCGGCCCCCAGACGGGCTTCGAGGGCTACGGCAACCTCGTCGAGGTCGCGCTCGGCGACGGGTATGTCGCGCTGTACGCCCATCTCGCGGACTGGCAAGTCCGCACGGGCCAGCAGGTCGTCACCGGCGAGCGCCTCGGGACCGCCGGGTGCACGGGCTCGTGCACCGGCACGCACCTGCACTTCGAGCTACGGCACGACGGCGAGGCGGTGAACCCGCTCCGCTTCTTCCGAAAGGCTCAGAAGAGAGGCGTGCGCAGGTCGGCGAGCTTCTGCTTCAGGTCGGGCGGCATCTCCTCGACCGCCGCCTGCCGCACGAACATGCGGAGCTCCTCCTCGAACACGTAGCGCCTGCGGCAGTAGCTGCACCCCTGCAGGTGCGCCTCGGCCTCCGCGATCTCCGCGTCCGAGAGTTGTTTGTCGAGGTACGGCTGCAGCATCTCCTCGCACTTCTCGCACGGATCGATCTCCACTCCGCCGGGGAAGCTCATGCGCTGGTCACCGCCTCGTCCGCAAGCTCACGCTTGAGGATCCGGCGGCCGCGGTGGAGGCGCGACATCACGGTTCCGATCGGGATCTCGAGGATCTGTGCAGCGTCGGCGTAGCTGAAATCGCCGATGTCGACGAGCACGATCACGTCGCGGAAGTCATGCGGGACGGCCGAGAGCGCCTGTACCACGTCGTCCTGGGAGAGCCGGTCGTCCACGCGCTCCTGGTCGACGTTCGACTCACGCCCCGACTCCTCGAGCCGGTTGTAGAGGTAGTAGTCGCCTTCCTCGAGCGGCTGGAAATCGGGTGACCGCTGCTGCCTGCGGCCGCGGTCGATGTTCAGGTTGGTGAGGATCCGGAGGAGCCACGCGCGGAGATTGGTGCCGGGCTGGAACGACCGCCAGGCCCGGAATGCGCGTGCATACGTCTCCTGCATCAAATCCTCAGCTTCTTCTCGGGTGGAGACGAGCCGCCGCGCCACGCGGTAGACCTGGTCGGCCAGCTCGAGCGCCTCTTCCTCGAAGTGGACCCGGTCCCGGGCCTCCTCGGCCAGTCTCCGCGGGTCCGCCTCGGGCGTGGTCTCGCTCATCGAGCCACCCTAGCAATCGTTCCTTCGCGCGTTGAAACGCCCGGCACGCCGCACGCATTCCCGTTTTGTCCCGTCTTGCGCGGGTATGAGTGCGGCAATGGTGGGCTATGAGGTGGTCGGCAGCGACGACCACAAGGTCGGCAAGGTCGCGGCCATCGAAGGCGACCTGCTGATCGTCGAGGGCGGGCTGCTGCACAAGACGAAACACGCGATTCCGAAGACGTTCGCGCACTCGGACGAGAACGAGGAAGTCGTGCGCCTCACGATCTCCAGGAACCTCGTCGACGACTCACCGGCGCTGAAGAACGGCGAGATCGATCGGCGCGCGGTGGCGGAGCACTACGGCCTCGCCGAAGGCTACGAGGCGCCGGAGACCGAGGGCCTCGGCGAGCTGAGGCCGGACGACCCGGCGTGGAGCGCGGAGCAGGAGGAGCGTCGGACCGGCGTCGAGCCGGCGCCCGTGCGCCGTGCGCGGATCCGCGAGGGCGAGAGCGACTCCGGCGTGCGCGGCCGGCCGATCATCCCGCCGGACTCGCACGACCCGCTCTGACTAGGAGGGCTTGACGAAACACCGGCTGTGCCGCCGGGCGGAGTTCCGCCAAACCCTCCTGGCGCTAGACCGCTTCGAGCGCGCGGAATCCGGCCCGCGACAGCGCGGCGAGGATCGCATCGCGGTCGGTGCGCTCGTCGTCCCACTGCAGCTGCACCTGGCCCATCAGGTTCGCGTTTGCGTACTCGAGCCCCTCGTGTCCGCGCAGGGCGCCGGCGAGGCGGCCGACGCAGCGCTCGCAGCGGATGCCGCTGACCTGGATCGTCTCGGAGCGAGTCGCCATCTACGGCGATCGTACCGTCCGCTCGACGGCATCCGCCGCGACCGCATCGAGGCCCTCGTCGCGGCCGACCGCGAGCTGCCGATCGCCTTCGCACGAGCGCGGGTCGAAGGCGCGGATGAGCTCGACCGTCCCCAGCTCCTGCACGGCAGGCTGGATCAGCGCGAGGAGCTCGTGCATCAACTCAGGCGCCGGCACCAGGCGAGTGCCGTCGGGGTGGATCAGCTCGGCACGCGGCCCGAAGCGCAACGCGGCCCAGCGGTTCTGCGCGTAGTCGCCGCGGTTCGCGGGCTGAGGCGGCTCCGCCTCGAGCACCGCCACGCAGAGGGCCTGCAGCAGCGCCACGAGCGCCCCCGTGCGCGTCACCGAGGTCGGCTGGTCGGGCGCGCGCACCTCGAGCGTGCCGAACTTCGGGTGCGGCCGGATGTCCCACCAGAAGCGCGTGTACCCGTCCGCGAGCCCGATCTCGACGAAGCGCTCGACGAACGCCTCCCATTCCTCGTAGCTCGCGAAGACGGGTGGTGCCGCAGCCCGTGGCAGCTGCGCGAGCACCTCTGCCCGCGCCGACATGAGGCCCGTCTCCTCGCCGGCCAGATAGGGCGAATTCGCCGACAGCGCGAGCACGAGCGGGAGCCACGGAAGCACTCCCTCGAGGGCTTGCATGCACGCCTCGGCGCTGGGCATCGAGACGTGGACGTGGAGGCCGCAGACCGCCTGCCGCCGCGCCGAGATCCCCGCGTACTCGACGAACTCGCGGTAGCGCGGGTCCGGCGCGATGTCCTGAGCCTGCGGGAGGCTGAAGGGGTGCGTCCCGGCGGCGGCGATGCACAGCCCGGCGGCCCGCGCGCCCTCGTCGGCGGCCTTGCGCAGCTCCTCCAGCGAGGCGAGCGCCTCCTGCGGCGTGGTACAGACGCCGGTCGCGAGCTCGACCATCGACGCGAGCAGCTCCATCTTCACCACGCCTGGAAGCTCGCGCCCCTCGGCCGACTCGAGCAGCGCCTCCACGCCGGGTACGAGTGCCAGGGTGTCGGCGTCGAGAATCATGATCTCCTCCTCGACGCCGAGCGACCAGGGGGCGCTGTTGCCGAACGCCTGCTCGATCACGACCGGCGTACGCTAGCCGCGGGGCGCTACGGGTTCCAGGAGCCGCGCAGGAAGCGCCCGACCTGGACGAGCAACGTCGCACCCGCGATGGCCAGCGCCGCGTAGAGGAGCGCACCCGCCCAGCCGAAGATCCCCTCGCCCGGGGTCACCGGCCGCGGGAGCTTCGGTGGCTTGAAGCTCGCTCCGAGGGCTGCGGGGGGCAGCTGCGGCTTCGAGCGAGCCTGCAAGTCACCCGCTCCACCGCTGCCGTCCACGAACGGCGCGGCGAGGGCGACGAGGATCGACGTCGAGCCGGAGACGGGCCCTCCCGCGACCAGGCAGCTCGTGGTCACCGGTGCCGTCTGCTCGGCGCGCGTCAGGTGTCGGCCGCTCGGCACGATCTCGACCGCGAGCGTTCCGACCTGCGTCCGGTGACCGCCCCGCACGACGACGATCGTGATCGTGTACTTTCCGGCGGGCAGCCGCCGCCCGTTCACTCGACCGTTGAAGGGGACGCGGTTGGGACCGGCGTGGCCTCGCACGCGCTTTCGTCCGACCACCTTGCACGCGGAGCCGGCGGCGCGCACCACCAGCTCGACCTTGCCCGGCTTGCGCAGCCGGAACCGGATCACGGTCCCGCGCTGCGCCTTCGGGCCGCGCGTCGAAAAGCGCGTCCGCGTCGCGCCCAGGCGCCGCGCCCGGCGTTCCTGCGCAACAGGGCCACTGCCCGGGGCTGCGACGCCTCCTTGCCAGGGCGGCTGGGCGGGTGCGACGCCGGGAGCGGTGCCGCCCGGCGGGGGAGCAGGAGCCGGGGGAAGGCCGGGTGGCGGCGGCAGCGGTGGAGGTGGCGGCAAGGCCGGGAGCGGCGGAGGCGGCGGCAGGGCCGGTGGCGGCGGAAGCGGTGGCGGCGGTGGGAGAGCCGGTGGAGGTGGCGGCGGTGGCAGCGCGGGTGGTGGCGGCGGCGGAACCGTGATCGTTGGGAGCGTGGGCAGCGTCAGCGTCGTCAGCGTCGGCAGCAGGTCGCCGCGCGCCGGACCAGTTGCAACCACCGCCGCCGCGAATCCTGTGGCTGCCGCAAGCACGAGCAGGATCGGTCGTCGCATCTTCCACTGAGAACAACGCGGAACCCACAGATCTGGGTACGCCTATCCAACGACGACGCTCGTCGTCCCGCTCGGGACGGGCCGCGCCTTGCCGTCCACGGAGACGTCGACGTTGCCGGCCGCTCCGAGCTCGAGCCAGATCTTCCGGCCATGGAGCGTCACCGTTTCACCGGTGTGCAGCACGCGTTCGACGAGCGCATGGCCGGCCGGCGAGCCCTCGTGCGCCGAGACCCAGCAGTCCCCGCGGGTCGCAACGATCTGCACCTGTGGCTGCACCGCTGTGTGCACGACGGTCCGGTCCGGCTTCGTCGCCGCAGGGGGCGAACAGGATGTCCTGCCGGCGAGCTCGCATCACGGCGAAGTTCGGCCGACTGCTGACCGACTCCTGCTTGCGCCCGCGCCGGGGAGCGTAACGCGACACAATCGGCCCCGATGCCCGAGCGGTTCGACCTCCTCGTGCTCGGCAGCGGCTCGGCCGCACGCGACGCCGCGAACGCCGCGCGAGATCACGGTGCACGCGTGGCGCTGATCGAGCGCGAGCGCTGGGGCGGCAGCTGCCCGAACGTCGCCTGCACGCCCACGAAGGCCTACCTCGTCGCGGCGGAGCTCGCGCACGACGTGAACCACCTCGCCGCACGGATCGGCGTGGATACCGGCCCCGCGCGGGTCGACCTCGCCCGCGTGCGCGCGTGGAAGGAGTCGATCAAGAAGACGCAGGAGCAATGGGTCGCCGACCTGCGCGCCGACGGCTTCGCGACGTTCGACGGCGAAGCCTCGCTCGTGGACGAGCGCACCGTCCGTGTCGGCGGCGTCGAGGTCGAGGGCGAGCGCATGCTGATCGCGACCGGCTCGCGCACCGCCGTCCCGCCGGTCGACGGGATCGACGAGATCGACTGGATCGACCACGTCTCGGCGCTCGAGCTGGAGGAGGTCCCGGGCTCACTGCTCGTCGTCGGCGCAGGCGCTGTCGGGCTCGAGCTCGGCCAGGCGTTCGCACGCTTCGGCGCGCGCGTGACGATCGTCGACGCAGCCGACCGGGTCGCCCCGCTCGCCGACGCCGAGTCCTCGGCCACCCTGGCCGCGGCGCTCGACGACGAGGGGATCGACCTCGCGCTCTCGGTCTTCGTCCAGTCCGTCCGCCGCGAGGGCGGTGAGGTGGCGGCAACCATCGCGCCGCAGAATGGCTCGGAGCCCTACGAGGTGCGGGCGGAGACGCTTCTGATCGCGGCGGGGCGCGCGCCGAACGTCGAGGGCCTGAACCTCGAGGCGGTCGGCGTCGAGACGACGCGGGCCGGAGTCTCCGTCGACGAGCACCTGCGCACCTCGGCCGCGGGGATCTGGGCGGCCGGCGACGTGACGGGAGTTGCCCAGTTCACGCCGGTCGCGCAATACCAGGCGCGGATCGCGGTCGCGGACATGTTCGGCGCCGACGCGCCGCCCGCCGAGTACTCCGTGCTGCCGACGGCGATCTTCACCGACCCGGAGGTCGGCGGCGTCGGCCTCACCGAGGCGCAGGCCCGGGAGCAGGGCCACGACGTCGGGGTCGGACGTCACGAGCTGGTGCGCCGCTCCACGTACATCGACGCCGGGCACGGCCTGTTCAAGGTCGTCTACGACCGCGCCGACGGGAGGCTGCTCGGCCTGCATGTCGTCTCCCGCAACGCAGGTGAGGTCGTCCAGGGCTTTTCGCTCGGCCTGCGGCTGGGGACGACCGTCGACGAGCTCACGAAGATGCACCACGTCTTCCCGACCTTCGGCGAAGGCGTGAAGGCCGCAGCCGAGCAGGCAATCGGCAGCTCGATGTCGATGGACTGAAGCGAAGCCTCTTCGCTTACCACGAGCGAAGCGACGTAGAAACCGTCCCCGCCGAAAGTGCTTGCACTTTCGGCGCATAAAAGAAGGAGGCCCGGGCAGGCTTCGGGCCTCCTTCTGTCTATCCCGGCGCCCCGTGCTGGCGAACGGCGCTGCCGGGAACCAGGCCCCAGGGGGTGGGGCCAACTTGACGGTCAGCCGGTCGTGGGCTGCCGTCCCAATGTCACTGTCACTGTCCTCTTGTCGCTCCCCCGGTAAACACCGAGCTTCACCTCGTCCCCGGGCTGCTTGTTGGCGATCGCGTCGCGCAGCTGGTCGATGGTGTACAGCGGCATGCCGTCGACCGAGGCGATCAGGTCGCCGCCCAGAGGGTACGTCTCACCCGCGAGCGTCGCGCTCTGCTTCGCCGCGCGCAGGCCGGCCTTGGCTGCGCCGCTGCCGGACTGCACGCCCGCCACGAGCAGGCCGTGCGAGACCGGCAGGTGGAAGAGCCTGGCCGCGGACTTCGAGACCGGCTGCGCAGTGATGCCGATGTAGGCGTGGTTGGCGTGGCCGCTGCTGATCAGCTGCGCGGCCACGGTCCTGACCGTGTTGATGGGGACCGCAAAGCCGATGCCGACGTTTCCGCTCGTGACTGAGCCGCCGGTCGAGATCTGCGAGTTGACGCCGATCACCTCGCCGCGCGCATCGAGCAGGGGCCCGCCAGAGTTGCCCTTGTTCAACGCTGCGTCCGTCTGGATCACGTGGTCGATCGAGTAGCTGTTCGGCGCCTGGATCACGCGCTGGAGCGCGCTGACGATCCCGGTCGTGACCGTGCGGTCGTAGCCGAAGGGGTTGCCGATCGCGACGACCGAGTCGCCAACGTGCACGGAGTCGGAGTTGCCGAGCGGGAGCGGCGTCAGTGCCCGTGCATGCGCGTCGACCTGCAGCACCGCGATGTCGGTGGACGGATCGACGCCGACGACCTTTGCCTTCTTGCTCTCGTTGTTCGAGAAGCTGACGTCGACCGACTTCGCGCCCTCGACGACGTGGTAGTTCGTGACGATGTGGCCGGCCTTGTCGATCACGAAGCCCGACCCGAGAGCCTCGGACTGCTGCTGGCTTGGCAACGGGAGGCCGAACGGATCGACACTTGGCGCCGTCGCCACTTGCGTCGCCGTCACCTGCACGACACCCGGTGCGGCGCGCCGGTAGATCTGGTTCACCGTCATACCCGCGGCGGTCCGCTTCACCGAGATCGGCCCGGCTGCGGGCGGCGTCTCCACGCTGACCGTCGTCGTGCCGTTGTCAAAACCGCCGAGGAGCGCAGCCCCGCCGAGAGCGAAGGCGCTGCCGAGCAGGCCTGCGGCCACGAGCCCACCGCCGTACAGCAACCGCGTCGGACCTGCCATGACGCGGTTATAGCCAGGCCGTGTTCAACTCCCGTTGCGGGGCGTTAAGCATGGATTAAGCCGGACCGTCTGCGGCAGGCCGGTGGGCCGCGAGCTCATCGCGTCATCCGGAATGGGCGATGTGCCGTTTCGCCGGCGCGTCAGAGTCGGAGGAACACGTTCGAAGGCGTACGTCCAAGGGAGGACTCATGTGGTGGGGAATCGGTATCGGCGCAGGCATCTTGTACCTGGTGCTGATGGTCACGCTCGGTGTGATGACGATCAGGAACCGGCACGGATGGCTGTTCTTCTTCGGGATCTTTTTCCCGATCCTCTGGATCTTCGGCGCGTTCATGTCGCCACCGGAGCGGGTCGCGCAGGTCTAGCGTCGTCCCGCACCGACACGCTGCCATGCGCTTACGCATGGATTAATCGGGGCGTAACCGTTCGGCGCCGTCGGCCGTTTGATCACCGACAACGACCGAACGAAGGGGGCTCTCCATGTCCTCGATCATCTGGATCATCCTGATCGTCGTGCTGGTGCTCCTGCTGCTCGGGTTCTTCTCGCGCGGCCGCTGGTAGGCCTCAGCCGACAGACCATTGGGCCGCCCGGCACTTGCCGGGCGGCCGCGTTCGCGCGATCCTGGCCTCGTGGACCGGGAGCACGTCCTCGGGGTTCTCGCCCGAGCCGACTCGACGGCTGAGCTGTCGCGCCTCGGCGGCATGGCCCGCCCCGAAGGCGTGGTGATCGCGAGCGAGCGCTTCTGGGCCTTCGCCGCGCGCGACGGCAGCCTCCGCGAAGGTGAGATGCCCGCTCCGCCACGCGCCGCCCGGCGGGTGCCGCTCCTGCGCGGGCTGATCCGTCTCTTCTCCGCTCTCGCGCCGCTCTTCCGTGGCGCGGGGGTCGCGCGGCGCGGCGAGCGCCTGCTGCTGGCCGCCCTGCTCCTCGCGCCGCTCCTGCTGATCTTCCTGCCGCAGTCGGCCTCGCTGCCCCTCGGCGTCGGCACCGCCGTCGTGCTGGTGGCGTGGATGTTCCGCGGGCGGACGCTCTTCCTGCACGGCGCCGAGCACCGCGCGATCGCGGCGGCCGAAGAGCGGCGGCTCGTCGCCACCTGGGACGCGGCGGCGCGGCCCTCGCGCTTCGCCCCGCGCTGCGGGACGAACTTCGCCGCCCTGGTCGTGCCCGTGTCGGTGCTGTTCGACCGCCTCTGGCCGCTTCCCGCGGAGCTCTACACGCCCTTCGCGGTGACCCTGCTGTCGCTCGCGCTGACGATGGAGCTGTGGCAGCTCGTCCAGACTTCGCCCACGCGGGTTGCGCGGCTCTTCCTGCTTCCGGGGCTGGCTCTGCAGCGGCTCACGACGCGCGAGCCCGCGCTGGAGGAGACACAACTGGCGCTGACTGCCGTCGCCTCGGTGCTGCGGCGCGAGCTGGTTTACCCTGACTTGGCATAAAGGTCGGCCCAGCGCCGTGCCGAAAAGACCAAGATGCCGCCCGTCTACCGTGGTCCGTTCCGGAAGGAGCAGGCCGAGCGCCTGCTCTGGCGCGCGGGCTACGGCCCGCGCCCCGGCGAAGCCGAGCGCCTCGCCAAGCGCGGGCTCCACGGCGCCGTCCATTCGCTGACGCGCCCTGGGCGCGACCGCCTGAAGGGCCCGCGGCCGCACGACGGCGACGGCAGGCGACTGGCTCCGAACGACCGCTGGGGCCACGACCAGCTCTGGTGGCTCGACCGGATGGTGCGCACCACCAAGCCGCTGCACGAGCGGATGACGCTCGTCTGGCACGACTGGTTCGCGACCTCCCGCGACGGCGTCGGCCCAGCGCGGCTGATGCTGCGCCAGAACCAGCTCTTCCGCCGCAACGGCCTCGGCTCGTTCCTGGTGCTGCTGCTGGAGATGACGAAGGACCCGGCGATGCTCCTGTGGCTCTCGGGGGTCGACAACGAGAAGGACGCGCCGAACGAAAACTACGCGCGCGAGCTGATGGAGCTGTTCACGCTCGGCGCCGACCGCGGCGCCTACACGGAGCGGGACGTGCGCGAGCAGGCGCGGGCGCTGACCGGCTGGCGCAACTCGTGGGGTGAGACGCTCGGGCCGTACAAGTTCCGCTACGACAAGCGCCGGCACGACGCCGGTGCCAAGCGCATCTTCGGCAAGCGCGGCCACTTCGACTGGCGCGACTCGTGCCGTCTCTGCGTCCACCACCGACTCCATCCGTCCTTCTTCGTCGAGAAGCTCTGGGGCTACTTCATCCCGGTGCCGCCGAAGACCGGGACGAGACGGTCTCTGCAGCGGATCTACGTCCGCAGCGGCTACAAGATCGAGCCGGTCGTCGAGGCGATCCTGCTCCACCCCGCGCTGTACACCGGCCCGCGCATGGTCAAGCCGCCGGCCGTCTACCTCGCCGGTCTCCTGCGCGGCCTCGGCCGCGGCATCGACACCGAGGCGTGGACGTGGCTGCTGAGCCTCGCGGGCCAGCAGCTCTTCTACCCGCCCAACGTGGCCGGCTGGGACGACACCCGCTGGCTCGATACGGCCACCTTCCGCGCCCGCTGGGAGATCGCCGCCTACGCAATCCGGCCGCGCATGCTGAAGGACAACGCGAAGCACGTGCCGCACGACCCGCACAAGCTGCTGCACCGCGCAGAGGCCGTTTTCGGCCACCCGACCCTGACCGGCCACACCGAGGCGACGCTCGCGCGGTTCGCCAAGCGCGCGATGGCCGACGCGAACGCGGACTGGAAGAAGCGGTCCTACCCGCCGCTCGTCGAGAACGCGCTGCGCCAGCTGCTCGCCACCGCCCCTGACCTCCAGACCTGCTGATGCCCAACAACTGCCACCACTGCGACGAGTTCTCCCGCGCTGCGCTGCTGCGAAAGAGCGCCGCCGAGGCCGGCCGCGGGCTCCCCACGATCGAGCCGGGGATGCCGGTTCCCGCGGGGACGGGGCTCGACCGGCGCAGCTTCGTCTCGGGCGTCTTCGGCCTCGCGCTCTCGGTGTACGGCCTCGGCAAGCTGAACCTCTTCGACGAGGGCATCGCGCACGCCGCGACGAGGCCGTCGCAGCCGGTGCTCGTCTCCGTCTTCCTGCCCGGCGGCGCGGACTCCCTCTCGGTGTTGGCGCCGGTGCTCGACCCGAACTACCGCAAGCTGCGCCCGACGCTCGCGCTGCCTGCCGGCGCCGGCCCCGCGTTCGCGGAGGACACGCGCCTCCACTGGCACCCGTCCCTGCAGCCGCTGGCGACGCTGCACGGGGAGGGCAAGGTCAGCGTCATGCCGGCGATCGGCTACGCGCATCCCGACCAGTCGCACTTCACCTCGCGTCACTTCTGGGAGGTCGGCGCGACCGAGGCGCGGCTGACGACCGGCTGGATGGGCCGCTACCTCGACCGCCACGGCAGCAAGAGCAACCCGCTGCAGGGGCTCTCGCTCGACTACCAGCTGCAACCGTCCCTGGCCTCGCTGAAGGTGCCGGTCGCCTCGCTGGCGGCGCCCGACGACTACAACTTCTGGGCACCCGGTGTCTGGGGACAGGTCGAGGACCGGATGCTCCAGGCGCTCGCGCCGCTCGGCTCGCACCGCTCCGATCCCGGCCTGAACCAGGCTGCGAAGGCGACCGCGCAGTCGGACAAGCTCCGCCGGCAGCTCCTGCCCTTCGCGAACAGCGGCGACAACAACTTCGGCAGCCCCGTCCAGTACCCGAAGGTCGACAGTGGCTTTCCGCGCCAGCTCGCCGGGCTGGCGGCGATGCTCGCGGCCAATCTGCCGCTCCGCTGCGTCGCGGTCACGGCGCCGGGCGAATACGACACGCACTCTGATCAGCCGCAGGCGCTGGCGGACGGCCTCGACGTCACCGCCCGCACGCTGCTCGCGTTCCAGCGAGACCTCGAGGCGCGCGGCCTCGCCGACCGGGTGCTTACGCTCGTGTGGACGGAGTTCGGCCGCCGTGGCGAGGAGAACGGCAGCGACGGCACCGACCACGGCGCGGCCGGCGCGGCCTTCCTGATCGGCTCGCGGGCCCGCGGGAAGATGGTCGGCGAGTTCCCGGGCCTCACCAGCGGCCTCGACCGCGACGGCAACTTGAAGCCGACCTCCGACTTCCGCGGCGTCTACAGCGCGCTGCTCGAGCAGTGGCTCGGCGCCGAGGCGAGCGGGGTTATCCCGGGCGCCAAGTCGTTCGCCCGGCCCGCGCTCGTCAAGTGATCCGGCTGCTCGGCACGGCGGTCCTGGCCGCAGCGCTGAGCTGGCATCCCACGCCCGCCCGGCTCGGCGTCCAGGCCGAGGAGTTCCACCTCGTGCTCTCGCGCGCGTCGGTGAAGGCGGGGGTCGTCGAGATCGAGCTGCAGAACACCGGCGAGGACCCGCACGACCTGCGGGTGCGCAAGGTGGGCGGCCACCACACGTTCACCATCCGCGAGACCAAGCCGGGTGCGCGCAGGACGATCGCGATCAACATGAAGCCCGGCCGCTACCGCCTCTGGTGCTCACTGGCCGACCATCGCGCGCTCGGGATGCAGACCGTCTTGCGCGTCCGTCGCCGCTAGAGCAACAATCGCACTAACAGGAGGTCTTGACGAAACACCAGCTGTGCCGCCGGAACGCGCTGCCCGCCCCGATGCAGCGTCCTCAGTCGCGCCCGTACCTTTCAGGTACGAACGCTCCCTGCGTCCTTGCCTCGGAACGACCATCGCGCCCCGGCGACGAGTGGAGTTCCGCCAAGCCCTCCTAGATGCGCGAGCCCGTCACCGTTGCGTGCGCCCAGGTCGAGCCGGTGCTCTTCGACCGCGAGGCGACCATCGGCCGCCTCGAAGAGGTCGCCGCCGAGGCGGCCGGCAAGGGCGCGCAGCTCGTGCTCTTCCCGGAGACCTTCATCCCGGCCTACCCGACGAACCGCTGGGTGCGCTACCTCGCGGGCGGCGACGGCGAGGCGAAGCACGTGTTCGCGCGACTGGCGCGCGAGTCGCTGGAGGTGCCGTCCGCGGCCTCGGAGCGCATCGGCAGGGCCGCGCGCGAGCACGGGCTCTGGCTCGCGGTCGGCGCGAACGAGCTCGACGGCGGCACGATCTACAACGCGCTCCTGCTCTACGGCCCGGACGGCGAGCTCGCGCTGCACCACCGCAAGCTCGTGCCGACGAACCACGAGCGAATGGTTTGGGGGCCCGGCGACGGCGGCGGGCTCCGGGCGGTCGAGACCGACCTCGGCCGCGTCGGCGGCCTGATCTGCTGGGAGAACTTCATGCCGCTCGCGCGCTTCGCGCTCTACGAGAGCGGCGTCGAGCTCTACCTCGCTCCCACCGCGGAGGACTCGGAGATGTGGCACGACTCGATGCGTCATATCGCGCGAGAGTCGCGCGCCTTCGTCCTCTCGTGCTGCGTCTTCCAGCGTGCGTCGAGCTTCCCGGACGACGTGCCGCTGGCCGAAGGAGACGAGCTCGTCGGCCGCGGCGGCTCCGCCATCCTCGCGCCCGACGGCTCGTACCTCGCCGGGCCGCTCTGGGACGAGGAGGGCATCCTCTACGCGGAGCTCGACCCCGAGGTGCTCCTGGCGGAGCGGCAGCGCTTCGACGCGGCCGGGCACTACCACCGTCCCGACGTGCTGCGGCTCGAGGTGCGGACCTAGATGGACGCGCTCCGTTTCGCCTCGCTGCTCGAACAGCTGCCGGCGGAGCGGACCAGCCTGCTCGACAACCTCGGACGGATCCGGCGCGAGGTCGGACCGGTCACGCCCGAGCTCTCCGACGCGCTCGCCGACCACATGAACATCCGCCGCGGAGAGGTCGACGAGGTCGTTCTACTCCTTCCTGCGTGTCCGCGCCGACGCGGTGCGGGTCTGCATCGGGCCCGTCTGCGATTGCCTCGGCGCACAGGACCTCCTCGCCCGGGAGCGGGAGCACGCCGACGGAACGCCCGTGCTCGGCGTCGAGTGCCTCGGGCACTGCGAGCACGCGCCGGTGCTCCTCCGGGGTGACACCGTCGAGCCCGCCGCCGAGCACCGAACGAACGGCTTCCTGCTCGAGCCGGACGAGCTGCGCCAGGCGCCTGAGCTGGGGCGCGACGAGCTCCTTGCAGCGCTCGAGTCGTCCGGCCTCACCGGAATGGGTGGAGCGGGGTTCCCCACGTGGCGCAAATGGGAGGCCGTCGCGCACGAGCCCGGCCCTCGAGTGGTGATCGTCAACGCAGACGAGGGCGAGCCCGGCACGATCAAGGACCGCTACGTCATGGAGCTTCGCCCGCAGCTCCTGCTCGAAGGGCTCGAGCATGCGCTTCGCTTGACCATGCGCGACCAGGGCATGACCGACAAGCAGGAGGAGCCCTTCGTCGAGGTCAATGCAGAGGACGCGCACGCGCTGGGGATCGCCGACGGCGATCGCGTGCGGCTGGTCTCCAGGCGCGGCGAGCTCGAGGCTCTGGCCTCGGTAGGCGAGCGCGTCCACCCGGGCCTCGTCTGGATGGCGCTCCACTTCGCGCAGGCGAAGGTGAACTGGCTCACCCACGACGTGGGCGATCCGCTAATCGGCACTCCGGAGTACAAGGTGTCCGCCGTTCGTGTGGAGCCTCTGTGATCGGCGAGCCTCGGATCGAGGTCGACGAGTGCGAGTCCACCCAACTGCTGCTGGGGGCCGACGACCCGGAGGGCGCGGTCGCAGTCGCCGACCACCAGACCGCGGGTCGCGGCAGGCTCGGTCGCTCCTGGATCGCGCCTCCGGGTACGGCGATCACCGTCTCGGTGCTGTTGCGGCCGCCTCACGACCGCAAGCTCGCCCAGGTGTCCCTGCTCGGTGGGCTCGCAGCCGCCGAGGCAGTGGAGGAGGAGCTCGGGTTCTGGCGCTCGTCTCAGATCAAGTGGCCGAACGACGTCATGGTCAACCGCCGCAAGGTGGCCGGCGTACTGGCCGAGGCCCGCGACGGTGCCGTCGTGCTGGGGATCGGCATCAACGTCAACCAGACTCGGGACGAGTTGCCACGGGACGCACGCCAACCGGTCGCCTCCCTCCGCACCCTGGACGGCCGTGAGCACGATCGGGCGGCGCTCCTGGCCGACCTGCTGGCGCGGCTGGACCGGCTCTACGGCGCATGGCTGGAGGGTGGGCTCGACGCCGTCTTCCACGACCTGGGGTCGCGTGATTTTCTGCGCGGCCGGCGGGTCTCGGTCGACGGCGCCACCGGCACGGCGATCGGGATCTCCCGGTCCGGAGCGCTCGAGGTCGACCTCGACGGCGAGCGCCGCCTGGTGGAGGCGGGCGAGGTCACCTACGAGCGCTGAGGTGTTTGGACCCGGTCGGCGGGGAACACGACGCTCGGAAGCGACGAAGGAGCGACATGGCCGAGCTGGTTGCCGACTACACCCTCAGGCGGCTGACGAAGTGGGGAGTGCACCGGATCTACGGGTACCCGGGTGACGGGATCAACGCCTTCCTCGGCGCGTTCGACCGCGCCGACGGCGACCCCGAGTTCGTGCAGGTGCGCCACGAGGAGATGGCCGCCTTCATGGCCTGCGGCCACGCGAAGTTCACCGGCGAGGCGGGCGTCTGCATCGCGACGTCGGGCCCGGGCGCGATCCACCTCCTGAACGGCCTCTACGACGCGAAGCTCGACCACCAGCCGGTGGTCGCGATCGTCGGCCAGCAGGCGCGCACCTCGCTCGGCGGCAACTACCAGCAGGAGGTCGACCTGGAGACGCTCTTCAAGGACGTCGCGCACGAGTACGTGCACATGGCGACCCACCCCGCGCAGATGCGCCACCTCGTCGACCGGGCGATGCGGATCGCGCTCGACCAGCGCACCGTCACATGCATCATCGTCCCGAACGACCTCGCCGCCGAGAAGGCCGTCGAGACACCGCCGCACGAGCACGGCACCGTCCATTCCGGGATCGGCTACTCGCGGCCGCGGGTAGTGCCGATGGACGCCGACCTCGAGCGCGCAGCGGCGTTGCTCAACGAGCGCCGCCGGATCGCGATGCTCGTCGGCCAGGGCGCGAAGGGGGCGGCCGACGAGGTCCTCGAGACCGCCGAGACGCTCGGCGCAGGCGTCGCCAAAGCGCTGCTCGGCAAGGACGTGCTTCCGGACGACCTGCCGTTCGTGACCGGCTCGATCGGGCTGCTCGGGACGAAGCCGAGCTGGGACCTGATGATGGGCTGCGACGCGTTCCTGATGGTCGGCTCGAGCTTCCCGTACTCCGAGTTCCTGCCGGAAGAGGGCCAGGCGCGCGGCGTGCAGATCGACGTCGACGGCCGCATGGTCGGGATCCGCTACCCGATGGACGTCAACCTCGTCGGTGACGCGAGGGAGACGCTGCGGGCGCTGCTGCCGAAGCTCGAGCGCAAGGAGGACCGCTCGTGGCGTGACGACATCGAGAAGGGCGTGCGCGAGTGGTGGGAGCTGGTCGAGCACCGCGCGAAGCTGCCCGCGGACCCGCTGAACCCGCAGCGCGTGTTCTCGGAGCTCTCGAAGCGGCTGCCCGACGGCGCGATCCTGACGGCCGACTCGGGCTCGGCCGCGAACTGGTACGCGCGGAACCTGAAGTTCCGCCGCGGGATGATGGGCTCACTCTCGGGGACGCTCGCGACGATGGGGCCGGGCGTGCCGTACGCGATCGCTGCCAAATTCGCGCACCCGCAGCGGCCGGTCTTCGCCCTCGTGGGCGACGGCGCGTTCCAGATGAACGGCATGAACGAGCTGCTCACGGTCGCGAAGTACTGGGAGCGCTGGGGCGACCCGCGCTTCGTCGTGCTCGTGCTCCACAACGACGACCTCAACCAGGTCACCTGGGAGCAGCGCGCGATGGAAGGCGACCCGAAGTACGAGGCCTCGCAGGTGCTGCCGGACTTCCCGTACGCGCGTTACGCGGAGCTGCTTGGCTTCCTCGGCATCCGGGTCGACAACCCGGACGAGGTCGGGCCGGCGTGGGACGAGGCCCTCTCGGCCGACCGACCGGTGGTCTACGAAGCGCTGACCGACCCCGAGGTGCCGCCGCTGCCGCCGCACATCACGCTGAAGGAAGCGAAGGCGTTCATGACCTCGGTTCCGAGCGACCCGGACCGCGGCGCCGTCGTGAAGCAGTCGTTCAGGCAGAAGCTCGAGGAGCTCCTTCCGGGGCGTTGAGCACGACAACCACGCGCCCTCGCGTGCAGGCAGCCGTCGAGAGCCTCGTGGTCTCGGCCTTCATCGTGCCCACTGACGCGCCGGAGTCCGACGGCACTGCCGAGTGGGACTCGACGACGGTTGTCGTCGTCGAGGCGAGCGGCGGCGGCGAATCCGGTCTCGGCTACACGTACGCGCCCGCCGCGGCGGGCTTGGTTGTCGAAGAACAGCTCGCCGGGGTCGTGCGCGGCCGCGACGCGCTCGCGGTCGCGGAGGCGTGGGAGGCGATGGCCCGCGCACTGCGAAACGCGGGCCGCCCGGGGATCGGCTTCTGCGCCCTCTCGGCGGTCGACCTCGCGCTCTGGGACCTGAAGGCGCGGCTGCTCGGGCTGCCGCTCGTCGACCTCCTCGGTCGCGCGCGCGACGAGGCGCCCGTCTACGGCAGCGGCGGCTTCACCTCGTACCCGCTCGAGCGGATCCGGGAGCAGCTCGGCGGCTGGGTCGAGCAGGGCATCTCGCGCGTGAAGATGAAGGTCTCCCGCGAGCCCGGGCGCGACCCGGAGCGGCTCGACGCGGCACGGCTGGCGATCGGCAACGACACGGAGCTCTACGTCGACTCGAACGGCGCGCTCTCGCGCAAGCAGGCGCTCGCCTGGGCCGAGCGATTCTCGCGCGAGTGGGGCGTGACGTGGTACGAGGAGCCCGTGAGCTCGGCCGACTTCGAGGGCCTCCGGCTGCTGCGCGACCGCGCGCCGGCCGGGCTGGACATCGCCGCCGGCGAGTACGCCTACGTCCCGGCCGACTTCCGCAACCTGCTCGGCGGCGTCGACTGCCTGCAGGCGGACGTCACGCGCTGCGGCGGGATCAGCGGCTTCCTCCGGGCAGGTGCCCTCGCGGCCGCCTTCGACCTCGATCTCTCGGCGCACTGCGCGCCGAGCGCCAGCGTCGCCGCCTGCTGCGCGGTGCCGCGCTTCCGCCACCTCGAGTGGTTCCACGACCACGTCCGGCTCGAGCCGCTGCTCTTCGACGGCGTGCTCGAGTCCGAGAACGGCTCGTTGCGGCCGGACCGCTCGCGGCCAGGCAACGGCCTCGACCTGAAGCGCGCGGATGCTGCCAGGTACGCGGCATGAGCGGGCTCGAGCGCGCCCTGCGGAAGGCCGTCGAAGGCGAGGTGCGGTTCTCCGCCGGCGACCGCGCGCTCTACTCCGCCACCGGCGCGAACTACCGTCAGCTGCCGATCGGCGTCGTCATCCCGCGCTCCGTCGCCGACGTCGCCGAGACGGTGCGGCTCTGCCGCGAGCAAGGCGCGCCGCTCCTCGCGCGCGGCGGCGGCACCGGCCTCGCGGGCCAGACGACGAACGTCGCGGTCGTGATCGACTTCTCGAAGTACCTCAACGGCGTGCTCGAGATCGACGCCGAGCGCCGTCTCGCGCGGGTCGAGCCGGGCCTGATCCTCGACCACCTGCGCGCGAAGGCGGAGCGCGAGCACCAGCTCACCTTCGGGCCCGACCCCTCGACGCACGAGTACTGCACGTTCGGCGGGATGATCGCGAGCAACTCCTGCGGCGTGCGCTCGATCATGGCGCAGTTCTACGGCCCCGGGCCGCGCACCTCCGACAACGTCCACGAGCTGGAGGTGCTGCTCTACGACGGGCGGCGTCTGCGCGCGCGCGAGGGCACTTCCGGCGACGAGGAGATCGACCGCCGCCTGCTCGAGCTGCGCGACCGCTACGCCGACCTGATCCGCGAGCGCTACCCGCAGATCCCGCGGCGCGTCTCGGGCTACAACCTCGACGACCTCCTGCCCGAGAACGGCTTCCACGTCGCCCGGGCCCTCGCCGGCACCGAGGGCACGTGCGTCACCTACCTCGAGGCGACGGTGCACCTGATCCACAGCCCGCCTGCGCGCTCGCTGCTCGTGCTCGGCTACCAGGACGCCTTCGTCGCCGGCGACCACGTGCCGCAGGTCCTCGCGCACAAGCCGCTCGGGCTCGAGGGCATGGACCACACGCTCGTGGACGACATGACGCGGCTCGGCCTGCACGTCCACGACCTCTCCGCGCTGCCGGAAGGCTTCGGCTGGCTGCTGGTCGAGTTCGGCGGCGATTCGAAAGACGAGGCCGACGCGAAGGCGCACGAGCTGATGGGAGAGCTCGAGGTCGGCAAGAACGGCCTCCACGGAATGAAGCTCTACGACCAGCCCGAGCAGGAACGGCACGTCTGGAAGGTGCGCGAAGGCGGCCTCGGCGCGACCGCGTTCCTCCCCGGGAAAGAAGACACCTACGAGGGCTGGGAGGACTCGGCCGTCCCGCCCGAACGGATCGGCGACTACCTGCGCGACCTGCACAAGCTCGCCTCGGAGCACGGTTACGAAAGCTCGCTCTACGGCCACTACGGCAACGGCTGCGTGCACGCGCGCTGGAACTTCGACCTGTCGAGCACGCCCGGCCTCGCGAAGTACCGCGCCTTCGTCGAGGAGGCCGCCGACCTCGTCGTCTCCTACGGCGGCTCGATCTCCGGCGAGCACGGCGACGGCCAGTCGCGCGCTGAGCTGCTACCGAAGATGTTCGGGCCGGAGCTCGTGGAGGCGTTCCGGGAGTTCAAGTCGATCTGGGATCCCGACGGCAAGATGAACCCGGGCAAGGTCGTCGATCCGGACCCGCTCGACTCGGACATCCGCCTCGGCCCGGACACGTTCAACCCGCCGCAGGTCGACACGCACTTCGCGTTCCCGAAGGACCGCGGCTCGTTCGCCCACGCGACCACGCGCTGCGTCGGCGTGGGCAAGTGCCGGCACACGGACGGCGGCGTGATGTGCCCGAGCTTCATGGTCACGCGCGAGGAGATGCACACCACGCGCGGGCGCGCGCACCTGCTCTGGGAGATGCTGAACGGCGAGGAGCTGTCGCTGTGGCACGACGAGGCCGTGGACGAGGCGCTCGACCTCTGCCTCTCCTGCAAGGGCTGCACGAACGACTGCCCCGTTTCGGTCGACATGCCGACGCTGAAGGCCGAGTACCTCTCGCATCGCTACAAGGGGAGGCTGCGGCCGCGGCCCGCCTACGCGTTCGGGTTGATCGACCAGGCCGCGCGGGTGGCGTCGAAGGTTCCGGGGATCGCGAACGCGGTCGCGGGGACGCCGCTCTTCAAGCGCGCGGCCGGGATCCACCCGCAGCGTGAGGTGCCGGAGTTCGCGCGGGTGACGTTGAAGCAGTGGTTCGAGCGGCGGCCCCTGCGCAACGGCGGCGGCAAGCGCGTAATCCTCTGGGCGGACACGTTCACGAACTACCTCGAGCCCGAGGTCGGGATCGCCGCGGTCGAGGCTCTCGAGGACGCGGGCTTCCACGTCGTCGTCCCGCACGGCCACCTCTGCTGCGGCCGGCCGCTCTACGACTACGGGATGCTCGACCTCGCCGAGGCCTACCTGCGCAAGGTGCTGTCGGCGCTGAACGACGAGATCCGCGCCGGCACGCCGGTCGTCGGCGTCGAGCCCAGTTGCGTGGCAGTCTTCAAGGACGAGCTGGTGAAGCTCTGGCCGATGGACCAGGACGCGAAGCGGTTTGCCGAGCAGACACACCACTTCTCGGACTTCCTGGTGTCCTGCGCCGACGGCTGGGAGCCGCCGCAGCTACACCGGAAGGCGGTTCTGCACGGCCACTGCCACCAGCAGGCGACCGGCGGTGTCGGCCCCGACACGAAGCTGCTCGAGCGGATGGGGCTCGAGGTCGAAGGCCTCGACGCCGGCTGCTGCGGGATGGCCGGCGGCTGGGGCTACGAGGAGGGGCATTACGACGTCTCGATCGCCTGCGCCGAGCGCGCGCTCCTGCCGAAGGTGCGCGAGGCGGCACCCGACACGCTGATCGTTGCGGACGGCTTCTCGTGCCGCTCGCAGATCGAGCAGGCGCAGACGGGGCGCCGAGCGCTGCACGCCGCGCAGGTGCTCGCGCTTGCACGGGAGTGCGGGCCTGACGGCCCCGGCGCGTACCCGGAGCGCGCCGCTCCGCCTCGCCCTGCCGGAAACCGCCACCTCCTCCCCGCGGCCGCCGTCGCTGCTGGTGCCGCGGCGGTGGCCGGCGCGGTCGCGATCAGGAAGTAACGGAGCGGACGCCGGCCACGACCCGGTCGAACTGGATGTGCGTGTGGGCGCTCACGAGCACCCGCTCGTCGACACCTTCGAGGGCTACCCGCATCCGAGCTTCCGGCGTCGCGAAGGTGATCAGCTCCTCGTCGCTGCGCGGCGACCCGTGGCAGAAGCGCGTCGGGCCCAGCCCGTCGATCTCGACCACGGCGCCCTCCACGAAGCTCGCGAGAAACGCCCGCTCCTCGCCGTCGTGTCGCTCGAGCAGCCAGCGCTCGCGAGGCGTGGCCGCCTCGCCGGGAGTGCCCGCGAGCTCCGACAGCGCCCGTTCGGCGTTGCCGCGGATGAAGATCATCCGCGTTCGGAGCACCGCCGCGAGGGCGACGGCGTTCCCGTGCACGTCGGAGAGGACGGCGACACGGCTGCAAGTCTCCATCGGCACGGGACTGTGACGGCCACCCGCTACTCGATCGTCAGGTGGTAGGTGAAGCGCTTGTCGTGCCCGATCGTGTTCGTCCCGTGGACGACGACGGTGTGCATTCCCCGCGACGGCGGCTTCAGCAGCATGAAGAACCCGTCCAGCACCATCGGCTGCGGGCTCCCGGTGATGCACGGGTCGAGGACCGGCTGCAGGCTCGGGTCGCCGGTGATCGTGACGACGTGCTCCGAGGCGAAGCGGTAGCTCATGACGTCGTCGAGCGGCCGCCCGTCGACGCTCACCTCGAGGAAGTCGACCGTGTCGAGCACAGCCTTCGCATCCGCGCGCAGGAAGTCGAACAGCGACTGGCCCGGCGCCGGCTCGAAGTTGAACGCGGGCGGGCACGGGTACGTGTCGACGGCCGCCCCGATGTACAGGAACAGAGCCTTGCCGTGCGGGATCGTGCACCACCGTTCCCCGCTGAAGACCGGCGGCCCCGCGATGCGGGCGATGAACCACACCGGGCCTTCCTGGGCCACAGCGCAGTTGGCGCCGGTCGGGTCGAAGACCGGGCTTCGGTCGAGCGGCTGGGCGTAGATCCACTGCGTCGCGCGTTCACCCCACGTCGCCATGTCGGCTCCGTACGGGTGTGCGTTCAGCGGGAACAGGATCGAGTTCTGATTCGGTGTCGCACCGGCGGCTCCGGCGACTGTTGCGACCTGGACGGCCGCGGCTACGCACGCCGCGGCGAGCGCGAGCTGAGCAAGTCGGCGCACGACATCCTCCTTTGAAAGGGCTCTCCTCGGCCGGACTCGGCAGTCCGGCTCCGACGGGACGAGGCTACGACCCTGCGCGCCGTCGATTCGCGCCGTTTCCGGACGAGCGAACGAGGCTTGCGACTCATGTCCGGATCCGGCCGAAATCAGGTCGGCACCGCCGGTATACCTACGCCGTGGCTGGGTTCGGAGCCGTCGTGACCACGGGCATCTACTGCCGGCCTGGTTGCTCGGCGCGGCCGAACCGCGAAAACCTCCGGTCGTATGTGCTCGCCGCGGCGGCAGAGGCTGACGGCTTTCGCGCCTGTTACCGCTGCCGCCCGTACCGGGAGAGCGTGCTCGCCCCCTGGACCGCGCCCGAGCTCGTCTGCCGCGCGGTGCGGCTGATCCTCGACGGCGCGCTCGACGCCGACAACGAAGAGACACTGGGCTCGCGGCTCGGCGTTTCGGGTCGCCACCTGCGCAGGCTCTTCCAGGAGCACCTCGGCGTGACGCCGGACGGCCTGGCGCGATCGTCGAGGACGCATTTTGCGCGTCGCCTGCTGGACGACACCGACCTGAGCGTGCTCGAGATCGCCTTCGCGGCGGGCTTCGGCAGCGTCAGGCAGTTCAACCGCTCCTGCCGCGACGTCTTCCAGGCCTCACCGCGGGAGCTGCGGGCACGGCGCCGGGTCAGCGACCGCCTCGTCGCCGACGGCGGGCTGCCGCTCCGGCTGACGTATCAGGGGCCGCTCGACTGGACCGCGCTGGTCGAGTACCTCGGCGTGCGGGCGATTCCCGGCGTGGAGCAGGTCTCGGGCGACACGTACCGGCGCACGATCGTCGTCGACGGCGACCCCGGCGTGATCGAGCTGCGGCCGGGCGGCCGCGAGGAGATCGTGCTCGTCGTGCACCTGCCGCACTGGGAAGAGCTGATCCACGTCGTCGAGCGCGCCCGCCGCATCGGCGGCCTCAACCTGGACATCGCCGAGGCCGAGCGGCACCTCGCCCGCGACGATGTGATCGGGCCGATCGTGCGGGCCCACAGCGGGGTTCGGGTCCCCGGGACCTGGGATCCCTTCGAGACCGGGGTCCGAGCGATCGTCGGGCAGCAGATCGGCATCGCCGCCGCGAACACGATCGCGGGCCGGCTCGTCACCCGGCTCGGGAACCCCGTTCCAGGCCTCTCGGAGCTCGGGCTGACGCACACGTTCCCGAGCGCCCAGACCGTCGCGGACGCGGACCTCGGCGGTCTCGGGCTCCCGCCGGCCCGCGTCGACGCCGTCCACGCATTCGCGCACGCGGTCGCCGAGGGCGACATTCGGCTCGACGGCAGCGCGAGCCTCGAGGAGCTCGTCGCCTCCGTCACGGCCATCGCCGGGCTCGGCGACTGGACGGCGAACTACATCGCGCTCCGGCTCGGTGAGCGCGACGCGTTCCCGGCCAGCGACCTCGGTCTCCGCCGTGCGCTCGCGGGCTACACCGACGGCAAGCCCGTCGAGCTGGCCGAGCGCTGGCGCCCCTGGCGCGCGCTCGCGGCGACGCAGTTGTGGTCGGCGAGTGTCGCGCCGGTCGAGCTGGCGCGCGGCGCTGCCTGACCGGTGACGCCGGTCCTCGACATCCGGACGTACAAGCTTCGCCGCAGCAGGCGAGAGAGGTTCGATCGCATCCTGCGCGACGAGGCACTCCCCTTGCTGCAGCACTACGGCATCGACGTCGTCTGCTTCGGGCCGTCGCTCGCCGACGACGACCACTACCTGCTCGTGCGCGGGTTCGCCTCCCGGTCCGAGCGCGACGATCAGCTGGCCGCCTTCTACGGGAGCGAGGCCTGGCAACGGCGGTTCGCGGCACGGGTGGAGCCCCTGATCGAGAGCTACCACGTCGTCGTGGCTCACACGGCGGCCTTCGAGATCCCCGAAGATCCCTGAGCATGAAGCACTCCGCCGTGGTCGAGCTTCGTCGCTACGCCCTGCGGCCGGGGCAGCGAGACACGCTGATCGAGCTGTTCGACGCGAACTTCGTGGAGAGCCAGGAGGCGGTGGGGATCGACGTCATCGGCCAGTTCCGCGATCTCGACGACCCCGACGTCTTCACCTGGGTGCGGGGTTTCCAGAACATGGAGGAGCGAGCCCGCGGCCTGACCGACTTCTACGGCGGCGAGACGTGGCACGCCCACAGCCGGGCGGCCAACGCCACCATGGTCGACTCGGACAACGTGCTGCTCCTGAGGCCTCCGCGACCGGATTCCGCGTTCGGGTTGCCGGCTCGCCTCGACGCGGGACACGACTCCGGTGGCTACGTGGCGGCAGTGATTCTTCACCTCGAGCCCGGCACCGACGAACCCGACATCGTCTCCTTCTTCGAGCTCGCGATCGCGCCGGGGCTCGCGGCGACCGGGGGGTCGGTCCTCGCGTACTTCGTCACGGAGCGGAGCAGGAACACGTTCCCCGGGCTCCCGGTGCGGGAGGACGCAAACGTGTTCGTGTACTTCGTCGGTTGCGGCGACCGGCTCACGCTCGAGCGAGTCGTGGATCCGTATTGTCGGGTCGCCCAGACGACGGCCGAAGCGCCGGGGCTCGCGTGCCCGGCCGAGACCCTCAGGCTGGACCCGACTGCGCGCTCGCTGCTGAAGGGATGCTCCCCCACCTGCCTGGCCGCTTCGAAAGCGGCCTGGATGGGCGCGACGTAGCCCAGGACCGGTCGGAGAGCCCGGTGGCGGTCCGGGCTCTCCTTAGGCTCCCCGTCGGAGGAAGAGGTGGTGCTACTGGCCCATCTTCACGCCCGGCTCAGCCCACTCGAGCTCGATCGGCCGCACAGGCCTCGCACCGGGCCTGTTGGCTGCGCGCGTGTACTTGCCGAGTGGCAGGACGACCATCCCACCGGCGGCCGCGAGCATCATCGCGGTGGCGGTGTACCAGGCGAGGCCGGCCGAGATCACGAACAGCCAGCCGGCGACCTGAACCCAGCCGTGCGAGCCGTAGATGAACGCGCCGGCGGCGATTCCAGAGCCCGCGGCAAGCGTTCCGAGCACCGCCGCGAGGCTCAGGCTCTCGGCAAGCGAGGCCAGGAAGCCGGACGCGGTGATCGCGGCGAGCGCGAAGAACCAGAACCCGAGCTCAGGGTTGTGGAACCACGGCGACGGCGCCTGCAACGCACCGGCCGCGACCATGATGTTCAGGATCCCGTACGCGAGCCAGAACGCGCCCCACATGCCATGCATCGCGGTCGCGATCGCGTCGCGTGCGCGATACGCCCACATCCCGGCGAGGAACTGGGCGAGCCCGCCGAACATCGCCGCGAACGGCGCGAGCGCGAGCCCTGACTCCGGAGTTCCCCACCAGCCGGCCATATTCGAGGCGACGATGAAGGTCGCCCCGGCGAACCCGAACAGCCCGAGCACCGACGGGGCCGCGATCGGCTGCAGGACAACGCGTGTCGCGACGCCGTCACGGGCGATGTCGAGCTCCGTCTGACGGCGGCTGTCGTGCGAGGTGTCGTGCATCGTGCTGGACATCTGACCCTCCTTCCGTGGCGTAATCTCCCTTCCTATGTATCGTATTGCGAAGTGTTTTAAACTCGCCGGCCGAGGCAACGAAGGAGACGGATGAACTTCGCTGGGGTCATTGCGCGTTGGCCGATCGTTCGCCAGCTGCGCGAGGGCGACCCACTGGGGCTCGGGCGGGCTGCGCAGTCGGGGCGCTCGAAGCGCCTCCGCCCGCGGATCGAGGACGCCGACCACGTCGTCCAGTCGATCTGCCCCTACTGCGCGGTCGGGTGCGGCCAGCTCGTCTACGTGAAGGACGGCGCGGTCAGCCACATCGAGGGCGACCCGGCGAGCCCGATCTCACGCGGCCGCCTGTGTCCCAAGGGACAGGCCTCGAAGTCGTACGTCCAGGGCCCGCTGCGCGAGTACAAGGTCAAGTACCGACGGCCCTACGGCACGCGCTGGGAGGAGCTCTCCCTCGACGAGGCGATGGAGATGATCGCCGACCGGATCGTCGAGACCCGCGCGCAGAGCTGGGACGAGACGACGGAGTCGGGCGATCCCGCGAACCGGACGATGGCGATCGGCAATCTCGGCGGCGCGACCCTCGACAACGAGGAGAACTACCTGATCAAGAAGCTGTGCACGGCCCTCGGCATCGTCCAGGTCGAGAACCAGGCACGCATATGACACAGCTCCACGGTCCCCAGTCTGGGGACCTCGTTCGGACGAGGCGGCGCGACCACGTTCCAGCAGGACCTCCAGAACGCGGACGTGATCACGATCATGGGGTCGAACATGGCCGAGAACCACCCGGTTGGGTTCCAGTGGGTGATGGAGGCCAGGGAGCGAGGGGCGCGCGTGTTCCACATCGACCCGCGCTTCACGCGCACGAGCGCGATGGCGACCGACTGGATCGGCATCCGCGCCGGCTCGGACATCGCCTTCCTCGGCGGCGTCGTGAACTACATCCTCGAGAACGAGCGCTACTTCGAGGAGTACGTCAAGCACTACACCAACGCTCCGGTCATCATCGACGAGTCCTTCCAGGACACCGAGGACCTCGACGGGTTCTTCTCCGGCTGGGACCCCGAGCAGGGTCAGTACGACGTCAGCTCGTGGCAGTACCAGGGCATGGAGGTGCACGGCGCCGCCGGCCAGCGTGAGGAGGGCTTTCGGCCGACGAAGGGCGAGGCCTCGGGCCACGGAGGCCACGGCGCCGGCCTCAGTCACGGCGAGCCGCCGCAGGAAGACGAAGCGCTGCAGCATCCGCGCTGCGTATTCCAGCTGCTGAAGCGGCACTACGCGCGCTACACGCCCGAGCTCGTCGCCGAGACGTGCGGCTGCTCCGCCGACGAGTTCCTGGAGTACTGCGAGGCGGTTTGCAACAACTCTGGCCTGGAACGGACCGGCGCCTTTTGCTACGCCGTCGGCTGGACGCAGCACACCGTCGGCGTCCAGTACATCCGCACCGCGGCGATCATCCAGCAGCTGCTCGGGAACATGGGCCGGCCCGGCGGCGGGATCATGGCGCTGCGTGGGCACGCGTCGATCCAGGGCTCGACCGACATCCCGACGCTCTACAACATCCTTCCCGGCTACCTGCCGATGCCGCACACCGAGACGTACGGCGACTTCCACGCCTACATGGAGGCGAACACCTCGCCGACGGGCTGGTGGGGCCACTTCGACGCCTACTGGGTGAGCCTGATGAAGGCGTACTTCGGCGAGAACGCGACCGAGGAGAACGACTGGCTCTTCGAGCGCCTGCCGCGGATCGACGACGACAACTCGGTCTACTGGACGACGCTGCAGATGCTCGACGGCAAGGTGAAGGGCTACCTCATCGCCGGAGAGAACCCGGCGGTCGGCAACGCGAACTCACGGGCTCACCGGCTCGCCCTCGCGAAGCTCGACTGGCTCGTCGTCCGTGACCTCGTCGAGATCGAGTCGGCCGCCTTCTGGTACGACAGCCCGGAGGTCGAGTCGGGCGAGCTCGTCACCGAGCAGATCCCGACCGAGGTCTTCTTCCTGCCGGCGGCGGCGCACACGGAGAAGGACGGCTCGTTCACGAATACGCAGCGCCTGCTGCAGTGGCACTGGCAGGCGGTCGAGCCGAAGGGCGACTGCCGCTCGGAGCTCTGGTTCTACTTCCACCTCGGCCGCCTGATCAAGCAGAAGCTGGCCGAGTCCGAGGAGCAACGCGACGAGCTGGTCAAGGCGCTGCGCTGGGAGTACCCGACCCACTCGCAGATCCGGGAGCCGGACGCCGAGTCGGTGCTGCAGGAGGTGAGCGGCTGGGAGATCTCGACCGGCGAGTTCCTCGAGGGCTACCCGAAGCTGAAGGCGGATGGCTCGACGGTCTGCGGCTGCTGGATCTACTGCGGGGTCTTCAAGGAGGGAATCAACCAGGCCGCGCGCAAGAAGCCGCACTGGGAGCAGAGCTACGTCGCGCCCGAATGGGCCTGGTCGTGGCCGGCGAACCGGCGGCTGCTCTACAACCGTGCATCGGCGGATCCCGACGGCAAGCCCTGGTCCGAGCGCAAGAAGTACGTCTGGTGGGACCCCGACGAGGGCGCCTGGACGGGACTCGACGTGCCGGACTTCGAGGAGGACAAGGAGCCTGGCTACGTTCCGCCGGACGACGCGAAGGCCGAGCAGGCCATCGCGGGGAACCACCCGTTCATCATGCAGGCCGACGGCCGCTCGTGGCTGTTCGTGCCGCAGGGGCTCGAGGACGGGCCGCTGCCGACGCACTACGAGCCGCACGAGTCGCCGTTCGACAACCGGCTCTACGCGCAGCGCGCCAACCCTCGGCGCCAGCAGTTCGAGCGTCCGGAAAACCCCTATAACCCGGTCGGCGCGGAAAGCGGTGCGGAGGCGTACCCGTACGTCGCGACCACCTATCGCCTGACCGAGCACCACACCGCGGGCGGGATGTCGCGCTTCGTGCCCTACCTGGCCGAGCTGCAGCCTGCGATGTTCTGCGAGGTGAGCCCGGAGCTCGCCGCGGAGGCCGGCCTCGTGCACGGAGGCTGGGCGACGATCTACAGCTCGCGCGCGGCGATCGAGGCGCGCGTTCTCGTGACCGACCGGATCCCGCCGGTCGAGGTGCACGGCCGCAGGACGCACCAGATCGGCCTGCCGTACCACTGGGGCACGCGCGGGCTGACGACCGGCGGCGCGGCGAACGACCTCTCTGCGATCGTGCTCGACCCGAACGTGCACATCCAGGAGGTCAAGGCGTTCTCGGTCGGCATCAGGCCCGGCCGGCGGCCGCGCGGGCCGGCGCTGCCCGAGTTCGTCAGGCGGATGCGGGAGCAGGCGCGGTGAGCGCGGCCGCGCAGGAGCGGGTCGGCTTCTTCACCGACACCTCGGTGTGCATCGGCTGCAAGGCCTGCGAGGTCGCGTGCAAGGAGTGGAACCTCGTGCCCGAAGACGGGCTCGTGTGGACGGGCGAGTCGTACGACAACACGTCCGCGCTGGGCGCGAACACGTGGCGCCACGTGGCCTTCGTCGAGCAGAACGAGCCGCAACGCGGCGACGGCGAGGTGGACGCGCTGCGCTGGCTGATGAGCTCGGACGTCTGCAAGCACTGCACCCACGCCGCCTGCCTCGACGTCTGCCCGACCGGCGCGCTCTTCCGCACCGAGTTCGAGACCGTGGTCGTGCAGGAGGACGTCTGCAACGGCTGCGGCTACTGCGTGCCGGCCTGCCCGTTCGGCGTTCTCGACAAGCGGCACATCGGCCGCCACTCGGGCGACCCGCCGCCCGAGATCCTCGGCCTGCAGCTCGGCAAGAAGGAGGACGGCCGCGTCTGGAAGTGCACGCTCTGCTACGACCGGCTACAGGGCGGCCACGAGCCCGCTTGCGCGAAGGCCTGCCCGACGGACTCGATCCAGTTCGGGCCCCTGGAGGAGCTGCGCGACCGCGCTTCGAGGCGGCTGGAGAAACTGCAGGCGGAGGACTGGAACGGCGCGCAGCTCTACGGCCACGACCCGGACGACGGCGTCGGCGGCTTCGGCGCGTTCTTCCTGCTCCTCGACGAGCCCGAGGTCTACGGCTTGCCGCCCGACCCCGTCGTGACGACATCCCACCTCGCCGAGATGTGGAAGACGGCTGCACTCGCGACCGGCGCGCTCGTGCTGGGCGTGGTCGCGGGCTTCCTCGGAGGCTCGCGGTGAGCGTCACCGACGTCGGCTCCGAGACGCGCTCGTACTACGGGCGGCCGGTCCTGAAGGAACCGGTCTGGAAAGCGGAGATCCCGACGTACTTGTTCACCGGCGGGCTCGGCGGCGCCTCGTCGGTGCTGAGCCTGGTGGCGCGGGTGTCAGGCAACGAGCTGCTGGCGCAGCGCAGCATCCAGATCGCCTCGGCGGCGGACACCGTGAGCCCGCTGCTGCTGATCGGCGACCTCGGCCGGCCCGAGCGGTTCCTGAACATGCTGCGGGTCTTCAAGGTGACCTCGCCGATGAGCGTCGGGAGCTGGATCCTCGCGTACTCGAGCACGGCCAGCTCGATCTCGGCGTTCCTGAACACGATCGGGCGGCTGCCGCGCGTGAGCGAGCTGGCGCGGCTTGCTTCGGCGGGCTCGGGCGCACCACTCGCCGTCTACACCGCCACGCTGATCTCCGACACGGCGATCCCGGTCTGGCACGAGGCTCGGCGCGAGCTGCCGTTCCTGTTCGGCTCGAGCGCCATCGCGAGCGCGGGCGCCGCGGCGGCGATCGCGGTGCCGCCGGCGCAGGCGGGCCCGGCGCGGCGGCTAGCGGTCGGCGGAGCGCTCGTCGAGAACGCGCTCTTCAAGCTGATGGAGAAACGGCTAGGAATGGTCGGCGAGCCGTACTCGAACGGCGAGGCCGGGAAGTTCAAGAAGATCGCGGAGAGCTGCACGCTGAGTGGGGCGGCGTTGCTTGCGACGGCGGGTCGCCGTAGCCGGCTGGCCGCGGCGGCCGGCGGCGCGCTCGTGCTCGCGGGGGAGGCTGCGGTGCGCTGGTCGGTATTCAAGGCGGGCTTCCAGTCCGCGCGCGACCCGAAGTACACGATCCAGCCGCAGCGCGAGCGGCTTCAGAGCTCGCGCACGGCTCCGGGCTCCGCGGACGGGTTGATGTAGGCCTCCCTGCCGGGCGGCTCGCCGCTGTCGGGCTTCGGCTCGCGCGGTCGCGAGCTCGGCCGGTTCGGCTGGACCGGGTGTAGCGCTTCGCCGACCTCGTCGAGCGAGCGGTACTCGCGCTCCGGCAGCGCCTCGAGGAGGACGACCAGCGCGCTGTCAGAGCTCTCGCCGCGCGCGTACTCGAGCAGCTTGTCCTTCGTCGCCGGGAGCGGGACGCCCTCCAGCAGCACCTGGATCTCCACGGCGCGGCTGCTCATGGGGCCGTCCTACCCGAGCAGGCCCGGCTCAATCGGCTCTTCGCTGGCCGGCGACACGCGGTAGGCGCGCGACCCCTCGCGCGCGGTGGCGACCTCGGCCAGCTCGGTGCCGTCGAAGCGCAGCGCGACGCAGTCGTCCGCGGCCAGGCCGGACGGGTAGCCCTCTGCGACGAGCCGCTGGTACACGGGCCGCCGCTCGGCCTCACCGTCGTAGTGCGGGCACGCGCTGCCGGGCAGAAAGCCGAGCCCGTCGCGCATCCCTTCGAGCTGCGGCCCGAACGAGTCGGTGACGCCCGCCTCGAACCAGCAGATCATCCCGGCACTCCAGCCCGTGAGCACGACGCCCGCCTCCCAGGCCTCGCGCAGGATCGCGTCGAAGCCGTGCACCCGCCAGATGGCGAGCGCGTTCGCGGTGTTCCCGCCCGAGACGTAGATCACGTCCTGGTCGAGCGCGAGCTGACGGAGCTCGGAGGGCGGCCAGGGGAAGAACGCCAGGTGCGAGACGTCTGCGCGATCCCTGAGCTGCTCGTACATCCACAGCGTCTGCTCCGCGCCTTCGGCGGCCGCGGTCGGCACGAACAGCACCTTCGGCCGCTCCCGCCGCGCGAACGAGAGGAAGTAGTCCTCGAGCCGGCGGCGCTCCTCGTCCTCCCACGAGAGCCCGCCCATCGCCACGATCGTGCCGGCCACGGCCGAACGGTATCGTCGCTGGCATGCCGGACCCGTCGCATCTCCTGCTGTTCGTCGGCGCCGCGCTGTTGCTGCTCGTCGTGCCGGGGCCCTCGGTGCTCTACGTCGTCACGCAGAGCGTCTCGCACGGGCGCCGCGCAGGGATCGCCTCGGTTGCGGGGATCACGACGGGGACGCTCGTCCACATCGCCGCGGCGACGGTCGGTCTCTCCGCCTTGCTTGCCTCCTCCGCGGTCGCCTTCGACGTCGTCAAGTACCTCGGCGCGGCCTATCTGATCATCATCGGCGTCCGCCGCCTTGCCGGGCTCGAGCGCGCCCAGGAGGAGCAAGCCCGCAGCCCGCGTGATCTCGGCCGCCTCTACGGCCAGGGCATCGTCGTCAATACGCTGAACCCTAAGACCGCGCTCTTCTTCCTGGCCTTCCTGCCGCAGTTCGTCGACCCGAGCCGCGGCGTCGCATGGGTGCAGATCCTCCTGCTCGGCCTGCTCTTCGCCACGCTCGGCTTTCTCAGCGACGGCACCTGGGCGCTCGTCGCGGGCACGCTCGGCGACCGCCTGCGCCGCAGCCGGCGTTTCCCGACGGTGCAGCGCTACGTCTCCGGCTCGGTCTTCGTCGGCCTGGGCGCGGTCGCCGCCTTCAGCGCGCCGGTGAAACAGAGCTAGCGTTTATTGCCGCCGAGCCCGAGGTATCCACCCGTCATGACGGTCGAGCTCGGCTACGCGCTTTCCTCGGAGGAGCAGAGCCCGAACGACCTCGTGCGCAACGCGCGCGCGGCGGAGGAGGCCGGCTTCACGTTCGCGCTGATCTCCGACCACTACCACCCGTGGGTCGACGCCCAGGGCGAGAGCCCGTTCGTCTGGAGCGTGATCGGCGGGATCGCGCAGGCGACCGAGCGGTTGCGGATCGGCACCGGCGTCACATGCCCGACGATCCGCATCCATCCGGCGATCATCGCGCAGGCCGCCGCGACCTCGCAGGTGATGTTGGAAGGCCGGTTCTTCCTCGGCGTGGGCACGGGCGAGGAGCTGAACGAGCACGTCACCGGCGCGCGCTGGCCGGGGCCACAGGAGCGGCTGGAGATGCTCGAGGAGGCGATCGAGGTCTTGCGCCTGCTCTGGGAAGGCGGCTACCAGTCCCACTACGGCAAGCACTACACCGTCGAGCAGGCGCGCATCTACACGCTCCCCGGCGAGCCGCTGCCGATAGCGGTCGCGGCCGCGCAGCCTGACGCCGCCGAGCTCGCGGGGCGCGTCGGCGACGCCTTCATCGGGGTCGCGCCCGAGGAGGAGCTCGTTCAGCAGTTCGAGAACGCGGGCGGGAACGGCAAGCCGCGCTACGGTCAGGTCACGGTGTGCTACGCCGAGAGCGAGGAGGAGGCGAAGAAGACCGCGCACGAGGTCTGGCCGAACGCCGGCCTCGAGGGGCCGTTGAGCCAGGAGCTCGCAATCCCGTCGCACTACGAGGCGGCGGCGCAGCTGCTCGTCGCAGACGACGTCGCCGAGACGGTCGTCTGCGGGCCCGATCCCGAGCGCCACCTCGAGGCGATCCGGGAGTACGAGCAAGCCGGCTACACCCACGTCTACGTGCACCAGGTCGGCCGCGACCAGGAGCCGTTCTTCCGCTTCTACGCCGAGCAGATCCTCCCGAACGTCTCCTAGCCCCGGCGCGGCGCGGCGGGCTCGAGCCGCTCCGCGAGCAGCTCCACGCCCTCGAGCGCCAGCTCGAGGTGCCGCCGCTGGACCTCGAGGCCCCACTCGGCGAGCTCGACGAGGCGGCCCTCCCGCTCGGCCAGGAGGCGTAGCGCCGACCAGGAGGCGACCTCGCCCGCCTCGCCCATCACGAGAAACGTCCAGGCCGCCAGCGGGCCAGTACCCGCCGTGAACCACGTGCCGGCGAGATCGGCGGCACGATCGCTGACGGTGTTCGCGTGAGCGAGGACCTCGGCCGCGAGCTCGTCGCCGAAGGAACGCCCCGCGTCGAGGCAGCGCGCGCGGGCCTCGGCCGCATCGAGCCGCAGCTCGTCGAGGCGGCGGCGCAGGCCGCGGTCGACCGTTCGGCGCTCGACCCTGTCGACCGTCGCCGAGGCAGCGATCGCGAGCCCCTGAGTCTCCGCGAGCGCCTCCTGCAGGACGGTCAGCATCAGGCCCGCCCCCGCGCGGTCTTCGCCGCCCGCTCGGCCAGCTTGCGCCGCCGGTCGAGCTGCTCACCGCGCTGCAGCTCGACACACGTGCGATAGGCAAGCAGCGCGGCGATCACGGGACCCGCAAAGAAGAGGACTCGGTACAGCCAGATCTGCGCGCTGTAGGAGAGGCCGAACATCACGTCGACGCGATCCGCACTGCCGGCGAGGAAGACGAGGAAGACGAGGCTCAGGACCGCGTACCCGATCGCGGTGCGGAGCGGCGCGTCGCGCGGTCGCTCGAGCAGGTTGTGGTAGGCGTCGTCGCGGGTGATTCGCCGCTCGACCCACGGCCAGAGGTAGAGGAACGCGAAGAAGACCAGGGGCAGGAGCGCGCCGCCCCAGAACGGGTTCGGCACCAGCGTGTAGCCCCCGATCGTCACGTCGAAGCTGGGCGTGATCCGAAGCGCCCCGATCAGCCAGCCGAGGTACCAGTCCGGCTGCGCGCCGTTCGTCGCGTCGTAGGGGTGGTACGGGCCCCAGAGCCAGATCGGGTTGATCTGCACCAGCCCGCCGAGCAGGAACAGCACGCCCGCGACGATCGCGAAGAGCCCGAGCGAGCGCGGCGCCTGTCCCGGAACGGTTGGGACGCCGACGAGCTTCCGCTCGCTCTCGCGCGGCCCCTGGCGGAACTGCGTGTGGTGCTTGAGCGCGACGAGCGCCAGGTGCACCGCCAGCAGCGTCCCGATCAGCACCGGGATCACGAGCACGTGGACGATGTAGATGCGCGGGAAGAAGGCATTGCTGCCCGGGAAGGGGCCGTCCCAGACCAGCGCCGCCAGGTTGGCGCCGACGAACGGGATCGACATGGCCACCGCGTAGCCGATCGCGAGCCCCATCCCCGAGAGCAGGTCGTCCGCGAGCGAGTAGCCGAGGTAGCCCTCGAGCAGTGCGGCGGTCAGCATCGTGACGCCGATCCAGTAGGTGAGCTCTCGCGGCTTGCGGTACGCGCCGGTGAAGAACACCCGCATCAGGTGCAGGACGATCGCGGCGATGAACACGTTCGCCGCCCAGTGGTGCGTCTGCCGGATCAGCAAGCCGGCCTTGACCGTCGTGGAGAGGTCGAGCACCGACCGGTACGCGTGCGTCATCTCGTGCCCCTGCAGCGGCACGTAGGGACCGTGGTAGACGACTCTCGCGGTGCTGTCCTCGTAGAAAAAGGTCAGGTAGATGCCTGTTCCGACGAGCACGATGAACGCGTAGAGCGCGACCTCGCCCAGGAGGAACGACCAGTGGTCGGGGAACACGTAGCGCAGCGTCTTGCGCAGGAAGGGCGCCGTGCCGGTGCGCTGGTCGATGAACCGGACGAGGCCGCGGATCACGACGTGGGCCCCTTCAGGCGAACGCCCCACCACGACGGGCCGACCGGGCTGTCGAAGTTCCCGCGCGCGCGCAGGAAGCCCCTCGCGTCGACCTGGAGCGGCAGCATCGGCAGCTTCCGGCCGGCCGGGCCGAAGATCACGGAGCCGCCCGTCGCGGGGTCGAAGGTCGAGTAGTGGCACGGGCAGACGAGAGCCGGCCGCGGATCGGTCGGCTCGAAGAGCGGCGCGCGGTACAGCGCGATCGCGCAACCGGCATGCGTGCAGATCTTCGAGAACGCGACGATGCCGCTCTCGTCGTAGCCCGCGTTGTCGGACGGCAGTTCGAGCTGGTCGGGCCGCAGCCGCACGACCACGATCGGCGACCCCAGGCTCTCCTTGTCTGCGCCCTCGGGGAAGGCGGTGTAGAACGTCTCCTCCTCGATCTGGTCCGCGCGCAGCGGCCGGCCCTGCTCGTCGACGAGCCGCGTGCCGCGTCGCCAGGGCGTGAGGTAGAAGCGCGCCATGTGGATCGCCGGGCCGAGCGACGCGACCGGTGCGAGCAACGCGACGCCGATCGAGCCGGCGGCCGCGCCGAGCGCGACCACGAACAACCGCCGCCGCGTGAGGCCGCTCTCGTGGACGACCTGCACGATCCGCTCCTGTTCGTCCGGGTGCTCGTTCTCCGGGTAGTCGTCCTCGAGCTCCTCGGTCACGACCAGGCGTTTCGCCGTCACGGCCAGCGCGGCGGCCAGGAAGGTGAAGGCGAGGCCGAGCGAGAGCCCGAGCAGCTGCGTGTGCGCGGGCAGCCGGTCGAGCACGTAGACGACGACGAAGGCGATGCCGCAGGCGGCCGAGGCGAGCAGCAAGCCGATCGCGAGCAGCTCGGCACGTTCGTTGTCGGGAGGCGGCGGCACGACGAGCCGCTCGCGCTCGCCCGGGCGCAGACGGCGTCGCCGCCGGCGGCGGCCGATGAGCAGCGCGAGCGCCGCGAGCAGGAACGCGCGCCCGCTACTCACGGCGCAGCCTCCTGCCGAGCACGACACAGGCTGCGACCAGCGCCGTCGCCCCCAGGAACCACGTCACCAGCCCCTCCGGCACGGGGCCGACATGGCCGATACCCCAGCCGCCGCGGTCGTCCGGGCTCTTCGCCCACTCGACGTAGCGGACGATCGAGTCGACTTGCTGCGGCGACAGGTCGCGCGCCGAGAAGCGCGGCATCACGTAGGGCCCGATCCGGATCGCCTGTGCGACCTGCGTCGCCGTCGCGTCCTTGAGCGGCGGGGCGATCGCGCCGGTGAGGTAGCCGCCCTCGGCCACGACCTGGTGACATCCGGCGCAGTGGCTCGTGAACAGGCGCTGCCCGTCGGAGAGGCTGCCGCGCTCCGGACGAGGCGTCGGGATCGGCGGCCCCGGGCCGAGCGAGGCGACGTACGCGACCAGGTCCTCGATCTGCTGCTCGTCGAAGAGCACCCGGCTGCGGCGCGGCTGCTCGCCGACCTGGCGGAGCGGCATGTACCCGGTGCGCAGGTAGAAGTCGGCCGAGAGCGCGCCGACGCCTCGCAGCGGCGGCCCGAGGCTCTTCTGCACCGTCTCGTTCCGGCCGGGGCCGAAGCCGGCCTCGCCGCCGCTCACGCCTGCGCCGTTCGCGCCGTGGCACGCGAGGCAGTAGCGGCCGTAGAGGTGCTCGCCGCGGGTGACGTCTCCCGCCGGCCGCGCGGCCGGGACCAGCACGACCGCGAGCACGCCGATCGCCGCCAGACGCCTCATGCCTGGCGGCAGGGGTCGTTGGCGATCGAGCCCGCCGCGTACAGCAGGACCATGACGAGGAAGAGGACGTTGGCGATCAGGGCCGCGATCGCGAAGAACCGGATGCGTCCAACCGGCGGGTCGTCCTCGTAGCTCTCCTCGCGCGTCAGCACGAGCACGGACACGGAGGCGAGCGCGGCACAAACCGTGATCGCAGCTGCGAGCCCGGTCAGTGCACCCACCCAGCCGTGAAGGGCGACACTCCAGCCCGCGCTGCCGCTGTTGCAGCGGGTCTCGGTCAGCCCGTACCCGAACACGTGGGCCGCCCCCCACGCGGCCGCGCCGGCGAGCAGCCCGAACCACTGCAGCACCTCGAGCCGCCTCATCCGATCGCCGCCGAGACGAGCGTGACGGTCACGACGAGCGTGATCACGTTGACGGCGTGCCAGTAGAGCGCGATCGCCTCGGTCGCCCGCACGCGGTAGCGCGTCAGGCCCGTGGCGAGCTTCGACAGCAACCAGAGGTCGAAGAGCAACCCCAGCGCGACGTGCGCATGGTCGGCCCCGAGAAGCGTGTAGTGGATCGAGCTGTAGGCGTTCACCGTGATGTCGAAGACCTGTAGCTGGTCGGCGAAGTCGTGCACCTCGTAGGCGAAGTAGCCGGCCTGGACGACGAGCGCGAGCAGGATCCAGGCCCGGGTCGCCGCGAGCCTCCCGGCGCCCGCCGCGTTCGAGGCCAGCTGCATCGGGATGCTCGACGAGAGCAGCACGCCGGCCATGACGAGCGGGACGACGACCTTCGGCTCGGGCAGCCCACCCTGCGGCCACACCGGGCTCTTGAAGCGGAGGTAGAAGTAGGTGCCGACGAAGGCGCCGAAGAGCGTCGCCTCGGTCGCGACGAACATGAGCATCCCCCACCAGGCGGTGGGCCGGCCGACGGGGCGGACCGCGGCGATCGGGTAGTCGCTCACGCCTCCTCCGGCTCCCGCGAGTGCCAGGCGACGAGCGTGAGCAGGCAGAGGATCCCCATCAGCCCGGCCGCGCCGTAGTGCTGGAGCAGCAACATCACGAACACGAGCGAGAGGCAGAGCGCGAGCACGATCGGCCACGGTGACTCGTGGGGCATGTGCACGACCTCGGAGAAGCGCGCGTCGACCGGCGTCACCTCGACCTGCTCGTTCCCGGCGTCGAGCACGAGCACGCCCTCGGCGAGCCTGCGGCGGTCCTCCTCGCGATCCTCGGCGTCCCAGTTCGGATACGCGCTCGAGACCTTCGGGATGACCGGGAAGTCGTACTCGGGCGGCGGCGAGCTCGTCGCCCACTCGAGCGTCGGCCCGTGCCAGGGGTCAGGCCCGGCAAGCGGGCCGCGGAAGTAGCTTCGCACGAGGTTCCCGAAGAGGAGCAAGATCCCGGCGAGCGTGAGGTAGCCGCCGATCGTCTCGACGAGGTTGTAGCCCGTCCAGCCGAGGTTGTCGGGGTAGGTGTAGACGCGGCGCGTCATCCCGAGCAGGCCGACGATGTGCATCGGGAAGAAGAGGAGGTTCGTGCCGAGGAAGATCAGCCAGAAGCTGACCTGGCCGGCCCGCTCGAAGTACATCCGCCCGGTGACCTTCGGGAACCAGTAGTACATCCCGGCGAAGATCGGGAAGACGGCAGCCCCGAAGATGATGTAGTGGAAGTGGGCAACGATGAAGTAGGTGTCCGTGACCTGCTGGTCGAACGGGATCGCCACGAACATGATCCCGGTCAGGCCGCCGGCGACGAACATGAAGATGAAGCCGGCGATGAAGAGCAGCGGGGTCGTGAAGCGCGCCAGGCCCAGCACGAACGACATGCACCACGCGAACACCTGAATCGTGCTCGGTATCACCACCATCGCGCTGGCCCCGGCAAAGAAGATCAGCGAGACCGTCGACATCCCGGTCGCGAACATGTGATGGGCCCAGACGCCGAAGCCGATGAAGACGACGAGCAGCTCGGCGATCGCGACCAGCGGGAACGCGACCAGCTTGCGCTGGGTGAAAGCGGGGATGATCGACGTCGCGATCCCGAAGGCCGGGACGATCAGGATGTAGACCTCGGGGTGGCCGAAGATCCAGAACAGGTGCTGCCAGAGCAGCGCCACGCCGCCGTGCGAGGGGTCGAAGAAGTGCGTCCCGACGTTGCGGTCGAGAAAGAGGAAGACGGCGTCCGCGCTCAGGGCGGGTAGCGCGAACAGCAGCCCGAACGAGGCCGCCAGGAACGCGAAGCAGAAGAGCGGCAGCCGGTTGAACGACATCCCGGGCGCGCGGGACTTGAAGATCGTGACGATGAACTGGCCCGCGGTCAGCGTCGACGCGATCGAGTTGAAGATGATCGCCAGGGCGTAGAAGTCGATGTTGTGGCCGGGCGAGAACTTCTTGTTGGCCAACGGCACGTAGTCGAACCAGCCCGCGTTCGGGGCCATGCCGAGCCCGAGGCTCGTGTAGAGGAAGATCGCGGAGGCGAGGAAGACCCAGTAGCCGAGCGCGTTCATCCGTGGGAAGGCCATGTCCCGCGCGCCGATCATCAGGGGGATCAGGTAATTCCCGAACGCGCCCGTCGTCATCGGGATGATGAAGAAGAAGATCATCGTGATCCCGTGCAAGGTGAAGAGCTGGTCGTAGGTCTCCGGCGAGACGAGGTCGTTGTCCGGCGTGATCAGCTGCGTCCGCATCAGCAGCGCCTCGACCCCGCCCGCGCCGAAGAGCGCGAGCGTCGTCCAGAAGTAGAGGAGGCCGATCCGCTTGTGGTCGGTCGTCGTCAGCCAGCCGAGCACGCCCGGCCGGCTGTGCCAGATGAGCTCGAGCCGCTCGGTGCGGGCGGCGGCTGCAGGGCCCGGCGGCGTGGCGACCGCCACTACTTCAGCCCTGCGAGGTAGGCGACCAGGGCATCGAGCTGCGCGCTGCCGAGCTTCGGGAAGTCCGGCATCTGGTTGCCGGGCTTGTAGCTCTGCGACCGCTCGATCCAGTCGCGCAACGCGGTGCGGTCGTTCGGCAGCGCGAGCGCACCGATCGTCGTCCGGCCGGCGAGGTGGGTCAGGTCCGGGCCGACGTCCCCGCTGGCGCTCGTGCCGCGGATCGTGTGACAGCTCGCACAGGCACCTTCGAGGAAGGCGTCACGGCCGGCACTGGCCTGCGAGCCGGATGCCTCCGCTGCCGGCTGCGACTGCCTCGCGAGCCAGCGCCGGAACTCGTCCGGTGGGTCGGCGTAGACCCAGAGGCCCATGTGCGCGTGCTGGAGGCCGCAGAACTCGGCGCACTGCCCGCGGTAGCGGCCGACCTTGTCCGCGTAGAGCTCGATCGCGTTCGTGGTGCCCGGGAGCGTGTCGATCTTCCGGTTCAGCTGCGGGACCCAGAAGCTGTGGATCACGTCGGCGCTGCGCACCTCGACCTGCACCGGTGTGCGCACCGGGATGTGGATCTCGTTCGCCGTCACCGCGTCGGTACCGGGGTAGCGCACCTCCCACCACCACTGGTGACCGACGACGAGGATCGTCCGGTTGGTCGCATTCGCGGCCGGTGCCTCGGTGGTCTTGATCACGAACAGATTCGAGATCACGAACAGCGTCACGAGCAGCACGATCGGCACCGCCACGCCGCCGACGAGGACGACTGTCCAGCCGAGCCGCTCCCCCGGCTTCGCGCCTTCGGTGTCGCTTCCGGCGCCGCGACGGTTCGCCCGCTTCCAGGCGAGGAGGAGCAGCCCGACCACGACGGCGAGGCCGACGAAGGCGCCGCCCGTCATCCACCAGAAGAGGCTGGCGATGTCCTTCGCCTGATGGCTCTGCGGATCGAGCGAGTTCTGCTTGTTGCCGCACCCCGCCGCGAGCAGCGGGACCACGGCCAGGGTGCTGCCCGTTACCCGCCCCTTCACGCTGTCACCACGCGTTCTCTCCTTCGACAATGCCGACGAGGGTTCGTTCCCAATATGTGCGGGCGGTGAAACGCCGCTACGCTCGTGCGGTGGGCTGGACGTTCGAGCCCTGGCAGCTCGCGCCGATCGTCCTCGTGGGCGCCCTCTACGGCCGCCGCGCCTGGACGCTCGCGCGCCGCGACCGGCCGGTGCCGGCGCTCAAGGTCGCGAGCTTCGCCGGCGGGCTCGCCGTGCTCGTGCTGGCGCTCGTGACGCCGGTGGACTCGATCGGCGAGGAGCGGCTCTTCTCGGTGCACATGTTCCAGCACCTGCTGATCGGCGACCTCGCGCCGCTGCTGCTCGCGCTCGGGCTTTCCGGCCCACTGCTGCGGCCGTTGCTCGCGCCGCGCTGGGTGCAGCGCGCGCGGGTGCTGACGCACCCGCTGGTCGCGCTTCCGCTCTGGGCGGCAAACCTCTGGCTCTGGCACCTCCCGCGGCTGTACGACGCCGCGCTCGAGCACCCACCGGTGCACGCGCTCCAGCACGCCTGCTTCCTCGCGGGCGGGCTGTTGCTCTGGTCGACGCTGCTCGGACTGCTCCCAGGGCCGCGCTGGTACGGGCTCGGCGCGCGGCTCGCATCGCTCGGTCTCGTCTGGCTCGTCGGCGCCGCCCTCGCCAACGTCTTCCTCTGGAGCAACCGCACGTACTACGAGCCGTACGTGGACGCACCGCGCACGTGGGGCCTGTCCGCGATCTCGGACCAGCGCGCCGGCGGCGGCGTGATGCTCGTCGAGATGATGCTCGTCGGCGCAGTCGTGTTCGTCGCGCTCGGGCTACGCTGGCTCGACGAGGCCGAGCGCCGGCAGCAGCGGCTGGAGGCGCGGGCCGGCTAGAAGAGGTAGTCCAGCAGCAGGCCGAACGCGAACAGGACGATCGCCAGGAACGCGAGCACGGCCGACGTGTTCACCGCCGCGGCGCGTTGCGCTCGGTCGTACCCGCCGCCGCCCCAGGCCCGGACGCTCCACCCGCCGCTCGTTCCGCCGAGGACCGCGAACACCCCGATCCCGGCGGCGGCGATGTAGAAGGCGACCGGGAGCACGTCTCCGATCGGCTTGTCGGCGTGCCCCGCGTACAGCCAGGCGGCCAGGGTGACGGCGCCGCCCAGCAGGACGAGGATCACGGCCAGGCGTGCCAGGCCGTGCGCGATGATCGCGCCGCGAGTGACAGGCGGAGGCTTCCTCGGGCGGCGCCGCTGCCGTTCGTCCTCGGCGGGATCGTGCGGCTCGAAGTCGACCATCGCCTTGAGCTCCCCGCTCATCGGCGTGAACCGCCGCTTCCGCTGCCGCTCGCGCTCCATCGGCAGATACATTGCCCGAACCGGGGTGCCGCGAACAAACGGCTGAGATCACACCCGTCGAACCTGATCTGGCTAGTACCAGCGAAGGGAGCAAGTGGACGAGAGCACACCGTCTTGGGGCATCGAGCCCGTACCGGACCGGCTGCGGGTGCTCGGCCTTGTGGACCTGACGCTGCTCTGGAGCAACCTCTCCGTCAGCCTGCTCGTGATCGTCGCCGCGGCGGGACTGGTGCCGGCGCTGTCGTTCAAGCAGGCGCTGCTGGCGATCCTGATCGGGTCGCTCGCGGGGAGCGTGCTGCTCGGCCTCGCGGGGGCGATCGGAGCCGACGCGCGTGTCCCGGGGATGGTCGTGCTGCGCGCGCCGCTGGGTCGACGGGGCTCCTACGCGCCGACGGTGCTGAACGTGGCCCAGAACCTCGGCTGGTCGACGTTCGAGTTGATCATCATCTCGACGGCCGCCGCGGCGCTCTCCGAGCGCGTCTTCGGCTTCGAGGCGCGCTGGCTGTGGGCGCTCGTCTTCGGAGCGGTGTCGCTCGCGCTGGGTCTGATGGGCCCGGTCGGGTTCGTCCGCCGCTACGTGCGCAAGTTCGCCGTCTGGGCGGTGGTGGCCTCGATCGCGTACCTGACGTGGTGGGCGATCGACAAGGCCGACCTGCACCAGCTTTGGCAGACGAGCGGCGAGGGCGGCGGCCTCTCGCTAGGGCAGGGGATCGACCTGGTGATGGCGAGCGTGGTCTCGTGGACGCCGCTCGCGGCCGACTACACCCGCTTCGGGCGCGACCGGCGCAGCGCCTTCATCGGGGCCGGTGTCGGGTACTGGCTGCCCACGGTGTGGGGCTTCGCGCTCGGCGCGGTGCTCGTGCTCGAGCGCGGGCTGAGCGACCCGGCGCAGATCCCGAGCGCGGTCGCCAGCGGCAGCGTCCTCGCGGTGATCGCGCTGCTGATGCTGACCGTGGACGAGAGCGACGAGGCGTTCGCCGACGTCTACTCGACCGCCGTCTCGCTGCAGAACCTGCTCCCGCGGGCCTCGCAGCGCCTGCTGATCGTGGTGGTCGCCGCGACCGCGACCTCCGGCGCGATCGCGATCGATCTCGGCAACTACCTGACGTTCCTGTACCTGCTCGGGTCGATCTTCGTGCCGCTGTTCGGCGTGCTGCTGGCCGACTGGCTCCTCCGCGGCGCGCACTACGAGCGCGCGGACATCTTCGAGGCGCCCCTCGTGCGCTGGGAGCGGCTCGCGGCCTGGGCGATCGGCTTCGCGCTCTACCAGTGGCTCTCGCCGGTCGGGCCGTCGTGGTGGACCGATCTCGTCGAGCACCTGAGCCCGGGGCACGCGCGGCTGACGGCCTCGCTCCCCAGCTTCGCCGCCTCCTTCGGCCTGACGCTGCTCGCGGCCTGGGTAGATTCGCTGCGTGCGGCCGCTCGCAGTCGTCGGGAACCTCTCGCGCGACCTCGTTGACGGCGAGCCGCGGGCGGGCGGCGCGCCGCTGCACGCGGCGCGGGCGTTGCGCGTCCTGGGGCGCCCGTCGCTGGTCGCGGTCAAGGGCGCGGACGCCGACCGGCGGCTGCTTCTCCCACCGCTCGTGCGCCTCGGCTTGCCGGTGCTCTGGCGCGGCGGCGAGACGACGTCGGCCTTCTCGTTCCGGTACGACGGCGACCGCCGGGAGATGGTGGTCGACGCGCTCGGGCCCTCGTGGACGCCGGCCGACCTGCGCGGGCTCGAGCGGGCGGGCTGGGTACACGTCGGCGCGCTAGCACGGTCGGACTTCCCCGCGGCGACGCTCGCGGCGCTTGCCCGCGACCGGCGTGTCTCCTTCGACGGCCAGGGGCTCGTGCGGCCCGACCGGACGGGGCCACTCGAGCTCGACGCGGAGTACGACCCCGCGGTGCTCCGCCATGTGTCGGTGCTGAAGCTGGCCGAAGACGAGGCTCGGACGCTGGTCGGCGATCCCACCGAGGATGCGCTGCGCGCGCTCGGCGTCTCGGAGGTGCTCGTCACGCTCGGCTCCCGCGGGTCGCTCGTGCTCGCCGAAGATCGGCTCGTGGCTGTTCCGGCGAGGCCTGTGGACGGCGAAGTCGACCCGACCGGAGCAGGCGACGCGTTCTCGGCCGCGTACCTGGTCTCGCGCGCGACCGGCTACGCGCCCGTTGCGGCGGCTCGCCGCGCGACCGCACTCGTGGCGGGCCTGCTCGGCCGGCGGCTGCGATGAGAGCCTTGGTTCGCACCGTCGACGGCGTCTTCGAGGTCGACCTGGACGAGGAGCTCGTGCTCGGCTCGAGCCTCGCCGACGTCGAGCCCGAGCCGGTCGCGGTCTCGCTGCCGCTGCTGGTCGCCGCGGCCGCCTGCGGCTCGACGGTGATCGCCGTCGTCGACCGGCGCCCGCCGCTCGCGGTCTCGAACGACGCCGGCCGCACCTGGCGGGAAGCAGGTGGTGGCCTTCCGCCCGGCCGGGCAATCGCAATCGCGGACGACGACCCCGACTACGTCCTCTTCGCAGCCCGCAACCGCCTGTACCTGTCCACGAACGGCGGCGTCTTCTGGCGAGCCCTGACGCCCGAGCTCCCGGAGATCGGAGCCGTGGCACTAACGGCCTAGCCCGAGCAAGTAACAGTCTGTTACTTGCTCGGTTGAACCGCTGTACGAGAGCGGGGTCGCCGGGCACGAGGTTCTTGTAACAGTCTGTTACTAGGGCAGCCTGAACTCGCCGCGCGCGACGATCACGGCGGCGCCGCCGACCTCGACTCGCTCGAGCTTCTCCGCAGAGCCGTCGGCCCGGGCGTAGAGCGTCGACGGGCGCCCGATCTCGGCGCCCTGGGAGATCTCGATCTCGTCGCCGAAGCCGATCCAGCCGTGCCGCGCCAGATGCACCGCCAGCGGGCCTGCGGCAGAGCCGGTCGCCGGGTCCTCCACCACGCCCGCACCCGGAGCGAACATCCGTGACTTCCACCGGGCGCCGGAGCCCGCGAAGCAGTCCACGCCCACGAGGCCTCCCGCGAGGTCCAGAAGCGCGTTGAAGTCCGGCCTGAGCGCCGCCACGTCTTCCTCGGACGAGAGCGCGACGTAGACAAACCTCGGTCCGTTCTCGTAGACCAGGACCGGCAGCTCCGCGCCCCCAACGCCTAGCGCGGCGAACAGCGCCTCCTCCTCGGCAAAGGCCTCCCACGTCGGGAGCGGCTGCTCCATGCGCCCGAACACGATCCGGTCCTGCTCGCGTTCGAGCGCGACCGGAACGACTCCCATGCCGGTCTCGAGCCGCACGACGGGCGCCTGCAGCGGCGATGCGAGCACGAAGGCCGACCCGAGGGTCGGATGGCCCGCGAACGGCAGCTCGGCCGAGGGCGTGAAGATCCGGATCCGCGCGTGCGCATCGGCCTCGGACGGGAGCACGAAGACGCTCTCGGAGAGGTTCAGCTCTCGACCGAGCCCCTGCATCTCCTCGTCGGAGAGGCCGCGCCCGTCCGTGAACACCGCCACCGGGTTCCCCTCGAGCGGCGTGTCGGTGAACACGTCCGCGACGACGTAGCGGAAGCTGCGCACGACCGGAGACTATGCTGCCCGCCGTGCAGCTGGTGATCGTGCGCCATGCCGAAGCTGCCTCGGGAGAGCCGGACGAGCTGCGGCCGCTGACCGCGGAGGGCCGCGAGGCCGCCCGCACGCTCGGGCAGCGGCTCGCCGACGAGGGCGTGCACCCCGACGCCGTGCTCACGAGCCCGCTCCTCCGCGCCCGCGAGACGGCACACGAGCTCGCGAGACCTGCAGGCCTGGAGCCGGAGCCCGACGAGCGGCTCGCCCCGGGGGCGACGGCGGACAGTGTCCGGGCCGCCGCGGAGGAGCGCGGCGAGACCGTCGTGGTCGTCGGCCACCAGCCCGACTGCTCCCGCATCGCAGCCGCACTGACCGGCGGCGAGGAGCCGCTGTTCGCGCCCGGCGCGATGCTCTCGATCGAGCTGCAGTGACCGCGATCGCGGTCCGGGACCTGCGCAAGTCCTACGGTTCGCTCGACGCCGTGCGCGGCATCGACTTCCACGTCGAGCGCGGCGAGGTCTTCGGCCTCCTCGGCCCGAACGGCGCGGGGAAGACGACGACAGTCGAGATCCTCGAGGGCTACCGCAAGCGCGACGGCGGCGAGGTCGAGGTGCTCGGCTCCGACCCCGCGAGCGCGGGCGGCGACTGGCGCGAGCGGATCGGGATCGTGCTCCAGTCCTCCGCCATGTACCAGACTCTCACCGTCGACGAGATGCTGCGCCTGTTCGCGGGCTACTACCGCGAGCCGCGCCCGGTCGGCGAGGTGGCCGAACTGGTCGGGCTGAGCGAGAAACTGGACGAGCGTGTGCGACGCCTTTCCGGCGGCCAACGGCGGCGGCTCGACCTCGGGCTCGCGCTGATCGGCGACCCCGAGCTGATCTTCCTCGACGAGCCGACGACCGGCTTCGATCCGCGCGCTCGCCGCCAGGCGTGGGAGACGATTCGCAGCCTGCGCGGGCTCGGCAAGACGATCCTGCTCACGACGCACTACCTGGACGAGGCCGAGCAGTTAGCCGACCGCGTCGCGGTGCTCGCGCGGGGGCAGATCGTGGCCTCCGGAACTCCCGCGGAGCTCACCGGCGCGGTCGCCGCGACCGAGATCCGCTACCGCGAGAACGGCCGCGAGGTCGTGCTCGAGACCGACGAGCCGACGCGGGTGCTGAACGAGCTCACCGGCCGCGCCCTGGCCGAGAGCCGCGAGCTGGAGGGCCTCGAGGTCCGCCGCCCGAGCCTCGAGGAGGTCTACCTGAGCCTGACCGAGGAGCAGACCGAGTGAAGCTCCTGGTACACGAGGTGAAGGGCGAGCTGCTGCTGTACACGCGCAGCCGCGAGCTCGCGTTCTTCACCTTCCTGCTGCCGATGGTGTTCTTCGTCCTGCTCGGCTCGACCTACGGGAACGACACGGTGGACGGGGTCAAGGGCTCGCGCTTCCTGCAGGCCGGGATGATCGGCTACGGCCTGATCTCGATCGCCTTCGCCGGGCTGGCGATCGTGATCGTGATCCGTCGCGAGAACGGGATCCTGAAGCGGCTACGGGGCACGCCGCTACCGGCGTGGATGTACATCGTGGCCGTCCTCTCCGCGTTTCTCGCCGCGTTCGCCGCCCAGGTGGTCGGCCTCTTGTTGCTCGGGCGGCTGTTCTTCGACATCCCGTTCCCCAACCACTTCGTCTCGCTTCTAGTAGCGCTGCTGCTGGGGGCGGTGACGTTTTGCGGCCTGGGCATCGGCCTTACCGCGCTGATCCATTCCGAGGAGGGCGCCTCGGCCGTCGTCAACGCGATCTACCTACCGATGGCGTTCATCGCCGGGGCGTTCTTCTCGCCGAGCCACTTCCCGGAGGTGCTGCGCAAGCTCGCCGACGTGCTGCCGCTGACGTACTTCCTGCGGCTCGTCCGCAACGTGATGCTGCACGACCACTCGATCTGGTCGCAGGGGACCAACATCGCCGTCCTGGCGGCCTGGGGAGCTGTGGGCGTGGTCGTTGCTCTGCGCTCGTTCCGCTGGGAGCCGCACGAGGGTTAGGTCCCGGCGCAGCCGGGAATGACGGCGGGCGATGAGGGTCGAGCCGCAGCTTGCATTCTGCGTGCGCGAGGTCGAGCCGCCGGGCGTCGAGGTACGAGTGAACTTCGGCGTGTTCGCGGGCCGTCGCGCTACGCCCGCCGAGATCGACGAGCTCGCCAAGGCGCTGCTGCCGAAGGTCGGCGAGGTCGCGATCGTCGCCGAGGAACGGCACGAGATCGGCGAGAGCAGCGAGGCGTCGCTGAACCAGGTCCGGATCGAGGTCTCGCCGGAGCACCTGCCCGACGACGAGCACGAGCTCGACGAGCTCTGCGGGCGTCTCGTCGAGGCGACGGAGCGCTGGGCGCACGACTGCATCGCCGAGCGCCACGCGGAGATCTAAGAGCGTTAAGCGCGCGCGAGCTTCCGGCGCGGGGCGCGACCCGCGCGGGCCGCGCCTATCGCAAAACGGACGAGCGCACGCGGCATCTTCTCGGCGCGTGCGACCGTCTCGTCGAGGCCCGAGGCGAACCACTCCAGGTCGTCCTCGGTCACGACCAGGGGCGGCAAGGCCTTGAGCACGTTCAGCCCGTGCCCTGCGACCTGGCTGAGGATGCGGTGGTCGCGGAAGAGCGGGACGACGACCAGCTGCGAGAAGAGGCCGGGCTGGATCCGCTCCAGCAGCTTCCAGGTGCGCGAGCCGCCGTCGGGCTCCTCGAACTCGATCGCCCACATCAGGCCGAGGCCGCGCACCTCGCGTACGACCGACCGCTCCTGAAGTGGGAGCGTTCGCTCCAGCAGCCAGTCGCCCAGCCGAGCCGAGCGCTCGACGAGGCCTTGCTCGTCCAGCTCGCGCAGCGTGGCGAGGCCGGCGACCATCGCGAGATCGTTCGGCGCGAACGTCGAGCCGTGGCTGACGGCGTTCGGCAGCGAGTCGAAGACGCGCGAGTAGACGAGGTCGCTCATCAGCAGCGCGCCGAGGGGGACGTAGCCGCCGGAGAGCGACTTCGCGACGGTGATCAGGTCGGGCTCGAGGCCCCAGTGCTCGAGCGCGAACAGCTTCCCGGTCCGGCCGAGGCCGGTCTGCACCTCGTCGACGCAGAAGAGCGTGCCGTAGCGGCGGCAGAGCTCCTGCGCGCCCGCGAGATAGCCGTCCGCGGGCAGGTTCACGCCCTTCCCCTGGACCGGCTCGACGATGAACAGCGCGATGTCCTCGCGCGCGAGCTGCCGCTCCAGAGCCTCGAGGTCGTTCCACGGCACCTGCTCGAACCCGGGCAAGAGCGGCCCGAAGCGCGACGTGAACTCGGGCGCGGTGCTCGCGGACAGGGACCCGAGCGTCAGGCCGTGGAAGGCGTGCTCCGCCGAGAGGACGCGCGTGCGGCCGCTCGCAGCGCGGCCGAGCTTGAGCGCAGCCTCGACGGCCTCGGTCCCCGAGCTCGTGAACAGCACCCGCTCGACCGACCCGGGCGATCGCCGCAGCAGCTCCTCGGCCAGCAACGCGGGCAGCACGTCGGCGCCGAGCTGCACGGAGCCGGGCCGTTCGAGCTCCAGCGCTTCGACGAGCGCCTCCCGTACCAGCGGGTTGTTGCGGCCGACGTTGAACATCCCGAAGCCGCCGAGCACGTCGAGGTAGCGGTCATCCTCGTCGTCCCAGAGGTACGCCCCCTGGGCGCGGGCCCAGCGGCGGTCGAAGCCGATCGTCCGCAGCAGCTTCACGAACTGCGGGTTGATCGTCTGCGCGTGCAGGTCGAGCGCCTCGGCGCCGCGCTCCTCGACCAGCTGGGTCAACCAGCCCACGCCTTGGATTATCGCTGTGCCCCTTCAGGTGATGCTGCCCGGTCTCGGTCAGGGCGAGCGTGGTTCCTGGCGCCGCGTGATCGCGGGCCGGAGGCGGGCGTGCGTCGCCTGAAGGGGCACTGACGCCTATGAGCACGCCGCCCGCCACGATCAGCAGCGCGCCGAGCACGAGCCGCCGCCCGACCAGCTCGCTGCGGCGCAGGAGCAACGCCGAGAACGCGACGCCCCAGAGCGACTCGGTCGCCACCAGCGGCGCGACGACGCTGACGCGGCCGCGGTAGTAGGCCTCGAAGAGCATGGTGTAAGAGAGCCCGAAGACGATCCCGGCGACGCCGAAGGCGCCGACCGCGCGTCGGTAGCCGCTCACCCAGGCACCACGCCGCGTCACGGTCAGGTAGACGGCGACGGTCATGGCTCCGGCGAGCAGCGAGACCGCGGCGGCGGCGAGCGGGTCGACGTCGCTGCCCTTCGCGATCGCCCGTAGCACGTTGTCGCGCACGGCGAACAGCACAGTTGCAGTGACCGCGAAGAGGATGCCGAGACGGCGGAAGTCCGCCGGCCGCACGCGCTCGTTGGCCAGCGCGACGCCGCCGGCGACGATCAGCGCGCCGCCCGCGAGCAACGCGGCGCTGACGGGCTCGCGCAGCACCGTCAGAGCGATCGCGACGGCCACCAGGGGCGCCGTCCCCATCACCACGGACGTGCGGGCCGCGCCCGCGTCCCTCACCGCGCGCACGAAGAAGATCTGCGAGGCGCCCGGGGCGATCGCGCCCGCGACGAGGAACGGCCAGGCGTCGACAAGGTCGGTTCCCCGCGCGGCGACGAGGCAGATTACGCCCGTGAGCGCGAGCGCGACCGACGACATCGCCAGCGAGCCGAGCTCGGCATCGTCGAACCGGCGAAAGGCGAACCGCACCGCCACCGACATCGCGCCGAAGAGCGCCGCCGAGGCGCATGCCAGCAGGACGGCCGCCACTCAGGCGGCGCAGCGGATCGGCCCGGTGCCCTCGGCGAGCTCGCGCACGGCGCCCAGCGTAACCGGCCAAGGCGCCGACTCGGTGGCGCCGACCAGAAGAGGGCGTGCGGGCTATGCCCGCACGCCCGTCTTTGCGCGGGGTCCAAGTCAGGCCGCGGGGCCGAGCGAGTCGCCTGACGGGGCGGCCGGCGGTCCGTCGCGGTCGAAGTCGTGACGGAACCCGAAGCCGCGGTGCTCGCGGAACCGCAGCCGCAGCTGGCCGTTGACGAGGTCGTCGATCCGCTGCTCGAGATCCTTCAGGACCTTCTGCTCATCGGCCTTCGTCACCTTTCCGTCCTTGACGAGAGCGTCGAGCTTCTCCTTCGCGTCCTTCAGCATCGCCGCCTTGAGCCCGTCGACCGACTTGTCCTGGTCCTTGGCGATCTGGGCGAGGGTCTGCCCGCTCTCGAGCCGGCTCTCGAGTTGCTCCTCGGTCAGCCCCAGGTACGAGGCCGCGCCGTCGAGGCCGTGGAAGAACGGGTGGGGCATGCCGAACCTCGGCCCGAAGGCGGGCGGCCCGAAGAGCGGGAGGTCACCGGCTTCGATCCGCTTCTTGAGCTCCTGGCCTTGCTCCTTGCTCAGTCGCCCGTCGGCGACGGCGGCGTCGATGCGGTCCTCGAATGCCTTCTTGAGCGCCGCCTCCAGCTTGCTGGGCTCGACGCCGAGGCTCTTCGCCGCGTCGTTGACGATCGCCTGGCTCTCCGCGCTCCGCGAGTCGGCGAGCTTGGTCGCCGCGACTCCCGCCCCGGCGCCGCCGACGGCCAGCGCCGCAGCGGCGCCCGCGATCACCTTTCGTCTCATCGCCATCTACATGCTCCTTTCTGTCGCTTGCGGCGCGCCCCAGACGAGGGACACGCGGTGGACGAGCAGCGCGAGCACGAGCCAGGCCGAGCCTGCGTAGAGCAGCAGCGCCCAGGTCGTGAACGCGTCGGTGCCGGCGGTCAGGCCGTGGACGAGCGCAAGAGCCCAGACCGCGAAGTTCAGGTAGTGCAACCGCCGCCAGACGCGGTGCGGGAGCTGCCTGCGGTAGTGGTTCGCCACCGCGAGCGCCGCGAGCAGCTCCGCCGCGACGGTGCCGAACGCGACGGCGAGCGGGCGGTAGCTGTCGGCGCCCGGCACGAGCAGCTGCGAGAGCGAGATCGGCACGAAGCGGTCGAGTAGAAGCGCCACTCCGTGGAGGACGATGAACGCGCCGGCGAGGATCCCGATAAACCGGTGCACGTCCTCGAGCGCGAAGCGCGGCCAGCGCCTCAGCTTTGCTCGGCCCGAAAGCAGCAGCCCGACGACGACAGAAGCGCTGAGAAGCAGGTAGGCGACGAGGCCTCCCGCCCGGGCCGCGTACCAGGTCGCATTGGCCGCAAGCACCATCAGGAGACGCTCGTCTGCGCCCCGCCGCCCGAGCCCGAGCCGCTGCTCGGTGCGATCGAGCCGGGCGTGAGCGAGAAGCCCCCGTCGTCGTCGGACTGGATCGTCGAGCCCGTCGCAGGGGAGGAAGACGAGCTCGCCTGGCCCGGATGGCTTTGCCGGGCAAGCAGTGCGATCGCCAGGAAGCCCGCCGCGGCAACCGCGACTGCGGTCTGCTTGGCGCCGGTCGCTCGCCGGCGGGCTTCCGCGATTCGGGAGGTTCCTGCTGCCATTCACCCTCAAGAGAACCACCGGCACATGTGAGCGCCCTGAGAAGCGGGTGAAAACTCGCTAAGAGCTGGCGCCGTTGAGGCGCAGCCGCATCACCGTGCCGCCGTCGGGCGGCTGCTCGGCGACGACGGAGCCGCCGTGCGACTCGGCGATCTGCTTCACGATCGCCAGGCCGAGCCCGGACCCGGGCATCCCGCGCGCGTCACGCGAGCGGTAGAAGCGGTCGAAGACGTACGGGAGGTCCTCCTCGGCGATCCCGGGGCCGTGGTCGCGCACGATGACCTCGCCGTCACGCACGAGGACTTCGACGGGGCCGCCGGGCGGGCTCCACTTGGCCGCGTTGTCGAGCAGGTTCGCAACGGCACGCTCGATCGCAGACGGCGGGCCGTGGACGAGCGACTCCTCGAGGTCGGTCTCGAACTCGACGCTCGGCCGGTTCCGTCGCGTCCGCTCGACCGCGTCCGCGGTCAGCAGGTCGAGCCGCACGTCGCCGGCGGGCTCCGCGACCATGTCGGGCCTGCTCTCGCGCGCGAGCTCGATCAGCTCCCCGATCAGTGCCGTCATCTCGCCGATCTGCTCGACCACGTCGTCGAGCAGGCGCTCGCGCTCCTCGGGCGCCATCTGGTCCCCGCGCGCGAGGACCTCGATGTTCGTGCGCAGGCTGGTGAGCGGCGTGCGCAGCTCGTGCGAGGCGTCGGCGACGAGCTGCCGCTGCGCGCGGTTCGACTCCTCCAGCGCGCCGAGCATCGTGTTGAAGCTCGTCGCAAGCCGCCCCAGCTCGTCGTTGCTCGTTCCCGTCGACTCGATCCGCTGCGAGAGGTCGCGCGTCTCCGTGATGGCCTCGGTGGTCGCGGTCAGCCGCCGCACAGGAGTGAGCGCGGCCCGCGAGACCAGCAGCCCCAGCGCGGCCGCCACGCCCATCCCGCCCGCCGCGATCAGGATGAGGAAGATGGTGATGCGGTGAAGCGTCCGGTTCACCTCGGTGAGAGGGCGGAAGATGTCGACCGCGTACCCGGAGCCGTCGGAACCGATGGCCGGGAACGTGAGCACCCGGTACTCGGCATCGTCCACGCGCCTGTTTGTCAGATAGACACGCACCTCCTGACGCGAGGCCGCACGCGAGGCCGTCTGACGGTCACGCTTCGTCGGTGGGATGGACACCAGCATTCCCCGCTGCACGTACGGACGGCCGGCTACCGGGACAGCTTGCGCGAAGTCGCTCAGCTGGCCCGGCGGCGCTCCTCGGATGTCGAGGTATCCGTCACTGATCCCCAGCGGCGGCCCACTGGCGATTCCCTCGTACCGGACGGTGAGCGCACGGTCGACCTCGCCGAGCAGCTCGTTGTGCACGACGATGTAGACGACGATCGAGGCCACCACCACGGCGATCCCGACCGCCGCCGCGGCGACGAGCGCCAGCCGGGTGCGAAAGCTCATGTCTCGCGCAGCGCGTAGCCGACGCCACGCACCGTGTGGATGAGCCGCGACCTGCCGCCGGCCTCGGTCTTCCGTCGCAGGTAGCCGATGTACACGTCGAGCGAGTTCGAGGCGAAGCCGAAGTCGTAGCCCCAGACGCGCTCGAAGATGAGCGACCGCGTGAGCACCTGGCGCGGGTTGAGCATGAACAGCTCGAGCAGTGCGAACTCGGTGCGGGTCAGCTCGATGCGCTCGCCGTCCCGGGTCACGTCGCGCGTCCCGGGATCGAGCGTGAGGTCGGCGAACTGCAAGGTCTCGCCCGAGCCGTCGCTCGTCCGCCGCAAGAGTGCTCTCACGCGCGCGAGCAGCTCCTCGAGCGCGAACGGCTTCGTCAGGTAGTCGTCGGCGCCCGCGTCGAGCCCCTCGACCCTGTCCTCGACCTGCGTCCGCGCGGTCAGCATCAGGATCGGCAGCCGGCTGCCGTTGCGGCGCACCGTGCGGGACACCTCGAGCCCGTCGACGCGTGGCATCAGCACGTCGAGCACCATCGCGTCGGGCTCGGGCTCGGACTCCAGCCGCTCCAACGCCTGCGCACCGTCCTCGGCCAGCTCGATCTCGTAACCCTCGAGCTCCAGCGCGCGGCGAAGCGACTCCCGCACGGCCCGCTCGTCGTCCACCACAAGGATCCTCACGTGCGCATTGTTGCGCTCGAAGCTGAAAGAGGCGTGAGAAGTGCCTGCACCTCGCACGCTCTTAGGGATTTCTTAGGGAACCTTCACGCTGTCCTTAGGCACAGGGTGTGAGATCAGAGGAGTCATCGATCAAGGGATCCCCCAAACCCCTTGTGCGTGACTGGAGGCCCCCGCAGCGGGGCCTCTGGTTTTCTTACGGAGTTCTTACCGGCGTCTCAGGGCCGTCTTAGAGGCCATTGATGTCATGGTGGGACCAAACCGACGAAAGGACACCTCCCTGATGCCCCGCCGTTCGCGCCAAACCTTCATTGCGTCTCTCCTAGCAGCAGCCTGCCTTGGCGCGGGCGGCGGGGCCGTCGCGTACGCGACGCTCTCCGGGGGCGACACCGTCGTCAAGCAGGTCACCGTCAAACAGGCGGAGTCGGTGGCCAGCTCGAGCGCACCGCTCTCGGTCAACCAGATCTACCGCAAGGCCAACCGCGGTGTCGTCGAGATCACCGTCACCACCAGCGGCGGCGACAACTCGCCGTTCCCCGGAGGCGGCGGCGGCTCGGCGCAGGCGCAGGGCTCCGGCTGGGTCTACGACTCCGACGGGCATATCGTCACCAACGACCACGTGGTCGACGGTGCCCAGTCGATCAGCGTCCGCTTCTGGAACGGCAAGACGTACTCGGCCAGCGTCGTCGGCACCGACCAGTCGACCGACCTCGCAGTGATCAAGGTCGACGCTCCGTCCTCGGTGCTGCACCCGCTCCAGGTCGGCGACTCGTCCGCCCTGCAGGTCGGGGACGGCGTGGTCGCGATCGGCAGCCCGTTCGGCCTCGAGGAGACGGTCACGAGCGGCATCGTGAGCGCGCTGCATCGCGCGATCACGGCCCCGAACAGCTTCACCATCAACGATTCGATCCAGACCGACGCCGCGATCAACCACGGCAACTCGGGTGGCCCGCTGCTGAACGCGCAGGGCGAGGTCGTCGGCGTCAACGCCCAGATCAAGAGCGACTCGGGCGGCAACGAGGGCGTCGGCTTCGCGATCCCGTCGAACACGGTCAAGTCGATCGCCTCGCAGCTGATCTCCAGCGGCAAGGTCGAGCACGCGTACCTCGGCGTCTCGATCGACGCCACCGCCTCGGCAGCACGCATCGCCGAGATCCGCCCGTCCACCCCTGCCGCCGGTGCAGGGTTGAAGGCCGGCGACGTGGTGGTCGAGGTCGACGGCAACGCGATCTCGAGCGGCGACGACCTCACCCGCGCGATCGACGCCCACAAGCCGGGCGACAAGATCTCCGTGACGTACAAGCGCGGCGGCAGCGAGCACACCGTCTCGCTGACCCTGGCAACGCGCCCCTCCTCCTAAGGACCCCAAAGCGCAGCCCCCTCTCACCCCGGCGGTGAGAGGGGGCTGACCATGAGCGTCAACCCCTCGAGGCGGTCGACGCGGACGGTCTCGCCGACGTCCGCGCCCGCCTCGCAGCGCGCCTGCCAGAGCTCTCCCTTGATCCGAACCTGCCCGTCGGGCCGGCATCGCGTCACGACCTCGGCGTGCGCGCCGATCATCGCCTCGGCTCCGGTCGCCGGGCGCCACTTGCGCGCGAGTCGCAGGCCCCAGGTGAGCTCCCCCGCCTCGATCGCGAGGCCGCCGAGGATCACGAGCAGGTTCCACGGCCACGGAAAGAAGAGAAGCGCCAGCACGATCGCGACGGTGAGCGCCACGGAGGCGGAAGTGAATCACGCCTCGCCTCCGGCCCCGACAAGTCCGAGCGACATTTGGAACAGTTCCGGGGCTATGGCTTCGTCTGTTGGCCGCTGACCGCAGCAACGGTCAGAAAGGGGAGACGAGCAGAGCCGACCATTAGCTCGCACAAAAAGGGGGTTCTCATTGAGACGACTCATCCCAGCCACAGCGATCCTCGCCGCCTTCGTCGGCGTGATCGCAGGCCAGAACGCACTTGGACTTGGAGAGTCAGCACCGAAGACGCCCTCGGCTGCGACGCCGCGGTGGGTCACCCACGTGGCGCGCTACCCGGGCGGAATCTCCAGCGGCGTGCGTGCCGTCTACGCCGCCCAGCATCAGAACGGCACGGCGCGAGCCGCTGCGAAGCCTCAGGCACGTGGTAGCAACGGCGGCGGAGCCAACGTCCAGATGAACGACGACAGCTACCCGCCGATGCCCCAGAACGAGACCGCGGTCGCCTACAACGTGATCAGTCCCAAAATCGCGGTCGCGGCGGCGAACGACTACGTCAGCGGCGGCGTCGTGGTGATGCGGACGTCCGACAGTGGCAAGCACTGGGACAGCACCCGGATCAGCCCGCAGTTCGCCGGCACCCGGGACTTCTGTAGCGGTGGGGATCCGGGGGTCGCCTACAGCAGGCGCGACCACGCCTTCTACATCTCGCAGCTGTGCTTCTTCCGCGCGCTCCCGTTCTCCGAGGTGCAGGTGTACAAGTCCGTCGACGACGGCCAGACCTGGACACCCGGTCGCCAGGCCGCGCGTGCGGCGTCCAACTTCGACTACGCGACCGGGACCGTCGACGATTCGATCTTCAACGACAAGGAGCTCATCGCCGTCGACAACAACCCGGGCAGTCCACACTACGGGCGCATCTACGTGACCTATACCAAGTTCCACCTCCAGCCGACCGGGTTCAGCGACTACTGCCCGCTCCAGCTCTCCTACACGGACTCGATCCCCACCGAGAACCCCGTGCTGTCTACCTGGTCGCACACCGCGATTCAGCCGGACAACCCCGGCGGCGACGGCACAGGCTCCTCCGCCAACCAGTTCAGCGACCCGGTGGTCGAGACGGACGGCACGCTCGACGTCGGGTTCGTCTCGGAGAACTGCAACGACTCCGTCGATCCGCACCTGCTCTTCCAGAAGTCGACCGACGGAGGGCAGACGTTCCTCCCGAGCGCGGTGCAGATCGACAGGCCGGGGCAGTACGCGGACTTCCAGGACGCGGGGAACGACGACACGATCCCGCCCACGAACTTCCGTGCGCCGAACACCCCGTCGCTGGCCTACAGCCCGAGCACCGGCAGCCTGCTGTTCGTCTACCAGAACAACATCAACCGGCCGGCCTCCCAGGCTGACATCTCCTACCAGACCTCCACCGACGGCGGGCTGCACTGGTCGGACGCGAACTTCCTCTCGACCACGTCCTCCGGCCAGCCCGCTCCCAACGACCAGTTCTTCCCGTGGGCCGCAGCGGACGAGTCGGGTCGCTTCTACGTGATCTGGTTCGACCGACGGCTCGACCCCGCCAACGTCCGGATCAACACGTGGCAGGCGGTGTCGGACAACGACGCAGCGAGCTTCTCCAGCGCCAAGATCAGCAGCCAGGACTGGGACCCCAACCTGGGGTTCTTCACGAGCGGCGCGTTCATCGGCGACTACAACGGGCTCGCGGCCAGCACCGACGCCGTCTACGCGGTGTGGACCGACGGGCGCAACGACTCAATCGGCCAGACCGGCCTCGGCGAGACGGACGTCTTCACCAAGGTCCAGAAGAACCCGTAGGGCACGCGTAAGCCGTCGTGGCCCGGGCTCCACGCCCGGGCCACGGCCCGTCTACCCTTGGAATCGAGCCCCCGTAGCTCAGTGGAAGAGCAGCGGTTTCCTAAACCGCGTGCGCAAGTTCGATTCTTGCCGGGGGCATGCGGCTTGCTCGGCCAAGATTCTCGGCCTGAGCAGGTACCCGTTTCCCATCACATTCCAGAATCGCCTTAACTCGCGCCGTTCGGTACCGCGCAGGGAAGCGTCGAGGGCGCGTATGCGGCGCACACGGAGAGCGGGCTCCGGAACAGCCCGACCGACGGCAACGCAGCGCCGGTGAATGAGAACAGCGTCAGGTTGTCGTTCGGCGTGCCGGCGCCGGGCTCCCAACCCACGCCCGGGATCCACTCGGGCTCCCAGTAGAAGAGGCCGATCGCGAGGTGGCTCGGGACGCGGGACAGAATCGAGAGCAGGTCGTTGTAGAACGACAGCTGTCCGCCCGGTGTCGCCGGGTATCCCGGCTCGATCTGGCTCGCCTGGCGACAGGGACGAGCCGGTGCCGGCGGGTGCGGCGGCGCTGCGTGCGAACGCCAGAACGGCGAGCCCAAGAAACGTCATGAGAGCGATGACGCCTACGGCTTCCAGGCGAACGAAACCCTGCGGGTGACTACGCATGAAGTCCTCCCCCTCCCGGCAACCGGGCTGATCCGAGCACACCAGTCTCCGAGCGCGAACGCGTCAGCAGTTGGCCGCCACGCGCGCTTGCTTGCATTTGGCGGACGGTCACCCTAGGCTCGAAGGCTCACTGCGGCTGGCGCGCCGGAGGGGGTCGCGGCGGCTTCCTGGGGGGAGAAGGGAGTCACAATGAGGATAGTGGTCTGTATCGCGGTGGTTGCCGCTGCGCTCGCAATTCCGGCGCTTGGCCTCGCCGCGTCGTCCCCGCAGCCGGTGATGACGGGGCTCGACAACCCGCGCGGGCTCGCATGGGGCCCGGAGGGCGGGCTCTATGTCGCCGAGGCGGGGCGAGGCGGCTCAGGCGTCTGCGTGCCGGCTCCGGACGCGCCGCCGCCGGCCGCGCGCTGCTACGGGGCAACCGGTGCTGTCTCTCGCCTGTGGCACGGCGTGCAGGAGCGGGTCGTCGCCGGGCTGCCGTCGGTCGCCTTCCTGCCGGCGGGCGACACGGCGGCCGGGCCGCAGCACGTCTCGTTCCAGGGACGCGGCGGGCTGTTCGTCACGATCGGGTGCAGCTGCAACAAGGCCACACCGACGGGTGCGCTGCTCGACGGCCTCGGCTTCGGCTACCTGCTGCAGGTGTCGGCGTCGGGCAACACGAAGCAGGTTGCAGACATCGCCCGCTACGAGGTGGACGTGAATCCGGACGGCGGGCTGATCGACAGCAACCCCTACGGGCTGCTCGCGCTGCCCGGCCATCGCCTCGTTACGGACGCGGGCGGCAACTCGCTGCTCGACGTGTCGGCAAATGGCGGCGTGACGACCGTCGCGACGTTCCCGAAGGCGCCGGTGCCCGGCCCGCTCGGGCCTCGTGACGCCGTGCCGACAGATGTCGTGGTCGGCCCTGACGGCGCGTACTACGTCTCGACCCTGACCGGCTTCCCGTTCACGGCAGGCACGGCGTCGGTCTATCGCGTCGTTCCGGGCCAGGCTCCGGCGCTCTACGCGTGGAACCTGACCGCGCTGACCGATCTCGCGTTTGGACCCGACGGGTCGCTGTACGCGCTCCAGCACGGTTTGGCAGTCCCGTTCCCGTTCGCGGGCCCAGGGGCGATCTGGCGGGTGCCGCCGGGCGGCGGCGGCACGTCGACGCTGGTCGCGGGCGACCTGCCCCGCGCGACCGGCCTCGTCCTCGGCGCCGACGGAGCCCTGTATGTCTCCGTCAACGGGGCGTCGGCGGGCAACGGCGCGGTCTGGCGAATCGAGCCCTGAGGTACTCCGGTGTGAGGTGAGGCGGTGTCGCCTCACCTCACGCGTCCGGTGCTGCGGGGGCGGAGAGCTCGAGCCGGCCGCCGGGCTCGAGCTCGATCACCGTCCCCTCGATCCCGATCGAGATCGGCGCGCCGCTCGAGGTCTGCGATGCGACGGTGACGCATCCATCCTCGAACTGGAGCTCGACCAGCTGTCCGCGGTAGAGGACGGTGAAATCGAGTCGCCGCAGCTCGGTCGGCAGCTGCGGGTTGAGCCAGAGGACGTCCTCGCGGATCTCGAGGCCTGTGTAACACCGCTGCACGAGGTCGAGGGTCCCGACCATCGCGCCCAGGTGGATTCCCTCCGCGGTCGTCCCGCCCTGGATGTCGGAGACGTCGCTGTCGAGCGCCTCGAGGAAGAACTCCCACGAGCGGCTTCGATCGGAGCGCGCTAACACCCACGCGTGAACAACGCGGCTGAGCGTCGAGCCGTGGGAGGTGCGGTCGAGGTAGTAGTCGATCGCCCTCGGGATCGTCTTTTCGTCGAAGTCGTAGCCCAGGCGCTCGAAGATCTCGCCCAGCTCCTCGGCCGAGAACAGGTAGAAGAGCATGAGCACGTCGGCCTGCTTGGAGACCTTGTATCGATTCGGCGTGTCGCCCTCGCTCTCGAGGATCCGATCGAGCCGGCTGATGTCGCCGTAGCGGGAGCGGTAGCCCTCCCAGTCGAACTCCTCGAGCTGCTCGTAGCCTTCGAACTGGCTGAGGATCCCGTCCTCGTGGAAGACGAGGCGCATCTTGCGGCTCAGGTCTTCCCAGCGCTCGACCTCCCCCACCGTGAGCGAGAGGCGCTGCCGAAGCTCGTCGCTTCGGTCGGACGGGAGCAGCTCGAGCAGGTCGAGGGCGCGGCAGAACACCCAAACCGCCATGACGTTCGTGTACGCGTTGTTGTCGAGGCCCGCTGTCGAGGCGCCCGGATAGGCATCGTGGTACTCGTCGGGGCCCATCACGCCGCAAATCTCGTAACGGTCGAGCGCGCGGTTGTAGGAGGCGATCGAGCTCCAGAAGCGCGCGCTCTCGAGGATCAGCTCCGCGCCGAAACCGGCGACGAACCCGAGGTCGCCGGTGACCTGGTAGTACTGCCAGACGTTGTAGGCGATGGCGGCATTGATGTGCCGCTGCAACGACGAGTTGTCGGCGTTCCAGCGACCGGAGCGCGGGTTCAGGTGGCGTCGCTGCGTTTCCTCGCGGCCGTCGCTTCCGCTCTGCCACGGGAACATCGCTCCCGCGTAGCCCGCGTCCTCGGCCGCCCAGCGCGCTTCTCGCAGCCGCCGATAGCGGTAGCGAAGCAACGCGCGGGCGAGCCGGGGAAGCCGGAGGCTGACGAACGGGAACACGAAGAGCTCGTCCCAGAAGATGTGGCCGCGGTACGCCTCCCCGTGAAGACCCCGGGCGGGCACCCCCACGTCGATCGCCCCCGTGTGACGCGACAGGGTCTGCACGAGGTGGAAGACGTGGAGGTTCACGGTGCGGTGCGTTCGCTCCTCACCCTCCTCCAGCGAGATCCCGAACCGACGCCAGAGCTCGTGCCAGTTGAGGACATGCCGGTCGAGCAGCTCGCTGAACTTCGGTGCACGGGCGATCTCGCGCCCTGCCGCGTAGCCGGGCTCGGACACTGCCGGGTCCCGCGACGTGAACACCGTGACGACCTTCTCGATCGTCACGGGCTCGTCCGCGGCGACCTCGACGGCGAGCTCGTGCCCGATCACGCCCGGCTCCTGCACGAGCGCCCGCTCAACGTCGACCTCCGTGCCGTTCCGCTCGACTCGCGTCCGGGCCGCCTCCGCGACGAGGATCCGCGAGGTCTTCGTCAGCGCGCGGAGAAGGACCGCGGCCTCGTCCAGCGCCGTGCTCTCGACTGCCGTGAGGTGGTCCCCGGCCAGCGCCCGGTAGCGCTCGACCCCGGAGTTGACGACGGTTCCGTCGAGGAGCGAGCGAACCTCCAGTCGACCCGACCAGTTCTCGGGGACGATGGTCGTCTCGAGTGCGGCCAGGTGCGGGTCGTCCATCGACACGATGCGGCGCTGCGTCACCTGCGTCACGCGGCCGGCGTCGTCGCGGGCGCGCGTGAGCCGGGTGAGCACGCCGCGGCGAAGGTCGAGCTCGACCCGATGCTCGACGAGCTCGGCCGCTTCCAGCCACGAGCCGTCCTCGGCGCGGAACGTCAGGGGGAGCCAGTTGGGGAGGTTGACGATGCTCTCGTCCTCGAGCGTCTGGCCCGCGATGGTGGTGGGCAGCCGGTTGTAGACCCCGGCTGCGTAGGTCGCCGGGTAGTGAACCCCGTCGGCCCGTGCCTCCGGCGCAGCGCCCCTGGTGGCCAGGAAGCCGTTGCCGAGCGTGCAGAGCGCCTCCCGCCGGCCCTCGGTCGCCGGGTCGAAGCCGTCGTACTCGAGGAGCCAGGCGCTCATGCGGCGACCTCGGCCAGGTCGGCGACGACGAGATCGGCGCCAGCGGCCGCCAGCGCCTCGCGCTGTGCCGCCCGGTCGACGCCGATCACGAGCCCGAAGCGCCCGCGCCGACCGGCCTCGACGCCGGAGATCGCGTCCTCGACCACCGCCGCGTGAGCCGGCTCGACTCCCAGGCGGCGCGCAGCCTCGAGAAAGACCGCAGGATCGGGCTTGCCCGGGAGGCCGAGCTCGGCCGCATCCACACCGTCCACCTTCACCTCGAAGAGCTCCCGGATCCCGGCGGCCTCGAGCACGGCCACGCAGTTGCGGCTGGACGAGACGATCGCGGTGCGGATGCCCCGCTCATGCAGCCGTGCGATCAGCGCGATGGTCGATGGATAGGTGGGCGCGCCCGATCGCTCGAGCGCCGTCAAGAAGTAGCGGTTCTTGCGATTGCCCAAGCCGCACACGGTCTCGCGCTCCTCAGGGTCCGCTGGTGACCCACGCGGGAGCGCGATGCCTCGCGACGCCAGGAAGCTCGCCACCCCGTCGAAGCGAGGCTTGCCGTCGACGAAGCGAAGGTAGTCCGACCGGCGGTCGAACGGCTCGAAGGGCTCGCCGACCCGTCGGGCACGCCCCGCGAGGTACTCGTCGAAGAGCTGCTTCCACGCCTCAGCATGCACCTCGGCGGTGCGGGTCACGACGCCGTCGAGATCGAAGATCACCGCCTCCATCGCAGCAAGAGTCGTAGCCCTGGTTTCGGCCCGGTTCGCCACGCACGCATAATCGCGCGTCTGGCCCCTTGCCACCACGTTCACGATGGCGCCGGTGCCGGCCGTCGCGACGCCGTGCGACAAAACAGGCAGTCAAGCGCGCCCAGAGCCGCTCGCGGTCAACCCTCAGCTCGGGCCTATCCTGACGGCGTGAGCTCGACCGGCTACGTCCACGGCTACGGGACGCCGGAACAGGAGCGGCTCGTCTCGCAAGCGGAGCACTGGCGGCACCGGCTCATCCGTGACGGCACGCGCCTCGAGCGCGGGACGCGGTTGCTCGAGGTCGGCTGCGGCGTCGGCGCAGTCCTGGCGGTGCTCGGCCAGGAGTTCCCCGGCATCAGTCTGGTCGGCGTCGACATCGAGCCGAAGCAGCTCGACTTCGCCCGCGGACACCTGGAGCGGGCCGGTGTCGAGGCGACCCTCGTCGAGGCGGATGCACTCGCCCTTCCGTTCGCGGACCGGTCGTTCGACCACGTCTGGATGATGTGGTTCCTCGAGCACGTCGCCGACCCGGTGGCCGTCCTCCGCGAGGCCCGGCGCGTGCTCGCTCCAGGCGGTGCCATCACGGCGATCGAGGTCGACTACTCGACCTGCCGGGCCGAGCCCTCCACGCCGTCGATCGAGGCCTTGATCCGCACGATGGTCGCGGGGATGGCGGCCTCCGGCTGGAGCGACGCCGGCACGCGTCTGCCTGGCTGGTTGCGCGGGGCGGGATTCGGTGACGTCGACGAGGGCGAGCGGCCCTACTGGTGGCAGAACGACGACCTCGCCGTGCAAGCGAGCTACGCGACAGACGTGATCGAGAGCGCTCTGGACGCACTCGCCCAGCTACCCGGGGCCGACGAGGGTGAACTCCGTGCCGGTCTTCGAGATCTGCGCGCACTGGTCGATCAGCCGGGAGCCGGTCTCGGCTGGGTCGTCCACAAGTCGACGGCAGTCGTTGATCGCCTGCGTCTAGGCTGACGGAAGACGACAACGCCCTGGCGGCGTCTGCGGCTCCACTGGGGGAAAGGAGAGCGATGTCAAAGATCGTCGGGCTAATCCTCACGACCATGCTCTTGGGCCTCGCGGCGGGCGGCGCGGGTCTCGCCAACGCTGAGCGCAAGGGGCCTGTTGTCGCGATCACGCATGGCGTCATCGTCGGCGACGTCACGTCCTCGTCTGCGCTGCTCTGGGCGCGGGCAGACCGCGAGGCAACGCTGAACGTCGCCCTCTCCGGGGGGCCGCACGGGCGAATCGCGCACGCGGAGGCACGGGCGGCGGACGACTTGACTGCGCGCGTCCCGCTCGAGCACCTCCGACCGGGGACGACGTACCGCTACCGGGCCTGGTTCGGCCTCCGCGGGCACGGCTCGTCGCCTGGGACGGTTGTGAAGGGATCTTTCCGCACGGCGCCGACGGACCGCCATGCCGTGCCTCTTCGTCTCGCCTTCGGAGGTGATCTCAACGGGCAGAACGTCTGCCGCGACGCAGCCGAGGGCATGCCGATCATGGACACGGTCCGTGCCCGGCACCCGGACGTGTTCGTGGGCCTCGGCGACATCATCTACGCCGACAACGCCTGCTCCGCAGGGGGCCTGTACGGGAACGCGCAGATCCCGGGGAGCTTCGGCCCGGCTACCGACGTGCCGACGTTCTGGGCGCACTGGCGCTACAGCCGTGCCGACCCGGGCTTCCAGCGCCTGCTCTCGGGAACCGATTACGTCGGCGTCTGGGACGACCACGAGGTCGTGAACGACTTCGGGCCTCTCACCGACACCCGCAGCACCCCTCCGTACACCCCGGGCGTTCATCTGATGCCGCTCGGGCTTCAAGCGTTCCTCGACTACACGCCGGTCGCGATCGCCGAGAACACGCCGTCGCGCCTCTACCGCTCGCTTCGCTGGGGGAAGAATCTCGAGCTGTTCGTGCTCGATGCGCGCCAGTACCGGGATCCGAACTTCGAAACGGATACGGACGCTCACCCGAAGACGATGCTCGGGCGGGAGCAGCTGACGTGGCTGAAGGAGAAGCTCGCAGCCTCGGACGCGAGGTGGAAGGTGATTGTCTCGAGCGTGCCGATGTCGATCCCCACGGGGTTCCCGGCCGTTCCGAACGGGCGCGACGGCTGGGCGAACTTCGACCAGACAACGGGCTACGAGCGTGAGCTGCTCGACATCCTCCGCTTCATGCACGAGCACGCGATCCGCAACAGCGTCTGGATCACAACCGACGTCCACTTCGCAGAGGCCTTCCGGTACACCCCCTTCGCCGCCGACCCGGGATTCGCTGTGTACGAGCTCGTGACCGGGCCGATGAACGCCGGCATCTTCCCGACGACCGACTTCGACACGACGCTCAATCCGGAGCGGCTTGCGTTCTTCGGACCGCCGTCGCCGGGCGCCGTGACCACGTGGGCGGAGGCGAAGCGCTGGTTCAACTTCGGAGAGCTCAGCCTGACGAGGAGTGGCACGCTGACGATCCGGATCGTCAACACCGCAGGGAACATCGCGTTCGAGCGCACCTTGACGCCGTCACAAGCGGGTACGCCCTAATCGGGCAGCAGCGGCATCTCGACGCCCCGGCCTCGGCCGAGGAGCACCGCACGGGTCAAGGCGCGCGAGCCGAAGCGCTGCCACACCTCGTCCAGGGCGGCGTCGAGCGCCTCGCTCCCGCGCCGGTCGAACGGCAGCGTGAGCTGAACCGCGCGGCCGTCGTGGAGGTTCGCGACCGAGATGCCGACGAGCGTGATCCCACGTCGCTCGATGATCGGCGCCGCGACCGAGAGCAGGTCTCGCGCCGTGGTCAGGATCGCGTCGGTGTTGGCGGTCGCGTACGGCAGCGTGTGCGAGCGCGTCGCGCGCGCGAAGTCGTCGAAGCGCAGCCGGAGCACGACGGTACGGCCCGACCGGCCCGCCACTCGCATCCGGCGCGTCACGCGGTCGACCAGGCCGATGAGCGCGGCGTCGACGTCGTCGAGCGACCTAGGCGAGCGACCGAGCGCCCGCTGGGCGCCGATCGAGCCGCGACCGCGGCGCGGCCGCACCGGCCGCGGGTCGTCGTTGCGCACGAGCGCGTACAGGTGCCGCCCGGCGGCCCGGCCGAGCAGTGAGAGGAGCGCATTCTCGTCGAACCCGGCGACCTGCCCCACGGTCATCACCCCGAGGTCGTGGAGCCTCCGCGCGGTCACCGGGCCGACCCCCCAGAGGCGCTCGACCGGGAGCGGGTGGAGGAACGCGAGCTCGCGGTTCGGCGGCACGAGGAGGAGCCCGTCGGGCTTCGCGACCGCGCTCGCCACCTTCGCCAGGAACTTCGTCCGCGCGATCCCGACCGTGATCGGCAGCCCGACCCGCTCGCGCACCTCGGCGCGCAGCTTCGTCGCGATCTCCAGCGGGCTCGCGGTGCGCCTGAGGCTGTGAACGTCGAGGAAGGCCTCGTCGATCGACAGCCCCTCGACGATCGGCGTCGTGTCATCGAAGACCCGGTAGACGTCTTTGCTCGCCTCCGAGTAGGCGGACATGCGCGGCTCCACGACGATCGCTCCCGGGCAGAGGCGCCGCGCGAGCCCGACGCCCATCGGCGTGCGGACGCCGCGCGCCTTGGCCTCGTAGCTCGCCGCGAGGACGACCCAGCCGCCGACGAGGACCGGCTTGCCGCGGAGCTCCGGGCGGTCGCGCTGCTCCACCGACGCGAAGAACGAGTCGAGGTCGGCGTGAAGGATGGATGCCTCGCCGGTCACCCGCGGGCCGCCTCGGCGAGCGGCAGCACCGACAGCTCGGGCGGCGGCCGGCGGATGAAGCCGTCGAGGAGCAGGAGCTCCTCGGCCTGCTCCGGTGTCAGCGGCTCGCGCGTGGCCGACGGCGAGCACGCGGCTGCGCCCGCGGCGAGCTCGACCTGCGCGCCCGCCCCCGGCGGCAGCGACCGGACCGCACGCACCTCGCCGCCGGCGACGAAGAACGCCTTGCGCCAGCCGGGCTCGGCCGCCGGGGCGATCAGGCAAGCCTCCAGCTCACGAAGCTCCGCGAGGCGGCGGAGCCGGTCGATCACGCGCTCCAGCGCCTCGAGCCGGTCCCGCAGCCGGGCCGCCTCCTCGTAGCGCAGGCTCTCCGAAAGATGGGCCAGGCGCTCGCGCAGGCGCTGAAGCGGCGCGCCCTCCAGCAGGCGCTCGCGCTCCTCGACGGTGCTGAATGCGAGCGCGCGCGCTGCCAGCGACGCCTGGCGGCGGCTCGTCAGCGGCCCGAGCTCCGTCGGCTGCTTCGTCACGACGAGCTCGTCGCCGCGAGGACGAAGGTAGACGCCGTGCTCCTTGCGCCGGCTCCGGGAGTTCGCGGGCGGGCCGAGCTCGCGGATCAGGCGCAGCTCCTCCAGGGCGGCCTCGAGCTCCGAGCCGAGCACGCGCCACTCGATCCGCTCCAATGCGAGCAGCGCCGCCTCGACCGACGGCCGTTGCCGCTCGCTGCGGAAATACGAGCGCAGGCGTGCGCGGAGGTCGCGCGCGCGACCGACGTAGAGCACCTGGTCGTGCTTGTCGCGGAAGAGGTAGACCCCCGGCCGCGCCGGCGCCCGCCGCGCGAGCGCGCGCTTCCCGTAGACGCGTCGCCGCCGAGGCGCCGCGAGCGAGCGGAGCTCGGAGAGCCGTCGCGCGCCGAGCTCCTGCGCGAGACCGATCAGGCACAGCAGCACCTCCGCGGTCGCCTCGGCGTCTGGCAGCGCCCGGTGGCACGGCGTGGTGCCGACGCCGAAGAAATTTGCAAGCGACGCGAGGCCGACCTTCCGCAGCCGCCCTTCGAGCAGCCGTCGCGCGAGCGCGGCCGTGCAGAGCGGCGGTTGGGACAGCCGCCGGCCCTCGCGAACCAGCAGCTCCCGCTCGAGGAACCGCTGGTCGAACCCCGCGTTGTGCGCGACGAGCAGGTCGTCGCCGGCGAAGGCGAGGAAGCGCGGGAGCACCTTCCGCACCGGCGGCGCGTGCCGAAGCTCCGCGGTACGCAGGCCGGTGAGCCGCTCGACGGGGCCCGGCAACGCGACTCCCGGGTTGACGAGGGACTGGAACGAGTCGACGAGCTCGAGCCCCTGCACGCGGACGGCGCCGAACTCGCAGATCCGGTCCCGCTGCGCCGAGAGCCCGGTGGTCTCGAGATCGAAGACGACGAACGCGGCCTCGTCGAGCAGCGGGTCGCGCGTCTCGCCGGAGAGGGAGACCGAGGCGCCGCTACAGACGACCCGGCTGTCGCCGGCCGTGACGTCGACGAGCAGCGAGGCAGCGAGCCCTTCCGAGATGGAGCTCGTGGCAAACAGCGACCGGGCCGCCTCGACGGTGGAGAGCGGCCCCGTCTCCTCCAGCGTCTCGACCAGGCGGTCGAGAGCGTCGAGCGCGAGCTGCACCCATCACATCTAATCGAACATATGTTCGATTGGCAAGCTCGGGCAGGAGGCTTGGCGGGACTCCACTCGTCGCCGGGGAGCAGCGCGTTCCGGCGGCACAGCCGGGCTTCACCAAGCCCTCCTAGGCCCGGGGCCGCTCGAGCGCGTCCCACTCGGGGCTCAGGCGCGCGAACGAGTACAGCACGATGTAGCTCGCCAGTAGGAACGAGGTGAAGAGGACGGTCAGGCCGATCGGCCGCGGATGCGCGAGCGGGTCGAGCAGGCCGGAGGCGATCTGCTCGGCGAGCGGGAACGGGTGCACGAGCACGTCCCAGGAGTTCCAGCGCTGGACACGGCCGAGGTAGATGCCGAACGAGCTCAGCGAGAGCACGCCGACGACGAGCGCCCACGCGTTCACCGCGCCCAGCAGCCGACGCGCGACCGCATGGATCAGGAAAAGGGAGGCCAGGCCGAGCAGCAGGCCCGTCCACGCGGCGGCCGACAACAGCAGGACGTCGTAGAGCAGCGGCACGCTGCCGCCAGGCCCGAGGTGCTTGAGGTCGGTGATCAGGTAGGGCGCGTTCGGGAAGAACACGAGCCACAGCGCGCCCAGCGGGACGAGGAGGCGGAGCGAGCCGCCTGCCTTCGCGCGTGCGTAGACGACCAGCGCGAGGCCGAAGGGGATCCACGCGAGGAAGAGGTTCCACGCGAGATTCGCGTGGTCTCCCGTCTCGGTGTAGACCATCCGCACCGTGAGCATCGCCAGCGCGAATACCGTCATCAACGCGAGCGACGCGACGATCGCGATGCGGCGGTCGCTGAACGAGCTTCGCAGGCGGGAGATCATGACCAGACCTTAGCGGGGAGCGCAGCCTCGGAGCCGGACCGGCCGCTCGCCGGCCTTACGTGAAGACGATCTCGCCTCCGGCCGCCTTCTCGTAGAACTCGCCGACGCTGATCACGTCCTCGACGTGCGGCAGGAAGTCCTCCTTCGTCAGGCCGAACATGTCCACGCTGGCCTTGCAGGCGTAGAGCCGGACCCCCGAGTCCGCGACGAGCTCCAGGAACTCGGCGACGGGCGGCATGTCGATCTTCGCGATCTGCCGCTTCATCATCCAGGTCGCGAGCGAGGAAAAGCCCGGCAGCGCGCCGATCAGCGTCGGGAGGTGCATCCCCGGGTTGCCGACCGTCGCCACCTTCAGCTTCGCGTGGCGGTCCTTGCGGATCGCGTCCAGGCCGAAGAACGTGAAGAAGAGGTCGGCCTCGATCCCCTCCATGCGGGCGCCGTTGGCCATGATCAGGCCCGGGTAGACGCCTTCGAGCGACCCTTTCGACACGATGATCGAGACCTTCTCGATCGTCTTCGGCTCGGCCGCCTCCAGCTCTGGGTGTTCGAGCACAGTCGCCATCTCGTCCTCCTTTAGATGCAGCCCCGCGGCTTCGGGATGCCGCCGATCTTGGCCGCGAGCTTCGCGGGGCCCTTGGGAAAGAGTCGGTAGAGCTCCTTCACCGGGACGCCCGACTCCTTGCCCAGCGAGCGGATCGACGGCGCGGTGCCCGTCGCCAGGTAGCGATCGCGCATGAAGCGGACGACGAGCCAGTGGCGGTCGGTGAGCTCGGTGATCCCGTTCTCACGCGCGATCTCCTCGGCAAGCTCCTCCGTCCACTGCGACGGATCGGTCAGGAACCCCTCGGCGTCGGTCCCGACGGTCGTGTCGGCGATGAGGGTCGTGGTCATCTCGTCCTCCTCAGCTCGCTGGGGTCACTAGCGGCGTCTTGCCCGCCGTCGGCATGGTCGGGCCGATGCCGGGCAGGCCGCGTCCGGGAAGCAGCGCGTGCCAGTAGACCCACTGGGACAGCAACTTCCCGAGGTGGTTCAGACGCGACTCCCGCAGCAGCGGCAGCCCGACCATCCCGGGGTAGTGGCCCGGGAACGGCTCGGTGTCGTAGTTGAAGTCGATCAGCAACGCCTTGTGGAAGCCGGTCTCGACGAAGCAGTTCGCGTGGCCGTCGTACCCGGCGTCGAGCTCGGCGCCCGCGAGGAAGTGAACGACGTTCTCGGTCAGCACCTCGGCCTCGAAGTGCGTGACCGAGCCTGCCTTTGAAATCGGCAGGTCGGTCGCGTCACCGAGGACGAAGATGTTCTCGCACGCATCGGCCTGCAACGTCGAGCGGTCGGTCGGGACGAACCCCAGCGCGTCGCCGAGGCCGGGAGAGCGCTCGACGTACGGCGGGCCACCGTGCAGCGGCACCGTCACCAGCAGGTCGAAGTCGAGCTCGCGGCCGTCGTAGGAGGTGAGCGTGCCGCCGGCACCGTCGACCTCGCCCGCGTTGAACTCGGTGACCAGCTCGATCCCCTTGGCCTCCAGGAGCCCGGCGAGCCGCTCGGAGGCGACCGGCTTGGTGAAGGCGCCGTCCAGCGGCGTGGCGTAGACCAGCTCGACGCGCTCGCGGATGCCGCGCTCGCGGAAGTACCAGTCGGCGAGGAAGGCGAGCTCGAGCGGCGCGACCGGGCACTTGATCGGCATGTCGACGAGGTTCACCACCAAGCACCCGCGGTCGAACCGGTCGAGTGCAGGGCGCAACGTTTCGGCACCCTGCGGCGTGTAGAAGGTGAACACACGCTCGTTCCAGCCGGGGCCGGTGAGGCCCTCCGTCTCCTCCGGCTGCAGCCGTGCGCCGGTCGCGACGACGAGGACGTCGTAGCTCAGCACCTCCCCGTTCTCCAGGTGCACCTGGTCGCGATCGACCCAGACGGCGTCGACGGCTGCCTCGTGAAAGACGATCCCGGACCGCAGCTGCTGCCGCCGGGGCCGGACGATCTCGTCGACCGACGCGAGCCCGAACGGCACGAACAGCAGGCCGGGCTGGTAGACGTGGCGGTCGTCCCGGTCGACGACGTGGATCTCCGCCTCGTGGACCTCGAGGCGCCGTCGGAGCCTGTTCGCCACCATCGTCCCACCGGTCCCGCCGCCGAGGACGACGATCTGCGCTCTCACGCCGGCTCTCCGACGACGGCGCGGGAGCGGCGGCCGACGCGCTCGTGGAACTCGAAGCCGGCCTCGAGCGAGCGGCGTAACGGGCACGACTCGGCGACGCGCTCCAGCCGTGCGAGTTGGTCGTCGTCGAGCTCGCCCTCGACGCGCACGTCGATCTCGAACGATCGCGGCGTCGCCTTGTGGTCGTAGTCGACGTCTACGTCGACGCGGCTCAGCTCCCACTGCTTGGTGCGCGCGTACATGACGAGCGTGGTCGAGATGCAAGACGCGAGGGCGGCGGGCAGGAGCTCGTGCGGAGCGGGCGCGCTGCCATCGCCCCCGAGCCGCTCGGGCTCGTCGGTGACCAGGCGGTGGCCGTCGCCGATGACGACCTCCTGGCGCAACGTGCCGGGGATGGAGCGTGCCGACGCTGTCAGGCTCATGCCCGAAGGGTCGTCTCATTGGCGCGACTCCGAATCCGCAGACGCCCCGACCGTTGCTGCGGGGTATTACGTCCTGCCGCGCGCCTGCATGCGGTAGGCCACTCCGCGACCCCAGTCGGCGACGAGCAGGCCGCCGCGCCTGTCGACCAGGACCACGCGACGTCCTTCGTCGGCACCATCTGCGTCACCTGGCCGTCGGACGAACGGAGCACGTAGTGGGCGCTCACGTACGCGAGCGGGTTCTGGAAGAGCGCGATTGTCGGGTCGTAAGCGACTTCGGTGTCGTGGATGACGACGAAGCGGACCGCAAGCCCATCATCAGGCCGCGTCGCCAGGTCGTAGTTGCCGTAGTCGCCCGGATCCGCCGAGTTCTGCTGGTAGGCGGCCGGGATAATGCGGCAGGCAAGGCCGTTCGGGCATTCGGCGCCGGTCTGGCTCGCGCTGCGGAGTTGCTGCGAGCCGGTTGCGGCCGGAGTGGCCCCGTCGACCTTCCCCGAGGCCGGCGGAGCGGCCGCAGAGGCCGCGGCGGCGAAAACCAGTGCGGCCAGGAACGCCGCGATCGCCGCAGGCAAGCTGCGATGCATAGGTGAACCCCCTTAGCTGGAGGTTGCGAAAGGGGCGGCGAGTATAGGACAGGGGCTTACGCTTGGCCCGGTAGCCCTATCCTTCGAGCGCGTGAAGGGGATCCGCCACTTCTTCCGGAACTTCACCGCGCTCGCGGTCAAGGAGCACCTGCGGTCGCAGATCGAAGACGCGGGAAGCCGGGCCGAGCTGACCCCGAACGAGGTCGAGCTCGTGCGCTTCGCGGCGGACCGCTCGGGTCAGCTGAGCGAGCTGGCGAACAAGTCTCGGCGCTAGCTCGCGTCCGAGAGCACGAGATCCCGCTCACATGTCGATCCAGGCTGCGGCGTCGGCGAGCCCCGACGCCACGACCGGCGGCAAGCACTTGGGGAGCGCGTCCTCGAGCGGGAGCCACAGAAAGCGGTCGTGCTCCGCGTCGAGCACGACCTCCGCGTCCCGCGGTACCTGAACCAGGTAGTACGCGACGTCATCCGAGCCTGCGACACCCGGTGCCGACGCGGGGGTCAAGGTGATTCCGGTCTCTTCCGCCAGCTCGCCTTAGCCCAGCGCCGCTCGGCCTCGGATCAAGGCGCGGGTCGCCCTTGCCGCCTGGTCGGCCGCGCGTGCGACGTCGGCGGGATCGAGGGCTCCCGGATGGTCGGTGAGCAGCGCGGCGTAGCCGTGGGCGGTGGCCTCGATCGCGTCGCCGAGCTCCTCCGCACCAGCTGGGTCGTCGGGGCAGAGCTCGGCGACGCAGGCAGCAAACGCGCCTTCGACGTTCTCGTAAGCCTCGCGCAGCACCGGGTAGCGCTGCTTCTTGTCGAGGCCCAGGCCGAAGACGACGCCGAACAGCGCCGGCTGCTCCGCGGCGAACCGTACGTAGCCACCGGCCATCGCCGCCAGCCGTTCTTCCGCCGGGTCGGTCTCCGGCGACTGTGCCGCCAGCGCCTCGCCGAACGACTGCAGGGCGCGCACCGCGACTGCGGCAAGCAGCTCGTCCCGGCTCGCGAAGTGCCGGTACGGCGCCGCCACGGTCACCCCGAGGCGCCGGCTCAGCTCTGCGAGCGAGAAGCCTCGCACTCCCCGCTCGACGATCAGCTCGACGGCGCCGTCGACGAGGGCAGCCTTCAGGTCACCGTGGTGGTAGCGCTTGGCTCGCGCGGTCGCCACGGCTCAGGAAATCGTTCGGTGATCACGCCACGAGTGGCGCGGCTCGTAGCCAAGCACCTGCCGGGCACGATCGATCGCGAGCAACGAGTCGAACTCTCCGACCTCGCGCGTCAACGGCGTGTCCGCCCCACAACGGGTTCACACTGACCGAAGACGCGGTGCGGGCTGGCGCGAAGCTCGTGCGGGACGTGCACGACCTGACGCCGGGAACGCCGTTTGCCGGATGCTCGCCGCCGCCGTCGACGCGTGTGACCTCTATGAAGCGGGAGTTGCGGAAGGAGAAGTAGGGCTCAGCCTGGGTCAGCGAAGGGCTTCCTCGAACCGCGGGTCGTCTCGGACGGCGGCGAAGTCGTCGTCCTCACGCGCCTGCTCCCGGAAGGGCGGGAACAACTCGACGGACCGCTTGAGGTGCCCGAACGTCTCGTCGGCGGTGTCACCGGAGAGGGTCGCGAAGCACGCGTAGTTGTAGTGAAGGCCCGGGTTCTCCGGAACCTTCTCCAGGCCGTTGCGGACCGCGTCGAGTGCGTCGCCGTAGCGCTGCTCGCCGTAGGCGGACATCGATTCGCTGTGGAACGGCCAGGCCTCACCCCAGTCGAGCGCCCGGTACGGCTGGCCCTCCGTCGCGCCGACGGCGAGGACGGTTCCGTCCCCGGTTGCCTTCCGGCGCGAGTCCGGCCCCACGAACACATAGGTCCCTGCGGGTGCGTCGAACGTCTCGCCGTCGACCTCGAAGGTCGCGTTTCCGTCGAGCACGATGTACAGCTCCTCCTGGCCCGACCCCGACTCGGTGTGCTCGTTGATCAGCGTGCCGTCGTCACCGGGCGTGTAGGCGTTGACTCCGAACGCGTGGATCCCGAGGTGCTCGCGCACCGGGATACTCCTACCGCGTCGCCCGATGTCGTCGAGGCGCGAGACCTGCATCTTCGGGTTGTCGTTCATCCGATTCACCTCCGTGCAGAGCTGGACGTTGCGGATCTCGATCGTAGCCGCGGCTAAGGTCCACCCGTGTCCGTTCAGGTGGAGCGGGTGGATTTCGTCTCATTCCCGACTCGGACGTCCCTCGGGCGAAGGCGTTCTACGCCGACGTCCTCGCCGTTCGACGACGGCCGCCGGCCCTGACATACGACCGGCTGGTCACGACATTAGCCGCCTGCTGAAGATCGGGGTGATGCTGCACGCCGGCGCCGACGGGAGAGCGGCCGACACGGCCGAGCAGGCCCGTCACGCCGAACGGCTCGGCCTCGACGGCATCTTCTTCGGCGACCACCTCAAGCCGGCCGGCCCCTACCCGGAGAGCGTGGTCGTGCTCGCGGCCGCGGCCGGCGTCACCGAGCGCATCCAGCTCGGCTTCGGCGTGATGATCCTCGTCCTGCGCCATCCCGCCTGGGCCGCCAAGCAGGTCGCGGCCCTGCAACTCGTGTCGGGCGGTCGGGTCGTGCTCGGCGTCGGCACGGGCGGCGTCATGCACGGCACCGAGGCCTGGGAGGCGGTCGGCGTCCCCTGGGCCGAGCGCGGCCGCCGCACCGACCAGGCGCTCGGGGTCCTGCCCGGGCTGATCCGCGGCGACACGGTCGAGCTGCCCTCGGGCGCGTCGATCACGCTCTCCCCGGGCGCCGAGGTCCCGCCGATCCTCATCGCAGGCAACTCGCCTGCCGCGCTGCGCCGCGCGGTCCGCCACGGCGCGGGCTGGTTCACCTCCCTGCCCACGCCCGAGCAGATCGCGGACAGTGCCCGCCGGCTACCCGAGACCGCCCCGATCGCCGTTCGCGCCGTCGCCCCGCTCGACGACGAGACACCGGCGCAGGCAGCGGAGCGGTTCGTGGCGTACGCCGAGGCCGGCGCGACCTGGCTCGTCCTGTCCACGACGGGCGACGACTGGCATTCACAGTGGGAGCTGATCGCCGAAGCCGCCACGCTGCTGCCGCGTGGTCACGAGTAAGTTCAGGCGGCGCCTGGCATATGTCTGTTCAGATGAGCCGACACGGCGAGAGGACGCGGATGTGGCGTCTCCGGCCGGTCGTGAACCGCTACCTCAACCGGTTCACGCGGCCTATGGCCGGGAGACTTCCCGGCTTCGCCATCCTCACGCACCGTGGACGCACGACCGGACGTACATACCAAATGCCGCTCAACGTCTTCCGACGCGGTGACGACTACTTCTTCTTCCTCACCTACGGGTCGGACGCGCAGTGGGTGAAGAACGTCCTTGCCAGCGGGTCCTGCTCGATCGAGACACGCGGTCGGATTGTCGAGCTTGCCGAGCCGAAGCTCATCACCGATCCTGAGCTTCGACCCGCTCCACCGGCTGTCCGCTTCATCGAACGGCGGATCGCCGGTGCCACCCAGTACCTGCACATGCGAGCGGCCTCATCGGTCTGACCCGGCCGACTACCGCGGTGGGAGACTAGGGCAGTGCGCAAGGGCCTGACTCCGCACGACTTAGGAGACCTGCTGGAGCTGCCGTTCCTGGCCGTCCTCGCAACGTACCGGCGCGACGGCACGGTTCTCCTCTCACCGGTCTGGCACGAGTGGCGCGACAACGGCTTCAACATCGTGACCCGGTCTCGCGACGTAAAGGCGGACCACCTGCGGCGAGATCCGCGCGCGAGCATCGTCGTTTGCGAGCACGGCCCTCCTTACCGCGGCCTCGAGCTTCGATCGTCGGCTCGACTCAGCGCGACGGAGGACCGATCGATCGTCCGACGGATCGCCGCGCGCTACCTCGGCCCGGAATTCGGTGAGCAGTACGCCGAGACCGACGTCGATGACCTGCTCATCCGCCTGGAGCCCGGCGAGCTGCGCGGCTGGGACTTCGCCGACGACTTCGCCTGAGCCTTCGTCGGGATGCGCCTGGGATGCGCCATGCGCCAGCTTCGGCCTGGGCTCTGGCACTGGCAGGCAGCACATCCAGACTGGTCGGCAGAAGAGCCCTGGGAGCGGGAGGTTTCCTCGTATGCGATCGACGACGGGGGCCGTCGAACGCGCCCTCTCCTGACGGTCAGCCGAGGTTCTCGTCTCCGACGAGCTCCTTGAAGCGCGGGTCGTCGCGGATCGAGTCGAGGTCGCTGTCCCCTCGCGCCCATTCGGCGAAGTCCGGTGACCCTGCCACCGCACGTTCGAAGTATCCGATCGCCTCCTCGTTACGACCCGCGAGCGCGTGGTAGCAGCTGAGCTGGTAGAGCATCGTCGCGTGCTCGGGCCAGTGCTCGAGGCCCTCCGTGACGATCTCGATGGCGCGGTCGTAGTCGCCCTCGTTGTACGGCGCCTCTGCGACGAACCAGAACTCGAAAGGCGAGATCGGGAGCTCCCGGTCGGCGGGACAGCCGACGACGACAGCCGACGTGGCGACCTCGACGGCATGGGCTCCGCGTCTCGTCTCCGGGTCGGGGACGTAGACGATCGTCCCTTCCGGAGCATCGATCTCGGACGTCCCGACGACGAACCGCGCGCGGCCGCTGAGAACCAGGTACAGCTCGGCATGACCGCCCGAGCCGGATCCGGTCTCGTCGTGCGGCTCGATGAGCTGGTCGCCGGCATTCGGGGCGAAGTAGGCGTTGATGCCGAAACCGCGGACGCCCAGCTGCCTGCGGACCGGCTGATAGTGGCCGCCCGCCACGGCGATGGCGTCGGCCTTCGATACCCGAACCACGCGGGCGCCATTCTGATCCTGCATGAGGACCTCCTCTAGGAAAGGGAGGCCGCTACCGGCCTGTGCGACCGGAGCGGCTCACGGACACGAATGGGTTGAACATCGAGCACCACCTCCTCCGGTCGTGTGGAGGCCGAGCATACAACCCGCTTCGCCCAAACCAGCGTGCGCGAGCGTCATTACGATTCCCCGCGTGGATCCGGCGACGAGATAGCGGTTAGGCGCGGCTGAGGCCGCGTTTCTTCGGCAGCGTGTCGAGGCTGTAAGGCTCTCGCCGATGCACGCCACCGCTATTTGGGAGGACCACAATGACACGGCAGAACCTTTTCTCCGACCTGTGGGACGGAGAGAACGACGAGGATCGAACGCGGCGTCGGGTGTTCTGGCGGCCGGACGACGCTCGGATGGGGGCAACGCTGTACGAGCTCGCCCCGGGCGCGCCGGAGAGCTACATGCACATGCATTACGGAGCCGAAGAGATGTTCTTCGTCCTCAGAGGCCGTCCGCTGTTCCGGAACCAGCACGGCGAAGAGTCGCTGGCCCCCGGAGACTTCGTCTTCTGTCCGGAGGGACGGGCCGGGGTGCACACCTTCAGCAATCCGACCGATGAACCCGCTGAGCTCCTCGCGATCAGCGCCGGCAGCTTCCCCGACGTGGTCGCCTACCCCGAACACGGATACGCATGGGTGGCGACTCGCGATCCCGACCCCGACCTCCTCGCGAAGGGAGGCGATCCCGGCATCATCGCCCGGTTCGAGATCCCGATCGAGTAGACGTCTCTGAATCGCAAGCAGACGTTGTCACGCGACACTCGGCTCCACTGCGAGCGTCCTCGTGCATGCTCCGAGCCCAGGCGATGCCGAACTACGGACAGCAGCTCGACCCCCTCGCCGCCGAGACGAAGTTCTCGGGCGTCGTCCAAGTCGACCGAGGCGACGAAGTCGAGCTTGCGCGGGCATACGGCTTCGCGCATCGCGGCTTCGAGATCCCGAACGAGGTCGACACGCGGTTCGGGATCGCCAGCGGGGCGAAGAGCTTCACCGCGCTCGCCGTCGTGAGCCTGATCGAGGAAGGCGTGCTCGAGCTCTCGACGCCGGCCCGCTCCGTGCTCGGCCGCGACCTGCCGCTGATCGACGACCGCGTGACGGTCGAGCACCTCCTGTCGCACCGGTCGGGCATCGGCGACTACCTCGACGAGGAGGCGGTCGAGATCGAGGATTACGTGATGCCCGTCCCCGTGCACGAGCTCGCGACGACCGAGGACTACCTCGCGGTGCTCGACGGCCACCCGAGCAGGTTCGCGCCGGGCGAGCGCTTCGCCTACTGCAACGGCGGCTTCGTCGTGCTGGCGCTCATCGCCGAGCGGGCGAGCGGGGTGTCCTTCCACGAGCTGGTCGAGGGGCGCGTGTGCCGGCCGGCCGGGATGGCGGAGACGGAGTTCCTGCGCTCGGACGAGCTTCCTGCCCGCACCGCCGCCGGCTACCTCGAGGTCGACGGCGCGCGGAGGACGAACGTCTTCCATCTCCCCGTTCGGGGAAGCGGCGACGGCGGGATCTACTCCACCGTCGCCGACATCAGCTCGCTCTGGCGGGCGTTCTTCGCCGGCCGGATCGTCTCCGCGGCCTGGGTCGCGGAGATGGTGCGCCCCCGCAGCGACGCGCCGGCCCACTCGAAGCGCTACGGCCTGGGCTTCTGGCTCCACGCGTCGAGCGACGCCGTGATCCTGGAAGGCTGCGACGCGGGAGTCTCGTTCCGCTCCGTGCACAACCCACACGCGCGGGCGACGTTCACGGTGATCTCGAACACGGCGGACGGTGCGTGGCCGATCGCTCGCTTCCTCGAGGATGAGGCGGGCGTCCTGTAGGGCTCGAAGGTCTCAGCCGAGAACGCCCTGCTCCTCGAGATAGGCGTCGAGCTCCTGCGGGGTGCGTACGCCGGCGAGGGCCGCGGAGCAGATCTCGTAGCCGCCTATGACCTCGGGGTACTCCGGGCGGCTGTGCCAGAGCTCCTTCAGTCGCAGGATCGCGACGCGCAGGTCGTCGTCGAGGCGGCCGAGGAGCTCGCGCTGGAACTCGCCGACCTGCGGCGGGATGCCGTCGGTGAAGAGGGAGAGGTCGAGCTTCCAGCCGTCGACGCCGAAGACGAAGTAGTGGCGCCGATCGTCCGGCTCGTCGAGGTGCTCGTAGCGGACGCGGTCGGCGGCGTGCACGAGCGGGCGGACGAGCTCCCACGCCGCGGGGCGCGCGAGGTCGTGCGCGTCAACGCAGACGTCGAGGTCGCGCCAGACCATCAGGCCGGTGACGAAGCTGCCGACGAGCTCGACGGAGCCTGCCTGCGCGAGCCGCGGCTCGACGGCGTGGCGGTCGAGAAAGGCGCGTCCCTCGGCGCGCAGCGCCGCCGCGCGCTCGAGCAACTCGTCGTCGCGGAGCGACATGGCCGATCATCATCATGGGTTCGCCCCAGGAAGGAGGCAGAACATGGCCAGGATCAGCTATGACGAGCCGACCGCTGCCGCGTACAAGTCAGTTCGAGAAATCCCACGCGACGGGCTCTCGGAGTGGCGCGAGGCGGTACGACGTCACCTGCGCCCGTCGTCGGGAATGACTCTGATGGACATCGGCGCGGGGACCGGCGCGTTCGCCGCTGCCTTCAGCGACTGGTTCGACATCAGCGTGCTCGCGGTCGAGCCCTCGGACGCGATGCGGGATCAGATCCCGCGGACACCGGCCATCCAGGTGCTCGAGGGACATGCGAGCGCCCTCCCGCTGCCGGATGATTCGGCAGACGCCGCCTGGCTTTCCAACGTCATTCAGCACATCCCAGACCTGGGAGTCGCCGCACACGAGATCCGCCGCGTGCTCCGCTCCGGCGCCCCCGTCCTCATCCGAGCCGGCATGAGCCATCAGGGCTCTCCGGGCAGATACGACGGGGTCGAAAACGTCCGGTGGTTCCCTGAGACCGCTCGGACGGTCGACACCTTCCCTTCCGTCGAGGAGACGTGCAGGGCGTTCGCAGCCGCAGGATTCCACCAGGACGCTCTCGAGCAGGTTCGTGAGACGTACCCGACCAGTCTCGCGGACTTCCTCGACCAGGTGGACACTCTCCGTCAGGCCGATACCACCTTGCGTGGTCTCACTGAGGACGAGTTCCTCCGCGGTAAAGAACGCCTCCGCCGTGCCGTACGACGTGCCGAGGACACCGCGATCCCGGAAACCAGAAGCAACTCACTCGACCTATTGGTTCTGCGCTGACCGTGCTGACGTAGCGGTCAACGCTCGACCGATGATTCGCGCGCCCCTACTGGGTCTATGAGGAGAGCAGTACTTCGCCGGCGGGGCGGCGCGAGAACAAGGGCGACGACAAGGAGAAAGGCTCGGAAGACGCGCGCGGCGTACGACAAAGCCATCGAGCTGGCGGGCAACACCGCCGAGACCGCCTACCTGACACGCCGCCGCGATCAGCTGGGGTAGTGCACGTGCGAAAACCCGTGCAAAGCGGCCGGCTGCCTCGACTACCCGGAGACAGTCTCTTGCTCGAGCAGTGACCTCAAGTAATCCTCCATCTTGTTGAAACTGTCTTCCTGGCCGTCGGACTTCGTCATGTGGTCACGGCCAGGCTGGTCGCGGAACGCCAGCTTCATCGTCAGCTTCGTCACTCCGTCTGTTTCGTGCAGTTCCACGGACTCGACCGCGTCCGCATCTGGCCAGCCTTCGAACAGCCACGTTGCGACGGTCCGGGTCGGCGGCTCGACCTCCAGGTAGGTTCCACGAAACGAGCACTCGGTTCCGTCTTCGGTGACGAAGACGATGTGGTAGTTCCCTCCGACGCGCAGGTCGATCGAGCACTCCGTCACCTCACACGCAAATGGAGCGAACCAGTTGCGCACATGCTCCGGCTTCGTGAACACGTCGAAGACGAGTACGAGCGGAGCGTCGAACTCCCGAGTGGTGACAATCTCGAGCTCGCTGGGGAATTCGATGACTGCTGACCCATGCCGATTCGGTGTCACTGCGGCTCTCCTTCTCGCTGTAGTTCTTTGAGGTAGTCGTCCATCCGATCCAGTCGCTCGTTCCACGCCTGCTCGTACTTGGCCAACCACTCGTGAAACGGCTGAAGCTGCGAGGGCTCCAGGCTGTACAGCCGACGACGGCCCTCCGCCCGGCACGTCACGAGTCCCACCTCGCTGAGCACCCGTAGGTGCTTCGATACCTGGGGCTGCGACATCGAGAGGTCGTTCACGATCGTCCCGACAGCCTTCTCGCCTGCGATCAGGGCGTCCAGGATCTCGCGGCGGCGCGCCTCGGCTATCGCGTTGAAGACGTCCGAGGTCGTGGACGAGCGCGCCACGGGTCCATCATATTCTGATATCGGCATATGTCAATGTGCGAAAGGAGATGGAGCTTTCGAATCGCTCCGCAGGGCCAGCGCGCCAGAGCCGATGAGTTTTCGGTGGGGTGCCGGTCTGTACCGCGTACGGATCCGTTAAGCGCCTAGAACGTTCACGCCTGCAGTACTGACTCCAGGAGGCAGCATGAGGCTTCTTCTCACGTCCGCTGGCATCAAGAACACGAGCATCCACGACGCACTCGTCGACCTCTTGGGGAAGCCGATTGCCGAGTCCGACGCCCTCTGCATCCCCACCGCGTCGTACGCGCACCCAATGGCCGGTCCTGGCAGAGCATGGAATTTCATCAGCGGGCAGGAGCCCCGCTGCCCCATGTGCGAGCTGGGTTGGAAGTCCTTGGGAGTGCTGGAGCTGACCGCGCTGCCCAGCATCGACCACGAACGCTGGGTGCCATGGGTCCGAGAGACAGACGTCTTACTGGTGAATGGCGGCGATGCCCTGTACCTGTGCCACTGGATGCGGCAGTCCGGGCTTGCGGACCTGCTGCCGTCGCTGCACGAGATGGTCTGGGTGGGACTGAGCGCCGGGAGCATGGTGATGACCCCGCGTATCGGCGCGGACTTCGTCCAGTGGAAACCGCCGAGCGGTGACGACAGCACGTTGGGCATCGTCGACTTCTCGATCTGTCCACACCTGGCTCAGGAGGGCATGCCGGGCAACTCCATGGCCGAGGCGGAACAATGGGCGGGCGGCATCTCGGGTCCGGCGTACGCGATGGACGACGAGACGGCCATCAAGGTGGTCGATGGCACCGTCGAAGTCGTCTCCGAGGGGCACTGGAAAATGTTCACCCCGTAGAACCGAGAGCCCTGCGCCAGGAGATGGCGTTTTCGGATGCTCGTCCATCCGTCGGTCTGCAGCGCCAGGGTGTACGCCGCCAGCCTCGTTCAAGCCACGTGGCGGTACTGGCGTGACGCGCCTGCACCCGATTTCTCGCAGCGCTTCACCGGCACCTTCAGCGACGACGGCAACAGGATCACGGGTCGAGGTCAGCTATCGCAGTACGGGAATACCTGGGAGGACGATCTTGATCTCAACTATCAGCGAGTGGCGTGAGCCCAAGCGCGACGACGAACCCTGGCGGCGACGAGTCGCCTTTCTAGGTACTTGGCCTCAGCCGAAGCGCGCACTCGCCTGGGCCAGCTTTCCGGAATGACCCTGAGCACGGCGGGTCTGGCCGATCGCGGCGACAGGGTCCGCCCTCGAGTCGCGCATCCCGAGGCGTGGTTATTTCCGGCGCGCAGCCGCCGTGCCGCCGATCGACAGCAACGCGACGATGAGCACGATCACGGCCCACCAAGCGATTGCGAGCGTGCCGTCGTGCCAAGTGAGGACGTCCCACATGCCGATAGCGTACGCCACTCTCGCCAGGTGGCAGTCATCTGGGCCAGTGTTGCTCCTATGTCAATGAGGGCTCACTCTTCAGCGTCGTGTAGACAGTGCGAGCCAGCTGACGCTTGAGGCAGCGGAGCGCCTCGCGCCGGCTCTTGCCCTCGCCCTGCTTGCGCTCCAGGTAGGCGCGCGCCGGGGCGTAGACGCGGCCCTGAGTGATCGCTATCCGGTGCAGGGCACAGTTCAGCTGGCGGTTGCCGCCGCGGTCGAGCCGGTGCCGTCGCTGCTTGCCCGAGCTGGCCTCGAGCGGCGCGACGCCGGCGTGGCGGGCGAGCCGGGCGTCGCTTCCGAAGCGCTCGATCGGGCCGATCTCGCAGAGCAGCTTTGCGGCGCTCAGCGGGCCGCAGCCAGGCAGCTCGAGCAGCCGCGGGGCGAGCGTCTGCGTCCGCGCCGCCAGCTCGTGCTCGAGGGCGACGATCTCGCGCGTCGAGGCGCGGCAACGGCCGAGTAGCTGACGGGCGATCCGCACCTGGGTCGTCTGCTCGCGGCGGGCGAGCCAGCGGCCGAGCCGCTCCAGCCAGAGGGCTCGGTCGAGTGCCCCCAGCGGCACCACTAGCGTTGGGTCGAGCTCGTGCAGGTGCCAGCGCAGGCGCTGCTGGGCTCGTCGTCGCTCGGCGACCAGGTCGTCGCGGTGGTCGAGCAGCAGCTTCAGCTCCCGCAGGCGCTCCTCGCCGGCCCGTGGCCGGTCGAGGTCGGGTTCCTGCAGCGCAGCGCGGGCGATCGCGAGCGCGTCGAGCGCGTCCGACTTGCCGCGCGTGCGGCCGCGCCGGCGCTGGGGCGCCGTCAGCCGCGGCGGCACCCGCACCAGCTGCTCGCCGGCCTCGAGCAGCAGCCCTCGAGGCTGCGGCTGACGTGGCGACAGTCCTCGAGCGCCCACTGCCGTTCGCCCAAGGGCGCCCAGCTCAGCAGCGCGGCCTCGACCGGACCGCTCCAGCTCGAAAGCTCGCGCCCGAGCTCGTCGACAGCCACCGCCGTCAGCTCGTGCTTGTGCACGTCCACCCCGATCACGATCATTGACATCGCCTCCTAGCGTTGAGGGGCGACCGGCGAGCGGACAGGCCTCAATCGAGGCAGCTGCCAAGCTCCTATCAGGTCACGCTCGGCGGTCTCGGGAAGGCGGCGGCGACACAACGCTGGCAAGTCAGCTCTCGGGCGACATGCGGGAATCGGGTCAGCCGCCGCCGCCCGAGTCTGCGCCGCTCAACGGACGCCACCACCCGCCGAGGATGACATTGAGTGCGGGAATGTCCCCCGGGCGGGTTCGCAGTCGAGCTCGGATCGCTTGGGTTACGCCTCGACCAGAATCACCAGCGTCTCGGGAAGGACGCCGTCGTGTGCCATCGCGTCTGCAGCTGGCTGCGTCTCCATGGCGGCCATGACGGCATCCATATCGGCAACGTCCATCACCAACCCGACTCGAGTTGGATTCTCCGGATCGACGAATGTCCGGATGTTGGTGACTCCGAGGGCCCCGAAGAACTCCTCACGCTTCGGGGAAGCGAGCCAGTGATCCTTGTCCTTCACGTCGTGGTAGGCCATCACAGTGGGCATCAAATCTCCTCATGTTTGAACGGCATGGCCGATCGGGCGCCCGAACCATATGCCCCTTGCACTGGTGCGGTGGTACATCTCGGTATCCGTCGTAGGCGCGCACGCGAGACGAGGGCTCCATGGGCCAGCGTCCTTCACGCCAGCTCGCGGGCTGCCTCGTTGAAGACGGCCGTGTGGCGGTCGACGTCCTCCTCGGTCGTGGCCGGTGACATCAGCGCCATGTTGTGGAACGGGGTCAGCAGGATCCCGCGGTTGAGCGCGTAGAGGTGGATCAGGCGGTCGAGCAGCGCGTCTCCTCCGGCCGCCGCGTCGCTGCCGGTGCGGGGGCGCTCGGCCCGGAAGAGGTATTCGACCCGGCAGCCGAGCCTCGTCACGTGCCACGGGAGGCCGTGCCGCTCGATCGCTTCGGCGACCCCGCGCTCGAACCGCTCGCCCAGAGCGATCATCCGCTCGAAGGCTTCGTCCGTGAGCACCTCAGCAAGTGTCGCGCGGGTGGCGGCGAGCGAGAGCACGTTCGCCGCGACGGTGCCACCGATCCCGCCCACGTCCGCGCGCTCGTCGGCCGGCAGCAGCTCCTCCAGCCGCTCCGCGACGTCGGCGGAGAAGCCGTAGGCGGCGGCCGGAATCCCGCCGGCGATCGGCTTCCCGATCGTGAGCAGGTCCGGCTCGAGCCCGTACGCAGCGGTGTAGCCGCCCGGCCCCGCGCAGATCGTGTGCGTCTCGTCGATGATCAGCAGCGTCCCGGTGTCGCGCGTCGCGGCACGCAGCGCGTCGTGGAAGCCGGGCTCCGCGAGGACGATGCCGATGTTCGTCAGCGCCGGCTCGGCGAGGACACACGCGACGTCGCCGTGCGCCAGCTCCCGCTCCAGCTCCTCGGCGTCGTTCCACTCCACGACGCGCGTCGTCTCGTCGAGCGGCACCGGCGGCCCGACGTTCCCCTCACGCGCGGCGACCGAGCCGTCCCGCAACGTCGCCACCGTCTCGTCGACGGAGCCGTGATAGCACCAGTTGAAGACGAGGATCTTCGGCCGCCCGGTGAGCTCTCGGGCGAGGCGGATCGCGAAGCGGTTGGCGTCGGTCGCGGTCAGCGCGAACTGCCAGCGCGCGAGGCCGAAGCGGCGCGTCAGCTCGCGCCCGACCCAGAGCGCGTCCTCGCTCGGCAGCATCAGCGTGATCCCCTTGGCCGCCTGCTCGCGGACGGCGCCCACCGTCGGCTCCGGCGAGTGGCCGGTCATGGCCGCGGTGTCGCCGAGGCAGAAGTCGACGTACTCGTGCCCGTCGACGTCCGTGAAGCGTGCGCCCTGCGCCTCCGCCGCGAAGACCGGGAAGCCGCCGGGCCAGCGGATCATCCACGGCATCGGCACCCCGCTCAGCAGCGGGCCCTTCGCCTCCTCCGCCAGCTCGCGGGAGCGCGGGTGCTCCCGCTCGAAGTGCTCCAGCTCACGCTCGAGCAGCGCCTCCGCGCTCACCGGCGCACCGCCGCCAGGGCAACCACGCTCACAGCCGCCCAGCCTGCCAGGTAGAGGAAGGCCGCGCGCGGGGAGACGAGCGTCCAGAGCGCGCCGGCGACCGCGGAGGCGGCGAGGTTGGCGAAGCTCTGGATCGTCGCGAGCGCGCCGAACGCCGAGCCGAGCAGCTCCGGCGGTGCGAGCAGCGCGACGGCCGCGCCCTGGGCCGTCTCGACGGCGCCCTTGCCCGTCCCCGAGAGCGCGAACAGCGCCGCAATCAGCGCGACGCTCGAGCCGGCGAGGGCGAAGCCGACGAACGCGGCGAGCGCGCCGAACGCGCCGACGACGAGCACCGCCGTCGCGCCTCGCCGGTCGGTCACGTGCCCCGCCGGGACGCTGATCACCATCGCGGCGGCGTTGTAGACCGCGTAGAGGACGACCGCGAGCCGCACCGCCGAGTCGTGGCCGCGGTCGGGCGTGAACAGGTCGGTCGCACGCAGGATCAGCAGGGTCGCGGCGACGTTGCCGAGCTCGAACGCCGTCACCGCGCCGAGCAGCCGGCCGAGCCGACCGTGCAGCACCGGCCTGATGCGGATCCGCACCGGCGGACGCTCATGCCGCTCCAACCGCCGCGCGGAGCGCACGGCGATGAAGATTGCGAGCGCTGCTAGCAGGCCCGGGATGACCGAGAGCAGGATCGCCTCCCGTACGCCGACGACCGCGATCAGCCCGAGCGCGAGCAGCGGCCCGACGATCGCGCCCGCGTTGTCCATCGCCCGCTCGAACCCGTACGCGCGGCCGTAGACCTCGGGCTCGACGACGTCCGTCAGCAACGCGTTACGCGACGGCGTCCGCAGGCCGCGCGAGAGCCACGCGCCGGCGCGCAGGACACCGACCTGCCACACCGCGGTGGCAGCGCCGATCAGCGCGCTGAGGACCGCGGTCGCCGTGTAGCCGCCCATCGCGGTCGCTCGGCGACGGCCCGGGTCGTCCGCAAGCGCGCCGCCCGCCAGCTTCGCGGCTCCTGCGACCCCGTCGGCGATGCCCTCGATCGTCCCGAGCGCCGCCGCCGGCGCGCCGAGGGTCGTCGTCAGCAACGAGGGCAGAAGCGCCGTCGGCACCTCGTGGCTGACGTCAGACAGGAAGCTCGCGACGCCGATTCCGGCGACGCCGCGGTTCAGCCAGCGACGATGTGCGCCCAGATCTCGGCGGCCGGCTAGTGGAGCAGGCAGCGATCGCTCCAGACGACCGGCATGGAAAGCTCCACCCGGCGACTCTACAGTCCTCTCGTGCCCGACGGCCCTCCCGACCCCAGAGGCCCGAGGCCGCGCGAGCTCGGCATCCGGATCGGCGAGCTCGAACCCGGCCCGACCGACTCGATCGCCGACGTCGACGGTGTGCGTGTCGGCCACGTGACGGTCTGGCGCGACGAGCCCGACCCCCCGGAGGGCCGCGGCGTCGCGCGCACGGGCGTGACGGCGGTCGTGCCGCCCTCGCTGCCGCTTCCGGCCGGAGTCGCCGTGCTCAACGGGCTGGGTGAGCTGACTTGCTCGCACGAGATCCGCGAGTGGGGACTGATCGGGACGCCGGTCTACCTGACGGCGACGATGGCCGTCGGTCGCGTCTACGACGGGGCGGTGGAGGTCGCTGTGCGGGACGACCCGCGCATCGGTGTCGAGGAGGTGGTCATCCCGGTCGTCGGCGAGTGCGACGACAGCCACCTCAGCGAGGCACGTCTCGTGCAGGTCGAGGCGGCCGACGTGGCGCGCGCCGTCGATTCCGCCTCCGGGTGGCCCTTCGCGGAGGGCGCGGTCGGAGCGGGCACGGGGATGAGCTGCCTCGGCTGGAAGGGCGGCATCGGCACCGCGAGCCGCACCGCCGGACGGCACACCGTGGGCGTGCTGCTGCTCGCGAACTTCGGCGGAGCGAGGGACTTGACCGTCGCAGGAGTCCCGGTCGGGCGACACCTCCCCGGGGGCGGCCGCGCAGCCCCGGCCGGGAGCTGCATCGTGGTCGTGGCGACCGACGCGCCGCTGAGCCCGGCGTCGCTCGAGCGTGTCGCCCGTCGCGCAGGCCTCGGCCTCGCACGCGTCGGATCGGTTGCCTACCACGGGAGCGGCGAAATCTTCATCGCGTTTTCGACCTCGCCAGGCGGCGTGCTCCTGGACGGGCGTGAGCTCGACGGCCTCTTCCCGGCGACTGTGGAGGCGACCGAGGGAGCGGTGGTGAACGCACTCTGGGCGGCGCCTGACGTCACCGGCCGCGAGGGGCGCATCGAGCGCGGGCTGCCGCACGAGGAGACGCTCGAGCTCCTCCGCGCACACGGAGCGCTCGCGTGAAGGTGCTCGTGATCGGAACCGGCGGCGTCGGCAGCGCTGCCGCCGCAGTGGCGCAGAGGCGCGACTTCTTCGAGCGGATGACCTTCGCCGACCTCGACCCGGCCAGGCCGCAGGCGCTCGCCGAGCGGCTCGGCGACGAGCGCTTCGCGGCGGCGCAGGTCGACGCCTCCGACCAGGCAAGCGTCGCCGCACTCGCGCGCGACCACGACGTCGTCCTGAACGCGACCGACCCGCGCTTCAACCTGCCGATCTTCGAGGCCGCCTTCGAGACGCGCTGCACCTACCTCGACATGGCGATGTCGCTCTCGAGGCCGGGCACGCTACTCGGGCAGGAGCAGCTCGACCAGCACGGGCGCTGGGAAGACGCGAGCCTGCTGGCGCTGGTCGGGATCGGCGTCGAGCCCGGCCTGTCCGACGTCTTCGCCCGCTACGCGGCCGACCACCTCTTCGCCTCGATCAACGAGGTGGCCGTGCGCGACGGGGCCAACCTCGCCGTGGACGGCTACGACTTCGCGCCGACCTTCTCGATCTGGACGACGATCGAGGAGTGCCTCAATCCGCCGCTCGTCTGGGAGCGCGAGCGCGGCTGGTACACGACCGAGCCCTTCAGCGAGCCGGAGGTCTTCGACTTCCCGGAAGGGATCGGGCCGCTCGAGTGCGTCAACGTCGAGCACGAGGAGGTCGTGCTCGTTCCGCGCTGGGTCGATTGCCGCCGCGTCACCTTCAAGTACGGCCTGGGCGAGGAGTTCATCGACGTGCTGAAGACGCTGCACAAGCTCGGCCTCGACTCGACCGAGCCCGTGTCCGTGCGCGGGGTCGAGGTCGCGCCGCGCGACGTGGTGGCGGCGGCGCTGCCGGACCCGGCGACGCTCGGCGACCGGATGCACGGCAAGACCTGCGCGGGCACCTTCGTCACCGGCACGGGGATAGACGGGCAGCCGCGCGCGACCTACCTGTACCACGTCTCCGACAACGAGCAGACGATGCGCGAGTACGGCTCGCAGGCCGTCGTGCTGCAGACCGCGCTGAGTCCGGTCGTCGCCCTCGAGCTGCTCGCAAACGGCGTCTGGAGCGGCGCCGGCGTGCTCGGGCCCGAGGCCTTCGACGCGGTGCCGTTCCTCGACCTGCTCACCGCCTACGGCGAGCCGTGGAAGCAGATCGACCGCTAGGCCGCGGCGCCGCGCACCCGCTCTGGCCGCTGTTCGTGCTCATCGTCGGCGCGGCCGTGCTCGTGCTGGTGCTCGCGCACCCGGCGGTCGACGAGAGCTGGGAGAACCACCCGGCGCACTTCTGGCTCGTGCTCACGGCGGCGGCGATCAACGTCGCGCTCGGCTACGCGGTCGGCGTGGCGGCGCGGCGGCGGCGCGACGCGCGGCTGTTCCTGGTCTCGCTCGCCTTCGTCTCCGCCGCGGGCTTCCTCGGGCTGCACGCGCTCGCGACACCTGGAGTGCTGATCGGCAAGAACGCGGGCTTCGAGCTCGCAACGCCGGTCGGCCTCGTGGTCGCGGGCCTCTTCGCGGCGGCGTCGGGGCTGCCGCTGCGGCCGCGCGCTGCCGAGCGCGTCCTGGGCTCGGCCTGGCTTCTCACCGGTGGGCTCATCGTGCTGATGGCCGTCTGGGCGGCGATCTCGCTCGCCGAGGTCCGGCCGCTTTCCGGCGAGCTGGGAACGGAGCAGCTGGACGGCTGGCAGATCACGCTGGCCGCGATCGGCGTCGTCCTCTACACGGCCGCCGCGATCGGCTACTACCGGCTCTACCGCCGCCGGCGCGAGCCCTTCCTGCTGGTCATCGCGGTCGCGTTCGCGCTGCTCGCCGAGGCGATGCTCACTATCGCCTGGGCCCGGAACTGGCGCGTCTCGTGGTGGGAATGGCACCTGCTGATGCTGGTCGCCTTCGTGACCATCGCGATCAGCGCCCGCACCGAGTGGCACGAGGAGCGCTTCAGCCCGCTCTACCTCGACGAGACGCTCGCGGGGACGCGTGAGGTCAGTGTCCTGTTCGCCGACCTGCAGGGCTTCACGTCGTATGCGGAGCAGACCACGCCGGCGCGCGTGGCCGCGATGCTGAACGGCTACTACGGCCGCCTCGTGCCGCTGCTCGAGGCCGAGGGCGGAGTGGTGCATCAGATCATCGGCGACGCGGTGATGGTCATCTTCAACCAGAACGGCGACCAGCCCGACCACGCAGCGCGGGCGGCTCGCACGGCGCTCTCCTTCCAGGCCGCCGCCGCACAGCTCGCGGACGCGCACCCCGAGTGGCCGCGCTTCCGCGCAGCCGTGAACAGCGGCGAGGCGCTCGCCGGGCTCGTGGGTGGCCCGAGCGGCCACCGCAAGCACGGCGTCGTCGGCGACACCGTCAACCTCGCGGCGCGCCTCGAAGCGCAGGCGCCGGTCGGCGGGGTCGTGATCGGCGCGGAGACCTCCGCGGCACTTTCGGCGGGAGCCGTCGTCGAGCGGCTGCCGCCGCTGGAGGTGAAGGGCAAGGACGAGCCGGTCGAGGCCTACCTGCTGCACAGGTTGGGGCCCGACGCATAGATGCAGCTCGAGCTCCGCCACCTGCGCTACTTCCTCGCGGTCGCCGAGGAGCTGAACTTCAGCCGCGCCGCCGAGCGCCTGCACATCGCCCAGCCGGCGCTGTCGGCCCAGATCCGCTCGCTGGAGACGCAGCTCGGCACCGAGCTCTTCAGCCGCACTACGCGCAAGGTCGACCTGACCCCCGCCGGCGAGCTGCTGCTCGCCGACGCGCGCGACATCGTCGAGCGCGCCGACCGCGCGGCCGCGAAAGTCGCCGCGGCGGGCCGCAGCGACCGCGGCGCTGTGCGGGTCGCCTTCGCCGCCCATGCCGCCGGTGAGGCGAGCACCGAGATCTTCCGCCGCTTCGCGGAGAAGCACCCGGCAATCGAGGTCGAGCTCGTGGAGTCGTCCACCCTCGAAGGGCTCCAGCGGCTCGTCGCTGACCACCAGGCCGACGCCTCCTTTGCCTGGCTGCCGATCCTCGACGAGCAGCTCGACAGTCTCGTCGTGTTCTCGGAGGGGAAAGCCGTGGGCATGCGCCCCGAGCACCCGCTCGCCTCGCAGGAGGAGATCCGGCCCGCCGATCTCGGGACGGTCCCGATCGTCGCGCCATGGGAGCACTACTCGCCCGAGACGGTCGCGTACTGGCTCGGCCCGTTTCGCGGGGAGCGGACGGCCATCGACCTCGACGCGACGAGCGTAGACGAGTGCCTGTCTCTGGTCGCTCGCGGGCTTGCGGTCTACGTGGTGCCCGAGTCCGTGCAGCGCTTTTACGGCCGCCCGGACATCGTCTACCGGCCGCTGACCGGCGTCGAGCCGGCCAGCGTCGCGCTCGTCTGGCACCGGGAGACCCAGAACGCCGCGGTCGACGCGTTCGTCCGGGTGACGCGCGAGGTCCCCCGGATTTAGATGCCCGCGCGATAAATCGCGCCCCGGATCCGTATTTCACTTCCGGGGCGGAGGCGGCTACGGTCGGTGCAGATCGCGCACACGCTCCCGCCGGCTGAGCCCCGGGGCGGCGCGAGAAGCAACGGAAGGAGGAACCATGGCTGCCACCAGCCACACGACCGCGCGCGGTCCGCGGAACCTCGCGGCGCGCATGGGGCGCTGGAGCGCCGCCCACCGCAAGCTCGCAGTGCTCGCGTGGCTCGCCTTCGTCCTGGCCGCGCTCGTCCTCGGCGGCGCGTTCGGGACAAAGAGTCTCAGCGATGCCGACGGTCAGTCAGGGGAGGCCGGTCGCGCGGCGAAGCTGTTTGCCGCCGCCGGGCTCGACGACGGAGATCCCGAGAGCGTGCTCGTCCAGAGCCACACGCTGCGTGCGAGCGACCCGGAGTTCATCGACACGGTCCGTGACGTCGAGCGCGCGCTCGCGCGCGAGCCCGGTGTCGGCGAGCTGTACTCGCCGTACGGCACGAGTCGCGGTCGCATCTCGGCGGACCGCCACTCGGCGCTGATCGGGTTCCGCCTCGGGGTTCAGCCCGACGCGCGCGGAAGACCCGTGAGCCTGACCGCGGTGCTCGACGCGGTCGAGCGCACCGCCCGAGAGCGCCCGGGCTTCTATATCGGCGAGTACGGCGACGCGAGCCTGGACAAAGCGATCGCCGACACGAACGGCCGCGACTTCCACCGCGCGGAGCTGCTCTCGATCCCGCTCTCGCTCGCGATCCTGCTCGTCGCGTTCGGCGCCATCGTCGCAGCCTTCGTTCCCGTGCTACTGGCGCTGACCGCCGTTGCGGCGGCGGTCGGGCTGCTCGCCTTCCCGAGCCACATCTGGCCTGCGGACGATGCCGCCAACTCCGTGATCCTGCTGATCGGGCTTGCGGTCGGCGTCGACTACTCGCTGTTCTACATCCGGCGTGAGCGCGAGGAACGTGCGCACGGAAGGAGCCCGGGGAAGGCGCTCGAGGTCGCGGCCGAAACCTCGGGCCGCGCCGTGCTCCTCTCCGGGCTCACCGTCCTGATCGCGATGGCCGGCATGTTCGTGACCGGCAACAAGGAGCTGACCTCGGTCGGCGTCGGCGCGATGCTGGTCGTGGCCACGGCGGTGGCCGGCTCGCTGACCGTGCTGCCAGCACTGCTCTCGCTGCTCGGCTACCGGATCGAGCGCGGGCGGCTGCCGTTCCTCGGCAAGCGGCGCGGCCGACCCTCGGCGCTCATCAGCCCGATCGTCGATCGCGTCCTCCGCCGGCCCTTGGTCTCGCTCCTGGTCGGCGGCGGGTTCCTCGTCCTGCTCGCGGTGCCCGCCTTCGCGCTGCACACGAACAACGCGGGCGAGACGGCGCTGCCGCAGGGCCTGAAGATCACCGACACCTACGAGCGCATCGAGCGTGCGTTCCCCGGCGGGGGCCAGCCCGCCTACGTCGTGCTCGAGGCGCGCGACGTCACGGCGCCGGCGATCCGGGCGGCTGTCGGCGAGCTCCGGCGGCGCGCGTTGGCCTCGGGTGAGCTGCGCAACCCCGTCACCGTCCGGGCGAACGAGGAGCGAACGGTCGCCGCGATCTCGATCGGCCTGGTCGGCTCCGGGACCGATGCGCGCTCCGAGCACGCCCTCGAGTTGCTGCGAACACGGCTCGTGCCGGGAACCCTCGGCGCGGTGCCCGGTGTAGAAGCACACGTGGGCGGGCTGACGGCCGAGTCGAAGGACTTCAACGACCTGCTCAAGCGGCGGGCGCCGCTGGTGTTCGCCTTCGTGCTCGGGCTCGCCTTCGTGCTGCTGCTCGCGGCCTTCCGCTCGGTGGTCGTCGCGGCGAAGGCGATCGTGCTGAACCTCCTCTCGGTCGGCGCGGCCTACGGGCTGCTAGTGGCCGTCTTCCAGTGGGGCTGGGGCGAGTCGCTGCTCGGCTTCGAGTCGACGGGTGGCATCACCTCGTGGCTGCCGCTCTTCCTGTTCGTCGTCCTGTTCGGCTTGTCGATGGACTACCACGTGTTCATCCTCACGCGGGTGCGCGAGGCGGTCGACCGCGGGCTGCCGACGGAGAGGGCGGTGTCGCAGGTCGTGAGCTCGACCGCCGGGACGGTGACGAGCGCGGCGCTCGTGATGGTCGCCGTCTTCTCCGTCTTTGCCACGCTCTCCCAGATCCAGCTCAAGCAGCTCGGCGTAGGGCTGGCCGCGGCGATCTTGATCGACGCGACAATCGTGCGGGTAGTCGTGCTGCCTGCGTCGATGAAGCTGCTCGGGCGCTGGAACTGGTACCTGCCCGCCTGGCTCGACTGGCTGCCGCGCCCGTCGGACCTGCCCTGCGCGCCTGCGGCGGCCGAGGCGTGAGGCCCCAGATCCTGTTCGTGACGCTCGCCGGAGTGCTCGCGAGCGCATGCGTGGCCGGCGCAACAAGCGCGCCGGCCACGCGCCAGATTCCGCCTGCGCCGCGTACGAGCCTGCACGGGCTGATCGCCTACAGCACACGCGCCGGCGACATCTGGGTGATGCGCGCCGACGGGAGCCACCGGCGGCGGCTGACCCGGTCGCGGAGCGGCGTCGACTACGACCCCGACTTCTCGCCGGACGGGCGGCAGATCGTCTTCCGTAGCTCGCGCGGGAGCTACGCGCCCGACCCGTTCGGCATCGGGTTGGAGGCGATCCGGGTGGTCGACGTGCGCACCCGGCGCCAGCGCCAGATCCAGCCGTACACCGGCGGCCTCTTCCCGGCCTGGTCGCCGGACGGGAAGGCGATCGCGTTCAGCGGCCTTCGCCACGGCAGTGGAGCGCCCGTCGACACGATCCAGCTGATGCGTCCGGACGGAACCGACGTCGTCGACCTCGGCATGCGCGGCGAGGTCGCCACGTGGTCGCCGGACGGGAGCGCGATCGCGCTCGCCTCGCACTCCGGCGACGGCAACTGGGCGGTGTGGAGGATGCGGCGCGACGGGAGCGAGCGCCGGCAGCTGACGCACCCGGTCCTGCGACCGCCCGCCCGCGCGCACGGCGACTACCCCGCCGCCTGGTCGCCCGACGGCTCGCGGATCCTCTACAGCGCAGAGGTGCGAGGCGACCGCGAGCTGTTCGTGATGAACGCCGGCGGGTCGGGCAAGCGCCGCGTGCTCCGCTGGCGCGGCGTCGACAGCCCGCAGGGGTGGCTGCCCGACGGGCGGATCGTCTTCGCGCACTACCGCGGGTCGGAGGCGCTGCCGCACTGGTATCTGGTCCGGGCCGACGGCAGCCGGTTGCGCTCACTCCCGCGGCTCTATGGCTTGGGCGACCCGCTCGACTGGCTCGTGCCCCGCTGAGCCGAGACGAGGCGCACCGCGCGGGCGAGCCGCGCGGCGGCGGCCGGTGAGAGCCTGCCCGCGGGCAGCTCGACCACGAAGGCCGTCGTCCCGGGGAAGGTCGCGTTCGACCAGCCGGTCGCGGTGCCCGTGAGGCCCGAGATGTAGCCGGTACGCAGGCCGGCGAGGTACGCGAAGCGGCGCTGCAGGCCGAGGTTTCCGCGCGTCAGCACGACCATGTTCAGGTGCTGGTGGAACCAGATCGTGACCGCGGGCCGCAGGCGCCGGATCAGGCGCATCAGCACGCGCGTCTCCGGCTCGGAGGCCGGCCTCGGGCCCGAGGAGAACAAGCCGCCGAGGCGTTGCCAGCGGTACGGGAAGTTGCGGTTCAGGTCGACGCCGTGCGCGTTGCCGCGCGTTCCGGCCCGGTGTCCGTCCGGGTTCGCGTCCGGGACGAGCCAGAGGTCTACGCCCTCGAGCGGCCCGAGGCGCCGCAGCCGGTTCACAACGGCGATCCCGGCGCACTCGTTCCCGTGAAGGCAACCGACGACCAGAACCTGGCGCGAGGCGATGGGATCGCCGAGCTCGTAGGCGACGATCCGGCGGCCTTCAACCGAGTGGCCGACGAGTTGCGCCGCTGCGGCAACCGCGGCGACGGCGAGCAGGGCGAGCAGCCGCATCAGCGCGTATCCTCACGCCTCGCTTGACGCTCGTGGGTCTCCTCCGGTTCGCGCTCTCCGCCGTACTGCTCGTGGCTGCGGCCGGGAAGGCGCGCGCCGGTGCCTCGGCGCGCGACGCGCTCCGCGTGTACGGCCTGGAAAGCGCACGACTTCGCGCTGTCGCCTGGGGTGCGGCGATCGTGGCCGAGACGGGGCTCGCGGTTGCCGTCGCGATCGACGTTGACGCGGCGTTCGCCGCCGCCGCGCTCCTGTTCGCGTTCGCGCTCGCGCAGGTCGTCGCGATCTCGCACGGCCATGCGGGTGCGCCCTGCGGCTGCTTCGGCGGCCACTCTCGTCTCGGCTGGGGAAGCGTTGCGCGGAGCGCGCTGCTCGCGGCGGCCTTTCTCGCCCTGCCTTTCCTCCCCGACACCAGGCCGTCGACCGAGGCCTGGCTCGGGATCGGCCTCGGGGTTGCGCTGCTCGGAGTTGCGGCGCTCGCCGTCGCGCTGCTCGCCCTGGCGCGCGAGCTCGGCGAGCTGCGCCTGGCGGTCGCCCCGCAGGCGGCGCTCTCGCTCGACCACGAGGGCCCGGAGCTCGGAGGCCGTGTCGGGCTGGTCGACCGTTTCGAAGGTGATCCCAGAAGCCGTAGGCTGGTCGCGGCGTTCACCTCGCCGAATTGCTCGCTGTGCGCTGCGCTCGAGCCGTCGCTTCGGCTGCTGGCGAACGACCCGGGAGTCGAGCTCCAGCTCTTCGACGAGGAGGCCGACGCCGACGCGTGGGCCGCGCTCGCCGTCCCGGGCAGCCCGTACGCGGTGGTGCTCGCCCCGGACGGCGAGGTGCTCGCCAAGGGGACGTTCAACTCCCTCTACCAGCTCGAGAGCCTCCTAGCGCATGCGACAAGGCCGGTCGGGGCTTAGCGACAACATCGCCGGCGCGAGCTCGCGGCGCGGGTTCCTCGCGCGCACAGGGCGGCTGCTGATCGGCGTCGCCGGCGGCGGGTTCGTGCTGGAGGCGATGCGAGCCCAGAAGGCCGAGGCCTTCCACTTCTGCGGCCACATCTACACGACGGGCTCCTGCCCCCACCCCGTCGGGCTGCCGCGGATCGACGCGAGGGGCTTCCCGCTGCGGGCCGCCGACGGCAAGCCGGTGGACGACCTCGGCCGCCCCGTCGACAGGCTCGGCCGCCCGGTCGACGCCAAGGGCGCGCTGCTCCGCGACCCCGACGGCAACCCGCTGCCGCCCGCGCCGCGCACCCGTGTCTGCGCGCGCACAGGCCGTGAGTTCGGCTTCCGCCCGCAAGTCGACGGCGCCTGGTACCGCTGCTGCGGCGGCCGCATCCGCAAGCTCGTCGACTGCTGCGGCTACGTGCGCAACCGGATCAACGGCGATGCCGCGCTGACGGGCTACTGCTACCGCGGCCGCCGCGTCTTCTGCGTCATGTACTACGACACGAAGATCAAGTGCTGACCGCGGCGCTCGCGCTCACCGGGCTGCTGGTCGGGCTGGCCGGCGCCTGGTCGCCCTGAAGCCTCTCCATCGTCGGCACCGTGAGTGCCGCACGCCAGCGCGGGAGAGCAGGAGCGGCGTTTGCGACGGGCCTCGCGCTCGGTTCCGCGGCCGTCTTCACAACGCTGGCCGCCGTCGGCGGCCTGGTCGGCGGCCGCCTCGTGCTGGTCGTCGCGGTCGCGATCGGCGCGGCGGCGGTGGTGAGCGACGCGCTCGGGCTGCGCGTGCGACCGCAGATCCACCTGCAGGTGCCCGAGCCGTGGCGGCGGACGATGCCGCTCGGGCGGGCGCTCTTCCTCTACGGCCTGCTGCTCGGCACCGGCCTGACGACCTACGTCCCGGCGACCGCTGCCTGGGCGTTACCGGTGCTCTGCCTCGCTCTCGGCAGCCTCGGCGCCGCGCTCGCGATCGCCGCGGGGTTCGCTGCCGGACGCGCCTTGCCCGTGCTGGTGCTCGCGGTGCGCGGGGGCGAGACCGTGCTCGCCGAGCGGCCGCAGGGCCTGCGCCTCCTGCGCGTGTTGGCGGCCGCCTCGCTGCTGTGCGCGCTCGTCGCGGGGCGGGTCGAGGCTGCCGTGACGGTCGCGTCGCCCGGCGGCGACCCGAGCGTGATCGGCACCGAGCTCGCGTGGCAGCAGCCGGGCGTCGGCGGCTTCCTCCGCCGCGAAGGAGTGACGGCGCCGCTTCCCGGCGACAGCCCCGCCGTCGGAGCGACGTTCGTCGTCTGGCACAAGGGCCCGCTGGTCACGCTGGCCGACCGCACGACGCTCGCGCCGGTGCTCGAGGACTCGATCCCGGGCGTCCAGAAGTTCGCCGTCTCGCGCAGCTGGCTCGTCTACCGCACGCCGACGGAGATCCACGTCCGCCCCGTGAACGAGACCGGTCCCGGGACGACGGTCGTGAAGGTGACCCAGCCGGGCACGCTCGGCCGGCCGGCGCTCGGCGTCGACCTCGTCGCCTTCCACCGCGCGAGCCGCGACGCGAGCTGGATCACGGCCGTCAACGCCGTCTCGGGACGGCGGCTGACGCTTCGCTACTCGCGTGACGACCAGCTCCTCAACCCGTCGCTGCTCGACGGCCAGCTCCTCTACGTCCGCTCCACACGTTGCTCGCAGCAGCTCGTGCTCGGCCCTGCACGCGGCAAGCGGGACCGCGTGCTCTACCGGATCGGCCCGCTTGCCGGCCAGGACGCGGGCCACGAGCGCCACCACACGCGACAGGGCGAGCACCTCCCGTGCCCGTTCCGCCCGCGGCCGACGGCGAAGATGCTCTGGACGACCGCGCTCTCGCCGACGACGGCCTATGTGACGGTGCTGAAGCCGGCGCCAGGCGGCCGCGCGGTGCCGACGCTGCTAGCAGTAGCGCGCCGCTGAGCGTAACCTCGCGGGATGCCGATCATCTCGCGGGGGTTTCGAGGGCGGCGCCAGGAGGGCCCGCCCGACCGGGTCCCGCCCGGGCAGTACCTGACCGACGACTTCCCGGTGCTGTCGGCGGGCCCGACGCCGCACACCCCGCTCGAGGAGTGGACGTTCACGATCGAGGGCGGGGCCGAGCCGGTGCGCTGGACGTGGGAGGAGCTCCAGGCGCTGGCTCGCGAAGAGGTCACGGTCGACATCCACTGCGTCACGAAATGGTCGAAGCTCGACACGGCCTGGGAGGGCGTTTCCGTCGACACGCTGCTGGACGCCGTCGAGCACGACAAGGAGTACGCGCTCGCCTACTGCGACGGGGGCTACACGACGAACCTCCCGCTCGAAGACCTCACCGGCGGAAAGGCCTGGGTCGCCTACATCTACGACGGCGAGCCGTTGGAGCCGGAGCACGGCGGGCCGGCGCGCCTGCTCGTGCCGCATCTCTACTTCTGGAAGAGCGCGAAGTGGGTGCGCGGCCTCCAGCTGCTCGACGAGGACGAGCCCGGCTTCTGGGAGCAGAACGGTTACCACATCCGCGGAGATCCGTGGCAGGAACAGCGGTATTGGGGCGACTGACGTGGCTCGCCGCGACGGTGAACGCGGCGCGTGAGGAGACGCCGCGCGTGCGGACGCTCGAGCTCGACGCCGACGGCTGGGCGGGCCACCGCGCCGGCCAGCACCTCGACGTGCGGCTGACCGCCGAGGACGGGTACCAGGCTGAGCGCTCGTACTCGATCGCCTCGGCACCGGGCGATCCGCTCGCGATCACCGTCGAGCGGCTCGAGGACGGCGAGGTCTCGCCCTACCTGGTCGACGAAGTGGCAGACGGCGACGTGTTCGAGGTGCGAGGTCCGATCGGCGGCTACTTCGTCTGGGACGGCGACGAGCCCGAGCCGGTGCTGCTTGTCGCGGGCGGGTCGGGTGTCGTGCCGCTGATGGCGATGGCGCGGCACCGGGCGCGGGTCGGCTCGGCGACGCCGATGCGACTGCTCTACTCGTCGCGCACCTGGGACGACGTGATCTACCGCGACGAGCTCGAGACACTCGGGATCGAGGTCGTGCACACGCTGACGCGCCAGCAGCCGCCAGGCTGGAGCGGCTACTCGCGGCGCATCGACGACGATCTGCTGCGGGAGGTCGCCTTCCCCACGGCGGACGGGCCGCGCGTGTACGTCTGCGGCTCGACCCGGTTCGTGGACGCGGCCGCCGACGGCCTCGTCCGGCTCGGCTACGACGCTCGCTCGATCCGGACCGAGCGCTTCGGAGCGACCGGATGACCATGGAAGAACGCGTGCTGGACGGGAACGCGGTCGGCGGGCTGCTGCTCGAGCTCTTCGGCGTCGACCTGACGGCGGCGCCGTGTGTGTGCGGCGGCTGCGGCGCACGCGAGGAGGTCGCGCGGCTCGACGTCTACGTCGACTGCCCGGGCGTCGTGATCCGCTGCCGTCACTGCCACAACGTGATGGTCACGATCGTGCGCGGCCCCGAGCGCACCTGGATCGACCTGCGCGGGACGAGCATGATGGAGCTCTGATGAGGCGGCTGGAGCGGTGGTTCCTCGGGATGCTGATGAGCATCGTCGCCTTCGTAGTCGAACGCCGGCTCGTGCGGGCGATGTCACGGCGCCGCTAGATCCGGCGGCGGATCAGATCCCAGAGCAGCACGACTGCGAGCACTGCGCCGAGGACCCCGAGGGTGATCGGCACCCAGCGGGCCACTTCCGGGGCGGCGGCGGTCGAGCCGCAGGCCACGAGGGCCGAGCCGGCAGTGATCGCAAGCGCGAGCTGGCGCGCGACGATGCGGATCGTTCGCTCCAGCGGGGTGATCCCGCGGATGTCGACCTGCAGCCGCTGCCCCGGCCGCGCGCCGCTGATGCGCTCGAACGACTCGATCAGCCGCTCGCCGCGCACCTTCAGCTTCTGCACGTCGTAGAAGAGGCGCTTGGGGTCTGCGCTGGCCTGAGCCCGCGTGAGCAGGTTCCTCATCAGGAAGCGGCCGACGACGGAGAAGGGATCGAGCTCGGGGTCGAGCTCCGTCGCCGCGAGCTGCATCTGCGCCAGCGCCTTCCCGGTGAGGACTAGCGGCGCCGGCAGCCGGACTCCGTGCTGCGTCGAGGTGTGCGCGATCTCCTGCATCAGCGGCCCGAGCGAGATCTCGCCGAGCGAGGCGTGCCGGTAACGCCGCAGGAGCTCCGTGAGGTCGGCCTCGAGTCCCACGGCGTCGGCGTCGTCCGCCTCCGGGCCGGCCATGATCAGCACGACCTCGGTCAGGAACGGCACGTCCTCCTGCCAGAACGCGAGCAGCAGCAGGAGCAGCTGGCCGCGCATCTCGGGCGAGAGCTCGCCGACCATGCCGAAGTCGAGGAAGAAGATCCGCCCGTCGGCCCACAGCATGTTCCCGGGATGCGGGTCGGCGTGGAAGAACCCCTCGACCAGGATCTGGCGGTAGTAGCACTCGAGCAGCTGCCGCGCCGCTTCCTGCCGCTCGGGCCCTTCCGGGATCTCGCGCACGGGCACGCCCGGGATCTCCTCCAGCACCAGCAGCCGGCTAGTCGAGAGCTCCTCGTAGACCCGCGGGGCGTCGAGGCGCGGGAACGCCGTCAGCGCCGAGCGCAGCCGCTCGACGTTCTGGCCCTCGAGCCGGAAGTCGAGCTCACGCCGCAGCGAGTCGGAGAGGTGCTCGACCGCCGCGGGGAGGTCGACGATCCTGCGCAGCGCCTCACGGTTGGCCGTCTTGCTTGCGAACAGCTCGAGCAGGCTGAGGTCGCGCAGGATGTCGTGCTCCGCCGTCGGGCGCTGCACCTTGACGACCACGCGGTCGCCGTTGTCGAGCACGGCGCGGTGCACCTGCCCGATTGTCCCGGCGGCCAGCGGCTCGGATTCGATCGAGGCGAACACGTCCTCCCAGGGAACGCCGAGCTCCTGCTCCATCACACTGACGACCTCGTGCTCGTCTAGCGGCGTGACCCGGTCCTGCAGCGCCGCGAGCTCCGCGACCGCCTCGGGCGGGATCAGGTCCGGCCTCGTCGAGAGGATCTGGCCGAGTTTCGCGAACGTGGGGCCGAGCTCCTCGAGCGCCTCGCGCAGCCGCCGAGCGCGGAGCTCGGGCGGGTCGTCCTCGCGGCGCGACTCGTTGAAGCCGTACTTGCCGAGGACGGTCGCGATCCGCGCCGCGCGCCCGAGGAGCCGCTGGTCGGCGGCGGCGCTCATGCGCCCCTTCCAGCCGTGTCCTCTTCGGCCACGCCCGGGGACTGTCCCCGGTCATGGGCCGAAGGGACGTGGCTCAGCTGGAACGAAGGTGTGACAGTTCGTCCACAGGACATCTCATGAATCCTCGCGGTGGGTCTGGACGATGACGACGGTGCACGGTGCATTGTGGGAGACGCGGTTCGGGACGTTGCGGAGCAAGAACTCCCGCCGGCCGCTCATGCCGACGCTGCCGACCACGATGACATCTGCGTTCTCGCGCCGAGCCGCGACCACGATCGCCTCGGCCGGGTCGTCCCCCGAGACCACCGCAGCCCGCTTCCGGTCGCCGTCGAGGCCGGCGACGTACTCCTCCAGGTCGCGCACCACATCCGCGCGCGTGCCGTTGTCCCCGACGAGCACCCGCAGCACGAGCAGCTCGGCCTCGTACCGAGCCGCCATGTCCGCGGCGAACCGCACCGCGCGCTCGGCGGTCTCGGAGCGGTCGGTCGCGACCATCACGAGCCGCACCGAGTCGTCGGATGCCTTCCGCCGCAACCGCATCAGGCCTGGCTGCCGAGCGCTTGTGGCAGCTCCGTCCGCGAGCCGATCCCAAGCTTGCGGTAGACGTTGCTGAGGTGCACCTCGACGGTCTTCGTCGTGACGAACAGCGCCTGCGCGATGTCCTTGTTGGAGAGCCCCTCCGCCGCGAAGTTCGCCACGCGCTTCTCGCTCGCCGTCAGCGACTCCACACCGGAGAGCAGCAGCCGCCGCGGCCGGGCGCCCGTCGCCGCGAGCTCCGTCTCCGCCTGCACGACGAGCGGTTGCGAGCCGCAGCGGACGGCGAAATCGAGCCCTTCCTTCAGCAGCTCCCGCGCTTCCGCGCGGCTGTTCGACCGGCGAAGCGCGGCCCCCAGCTCGACCAGCGTCCGCGCCCGCTCGAGCTGCGCCGCCGACCCTCGGAGGACCGCAAGCGACTCGCGCAGCGACTCGATCCCCTCCGTGCCGCCCTCGGCCATCCCGCGCACGCGCAGCGCGACGCCGAGCGGCCGTGGCGCGCCCCAGCCCCGCGCGACCTCGACCTCCGCGCGAGCGAGCTCGAGAGCCTCGTCGCGCCGCTCGAGCGCCAGGAGCGCGAGTGCGACGTGCGACCGCCACGCGACAACCGCGGGGTTGTAGATCTCGAAGGCATCCATGCACGTGCCGAGCCGCTCCCAGTCCGCGGCCGCGCCGGCGAAATCGCGCCGTGCGTACCGCACCCAGCCCCGAGCGCCGAGGAAGAAGATCATGTGGCCGCTCTGGGCGACCTCCTCCGGCAGCCCGAGCCCTGCGAGCGACTCCTCGGCCTCGTCGACCTCGCCGCGGTTGGTCAGCACGTCGGCAAGGTACGAGCGGTAGTAGATCGCGCCCTGCTGGCTCGGGAGGTAGCTGACCAGCTCGTCCGACTCGCGCAGGTCCTGGATCGCTCCTTCGAGGTCGCCGCGCTGCGCCAACGTGAGGCCGCGGAAGCAGAGCAGGTTCGAGAGCGTGACCAGCTCGCCGCGCTTCCTCGCCGCCTCCATCAGCACGTCGAAGAAGCGATCGAGGTCGTCGTTGAGCTCGGCGCACATCAGGGCCGTCACGGCGCAGGAGATGGCGACCGACGGCATGCTCTCGACCAGCGCGGCGACCATCTTCGGTTCCGCCAGCTCCGCCACGCCGTCGCGGTTGACCCCGCGGCGGGCCTCGAAGTAGCGCAGCGTGCCGATCATCACCGCCCGGCCCACGTCGCCGACCAGTGCGCTCTCGTCGACGCTCGCGATTCGCTCCTTCGAGATCTCGAACACGTCCGAGTCGAACCCCGCCGAGTTGATCAGCTCGGCCTCGAGCAGCTCGCACAGCTCGGGCTCGCTGCCGCCGAGGTGCTTGATCGCCTGTTTGAACACCCGGGCCGCCTCGGGCCCGCGGTTGAGCCGGAAGAGCGACCGCCCGAGCTCGAGCGACAGACGTGCGTGCCGCAGCGGCTCATCGGTCGCCGTGAGCGCCTCGCGCAGGTGCCGCGCGGCGGCGGAAACGTCGACCCGCTGCTCCGCGAGCCCGAGGTCGATCAGCGTGTCTACGCGCGCCTCCGGCGACGGCGGCTCGGCGAGTGCCCGGCGCAGGTAGCGCACCGCGACCTCCGCGGCACCGCGGACGAGGGCGCGGTCGGCCGCCACGCGCAGGGTGTCGACCACGAACGGGTCGCCGGCCGGGGGGACGAGGTCGAGGTGCGCGGCGACGCGCTCCGGCTCGGCCTGCGCCGCCGCCAGGAGCTCCGCCGCGCGGCGGTGAGCGACGAAACGGTGGGCCGTCTCGATCGACTCGTAGACGGCCGAGCGCACGACCGGATGGACGAACTCGACCGTCGGCGTCGAGACCCGCAGCAGGTCGGCGCGCGCGAGCCAGGTCGCGGCGAGGGTCGAGAGGTGGCGGTCGTCGAGGTCCGCCAGGGCCGCGACGTCGCGCTGCTCGGCACCGTCGCCGAGGACGGCGGCCGCGATGGCGAAGCGCCTGGCCTCCTCGGGCAGCCGCGAGAGCCGTAGCGCGACCGCGCGGGTCACCGGCTCCGGCCCGACCTCGTGCACGCGCGCCGCGTTCTCGGCATGCGGGAGGACTCCCTCGCCGTGCAGCGCGTCGACCAGCGCGCGGACGAAGAGCGGGTTGCCCCCGGTCGCGGCATGGCACGCCGCGGAGAAGGCGGGATCCGGCTCGGTGTTGAAGTGCTCCGCCACGAGCGCCGCGACTCCCGGCTCGCTGAGCGCGGTCGGCCGGATGACGAGCGCCGCAGGATCCGAGACGAGCTCCGTCAGCAGCTCCTTCTCGACGCTCTGCTCTGGAGGCCGCAGCCCGATCACGACCACCAGCGGCAGGCCTTCGAGGCGGCGGCCGAGGAACGAAAGCCAGCGAAGCGTCGGCGCGTCGCTCCAGTGCACGTCGTCGATGACGATCGCCGCCGGCCGGCGCGCGGCGATGTTCGCGGCCAGCCAGTACAGCCCGTGCAGCACGGCGAACGAGACGTCGCCGAGCGCGTCGCCCGTCAGCTCCTCGTCACCGAAGATCCGCTCCGCGAGCGCCGCCGTCCCCGACAGCGCCTCGTCGCGCTCCTCCTGCGAGAGCGACGCGAGGTAGGGCTCGAAGAGCTGCCGCACGACGCCGTAGGCGAACTCCTGCTCGAGGTCGGCGCTCCGCGCGACCAGCACCTCGAAGCCCGACTGCGCCGCGAGCGCGCGCGCCTCCGCGACGAGCCGCGTCTTGCCCATGCCCGCACGGCCCTCGATTGCGACCACGCGCCCGGCGCCCGTGGCCGCGGCGTCGACGACGGCGTGCAGCGCAGCGAGCTCGGCATCGCGCTCCAGCAGCGGCGTGGTCGCAACGGGCACCTCGGCCCGCCGGCGCGGCATCCGCGGCTTGGCCTTCTCCTTCTCGCGCGTCGAGAGCGGCGGGAACTCACCCGGGAGCCCGAAGATCTCGAGCTGGTAGAGCCGCTCGGGCCGCTCGATGTCCGGCAGTGCCGTCTCGCCGAGGTCACGCAGGCCGAGCCCGGCCGTGAGCTCGGCGCGGACGAGGTTCGCGGTCGTGCTCGAGAGCAGGACCTGCCCGCCGTGGCCCGCGTCGCCGATCCGCGAGGCCTGGTGCACCGCGAGCCCGACGTACCCGTCGGTGCTCACGCTCGCCTCGCCGGTGTGGAGGCCCATGCGGACGCGCACCTGGACGCCTTCCGCCCACTCCTGCCCGAAGAGCGCCCGCTGTGCAGCCGCGGCGGCGTCGACGGCCAAGCCGGCGCTGCGGAAGACGACGAAGAACGAGTCGCCCTTGGTGTCGATCTCGATTCCGCCGCCGTCGGCGAAGGCGGTGCGCAGCAGGCGGTTGTGGGTCGCCAGCACCTCCCGGTAGCGGTCGCGCCCCAGGCCCGTGAGCAGCCGAGTAGAGCCTTCGATATCGGTGAACAGAAAGGTGACCGTGCCGGTGGGCAGGGCTGTTGACGCCTCGCGTACTGCAGGTGTGCTCAGTTCGGTGAATCCCCTCTATCTACGGCCCGCAGGACTGAATTGTAGAGCGGACCGCGACAAAACCCCGGGGGGCGGGTCTTGGGGGTGCCCCTCGGCTTCGGCACCATGTCCGCGTGGGTCGGAAGGGTCTAGCGGTGCTCCTCGCGCTGCTCGCCGCGGGGGCCGCGGTGCTCGCGATCGTGCTGGCCCGCGGCGGAAGCGCGGCGCCCGGCGAGACACCGAAAGCGACGTTCCGCGACCGCAACGGCGACGGGGTTCTCGAGCGCGCCGGCGGCGAGCCGCTGGTCGACCGGACCGGGCTCGGGCCGCGCTCCCGCGTGGTAGGGCGGGTCGCGCTCTTCGCCCAGCTGACCGACGCGCACGTGGTGGACGAGGAGTCGCCTGCGCGGCTGGAGCTGCTCGACCGCCGCGGGCCACCCTTCACCTCGGCGTTTCGGCCGCAGGAGGCGCTGAGCGGGCAAGTGCTGACGGCTGCGGTGCAGTCCCTGAACGCGCTCGACGCACAGGCGGTCGTCGTCACCGGCGACCTGATCGACAACGCGCAGCGCAACGAGCTGGACGAGGCGCTGGCGATCCTGCGCGGCGGCCGCGTCGACCCGAACAGCGGCGCGCCCGGCTACCAGGGCGTGCAGGCCACCTCGGACCCGGATCCCTACTACTACCGCCCCGATGTCGACCCGCCTCGCCATCCGGGGCTGCTCGCCCGGGCCCAGCGGCCGTTCGAGTCGCCGGGCCTGCAGGCGCCGTGGTACCCGGCCGTCGGGAACCACGACCTGCTCGTGCAAGGGAACCTGGCGCCGACCGTGCGGACGAACGCGATCGCGACCGGAGACCGGAAGATCCTCGCCCTGAGCTCGGCCGCGCTGCGGGCGGCGCAGGGGCTCCGGCTTACGCCCTCGGTGGTCGCGCGGCTGCTGCAGCACGGCCCCCCGGGGGCCTCGGTGCGCGTCCCGGCCGATCCGCGCCGGCGGGAGCTCACGCCAGCCGAATTGCTTGCGGCGCTGCGGCGCGCGAGCGGCCACGGCGGCCGTGGGCCGCTGCTGCTCGACTACGCGTTCGACGTCGGCGGCATGCGCGGCATCGTCCTCGACACGATCCGTCGGGGCGGCGGCGCGAGCGGCCTCGTGCGGCCCACGCAGCTGCGCTGGCTGGCGCGGCAGCTGCGTGCGGCGGGGAAGCGGCCGGTCGTCGTCTTCACGCACTCGCCGCTGCGCTCGTCGGCCGGGGGAGCTGCGGCGCTCGCGCTGCTCGACCGCGACGCGCGGGTCGTCGCGGCCGTGAACGGCGACACGCACCGCAACGAGATCCGGCCGTACGGCCACTTCTGGCTGGTCGGCACCTCGTCGCTCACGGACTACCCGCAGCAGGCGCGCGCGTTCGAGCTCGACCGCACGGCGGACGGCGGGTACGTGCTGCAGACGTGGATGGTCGACCACGATCCCTCCGACCGCGACGCCGAGATCTCGCGCGACCTCGCGTACCTCGACTTCCAGGGCGGCCGCGTACATGGCTTCGCGGGATCGCGCGCCGATCGCAACGCGCGTCTGTATCTGCGCTAGCGCTCCCGCATCCAGGCCACGACCGGCCCGCGCATCACGAGCCGCGTCGCCCAGAACACGGTCACGACCGTGCCGACCAGGAGCCCGAGCGCCGTCAACCCGACCGCGGCGGCCGACGGCTCGAGCGTGAGGGAGACATAGCTCGCGGCCAGGCGCGCCACCGCCGGGCCGACCAGCCAGCGCTGCGCCGCGGCGCCGACGAGGATCGCGAGCACGACCACGGGCGCCACGGCCGCGGCGACGATGCCGGCGAGCTGCCGGTGCCGGCCGCCGAGCGCGCGCACGGTCGCGAGGCCGCCGCGCCGCTCCTGGACGGTCAGGGCGAGCAGCTGCGCGATCGCGTAGAGGCAGACGAGCGCGTCGAGGATGGCGACCGTCCGCAGCAGCGTGACCAGGACGTCGATGAAGCCGCTCGAGCGCGCCGCCCAGCTCTGCACGGACTGGCCCGCGATCCCGCGCGACGAGGTCGCGAAGAAGCCCGCTTTGTCGAGCTCCCGCCGAACCGCATTCACGTCGGCAGACGACCTCAGCCGCACCGCGATCTCCGCCGGCGCCTCGCCGCCGAGCCGCTGCGGCTGGACGTACGCGACGCGCCCCTGGCGTTCGAACGCCGTCACGATCCCGGCCACGCGGAACCGCACCTCGCGCCCGCTCGGCAGTTGCGCAGCGAGCGTCGAGCCCGGCTGGAGGTTCAGGATCTGCGCGAGCCCGAGACCAACCTCCGCCTCCCGCGGCCCGCCCAGCCGCCGCCCCTCGGTGAGCGCCGGCGCCTCGAAGCGCGTGTGGTCGCCAGGGAACGCGATCACGGTGAACGGCTCGCCGAGGTCGAACGAGTCGGCGGCGTTCAGCTCGTACCGCGGCGCGGCCGCCTCCACTCCGGGCAGGCGGGCGATCCGCGCCGACTCGGAGGGCGCGGCGGCGACCGTCAGCTGGTAGCGCTTGCCCACCGCGACCGGGTTCCGGTCGAGCCGCAATAGCAGCGTCGCGATCGAGAGGATCAGCAGGATCACGACGACAGCCGAGCCGAGCACCACGGTGCCGCCGATCGTGCGCGCCGGCCGCGCCGCCGCCATCCGCAGGCCGAGCGCGGCCGGGCCTCCTCCTCCGGGCAGCCGCCTAGCGGAGCCGACCACGTCCCCACGTTGCAGGATCGCAGCGGCCGGCCCGCGGGTCGCCCGCCAGGCCGGCCACGCCGACGCCGCCGCGACGAGCGCCACAAGGGCGGCGAGGACACCGACGAGGAGCGGCGCAACCGCCGCCCCCGGCCCGAGCTGGCTGAGGCTCGCGAGCAGCCGGTCGAGCGGCGAGACGACCGCGGCCCAGCCCACGAGGACGCCGATCGCTCCCGCCGGAAGCGCCACGGCGACCGCCTCCACGACGGCGCTCGCGACGACGGTGTGCGGCGGCGCGCCGAGGGCGCGAAGCAGCCCGAGCCCGTGGCGCCGGCGCTGTACCTCCGCGTTGGCCGACGCGGCGAGCATCGTCCCGGCGACGACGAGCGCGATCAGCGAGAACGCCACGAGGAGCGCGATCACGATTCCGGCCGCCTGGCCGATCAGCACCTGCAGCCCGGCACGGGTCGTCACGCGCAGGCCGACGACGCCGAGGCTCGCCGACCGCGCCTGCGCGAGCGTGACGTCGACGCGGCCCGGGTCCACGAGCCAGAGCACCGCGGAGTTCACGGTGCCCAGGGGCATGCCGGTGACCACCGCCGCATCGCGGTAGTCGAGCCAGACGCGCGGCCCGCGCGAGAGCGGGAAGGCGACGTTGTCCGGCGCGACCGCGACGCCGACGACCCGCACGTCGTCGCCTCCGACGTTCATCCGCGACCCGGGTCGCAGGTGCCACTCCCGGGCGAGGCCCTGCTCGATCACCACTTCCCGCGCGGAGCGTCGGTCGCGCCCGCTGATGAGCGCGTAGCCACGTGGGCTGCCGGGCGGGACGCCCACCACGGTCGCGTCGTCTTCATACCGGCGGCGGCCCGCGGCCAGGAAGACGTGCGCAGCCTGAATCCGGTACGAGGCGGCACGAACGTTCGCGAGGCTGGAGACAACGTTTTCGACATCTCGGCGCGACTCCGGCTGGAAGGTCGCGAGGACGTCCGGCAGCTGCGCCCGCGCCGCCGTGCGGTCGAAGCCGGTCGCCAGGCCGTAGGCGACGGTGACCGACGCGCCGAGCATCGCCCCGGCCGCCGCGATCCCGCCCGCGGCGAGTAGCACTCGCCCGCGCCTCGCCCGCAGCCGGGCCCGCGCGTACGCGAGAACGGCTCTCACAGCAACCGGCCGCCCTCGAGCCGCAGCACGCGGTCGGCGCGACGGGTCGCGGCCTGCTCGTGCGTCACGAGCAGCACTGCCCGCCCCTCGTCGGCGATCTCCCGCAGCAGCGACAGCACGGTCTCGCCCGACTCGGCATCGAGGTTCCCGGTCGGCTCGTCGGCGAGCACGAGTTGCGGATCGTTCACCAGCGCCCGCGCGATCGCGAGCCGTTGCTGCTCCCCGCCCGAGAGCACGGTCGGCAGCCGCTCCGCCGCCTCGCCGAGCCCGAGCCGCTCCACGAGCTCTCGTCCGCGCCGCATGGCAGGCCCGCGCCCGTTCAGCCGCGCCGGCAAGAGCACGTTCTCGAGCCCCGTCAGCTCCGGCAGCAGGTGGAAGGCCTGGAAGACGAAGCCGATCCGGTCGCGCCGCAGCGGCGCGAGCACACGTTCCGGCGCGCCGTCGAGCCGGACCCCTGCCACCTCGACTTCGCCGCCGTCGACGCCGTCGAGCGCGCCGACCACGTTCAAGAGCGTCGATTTGCCCGACCCGGAGCGGCCGGTGACGGCGACGAGCTCGCCTGCTTCGACGTCGAGGTCGAGCCCGTCGAGCACGCGCAGCGCGGCGCGCCCTTCGCCGTGGACCTTGACTACGCGGCGCAGCCGCACGACCGCCATCTCTCCAGAGTGCCAATCGTCGGCCGACCCCAGTAGGATCGTCTCAGCGGGGTCAGGCGACGGGAGGAGCCCAGAGATGGATGTGATCGCAGGGATCGACGCGGCTCGGGAGCGGTGGAACGTGCTCGAGCATCCGTTCTACACGCGCTGGGAGCAGGGCGAGCTGACGCGCGACGAGCTGGCCCGCTACGCCGGTGAGTACCGGCACGCGGTGGTCGCGCTGGCGCGCGCCGCCCGGACCGCCCGGCTGCACGCCGACGAGGAGGCTTCGCACATCGCGCTCTGGGACGACTTTGCCTCCGCGCTCGGCACCGAGGCGAACGAGCCGCTCCCCGAGACCCGCTGCTGCGCCACCGCCTGGGCGGCCGCCGGCGACGAGCTCGGCGCGGCCGCGATCCTCTACGCGATCGAGGCCGGCCAGCCGGCGATCTCGGACACGAAGCTGCGCGGCCTGGTCGAGCACTACGGCTTCTCGGACGACACGCCAGCGACTGCGTACTTCGCCGTCCACGGCGAGCGCGACCACGAGCACGCGGCCGAGGCGCGCAAGGCGCTCGCAGGCAGCCACGACCCGCGGCTGGTGGGTCTCGCCGAGGCAGCGCTCGCGGCGAACTGGGCGCTGCTCGACGGCGTCTCCGCGAACTAGAGCTCGCTCACGGGTCCAGCCGGAACGGCGGGTACTCGTCGGTGACGAGGAGGAACGCGTACCCGAGAACGCGGTTGCCCCAGCGGATCACCCCGACGACGAACTCGAACAGCCCGCGCGGATACCTCCCGGTGAAGAGGATCGCGAACCACGCCAGGATCACGCAGACGAAGCCCGCGAGCCAGAGGAAGAGCAGCACGACGTAGTGCGGGATCGCGAGAAACCACTTCACGAGCGGTAGCCAGCGGTTCAGGTCGCGCTGGGCATCCGGATACGGGAAGTCGAGCTGAACGGACTGCCGCTCGTCGGTGGAGGGGTACCGATCGTCCAGCAACGCGAAGTAGACGCCGACGCGGTTCTGGAACCGCAGCAGCTCGAGGTTCCAGTCGAACCACCAGCGCGGATACTTCTGCCGGAAGAGGATCATCAGCAGCGGCCCGAGGAAGAGCCCTCCTCCCAGCGCGGCGCCGAAGTGCCAGTACTGCCCGTAGCCGTAGCCGGCGGCGTGCTCACCGCTGAGCGTCGCCAGCACGATCGAAATCGGGATCGCCCAGATCAGCCTGAATGCGGTCGTCAGCCGGTTGAGGTCGCGGTCCGGGTACTCGACCGAGTACTCGACGGGATACCGCGGCCCGCCTCCAGCCTGGGTGCCTGCTTCCATCGCAAGACCTCCTATTCGCGGCCGTGAGCGGAGAACTCTAGGAGACAGCGAGGCCCGGCTTGAAGCCGGGCCTCGCGTGTCGCTCAATTCGTGTCGGTTGCGCTACCGCTTGGTCGCCTTCTTCAGCATCCCCGAGATCGCCCCGTCCGGGTACGTCGTCGTGTGGACGTTCACGTAGAAGAGGCCCGGGTGCTGCAGGATCTGGCGCACGAGCCCACGCGGGGCATCGACGCAGCCCCTGTCAGGCGGCGCGGTTGGCGGTCGTGATGTGGACGTAAGGCCGCGAGACTCCCGCCCTGTCGCGTGGCAGACAACGGTCTTGTGCGCAGATGTCGCGGCCTGCGCGCTGTAGCCCACGAGCGCGAAGAGCGCGATCGCAAGCAGCAGTCCGTAGCGTCTCATGAGGTGTCAGTCCCTCCCCTGGTTTGCTTGCCAAGACCAGGGTTTTCCCGATTACAAGTACTAGACCCCTCGCCTGGGCCGGCACACCGTTCTTACACGTGAATCGGCGGTGTCTCGCGCTTTACACGGACGGCTGATCCTCGAGGACCGCGCGCGCCCGCTCGAGGTTCTCGGCGTGGACGAGGATCTCGCGAGGCCCGGCGCCGCTCTCCGCCGCGTCCGCGAGCCCGACCGCGTAGTTCGTCTTCTGCGCGATCGCCGGGATGCCCTCGCTGCGGAGGAGCGAGAGGATGATCTCGGCCTCGGGCTCCGATCCCACCACCTGAAGGACTGCCAGCTCTGCCATCGGGACGAAGCCTAGAGCCTGCCGGCCTCGATGATGCGCTCCAGGAACTGCTGGGTGCGCGGCTCCTTGGGGCTCGCGAAGATCTCCTTCGGCGACCCCTCCTCGAGGATCAGGCCGTCCTCGAGGAAGCAGACCCGGTTCGCGATGTCGCGGGCGAAGCTCATCTCGTGCGTCGCGATCACCATCGTCATCCCGCCCTCGGCAAGCTCGCGGATCACGTTCAGCACCTCCGCCACGAGCTCGGGGTCGAGTGCGCTCGTGACCTCGTCGAGCAGCATCAGCTCGGGCCGCATCGCGAGCGCGCGAACGATCGCGACCCGCTGCTGCTGGCCGCCCGAGAGCCGGTCGGGGTACTCGTCGCGCCGGCTCTCGAGGCCGAAGCGCCGGAGCAGCTCGAGCGCCCGAGCCTCCGCTTCCGCGCGTGGGAGCTTGAGCACGTCGCGCGGGGCCAGCGTCACGTTGCGCAGCACGGTCATGTGCGGGAAGAGGTTGAACGCCTGGAAGACGATTCCGATCCGCCGGCGAACGGCGTTCACGCCGACGCCTCGCCGCGTGATCTCCTCCTCGCCGAGCCAGATGCGGCCGGCGTCGAGCGGCTCGAGCAGGTTCACGCAGCGCAGCAGCGTCGACTTGCCCGAGCCGGACGCGCCGATCAGGCACACGACCTCATGCTCCGCGACGCCGAGGTCGATCCCGCGCAGCACCTCGTGGTCGCCGAACGACTTGTGGACGCTCTCGAGCTTCAATGAGCCCATTACGCGAATCCGCCCGCGGCCTGGCGGCGCCTGCGGTCGCGCGCGATCAGCCAGTCGGTGAAGCGGGCGAGCGGGATCGTGATCGCGACGAACAGCGCCGCCGCGGCGAGGTAGGAGCCGTAGGTGAAGGTTGCGTTCGAGTAGATCTGCGACTGGTTGAAGGCCTCGACGACGCCGAGCGTCCCCACGAGGGCGGTGTCCTTCTGCAGGCCGATGAAGTCGTTCAGGAGCGGTGGGATGACGCGCCGAATCGCCTGCGGAAGGATCACGCGTCGCAGCGCCTGGAAGCGCGAGAGGCCGAGCGAGCGCGCCGCCGCCTCCTGGCTCGGGTGTACCGATTCGATGCCCGCGCGGTAGACCTCGGAGACGTAGCCGCTGTAGACGAGGATCAGCCCGATGCCCGCCCAGAAGACGCGCGAGCGCGGGACCCCGGTGAGCTGCAGCGCCGGCGCCCCGAAGCCGAGCAGCGCGATCACGAGGATCGTCGGGACGCCGCGGGCTAGGTCGGCGTAGACGACGGCGAGCGCGCGCAGCGGGAAGAAGACCGGCCCGGGCAGGCTGCGCAGCACCGCGATCACGAGCGCGAGGATCAGGATGCACACCTCGCAGACGAGGAAGATCTTCACGTTGAGGACGAACGCCCGGGCGATGTCGGGGAAGGAGCTCGAGATGTCGCCCCAGTCGAAGAAGGAGCGCTTGACCTCCGGCCAGCCGGCCGACTGCGTGACCGCGACGATCACCACCGTCACGAAGACGGTGGTGCTGAGAAGCGCGATCGCGACCCCGCGCGCGCCTTCGCCTTCGAAGTGCAGCCCGCCGAGCAGGCGCGAGCGGCGCTCTACCTCAGGGTCGGCGCGCCGGTCGCCTTCGCTAGCCACTTCTGCTGAAGCTGCGCGAGCGTCCCGTCGCTACGGAGCTTCTCCAGCGCCTTGTTCACGCACGCGCGGAGGGAGTTCCCCTTCTCGAACACCATCCCGAAGTGCTCGCCGCCGGGCTTCGTGGGGAACTGGCCGAGGACCTTCCCGTTCGGCACCTGCACCGCCGTGACGTAGAAGGCGGTCGGCAGGTCGACGACGAGCCCGTCGATCTGCTTGTTCTTGAGAGCCTGCACGGCGCCCGCGTTCTGCGGGAAGACGGACGGTTGCTTCGAGGGCTTGATCTCCTTCTTGATGAAGTCGTAGCTCGTCGTGCCGAGCTGCGCGCCGAGCGAATACGGCTTCAGCTCGGCGATCGACTGCGCGGACGCGATCGGCGTGCCCTTGTTCACGACGATGGACTGGTTGACGTCGTAATACGAGTCGCTGAAGTCGACGACCTCCGCCCGTTTCTTGTCGAACGAGATCTGGTTGATGTCGAAGTCGAACGACTTGGGGCCCGGGGCGAAGGAGTTGTTGAACGGGACGTGAGTCCACTCGACCTCGCTCTTCGCGAAACCGAGGTGCCTCGCGACCGCGTATGCGACGGCGCTCTCGTAGCCCTCGCCGCTCCGCGGGTCGCTGACCTGCCACGGCTTGTGTGGGGTGCCGCCGAACCACGGCGGGAAGGCGGGGTTGTCGGTGCCGATCGTCAGGACGCCGGCGTTGACGAGCTGCAGGTCGGACTTGGCACAGCTCGAAGCCGCGCCGGTGGTGGCTGTCGGACCTGAAGACGCTTCCTTGCTCGAGCCACACCCTGCCGCGACTGCCGCGAGCATGGCGACGAGCGCCGCCGCCAAGCCGATCCGCCTCTGCCCCCTCACCGCCCGTGAGGCTACACCGCCGGTCGCGGTCGGCGGAGCGCGAGTGCCCCCGAATGTCCGTACGGAGACTTAACACAGGAGACTTAACACATCGTTCATCGAAGTCCATTAGAACCGTGCACATGAGGCAAGAGCTCTTGTTGGCTCGATCGGCAACCGCGGCGGTTGTTGCGCTCGCCGCGTTGCTGCTCGTCGTGCTCGACGGCGCCGCGGCGACGAGCCCGGGCTCGCTGCAGAAACGAGCGGACGGGCGGATCGAGTCGCTGGCGATGGACGGCTCCCGCGTCGCCTACGACGTCGCCGGTGAGTACGGCACGCGGCATCCGTGCAACGAGGTCTACGTCTGGAACCTCGAGCGCAGGACGACGACCCGCGTGAGCGGCCGGCAGACCTGCGACGCCGACAACACCAGCACCGGCGCCGGGGTCCGCGAGCTCGCACTGGCCGGCGGCCGCGCAGCGTGGATCGTGAACCAGGGCGGTAACAGCGAGAGCGGCGACCACCTCTACGTCACCCCGGTCGCGCGTCCGCACGAGCGCGTGCTCGCCACCGCGTTCCGAACAGGTGACGTGAGCGGGATCCTGACCGGCAACTGGCTCGGCGGGCTGGTCGGGGCCGGGACCTTCCTCGGGGTCGACCATTGGGCGACCGACTCGAGCGGTTCCGTCAGCTCGGCGCGCCTGCAGAGGATCGGGGGGCGGCTCAGCGACCTCGCTCAGGGAACCGGGACGATGCTCGCGAAGTCGACCGACGGCAAACTAGTCGCGGTGCTGCGCGTGGACGGCACCGTGGGCGTCTACTCGACGCGCGGCACGCTTCTGCGCACGGTGACGCCCGCGAAGGACGCAACCGAGGTCGCCATTCGCGGCGACTACCTCGCGGTCCTGACGACCGGCGACACGCTCGAGGTCTACAACTCGCACTCCGGCCGGCGCCTGCGCACGTGGCGGGTGGCCCACAAGGCCAGCGGGCTCGACATCAGCTCGGGGTTCGCGACCTACGCGGCGCCGTTCCCGAGCGGCGGCTACGCGCGCGTCGTGCACATCCGGCGCCTCACGAGCGGACGCGATCGGGTGCTCGTCACCACCCCGCCGGCGGTGATCGGCGTCCGGATCGAGCCGCGCGGGCTCGTCTACGCGTTCAACCGTATCGCGCCCGGGCAGACGGGGACCGTGGTCTTCGTCCCGATGAGCCGAGTCGTGCGCGCAATGCGCGCTCCGTAGACCTCAGGCCGCGACCGTCGTGAACTGCGGGATGACATCGCTGCCGTAGGCGGCGAGCGTTTCGTCCGCGCGCTCGGTCATCAGATAGATGTCGAACTGGTCGACGCCGATCCCCTCGAGCTCGCGCAGCTTCTCCGTGATCTGCTCGGGCGTGCCGAGGACGCAGAAGCGATCGCAGATCTCGTCGGTGACGAACTCGCCGTGCTTGGCACCCACGCGGCTGTGGTCCTTGTAGTCGTAGAACTTCCGCGCCTTGACGAAGTCGGTGAGCGCGCTCGGAATCTCGTCCGAGTCCTCGCCGTAGCGCTCGATCAGGTCCATGACGTGGTTCGAGACCATCGCCGGGAACCAGCGCACCTGGTCGCGGGCCTCCGCCAGGTCGTCCGAGACGTGGCTCGGGGCGCAGACGATGCACTTCAGCGCGTCCGGGTCACGGCCCGCTTCCTCGGCGGCCTTTCGCGCGGTCCCCATGATCCACTGGATGATCTGCGGGTCGGCGAGCTGGATGATCACGCCGTCGCCGACGCGGCCCGCGACGCCGAGCGCACGCGGCCCGTAGCCGGCAACCCACATCGGGATGTCGGGCAGCTCGTCCCGGACCCATTCGAGCTTGAGCTCCTTGTCGTTCCACTCGACCGCCCGGCCGTTCATCAGGTCCTTGATCATGGCCAGGCGGCGCTCGAACTCGGCCACCCTCACGGGCTTGAGCCCGACGACCCGGCGTGACGAGTCGCCGCGGCCGATCCCCATCACGGCGCGCCCGTTCGAGATGTCGTGCAGCGTCGCGTACCAGCTCGCGGTGATGGTCGCGTCGCGGATGCCCGGGTTCGTGACGCAGTGGCCGAGCTTGATCTTCTCGGTCTGCACAGCGGCGACGGGAAGGAGCGCGTAGCTCTCCTGCCAGAGGATGTGCGAGTCGTAGGTCCAGCCGTATTCGAAGCCGTTCCTTTCGCCGTTCTGCAGCACCTCGACGAGGCGCGTGTAGGGCGGGTCCGGCAGGGCGGTCACGCCGAAGCTCAGCATCTGCTCCTCCTCCCGGTCACTGGCAGGAAAGTGAGCATACCGCCGTCAAATCGACGTGCAAGGACGCTCGTTCGCCAGGAGGGTTTGGCGGAATGGCGCTCGGCGCCGGAGCGCGATGGTCGTTCCGAGGCAAGGACGCAGGGAGCGTTCGTACCTGGAAGGTACGGCCGCGACTGAGGACGCAGCATCGGGGCGAGCAGCGCGTTCCGGCGGCACAGCCGGTATTTCGTCAAGCCCTCTCAGGTCATGAGCCACACCACCAGTCGCGGGCGCACCGCTGGGTCGGCGTAACTCGAGCTCGGGAGTGCCGGACCCCCCACCGCGTAGTCCTCCTGCTCGTCGACGAGCTTCAGCAGCACGCCGTCGTTCGCGAGGCCTCCCGAGTACCACTCGGCGACCGTGTCCGTCACGTCCCAGACGACCCACTCCGGGCCGGCGCCGGGCTCCACCTCGGCGAACGCGACCGCCGGCCCGAACGCAACCTCCCTGCGTGCGTACCAGTTCGGCGTGTAGATCGGGTGGGCTTCGAGCGAGAAGCCGCGGCCGTCGCACGGCACCGTTCGCCGCAGCGGCGCTGTGCACGTCCCGTCGTACGCGAGCCACAGCTCCGCCGTCACGATCGTCGCGTCGGGCGGGAGCCCGTCGAGCTGGAAGCGCAGCGCTGACCGCCAGACCTTGTCTCCGGCGCCGCCGAGCTCCAGCCGGTCGAGGTCGTCGCGGTAGCAGCGCTCCTCCCAGTCATAGCCCCAGTTGCAGAGGAACGGCAGCGAGACGTCGTCTGCCGGTGCGAGTACCACGGTCTCCAGAGTCGCGCGGGCGGGCGCGGCGAACGCCGCAGCGGCGAGGAGCACGAGCAGAAGGCGCATGCCTCCACCGTGCCGACGAAACCGTCACGCGTGGGTGACGCCTTCGTGCCGGAAGTGTGACTTGCGCAGGCCTACCGGTCGAGGTCGCGAAAGCCCAGCGGCTCCGTCATCGACTCGAGCTCCGCATCCTTCACCTTCACGTCGTAGCCGCGCGACAACGCATCGGCTATCTCGGACACCGCCGTTTCCGCCTGCGCCGCCGTCGTACGCCAGCGAACGAGGATCGGCGCCGGCCAGCGAGTCTCCGCCTCGATCCACCGCCTCTTGGAGAAGAGGCTGCGCACCAGCGTGAGCGGCAGCGCGACGAGCAGCGCGATCAGCGGGATCACGACCCAATCCACGACCGCAAGCGGTCGAACCTCAGCCCGCGGCGACGCGGGCGATCGTCTTGTCCGCCAGCCGGTCGAGCGCCTGCACCGACAGCTCGAGGTGCTCCTCCTTGGTGTCCTCGAGCTTCGTGTGCGAGAGCCCGCGCAGGCTCTGGACGAACAGCATCACCGTCGGCACACCCGCGCGCGCGACCTCGGCCGCGTCGTGCAGCGGCCCGCTCGGCAGCCGGTGCGACTCGCCCGCCACCTCGCGGATCGCCTCGTCCGCCAACGAGATCAGCCCTTCGTCGAACAGGATCGGCTCGATGTTCCAGATCCGCTCCCACTCGACCTCGATGTCCTCCTCCTGGGCAAACCGGCGCGACGCCGCCTCGGCATTGCTCAGCATCTCCGCCAGCTTCGCCGCGTCGAGGTGCCGCTGGTCCAGCAGGCACTCCGCCGTCTCGACTACCGACGTCACGATTCCCGGCCTCGTCACGACGCCGCCCATCGTGCACACGGCCCCCTCGCCGACGCGCGAGGCGATCTCCCGGATCTCCAGCTCCAGCTTCGCCGCACCCGCGAGCGCGTCGCGCCGCTTGTCCATCGGCGTCGATCCCGCGTGCGCGGCCTGGCCGCGGAACGTGACCTGGTGCCGTTCCACGCCGAACGTCCCGAGCACGACCCCGAGCGGGAGCCCGAGGGACTCCAGCACGGGCCCCTGCTCGATGTGCAGCTCGAGGTATGCCGCCGCACCCTCCAGCTGCGAGCGCGCCTCCAGCGCACGGTCCAACTCCACGTCGTGGGCACCCACCGCGTCCGGAAGCGAGACGCCCTCCGCGTCGCGGCGCTCGCGCAGCTCGTCCTGGTCGGCCATCGAGCCGGCCGCGGCAGAGGACCCGAACAGCGAGCGTCCGAAGCGCGCGCCCTCCTCGTCGGCCCAGTTCACGAGCCGCACCGTCGTCGCAGGCGAGCCGTCCTCGGCCAGCCGCCGCACCACCTCGACTCCGGCGACCACGTTCAGGGCCCCGTCCAGCCAGCCGCCGTTCGGGACCGAGTCGATGTGACCCCCGACCAGCACCGCCCGATCGGACGCGCCCTGCAGCGTCCACCACTGGTTCCCCGCCTGGTCGATCTCCTCCTCGAGCGGCAGCCCGTCCAGCTTCTCCCGCAGCCACCCGCGGGCGCGCTCCCACGTCTCCGTCCAGGCCACACGCTGCGCACCGTTCTCGTCCCCGGTCAGCTCGCGCAGCTCCTTCAGCTCGGCGACGGTTCTCGCGGGATCGAGCGGCACGGCGCGATGCTAACTGCCTGCAGCGGAGTGTGGTAAGCATGCGCGGATGGCTTCGATTGCCGTCGACCGCACGACAACACCGAGGATCGGGGCGATACACGGGCTGAGGCGCGTCGGCCTGGTCGTGGCCGGAATCGCGGTCTTCTGGGCGCTCTGGGAGGGCTACCGCTGGTTCGGCGAGACGGCCGGGATCACCTGGCCGTTCCCGGTCAACGCGACCAACATGCCGCACATCCACGACATGCTGAGCGCGCTCACCGAGCCGCTTCAGCCGGGCGGGCCGCCGCTGATCCAGCTGGAGTGGCACTGGGCGCTGTTCACGATGAAGGAGGCATTCCTCGGCTTCGTGATCGGCGGGCTCGTCGGCTTCGGACTCGCCGTGCTGCTCGCGCACTCGGTGCTTCTGCGGCGAGGCCTGCTGCCGTACATCGTCGTCTCGCAGACTGTTCCGATCCTCGCGGTCGCGCCGATGGTGGTCGTCGGCCTGGGGACGAAGGGCGTGACGCCGTGGGTCTCGGTTTCCGTGATCGCCGCGTACCTCACATTCTTCCCCGTCGCGATGAACACGCTGCGCGGGCTGCTCTCGCCCAAGCCACGTGACCTCGAGCTGATGCGCTCCTATGCCGCCGACCGCCGCAGCGTGCTCTGGAAGCTGCGCATGCCCGCCTCGCTGCCGTTCGTCTTCTCCGCGCTGAAGATCTCGGCGACCGCCAGCGTGATCGGCGCGATCATCGGCGAGACGCCGGCCTCGATCCAGGACGGCCTCGGCGGAGCGATCGTCAACTTCAACCAGTACTACGCGACCGGGCCCGAGCGGCTCTGGGCGACGAACATCATCTGCGCCGCGCTCGGCTTCGCGTTCTTCGGCGCCGTCGTCCTGGTCGAGCACTTGGTGCTGCGCCGCGCTCCGGAGCGCGTCGTATGAGCGACCGTCCCGCAGTCTCGATTCAGGGTGTCTCGAAGCGCTTCAAGGCCGGCGTGACCGCGCTCAGCGGGATCGACCTCGACGTGCGGCCGCAGGAGCTCATCTCGATGATCGGCCCCTCCGGCTGCGGCAAGTCGACGCTGCTGCGGATCATCGGCGACCTGATCGACCCCTCCGACGGCGTCGTCGAGGTCAACGGCAAGCCGTCCTCGCAGGCGCGGCGCGACCACGACTACGGAATCGTCTTCCAGGAGGCGGTGCTCTACGACTGGCGCACCGTGGCCAAGAACATCGCGCTGCCGCTGGAGCTGCTGCGCTGGAGCCGCGAGAAGCGGACGCAGCGAGTGAATGAGCTGCTCAGGCTCGTCGAGCTCGAAGGGTTCGAGGACCGCCGCCCCTGGGAGCTGTCGGGCGGCATGCAGCAGCGGGTCGCGATCGCCAGAGCCCTATCGTTCGACCCGGCGTTGCTGCTGATGGACGAGCCGTTCGGCGCACTCGACGAGATGACGCGCGAGCGCCTGAACATGGAGCTGCTGCGGATCTGGGAGGCCAGCGGTTCGACGATCGTCTTCGTCACGCACTCGATCGCCGAGGCCGTGTTCCTCTCGATGCGTGTGGTCGTAATGTCGCCGCGGCCCGGACAGATCGCGGACATCGTCGACGTCGACCTGCCCTATCCGCGCACCGCGGAGACACGCGAGGAGCCGCGCTTCTTCGAGCTCGTGACGGGAGTGCGCGAGCGCCTCGCCGGGCGCGGCGCGCAGGTCGAGCCCGAGCTGCTGGAGGACGCGACGTGACCGTTGCCGTTCGCCAGCGGGTCGTCGACTGGGGCCCGCCGCTCGTCGTCTTCGCGCTCGGGATCCTCGCCTGGCAGTTCCTGGTCGTGGCCTTCAACGTGCAGGAGTTCCTGCTGCCGAAGCCGACCGAGATTGCGCAGACGCTCTGGGACGAGCGCAGCTCGCTGTGGCACGCCGGGATCTACACGTTCAAGGAGGCGCTCGGCGGCTTCGCGATCGGCTCGAGCCTCGGGATCCTCGTCGCGCTCGTGTTCGCGGCCTTCCGACCGGTCGGGACCGCGTTCATGCCCTTTGCGGTCGCGGCCAACGCGGTGCCGATCATCGCCTTTGCGCCGATCATGAACAACTGGTTCGGGCTGCTGAACCCGTTCTCGAAGATGGCGATCGCGGCAGTCCTCTGCTTCTTCCCGGTGCAGATCAACATGCTCCGCGGCCTGAGCTCGGTCGACCCGCGCGCGATCGAGCTGATGCGCTCCTACGCCGCCGGCCAGACCTCGACCTTTCGCCACGTGCGCATCCCGGCCTCGCTGCCGCACCTCTTTGCCGGCCTGAAGATCGCGAGCGTGCTCTCCATGATCGGCGCGATCGTCGGGGAGTACTTCGGCGGGCCCACGACGGCGCTCGGCGTGACGATCCTCAACGCTTCGGCCTACACGAACTTCTCGCTCGCGTGGGCCGGGATCGTGCTGGCCAGCGCGTTCGGCATCCTCTTCTACGGCGCAGTCGCTCTCGCGGAGCGGCTGACCATCCCGTGGGACCCCTCGCGCCGGGCCTTCCAAGGGGAGTGAAAGCGGGTCAGAATGGCGCGGACCGGATCGGGTCATCGGACACGAAGGGAGAACGGATGAGTCGCAGGTTCCTGCTCGGAGCGCTGGTGATGCTCATGAGCGTGCTCGTCGCCGGCTGCGGCGGCGGTGGCAGCAAGTCCTCCGAGGGGGAGACCGGGGGCGGAGGCGCCAAGAAGAAGGTGACCCTGCAGCTGAAGTGGGTCACGCAGGCGCAGTTCGCCGGGTACTACGCCGCGAAGGCCAAGGGGTACTACGACGAGGAGGGCCTCGACGTCAACATCAAGGTCGGCGGCCCGAGCATCACGCCCGAGCAGGTCGTGCTCGGCAAGCAGGCGGAGTTCGGCCTCGACTGGCTCCCGAGCCTCCTCGCCGCCCGCGACCAGGGCCAGGACCTGGTGAACATCGCGCAGGTCTTCGGCAAGAGCGGCATGACAGAGCTGACCTGGAAAGACTCCGGCATCACGACCATCCCGCAGATGCGCGGCAAGAAGGTGGGCGTCTGGTGCTGCGGGAACGAGAACGAGCTCTACGCCGCGTTCAACAAGAACGGCATGAATCCGAAGTCGGACGTCACGATCGTCAACCAGCCGTTCGACATGACCCTGTTCCTGAACAAGCAGGTCGACGCAGCCGCAGCGATGACCTACAACGAGCTCGCCCAGGTACTCGAGGCGAAGAACCCGGCGACGGGCAAGCTCTACAAGCCCAGTGACCTCAACATCATCTCGATGGAGAGCGTCGGCACGGGCATGCTGGAGGACGGCGTCTTCGTCCGGGGCGACTGGATCGCGGACAAGGACAACCAGGAGACGGCCAAGAAGTTCCTCGCCGCGAGCTTCAAGGGCTGGGTCTACTGCCGCGACCACGTCAACGAGTGCACGCAGATCGTGCTCAACAACGGCCCGACCCTCGGCAAGGGCCACCAGACGTGGCAGATGAACGAGATCAACGCGCTCATCTGGCCGGCGACGAAGGGCATCGGCGTGATGGACAAGGCCGCCTACGACCGCACCGCGAAGATCGCACAGGACTTCAAGGTGATCAAGAAGGCACCGAGCCCCGACGCCTACCGCACCGACCTCGCGCAGGACGCGGTCGACGAGATCTCGGCGGAGGGCGTGGACGTGAATGGCGACGGCTACAAGAAGGTGACCGTGAAGGTCACGCCCAAGGGCGCCTGAGGTCGACCGGCAACCGGATCACGAGGCCTCCCCTTTCCGGGAGGCCTCGTTTCTTCTACGCTCGGCGCGAGCGCGAGACCAGGAGGGCCCGATGTCAGTACTGATCAAGGGCGGCCGGATCATCACCGCCGCCGACGACTACGTCGCGGACATTTACGTCGAGGACGAGACGGTCACGCTGATCGGCGAGTCGCTCGACATGAGCGCCGACAAGGTGATCGACGCCAGCGGCAAGTACGTGCTGCCGGGGCTCGTCGACCCGCACACGCACCTGGACATGCCGTTCGGCGGCACGGTCACCATCGACGACGTCGAGTCCGGCCAGACCGCGGCGGCGTTCGGCGGGACGACCTGCCACGTCGACTTCATCATCCAGCCGCGGGGGTCGAGCTTCGCCGACGCGATCGCCGAGTGGCGCTCGAAGGCCACGGGCAAGCAGGTGATCGACATGGGCTACCACATGGCAGTCACCGACCTCGAGGAGGGCGGCACGCTCGAGGAGCTCGCCTCGCTGCCCGACGAGGGAATCACCTCCTACAAGCTCTTCATGGCCTACAAGGGCGCGCTGATGGTCGACGACGAGACGCTCTTCCGCACGATGGAGGTCGCCTCCGAGACCGGCGCACTGGTGATGGTGCACGCCGAGAACGGCGACGTGATCGACGTCCTCGTGCGGCAGGCGCTCGAGGCCGGCAACACCGACCCGATCTACCACGCGCTCACGCGGCCGCCCGAGGCGGAGGGCGAGGCGACGAACCGGGCGATCCAGCTCGCGCATCTCGCCGGCGCGCCGCTCTACGTCGTCCACGTCACGTGCCGCGAGGCCGTCGAGCCGATTGCGCTCGCACGTGAGGCGGGCTGGGACGTCTGGGGCGAGACCTGTACCCAGTACTTCTTCAACTCGCTGGACGACATCGCGAAGCCGGACTTCGAGGGCGCGAAGTACGTCTACTCGCCGCCGGTGCGCGACAAGGCGAACTGGGAGGTCCTCTGGAACGCCGTCCGCAGCGACGCGCTCTCGGCCATCTCGACGGACCATTGCGCGTTCCTGTGGGACGGCCAGAAGACGCTCGGCAAGGACGACTTCTCGAAGATCCCGAACGGCGGGCCCGGCCTCGAGAACCGGTTGCACATGATCCATCAGTTCGGTGCGCGGGCCGGGCGGATCTCGCTGAACCGGATGGTCGAGCTGCTGGCGACGAACCCGGCGAAACTGTTCGGCCTGTACCCGAGGAAGGGCACGGTCGCGGTCGGCTCCGACGCGGATCTCGTCGTCTTCGACCCGCAGAAGAAGCTGACGATCACGGCCGCGAGCCAGCACTCGAAGACCGACTACAACCTCTACGAGGGCACCGAGGTGACGGGCTCGCCCGAGGTCGTGTTGCTGCGCGGGAACGTCCTCGTGGAGGGCGACGAGCTGGTTGCCTCGCCGGGAATCGGGCAGTACGTGGCGCGGGCGCGGTTCGGGCAGGAGCTGCGGGCGACGAGCGCTGTTGCATGAGGCGGCTGCTGCTCGTCGCGCTGGTGCTCGGCGCCGCGGTGCTGGTGCCCACCGCCGTGGCGAAGGTCACGTACTGCAGCCCGACCGGCGACTACTGCACGTCGGTCGCGAAGGTGAAGGGCGTGCGCTACCTGCGAATCACGAGCTTCGCCTTCAGCGGGCGCGTCAAGATCTGCGTCGCGAAGGGCGGCCGGGTCTGCCACAGCTTCCGGCTGACGAAGGCCGGCCCCGCGTACGGGCTGAACATCCGGTGGGCACGGCACTTCCCCGACCGTGGCACCGGCACCTACCGCGTGTCGTTCTTCCTCGGCGCGCAGCGGCTCGGCCCCGTCCTCGCCTTCGTGAGGTAGCCGGAGGGCGGCACGGAGCCGCCCTCGGCTGTGCGCACCCACCCCCTTAGCGCCCACCCGGGGTCAGGTCTTGCAGCAACGCATTGCGTTCGAGAACGGCTTGGCGAGGTGCACCGTGAACGTGCCAACTCTTCCCAGCAGGCCTCTCTCTGGGGACTAGTTGTTCCGCTTCGTTCGCGGAAACGCGGCAATGCAAGACCTGACCCCGGGTTTGCGCCGAATCGGGCGGTTCGGACGCGCCGGCGGGCGGCTCGGCGGCAAGCCGTTCTTGAAGTGCCACGTGGCGCCGCCTCGACCGGCGTTGGTTCGCGAGCACTCTGCGGGCGGTCACGTAGAGCCACACCCGGGCCGCGTCGCCCTCCGGGACGGCGTCGAGGCGGCGCCAGGCCGTCAGGAACACGTCCGCCACGGCGTCCTGCGCGTCGCTCGCCGAAGCGGCCCGCCAGCCGCAGTAGGCGACGATGTCGGGCGCGTAGGCGGTGAACAGGCCGTCGAACCTCTGGCTCCGGTCCTCGCTCATCGACCTCTCCATGTCCGGCAGGGCCCGGATCGTTCGACCCTAGAGCGGCGCGAGGACGATCGTGTTCTCGACGGAGAACCACTCGCCCTCGACGGCCGCCGGGCGCTCGGAGTCGTCCGCGGCGCGGCGGACGAACTCGCGCAGGAGCGACGGCTTGACGGCAAACACCGCGTCGGAGTCGAGGTACTCGCTGTTGCGGTCGAAGATGTGCGTCGTCAGCGTCCGGTAGCCGGACGCGCGCACGATCATGTGGATGTGGGCCGGCCGCCAGGGATGGCGACCCGTCGCCTCGAGCATCTTCCCGACCGGCCCGTCGGCCGGGATCGTGTACGGCACCGGGCGGACGGCGAGGAACGCGTAGCTGCCGTCGCCGCGCGTCGTGAACCTGCCGCGGAGGTGGTCCTCCGGCGCCTCCGGGCTCTGGACGGCGTAGAGCCGGTCGTCGCCGTTCTGCCAGACGTCCAGCTCGGCGCCGCCGATCGGTTCGCCGTCCACGCCTAGGACGCGTCCCTGGACCCATGCGGGCGCCCCGGCCGCCTCCTCGGCGATCGACGCCCCGAAGGGCCTCTGCGGCGCGCCGGGAACGTAGAACGGGCCGAGCACGGTCGACTCGGTCGCGCCCGGCGGGACCGGGTTCGCGAGCGAGTCGACGAGCATCGAGAGCCCGAGCGTGTCCGACCAGAGGATGAACTCCTGCCGCCGGTCGTCCGTGATGTCGCCGGTCTCGGTGAGGATCCTGATGCCCTCCTCCCACTCGCGCTGGGTCAGGCCGACCTCCGTCGCGAACGCGTGGAGGTGGCGCGCGAGGCTCTGCGCGAGGGTGCGCAGCCGCTCGTCGTCGGAGCGCTCGAAGCTCGCGAGCACCGCCGCGGTGATGTCCGCCGGGGCGGTGCGCGGACTGCTCACACCGGCGGTTCGGGGTCGTACTGGATGTAGCGCCGCACCTCGCGGGCACGGTCCTCCGAGTGCAGGCGCACGACCAGGTGCAGCGCCATGTCGATCCCGGCCGAGACCCCGGCGGCGGTGATCATGCTGCCGTTATCGACGAAGCGGTCGTCCGGCCGCACCTCGATGTCGGTGCCGAGCGTCGGCAGCAGCTCGAGCGACTGCCAGTGCGTCGTCGCCGGCTTGCCGTCGAGCAGCCCCGCTGCGGCCAGCACGAGCGAGCCCGTGCAGACGCTGGCCACGACCGCGCCGCTCCGCGAGATGCCGCGCACCCAGTCGAGCACGGCATCGTCGCGCAGCTGCGCGCGCGTCCCGCGCCCGCCGGGGTAGACGAGCACGTCGAGTGGCGGCGCGCTCTCCCACGTCTCGTCGGGCAGCACGCGCAGCCCCTTCGCGCACGTGACGACGTCCGCCGAGCGAGCGAGCGTGAACACGCGCACACCGTCGTCGGGCCACTGCTGCGCCCATGCCGCCAGCACCTCCCACGGCCCGGCCCAGTCCAGCTCCTCGGCGCCGTCGAAGAGCGCGACGCCGATAACCATCAGCGCGTCTGCGGGAAGCCGAGGTCGACCTTCGAGGTGGCCGGGTCCGGCCAGCGCGAGGTGACGACCTTGCCCTGGGTGTAGAACTGGATCCCCTCGGGCCCGTAGATGTGCAAGTCGCCGAAGAGCGAGCTCTTCCAGCCGCCGAACGAGTAGTACGCAACCGGCACCGGGATCGGCACGTTCACGCCCACCATGCCCGTGTTCACCTCGAACTGGAACTGCCGCGCCACGCCTCCGTCGCGCGTGAAGATCGCCACGCCGTTCCCGTACGGGTTCTCGTTCACGAGCCGCACGGCCTCCTCGTAGGTGTCGACGCGCGTGATTCCGAGCACCGGGCCGAAGATCTCGTCCTTGTAGACGTCCATCTCCGGCGTGACCTCGTCCAGCAGCGTCACGCCGAGGAAGAAGCCGTTGCCGTCGGGCGCCGTCTCGCGGCCGTCGGCGACCACCTTCGCGCCCTCCTCCGCGCCGCGATCGATGTACGAGGCGACCTTGTCGCGGTGCTCGCGCGTGACGAGCGGGCCCATCTCGGAGTCGGGCTCGAGCCCGTTGCCGACCTTGACCTTCGGCAGCCGCTCCTGGATGGCGCCCACCAGGTCGTCGGCCGCGTGGCCGACGCAGACCAGCATCGAGACCGCCATGCAGCGCTCGCCCGCCGAGCCGTAGCCCGCGCTGACCGCCGCGTCGGCGGCCATGTCGATGTCGGCGTCCGGGAGGACGATCATGTGGTTCTTCGCCCCACCGAGCGCCTGGACGCGCTTGCCGTTCTTCGTGCCGGTCTCGTAGACGTAGCGCGCGATCGGGGTCGAGCCGACGAACGACACCGCCGCGATCTCCGGGTGCCCGAGCACCGCGTCGACCGCGACCTTGTCGCCGTGCACGACGTTGAAGACGCCGTCCGGGAGGCCGGCCTCCTTCAGCAGCTCGGCCGTCAGCATCGACGCCGACGGGTCCTTCTCGGACGGCTTCAGCACGAACGTGTTCCCGCAGGCGATCGCCGGCGCCCACATCCACATGGGCACCATCGCGGGGAAGTTGAACGGCGTGATCCCGCCGACGACGCCGAGCGGTTGGCGGATCGAGTAGACGTCGATCCCGGTCGAAGCCTGCTCCGAGTAGCCGCCCTTCGTCAGCTCGGGGATCCCGCAGCAGAACTCGATCACCTCGAGCCCGCGCGCGACTTCGCCCTTCGCGTCGGAGAGCACCTTGCCGTGCTCGAGCGTCAGGATGCGTGCGAGGTCCTCGGAATGGTCGTGGACGAGCTCGCGGATGCGGAAGAAGAGCTCCGTGCGGCGCGAGAGCGAGATCGTGCGCCAGCTCGTGAACGCGCGCTTGGCCGCCTGGACGGCCGCGTCGATCTCCTCGACGCTCGCGAAGCCGACCTCGCCGGTCTGCTCGCCGGTCGCCGGGTTGTAGACGGGGCCGCTGCGGCCGGACGTGCCCTCGACCCGCTGGCCGTCGATCCAGTGCGCGATCCGGGTTACCTCGCCCGAACGCTCCTCGGTGAACTGATCCGCAACCTCGGTCATGCCGGCCTCCCTTCGCTCAGGTGGCCAGCCTAGCGTGCTAGGCGTCGCTTGCGATGCCGCCGTAGAGGTCGCGGCGGCTTTGCCGCCGCGACCGTCTTTTTCGGCAGTGAGGGCTGCGCGCGCCCGCCCGTCCCAGGGAGGTCAGCAGTGGACGCGGGGGTTCCAGGGCTGGAGCAAGCCGCTGGAGTTGGGCGCCCAGACCCAGGCGTGCAGGGAGTAGAAGGCCGGGATCCCGAACCGGTTCCCGTCAGGGGTGAGGTTAAAAGTCGTTGCCGGCCGATGCGAGGCCGGCGATCGACGGAACCGCAACCGCGACGCCGACCACCATGGTCGCGAGCAGGACCCTTGTGCGAGTGATGCGTCTCATGCGTCCTCCTCAGGCCGGGACCGGCTCGGGGTCCGGCCGTACGATGACGGTGTCCGGCGAGGGGATGATCTCGTCGGCCGGCAGGTCCGCCCGCCGGGCGTGCTCCAGGACGGCCTCCGGGCTCGTCGCCTGGTAGATACACACGGTGCCGAGCGTCCCGTCCTCTTCGGCGAGGACGTAGCTGCGGATCCAGCGGACGCCGTCCGACATCTCCTCGCCCTCGATCGTCGAGCGCTCCGCCGCGGCCCTCAGATCGTCGCCGTCACGGAACCCGTGGCGACGGAGGATCACGTAGGTCTCCATCGGGGGGTTCTCCTTTCGAGTCGTTGACGCTTTCGAGCCTGGCGGAGGCACCGTCACGCGTCCGTCACGGCGACCGTCAAGCCTTCGTCACCGCAGTACGCTTGGCTGGAGATGCTGCGAATCCACGCGGTTGGCGGCTTCCAGGTGGAGGTGGACGGACGAAAGCGCACCTCCCCGACCCCGGACCGCGCGACCGCGCTGCTCGCCTGGCTGGCGCTCAATCCCGGGAGCCACCGGCGGTCCGCCGTCGCGGCGCAATTCTGGCCCGACGTGCTCGACGACAGCGCCCGGGCCAGCCTGCGCAGCGCGCTCTGGTCGCTCCGGCGGCGGCTTGGAGACGATGCGAACGGCGCCCTGATCGCGACCAGGGACCACGTCGGCCTCTCCGGCGAGGTGTGGGTCGACGTCGCCGAGGCGCGGCGGCTGCGCACCGAAGGACTGCTGGACGAGGCGCTCGCGCTCGCTGACGGCGAGCTGCTTCCCGGCCTAGAGGACGAGTGGGCCTACGACGCCCGCGACGAGCACCGCGGCTGGACGGTGGCCTTGCTCGAGGAGCTCGCGGCGCGCGCGGACGGCGAGGGCGACACCAGGGCGGCGATCGAGCTTTCGCGCCGTGCGGCCGCGCTCGAGCCGCTGTCCGAGGATGTGCACCGGGCGCTCATGCGCCGGCTCGCCGACGCGGGCGACCGGCCGGGGGCGCTCACGCTCTACTCGGAGCTCCGCACGCGCCTGCTCAAGACCCTGCGCATCGGCCCGTCGGACGAGACCCGGGAGCTCGCCGAGTCGTTCCGGGCGCCGGAGACCGAGCTCGTTCCGACCCAGCTGAAGCGCGTGGACCGGGCGCTCTTCGTCGGCCGCGAAGCCGAGCTCGCCCGGCTACGCCCGCTGCGGGCCACCGCCTCCGAGACGACACACGTCGGGCTGATCGTGGGTGAGGCCGGCAGCGGGAAGACGAGGCTCGCCGCCCGCTTCGCGGTCGAGACCGCGGCGGAGGGAACGACCATCCTCTACGGCGCCTGCGGCGAGCAGGCGCTCGTCCCACTCGAGCCGTTCGCCGACGCCCTCGGGACGCGCGGTGAGCCGGGCCTCGACGCGGCGCTGGTCGAGGAGCGCCTGGCCGGCGTACCGGGGAGCCGCGTGCTGCTCGTGCTCGACGACCTCCAGTGGGCCGACCGGGTCACGCTGGCGCTGCTCTGCCGGATCGTCCGCGGGCCGCTCTCGTCCCGCCTGATCGTGATCGGCACCTATCGCGAGGACGCGGCCGACGCGCCGCTCTACGGGGCGTTGGCCGATATCCGGCGCAGCTGCGACGTGGTGCGCATCGAGCTCGGCGGCCTCGGCCTGGCCGAGGTGGCAGCGTTGATCGGCAGCGCGTTCGAGACGAGCGCAGCCGCAGCGGAGGCGCGCACGATCCACGACCGCACGGGGGGAAACCCGTTTTACGTGCGCGAGCTGGCGCGACACGTCGCGGAGCGGCCCGCGACCGCCTTCGTGGACGTGCCGGAGGGCATTCGCGACGTCGTTCGCGCGCGGCTGAAGCGGCTGTCGCCGGGGTGCGCCGACGCGCTCGGCGCGGCGGCGGTGCTCGGAGACTCCTTCGACATCGCCGTGCTCGCCACGGTCACCGGGAACGAGGAGGACGAGCTACAGCGGATCCTCGACGAGGTCGCCGAAGCAGGGCTCGTCGAGGAGGTCTCCGCCGGCCGCTACCGCTTCGCCCACCGCCTGACACGTGACGCCGTGTACGCGGGCCTCGGCCCGAGCAGAAGGGCGCGGCTCCACGCCGCAGCCGCAACCGCCCTGGCGGAACAGCACGGCCCGGCGCCCGGGAGGCGGCTGGGCGAGATCGCGCTGCACCGGTGCGAGGCCGCCGGCGAGGCCGGGGACGCCGAGGCGGTCGACCTGGCGGCCGAGGCCGCGGCGATCGCGATGGACGAGGGCGCCTACGAGCAGGCGGTCGCGCTCCTCACGCGGGCGCTCGCGGTCGTTCCGGAGGGCGACATCGAGCGCCGCCGCTCGATCGCCGGTCACCGGGCACGCGCGTTCGCGCGCCTGACGCACGCAATCCTCGATACACCCGCCGACTAGATGTTCGCTGCGGCGGCGCGGCGGCGCACGTCTTCGGGCGTGACGTCGTCGACGATCTCGTAGAGGTTCGTGATCACGTGCGCTCCGAACCCGTCGGCGTGCTCCCGCAGCATCTCCTCGGTCGGCGCCGAGTAGATGCAGTACGTCTTGATCGCGCCGTTGTCGTCCATCACGACGTGGCTGTGCTCCCAGGTGATCTCCGGGTAGCGCTCCGCGGCGATGCGGTCGGAGCGGACGGTCGCGGCGAGCATGTCCTCGTCGCTGATCCGGTCGAAGAAGCGCTCGATCAGGTAGCGCGGCATCGGCTCTCAGCGTAACGCCTGGGCGAGGGCGGCCTAAACACCCCCGCCCAGGCACCGGGAGACGTCAGCAGTGCACTCGCGGGTTCCAGGGCTGCGTGAGCCCGGCCGGGTTGCGCTTCCAGATCCAGACGTGCAGCGCGTAGAAGGCGGGGATGCCGAACCGGTTCGGGGCCGGCGTGAGGAAGAACTGCTGCCCGAACATCGACGGCGGCGAGGAGTGCTGCGCGTTCCAGGCGTCGGCGAACACGATGTACTCGAGCGCCGCGAGCCTCAGCGTCCGGTCCCGCATCGGCGCGTAGACGAGCGCCTCCGGGTTCAGCGGGTCGAGCTGGGTGTCGCCCACGCCGCCGTTGACCCAGTGCACGCCCATGCCGCCCACGGGCTGGTTGTCGATGCAGGCGATGTTCTGCGCGTCGCGCAGCAGCGAGTACCCGGCACCCTGGGCGACGCTGATGTCGTGGTACTTGGCCGTGGCGTGACGCAATGCCTGGGCCGCGGACGGGTGGTGCTTCGTCGTTCCCGCCTGCGCGACGACGGCGGTCACCGCGATCGCCGCAGCGGCAAGCGCCAGCCCGCCGAGCGCGAGGCGTTTACGTGGGAGACGTCGCATGGATCCTCCTTCGTTCGGGCTCGCCTGCCGGACGAGATAGTCGTGCCTGGCGTCGAGCGCCGAGGTGATGACGTGCGGATGCAAGTTCACGCCTCGACGCTACGAGCACGGCGACGGGGCCCGCATCGGCCGGGCTACCTACGTTTCGGCTCGCGGCCTACCTATGTTGGGCGAGCCCGAGCCGCACCGCCTCGGCGCTGGCCTCGGCCCGCGAGCGGACGTCGAGCTTGCGGAGGATCGCCGAGACGTGGTGGTCAACCGTCCGCTGGGAGACAAAGAGGCGGCCGGCGATCTCGGCGTTGCGCAGGCCGCCGGCGACGAGGTCCAGCACTTCCGCCTCGCGAGGCGTGAGGCCCGCTGGGTTGGCACGAGTGGCCGCACGAGGGCCGCGCGCGAGGCCGCGAGCACCACGTTCGCGCAGTCGGCGCGACACGATCGCGGCCGCAGGCTTCGCACCGAAGCCCTGGAGTGCGTCGAGACTGCGGCGAAGGGCGACTTCGTCGTCAGCCGCCACGAGCGCGAGGGCAGCCTCGTACGAGCACCCGCGACGTGACCACGCCTCCGCTGCGCGCTCCCAGTCGCCGGTCAGCTCGAGCGCCCAGGGCTCCGCGACAAGCGGCGGCCGGCCCTCGTCGATGCCGGAGCGCCGGCGCCAGCACGCGAGCTCACCGGCCCACCAGAGCGCGCGGCCTTCGATCGACCGGTCGAGGGCCTCGTCGGTCTCGGCGGCCACGGCGTCGCGGCGGCCCGCGAGCCAGAGCGCCTCAGCCCGCGCGGCGGCGACCGGCGCCACCCACTGCAGCTCACCGGAAGCCGCCGCGAGCTCCTCGGCCTCGTCGAGGGCCTCCCACTCGCCGTCCTCGCCGCGCCGCGCGTGCACGAGCCCGATCACGAGCAGCGCGACGATCCGCGGCAGCGGCGTCCCCGGCCTCACGACGCTCGAAGGAATGGCCTCGACCGCCTCGTCCCACCGCCCGCGGTCGAGCTCGGTCCGCGCGTGGTAGACGTGCATATAACGCAGCCAGAGGTCGAGGCCACGCTCGCTGCAGTACTCCGTCCCAGAGGCGATGTGGAGGTCGGCAAGCTCGTAGTCGCGGTTTCGCTGCGCGACGTCGGCGAGGTGGATGTAGGCCCGGCCGATGTGCTCCTCGAGCCCCTCCTCCTGAGCCAACCGGAGGCTGCGTTCGAGCTTCTCGCGGCCTTCGGGCTGTCCCTCGATCAGCTCCTGCATTCCGAGCGTGTTCAGTGTGTGGACGACGAGCTCGGTCTGCCCCAACCTCTCGGCGAGCTCGAGCCCGCGCGTGGCGGCTGAAGCCGCGGCGTCGAGGTCGTTGACGTTGAGCGCGATCATGGCGAGGTTCGCATAGGCCCGCGCGAGCTCGCGCCCCGGCGGACACGTCTCGAGCAGCTCGACCGCCCGTTGTCCGGTTTCTTCGCCCTTCGCTGTCATCGCCCCGCAGCGCTGGATCGCCGACAGCTGGCAGAGCGCGTCGCCCTCGCGCAGTCGGTCGCCCGAAGCACGGCGGATCTCGATCGCCGCCTCGAGCCACTCCACGCCTTCGGCGAAGCGGTCGACGAGGTAGCACTCGTGTGCACCGCGCTCGAGCAGGTCCGCACGCCGTTCCGGCTCGAGGCGGTCGCCGAACCGCAGCGCACGTGCGTACTGCGCCGCCGCCTCGCGATGGGCGCCGATCGCGGACGCCCGCGCTGCAGCCGCGGGAGCGAACTCGAGCACGGCTCCGACCTCGCCGGCGGCCTCGGCGTGGTGGGCGAGCCGGGCGGTGTCGGCGCCGCGCTCGCGCAGCGCCTCGAGCGCGCGGCGGTGGAGCAAGACGCGCTCGAGCGGGTTGATCGACTCCTCGATGGCGATCCGCGCGAGTTCGTGCCTGAACGTCACCGCATCGCCCTCAGCCACGAGCATCCCCGAGGCCAGGCAATCGCCCAGTTGGGAGGACGCATGGCGGCAGAGCGCCTCGAGGAGCGGAAGCTCCGCTCGCGGGGGAACGACCGAGACCGCGTCGAGGACGCAGCGAGCGGCCGGATCCACACGGGACGCGCGGGCGAGCACCGCGTCACGCACCGTCGGGGGAATGGTCGGATCGCCTCCCGCGAGCACCTCCGAGACGAAGAACGGGTTACCGCGCGTGCGCGCGAAGAGCTCCTCGACGTCCAGGTCGTGCGCCGTCGCAAGCTCCCGCACCGCATCGAGCGTCAGCGGCGGCAGGGAAATCCGCTCGACGCCGGGCACTGCCGCGAGCTCGCCGAGCACCACCCGCAGCGGGTGGGCGGCGTGCAGCTCGTCGTCGCGGAAGGTGCCTATGAGAAGAGCCCTGCTCGCCTCGACGCGCCGCCCGAGCAGGCGCAGGACGTCGAGCGTCGCCTCGTCGGCCCAGTGGAGATCCTCCAGCACGAGCACGGTCGACCGGCGGCTCACCTCCTCGATCACCGCCACCAGCACCTCGTGGGGCCGAGCGTCGTGCTCGATCAGCTCCGCGAGGAGGCCGCCCGTCTCGGCGGCGACGTCGGCGAACGGCGCCAGGGGCCTCGGCGTGAAGAGCGCGTCACACGCGCCCTCGAGCACGCGCATCTCGCCGGCCGCGTCTGAGCAGAAGCGGCGGACGAGCGCGGTCTTCCCGACCCCGGCCTCGCCCGTGATGAACACGAGCCGACCGGATCCACCCTCGACCTGCCTCTGGGCCTCGCCGAGGGCGCCGAGGAACGACTCACGCTCGAGAAGCCTGCTGGCTCCCACAGCGCCCACGGGTAGATGGTGCGCCTCCGGCGGCCCGCCTGCAAGTCGTCTTTCGCCAGGGCGGGGCCGCGCGCCCGGTAAGGCCGAGCGCGCGGCCCAGAGAGCTAGCGCTTCGCCGGCTTCGGCGAAACGAGCTTGACTGTCAGTGCCGGCGTCGCCGCCGCGGCATGGTCGGCGTCGGCGAAGACCTGCGCGACGAAGATCGCGGTCCTTGTCACCGGCCAGCGCATGCTGAACCGACCGTTGGAGGCGATCGTCGCACGCTTCACCGCCCAGCGGTCTCCCATGTAGCGCGAGACGATGATCTCCTCGCCACCCACGGCCGGGCCGAGCCTGCCGCGGAGCGTGATCGTGCCGCGCTTCGGCAGGACCCTCGGCTTCGCGGTCAGCGTGAGCTTCCGGACGACCCCGACGTCACCGCCGGTCGTCGTCGCGTAGAGGATCGAGCTGCCGACGAGGAGGTAGCTGGTCGAGCCGGCGGCCTCGAGCGCGGTCGCGTTGCCCCCGCTCACGAACTGCGGAGCCCACGTCGTGCCTCCGTCATTCGTCCGAAGCAGGTAGCCGCCGGCGCCGCGCGGCCCCGACGGCGCCAGGACGAAGGCGTGCGTCGCATCGGAGAAGTCGACCCCAGTGACATGCCAGGCGCCGAGGCAATCGATCTCGGCCCAAGACTTGCCGCCGTTGCGGGTCCACCACAGCTCCCCGCGGGTGTCGAGCAGGAGCCCGCGAGCCGCGGTTCCGAACGCAACGTCGCGAATGGAGCGCTTGTTCGGAAGCTGGACGCGCTTCCACGTGGCACCCCTGTCACGGGACACGATCAGCGTCCGCGCCCCGAACGCGTAGACGATGCCGCCGGCGCGCTCGCCGGAGCTGACGACAGCCGTCCGCGCAACCCGGTTCGCTACGGGCAGGAACTCGCCGCCACCGTTCGTCGAGCGGCGGATCCCGCGCGGCCCGATGAGCAGAATCCGCGTGCTGTCGAGAGCCACGACTGCGCCCGGGACGGTTCGCGTGCCCATGTCGAGGATCCGGTAGCTGGCGCCTCCGTTGTCGGAGCGCTGCAGTGACCCGTCAGCCGCGAGCACGAACAGCGTGTCCACCGTGGGCGCGGCAATCGAGACGATCCTCGCCGAGGTCGGCGGGCTGATGTTCGTCCACGTCTGGCCGCGGTCGACGGTGCGGGCCAGCACGCCCTCGTCACCGCCGGCATAGGCGACCAGATTCGACACGGCGTAGACGAGGCGGAACGACCCGACGATCCGCGAGCCGATGGTCTTCCACGTCGCGCCCGCGTCTGCCGAGGTCTGCGCGCTGCCGTAGGAGCCGACGCTGATTGCGTTGGTGCCGGAGACGAAAGCCGCCGCAAGCGTCGGGTCACTCGACGGGACGATCGACGTGAAGGTGTTACCGCCGTCCGCGGTACGAAGCACCTGCGCCCCGCTCTCCGTGGCGATCAGGGCCGTGTTCGCGTCGGCGGTGCTGATCGAGCTCAGGTCGCCAGGCGGAACGCCTGAGATCGACTTTGGATCCCAGGTCTTGCCGCCGTCGACGCTCCTGAGCAGGGTCATCCCCTTGCCGACAGCGTAGAACGTCGAGGCATCCGCCTGGTCGATCCCGCTCAGGGGAGGCGACCCGGCATCGACTTGCGTCCACGACGCAGCGCCGTCCGTCGTGCGCTGGATGACGCCCCCGCGTGTGACGACGAACGCCGCCGTATCGGAGATCGCGACGATGTCGCTGGGGGCACCACCGGGAACGGCGGTCTTCCGGGAAAACGTCCGGCCGCCATCGGCAGTCGAGAGAACCGCACCGTTCGAGAGCAGGAGGTATCCAACCTGCTTCGACGGGAAGGCGACCGTCGAGAGCTGCGCGCCTCCGCGCGAGAAGGGCAAGCGCGCGAACGTCTGCCCGCCGTTGTCCGAGCGAAGCAGGGTCGTCGGATTGCCGATGACGACCGACGCCGGGTCGTTTCCGACGATGCGCACGATCGTGAGGTTGCTCTGGACCCCCGTGACGAGACCGTTCCACGTCGCCCCGTTGTCCGTGCTTTTCAGCAACGTGCCTTCATTGCCGGCGGCGTACGCCGTCCCGTTGGCAGCAGCGAGGTGTGTGAGGTTCGATGGGCCGAGCAGCGGGTTGCCGGCATACCACCCGGAGCCCGGCGTGTTGACGCCCGACCGGGCGCCCGAGAGGAGAAACAGCGCGGCAAGCGCGGCGACTCCGCATGCCAGCAGCCGCCTTCTCCCCCGTGCGATGAGTGGAGTGGTGGACATGACCACGTCCTTTCTGCGACGCCCTCTCGCCAAGAGTCGTCCTCGCGCGGGCGCCGGCCCACGTAGCGTCGCACTGCGATGCGTTTTCGGCATCGGCACCCGTACGGCTTTGCCATCCGTAGCTCCTACGGAGCCTGAGACGGCACGTCCGACGGATGTCTGCGGGCCGGCGGCGTGGCAAGGTCGTCCGGTGGAGGTCGACGGAACCATCGGATTTCGCGTTTCCGACGGACAGGGTTCGCGCGTTGGGCAGGTCGAGAGCCCGCTCTATGGCAGCGGCCCCGATGTGCCGGATGCGCTCGCGGTTCGCTCGGGATGCCTTCTACACCGGCATTACATCGTCCCCGCCGCCGCGATCCGGCTGATCGACCGGGACGGGCACCGGATCGAGCTCCGTCTGGACCGCGAGCACCTTCGCCGCTTCCTCTAGCTAGGATCGGCCCGTGGCGGTTGAAGCCGGCCTCGACGCGAAGCGGATACAGGAGCTGGACAAGCAGCACGTCCTGCACTCCTGGTCGGTGCAGAACCAGATCCAGCCGCTCCCGGTCGCGGGCGGCGAGGGCCGCTACTTCTGGGATCACGACGGGAACCGCTACCTCGACTTCGCCTCGCAGCTCGTGAACGTCTCGATCGGCTACCAGCACCCGAAGGTGGTGGCGGCGATCAAGGAGCAGGCCGACAGGCTGACGACGATCGGGCCGCCGATGGCGCACGAGGCGCGCTCGGAGCTGGCGCGGCTGCTCGCCGAGGTGACCCCGGGCGACCTGACGATGTCGTTCTTCACCAACGGCGGCGCCGAGGCGAACGAGAACGCGATCAAGCTCGCGCGCTGGTACACGGGCCGCCACAAGATCGTCGCGCGCTTCCGCTCCTACCACGGCGCGACCGGCGGCGCGATCACCCTCACCGGCGACCCGCGGCGCTGGCACGCCGAGCCCGGGATCCCCGGCGTGGTGCGGATGCTCGACCCGTACACCTACCGCTGCCCGGCCGGCCATCCCGACCCGTGCCCGGTCTGCTCGGGCGCGCCACACCTCGAGGAGATCCTCCAGTACGAGGGGCCGCAGAACGTCGCCGCCGTGATCATGGAGACGATCGTCGGGACGAACGGGATCATCGTCCCGCCCGACGGCTACCTGCAGTCGATCCGCGAGGTGTGCGACCGGCACGGGATCCTGCTGATCTGCGACGAGGTGATGGCCGGCTTCGGCCGCACCGGCAAGTGGTTCGGCGTCGACCACTGGGACGTCGTGCCGGACATCATGACCATGGCCAAAGGGATCAACTCGGGCTACGTGCCGCTCGGCGCGATGACCATCAACCAGAAGCTCGCCGACTGGGCGCAGGACAAGTACTTCGCGGGCGGGTTGACGTACTCGGGACACATCCTCGCCTGCGCATCCGCGATCGCTTCGATCGAGGCCTTCCAGGAGGAGGGCATCGTCGAGAACTCGGCCGCGATGGGCGCGGTGCTGGGCGGCGGGCTACGCGCCCTGATGGAGCGCCATCCGTCGATCGGCGAGGTGCGCGGCAAGGGCCTCTTCTGGGGCGTCGAGCTCGTGAAGGACCGCGAGACGCGCGAGCCGCTCGTGCCGTTCAACGCGGCCGGCGAAGCCGCGGCTCCGGTCGCCAGGCTCGCGAAGGCAGCGATGGAGCGCGGCGTCTACCTGATGACGCACTGGAACGTGATCATCTGCGCGCCGCCGCTGACGATCACCCGCGAGGAGCTCGACGAGGGCCTGGGCGTCCTCGACGAGGTCCTCTCGCTGGTCGACTGAGACGGAGGACTCGACGGGATAGTGCGGCGCAGCCGCTATCGCGTCGATTCCTCCTTACCTCGGCTACCCTGTCCCCAGGCCGCCGAGGGGGAACTCATTCGTTGCATCCAAATCGAGGCGCCCACGTCAGGCGCCGCAGAGTTGCTCGTCCACGATCTCGTGCCGTTCGCGCGCACGGACATCGTCCCGCTGGAGGGCGAGCGCTGGGAGGTGCGGGTCGAGGAGAGCACCGACGACGAGCTCGACGCCGTGTTGCTGGCGGTCGCGCGCTGGGCCGTCGCCTGCGAGCTCGAACGGCGGCGCGTCCTCGTCGACGGCCTCCCCGTCGAGCTTCCGGACCCGGACCCCTCCTAGGCCTCGTCGCGCAGCGGCAGGGAGGTGGCCACGATGCGCCGGCCGCCGACTTCGTAGACGACGTCAACGCTGTCGTTCTGACGGTAGGTGCCCGCCACGCCGAGGAACATCGAGAGCCAGCGCCAGAAGCCGAGCCGTCCCTCGCGCGCCAGGCGACGCTCGAAGACGAGCTCGTCGCCCTCGCGCCGGTATTCACGATCCGGTTGCTGGAGGACCCCGTTCACGAATACCTCGAGGCTCTCGCCCACGCCCGCCGGGAGTTCGACCCGCGTCCGCTCGGACACGACTAAAGGCTAACGCCTCGCATGGGCCGACCTGATCGTTCCAAGACCGTGGGTCAGACGGTCACGCCGGCAAGCCGGCGCGACCTCTTCGGTCGGCGTCGCAAGCGCCGCCTTAGAATGCCACCGCCCGTGCGTCGGTCGGTCTTCGTCCTCAGCGTCGCGTTCGCGCTCGTCCTCGCCGGGACGGCCGTCGCGGGGAACGGGGGCGTCGCGCCGCCGTCTCCGGCCACGCCGGACGCCACGAACATCCGCGACATCTACTGGCTGATCTTCGCCGTGACGACCGCGATCTTCGTGCTCGTCGGCGGGTTGCTGCTGGTGTTCATCGTCCGTTACCGCAGCCGCGGCCGGCCGCGGGAGGTCGACGGGGCGCAGGTTCACGGCCACACGAACCTCGAGCTCGCCTGGACAGCCGGCCCGGTCGTGATCCTCGCGGTCATCGCGGGCTTCGTCTTCTGGAAGGTCAGCGACATCAGCGCCACCTCCGGCCTCCCCAACGAGCAGTCGCAGGCCCGAGAGCAGACCACGATCGACGCGCACCAGTTCTACTGGGAGTTCGTCTACCCGAACGGCGCGATCTCGGTCGACAAGCTCCGCGTGCCCTACAACCGCAAGGTTCGGCTGAGGATCATCAGCAGCGACGTCGCCCACAGCTGGTGGGTGCCGAAGCTCGGCGGCAAGCTCGACGCGATCCCGGGCAGGACCAACTCTCTGACCTTGCTGCCCACGAAGCTCGGCACCTTCCGCGGCCAGTGCGCCGAGCTCTGCGGAATCCAGCACGCAGCGATGCTGGCGCAGGTCGAGGTGCTCCCGGCCGCCGAGTACGACTCGTGGGTGCAGGGCCGGGTCGACGACCGGGCGGCGGTCGGCAAGGAGACGTTCGAAGGCGTGTGCGCGAAGTGCCACGGGCTCGCGGGCCAGGGCGACATCGGGCCGAACATCGCGGCGAGCGCGCTGCTGAAAGACCCTCAGGCTCTCTCGAAGGTGATCCGCGAGGGGACGGGGAAGATGCCTGCGGTCGGCGACGACTGGCGCCAGCCGCAGCTGGCCGCGACGATCGCGTACCTGCAGCGGCGCTTCGTCCAGGGAGGAGGCAGCGGTGGCGGCCAGGGCTGAGCGCCCCCCGCTCTCCGTCGTCGTCTCCCGCGGCCGCGTCTCGAGCTGGCTGACGACGGTCGACCACAAGCGGATCGGGATCCTCTACATCGCCACGACGCTCGTCTTCATGCTGGCGGGTGGGGTCCTGGCGCTGCTCATGCGCGCGCAGCTCGCGACGCCGAACGAGGACTTCATCACCAAGAACGACTACAACCAGCTCTTCACCATTCACGGGACGACGATGATCTTCCTCGTCATCGTGCCGTTCTGGGCCGGCCTCGCGAACTACCTCGTGCCGCTGATGATCGGCGCGCACGACATGGCCTTCCCGCGGCTGAACGCGCTCTCGTACTGGCTCTTCCTGCTAGGCGGGCTGATCCTCTACTCCAGCTGGTTCGCGGCCGGCGGCGCGTCCGCCGCGGGCTGGACCGGCTACACGCCCCTCACCGAGACGCTCTACTCGCCTGGGCACGGAGTCGACCTCTGGATCCTCTCGCTGCACGTGCTGACGCTCTCGTCGCTGGCCGGTGCGATCAACTTCCTGGTCACGATCCACCGGATGCGGGCCGCCGGGATGTCGTGGATGCGCATCCCGCTGTTCGTCTGGTCGATCGAGGTCTACGCGGCCCTGCTCGTGGTCGTGCTACCCGCGCTCTCGGCCGGGCTGACGATGCTGCTCCTCGACCGCCAGGCCGGGACCCACTTCTTCATCCCGGACGAGGGCGGCAGCGCGGTGCTCTACCAGCACGTGTTCTGGTTCTTCGGCCACCCCGAGGTCTACGTGATGATCCTCCCCGCGATGGGAGTGATCTCCGAGGTGCTTCCGGTCTTCTCGCGCAAGCCGATCTTCGGCTACACGGCGATCGCGCTCTCGTCGGTCGCGATCGGCTTCTACTCGATGCTGGTCTGGGCGCACCACATGTTCACGGTCGGCCTACCCGGCTATTTGCAGGGCTTCTTCATGATCTCGTCGATGATCATCGCCGTTCCGACCGGCATCAAGATCTTCAACTGGCTGGCGACGACCTGGCGCGGGAACCTCCACTTCGACACCCCGATGCTGTACGCGCTCGGCTTCATCGGCGTGTTCACGATCGGCGGGCTGTCGGGGATCTTCGTCGCCGCGTACCCATTCGACTGGCAGGCGCAGGACACGTACTTCGTGGTCGCCCACCTGCACTACGTGCTCTTCGGCGGCTCTATCTTCGCGGTCCTCGCAGCGCTTGCCTACTGGTGGCCGAAGATGTTCGGGAAGATGCTCGACGAGCGGCTCGGCAAGATCAGCTTCTGGCTCGTGTTCACCGGGATGAACCTGACCTTCTTCCCGATGCACATGCTCGGCCTGCTCGGGATGCCGAGGCGGATCTATACCTACTCCGAGGGTGGGATCTGGGAGTGGTACAACCTCACCTCGACGATCGGGTCGGGCGTGATGGCACTCGGGCTGCTCGTGTTCGCGATCAACATCCTCAAGACCCAGCGCTCCGGGGACCGCGCCGTCAACGACCCCTGGCTCGGCTACACGCTGGAGTGGTACACGACGTCGCCGCCACCCCCGCACAACTTCGACAAGGTGCCGTACATCTCGAGCGCGCGGCCGTTGCGCGACCTCCGCAGGCGGATCGCGGAGGCCGGTGCCTGACACCCGCCCAGGTGCCTGGCTGCGGCTGACCGCGTTCGCCGCGGCCGCCGCGTGCACGGCGGCCGTCGTGACAGGCGCGTTGGAGCTGGGAGCCGCCCATCGCGGCCTCGCCGCGCTCGCGCTGCCGCCGCTCGCGGCTCTGGTCGCGGCGGCCCGGGTCGCGCACCGGCGGCTGCTCGTGCCGTCGCTCACCGCCCTCGGCGCGTTCCTCCTCGCCGCGCTCGTGACGCCGAGGCCGACCCACCTCGCGCTCGCCGGGCTTTCGCTGGCCGCGGCGCTCTGGGCAGCGGTGGAGACCTTCCGTGGCCAGCCGATAGCGGCCGCGGCCTGGCGCGACTACGTGATCCTGACCAAGCCGCGGATCATGACGCTGCTCCTGCTGACCGGTGTGACGGGGATGTTCGTCGGAGCCCGCGGTGTGCCCGCGCTCGGCGACCTCGCGGTGATGACGGCCGGCCTCGCGCTCGCCTGTGGCGGGGCCAGCGCCCTCAACCACGTCCTCGACCGGGACCTCGACCGGCTGATGCGCCGCACCGGCCACCGGCCGGTGGCCGAGGAGCGCGTGACTCCGGCGCGCGCGCTCGAGTTCGGGCTCGCGTTGATGGCGTTCTCCTTCGTGCTGCTCGCGTCGCTGGTGAACGTGCTGACGGCGGCGCTCGCACTGGTCGGCGGCCTCTTCTACGTGCTCGTCTACACGCGCTGGCTGAAGCGGACGACGCCGCAGAACATCGTCATCGGCGGAGCGGCCGGCGCGGTGCCCCCGCTCGTCGGCTGGGCGGCCGCGACCGGGAACCTGACGCTGCCGGCGCTATTCCTGTTCTTGATCGTGTTCTTCTGGACGCCGCCGCACTTCTGGGCGCTCGCGCTCGTGATCAAGCGCGACTACGCGGCCGCACACGTGCCGATGCTGCCGGTCGTGCGCGGCGACGACGAGACCGCGAGACAGATCGTCTGGTACTCCCTCGTCCTCGTCGCGGTCACGCTGCTGCCGTTCGCGTGGCACACCGTCGGCGTGATCTACCTCGCCGCGGCGCTGCTGCTCGGGGCGCTCTTCCTCCGCTTCGCGTGGCGGCTGCAGCGCGAGACGACGACCGCCCGTGCCGGTGCACTGTTCCGTTACTCGCTGCTCTACCTTGCGCTGCTGTTCGTTGCCCTCGCGATCGACCCGCTGATCGGATGAACGAGCACGACGGAACCGCGAACACGAATCTCGGGCTCGCCCTGTTCGGGCTGTTCGTTGTCCTGTTCACGCTCACGTTCGTCGTCGCGTTTATCTACCTGGCTGTCTTCTGAGCGAGCTGAGGAGGCGTTGACGAGACAGCGACGAGGCTCTCGGGCCGCGCTGCTCGCCCCGATGCTGCGTCCTCAGTCGCGCCCGTACCTTTCAGGTACGAACGCTCCCTGCGTCCTTGCCTCGGAAGGACCATCGCACCCCGAGAGCGTGCACTGTCCCGCCAAAGCCTCCTAGAGGGGATCTTCCTCGCTCGGCCGGAGCGCGTCGGCGAGGGGATTCCACTCGCAGTCAAGGACCTCTTCGACACCGAAGGGCTGGTAACGACCTACGGCTCGATCCTGTTCGCCGACCACGTGCCGAAGGAGTCCGCCGAGGCGGTGCGCCGATTGGTGGCCGCCGGCTACGCCAATGTCGGCAAGACGAACCTGCACGAGTTCGCCTTCGGCACGACGTCCGAGAACGAGCACTTCGGGCCCGTCCCGAACCCGCGCTACCCGGGGCGAGTCGCGGGCGGCTCGAGCGGCGGCTCCGCGGCCGCGCTGGCGGCCGGGCTCGCCGAGGCGGCGATCGGCACCGACTCCGGCGGCTCGATCCGGATCCCGGCGGCCTGCTGCGGGATCGTCGGCTTCAAGCCGACGTGGGAACTGGTGCCGCTCGACGGCTGCTTCCCGCTCGCGCCCAGCTACGACCACGCCGGGCCGATGGCTCGGGACGTTCCGACGTGTGAACGGATGCTGGCGGCGCTCGTGCCCGGCTTCGAGCCGCGGCGGCTCGAGCTCGAGGAGGTCGAGGTCGGCATCGGGTGGACGGAGCTCGCCGACCCGCTGGTGCGGGCGCGCGCCGAGGAGGCCGCAGCGCTGTTCCCGCGGCGACGACGCCTCGAGCTGCCGCTCCCGGAGGGCGTCTACCCGAGCTTCAGCCGCGAGGTCGCCGACGTGCACCGCGAGCTGTTCGCCGAGCACGCGGACGAGTACGGCCCGACAATCCGCGCGAAGGTGGAGCGCTGCCTGGCCCTCACCGACGCCGGGTACGAGCTCGCAGTCGCGGCGCGTGAGCGCTACCGCGAGCAGCTCGCCGAATGCGCAGCCGGCGTCGACCTCGTGCTGACGCCGACGCTCGAGTGCGTCGCGCCGGCCGCGCCCGCGGACGAGCTCGCGCTGCGCGGCCGGCTGACGAAGCTGACGTTCCCGCTGAACTCGGTCGGGTGGCCGGCGGCAGCGCTGCCGTGCGGCCCGGCGGAGGACGGCCTGCCCGCCTCGGTGCAGCTCACTGCGCCGCAGGGTCAGGACGCGCTCGTGCTCGGCGCCGCGGCGGCGCTGGAGCGCGCGCTGTCCCTCGATTGACGTCACCCGAACGAGGGAGGCCGCGGGGAGTGGGCGTGCCGACAACTCCTCGTGATGGTCTGCGCCCGTCTCGCTGCCGCTTTGGCCGCCGCGCTCGCGGTTGCTCTGCCGACCGCGGCTGCCGACGCCGCGGCGCCGCAGAACCTGCACGCCTTCACGCTGCGCGCGGACGAGGCGATCACGCACACGTTCACGCGCACGCCGTCGTTTGCGTGGAGCCCGGTCGCAGGGGCGAAGTCGTACGACTTCGAGCTCTCGACCAGCCGGAGCTTCCCCGACAACGGCCTCGTCTGGCAGACGCACGGCGTCAAGAGCCCCGCGGCCGCCGTGCCGCTCGCCCTCCCCTGGGCGACGGGCAACCCGTATTCGCTCTACGCCCACGTGCGCGCGATCACGCGGCGCGGCCCGACCGCATGGAGCAAGCCGTTCGGCTTCAACATGCGCTGGTCGACCGTCCCGGCGCCGCTCACCCCTGCCTACCCGGGCCTGCTGCGCTGGAGCAAGGTCGCCGGCGCGAGCGGCTACATGGTCTGGCTGGTCGACACCGGCCACTGGTTCACGACGCGCTCGAACATGGCGGACGAGCGCGAGTACTACGCCTTCCACCAGAACGCGACGTGGACGGGCGCCGTCCACTGGCGGGTACGGCCGATGCGCTGGCTCTACGGCGCTACAGACAACGGCCTCCCCGTCGTGTCCTACGGCCCGTGGAGCCCGGTCTACACGAGCTACAACCCGCCGTTTGCCACCGGGCCGCTCGCGGCGCAAGCGACGGTCTCCAACGTCGTCTCTGACTCGGGCCACATGCGCACCCACGAGACCACCCCGGCCTTCGTCTACCGCGGAGACACGTCGATCTGGCGCTCGGCGAGCGAGCTCTACCGGGTCCTGGTCTTCACCGACGAGGACTGCCTGAACACCGTCTTCCGCGGCGCGATCGTCGGCAGCCCGGCCTACGTTCCGCGCGAGGTCGGTCCGCTCGGGATGCCGACCGACACGACGTCGCTGCTCGCCGCGCGGAGCACCTTCCTCTCGTTCGGCCAGGAGCCGGAGTCGAAGACCGCCGAGGGCATCAACGTCAAGACCAACGAGCTCGACCTAGCCGCCGACGACGGCACCAACGCCACCGGCCTTCCGCCGTCGCAGGTGGTCAAGCCCGCGAAGGTCGACCTCTGGGACAGCGGGCGCTACTACTGGACGGTCGTGCCGGTGAAGACCGTCGCAGACACCGCCGTCACGACGACGCTGGCGGCGCCGGCGAGCCCGAGCGACACGACGATCACCGTCGCGAACGCCACCTCGATCTCGGTCGGCGACACGCTCACGGTCGGCTCGACTCCGTCGGAGCCCGCGTTCGTCAACGCCGTCAGCGGCAACGTCGTCACCCTCGCCGCAGGCCTGCGCAACGCCTACGGGCTCGGCGACACGGTCGTGCGGCCGAGCGGCGGGATCAAGTACGTGGACGGCGAGCTGACACAGGACGCGTGTGCCTCCGGCCGCAAGCTGACCTTTGCGAAGCAGAGCGAACCGGTCGTGACCGGCCAGGCCGGCACGCCGTTCGCGTCCGGGCTCTCCCCCGACGGCAAGCTCGTCGCGGCGCGCAAGCCGAGCCCGCGCTTCTACGGCCAGCCGCTGGTCGCGTGGAGCCCGATTCCGAGCGCCGGCCAGTACGAGGTGCAGTGGAGCAGGAAGGTCTACCCGTGGGCGACCCGAGGCACGCAAGTGACGTGGGCGACCTCGCTGGAGCTGCCGCTCTCGCCCGGCACCTGGTACTACCGCGTGCGCGGGCTCGACTATCTGATGATGGGCTCGAAGCCCCAGATGTCCTGGTCGGACCCGGTCCGGATCGTGGTCACCAAGCCACGCTTCCGTGTCGTCCGCTAGGGCCGAGTCCAACCAAGTAACAGTCTGTTACTTGCTCGGGCTCGACCGCGTGGTTGAGCCATTCGGCGGTGGCTGCAGGGCGATCCCCCCTTGTAACAGTCTGTTACTAGGCTCGTTCGAGCAGGCGCGCGTCCGAGCGCCGGCGCTGGGCTCGGGCGGCCGCGATCCCCACAGCGCCGAGCAGCAGGAGTGGGCCCGCTACGACGAGTGCGTAGATCAGGATCTCCAGCTCGCGCACGAGCACCGAGCCCGCGTCGTCGAGGGTGCGGTCGAAGCGGCTCGGCGCTGCGGCTGCCTGCTTCGCGGGGGTCGTCAGGGCAAGCGTGATCCGCGCGAGGCGGGCGCTCTTCAGCAGCCGCGCGTGCTTCGCGCGCAGGGTCGCGAGCTTGGCGCGGATGACAGGCGCTTCCGGGGGCGAGGCGTGGGCAAGGGCGCGCTCGAGCTGCGCGATCTGCAGCGCCTCGCGGTCGACTCGACGCGTCACGTCGAGGATCCCGGTGTGCTGCTGGAGGATCGTCCCGAGCGAGGCGAGCTCCGTCAGGGCCGTCTGGACGTTGCCCACCGGGACCCGCAGCACGAGGGTCGCACCCCCGCCCTTGCTGCGCGTCGCGTACTGCACCGACGCCACGTAGCCGCCGAGACCGTGGGCGAGGTTCATCGCCCGCTTGGCCGCGCTCGACATGGTGTCGACGTCCTTCACACGGAGCCGAAGCGTTGCCTGGTAGCGCTGCAGGCGGCCGGTTGCAGGAGCGAGGTCCGCAGACCGCAGGGCGGAACCGAATTCCGGCGCGGGTGCCTTCAGCGCCTCCCAAGCTCCCTTCTCGACCGGGGGTGCCGTACGCGTTGGCAGCGTCCTACCTAGCGCTGAGCCGGCTGACGACCGCTGGTTTCCGGAGCGGGTAAGGCCCGTGATTCCCGCCACGAAGAGCGAACCGAGTACCGCAACCGCTGCAAGGACGAGCATCAGGCGGCGCGAGGGCCACCGGTACGTCCACGGCGGCCCCGGCGGCTCCAGCGCACGCACCTGCGCCCGCAGGGCGGCCGGCGCGACGGGACGCGACGCGCGCAGCTCCTCCGCGAGCTTGTCGAACCGGTCGTCAACGAGCTCCAAGGCGGCGACTTGGCGACGCCGACCATAGAGGCCGTGCGGGCTCTGCCCGTGCGGCCGTCTACGCAGCGACACCGGCGCTCACCTCCTTCTCCAGCTTCTGCAGGGCGCGGCTCAGACGCGTCGAGCACGCGGTTGCACTGATCCCGAGCACCCGAGCCGCGGCCTCGCCGTCGAGCTCGAGCACGATCCGCAGGGCGACCACCTCGCGTTCCGCAGCGGACAGCCGCGACAAGGCCGCCTCCAAAGCGGGCGACAACCCCTCGCCGAAGACCTGCTCCTCGCCCGCGGGCACGGAAACGGCGTAGTGGCCCTCGCGACGGCGGCGGCGCTCCTCGGCACGGAAGTGGTCGAGCGCCGTCGAACGCGCGAGCTGGCAGAGCCAAGTCCGCGCGCCGCCGCGCCGCGGGTCGAAGCGGTGCCAGCGCTCGCACGCGCGGGCAAACGTCTCGGCCGCGAGCTCCTCGGCGGCTCCTCTGTCTCCGGTCAGGTACACGAGATAGGCGTGGACGTCGTCGAGGTGGCGCTCGGCCGCCTCTGCGAATTCCGTTGTCACGGCGTCTATACGCCGCCGCTTGCCCATCACGTCACATCATGCGGCGCGAACGGCCTCCTCGTACACCCGGTCGCGGGAAAAGCGCTCCAGCTCGTCGCTCAGCAGATCCGCCGGATCGGGCGGGTCGCCGGGCGGGAACGGAGCCGGCTCGCCGTCGACGTCCACCCCTTCGAGCCGCTTCGCCTCGTCGTGCTCGAGCTCGACGTCGTGCCCGAGCCGCGAGCGCAGCCACCCTGCGAGCAGGCATGCCTGCGCCTGCGTGCCCTTCACCTTGATCCGCTTCACACCGCCGATCCCGGGCCACAGCGACGCGAGCTGCGGACGCCAGCTGCTCGTCCTCGCCCATGCGATGTCCGAGACCACGACCCGGTCGAAGACCTCCGCAAAGCGCGCATAGGGCTCGGGCAGGCCCGGCCACTCGGTCGAGTCGACGATCAGGCGGTCGACGACGTCGACCAGCTGCTCGAACGGCGACTCCCCGAACGGCGGCAGCCCGCGCCAGCGCAGGAACACCGGCAGGTCCGGCAACAGCAGCGGCTGCACGATGCTCGCGGGCGCCTCCGCGCGCGAGCCACAGAGCCGCAGCCGGATCGTCTCGACCGCGACCTGACGCGCCTCACCGGCCGAGAAGGTCTCGACCTCGACGTTCGCCTCGAGCGCGTCCTCCGCTTCGGGGTCCGGCACGAGCACGATCGTCCGCGACGGGTGCCGCTCCGCCAACCCCGCGAGCACGTCCTCGGCCATCTCGACCCACTCCGCGGGCACCCACGCGAGGTGCGTCATCACGCTTGTGCGCTGGAAGGGCGCGCCGCTCTCGTCCGTGCACCGGAGCCGCGCGAGCTCGCGGTCGATGTCGGGGATCGAGGCTAGTGCCGTCGCCACATCCGACCGTCCTGCCGCAGGAGCTCCTCGGCGGCCGGCGGCCCCCAGGTGCCCGCGGCGTAGTTCGGGAACGAGGGGCGGTCGCGTGGCCAGGCCGCGACGATCGCGTCCACGAGCGACCACTGCTCCTCGACCTCGTCCGCGCGCGTGAACAGCGTCGCGTCACCCAGGAAGCAGTCGAGCAGCAGCCGCTCGTACGCCTCGGGAATCCCGGTGCGGAAGACACCGCCGTAGAGGAAGTCCATGTGCACCGTCCGCAGCGCCATCCCCTGACCCGGCACCTTGGCCGCGAACTCCAGCGAGACGCCTTCGTCCGGCTGGATGTGGCAGACGAGCACGTTCGGCCGCAGGCCGTCCTCGGTGATCTCGAACGGTGGGTGCGGCGCGCGCTTGAACTCGATCGCGATCGTCGTTTCGCGCCGTGCGAGCCGCTTCCCCGCCCGTACGTAGAAGGGCGTGTCGGCCCAGCGCCAGCTGTCGACGAAGAGCTGAGCGGCGACGTACGTCTCGGTCATCGAGTCCGGCGCGACGCCGTCCTCCTCGCGGTAGCCGGGCACCTCCTCGCCCTCGACGTAGCCGCGTCCGTACTGCCCGCGGACGACGTGCTTCGGGCCGGGCGTGTGCAGCGCGCGGAGCACCTTCACCTTCTCGTTGCGAACCGAGTCGGCGGTGAAGTCGATCGGCGGCTCCATCGCGGTCAGCGCGACGAGCTGCAGCAGGTGGTTCTGGAAGACGTCGCGGATCGCACCCGCCCGCTCGTAGAACCCGGCGCGCCCTTCGATTCCGATCGTTTCGGCGACGGTGATCTGGATGTGGTCGACGAACTGCCGGTTCCAGATCGGCTCGAAGATCCCGTTCGCGAAGCGCAGGGCGAGCAGGTTCTGGACGGTCTCCTTGCCGAGGTAGTGGTCGATGCGGAAGATCTCCTCCTCGGCGAACGAGCGCTGGATCTGCTCGTTCAGCTCGCGTGCGGAGGCGAGATCGCGGCCGAACGGCTTCTCCACGATCAGCCGCGTCCAGCCCTCGGTCGAGCGCCGTTCGCCGATTTCGCGCGCGAGCGTCGAGATCGCGTCCGGCGGGACGGCGAGGTAGTAGACCCGGTTGCCGGCCGTGCCGCGCTTCTCGTCGAGGTCGGTGAGCGCCGTGACGACCCGGTCCTCGCCGCCTTCGTCCGCGAAGTCCGTCGAGACGTAGCGCATCCCCTCGGCGAGCCACTCCCAGACGTCGTCGCGGAACTCGTCGCGACCGAACTCCTGGACGGCGTGCTTCATCCGGTCGCGGAACTCGTCGTCGGACTCCTCGCTGCGGGCGACGCCGACGACGCCGAACTTCTCCGGCAACAGCCGCCGCAGCGCGAGCGAGTAGAGCGCGGGGAAGAGCTTGCGCCGGGTCAGGTCGCCCGAGGCGCCGAAGATGACGAGCGCGCAGGGCTCAGGCGTGCGCTGCAGCCGCAGGCCCTCGAGCAGCGGGTTCTCGACCTGCTGCTGCGGCGACGCGGTCTCGGTCATGCCTCCGGGCTCTTCTCGAGGTGGCCGCCGAAGGCCTTGCGCATCGCCGAGAGGACGCGGTTGCCCCAGTCCGCCTCGCCGCGCGAGGCGAAGCGGTCGAAGAGCGATGCAGCCAGCACAGGGGCTGGCACGCCCGTCTCGACCGCGGCCTGCACCGTCCAGCGCCCCTCGCCCGAGTCGCTGACGCGACCGGCGTAGTCGTCGAGGTTCGGCGACTCGTGCAGCGCCTGCGCCGACAGGTCGAGCAGCCAGGACGAGACGACGGAGCCGCGGCGCCACAGCTCCGCGACGGCCGCGACGTCGAGCTCGTACTTGTAGTGGTCCGGGTCGCGGAGCGGCGTCGTCTCGGCGTCGGTTTCCTGCGCGTGCAGGCCGATGTTGGCGTGCTTCAGGACGTTCATCCCTTCGGCGTAGGCCTGCATGAGCCCGTACTCGATCCCGTTGTGGACCATCTTCACGAAGTGACCCGCGCCGACCGGGCCGCAGTGCAGCCAGCCCTGCTCTTCGGGCGCCGGGTCGCCGTCGCGGCCGGGCGTTCGCGCGGCCGCGTCCATCCCGGGCGCAAGGGCCTCGAAGACGGGCTCCAGCCGCCCGACGGCCTCGTCGTCGCCGCCGACCATCAGGCAGAACCCGCGCTTCAGACCGAAGACACCGCCGCTGACGCCGACGTCGACGTAGTGGAGCCCCTGGCCCTGCAGGTCGCGCGAGCGGCGCAGGTCATCGACGTAGTACGAGTTGCCGCCGTCGACGATCGTGTCGCCCTGCCCAAGATGCGGTGCGAGCTCGGAGATGGCCGAGTCGACGATCCCGGCCGGGACCATCAACCAGACCGAGCGCGGCGCGTCGAGCTGCTGCGCAAGCTCCTCCAGGGAGGAAGCCGTCGAGTCGACGTTGGGGTCGAATGTCTTGATCTCGTGTCCCGCCGACTCGAGGCGCTTCGTCATGTTGGCGCCCATGCGACCGAGGCCGACCATCCCGAGCTGCATCAGTGTCCCTTCCGTCGGTTGCGGTGATGCTCTGGCGCGCGAAAAGCAAGCCAGGCAAGGACGCAGGGAGCGTTCGTACCCGCCAGAGTACGGGCGCGACTGAGGACGCCGCATGGCGCCGCTTTGCAGCCGCCAGAGCGCGCCGCAGCCGGCGGGAGGGACACTCTAAAGGTCCTCCAATCGGATGCGGACGATGCGGCGGCCGCGTTCCTCGAGCGAGGCGAGGTCGCCGGCCGCCTGTGAGTGGATCAGCCGCCGGAAGCCGAAGTCGCGGCCCGGAATCGGAACCTCTTCACCCGCGTCGTCCACGACCTGGACGAACAGCCCCGTGTTCGGCCCGCCCTTGTGCAGCTGGCCGGTCGAGTGCAGGTAGCGCGGGCCGAAGCCGTGCGTGACCACGCAGCCGATCTCTGCGCGGGCGCGCTCGACCAGCGGGTCGAGCTCGGCTTGCCGTGCGGGGTCGACAAACGCCTGGATCGCGACGTAGTCACCCTGCTGCGCCTGCCCGAAAAGCTCCTCGAGCGAGCCGCGAGGCTCCACGTCCGGCTCGCCGCCGGCCGCGAGCACCTCGTTCGTTTTGTCCTTCGCGGCCTGCACGTTCGGCTGGTCGAACGGGTTGATGCCGAGGATCGAGCCGGCGACGGCGGTCGCGAACTCCCAGCGGTAGAACTCCTGGCCGAGCTCGTACGGGCCCGGCAGCCGCACCTCCGGGGCCTGGCGGTCGGGCGCGTCGGCCGGCTCCCCCGGCGCGGGGATCAGCCCCTTGCCCTCCTTGCCGGTCGACTCCGCGAGCAGCTGCTCGGCCCAGAGGCCGAAGCCGCCCGTGTTCGGGTTGATGGTGATCTTGTCGCGCCCCTCGGCCCAGCCGCTGCCGAGCTCGAGCCCGAGGTCGAGGCCAGGGTTCCCTACCTCGCCGTGGCACGCCTCGACCACCTCGTCCACGCGGTCGAGGAACCGCTCGAGGTCGACGCCCATCAGCGCTGCCGGGACCATTCCGAACACGGAGATCGCCGAGTAGCGTCCGCCGATCGTCGGCTCGCCGTCGAAGGTCGCGAGGAAGCTCCGCTCCCGCGCCACCTGCTCGAGCTCCGAGCCCGGGTCCGTGATCGCGACGAAGTACTCGCCGCGCTTGCCTGAGCGCTCCCAGAACCAGTCGAGGTGACAGCGCGTCTCGAGTGTCGTGCCGGACTTGGAGGCGACGAGGAAGAGCGTCGCGTCGAAGTCGAGGCTGTCGGTGAGCCGGCGAACCGCAGCGGGGTGTGTCGTGTCGAGGACGTGGAACGCATCGGCGCCGAACGTCCGCCTGAGCACCTCGGGCGCGAGGCTCGAGCCGCCCATGCCGAGCAGCACGAAGGTGTCGATCTGGCCCGGGGCGCCGACGTCCTCGACGAACCGGAGCAGGCTGTCGATCCGGCTGCGCATCCGCATCGGCTCATCGAGCCAGCCGAGCCACTTCGCCTCGTCGCTGCCGGTCCAGACGGTCGGGTCCCGCTCCCAGATCCGCGCGACGAGCTCGGCCGGGGCAATCGTGCTCACAACGCGTGCTCCTGCAGGAACGGGAGCACGAGCGCGTCGAACTCGCGCGGCCGTTCCATGCTCGGCACGTGCGCGGTCGCCTCGATGCGCTCGAGGCGCGCGCCGGGGATCTCGCTCGCGAGCCGCTCCGCGATCGCGTGCATGTCGGGCTGGTCCTCCTCGCCGACGAGGACCAGCGTCGGCGCCTGGACCTCGCCGAGCTTCTGTGCGAGATCGTCGACGAGCAGCTCCTCCCCGTCCTCCTCGACCCCAGCCGCGAGCTCGTAGGCGCGGCGCTGCATCTCCCCGACGCGGGCACGCACTTGTGGGTCGACGTCCTCCGGCCGGCGACGCGGGCCGTCCACCCACGTGCGCAGGCTCGCCTCAACTGCTGCGTCGAGATCGCCCGCCTCGAACGCCGCCTCTTCCTCGGCCCACGCGTCACGCATCTCCTGCGACCACTCGTGGCCGGGAAGGCCCGGAGCGACGAGCACGAGCGCCGACACGAGCTCGGGCCGCGCGAGAGCGACCTCGAGGGCGACGCGGCCCCCGAGCGAGACACCGACGAGCGCCGCCCGTTCCTTGCCATGCGCCTCGAGCGCCTCGATCAGGTCACGCGCCTGCGCGAACGTCCCCGGCTCGAGCGGCGAGTTGCCGAAACCCCGCAGGTCGACCCGCAGCAGCCGGAACGACGGCGACCACTCCTGCCATTCGCGATCCCACATCCGGCTGTCGCAGATGCCTTCGTGCACGAGCACGACCGCCGGCCCCTCGCCGGCGACCTCTGCGTACAGCGCCACTAGTGCCCCTCCAGGCAATACATGCCCGCTTGTGGCCCGCGAGCACGCGGCGCCAGGAACCCCCATCGCCCTTGCCAAGGCACCCAGCCTTGGCCGCGGGCGAGTGCGGCTCCTGGCTTGGTGCTCGCGACCCACAAGCTGAGCGGCATTACCTGAAGGGGCACAAGAACGCCTCAGGCGGAGACGAGCTCGCCGCGCTTGGCCTTGACGCCCTCGAGCAGTTCCCTGAACGAGTCGGCGAACTTCTCGACGCCTTCGCGCTCCAACGTGTCGACCACGTCGTCGTAGTCGACCCCCGCCTCGGCGACGCGCTCGAACACCTGACGTGCCCTGTCGATGTCCTGCTCGAGCGTGAGCGCCACCTCTCCGTGATCCTGGAAGGCGCGGATCGTCTCCTCGGGCATCGTGTTCACGGTCTCGGGCCCGATCAGGTCCTCGACGTACAGCACGTCCCGGTACTCGGGGTTCTTGGTCGAGGTCGAGGCCCAGAGGCAGCGCTGCGTCCGCGCGCCCTTCGCGCTCAACGCGTCCCAGCGCTCGCCGGAGAAGAGCCCCTTGTAGCGCTGGTAGGCGAGCTTCGCGTTTGCGACCGCGAGCTTGCCCTTCAGGTCGTCGGGCGCGCCGGCCTCGTCGAGCCGACGGTCGGCCTCGGTGTCCACGCGCGAGACGAAGAAGCTCGCCACTGACGCGACGCGAGATGGGTCGCCGCCGCTCTCGACGAGCCGCTCGAGCCCGCGTAGGTAGGCCTCGACGACCTCGACATAGCGCTCCAGCGAGAAGATCAGCGTCACGTTGATGTTCCGCCCGCGGGCGATCATCTCCTCGATCGCCGGCAGGCCGGCCTCCGTCGCCGGGATCTTCACGAAGCAGTTCGGCTTGTCGACGAGCTCGTGCAGCCGCTGCGCCTCGGCAATCGTCGCATCCGTGTCGTAGGCGAGGTTCGGGTCGACCTCGATCGAGACGTAGCCGTCCTGACCCTGGCCGCCGTCCCAGACCGACCGCAGCAGGTCGCAGGCGTTCTGGACGTCCTGGACGGCCAGCCGTAGGAAAACCTCCTTCGGGTCGTCCTCCTCGGCCAGCACCTCGCGGAACTGCTCGTCGTACGCGTCTCCCTCGGAGATCGCCTTCTGGAAGATCGTCGGGTTCGACGTGACGCCGACGACGGCGTCCTCCTCCATCATCCGCGCGAGCTCGCCGCTCCGCAGCAGGTGACGGGAGAGAAAGTCGATCCAGACGCTCTGTCCCAGCTCAGACAGCTGGTGTAGACGTGAGTTAGCCATATGTCGTTTCCCTTTCCATCTCCTCGATCTTCTCAAGCCTCCGCACGTAACGCTCGGCGCCGTCGAAGCGGGCTTCGAGGAACGCGCGCGTGAGCTCGGCGGCCAGCTCGGCGCCGATCACCTCCGAGCCGAGGCAGAGCACGTTCATGTCGTCGTGCTCTACGCCCTGGTGCGCGGAGTAGATGTCGTGGCAGACCGCCGCGCGGATCCCCGGCAGCTTGTTGGCCGCGACCGACGCCCCCACCCCGGAGCCGCAGACGAGCACCGCACGCTCGGCCTCGCCCGAGCGAATCGCCTCGCCGACTTCGCGTGCCTTGTCGGGGTAGTCGATGCGCGGCTCGGGCTTGTCCGTGCCCAGGTCCACGGCCTCGTGCCCAAGTGCGGCCAGCACCTCCAGCAGCCGCTCACGGAGCTTGACGCCGCGGTGGTCAAACGCAACCGCGACTCGCATAGGACCGTTACGTTACTCCCATGAGCGACGCTGAGCGCTGGCGCGAGCTGGGGCAGCAGCTGCGAGTCGACTCGATCCGCGCCGCTGCCGTCACGAGCTCCGGCCACCCGACTTCGTCGATGTCCGCGGCCGACCTGATGGCCGTGCTGATGTCGAAGTACCTCCACTACGACTTCGATCGACCCGACGACCCGCGCAACGACCACCTCGTCTTCTCGAAGGGCCACGCCTCGCCGCTGCTCTACTCGATGTACAAGGCGGCCGGCGCGATCACCGACGAGGAGCTGCTGACGTTCCGGAAGTTCGGCAGCCGGCTGGAAGGCCACCCGACGCCGGAGATCCCGTGGGTCGACGTCGCCACCGGCTCCCTCGGCCAGGGACTGCCGTACGGGGTCGGTATCGCGCTCGCGGGCAAGAAGCTCGATCGGCTGCCCTACCGGGTGTGGGTGCTGCACGGCGACAGCGAGATGGCGGAGGGCTCGGTCTGGGAGGCGTTCGAGCACGCGTCGTTTTACAGCCTGGACAACCTCACGGTGATTCTCGACGTCAACCGCCTCGGCCAGCGCGGCGAGACGATGCACGGCTGGGATCTGGACTCGTACGCCGGCAAGGCGCGCGCGTTCGGCTGGCACGCCGTCGAGGTCGACGGCCACGACGTGGAGGCGATCGACCGCGCCTACGGGGAGGCAGCCGCGCAGCAGGGCCAGCCGACGCTGGTCGTGGCACGCACGCTCAAGGGCAAGGGCGTGAAGGAGGTCGAGGACAAGGGCGGCTGGCACGGGAAGGCGCTCGACCACCCCGAGGAGTCGATCGCGGAGCTCGGCGGCGAGCGCAACATCGTCGTCGACGTGCCGAAGCCCGAGCTCGAGGGCGAGCCGCACGCCTTCGAGGTTTCCGGTCCGCTCGAGCTCCCGTCGTGGCAGCACGGCGAGGAGGTCGCAACGCGGCGTGCTTACGGCGACGCGTTGGCGGCGCTCGGCGCGGCGCGCGGCGACGTCGTGGGGCTCGACGGCGAGGTCTCGAACTCGACCTACGCCGAGATCTTCCGCGACGCGCATCCCGACCGGTACTTCGAGATGTACATCGCGGAGCAGCAGATGATCGCCGCGGCGGTCGGAATGCAGGTGCGCGGCTGGGTGCCGTTCGCATCCACGTTCGCCGCGTTCCTGAGTCGCGCGTACGACTTCATCCGCATGGCAGCGATCAGCCGCGCGAACATCCGTCTCTGCGGCTCGCATGCGGGCGTCTCGATCGGCGAGGACGGGCCGTCGCAGATGGCGCTCGAGGACCTGGCGATGATGCGCGCAGTCCACGGCTCGACCGTCCTCTATCCATCCGACCCGAACCAGACGGCGCGGCTGGTGGCCGAGATGGCCGACCGCGAGGGAATCGTCTTCATGCGCACGACCCGAGCCGCAACGCCGGTGCTCTACGACGCGAGCGACGAGTTCCAGATCGGCGGCTCCCGCGTGCTGAGGCAGGGCGACGACCTGGCGATCGTCGCTGCCGGGATCACGCTGCACGAGTCGTTGAAGGCGGCCGACAAGCTGATCGCCGAAGGCATCGACGCACGCGTGATCGACCTCTACTCGGTGAAGCCGGTGGACGTCGAGACGCTGCGCGCAGCGGCCGAGGCGACCGGCGGCCGGATCATCACCGTCGAGGACCACTGGTCGGAGGGCGGGATCGGCGACGCCGTGCTCGAGGCGCTGTCGGACGACGGCGAGCTGCCGCCGCAGGTCGTGCGCCTGGCCGTGCGCGAGATGCCGGGCTCGGGCAAGCCGGCCGAGCTGCTCGCCGCGGCCGGGATCGACGCCGACCACATCGCCCAGGCGGTTCGCGCTCTCGTGGGCGCCGCGGTCGCCGGCTAGATCAGGCGGCGGTAGAGCTCGCGCTGCCGCTCGCGCGCGGCGGCGTAGATCTCCGTGTGCTCCGGATCCGGCTCGTGCGCTCGGCCGAGCGGCGCGGGCTCGGGCTCGATCCCGAGCCGCTCGAGCACGTGGACGGCGGCCCCGCGGGCCGAGCCCTCGGCGACCGCGGAAGCCGTGACGGGGAGGCCGAGCACGTCCGCGAACAGCTGCGTCCACTCCGGGCTCGCGAGCAGCGCGTGGCCCGTGGCGACCACCTCGCGCACCTCGGGGAGCCGGTCGGCGGACTCGGCGATCCGGTAGGCGACGCCCTCGAGCCCCGCGTGCAGCAGGTCGGCGGCGTCGGTGTCGAAGGTGAGACCGGCGATGGCGCCCGTCGCGCGCGGGCTCCAGCCGGGGCTCCGCTCGCCGCCGAGCAGCGGCAGGAACGTGAGCCCGTGGCCGTCCGGCGGCCGGGCCTCCGGCCCCTCCAGCCGCAGCGTGCGCTCGAGCCAGGCGTAGAGGTTGCCGCCGTCCGAGACCGCGCCGCCCTCGACCACGCGCCGCTCGTCGACGAGGTAGCAGAAGAGCCCCGGCCGCGGCTCGGGCTCGCCGTCGTGGACGATCCGCAGCGCCCCCGACGTGCCGATGTTGAGCGCGGCGCGGTCGGCGACGGTGCACCCGGCGCCGACATTCGAGCAGGGCCCGTCCGCGAGCGGCGGGTACGTCGTCCCGGCGGGGTCGTCGCCGAGCGGCGGCAGCAGCGCCTCGTCCACGCCGAGCTCACCGAGCAGCTGCTCGTCCCAGCGGCGCCCGCGCAGGTCGAGCAGTCCGCTTCCGGAAGCGGTGGAGAGCGTCGTGCGCAGCTCTCCGGTGAGCGCGAGGAAAAGGTAGTCGGCGAAGGAGACGACGTGCCGCGCTTTCTCCAGGACGCCCTCCGTGCGGAGCCAGGCGAGCTTCGCGGGCCAGAAGCTCGGGTGAAACACGCACCCGGTGCGCGCGTGCACCGCGCGCTCGTCGAGGCGCTCGGCGAGCTCCTCGGCCTGCGCGACGGAGCGCCGGTCCTGCCAGAGCAGCACCGGCGTCAGCGGCCGGTCGCTCTCGTCCAGCAGAAGGAGGCTGTGCATGAAGCACGAGATCCCGAGTGCGTCGTGGCCCTCACCGGCTCCTTCCAGCGCGGCTCGCGCCGCGGCGAGCAGCTCGTCCGGGTCGAGTTCCGCCGAGCCGTCGCGTCCGAGGTGCGCCGAGTACGTCCGCTGCGCTCCCTGTCCGGACTCCCGCCCGCGCTCGTCGTAGGCGCAAGCGCGAGTCGATGAGCTGCCGACGTCGAGCGCGAGCACCCGCATGGAGCGGGACCCTACGCCGAGGCGCCGACCGGGCGGCGCCGACCGTGGAGGTCGCGTGGGCTTTGCTCACGCGACCGTCCAACCACGGTGTTGGACCGCGGAAGGCGTGGCCCCAGCACCGAGATAGCCTCTAACCCGTGATCGTCACCGCCTCCAATCTCAGGAAGGAGCTCGCGGGGTCGCTGCTGTTCGAGGGCGTCTCGTTCTCGGTCGACCGGCGCCAGCGGCTCGCGCTCTCCGGCCCGAACGGCGCCGGCAAGACGACGCTGCTGCGGATGCTCGTCGGCGAAAGCGAGATCCACGGCGGCGAGCTCGCCTTCGCCAAGGGCACCCGGATCGCGCTCCACGATCAGCGGCCTCCGCTCGACCGCGGGCTGACCCTGCGCGAGTACGCGCTCACCGGCGCGCGCGACCTGATCGAGACCGAGGAGGAGCTGCGCACGCTGGAGCAGGCGATGGCCGCGGGCGACCACTCGCAGGCGACGCTAGGCCGGTACGCGGCGGCACAGGCCCGGCTCGAGCACGCAGGCGGCTACACGTGGCGCGACCGCGCGACGGCGGCCCTGCGCGGCCTCGGCTTCGCCGAGAACAACCTTGACCGGCCGCTGGAGACGTTCTCCGGCGGCGAGCTCACGCGTGCCTCCCTCGCCCGAGCGCTCGCCGGCGATCCCGACCTGCTGTTGCTGGACGAGCCGACGAACCACCTCGACGTCGAGAACCTCGAGTGGCTCGAGCAGGAGCTGCAGTCGCTCGACGCGGCCGTGATCCTGGTCGCGCACGACCGCTGGTTCCTCGAGGCGGTCACGACCGGCGTGCTCGAGCTCGAGGCGGGGCGCTCGCTCTTCTTCCCGGGCTCCTGGCACGTGTGGCGGATCGAGAAGGCGGCCCGCGCCCAGCACGCGGCGAAGACTGCCGAGCGCGTCGGTGCCGACATCGCGCGGCTCGAGCGCTTCGTGGAGCGGTTCCGCTACAAGAAGTCGAAGGCCAGGCAGGCGCAGGCAAAGCTGACACAGATCAGGCGGCTCGATGCCGAGCGCGGCGCTGCGGCCGGCGAGCTCGAGCTGCTGACGCGCCGCAGCAAGTCACTCGGCTTCGACTTCCTGAAGCCGGCACGCAGCGGCCGCACCGTGCTCGAGGCCGAGGACCTGGCGCTCGCTGCAGGCGAGAAGCAGTTGCTCGAAGCCGCGACGTTCGTGCTGGAGCGTGGGGAGCACGTCGGGCTCGTCGGGCCGAACGGCTCCGGCAAGACGACACTGCTCGAGACCGTGCTCGGCCGTCACGAGGCGGCCGCCGGACGGGCGCGGCTCGGCCACGGCGTCGTCCCCGCGTACTTCTCGCAGCATGAGGTCGAGCTCGATGAGCGCGGCAGTGTCCTCGACTGCGCGCAGCGCGCGACAGGCCTGACGCGACCCCAGGCGCAGAACCTGCTCGGCCGCTTCCTCTTCTCCGGCTGGGAGGCGCACGAGAAGCCGGTCACGGCGCTGTCCGGCGGCGAGCGACGGCGGCTGGCCCTCGCGCTGGTCGTCGCGAGCGGTGCGAACTTCCTCGTGCTCGACGAGCCGACGAACCACCTCGACCTCGAGAGCCGGGAGGCGCTGGAGGAAGCGCTCGACGCCTTCCCTGGAACGGTGCTGCTCGTCTCCCACGACCGGGCGCTGCTCGACGCGGTCGCGCACCGGCTGCTCGCAATCCACGACCTCGCGCTGCGTTCCTTCGACGGCGGCTGGGCGGAGTACGCCCGCAGCCGCGAGGAGCCGGCGGCTCCGCCGGCCGAGCCCGCACCGCGCAAGGAAAGGCCGAAACCGCGCAAGGCGCGCCCGCGCCCGAACGCGCTCGAGCAGCTCGAAGGCCGCATCTCGCAGCAGGAGCAGGCGGTCGCGGCACTCGAGCGTCAGCTCGCCGAGGACTGGTCGGACGTCGAAACGCTCGCCGCGCATCGCCGCGCGCGGGAGGAGCTGCAGGGCCTGATCTCCCGCTGGGAGCGGCTCTTCGAAGAGGCTCAGGCCTAGGCCCGGCCTAGGAGCCGCCGTGGGCGCGGAGGTAGTCCCGCTCTGCGCGGCGGTTCCGGTACCAGGAGTTGAGGATGATCGCGAGCGGGGCAAGCGCGATCAGCGAGAGCAGCGCGATAGGGACAATCCACCAGGCGCGGCTCGGCTTCGGAGTCCCGACGGCCGTGGGCGCCGGAGCCGGAGCGGCGTGCCGCTTGCCCGCGGCGCGGTGGCTCGTCACTTTCGCCTTGGCCTTCGCGGCCGTTGCCTTGACCTTCGCAGTCGGCTTCGCCTTCGCGAGCGAGGGCGGCCCGTGGAACCTCTTCGGCATCCAGTAGTCGACCCGCCACTTGCCGTCGTGGCCCTTGACGAGCTCGACGTCGGCGGTCATCGCCGACCAGCCCGACCCGGACTTCGGGAAGAGGAAGACCTCCAGGCCGATGGTGTCCGTGTAGGAGTACTGCACGAAGCTCCAGCGGCCGAGGCCGCGATTGGCAGCGGGATACGGGACGACCGGGAGGTCGCCGCGGCTCCACTGCTTTCGCGTGAAGCCCTCGCGCAGGTTCGGCGCCGAGATGTCCCACGAGCGGCCCACGTCCTGCCGGTCGACCGCGGTGAGGACGAATTCGCGCAGCACCTTGCTCACCTCGCGCTGCTTCGCCTTCGTGAACGGCGCGCGCTTCGGCTGCGTGTAGCCGGGCTCGTTGACCAGCGGGCCGGTCGCGGCGCCCTTGTTTTCCGGACTGGAGAAGTGCACGCCCAGGTAGATCAGCGGCGCTGCGACGACGAGCATGACGAGCGGGGGCGCGAGACGACGCCTCCACCGCGGTGAAGAGAGAATCCGCACCTCGGCATTGTGCCGATGATCAACCCGGGCGCTCGAGGGTAGCGACGACCGCTTCGGCCACCACTTTCATCGGCCGCCCGGAGACCTGGCTCGCCTTGCGCAGCCGCGCAAACGCCTCCTGCTCCGTCAGGCCTTCGCGCTCCATCAACAGCCCCTTCGCGCGCTCGATCGACTTCCTCGACGCAAGCGCCTCCGCGAGCGAGTCGGCCTGCTCGCGCAGCGCGACGAGCTCCTCGTGGCGGGCGCGGGCGGTGCGGATCGCAGGCAGCAGGTCCTGCTCGCGAAACGGCTTGACGAGGTAGCCGAAGACCCCGGCTTCGACCGCGCGCGACACGAGCTCGTCCTGGCCGTAGGCGGTGAGCATCACGATCGGGATCGGCCGCTCGTCGAGGATCTTGCGAGCCGCCTCGATGCCGTCGAGGCGCGGCATCTTGACGTCGAGCACGGCCAGGTCGGGCTGCTCGCTGCGCGCGAGCTCGACCGCCTCCAGGCCGTCCTTGGCCTCGGCGCACACCTCGAAGCCCGCGCGCTCGAGCAGCTCGCACAGGTCGAGGCGGATGATCGTCTCGTCTTCGGCTACGAGGATGCGGATGCGCGGAGTCTAGGAGGGGTCGGCGGAATAGCGCTCGTCGTTCCGGCGGCACAGCCGGTATTTCGCCGAGCGCTCCCAGGCTGCGCTACGCGCCTCGCTCGGTCTCCGGCATGGTGCTCTCCGCGAGCATCCACGGGTTCCCGTCGGGGTCGTAGAAGGTCGCGAGCTTGACCATGTCGGGGATCACCTGCGTGTCGCCGTCGAAGCGGACGCCGTTCGACTCCAGGTGGCCACGGCCGAGGCGAAGCGGCTCCAGCGGATTCTTGTCTAGCTCGTAGACTGGGCGGTGATGTCCGCTTGCTGCTCGTCCGGGTACGAGAAGCTCTTCGGGCCCAAGCAGGCGCGCAGGGATGCGCGGCGGTACCGGCGCAAGGGACTGGACGAGACGGGGCAGCGGCTGGTGGACGAGCTCGCGGCACGAGGCGCCGCCGGCACGTCGCTCGAGGTCGGCGGAGGCGTGGGCGCGCTCGAGCTCGAGCTGTTGAAGCAGGGGGTCGAGCGGGCGACGATCGTCGAGCTCTCGCGCGGCTACGACGACGAGGCCGACAAGCTCGCCCGCGAGGCGGGTGTCGAGCAGCGCATCCAGCGCCGCCACGGCGACTTCGTCGCGGACGAGGCGCTGGTCGACCCGGCCGAGGTCGTGGTCATGCACAAGGTCGTCTGCTGCTACCCGGAACCGGAGCGGCTGGTCGGAGCAGCAGCGAGGCACTCCCGGCGGCTGCTGGCGCTGAGCTTCCCACGCGTGACCTGGTGGATGCGGGCCGGAGTGCGCGTGGTCAACGTCTGGTGCCGCCTGACCGGCGGGATCGAGACGTTCCTACACGAGCCCGCGCTGGTCGTCGCGGTCGCGGAGCGAGCCGGACTGAAGACAGTCGTGCACGAGCGCTCCGGCCGCATCTGGCGGGTCGCCGTCTTCGAGCGGGCTTAGGAGGGTTTGGCGGAATAGCGCACAGCCGGTATTTCGTCAAGCCCTCCTAGGCCGGGAACACCACTTCGGCGCGCAGGCCGCCGTTCGACTCCAGCGACAGCGTCCCGCCCAGCTCGTCCCGGACCAGCGCCCGGACGATCGACAGCCCGGTGCCCGACGCGGGCTCGCCTTCGACGCCCTCGCCGTCGTCGGCGATCGCCAGCACGACCTCGCCGTCTCGCCGCGCCAGCTCGACTCGAACCGATTCGCCGCCGTGCTCCAACGCGTTCTGCAGCAGCTCGGAGAACACCAACGCCAACGCCGTCGCACGGTTCCCCGCCAGCGCGACCGGCTCGAGCGACGACTCGACCGCCTTGGACGCGCCGAGCCCCTGCACCAGCATCGCCCGCAGCCGGTCCAGCAGCTCGTCGAGCTCGACGTCGTCATCGCGCCGCTCCGTCAGCACCTCGTGCACCGCGGCGATCGCGAGGATCCGGTTCACCGAGTCGTCGAGCGCCTTGCGCGCGTCCACGCCCTCGGCGCGCGCCTGCAGCCGCAGCAGCGACGCGACCGTCTGCAGGTTGTTCTTGACGCGGTGGTGGATCTCCTGCGCGAGCACGCCGCGCAGCACCGCGCGCCCGTGCTCCAGCGCGACGGCCGCGTGGCTCGCGATCGAGCCCAGCAGCGCCCGGTCGTCGGCCGTGAACGGCGTGTCCCGGTCGCACACCAGCTCGCCGACCTGCCGGCCCTTCCAGCGCAGCGGCACGCGCACCGCGTGCTTCCCCGCGCGGCCCTCCGGCCACCCGATCTCGCCGTCCTCGAGCACGATCGCCGCTCCCGTTGCTCCAAGTGCGTCGACGGTCGCCTCGACGATCCCCTCCAGCGACTCCTCGAGGTAGAGCGACTCCGAGACCGCCTCGGAGATGCGCGCCAGCGCCTCGAGCTCGACCACCCGCCGCTGCGCCTGGGCGTAGAGCTTTGCGTGCTCGATCGTCTGCGCCACCTGCGCCGCGATCGCCAGCAGGAGGTCGATCTCCGCCTTCGTGAACTCCCGCGGCTCGCGTGTGCGGACGTTCAACGCGCCCTCCAGCTTGGCGCGCGCGAGGATGGGCACCGCCAGGATCGACTCGTACTCGTCCTCGGGAAGGTTGGGGAAGGCCTTGAAGCGCTCGTCGAGGTGCGCCTGGGCCGCGATCATCACCGGTGCGCGCGCCGCGGCGGCGGCCCCGGTGATCCCCTCGCCCGGCCGCATGCGAGGGCGACCGGTCATCTCCTCGACCCGCGTGCCGAGAGTCGCCCGCAGCACGAGCTCGTCGGCCTGCTCGTCGTAGAGGTAGACGAAGCACGCATCGGCGGCGAGCGCATCCGCCGTCTCTCGCGCGACGAGCGAAAGCACCTCCTCGAGGTCGAGCGTCGAGTTGACCGCCGCGATCGTCTTCGTCAGCAGGCGCAGGTGGCGCGCCGTCTGGTCCACAAGGCGATTCTAGGTAGCCGAGCCGGTTCCTAGGCTTACGCCGTGGACCTGTACCAGTGGCTGCTCGCCCTCCACGTCACCGGCGCGTTCCTGCTCTTGGGCGGCGGCGTGATCGCGGCGATCCTGAATCTCACGGCGCTCGGGCGCGAGCGGCCGAGCGAGATCGTGCTGCTCTTCGGCCTGATCCGCTTCGCGGTTGCGTCGATCCTGATCGGCAGCCTGCTCGCGCTCGTCTTCGGCCTGTGGCTCGTGCACGAGGCCGGCTACGGCTACGGCGACGGCTGGGTCGTCACGGCGCTCGTGCTGTTCGTCCTCGGGAACGCGATGGGCGGAGCAGGCGGTCGTCGTGACGAGCGCACCGCCGTGTTCGCCCGCGAGCTCGCCGCGTCCGGCGACTCGCCGAGCGCGGAGCTCCGTGCCCGCGTCCACGACCCGGTCTCGCTCACGCTCAGCTACGGCAGCGGCCTGATCCTGTTCGCGATCCTGGCCCTGATGATCTGGAAGCCGGGGGCGTGATGCTCGCCCTGATCCGTCCCGACAGCTGGAACCTGCCCCTCTTCCTCCACGTCTTCGGCGCGATCGTCGTCTTCGGCGCAACGGCGACGCTGGCCATTGCCGGGTTCGCCTCCCGCAGGAACGACGAGCACAACGCGCTGCTCGCACGCACCATCGCGCGGGCGTTCATCCTCGGTGTCCTGCCCTCGTGGATCCTGATGCGGATCGGAGCCGAGTGGATCCGCTCGAAGGAGTTTCCGAGCGGCGCGGACGAGCCCGGCTGGATCGGTGTCGGCTACATCGTCTCGGACGGGACCGCGGTACTCCTGATCGTGACCGGGATTCTCGCGGGGCTCTCGGCTCGCCGCGGCCGCGTGATGCTCGCGGTGCCGATCCTGGCGACGATCTGCGTGCTCGGCTACGCCGTCGCGTGGTTCGCGATGTCCGGCAAGCCCTAGCTCCTAGCCGCAGCCCGACGTCACGACCGAGGTGGGGACGCCGGTCGAGGGGTGCCCGCGGCGGTCGTAGTTGACGATCGTGTAGCGGTAGGCGGTGCAGGGGCGCACGTCCGGGTCGCTGAAGCTCGCGGCCTTCCCTTCGTAGACGACGCCACCATGCGCCCCGCGCCGGCGGCGGACGACGACATGGCCGGAGCTTGCCGGCCGCTGCCACGAGAGCGTGACGCCGGCGTTGTCGACCTGCGCCTCGACGCCGAGCACGTTCGACGACCAACCGTTCTTGCCCTGACCCCGAGAACTCGGCGGCCGGAGTGTCGCGCGAGTGGACGTCCTCTTCTTCGGCCTGGCGGGCCGTGACCTCTTCGATGTTCGTGCCGTCTGCGTGCTGACGCTCGGAGGCTGAGTGCTCGGCGCCTCGGCCGGGGCCCCCAACGTCACACCGACCGGCCCGGCGTCCTTGCCTCCCAGCAAGGTGCCCGAGATCGCACCCGCGACGAAGACGAGGACCGCGAGCACGAGCATGCGCCGCCAGCGACGGCGCGGGGCGACCGGGGCCGGCTCGACCGCGACCGGTGCCGGCTCGGGAGGGGCCGCCTGCTCGGCGACGACAGCCGGAGCCGGTGGTCTCGGCCGCTCGACGACGTCGGGAAGCAGCTTCCGCGCCTGCTGCGCAAGCACGGGGTCGACGAGCACCAGCTCGGGGCTGATCGGACCCAGGTCAGCCGAGGCGCGATCCGGGCTGGTTGTCCATCCGGACAGTCTTACAAGCCCGTCGGCGTAACGAGAGCCAGTGCTGGTAGACCTGAAAAAGCCGTTTTTGCAAGCAATTTCGATACAATCGGCACCTTCGAAGAGGATTCTGCGCCTCGGTGCTGTAAAAGACCGCGCAACGCCCAGACAGCCAGAGGCCCAGCTGGCGGATGGACTCTTGTTGAGCCAGAGGAGTCGAGCCTGGCGATTCTGTAAGGGCAGACGCCGCCAGGCCGGAACGGAGGGAGATGCCTAGGCCGCCCCTGCTCGGCACGCCGAACACGCCGCAGTTTCGTCAGGTCGAGCCTCCACGGGTCACCGAGGAGTTGGTCGCAGCGTCTCCAACGCCACCTCCCCGTCCTCGCACTTGCGTTCGTGCTCGGTACGGTGATCGCAGGCGCCGGGCCTGGCCTGAGCGCTATGCCCACGGGCGGTGCCGTCACGACGGCAGCGACCTACGGCTCGACGCTCGCGGTCTCGCGGCCTGCCACCACGGCCTCCGGCGACGTGCTGATCGCTTCGGTGTTTGCACGGTTGCCGGGCTCGGCGACGATCACGGCGCCGAGCGGCTGGTCGCTGATCAGGCGGGACAGCAGCACGCCCGAAGACGCGTCGCTGAGCCAGGCCCTCTACTACCGGGTCGCAACCTCCTCCGAGCCCGCCGCGTACGTCTGGTCGGTCGGCTCACAAGCTTCTGCAGCAGGGGCGATCCTGGACTTCAAGGGAATCGACACGACCTCGCCTGTGGACTCCCACAGCGGCGCTTTCACGCCTCAGGGCACCTCATTCTCCGCCCATCCGTCAAGACGACTGCGAAGAGCGACTTGGTCGTGGGCTTCTTCGCAACGAATTCGACCAAGACGCTCAGGGCCCCGAGCTCGATGACCCAGATCTTCGACGCCCGCTGGGCGAGCAAGGGCTGGAGCCTCGACGGCGAGGGCGACGGCTACGTGCAGACAGCAGCCGGCCCGACTGGAATCAAGACGGCGACCATCTGGGGCCGGTCTAGCAGCGGCATCGGCCAGCTCCTGGCACTTCGGAACCGCCGGTTCGGCGGCGCCTCCGCCTCCGCCGCCTCCGCCGCCGCCCCCGCCTCCACCGCCTCCGCCCCACCCCACCGCCTCCGCCTCCACCGCCTCCGCCGCCACCGCCTCCTCCCCCGCCACCGCCTCCTCCACCGCCTCCACCTGCCACCGCCGCCTCCACCGCCTCCGGGCGGCGTGCTTCCGGTGCCGTGCGGTGCCGACATCAACGCGTTCACCCGCGGTGCGAGCTGCCGGCACGGTGGCGAGCCCGGCGCCGCTCTACCCGTGACCAGAACTTCACCTCGACCTCGACGGCAACGGTGCAGCGCCAGGGCGTAGCACATCGTCGGTGATCTAGACGCGCATGGGGCTCAGAACTCACGTTCAAGAACCTCAACGCGCGTGACATGTTCTCGGTGCCGCAGAACGGCTCGAGCGGTGGACGCCTGACGAGCAACGTGCGTCACCGACGGCGTCGAACTTCACGGCCGGCGGGATCTTCCTGCGCGGTTGCCAGAACTGCACCTTCCGCAACGGTGCGAGCGGCAACCGCCACGACGCCTACTCACAGACGATCGGCACTTATTCGGGCGTCGCCGTCTCTCGCAACATCCTGATCGAGAACTGGTTGATGCCACGACATCGACCGCCGCGCGAACCCATCCGGGCACACCGAGTGCCTCTACATCTAGGAGTCGGCCAACGTCGTTCTGCGCAACGTCCACTTCGCCCGCAGCGAGGTGTTCGACTTGAACATTCAGGATGACGTTCTCGGCGGCCCGATCACCGGTCTCTCGGTGCAGGACTCGGAGTTCGAGACGACGGTCTTCTCGGGCTTCTACGCGGTCAACCAGAGGGCTGCAACTAATCAGCGAGCTGGTTGCGCAATCACTTCGCGCAGGGCTTCGCGCTTCAGCAGGGCACGGTGCAGGGTTCGCGGGAACCTCGCACGAAAGCACCGGTTTCCGACCGGCGTCGATCCGCGAGGGCGTGATTACCAACAGCGTCCTCTGTAGCAATAGCGGGTCGGCGTCGACGGCCTCAGAACGACCGCGAGCTGCGGATTCTCCAGCAGCTCGCAGTCGGCCGTCAGTTGGATCACGCCTGCCGCAGCAAACGCGATCGTCCTGATTGTCGCATGAATTTCAAAGGACAGACAGGTACCGCTCGAGCTCCCAGTCTGTGAGTTGCACGCGGTACTCGTCCCACTCCTTCCGCTTCAGCTCGACGTAGCGGTCGAAGATGTGCGGCCCGAGCGCCTTGCGCGCCAGCTCCGAGCCCGCAAGCTCGTCGATCGCCTCGCCGAGCGTCTCGGGCAGTGAGACGATCCCTCGCTCGCGGCGCTGCTCCGGCGTGAGGTGGTACAGGTTCGTCTCCATCGGCTCCGGAAGCTCGTAGCCCCGCTCGATCCCCTCGAGGCCCGCGTGCAAGAGCGCCGCGAAGGTCAGGTACGGGTTGCAGGCGGGGTCGGGGCAGCGGATCTCCGCGCGCGTCGCCTGCTCGGACCCGGGCTTGTAGAGCGGGATCCGAATCAGGGCCGAGCGGTTGCGCTGCGACCAGGCGACGTACACGGGCGCCTCGTAGCCGGGCACGAGCCGCTTGTACGAGTTCACCCACTGGGCGAACACCGCCGAGATCTCGCGCGCGTGCCGCAGCTGGCCGGCGATGAAGGCCTTGCCGGTCTCCGAGAGGTGCCACTCGTCGTCGCCGTCGAAGAACGCGTTGCGCCCGTCCGTGAAGAGCGACATGTGCGTGTGCATGCCCGAGCCGTTCTCGCCGAAGATCGGCTTCGGCATGAAGGTCGCGTGGTAACCGGCCTTCTTCGCGATCTCCTTCACGATCAGCCGGTAGGTGACGGTGTGGTCGGCCATCGTCAGCGCGGGCGCGTAGCGCATGTCGATCTCGTGCTGGGAGGGACCGACCTCGTGATGGACGTACTCGATCGGGATCCCGACCGACTCCAGCGCGCGCACCGTCTCCTGGCGCAGGTCGCTGGCCGCGTCCATGGTCGTCATGGCGAAGTAGCCGCCCTCGTCGAGGGTCTCGGTGCCTGCGTTGTCCTTGAAAAGGAAGTACTCGAGCTCAGGGCCCACGTTGAACGTCTCGAAGCCCATGTCGCTCATCCGCTCGACCGCCCGGCGAAGGACGTAGCGCGGATCGCCCTCGTACGGCTGTCCATCCGGGGTGACGACGTCGCAGATCATGCGCGCGACCTTCGTCTCGCCCTCCTTCCACGGCATCGGCGTGAACGTGTCCGGGTCGGGGATCGCGACCATGTCCGACTCCTCGATCGCGTTGAAGCCCGTGATCGACGAGCCGTCGAAGCCCATCCCGTCGTCGAGCGCGGCCTCGATCTCGCTCGGCGTCACCGCAAAGCTCTTCAGGTGCCCCTCGATGTCCGTGAACCAGAGGAGCAGGAACTCGATCTGCTCGTCCTTGATCCGATCGAGAACGCGCTTCCGCGCCTCCGGATCGCTCGTCGCCCTCGGCTTGCTCTCGACCTGCGCCACGCTCGGTCCTCCCTTCAAACACAAAAGCCCCGAGCGCGCTTGGCGCCCGAGGCCCCGTCGCCTACGAACGCGCGTCAGTCTACCGCAGCAGCGGCGGGAAGCTCTTCGAGCTCCGGCTCGCGGCCGTGGTGCGCGATCGCGCGCGCGTAGAGACCGAGCGCCGGCGCGATGGCGGCCGCGCCGACCGTCAGCGCGGCGCGGATGCCCCAGACGTTGCCGACCGCGCCGAGCACCGGGCCGCCGCCCGCCTGGCCGATCGCGTTCGCCTGGCCGGTGAGCGAGATCACCGTCGCGCGCACGCTCGAGTCCGTGATCTGCTCGTTGAGCCACGTGTCGTAGAGCGGGCCCTGCATGTTGCGGCAGAAGAACACGCCGAGGAGCGCAGCGATCGCGAGCCACGTCGAGCCGGTCAGCGCGAAGAAGAGCATCGCCACGAGCTCGATCGCCGTGAACCCGAACAGGAAGTACGCCACCGTCTTGCGGCCGCCGCGCTCGACGCTCTTGATCAGACTCCCGATCGCCGCGATGTTCAGCAGCATCCCGACGAGCCAGAAGAGCCCGAACCAGACGACCGGGTCGAGGCTGCCGACCGCGGGAAGCCCCACGTCGCGAAGGAAGTGCGCCTCCTTCAGCCGGTCGAACGCCTCGCTGGAGGCGCCCATGAAGACCTCGACGCCGGCCAGCAGCACGATCACCGGCGCGGCCCAGGCGAACCGCGCTCCAGCCATGGCGGTCGTGCGCAGCTCGACGAGTGCCGAAGCGCGCTCCTCGCGCGGACGCCGCCGGAATCCGGTCTCGGACATGAAGAGGATGCACCCGAGCCCGCAGAGGATCGTGAACACGCCGCCGAGGATCACACCCGCCCGCAGCGACTGCGTGCCGACCGCGACCTGGAGCACGAGGCCGACGACGGCGCCGGCCTGCCCCCAGCGCGCCGCGCGCAGGAAGATCGGGCCCACCTTGTCGGCACCGACCTCGTCCGCGATCCAGGCCTGCTCGGCGCCGCTCGTGAAGGTGTACGCGAGCCCCCAGGCGGCCCAAAGCGCGATGATCAGCCACGGCGCCGAGACCAGGCCGACGGCGAGCCACGCCAGGCCCATGCCGAGGTAGCCGATCACGAGCGAAAGCCGCCTGCTGTAGGTGTCGGCCACGACACCGGTCGGCACCTCGAAGAGGAAGACCGCGGCCTCCATCGCCGTCCCCATCAGCACCAGCTGGAGCGGCGAGAGGTGCAGCTCGCTCACGAGGTAGACGGCCATCACGACCCACGTGGGCATGTAGCCGCCGAAGCTGAGGCCGTAGTAGACCGTGGTGGGGCGCAGGCGTCTCATCGCGGGAGCGGAAGCCGGCCGCGGACGCGGATCGCGACCGAGCGGGTCTCGTAGCCGAGGCGCTCGAAGTCCCGACACGCCTCCAGCGCGAGCTCAGCGACCGTCTGCGCCCGCTCGTTCGGCACCGCGGCGATTCGCACGCGGCGCCAGGCATGGAGGTCGGCGTCGCTCTCGGCGCGCCGGACGGCGATCACGATACGCTCGCGCTTACGACGACCACGGGCGGCAGAGGCCGGTAGCCCAGGCGCTCGTTGACGGCCCGCATAGCGGCGTTGCCCTCGACCATGTCGCTGACCAGTTCCGAGTAGCCGTTGTCGGCGGCCCAGCGGATCTGCGCCTTCTTCAGCGCCGTCGCGAGCCCGCGGCGCCGGTGACTGCGGCGCACGGCGGTGAGCCCATGCTCTAGCCGGTGCGGGAGGCCCGTCTCGTAGAGGCGCGCATACCCCACGACCGAGCCGTCGTCGAGCGCGACAAAGCCGACCGACGCCTGGTGCTTCTCCTTCTCCAGCCACTCGTCGTACGGCGGCGCCTCGCCCGGTAGCGGCACGTGGATCTCGGGGATCGTCTCGACGCAGAGCTCGTAGACCCCGCGCAGGTGCTCGTTGCGGAGCTCTGAGATCCCGGCCGCGATCTCACCGTCGCCCGGCGCCAGCTCGCGCAGCACGTTCACCTCGCGCGTGACCTCGGTGAACCCCCGCTTGGCGACGAACGCCCGCGACGCCGAGTCACTGACCTTCCCCCAGACGCTCTCCCGCCCGAGCGTCCTCGTTTCCGCACGCACCGCGTCCAGCAGCGCCGAGCCGACTCCACGGCCGCGCACGTCGGGGTGGACGCGCACCATTCCGAAAGCGCTGCCCGCGACGCTCGACGGCCCGACGAACGCGAAGCCACCGTCGCCGTGCAGGAAGCTCCTGCCGTTGCCGCTCGCCGCCTCCTCGGCCCTGAGCACGCGGTCGGGCTCGACCGCGTTGTAGATCTCGGCGCAGCGCTCGAAGTCCGCGCGCGTCTCGGCGACACGGATCATCCCGAACGCTTCAGCTTCCCGTGCTTCTTCGCGTACCGCTCGCCGGTGCGGAAGATGAACAGGCCGAGCGGCACGGAGACCGCGCCGATCGCGAGCAGCGCCCAGATCTCGGTCGTGAGGTCGGTCAGGCCGGCGCCGTCCAGGATCGCGGCGCGGCAGCCGCGCAACGCGTAGGTCGCCGGCGAGATGGTCGCGATCGCCTGCATCCAGCCCGGCAGCACCGAGACCGGGTAGTAGACGCCCGAGACCACGAGCAGCAGGCCTTGCGCGACAAAGCCGAGCTGTGTGCCCTTCTCCGGCGAGATCAGGGGCAGGACCGCGGTCATCATCCCGATCCCGATGAAGGAGATCGAGGCGATCATCAGCAGCACGACCGCGGCCACGTAGTTCGCGTCCGGGAGGTGCAGGCTGAAGAACGCCGCGACGACGCCGAACAGCAGCACCGCCCGCACGACGCCGTAGCCGATCGCGAACAGGCCCATCCCGAGCAGGTGCACCGGCCGCGAGAGCGGCGCCATGAAGGTGTACTCGATCGTCCCCTCCCAGCGCTCCCAGGCGACGGTCTCCGTGAGGATCTCGAAGATGATCCCGAGATAGGCCCAGATCACCGCGCCGACGAGCAGGATCGTCGTGACCTGGTCGACGTCGATCTTGCCGCCCATCGCCGGGATGCCCTTGGCGATGAAGACGATCGTGAGCGTGTTCGCGACCGTCCAGAGGAAGAACGCGACGTCCCACCAGATGTAGCGCTTGACGAGGTAGATGTTGCGCTCGATCACGCCGCCGAGCCCGACGAGCTCGTGGCGCAGCGCCAAACTCATCGTTCTCATCGCGGCTGCTCCATTTCGATCGCTTCTGGACGGCGGCGCATACGGATGCACGGGCAAGCCCGCGCATCCTGAGATCGGCATCGCAAGCGACGCCTCATTAGTCGTCACCTCCGTCGCCGTCGCCGTCGCCGTTCTCGAAGGCGTGGCCGCTGGCGGCGAAGAACGCCTCCTCCAGGGTCTCCGAGTCGTAGCGTCGCTTCAGCTGGTCGGCCGGCTCGAGGCAGAGCAGCTCGCCGCCGTCGAGGATCCCGACGCGGTCGGCGAGGGTCTCGGCCTCGGCCAGGTCGTGCGTGCAGAGCAGGACGGTCGCGTCGTGCTCGGCGCGCACCTCGCGGATGAACTCCTGCACCTCCTGCTTCGAGCGCGGGTCGAGGCCGGTCGTCGGCTCGTCCAGCAGCAGCAGGATCGGCGCGGTCAACAGCGCGCGGGCCAGCGCGACCTTCTGCTGCATCCCGCGCGAGAGGTTCTCCATCGGCTCGTCGCGGCGGTCCGGGGGGAAGCCGACCCGCGTCAGGATCTCCGGGATCTTGTCCTTGGTCTCGTGCGGCCGCAGGCCGTAGAAGCGCGCTGCGTAACTCAGGTTCTCGACCGCGCTCATCTTCTTGAAGAAGCTCGCCTCGACCGACACGCGGTTGACCAGCCGCCTAACGGCGCGCGTGTCCTTGAAGGCGTCGTGCCCGAAGACCGTCGCCGTGCCGCCGTCCGGGAGCAGCAACGTCGACAGCAGCCGGACCAGGGTCGACTTGCCCGAGCCGTTCGGCCCCAGGATTGCGACGCACTCGCCGCGCTCGATCTCGAAGTCGACGTTCTTCAGCGCGGCCACGCGGCGCTTGCCACGGCCGTCGCGGCGGGTGAACTCCTTGCGCAGGTTGTGGACTTCGAGGGCGTTCATGTGCTGCTCCAACTCGACGGGACACGGACAGGGCGCACCTGCCTCAGGAGGCGGTGCGCGCAGAAACCGGAGTCAGCCGAGGAGCAACATCGCCGACCGAGGGTACCTGGGGCCTTCGCGGACGGCAAGCTGCCGGGCTACACCGTCGCGCCGCCGCTGCCGATAGAGCAAGCGAGCCGCCGTGACATACGACGAGACCTGGGACGACGCTCCAACCCGCAGGCTGCCCCTCGCGGCAATCGCGGTCGTCGTCGCGCTGGGCGCGCTCCTGACCTCGAGCTACGTGCTCCACCGTCAGTCACAGGTGCTCGGCTCGGAACGGTCCGCCCGGAGGGCCGAGATCGGCCGGCTGCAGAAGCAGGTCACGCTGCTCCAGTCGCGCGGCGCGGCGCTCGCCGGGCGAGTCGGGTCGGCCGAGAAGACGTTGCAGCGGCGGGACCGCGGGATTGCGCCGCTCGCCTCGCGGGTCCTCAAGAGCGTGTTCACGGTCGAAACCGAGCGTGGCCTCGGCAGCGGCTTCATCGCCTGGCGCGACAGCGACGCGAGCTACCTGCTGACCGCGAACCACGTGGTCGAGGGCCAGATCACCGGCGCCGTGACGGTCTCGCGCAAGGGCGGCTCGTGGAGCGGCGAGATCGACGCAGTGGATCCAAAGCACGACCTCGCGGTGATTCGCGTCAGCGCGAACCCGGCCGGGGCGCGACCGTTGTGGCAGGCACCTAGGACAAAGCCACCGCGTGCCGGCGACCAGCTGCTGCTTCTCGGGAGCCCGTACGGTCTCTACGGCACGGTCACCACGGGAATCGTCAGCCGCGTGACGGGCCGCACGATTCAGACGGACGCGGCTGCGAACCCGGGCAATTCCGGCGGCCCGGCGCTCGACAAGGAGGGACACGTCGTCGGCGTGCTCGTGGCTGGCGGAGGGGAGAACATCAACTTCGCTGTCCCAATCCGCCTCGTCTGCGCCAAGCTGCGGCGCTGCTAAGAGCCGTCCTGGACGGCGTCCGCATCTTCCGCTAGGTTCTGAACCAGCGCTCGCCGCCGAAGGTGCGCGCAGAGGCATTGGGGCCTCACGACCAAGAGTCGTGGGCCCTTTTTTGTTGGTCCGAGACAGGAGGAACCAGAATGAAGTTCAAGCTCGAGTACATCTGGCTGGACGGCTACGAGCCCGTTCCGAATCTGCGCAGCAAGACGAAACTCGTCGACTTCGACACGGAGCCGACACTCGACTTGCTGCCGCTCTGGAACTTCGACGGCAGCTCGACCCGCCAGGCGGACGGCTCGAGCTCGGACTGCTTCCTCCAGCCGGTCGCGCTCTTCCCCGACCCCGCGCGCAACCGCGCCTACCTCGTCATGTGCGAGGTGCTGCTTCCCGACGGGACGCCTCATCCGTCGAACAGCCGGGCCGCGATCCCGGAGGACGCCGACGCCTGGTTCGGCTTCGAGCAGGAGTACTTCCTCTACAAGGACGGCTCGCCGCTCGGGTTCCCGAAGGAGGGCTTCCCCTCGCCGCAGGGCGAGTACTACACCGGCGTCGGCTTCAAGAACGTCGGGGACGTCGCGCGGCTGATCGTCGACGAGCACATCGACCTCTGCACCGGGGCCGGTATCGCGATCGAGGGCGTGAACGCGGAGGTCGCGAAGGGGCAGTGGGAGTTCCAGATCTTCGGCAAGGGCGCGAAGCGAGCGGCCGACGAGCTCTGGATCGCGCGGTATCTGATGCTCCGCCTCTGCGAGCGGTACGGCGTCGACGTCAACTTCCATCCGAAGCCGCTCGGGGCGGAGGTCGACTGGAACGGCTCGGGGCTGCACACGAACTTCTCGACGAAGCACATGCGCGAGATCGGCGGCGAGGAGTACTTCACCGCGCTGATGAGCGCGTTCTCGGAGGCGCGCGCCGAGCACATCGCGTGCTACGGCCCCGAGAACGACCTGCGCCTGACCGGCCTCCACGAGACTGCGGCCATCGACGAGTTCACGTTCGGGATTGCGGATCGCGGCGCTTCGGTCCGCATCCCGCACAGCTTCGTCAAGAGCGGCCATCGTGGCTACCTCGAAGATCGGCGGCCGAACTCGATGGCCGACCCGTACCGCATCACCGGCCGCATCCTGCAGACGATCGAGTCCGTCGCCGCGCAGGCGCTGATCGAGGACGCGTTCGCGGCGTAGGCAATGAGCCTGGAGATGCGCGACTTCCGACCGGACGACTGGCCGGAGGTCGCGCGGATCTTCGAGGAGGGGATCGCCACGGGCAACGCCACGTTCGAGACCGAAGTGCCGTCGTGGAAGGACTGGGACCGCGCGCACCTCGCCGGCCACCGCTTCGCCGCCGAGGACGACGGCCGCTTGGTCGGCTGGATCGCGCTTGCTCCGGTCTCGGCGCGAGGGTGCTACGAGGGCGTCGCCGAGATCAGCGTGTATGTCACCGCCGAGGCTCGCGGCCGCGGCGTGGGCTCGGAGCTGCTGGCGACGCTCGTGGAGAGCGCCGAACGCGGTGGGCTCTGGACGTTGCAGACCAGCGTGTTCCCCGAGAACGCCGCGAGCCTCGCGTTGCTCCGGCGGTTCGGCTTCCGGGTGGTCGGAACCCGGGAACGGATCGGGCGTCTGCACGGCGTCTGGCGCGACACCGTCCTGGTCGAACGACGAAGCGAGGTGGTCACGTGAACCGTGCCGAAATCGCAACAACTCATCCACACCCGTCCCGAACGGCCAAGACCGGGGACAGTCCCTGGTCTTGGCCCAAAGGGACGTGGCCGCGATGAGGAAGGTCGAGGCGGTCGTCCTGCGCGAGCGGGTCGAGATCGTGATCGACGCGGTCGAGGAACAGACCGGCCACGTCGGCGTCACCGTGGTCGAGGCCGTGGGCCACGGCCGGCAGCGCGGGATCACGCACGAGTACCGAGGGCGCGTCTTCGAGTCGCGCTTCCTGCCGAAGGCGCTGCTCACCTTCGTCGTGGCGGACGAGCTCGCTGCGGCGGTGGCCGCGATCGTCGCCGACGCCGCGCGCAGCGGCAACGAGTGCGGCGACGGTCTCGTCTGGACGACCGAGGTCGACCACGTCACCCACAACCGCACCGGGCTCCCGCTGCGTCGCGCGGAGGAGGAAGCGGCATGAAGAACTCCGACTTGCTGCTCGCCGCGAACACCCTCTGGGTCGCCCGCCGCGGGGGAACCCATGGTTCCCCCGCGAGCCCCCTCCTTCGGCACAGCGGCCGGACGACTCGTGACGAAGCTGCGGCGGGCAAAGCCCGCCTCCGCCGGCCCTTCACCCCACACCGCGACGCGAACGAGGCCGCCGCATGAAGAACTCCGACTTGCTGCTCGCCGCGAACACCCTCTGGGTCGTCGTCGCGGCCGTGCTCGTAATGTTCATGCAGGCCGGCTTCGCCTTGCTCGAGGCGGGCCTGACGCGGATGAAAAACGCCGCGCACATCGCCGGCAAGAACGTCCTGATCTTCGGCGTCTGCTCGCTGGTCTACTGGGCGGTCGGCTTCGGGATCGCCTTCGGCGACGGCAACCGCTTCACGGGGACGAGCGGCTTCGCGCCCTCGGTGGACTCCCTGCTCGCGATCGGCGGGGCGCCCTACTCTTTCTTCACGACCGTCCCGGGTGCGGCCGGCTACCTGTTCGAGGTCGTCTTCGCCGGCGTCTCGCTCGCGATCGTCTGGGGCGCGATGGCCGAGCGCGCAAAGCTCTGGGTCTATTTCGTCTTCGGCGCGCTCTTCACGCTGATCTACTCCGTCACGTCGCACTGGGTCTGGGGCGGCGGCTGGCTGTTCGGGCTCGGGATGCAGGACTTTGCCGGCTCGACCGTCGTCCACTACCAGGGCGCGCTGGCCGCGCTGGCCGGCGCCCTGCTGCTCGGCCCGCGGATCGGCAAGTTCGAGGCCGGCCGCGGAAACCCGATCCCCGGCCACAACATCCCCTACGCCGTGCTGGGGACGATCATCCTCTGGTTCGGCTGGTTCGGCTTCAACCCGGGCTCGACGCTCGGAGTCGTGACCGGCGACCGGGTTGGGTTCTTCGCCTACGTGGCGCTCACCACGAACCTCGCCGCCGCGGCCGGCGCGGTCAGCGGCGCGGTCACGGCCTGGCTGGTGCTGCGCAAGCCGGACATCTCGATGATGCTGAACGGCGTCCTCGCCGCGCTCGTGGCCGTCACCGCCGCAAGCGGGTTCGTGGCGCCGTGGGCGGCGGTCGTGATCGGCCTGGTGTCGGGCGTGATAGCGGTCGTCGGCGTGCTCGCGGTCGAGCGAATCGGTATCGACGACCCCATCGGCGCCGTCGCCGTCCACGGCGCCTCGGGTGTCTGGGGCACGCTCGCGACCGGCCTCTTCGCCGTCCCAGCGCTGGCGGCGACGCTGAACACCGGCCGGGGCGGCTTCGTCTACACCGGCTCGCTGCACCAGGTCTGGGTGCAGCTGCTCGGGCTCGCCGCGGTCGGCGCGTTCACGTTCAGCGCGTCGTTCGCGTGCCTCTGGACGATGAAGCGCCTCTGGGGGATCCGAGTCGAGGCGGAGACCGAGACCGCCGGCCTCGACGTCAGCGAGCACGGCATGTGGGGCTACCCCGAGTTCTACATCCCCGTTCCCGGCGGCTACGGCACCGAGTCGCACGGTCACCTACTCGGCCACACGCACCCGCACCGTCCGCAAGTCCCGCCACAGTCGGTGGAGGAGGCAGCATGACGAACGACAAGAAGTGCACCTGCGAGAAGCCGCTTCTGCACGAGCGCTCCGACCGGAAGGGCGCGAGCCAGAGCTGGTGCGGCCGCTGCAAGCGCCCGCTCGTCCTGCGCCCGGCCGGCTTCCGAAGCGCATTCACCTGAGCCGGCAGGCGATAGGGTTTCCTCGTGGAGCCTGCCGAGTTCAGGCGCGCGAGCCACGCCGTTTGGGAGGCGATGGCGCCCGGCTGGGAACGGCAGTACAGCTGGTTCGAAGAGCACGCCCGGCCCGTGACCGAGCGGATGGTCGAGGCGCTGGGGGTCGAACCGGGAGCGACGGTCCTCGAGCTGGCGGCCGGAACCGGAATCGTCGGGCTGACGGCGGTGCAGGCGCTCGGCGGCGAGACGCAGCTGATCCTGAGCGACTTCTCTCCCGCGATGGTCGAGGCCACGCGGCGCCGAGGATCCGAGCTCGGGCTCGAGAACGCCGACTACCGCGTCCTCGACGCCGAGGCGTTGGAGCTGCCGGATGAGTCCGTCGACGGCGTCCTCTGCCGCTGGGGCTACATGCTGATGGGCGATCCCGCCAAAGCCCTCGGAGAGACGCATCGGGTGCTGCGGCCGGGCGGGCGCCTCTCATGCGCGGTCTTCGCGAGCGCGCAACACAATCCCTGGGCGGCGCTGCCGATGCAGATCCTCGTCGAGGGCCGCTACGTCGCACCGCCCGCTCCCGGCCAGCCGGGGATCCTCTCGCTCGCGGATCCCGAGCGGTTGCGCGGGCTGTTCGCCGAGGCGGGATTCGGGCACGTGGAGATCGACGCCGTGGCGTTCACGTGGCCGTTCCACGACGACGAGGACTACTGGCGCTTCCTCACGGACATGGCAGGAGCGATCTCGATGGCGCTCTCGCGCCTCGACGAAGACGCCCGGGCCGGCGTCAGCGAAGAGCTTGGCCGTCGCCTGGAGCCGTTCCGTGGCGCCGACGGGATCGAGCTCGAGGCCGTTTCGCTCGTGGTCTCGGCCTCACGCAGCTAGGTGACTCGCTACCAGTTCGTCGACTGTCGCTGGGAGCTCGGCTCGCCCGGTCGCGGGGGCGAGCTGTACCTCGAGGGGCACATCCCGGGGGCGTCGTTCCTCGACGTCGACGCGGACCTGGCTGCGCCGCCGGGTCCGCGCGGGCGGCACCCGCTTCCCGACGGCGACGACTTCGCGCACGCGGCCTCTCGGGCCGGGATCGGCGACGGGGTCTTCGTCGTCGCCTACGGGAACATGGGCGGCGCGGAGCGGCTCTGGTGGCTGCTGCGCCACTTCGGACACGACGACTGCGCCGTGCTGGAGCTCGACGCCTGGCGCGGCCCGCTCCGCGCGGGCGAGGAGGCGATCGAGCCGGCCGACTTCACGCCGCGACCGCGGGAGAGCGACACGATCGACGCAGGCGAGCTGGCGGAGCGGCTCGAGGAGCTGGTGGTCGTCGACGCGCGTAAGCCTGAGCGCTTCCGCGGCGAGGAGAACCCGATCGACCAGGTGCCGGGCCGCGTCCCGGGCGCGCGCAATGCGCCCTGGGACGAGCCGCTCCCGGAGCTACCCGACGGCGGGGTCGTCGCCTACTGCGGCTCCGGCGTGACCGCCTGCGTCACCCTCCACCGCCTCTGGCTCAACGGGCGCGAAGGACGGCTCTACCCGGGCTCCTGGAGCGAGTGGGAGCAGCTCGACCTGCCGGTCACGCGAGGCTGAAGCTGACCGTCACCGTCGCCTGGACCTCCTGCTTGCCCGGCGACTCCCCGGTTCGGATTGCGCGGGGAGGTACGCCGCCGGCCTACGCCGACGTCACTTCAGCCGGTCGCGGCTGCGGATGCAGAGTCGCCGAACGCGGTCAGGTATGGCTGCCAGCGGTTCGGGATCTTCGGCGTTGCGAGGTGGATGAAGAGCACCGGCGCAGGCGCGCGCGGCGGCCTGCGCAGCGTCATCTCGACCTCGTCGGGCAGGCGGTTGCCCTTGCGCATGTTGCACGGCGCGCAGGAGGTGACGACGTTTTCCCAGACCGACCCGCCGCCGCGGCTGCGCGGCACGACGTGGTCGAGCGTCAGGCGGCCGGTGGTGGTGCCGCAGTACATGCAGCGCCAGCCGTCGCGGGCGAACAGCGCCCGCCGCGAGATCTTCCGCTGCAGCGTGCGCGGCACGCGGACGTACTGGACGAGCCTGATCACGTGCGGCCACGGGAAGGCTCCCGTCGCGGATCTGAGGGGCTGGTCGAGCTCCTCGATCACCTCGGCCTTGCCCTTGAACACGAGCACGTGCGCGCGGCGAACGGTGGTGACGTTCAGCGGCTCGTAGCTGGCATTCAGAACAAGAACTTGCTGCACCAACGCAAGAATTTACCAACCAGCGTGCAGGACTCGGCCGAAGGCCGAGTGCTCTGCGCGGGTTAGCCCGTAGGGCGTTCTAGCGGGACATCGCACGCTCAACGGCTTCGGCTTCTTCTGGAGAAAGCGCGATCGAGGCTTTGCCGCGGTCGATCTCCTTCATATAGATCCGCGCGTAGTCTCGACCCTGGATCGCCGTCACGACGACGCCTGTCCGCGCCGAGTCGAGCACCGCCAGCGAGGCCGACTGACTCCCACCGGTGTTCTCGTAGGCGTCGTAGCGGACGATCGACGTGTTCGTGACGGAGCCGTCCACGCGCCGGTCGACGCGCACGAGCCCGGCGGCGATCTCGTCCACCGCACGGTGGAGGTCGTCGATGCGGCCCTGCAGCGAGACGGCGAAGTCGACGAGATCGCCCTTGCCCTCGCCCAAGAGCACCGCCTGGCCCTCCCGCAGCCGACGCATCCGCCTGAGCATCCACACGGCCGCAGCAAGGGCGACGACCGCGACCGCCGCAGCCGCGATCGCAATCCAAGCGGCGGTCGAGCTGGAGACGCTCACGCGCTACGCGACGGAGAAGATGACCGAGTAGTCCGCCGAGTTGTTGTCCGTCTTCGTCTCGCCCTGGACAGGCTGCACCTCGACCTTCACGGTCGCGGGAGCGGCGACGTTCACGGCCGGGAAGCCCGAGAAGCTGACCGTCTTCTGCTCGGCAGGGCTGATGAACCCGATCCTCGCCGTCTTCTTGATGTCGGGCCCCTTCGCCTGCTGGATCGTGAGCGTCACCGGGATGTTCGCCTCCTGAGAGTCGCCCGAGTTCTCGACGGTGACCTGGAAGCTCATGCTCGTGCGGAGCGTGACCGTGTTCGTGCTCGTCGTGCTCAGCTCCTGGCCCTGCGGGAACACCTTCGTCGAGACGAGGTTCGTGCCGCGGAGACCGCCCTGGCTCGGCGTCACGGAGCCGCCGCGGATCCTCGCGATGACGGTCGCCATCGCGTCCGGGGTGACGAGGTCGGCGCTCTGGAGGAAGTTGGAGTCGGGGATGAGCGGCCCGCCGTTCTCGTTCGTGCCGGTCACGCCCTGGCGCTTCAGCACCGCGGCCGACGGGTCCTTGAACGAGTCGTCGTAGATCACGTCGCTGGCCAGCAGGCGCTGCATCTGCCCGGCCAGCACTGTGCCGGCCCGCGTCGCGTCCTTGACGTTCTTGGTCGCGGCGAGTGCGCTCGCGAGGCCGGTCAGGCCGCTGACGCGGTACTGCAGGGACTGGATCAGCGCGTTGTGCTCGTCACGCAGCGTGCCCGGTGGCGTGATCTCGCGGGCGCGCTGGACGTCGAGCTGCTGCTGGCGCGCGAGGCCGGCGATCCGCTGCTCGACCTGCGCCTCCTTCAGGCCCTGCGCGAGCATCGCCTGGCTCAGCTGCCGGCCGATCTGCTGCGACGAGCCGGTCACGTCGGAGACGTTGGTCATGTAGCTCTTGTAGGTCTTCTCCTTGCTCGCCTCCTGGCAGCTCTGCACCCAGAGCACGAGCAGGACGACGATCAGGATCGCGAAGGCGACCAGCCCGACCAGGCGCAGGAGTGGAGTGAGGTTCGTCGGGCCGCGCGGCGGGCGCTGCGGCCCACGCCGCGGGACGGCCCGTTCGGTCCGCGATGCCTCCTGCGTCGGCGGCTCGTCTTCGAAGAAGTCGAAGTCGATGTCGGTGTCGTGTTCGCTCATGGCGCCCGCTGGTCCGGCTGGCCCGGCTTTGCAGGAAAAAGTCGGCTCACTCTACCGAGTTCGTCGGCCGTGGCAGGAGTCTCGGCGTCGAGCCGAAAACGAGCAATCCGTGGCAGAACCAGCAGTTGCGCTGTCCCCCAGCGAGCTCGTCGCCGAGCGCTACCGGCCCCTGCGCCCGCTCGGCAGCGGCGGCTCGGGCTCGGTCTGGCTCGCGCGCGACGAGCAGAATGGCCTCGACGTCGCCCTCAAGATCGTCCCGCGCGAGGGCAAGGCGGCCTCGCGCGCGGAGCGCGAGGCGCTCGCGGCGGCGCGCCTGCGCCACGAGCGCTGTCTGCGCGCCTACGGCTTCGACCGCGACCCGCGCAACGTCTACATCTCGTACGAGTACGTGCCCGGCCAGACGATGCGGCAGGCGATGCGGGCCGGCCGGCTCGATGACGCAGCCGCGACCGAGACCGCCGCACAGGTGCTCGAGGGGCTCGCGCACGCGCACGAGCGCGGGATCACCCACCGTGACGTGAAGCCCTCGAACGTGCTGCTCGCGGAAGGCAGCGTCATCTCGGTGCGGCTGCTCGACTTCGGGCTCGCCCAGCTCGCCGAAGAGGAGCCGCTGACGGCGACCGGGGACGTGCCCGGCACGCTGGCCTACGTCCCGCCGGAGCGGCTCGTGCACGGCGAGCCGGGCGGCCCGCCGGCGGATGTCTGGGCCGTGGGCGCGATGCTCTGGGAGTCGCTTTCGGGCTGGCACCCGTTCTGGAACGGCTCGCTGCTGGAGACGGCGAAGCGAATCGAGAGCGGGGCGCCGCCGCTCGCGCAGGCGCGCCCTGACCTGCCGAAGCCGCTCTGCTCGCTGGTCGACCGCATGCTGGCGCTCGACCCCGCCGCCCGTCCGTCCGCAGCGCTGCTGGCTCACGAGCTGCGCGATGCGTTCGCCGAGCGGCAGCGGCGGCGCAAGACTCGCCCGACGATCCCGGCGCTGAACGTGCCGCTGCGGCTCGCGGCTCCGGCGGCCGCGGCGCTCTTCGCCGGGTGGACCGTGGCCGAGGTGCCGTTCTACCCGACGCTCTTCGCCCCGCTGCTCGCGCTGCTCGCCGGAGCGCTCACCCTGGTTCGGCCGCGGCTCGGGCTCGCCTTGACGCTCGCGGTGCCCGTGCTGCCGCTGGGAAACGTCTCGTCGGGGCTGGCGCTCGTCTATGCCGCCGTCGCCTGCGCCTGGCTTGCGCTCTCCTGGCACGCGCCGCGGCAGGGGCTGTTCCTCGCGCTGGGGCCGCTGCTGGCGCCGGTGCTCGCCCTCGGCTTTCTCCCGCTGGCCGCGCAGGGAATCGGCAGTCGCGCCAGGCGGGCGCTCCAGGTGGCGGCGGCGGTGCTGCTGGCGGCAGTGGTCGCCGGCCTGCGGCACGCGTCCCTGCCGTTCACTGGAGCGGCGCCGCCGAGGGGACTCGGGATCACGGGCAGCCGAGACGCCTTCGCGGTCGTGGAGGCGCTCGTCCGCGGCCTGCAGGCGCATCCGGCGCTTTTGCTCGAGGCCGGCGTCCTCGCCGCGGCCGCGGTGGCGATCCCATACGCACGTGAGCGCGGCCTGTGGGCGATCGCGGGCCTCGGCGCGGGCCTGATGGCCTGCGCGCTCCTTCCGATGCCGGCCGTCGCAGCGGCCCCGTTGGTCATCGCCGCCTGGGGAACCTGCATCGGTCTGGCACTCCAGGCCCGGCGTTAGCATTCCGGCAGGGGGCATACCCCGCCCAGATGAGCGTCCTGCGGAACATCGAGCACAAGATCGAGGGCCTGTTCGAAGGAGTCTTCGGGCGCGCGTTCCGCACCCATGTGCAGCCGGTCGAGCTCGCGCGCAAGCTCGTCAAGGAGATGGAGGACCACAAGGTGATCTCCGTCTCACGCGTGTACGCGCCGAACGAGTACACCGTCTACCTCGGACCTTCCGACCGCGAGCAGTTCGAGAACTACGAGGAGTCGCTCCGTACCGAGCTGCAGGACTACATCGCGGAGAACGCGCGCCGTGAGCGCTACGAGCTGCTCTCGCCGCCGGAAGTGAAGTTCGAGACCGACGACGACCTCGAGATGGGCGAGTTCGGAATCGCGACCCGCATGGTGCAGGGCCCCGTCCCGCAGCCGGGCGCGCCGGAGCCGGTGGCCGCGCCCGGCGCGACGATGGTCTACCGCAAGCCCGCCGAGACGGAGGCCGTCTCGGCCGAGGAGCTCGGGCTCGCGCGCGAGATCGTCAGCCTCACAGTGGACGACACGAAGCACGAGCTCGACAGCGGGCGTGCGCTGATCGGCCGCTCGAAGGACTGCGACATCCAGCTCGCCGACCCGAACGTCTCGCGCAAGCACGCCGAGGTGCGGCAGGAGGGCGCCGCGTACTGGGTCGTCGACCTCGACTCGACGAACGGGATGGAGGTGAACGGGCGCCGCCAGAAGCGGGCGAAGCTGCGGCAGGGCGATCGGATCACCCTCGGCTCGACCGAGCTCGTCTTCCGGCGGGAAACCGAGCCGGAAGCCTGATGCTCTACTCCGTCGCCGTCGAGGAGGCGCTGCTGGTGCTGAAGCTCGCCTTCCTCGTCCTGCTCTACCTGTTCATCTGGAGAATCGTCCGCTCGGCCGCGCGCGACGTGCGCATGCCGCAGGAGAGCTTCATCCTGGCGCCCTCGCAGGCAGCCGAGCTGGCTGCGCTGCGTGATTCCGGGCGGTTGGTGGTCGTGAGGAGCCCGGCCCTCAGCGAGGGCGACGAGCTGACTCTGAACTCCTCGGCTCTGCTGTTCGGCCGCGGCTCCGACAACGACGTGAACCTTGCGCGGGACGAGTACGCGTCGTCCAGGCACGCACGCGTCGAGCCGCGCCGCGACGGCGTCTGGGTCGAGGACGTCGGCTCGACGAACGGCACCTACCTGAACGGCATCCGGCTCACGCGTGCGAAGCGCCTGGCACCCGGCGACGTCGTCCGCATCGGAGAGACCGAGCTGAGGTACGAGGCGTGAGGCGTCGCTTGCGATGCCGATCTCAGGACGTGCGAGCTCCGCTCGTGCGTCCGTCTGAAACGACCGGTCACGGCGCTGTCGGTAGCGAGGTGACGGCGTGAACCGTCTTGCACAGGTCGCGAGCCTCACCGATACCGGGCGGCGGCGGCGGCACAACGAGGACGCGTACGTCTGCGAGCCGCCGCTGTTCGCGGTCGCCGACGGAATGGGCGGCGCCCAGGCGGGTGAGCTCGCCTCCAACCTCGCCGCGGCGGCGCTGCGCGACGAAGGCTCGCGCGGCGGCGGCGAGGAGCGCGTCGACGAGCTGATCCAGGAGGCCAATCGGCGCGTCTACGACCGGCAGACGCAGGACTCGTCGGCCACGGGGATGGGAACGACGATGACCGTCGCGCTAGTCGAGAACGGCCACGTCGCCATCGGCCATGTCGGCGACTCGCGCGCGTACCTGATCCGCGACCGTCGGCTCGAGCAGCTGACCGAGGACCACTCGCTGGTCGCCGAGCTCGTCCGCAGCGGCAAGCTGTCGCCGGAGGAGGCGGAGGGGCATCCGCAGCGCTCGGTGATCACGCGCGCGCTCGGCACCGATCCCGATGTCGACGTCGACACCTTTTCCGTCGAGACGAAGCCTGGAGACCTCTTCCTGCTCTGCTCGGACGGCCTCACGGCGATGGTCGACGACGAGACGATCCTGCGCGAGGTGGAGCGGAACCGCGGGGACCTGACCGCGGCCTCGAGGGCGCTCGTGAAGGCCGCGAACAAGGGCGGCGGCGACGACAACATCACCGTCGTCTTCTTCGAGATCGGCGAGGGTGGCGAGACCGGCGACACGGCGCGCACGGTGACGCTGCCGCCGATCGAGGGCGACGATGAAGCGACCCTCGACGAGCACGACGGCGTGCCGGCGATCCGCGTCGAGGAGCCCGCGCGGCCGCGGGAGCGGCACACCGGCCGCGGCGTGCTCTTCGCCCTGCTGGCGCTCGTGCTCCTGGTGGGCATCTGCGGCTTCGCGGCCTGGGGCCTCTGGCGCTCGCACTTCGTCGGCGCCGAGCCGGACGGCCATGTCGCCGTCTACCAGGGCGTCCCGTGGAACATCGTCGGCAACGTCAAGCTCTACCGCGCTGTCTACGTGAGCCCGCTGCTGACGGCGCAGCTGAGCCAGGCAGAGCGGAAGAAGCTCTTCGACCACACGCTGCGCAGCGACGACTCCGCGCGGGCCGTGGTGCGCCGCTACGAAGAGCAGATCGGGGCCAAGTGACCTACCGGAACCGCGAGCTCGCGAACCTGGTCGTCGTCGGCATCCTCACCGCGCTCGGCTTCGCGAGCGTCTACATCGCGCGCCAGGACATCGTGTCGACCGCGTCGCTGTCGTACGCCGGGTTCTTCTTCGCGCTCTACCTCGCCGCCCACCTGGTCGCGCGACTGACCGTCCCGTACGCCGACCCGTACCTGCTCCCGATGGCCGCGCTGCTGACCGCGATCGGCCTGACCGAGATCTACCGGCTGAATCCGACCGATGCGTTCCGCCAGGGGCTCTGGATCGTGGTCGCGCTCTGCGCCTTCGCGCTCACGCTCTTCCTGCTGCAGCACGACTACCGGCGGCTCGAGAGCTACAAGTACCTCTTCGGGCTGAGCGCAATTGCGCTCCTCGTCCTGCCCGCGCTGCCGGTCCTCGGCACGAGCGTGAACGGCGCGCGGCTGTGGGTGCACGTCGGCTCGTTGCAGTTCCAGCCCGGCGAGCTCGCGAAGGTCTTCCTGATCGTCTTCCTCGCCGGCTACCTGCGCGAGAAGCGTGAGGTGCTCGCCCAGGGCCGGCTGAAGGACTTCGGCCCGCTGCTCCTGATCTGGGGCGGCGCGATGCTCGTCCTGATCGAGACCAACGACCTCGGCTCGGCCCTCCTCTACTTCGGGATCTTCCTCGCGATGCTCTACGTCGCGACCGGCCGCATCCTCTACGTCGGTCTCGGTGCCGGGCTCTTCCTCGCCGGCGCGTTCGCCGTCTACCACTACGTCGAGCACGTCCGCGAGCGAATCACGATCTGGCTGCACCCGTGGACCGACCAGGCGGTCTACTGCGCGATCAACGGGAAGATGCTCCCGCGGCAGGACTGTGCGAGCTACCAGCTCGTGAAGTCGCTCTACTCGATCTCGCACGGGAGCTGGTTCGGCACCGGCCTCGGCAAGGGCACGTTTCGCACGACAGGCGGCGGTGAGCTGATCCCCTACCTGAACACGGACTTCATCTACTCCGCGCTCGCACAGGAGCTCGGGCTCGTCGGCGTCGCGGCGCTGCTGCTCGTCTACATGCTCTTGGTCGCGCGCGGCTTCAAGGTCGCGATGCTCGCCGACGACGGCTTCTCGAAGCTGCTCGCGATCGGCCTCACCTTCGCCTTCGCGCTGCAGACCTTCATCATCGTCGGCGGGATCCTGCGGCTGATCCCGCTGACCGGCATCACGCTGCCGTTCATCTCGTACGGAGGCTCGAGCGTGGTCGCCAACTTCGTCCTGCTAGCGGGCCTCCTGCTGGTCTCCAACCGGGCGAACGCGGAGCGCGAGTGAACAGGCAGATCGCCAGGCTCGGTCTCGTCGGCGTCGCCCTGGTCGCGGCGCTGATCGTCGCGACGACGTACTGGCAGACGTGGGCCAGCGCCGGCCTGGCCGACCGGCAGGACAACGAGATCCAGCGCGTCGCGCAGTTCTCGATCAAGCGCGGGCTGATCCGCGCATCCGACGGCACGGTCCTCGCCTCGAACCGGATCAAGAAGGTCGGCGGCCAGAAGCTGTACCTGCGCCGCTACCCGCAGGGCGGCCTCTTCTCGCACGTCGTCGGCTACTCGACGCAGTCGCGCTCGCGGGCCGGGCTGGAGTCGTCGATGAACGACTACCTGACCGGCGCGAACCGGAACCTCGACACCGTGCTCAAGACGACCCTCGACAGGATCCGCGGCGCGACGATCAAGGGCAACGACCTCTGGCTGACCATGCGTCCGGGCCCGCAACGGCTGGCGATGCGGGAGCTCGCGGGCAAGTGCGGCTCGGTGGTCGCGCTCGACCCGCGCACCGGCAAGGTGCTCGTGATGGCCTCGCGGCCGACGTACGACCCCAACCTGGTCGAGAAGGACTTCGCCCGGATCAACAACATCCGCGCCGCGTGCCGGCCCGCGGCGCCGCTGCTGAACCGCGCGACCGACGGCCTCTACACCCCGGGCTCGACCTTCAAGGTCGTCACGGCCAGCGCCGCGCTCGACAGCGGCCGCTTCACCCCACAGTCGCGCTTCTTCGACCCGGGCTACTGCATCGAGTACGGGCAGCGGGTGTCAAACGCGGGCAACCCCGAGACGGGGCCCGAGACCTTCGGCTCCGTCGACCTCGTCACCGGCCTCGAGCACTCGATCAACTCGGTCTTCTGCAACATCGGCAAGGCGATCGGCGCCGGGAAGATCCTCGGGTACGCGAAGCGCTACGGGTTCTACCAGGACCCGCCGCTCGAGACCCCCGCCAACGAGCGCTCCCCCAGCGGCCTCTACAAGAACAGCGAGCTCTTTCGCCCGAGCGACCCCCGCGCCCAGGTCGACCCCGGCCGGCTCGCGTTCGGCCAGGAGCGGATGCTGGCGACGCCGCTGCAAATGGCCATGGTCGCGGCCGGAGTCGGCAACAAAGGCGTCGTGATGGAGCCGTTCGTCGTCGACCGGATCACCAACCCGAACGGCGGCGTCGTCACCCGCACGAAGCCGCGCAAGCTGCACCGCGCGGTCAGCAGGCAGACTGCGCAGGAGCTGACCCAGATGATGGAAGGAGCGGTGCAGAGCGGCACCGGCACCGCAGCGCAGATCCCGGGAGTCCCGGTCGCGGGCAAGACGGGAACGGCCGAAACCGGCATCCCGGGCCGCTACACGTCCTGGTTCATCAGCTTCGCGCCGGCGAACGCACCGCGGGTCGCCGTGGCCGTCGTGCTGCAGGACCAGACCGGCTTCGGCGGCCAGGTCGCGGCCCCGATCGCGAAAGACGTGATGCAGGCAATCCTGGCCGGAAAGGCGAACCCCTGAGGCGGTCGCTTGCGACGCCGACCAAGAGGCCGGGGCGGCTTTGCCGCTGCGGCCGTCTAACAAACGTTCTAGGTGCGCGATGAGATCTGCTCCCTACCGAACCCACCTCTAACCTGAAGAGATGGCCGTTTCAGACACCCTGATCGGCACCGTCTTCGACGGCCGCTACCGGATCATCCGGAAGCTCGGCGCGGGCGGCATGGCCGACGTCTACCTGGCCGAGGACCAGGAGCTCGGCCGGCGGGTCGCGATCAAGATCCTCAACGACCGCCACGCCGCCGACGACTCGTTCATCGAGCGCTTCCGCCGCGAAGCGAAGAACGCCGCCGGGCTCAGCCACCCGAACATCGTCTCGATCTACGACCGCGGCGAGGCCGAGGGCACCTACTACATCGCGATGGAGTTCCTCGACGGGCGGTCGCTCAAGGAGCTGATCGTCGGCCGCGGGCCCGCGCCGATCAAGACGGCGATCGACTACGCGCGGCAGATCCTGGCCGCGGTCGGCTTCGCCCACCGGCACGGGATCGTCCACCGCGACATCAAGCCGCACAACGTGCTCGTCGGGTCGGAGGGGCGGCTGAAGGTGACGGACTTCGGCATCGCGCGCTCGGGCGCGAGCCAGATGACCGAGGTCGGCTCGATCATCGGCACGGCGCAGTACCTCTCGCCCGAGCAGGCGCGCGGCGCGCCGGTCGATCAGACCTCCGACCTCTACTCGGTGGGCGTCGTGCTCTACGAGATGCTGACCGGCCAGGTGCCGTTCACCGGCGACACGCCGCTCGAGATCGCGATGAAGCACCTCTCGGAGGTGCCAAAGCCGCCGTCTGAGCTGAGGCCGGAGGTGCCGCACGACCTCGACTCGGTCGTCCTGCGCGCCCTCGCGAAGGACCCCTCCGAGCGCTACCAGGGAGCGGACGAGATGGACGCCGACCTGGCACGTGTGCTCGAGGGACTGCCGGTCGACCCCGAGACCGAGACGGCCGCGACCGCAGTGCTCTCTGGCTCGGGCGTCCTCGCAGCGGCGCCGACCTCCGTGCTCACGAAGCCGACGGTCGCCGCGCCGCGGACGGTGCCGCCGGGCGCAGGGCCGCCGGCCGGCTACTACGGCTACGAGGGGCCACCTCGGCGACGGCGACCGATCTGGCCCTGGGTGCTCTCGATCCTGCTGCTGCTCGCGGCGGGCGCGGCGGCCTGGTTCGCGTACACGAAGATCCAGGACCAGCTGGACGCGAACAAGCCCGTCACTGTGCCGCCGGTGAAGTTGATCAAGGAGTCCCTCGCGGTCGAGAAGATCCGCGGGGTCGGTCTGGTCCCTCAGGTCGCGCGCGACTTCAGCAACTCGGTCGAGAAAGGGACTGTGATCGACCAGAGCCCCGCGGCGGGGGAAAAGGTCGCGCCGCACACCAACGTCGACATCACCGTCTCGAAGGGCAAGGAGACGGTCACCGTGCCGAGCGTGATCGGGAAGAACCGCGACGACGCGATCAGCACGCTCGTGAACGCCGGCCTGGACCCGCGCGCGTTCCCCGTGGCGTCGAGCAAACCCGTGGACACCGTCACGGGTCAGGACCCGCCCGCGGGCAAGGTGATCGAGAAGGGCAGCCGCGTGCGGATCAACTACTCGTCCGGCCCCGCCGAGATCGATGTGCCGTCGGTGATCGGGCTGCAGTTCGACCAGGCGAGCTCGGCCTTGCAGGCGCAGGGCTTCGGGGTCAAGCGCGTCGACGTCGACAGCGAACGGCCCAAGGGCGAGGTCGTCGACCAGAGCCCGAGCAGCCAGGCCCAGAGGGGGTCGACAATCACGCTCAGCGTCTCCAAGGGCCCGCCGATGTCCACCGTCCCGGACGTGACCGCCCAGGACGAGGGTTCGGCGCAATCGACCCTCGAGCAAGCCGGCTTCGTGGCGCAGATCCAGCGCCAGGACGTGAACGACCCTGGGCTCGACGGGATCGTGCTCAGCCAGAGCCCCACCGGCGGCTCGAAGGCGAGACAGGGCTCGACGGTGACGATCACCGTCGGGCGGCTGGTCGGCCCGTCCGGGGAGCCGCCGCCTCCGCCGGCCACGCCGTGAGCGAACGGGTACGGGTCGCGGTCCTGCTTGGCGGCCGCTCGTCGCTTCGCTCCGGCGGGGGAAACCAGGTTTCCCCCGCGAGCCCCCTTCTTCTTCTGGGCTCGCCTCGGCTCCGCCGACGATCAAGACCGGGGGAACCTCCCGGTTCCCCCCAAACCCCCTCCACGCGAGCGCCCGCACAAATCCGAGGACGAACCGCTTGAAGCGGATCCGTGTCGCCGTGCTGCTCGGCGGGCGCTCGTCCGAGCACGACATCTCGCTGGCCTCCGCGCGCTCGGTGCTGGAGGCGCTCGACCCGGAGCGCTACGAGACCGTCACCGTCGAGATCGGCCGCGACGGGCGCTGGGAGCTCGGTACCGGTGATTCTGGAACGCGTAGCGCTGCAGAGACGCTGCCGGTGCCGACGGCGAAGGTGCCGGCCACGCTAGGCGAGGTCGACGTCGTCTTCCCCGTGCTGCACGGCCCCTTCGGCGAGGACGGGACGGTGCAGGGGCTGCTGGAGCTCGCCGGCGTGCCGTACGTCGGCGCGGGCGTGCTCGGCTCGGCGCTCGCGATGGACAAGGACGTCTTCAAGGCGGTGATGCGCGACCGCGGCATCCCCGTCACCCGGAACATCACGCTGCGCCAGGGGCAAGAGCCGGAGAACCCGTTCGGCTACCCCGTCTTCGTCAAGCCCGCCCGCCTCGGCTCGTCGGTCGGCATCTCGAAGGCGCACGACAACGACGAGCTGGCGACGGCAGTGGCTCTCGCCTTCCAGCACGACGAGAAGGTGCTCGTCGAGGAGTTCGTCGATGGCGTCGAAGTGGAGTGCGGCGTGCTCGGCAACGAGCGGCCCGAGGCCTCGCTCCCGGGCGAGATCGTCTCGCACGGCTTCAGCGGGGCCAACTGGTACGACTACTCCGCGAAGTACGACGAGGGCGGCATGGACCTCGTGATCCCGCCGCGGCTCGAGCAGGAGACGATCGAGCGCGTCCAGGAGCTAGCGGTACGGGCCTTCGTCGCCGGCGAGTGCGAGGGCATGGCGCGGGTCGACTTCTTTGTCACGTCTGACGGCAAGGTCCTCGTGAACGAGCTGAACACGATCCCCGGCTTCACCGCGACGAGCGTCTACGCGGCGCTCTTCGAGGCGTCCGGGGTGCCGTACCCGGAGCTCGTCGACCGGTTGGTGCAGCTTGCCCTCGAGCGCCAAGAGCGCCGCTCACGCCTGCGGTTCTAGCGGCCCTTCGCGGTCACTTCGTTGAGCTCGACCGACGAGTTCGGCCCGAGGTCGGTGATCCAGACGACGTAATAGCGCGCCGAGGCGCCGTTCAGTGAGAAGGTCGTGTTGAAGGCTGCGGTCTGCGACTTCGAATCCGACGTGAACCCGCCCGAGGACGAGTTCCCGGAAAAGATGGTTGCGCTGAACCCCGGGGTATCGCTGCGAACGAGGAGTTTCGTCAGCTTCTTCGGCCCACCCGCGTCGAGCACGAGCCCGACCCCGTCCTTGTTCAACCCGCCGTCGTAATGCTCGGTGTTCCAGTACGTCGCCGGGTCGCCGTCGGTCGCGTTGCCGACGGTGGAGTCGTGCTCCGTCCCGTCGCCGGGTGGGGGATCGTAGGCGGTCACGCCCGTCAAGGGAACGGGCCTCGTCGCGGCGGCGGCCACGCCCGTCTTCTTCTTGACGAAGTTCTTGAACTCCTCGCCCGGCCCGGTGAAGGTGAAGATCCCCGCGAGGATGAGCGCGAGCAGCGCAAGGCCGGCGAGCAGCAGGATCAGGGGCCAGACGCTCAGCCCCTCGCGCGGCGGCCTCGCGGCCCGCGGGCTGCGCCGCCGCGGCCTCCGCCCCGGCACGACCATCGTCTCGGCAGCCGAGAACGCCGTTTCCGGGCCGAGACATGCCGCGAGCTCCGCGCAGAACTCGTCCATCGAGCCGAAGCGCTCGCGCGGGTCCTTCGCCATCGCTCGCCTGACCGCCGCGTCGAGCCGCGGCGACAGCTCCGGCCGCCGCTCACGCACGCTCGGCGGCGGCTCGTTGATGTGGCGCATCGCGACCGCGACGAAGTTGTCGCCCGGGAACGGCACCTCGCCGGTCAGCAGCTCGTAGAGCACGGCGCCGAGCGAATAGACGTCGCTCTGAGCGTCGACCCGCCGGCCGCGCGCCTGTTCGGGCGCGATGTAGTCGCTCGTGCCCATCACGGTCCCGGTCTGCGTCAGCCCGCCGTGAACGTCGAGTGAGCGCGCGATGCCGAAGTCGGTCACCTTCGCCCCGCTGTCGCCGTTCAGAAGCACGTTCTGCGGCTTCACGTCGCGGTGGACGAGCCCGTGCTCGTGCGCGAAGCCAAGCGCGCGGCCGATCTGCAGCGCGAGCCCGATCGCCTCGCGCTCCGGCAGCGGCCCCTCGCGCTCGATCAACGTCTTCAGGTTCTCGCCGTCGACGTACTCGAAGACGATGAACTGGCGCCCGTCCTGCTCGCCGCGGTCGATGACGGTGACGATGTTCGGGTGCGAGAGCTGGGCGACCGCGCGCGCCTCGCGCCGGAAACGCTCGACGTAATCGCCGTCCACGGCGAACCGGTCGTGCAGCACCTTCAGCGCCACGTCGCGCTCGAGCAGCGTGTCGTTGGCGCGGTAGACGCTTGACATGCCACCGGTGCCGACGAGCTCCTCCAGCTCGTACCGGTCCGCGATCAGCTCACCGACCACAGCAGTCAATTGTGCCCGTACCTCCCGGGGACTAAGCCAGGGTCGTCTCGAGCGCCTGCTCCCAGACGTCGAGGGCCTCGTCGAGCTCCGCATCGCTGATGACGAGCGGCACGAGGACGCGGATGCAGTTCGAGTAGATGCCGGACTTCAAGAGCAGCAGGCCGCGCTCAGCAGCTGCCTCGACGACCCGGCTGGCGAGCTCGGCAGCCGGCTCCTTCGTCTCGCGGTCGGTGACGAGCTCGATGGCCAGCATCGCGCCGAGGCCGCGCACGTCGCCAATTGCGTCCCAGCGCTCCTGCCACGCGAGCATGCGTTCGCGGATCTGGTCGCCAATCGCGGCGCTGCGGTCGTTCAGGCTCTCCTCCTCGAACACGTCGAGAACCGCCAGCGCTGCCGCCTGCGCGACCGGGTTGCCGACGTATGTGCCGCCGATCGCCGAGTCCCCGGGCGCGTCCATGATCTTCGCGGTGCCGAGCACGCCAGAGAGCGGCAGTCCCGCTGCGATCGACTTCGCGACGGTGATCAGGTCGGGCTCGACGCCGTAGTGCTCGATTCCCCACATCCGGCCCGTGCGGCCGAAGCCGGTCTGCACCTCGTCGGTGACGAAGACGATGCCGTGCTCGTCGCAGAGGCTGCGCACGCCCTCGACGAACTCGAGCGGCGCGACCACGAACCCGCCCTCGCCCTGCACGGTCTCCAGCACGATCGCCGCGACGGTCTCGGCGGCGATCTGCGTCACCAGCGCGCGCTCGAGAGCCTCCAGCGCCTCGTCCGCGCTCGGGCCGCGGTACTCGTTCGGGAACGGGACGCGGTAGACCTCGGGCGCGAACGGGCCGAGGCCCGCCTTGTACGGGCGCGTCTTCGACGTGAGCGTCAGCGAGAGCAGCGTCCGGCCGTGGAAGCCGCCCTCGAAGCCGATCACGGCCGGGCGGCCGGTATACGAGCGCGCGAACTTGACCGCGTTCTCGACCGCCTCGGTGCCCGCGTTGAAGAACGCCGCCTTCGCCGGCTTGCGCACCGGCGCGAGCTCGCAGAGGCGCTCGGCGAGGTCGACGTAGACCTCGTACGGGACGATCGTGAAATCCGTGTGTGCGAAGCGCGTGAGCTGCTCCTGCGCCGCAGCGACGACCTGCGGGTGCGAATGGCCGACGTTGAGGCAGCCGACTCCGCCGGTGAAGTCGAGGAAGGTGTTGCCGTCGACGTCCGTGAGGGTCGCCCCCTGCGCCTGGTCGGCGACCACGGGCAGGAAGATCGAGAGCGGGTCCGCGACGACGCGCTCCTTGCGCTCGAGGATCGCCTTCGACCTCGGCCCCGGAATCCCCGTCCGGAGCTCGATCGCCTTCGTCACCGCCATGGAGCTGACGATAGCGCAGCGACCGGCCGCCTGCATACGTGCATAACCCTCATGCAGGCGGCAGCAGCGCGGGCGCGCTGTAGACGCCCTCGGCGTTCCAGAGCAGGTAGCCGTGGGTGTGCTGGCCGCGAGCCGCCGCGACCTGCGCGCGCACGTCGTCGAGCGTGTACGTGCGCCCGAGCGAGAAGTCCTGGAGCCACGGCGTCAGCCGCGCCTTGCGGCCCTCGAGCGCGGTCTCGAAGTCCAGCAGCGAGTACGTCACCGTCTGGCCCGGCGCCGCGTTCGGGTCGGGCAGGTTGTACTCGCCGGGGCTGTAGTGCGACGGGTAGACCATCGGGTAGAGCGCGTCGACGTAACGCGAGACGCGTCGCGGGAGCTGGCCGATGCCGAGGTCGCGGGTCGCCGACAGCCCGAATACGTCCACCGACACGCGTGCGCCGAGCGGGTGCAGGCGCTTCGACGCGTACTGCACGAAGGCCGGGATCGTCCACTTCATCGGCTGCGGGTGCACGCCCGGGTAGCGGATCAGCGAGAGGTCGCCGTCACTCGGGAAGCGGACGTAGTCGAACTGGATCTCGTCGAAGCCCGCCTTCGCCGCCGCGACGGCGAGGTCGACGTTGTAGCGCCAGACGCGCCGGTCGTACGGGTTCGTCCAGCCGAGGCCGCCGTTCGTGTGCCACACGGAGCCGTCGCTCGAGTGAATCGCGAGCTCGGGATGCTTCTCGGCGAGGACAGGGTCTTCGAAGGCGACGACGCGGCCGATCAGGTAGGCGCCGTGGGAGTGGACAAGCCGTGCCGCACGTCGTGGGTTGTAGAACGGTCCTGCGGCGCCGGTGCGGCGGGCGAGCGGCACCGACGGCGGCACGAAGCCGACCCGGCCGCTCTCGTCCTTGACGTCGAGCTCGATCGTGTTCAGACCGGGCAGTGCGAGATACTGCTGCAGCTTGCCCCGTAGCGAGGCGAGGGACATCGTCACGTGGACGCCGCGGATCTCGTGTGGGACCGATGCGTAGGAGGACTTCTGCCGCATCGCCGCCTGCACTGCCTGCTCCTCCTGCGCGCCGTTTCCGCCCCCGACCGAGCGCGCGCCGAGCGTGATCCCGGCGGCCAGCGCCAGGAGGACGGCGACGGCCACGGCCCGCCGGCGCCTGACCTGCCGCCGGCGCCGCTGCCTTCGGAGCCCGCGGTTACGGGCGTTGCGTTCGCGTTCGTCCATCGAAAGGGCGCCAAGCATAAGCGCAAACACTCGTAGAATCGGCCCGTGGTCCTCTCCGACCGCACGATCCGGCGGCTGCTCGAGGAGGGTCGGATTGGCATCGACCCCTACGACGAGGCGCTGCTGCAGCCGTCGAGCGTCGACGTCCGCGTCGACCGCTACTTCCGCGTTTTCCACAACGCGCGCTACCCGTTCATCGACGTGAAACAGCCGCAGGAGGAGCTGACGGAGCTCGTCGAGATCGACGGCGAACGGCCGTTCATCCTCCACCCGGGCGAGTTCGTGCTCGGGTCGACGCTCGAGCGGGTGACGCTGCCGGACGACCTCGTGGCCCGCCTCGAGGGAAAGAGCTCGCTAGGCCGCCTGGGCCTCCTGATCCACTCGACGGCCGGGTTCATCGACCCCGGCTGGGACGGGCACGTCACGCTCGAGCTCTCGAACGTGGCCAACCTGCCGATCACGATCTACCGCGCGATGAAGATCGGCCAGCTCTCGTTCGTGCAGCTCACGGAGCCCGCGGAGACCCCGTACGGCGCGGGCGAGCTCGGGTCGAAGTACCAAGGCCAGGAGGGGCCGACGCCGAGCCGCTACTGGCAGAACTTCGAGTCGGACTAATCAGGGACCGACGCGGCCGCAGGCCAGCTGGACGTCGGCCAGCGTGTCCGTGGCGGCGTCGCTGAGGACCGACCAGCGTCCGCCGCCGGCGACCGCAGCGGCACCGGTCGCGGTCGTGACGCGATTGCGCAGCGAGAACCCGGCGGCGAGGGAGACCCAGCCCGGCCGGCAGCGCCGCCTCACTACCTGCGCGCCGGGGTGGACGAGCACCCGGTAGGTCGTGGCCCGCACGTGGAGGAGCGCGCGCGGCGCGCCGGCCTCGCGGGTGAGCGTGAGGCAGCCGCCGTAGAGCGCGACCCGCTTCGCCTGGGTGGCGGTGTTGTGCAGCGAGAAGGTGAACCGCCGGAGCGTCGCCGTCTGGCGCCGCAGGCTGACGCCCGGGCCGACGCGGTAGGCGTCCACGGTCCTGCCTCGGCTGAGGTCGAGGTCCGCCCCGCCGCGTGCCGGAGCCGTCCCGGGCGGGCATGCGAGCGTCGCGGACGCGGCCTTTCTCGCCGGCACGGTGAGGTACCTCGTCTTCAGCGGCCTCAGCTTCAGCGTGAACTGCGGCTCGCTGCCTGCTGAGAGAACCTTGCGGCACGCGACCGCCACCCTCACGCGCTGGTCCCCGTTCGTGGCGGGGTTCCCGATCCGAAAGCGGTAGCCGCGCAGACCGACGGGCGCAATCGCCAGCACCGTCGTCCCGGGCCCAGGAGTAGCGATCCCCGCACTCGAAGCCGCGTAACGCGTCGAGCAGCTGGCCGTGAAGGTCGTGACGGCGTTCGCAGGAACTTCATGCGTCGCATACACCGTGGGCGCGACGACGACCTGCGCGCTCTGAGCGCGCGCGGACGCCGCGACGAGCGCAATGCCCACCGCAAGCAATGCGATGCCCCTCGGAGCCACGCCGCAGTCCCTCCGCGGCGAGCCTACAACAGGGCCGTCGTAGAATCGAGCGCGTGATCCTCGTCACGGGAGGAACCGGGTTCATCGGGCCCAGGGTCGTCAACGCGCTCCGCGGCCGGGACCTGCCGGTACGTGCGCTCGTCCGGAGCCCCAGCGCCGACTCGGCGGCCACGCTCCCGGCGTGGGGAGCGGAGTTGGTGCAGGGCGACATGACCGAGCCTGAAGCCCTGCGCCGAGCCCTCGACGGATGCGACGTCGTCGTCCACCTGGTCGCGATCCGCCAGGGGCGCCGCGAGGAGTTCCAGCGCGTGATGGAGGAGGGCACCCGCGATCTCGTCGCGGCCGCGCGCGAGGCGGGCGTACGCCGCTTCGTGCTCATGAGCGCGCTCGGGACGAGCGAGGAGACGAAGGACCTCGTGCCCTACTACCACGCGAAGTGGCAGCAGGAGCAGACCCTTCGTGGATCGGGGATCGAGCACGTGATCTTCCGGCCGAGCTTCGTCTTCGCCCGCGACGGGGGCATCCTGCCGACGTTCCGCAAGCTGGCTCGGCTGACGCCGGTGACGCCGATCATCGGGTCGGGCGAGCAGCGCATCCAGCCGATCTGGATCGAGGACGTCGCCGCCTACTTCGCGCAGGCGGTCGACCGAGCGGATGCGGCCAACCGCGTGTTCGAGCTCGGCGGTCCCGACGTCGTCAGCTGGAACGAGTTCTGGGAGCGGCTGAAGAAGACACTCGGCATGTGGCGACCAAGCCTGCACGTCCCGGTCGGCCTGATGCGCGTGAACGCACTGCTCACGGAACGGCTACCGGGGAACATTCCTTTGACACGCGACCTGCTGACCATGCTCGAGCACGGCGACAACGTGGTCTCGAACGACGAGGCCGCGCAGACGTTCGGCCTCCCGCTCGTTCCGCTCGACGAACAAATCCGTCGAGCGGTTTAGCCGGACGCACTGGCAAAGCCCGCACGTCCTCTTAGACGGCGCCGCAAGCGGCGCCTTGGACGACAGCTTCGTCGCGCGGTCCAGGCAAAGAAAAGGGGCCGCACTTAGGCGGCCCCTGATCCGGTTACCAGCGTCGAAGTGGTAGAGGCGCTTCCTGCCGGCTCCTGGTAGTCCGTGCCGGCGGCGCTGCGGCATCGCTTGCGATGCCGGGAAGAGGGTGGCCCGGCTTTGCCGGGACGCCCGCTTTGGTACGCGAGCCCCCTACGCTGGCTAGGCGGTTCCCCGTAGGTCCCGGGGACGCACCTCTACCCGCTGGTACCTCCACTGCCCGTACTTGATGAAATCACTCTCGGACCACCTCCTTTCCGCGGTACGCCCAACTGTACACGTTGATGCGCACGTTCCCCATCGGCGCCGCCGTTTTAGCGATCCCGCAGGAGGACGGAAATCTCGAGACCGCGGTCGAGCGGAACGGTGACGCTCTCGAGCGTCGGGTCCGACTGCCGAGCCTCCGAGTACGCGGCCAGCGGGTCCGCATGCGAGAGGACGTTGTCGGCGATCACGACCGCGCCCGGCTCGAGCTTCGTTCGCGCTTCGGCGAAAAGCGCCTCGTACTGCTCCTTCTCGGCGTCGAGGAAGACGACGTCGAACACGTCGTCTATGCGCTTGAGCGTCTCGAACGCGTCGCCCTCCACGAGCTCGGCCCAGTCCGAGAGGCCGGCCTCCTCGATGTTGGCGCGCCAGGCCTCGATCTTCGCCGGGTCGTTCTCGAGCGAGAGCACGCGGCCGCCCAGGTTGCGGACGCCGGCGGCGAGCCAGATGGTGGAGTAGCCGCGCGAGCCGCCGATCTCGAGCACCTCGCAGTCGGTCTGCGGCGCGACGTACGCGAACAGGAACTGTCCGGTGGTTCGAGCGACCTGGCGCGCCCGCTGCTCGCGCGGCACATTGCGGGCGCGTTCGTCGGCGTCCTGAGCCTCGAGCCGGGCGAGCACGGCACGGACACGGTCGTCGAGCACGTGGCCGAGCCTATGTCTTGGGAACTCCATAGTCACGCGTGCAGTAGAGCTACGGGGTTTCGCAGCGGCCGTAGTCGACCTCAGATCGGCTGAAGCGGCCGGACCGGCATCTGACCCCGCTTCTCCAACGACCCGGCTCGACACCCGATCGTTCGCGTTCGCTACGCAGGGTCGACCGTTTCCGTGCGGTGCATGCTGCCGACATCCTTCCCCGTCGGCCGCCTGGCCCGCCAGACGGCGTCGAACACGACGGCTAGCACTCCGATTGCGATCATCGCGGTGAACGTCTCGGGTGCATTGCGCAGCGTGTCGATCGAGAACGCGACGAGCACGACGGCGGTGACCGCTGACGCCAGCAGGATCAGCACGAGGTTGCTGCCGGTGCTCGATCGCAGTCGGTACGCGGCGGCGCAGATCACGAGGAAGAGCACGAGCGCGGTGGCACTCCCCACCGAGGCGATCGCCGACAGGTCGACGAAGTTGGCGACGACGAGCACGGTGCCGCCGGTCAGGAGCAGGCCGGCCTTGGCGCCGAGACGCGAGCCCGGTCCGAAGAACGACGGGAACAGCCCGACTTTCGCGAGGATCCCGGTCATGCCGCCCGAGGCGTAGAGCGTCGCGTTCGTGGCGCCGGCGGTCGAAAGCAGAGCGGTGACGGCCATCAGCGTGAAGCCGAACTCACCGAGCGCGGGTCGCGCCGCCTCGGCGATCGCGGTCGGCCCGTACTGGATCACCTGGGCGACGGTGAGCGTGCCGAACACCGCAAGCGCGATCAGAACGTATGTCAGGCCGGTGATGCCGAGGGCGCCGGTCATCGCCCGCGGGAGATCGTGGGAGGGGTCGCGCAGGTCACCCGCGGTGAACGTGATCACGTTGAAGCCCATGTAGGCGAAGAACGTGAGCGCGATGCTCGCGACGATCTTCGAGAACGACGGATAGCCGCCGAAGGCGAGCAGGTCGAGGTTGATGTCGGGGAGCGTGACGACGATGAAGAAGGCGAACGAGGCGAGCACCGCAGCCACGATGAACGTCTGCGCGCGGGCGACGAACGATGCTCCGACCATGTTGATCGCGACCATCACCACGATCAGGGCGGTCGTGAACACGTTGTCCCACCAGGACGCGGCGTCGCTACCGACGAACAGCGAGGTCGCATAGCTGCCGAAGGAGACGGCGACCATGGCGCAGACGATGACCATCGCCGCGATGTAGCCGAGCCAGGAGGCGACCCCGACGAGGCGTCCCTTCCCGAATCCCTCGACCAGGTAGGTGATCAGCCCGCCCGAGGATGGATAGCGCATGCCGAGCTTGACGCAGACGTACGCGAGGAGCGACGTCACGACGAGACCGAGCAGGAACGAGATCCAGACCGCCGCTCCGGCGACCGCGCCCGCCTCGCCGAGCAGCGCGAAGATACCCGCACCGATCATGCTGCCGATCCCGAGCACCATCGCGCCCGGAACGCTCATCTTCTTCCGCGGCGGCACCGTGTCGCCGGTCTCCACATCCTGACCTGGCGTCTGCTCCAGAGTTGTCATCTCGGCCACTCCATTCGCGGTCGATCGCACGCAGGCACGCGGACGTGCTACCACCTCGGAGGCTCCCAGCCTCGTCCGACTCCACCATCAGGGGAACCCCTGAACGCACTGGATGGGAACTTACGCATCGCCGGGCGCAAGCTGACCGTCAGCGCGCGGCCAGACGATGTTGAAGGCCAGCGGGAGTGAGTGCCGGCCTGGCCGCGACCGAATACACCATCAGGCCAAGGGAGGTTCCAGGAGCGTGAGCCGGGCCAGCGTGCGAGAACTCACCACGCGAAGGAGCCCCGCTGTCGAACCAACGTTTGCTCTGATGGATCGCGAAGACCTCCTCTACGTGATCCGTGGCTCGCTGCGTCTCGAGGCGAGACACGTTCTCGGGCCCGGGTGGCGCGTACGTGATCCCGGCCTGCAGACCGTTCCGTGGCTATCGGTGGCCGCGTGATGGGGAGCCGTGTTCTTTCTCGCGGTCGCACCTGCGGGCGCGAGCTTCACGCGCCTGTAGATGCCCCGCCTCTGCCCGCCGGAGCGGATCAGCCCGGCAACGCCACGGCCTGCCGTGCTCGCTCCGTCGCCGCGCGGGCGGGACACGTTGCGAGATGGTCGTTCACCACGCCGCACGCCTGCATCGTCGAGTAGACCGTCGTCGGCCCGACGAAGCGGAAGCCAGCCTTCCGGAGCTCCTTGGACAGTGCCTCCGACCCGGGCGTCGTCGCCTTCCAGTCGCGCGATGTGCGCGGCCCCGGCCCGTCGACCCGGTACGACCACACGAGCTCCGGCAGCGGCCTCTCCGCCGCGCGCAGCTCGAGCACGGCGTGCGCGTTCGCGATCGCGGCCTCGATCTTGCCGCGGTGCCGCACGATCGCCGCGTCAGCCAGCAGCCGCTCGACGTCCTTGTCGCCGAAGGTCGCCACCTGCTCCGGATCGAAGCCGGCAAACCCGGCCCGGAACGCCTCCCGCTTGCGCAGGATCGTCAGCCACGAGAGGCCGGACTGGAACCCTTCCAGGCACAGCTTCTCGTAGAGGCCCCGCTCGTCCACGACCGGCCGCCCCCATTCCTCGTCGTGGTAACGGTTGTACGCGGCGTCGGTGCTCTCCCAGCAGCGGTCGGCCACGCCACGACGATAGCCGCCGGCGCACGGCGCGCGCTGAACAGCCCTATGCTCGAGCCGACCCGCCGAACGCCGCTGGCCGTCACCTCATGGAACGCCCGCTCGACCCCACTCGGCTCGGAGACCACCTCGACCGGCTCTACCGGGCCGCCTGGGCGTACGTCGGGTCCCGCGAGGACGCCGACGACCTCGTCCAGGAGACCTACGCGCGAGTGCTCGCCCGCCCTCGCTGGCTCCGGAAGGAGGACGATCTCGGCTACCTCCTGCGAGCGCTGCGCAACACCTTCTTCAACGAGAAGCGGGCCGAGCGTCGTCGCCTGCGGCCCGACCCACTCCCCGAGCAACTCGACCTGGTCGCCGACCCGCAGGCCCGCGAGCCGCAGGCGACGGTCGAGGCCGGGGAGCTCTACGCCGCGGTCGCCGACCTCCCGGACGACTTTCGGGACGTCCTGGTCGCCGTGGACATCACCGGGCTCTCTTACAAGGAAGCCGCGCAGGTGCTGCGGATCCGCGAAGGAACCGTGATGAGCCGCCTCTACCGCGCCCGCCAGCAGGTCGTGCGGCGCCTCGAGGGCGGGGCCGAGAGCTAGCTGGGGATCTTCGCGACAAGCATCTTGCGGCCGGACGAGGCCTGGTTGCCGTCGGCTTCTTCGCGCGTGACGCTCAGCGCAGTGAAGGTCTCGGGCGACACGCCGGCCCAGAGGGTGACCTTGCGGCCCTCGTTGAACGTTCCCACCGGAACCAGCACCCCGGCTGGATTCTTGAGCCAGGCCTCGTAGAAGAGGCCGTTGTCGAGGCGGGGAAGACCCGTGGCGTCCAGCTCGATCCGCCAGCCCGAGGAGGTCTTCGTCAGCGTCGCGTTGCCGCTGGCCCCCGGTGCCAGGCCGGTCGCCGCGAGGGAGGCGTGGAACCTCTTACCGGACGTGCTCGAGCCGAACACGCCCAGCCCGACGGCGACGGCCACGACGACGGTAGCCGCAGCCGCGGCTCCGATCAGGACGGGGCGGCGCCATCCTGCAGCGCGGCGCGCCTGCCGCCGCGCGTCGACGTGGGCTCGCAACCCCGCCGGGGCCTCGACCTCGCTCGCGGCGCTTCGCGCGAAGCCGACCGCACGTTCCTGTTCGGCCAGGAGCTCGGCGAGCTCCGGAGACTCGGCGATCTGCGCCTCGAGCTCGGCGCGGCGCTCGGGCGCGAGCGACCCATCCGCAAGCGCCGCGAGCTCGGCGAGCTGCTCCCCGCCGTTCAGGTCCTGTCGACGGCGCCTCATCGACACGACAACACGATAGGCGACCTTGAGCCCATACCCCCGAAGACCCCGCTCAGCAGGAGTTATTCCCTGGGATGAAAGCCGCCGGGAATAACCGCGAGGCGCCGGTGTCCCTTGAGCCGAGGGGTCGTAGTCAGTCGAAAGGAAGCCATGAAGAACCACACTTCACTCAGGGGATCGCGGGCCAGGGGGCTCGCTTCGGCGATCGTGGCGGCAGCCGCAGTCGCCGGCGTCTTCGGGATGCTCGCGGGGCCAGCGGATGCTGCGCGGGCTCACAAGGCCTCGCATCACCCGCACTTCAAGCACCCGAAGCTCAAGCACGGCGTGTTGACCGTCAGGGGAACCCGGGCGAGCGACAGGATCGCACTACGCCTGAAAGCCGGGGACCCCGCCACGCTCCAGGTCGACTTGAACGACGACGGCTCGGCTGACTTTCACTTCCGCCGAGCAGACATCGCCATGATCGTCGTCAGGGCACGGGCCGGCGACGACTTCATCCGGATGGACGAGAGCAACGGTGCCTTCACCGACACCATCCCGACGACGCTCGACGGTGGGCGGGGTGACGACCAGATCTCCGGCGGCAAGGGAGTCGAGCTGTTCATCGGAGGATCGGGCAACGACACCATCGACGGCAACCAGGGCAACGACCGGGCGCTGATGGGCGCCGGTGACGACACCTTCGTCTGGGATCCAGGCGACGGCAGCGACGTCGTCGAGGGCCGGGACGGGGCCGACACGATGCGCTTCAACGGCGCCAACATCGCCGAGCGGTTCGAGCTCTCGGCCAACGGCCCGAGGCTCCGCTTCACGCGCGACATCGGCAACATCACGATGGACACCGACGACGTGGAGCAGGTCGACCTCAACGCGCTCGGCGCAGCCGACCTGGTCACCGTCCACGACCTGAGCGGTACCGACGTCACCAAGGTCAACGTCGACGAGAGCAATCCCGCCGGCAGCGGCCTGGGCGACGCAGCGGTCGACCAGGTGGTCGTCGAGGGAACGAACGGCGCCGACGTGGTCAGCGCCGAAGGCAGCAACGGCTCGGCCCGCGTGACCGGCCTCGCGGCGGCGGTGAGCATCACCGGCGCAGAGCCGGCCAACGACACGCTCGCGATCAACGCACTCGACGGCGACGATGTGGTCGAGGCAACCGCGCTCGCCGCGAACGCGATCCTGTTCACCGCGGACGGGGGCAACGGCGACGACGTCCTGATCGGCAGTGCCGGCAACGACGTTCTCGCCGGCGGCGCGGGCGACGACGTCCTGATCGGCGGCCCGGGGCTCGACAGCCTCGACGGCGGTCCGGGGAACAACATCCTCATCCAGGACTAGCCCGAACCGCGCTTCGGGAGGGTTCCGCCTCTGAGGCGGGACCCTCCCGTTCGTGGTGCCCGTGGGCGTGCTAGGTGACGGTCACCTTCACCATGCCGTCCTCGACGCGCACCGGGAACGTCTCGACCGGCAAGACCGCCGGCAGCGATAGCGGTCGCCCCGTGCAGATTTCGATCCGCGCGCCGTGCCTCGGGCACACAGCGACACCCTCCTCGGGATCGAAGTCGCCCTCGCAGAGCGGGCCGTCGTCGTGGGAGCAGCGATCCTCGAGCGCGCAGTAGCGGCCACCGAGGTTGTAGACGCCGACGGAGATCTCACCCGCGTGGACGATCTTGACCGTCCCGGGCGGCAGCTCGTCGACCGGCGCGACGTCGATGTCGGCCATCAGTGCTTCTTCCGGTGATGGCGCCCAGCCATTGCCGGGAGGAGCACTTAGCGGAGGTCCAGCTCGTCCAGGCCGGCCCACTCCTCGGGCAGCGCGGTCCCCTTCGCCCGATGGAGCGCCACCTTCAGCACGCCGAGGCCGAGCAGCGCGCACTTGAGCCGGATCGGCGTCAGCGGGATCCCGATCTCCTCGAGCAGCTCGTCCTTGGGCAACTCCGCGATCTCGGTCGCGGTCCGACCCTTCACCATCTCCATCAGCATCGACGTCGAGGCCTGGCTGATCGCGCAGCCTCGGCCCGAGAACTTGACCTCGTCGATCGTCTCGCCGTCCTCGGCGAACTGCACGTAGATCGCGACCTCGTCGCCGCAGAGCGGGTTCAGCCCTTCGGCCTGGGCGTCGGCACCCTCGATCACCCCGTGGCCGCGCGGGTTCTTGTAGTGGTCGAGGATCACTTCGCGGTAGAGGTCGTCGACCATCAGAGGAGGATCTTCTTGGCCTTCTGGAGCCCCTCGACCAAACGGTCGATCTCCTCCGGCACGGTGTACAGGTAGAAGCTCGCGCGGTTGGTCGCGGCCACGCCCAGCTTCGTCATCAGCGGCTGGCAGCAGTGGTGGCCCGCCCGGATCGCGATGCCCTCGGAGTCGAGCACCTGCGCCACGTCGTGCGGGTGGATGCCGTCGACGTTGAACGACACGATCCCCGCCCGCCGGTCGGCCGACGGCCCGTAGCTGGTGATCCCGCCGACTTCCGCGAGGCGCTCGAGCGCGTACGCCGCGAGGGCGTGCTCGTGCTCCGCGATCGCGTCGAGACCCACGTCCGTCAGGTAGTCGATCGCGGCGCCGAGCCCCACGGCCTCGGCCGCCGGGGCCGTTCCGGCCTCGAACTTGTGCGGCAGCTCCCCCCAGGTCGTCGTCTCGAACCGCACCTGCCGGATCATGTGGCCGCCCATCAGGAACGGCTCCATGGACTCGAGCAGCTCCGCCCGCCCCCACAGGAAGCCGACGCCGCTCGGGCCGCACATCTTGTGCCCCGAGACGGCGACGAAGTCGCAGCCGAGCGCCTGGACGTCGACGGCGCGGTGCGGCGCCGCCTGCGCGGCGTCGCAGACGTAGATGGCACCGCGCTCGTGCGCCCACGCAGCGAGCTTCTCGACCGGGCTGATCGTGCCGAGCGAGTTCGAGACGAGGTTCGTGGCCACGACCTTCACGTTCCCGTCGCCGACGGTCTCGTCGAGCAGGTCGAGCCGCAGCTCGCCGTGCTCGTCGAGCGGGAGCATCCGGAAGTCGGCGCCGGTGCGGTTGGCCATGTACTGCCAGGGCACGAAGTTCGAGTGATGCTCGAGCTCGGAGACGAGCACGACGTCGCCCGGGCCGAGGTTGTTCAGGCCCCACGAGTACGCGACGAGATTCAGTGCCTCGGTCGCGTTGCGGAGAAAGATCACCTCGCGCGCCGAGGGGGCGTTCACGAATGCGCGCACCTTCTCCCGCGCTCCCTCGTACGCGTCGGTCGCCCGCTCCGAGAGCGTGTACACGCCCCGGTGCACGTTCGTGTACGACGTCTCGTAGAACACGTTCATCGCGTCGAGCACCTGCCGCGGCTTCTGCGAGCTGACGGCCGAGTCGAGATACGCGAGCGGCTTGCCGTGGATCTTCTGCTCGAAGATCGGGAAATCTGCGCGCAGCTTCTGCGCGTCGAGAGCGGGTCGAGCCGTCACGGCCACAGGGCTATCGTACCGAGGCACCGGGTCATGAAGTTCCGCGCCACAGCCGCGATCGCATTTGCTCTCGCCCCGTTCGTCGCCGGCTGCGGCGGCTCCGGCGGGGGGTCGTCAAGCCCTGGCGGCGAGGTCTTCGCAAGCGCTGGGTGCGGTAGCTGCCACACCCTGAAGGCGGCCGGCGCCAAGGGCCAGGTCGGCCCGAACCTCGACGAGCTGAAGCCGGACGAGTCCGCCGTCGAGCACCAGGTCAAGACGGGGGGGAACGGTATGCCCTCCTTCAGCAGCAAGCTCTCTGCTAAAGAGATCGCGCAGGTCGCCGACTTCGTCTCCTCCTCGGCGCGGGCCTCGGGAACGAGCTTCGCGTTCAAGCCCGACGACACGACCGTCGCCGACTGCGAGAGCAACGGCAAGCAGTTCTGCTACCGCCAAGCGTTCGGCAACCTCGCGTACCGCGAGGGGCCGGAGAAGGCCCTCGCGCTACTGGCGACCGACGACGGGACGAACTCGGCCGTCCATGCCGACTGCCACCAGATCTCACACTGGGTCGGCCGCGCCGGCCTCGCCTACTACAAGCACGACGCCGGCCAGGCCCTCTCGCACGGCGCGATGACCTGCAACTCGGGCTACTACCACGGGGTGCTGCAGGTCGCGCTCGCCGGGCTGCCGCGGGACGTCGTGGTGAAGAAGGCGAAGAAGCTGTGCAGCGCCCCCGCCGTCAACACCGAGGAGTTCCTGCTCTACCAGTGCGTCCACGGCCTCGGGCACGGGCTGATGATCTACAGCGGCAACGACCTGCCCTGGTCGCTGCGCACGTGCCACAAGCTCCTCACCGACTTCGACCGCATCTCGTGCACCGGCGGGGTGTTCATGCAGAACCTCGACACCACCATGGGCACGTCACGCTACCTGCGTGCGAAGGATCCGCTCTACCCGTGCACCGCGGTCGCCGAGCGCGACAAGGTCTACTGCTACCTGATGGTGACCTCGCGCATCCTTTTGCTCGACGGCTACAACTGGCGCAAGACGGCGACGTGGTGCCGCAAGAGCGAGCCCGGCTGGGTGCAGACCTGCTTCGAGTCCTACGGGCGCGACGCGTCGGGCACCAGCCAGTACCAGCCGAGTCGAACGGTGCAACTCTGCCTCCAGGCCGGTGCCAACGCCGGCGACTGCATCTACGGCGCCGCCCGCGACTACGCGAACAACTACGCCGGCGGCAAGGAGTCGACGCGGCTCTGCACCGCCACACCGTCGCGGTTTCGCGCGCGGTGCTACGAGGGGATCGGGACGATCCTCGGCTCGCTGCACCGCTCCGGCGCCGAGCGCCGAGCGGCCTGCGACGCGGTGACGCCGAGGGCATACCGCCGCGACTGCTACCGCGGCGCGGCCGTTTCGTAGTGCCGGACCTCGCCGCGCGGGCCTCGCTCTGGAACCGCCGCCGGAAGTTCGAGCTGTTCATGCAGACCGTGCAGCCGGGGCCGGAGACGCGAGTGGTGGACGTGGGCGTCGGCGACACGGGCTTCGGCACCGAACCGGGCGTGGCCGTGACGCACAACTTCTTCGAGGCGCTCTATCCCTGGCCCGAGCGGATCACGGCCGTGAGCGACGTGCCGCTGCCGAACTTCGCGCGTGAGTTCCCGTCGATCCGCTGCGTGACGGCGAGCGGAACCGACCTGCCGTTCGACGACGACGCGTTCGAGGTCGCCTTCTCGAACGCGGTGATCGAGCACGTCGGCGGCCGCGAGGAGCAGCGGCGGTTCGTCGAGGAGCTGTGCCGCGTGGCGCCGCGGGTCTTCGTCTCCACGCCCAACCGCTGGTTCCCGGTCGAGACGCACACACTCGTACCGTTGATCCACTGGCTTCCCCGCCCCGCGGCCGACAGAGCGATGCGCGGGCTGCGGCGCGAGAACTGGGATCAGCTCGAGTTGCTGAGCAAGAACGAGCTGCTCGCGCTGTTTCCGCCCGAGGCGAATGCGCGAGTCGTCGAGTCGCGGCTGACCATCAGCGCCGTCGCTGCGCGGACCTAGTCGTGACCGGACGTGGCCTGGCCGCCGGCGCCCCAGCCCTCGGCGGCCTTCTGGACCGCGTCCTGCGTGTCCTGCTCGTTCAGCTTGCGCTGCCGCTCGCGCTCTTCGAGGTAGCGGCCATGTGCCTTGCGGCGTTTGCGTTCTCGCAACCGCTCGAGGAGCTTCACTTCGAGCTATAGACCGGGGCCGGGGGTGGTCGCTTGGCCGGCGACGCCCCACATCATCGCCGCGTCCTTGACGGTTTCGGCCGTGTCTCTCTCGGCAAGCATCCGCTGCCATTCGCGCTCCTGCAGGTAGCGCTCGTGCGCCTTGCGGCGGCGCCTGGCCGTGAGTCGGTCGAGGAGCTTCATCCTCGACAGATCGTACGCCTCTTGCTCAGGCCTGGGGAATGCGGCGCTCGAGCGCGCTCGTGACGGCTTCGCGCACCGGCTCGAGCTCGATCCGGTCGAGCACGTCCTGGAAAAAGCCGCGCACGATCAGGCGCTCGGCATCGGCGCGCGGGAGGCCGCGGGCCATCAGGTAGAAGAGCTGCTCGCGGTCGACGCGGCCCACCGTCGCGCCGTGGGTGCAGCGGACGTCGTTCGCCAGGATCTCCAGGCCCGGGATCGGGACCGCGTGCGTCGTCGGCGAGAGCATCAGGTTGCGGCACTCCTGGTAGGCGTTCGTCTTCTGCGCGTCCCGCTCGACGCGAATCATCCCGCGCCAGACCGCAGTCGCCGTGTCGCGCAGCGCGCCCTTGAACGCGAAGTCGGATTCCGTGTCCGGCGCGATGTGCTCCTGGAAGGTGTCGTAGTCGAGGTGCTGCTCGCCGTCGGCGAAGTACGCGCCGGTGACCCGCGAGGTCGCGCCCGGCCCGGCGAGGTCGTTCTGGATCCGCACCTTGCCGCGCTTGGAGCCGAAGCCGCCGCTGACCCAGTCGAGCTCGGCGTCGCGCTCCACGCGCGCGTGGTGCGAGGCGAAGTGCCACGTCTCGCGCGAGAGGTTCTGCAGCGACACGTACTCGAGCTTCGCGCCCTGCTCGACGAACAGCTCGGCCACGCCGTTGAAGTAACCGGTCTGCTCGGGCGAGAGCGACGCGTACTCCTCCACGAGCGAGAACCGCGAGCCCTCCTCGGCGACGACTAGCAGCCGCCAGAACAGCGAGCCGCCTTCCACGGCGTTGACCACGCGCACGAACAACGGCCGCTCGAGCTCGATCCCGGCCGGCACGTGGACGAGCAGCCCGTGCTGCCACGCCGCGGCGTTGTGGGCCGCGAACTTGTCCTCCTCCCAGCCGACGAGCGAGCCGAGCCGGTCGTGGCTCTCGTCCAGCGGCTCGAAGCGGATCTCGGCCGGGGCGCGCGTGATCTCGATCCCGTTCTCGGTGACGACGGCCTCGGCGGCCACGCCTAGCTCGAGCATGGACGGCGCGGACACGTCGGGGGACTGTCCCCCCACATGGCCGAAAGCGTCAGGGTCGAACCCGCGCAGGTCGGTGAAGCGCCAGTGCTCCTCGGTCGTGTCCGGGACCGCGAGCGCCTCGTAGGCAGCCTGAGCCTCGGTCCTGCTCACGGCGCGTACCTCCGGTGCAGGATGACCGCGTTCCCGTCGGGATCGAGGACGACCGCCATGTTGCAGACTCCGGTGTCGCCAGAGCCGACGCACTCGACGCCCTTGGCTTCGAGCTCGGCCTTTGCTTCCTCGACGTCCGGAACCCGGACGGCGAAGCCGCCGACGTCCGACTTGAACTCGAATCCTTCGCCCTCGGGCTCCCAGAACGTGACCGTCACCTGGCCCGCCCGCAGCTCCTCGGAGTTGTTCGGGTCGAGCCCCAGGCCGAGCACCTCGTGGTACCAGGCGAACGCGCGCTTCGCGTCGCGGGTCGGGACGTTGATGAAGTCGACGCGCTCGACGTCCATCAGGGCGTCGTCCCGTCGCGGTACGGCGCGTAGCGGTGGTGGAGGATCAGCATGTTCCCGTCGGGGTCATGGAAGAACGCCATGTGGCAGACACCGGAGTCGTATGGCTCCGGGAACTCGAACTCGACGCCTGCCACGCCGAGCCGCTCCATTGCTTGCCCTACGTCCGCGACGCGGAGCGCCACCCCGAACTCCGGCCGGTACTCGCCGCCGCCCTTCTGCTCGGGCGTACTGAGCACCAGCCCGACGTTCTCGGCCTCGTACTCGGGCCACTCCTCGCTCGCGTTCCGGTTGCGCCTCAGGCCGAGCGTGTCGCCGTAGAACTCCGAGGCGCGATCGCGGTCCCTGACGTTCACGCCGATGAAATCTGTCCGCTCCACCACCTGAACCGGGACGTCGACTGCGTCGAGCGGTGCGTAGCGACGGTGCAGCTGGAGCGGGTTCCCGTCGGGATCGGCGAAGGGCGCGCCGTGGCACACCCCGGTGTCGAACGTCTCCATCGAGAAGTCGGTGCCGTGCTCCTCCAGCTCGCCCCGGGCCCCGCCGACGTCCTGCACCCTCAGCGCAAGTCCGCCCCCGTACACGGAGAGCGCGAGCGTCAGGTTTCCGGTCTCGTACTCGACCCAGCGGGCCCCCGAGTTGTGCTGGTTGCGCGCGAGCCCGAGCGTCTCGCCGTAGAACGCGTCGGCCCGTGCCAGGTCCTCCACGGGCAACGCGATGAAGTCGACCCTCTTGACCTCCATCAAGGCTTCGCGGCGATCAACCGACGGAGCCCTCCATCTGCAGCTGGATGAGGCGGTTCATCTCGACCGCGTACTCCAGCGGAAGCTCCTTCGTGATCGGCTCGACGAAGCCGCTGACCACCATCGCGGAAGCCTCCGCCTCGGAGAGCCCGCGCGACATCAGGTAGAAGAGCTGCTCCTCGCCGATCTTCGAGACCGTCGCCTCGTGGCCGATGTCGACGTTGTCCTCGTCGATCCTGATGTACGGGTACGTGTCCGAGCGCGAGGCCTCGTCGAGGATCAGCGCGTCGCAGACCACCTTCGAGCGCGAGCCGGTCGCGCCCTTCGCCACCTCGAGCAGCCCGCGGTAGCCGGCACGGCCGCCGTTCTTCGAGATCGACTTCGACGTGATCACGGACGACGTGTTCGGCGCGACGTGGACGGCCTTGCCGCCCGCGTCCTGGTGCTGGCCCTCGCCGGCGAACGCGATCGACAGCACCTCGCCGTGCGCGCCCTCGCCGAGCAGCCATATCGCCGGGTACTTCATCGTCAGCTTGGAGCCGAGGTTTCCGTCGACCCACTCCATCGTCGCGTTCTCGTACGCGACGGCCCGCTTCGTGACGAGGTTGTAGACGTTGTTCGACCAGTTCTGGATCGTCGTGTAGCGGCAGCGCGCGCCCGGCTTGACGATGATCTCGACCACCGCCGAGTGCAGCGAGTCGGACGAGTAGATCGGCGCGGTGCAGCCCTCGACGTAGTGCACGTAGGCGCCCTCGTCGACGATGATCAGCGTCCGCTCGAACTGGCCCATGTTCTCGGCGTTGATCCGGAAGTAGGCCTGGAGCGGCATCTCGACCTTCACGCCCGGCGGCACGTAGATGAACGAGCCGCCCGACCAGACGGCCGAGTTCAGCGCCGCGAACTTGTTGTCGTTCTGCGGAATGATCGTGCCGAAGTACTGCTTCACGAGCTCTTCGTGCTCGCGCAACCCCGAGTCCATGTCGAGGAAGATCACGCCCTGAGCCTCCAGGTCCTCCTGGAGCTTGTGGTAGACGACCTCGGACTCGTACTGGGCGCCGACGCCGGCGAGGTACTTCTTCTCCGCCTCCGGGATGCCGAGCTTGTCCCACGTGTCCTTGATCTCCGGCGGCAGGTCCTCCCAGGAGTTGGCCTGCTTCTCGGTCGGGCGGATGTAATAGAAGATGTTCTCGAAGTCGATCTCCGAGAGGTCGCCGCCCCACTCGGGCAGCGGGCGCGCCAGGAAGTACTCGAGCGACTTGAGCCGGAACTTGCGCATCCACTCCGGTTCGTTCTTGTGCTCGGAGATGGCCGCGACGAGCTCTGGCGAGAGCCCGCGGCCGGACTTGAAGAAGTAGTCCTCGATCTCGTGAAAGCCGTACTTGTAGTCGCTACGGATCCCCGCGACGACTTCGGTTTCAGGCGTGGCTGCCATTGCTCCTTCCGTTTGCGCCGAAGCCCTCGTAGCCCTCGGCCTCGAGACGGTGCGCAAGCTCCGGACCGCCTTCCTCCACGATACGCCCGTTCACGAAAACGTGCACGAAATCGGGCTCGACGTAGTTGAGGATCCGCTGGTAGTGCGTGATCACGAGCGCGCCCGTCTCCTCGCCGACGAGCTCGCGCACGCCGTGCGCAACGGTCTTGAGGGCGTCGATGTCGAGGCCCGAGTCGGTCTCGTCGAGCACCGCGACTCGGGGCTTCAGCATCGCCATCTGCAGGATCTCGACCCGCTTCTTCTCACCGCCGGAGAAGCCGTCGTTGATGTACCGCTGTGCGAGCTCGCGCGGCACCTTGAGCTTCTCCATCGCTGCGAGCAGGTCCTTTCGGAACTCGGGGATCTTGACCGGGTCGTCCTCGCCGTTGTTCCGCGCCTTGCGGATCGCGTTGATCGCCGAGCGCAGGAAGCTCGTGACGGTGACGCCAGGGATCGCGTGCGGGTACTGGAACGCGAGGAAGAGGCCGCGCTGCGCGCGCTCGTCCGCCTCGAGCTCCGTCACGTCCTCGCCGTCGAAGAAGATCTGGCCCTCGGTGATCTCGTACGCCGGGTGGCCCATCAGCGCGTACGCGAGGGTCGACTTCCCGGAGCCGTTCGGGCCCATGATCGCGTGGATCTGGTTCGTGTCCACCGCGAGGTCGACACCCTTGACGATCTCGGTGCCGTCTTCCAGGGCCACGTGGAGGTTTTTCAGCTCGAGCAATGCCATGTCAGGTTCATGCTAGCGATGGGCCTCAGCCCTTCGGGAGTAGCAGACGAAGCCGTGTCCAGATGGTGCTTCCCCGCGCGCGATCATCGAACCGGCCGTGCGCGCCGGGGTCGCCCGGCAGCGTAGCGAAGAGGATGTCGGGCGAATCGACGGACTTCGGTTCGCCCGTGTGCTGGCTCTTCCAGCCGTTACGCCTGAGCACCCAGTCGCCGGCCCGCGGGAACAGTTTCTGACCCCAGAGGAGCTTCTGCGCGCCCCACGAGACCGGCAGCTCGCGAACCGGGCGCTCGGCGCAATGGAGCGCGGCCTCGGCGAACGGCTCAGGCTGGTAGATCGGCGGCACCGGCTCGGGCTGGTAGCCGATCTTCTGGCGGTCGCGGTCGAACTGCGGGGTGTTGATCGCTCCCGGGAGGACGAGCGAGACGGCGACGCCGGTGCCGGCCTTCTGCTCTTCCACGCGGGCGGACTCGAAGAACGCGCGCAGCCCGGCCTTCGAGGAGCAGTACGCCGCCTGCAGCGGGATCCCCCGGTACGCGAGCGCGGAGCTCACGTGCAGGAAGGTCCCGCGCGAGGCGCGGAGCTGGGGCAGGGCGGCCCAGTAGCCGTAGACGACGCCGAAGAAGTTCACGTCCCACACACGCCGCAGCTCGTCCTCCTCGAGCCGCTCGGCCTCGGAGTAGACGGTGACGATCGCGTTGGCGACGTAGGTGTCGATCCGGCCGAAGCGCTCTACGGCAGCCTCGACGCCGCGCTCGACCACCGCGCGGTCGGCGACGTCGCCTGGGACCGCGAGCGCCTCGCCGCCCGAGCGCTCGATCTCGGCCACGCAGTTGTCGAGCGCCTCCTCGTTTCGGGCGGTGACGACGACCTTCGCGCCCCGCTCGCCCGCGAGACGTGCGATCGCGCGGCCGAGGCCGCTGGAGGCGCCGGTAACGACGAGCACTTGCTCGCTCAGCGGTTTCTTCGCCATGACCGGCCCATACCCGCGCCGGAAGACGCTACGCTTCGACCATGCTTCCCGAGGTCGGCATCACCGGGCTCATCGTGATCCTCATCGTCGCGCTGCTCGTGTTCGGGCCGAAGCGCCTCCCCGAGATCGGGCGCTCGCTCGGCAAGGGCATGCGCGAGTTCAAGGACTCGATCAGCGGCAGTCACGACGACGAGAAGGCCGAGCTGCCGTCACGCTCCGGGGACGAGTCCCCGCCGTCGTCCACGCAGTAACGCCGTGAGCGTGCTCCCGCGGCGCCTTCGCCACGGCGAGGAGGCCACGCTTGTCGAGCACCTGGGCGAGCTGCGGGCGCGCCTGTTCATCGCCCTCAGCGCCCTCGCCGCGGGGTTCATCGTCGCGTACGCGTTCCACGGCCGGCTGCTCGACTGGCTCAACCGGCCGCTGCCCGACAACCTCGACAAGCCGACGACCTTCAGCCCAATCGAGCCGTTCGCGACTTCGATCGTGGTCAGCCTGTGGGCAGGCCTGCTGCTCGCGCTGCCGGTCGTCCTCTGGCAGCTCTGGTCCTTCCTCGCGCCCGCCTTCGAGGAAGGCCGGCAGCGTTCGATGGTCGTGCTCGTGGGCTTCGCCACCGCGCTCGGCCTCGGCGGCGTCCTCTTCGGCTACTACGTGATCCTCCCGCCCGCGATCCACTTCCTCACGAACTACGACTCGTCCCACTTCAACATCCAGATCCGCGCCCGCGACTACTACCGGTTCGTCAGCTTCGTGCTGCTCGGAGTCGCGCTCGCCTTCGAGGTGCCCGTGTTCGTGCTCGCGCTCGTGCGGCTGCGGATCCTCTCCGCGGCGCAGCTGCGGCACACGTGGCGCGTCGGCATCTTCGTGATGGTCGTGATCGGCGTGCTCCTGCCCGGCGTCGACCCTGTCTCCACGATCCTCTCGGTGATCCCGCTCGTCTTGCTGTACGTGCTCGCGATCGGCCTCGCGACCTTCCTCGAGCCGCGCTGGCGCGGGCACGGGTGAGCTACCCAAAGATCGAGCTCCACGTCCACCTCGAGGGGACGGTGCGGCCGGCGACGCTGCTCGAGATCGCCCGCCGCAACGACTACGCGCTCCCCGCCGAGTCCGAGGAGGGGCTCGCGGAGCTGTACGACTTCCGCGACTTCGCGCACTTCATCGAGGTCTGGATCCTCACCACGAACGCGCTGCGGACGGAAGAGGACTTCCGGCAGGTGGTCGTCGACTACGCGGCCGAGGCCGCCTCGCACCGGGCCGTCTACCTCGAGGGCATCTTCTCGCCCGCCGAGCGCGTGGCGAAAGGCGTCGAGTGGGACGAGATCTTCAGCGGCTATTGCGACGGCGCGCAGGCGGCGCGCGAGCTGCACGGCGTCGAGGTGCGGCTCACGCCGGACATCTACCGCGGCTGCCCGCTGGAAGTGGCCGAGGAGCTCGTCCGCTACTCGGCCAAGTACCGCGACCGCGGAATCGTCGGCGTCGGCCTCGGCGGGCTCGAGGCCGATTACCCGCCCGAGCCGTACGAGCCGGTGTTCACGCTCGCGCGCGAGCTCGGGCTGGCGTCGGTGCCGCACGCCGGAGAGGTCGTGGGACCGCGGTCGGTGCGAGGGGCGCTCGAGGAGCTCGGCGCCGACCGGATCCGACACGGCATCCGTGCAGTCGAGGACGCCGGCCTCGTGAGCGAGCTCGCCGGCCGCGGGACGGTGCTCGACGTGTGCCCGATCTCGAACGTGCGGACGCGGGCGGTCGCGTCCCTCGACGCGCATCCGCTCCCGCAGCTCGTCGCCGCGGGCGTGCGCTGCTCGATCTCCACCGACGACCCGGCGATGTTCGGCACCGACCTATCGACCGACTACGACGCGGCCGCCCGCCTGGGGCTCTCGCCGCGCGCCGCATACGAGGCCGGGCTCGCCGGCGCGCTCTGCGACGAAATGACCAAAACGGGCTTACGCGCCATCGGCGACTCCTACCACTGGCAGGTACCCTAAGCCCCTCCGTGATCAGTCCTGTTCCCATCACTGACGACCGCAGAGGGACGCACGGGCAAAGCCCGCACGTCCTGACGACGGCACCGCAAGCGGTGCCTTAGAGCCGCCCATGGCCCGAGGAGCAGCACAGGCTGGGCGCAAGCGCGCGCAACAGGACGTCAAGCCGAAGAGGAAGGCGAAGGCCGCCCCGAGCTGGGAGGACCAGCTCTTCTTTTCCCGCCTGCGGCGGCACGCGAAGGTGATCTACGTGCTGCTCGCGGTCGTCTTCGCGGGCGGCTTCGTCTTCCTGGGCGTCGGCTCGGGCTCGGGCGGGATCGGCGACCTGCTCCAGGGCAACTTCTTCGGCAGCAACGGCTCGTCGACGAGCTCGCAGATCAGCGACAAGCAGAAAGCGATCCGGCAGCATCCGAGTGACGTCAACCTCTACCTCGACCTCGCCGGCCTCTACCAGACCGACAACAAGGAGTCGCAGGCGCTCGCCGCACTGCAGAACGCGCAGAAGGTCGCGCCGAGGAACGCGGACATCATGAACCGCATCGCCGGCATCTACAGCGCCCAGGCCGCGCGCGAGGCCGATAGGTACAACACGCTCCTCGCCGCCTACGGTCAGAACGCCGCGTCGCCGCCGGGGGTCGACACGAGCACCGAGCTCGGGCAAGCGATCACGTCCGACCCGTACACACAGGGCCTGCAGCGCCAGCTGAACGAGGCGTACACGAAGGTCACGGGCAGTTACACGAAGGCGGAGTCGGTCTACCGGCAGGCCGCCGATGCGGCGAAGGGGACCTCCGGCGAGCCGACCGCCCTGCTGCAGTGGGCGAGCGCCGCCACGAGCGCCAACGACGTCAACGGAGCGATCACCGCCTACGAGCGCTTCCTCAAGGTCGCGCCGGACGACTCGAACGCTCCGACCGTCCGCCAGACGCTCGCGCAGCTGAAGGCATCCGTCAGCTCGGCGCAGGGTTAGACTCCCGCGCTCAGGGGAGGAGCCGCGGCGGGATGAACTTCGACATCAAGACCGAGACGATCGCCGACGACGCGTACGTCATCGCGCTCGCCGGGGAGGTCGACCTCTACACGGCGCCTGAGTTCAAGCAGCGACTGCTGGACGTGATCGGCAAGGGCGCGAAGAACGTGATCGTGGACTTCTCCGACACGACCTTCATCGACTCGACCACGCTCGGCGTGCTCGTCGGCGGCGTGAAGCGGCTGCGCACGAACGACGGCCAGCTGTCGCTCGTCTGCAGCGACCGCAACATCACGAAGATCTTCGAGATCACCGGCCTCGACCGCGTGTTCACGATTCACGCGACACGCGAGGAGGCCGTGGCCAGCCTCGGCTCGTCGGACTCCGCGACCGACTAGTGCGGCGCAGCGGCGCGCTCCTCGTGCTCGCGACCGCGCTCCTCGCGGCCGGCTGCGGCACCGGCGGGATCTCGAAAGGGGGCGACGCGAGCGCGGGCAAGAAGCTCTTCCTCGACAAGTGCGGCGGCTGCCACACGCTCGCTGACGCCGGCACGCACGGCACCCAGGGGCCGAACCTGGACGACGCCTTCGCCCCTTCGCTCAAGCAGGGCATGGAGCACGTCACGATCGAGCAGGTCGTGCGCGACCAGATCGAGCTCGCCGTCCCCCCGATGCCGCAAGACCTGGTGACGGGCGCGGACGCGGACGCCGTGGCGGCCTATGTGGCCTCGGTCGCCGGCAAGCCCTCGACGTCGAAGGCCTCGACGAGCGGCAAGGACATCTTCGTCGCGAACTGCGGCAGCTGCCACACGCTCGCCGACGCGGGCACGAAGGGCAACGTCGGACCGAACCTCGACCAGCTCAAGCCGCCCGAGAAGGTCGTCGAGCACCAGGTGACCAACGGCGGCGCGGCGATGCCGGCCTTCAAGGGGACGCTCACGCCGGCACAGATCACGGCCGTCGCCAAGTACGTCGCTCAAGCGACGAAGTCCGGCTCGCGCTGACGCGCGAGCCATGATGACTTCGTCGCTGATAATCGCCCAAGAAACCTGAGCGAGCCGGGACGGGTCAACTCAGGCGGGGTTGCCGCCGCGCTCCGCTTCGAGGTCGACCACCACGTGCTGGATCGGCACCGCGAAGCGCTCTCGCGCGCCGGTGACCACGCCGCGCTCGAGCCAGTGCGAGCGGCCCTCGGGGTGCGTCGAGATGAGGATCTGGTCGGCGCCGAAGGTGCGCAGGGCGTCCTCGATCGCCTGTAGCGGGTCACCGTCGCCCACCTCGCCGCGCGCCTCGATGCCCTCCTGCTCCAGCCGCTGGAGGCTGCGGTCGAGCCGTTCCTGCGCCTGTGCCCGCGCGGGATCCTCGTCCGAGGCGAGGTGGCGGAGCTTCGTGTTCAGCGCCGGCGTGACGACGAGCACTTCCGTGTTCGCTCCCGCGCTCAGCTCGCGGATCCGGTCGAGCAGGTCCGCGCCGCCGACGGTCTCGTTCGCGACCACGAGTAGCCGGCGCTCACCCGGCGCAGAGCGCCTCGTCGGCGCGACCTGCCTCGGCACGGGGTGCTGCCGTGTGCGCCACCACCACCAGGCGACACCGACCGTGAGGACGATGAAGACGGCGAGGCCCGCCCACGCGTTGATGACGCCTGCGATCGCGATCGCCGCGAAGTAGACGACCGCCCCGAGCAGAAAGCGGAACGCCTCGGCCTCGGAGCGGAACGGGTTGCCCATCGGTTAGAGGATGTACACGGTCGTGTAGACGACGATCCACATCACGTCGACGAAGTGCCAGTAGATCCCGGGGATCTCGACGCCGTGGTGGGACTCGGGCGTGTAGTGGCCGCGGAAAGCGCGCACGGTCGCCGCCGCGAGGAGCGTCAGCCCCACGAAGACATGCGCGCCGTGGAGGCCCGTGAGGCCGTAGAAGACGGAGCCGAACGCGTCGGTGTAGGGCGCGAAGCCGAGCCGCGAGTACTCGAGGATCTGGGTGAGCAGGAACGTCAGGCCGAGCAGGAAGGTCAGCACGAGCCCGCCCTGCAGCCCCGCCCGGTTCCCTCGCTTGATCGACTGCAGCGCCCAGTGCATGGTGAAACTCGAGGTCACCAGGATGATCGTGTTCATCCCGGCGACGAAAACCGGCAGCTCGAACGGCGGCGTCGGCCACGGGGTCCCTGCCGACACCCGCACAAAGAAGTAGATCGTGAAGAACGAGCCGAAGAGCATGATCTCCGACGCGATGAAGAGGAACATCCCGAGCGTGCGCGCGTCGACGCGCGAGCTCTGGTGCGCCGCGGGCGGGTGCGCCGCGTGGGTCGCTTCGGCGTGCGCGCTCACGACCGCAACTTCCAATGCGAACGGGCTGGCTCCGGCTTGGCAATAAGCGCGAAGAGGGGTTCTTGCCAGACCCATAGAGTGCTCATGTGACCGCCTCCGCCTCTGCCTCTGCCTCCGGCTCGCGCTCGACCTCGACGTGTTCGACCGGTAGCCCCGTCCCCTTGCGCAGGCGGTTGATCAGGTCGCCGCGCAGCCAGCTCGACGTCTTCTCGCCCGGGAAGGTCGAGACAATGATCTCGTCCACCCGCTCGTCCTGGACGGCCTGCACCGCGGCGGTGTACGGGTCGGGATGCGCGACCTGGCCGTGAGCGTCGATGCCCTCGCCGCGCAGGATCGTCAGCGCCCGGCGCAGCCGCCGCTCGGCCTCCGGGTGCGCCGCGGCGCCGGCGTCGCTCTGCGGGCAGACGATCAGGAACGACGCCCGACCCTGCTGCGCGCGCGACCGGATCTTGTCGAGCAGCGGCGCGCCGACGACGGTCTCGTTCGCGACGACGAGCACGTTGGCGTCGCCGCCGTCCTCGCGCTCGAGGTCGACCACGACGTGCTCGACGGGCAGGCCGCCCGCCGCGCTCTTGATCCGCCCGACGGCGTCACGGCGCAACCAGCCCGAGCGCTGCTCCGGGTGCGTCGACACGACTATCTCGTCCGGCGGCGGCTCGAGCTGCGCCAGCGCGTCGCGCGTCGCGGCGACCGGGTCGGTCTCGACGACCATTCCCGAAGCAGGGATCCCGGCCGAGCGGAGCGCCTTGAGCGTCTGCTCCAGCCGGCGGCCCGCTGCCGCACGACGCGTGTCCTCGTAGACGACGTAGCCCTCGCGGGGCTGGTTCACCGGCGTGATCACCGTCACGCGCACCGGCCCGTCTTTGCGCCGGCGCTCGATCGCCTCGATCAGGCTCCGGCCCGCGACCGTCTCGTTCGCGACCACCAGGACGTGCCGCTCGCGGGTCACGGGACCGGTGCCTCCTCGGGCTCGTGGACGCGGTCGCCGTTGAAGACGCCGTGGCGCGCCCCCGGAACGCCGTACTCGTACGGGTTGCCGACCACCTGCGGGACCTCGTCGAAGTTGAACACCGGCGGCGGCGAGCTCACCTGCCACTCCAGCGTCAGCGAGCGCCACGGGTTCGGCGGCGCGGGCGGCCCGAAGCGCCAGCTCGTGACCATGTTGTAGAGGAAGACGAGGGTCGAGGCCCCGAGCCCGAACGACGCGATCGAGATGAACAGGTTCAGGTCGGCGAACCTCGGCACGTAGTCGGCGACGCGCCGCGGCATCCCCTGCAGCCCGAGCCAGTGCATCGGGAAGAACGTCAGGTTGAAGCCGACGAACGTCAGCCAGAAGTGCAGCTTCCCGAGCTTCTCGTTGTACATCCGCCCGGTCATCTTCGGGAACCAGAAGTAGATCCCGGCGAAGATCGTAAACAGCGAGCCGCCGAAGAGCACGTAGTGGATGTGCGCGACCACGAAGTACGTGTCCGAGGTGTGGATGTCGATCGGCACGGCGGCGAGGTAGATCCCGGAGAGGCCGCCGATCACGAACATCGAGACGAAGCCGAGCGCGAACAACATCGGCGTCTCGAAGTGGATCCGCCCCTCCCACAGGGTCGCTAACCACGAGAACACCTTGATCCCGGTCGGAACCGCGATCACCATCGACGTGACCATCATCGGCACGCGCAGCCACGGCGCCATCCCGGCCACGAACATGTGGTGCGCCCAGACCGAGAAGCCGAGCACGAGGATCGCCATCAGCGACAGGGCCATCAGGCGGTAGCCGAAGATCGGCTTCCGCGCCATCACGGAGATCACCTCCGAGGCGATGCCGAAGCCGGGCAGCATCATGATGTAGACGGCCGGGTGCGAGTAGAACCAGAAGATGTGCTGATAGCCCAGGGGATAGCCGCCCGCGTCGGGGTTGAAGAAGTTCGTATGCATGATGTGGTCGAACATCACGAAGAACTGTGACCCGGCGATGAACGGCGTCGCGATCACGACCAGCAGTGACGTCGTGAAGTTCGCCCACACCAGCAGCGGCATGCGCCAGAAGGTCATCCCCGGCGCGCGCATGGTGATGATCGTGACCAGGAAGTTGAGCGCGGTCATGATCGAGCTCGCCCCGGCCCACTGGACGCCCATCGCGAAGAAGACGTTCCCCAGCGGCTGGTGGACCGAGAGCGTCGCGTAATTCGTCCAGCCGGCCGCGAACGCGCCGCCGGGGACGAGGAAGCTCGAGACCATCATGATCCCGGCGATCGGCAGCAGCCAGAACGAGAGCGCGTTCAGCCTCGGGAACGCCATGTCCGGCGCGCCGATCATCAACGGGATCACGTAGTTGCCGATCCCGGCGAAGGCCGGGATCACGAACAAGAAGATCATCAACGCCGCGTGCACCGAGAACATGCCGTTGAAGGTCTGGTTGTCGACGAACTGCATTCCGGGCTGGGCGAGCTCGGCGCGCATGAACATGGCCAGCAGGCCGGCGATGACGAAGAAGACGATCGTCGTCACCAGGTACTGGATCCCGATCACCTTGTGGTCGGTGTTGATGCGGAAGTAGTCGCGCCAGCTGTACGCGCCGTGGCCCGAGTGGTCCTCGGGGATGGTCGGCGCGCCGCTCGCGTAGCGGGCCCAGTAGTCGAAGCCGCCGAGGCCGACGAGGAAGCCGATCGGCACCGTCGCGAGCGACACCGTCGTGAGGACCGCGCCGTCCCAGATCGGGTGCCAGCCCTCGAGCCAGCGGATCAGCACGACAAGGCCGGCGCCGATCCCGAAGAACAGCGCCATCGTCCAGGGCACGCGGAGCCACCCGGGTGCGGTCAGCCGATGCCAGCCGCGCGGGGGCGGAGCGGGAGCGTGGTGCTCGGGCTGGGCCTCGTGCTCGTGGAAGCCCACGACGGTCTCGCTCACTGCGAGCCTCCGGCCAGGTACTGCACCAGCGCGTCGAGCTGCTGCTTCGGCAGCGAGCTGAACGTCTCGGGCATCACGCCCTTCGGGTACCCGGGCGCGATGTAGGCGTTCGGATCGACGATCGACTGACGGATGAACTCATCGAGCGGCTGCCCCGCCTTCTGCGCGGCCTCGCTCAGATTATCGAGGTCCGGCCCAACTGTTCCGTTCGCTCCCGCGGGCTTGAAGGTGTGGCAGCCGTCGCAGCCGTTGTCGACGAAGAACGTCTTCGCCGCGGGGGACAGGCCTCCACCGCCGGTCGCCTTGCCCCGGGCGTTCGCCCACGCGAGGAACTTGTCCTTCGACTCGACAGTCGTCTGGGACCGCATCACCGCGTGGCCGAGGCCGCAGAGCTCGGTGCAGATCACCGGGAAGGTGCCGAGCCGGTTCGGCGTGATCACCAGCTTCGTCAGCAGGCCCGGCACCGCGTCCTGCTTCTGGCCGAACTCGGGCACCCAGAACGAATGGATCACGTCCTTCGACTGGAGCTGCAGCTGGACGGTCGTGTCGATCGGCAGGCGCAGCGTCGCCGACGTCGCGTTGTTGTAGGCCGGGTACTGGAAGAGCCAGGCGAACTGCTGTGCGATCACGCAGACCACGAGCGGCTTCAGCGGGTCCTCGCTCCTCGGCCTGCACATGGCCTGAGTCGAGGTCTGGGCGCCACGGGCGGCGGAGGCCGACGCTGCGTTCGGCAGCTGCTCGTTCTTCGCGAGCACGACCGCGCTGACAATCGAGATCGCGGTCACGAGCGCAGCCGGGATCGCCGTCCACCAGATCTCGAGCCCCGTGTGGCCGTGCGTGGGCGGCCCGTCCGCGTCGTCGTCGGCGCGCGCTCGGAACTTCAGCAGCGAGTAGACGATCACCGCCGCGACGAGGGCGAAGATCGTGATGCAGATCGTCGTCACGAACCAGAAGACGAAGTCGATCCGGTTCGCTTGCTCGCTCGCGGGATCGGGCAGCCAGGGGATCAGCAGCGCCACTGCAGCGGCGGCTCCACCGAAGAGCATTCCGAGGAGGACGAGCTGAACGAGCGATCCCCTACGCACCGGGGCCGAGACTACTCGACCCGGCGGCGAGGCTGGCGGGGAAGTGACAGGCGCTGGAAACACCTGCAACGAGCAGGGTTCAGCAGCGGCCGTAGCGGGTACAGACGCGCCACAACCTGTAAGGAGGATTCATGGGACTTGGTGTGAGCTTGCTACTGATAGGCGCCGGCGCGATCCTTGCCTTCGCGGTCAATACGGAGGTCTCGGGCGTGGACGTGCAGACGGTCGGTTGGATCCTGCTGATCGTCGGCATTGTCGGCGCTGTGCTCTCGATGATCTTCTGGTCGTCGTGGGCTGGCCCCGGCTACTGGTCCGGGCGCCGCCACGGCCCGTACGCCGACGAGGCCCCGCCTCCCGGCTACTAGACCGGCGGAAAACACGTGACCCGGAGCGGCCGAAAGGCCGCTCCGTGCGTTTGCGAGCGCCGAGCGCCGGTGATCACTCGCATGAGATGCCTGCTGGAACCTCCAACGAGGAGCGGGCGCTGCATCTGCTCGCCCGGGTGGTGTCGGACAGCCCGTTTCGCGCGCGCGAGCTGATCGACCGGGTCTGCGCCGGCACACGCGAGGCCTTCGGCTTCAAGCGCGTCGAGTGGCGGCCGCCGGTCGGCCTCGTGCCGGTGCCCGGCGAGGGCGACCCGCCGCCCGACCAGGCCGACCTCTCCGTCCTGAGCGCGCTCGGCGAGGCGGCCGCCGCGGTGGCCGAGAAGGCGCGGGACGTCGACCGTGCCGACCGGCGCAAGACCGACTTCGTCTCCGTGGCCTCGCACGAGCTGCGTGCGCCGATCTCGGTCGTCCACGGGATCGCCGCCACCCTGCAGGCGCGGATCGACGACCTCGACGAGAGGCAGGTGCACGCGCTGCTCGGGTCGCTCATCCAGCAGACCGACCGCCTGCGCGACCTGGCCGACCAGCTGCTCGACCTCTCGCGGATCGAGTCGGGGAGCCCACGCCTGCAGCCGGAGCGGTTCCGGCCACATGAGCGCCTCACCGAGCTGCTGCCACGCATCACGAACGGCCGCGAGCACGACGTGCGTATCGACATCGGCGCCGGAATCGAGCTCGTCACGGACCCGATCGCCTTCGAGCGGGTCGCGGCGAACCTGATCCTGAACGCCCTTCGCTACGGCACACCGCCGGTAGAGGTGCGCGGAGAAGGCGGGGAGCCGTTCAGGCTCGTGGTCGAGGACCGAGGCGCGGGCGTCCCCGCGGAGTTCGTCCCGGAGCTCTTCGAGCGCTTCAGCCGCAGCGACGACACCCGCCGCGCCGGTGTGCCCGGCGCGGGCCTGGGTCTTTCGATCGCCCTCGCCTACGCAAAGGGCCTCGGCGGGCGCCTCGAGTACGAGGACGTGGACCCGCACGGGGCTCGCTTCATCCTGTCCCTGCCGCGGCTCGGCGCTGACGGATAATGAGTGCTTGAAACCAGAGCCGGTCAACATCTTCAGCGCCGAGAACACCGAGGGCCGAATCGACGTCGGTCGCGCCCTGGGGTCGACGGAGACCCTGATGTTCATCTACGACCTGGCCCCCGGCCAGGCCTCGAGCCCGTATCACTACGAGTACGACGAGGAGTGGCTGCTCGTCGTGGACGGCACCGTCGTCCTGCGGGCACCCGACGGCGAGCACACACTGCAGCGCGGAGACCTCGTCCGCTTCCCGCCCGGGCCCGCCGGAGCGCACAAGGTGATGAACCGCACCGACGCGCCCGCGCGGACGCTGCTGTTCTCGAGCACTCGCGGGCTGGCCGTCTCCGTGTACCCGGACAGCGACAAGGTCGGCGTGTTCGTCGGCAAGGACGTCGAGCTGATCTTCAGGCGCGGCACCGCCGTGCCGTGGTCGGACGGCGAAGAAGGCTGGGACCGCGCGGACTGACGCGGGGATAGTCGGCTGCCTAGAGGTGGATCCGCCGCCGCGACCGACATGGCGGGCGCGGCTCGCAACGGGCGGAGTCGCCTCCCAAACATCTTCCGCGGGAAGCGCGTGAACACAACGAGGGGGCTCACGGGGGAAACCGGGTTTCCCCCGGGCTCATGGGCCGTGTAGGGATCGAACCTACGACCTTGGGATTAAGAGTCCCCTGCTCTACCAGCTGAGCTAACGGCCCGAGGCGGCGACTAGTGTAGCCGCCCCATGAAGGTCTTCTCCGTGGTCGGAAACCGGCCCCAGTTCATCAAGGCCGCACCCACTTCGGTGGCCTTGCGGGAGCGAGGAATCGACGAGGTGGTGCTCCACACCGGCCAGCACTACGACTCCCAGTTGTCGCAGGTGTTCTTCGAGGAGCTGGGGCTCGAGGAGCCGCGCTACGCGCTGGATCTGCGCACCGCCGACACCGCGGAGATGCGCGCTGCGATCGCCGGGCCGCTCGCGCAGGAGGAGCCCGACTGGGTGCTGGTCTACGGCGATACCAACTCGACGCTCGCGGGAGCGCTCGCCGCCGACGAGGCAGGCGTGCCGCTCGCTCACGTCGAGGCGGGGCTGCGCAGCGGCGACCTCTCTATGCCCGAGGAGCGGAACCGGATCGACACCGACCGTATCGCGCGCCTCCTCCTCTGCCCCGACGAGCGCTCGGCGGAGACGCTCGCCGCGGAGGGGGTGCGCGGGCGGGCGGAGGTCGTCGGGGACGTGATGGCGGACGCCACGCGCGTCTTCGCGCCGATCGCGCAGCGCCGCACCACGGTGGACGTTCCCGACCAGTACGCCGTGCTGACGATCCACCGTGAGGCGAACACCGAGCCTGAGGCGCTCCGCAGGATCGTCCGGGCGCTGAACGAGACCGGCTGGACGTTCGTCTTCCCCGTCCATCCGCGCACGCGGAACGTCCTCGGCACGCACGGGATCGAGCTCGGGCCGCAGCTGCACCCGATCGAGCCGATCGGCTACCTCGAGATGCTCGCCCTCGTCTCCGGCGCGACCCGGGTCGTCACCGACTCGGGCGGCCTGCAGAAGGAGGCGTACTGGCTGCGCATCCCCTGCATCACGCTCAGACCCTCGACCGAGTGGGTCGACACCGTGCTGGCCGGGGCGAACACCCTGATCGATCCGGCGGACCTCACCCGGCTAGGGTCCGCGCTCGTGGAATCACGCTTTCCAGCCGACTCGCCGCCCCTCTACGGTGACGGCCACGCCGCTGCCAGGATCGCGGACGCCCTCTATACGCTTAGCGCGCTCTGAGCCAGACAATCGCCATCATCGGCGCCGGCTACGTCGGCGTGCCGCTCGCCGAGGTCTTCGGCCAGGCGGGCCACACGATCCTGCTCGTCGACACCGTCCCCGAGCGGGTGGAGATGCTCAACCGCGGCGAGAGCTACATCGACGACGTGTCCTCGGAGTCGCTGCGGGAGCTCGTCGACGCCGGCCGGCTGAAGGCGACGGGCGACTACGACGACCTGCGCGATGCCGACGCGATCCTCATCGCGCTCCCGACTCCGCTCTCCCCACAGCGTGAGCCCGACCTCTCGATCGTGCTCGACTCCGCGCGCGAGATCTCGACGCGCCTCAAGCCCGGGCAGCTCGTCGTCCTCGAGTCGACGACGTACCCCGGCACGACGCGCGAGCGCCTGCTGCCGACCCTCGAGGAGAGCGGGCTGAAGGCCGGGGAGGACTTCCACCTCGCGTTCTCGCCGGAGCGCGTCGACCCGGGTCGCGAGGACTGGACGACCAAGACCACGCCGAAGGTCGTCGGCGGGCTCACGGAGGAGTGCACGCACCGCGCGCTCGACCTCTACGGGAGCGCCGTGGACTCGGTCGTCGAGGTCTCGTCGCCCGAGGCGGCGGAGCTGACGAAGCTGCTCGAGAACATCTTCCGCTCTGTCAACATCGCGCTCGTCAACGAGCTTGCGCAGCTTTGCGACCGGATGGGCCTCGACATCTGGGAAGTCGTCGACGCGGCCGCGACGAAGCCGTTCGGCTACATGCGCTTCGAGCCGGGCCCGGGCCTCGGCGGCCACTGCCTTCCGGTCGACCCGTTCTACCTCTCCTGGAAGGCGCGGCAGTACGACTTCTACACCGAGTTCATCGAGCTCGCCGGCAAGGTCAACCAGAACATGCCGTACTTCTGCCGCTCGCTGATCTCGCAGGCCTTGAACCACGGCGCGCAGCGCTCCCTGAGCGGCTCGAAGGTGCTCGTTCTCGGCGTGAGCTACAAGGCGGACGTGAACGACACGCGCGAGTCACCCGCGCTCAAGCTGATCGAGCTTCTACAGACGGCGGGCGCCGAGGTCGCGTACCACGACCCGCACGTGCCCGAGCTGCCGAGACACGGGCTCTCCTCGCAGCCGCTCGAGGCCGCCGGCTACGACTGCATCGCGATCGTGACCGCGCACTCGTCGATCGACTACGAGCGCCTGGTCGACGAGGCGAGCCTGGTGGTCGACTTCCGGAACGCGACCAACAGGAACGGCCGCGTGGACGGCAAGGTGTGGAAGCTGTGACTCGCGTTGGCCTGGTCGGCCACGGGAACTGGGGCCGCAACCTCGCCCGCACTTTTGCCGAACTCGCCGAGCTCACTTGGATCTGCGACCCTCGACCCGAAGCCCTAGAGGGCTCGGCTGTCCGCTATCCGCGCGCACGGACGACGACGAGCTTCGACGACCTGCTCTCGGATCCGGAGCTGGACGCTGTCGTCGTCGCTACCACAGCATCCGGCCACTACGAGAACTCGAAGCGAGCGTTGGAGGCCGGGAAGCACGTCTTCGTCGAGAAGCCGCCCGCGGAAACCGAGGCTCAGGTTGAAGATCTCATTGCGATCGCGGAGGCCAACAGCCGAGTCCTGATGCCGGGCTACCTACTCCTCTACCACCCGGCAGTTCAGATGCTCAAGCGGCTCGTCGATTCCGGCGAACTCGGAGAGGTGCTGTATCTCTACTCGAATCGTGTGAACCTCGGCAGGATCCGCCGGGACGAGAACACTGTGTCCTCGCTGGGTGTTCACGATCTCTCGGTCATTCTGCACCTGCTCGATGAAGAGCCATCCGAATGCTGGGCACACGGAAGCTCCTATCTGACGCCCGGCATCGAGGATGTCGCGTTCTGCTACCTGCGGTTTCCCTCCGGGAAGGTCGCGCACATGCATCTTTCCTGGCTCGATCCGCACAAGATGCGGCGGATCACAGTCGTCGGGAAGGAGAAGATGGTCGTCTTCGACGACATGGAGCTGGAGCGCAAGGTGACGATCTACGAGAAGTGGCCCGAGGAGCCGACAGTCAGCTACGGCGAGTGGCAAACGCGCACTGGTGACATCTTCAGCCCGAAGATCCCGTCTGACGAGCCACTCCGACGCGAGGCCCGTCACTTCCTCGGGCTAGTTACGGGCGAAGGCGACCCGCTCGAGGCAGCACGGGAGGGCGTCGCGGTCGTACGCGTCCTCGAGCAGCTCCAGGCCTCGCTCGTCGCAGCTCCGGCGTGAGCGAGGTCGCGGACACGGCGATCGTCTTCCCGGGAACGGTGCTCGGAGAGGGCTGCAAGGTCCTCGACTACGCGGTCGTCGGGAAGCAGCCGACGCTCTCGCCGCGATCGACGGCGAAACGCGAAGAGCTCCCGCCGCTCGAGCTCGGGGCGGGGACGGTCGTCTCCACCGGCGCCGTCGTCTTCGCGGGTACGACGATCGGCGAGCGCGTCATCGTCGGCGATCAGGCGTGCGTGCGCGAGCGCTGCACGATCGGCGACGACGTCGTGATCGGCCGCGGCTCGCTCGTCGAGAACGACACCTCGGTCGGGGCGCTGACGAAGATCCAGGCGAACGCCTACATCACGGCCTATTCGCTGCTCGAGGACGACGTCTTCATCGCGCCCTGCGTGGTCACGACGAACGACAACTTCATGGGCCGGACGGAAAAGCGGCACGAGCTCGTCAAGGGGCCGACGATCCGCCGCGGCGCGCGCATCGGCGGCGGCTGTGTGCTGCTGCCGGGGATCGAGATCGGCGAGGAGGCGTTCGTCGGCGCGGGGGCGGTCGTGATCAGGGACGTGCCGCCGCGCGCGCTCGTGGTCGGCAACCCGGCGCGGCAGATCCGCGAGGTGCCGGACGAGGAGCTGCTAGGTAGCTAGGCGGATCCGGTACGGCCCGATCGCGGGCCGCGCCAGCTTGACCTGCACGTAGTACCAGCCATTCCGGAAGGCGCGATAGGAGATTCGCTCGGGAACGCCCGTCGCGTGGATCGAGCGGCGCGCGCGGAGGTCGCTGCGGGCGTCGGCGAGCCGCCGGAGGCCTGGCTTCCAGAGGATCAGCGAGGGGTCGACTTTCGCGCTCGTGACGATGACCGACATCCTCTGGCCGCGCCGCAGGTAGACGCGGTAGACGTCGGTCGGGTCGTCCCACCAGTCGAGGGTCGCGCGAATGTTCCGCTTCCCGTTGACGACGGCGGCGCGCGAGCCGGTGTCGTCGTTCGGCTCGAGCCGGTCGGCGGGCGGCCCGCCCGGAGCGACCGCGCCCATCGCAGCGCCGATGTCGAGGCGACCGAAGCCGGTCAGTGCATCCGGGCCCGGCGCGCATTCGTCGCAGCCGTTGGCGGGCGACGCGTCGTCGGCGTTCGTCCGCAGGATCTGGGAGACCTGGTCCGGGCGCAGCACGGGGATCTCGCCGAGGAGCAGCGCGGCGGCCGCGGTGACCTGCGGCGTCGAGAACGACGTGCCGTTGGCGTTGCGGTACTCCTTCGTGCCGCAGATGGAGTAGCCCTGGTCGACGCAGTCGGGGTAGCTCTTCGTCAGCGAGCGCGGGAACAACGAGACGATGTCCATCCCGGGCGCCGAGATGTCGACGTACTGGCCGTCGCGGTTCGAGAACATCGGGACGCGGCCGCTCTTGCCGTACGTCGAGACGCCGAGCACGTGCGGGAACGCGGCCGGGTAGCTCGCGTACGGCCACGGCCTGGACGGCGCGTCGGTGCCGTTCCCGACTGCCGCGACCACGAGGACGCCGCGTCGGACCGCATACTCGATCGCGCGCCGCTCCGCGGACGAGTAGCCGTCGTTCCCGTTCGCGGGGTCGCGAACGCTGCCGAAGCTGAGGTTGATCACGCGAGCGTGCTGGCTCACTGCCCACCGAATCGCCCTGGCCTCGGCCTTCGGCGGGATCGTGCCGTCGGGCTCGACGACCTTCGCGATCACGAGCCGCGCGGGCGGCGCGAGACCGGCGATGCCGGCACGGTTGTCTGCGATCGCCGCGATCTCGCCCGCGACGAAGGTCCCGTGGCCGAACTGGTCGTTCATCGTCCCGCCGACGAAGCTCTTCCACGCAGCTATTCGGCCGCGGAGCTCCGGGTGGTCGACGTCGACCCCCGAGTCGATCACTGCGACGCGGACCGGGAAGAGCCCCTTCGCGGCGTCGAAGATGTCGAGCGCGCGGTCGCGGCCCAGGTACCACTGGCGCGGCGCGAGGGGGTCGTTCGGAGGCGCGAAAGCCACGGCGGTCGCCGGCGCTGCAAGCGCTACGGCGGCCGCGCCGGCCGCAAGTACGCGCCTCATGCCGGTACCACCGTGAGGACCGGCGAGACCCCGGCCGCGTAGCCCTTACCCGCCACGACGCGGGCGCGATACGTCCCGGGCGTCAGGTTCAGCGAGGCCGTAAACGCGCCGTTGGCGCTGACGGTCGTCGCGGCGACCGTCTTCCACCCGCCGGCGGCCTGTCGCTGCACCTGCACGGGCGCGTCCGGCAGCAGCGGCTTGACGAGGCCGCTGACCGAGGTGCGGTCGTTGCCCGCCGAGAGCCGCACCGACGGCGCGACAGAGAGCCTCACGACGCCGCTGCGGACGAACCCCGACGAGAGGCGGTAGTCGGTGGTCACCTTCGGCGAGAGCGTCGCCGACACGCGGCCCCCGCGAGCACGCAGCGTCGCGAGCCGCGTCCAGGAGCCGCCGTAGGGCCGGGACTCGAGCGTCACGCGCGGGATCCCGCGCGAGGACCCGTTCAGCTTCACCGTCGAGCCGTACGTCAGCGCCTTCGCCGGCGGGTCGAGGGCCAGCGTCCCGATCGTGAACCAGGTCGAGCGCAGCCCGAGCGCCCGCCGCACGGCTTCACCCTTCACGGTGCGATCGCCCTTCGAGCCGACGAGCGTCACCGCGCGCACGCGTCCTGACGCGGCCGCGCTCGTGCGCAGGTCGAGCAGCTTCCCGCGCGCGTGGAGCTTACGACCGAGCAGCTTCGCGCTATACCGGATCGGGCCCCAGTTGTGGTACGGCGAGAGCGAGTCGTAGGGATCCGGCACCGAGACGAGGTACGGCAAGCCCTTGGTGCCCCAGACGTCCTGGACATTGGCGGTGCGGCCACCCGAGCTCGAGAAGAAGAACGTCTGCGCGAGCTCGCCGTCGTAGAGCACGACCTGGCCGGCAGTCGCGTTCACCGCGTCGCGGGCGGGCGGCGACTCGGCGGCGATGCCTCCGTAGACCTGGCTGCGAGTGTCGGCGTAGAGGTCGAAGTCGCCGCCGTGCTCGAGGTGCCCGAGCGCGTAGGTCCGCGCGACGACGGCCTGCGCCTGCAGCGCCTCGGCGGGCCAGCGGTCCGGCATCTCTCTCGGCACGACACCCCAGAGGTACGGCTCGATACCGACGGTGTTCACCACGCGCACCGCCTTGCCGCCGGTGACGCGGAACGTTCCGCGGTACGAGCGTCCGCCGAGCGCGAGCGCTGACGTCCCGGGCGAGAAGGTGAGCGGCCCGGGCAGCGCCTTCGCGCTCGAGGGAAGCTTCAGCTTCAAGCCTGGCCCGAGCTGCTGCTTGCCCGCGGGGAGCTTGTGCGCCTTGCCCGCGCCGTCGCGGACGCTGAACGGGGAACGCGACGAGATGGCCACGCTCTTCGCGGCGCCGGCGAGCAGCACCCGCACGCGGTTCACCGGCGCGTCGCCGAGCTCGGTTCCCGGGTAGTAGTGCGCGACGATCTGGTCGTACGTCCAGCCGTGCAGCGCGTAGCCGTAGGCGCCGTACTGGGCGAGGCCGACACCGTGGCCCCAGCCGTGGCCGGACACGAAGAAGGTGCCGCCGCCGGGAGCGGTCGTATGCGTCGCCGGGGCTCCAGAGAGTCCCAGGGCCGCGAGGAGTGCTGCTGCAAGTGTGCCGACCATTCGCGTGCTTCCGGCACGCGGCCGCTTGGATCCTGGCCAGGGGCGCCGCAACCGGGCCTATTGAGGGTACCGTACGATCGCGCGGTTTTCCCGCTCCAGGAGGGTGAATCAGCCGTTTCGAGCGGCCGTCTGCGGGAAACTCGCCGCCCATGCCAGTGAGTGCCCAGCTCCTGCCGCCCCGGTACCGATCTCCTCGCCGCGCCGGCCGCGGCGCGATGGGGGACATCTACGTCGCCACCGACGAGGTGCTCGGCCGCGACGTCGCGGTCAAGCTCCTGGCCGAGCGCTACGCGGCAGACAGCGGGATCCGCCAGCGTTTCAAGCGCGAAGGCCTGGCCGCCGCGCGGATCTCGGGCGAGCCCGGTGCGCTCACGATCTTCGACGTCGGCGAGTGGGAGGACCGCCCCTTCATCGTCATGGAGTACGCCTCGGGCGGGTCGCTCGAGGAACGGATCCGGAGCGAAGGGGCGCAGCCGCCGGAGCGCGTGCTCACATGGCTCGAGGAAGCCGCGATGGCGCTCGACGCCGCGCACCGCCGCGGGATCGTCCACCGCGACATCAAGCCGGCAAACTTGCTCCTCGACGATCGCGGCGAGGTACGCGTGGCCGACTTCGGCATCGCGAGCGCGGCCGGCTTCGACTCGATGACGCTCACCGGCACCGTGCTCGGAACCGCGGGCTACCTCTCGCCCGAGCAGGCGATGGGCAAGCGCGCGACGCCGGCGAGCGACCTCTATGCGCTCGGCGTGGTCGCGTACGAGCTGCTCAGCGGTCAGCGCCCGTTCGAGAGCGACTCGCCGACAACCGAGGCGCTTGCGCACGTCAACGCGCCGGTGCCGTCGATCGCGGAGCGGCGAGCCAGCCTGCCGTCGGAGCTCGACCGCGTCTTCCGGCAGGCGCTCGCCAAGGATCCAGAGCGGCGATACGGCTCCGCACGGGAGTTCGTGGCCGACCTCCGCGACGCGCTGGCGGATCGGTTCACCGCGCTGACCGCCGTGCTCGCGGCGGAGGAGCCGCAACGGCGACCGCGCGGCTATCTCGTGCCGCTGGCGCTGATTCTCGCGGCCGGCGCTGCCGGAGCGATCGTGGCGGCGATCGTTGCCAGCGGCGGCTCTGACCCGCAGGTGGTGACGCGCACGGCGGCCGGCCCCGGAGGCACGACGACCGTGCAGCGGACGGTGACCAGGCAAACGTCCGCTCCGGCGCCACCTGCGCCGCCGCCACCACCGCCGCCGTCCGCCGCAGCCGGAGCGTCGGCGCACACGCTCAACGACAACGGCTACAGCCTGATCCAGCGCGGCGACTTCGCCGGATCCGTGCCTCTGCTGACGCAGGCGGTGCAGAAGCTGTCCGGGACCGGCCCCGGCGACCCGTACGAAGCGTTCGCGAACTACAACCTCGGCTACGCCCTCTATCGCCTCGGCCGCTGCAGCGAGGCCGTGCCGTACCTGCGGCGGGCCGAGCACCTCGAGCGATGGCGCCCCGAGCCGAAGGACATCCGCAAGCGCGCGCAGCACTGCTGATCCAGGCTCGCGGACTGTTCGTTCGGGCGGGATTTCCGCGCATACACTCCGACGGATGCGCATCCTCGTCACCGGCGGGGCCGGCTTCATCGGCTCCAACTTCGTCCGCTACTGGCTGGAGCGGCACTCCGACGACCACGTCGTCGCCTACGACCTGCTCACCTATGCGGGCAACCGCGAGAGCCTGAGCGACGTCGAGGACCGGATCGTGTTCGTCGAGGGCGACATCGCCGACTTCGACCTCGCCGAGCGGACGCTGCGCGACGAGGAGGTCGAGGTCGTCGTCAACTTCGCGGCCGAGTCGCACAACTCGCTCGCGGTCGTCGACCCCGGCCGCTTCTTCCGCACCAACGTGATCGGCACGCAGACGCTGCTCGAGGCCGCGAGGCGCACCGGCCTGCAGCGGTTCCACCACGTCTCGACCTGCGAGGTCTACGGCGACCTGCCGCTCGACTCCGACGACGTCTTCACCGAGGAGACGCCGTACGCGCCGCGCACGCCGTACAACGCCTCGAAGGCCGGCGCCGACCACGCTGTCCGCGCCTACTTCGAGACCTACGACTTGCCGGTCACGATCACGAACTGCTCGAACAACTACGGGCCGTACCAGTTCCCGGAGAAGGTGATCCCGCTCTTCGCCACGAACGCGCTCGACGACAAGGCGCTGCCGCTCTACGCCTCGACCGCGAACAAGCGCGAGTGGCTCCACGTGCTCGACCACTGTCGTGCGATCGAGCTCGTGCTCGAGCGGGGCGAGCTGGGCGAGACCTACAACGTCGGGTCGGGCGTGGAGAAGTCGATCTCCGAGATCGCGGACGCGGTCCTCGAGCACACGGGCAAGCCCAGGTCGCTGAAGACGATCGTCCCCGACCGGCCCGGCCACGACCGGCGCTACCTGCTCGACTCGACGAAGATCCGCGAGCAGCTCGGCTGGCGCGACGAGATCGCCTGGGAGGACGGGATCGCCCAGACGGTTGCCTGGTACGCGGACAACCGCGAGTGGTGGGAACCACTCCGCGACCGCGCGCCGGTGGACGAAGCCGCCTGGCGCTAAGAGCACGGGGGAACCCCTGGTTCCCCCATGAGCCCCCTCCTTTCGACACCTTCGACGAGTCCCGGCGTCGCCCATGCCGGCTGCTGCCGCGCTGGCTGATGATCGTTCTGCTGATCGTCGGCGCGATCGTGTACGTCGCCATCGTCAATCACTTCGCAGTTGACCCGACGAGCGGCCAGGGAGGCGGATAGCCGAACCGACTCGGCGCATCAGAGGAGGCGCGCGAGGCAGGCGCGCAGGCCTTCGCGCCAGTGCGGCAGCCGCGGGGCGTTGTCTCTCTCGCTGCGCAGAACCGATTGCGCGGGGCGGGGCGCCGGCCGGCCGAGCTCCTCGGTCGTGATCTCGCGGACGCGGCAGTCGACTCCGGCCTCCTCGAAGATCGCCCGCGCGAACCCGGCCCAGGAGCACTCGCCCTCTGAAGCGAGGTGCCAGACCCCGCCCGGGAGCGAGAGCACCTCCCGCGTCGCCTCCGCGAGGTGGCGGACGTAGGTCGGGCAGCCGACCTGGTCGGCGACGACGCTCACCTCGTCCCGCTCCACGCCGAGCCCCAGCATCGTCCGCACGAAATTCGTGCCGGCCCAGCCGAAGAGCCACGAGCTGCGGACAATCCAGCCGTCACGTACCTCGCGCTCGCCCTCGAGCTTGGTGCGCGCGTAGACCGAGAGCGGCCGCGGCTCGTCGGACTCGACGTACGGCTCGCGCTTCGTTCCGTCGAAGACGTAGTCCGTCGAGAAGTAGACGACCGGCGCCCCGAGCGCGGCCACGTTGCGTGTGCCTTCGACGTTGACCCGCTCGGCGCCGGCCGGGTCCGACTCGGCCCCGTCGACGTCGGTCCACGCCGCCGCGTGCAGCACCAACGACAAGTCTGGTACTTGCTCGATCGGGCGCGTGACGTCCAGCTCCCCCCGCGCGCGCGCGCTTGCCTCGGGGAAGGCCTCCTGCAGCGCCGCGCCGAGCTGCCCGCCGGCGCCCGTGATCAGGATGTGGCGTCCCGCTCCGACAGGATCGGCGATTGCGTGCTCCAGAGGTGAGCGACCCGCTCGTCGTTCCACGGCACGCCGTGCTCGTCCGGGTCCGCTGAGTCGTACTCCTCGGTGACGTGGTAGAGGAAGAGGCAGTCCGTCAGCGCCTCGTAGCCGTGCGCGTGGTGACCGGGGACAAAGACGGCGGCCGGGTTCTCGTCACCGATGTCGACCGTGAACGTCTCGCCGCTCTCGCGGTCGAGCACGACCACGCGCACCATCCCCTGCAGGCACGCGAAGAGGTCGCTCTGGCCGCGCTCGTGGTAGTGCAAGCCGCGGATCACGCCCCGGCGCGAGAACGAGAGGTTCGACTGCTTCACCGGCTGAGGCAGGCCCGACTCGCGCATCAGCTCCATGAACCAGCCCCGGTCGTCCTCGTGGCGGCGCAGCGGGATCAGCCGGACGCCGTCGACCATTCCTTGTTGGCGCCATTGGCGCGCACGTAGTCGTTCACTTCGTAGTACGCATCGATTGACTCGCCCGCGTCGCCCCAGAAGCCCTCGAGCACGTCGTACTCCATCTCGCCCCGGCCGACGTACCAGTTGTTCACGTCGGTGATCTCGAGCTCGCCGCGGCCGGAGGGCTCGAGCGTCGGGAGCACGTCCCAGACCTGCTCGTCGTAGAAGTAGATCCCGGTCACGGCGAACTCGCTCGGCGGCTCCTGCGGCTTCTCGATGATCCGCGTGACGCGACCGTCCTCGAGCTCGGGCACGCCCAGGTGGCGCAGGTGCTCCGGCTCGGGGACCTTCGCGAGCAGGATCCGCGCGCCGCGCTCCTGGGCGTCGAAGTTCTTGACCGCCGGAGCGAGCGACTGCTCGACCACGTTGTCGGCCAGCATCACGCAGATCGGGCCGCCGCGGCCGAACCGCTCAGCCAGCCCGAGAGCCTCCGCAATCCCGCCGGGCTTCTCCTGGTACGCGTAGAAGAGCCGCTCGACCCCGTGCTCGTGGCCGTTGCCGAGCAGTCGGAAGAACTCACCCGCGTGCGTGCCGCCGGTGACGAGCATCAGGTCGGTCACGCCCGCCCGTACCAGGGCCTCGATCGCCCAGTTGATCATCGGCCGGTCGTAGATCGGAAGCAGGTGCTTGTTCGTGATCCGCGTCAGCGGATGCAGCCGCGAGCCGGTGCCCCCGGCCAGGATCACGCCCTTCAACCCGCTCGCCATTCGCGGGATCGTACGGGGAAACCGCCCGCTTACCCGGGGTCAGGTCTTGCATTGACACATCGAGCGCCCTAACGCACCCACGACGAGAGGCGCTTCTGTGACGGTTTCTCCAGAGCGGTTCACGGGTTGGCACGGAATTAGCACCGCTTTGCGGCGGTGCAAGACCTGACCCCGGGTTAGAGCGCCTGGCGGGTCGCGGGTCGGGTCTCGAGCGGCGAGGGCGGCACGCGAACGACGCGGGCGACGCGGCTCGGCAGCCACCAGTTCCAGCGCCCGAACAGGGCCATCAGCGAGGGCACGAGGAGGACGCGGACGATCGTCGCGTCGACCAGGATCGCGACCGCGAGGCCGAGGCCGAACTCCTGCAGGCCGACGACGCGCCCGGCGACGAAGCCCGAGAACGCGGCGACCATGATGATCGCCGCGGCGCTGACGATCCGGCCGGTCCGCTCGAGCCCGAGGCCGACCGCGCGCACGTTGTCGTGGGTCTCGTCCCAGGCCTCGCGCATGCGCGTGACCAGGAAGACCTCGTAGTCCATCGACAACCCGAACAGCATCGCGAAGAGGAAGATCGGGATCCAGGCCTCGATCTGCGGGAACTGGTACAGGCCGAGCACGTCGTTCCCGACCCCCCACTTGAAGACGACCACCAGCAGGCCATAGGCGGCGCCGACGGAGAGCAAGTTCAGGATCACCGCCTTCAGCGGCAGGAGCAGCGAACGGAAGGCGCGCATCAGGAGCAGGTAGGTCAGCACCAGCACGCCGAGCACGAGCCACGGGAAGACGGCGTAGGAGCGGTCGATGAAGTCGACGCCCTGCGGCGGACCGCCGCCGGCAAGCACCCGCGTCCCCGCGGGCCACGAGACCGAGGGGATGATCGTGTCCCGCAGGTCGCGGACGAACCTCTGCGCCAGGCCCTCGCCGTACTCGTGCTCTCCGGCCACGACGATCTGCGCGTAGCGGCCGCTCGGGTCGACGAGCGGCGGCCCGGCGCGGTAGCGGACGAACGCGACCTCCGGGTTGCGCTGCAGGCGCTCGACCAGCGTGGCGATGCTGCGCTGCGTGTCCGGCGACGCGGTCCCGCCATCGCGGCCGGTGTCGACGATGATCTGCGTCGGCGAGAGCGCGCCCGCGCCGACCGCGTCGCGGAGGATGGTGAAGCCGCGCACCGCCTGCGGATGCTGCGGGATCCCCTGTGCCGACCCCGGCGTCAGCGCCAGCGCGAACACGGGGAGCGCGAACGCGACGAGCAGCACCGCGCCGGCCGCCAGGAACGCGAGCGGCCGCCGCATGATCGCCGCCGAGAGCCGCTCCCAGAAGCCGCGTCGTGAGCCCTCTTCGCCGAAGCGCCACACCCGCACGCGCTTAGTCCCACGACGACCGTAGAGCGAGAGCAGCGCCGGCTGCAGGGTCACGGCCGCTGCGATCGAGACGAGCGGGATCAGGAAGCCGCCGATCCCCATCGAGCGCATGAACGGCGAGGGCATGAACAGCAGCAGCGCCAACCCGATCGCCACCGTCGCCCCCGAGAAGACGACCGCGCGGCCCGCGGTCGCCATCGTCCGCACCACCGCGTCGTCCTTCGAGCCGCCGCGGGCCAGCTCTTCGCGGAAGCGGTAGACGATCAGGAGCGAGTAGTCGATCGCGATCCCGAGCCCGATCAGCTGCACCAGGTTCGTGACGTAGGTCGCCATCGTCACGTGGTGCGCGAACAGGTACACGAGCCCGAGCGTCCCTTCGATCGTGCAGGCGGCGAAGAGCAGCGGGATCGTCACCGACCACGAAAGGCCGAAGACGAACAGCAGGACGAGCAACGCGATCGGGATCGCGATCTCGAACTCGCCCTTCCGCAAGTCCTCGTCGAAGATCGGGTCGAGGTCGTGCTGGATCGCCGCCTGACCGGTGACGAAGGACCGGACACCGCGGCCGTGGGGGAGCTTCGCGAGGAGGTCGTCTGTGTAGCCCTTCGCCTTCGCGAGGTCGAGCGTCGAGGTGATGTCGCCGTAGAGGACGTGCGGGCCACCGGCGACGAGCGGCTGCGCCCGCCCGCTCGGGACGAGCGTAGCCGCGGCGGCCATCCGCCGCTGAAGGAGCGCACGCTGGCGGGGGTCGGCCGAGTCAGGAACGCGGAAGACGATCGTGAAGGCGCCGTCGCTGCGGTCGCCGTAGTGCTCCTTGAGGATCGTGCGCGCCCGCTCCGAGTCCGTCCCCGGCATCGTGAACGTGTTCGAGAGCAGCGCCGAGAGCCTCGACGACGACCAGCCGCCACCGACGAGAATCACCAGCCAGGCGGCCACAACGACCCAGCGATAGCGCAGCATCCAGCGCGTCCAGCGCTCCATGTGGCGGCGTTCTCCCCTCCTCCGGCGGCGGCTTTCGCGAAGCTAGTGTTTGCTAACTTACCTGCGCCCCACGACGGGTTGCAAACGTGAGTTGCGTGGGGATCACTACCGTTCCACCGAGGACCCTATGAAGCGTCGCACCGATACCGAACGCCTGCACGAAGAGATCCAGGAGCTCATCGACGATCTCTGGCACCTGCCGCGCTTCGCGGGAGGCCGCCGCGGCTTCCGGCCGGCCGTCGACTGCATCCGCTCCGAGGACCCGGCCGAGCTGAAGGTCGTGGTCGAGCTGCCGGGCGTCGAGCCGTCCTCGATCCAGGTCGTCGCCGCCGACCGCGTGCTCGTGGTCGCCGGCGAGCGCTGCCGGCCCGACGTGAGCGGGCGCTACCAGCAGCTCGAGATCGAGTACGGCCCCTTCCAGCGGCGCATCCCCCTCGACGAGCCGGTCGACACGAATGCGGCCACCGCGCGCTTCGAGGGCGGGATGCTGACCGTGACCCTGCCGATCGCGGCCGAGGCGCCGAAGACCGAGCGCGTCGCGATCGTGATCCGGGGAATGGCATGAGGCGACGCTTGCGGAGCCGTTATCAGGCCGGGTGCGCTTTTGCCCACGCGGCCGTCTGAAATGACCGATCTACACATCACGCGGGAGACTGACTAGGCATGTCGGAACTCAATTTCGAAGAGCCGTTCGAGCCCGGCGACGTCGAGATCCCCTCGACGCTGGCCGTGCTGCCGCTGAAGGAGACGGTGATCTTCCCGCAGTCGGTCTCGCCGCTGGCGATCGGCCAGGAGCGCTCGATCCGCCTCGTCGACGATGCGCTCGAGGGCGAGCGCATTCTGGCGCTCGTCACGGTCAAGGGCGAGGACGTCGACCAGCCCGGCTGGGACGACCTCTACGAGATCGGGACGGCGGCGGTCGTGCACAAGATGATTCGCGTCCCCGACGGGACGCTGCGCATCCTCGTCCAGGGCGTCGGCCGCATCCGGCTTCAGCGCCACACCCAGGACGACCCGTACCTCGTCGGCGAGTTCGAGGTCGTGCCGGACGTGGTCGAGGAGACCCCCGAGCTCGAGGCGCTGACGCGGAGCGTGCAGGACGAGTTCGCCCGCCTGATCTCCCTCGTGCCGTACCTCCCCTCCGAGCTGGAGCTCGCCGCCGCGAACGTCGACGACCCGGGCGCGCTCTCGCACCTCGTCGTCTCGACGCTGCGCCTGAAGACCGAGGAGAAGCAGGCGCTGCTCGAGCAGCCCGACGTCTCCAACCGGCTGCGCGACGTGCTGCGCATCCTCAAGCGCGAGCTGGAGGTCGTCGAGCTCGGCACGAAGATCCAGTCGCAGGTCCAGTCGGAGCTCGAGAAGGGCCAGCGCGAGTACTTCCTGCGCCAGCAGCTGAAGGCGATCCAGGAGGAGCTCGGCGAAGGCGACGAGCAGCAGGCCGAGATCAACGAGCTGCGGCAGCAGATCGAGGAGAAGAACCTCCCGGAAGAGGCCCAGAAGGCGGTCGAGCGCGAGCTCTCACGGCTCGAGAAGCTCCCGCCTGCGGCCGCCGAGTACGGCGTCATCCGCACCTACATCGACTGGATCATCACGCTGCCGTGGACCGAGACCACCGAGGACAACCTCGACCTCGGGCGCGCGCGCGAGATCCTCGACGAGGACCACTACGACCTCGAGAAGGTCAAGGAGCGGATCCTCGAGTACCTCGCCGTCTCGAAGCTGAAGAACGACCTCTCCGGGCCGATCCTCTGCTTCGTCGGGCCGCCCGGCGTCGGCAAGACCTCGCTCGGGCAGTCGGTCGCGCGGACGCTCGGTCGGAAGTTCGTCCGGCTCTCGGTCGGAGGCGTCCGTGACGAGGCCGAGATCCGGGGCCACCGACGGACGTACATCGGCGCGATGCCGGGCACGATCATCCGCTCGCTGCGCGATGCCGAGTCGAAGAACCCTGTCCTGCTGATCGACGAGATCGACAAGATGGGCGCCGACTTCCGCGGCGACCCGGCCAGCGCGATGCTCGAGGTGCTCGACCCCGAGCAGAACTCGCATTTCCGCGACCACTACCTCGACCTGCCGTTCGACCTTTCGAAGGTGCTCTTCATCTGCACCGCGAACCAGCTCGAGACGATTCCGGGGCCGCTGCTCGACCGCATGGACGTGATTCAGCTGTCCGGCTACACCGAGGACGAGAAGCTCGGGATCGCCCAGAAGTACCTCGTGCCGAAGCAGCTCGAGGCGCACGGCCTCAGCGGCGACCAGGTCTCGATCGACGAGGGCGCGCTCCGCGTGGTGATCCGCGAGTACACGCGCGAGGCCGGCGTGCGGAACCTCGAGCGGCGAATCGCCGACCTGTTGCGCAAGGCCGCGCGCGAGGTCGCCGGGGGCAAGACCGAGGCGATCGAGGTCGACAGCGACCAGGCGCGCGCCTGGCTCGGGCCGCGGCGCTTCCCGGCCGACCCGCGCAAGCGCACCGCCGACCCCGGTGTCGCGACCGGCCTCGCCTACACGCCCGTCGGCGGCGACGTTCTCTTCATCGAGGCCACGGCCTACCCGGGCTCGGGCAAGCTCACGATCACCGGCCAGCTCGGCGACGTGATGCGGGAGTCCGCGCAGGCGGCGCTCTCGTGGGTGCGCTCACGGAGCGAGGAGCTCGGCCTGCCGGAGAACTGGTTCGCCGAGCACGACGTCCACATCCACGTCCCCGCGGGCGCAGTGCCGAAGGACGGCCCCTCGGCGGGAATCACGATCGCGACCGCGATCGCCTCGCTCGTGCGCGGCGAGCCGGTGGCCGAGGACGTGGGCATGACCGGCGAGATCACGCTGACCGGCCAGGTGCTGCCGATCGGCGGACTCCGCGAGAAGGTGCTCGCCGCCGAGCGCTACGGCCTGAAGCGGATCGTGATCCCGCACGACAACGAGCCGGATCTGGAGGAGCTCCCGCAGGAGACCCGGGAGGAGGTCGAGTTCATCCTCGCGGACACGATCGCCGACGTCTTCGCGGTCGCGTTCTCCGAGCCAGGCCGCTCGTTCCCGCAGGCCGCGCCGGCCTCTGAGCGCCAGGCGGCCGCTTCCGTTTAGCACGAAGCGCGCGCAGGGTAGAGAATCCCGGCTGTAATAGAAAACGGCCGCGCGGAGGAACCGCGCGACCTCTCAAGCGGCATCGCAAGCGATGCCTTAGTTGGAAAGGACGTCTGCGCAATGCCCAACGCGAAAGACCGAATTCAGGACGCCAAGCCCTACGTACAGCGGGCGCTCCAGGACGAGGAGCTGCGCGAGAACCTGCGCAGCGCCTTCGCGACGGCCCGTGACGTCTACGACGAGCTGATCGGCAACCGTGGTGTGACCGGCATCGCGACCAAGGTCGCAAGCGACGAGGACATCCAGGATCAGCTGCGCTCGGCCGTCCAGGATCTCCGCAACGCGGCCAACCGCATCCAGGGACAGGAGAGCCACAAGAGCCGCAACAGCACGCTGCTGCTCGCCGGCATCATCCTCGGGATCCTCTTCAACCCGATGACCGGGCCCGAGACCCGGCGCTGGCTGAAGGACCGGATCTTCGGCGAGGACGAGGAGTTCGGCTACGGCGGGGGCTCCGGCGGCAACTCAAACTAAGCGTTCCGGCCATTCGGCTCAGACGGACGCGAGGGCCAAGCCCGCACGTCCTGATGGCGGCATCGCAAGCGATGCCTCAGAGCGGCAACTCCAACGAGACCCGGTGGTGACTCGAACTAGGGCCTAGCGGCCTTGGGGCGCACGCCGAGCGCCCTCGCGACCTGGCCCTCGCCGCCGCTGCGGCGGGCCATCGCGCGCCTGAGCGAGCCCGGGTCGAGGCCGCTCGCCTCGGAGATGTCCGAGACCTGCAGCAGGATCGCCGCGGGCTTCGGCGCCGGGTCGGAGATGCCCGTCTGCGCGAGCCAGCCGGCGACGTTCGCGAAGCGCACGTCCTGGAGGCGCCTCCAGGCGTCGAGATAGGGCGTCGGGTTGACGGCGCCGTCGTAGCCCATGAACAGCAGCGAGAACGGGTGCACCTCGAAGTGCAGGTGCGGCGGCGTGCCCTGCGCGTCGCCGGTGTTGCCGACGAACCCGAGCACGTCCCCGGCCTTCACGACGCGGCCGTTCTTCGCCAGTGGGGTGAACGCCGAGAGGTGGGCGTAGTAGAACTCGTTGCCCTGCTGGTCGCGGAGCCATAGGCGATTTCCGCCGACGTCGTTCCAACCGACCGAGAAGACGATCCCGTCCGCGCAGGCGAGGATCGGCGCGCCGAGCGGGGCGAAGATGTCGTCGCCGTGGTGCCAGTTGCCGGCCACGTCGCCGCGGAACGCGCCGTAGCTGTCGCCGTAGTTCGCCGCCGGCCCGTAGACCGGGAAGACGTAGCCGCCCGCGGTGAGCTGTGGCTGGAGGCCGACGGGCGGCGCCAGCAGAGGCGCTGAGCGGCGCGGCCTCTTCGTCGGCTCCGGCGCAGTCGGCGTCTTGCTGACGTTCTTGTGCCCCTTCTGCTTGGGCGCGGGCCCGGGCACGACCGGCTTGGGGGCCGGCGGGGCGCTCGCCTGCACACTCGCCTCCGCGTACCCCACCTGGATCTCGGAACCCGCGGGCAGGTTCCCGTGCGCGGCGGTGAGGTGGATCGCGAGCGCGGTCACGAAGCCGTGGTAGCCCTGGTAGCCGCCGGCGCCCGAGCTTCGGTCGGTGCCTTGCTCGAGCGTGACCGCGTACCCCCAGTCGCCGAGCGCGACGCGGCCGTTCGGGGCCGCCGTGGCGGCGACGCCGAGGACCGTCAGGCCGGAGACCGACGCGCCGGAGAAGTCGCCCCTGGCCGAGCGCCCGTGCGTCGAGCCGCGCGCCGTGCCTTCGACCGCAGTGGCGGTGACCTCGCCGCCGAAGAGCGACAGCGAGCCGACCTGGCTCGTGGCGGCCGCCGTCGCCGAGGTGGCCGAGGTCGTCGAGGCGGAGGCGCTGATCGCGCCGGTGCTGACGATCGAACCATCGGCCGGGTAGCCGAAAGCCGAGCCGAAAGCGGCGTGGTCCGGAGGCGACGAGATGACGCCGGCCGACGAGCCGGCCTGCCCGGGCACGACGACGCGGATCGCTACGGCACGCGCGGACGCGGCCGTTTTCGACCCTGCGCCGCCCGCGCCGACCGTCCCGGCTACGAGAACGGCAAGGCCGACGAAGGCAACGACACTGGACAGCCGTTTCGCCACCGTCCCCGCATTATCAGCACAGACGGCGCCGGAGTGCGGGGGAATTACGCGTCGGCGGCCAGGCGGCGCTTCGCGAACTCCTCGAAACGCGCGCGTTCCTCGTCGCTCGGTCCGAGTGGATCGGAGGTGTACGCCGGGTCGGTCGCGACCTCCGCGGCGACCGCGCGCACCTCGGCGAGTAGCTGCTCGCGATGCTGCGGGTCGTTCGCCAGCTGCTCGGCCCAGGTCGCGTCGCCCGAGGGCTCGACGTCGTGCTCGACCAGCAGTCGGCCGAGCAGGATGCCCACCCGGATGTAGGCGAAGGTGCGGAAAGCGAGCAGCTTCCGCGGCGAGTTGACGAGCTCCGCGATCCCCGGGTCCTGGTGCTGGAGCTCCTCGACGATCGAGCCGATCGGCTCGTCCACAAGCGGGATCCAGAGTTCGTCGTCGGCGGCCACGTCAGGAAGGATAGGACGGCTTTCGCAGCGTGCGCCAGGCCAGCTGGGCCGCGACGGCGAGCGTCAGCACCCCGAAGAGCCGCCGCAGCGCGTGTTCGGGGAGTGTCTCGGCGATCTGGACGCCTGCCTCGACGCCGATGATCGCCGAGAGCCCGAGGATCAGCGCAGGCCGCCAGCGGACGTTGCCGTACCGGCGCTGGCGCCAGGCTCCGGCGGCGGCGGTCGGAAGGATCGCGAGGAGCGAGCTCGCCTCGGCGTGGATCTGCGTCAGCCCGAGCACGAGCGTCAGGGTCGGCACGAACAGGATCCCGCCACCCACGCCGAAGAGTCCCGCAAGGACACCGGCCACGAGGCCGATCACGCCGGCGAGGAGCAGCGCCGACATCAGACGAGCAGCCAGACGGCGATGGCTGCCAGGAGCGCCGCGAACGCGAGCGAGAGCGTTCGCGACGTGAGCCGCTGCTGCAGCCACGTGCCCCCGACGGCGCCGACGGCCGCGGGGAGCCCGACGACCGCGGCCGCGCCGGGCTTCAGCTCGCCGTGAAAGCCATAGCTGACGGCGCCGACGAACGCGATCAGGCCGATCGCCGCGAGGGAGGTCGCCATCGCGGGGCGCTCGTCGAAGTGCGCGACCAAGATCAGCAGCGGAACGACGACGATTCCGCCGCCGACGCCGAAGAGCGCGCTGAAGAGGCCGGCCATGAGCCCGATGACGACGAGTCGCACCGTCGTATTCTGCGCGGTGTGGAGGAGCGGCTGGCGCGGCTACGCGAAGAACCGGGGCTGGCGGCGGTGCTCCTAGACGTCGACGGGACGCTCGCGCCGATCGTCGCGCGGCCGGAGCTCGCGGCTGTTCCCGAGGAGACGCGTGGCGAGATTCGGCGGCTCGCGGAGCGGTACGCGCTCGTCGCGTGCGTGAGCGGGCGCAGCGGCGCGGACGCGGCGCGGCTGGTCGGCGTGGACGGGGTCGTCTACGTCGGCGTGCACGGGCTGGAGCTTGCCCCGGAAGCGGAGCGGTGGCGCGAGACGCTGCGGCCGTTCGCCGCCGAGCAGTGGCCGTGGGTAGAGGACAAGGGGCTGACGGTCGCGTTCCACTGGCGCCAGGCCGGCGACGAGGCCGCGGCAGTGCGGGAGCTGGAAGACGTCGCGGGGCGGGCCGAGTCGCTCGGGCTGGAGGCCCGCTGGGGCAGGAAGGTGCTCGAGCTGCGGCCGCCGGTCGCCGCCGACAAGGGCACCGCGGTGCACGCGCTGCTGTCGGAGCGCGGCCTGCAGCGGGCGCTGTACGCGGGCGACGACACGACCGACCTCGACGCCTTCCGCGGCCTCGACGGGCTCGAGGTGGCAGTGCGCGTCGCCGTCGCCTCCCCCGAGGCGCCGAGCGGCCTTGCGGAGGCGGCAGATCTCGTCGTCGGCTCGGCCGCCGAGCTGCTCGAGCTCCTGCGCGACCTCTGACACGGTGTCTGACACCAAGGTTTCCGCTCCTAGCAGGGGTTGTGGATCGTTCGTGACGGTCTCGGTGCGGTGTCTGGCACCTATGAAAGGGCCAGCAGTGCGACGCCTGCGGCCACGGCGACGGCCCCCGTGAGGCGAGTCGGGCCTACGCGCTCGCCCAAGAACACTGCCGCGGCGGCCGTCGCCATCACGACGCTCGTCTCGCGCACCGCCGCGACCGCGGGGGCGCTCGCCAGCCGCAGCGCCAGCAGCACCAGCAGGTAGGCCGAGGCCGAAAGGGCGCCGATCACCACGGTTACCGGACGCAGCGCCGACCGCACCCGCCGCCCGCCGACCAGCAGCGGATAGACGAGCGCGGGGCCCAGCATCACGAGCAACAGGTACGGGCCCGCGGCGGCGTGGCGGATCCCGTAGCGGTCGACAACGGTGTAGCCGGCGATCGCAGCCGCGATCACAACCCCGAAGACGAAACCGGCCGCGTCGCCTCGAACGCCTCGCACGAGCAGCACGCCGACGGCCACGACGACGACGCCTGCGATGCCCAGCGCCGACGGGATCGCGGCGCCGACGAGCACCACGAGCACGAGCGCGAGCACCGGCGCCAGGCCGCGCGCGACGGGGTAAACCAGGCTCAGCTCGTAGCGGCGGTACGCCGTTGCGAGGAGCGCGACGTATGTGAGCTCCAGGGCAGCCGAGGCGACGATGAACGGCACCGCCGCGCCCTCCACCCGCCACGTCAGCGCGGCCGGCACGACCAGCGTCGCCACCAGCGCGAGCAGCGCGATCGCCGTGGCCGCCTCCGTGTCCCGCTCGCGCGCCAGCAAGAGGTTCCAGAGGGCGTGCAGCGCGGCGGCGCCGAGCGCCAGCGCCAGCGCGTCGAGCGGCATGCGGGCGACCGTACCATCGGCGCATGCACCTGACAGAAGCCGTGCTAGCGCCGCTGCGCGAACGCTACGGCGAGCCGCGGCGCCTGCGCTGGGAGGGCGAGGTCAGCGAGCAGGAGTTCGCGCTCGCGGGCTACTCACCCCAGCGGCGACACGACGTCACGCTCTTCGTCTTCGACCCGCGTGGGCGGCTCGCGCTCATCCAGAAGCCGTCCTACCCGCCGGGCGCGTGGCGGCCTCCCGGCGGCGGCGTGCAGCCGGGCGAGGAGTTCGAGCGAGGCGTGCAGCGCGAAGCGCGCGAGGAGCTCGGAGTCCACATCGCGCTCGAGCGTTTCCTCGTCAGCACCACGGCGACGTTTCGCAACGGCGAAGCCGTCATGGAGTGGCGTACCCACGTCTTCTCCGCCCGCACCGACGACGAGGAGCTCGACCCGATCGACACGCACGAGATCAGCGCCGCCCGCTGGGGCAGCACCGAGGAGCTGGCAGGCCCGATCCGCGCCACGCTGCTGGCGACCGGCCGCGCCCTCTGGCGCTACCGCGTCGCCCTTCACGACGCGACCCTGGCCGCACTTTCCACCGAACCGTGACAGTCACTGTGACTGTCACTGTGACTGTCACCGGGGCATGGCTGTCGTACGGTCGCGCGGCCTAGACGAGCTCTAGCAGCTCCGGTAGGGCGCGGATCTTCGGGCCGCTCCAGTCGTCGGGAAGCTCACCGCCCGGCGAGTCCACGCCGATCGCCCTCATGCCCACGCGCTCGGCACCGGCCAGCTCGTCGTTGGCGCCGTCGCCCACGAACACCGCCTCCTCCGGCTCGACGCCGAGCTGGTCGAGCGCGAGCCGGTAGATCCGCGGGTCCGGCTTGCGCAACCCACACGTCGCCGAGAAGACCTCCGCGTCGAACAGCCCGTGGAACGGCGTCTCCCCCCAGAGCAGCGGCACGTCCTCGCTGCAGACCGTGATCAGCCCGATCTTCAGGCCGCGACCGCGCAGCGCGGTGATCGTCTCGACGACCCCGTCGACCGGAACGAGGCCCTGGCGGGTCACGTCGCGGCGCAGCGAGACCACCTCGTCGGCGGCCTCGCGTGGCACGTCGAGCCGCGCCAGCACGTCCGCGAACGGGCGCGTCTCGCGCAAATGCGCGAGCTCCCCGTACCAGCGCGAGTCGAACTCCTCCGGCGTCAACCCGAGCCGCTCGGCAAGACGATTACGGATCGTCTCCCAGCGCTCGTGGGGCCAGGCGGCGATCGTGTTCCAGAGGTCGAAGACCACGGCGCGGCACGCGCCGTTCGAGGCCGTCACTTCTTCATCAGCTTCCTGAGCTGCGCCCACGTGCGGGTGTTCGCGACCTGGTCGGCGGTGAGCCACGCACGCCGCGCCTGGGCGACGCCGAAGTCGACGTAGTCGAGCGCCTTCAGCTGGTGTGCATCGCTGGAGATCACGATCGGCACCCCGGCTTCCCCTGCCATCCGCGCGTTGACGTCGCGGAGGTCGAGCCGGTCCGGCTGCGAGTTGATCTCGAGAAAGGTCCCGGTCTCGAGCGCCTTCTCGATCACGCGCTCGAGGTCGAGGTCCATCGGCTCGCGCCGCGTGATCTTGCGGCCGGTGAGGTGGCCGATGACGTCGACGTGCGGGTTCTCCATCGTCGCCAGCACCCGCTCGGTCGGCGAGCGGTCGAAGGCGGTGTGAATCGAGGCGACGACCCAGTCGCGCTCGGCCAGCGCCTCGTCGGGCACGTCGAGCGTGCCGTCCGCCTTGATGTTCGCCTCGACGCCCTTCAGCAGCTTCAGCGGCGCGACGCGCTCGGCCAGCTTGTCGATCTCCTTCGCCTGCTGTTCCATGCGCCCCTCACGCAGGTAGTGCGAGTGGTCGGTGATCGCGTAGTAGGCGTAGCCGCGCGCCTGCGCCGCCGCGACCATCTCCTCGAGCGGGTTCTTTCCGTCCGCCGACCAGTGCGAATGCGTGTGCAGGTCTCCGCGCAGCTGGCCCTGCTCGACGAGCACAGGGAGCTTGCCCTTCCGCGCCGCCTCGAGCTCGCCCGCGTTCTCGCGCAGCTCCGGCGGGATGTACGCGTAGCCGAGCCGTTCGAAGACCTCCTCCTCGCTCTCGGCGGTGAAGACCTCGCCGCTCTCGACCTCGGTGATCCCGTACTCCGACACGGAGAAGCCACGCCGCACCGCGTCCTCGCGCAACGCGAGGTTGTGCTCCTTCGAGCCGGTGAAGTGCTGCAGCAGGTTGCCGTAGCTCTCGGGCGGCACGACGCGCAGGTCGAAGCGGAAGCCCTCGTGCGAGACGACCGTCGCCTTGGTCGGCCCCTGCGCGACGACCTCCGAGACCCACTTCAGCTTCGTGAAGTAGTCCGTCAGTGCCTTCGGGTCGCTCGCGGTGGCGATGATGTCGAGGTCGCGCACCGTCTCCTTGCGGCGGCGCGCGCTGCCGCCCTCGCAAACCCGATCTGCGGCAGGGTGCTCTCGCAGCACCTCGACGACCGCGAGCAGCGCGGGCAGCGCCTGGCCCAGCAGCGTGCGAGTCGGCCCCGCGACCTTCTTCTTGCGGCCCGCAGCCTTCAGGACGCTCTCCTCGGTCTTCGCGCCGAGCCCGGGAAGCGTCCGCAGCCGCTGCGCGCGAGCGGCATCCTTCAGCTCGAGGAGCGTGGTCACGCCAAGCTCCTGCCAGATCTTGCGCACCGTCTTGGGCCCGAGGCCCGGGATGCGCAGGAACTCGACCACCTCCGGAGGGATGGTCTTGCGCCGCTTCGAGAGGGCTTCGATCTCGCCGGTGTCGACGATCTGGACGATCTTGTCCTGGATCGTCGCGCCGATCCCCGGGAGCTCCTTGGCGGTGCCGTCGAGAGCGAGCTGTGCGACCGGCGTGCCGGTCTCGCGCACCCGCGAAGCCGCTCGGCGGTAGGCGAGCACTCGGAACGCCGCCTCGCCCTCGATCTCGAGCAGGTCGGCCAGGAGCTCCAGCTGCTCTGCGACCTCGGCGTTGCGGGGAAGTGTCTTCGCTTTCGCCACGACAGCGATCATATGGACGTGAAGGCGGTCGTCTGCTTACCGACCTACAACGAGCGCGAGAACCTCGAGCCGATGCTGCACGCGCTGGCCGACAAGGGCGTCGAGGTGCTCGTGATCGACGACAACTCGCCTGACGGAACGGGTGAGCTCGCCGACCGGCTGGCCGCGGAGCTCGACTTCGTCTCGGTACTGCACCGGGAGCGGAAGGAGGGCCTCGGCCCCGCATACCTGGCCGGATTCAGGCGCGCGCTGGCCGACGGCGCAGAGCTCGTGCTCGAGATGGACTGCGACTTCTCGCACGACCCCGCGGACGTGCCGCGCTTGATCGAGGCCGCCCACAACGCCGACCTCGTGCTCGGCTCACGCTACATCGACGGCGGCGCGATCGCGAACTGGGGCCCGCTTCGCCGTTTTGTTTCCGCCGGCGGTTCGCTGTACGCACGCGTGATGCTCGGCATCCCGGTGCACGACCTGACCGGTGGCTTCAAGTGCATCCGCCGCCAGGTGCTCGAGACGATCGACCTCGGCGCGATCACCTCGCGCGGCTACGCGTTCCAGATCGAGACCACCTACCGCGCGCTGCGCGCCGGGTTCCGCGTAGTCGAGGTCCCGATCCGCTTCGTCGACCGCGAGCACGGCGGCTCGAAGATGAGCCACACCATCGTCGCCGAAGGGGTATGGAAAGTTCCCGTGCTCCGGCTCCGGGCGCTGGCCGGCCGCTTGTAGCATCGACGCAGTGATCGAGCTCACCGACGCGAGCTTCGAACAGGAGGTCCTGCAGGCCGAGACACCGGTCGTGGTCGACTTCTGGGCGCCGTGGTGCGGGCCTTGCCGGGCGGTCGAGCCGATCCTTGCGCAGCTGGAGGAAGAGCTCGTCGGCCGCGTTAAGTTCACGAAGCTCGACATCGACCGGAACCTCGTGACAGCCTCGCGCTACGAGGTGCTCTCCATCCCCACGGCGATCCTGTTCGAGAGCGGGGAGCCGCGGGACACCGTCATCGGCGCCCGGCCGCGCTCGTACTACGAGCAGGCCTGGGCGCAGTGGCTCAAGGCGTCGTAGCCGACTCGCTCACGCGCGCCGGCTGCTGCGCGCGCAGTTCGCGTCCGACCGCGCGCGAGACGACGGTCGCGTCGCCTTTCGTCCGCATGCGAACCCGCGGGTCGAGCGCCCCGTAGAGCAGGTCGACGATCAGGTTCGCGATCACGACCGCGATGCAGACGACGACCACGATGCCCAGGATCATCGGCAGGTCGCTGTTCGCCAGCGAGCGCACCAGCAGCCAGCCCATTCCCGGCAGCGTGAACACCGTCTCGATGAACAGCGCCCCGGCGAACGCGACGCCGACGTCCATGCCCAGCATCGTGATCACCGGCATCAACGCGTTGCGGAAGACGTGCTTTCGCATCACGCGGAAACCGCCCGCACCCTTCGCGCGCGCCGTTCGTACGTAGTCCTCGTCCAGCGCCTCGAGCAGGCTCGCACGGATCATCCGCGCGTAGAGCGCCGCGAAGAGGAAGGCGAAGGTCAGCCACGGCATGATCATGTGGTAGGCCCAGTAGCGCGGCCCACCGCAGAGGCTCGTGCTTTCGGCCTGGTAGTGGAGGTCGCAATACCCGCCGACCGGAAACCAGTGCAGCTTCACGCCACCCACGTAGGAAAAGACGAGGCCGAGCCAGACCGAGTGCGCCGAGGCTCCGATCAGAACGAACAGCATCAGCCCCTTGTCCAAGAGCGAGCGTGGGTAGAGCGCCGACAGGACACCGATCGGGATGGCGATCAGCAAGAAGAAGATCGTGCCGCCGAGAATGAGCGACACGGTCACCGGGAGGGTCTTTCGGATGACGTCGGTGACCGCGTTGTTCTGGCGGGTGGAATCGCCGAGGTCCCCGCGCAGGACATGCGTCATGAAACGCGCGTACTCCTCGCCGAAAGAGCCGCGGATGTTGAACTGTGTTTGCAGCCCCGGCGCGAAGCCCTGCTCGTTCCGCTGGGCGTTCCTCGAGTCCGCCGGGAGCACGAAGAACATCACGAAGACGATCAACGTGACGACGAACATAAGCAGGACAGCCCAGAGCAGCCGCCCGACGATGAAGACCAGCACTAGCCGTACCTCTTCCAGTGATGACGCTCGTGCTCTCGGGCGCGAGCACCAAGCCAGAGTGGGCACTCGGCCGCAGCGCAGGCTGGTTGCCTGTGCAAGGTCGAGGGGCCACTCTGGCGCAGTGTGATCGCGGGCGAGAGACGGGCGGTCATTGCTGGGAGAGGCACCAAGCGTCGCCGCTCGCGCCGCTCAGCGCAAGTCGGCCTGCCCCCGCCCGCCGAAATGCTCCCAACCCGACAGCTCTACGGGCTCGCCCCGGAGGCGGATTGCGACGCCCTCGCCCTCCACGCAGCGGCCGATGACCGTGAAGCCGAGGTCGTCGGGGGTTGCTGCGAGCAGCTCGTAGTCCTCGCCGAAGGCGAGATCGTCGATCGTCGCGCCGGCGGCAAGGGGAACTCGCTCGAGGTCGAGCTCGATCCGACAACGGGACCGGCGCGCCACGTGGCCGGCGTCGACCGCCAACCCGTCCGAGATGTCGGTCAGCGCATGCGCGATCGCTGCAAGGAGCCGCCCCTCCCGCAATCGCAGCGGCGGGCGGGCATGGCGCTGCTCGCGGAAGGCCGCGCCGGCCGCGCCAAGGGGCCCGGTCACGACGACCACGTCGCCCGGCCGTGCGCCGCCGCGGCCCGGGACGCGCGCTGAGCGGCCGATCGCAGTCACCGCAAGCGAGAGCTGCGGCGCTCGCGTGGTGTCGCCTCCCCTTACGGGCACGCCGGCCTCGTTGAGCCCGCCGTAGAGCTCGAGCACGTCGTCGAACAGCGTGTCCTCCGGCGCGGCAAGGATGACGAGCAGCGCCTCCGGCTCGGCCCCGGAAGCGGCGAGGTCGCTCAGGTTCACCGCGGCGGCGCGAAAGCCCAGTTCGCGGTGCGTCGTCCAGTCGAGCCTGAAGTGGACGTCCTCGACGAGCGCGTCCTGCGTGACGACGACACCGCCGGAGAGCCGGGTCGCGTCGTTCTCGATCCCCCGGGCGAGTCCGCGGCGCTCGAGCTCCTCGAGCAGGCCCAGCTCGCCGAGCTCAGAGAGCCGCATCGATCGCCGCCCTGAGCGAACGGGAGTCACGGGCCGCACGAATCACCGCGACTCCCGCCGCCCCGGCGCGGATGCAGCGAGCCGCGTTGGACGCGTCGACGCCGCCGATCGCCACGACCCGAATCGACACGGCGCGGCAGATCTCCGCGAGGCCGTCGAGGCCGATCGCGGGGTCCGCGTCGGGCTTGGACGGCGTCGCCCAGACCGGGCCGGCGCCCACATACGCCGCGCTTACGGCCTCGCCCTCGCGCGCCTCTTCAACCGAAGCCGCGGACATTCCGAGTAGCAGCCCCTCGGCCACGGCTCTCTCCACTCCAACGTCGCCGCGGCCGAGGTGCACGCCGTCGGCGCCCAGCCGCAGTGCCGCCTCCACATCGTCGTTCACGACGAAGGTGGCCTCGAGGTCGCCGAAGCCGCGCCCGGCCTCGACGAGCTCGGCGCTGCTCGCGCCCTTGCGCCGCAGCTGGACAACCGTCGCGCCGCCTTCGACCGCTGCCCTGGCCGCCGAGAGCTCCTCCACGATCGCGTGCAGCCTCACCGCGCGCGGGAGTCGAGCGTGCCGGGGTCGAGGTGGTAGAGCGCGTCGTAGAGCGCCACGTGGAAAGACCCCGGGCCTTCGGACACCCGCGCCGCGTCCTCGCCCGCGACACCGAACGCCACGAGCGCCTCCGTCGCAGCCGCCAGCGGGTCGTCGCCGCGAACGCCGAGGAAGCAGCCAGTGATCGCGGTCGCCATGCAGCCCGTGCCGGTGACGGTGCCGAGCAGCTCGTGCCCGTTCGCCACCGAGCTCACCGCCACCCCGTCGGAGACGTGGTCGACCGGCCCGGTGACCGCGACGACCGGTCCCAGCAGGCTGGAAGCCTCGCGCGCGAGCTCCGGCCCGCTTCCGCCGCCCACGGCCTCGACGCCTCGGATCTCCGCGTCCTGCCCCGCGAGTGTCGCTATCTCGGCCGCATTGCCCCGTAACACCGCGATCTCGACCACGTCGAGCAGCCGCCGCGATGTGTCGGTGCGGTACTCCGTCGCGCCCGCGCCGACCGGGTCGAGCACGACGGGCACCCCGGCCGCATTCGCCGCCCGGCCGGCGGCAATCATCGCCTCGACCCACTCGTCGGAGAGCGTGCCGATGTTGAGCACGAGCGCGGAGGCCACCGAGGCCATCTCCTCGACCTCCTGCAGCGCGTGCGCCATCACGGGCAGCGCGCCGAGCGCGAGGGTCGCGTTGGCCGTCTCGTTCATGACCACGAAGTTCGTGATCTGGTGGACGAGCGGCTTGCGCTCGCGGATCAACGCGAGGTCGGTGCCGACACTCATGCGACAACCTCACGAGCGGTTCGTTGGATCGCGGGATGACCGCCAGCGCGAGGCCTCCAGCCAAACCGGACGCGTAACGTACTCACGCGGCGCCTCCCAGGCCGATCACGTCGACGGGGCCGCCCCCCGCGCCGAGCCCTTCGAGCCCCTGCGCGACGGCCCGCGACGCGGCCTGCGCCGCGGCCCGCGCGGCTGGCTCGAGCTCCATGCCGCGCGCGAGGAGCGCGGCGAGCGTGGCCGAGTGCGTGCACCCTGCGCCGTGGGTCGCCGCAACATCGTGCCGCGCGACCGGGATCTCGACATGCCGTCTCCCGTCGAAGAGGTGGTCGACCGGCTCGCCGTGACCGCCGGTCACGATCACGGCGGGGGCCCCCAGCTCGTACACCCGCTTCGCAAGGTCCCGCTTGGTGCCCTCGCCCACGAGCGCCTCGGCCTCGGCGAGGTTCGGCGTCACCACGGTCGCAAGCGGGAACAGCCGTGCGACCAGCGTCTCGATCGCGTCCAGCTCCAGCAGCTGCGCGCCCGAGCTTGCGACCATCACCGGGTCGACTACGAGCGGAACGCGGTGCTCGGAGAGGAAGTCCGCCACGATTTCGACGATCGCCTTCGAGAACAGCATCCCGGTCTTCGCGGCGTCGACCCCGATGTCGCCGAAGACGGCCTCGAGCTGCGCGCTCACGAACTCCGGGGGCACCTCGTGGACGCCGCTCACGCCGACCGTGCTCTGCGCGGTCAGCGCCACGATCGCGCTCATGCCGTAGCAGCCGGCGGCGGCGAAGGCCTTCAGGTCGGCCTGGATACCGGCGCCTCCGCTCGAGTCGGAGCCCGCGATGGTCAAGCACCTTGGAACCACTCAACTCCCTTCGCCGGTGCGAACCGGATCAGGTTCGACGGGTGTGATCTCAGCCCTGAAGGGCACCCCGGAGGCGTCATGCTACCGTCGCCACGATGTCCATCGCGACACGACCAGACCTCCAGACCGCGCAGCGCTTCGTCGATGCACTCGGGGTCGGCGACTGGGAGGGAGTTCGCGCCTCGCTCGCAGCGGATGTGCGGTTGCGGGCGCTGGTGCCTGAACGGTTGCGCGAGGAGGAAGGGTCCGACGCGGTCATCGAGCGCTTCAGGTTCTGGTGGGCCGACCTTGCCGACCTGCGACTGCTCGACGCGGCCGTGGAACCGATGGCCGATCAGGTACGCGTCCGCTACCGTCTCGCGGCAACCGACCCCGAGGACGGACCGGTTGTCGTCGAGCAGCAGTGCTACTTGACGGTCGAAGACGGCCGGATCACGAAGATCAACTCGGTGTGCTCCGGCTTCCAGCCGGGCGAGAGCGCGACCTGAGGGCGGCACGATGACCACGGCGCGGTACGACGGGCTCGCGGAGTGGTACGAAGAGTTCCGCCCCGCGCTCGGAGCCGAGGAGCTCGAGGCCCTCGAGCGACTGCTTGGACGCGGGGCCGGGCTCTGCCTCGATCTCGGCTGCGGCACCGGCCTGCCGACCGTCGCCGTGGCGGACCTCGGCTGGGCGGTGGTGGGCGTCGACGTGTCGAGCGACCTGCTCGAGGTCGCTCGCGGGCGGGGCGTGGAGGTACTCCAGGCGCCCGCCGAGGCGTTGCCCTTCGACGACGCGAGCTTCGACGCCGCGATCTCGATCTGGACGCACACGGACATCGACGACTTCGCGGCCGCCGTCGAGGAGGTCGCGCGGGTGCTGCGGCCCGGCGCGCCGCTCGTTTACATCGGCGCCCACCCATGCTTTGTGGGGCCGCACTCGCTCTACGTCTTCGCCGAGGGCGTGCCGGAGCTCTCGGAGGGCTACCGCCGCACCGGCCGCTACGACGGGTCCGCGTTCGGGGTCGGGAACCCGGACGGCGTCAGGATCCGCGTCGGCGGGGTCCACCTCACCCTGCACGACCTCTTCGACGCGTTCACCTCTGCCGGCTTCGTCGTCGAGCGGTTCGAGGAGCTGGCGCGGGAGCGCGGCTACCCGCACGTGCTCGCGCTGCGTGCGCGCCGGTGAGCGTCGCCGGGGTGCGCAGGTCGGCCGGGTAACGTCGCGCCGTGCGTTCGTTCGTGCTCACGGCCACGGGACGCGACCGCCCGGGGATCGTGGCGGCCGTGACCCGCGTGCTGCTCGACCTCGGCGTGAACATCGAGGACGCCGAGATGGCGATCTTGCGCGGCCACTTCGCGATCGTGCTCATCCTGTCGGCGCCGGACGAGCTCGGCGAGGCGCAGCTCCGCGAGGAGCTTCAGACCGTCGGTCGCGAGCTGCCGCTCGAGGCGGTGACGCTGTCGGCCGTCGAGCAGCTTGCGGGCGAGTCGCCGGAGCCGACGCACGCGATCAGCGTCTACGGCGCCGACCACCCCGGGATCGTGCACGGTGTCGCCGAGGCCCTCGCCCGTCATGAGGTAAACGTCGTCGACCTGTCGACGCGCGTCGTCGGCGACGACCCGATCTACGTGATGCTGCTCGACGTGGCGTTGCCGCCGTCGCTCGACAAAGCGGCGCTCGACGAGCTGCTCGCGCGCGTCGGACAGGAGCTCGGCGTCGACGTCTCGGCGCGCGTGCTCGACCGTGACGTCCTCTGAGGTGGCGGCGCGTGAGGTCCTGCGGTACCCGCACCCCTCGCTGAAGCAGCGCTGCGAGCCGATCCCGCGCGGCGATGAGCTCGACCGAGTTGCGCGCGACCTCCTCGACACCATGCGGTCCTTCCCGGGCTGCGTCGGCCTTGCCGCACCGCAGATCGACGAGCTCGTCCGCGTCGTCGTCGTCGACGTCTCGGAGCACAAGAAGGCGACGACGAGCCACGGCCTGCTCGTGCTCGCGAACCCGGTGGTCGTCGAGACGTCGGGCGACGAGCTCGGGCGCGAGGGCTGCCTGTCGATCCCGGACCTGACCGCGAACGTCCGCCGTGCGACGTGGATCCGCCTCGAGGCGCTCCTGCCCGCGGGCGAGAACGTCGCGATCGAGACCGGCGGCTTCGAGGCGCGCGCCCTCCTGCACGAACTCGACCACCTCGACGGGATCCTCTTTCTCGACCGCATCGCATCGCGCGCCGACCTCTTCGCGCGCAAGCGCCACGCGTGAGCGCCGGCGCGGGTTGAATGGAAGCTATGGCGACGACGGCTTCCTGGCACGACCTCCTGGAAGGTGAAGAGCTCGCGCACGTCGAGCTCGTGCCCGCGCGGGACGCGCGATTCGTCCCCTTGCCGGAAGAGTTGCATCCGCGCGTGCGAGACGCGCTCGCGGCGCAGGGGATCGAGTCGATGTACGGCCACCAGGCCGAGGCGTGGAAGGCGGCAGCGCGCGGCGAGCATTTCGTCGTCACCACCGGGACGGCCTCGGGGAAGACGCTGGCTTTCAATCTGCCCGTGCTCGACGCGCTGGCGCGCGAGCCGAAGCGGCGAGCGCTCTATCTCTACCCGACGAAGGCCCTCGCTCAGGACCAACTGAGGGCGCTCGGCTCCTTCAAGCTGCCGAAACTCCGGGCCGCGATCTACGACGGCGACACCCCGGCCGACCGCCGCTGGCAGGTCCGCAAGTGGGCGAACCTGATCCTCTCGAACCCGGACATGCTCCACGTCGGCGTGCTCCCCCACCACGACCGCTGGGGCGACGTGCTCTCGAACCTCGCCTATGTGATCGTCGACGAGGCGCACGTGTACCGCGGCGTCTTCGGCTCGCACGTCGCGAACGTGCTGCGGCGCCTGCGGCGGCTGGCGCGCGTCTACGGCGCCGACCCGCAGTTCCTGCTCGCGTCCGCGACGATCGCGAATCCCGGCGAGCTCGGCACGCGCCTGCTCGGCATCGAGCTGACGGTGATCGGCGCCGACGCGGCGCCGCGCGCCGAGCGGACGGTCGCGCTCTGGAACCCTCCGCTCACCGACGAGGAGCTGGGGTTGCGCGCGAGCGCCCTCGGCGAGGCGTCGAAGCTGATGGCCGACCTCGTCGAGCGCGGCCTGCGCACGCTCTGCTTTGCCAAGAGCCGCCGCGCCGCCGAGCTGATCCACCGCTTCACCGCCGACCGGCTCGGCGACGACTCGCTGCTCTCGCCCTATCGCGCCGGCTACACCCCGGCGCAGCGGCGCGAGATCGAGCGGCGCCTGCTCGAAGGTGAGCTGCTCGGAGTCAGCGCGACGAACGCTCTCGAGCTCGGGATCGACGTCGGGCTGCTCGACTGCGTGATCTCCGTCGGCTTTCCCGGAACGGTCGCGTCGCTGCGCCAGCAGTGGGGCCGCGCGGGGCGGCGGGGCCACGGCCTCGCGGTGCTCGTCGCGAGCGAGGACGCGCTCGACCAGTACTTCATGCGCGAGCCCCGCGCGCTGCTCGGCCGCCGCGTCGAAGCGGCGATCCTCGACCACGAGAACCCTCGCGTGCTCGACGGCCACGTCCGGGCGGCGGCGTTCGAGGCGCCGCTCGACGACCGCGACCGCGAGGTGCTCGGCGACGCGGCGCTGGAACGCGCGGCCGCCCTCCCGGAGCTCCGCCACACCGAAGCCGGGTACGTCTGGGCCGGCCGCGACTACCCCGCCGCCCACGTCTCGCTCCGCTCCACCGGCCCCGAGTCGTTCACGGTGGTCGACGCGACGAGCGGCGCGGTGCTAGGGATCGTCGAGCAGGAGCGCGCGTTCTCGACCGTGCACGAGGGGGCGATCTACCTGCACCTCGGCGAGAGCTACCGCGTGCGGGCCCTCGACCTCGAGTCGCAGCACGCCGTCGTCGAGCCCTTCCGCGGCGACTACTACACGCAGGCCAAGGTCGAGACCACCACCGCCATCGTCGAGCCCTACAGGAACGAGCGGAGGCTGGGGCTGGACCTCTCGTTCGGCTCCGTCGTCGTCACCGACCAGGTCGTCGGCTACCAGAAGAAGTCGATCCAGACACAGGAAAGCATGGAGCTCGTCGCGCTCGACCTGCCCGAGACCGAGTTCGAGACGGAGGCGGTGTGGTTCGTGCCGGAGCCGTGGATGCTCGAGGGGATCGAGCGCGAGCCACGCCTGCTCGGGTCGCTGCACGCCGCCGAGCACTCGCTGATCGCGCTGCTGCCCCTGTGGGCAATGTGCGACCGCTGGGACATCGGCGGTCTCTCGACGAACCTGCACTTCCAGACCGGCCGGCCGACGATCTTCGTCTACGACGGCCACTCGGGCGGCGTCGGGATCACCGAGCGCGGCTTCGAGGTCTTCGAGGGCTGGGCCGGCGACACCGCGAGGCTGCTTCGAGGGTGCCCCTGCGACCACGGCTGCCCGTCGTGCGTCCAGAGCCCGAAGTGCGGCAACCTGAACGAGCCGCTGGACAAGTCAGGCGCGCTGCGGCTTCTTGAGAGGATGCTTTCAGCCGCCTAGCAGCCGGGTGTCGATTCCGGCCCGCCCCGTTCGTCGTACCCTCGTAAGCGACCGAAGGAGGAGACCGTGCAGTACGCGCTCTTGATCTATGGCTCCGGCGACGGCTGGGAGAAGCTGAGCACGGAGGAGCAGCAGGCTCAGATGCAGGAGTACATGGCGCTGAGCCAGCGGCCCGAGACGCAGGGCGGCGCCGACCTCGGCGACCTCTCCAGCGCCACGACGGTCCGCGTCGACAACGGCGATGCGGTTACGACCGACGGCCCGTTCGCGGAGACGAAGGAGTACCTCGGCGGCTTCTATCTCGTCGAGTGCGACAACCTCGACGACGCGCTCGCGTTCGCGGCCAAGATCCCGGCGGCGCGCAGCGGCGGCGCCATCGAGGTGAGGCCGGTGGTCGAGCACTGAACGAGCTCGAGAGCGTCTTCCGCGCCGAGTGGGGGCGCGTTCTCGCAAGCCTGATCGGCGTCCTCGGCGACTTCGACCTCGCCGAGGACGCCCTCCAAGACGCGGCCGCGGTCGCGCTGGAGCGCTGGCCCGTGGAAGGCGCACCCGACCGGCCTGCCGCCTGGTTGCTGACGACGGCTCGAAACCGGGCAATCGACCGGATCCGCCGTGACCGCACGCTTCAGCGGAAGACCGAGCTGCTGGCGAGACTCGAGGTCGTGGAGCCTGACGTGGATCCTGGAAGCCGTAGGCTTGACGAGCGCCTGAGCCTGATCTTCGCCTGCTGCCATCCCGCGCTCTCGACCGAGGCGCAGGTGGCGCTCACGCTGCGGACGCTCGGCGGCCTCACGACCGAGGAGATCGCGCGAGCATTCCTCGTCCCGGAGCCGACGATGGCGCAGCGGCTCGTGCGGGCGAAGAAGAAGATCCGGGCGGCCGGGATTCCGTTCCGCGTACCGCCCGACCACCTGCTGCCGGAACGGCTGCGCGCCGTGCTCGCCGTCGTCTACCTGATCTTCAACGAGGGCTACGGGCCGCCGCCAAGCGCGGAGCTGTGCGACGAGGCGATCCGGCTCGCCAAGGTCCTCGTGCTGCTGATGCCCGACGAGCCCGAGGCTCTCGGGCTGCTGGCGCTGATGCTGCTGCACGATGCGCGACGCGAGGCCCGGCTCGACGAGGCCGGCGAGCTGGTGCTGCTCGGCGACCAGGACCGGTCGCTCTGGGACAAGGCGCGCGTCGAGGAGGGCCGGCGCGTGCTCAACCGCGCGCTGCGGTTGCGCCGGCCGGGGCCGTACCAGCTGCAGGCGGCGATCGCGTCGCTGCACATCGAGCCCGAGACCGACTGGACGCAGATTGCAGCGCTGTACGAGCGGCTCGTGTGCTTCGTGCCCTCGCCGGTGGTCGAGCTGAACCGGGCCGTCGCCGTGGCGATGGCCGAGGGGCCGCAGGAAGGGCTCGAGCTGATCGACCGGATCGGCGGGCTGGACGAGTACCGCCATCTCCACTCCACCCGCGCCGATCTGCTGCGACGGCTGGGGCGGGGCGACGAGGCTGCCGAGGAGTACGGGCGGGCGATCGAGCTCGCAGCGCAGCCGGCCGAGCGCGCGTTCCTGGAACGGCGGCTCGCAGAAGTACGATCCTCGATATGAGAACGCTACGCGTCTGGCTTGAGCCTCATTTGTCACCGCAGCACACGTGCCGTGCCAGGGACGAAAGGGGAGTTCGCACACCGTGAGCACCCAGCCAAAGCTCTACGGCTGCCAGTCGATGGCCGGCGAGCTGCGCCGCGTGCTCGTCCGGGTTCCACGCGAGGAGGATCAGCACGGCTGGGGCGCGTGCGGCTGGCGGGAGGAGCCCGATGTCCGCCGGATAGCGGAGGAGCACGAGGCCTTCTGCGCGCTGCTCGCCGACGCCGGGGCCGAGGTCCTGATCGCCGAATCCGACACGGGCGGCAACCCTGACGCCATCTACACCTACGACCCGGCGCTCGTCACCGACGAAGGCGCCCTGCTGCTGCATCCGGGCAAGCGGATCCGACGCGGCGAGGTCGATGCGATGGCCGAGGACTTCGAGCGCGCCGGTATCCCAATCGCGGGCCGGCTGCACGACCCCGAGTGCGCCGAAGGCGGCGACTGCTGCTGGCTCGACGAGCGCACGCTGCTCGCCGGCTGCGGCTACCGCACGAACGAGGGCGGTATCGCGCGCCTGCGCGAGCTGCTACCGGACGTCGAGGTGATCGCATACGACCTCCCGCACTGGCGCGGCCGCCGCGAGGTGATGCACCTGATGTCGCTGATCAGCCCGCTCGCGCCCGACCTCGCTGTCGTCTATTCACCGCTGCTGCCGACGAGGCTGGCGCAGCTGCTCGAGGAGCGTGAGGTCGAGCTGGTGGAGGTCCCGGGCGACGAGTTCGAGAGCCTGGGCTCGAACGTGCTCGCCCTCGCGCCGCGGGTGGCGCTGGCGGTCGAGGGCAACCCGCGCACACGCGAGCGGATGGAGCGGGCCGGAGTCGAGGTCCTGACCTACCGCGGCGAGGAGCTCTCGAAGGGCGACGGCGGCCCGACGTGCCTGACGCGGCCACTGCTCCGACCGTGAGCAAGTAACAGACTGTTACAAGAGCCTTCGGCCCGGCGCAGGCGCTCGCGACGGCTCAACCATGCGCCGTAACGAGAGTTCGAACGGAGCTAGTAACAGACTGTTACTTGGACTCGGGGAGCGAGGAGAGCGCGAGGTCGACCGCTTCCTCGGGCGAGGATGCCCGCGCCACGCCGTCGAGGTCCCACCCTGGGTCGAGGATCACGACGGGGCGGCCGAGGACGTGCGCGAAGCCGATCTCAGCAAGCGTCCCCCACTGCCCGCCGACCGCGATCACCGCTTCGCCGGAGGCGACAACCGCGAGGTTCCGCGCGTGGCCGACGCCCGTCACGACGACGTGGTCGAGCCACTCGTTCGCGCCGTGCCGCGTCTCGCCGGGAACGATGCCGATCGTCGTCCCGCCGACGGACTTGGCACCTCGCGCGGCCGCAGCCATGACCGATCCGAGCCCGCCCGTGACGACGGTGACCCCGCGTTCGGCGAGCAGCCTGCCCACCTGCTCGGCGCGGGCCTCGTGCTCGGCGCCGCTCCCGATGACCGCGACCTGAACCCGGGCCATGCCGCGATAGTAGAGCCGTGAGCGAGCGGCAAGCACAAGGGGGCACTGTGGTCGTCGGCGGCGGATACGCCGGCAGCTACGTCGCGCGCTGCCTCGGCAAGCGCGGCGCGACGATCGTCAACCCGCAGAACTCGATGCTCTTCAGCGCCCTGCTCCCGGAGGCGGCCTCGGGGACGCTCGAGCCCCGCCATGTGGTCGTCCCGCTACGGGTGATGTGCCCGCACGCCGAGCTCGTCCTGGGAAACGCGACGACGCTCGACTTCCAGCGCCGCCGCGTCCAGGTCGAGTCGCTCGAGGGCCTCGTCAACATCGGCTACGAGGATCTCGTGCTTGCGGTCGGCTCGATCTCGCGCGCGCTCCCGATCCCGGGGCTCGCCGACCACGCGCTCGGCTTCAAGGACCTCGCCGACGCGATCCGGCTCCGCAACCACGTGCTGCAACGTCTGGAAGCGGCGGACGTCGCCCCGAACGAGACGCACCGGCAGCGCGAGCTGAGCTTCGTTTTCATCGGCGCCGGCTACGCGGGCGTCGAGGCGTTGGCAGAGCTCGCCGACCTCGTCCGGGACGCGATTCGCTTCTACCCGGCTCTCCGGCACGCGCCGCAGCGCTGGGTGCTCGTCGACGCAGCGCCCAAGATCCTCCCCGAGATCCCGACACGGCTCGGCGAGTACGCGGCGCGCCAGCTGGAGAAGCGCGGCGTCGAGATCCACGTCGACACGACCCTGGAGTCCGTCGACGCCGGCTCGGCAACGCTCTCGAACGGCCAGCGGATCCTCACGCACACCCTCGTCTGGACGGCCGGCGTCAAGGCGAGCCCCGAGCTCGCCCGGTTCGGCCTGCCGCTCGACGAGCGCGGCCGCGTGAAGGTGGACGAGACGCTGCGCGTGGAGGGCCACGAGCACGTCTGGGCGCTGGGCGACGACGCCGCCGTCCCCAACACGGCCACGCCCGGAGAGGTCGACCCGCCGACGCAGCAGCACGCGCTTCGCCAGGCACGCCGGCTCGCGAAGAACATCGCCGGCGAGCCGAAGCCGTACCACTACAAGATGCTGGGGCAGGTGGCGACGCTGGGCCGCTACAAGGGAATCGCCGATGTTCTCGGCCTGCGCTTCACCGGCTTCCTCGGCTGGTTCATCACGCGCACGTACCACCTCTACCAGCTGCCGTTGCTCTCGCGGAAGCTGCGCGTCGTCGCCGACTGGACGACCTCGCTCTTCTTCCGACGCGACATCGCCGAGCTGTCGATGCTCGGCCATCCCCACCGCCTCGATGCGTGACGAGCTCGCCCGGGCGTACGACTTCCTCGCCCGCGGCGACATGGGCGGCACGCGCGTGGAGGAGACGCCGTCCGGTCGCGTCGTCTTCACGGACGAGCTGCCGCGGCGGCTGGACGGGAACTACCTCTGGGTCGACCGCGCCGCGGAGCCGGAGGAGCTCGTCGCCGAGGCAGAGCGACACGAGCGGCGGCTCATCTTCGTCCCCGACCCGGAGCTCGGCGACCGGCTCGCGCCGTGGTTCGAGCGCGAAGGCTGGCGCGTCGACCGCCACGTGGTGATGGTGCAGCTGCGGAAGCCGGACCGCGAAGCCGACCTGAGCGTCGTCCGAGAGCTCCGCGAGGAGGATCTCCGCCCGGCGCGAAGGCAGGTGCTGAGCGGTCACTCGTGGGCCACCGCGGAGGTGCTCGACCACATCTTCGCCGCCAAGCGCGTCATCGGCGAGCGCGTGCGGGCCCGGTTCTTCGGCGCCGTCGTCGACGGGGAGGTCGTGAGCTACTCCGACCTCTACCAGGACGGCCGGGACGCACAGATCGAGGACGTGGGCACGCTGCCCGAGCGGCGGGACCATGGCTACGCAAGCGCGGTCGTGCTCGCCGCGATCGAGGCCGCGCACCGTGACGGCGCCGACTTCGTCTGCCTCGTCGCGGACGCGAACGACTGGCCGAAGGAGCTCTACCGGCGGCTCGGCTTCGACACCGTCGGCCACTACACCAAGTTCTTCGTGCCGGGGAGCATGTGAGCGCACTCTCAGCCAGGGGTCTGGAGAAGCGGTACGGCTCGACCACGGCGCTCGCCGGCGTGGACGTGGACGTCGCAGAGGGCGAGCTGGTCGGCCTGCTTGGCCCCAACGGCGCCGGGAAATCGACGCTGGTCAAGATCGCCTGCGGCCTCGTCCGGCCGACGCGCGGCCAGGCCGAGGTCTGCGGTGCGAGGGCAGGTTCCCGCGCGTCCCTGCGTCAGCTCGGCTACCTGGCAGAGCTCTTCCGCTTCCCGGGCTGGTACTCCGCCGACGAGCTGATCGCGCTTCACCAGCGGCTCTCCGGCTCGACCGGCGGCGAGGCCGAGCGGACCGAGCTGCTCGAGCTCGTCGGCCTCACCGAGGCCCGCGACCGCCGCGTGGAGGCGATGTCGAAGGGTATGCAGCAGCGCCTGGGAATCGCCCAGGCACTGGTCGGGGCGCCGCCACTCCTACTGCTGGACGAGCCGACGAGCGCGCTCGACCCGGCCGGCCGCCGCACCGTGCGCCTGCTGCTCGAAGAGCTGCGCGGCCGCGGAACCTCGGTGCTGCTGAACTCGCACCTGCTGAGCGAGATCGAGCTGGTCTGCGACCGCGTCGTGATCCTGCATCGCGGAGGCGTCGTCGCGGAGGGCTCGCCCGCCGAGCTGAGCCGCGCCCGCGGGATCGAGATCGAGACCGAGCAGGGGACACAGGTCTACGAGGGCACGCGCGAGGACGTGCCCCGGCTGGTGGCCGAGCTCGTCGCCGTCGGCCGTCGCGTCTACGGCGTGCAGGTGCTGACGTCGACCCTCGAGGAGACGTACCTCGAGGCCGTCGGCGAGGAGCCGTCGTGAACACGCTACGCGTCCGGCTTGGCTGGAGGACTCGAGTCGGTCCTCATCGCTCTGTCCAACGAACCGCTCCCGAGCTTGCCCTCTGAGCGTGGTCTGGACGATCGTCGTCTACGGCCTGCGGGAGGCGCTCCGGCGAAAGGTCTTCGCCGTAGTCCTCCTCCTCACGGCCTGCTTTCTCTTCCTCTACTGGCTTGCGAATCACTACGCCTTCCGCGACGTCGAGAACATCCAGCCGCCCGCCGGGATCGACCCGCGCCCCTTCGCGGGCGCGTTCATCTTCGGGCTCGCGATGTTCGCGACGCTTTTCCTCGGCGTCGTGCTCGCGGTGTTCCTCACGCTCGGGGCGGTGCGCGGCGATGCCGAGCGCGGGCTGCTGCAACCCCTGCTCGTGCGCCCGGTGAGCCGGCCGGCGCTGCTGCTCGCGCGCTGGCTCGGCGCCGTGGGCGTCTGCACGCCGTACGTCGTCGGGGTCTACGCCGCGTCGATGGTGATCACGGGGCTGACCGGCGAGTGGTGGCCCGACCACGTCGTCGTCCCGGCGCTCGAGCTCGCGGGCGGCGTGGCCATCGTGGCGGCGCTGTCGCTGCTCGGCTCGGTCTTCCTGACCGCAACCGCCAACGGGATCGCGATCTTCATGGTGTTCGGCGCGGGCCTCGTCGCGGGCCTGCTGGGAACGATCGGCCACGCGCTCAGCTCGCACACGCTCGAGCACGCGGCGAAGGTCGCAGCCTGGGTGGTGCCGTTCGAGGCGCTTTACCAGGACGCGCTGCGGGAGATCACGGCGAACACGACCGGGCTCACCGGCTTCCTGCTCCAGCTCGGCCCGTTCGGCGGCGCGAACACCGGTGGTCCGGGCGTGCGGCTCTGGGCCTGCGCCTACCTCGTGGTGGTCGCCCTCGTCGCCGCGGCCGCGTTCTCCCGACGCGACCTCTGACGCGCTACCACGAGACCTTGCGCCTGCTCCGGGCCTGCTTGACCCGCTTCTTGCGCTCCTCCGAGCGCAGGCGCCCGTCCTGCTTCGCCGCGAGCCGCTTGAGCTCACGCTGTAGCGCGCGGTAGCTCTGCAGCCGGTCGCGCGGCAGGCGCCCTTCGTCGATCGCGACCTGGACCGCGCAGCCCGGCTCGCGCATGTGGGCGCAGTCGTTGAAGCGGCAGTCGGCGGCGAGCTCGTCGACGTCGGAGAACGCCTCGTGGATCCCCTCGTCCGCGTCCCAGAGCTGAACCTCCCGGAGACCGGGCGTGTCGACGAGCATGGCGCCGCCCGGGAGGCGGAACAGCTGCCGCGCCGTGGTCGTGTGGCGGCCGGTGCCATCCTCGGCGAGCTCCTTCGTCGCCTGCACCTCGTCGTCGAAGAGGCGGTTCACGAGCGACGACTTCCCGACTCCCGAGGAGCCGAGGAGCGCCACCGTCTTGGCACGCGCGAGATACGTGGCGAGCTCGTCGAGGCCCTCGCCCGTCACGTTGCTGACGACGTGCGCAGGCACTCCGACGGCGACCTGCTCCGCTTCCAGCAGCATGCCGAGCGGGTCGTCGCAGAGGTCGGCCTTCGTCAGCACGACCGCCGGGCTGGCGCCGCTCTCCCACGCGAGCGTCAGGTAGCGCTCGAGCCTGCGCACGCTGAAGTCGTCGTCCAGGCCGGTGACGACGAAGACCGTGTCGACGTTCGCCGCGAGCACCTGGGCCTCGGTGGCATGGAACGCGACCTTGCGCTGGAAGGCCGAACGGCGCGGAAGCACTGCGTGGATCGTCTCGTCGCGTAGCGCGACCCAGTCGCCGACCGCCGGAAGGTCGGCCCCGGACGATGCCTCGTGGCGGAGGCGCCCCGCGACGTGCGCGCGCAGCTCGCCGACCTCGGCGAGCACGTCGTACTCGCCGCGGTGCTGCGCCGATACACGCGCCGGAATGCAGTTGTCATGCGGCTGGAGCGCGACCGCGAAGCCGTCGTCCCAGCCGAGGTCATGCAGGTTCAAAGCGAAGCTCCTTTCAGGAATGGGTGAACCTCCGGGGCTCGCCCGAGGCTCAGGAGCTCGCGTATGAAGAAACGCTGCGGCTAGCCGGGAGCCTCAGGCTCTGCGACCGGAGGGTGCAATCGACGTCATGGCGCACCTCCTTTGCCGAACAGCGAACGCGCAGAGGCTAGCAGACAGTTTTGTTCGGAACCCGCCGCTCGAGCACGTATGCCATGTTCGCCGGGTTGATCCGGTAGATGCCCGCCTAACGGCTACTGCAGCTTGCGCAGTGCGGCGCCGAGGGACTGCTTCACCTTCAGCACGCCCTCGTAGAGGTCGCCGTGCTCCTCGATCCGCCGGCGCACGGCGTCCATCGTGAACACGGCCGGGTCGAGCGACTCGTTCACTTCCTCCCAGCGCAGCGGCGTCGAGACCGGGGCGCCCTCCTTCGGGCGCACCGAGTAGACCGACGCGATCGTCTTGCCCTCGCCGTTCTGGTTGGCGTCGATCAGAACGCCGCGGCGCTTCGACTTCGACCACTCCGTCGTGACGAGCCCGCGGTGGGTCGAGGCGAGCGCCCGCGCGACGATCTCGGCGAACTGGCGCGTGTCGTCGTAGGTGTGCCGCCGCGCGATCGGCACGAGCACGTGCATGCCGTCAGCACCGCTCGTCTTCGGGAACGACTCGAGCCCGAACGCGTCGAGCGCCTCCTTCACGAGCAGCGCGACCTCCACGGTCTCCGCGAAGCCGACGTCCGGCGAGGGGTCGAGGTCGAAGAGCACGAAGTCCGGCCGATCGAGCTTCTCCACGCGCGAGTACCACGTGTTCAGGTCGATGCAGGCCATGTTCACCATCCACAGCAGCGCGAGCTCGTCGTTCACGAGCGGCGCGTCGATCCGCCGCCGCTGCCTCGGCCGGTCGCGTGTCGTGACCTCGATGTTCAGCGTCTGGATCCAGTCGGGCATCCCCTGCGGCTTGTCCTTCTGGAAGAAGAACTTGCCCTGCCAGCCGTCGGGGTAGCGCTTCATCGTGAACGGCCGGTCCCGGATGTGCGGGACCACGACCGGCGCGACGTCGCGGTAGTACGCGAGCAGGTCGCCCTTCGTGATCCCCTCGTCGGGCCAGAACGGCTTGTCGAGGTTCGAGAGCCGCAGCACGCGGCTGCCCTTGCGGATGACGTCCGGGATCGGCGCGGCGCGCTCGCCCGGAACTTCCCTGCGCACCTCCCGCGGGTCCTTGTCCTCGCGCAACCCCTCGTAGACCGGCGCCCGTAGCCGGCCGTCGTGTGTCCACTCGGTGAAGGAGGCCTGCGCGACGAGCTTCGGCTCCACCCAGACCACGTCGCCCTTGCGGACGCGCGGCATCTTCGGCGTCTTCGCAAATGGCGAGTCCTTCCGCTCGAGCGGCCGCAGCTTCTGCAGCAACCGGTCGATCTCCTCGTCGTCGAAGCCCGTCCCGACGTTGCCGGTCCACTCGAGCCCGTCCGGGCCGTAGACCCCGAGCACGAGCGAGCCGAACGACCACTCGCGCCGGCCCTTGCCGCGCGTGTAGCCGGCGATCACGAACTCCTGCTCGCCGTGCGTCTTGAACTTGAGCCAGTCGCGTGAGCGCTTCCCCGGGAGGTACGGCGAGTCGAGGCGCTTCCCCATGATCCCTTCCAGCCGCTGCTGCTGCGCCGCTTTGTAGAGCGCCGGCCCATCGTCGAACGACTGCGAGAACTGGACCGTCCGGTTACGCCCGTCGAGGAGCTTCCGCAGCCGCTTGCGCCGCTCCGACAGGGGCAACTCGACGGTCGGCTCGCCGTCGACCTCCAGCAGGTCGAACACGTAGTAGACGATCGGCGTCCCGGGCTTCCGCTGCTGCATCGCCGAGAAGCTCGGCTTCCCTTCCTCGTTCAGCGCGCAGACCTCGCCGTCGACGACGCACTCCGGCGTCTTCAGCGCCCGGACGAGCTCCTTCGCGACGTTCTCGAAGCGCTTGGTGTAGTCCTGGTCCTTGCGCGTCCTCAGCTCAGCGTTGCCACCGGAAACGCGCGCGACGATGCGGTAGCCGTCCCACTTGATCTCGAACTCCCAGCCCTCGCCCCGCGGCATCTCGCTCGGCTCGGCAAGCGTCGCCAGCATCGGCTTGTACGCGGGGCGGGGGCCGGTGGGGCGAGCGGAGGCGTTGTCGTCGCGCTTGCGGAGGATCAGCCAGTTCTTCTCCTGGCCGCTCAGGTGCGCAGGCACGAGCGTCCAGAGGCCTTCGAGCCGCTTGCCGTGGAGCCGGACGGTGAGGCCTCCGTTCGGCTTCTCCTCGACGAGCTCGTACGTGCCCGCGTCCCAGATCTCGACCGTGCCCGCGCCGTACTCGCCCTTCGGGATCTCGCCCTCGAACGTGGCGTAGTCGAGCGGGTGGTCCTCGACGTGCACGGCGAGGTGCTGCTGCCCCGGCTCGAGGGGGACGCCTTTCGGCACCGCCCAGCTGGCGAGCGCGCCGTTGCGCTCGAGGCGGAAGTCGTAGTGGAGGCTGCGCGCGGCGTGGCGCTGGACGACGAAGATCGGCGCCTTCCCGCCGCGCTTGCCGCCGAACGGCTCGGGCGTCTTCTTGCGGTCGCGCTTGCGCTCGTACTCGCGCAGGCTCACGAGCGAGTTCTACCGGGCCGTCGGGGTTTGCGTCCGGGGCCGATCGGCAATACTCTTTTCAACTCTGGGTCGAAGTTCTTAAAAAGCTTCTCCACCTAACGGGGGGTTACTGTCGGGGCCGGCTACAAGCCGGCCTCGACATGTGTACGAGCCGGGGATAAGCCTGTGGAAGATGTGGAAAAGGGCCGCTAAATTGGCGGATTTAAGCGGTGCGCGGGTACAGCTCGCACACCCTGTTAACGGCGTCGCAAGCGAGCGCCTAGCGGGTTGCGGGGATCTGACCAATTGTGCGAAACCGCACACGGCGCTGGCGCCGGAGCTCCTCGCCGCTCTGACTTTCCAACAGCTCGAGCGACTCGGCCAGCGCGTCGCCGAGCAGCTGCGCGGCATGGTCGGGATCGGTGTGCGCGCCCTTCTCGGGCTCCGGCACGATCGCGTCGATGACGCCCAGCTCGAGACAGTGCGCGGCGTCCGGCTTGAAGGCCGCCGCGGCCTTGCGAGCCTCGCCCGCGTCGCGCCACAGGATGGCCGCGCAGCCCTCGGGCGAAATCACGGTGTAGATCGAGTTCTCCTGCATGAGCACCCGGTCCGCGAGCGCGGTCGCGATCGCGCCACCCGACCCGCCCTCGCCGATCACGCAGGCGACGATCGGGACGCGCAGCCGCGCCATCAGCGCCTGCGAGCGGGCGATCGCGCCGCCCTGTCCGTGCTGCTCGGCGGTCACGCCCGGGTAGGCGCCCGGGATGTCGATCAGGCTGAGCAGCGGGAAGCCGTGGCGGTCGGCGAGCTCCATCGCGCGCATCGCCTTCCCGTAGCCCTCGGGGTAGGCCATGCCGAAGTTGCGCCGCGTGCGCTCCTTCACGTCGCGGCCCTTCTGGTTGCCGACGAGCACGACGGTGCGGCCATGGAAGCGCCCGATGCCGGCCACCAGGGCTGCGTCGTCCCCGTGGTGCTGGTCGCCGTGCAGCTCGAACCAGTCGTCCACCAACCGCTCGACGTAGTCCAGCGTGTACGGCCGGTCCGGGTTGCGCGCCAGCTCGACCGACCGCCAGATCTCCTCGTCGCTCGGCTCGGAGACAACGCGGTCGAGTTGCTTCTGCAGGCGCTCGAGCTCGCCCGACAGCTTCGCGCCGCGCAGCAGCGGCAAACCCCGGAGCCGGCTCAGCTGGGAGCGCAGCCGCAGCTGCTCCGCCTCACCGGCCATCGGCGAAGAGACGCAGCAGGCGGCCGAGCGCCGGCCGCAGCTCGGGTCGCGGGACGATGGCGTCGACGTGGCCGTTGCGGAAGTTGGACTCGGCGAGGCCGAAGTCCTCGGGCAGCTTCTCGCGCGTCGTCTGCTGCACCACGCGCGGGCCGGTGAACGAGAGCAGCGCGCCGGGCTCGGCCACGAGCACGTCGCCGAGGCTGGCGAAGCTCGCCAGCACGCCGGCGGTCGTCGGATGCGCCATCACGCTGATCAACGTCCCGCCGGCATCGCGCAGGTCCTCGACCGCGCAGACCGTCTTCGGCAGCTGCATCAGCGAGAGGATCCCCTCCTGCATGCGCGCGCCGCCGGTCGTGGTGACCGAGACCAGCGGCACCCCACGTTCCGCTGCCCCCTCGCAGGCGCGCGCGAACTTCTCTCCGACGACGCGGCCCATCGAGCCGCCCATGAACCCGAACTCCATCACCGCGAGCTGGCACGGCTGGTCCTCGACCGCGGCGCGACCGATCACCATCGCCTCGCCGAGGCCCGTCGTGAGCTCGGCCTCGGCCAGCCGTTCGGTGTACGGCCGCAGGTCGAAGAACGCGAGCGGGTCGTCCGAGCGGAGCTCCGCGGCCTCCTCGACGAAGCTCTCCGCGTCGGCGAGCTGCTGGATCCGCTCGCGGGCGTGCACTGGGAAGTGGTGACCGCACTGCGGGCACACGTTGAGGTGCTCGGCCAGCTCGTCGTCCCGGTAGTGGGAGCCGCACTTGGGGCAGGTGTTCGGGTGTCGGCGGCCGTCCTCGGGCGGAGCGTGCCGGTGCTCGATGGAGACGTCGATGCGTTCGGACACGGGTTGCGAGTTTAGACCTGTGGCCTCGGCCGGGAGTTACAGCCCGAGGGCGATGGCCAGGCCGGTAATCGGTTCCACGTTGGCGGGCTCGGCCGCAAGACCACTGAAGCCGGCCCCGAGCACCGAGGCACGGCCGCGGACTCGCCGCAGCAGGTCGGCGAGCTCCTGCATCGACAGCCCGCCGGGCTCCGGCATGAACGGATGGATCGGGCCTGGCTCTAGCGAGTCGACGTCGAGCGCCACGTAGACGCCCTCGGTACCGTCGAGCGCCGCCTCGAGCTCCTCGGTGTCGGTGCGCAGGCCGATGGACGCGACGTACTCGCGCTCGGGCGGGTCAAGGCTCCTGGCGCCGAGCAGGATCGTGTCCTGCGGGTCAACCGCGCCGGAGTCGAGGATCATTCGCAACGGCATCCCCCAGAGGTTCCCGGACGGGGACGTCTCCGGCGTGTTCAGGTCGCCGTGCGCGTCGAACCAGACGAGCGAGATGCGGCCGTTGCGCGCGGCCAGCGCCTCGACCGCGCCGATGTGCGAGCAGCAGCAGCCGCCGAGCACGAGCGGCCGCTCCGGGAGGTCGATCGCCACCGCGAGCGTCTGCTCGTCGAGCGTGTCTTCCTCCACCACGGCCGCCTCGGGGAACGCGAGCGGCAGGCGGGCGGCCTCCGCCATCGACTCCCCGCCCTCGCCCCAGGCCTGTGGCACCCGCACCATCCCCGCCCCGAACTCGCGTCCGCAGGCGTGGCACTCGTAGCCGGGCCCGATTGCGACGCACGTGTACGTACGGCATTCGGGGCAGCGGGCTCGCAGGCGGCTCACGACGCACCCCTGGATGCCAACGCACCAGGCGAGCGACGCAGACGGCGGAGCCAGCAAAGCCGGCCCGGCCTGACAGCGACATCGCAAGCGACGTCGCTCACAGCTTCTTCTCGTAGGTGTCGTTGCGCCGGACGACGTGCATCCCGACCCGCTCGTAGAGACGGACGGCGCCGGTGGTGTTCTCGCCGTCCACGCCGAGGCCGACGCGCGTCGCGCCGCGTGAGGCGAAGTCGCGGAACGAGTGGTGGAGCAGCGCCGTGCCGACCCCGCGCTTCCGCCACTGCGGCCGCACACCGAGGACGTGCACCCAGCCGAACTGCGGATCGCCGGAGAAGTGCCACGCGTTGAGCGAGATCGCGGCGAGCTCGTCGCCTTCGTCCACTAGCCACCAGAGCGACGGGTCGAAGCTGTGCCGCCCAACGTTGAAGTCGCGCCAATCCTCAAACGTGTAGCGGTGGTGCTCCCAATGGTCGGCGAAGGCGTCCATGTGCGCCTCGTACACCCGCTCCTCCTCACCGGGCCGCAGGTTCCGCGGCGACAGTCCGTCGGGCCATTCGGGCGCAGGCAGCTCGTCGTCGAGGTCGATCTGCATCTGGAACGAGTAGCGAATGGGCTGCCAGCCCGCGTCCTCGAGCACCGGCCGCAGGACCGGGTCGTCGCCTTGGACGAAGCTCCGGACCACGTTGGCCCGGCGCTCGCGTCCGATCTGCTCCGCCTCCGCGAGCAGCAGGGCAGCTGCCTCGGCGTCCAGCGTCCGAACGTCCGCCGGGAAGCGCCCACTCTCCTGCAGCTGGATGTCGAGGTAGCCGACGAGCTCCCCGTCGCGCTCGACGACACGGAACTCGAGGTTCTTCTGGCCGAACCAACTGCGGACCTCCTCCTCGCTCAACTCCGGCTCGCCGAACGACGCGAGCGCGTGCTCCTCGAGCAGCGCCTTGATCGCCGGCGCCTCGTCAACGGTCGTCGGCCGCAGCTCGACGCTCACGCGAGCTCGTCCAGTGTCTCGGCCAGGAGCGTCAGGTCCGGCAGCTCCCGCGTCGGCTCCACGCTACGCGTTCCAGGATCACGCTTCTCCCCCAAGCGGTTCACCCATATCGACGTCAGCTGGAGGTCGTTCGCCGGCGCGACGTCGTGGAAGAGGCTGGCTGCGACGTGCGCATCGGGCAGCCGCCCGATCTGCTCCTCGAAGGCGCGCCAGTGGCCGAGCGCCGGCTTGTACGAGGCGATCTCGGAGGCGACGATCGACACCTCGAACGGCACGCCCAGCTGCGCGAGCGAGGCCTCGATGTAGTCGCGGTCGGTATTGGACAGGATCGCGAGCTTCCAGCCGCGGCCACGCGCGGCCATGAGCGCTTTGGGCACCTCCGGGAACGGCTGCCAGCCCGGCAGCGAGTCCGCGAGCGCGCTCTCCTCGGTGCCCGGGGCCCCGAGCCGCCGCATCGCTTCGGTCAGCACCTCGCGGTAGGAGCGCTTCCCGTCGGCCTCGAGCTCCGGCTCGAGCTCGTGGTAGCGGTGCAGGAGCTCGTCGGCTCGGCCGTCGCCGAAGACGCGTGCCAGCTGCGCGCGGATCCCGCCGTTCCAGTCGATCAGCGTGCCGTAGCAGTCGAAGGTCGCCCACCGGTCCCTCGCCACCCGAGCGATCGTACCCCTCGCAGTAGCATCGGCCGCATGCGGATCGGGGTCACAGTCCTGCTCGCCTCGGCGCTCCTCGCCGTTTGTGGGTGCGGATCGTCGAAGCCGGAGCTCGCGGCGCCGCCTAAGGTCACGAACTTCGCGCTCCAGAGCAAGCTCATGAAGCGGCCGGTCTACGAAGTGATGGTCACCCCCGCCGGCGGAGGCGAGGGACGGCCGCTGCTCGTCTTCCTCCACGGCTACGGCGCGGCGCCGAGAGACACGCTGAGCCCCGCGTTCGTGATGGCGCTGCGGGGACTCGGCGACCGTGCGCCGGTCGTGCTGCTCCCCGAAGGCGACATCGGCTGGTGGCACGACCGCGACGAAGGGCCCTGGGGCTCGTACGTCCTGCATGAGGCGATCCCGGCCGCGCTCGCGCGCAGCGGCGCGGACGGCAAGCGTGTCGCGATCGGCGGGATCTCGATGGGCGGCTTCGGCGCGCTCGACCTCGGGCGCATAGCGCCGAAGCGCTTCTGCGCGGTTGGAGGGCACTCACCGGCGCTGCTGAGACGAGACGACTTCGGCTTCGGGTTCGACAACGCCGGCGACTACGCCCGCCACGACCTCCTCTCGCTCGCTCGCAAACGCTCGCTCTACGACGAGCCTGTCTGGATCGACATCGGCAACCACGACCACCTCCGCCCGGCCGCAGCCGAACTCAGCCGCGAGTTGAAGCGCGACGGCGACGACGTCAGCTTCCATGTCTGGCCGGGCGCACACGACGGCGAATACTGGGATACCCACTTCGCCGACTACCTGCGGTTCTACTCCGACGCCTGCGACTAGCGATCATCTGCCCGTGCAGCGCAAGACGGTCACCATCCTGTTCTGCGACGTCACCGGGTCGACAGAGCTGGGGGAGTCGATCGACCCCGAGGCGCTCCGCGAGCTGCTCGCGCGCTACTTCGAACGGATGAAGGCGATCGTCGAGCGGCACGGTGGGACGGTCGAGAAGTTCATCGGCGATGCCGTCATGGCGGTCTTCGGCGTGCCCACATCACACGAGGACGACGCCCTGCGCGCAGTGCGCGCGGCGGCGGAGATGCGCGGAGCGCTTCCGGAGCTCGGGCTCGAAGCCCGCATCGGCGTCAACACCGGGATGGTCGTCACGGGCAGCGAGGAGCGCTTGGCGACGGGTGATGCGGTGAACGTAGCCGCGCGGCTCGAGCAGGCAGCCGAGCCGGGCGAGGTTCTCCTGGGCGAGCCGACCCTTGCGCTCGTGCAGGAGGTTGTCGAGGTCGAGCCGCTCGCACCTCTCGAGCTGAAGGGCAAGGCCGAGCGCGTTCCCGCCCACCGACTCGTCCGCGTGCTCGGCGATCCCGAGCGCCGCCACGAGACGAGCTTCGTCGGACGCCAGCGAGAGCTTGCGCTCGTCCGCGAGGCGTGGGAACAAGCCTGGTCCCAGCGCCGGTGCGAGCTCGTCACGATCGTCGGCGACGCGGGCGTCGGGAAGTCGCGGCTCGTCGCGGAGGCGCTGGCATCTCTGGAAGCGGTCGTCGTCCGCGGCCGCTGCCTTCCCTACGGCGAGGGAATCACCTACTGGCCCGTGGTCGAGGTGTTGAAACAGCTCGACCTGCTGCCTCCCGACGCAGAAGCGGCCTCGGCGGTCCGATCGCTGCTCGGAGAATCTGACACGACCGCTTCCGCCGAGGAGATCGCCTGGGCCTTCCGCAAGACGCTCGAGCACGCCGCGGCGGAGCGCCCGCTGGTGGTGATCTTCGACGACGTCCACGCGGGAGAGGAGACCTTCCTCGACCTCGTCGAGCACGTCGCGCTCCTCTCGTCCGGCTCGCCGATCCTCCTCGTCTGCATGTCGCGCCCGGAGCTGATCGAGCGGCGCGCAGCCTGGCCGGTCCAACTCCGGCTGGAGCCGCTACCGGCAGAGGACGTCGAGTCGCTGATCCCCGCTCGGATCGGCGAGGCACTGCGTGAGCAGATCGCGCGTGCGGCCGGAGGGAACCCGCTGTTCGTCGGCGAGATGCTGGCGATGGCGGAGGACGGTGACGGCGAGTTGATCGTTCCACCCACGCTTCAAGCCCTGCTCGCGGCCCGACTCGACCAGCTCGACGGGGCGGAGCGAACGGTGCTCGAGTGCGGCGCTGTCGAAGGCGAGGTCTTCCACCGCGGCGCCGTACAGGCGTTGGCAACCGGGGAGGAAGCGGTGACGCCGCGCCTCGCCGCGCTCGTGCGCAAGGAGCTGATCACGCCGGACAAGCCTCAGGTCCGCGGCGAAGACGGCTTTCGCTTTCGCCATCTCCTGATCCGCGACGCTGCCTATGACGCGCTGCCAAAGGCTGCCCGCGCAGACCTTCACGCCCGCTTCGCCGGGTGGCTCGAGCAGCACGGGAGCGCAGTCGTCGAGCTGGACGAACTGCTCGGCTACCACCTCGAACAGGCGGTCCACTACCGCCGAGAACTGGGCTATGAGGACGCCGAGCTCGCAGCGGCGGCACGAGCGCACCTGACCACCGCAGGCCGGCGGGCACTCGCGCGACTTGACTTCCGGAGCGCCAGGATTCTCGAGCGCGCCGCCGACCTGACGCCCTCGGAGCTCGACCTCGGCCTCGAGACCGACCTGATCGATGCGCTCATGTGGGAGACGAGGGTCGAGGAAGCCCTCCGCCGCGCGCGGTTCGTTTCCGAGCGTGCAGCTGCCGCGGGCGACCGCGTCGGCGAGCTGTGCGGGCGGATTCAACAGACCGTTCTGCGCATCTCCGTCAAGCCCGCGGGCGCCGCCGACGCGTTGGACGCGCTCGTCGCCGAAGCCCTGCCGGTGTTCGAAGCCGCCGGCGACGAGCTCGCGCTCCGCATCGCGTACCGGGCGCTGGGCGCCGTCGCCAACATGCGGGCGCAGATGGACCGGATGGCCGCTGCGTACGACCAGGCCGAGGCGCATGCTGCGCCGGCGGGCGGGACCGCAATCGTCGGCTACCAGGGTCATGCACGCTTCCATGGCTCGACTCCGCTCACGGAGCTGCTCGCCTGGCTGGAGGAGCAGGATCCACGGGAGCAGCGGAGCTACTGGTCGCGCACATTCCGCATGACGGCCCTCGCGATGCTCGGACGGATCGACGAGGCGCGCGCACTGCTCGACGAGCTCCGCGCAGAGGTGGCCGAGCGCGGTGCGCGGGCGGTACACCCGGCCGTAGAGAGCTACGCGATCGACCTCGAGCTCCTGGCCGCCGACCCCGCCGCCGCGGTCGCAGCGGGTGAGGCCAGCTGTCGGCTTCACGAGGAGCTGGGCCATTTTTCGGAGCTCTCCACCGCCGCAGCCGGCCTGGCACGCGCGTATTGCGAGGTCGGGGCGCTCGACAAGGCCGAGCACTGGGCCGGGCGCGCGGCGGAACTGGGCTCGAGCGACGACGCGTCCACGCAAATGCTCTGGCGGGACGCCCAGGCGCTGGTCGAGGCACATCGCCGACACCACGCCGCGGCCGAGCGGCTCGCGCGGGAGGCGGTGCAGATCGGCGAGCAGACCGAGGCCTTGAACCATCAGGCCGATACGTACGCCGACCTGGGAGAGGTCCTGATGCTCGCCGGCAGGCGCACGGAAGCCGCCGAAGCTCTCGAACAGGCCCTGACCCGCTACGAATCCAAGGAGAACCTCGTCAGGGCCGGACGGGCGCGTGAACGGCTGGCGGAGCTGCGGACCGAGGTCAGCTAGTCCTCGAAGCGGCGCAACACGATCGTCGCGTTGTGCCCGCCGAAGCCGAACGAGTTCGAGAGGGCGACGCGAACGTCCGCGTCGCGCGACTCGTTCGGGATGTAGTCGAGGTCGCACTCGGGGTCGGGATCCTCGTAGTTGATCGTCGGCGGCAGCACGCCGTGATGCACGGCGAGGATCGAGAACGTCGCCTCGACCGCGCCGGCGGCGCCGAGGCAGTGGCCGGTCGCGCCTTTCGTCGACGAGACGGGCGTGTTCCGCGCGTTCTCCTCGCCGAGCGCGAGCTTGATCACCCGCGTCTCGGCCGAGTCGCCCAGAGGCGTAGAAGTGCCGTGCGCGTTGATGTAGTCGACCTCGCCCGGGTCGACGCCCGCGTCGCGAAGTGCCATCGTCATCGCGCGCGCCGGATTCTCGCCGGACGGGTCCGGCTCGGTGATGTGCTGCGCGTCCGACGAGAGGCCGTAACCGAGCAGCTCGGCGTAGATCTTCGCCCCGCGCCTCTGCGCGTGCTCGAGCTCCTCCAGCACGACGACCGCGCCGGCCTCACCCATCACGAAGCCGTCACGGCCGGCATCGAACGGCCGCGAGCCCTTCTCTGGCGCGTCGTTTCGCCGAGAAAGCGCGCGCATCGCGCTGAACCCGGCGATGCCGACCTCCGTGATCGGCGCCTCGGTGCCGCCGCAGAGCATCACGTCCGCGCGCCCGAGCCGAATCGAGTCAAGCCCGTCGCCGATCGCCATGTTCGAGGCTGCACAGGCGGTGCACTGCGAGCTCAGCGGCCCCTTCGTCCCGAGTTGCATCGAGACCCAGGCGGCGCCCATGTTCGGGATGATCTCGGGGATCGAGAACGGGTTGACGCGGTCGGGCCCGCGCTCGAGCAGCTCGTCGTAGCAGTCCTGGAACGCCTTCAGCCCGCCGATCCCGGTCGCCACCGCTGCGCCGACGCGGTCGGCCTCGGTCGCAATCTCGAGCCCCGCGTCCGCTTCGGCCTGCCGCGCGGCCGCCACGATCAGGTGCGCGAAGCGGTCCATGCGCCGGGCCTGCTTGCGGTCGATGTACTCGGTCGGGTCAAAGCCCTTCACCTCACACGCGAAGTGCACGGCGTAGTCACTCGAGTCGAACTGCGTGATCTCCCCTGCCCCCGACCGCCCGTCGACGAGCGCCTGCCACGTCGACTCGACGTCGACGCCGAGCGGGGTCACCGCGCCGAGGCCGGTGATCACGACCCTTCTGCGTCCGTTGAGGCTTCCTCCGTTATCCATCTACATTCCGAGCCCGCCGTCGACGAGCAGCACCTCGCCCGTGATGAACGCGGCCTCGTCGGAGCAGAGGAAGCGTACCGCCCCCGCGATGTCCTCAGGATCGCCGAGCCGGCCGAGCGGGGTGTTCGCGAGCATCGCCTGCTGTGCCTCCTCCGGGAGCACGTCGGTGAGCCGCGTGTTCACATACCCCGGAGCGACGACATTTGCACGCACTCCGCGGCTGCCCAGCTCGCGGGCCAGCGACTTCGTGAAGCCGATGATCCCCGCCTTCGAAGCGCCGTAGTTCGTCTGGCCCCAGTTGCCGTGGATGCCGACGATGCTCGAGACGTTCACGATCGAGCCGGCGCGCTTCTTCATCATCCCGCGCGTCACTGCGCGGCAGGTGTAGAAGACCGAAGAGAGGTTCGTCTCGATCACGTCGCGCCAGTCGGCGTCCGGCATGCGCGCGAGCAGGCCGTCACGCGTCAGGCCGGCGTTGTTCACGAGGATGTCGAGGTCGCCCGCCTCGTCGACCAGCCGCTTCGCCTGCTCGGGGTCGGAGACGTCGGCCTCGACCGCCCGGCCGCCTGCTTCCTGCGCGACCGCTTGCGCCTCCTCGGCCCCGGAGCGGTAGCCGACGACCACCTCTGCGCCGCCGCGGGCCAGCTCGAGCGCGATCGCCCGTCCGATTCCGCGCGACCCTCCGGTGACGAGCGCCGTCTTGCCTTCCAGCGAGCAGAACTCAGGCAGAGTTGAGCGTCTCCCGCAGCTTCTCGAGCGAGCCCAAGTCGCCCACCGGGATCGCCTTCACGCTCCTGTCGATCCTCTTCAGTAAACCGGTAAGGACGTTGCCCGGGCCGACCTCGACGAAGACCTTCACGCCCTGGCGCATCAGCTCTCGCGCGGCCTGCGTGAACTTCACCGGCGCGGTCAGCTGGTCGACGAGCAGCGAGGCCATCCGCTGCGCCGGCTCGATCTTCGCCGTGACGGTGGACATGAAGGGTGCGATCGGGTCGGCGAACTTCGCCTTCTCGAGCGCGGGGCGGAGGTGCTCGGCGGCCGCGCGGACGAGCGGGCTGTGGAATGCGCCTGACACGCGCAGCTTCACCGTGCGCCTCGCGCCTTGGAGCTCCGCCTCGCTGCAGCACTCCTCGACCGACAGGCTCTGCCCGGAGACGACGATCTGCCCTGGGCAGTTGTAGTTCGCGGGCCACACGCCGGCGATGCGGGCGCAGAGCCCCTCGACCACCGCGTCGTCGAGGCCGAGGATCGCCGCCATCGAGCCGGGGTTCTCCCGCGCGGCCTCGGCCATCGCGAGCCCGCGCTGCCGGACGAGGCCGATCGCGTCCGCGTCCGAGAGCGCCTGCGCAGCCGCGAGCGCGGCGAACTCGCCGACGGAGTGCCCCACCACGAAGTCGGGCCGGTAGCCCTCTGCGCGCAGTGCGGCGAGCACGGCCAGACTCGTCGCGACGAGGGCGGGCTGCTGCACCTCGGTCTGCACGAGCTCTTCCTCGGGCGCCTCGAAGCAGAGCCTGGCGAGGTCGAGGCCAGAGGCCTCGCTGCCGCGGTTGTACACGTCCATCGCCTCGGGCACGGCAAGGGCGATCTCGCGGCCCATGCCGGCCTCGAGCGACCCCTGTCCCGGGAAGCAGAATGCGATTTTCGGCGCGCTCATCCTGATCCTCCGTCAGTCCATTCGATCAGACCGGAGCCCCACGTGAGCCCGGCACCCATTCCCGTCATCAGCACCAATTTCCCCGCACTGAGGCGTCCATCCTGCTTGGCGTCGGCCAGCGCGAGCGGAATCGAGCCGGACGACGTGTTCCCGTAGCGGTCGACGTCGACCACCGTTTTCTCCTGCGGGATGCCGAGCTTCTGCCGCGCGTGCTCGATGATGCGCACGTTCGCCTGGTGGGGCACGTACACGTCCACGTCGTCGATGGTCTTTCCACACTCGGTCAGCACGGCCTCAGCCGAGCTGACCAATACCCGCGTCGCGAACTTGAATACCTCGCGCCCGTTCATGCGCACGAAATGCATGCGCTCCGCAACGGATTCGGCGCTCGCCGGAGTACGGGAGCCACCGGCCGGCAAGTAGAGCTGTGGGCCACCGGAACCGTCCGCGCCGAGCTCGAAGCCGAGGAAGCCGCCGTCGGCGACCCGCTCGAGCACGACCGCTCCGGCGCCGTCGCCGAAGAGCACGGCCGTCGAGCGGTCGCTCCAGTCCATGAGCTTCGAGAGGACGTCGCCGCCGACGATCAGCGCCTTCTGGGCGAGCCCGCCGGCCAGCATCCCGTACCCCTGTGCGAGCGCGTACATGAAGCCGGTGCAGCCCGCCGAGAGGTCGTAGGCCGCGGCATCCGGCGCGCCGAGCTGGTCGGCCAGGATCGCGCCGGTCGACGGGAAGGCCATATCGGGTGTGACCGTCGCCACGATGATCAGGTCGATCTGGCCCGGCTTCAGACCCGCCTGCTCGAGCGCGTCGCGGCAGGCCGGCAGGCAGAGGTCGGAGAGCGCCTGCTCAGGCTCGGCGATCCGGCGCTCGCGAATCCCGGTGCGCTCACGGATCCACTCGTCGTTCGTATCCATCAACGTGGAGAGCTCGTCGTTCGTGACCACGCGCTCCGGGACGCGGCAGCCGAGACCGGTGATCGAGATGCAGACGCCGTTCGCGCTGCCGATCATGCGCGCTCCTGCTCGACCGCAAACGTGAGGGTGCCGCGCGCCGCCAGCTGCCCGTCCACCTTGGCCGTCGCCTTGCCTTTGCCCACCGGTCCCCGCACGGCCTCGAGCGTGCACTCGAGGACGAGCTCGTCGCCCGGCTCAACGATCCGCTTGAACCGCACGTCGTCGATCCCGGCGAAGAGGGCGAGCCGCCCGTGGTTCTCCTCCTGGGAGAGCACGGCGACCGCGCCGGTTTGCGCCATCGCCTCGACGATCAGCACGCCCGGCATCACCGGCCGTCCCGGAAAGTGGCCGGCGAGATACCACTCGTCGGGCCGAACGGTCTTGCGCGCGACCACGCGCTCGCCGGGCTCGAGCTCGAGCACCTCGTCGATCAGCAGGAACGGCTCCCGGTGAGGCAGGATCGCCTCGATCTCCTCGCGGCCGAGCGTCGTCACGCCGCGTGCTCGTCCGTGAGCCGTGCGCGCAGTCCGGCGCGGGCGCGATGCGCGTAGCACTTCGCGGTCCCGACCGGCATCCCCGACTGCTCCGAGATCTCCGCGAACGAGAAGCCGAGCGCGTCCTTCAGCACGACCACGCTCGCCTGCTCTCGCGACAGCGTCCCGAGCTCCGCGGCCAGCTCGTGGCGGAGCTCCGAAAGGGCCGCTTCACGCGCCGGGTCGGCGTCGCTCGCGACGCGCTCGTCCTCGAGCAGCGGCTCGCAGCGGCGGACGCGCTGGCGATCGGCCACGTCGTGGCAGGTGTTGACGACCAGCCGGTGGAGCCAGGTCGCGAACTGCGAGTCGCCGCGGAACTGCCGCAGCCGCACGCACAGCTTGGCCAGGGCCTCCTGCGCCGCGTCGCGGGCGTCCTCGGGATCGGCGAGCAGGTGCGCGGCGAGCCGCTCGACTCGCGGCGCGTGCCGTTCGCAGAGCGCGGCGAGCGCCTGCGCGTCGCCGTCCTTCGCTCGCTTGACGAGGATGGGATCACTGAGCCTCTCGTAGACGAGCGGCCGTTGCGGCCGCGGGTCTTGCCGAATCTGACGGCGCTTGCGGAGAGGAGGTTGCACGGCGGCCGTAGTGTATTTCCCGGTGGACGGGTCGCCGGCGTCAGAGGCGGTGCTGCCGCGGCTCCGCGGCCGCTTCGGAAGGCCGTACGAGCACGTCGAGTCGGCGGCGAGGTCGACCGCGCCGCGTTGCTCGTCGAGCTCCTCGACCGCCTCGAGCGAGGCTACGACGACTGGTCAACGCCGCGCGCTGACGGTTCGGCTGCGGTTGCCCGCGCGGTCGATCACGTAGGCCGTGAAGCCGCGAACGGTGCCGCGGTGGCCGATCTTCAACCGGCCCGCCCGCTTCACGGCCAGCTTCCGCCAGCGGCCGTTGACCGCGATCACGAGCGTGCCCGGCTCCGAGACGCGGAGCGTGATCGGCGCGAGCGAGAGCAGCCGCAGCGTCGGCCGCGCGCGGTCGATCTGCACGAGCACCCGCTGCGTCACCCCGAGCAGTGAGTCCGCCGCCGTGACGGAGACCACGTACTTGCCGTCGGGGAGGCCGCCGCCGTCCCACTTCAAACGCTGCGGACCGGCCTGGAGATCCTGTTCGAGGAGCGTGGCGACGAGCGCGGACCGACGCAGCAGGCGTACCTCCACGTGGGCCGGGCTCTGGAGCTGGAACCCGATCGTCGTGTCGTCCTGCCGCCCGTCACCGTTGGGCGAGAAGGCAGACGCGCTCGCCGTCGTGGCCGCAAGCGTGCGATCGATCCAGAAGCGCGTCGACGTCTGCACCTGCTTCGAGCCGGCCGTCGCCACGACGAGCAGCCGGTACCAGCCGTCGTTCACCGCCGCCGGGTCCCAGGTCAGCGTCTGCGTGCCGGCCTTGCGGGCCCCGTCGAACACGGTCGCAACGGTGTTGCCGAGCACGTCCTGCACCGTGACCGTCACTTTCGCGACGGCAGAGAGCCGGTACTCGATCTTCGCCTGATCGCCGCGTCCGTCACCGTTCGGCGTGAGGACCGAGGGCACCATGCGGAGCTTCTGCAGCGAGAGCGGCGCAGGCGCATTCCCGATCGCGCCGGTCGCCGGGCGTGTCTGCGGCGCCGCGATCGCCCAGGTGTAGCGAGCCGTCGGCGCGGTGCTCGCATCCCACGTCCAGTCGACGCGCGTGCCGGTCCCGGTGCCGGTGGCGACAGTCGCCCCGGCGGCGTCGCGCACCGTCACCGTCCAGGTCGCCGAGGCGGAGAGCCGCGCGGTGAAACGGATCGGGCCGCCGAGAGCGCCGGTGACGACCGGCGAGTAGAGCTTCGGCAGGCCGGTCTTCGCAACCGCGGCGCGGATGGACGGCAGCTGCGCGTACAGGCGCGCGCCCGGGCAGCTCGTGGGGTAGACGTCGCGGTGTCCGGAGATCGCGTTCAGCGTCACAACGCGGCCGGCCGGGTACTTGGGGTTGCCGGCCGAGACGCGCACCACCTTCGAGAGCGGGTCGACGTGCGCGAGGTCGAGGCGCCAGGCGATCAGCGAGATCAGCGCCGCGCGCGCGGCCGGGGTGATCGAGGTCGAGCCGTAGTCGCCGATCACCGCGATTCCGACCGAGCCGGTGTTGAAGCCCAGCGAGTGAGCACCGACAACCGGCTTCGTCACCCCGCCGTACCGGCCCTCGAAGACCTGGCCGTACTTGTCGACGAGGAAGTTGTAGCCGATGTCGTTCCAGCCGTTGCTCTTCACGTGGTACAGCTCGATGCCGCGCACGATCGAGGCCGCCTGGGCCTTCGTGTACGAGTTGGAGCTCACGGTGTGGTGCACGAAGACGAGGTGCACTCCGTCGGCGTAGAAGGGCGCCCCGCGGCGGATCGACTCGTCGGCGTGCCAGCCCGCGCGCGTGATGATCGGCGGCGCGCCGGCGATCTGTGCTCGCTTCACCGGCGACGCGAGTCGCGGCGAGCGGATGAAGTACGCGCGCACGCGCGCGACCCTGCCCACGACCCGGTACCGGAACGCCGTCGACGCTCCAACCCACACCGGCTCACCGATGCGCCAGCCGTGGTCGGGCGGAGTGTCCTCGTCGGACGACTCGCGCCAGGAGCTCCAGCGTCCCGCGAGGTCGCGCGTTCTGAACTTGACGCTTCCGGGCCCGCGCCAGTGGATCCCCACAAGGTGGAACCGCCCGGCCGAGAGCACGCGCTGCGCAGCCTGTGGCTGGAGATCCCGCTGCTGCACGAGCCCGGATGCGAGCGAGGAACCGGGGAACGCGAGCGCGAGCACGGCTGCGACGAGGAGCTTTCGCACTGGACGACCCGGGTTCGAGGGTGCCAGCCGACTTCCTCGGCCGCAAGGAAATCCGCTGCTCGCCGGTAGAATCTTTACAAGCGTGAGACGGCCGTTCCTCTGGGCTCTCCTGGCCTCGCTGGCCGCGGCCCTGGCCGTTCCGGCGCTCGCCTCCGCCTCGGCCGCGCAGCCACGAGTCCTGGCGATTCACTTCGAGCTCGAGGTGAACCCGGTGACGTCGAGCTACCTCGATCATCAGCTCGACCGCGCGCAGAAGGACGGCTACGACGCGGCGGTGATCGTGATCGACACCCCTGGCGGCCTTTCCGAGTCGATGCGAAAGATCGTCAAGACGGAGATCGCCTCGAAGATCCCGGTGATCGCCTACGTCTCGCCGAACGGCGCCCGCGCCGCCTCGGCCGGCGTCTGGATCACGGAGGCGGCCGACGTTGCCGCGATGGCGCCCGCGACCAACATCGGCTCCTCGACCCCCATCGACTCCAGCGGCCAGAACCTCGGCTCCGACCTGCGGCGGAAGGTGATCAACGACGCCGTCGCCTCGCTCGAGAGCCTGATGCGCTTCCACCACCGAAACCAGGCCTGGGCGGCCCAGGCCGTGCGGAACGCCTCCAACCTCGACGCGACCAAGGCGAAGAACATGGACGTCGTCGACGTGCTCGCACCGACGCTGCCGGCGCTGCTGGACAAGATCGACGGTCAGAAGACCGCCGGCAAGAGCTTCACCCTCCACACCGCCAACGCGGAGATCGTGAACGTCGAGCCGGGCTTTTTCACCCGCCTCTTGAACGCGCTGATCGACCCGAACATCATCCCGCTGCTCTTCCTGGCCGGGATCGCCGGGATTGGCTTCGAGATCTTCCACCCGGGCGTCGTGCTGCCCGGCGCGCTCGGCGCGATCGCGCTGCTGACGGCGCTGTTCGGCTTCGCCGTCCTGCCGATCAGCTGGGCCGGGCTCGCGCTGCTGATCCTCGGGGCAGCGTTGCTCGTGATCGACGCTCACGTCGTCAGTCACGGCGCGCTCACCATCTCCGGACTGACGAGCATCGTCGTCGGCTCGCTGCTGCTCTTCCATAACGCGCCGTCGCCCTACAACGACGTCAACGTGCCGGTGCTCGTCGTGTTCGCGGTGGGGCTCGGACTGATCTGGGTGTTCGCGCTGTCCAAGGCGGTGCAGGTCCGGCGGCGGCCGGTGACCGTCGGGCCTCACATGTTGGTCGGCGAGGTCGGCGAGGCGCGCCGCGACGACATGGTCTTCGTCCAGGGCGAGCTCTGGCGCGCGAAGCCGATCTCGGACGGGCCGCTCCGGCCGGGGCAGCGTGTGCGCGTGGCCGGCGTCGACCCCGGCCTCGTGCTGGAAGTCGAGCCGCTACCCAACGACTGAGGCGCCCGCTTGCGGCGCCGACCGTCTAACGCACGGCCATGGACAGCAGCGCAAGCGCCCTGGACCGAGCAACGCGGGTAGGATCCGGACGCTGTGGCTGCAGCACTGATCGTCGTCGTCGTCCTGCTGTTCCTCGTCGTGCTGTTCCTGGTCTCGGCGATCAAGGTGGCGCGCGAGTACGAGCGGGGGATCATCTTCCGGCTCGGGCGGCTGCTGCCGCAGCCGAAGGGGCCGGGCCTCTTCATCCTGATCCCGATCGTCGACCGGATGGTGAAGGTCGACCTGCGCACGATCACGCTGAACATCCCGCCGCAGGAAGTCATCACCAAGGACAACGTCCCGGTGCGGGTGAACGCGGTCGCCTACTTCCGAATCGTGGAGCCGAAGAACGCGATCGTGCAGGTCGAGAACTTCATGGTTGCCACGTCGCAGATCGCCCAGACGACGTTGCGGTCGGTGCTCGGCCAGCACCTGCTCGACGAGCTGCTCTCCGAGCGCGACAAGATCAACTCGATCCTGCAGGAGATCATCGACGAGGCGACCTCGCCGTGGGGCATCAAGGTCTCGATCGTCGAGGTGAAGGACGTCGAGATCCCGTCGGGCATGCAGCGGGCGATGGCGCGCCAGGCCGAGGCCGAGCGCGAGCGGCGCGCGAAGGTGATCGCGGCCGAGGGCGAGTTCCAGGCCTCCGAACGGCTCAAAGACGCAGCGCTCGTGATCGAGAAGCACCCGATCGCCCTGCAGCTGCGCTATCTGCAGACGCTGCTCGAGCTCGGCTCGTCGGCGTCGACCACGATCGTCTTCCCGGCCCCGCTCGACCTGATCCGGCCGTTCCTCGAGAAGACCAACTCGGGCTCCTGAGGCCGGACCTCAGGGTCGACCCGCTCTCCGGCCGCCTGGTCGCAGTGGCACCGGGCCGCTCGACCCGGCCGGGAGCCGAACAGCCGGAGCTCGGGCCGCCGACCGAGGAGGAGCTCGAGTCGTGCCCGTTCTGCGAAGGGCGCGAGGGCCGGACGCCGCCCGAGGTGCTCGCCCTCGCAGCGAAGGACCGCGAGCCGGACACGCCCGGCTGGTGGGTGCGCGTGGTGCCGAACAAGTACCCGGCCTTCGAGCGGCAGGAGGTGGTCGTCCACTCGCCCCAGCACCGGCGCTCGATCGCCGAGCTCGGCCCGGAGCAGCTCGAGCTCGTGGCCGAGGCGTGGCGCCTGCGGGCCGCGGCGGCGGAGAGCGAGGGCATGACGATCTTCGCCTGCGTCAACGAGGGCCGCGCCGCCGGCGCGAGCCTGCTCCACTCGCACTCGCAACTCGTCTGGCTGGACGAGGAGCCACCGCTGCCGAAAGCCGAGCGCGGCGAGCCCTGCCGCCTCTGCGAGGCCCTCGAGGTCGAGCGCACCGAGGGAACGCGGGTCGTCGAGGAGCGCAACGGCCTCGTACTGCTCTGCCCGTACGCGAGCCGCTCCGCCTACGAGTGCCTGATCGCGCCGGTCGAGCACGAGGAGCATGCGTTCCCGAGCCCGCTGATCGGCGCAGCGCTGGAGCTCGCCGCCGAGGCGCTACGCCGTCTCACCGCAGCGGAAGGACAGCGGCCGATGAACCTCTGGCTCCACGAGGCCGGCCACTGGCACCTGGAGCTGCTGCCGCGCCTGAGCGTGATCGCCTCGCTCGAGCTCGGCGCGGGGCACTACATCAACACCCTCGCGCCGGAGCAGGCCGCCGCGACGCTGCGCGGCGATTAGCTAGTTCTGAGCGGCGACGCGGGGGTTCGTCTCGCGGAAACGGCGGGCGGCCTCGATCGCGGCGCCCAGGTTCAGGCCCTTGTCCTTGGCCTGCTTGATCAGCATGACCGTCTCGAGCGCGTCGATGTCGTAGATGCGCTGCTTCTTCCCCTTGGTCGGGATCTGGGCCTTGTTCGTCCAGTAGTCGAGCTGCATCTTCGAGATCCCCGCGATCTGGCAGACCTGTCCGAGGTAGAGCTCGATCTTGTCGAGGTGCTCCGCGAGGTCGATCGGCTCGAGGAAGTCCGCAGCCCTGTCGTACGCCATCATCCTGCCTCCTACGCCCGTGATACCCCCGCTTTGAACTTATACCGACCCGCTTCCAGCAATGGAAGAGGTCCCGAGCGAACTTACTCGTTCTTATCGGAAATTGCAGGAGGAGCCGGCTCCGGCTCGACCGGGCCTGCGGCCGCGTCGGCAGCCGCAGCCTCGTCCGACTCGGCCACGAGGGCGATGCTGGACACCTGCTCGTCACCGCGCAGCCGCATCACGATCACGCCCTGCGTCGCGCGGCCGAGCCGCTTGATCTCGTCGACCGGCATGCGGATCACCGTGCCGCCGTTCGAGATCAGCATCACCTGGTAGCCGTCTCGCACCGCGTGCGCCCCGGCGAGCTGGCCGCGGGCCTTCGTCAGCTGGACGGTCTTCACGCCCAGTCCGCCGCGGCCCTTCACGGGGTAGTCCTTCATGCGGGTCCGCTTGCCGTAACCCTGGTCGGTGACCACGAGCATGTCGAGCTCGTCGTCCGCGATTCCGGCGGCGATCACCTCGTCTTCCTTGCGCAAGCCCATGCCCTTCACGCCGGAGGTGGCGCGACCCATCGGGCGCACGTGGTCCTCGCGGAAGCGGATCGCCTGGCCCTTGCGGGAGACGAGGATGATGTCGTCGTTGCCCGACGAGTGGAGCACGTCCACGAGCGCGTCCTCGTCGCGCAGCTTGATGGCGATGATCCCGTCGGCCTTGAGCGGGGTGTTGTACTCCTCGAAGCGCGTCTTCTTGATCATTCCCTTGCGCGTCGCGAGGACGAGGAACTCCGCCTCCTTGAACTCGCGCGTCGCGATCACGGCCCGCACCTGCTCGCCCTGGGCGAACGGGAGCAGGTTGACGATCGCGCGCCCCTTCGACTGGCGCGTCCCGAGCGGCAGCTCGTGCACCTTCAGGCGGTAGACCTTCCCGACCGAGGTGAAGAAGAGCAGGTAATCGTGCGTCGAGGCGACGAACAGGTGCTCGATGTAGTCCTCGTCCTTGAGGTCCATTCCCATCACGCCGATCCCTCCGCGTCGCTGCTCGCGGTAGGTCGTGACGGGTAGGCGCTTCACGTAGCCCGAGCGCGTGATCGCGATCACCATGTCCTCTTCCGCGATCAGGTCCTCGAGGTCGAGCTCACCCTCGGCGGCCACGATCTCGGTGCGGCGATCGTCGCCCTTGCCGTAGACCTGCTTGATCTCGAGCAGCTCTTCCCGGATCAGCGCGTCGATCCTCGCCTCGTCGCCGAGGAGCGCCCGCAGCTCGGAGATGCGCTCCATCAGGTCGGCGTGCTCGTCCTCGATGCGCTTCCGCTCGAGCCCGGTCAAGCGCTGGAGCCGCAGGTCGAGGATCGCCTGCGCCTGGATCTCGGAGAGGTCGAACGTCTCCATCAGGCCGGTGCGTGCCGCGTCCGGGTCGGCGGAGGCACGGATCAACGAGATGACCGCGTCGAGGTTGTCGAGCGCGGTGAGGTAGCCCTGCAGGACGTGCGCGCGCGCCTCGGCCTTGCGCAGCTCGAACTTCGACCGGCGGGTGACGACCTCGCGCTGGAAGTCGAGGTAGTGATGCAGCAGGTCGCGGAGCGGCAGCGTGCGCGGCACACCGTCGACCAGGGCGACGGCGTTGTAGCCGAACGTCGTCTGCAGCGACGTGTGCTTGAAGAGCTTGTTCTGGACGACCTGCGGAACGGCGTCCCGCTTCAGCTCGATCTGGATCCGCATCCCGGACTTGTCCGAGAGATCCTTGACGTCGGCCACCTCGGGGATGACCTTGTCGTTGACGAGCGCGGCGATCTTCGCGATCACGCCCTCGTCGCCGCCCTTCTTCACGCCATACGGGAGCTCGCTGACGACGATCGCGGTGCGCCCGCCGCGCAGCTCCTCGATGTGAGAGCGGCCGCGGACGACGATGCGGCCGCGACCTGAGCGGTAGGCCTCGCGGATCCCCTCGCGCCCCACGATGATCGCGCCGGTCGGGAAGTCCGGCCCCCTGACGTGCTTCGTCAGCCGGTCGACGTCGATCGTCGGCTCGTCGATCATCGTCACCAGCGCGTCCACGACCTCGCCCAGGTTGTGCGGCGGGATGTTGGTCGCCATCCCGACCGCAATCCCGGCCGAGCCGTTCAGCAGCAGGTTCGGCAAGCGGGACGGGAGGACCTCGGGCTCTCGGCGCGACTCGTCGTAGTTCGGCTTGAAGTCGACCGTGTCCGCGTCGATGTCGCGCAGCATCTCGGTGGCGATGCGCGTGAGCCGGCACTCCGTGTAGCGCATCGCCGCGGCCGGGTAGCCGTCGATGTTCCCGAAGTTGCCCTGCCCGTCGACGAGCGGGTAGCGCATCGAGAACGGCTGGGCAAGGCGCACGAGCGTGTCGTAGATCGCCTGGTCGCCGTGCGGGTGGTAGGAGCCCATCACGTCGCCGACCACGCGGGCGCACTTGAGGCGCGAGCGGTTCGGCTGCAGGCCGGCCTCGTGCATCGCGTAGAGCACGCGCCGGTGCACCGGCTTGAGGCCGTCGCGCACATCCGGGAGCGCACGCGCGACGATCACGCTCATCGCGTAGTCGAGGAAGCTCGAGCGCATCTCCTGCTCGAGCTCGCGCGGCTCGATCCGGCCCGGGCCTAGCGGTTCAACCGTCGCCATTGATCAGACGTCGAGGAAGCGAACGTCCTTCGCGTTCTGCTCGATGAACAGCCTGCGTGGCTCGACCTGGTCGCCCATCAGCATCGAGAAGACCTGGTCGGCGGCAGCCGCGTCCTCGACCTCGACCCGGATCAGCATCCGGCGGGCCGGGTCCATCGTGGTCTGCGCGAGCTCCTCGGGGTCCATCTCGCCGAGGCCCTTGAAGCGGCGCGGCTTCAGGCCCTCCTTGGCGAGCTCGAGCGCGTGGTCACGGAGCTCGGTGAAGGTCTCGGCCTCGGCCGACTTGTTCCCGAGCTTGAGCGTGAAGGGTGGCGAGCCGACGATCTCGACCAGCCGCGCGTAGGTCTTGCGCAGGTTCGCGTAGACAGGCGAGGCGAGCAGCTCTGCCGGCAGGACGACCTTGGCCGCGGCGCTGGTCTCGCGCTCGACGACGCGGATCTTGGCGCCGTCCGCGTCCGTCTCGACCAACGAGACCTCGTAGCCGTTCGGCGCGATCGTGCCCAGTGCGACCTCGAGGTCGGCGAGCGAGCCGGCCTCGGTCTCGACGAGCCGGTGCGCGGTGACAAAGTTCGCCGGCCCCGCGCCGAAGTCGGCGCGCAGGCGCGAGACCCAGCCCTCGTACTCGTGCAGCGCACGGCTGAAGCGCGCGTACCTGGCCTCTGTGAGCTTCTGCGTGCTGCCGCCGCGGTCGGTCACCTCGGCATCCTTCACGCGCTCGCGCACGAGCAGGTCCTCGAAATGGGCCTCCTTCTCGACGTACTGCTCGCGGCCGTTGATCCGCACCGCGTACAGCGGCGGCACGGCGATGAAAACATGGCCGCGGTCGACCAGCTCCGGCATCTGCCGGTACAGGAAGGTGAGGATCAGCGTGCGGATGTGCGAGCCGTCGACGTCGGCGTCGGTCATCACGATCACGCGGTGGTACCGCAGCTTCTCGATGTCGAACTCGTCGCCGATGCCCGTGCCGATCGCGGTGATCATCGACTGGATCTCCGTGTTCGAGAGCACCTTGTTGATGCGGTTCTTCTCGGAGTTGATCACCTTGCCACGCAGCGGCAGGATCGCCTGGAAGGTTCGGTCGCGCGCATCCACCGCGGAGCCGCCGGCCGAGTTCCCCTCGACGAGGAAGAGCTCCGCCGAGGCCGGGTCGGTGATCTGGCAGTCGGCGAGCTTGCCCGGGAGCGATGAGCTCTCGAGCGCGCTCTTGCGCCGCGTCAGCTCACGCGCCTTGCGCGCCGCCTGACGCGCCCGCGCGGCCTGGATCGCCTTGTCGATAATCCGCTTCGCGTCGCTCGGCTGCTCCTCGAGGAACTCTGCGAGCCGCTGGTTGACCGTCTGCTCGACGAGGCCGCGCACCCACGGGTTGCCGAGCTTCGTCTTCGTCTGACCCTCGAACTGCGGATCGCGCAGCTTCACCGAGAGCACCGCGGCGAGCCCCTCGCGCACATCCTCGCCCTCGAGGTTGTCCTCCTTCTCCTTCAGCAGGCCCTTCGCGCGCGCGTAGTCGTTGAGCGTGCGCGTCAGGGCGCTCTTGAAGCCGGAAAGGTGCGAGCCACCCTCGGTGGTGTTGATGTTGTTGGCGAACGTGAAGACCGACTCCTGGTACGAGGAGTTCCACTGCATTGCGACCTCGACGTTGCCCTGGTCGTTCTCGCCCTCGAAGTAGACGATCCCCTTGTGGACGGGGTCCTTGGACCGGTTCACGTGGGAGACGAAGTCGCGGATGCCGCCCTCGTAGTGGAACTCGTGCTTCTCGTCGCCCTGGCGCTCGTCGTACAGCACGATGCGCAGCCCTCGCGTGAGAAACGCGGTCTCGCGCAGGCGCTGGACCAGCGTCTCGGTCGACCACTCGAGCTCCTCGAAGACGTCGCCGTCGGGGAGAAAGGCAATGGTCGTGCCGGTGTCCTTGGCCACGCCGGTCTTCTTCAGGTCCGTCGTCGGATCGCCTCGGGCGAACTCCTGACGCCAGATCTTGCCGTCACGCTTGACCTCGACCGTGAGCCACTCCGAGAGCGCGTTCACGACCGACACGCCGACGCCGTGGAGGCCACCGGAGACCTTGTAGCCCTCGCCGCCGAACTTGCCGCCCGCGTGGAGCTTGGTCAGCACCACCGTCACGGCCGGCAGGCCCTGGTCGGCCATGACGTCGACCGGGATGCCCGAGCCGTTGTCCGAGATCGTCACGGAGGTGTCCGGATGGATGGTCATCTCGATGGTGCTGGCGCGTCCCGCCATGGCCTCGTCGACGGCGTTGTCGATCACCTCGTAGGCGAGCTGGTGCAGTCCGCGAGGGCCCGTGGAGCCGATGTACATGCCCGGTCGCAGACGGACCGGCTCGAGGCCTTCGAGGACGGTGATGTCCTTGGCGGTATAGGAAGCTTTAGCCATGAAAAAAGCCCTGCAACTTGCGCATTTCCGGGCTAAGTGAAGTCTACCAGACCCGGCGGTCGTCAGCGGCTGCTGCGAGGCTCATTCGTGCAGCTTTTTCTACCGATTTGCGGAGTTCTTCGGAGGCGATCGGCGCCGCCAGGTCGTGGGCGGCGCGTGCCTGCTCGAGTGTGGGCTCGGGAGAAGCCTTCTGGGAGGCCTCGGAAACGTCCGCGACGGGCTCCGGAACGGGTCCCGGCGCGAAGCGCAGCCGCTTCGGCGCGGCCTTGCCGAGCACCTCGCGAAGACGTTCGGTGATCTCCGCCTCGAGCTGCTGCAGCTCAAACGCCCACGTCGACGAGCCGGCGTTCACGTGCAGCGTCCTGTCGCGCGCGAGCCTTGCCGGCCAGGCGTTCGCGGCGACCATCTCGCCCACCGCCTTCGGCCACGCGGTGACGATGTCCGACATCCCCTCGGCGCCCCCGAAACGGCGGAGCTCGCGCCTCACCTCGGGGCCGATCGGCTCCATCACGCCGCCCGCACCTCGCTCGTGCCGTCCTCGCGCTGCGCCACCTCGAGCAGCTGCATCGGCTCGCCGGGAAGCGCACTGCGGCTCGCGCTCGTGACGAGCGCCTGCCCACCCACGCGCAGCCGCTCGGCGAGCACGCGGCGGCGGTCGGAGTCGAGCTCGGAGAGGACATCGTCGAGCAGCAGCAACGGCCTCGTGCCGCGGCGCTCCTCGAGCAGCTCCGCCTCTCCCAGCAGCAGCGCGAGCACCGCCAGGCGCTGCTCTCCCTGCGAGCCGAAGGTGCGCAGGTCGCGGCCGGCCGAGAGGACGCCGAGATCGTCGAGGTGCGGCCCGAGACCAGTCGCGCCGCGTTCGAGGTCGCGCTCGACCCGTTCCTCGAGCCCCGCCGCGGTTGGGGCCTCGCCTTCGTAGCGAAGCTCCGCCTCTGGCAGGCCGAGCTCCTCTGCGCGCTCGCCGAAGCGAGGCTGCAGCGCCGCGACGACGGCGTGGCGACCTGCCACGACCTCGGCCCCGAGCCGGCTGACCTGCTCGTTCCAGGGGGCGAGCGCATCGCGCGTCGAGCTACCCTGCGCCACGCGCCGCAGCGCGGCGTTTCGCTGACCGACCGCCGCACCGTACTCGGCCGAGAGACCGCTCCGCGCCGGCGCAAGCCGGCCGAGAACGCGGTCGAAGTACGCGCGCCTCGCAGCGGGCCCACCCTTGACGACCACCAGCCGGTCCGGGGTGAAGACCAGCGTCGTCACCTCTCCCCGCAGCTGCTCGGCCGCGCGCAACCGCGCACCGTTCAGCGTCGCGCGTTTCCCGCTGCCGAGTTGAAGCGTCACCTCGAGGTCGAGCGGCACACCCGCCCGGTTGCCGCGCAACGCGACCCTCGCTGCCTCCCGCCCGAAGCGCACGAGCTGCGCGTCCGCCCGCGTCCGCGGCGAGAAGCCCTGCGTGCCAACGTGCAGCGACTCGAGCAGATTGGTCTTGCCCGCGCCGTTCGGCCCCGTCACGAGCACGAGCCCGGCCGCGAGCTCAAGGTCGAGCTTCGCGTACGAGCGGTAATCCCTGAGAGCGACTGCGCTGACGATCAGCCTGCGACTGAGGCACCGCTTGCGGTGCCGTTGTCAGGGGGATCGGGCTTCGCCCGAGCGCCCGTCTGGGATGACCGATGGGAACGCAAGCCTCGCCTACCCCGCTAGCCGAATCGGCATGATCAGGTACAGGAAGTCGTCGTCCTCACCCTGGAGGACCGCCGGTCGCAAGGGGCTGATCAGCTTCAGGCGCAGCTGCTCGCCGCTCACCGACTCCACCCCGTCGCGCAGGAACTCCGCGTTGAACCCGATCTCGAGCGGCTCGCCGGCGAACGAGACCGGCAGCGACTCGCGGGCCTCGCCGACGTCCTGTGTCTGCGCCGACACCGTCAGCTCGCCTTCGGCGAACCGCAGTCGCAGCGGCGAGTTTCGCTGCGCCATCACCGCGACGCGACGCACGACGTCGAGCAGCTCGTCGCGCGGGAGCCTCAGCTCGTGGTCGAACGCCTCCGGCACCAGCTGCCGGTAGTTCGGGAACTGACCGTCGATGCGGCGCGTCGTCAGCAGCGCATCCCCTGTGGAGAAAACGACCTGGTTCTCGTGCACGCCGAGCTCGATCCCTTCGCCGGCCTGCGCAATGCGCGCGAGCTCGCCGAGCGCCCGTGCGGGCACGATCGCCTCGAGCTCCGGCACCGAGCCCTCGGTGGTCGCCGTCTCCTTGACCGAGAGCCGGTAAGAGTCGGTGGCGGCCATGACGAGCTTCCCGGGCTCGAAGCGCATCAGCACGCCGGTCAGCACGGGCCGCGACTCGTCACGCGATGCGGAGCGGCTGACGCGTGCAACCGTTTCCAGCAACGACTCGCGGTCGACCTCGTGGCGATCTGCAGCGGCCGCGTCCGGGAGCCGCGGGAAATCCTCGGCGTTGTACGTGTGCAACCGGTAGGTCGCAGGCCCCGAGCGGACCTCGACCGCGGCCTCCTCGAGCTTGTGCTCGATCGAGACCTCCTCGTCGGGAAGCAACCGCGCGAGCTCGAGCAGCAGGCGACCCGGGACAACGACCGACCCTTCCGCTTCGACCCGCGCCTCCAACGACGTGCGTAGCGACAGCTCCATGTCGGTCGCGGCGAGGTCGAGCTTCTCGCCGGAGGCCTGCAGCAGGATGCCGGCGAGGATCTGGACGGTCGTGCGGGTCGAGACTCCGCGCGAGACGATTCCCAGCGCGCGAGTCAGCTCGTCGCGCGAGCAGGTGGCCTTGAGGGCGCCCTGTGCAACCACAGCTTCAGCTTCCATCATTTATGAAATTCCTTTGTCGTAGTCATAGGGAGTGTGGAGCACGGGGATGACGCCCCGTTCCCGCTCCAGGAGCGGGGTTGCGCTGTGGGTGCGGCCTGGGGAGGAATGAGCCTTGTCGACAGGGCCGCCGGCCGGCCGGTGAGGCGTCCACAGATCACCGGGCTTGTTTGACGCGTGCGGTGAGTTCTTGCACGAGGTTGTACACATCCCGGTCCTCGCGGATCATGCGCGCGATCTTCGAGGTCGCGTGGATGACGGTGGTGTGGTCGCGGCCGCCGAACTGCTTCCCGATCTTGGGCAGCGAGGAGTCCGTCAGCTCGCGTGAGAGGTACATCGCGACCTGGCGCGGGTACACGATGTTCTGCGAGCGCTTGTCGCCGCAGAGCTCGTCCAGCGAGAGGCCGAAGCGGTCCGAGACGAGCTCCTGGATCCGCTCGATCGAGACCTGGTGGACCTCGCCCTGTGGAAAGACATCCTTGAGTACGTCCTGCGCGAGCTCCTCGGTCATCGGCCGCCCCGTCAACGACGAGAAGGCGACGACACGGGTGAGCGCGCCTTCGAGCTCGCGGATGTTCGACGAGATCCGCCCGGCGATGAACTCGAGCACCTTCGGATCGGAGATGTGGATCCGGTCGGTCTTGACCTTCTTACGCAGGATCGCGATGCGCGTCTCGAGGTCGGGCGGTTGGATGTCGGTGATCAGGCCCCACTCGAACCGGGAGCGCAGCCGTTCCTCGAGCGTCGAGATCTCCCGCGGCGGCCGGTCCGACGAGATCACGATCTGTCCGCCGGCCTCGTAGATCGAGTTGAAGGTGTGGAAGAACTCCTCCTGGATCCGCTCCTTGTGCTCGAAGAACTGGATGTCGTCGATCAGGAGCAGGTCGTAGGCTCGGTAGCGCTGCTTGAAGCCCTCGATGCGCTTGTCGCGCAGCGCGTTGATGAAGTCGTTCATGAAGGTCTCGCTCGTCACGTAGCGCACCGAGAGCTCGCTCTGGTGCTCGCTGACGTACTGCGCGACCGCCTGTAGCAGGTGGGTCTTGCCGAGCCCCGTCCCACCGTAGATGAAGAGCGGGTTGTACGCCTGTGCCGGCGCCTCCGCCACCGCGAGCGCGGCCGCGTGTGCGAACCGGTTCGACGACCCGATCACGAACGAGTCGAAGGTGTACTTCGGGTTGAGGCCCGCGCCCGCCGGTTCGCGGCGCCGGTGTACCTCGACGGGCTCGCTCTGCTCGCCTTCGCCTTCGGTGACCCGGAGCTGGATCCGGCGCTCGTGGCCGGTCGTATCACCGACGGCGGCGCTGAGCAGGCCGATGAAATGGCCTTCGATCCAGTCGCGCGTGAAGTCGTTCGGAACGGCGAGGACGAAGTCGTTGTCGTTCAGCTCGAGACCCTCCACGTGGTCGAACCACGTGCGGTAGGTGGTCTCGTTGAGGGCGCCCCTGAGCCGACCAGACACCTCGCTCCATAGGCCTTCCGCAGTCAGCTCAATTTGTGGCTCCACGCGGCCCGGTGCGCTCCTTGCTCGGGGGAAGGCGAGGGCCGAGCATAGCAGCGCTTCGGCTCGGCCACAACGCTGCTGAAAAAGTGTTGTCAGTGGAGAAAAACAAGGTGATTTGCAGGTAAAAGAACACCCTCCACACCTGCGTCCACAGGTGTGGACGGTCCTGCCGGGGGAGGCGACGCTTGCATCGGTCCGGGCCGCGCTCCTGCCACGAAACGGTCCGCGCTTGTGCACCGAAAAGGCTGTGGAGAACCACCTCTCGAGCCTCGCTATACTGGCTGTCGCGCCGCCCGAGAAACGGGCGGTTCTTCTTCCCTCCTTCGACTGTGAAACGGACCTACCAGCCCAACGTGCGCAGGCGGAAGCGCCGGCATGGTTTCCGCGCGAGGATGTCCACGCGCGCGGGCCGCGCGATCCTGAAGCGCCGCCGCGCCCGCGGCCGCAAGCGCCTCTCGGCCTAGCTCGCTGGACGCGCGCGTGCAACGCCGCCACCGCCTTTCGCGCTCGCGGGACTTCGACGCGGTCTACCGGCACGGCCGGTCCGTCTCGACGCGCTATCTCGTCCTCTACTGGTTCGCGCGCGAGGACGGCGTGGAAGGCGCCAGGCTCGGCCTTGCGGTGCCCAAGTCGGTCGGCCCCGCGGTCGTCCGCAACAAGATGAAGCGCCGGCTGCGCGAGCTCTTCCGCTCGCGCGCCGAGGAGCTGCCACAGGACCAGGATTACGTGCTCGTCGTCCGGCCGGGGCTCGCGGAAGCGGTCGAGGCCCGCGGCTTCGACTGGCTCGGCGAGCGCGTCGACGAGATTCTCGGCAAGGCTGCGGCATGAGGCGCCGCTTGCGGTGCCGACCTCGGGACGTGCGAGCTTGCCCGTGCGTCCGTCTGCGCAGCCGACCGGGAACGGCGATCCTTGAGGTGACGCTATGAAAGTCGCGATGCGTGCGCCGGCCTACCTCGGGCTCGGTCTTGTCTACGCCTGGCGGTGGACCTTCGGGCTGTTCACACGGCCCGGAACGTGCAAGTACCACCCGACCTGCTCGCAGTACGCGCTCGACGCGCTGCGCCAACACGGGCTCGCCCGCGGCTCGATCCTCGCCGGCTGGCGGCTGCTGCGCTGCAATCCGTGGAGCCGCGGCGGGGTCGACTACGCGCACGACCAGAGGTTCTTCCGGTGATCGTCGCGCACATCCTCACCCCGCTCGAGGACCTCCTCCGCAACGTCCTCGAGTGGCTCGGCCCGCACGGGACGGTCGGCCTCACGTGGGCGTGGTCGATCGTCGCGCTGACGGTGATCGTCCGGCTGATCCTGGTGCCGCTGACGGTCCGTCAGATCCACTCGATGCAGAACCTCCAGCGGCACGCGCCGCAGATGAAGGAGATCCAGAAGAAGTACAAGGCCGACAAGAAGCGGCAGCAGGAAGAGTTGATGAAGTTCTACCGGGAGAACAACATCAACCCGGCCTCGTCGTGCCTGCCGCTGCTGGCGCAGTTCCCGGTCTTCATCGCGCTGTACCTGGTGCTGAAGCACTTCCCGCACGAGCCCGGCGACAACCTGACCTGGCTCGGCCTCTGGAACATCACCGACAAGGCGTCCGAGGGCTGGGGCCCGGTTCTGGTCGCGGTCTACGCGGCAAGCCAGCTGGCCTCGAGCTACTTCATGAGCGCGACCGCAGAGCGCGCGCAGCGGATCATGCTGCTGGTCCTCCCGATCGCGTTCATCCCGTTCATCATCAACTTCAAGGTCGGGCTCGTCCTCTACTGGATGACGACCAACCTGTGGACGGTCGGCCAGGGACTGATCACACGGCGCCTGATGCCGCGCCCGCAGGCTCCGGAGCGCCGCTCGTCGCGCACGCCGCCGAAGGAGGTCGCGGCACCTGCACCCGCAGTCGCGCCGGAGCAGAAGGCCGACTCCCAGCCGGCCTCGGAGGGGTCCTCGGAGCCGCGCCGCGTCAAGCGGAAGAAGAAGAAGGCGAGACCGCGCCGATGACCGAGGCTCTCCAGGTCGAGGCGACGGGCGAGACGGTCGGCGAGGCGAAGTGGGCGGCGCTGCGCGAGCTCGAGAAGCTGCATCCCGGGATCGACAAGTCCGCGGTCAAGTTCCAGGTCGTCTCGGAGGGCGAGCGCGGGCTGCTCGGCGTCGGCTACGCGCCGGCGCGGGTCGTCGCGTCCGTCGACGCAGAGGCAGTTGCCGAGCCTGTGCCGGCGGAGCCGGTCGACGAGAGCGAGCAGGCGAGCGAGGTGCGCGACGTGGTCGAGCGGATCCTCGAGGCGATCGGTGTGCAGGCGCGGATCGAGATCGTGGAGACCGGCGAGACGGTGACCGCGACCATCGTCGGGCGGGAGCTCGGGCTGGCGATCGGGAAGCACGGCCAGACGATCGACGCGATCCAGTACCTCGCGAACGCGGTGGTCTGGCGCGGCCGCGGCGACGAGCGCAAGGCCGTTGTGGTCGACGCTGCGGGGTACCGCGGACGGCGCGAGGCGACGCTCGATGCGCTGGCGAAACGCAGCGCGGAACGGGCGATCTCGTCGGGCCGGTCGGTGGAGCTCGACCCGATGACCGCGGTCGAGCGCAAGGTGGTCCACCTGGCGCTGAAGGAGACCGACGGCGTCGTCACGCGCAGCGAGGGCACCGAGCCGAACCGCTTCGTCGTGATCGATCCCGTGTGATCGATCGCTGGCTCGTCGATCTCGTCGCGACACCAGGACTGACGGCCGTCTCCGGCGACGAGGCGCGGCGCGTGCACGTCGAGGAGAGCCTCGCCGCGCTGCGCGTGGTGCAGCGGTTCGAGGGGCCGGTCGTCGACGTCGGTTCCGGCGGAGGCGCACCGGGGATCCCACTCGCGCACGCGTTGCCCGATCGTGAGGTGACGCTGCTCGAGGCGACTCGGCGGAAGTGCGACTTCCTCGAGCGCTGGGCCCGCGAGTTGCCCAACGCGCACGTCGTCTGCGGCCGCGCGGAGGAGCAGCCGGTCGACTCGTGGGGCGTTGCCGTGGCGAAGGCGCTCGCGCCGCCGCCGGTGGCGGCCGAGTGGTGCCTCCCGCTCGTCACACCCGGTGGCGCGGCGGTGCTCTACGTCGGCCCGACGGCGCAGGCCGACAGGGTCGCGCTCGTTGCCGAGCAACTCGCCGCGGAGCTCGAAGAGTCACCGCCCGGGCTGCTCGTCCTGCGCAAGCTCGGGCCGACTCCGCCGGGCTTTCCGAGGCGGCCTGGCGTGGCCAGGAAACGTCCGCTGGCGTAGCTAGCGTGGACGCATGCCCGGCCGGGTCTATGCGCTTGCCAACCAGAAGGGCGGCGTCGGCAAGACGACGACCGCGATCAACCTCGCTGCCTGTCTCGCCGAGGCCGGTGAGCGCACGCTCGTGGTCGACCTCGATCCGCAGGCGAACGCCACCTCCGGGCTGGGCGAGCGCGCAAACGGAAGTTCGTCCCTCGACCTGCTCGACGGGATCGCGCTCCGGCAACTCGCCGAGCCGACGCGCTTCGCACGCCTCGACCTGGTGCCGGCGAAGGCGGAGCTGGCAGGTGCCGTGGTGGAGCTCTCGCGCCGCGGTGACGGAGAGCGCTACCTGGCCGACGCGCTCACCGGCGCAACGGACGACTACGCGTTCGTGTTCGTCGACTGCCCGCCATCGCTCGGGCCGCTGACGGTCAACGCCCTTGCGGCCGCCGACCGCGTACTCGTGCCGGTGCAGGCCGAGTACTACGCGCTCGAGGGGCTCGCGCAGCTGATCGGCTCGGTCGAGCTCGTTCGCTCGCGGCTGAACCCGCGGCTCGCGCTCGGCGGCGTGCTGCTGACGATGGTCGACCGGCGCACGCGGCTCGCAGCCGACGTCGCCGCCGAGGTGCGCCGGCACTTCGGCGAGCTCGTGTTCCGCGCCTCGGTGCCCCGCTCGGTACGCGTCGCGGAGGCGCCGAGCCACGGCTTGCCAGTCACGGCCTTCGATCGCGCGTCTGCCGGCGCCGACGCCTACTGGAAGGTGGCGATGGAGCTTGTCGGCCGCTCCTGAGAAACGGCGCGGCCTCGGCCGCGGGCTCGAGCTGCTGGTCGGCGGACCGGGTGAGCCGGAGCTCGCGCACCTGCCTCTCGAGACGATCCACGCGAACCCGCGCCAGCCGCGGAAGCGCTTCGACCACGAGTCGACATCCGCCCTCGCGGACTCGATTCGTGCCCAGGGACTCGTGCAGCCGGTGGTCGTGCGGCCGCGCGAGGCCGGCGGATTCGAGCTGATCGCTGGTGAGCGCCGCTGGCGCGCAGCGCGGGAAGCCCGGCTGCCGACAGTGCCGGCGCTCGTGCGCGAGGCCGACGACCGCGACACGCTGCTCCTCGGCCTCGTCGAGAACGTCGCGCGCGAGGAGCTTTCGGCGGTCGAGGAAGCGAGGGCCTACGCGCTGCTGCTGGACGAGTTCGAGCTCTCCCTCGGTGACCTCGCCGAGCGGGTGGGCAAGGCGAAGCCGACGGTGTCGAACCGCCTGCGCCTGCTCGAGCTTCCCGACGACGTGCTCGGCCTCGTCGAGCGCGGCGACCTGACCGAGGGGCACGCGCGCGCGGTGCTGGCCGTTCCCGATCACGAAGGCCGGCGTCGCCTCGCGCGCCAGATCGTCCGTCGCGGAATGTCGGTGCGCGCGGCCGAGCGCGCGGCCCGCTGGGCCGGCGCCAGGACGAAGCCCCGCAAGGTGCCGAAGGTCGACCCGGCGCTCGCGAAGCGTGTGTGCAAGGCGGCCGAGCTCGTGACCGGCTTCCCGGCCCGCATCGCCTCCGGGCGGCTGGAGATCGCCTTCACGGACGAGACCGAGCTCGCCGAGCTGGCTGAAGCGCTCGAGCGTTTCGCCCGGGCAACGCCCGAGCGCCTTGAGACGGCGCCACAAGCGTCGCCTCGGCCGTAACCGAAGACAGCGGAGGGGCGTTGGACCCTCTGAATGCTGCAAGCCCTCCACGACAACCTCGAGTCCTTCGAGGCGATCAACCAGGACGACGTCACACGCGACCTCGTCCTGCGCATGGCTGCCCTCTCGCAGGCAGGGAAGCTCGGCCCGTTCCTGTTCGAGCTCGAGCGCGACGCAGAGCTCGACGACCTGACCAAGGGCACCCTCGCCGAGATCGCGAACGACCAGAGCTTCCTCCTCGCGGTCGAGGACTACCTCGTCCGCACCGAGATCGCCCATTGACCGCTGTCTAACCGATCAGTGGCGTCAGCTCCGTAGAGCAAGACGCTACTGACGGAAGGATGATGAGGATCTGGTCATCGCAGGGATGCTCGTGATCGCGGCCGCCGTCCTGGCCGCGCTCGCCCCGGCCGCCGCCGCCGACGGGACGGTGACGGTGACGATCAACGGGAACGACGGGCACATCACCGCTCCCGGCCAGGGAACGATCTTCGCGGCCGTCGGGAAGCTCGTCTACATCGCAGACCCGGGCGACGTGCTCACGCCGCTCGAGATCGTCAAGTCGACCGGCCGCCAGGATCCCAGCCAGTTCCCGGCGACCTGTGACGGTCTCTCCTAGCTCCCCCTCACTCCCCTCGCGTCCCGCCTCTTCCTCTCCGAGGAGGCGGGACGTGCCCTTCGGCGCTCGCGGTACTGCGCCTGGGCGACGCGGTCGGCGCAGAGGGTGCAGCAGTAGCGCCGCGTCCGGTTGCGGCTGCGGTCGACGAACGCGCACCGACACGGCGCTCCGGCGCAGCGGCCGAACCGCTGCCAGCCGAGCTCCTGGAAGGCTTCGAGCAGCCCCGCGGTCGCGTATGCCGCCACCGCCGGCAGGCCGTCGCCCTTGTCGGGCCAGGTCCGGAGCCGCCAGCCCTTCCCGTTGCGCTCGAGTGCCGGCGGAGTACCGTACTCGCGCGCGAGCTCGTTGAGGAGTGCCGCCGCCTCTTCCTCGCCGGGGGCGTCGAAGAGGCGGTCGAGGCGGGCGCGGAGCTCGCGTACACGGTCGACGTCGTCGTCGCGCAGTCGCTGCGCGGCCGTCTCGAGGCCGTGCCATTCGAGCCAGACGCGCACGTCACCGAGGCCCTCGATCAGGTCGGGGTCGGGATGGAGCTCGTCCCAGGTGTTGACGAGGTCGACGGCGACCGCCAGTCCGGAGCCGCGGGTTTCGTCGCGTGTCAGGGGCATTCCGCGTACACGGTATTGACAGCACCGCCCCTCACGCGCTGCAATCGACGTGATGCCGCCGTTCCCGAGGCCGCGTTTCGACTTCACGTACGACCTGGCGCATGAGCGTGCGGCGCTGCGGGCGTACCGGCGCGACAAGCCCGGCCGCCAGATCCCGGCGAAGGCGAAGGACCGCCTGTTGATCGGCACCTGGAACGTGGCCAACCTCGGCGTCCAGGACCGGCTCGACGACGATTACGCCCTGATCGCAGAGGTGATCAGCTGGTTCGACCTCGTCGCGGTGCAGGAGGTGAACGACGACCTGCGCGGGATCCTGGCCATCCACGATCACCTGCCGAGCCGCTACGACCTGCTCTTCTCGGACGCGTCGGGGAACCGCGAGCGGCAGGCGTTCCTGTACGACAGCCGCAAGGTGAAGCGGCTGCGCGAGGTCGGTCGCGTGGCGATCCCGCCTAGCCAGCTGCCCAGGATCGCACGGCAAGGGACGACCACACCGTTCACGGGGTTCGACCGGGGCCCGTACCTGGCGAGCTTCGAGGCCGGCGCCTTCCGCTTCGCCCTCCTGAACGTGCACCTCTTCTTCGGCTCGGACGCGCCCGATGACCTCGACCGCCGGACCCTCGAGACGTTTGCCGTCGCCTGGTGGGCCGACCGGGTGCACCGCGACGCGAACTCCTACGTCGTCGACGTCGTTCCGCTCGGCGACTTCAACCTGCCGATGGCCGTGCCGGGCGACCGCATCTTCGACGCCCTCGTCGCGCTCGGCCTCGAGACGCCGCCGCACAGCTCGATGATCGGCTCGGCGATCGCCTCCGACAACCACTACGACCAGATCGCGTTTTTCCCGGGCACCACGAAGGACCGTTTCACCGGCCAGTGCAACGTGTTCGATTTCGACGGCGCCCTCTTCCAGGACCTCTGGAACGACCCGCAGCGAACGCAGTCCCAGTTCCGCGGCTACGTGAAGTACCACATCTCGGACCACCGGCCGTTGTGGGCCGAGTTCGCAACTGCGTGAGGAGATGGGCGATCGTGGATTCGAACCACGGACCTCCGCCTTATCAGAGCGGCGCTCTAACCAACTGAGCTAATCGCCCGGGCGCGGCCAGTGTAGCCGCACCAAGCCGAGGCATCGCTTGCGATGCTGTCATCAAGACGCACGCGCTGTGCCCGTGCGTTCGTCTGAGACGCCGACCAGGAGCGATCGCCAAGACGACTCGGGTCAGGGATGTCGGACCGGCAAAAGGTCGCCGATGGGCGTCTAAGCAACTGCGGTATGAAGATCGGCGACCTCGTCCTCCACGACGGCCGGCGGTACTACCTGCGCGGCCTCGATCCCATGAGCGTGCCCGACCGGCAGGCGATACTCGAGGACGCGCTTACGGGTGAGGCGCGCATGGTCCCGGTCGACGAGATCGAGCCTTTGCCGCCCGGAGAGAGGCCCCCTCTGCGCGGAGTTTGAGCCGGTACCCTGCGGCTATGATCGAAGCCCGGGACGACGCCTGATGTACGAGATGGTCATCTACGGCGTGAGCTTCGACCTGGTCGGCAAGCAGCCGATCGTCCTGCTGAAGACCGCCGACGGGAACAAGTTCCTCCCCATCTGGATCGGGCATCCCGAGGCGGCCGCGATCCTGATGAAGCTCCAGGGCGCGAGCACCCCGCGCCCGATGACGCACGATCTCGTCACGGACATGCTCGCCCAGCTCGATGCCCAGGTCACCCGGATCACGGTGACCGAGCTGAAGGAGAACACCTTCTACGCCAGCATCACCGTGCAGCAGGACGGCTCGGAGATCGAGATCGACTCCCGCCCGTCCGACGCGATCGCCCTCGCGGTGCGGGCCGAGGCGCCGATCTTCGCCGCCGAGGACGTGATCGAGGAATCCGCGATCGAGTTCGAGGGCGAGGACGTGAACGAGGAGGAGATCGTCTCCGAGTTCAAGCAGTTCCTCGAGCACGTCACGCCCGACGAGTTCGCCGAGACGTCCGACGACGACTGAGGCCTAGGCGCCGTCGCTGCGCTCGACCTCGCGTTTGGTGAGCGCGAGGATCGCTTCGAAGAGCTCGTGCAGGCCCTCCCCGGAGAGGGGCCCCCGGTTCGCGCGCGCGAGGTACTGCAACATCCACTCCTCGCGCTCGGGGTCCACGAACGAGAGCCCGCGCGACTCCTTGTAGCCCTTCAGCCGCGCGACGAGCTTCAGGCGAGCGTTGATCGCCTCGACGATCGCCCGGTCGTTGTCGGAGATCTCTTCCCGCAGCTGGCGGATCAAAGGGTCGTTCTCGCTCATGGCCTTCCTTGCAGCTTGACGTAGACGGGTCTCTTCGTGCTTCGGATCGCGACGGCGCGGTACGGGTACGTGACCCGGGCCTCGACCGGATCTCCCAGTGACGGCGCCCGCTCCCGCACGATGACGTCGACCTCTCGGCGCCGCTCCACGACGCGCACGATCCGAAGCGAGTAGCCGGTGCTCGAGCGGGGACCGAGCGAGATCACGACCACCTGCTCTCGCGACCAGTCCACGCGGGGCGGGCGGGGCGCGCGGCCCGGCATCGTCGCTTCGAGCAGCCGCTCCAGCGGGGCCGGCGAGCGGTAGACGGCGGTGACCTTGCGCGTGAACTCGACGCGGCCGAGCTGCGGGTTCAGGTCCCGCCAGGCCACGTCGTGCTCGCCGCCCCCGCCCCACCATGCATAGCCGAGCCACGCGAGTGCCGCCACGGCGACCGCGGCCAGCGCGACGGCGCTACCAGTAGATGTAGACCGCGGTGCCGTAGTCGATCAGCGAGTACACGCGGTACGCGACCCACAGCGGGATGCGCACGCAGCCATGGCTCGCGGGGTAGGGCGGGACGCTCGCGTAACCGTGGATCGCGAAACCGCCGACGAAGAAGGACGAGTAGTACATCGCCTTCGCGTTGTAGCCCGGGACCCGGCTGTAGACACGCCAGTGGCCGAGCGGGGTGTTCCCCGTCGCGCCGGTCGACACCGGTACGACCAGCGCCACCTGCCCGTTGCGGACGAGGAAAAGCACCTGGCGGCCCTCGCTCACCTCGACGTGGTCGCCCGGGTAGCGCGCGCGGGGGGTCTGGGCGCGCTGGAGCTCACGCCAGACGCGTGCGTCGACGGTGCCCGTGCGAGGCAACCCATGGAGCTTCTGGAACGCGGTCACCGCATCCATGTCGTCGATGCCGTAGTAGCCGTCCACGCGGCCGAGCGCGAGGTGCAGTTCGTGCAGCCGCCGGTCGAGCTCGTACACGCTCGGGCCGGCCGAGCCCGGGCCGAGCGACGGTAGGAAGACGATCCGCTCGAGCGCGCGCCGCGCCGCGACGTAGCCCGGCTCCGGCTGCAGCGCCACGCGGATGCGGTAGGCCCCTGCGCGCCCGGTCGCGAGGTGGATCCGCGCCCGATCGCGGAAGGAGCGTTTGGCTACGACCCGGCTTCCTCGCATGACCCGCACGGTGACGAGCCCTGCGGCCGCCGGCCGTTCGCGGACGAACAGCGAGAGCGGCCGTCCGAGCTGCCCCGAGCCGCTGAACGCGGCGTCCAACGTCGGACGGACGAGCAGCGCGACCTCGTTGGAGACCGCGCCCGCATAGCGCACGGTGTAGCGCGCGTCCGCTGCGCCAACGCGCCCGCGCACGACGAAGCTGCCGTTGCGGGTGGTTCGCGTCGTCGCGATCCGCCGCCCGCTGCGGTAGAGCCCGAACCGCACGCCTTTCGCCGCCGGGATCAACCGGCCGTGGAACCGCGCGAGCTGCTGGTAGCGGCCGCTGCGCGGGCCGGCAAGCGTGAGACCGGTCGCCGTCACGACGGCCGTCGCTTGCGCCGTCTCGCCGGCCGCGTTGGTCGCGGTCACGCGCGCGGAGAAGCGTCCGGCCGCGTACGTGTGTCTGACGACCGCGCCGTCGGCGGTGGTGCCGTCGCCGAGGTCCCACCGGTAGGTGGCCGCGTCGCCGGTCGCCGTCAGCGTCACTGCGAGCGGCGCCGTCCCGCTTGGCGGTGTCGCCTGCGCCGTCACGGCAGGAGGTGCCGCGCGCGCCGCGGGAGCGAGCGTCAACGCCGCCAGGAAAACCGCTGCACGCCGCACGCAATGAGCATAGAGCAGCTAGCGGGCGAGAGCTTCGGCCAGAGCGAGGCCGTTGAAGCATGCGTGCAGCAGCATCCCGGGGTAGAGGCTGTCGGTGCGGGCTCGCACGATCGCGACCGCGACGCCGAAGAGGAACAGCGCGGGAAACCCCTCGACCAGCCCGTGGTCGGCAGCGAACGCGACGGCAGTTCCCGCGACGGCGATAACGGTCCCGAACCGCGCGAGCAGAGCGAAACCGACACCGCGGAAGGTGAACTCCTCGGCGATGGGCGCGACGATCGCGATGACGACGGCGTTGAGCGCGTACGGCAGCGCCTTCGATGAATCCCAGTGCTTCGGCTCGAGGCCCTGCTCCTGCGTCGCGTGCAGGATCGCCTCGAGCGCCACCTCGGCGACGAGGAGCGCGATCAGCACGACGAGCGTGAACCCGAGCGCCCTTGGCCAGGAGCGCGGGCGGCGCAGTGCGAGCTCCTCCCGCGAAAGACCGCGCGCGATCCAGAGCACGAGCGCGAGGGTGATCGCGTAGAAGATCACCCCGTTGATCGCCGTGTCGTAGCGGTAGAGGGTGTCCGGGGGCGGTTTGCCCGAGGCGAAGCGGCTCGCGTAGTTCAGGGCGGCCAGCGCGCCGACGAGGACGAGCCAGCCGGCGAGCTTCGCGCTGCGCGTCCTCACGTGAGTGCCTCGACGGCCTGGGCGAGCGGCGCCGGTGCGAACCGCATGCCCACTGCCGACGCGCCGGCCTCGTCAGAGCCGCTGTCGCCGACGTGCAGCGCACGGCTTGCCTGCACGCCGAGAAGCTCCAGCGCCAGGGAGAAGACCGCAGGGTCGGGCTTGGGCGCACCGGCCTGGGCGGAGGTCACCACGGTGACGTCGCCGAGGCCGAGGCCGTCCAGATGCTGCGCAAGGCCGACGTCCCAGTTCGAGACGACCGCAACGGCAAGGCCGAGGCGCCGAAGCTTCTTCAAGGCCGCTCCCGCGTCGGGCAACAGCTCGAATTGCATCGCGGCGACGAAACCGTCGACGAAGGCGGCCGGCTCCAGGTCCGACCCGAGCTCGTCGAGGATGATCGCCACGCAGCGGAGGCGGAGGTCGTAGAGGCTCGCCTCGTCGCGGCCCTCGAACGAGCGCTCGCGGTAGTAGGCGCTCTCCTTCGCGAACGCGAGGCCAACCGCCTCCGCGTCGCGCTCGACTCCCAGTGCGGCGAGCCCGGCCTGCAGCTCGGGAACCGGGCCGGTGAGGCGGACGAGCGTGCCGTACGCGTCGATGGTGACCGCGTCGAGCTCGGCGACCCGCATCACGGATGCAGGATCCGCGCGACCTCGACGAGCGCGGCCCCGACGGCCGGCCCGGACACGCTCACCTCGGCCGGGAGTACCGCGAAGCGCCCCGTTTTGACCGCCCGCAGGCTGCGTGTCCCCGGTTGCGAGCGGAGCTGCTTCAGCGTTCGTCCGCTCCCGGCCGTGGCGAGGTACAGGTCGGGGTCGAGCCGCCTCAGCCGCTGTAGCGGGAACGGCCCCTGCTCCGGGCTCGCGCCTGCGATGCTTCGGCCGCGCGCCTCCGCGATCAAGCCGCCGAGCAGGCTGCGGCTCGAGATCGTGGACAGGTCACCGTCGTCGACGAAGACGCTCACGACCTTTGCACCCGTGAGCCTGGCCGCCACCGCGCGCCGCTTCGCCTGGATCGCGGCCGTCAAGTGCCTGGCCTCGATCGGCTTCCCGGTGATGAGGCCGATCTCGCCGATCGCCTGAACCACGTCGTCCAGCGAACTGCTCGGCTCGACGTAGACCTGCGCCTTCGTCGCTGCGCCGGCGCGCGCGAGGTCGAGCGGGTCGGTGCCGCTCGAGGCGATGATCAGATCGGGCTTCGCCCTGCGGATCGCGTCGACGAGCGGCAGGCCGACGAGCGTGTCGTTGACCGGCACGATCCGCCGTCCGAGCTCGAGCGAGCGCAGGATCTGCCTCGGGCCTGCGCCGACCGGGACGATCCGGCCCGGCGCCGAGCTCTGCACGGTCGGTCGGTCGCCGCCGCCCTGCACCGTCACGGGGTAACTCTGGGCCAGCGCTCCCGTCGGCTCCTCCCGCTGGCCGCAGGCCGTGCCGGCCAGAAGCAGGAACGCCGCCGCCGCGGCGAGCCCGATCCTCACGCGACCCACTGCCAGAGCGCCCACTGCGCCACCGAGACCCCGAGCAGCAGCGAGCTGACGGCCACGATCGCGGTGTGGGCCCGCGGACGTCCACCGATGACGGCGAGCGCGAGGAAGAGCGGGAAGATGGTCAGGCCGAAGCGCGGCAGCGAGAGCAACGGCCAGCGCTCGCTCGGCACGCTCAGCGGAATCGCGAGGCTGACCGCCGCGAATAGGCCGTACGGCGCGCCGAAGCGCCGCCAGGCGATCACCGTCAGCACGACGAAGAGCACGAGGAAGGCGAGCGTCTCCAGGTTCAGCGTCGCGACGCGGATCGGGTCGGCGTCCTGCACCGGCGCCCAGTAGCGGTGTGTGTGCGAGCCGGAGCCCAGTTGCTCGATTCCGGCCCAGCCCGCCCGAAGCCCGTCCCAGACCCCGCCGAGGGGGCCCGCCGGCGAGAGGTTCCGGTTCCAGCGGTGTTGTGCGTCCAGGAACCGCCACGCGTCGTCTTTGGCCAGCCAGAGGTAGAGCGGGTACGCGGCGAAGACGAGCGGCGCGACCGCCAGGCCGGCGAACGCCCGGAGCCTGTCTCGCTCCTGCCACGCGAGCAGCGCCAGTGCGGGCAGTAACGCGAGCGCGTTCGGCCTCGTGAGCAGCGCGAGCCCGGTCACCGCTCCCGCGGCGAGGAAACGCCGCCGCTCGGCGAGCACGAAGGCCGCCAGCGTCAGCAACAGGTAGAGCGATTCGCTGTAGACCGCCTGGAGGAAGAACGCAAACGGGAAGAGCGCCAGGTAGAGGACTGCGCGCCGCCCTCCCTCGGCTCCGAGCCGCTCCTCCGCAACGCGGTACATGAGCAGGAAGGCGCCGAACGCCGCCGCCAGCGAGACGACGATCCCGGCTAGCACGTAGTGGCCGAAGAAGATGCGTCCGACGAGGCCCACCGCGCCCGGATAGAGCGGATAGAACGCGGCTGAGCCCGCCCTCGCGTATCCGTGCTCGGCGATGCCGAGGAACCAGACGCTGTCCCAGCGCGCCCAGACGTCGGTGACGGCGCCGAGGTCGTGTGTGAGCGCCGGGATGTCCCACACGTCCGCGCGCGCGTGCCGGTTCGGCACGAAGACGAACAGCGAGAACAGCGCCGCGGCCCAGATCGCGGCCCGCGTCCAGAGGAAAATCTCTGGCGCGGGATTTCCGGCGCGCGGCAGCCGCAGCTCGCGGCGTGCCGTCCGCTTCGGCGAGCGCACGCGTTGACCGGCGGACACGGCGCGCGATGATACTCGGATGGCGGAGCGGCACTTCACTCCGGACGAGGCGAATGCGCTGCTCGAGCAGGTGCGGCCGGTCGCCGAGTCGCTCGTCGCGCACCGGCGCGCTTTCACGGTTGCGGCCGCCCGGCGCGCGCGGCTCACGCAGCGGATCTCGGGAAACGGCGGCGACTTCGACCCCCAGGAGCCGAGCGAGCTCGACGAGCAGCTCCAGCGGGAAGCCGAGGCGGTCGCACATGCGGTCGAGGAGCTGCAAGCGCTCGGCGTCCTGGTCAAGGACCTCGACCGCGGGCTCGTCGACTTCCCGGCCCTTCGCGACGGCGAGGAGGTGCTGCTCTGCTGGCAGGTCGGCGAGGGCGAGGTCGCCTACTGGCACGGCCTCGAGGAAGGCTTTGCGGGCAGGAAACCGCTCGACCCCGGCTAACGGCTTCCGGATGGACGACTGGCACCGCTGGCTCGTGTTCGGCTGCGTCCTGTTAGTGACGCTGATCCTCGCTCGCCTCGTCGACCGCCTCATGGCGAGGCGCGACCTGCCGCCGGATGTACGCACCCGCTATCAGGTCCTGCGGCGGACCGTCATCACGCTGATCGTCTTCGTCGGCGTGCTGTCGGCGCTGCTGGTGATTCCGCAGGTGCGAGCGGTTGCCACCGGGATCCTGGCCTCCTCGGCCGTGATCGGGATCATCGTCGGCTTCGCGGCCCAGCGGACGATCGGCAACTTCATCGCGGGCCTGCTGATCGCGTTCGCGCAGCCGCTGCGGCTCGGCGACTACGTCGAGACGGCGGGCTTCACAGGCGTGGTCGAGGAGATCGGCCTCACGTATACGTTCATCCGCATCGACGACAACGACCGGCTCGTCGTCCCGAACGAGAAGATCGCCTCGGATACCATCCTGAACTCCTCCATTCGCAGCCGAAAGAAGCTCGCGCACGTGACCGTTCAGGTTCCTCTCGACGCCGATCTCGAAGCCGTCCGAACGCTGCTGCGCGAAGCCGCGCAGGACGAGCGTGCGGAAGTCGCGGTGACCGAGCTCGCCGACAAGGCGACCGTGCAGGTCAGCGTCTGGGCGCCTGACGAGCCGAGCGCGAAGCGGCTCGAGCACGAGCTCCTCCTGCGCTCGCACGCACGCCTGCGCGAGGCCGGGGTCTTCGCATGACGCCCCCGCCGCCTCCGCCCCGCGGGCGCGGCCGCCGGCAGGACGAGGAGCTCGAGGACGTCCTCCGCCGTCGCCGCCGCCGCCGCGGCGCTGGGAAAGGCCGGCGCAAGCGGCGCACGACGCTGCTTTTCGTCGCGGTGCTCGTGGTCGTCCTGGCGGTCATCGCGTCGAGCGTCGGCGCCGTTGCGAAGTTCCGCTCCGACTGCAGCCTGGAGGACCTGAAGCCGGTCCAGATCGGCCAGAACTCGTTCGTCTACGCGGCCAACGGGTCGCTGTTGGGTGCGATCCCGGCCGAGCGGAACCGCCAGCCGGTGGCGCTCTGGCGCGTCAGCCCCTGGATGCGCAAGGCGACGGTTGCGATCGAGGACCACCGCTTCTACGAGCACGGAGGCGTCGACTACGAGGGCATCGTGCGCGCGGCCTGGAAGGACCTGCGCGCCGGCCAGGTCGTCCAGGGCGGCTCGACGATCACGCAGCAGCTCGTCCGCAACCTCTACATCTCGAAGGAGCGGACGCTGAGCCGGAAGATCAAGGAGGCCTGTCTCGCGATCAAGCTCTCCCGGGCGCGCTCGAAGGACTGGATCCTCGGCCAGTACATGAACCAGGTCTACTACGGCAACCACGCGTACGGGATCGAGGCGGCGTCGCAGACCTACTTCTCCAAGCGCGCGCGCTTCCTCACCCTCTCGCAGGCAGCGCTGCTCGCGGGGCTCCCGCAGGCTCCGTCGGTGTACGACCCGCTGCACCGGCCGGCGACCGCCCTCGCGCGGCGGAACCAGGTGCTGCGGGCGATGCGTGACCACGGCGACATCACCGAGGCGCAGTACCGGACCGCGATTGCGCAACGAGACCTGCGGCTGAGGCCCGGCCGGCTCTACACGCAGATCCGGGAGCCGTACTTCTTCAGCTACGTGCGCGACGAGCTGATCGCCGAGTACGGCGCGAACACCGTCCGCAGCGGCGGTCTCAAGGTCTTCACGACGATCAACCCGCGCCTCCAGATCGCGGCGCGCAAGGCGATCCGCGACACGCTCTACCTGCGCAACGACCCGGCCGCCGCGGTCGTGTCGATCAACCCGGCGAACGGTGCGATCCGCGCGATGACCGCGGTGACGCCCGGCAAGTACGGCAACCAGTTCAACCTGGTTGCGCAGGCACGCCGTCAGCCAGGCTCGACGTTCAAGACGTTCGTCCTCACGGCCGCGATCAACGAGGGCATGAACCCCGACACGACCTACTACACCTCGGCGCCGTTCCACTACCAGCCCGATCCGTACACGCCCGCGTGGGACGTGCAGACCTATGACCACTCGTACTCCGGCTCGATCTCGGTGCACAGCGCGACCCTCGCCTCCGACAACACGGTCTACGCGCAGCTCACGCTCGACGTGACCCCTGAGAACGTCGCGGAGATGGCTCACAAGCTCGGAGTCCAGTCGCATCTCGACGTCGTGCCGGCGATGGGGCTCGGCGCGGATGCGATCTCGCCGCTCGAGGAGGCCTCGGCGTATGCGACGCTCGCTGCGGGCGGCGTCTACTCGAGGCCGATGGCGATCCGCAAGGTCATCCTGGCCAACGGTCGCGAGGACACCGATGCCGGCTGGGGCCAGCCGAAGCGCAGTCGCGTGATTTCGGACGGTGTCGCCTACGAGGTGACGAAGATCCTCGAGGACAACGTCCTCGAGGGGACCGGCGTCGGCGCCTACTTCGGCCGGCCCACGGCGGGTAAGACCGGCACGACCGACAACCACGCCGACGCCTGGTTCTCGGGCTACGTGCCGCAGCTGGAGACGACGGTCTGGGTCGGGTACCCCCAGGGTGAGATCCCGATGGAGAACGTGCACGGGATCTCGGTCGCGGGCGGCACTTTCCCTGCGACGATCTGGAAGCTGTTCATGGAGCAGGCGGTGGTCAACGCGCCTGCCTTGTCGTGGCAGTCCCCGCGCGACCCGGTGGAGTGGAGGCCGTTCACGCAGGGCCAGTACGGCTCGAGCCTGCGGCCGACCACGACGTACTACTACTCGCCGCCGCCGCCTCCGGCGACGACGGCCAGCGGCAATCCCGCGCCGCCCCCGCCCCCGCCGCCGACGGGCACTGCGGGGCGAACGATCACCACCGCGCCGCCCGCTCCTCCGCCGCCGGCCGAGCCGCCTCCACCACCGGTCCCCCCGCCCCCGCCACCTCCGGGCCCGGGGAACTAGGCGCCGCCGACTAGTCTCGCGTGTCCGGTCGCCATTTCAGACGGACGCGCCGGCCAAGCCGGCACGTCCTGAAGACGGCGCCGCAAGCGGCGCCTCGCGTGAGGCCGGCGTGAGGCCTGCGCTGCGCGCCGCGCTCGTCGCGATCCCGGTGTACCTGGCGGCGTGCGCCGTGCCCGACGGCGGGCTCTTCCGCGCGGCGCGCTTTCGCGACGTGCACGTCTACCAGGGCTATGCGGAGAAGCTGCTGGACGGGTCGCTGCCCTACCGCGACGTGTTCGTCGAGTACCCGCCTGGCGCCTTTGCGGTCTTCCTGCCGCCGACCGCGTTCGGCGCGGATCACTTCAACGCGGCCTTCAAGACGCTGATGGCGTTCTGCGGCGCGGCGACGATCGTGCTCGTCGCGCTGGTGCTCGCAGAGCTGGGCGCTTCGCAGCGCCGTGTCTGGATCGGCGTCGGGTTGCTCGCCCTTTCGCCGATCGCCCTCGGACCGATCTCGCTGAACACCTACGACGCGTGGCCGGCCCTGCTGACGGTGCTTGCGCTGTGGATGCTGCTGCGCGGCTGGGAGTTGCCCGCGTTCGCAGTGCTGGGGCTCGCGGTGAGCGCGAAGGTCTACCCGCTCGTGCTCGTTCCGCTGGCGGGCTGGTTCGTCTGGCGCCGTGCCGGTACCAGGCGGACCCTGCTCGCGCTCGGCGTGCTGGTGGTGGTCGCGGCTGCGGCTGTCGCGCCGTTCGCGGCCTACGCGCCGCACGGCGTCTACGAGAGCTTCCACGCCCAGGCGACCCGCGGCCTGCAGATCGAGAGCCTCGGTGCCTCGTTCCTGCTGGTGCTCGACCGGCTCGGCCTGTACCACCCACGCGTCGTCGAGACGACGGGCGTCGCCGGGCGCGACCTCGCGGGCGGCACGGCCGAGGCTGTCGCCGGGCTGCTGCTTGCGCTCGAGGCTGTCGCGGTCGTCACCGTGTGGGTGTTGTACGCGCGATCACGGGAGCTGCGTAAGCAGCTGCCGCTCGCGTTCGCCGCCGCGGTCGCCGGCTTCCTCGCCTTCACGAAAGTGTTCTCGCCGCAGTACCTCGTCTGGCTGCTGCCGCTGGTCGTGGCCGCCGGGAACGTGGTTGCGATTGCGCTGGCCGCCGCGGCCGTCGTGCTCGCGCAGGTGTGGTTCTTCCACTACGGCGCGCTCTTCCGGCTCGAGTGGCCGGTATGGCTCCTGTTCGTCCGCGACCTCGCGATGGTCGCGCTCTACCTCGCGCTGGCGGCCTCGCTCGCGCGGTGGAAGATCAGGATGCCGTCACGCTCGAAGACGAGCCGCCACTCGGGGTTGCGCCGTAGCCAGGAGAGCTGGACGGCGGTCGGCAACGGCGCGAGCCGGTCGGCGTAGCCAGGCGCGGTCTCGTCCACCGCCACCCACTGCGCATCCTGGAGGTACGGGAAGCTGAGCACGCGCCGGCGGGCCGAGAGGTGCGCGCCCAGGGAGTTCGTCGCGCTGACGACGGCGTGGGGCGGGATCAGCCTGAGCGCGCGAGCGGCGGTCCGGTCGTGCTCGCTGACGTCGGCCGCGCGCGCCTGGTGCTGCTCGCCGCCCGGGAAGTAGCGCCAGAGCGGGACGGGGCCGAGCAGGTAATTGGCGGCGAGCGCGGTGACGACCACGATCGTCGCGACCGGGATCCGCGGCGGAAGCCGTTTCGCGCCGAAGACGGCGGCCGCGATCAGCACCGGGATCAGGCCGGCCGTGTAGTGGAAGCGAATCGACGTCTGCGTGGTCGCCGCCGAGAGCAGGTTGACCGCGAGCTCCGGGACGGCGGCGATCAGTGCCAGTGGGGCCAGGACGACGAGGAGCGCGAGGGGCAGCACGAGCTGGGCGAGATAGCCGAGCCCGCGGCCGGTGACGGCAGTCGTGACGATCTTCCAGGGGTCGGTGAGCGCCGTGTGCACGATCCCGCCGGGCGTGCTGCCGACCTCGCTGTAGCGCGTGAAGAAGCTCGAGGTGCCGGCCCGGTTGAAGTGCGGGATCACGACCTCGATCGCAATCAGGGCTGCGGCGACACCGGCCGCGGCGACGGCAGCCCCCGTCCAGCGCCGGCCGTGCGCGAGCGCGTACCAGATGCCCAGGCCCGCGACCACGAGGGCGATCTCTTCCTTTGTCGTCGCGGCCACGATCGCGCAGGCCGCGAATGGCAGCAGCCGGCCCTCGTCGAGGAACCAGATGGCGTAGAGGAGGAGCGGGCACGCCAGCGCGACGGGATGGAACTCGTTGAGCGTCAGCCACTGCGTCGGGGGGTAGATCAGGTACGCGAGGGCGAAGCCGAGGGCAACGCCATCGGAGCCGAGGTGCTTGCGTGCGAGCCAGAAGACGGGCAGCGCGCCGAGGGCGACGGCGACGGCCTGCGCGACCAGCAGCATGTCGGGGCTCGGCCACGCGAGCCAGAGCGGGGCGAAGGCGGCGAGGATCGGGTCGAAGTGCGCGCCGAGGCGCGAGATCTGGTCGCCGCGCAGCCCGGTGATCTGCAGCGGATGGCCGTGGGCGGTCGACCAGACCGCCTGCACCATGTTCCCGAGATCGAAGCGCCCGGTCGAGAAGGCGCGGTGGCGCAGGATGGAGAGCGCCGAGAACCCGGCCGCGTAGGCTCCGATGGCGGTCCACAGGAGGCCACGGCTGGTCGGCCGCTGGAACGTCACGTGACGCGCTCCAGGATGGTGCGCCAGCGGCGGCCGAGGACGTCCTCGCTCGCGTGTGCCTCGTACGCGGCGCGGCCTCCGGCGGAGAGGCGGCTGGCGAGCTCGGGGTCGCCGGCGAGCCGTCGCAGTGCTTGCGCGAGCGCCTCCGCGTCCCCGGGCGGGACGAGGAGCGCGCTCTCGGCGTCGACGAGCAGCTCGCGCGCGCCGGGGGTGTCGCCGGTGACGAGCGGAGTGCCACAGGCGAGGGCCTGGAAGGCCTTGTTCGGGATCACGCGGAGCGCTTTCGCCGAGGTGCCGAAGATCCCGAGCGCGCAACCGGTCCGGTGGAGCTCCAGCGGCAGGCGCTCGTAGTCGACCCACGGGATCCATTCCACGTTCGCGGGACGCGCGCGGGCGAGCGCGTCGAGCTGGCCGCTGCCGACGAGCCGGAAGCGCAGCTCGGGCGCCGAGCGGGCGGCGGCGAAGATCGTCTCGAGGCCGTGCAGCGGGATCAGCTTGCCGACGAAGAGCACCGTGAACGGGTCGTCCGGTGACCAGCCGGGTGCGAAGACACGGTCCTCGGCGCCGACGAACGCGACGTCGATCCGGTCGTGCGGGAGGCCGGCCAGCTCCGCGAGGTGGTCCGCGTGCACGCGTGTGTCGGCGACGACGAGGTCGGCGGTGCGAAAGGCCTGACGATCGACTGCCGCGAGCGCCCGTGCCGGCGCTGAGCCAGGTCGGAAGCGGCCACGGTCGGCGACGAACGTGTCGGCGAGCGAGACGAGGGGGTTGAAGACGATCGGCCGCCTCCGGGCGGCACGCCGTGCCGCCGGGAGGTCGAAGTGCCCCGGGTAGCCGACGATCAGCGCGTCGTAGATGGAGCCCGGCCTTCGGAGCAACCGGAGCTCGGCGGCCGCGAGCCGGGCCGCGGCGCCCAGCCCCGCGCGCCAGCTGTCGCGCCGACCGTCCCAGACCGCGACATGTTGCTCGTCGACCTCGACGCCCACTCGTCGCAGGCAGGACATCACCTGCGCGTTACGCGGGTAGTCGCGCTCGTAGGTGCCGAAGTAGAGGACGCGCATCAGCGTGAGGCCGTCGTTCGCCTCAACCCGTGTGGTTAAGGCACACCCGGCCTCCTCCCCACTTCGACCCTATCCCGCCGCGGCGCACCCATGTGTGTCGCCCTCGTGCCGAAAGCGTGACGGCTAGCGCAGCACGTCCTCGACGTCCCGCTCCGTCCGCTCCCGCGGCCCCGACCGCTCCTCGTGCTGGCTCGTGATCAGCTCGCTGATCAAGCCGAGCGAGAAGAACTGCAGCCCCACGACCACGAGGAGCACGCCGAGGATCAGCAGCGGCCGCTGCCCGATCGAGTGCCCGTCGATCTTCAACGCGGTTAGGTACAGGAGCACGCAGAAGCCGAGCGCGCCCAGCAGCAGGCCGAGCCCGCCGAACAGGTGCAGCGGTCGATAGCGATAGCGGCCGATGAACGAGACCGTCAGGAGGTCGAGGAAGCCGCGGACGTAGCGCTCCATCCCGTACCGAGACCGGCCGTGTTCGCGCGCCCGGTGGTTGACGGGGAGCTCGGCGACGCGGTGGCCGCGGTAGTACGCGAGCACCGGGATGAAGCGGTGCAGCTCGCCGTAGAGCCGTAGCCCCTGGACCACCTCGGCGCGGTAGGCCTTGAGCCCGCAGTTGAGGTCGTGCAGTCGCAGGCCCGAGACGCGCCCGGTCACCCAGTTGAAGATCTTCGACGGCACACGCCGGGTGAGTGGGTCGCGGCGGCGCGTCTTCCAGCCGCTGACGAGGTCGAAGCCCTCGTCGAGCTTCGCGAGCAGGCGCGGAATCTCCGCCGGATCGTCCTGCAGGTCGGCGTCGATGGTGACGACCACGTTGCCTTCCGCATGGGCGAAGCCGGCCGCGAGCGCCGCCGCCTTGCCGAAGTTCTTGCGCAGGCGGATGACGCGCACGTTGTCGTGTGCGCTGTGGAGCCGGGTCAGCGCCGCGTAGGAGCCGTCGGTGGAGCCGTCGTCCACGAACACGGCTTCCCACGGCTGCTCGAGCGGCTGAAGAGCCGACTCCAGTTCGTCATAGAGGAGCGCGACCGTTCGCTCCTCGTCGTGAACGGGCACGACTACCGAGATCATCGGCGGCTCAGCGTATCCGGCGCGCGTACGGTATGCGCGGTCGTGGCCGAGCTCCTGACCATGGACGAAGCGCAGCAGCTCGTGCTCGAGCGCGTGCGGCCGTTGCCGTCCGAGCGGATTTCCCTAGAGCTCGCCGCCGGCCGCGTGCTGGCCGAGGCGGCTCTGGCGGCCGTCGACCTGCCGCCGTTTTCGAGCTCGGCGATGGACGGCTTCGCGGTTCGCGCGGAGGACGTTCCGGGGACACTGCCCGTCGTCGCCCGTGTTGCAGCGGGCCGACCCGCGCCACGCGCACTCGCACCAGGGGAGGCGATGGCGATCGCGACCGGCGGCGTCGTTCCTGAGGGTGCGGATGCCGTCATCCCCGTTGAGTATGTTGTCGATCGTGACAACGAAGTGCAGATTCCAGACGCCGCAGTGGTGGGCGCCAATGTCCGTCCTCGCGGCGGCGATCTCCGCGCCGGCGACGAGGTCGTGCCGGCGGGGACGCGCCTCGGCCCCGCGCAGCTGGGAGCGCTGGCAGCTGCCGGTGTCGCGGAGGTCGACTGCGGCGCGATCCCGCGGGCCGCCGTGGTTGCCACGGGAACCGAGCTTCGCCGACCGGGCGAGCCGCTCGGGCCTGGTGAGGTCTACGAGGCGAACGGGCTGATTCTCGAGACGCAGCTGAGGTCGGCAGGCGCTTCCGTCGAGCGCCTGGCGGCTGTGGCCGACGACGAGGACGCCCATCGCGAGGCGATCGCGCGCGGGCTCGAGCACGATGTGCTCGTGACCTCGGGGGGAGTCTCCGTAGGCCCGCACGACCTCGTCCGGCGAGTGGAGTCCGAGCTCGGCGTCGAAGAGGTCTTCTGGCGCGTCGCGGTCAAGCCCGGCAAGCCGGTGTCCTTCGGCGTGCGCGGCCGGACGCTGGTGTTCGGGCTACCCGGAAACCCGGTCTCGTCGCTCGTCGCGTTCGAGCTGTTCGTGCGGCCTTGCGTCCTGGCACTTCAGGGCGTTGCCGATCCCTTGCCCCGGTTCGAGCCGGGGGCGCTGGCGGCTGCCGTGAAGCGTAACCCCGCGCGCGACGAGCTCGTGCGAGCCCGACGCACCACGAGCCCCCACGACGCTGCGGTCGAGCTCGAGCCCGTTGTCGGCCAGGACTCGCACATGATTGCCCGCTCCGCCGCAGCCGACGTGCTCGTGCTGATCCCGCGCGGCGACGGTGAGCTGGAGGCCGGTTCGCGGGTGCGCTACCTCAGACTCCCCTGAGGACGCTCATCCCTGCGCCGCGGCGAGCGGCTCGGCGGTCAGCGTCGAGGTGGGCGGCCGGAACGCGGGCGCGCCACGCGGGTTGACTCGCACCAGCCGTGCGTAGGCGATGTACCGGTGCGAGGCGAAGAACCGCGGATGGCAGGCCTGCAGCTCGACGACCTCGTGACCGTGGGAGCGGAGGACCGAGAGGTTGTTCGCCAAGACGATCCGGTGCTTGAAGACGCGGTATGTGAACGTCCCGTACGGCACGTCGAGCGTCACCGGGTCGCCCGGCTTGAGCCGCTCGATGTGCGCGAACGGTGCGAGGTACGTCGTGCGGTGACCGGCGATGTAGACGAGCTGCCCTTCGCCCGGCATGTACGTGCGGCGGTCGCGGCCTGGGCCTTTCCTGAGCGACGCATCGTCGGTTCCCTCCACGAACACCATGTTCAGTCCGAGCCGCGGGACGCGAATCCGGCCAACGCCCTCCCCGCGCTTTGCGTTCAGCCGGTAGCGCCGTGCCTGCGCGCGGATCTGCGCGGTCGTCGCGGCGAGCGACGCACCGGGCTTGACCGGCGGCGCCTGGTACGCGTCGGCCTTCCGCGTGTAGCTGTCCGAGAGCTGGTGTTGCCTCCAGGTCGTGTAGAGCGCCGTAAACGGGTCCTGCCAGCGCCAGACCACGACGACCCAGACGAGCACGGCGACGCCGGCGATTGCCAGCAGCGTCCCCGTGATCCTCGCGAACCGTCTCAACGTCAGCCTTCTTGCGCTCGGCGCGCCTCGCTCGCTCGTCGAGCTCGCGCTGTACTCACTGTAAGCACGGTTCGCCGGACCGCTTCACGCAGGGGCCCGCGCGGCGGTCGCTCACGCGCGCTCGGGTACGGCGCGTAGCGCGCGATCGAAAGCGCTGTGACCTGGCCGGCCGCGGCCAGCCAGCCCACCGCGATCGCCAGCGCCGGCAGACGCACGAAGCCGGTCGCGGTCAGCTCCGCGACGTACCAGGGCGTGTCGAGGCCCAGGCCGTAGCGGATCGCGAGCGAACCGAACAGGAGCAGCGGGCCGATGAATCCTGCGCCGAGCACCGCCAGCCGCGTCCAGAGCGGCCGCCGGCGCACCTGCGGAAGCCACAACCACGCGTGGAGGGACGGCAGGAGGAAGATGAGCGCGAACGGGTTCGTCGCCACCACCAACAGCGCGACGACGGCCAGCGCGAGCAACGCAGCGGTCGTGCCGGCCAGCTCTTCCGTGGCCGAAACCGGCCCTCGCGGAGTGAGGCGTTGTCGCGCGACCAACCAGCCGAGCCCGATAAGGACAACCAGTGCGATCAGCGCGACAACCGGCCAGTTCGTTCCCGGCGGCGCGTCCGGCGGGAGCGGCACGGACGGCGCCGCAGGCCAGAAGCCCGCCAGCGCGAACAGCTCGAAGACGATCGCCGCCCACAGCCAGAACCACGCGCGGCTGCGGTAGCTGCGCAGCGCCGGCATCAGTGGGATGTGCCGCCGCCTGCAGCGCGCGAAGAGGTCGACCGCAGACACCAGGAAGGGCAGCAGCATCGCCAGCAGCACGAGCTCGATCGCCCAGCCGGGCATCATCCGCGGGCCGAAGTAGATGTAGCGCGCGGTTCCGGGCGAGAGCTCGGCGCCGTAGTCGAGCCAGCGCAGGAGTTGCTGGGCCGACCGCCCGAGCTGGGCGAGGCGAACGGTGTCGAGGCGATCGGGCCGGTCGAGGAACGCAGCCGGTGGGCGCTCGCCGCCGCTCGTCAGCGTCAGCGCCGGGATCCCGTGTGCGAGCAACGGTCCCTGCTCGTGCAGCGTGAACGGGAACGCGAGGTCGACGAGCTGCGAGAGCGCGCTCGCGTGCGCCGGGCGCTGTCCGGTCTGCTCGAGCACGCGCTGCGCGGCGGTCTCGACGAACGACGGAGAGGCGAGTCGCGGCTCGAGCCCGGCGAAAACCATCCGAGGCGGCCCGTGCCCGGCAAGCGCGGCCAGGTCGATTGCGGCAACCACGTGGCCGCGATGCGTCTCCGCGAACCGGCGCGCACCGAGCAACCCGAAGGCGCCGCCGTCGGTCGCGACGAAGACGAGCGTGTGCTGCGGGCCCACGGCCCGCCCGCCGACCCCCGAACCGTAGGACTGCGCGAGCTGGACCAGGGCCGCGATCCCCGACGCGTTGTTGTTCGCGCCTGGCCCGCGCCCGTCGTTGTCGCGATGCGACATGACGACGATCTCGTCCGGCGAGCGCCCGGGAATCACCATTTGCTGGTTCACCAGCGTTCGCGTTCCCAGGCCGGGGAGGTTCGCGCGGAAGCGGTCGGCGACGACCTTCAGGCCGTAGGGCGCAAGCTGCTCGCGGACCCACGCCCGCGCGCCGACGGCGCCGGCGGTCCCGGGCACGCGATCGGGGTAGAGGCGGGCGAGGTCGGAGGTGAGGGCGACTGCCGAAGTCCCGTCGAACGACGCCGGGAGAGAGGGTTGCGGCGCCGGGAGCGGATTCGGCTTGTGGACGCTGAACGCGGCTGCCAGCAGCGGTATCCCCACCAGCAGCCAGGTTCCCCGATAGAGGCGGCCGCTGACCGGCCGCTCGAGCGTGCCACGACGCGCGCGCCGTCGCGCTGAACGAGGCGGGAGGGCCGCCATACCGTGGCTATAGTAGGCCGCAGAACGACGTGCGCCGGCAGGCGCTGCGATGCCCGATTCCTCAACCATCCTGCTCGTCGACGACGAGGACGCGGTTCAGAAGCTCCTCGCCTATCCGCTCGAACGCGACGGATTTCGCGTGGTCCAGGCGCGAGACGGTGAGGAGGCGCTGGCGCGGTTTGCGGAGGAGCGCGTCGATCTGGTCGTGCTCGACCTGATGCTGCCGAAGGTGGACGGGCTCGAGGTGTGCAAGCGGCTCCGTGCGTCGAGCAGCGTTCCGATCATCATGCTCACCGCCCGCGACGACGAGCTCGACAAGGTGCTCGGCCTCGAGCTCGGCGCCGACGACTACATCACGAAGCCGTTCTCGATCCGCGAGTTCCGCAGCCGGGTGCGCGCGCTGCTGCGACGTGCGGCCATCCCGAGCGCGGCCCAGGACGAGGAGGAGACCATCGAGCGCGACGGCCTGCGGATCGACCTCGGCCGGCGCGACGTGGAGGTGTCGGGGCGAGCGGTGCAGCTCACGTACGTCGAGTTCGAGCTGCTGCGCACCATGGCTGCCAGCCCGGGGCGCGTCTTTACGCGCGAGATGCTCCTGCAGGCGCTCTGGGGCGGTTCCGACTACCGCGAGCCGCGCACCATCGACGTCCACGTGCGTCACCTGCGCGAAAAGCTCGAGCAGGATCCCAGCGAGCCCGAGTACATCCTCACCGTCCGGGGCGTCGGCTACCGCTTTCGCCCATGAGCAGCTTCTTTCGCAGCGTCGGCGCACAGTTGAGCCTGGCGCTCCTCCTGGTGGTGGCCGTGGCGCTCGGGATCGTCTACCTCAGTGTCGTGCCGTCGCTCCGGGACCGGGCCATCGACACTCGCGTCGCCCAGATGGAGGGGATCGTCGCGAAGGTCCGGCAGGAAGTCACCGATGTGTCGCCGCTCGATCCGGACTTCGTCGCGACGGCGTCGGAGGAGAACGGCAACGCCACGGTCGCGCTGATGGACCGGCTCTCGCCTCAGGCGAAGGTCAGCCCCTTCGATTACTCCGGTGAGCTGGGCGACCGGCTGTTGGCGGACCCGATTGCAACGCAGGCGCTCGACACCCGCGCGCCGGCGCATGGGCACGTGACCGACGGCGAGGACGTCTGGGCGGAGGCGGCCGCGCCCGTTCTCGGTGGCAAGTACGCGCTGCTCGTGAGCACCCCTGTCGACCTCTCCAGCATCCGGCTCGTCGAGCGGCGCGTCCTGTTTGCTGCCGGTGTGGCGCTCATCATCGCGGTGCTCCTCGGCTACGCGGGCGCGCGGATCTTCGCCCGCCGGATCAAGCGGCTCGAGCGCGCCGCCGACCGGATCGCGAGCGGCCGCTTCGACGAGCCGGTCGTCGACACGCGGGGGGACGAGCTGGCCGCGCTCGCGTCGGCGTTCGACCGGATGCGGGTACGGCTCGCGCACCTCGACGACGCGCGCAGAGCGTTCGTCGCGAACGCCTCCCACGAGCTGCGAACGCCGCTCTTTTCGCTCGGCGGCTTCCTCGAGTTGCTCGACGACGAGGAGCTGGACGAAGCGACGAGGCAAGAATTCCTCGGCTCGATGCGCGAGCAGGTCGACCGCCTGACGAAGCTCGCCTCGGACCTGCTCGACCTGACACGGCTCGACGCCGGGCGACTCACGGTCGACCGCGAGCCTGTCGACCTGGGCGCGCTGGGCGGCGAACTGGTCGAGGAGTTCGGCCCGTTGGCGGCGTCGACCCGACACACGTTGACCGGAAGTGTCGACGGCGCTGTCTTCGGGGAAGCCGACGAGCTGCGCACGCTCCAGCTCGGCCGGATCCTGGTCGAGAACGCGCTCCTGCACACGCCGCCCGAAACCGCGGTCGAGGTGCGTGCGCGACGCCGTGGTGACGCGGCGGTGCTCGAAGTCCAGGATGGAGGCCCCGGAATCCCTCCCAACCAGCGCGACCAGCTGTTCGAGCGGTTCTTCCGCCTCGACGGCGCGCGGGCGTCCGGCAGCGGCCTCGGCCTCGCGATCGCCAAGGAGCTCGCCGAGTTGATGGACGGCTCGGTGGAGCTCGATTCCGAGCCCGGCCGCACCGTGTTTTCGCTCGTGCTGCCCGGCGACAGCCATTCGCCTCGGGCGATTTCACGGGAAATCACGGGCTCCGCAACCGCCTAGCTACAGTGCGAGCGCCGTGCGAATCGGCCCTCTTGCAGCAATTGCCCTCGGGTCCGCCGTGCTCGGCGGCGTGGTCGCGGTGGGCGTGGGTCAGCTGACCGGCTGGACCGATTCGAGCTCCACGACGACCGTTTTCCGCGCCTCACCGGTGCAGCCCGGCCCCACGGCCGCTACGGCCGCGGTCGGGCCGAGCGCGAAGCCACTCCCCGGGAACGGCTTCAGCCCGAGCTCGATCTACGCACGCCGCTCACCGGGCGTCGTCACGATCGTCTCGGTCTACGGCAACGATTCCGGCTCTACGCGCCAGGGCTCGGGCTTCGTCGTCTCGCCGCAGGGCTACATCCTCACCAACTCGCACGTGATTACGACCGCGGGCGACACCACGGTCGCGCAGCCGGCCGACAGCGTCTTCATCGAGTTCCAGGACCGCGACCGGGCCGAGGCGAAGATCGTCGGCTGGGACGTCTTCGACGACGTCGGGCTCGTCAAGGTCGACCCGTCGGCGCATCCACTGGCCCCGGTGCCTCTGGGCAACTCGGCCGCCGCCGTCGTCGGGGAACCGGTTGCTGCGATCGGTAGCCCCTTCGGCAACGAGAATTCGCTCGCCGTCGGCGTGGTGTCCGCGGTGCACCGGTCGGTCGACTCGCTCACCTCGAGCTTCAACCTCGTCGACGCGATTCAGACCGACGCGCCGATCAACCACGGCAACTCGGGCGGGCCGCTCTTCGACGCGCGCGGCCGCGTGATCGGCATCAACGCGCAGATCAACAGCACGAGTGGCGAGGCCGAAGGAGTGGGGTTCGCGGTGCCGATCAACTCCGCCAAGCGCTCGATGCAGCAACTGATCGCCAACGGGTCGGTCTCATACGCCTACGTGGGCGTCGAGACGACCGACCTCACGCCCGCCCTCGCGCGCCGGTTCGGCTACGGGGTTCAGCGGGGTGCAGTTGTGACCGACGTTCTCGACGGGAGCCCCGCAGCGAAGGGCGGGCTCCGCCCGGGCCGCAAGACCGCGAGCGCGTTCGGGGTCGACTTCCCACGCAGCGGCGACGTGATCGTCTCGATCGACGGCCGTCGCGTGACCGGGTCGGAAGACATTGCGCGAATTGTCACGAGCATGCGACCCGGCCAGGTCGCACGCTTCGCCGTCGAGCGCGGCGACGCACGCCTCGTGCTCCCGGTTCGCCTCGGCGAGCGCTCCGAGTCGAGCTGACCATCTAGGATCGAACCCGTGACCTTCTACGGCGGGCACGCGAATCCCCCCTGGTTACGCGCACGCGCTTGGCGGGCACGAACCTGACATGAGCGAAGAGGGCCGCTCAGTTCGCCTGACGATTCCCGCCCGGCCGGAGTACATCACGCTCGGAAGGCTCGCCTTGACGGCGATCGCCGGTGTGCGCCCGCTCTCGGACGAGACGCTCCACGACCTCAAGCTCGCGTTGACCGAGGCCTGCACGAACTCGGTGAAGCACGCGTACCAGGACGGGATCGGCAGCGTCGACATCGTCTACGAGCTCCACGGCGACCGGTTGGCGGTCGAGGTCGGCGACGCCGGCTCCGGCTTCGACACGCGCGACGACACCGTGGACGTCGGGGGCGACCTCGCTGAAGGCGGTCTCGGGATCGCGATCATCCGTGCGGTCACCGACGAGGTCGAGATCGGGAAGCGCGAGGGCGGTGGCTCCCGGCTCCGCTTCGTGAAGCTCCTCGGCGACTGAAGCTGCTCGGCGGCTGAAGCCGACCAGACCGAGCGGTATTCTCGCTGGCCGCAGTGCTTCAGCTCGTCAACGTCGGCCAGAAGTCGCTCGCGGACTACGCGACGATCGCCACGCGCGGGCTGATGGAGGAGATTCGGCGGCTCGCCGAGCCCCTGCGCGGCAAGCGGCTCGTCCACGTCTCCGCGACGGCCTTCGGCGGCGGTGTGGCCGAGATCAACTACGCGCTCGTGCCGCTGATGCGGGACGCGGGGCTCGACGCCGAGTGGCGGATCATCGCAGGCGCGGAGGAGTTCTTCGCGGTCACTAAGGGAATCCACAACGCGCTCCAGGGCGACCCGACGGGGCTGACCGCGACCCAGCAGGAGGTGTACCGGCGGTTCCAGGCCGTGAACGCGGAGGAGCTCGCCGACGACTACGACTTCGTGCTGATGCACGACCCGCAGCCGGCGGGCATGATCGAGCACTTTCCCGACAGCTCCGCGCACTGGATCTGGCGCTGCCACATCGACCTCTCGCAGCCGAACCGCGAGGTGCTCGACTTCCTGCTGCCCTGGCTCGCCCGGTACGACGCGGCGATCTTCCACATGCAGGAGTACGTGCCGCGGGCGGAGGGGATGCCCCCGGCGTTCATCTGGCCGCCGGCGATCGACCCACTGACGCCGAAGAACATGGCGCTCTCCCCGGAGGACGCTTCGTACATCGTCGACCAGTTCGGGATCGACGTGGAGCGGCCGCTGATCACGCAGGTTTCACGCTTCGACCCGTGGAAGGACCCGCTGGGCGTGATCGACGCCTATCGGCTGGTGAAGGCCGGGCACCCGGACGTCCAGCTCGCGCTCGTCGGCTCGATGGCCCACGACGACCCAGAGGGCTGGGACTACTACAACCGAACCGTCACCTACGCGGCCGGCGACCCCGACGTCTACATCCTCTCCAACCTGAACAACATCGGGTCGGTCGAGGTCAACGCTTTCCAGGTGCACTCGGACGCCGTCGTCCAGAAGTCGACGAAGGAGGGCTTCGGCCTCACCGTCACGGAGGCGCTTTGGAAGACGCGGCCGGTGGTCGCGAGCCGCGTCGGCGGGATCGTGGCGCAGATCCAGGACGGCGAGACCGGCTGGCTGGTCGACCCGAACGCCCCCGAAAAGTGCGCGGCCGCGTGCATCGAGATCCTGAACGACCCCGCCGCCGCGAGACAGCGCGCGCTGCGAGGCAAGGAGTACGTCCGTCGCAACTTCCTGATGCCGCGGCTCCTGCGCGACTGGCTCGTGCTGCTGAACAAGCTCGACGGCAACGACACCGCGGGCGCCGAGGTCACGGCGGCCGTCGTCGCTTCGTAAGCGTTTCACGGGGCCGGTCCGGGGTAGGGTGGCGCCGGGCATGGCGGATCGTCGCAGGCTGATCGTCGTTTCCAACCGCGGCCCCGTGACGTACCAGCGCGACGGGGACGATCGCGTTGCGCGGCGCGGCGGCGGCGGACTGGTGACGGCCCTGCGGAGCCTGGTCGAGCACCACGACGTGACGTGGATCGCGAGTGCGATGAGCGAGGAGGACCGGGCCGTCGCGGCCGAAAGCGGCGAGCGCGCCGTCGAGGAGCGCTCGCGAGACGGCTCGGTGTTCCGCCTGCGTCTCGTCGCGCACGACGAGACGGCCTACGACTGGTTCTACAACGTGATCGCGAACCCGATGCTTTGGTTCCTGCAGCACTACCTCTGGCAGCTCGCGTACACGCCGTCGGTGGACATCGCGCTGCGGAACGCCTGGGACGAGGGCTACGCGCGGGTGAACGAGGGCTTTGCCAAGGCCGTGCTCGAGGAGCTGGAGGAGCAGCCCGAGGCTGCCGTCTTCTTCCACGACTACCACCTCTACCTCGCGCCTCGTCTGGTGCGCGAGCGCGCTCCCGACGCGCTGCTCGCCCACTTCGTCCACATCCCCTGGCCGCAGACCGACTACTGGCACGTCCTCCCGGACACGATCCGGCGCGAGATCCACGAGGGCGTGCTCGCGAACGACGTGATCGGGTTCCACACGCACCAGTGGCGGCTGAACTTCATGCGCGCGGCGAGTGACGTCGCGGGTGCGGATGCGAACTTCGTCGACGGCGTGGTCGACCACGACGGTCGCCGCTCGCTGGTCACCGTGCACCCGATCTCGGTCGACCCGGACGAGTTCGATGAGTTGGCCGGCAGCGAGGACGTCATGGCCGCGGAGCGCGACCTCGTCGAGCGGCGGCCGGAACAACTCGTGCTGCGTGTCGACCGCACCGACCCGTCAAAGAACATCGCCCGTGGCTTCCGCGCCTTCGAGCTCTATCTCGAGGCGCACCCCGAGCGGCACACGCGGGTCGGGATGCTCGCGCTCCTCGACCCGTCACGGCAGGACATCCCGGAGTACGCCGAGTACCTCGGCGCGATCCAGCGTGAGGCACGACGCGTGAACGACCGGTTCCAGCAGGAGGGATGGGTGCCGATCGACCTCGTGATCCAGGACAACTTCATCGGCTCGGTCGCCGCCTACAAGCAGTTCGACGTGCTCTTCGTAAACGCGATCTTCGACGGCATGAACCTCATCGCCAAGGAGGCGCCGCTCGTCAACGAGCACGACGGGGTACTGATCCTCTCCGAGAACGCCGGCGCGCACGCCGAGCTCGGCGAGTGGGCGCTGACGGTGAACCCGTTCGACGTCGCCGGCCAGGCGCAGGCGATCCACGAGGCGCTGACGATGGCGGCCGACGAGCGGAGCAGGCGCCTCGAGGCGATCCGCGCCCACGTGCGCGAGCACGACGTCGCCGGCTGGATCGACGCGCAGCTGAGCGACCTCGACCGCTGCGGCGCGCGAGTCGGCTCGAGCTAGACGCCGTTCTTCTGGACGACGAGGTACGCGTCCCGCTCACTGACGACCCGTTCCACGTCGAGCCTCTCGTGGCCCGGCTTGATCACGAACCAGTTGTCGTGGCTGCGTACCTCCTGGTACTCGTCCAGCGCCACCACGGTCTTTCCTCGAGGGGCTGTTTTCGGTCCATCCGCGCCCGGCGACGCTAGCCCGCGCCGGTCTAGGATCTCGCGATGGGCCGCGACACACAGGTCGAGGAGCTGCGCTCGGTCGACCCGGCCACACTGGAGGAGCTGGGCGTGGTGCCGGTCTCGGCTCCGGAGGAGCTCTTCGAGGCCGTGGCCGAGGCACGCGTGGCGGCCGATCGCTGGGCGCAATCGTCGTTCGCCGAGAGGCGCGAGCTGCTCGGGGCGGTCGCGCAGGAGGTGCTGGCGCGCGCGGACGTGCTCACGGCGACGGTCACGGCCGAGACCGGAAAGCCACTCGTCGAGTCGTACACCGCGGAGCTGTTCGTCTCGCTCGACAACGTCGTCTGGGCGGCCTCGAACGCGCCACGTGTGCTGCGGCCCGAGCGCCTTCGGTTCACACAGCCGCTTCTGCGGCACAAGCGCGGCTGGCTGCTCTACGAGCCGCTCGGTGTGATCGGCGCGATCTCGCCCTGGAACTTCCCGCTCGGGATCCCGCTGACGCAGGTGGCCTTCGCGGTCGCCGCGGGCAACGCGGTCGTTCTCAAGCCGTCGGAGCTGACGCCGCTGTGCGGCGCCTGGGTGGAGCGGATCTTCCGGGAGGCCGGCGCGCCCGAGGGGCTCGTGCGCGTCGTGCAGGGCCGGGCGGGGACGGGTGAGGCGCTCGTGCGCGCTCCGGGAATCTCAAAGGTCGTCTTCACGGGCTCCGCCACGGTCGGGAGAGCCGTGGCCGCGGCGGCGGGCGAGCGGCTGCGCCCGGTGACGCTCGAGCTCGGCGGAAAGGACCCGATGCTCGTCTTCGAGGACGCCGACCTCGACCGCGCGGTTGCCGGGGCACTCTGGGGGTCGTTCTCGAACTGCGGCCAGGTTTGCTCGGGCGTCGAGCGGATCTACGTGGCGCGGCCCCTGCACGAGGCGTTCGTCGAGGAGTTGGTCCGGCGGACGCGGCAACTGCGCGTCGGGCGCGGCGACGAGCTCGAGACGCAGGTCGGGCCGCTGGTCGCCGAGGAGCGGCGCACTCACGTCGAGGAGCTCGTCGCGGATGCGGTCGGGCGCGGAGCCGAGCTGCGGACCGGAGGCCGTCGCGCCGACGTCGGGTTGCCAGGCTGGTTCTACGAGCCAACGGTGCTCAACGGGGTCGATCGGGAAGCGCGGATCGAGCAGGAGGAAATCTTCGGGCCGGTGGTCACGGTCGAGTCGTTCCGCGACGAGGACGAGGCACTCCGACTGGCGAACGACTCGTCGTTCGGCCTCGGCGCCAGCGTCTGGACGCGTGATCTCGAGCGGGCGCAGCGGGTGGCGCGCCGCCTGCAGGCTGGTTCGGTCTGGACGAACGACGTCGCGTACTCGTACGGGACCGGCCAGGCCTCGTGGGGCGGCACGAAGGAGTCCGGCTTCGGCCGCACCCACTCCAAGCATGGCCTCTACGAGCTTTCACGGGTGAAGTACGCCGATCTCGACCGCGGCAGAATTCCGGTGCCGTGGTGGTACCCCTACGACCAGGGCGTCGTCGAGGGCCTGGCAGGCGCGCTCGAGCTGCTCTACGGCGAGGGCCTGCCGCGAAAGCTGGCGAGCGCCTGGGCGCACCGTCGCGGGCTCTGGCGGCTCGGCCGGCGATACCTTTCGCGCACGTGAACGAGCTTTCGCACGTGGACGAGTCCGGCGAGGTGCGGATGGTCGACGTCGGCGGGAAACCATCCTCGCGCCGCCGCGCCGTCGCACGGGCGGTCCTGCGCGTGGCGCCGGAGACCGTCGCGCAGCTGCGCTCCCTGCCGAAGGGCGACGCGCTCGCGACCGCGAAGCTCGCCGGGATCATGGCGGCGAAGCGGACGAGCGACCTCATTCCCCTGTGCCACCCGCTCCCACTCACGCATGTCGCGGTCGAGATCGAGGTCGGCGACGAGGTCGAGATCACGGCCTCGGCCGAGACGACCGCGCAGACCGGAGTCGAGATGGAGGCTCTCGTGGCCGCGTCCGTCGCGGCGCTGACGGTCTACGACATGGCCAAGGCGATCGATTCGTCGATGAAGGTCGCCGAGGTGCGGCTGCTGGAGAAGACGAAGTCGTGAAGGCTGCCGTGCTCACCGTCTCCGACGGGGTCTCGGAGGGCTCGCGCGAGGACACGAGCGGCGATTTGCTCGGGGTGCTGCTCGCCGAGGAGGGGTACGAGGTCGAGCGGCGCATCGTGCCCGATGAGCGCGAGGCGATCGCGGAGGCGATCGCGGAACTGGCGGAAGACGCCGCGGTGGTGCTGACGACCGGCGGGACCGGCCTCGGACCGCGCGACGTCACGCCCGAGGCGACGGGCGAGGTGCTCGAACGGGAGGCGCCCGGAATCGGGGAGGCGCTGCGCGCCGACTCGCTTGCGAAGACGCCACATGCGTTGCTGTCGCGCGGGAGGGCGGGGGTACGCGGAAGCGCGCTGATCGTGAATCTGCCCGGCTCGCCCGGTGGCTGCCGCGACGGCTTCGAGGTCCTGCGCCCCGCGCTCGCGCATGCGGTCTCGTTGCTCGCCGGCGAGCCGACTGCGCACAGGCAGACCTAAAGCGGCGCTTGCGACGCCGACCTCAGGACGTGCGCGCTTTGCGCGCGCGGACGTCCGCGATGCCTTCTTGACACGCTCGTCGGCAGAATTACGACGAATGTCCACTCTGGCGTACCCGGCGCGGTTCTACTCGCTCGTCAAGTTCGAGCACACGATCTTCGCGCTGCCGTTCGCGTACGTCGGCGCATTCCTCGCGGTGGACGGCGTGCCGTCGGCGCACGACCTGTTCTGGATCACGGTCGCGATGGTCGGAGCGCGCTCGCTCGCGATGGGGCTGAACCGGCTGATCGATGCCGGCCTCGACGCGCGCAACCCGCGAACGGCCGGTCGCGAGCTTCCCGCAGGGCTGCTGTCGCCCGCTGCGGTCGCCGCGTTCTGCGTCGCTTCGCTGGTGGTGTTCCTGGTGGCCGTCTTCCAGCTCGACCCGCTCGTGCACTGGCTGTGGCCGATCCCGGTCGCGGGGTTCGTGATCTACCCGTACCTGAAGCGCTGGACGTGGCTCTGCCACCTCTGGCTCGGGGCGGTGGACGGACTCGCCCCGGTGGGCGCGTGGGCGGCGATCACGGGGACGCTGCCGTGGCAGTCCTGGGTCCTGGGCGGCGCGGTCGCGCTCTGGGTCGCCGGCTTCGATCTCTTCTACGCGCTGCTCGACCAGGAGATCGACCGCGAGCAGGGGCTGGAGTCGGTCGCGGTGCGCTTCGGCGAGCGAGGCGCGTTCTGGGGCGCGCGGCTCTTCCACCTCGGGACGGTGGTGCTGCTCGTGGTGGCGGGGCTCGGCCTCGACGTCGGTGTCTTCTACTGGCTCGGCGTAACCGCGGTTGCGGGGCTGCTCACGTACGAGCACTCGCTCGTTCGTCCGGGCGACCTGCGGCGGCTCGACACCGCGTTCTTCACCATGAACGGCGTGATCTCAGTCACGTTCTTTGTGTTCGTCCTCCTGGACGTCGTGTGATCCGGGCCGCCGGGCTGGAGAAGCGCTACGGCGACAAGCGGGTGCTGCGCGGGCTCGACTTCGAGCTCGAGCGCGGCGGCTTCCTCGTCGTCACGGGGCCGAACGGCGCCGGCAAGACGACGCTGCTGCGCCTGTGCGCGGGACTGGCGGTGCCGACCGGCGGGACGCTCGAGGTCGAGCCGGCGCGCGCGGGGATCGGATTTCTCGGGCACGAGCCGCTCGTCTACCGCGAGCTGACGGCGCTCGAGAACCTCGATCTCTACGGGCGCCTCTACCGCGTGCCCGAGCGCCGCGAGCGGATCGGGATGCTGCTCGAGCGCTTCGGGCTCTGGGATTCGCGCCGGATTCGCGCGGCGAAGCTCTCCCGCGGCCAGCTCCAGCGGCTCGCGCTCTGCCGCTCGCTGCTGCACCGGCCCGAGCTGTTGATCCTCGACGAGCCGTTCAGCGGGCTCGACACAGAGGGCGCCGAGCTGCTCGACCGTGAGCTCGCCGGGATGCGCGAGCGGCGGACGTTTCTCGTCGCGACGCACGACCCCGAGCGGATCGCGCCGCTGGCGAGCGGGAGGTTGGCCCTTGCCTAGGCGTCGCTTGCGACGCCGACCAGAGGAAGCCGCGCCGGCTTTGTCGGCGGGGCTCTCTAGCTACTTCGCCGACGCGGCGACGCTTGCGCGCAAGGACCTGCGGCTCGAGCTGCGGGCCCGCGACACGCTGCCGGCGATGCTGCTCTTCGTGCTCGCGATCCTCGTCGTCTTCCACTTCGTGCTGCCCGACGGCTCCTCGCGGCTGGCGGAGCTCGGCCTGCTCTGGGTCGCGATCCTCTTCACCGCGCTGCTGGGCCTCGGCCGCGCGTTCGTGGCGGAACGCGAGCAGGGGCTGCTCGACGGCCTGGTGCTCGCGCCGATCGACCGGAGCGCGATCTGGCTGGCGAAGGGGATTGCCACCTTCGCGTTCCTCGCCGTGGCCGAGATCGTGGCGCTGCCCGCCTTCGCCCTCTTCTTCTCGCCGGTGGGCTGGTCGACCGTCGCCGGCGTGCTGCTCGCCGATCTCGGCATCTGCGCGGTCGGGACGCTCCTCGCGGCGATGGCCGCGGCCGGTCGCGCGCGGGAGCTCCTCTTGCCGCTGCTCTTCCTCCCGCTCGCGCTACCGATCGTGATCGGTGGCGTCGGCGCGAGCGTGGTGGACGGCTCCGGCCGCTACCTCGGCTTTCTCGCGCTCTACGACGCGATCTTCGCGCTGCTCGCCTGGGCCTCGTTCGAGTACGTCGTCACGGAGTGACGGCGCGTTCCGAGACGGTGTCTGACACAGGCCCGGTCTGCATGGAGCTCACACGAGCAGTGGAATTGACGCTTCCGTCACGATGTCGGTCACGGAGTGACAGGAACCGGCGCCCCGCGGCGCGCCAGGCGGCGCTGTTCACGCTCGTCCGGCCACATCGTGATCAGCGAGCCGAGCAGGAAGACGAGGCCCGCGAACCAGATCAGGTCGACGAGCGGGTTTACGAGCGCCTTCAGGACCACCGAGCCGTCGCCGTTGAACTGCTCGCCGATCAGGAACAGATCCTCGGCGCGCAGCCAGTCGGTGCGGATTCCGACCTCGTTCGAGACCTGCTGCTCGACGGGGTAGCTGTTCTTGCCGGCGAGGTACGTGCCGAGGTTCTTGCCGTCGCGCGAGACCGCGAGCCGTGCGCGGATCTCCGTCCGGTTCGACGCCTTGCGCGTCTCGGCGCCGAGGTAGCGCAGGTCGTAGCCGCGGATGCTCATGGTCTGGCCGGGCTCGAGCTTTCGCACCTTCGTCGCGCCGTACGCGCCCCCGGCCACGCCGAGTGCGAGCAGCACGATCGCCGCGTGGACGACGTAGCCGCCGTATCGACGACGGTTGCGGCCGACCAGCGACGAGAACGCGCCCAGCCAGGTCGCGTCGCCGAGCGCCTTCCGGGCCCTGGTGCCACGCACGAACTCCTGCACGATCGCCGCGAGCACGAACGCGCAGAACGTGTAGGCCACGAGCGCGGGCACGCTGGAGCCGGCGCCGAGCGCGACGAGGGCGGTACCGCATGCGAGCGCGAAGACGGACGGCCAGATCAGGCTCGTGCCGAGCGCGCGTAACGAGCTCCGGCGCCACGCGACGAGCGGCCCGATCCCCATCAACAGCAGCAACGGCAGGCCGAAGACGCGCAGGAAGAAGTCGAAGTACGGAGGGCCGACGGCGATCTTCTCGCCGCGCACGAGCTCCGAGAGCAGCGGGAACGCGACCCCCCAGAGCACGGTCAGCGTGAACGCGACGAGCAGCAGGTTGTTGTAGAGGAACGCCGCTTCACGCGAGGCGAGCGACTCCAGCCGCGTCTTCGTTCGCAGCAGCGGGAGGCGCCAGAAGATGAGCGCGGTGGAGAAGGCGGCGACGACGGCGATGAAGCCGAGTAGCCACGGCCCGATCGACGACTGCGTGAAGCTGTGGATCGAGCTGATCACGCCGCTTCGCGTCAGAAAGGTGCCGAAGAGCGAGAGACAGAACGCGAGCGAGACGAGCACGACGTTCCAGACCCGGAGCATGTTCTTCTTCTCCTGCACCATCACCGAGTGCAGGAACGCCGTGGAGGCGAGCCATGGCATCAGAGCCGCGTTCTCGACCGGGTCCCACGCGTAGTAGCCGCCCCAGCCGACCTCCTCGTAGGCCCACTTCGCGCCGAGCAGGATCCCGATTCCGAGCGCGGTCCAGGCGAGCAGCGTCCAGCGGCGCGTCGCGACGATCCAGCGTTCGTCGGCCCGGCCGGAGAGCAGCGCCCCCGCCGCGAAGGCGAACGGGATCGTCAGGCCGACGTAGCCGAGGTAGAGCAGCGGCGGGTGGATCATCATGTACGGGTTCTGCAGGCTCGGGACGAGGCCGCTGCCGTCCAGGGGTGCGGCCTGCCGCTCGAACGGGCTCGAGACGAAGACGAGCAGGAACGCGAAGAAGGTCGCGACGCCGCCGAGCACCGGGACCGTCCACGGCAGCAGGCCGCGGATCAGGCCGCGGTTGAGCGTCAGCGCGAGCGAGCCGAGGCCGGTGAGGACGAGCAGCCAGAGCAACAGCGACCCCTCCTGACCGCCCCAGAAGGCGCTCATGGAGTAGGGGAAGGGCAGCCGGCGCGCGGAATGCTCGGCGACGTAGGTGAACGAGAAGTCGCGCGCGTGCAGCGCGTCGAGCAGGACGAGCGCCGCGACGACGGTGGCCGCGAAGGCGCCGACAATCGCGTTGCGCGCTGACTCATGGAGCCGGCGGCGCCTGTCGTGCGCGGCGACGGAGCCGGCGATCACGGCGTAGAGCGCGAGCCCGAAGGCGAGGATGAGAGCGGCGCGCCCGAGGTCGGCCACGCGGCGAGTGTAGCGGCCCACTGCTGTGCTTCTGCGATGATTCCGACGGTTTTGGTCGCCCGCCTGCGCCAGCTTCCGCTCCAGGCCCATGCCTGGGGAACCGTCGTGCTCCTCGGCGCGGGGGTCGGGCTCGTCTTCTTCTACGCGCCGCTCGACGCCGACCAGGGGATCACGCAGAAGGTCTTCTACATCCACGTCCCGATTGCATTGACCGCGTACGCGTGCTTCGGCTGGGGTGCGTGGAAGGCGCTCGTGCACCTGCGCACGCGTGCTCCAGGCGCCGACCTCGAGAGCTACGCGGCGATCCATCAGGGCGTGATCTTCGGCGCGCTCACGCTCGTGACCGGCTCGATCTGGGCGCGCGCCTCGTGGGGGATCTGGTGGACGTGGAGCTCGAACCAGCTCGTGACGTTCCTGATCCTGTTCCTCTTCTACTCGGCCTACTTCATGCTGCGCTACTCGGTCGACCCGGGGCCGGCGCGGGCGAACATGTGCGCGGTGTACGCGCTCTTCGGTGTCGTGCTGATCCCGGTGAGCTGGCTCTCGATCCGCCTTGCAAACGACTTCATCCACCCGACGGTGTTCACGCGGCACGGGCCGCAGATGTCGGCGTCGATGTTCTTCACCTTCTGCGTCTGCTGGGCCGGGTTGCTCGCGCTGGCGTCGACGATGTACCGCGTCGAGCTTGCGGGGAAGCGGCTGGACGCGCGGTTGCGCGAGCTTCGAGAGCTTCTGGCGTGAGGCGTCGCTTGCGATTCCGACCTCAGGACGCGCGAGCTTGGCTCGCGTGTCCGTCTGAGTTCACCGGCCGGAACGTCGGACCTCAGAAGCTGCGGCTGTGACTTCCGGTGAGAAGTACGTTGCGGCCGCGTACCTGGTCGTGTTCGTGGCGGTGCTCGCGTGGGTCGCGATCATGGCCGCGAAGGTGGCGCGGCTGTCGAACGAGGTCGAGCAGCTCGTCGAGCTGGCGCGCAGTCGCGAGCGGGATGCTGCTTAGGGTCGGCTCCCGCGGGTCGCGCTTGGCGCTGACGCAGGCGGAGCTGGCGGCGGCGTGGCTGCGCCAGGCAAGCGTCGAGATCGCGCTGGTTCCGATCACGACGGCGGGCGACCGCGACCGGTCGAAGCCGTTCGGGGAGATCGGCTCGCGCGGCGTTTTCGTGAAGGAGATCGAGGAGGCCCTGCTCGGCGGGAAGATCGACGTTGCGGTGCACTCGGCGAAGGACATGACCTCCTCGGACACGGAGGGGCTGGTGGTGGGCGCTTACCTGGAACGGGAGGACCCGCGCGACGCGCTCTGCGGGGCGGACGAGCTGCGGCCGGGGATGCGCGTGGGCACGGCCTCGGTGCGCCGCAAGGCGCAGCTGCTCGCGCTGGAGCCGTCGCTGTCGATCGAGCCGCTGCGCGGCAACATCGACACGCGCCTGCGGAAGCGTGGCGAGCGCGGGCTGGACGCGGTGGTGCTCGCGGCGTGCGGGCTCGATCGACTTGGGTTGGGAGACGAGATCGGCCGGCGGTTCGCGCCGGAGGAGGTGCTGCCGGAGGCCGGCCAGGGGGCGCTCGCCCTGCAGGTGCGGGGCGGCGAGGAGGAGCTCGTCAAGGCGGCGGACGACGGGGAGACGCGACGCCGGGTGGAGGCGGAGCGAGCGGTCGTGTTCGCGATCGGCGGCGGGTGCCTGGCGCCGGTGGCTGCGCATCACGACGGCGAGCGGTTGACCGCGCTGGTGGCCGACGAGAACGGCGCGTGGGTGGAGCGCCGGCAGGGTTCGGATCCGGGCGCTCTCGCGGCAGAGCTCGCCGGCGTTGTGTCGCAGAAGTGACACCCTCGGCACAACTGCGTCACAGACACGTGCGCTTTCCGCGGCTACCGTGATTTCTCCCCGGGTGGGAGGGGGTTAGGGATGGGTCCCGCCTCGAAGCGGCTGCGCGTGATCGTCACCCGGGCGGCCGAGCAGATCGAGCCGCTCGCCGGGCGGATCGAGGAGCTCGGGCACGAGGTCGTTCGGTGCCCGCTGATCGAGCTCGAGCCCACTGGACCTGACGTGGTCGACCTCGACGGCTACGACTGGGCAATCGTCACCAGTGCGCACGGAGCGCGGGAGCTTGCGCGACGCGGGCGCGGACGATGGCCGCGCGTGGCCGCGATCGGGCCCGGGACGGCGGCAGCGCTACGGAAAAGCGCAATCGAGCCCGCGCTCGTCCCGCGGGCCTCGACCCAGGAGGGGCTGCTCGCCGTGCTGCCGCGCCCGGCCGGTCGTGTCCTCTTCGCCGGCGCCGAGCGGGCGCGCCGGCTGCTCGTGGAGGAGCTCGACGCCGACTTCCTGCCGCTGTACCGCACACGCGAGCTCCGGCCGCAGCCGCCGCCCGACGGCGATCTCGTCGTCCTCGCGTCGTCCTCCGCGGCGAGCGCGTTCGCGGCGCTCGGGGTGGAGGCGCCCGCGGTGACGATCGGCCCCGAGACCACGCGTACGGCACAAGGCGCCGGGCTTGCCGTCGTGGCCGAGGCCGACCCGCACGATCTCGACGGTCTGGTCGCGGCCGTCGCGCGGGCCGCTGCCAGATCGTAGGCTCCCCGCCGTGGTCATCACATTCCTCTCCGACTTCGGCCTGCAGGACGACTTCGTCGGCACGTGTCACGGCGTGATGAAGCGGATCGCTCCCGAGGCGGAGATCATCGACATCACGCACGGCGTGCCGCCGCAGCAGGTCCTTCAGGGCGCGTTGATCCTCAGGAACACGCTTCCGTACATGCCCGAGGGCGTGCACCTCGCCGTCGTCGATCCGGGCGTCGGCGGTCACCGCCGCGCGTTGGCTGTCCGCAGCGGCGACGGCCGCATCCTCGTCGGGCCGGACAACGGCCTGCTCCTGCCCTCGGCCGACGGGCTCGGCGGCGTCTCCGAGGCGCACGAGCTCGCGAATCCGGCCTACGCACTCGACAGCGTCTCACGCACGTTCCACGGCCGCGACCTCTTCGCCCCGGCGGCTGCGCATCTGTCGCTCGGGGTCGAGCTCGCCGAGCTCGGGCCGCCGATCGACCCGCAGGCGCTGGTACGGCTCGACGTCCCGGAGCCCGAAGTCGGCCAGAACCGGATCCGGGCGACCGTCCTCTACGTCGACCACTTCGGGAACATCCAGCTCAACCTGAAGCGGCGCCACCTCGAAGATGCGGGCGTGCTGCCCGGCGTGAGCGTCGAGCTGGAGCTCTCGCTGGAGCGGTACTTCGCGACCGCGGCCCGGACGTTCGCCGACGCGCGAGCCGGCGACATCATCCTCTACGAGGATTCGTACGGGAACGTCGCGATTGCGATCAGCGGCGGCAGCGCTGCCCGGCTCTTCGGTGCGGGCGCCGCAGACGACGTGCGGATCCACCTCCGCACCCCGTGAGCCTCGCGGATCTCGAGCGACGGCTAGGTCGGCGCTTCGCGCGGGTCGCGACGAACGTCGCTGTCGCTCGGCCGCGCCTCTGGGGCGTCTTCCGCGGGCCGATGCGCCGGCAGTTCGACCGCCTTGCGCCGCAGTGGCAGGCGATGCGGCGGCCGGGCGCGTTCGCCGCACTCGAGGTGGCGCTGTCGGCGCTCGAGGAACCCCCGGACCGGGTGCTCGACCTCGGCACGGGCACCGGCTCCGCCGCGTTCATCGTCGCCAGCCGTTTCCCGGAGGCCGAGGTCGTGGGCGTCGACATCGCCGAGGGAATGCTGGACGAAGCGCGGTCCAACACGTCGCCCGAGCTGGCGGAGCGGGTGCGCTTCGAGACCGCCGACGGCTCGGAGCTGCCATTTGCGGACGGCTCGTTCGGCCTCGCCGTCCTCGCGAACACGATCCCGTTCTTCGACGAGCTCGACCGGGTGGTCGCGCCGGGCGGATGCGTCGTCTTCTCGTTCTCCGCCGGCCCGGAGACGCCGATCTGGGTGCCGCCCGAGCGCCTACGCCGTGAGCTCGCTGCCCGCGGATTCTCGGAGTTTGCGGACTTCGCCGCGGCCGGGGGGACGGCGCTGCTTGCCCGGAAGGACGCCGCGGACTAGGCTGGCTGTTACCGAGGACGTTCGCGGCGCGGTAGCACCGGCCCGGACGTCCTTTTTTCGGCGCCGCCACGGCTACACTTGTCGTCCGCGGCGAGGTAGCTCAGTTGGTAGAGCACACGGCTGAAAACCGTGGTGTCGCCGGTTCGATTCCGGCCCTCGCCACTTCTCGGCGCGAGTGTTCCGTCAGGGCGCGCGCACGGTCGCCAGGCGGTCGAGCAGAACCTCGACCAGCTCGCTCTTGAGCAGCACCTCGTCCGCACCTGCCTCGCGAACGGCGCTGTGGAGCTCGGGGGCCGAGTCCCCGGTGAGCGCGATCAGGCAGAGGCTCGGATGATCTCGGCGCAGCCGGGCCGCCGCCGTGACGCCGTCGAGCAGCGGCATGTGCAGGTCGAGGACGACGGCATCGGGGTCGAGGTGCTCCGCGAGCTCGATCGCCGCGAGCCCGTCCCCCGCGACCGCTGCCACGGAGAGCTCGGGCTGGCCGTCGATCAGCTGCTCGAGTGACCGCAAGAAAGCAGGATCGTCGTCGGCGATGAGGACGCGGATCGGGGAATCCTCGGGCGGCGAGGGCATGAGAGGGCAACGCTAGCCTTGCCGCGTTGAATACTCAACAAACGTCGCTACCGGTGGCGGTCATCGGCGCCGGGCTCGACCTCGGGGCGGGGCGCCGGGGCGTAGACATGGGGCCTTCGGCGATCCGCTACGCGGGTCTCGACGACCGCATCACCGAGCTCGGCCGTCGCTGCGAGGACCTCGGGGACGTGGTGACTGCGGTTGCGGAGGCGACCTCGGTCGTCGACGAGCGGGTCCGCTACCTGCCGCAGATCAAGGCGACCTGCGAGCGGATCGCCGAGCTCGTCGCCGGCGCCGTGGGCGACGGCCACTTCCCGCTCGTGCTTGGCGGAGACCACTCGGTTGCGCTCGGCACGCTCGGCGGGCTTGCGCGAGCCTCGGGGCCTGGTGGTGTGCTCTGGCTCGACGCTCACGGCGATCTCAACCGCCCGGAGACATCTCCCAGCGGGAACGTCCATGGGATGCCGCTTGCGGCTGCACTCGGCCTGGCCGGGCCGGAGTTCGAGAGCGATGCCTACCCGCTTCCGGCCATTTCTTCTCAGCGTCTCGCGCTGGTCGGGGTGCGGTCGCTCGATGCGGGCGAGCGCGAGCTGCTGGGCGAGCTGGACGCCCGCGTCTTCACCATCAGCGATGTCGATCGGCTGGGCATGGAGGCGGTTATGCGCGAGGCGCTGGAGCACGCGGCCGGGGACGGGTTCGTGCACCTCAGCCTCGACATGGACGTGCTCGATCCCGACGTCGCGCCTGGCGTCGGCACGCCGGTGCGCGGCGGCCTGTCGTACCGGGAGGCGCACCTCGCGATGGAGCTGGCTGCAGAGGCGGGGACCGTCGGCTCGCTCGAGGTCGTCGAGGTGAACCCGATTCTCGACCGCGAGAACGAGACCGCGCAACTCGCGGTCGAGCTCGTCGCGAGTGCCCTCGGCGCCCGCATTCTGTGACACGCGCGTGAACTTGCCCCCGGGGGTCCCCCTCGGTGTTCCCCCTGGAAGTCAGCGTAACGCCGGCGGATTCACGTGTGTGAAACGTCTCTGTGACGAATGAGGAAGTTCTCGACGGCGTCCGCGGTCTGCTCGTAGGCGTCCCAGTAGACGATGTGGCCGCCCGGCACCGCGACGACCTCGAGCCCGTCGTCGAGTGCGCGCTCGTACTCCTCCAGCTGCTCCTCGCGCACGAGGCCGAACTGCGACGCGTGGACGAGGAGCGCCGGGATCCCGGCCAGCACCGTCGGCGGCGGTGGCTCGCGGCAGAGCTCGCTGTAGACCGTCGCCACGGCCGCGCGGCTGCACTGCCAGCGCAGCCGGCCGTCTGGGGACGGCGCGAGATGTTCGTTCGCCTCTTCCTCGAGGAACTCGCGCGGTGTGAAACTGCCACTGGTCAGCCGGGCCTCGATCGCCTCGTCCACCGACGCGAAGGCGTGATCCTGCGCGGCTTCCTGCGCAAAGTCGTACCCGACATGCGGGAGGATCTGAATCGCGGGGTCGAGCAGAACCGCGCAGCGGATCCATCCCGGCTTCAGCGCGGCGAGCTCCAGGACGAGGCGCCCGCCGAAGCTGTGGCCGACCCACGCAGGAGCGTCCACGCCCAGCTCCTCGAGCGTCTCCTCGAGGTCGCGCACGCATGTCGCGATGTCCCAGGGCGGGTCGTGCTCGGAGAGGCCGTGGCCACGCAGGTCGGGCGCGAGCACGTGGAAGCTCGCCGCGAGCCGTTCCTCCGCCAGCTTGCGGAAGCGCCGGCCGTGTGCAGAGACGCCGTGGACGCACACGACGGGAGGCGCCCCCGCGTCTCCCCACTCGTGCACGTGCAGGCGCATCGGCGGCAGACTATCCGGGCGTGCTGGGCGTCCTCTACGACATTCACGGCAACATGCCGGCGCTCGAGCCGGTGCTCGAGGAGGCGCAGGCCGCAGGGGTCGACTGCTGGCTGCTCGGCGGCGACTACGGCACGCCCAGCCCGTGGCCGCTCGAGACGCTCGACCGGCTGCGCGCGCTCGAGAACGCGACCTGGATCCGCGGCAACGGCGAGCGCTGGCTCCGCGAGCCGCCACTCGACCGGCCCGAGGTGATGGAGTCCTACGAGGTCTTTGCAGGCAACCTCCCTGACGACGTCGTCGACTGGCTCTATGGCCTGCCGAGTCAGGCCGAGCTCGACGGCGTGCTCTTCGTGCATGGTTCCCCGCTCTCGGACGTCGAGAGCTTCGCGCCGGAGCCGCAGGACGACGAGGAGCGGCTGCTCGCGGGAGTGCGAGACCGTCTACTCGTCTTCGGCCACAGCCACCAGCAGTTTCGCCGGGCCGGGCCCAACGGCACCGAGCTGCTGAACCCGGGGAGCGTCGGGATGCCACTCGACGGCGACACACGCGCGGCGTGGGCGACCGTGGAGGACGATTTCGACCTGCGCCGTACCGAGTACGACGTTCGCCGTGCCGCCGACGCCTACCGCGCCCTCGGGGGCCGGTTCGGCGAGTTCATGGGTCGCCGGATCGAGCGCGGCTCCGACTAGCCGCGAGCCCCTTTAGGCCAGCGACGCATCCATCGTGATCTCGACCCCGCCGAGGGCGTTCGAGACCGGGCAGCCTTCCTTGGCCGTCTGCGCCGCCCGCTGGAAACCGGCCTCGTCGATCCCGTCGACCTCGCCGCGCACCGTCAGGTGCATCGCAATGATCCGGAAGCCGGCGTCGGTCTGGTCGAGGGTGCAGACGGCGTCGGTCTCGAGGCGCGTCGGAGCGTGGCCGTCCTGTGCGAGCCCGTTTGCGAGGGCCATCGAGACGCAGGTGGCATGCGCCGCCGCAATCAGCTCCTCCGGGCTTGTCTTGCCGCCCGCCTCGGGCTCGAAGCGGGAGGCGAAGGTCACCGGCTGGCCCGTCACCGCCCCGCTGCTCCTCAGATCGAACTGTCCGGACCCGTTGCGCAGGTCGCCTTCCCAGGTCGCGTGCGCTCGTCGCTCGATCGCCATCTGGCTCCTCCCCATCGTTGGTGGCCGGAGGCTAGCGGGAGGCGGCTCAGTGGTGATGGCACCAGCGGCCGCCTGCGGCTAGGCGGTCGAGCATGCGGTTCTGCTGGGCCTCGTAAGGGGCGTCGGGCGAGCCGCGGTAGTTGTGTAGCCCGCTGACGGTCGACTGGACGTCCGGCGTCACGCCCGGGCCGATCAGCGTCACGCGGTAGCGCGAGCCGTTGCCCGGCGGCCGCCCGTTGTGCCGGTAGAAGCCGGCACAGAAGACGCCGTTCGGACGGTGCGGCAGGAAGCCGTTCTCGCGTCGCCAGCCCTTTCCGTAGCGAGAGCCGAACGTGTCCAGGTAGAGGAGCCGCCCGTAGCGGTCGGTCGGCGCCCCTCGGGAGGTGCTGGCGAACCCGAAGACCGGACGGCCGAGGTAGGTCGCGCGGCCGAACACCTCGTGAAAACGGCCCCCGTAGATCCAGTCCGCGAACAGCTCGACCCGGGCCACCGGCGTACTCCAGTGCGAGACGCGGATGGAGTACATGTGCTGCCGCACGGTCCACGGCGGCACCCCGAAGTTCGGCTGGTCGACCATCCACTCCTGGACGGCCCAGTAGGAGCCGTTCGGCGCCCGGCAGGCCGCGACGAGAAACGGGAGGCGCGGGCCGTCGTAGGGGCCGCACGCGTTCCCGAACCGCTTCCACAGCCCTCGACCGCCGCTGTAGTCGATGCGGAACCGCACCTGGCGCGCGGAGCGGCCGGGGTGGCGCGCGTTGACCGCGCCGCCTACGAGCACGTGCCGCCGCCCACCCACCTTTGCGTAGTAGACCATCGCGCGGCGCCCGTCGACCTTCAGGGTCACCGGCGCTCGCCCGTGCACGAGGTCCACGAACTGACTCGCGGAGGCTGCGGGCGGCAGTGCGACGGCGAGCGCCGTCAGGGCGATGCTGGCGGCTCTGAGCGACACGACGCGGGGCCACTATGTAGCACAGCTCAGTCCGCGTCGCTCTCCTCCCCCGAGTCACGCGGGCGGTAGTACTTCTTGCCCTTCAGCGGGTCGGGGAGGTGGTCCTGCTCGAAGCCGCGCGGGTCGTCGTGCGGGTAGACGTAGCCCTTCCCGCGACCGAGCTTCTTCGCGCCGTAGTAGCTCGTGTCCCGCAGGGCGTCGGGCGGCCGCGTCTGCCCGAGCTCGCGCACGTCCGCGGTTGCTTCCTTCAGCGCCACGTAGGACGCGTTCGACTTCGGCGCCCGGGCGAGGTAGATCGCGGCCTGGGAGAGGTTGAGCCGCGCCTCCGGGAGGCCGACGTGCTCGACGGCCTGCGCCGCCGCGACGGCGATCAGCAGCGCGCGCGGGTCGGCGTTGCCGATGTCCTCGGAGGCCAGCACGATCATGCGCCGCGCGATGTAGCGCGCGTCCTCGCCGCCCTCCAGCATCGCGGCCAGGTAGTAGACGGCCGCGTCCGGGTCGGAGGCGCGCATCGACTTGATGAACGCCGAGATGAAGTCGTAGTGCGCATCGCCGCCCTTGTCGTAGACGAGAGGCCGCTTGCGGGCCGCGTCCTCGACGTGCTCCTCGGTGACGCTCGCCCCCTCCGCGCGTGCCGTCTGCACCGCGAGCTCGAGGATGTTCAGCGCGTTCCGCGCGTCTCCGCCTGCGCGCCGGGCGATGAGTGCCGCAAGGTCCTCGGGTACCTCCGCCTCCAGCGCCTCGGTCCCGCGGGCAACGATCACGCAGAGCTCCTCCTCTCCGAGCGGCTCGAGCTCGTAGATCTGACAGCGGGAGAGGAGCGCCGAGTTGACCTCGAAGTACGGGTTCTCGGTCGTCGCTCCGATCAGCGTCACGAGCCCCTCCTCGACGGCCGGTAGGAGCGCATCCTGCTGCGCCTTGTTGAAGCGATGGATCTCGTCGAGGAAGAGGATCGTGCGCTGGCCGTTGCCGCCGAGCCGGTCCCGCGCGCGTGCCAAGACCGCCCGCACGTCGGCGACCGACGCCGAGACCGCCGAGAGCTCTTCGAAGGCCGCGCCTGTCGTCTGCGCGACGATGCGTGCGAGCGTCGTCTTGCCGGTGCCCGGCGGGCCGTAGAGGATCGCCGAGCCGACACGGTCTTCGGCGATCGCGAGCCGCAGCGCGGAGCCCTTGTCGAGCACCTGCTTCTGGCCGACGAACTCGTCGAGCGACCGCGGCCGCAGCCGTAGCGCCAGCGGCGCGATCTCCTCCATGCGCTCCCGCGCGGCATCGGCGAAGAGGTCGCCCACGGCGGAAGTATGCTCCTGCCGTGGCCGAGGCCGAGGACTTCAGCCAGCCGATCCTCGCCGGCGAGGGCGCAAGCGACTACGAGCGCTACCTGCGCACCGACGAGCTGCTCGCCCTGCAGAAGAGCTCCGAGGAGCGGGTGCACCGGGACGAGCTGCTCTTCCAGACCGTCCACCAGGCCTCCGAGCTGTGGCTGCAGCTGGCCTGGTCAGAGGCCGAGCAGGCAACCCGCCTGCTCGAGCAAGGCGAGCTGCAGGCGGCCGAGCGCCTCTTGCGCCGCGCGCTGCTCTGCCTCGACTACGTGATCTCGCAGCTGGAGATGCTGGAGCAGCTCTCGCCCTGGGAGTACCAGGCGATCCGCAAGGTGCTCGGGCACGGCTCCGGCTTCGACTCGCCCGGCTTCCGCCAGATCCGCCGCGTCACCCCGCCGCTCGGGCAGGCCTTCCAGGCGCGCCTGCGCGAGCAAGGCCTGTCGGTGGTCGAGCTCTACCGCCAGGGCCGGGAGCAGGAAGAGCTCTACCAGCTGGCCGAGCTGCTGATCGGCTGGGACGAGCGCATCACCCTCTGGCGGATGCGCCACTACCTGGTGGTGGCGCGGGTGATCGGCGACTCGGTGGTCGGGACCCAGGGGACGCCGGTCGAGCTCCTGGGCGGGCTGATCAAGCAGCGCTTCTACCCCGAGCTCTGGCAGGCCCGCAACCGCTTGACCGCGCTGGCGAACGAGGAGGACTGACTCGCTCCGCGACGAGGTTACCCAGCTCCTGCAGGAGCTGATCCGGCTCGACACCGTCAATCCGCCCGGGAACGAGACGCAGGCCGCAAAGCTGCTGGGGGAGTACCTCGGTGACAACGGCGTCGACAGCGAGCTCTACGCGCGGGTGCCCGAGCGGGCGAATCTCGTCGCGCGAGTGCCCGGAAAGGGCGGCGGACGAAGCCTGCTGCTGCTATCCCACACCGACACGGTGGTCGCGGACCCGGCCGAGTGGCAGGTCGACCCCTGGTCGGGCGAAGTGCGCGACGGCGAGGTCTGGGGCCGCGGCGCGCTCGACATGAAAGGCCACGTCGCGGCCGCGGCGGTCGCGGTGGCGTCGCTGGCGCGGGAGGGCTTCGAGCCGGCCGGCGACCTCGTGTTCGCGGCATGCGCGGACGAGGAGGTCGGCGACGGCTTCGGCCTGCAGTGGCTCTGCAAGGAGCACCCCGACGCCGTGCGCACCGACTTCGCGCTGAACGAGGGCGCGGGCGAGCGCATGGAGCTGTTCGGCCGCACGTTCTACATCTGCTCGGTCGCCGAGAAGATGAGCTCACCGTTTCGACTGGTCGTGCATGGGCGCGCCGGCCACGCGTCGGTGCCCGGCATCGCCGACAACGCGCTGGTCAAGGCGGCGACGCTTATCGAGCGGCTCGCCGCGTACGAGCCGGAGCTCCAGCTCGGGCCCGAGACCGAGGCGATGATCCAGGCCGTCGCCGGTCAGGCACTCTCGGCGCCCGAGGCGCTGGAGCTGGCCCGCACGGCCGACAAGAGCGCCGCGGAGCTCCTGGAGCCGCTGCTCTCACTCACGCTTTCCCCGACGATCATCAGCGCCTCCGAGCGACGGAACGTGATCCCGCACGTCTGCCGGGTGGACGTCGACTGTCGCTTGCTGCCCGGCCAGACACAGGCGGAGGTCGAGCCCGTCCTTCGCGAGGTGCTGGGCGAGGGCGACTACGAGCTCGAGTGGCTCGAGGGTCACGGCGGCACGCGCAGCGAGCTCGGAACCCCGCTGTGGGGCGCGATCGAGAGCTTTGTCGGGAAGGTCGAGCCGGAGGCGACGGTCCTGCCGGTCTGCGTGGCCGGGTTCACGGACAGCCACTGGGTGCGCGACGCGTTCGGCGCGGTGGCGTACGGCTTCTTCCCGATGAAGGCGATGGACCCGCAGCTGGCTTCGCGGTTGATCCACTCCACCGACGAGCGCATCGCGATCGACGACCTCGAGCTCGCGGTCGACTGCTTCCGTCACGCCGCCGTCGAGGTGACGGGCGGAAGCTAGGCTCTCCGCGATGGAGGACAAGATCCGCCTCGGGGGGATGGCGCTCGTCAACGGCGTGCTCGTGCACGGGCCGCATTCATGGGCCTGCGCTGTCCGAACGGCCGAAGGCGAACTGAAGGTCGCGGCCGAGTACAAGCGCTTCCGCGCGGCGGAGGTCACCAACCCGCTGCTGCGCGGGCCCGCCCGCATAGCGGAGGTCTTCTCGCTTCTGCCACAGGTCCGGCGCCGGCTGCCCGAAGCGAGGCTGCCGTTCCAACGGCCGCAGGTGCTCGCGGCGATGGCCGGCACGGCGGTCGCCGTGAAGGCGGTCAAGGAGTCGCCGCGCCTGACCCCGCTCGCGCGGGAGCTCCTCGGCGGAGTGCTCTCGCTGGCCCCGGCAGCAATGGCGGTGCGCAGCCACGATCTCGCCGCCTACCACGGCGCCGAGCACATCTCGATCGGCACCTACGAGCACGACGAGCCGCGCGCGCGAGAGCACGAGCGCTGCGGCTCGCACCTGATCGGCCCGCTGGTCGCGACCACGGCGCTCGGCGCGACGCTGGCGGCGAAGGCACCGCCCCACCTGCGCGGGCCCGCGCGGCTGGCGGCGCAACTCGGGGCGCTCGCGGCCTCGACGGAGATCTTCGGCTGGATGACGCGCAATCCCGAGAAACGGCTCTCGCGCGCGCTGGCGTGGCCCGGCCACGAGCTCCAGCACCGGCTCGCGACCGCCGAGCCGACGCCCGAGCAGCTCGAAGTCGCCGAGGCCGCTCTGGCTGCGTGCCTCGACCTCGAGCACGAAGCAGATGCAGCAGCGGACGGTCACTAAGCGGCTCCCGCCGGAGGTCTTCGACCTCCCGGTCGAGAAGATGCAGGAGGGCTACTACACCGACGCCTACTTCAACCACACGCGCCAGGTGCTGCTGCGCGACGGGCGGCACCCGCGAGTGGTGATGCAGGTGTTCCAGAAGCACCACTCGTTCCTGGGCGGGATCGACGAGGCGATCGCGGTGCTCAAGCTGTGCGCAGACGACTGGGAGGACCTGACCGTCCACGCGCTCTACGACGGCGACCGGGTGGAGCCGTACGAGCCGGTGCTGCACATCGAAGGCGACTACACCGGCTTCGCGCACCTGGAGACCGTGTACCTCGGCGTGCTCGGCCGGCGCACGCTGATCACGACCAACGTCGTGCACGTGCTCGAAGCCGCGAACGGCAAGCCGATCATCTTCATGCCTGCCCGCCACGACCACCACCGCGTCCAGACGGGGGATGGCTACGCCGCGTACGTCGCGGGCCAGATCGTGGGCACGGAGATCGGCGTCACCTCGGAAGCCCAGGCTTCATGGTGGGGCGGCCGAGGGATCGGCACCGTCCCGCATTCGCTAATCGCCTCCTACGGCAGCAACACCGTCCTCGCGGCGACGAAGTTCGCCGAGTACGGCGACCCCGACATCAAGATCACAGTGCTGGTCGACTTCGAGAACGACTCGGTCGAGACAGCGCTCGAGGTGGCGCGAGCGCTCGGCCCGCGGCTGTGGGGCGTTCGGCTCGACACCTCGGAGAAGCTCGTCGACCGTTCACTCTGGGGCGAGATGGGCGACTTCGATCCCCGCGGCGTGAACGAGCAGCTGGTGCGGAAGGTGCGAGACGCGCTCGACCGCGACGGCTTCGAGCACGTGAAGATCGTCGTCTCGGGGGGCTTCACCGCCGAGCGGATCCGCGCCTTCGAGGAGCGCGGCGTGCCCGTCGACTCCTACGGCGTCGGCTCGGCGCTGATCCGCGGCGAGAACGACTTCACGGCCGACATCGTGATGACCGACGGAAGGCCGTCGGCGAAGGTCGGCCGCCGCTACCGCGAGAACCCGCGGCTCGAGCTCGTCGAGTGACGCTGCGGGTCCGCCCGGTGACGGCCGAGCGCTGGCCGGACCTGGTCGACTGTTCGAGGCCTATCCCCACCGCTCGAAGAAGGACAACTACATGGGGCATCCCGACCTCTTCCTCGGCCGGGGTTCGCGGTTGTGCGCGAGACCGCGACCCGCGCAGTCGTGCGGCGCGAGCTCTAGCGGCGGGCCGGCGCCGCCATCCCGGGCCAGCTCTCGATCGGATCCGTCGAGCGAACGATGTGCATGCCCGCCGCCGCGAAGCGCGCGAAGGCCACGTCCGCTTCGTCGGTGTAGTCGGCGACCCCAGGCACGACCACGGGCGACATGCAGTCCTCGAGCAGGTAGACCTTGTGCGCGAGCTCTCGCTCGCTGAGCGCCGGCGAGTGCAGGAGGTCGTCGATCGTCCAGGCGACACAGTGGCTCTTGGCCTGCCCGGCGATCACGACCGCGTCGAACCCGAGCAGCTTCTCCACGAGCTCCACGTTCTGCTCGCCGAGCCGGTCGCCGTCAGGCCCCTCCGTCACCTCGGGACCGAACACGGAGTAGTGCTCGGTCAGCGGGAGGGTTCCCTTCACCCGTACGTCCGGCTGCGAGCTGCGCGCGACCGTGTGGAAGAAGATCGCCTCCTCGACCGCTGGCACGAGCGCGTGTCCGATGCCACCGAGCATGGCGTGGTAGGGCCAGATCGTGAGCCGGTACTTGCCGCTCTTTTCCAGCGCCCGCGTGTAGTGGACAAGGTGACGGCGCGCGTAGTCCGGGTCGAGCCCGAGCGTCTCCGCGACCGCCGGATCGACCTGCCAGCGCCCCTCCGCCACGTCGTCCGCCGACACGAGCGTGTAGGGCTCCGGGTGGTTTCCCTCCTCGTCGACGAGCCAGAGCGGGTGGAAGACCTGCATCGCCTGGTGGGTGTCGAGCGTCGGCACGATCTGGGTGATCGCGTCGAGGTTCCGGTAGATGAACTCGCAGAGGCGGCGGTTGTCGTCGATCGCACCTGTGCCGGAGCGGCCCTCGACGAACAGCTCGAAGGCGGGGATGCAGAACGTGTTCTGGACGTCGACCGCGACGAGGCAGATCCGCATCGCGTCCTCTGCCGCCGGCCGCAGGCCGTTCTCCGCGGCCCACAGCTCGGCCTCGCGCGCGCGGTCGTCGTAGGACACCCGCCAGACCTCGCCGACCGCCTGCGGGTCGAAATGTGGAGGAATCGGCAGCATCGGAGGCCAGTCTAGAGAGGCGCCCCGGATCGACGGCACTGTTGACTCCCGGCCAGAACGCGGCGATAACGAGAAGAGGGCATGGGCGACTTGTTGGTCTACCTCCGCGACGGGATTGCGGCGTGGCTGCCGCTGTTCTTCGCGGTCCTGCTCGTGCTGATGGTCTACATCCTCTGGCGCACGCTGCAGGTGATGCCGCGTGTGACGGCCGCGAAGACGATCACCTCGGACTCGAACGTCACGTGGGACGACGTCGCCGGGCTGGACGAGGCGAAGGAGGAGCTGCACGAGGTGGTCGACTTCCTGCGCGACCCGGTTCGCTTCGGCCGCCTCGGCGCGCGGGTGCCGAAGGGGATCCTCCTGTACGGCCCGCCTGGAACCGGCAAGACGCTGCTCGCGAAGGCGATCGCGAGCGAGGCGGGAGCGCGCTTCTACGCCCAGAGCGCCTCGGCGTTCGTCGAGATGTTCGCGGGCCTCGGCGCGGCGCGGATCCGCAAGCTGTTCGAGGAGGCGCGCAAGAACGCGCCTGCGATCGTCTTCATCGACGAGCTCGACGCCGTCGGCGCGCAGCGCACCGGGCACGGCTTCTCCCGCGAGCAGGATCAGACCCTCAACCAGCTGCTCGTCGAGCTCGACGGCTTCGAGGCGCGCGACCAGGTGATCGTCATGGGCGCCTCCAACCGTCTCCAGGATCTCGACACGGCGCTGCTGCGGCCGGGGCGCTTCGACCGGCAAGTGCTGGTCGCCGCGCCCGACCTCGCCGGCCGCGAACAGATTCTCCGCGTCCACACGCGGGGCAAGCCGCTGGCAGACGACGTCGACCTGAGCTCGATCGCGCGCCAGACGGCGGGCTTGACCGGCGCCGAGCTCGAGAACATCTCGAACGAGGCCGCGATCTTCGCGGGCCGACTCGACCACGACGAGATCACGGGCTCCGACTTCGAGGACGCGATGGAGCGCGTTGTCGCTGGTCTCCAGCAGCGGAAGGTCGTGAGCGAGAAGGAGCGGCGGATCCTCGCCTACCACGAGGCAGGCCACGCCGTGCTGTCGCACCTCACCGGCGATTTGCTGCCGGTGCACAAGGTGACGATCGTCTCCCGCGGGCAGGCGCTCGGCTACACGCTCAACCTCCCTACCGAGGAGCGGTACCTGCACACCGCGGAGGAGTTCGCCGACCTGCTGAAGATCTACCTCGCGGGGCGCGCGGCCGAGCAAATCGTCTTCGGCCGCGTCACCAACGGCGCCGCGAACGACCTCGAGCGGGCGACCGAGGTGGCGCGCGCAATGGTCTTCGAGTACGGCATGTCGAACGCCTCGGCGTCGCGGACGATGCGCGCCGACAACTACGCGCTCTCGGAGGAGACCAAGAAGCTGCGCGACCAGGAGCAGGCACGGCTCACGGACGAGGCGTACGCCGACGCCATTCGCCTGCTGCAGAAGCACCGGCCGACGCTGGACCGGATCGCCAAGGCGCTGCTCGAGAAGGAGACGCTGCAGAAGGACGAGCTCGACGAGCTGCTCGTTGGAGTGGAACCCGAGCTGCGGTCCTCCGAGACTGTTGGGACAGTCCGAGTCGTAGCGGCGGACTAGCCGGGAGTAACCGGATGCACGGGCAAGGCCCGCACATCCTTTAGACGGCACCGCAAGCGGTGCCTCGGCTGAAACAGTGGGCACCGTCCGCGTGGTCTCGGCCGACTAGTAGCATCGCGGCGGCGTGGAGCCGCACGGCATTCATCACCTGGGCGTCGCCGTCGACGATCTCGATACGGCGCTGTCCACGTACGACCAACTCTTCGGCGCCGAGCTCGAGCACCGCGAGACGCTCGATGAGCAGGGCGTCGAGGCGGCGTCGCTGCGCATCGGCTCCGACCGGGTCGAGCTGCTGGCCGCGCTCGGCGAGGACACGCCGGTCGGCAAGTTCCTCTCGAAGCACGGCCCCGGAATGCATCACGTCGCCTTCGAGGTCGACGACGTTGGCGCCGCCCTCGACGAGCTCGCCGCCGAAGGGGCCGAGCTGATCGACGCGCGCCCGCGCCGGGGGCTCTTCGGCCTTCAGGTCGCGTTCGTCCACCCTGACGCCGTCCACGGCGTCCTCGCGGAGATCGTCAGCGTTGGCTGACGAGCGCGTCCGCATCGAGCTCGGCTTCGACGGAGGGCAGATCATGGGCGCCTACGTCGAGGAGAAGACGGCCGACGAGCTGGAGCGGGTCCTCGGGGACGAGCGCAACGGCGCGTTCGCGCTCGAGGCGGAGGACGGCCGCTACACCGTCTCGCTGCAGCGCGTCGTCTACGTCAAGCGGTTTTCACGCGATGGCCGCGTCGGGTTCACCGGATCCTGATCAATTCCCGCGTTAGACGTCTGAGCGCGCGGGGCAAGGTCAAGCAGTGAGCTCGAGTGCCCCGGCACGGAGCAGCACGGAGGATCTGAAGCGTCTAGTCGAGCTTGCCCAGCAGGGCGATCGCGAGGCGCTCGAGGCGCTCTACCTGCTCCATTTCGACCGGATCTACAGCTACCTGCACATGAGCGTCGGCAACCGGCACGACGCCGAGGACCTGACGACGCAGACCTTCCTGAAGATGCTGGAGGCGATCGGTCGCTTCCGCTGGCGGTCGGCGCCCTTCTCGGCCTGGCTCTTCCGGATCGCGCACAACCTCGCGATGGACCACTTCCGCGCGTCGCGCCGCTGGCAGCCGGAGGAGGAAGTGCCCGAGCCCGAGGGTGCCGAGGAGTCCTCGGCGGAGGACGCCGCGCTGCAGTCGATCGGCCGGCGCAGCATGCTCGAGCTGATCGAGAACCTCTCGCTCGAGCAGCAGCAGGTGTTGATGCTGAAGTTCCTGTTCAACTTCTCGAACGGCGAGGCCGGGACCGTGCTCGGGAAGTCGGAGGGCGCCGTCAAGTCACTCCAGCATCGCGCTCTCGCGTCGCTGCAGAAGCAACTCCCGCAAGACTAGTCCTCCCACCGGCAATGGAAGCCCGTCTCTCGCCCGCTATCACGCTGCGCCAGAGCTCACCCTCGTCCTTGCCCAGGCGTCCAGCCTGGGCTGCGAACGAGTGCGAACTCTGGCTTGGTGCTAGCGACCGAGAGCCAGACTCCCATCACCGATGGGAGGACCGGCAGTGCTAGAAGCGGGAATCGTGGGCCTGCCGGCCGCGGGCAAGACGACGCTGTTCAACGTCCTGACGCGGGCGGGTGTCGGGCCGGACTTCGGCAAGGAGCACGTCGGCATGGCGCCGATCGCGGACGAGCGGCTGGGGCAGGTCGCGGAGGTCGTGTCGTCGGCGAAGGTGACCCCCGCGGCGGCGCGCGTCGTCGACGTGCCGGGAACCGGGCCGCAGCTGCTCGGGAACCTGCGGCGGGTCGACGCGCTGGTCGCCGTACTGGACGGGTTCTCGGCCGGCGCGAATCCGGAGGACGACCTCGAACGGCTGGAGCTCGAGCTGCTCGTGGCCGACCGCGACCACGTCGAGCGGCGCCTCGAGCGGGTGGCGAAGCAGGCGAAGTCCGGAGACCAGAAGCTGCGGGCCGAGGTCGCGCGGCTCGAGCAGGTGCTCGCGCACCTGGAGGCGGGGCAGTCGCTGCGCGCGTGGGAGGGCGAGCTGCCGCCCGAGCTCGAGCCGCTGACGACGAAGCCGGTCGTGCCGGTCGTGAACGGGCCGGAGGGCATCGACCTGAAGCTCGAGGCGGAGTTGGGGGACCTGTCCGAGGAGGAGGCGGCCGCGTTCCGCGACGGGCCGCCGGCGCTCGACGAGGTCGTGCGTCGTCTGTTCGAGGCGCTCGGGCTGATCACGTTCTTCACCGCGGGCGAGAAGGAAGCACGCGGCTGGACACTGCGCGGCGGCCAGACGGCTCTGGAGGCGGCGGGCACGATCCACACCGACATCGCGCGCGGCTTCATCCGCTGCGAGGTGGTGCCCTGGGACGACCTGGTCGAGAGCGGCGGCTACGCCGAGGCGGCCCGGCGCGGGTTGCAGCGGCTCGAGGGCAAGACGTACCACGTGCAGGACGGCGACGTTCTGACCGTCCGCTTCAACGTCTAGCCGAAACTCGACCTTGAGCTAGTAGTAACGTCCGGTCGGGCGGCCTACCCTCCAGACGATTCTGCGGAAGGGGAGGCAGGTCTTGGCGTACCGATTCGGCGTGACGCTTGTAGCGTTCGCCGCCGTGATAGCGCTCGTCGCGCCGGGCGCGGGAGCACATGATGGCGTGAACACCGCCGCCGGCCACGCAGCCGAGGATGCGGTCACGCTTCTGCCCACGCAGGAGCGGGCGCTGGACGTCCATACGCGCGCCGTCACGAGAGGCGCCGCAACGAGGGCAGCCGTTGCAGCCGCGGGCGCGCCGCAGGACGTGGGCGAGTGGGGCCCGGTCGTCAACTGGCCGGTGGTCGGCGTGCACGTCGCGCTGCTGCCGAACGGCAAGGTGCTCGCCTACGACTCGATCGGCGACAACGCGACCGAGACCTACCCCGTGCAGGACCACTCACGGGCGACGTTGTGGGATCCGGCGACGGGAACGCAGACGCCGGTCAACGTCGACACCGGCTTCAACATCTTCTGCAGCGGCCTTGCGCATCTCCCCGACGGCCGGATGTTCATGGCCGGCGGGAACCTGGACCAGGCGCTCAACGGGATCGTCCAGACGCACATCTTCGATCCCGTCACGAATCTGTGGAGCCGCGGCCCGGACATGCTGGGCGGGCGCTGGTATCCAACTGTGACGCCGTTGAGCAACGGCGAGATGCTCATCACCTCGGGCCGCGTGAACACCCCCGAGGTGCGCACGACCGCAGGCAACCTGCGTGCGCTCACCGGCGCGTCGCTCAGCCTCCCGTTGTACCCGTGGATCGACGTCGCTCCGAACGGCAAGGCGTTCTACTCCGGCCCCGACCAGACGCTGCGCGCGCTCGACACGAGCGGCACCGGCGCCTGGCAGACGTTTGGTCAGCGCGACTCGATCAACCGCGACTACGGCGGCCACGCGATCTACGACATCGGGAAGATGCTCGTAGCGGGCGGCGGCGGCTCGACGAAAGACGCGCGGGTCGTCGACTTCAGCGGCGCTACGCCCCAGATCACGGCCACGGCGCCGATGGCCTTCGGCCGCCGGCAGCACAACCTGACCGTGCTCGCCGACGGCAGCGTCCTCGCAACGGGCGGGAACTCGTCGGGCGCGAGCCTCGTCGACCTCAACGCGGGCGTCTACGCCGCCGAGCAGTGGAACCCGGCGACGGGCCAGTGGCGGACGCTGGCCGCGGAGCAGGTCACGCGCCAGTACCACTCGACAGCGCTGCTGCTGCCCGACGGCAGGGTCCTGTCCTCCGGCGGCGGCATCTGCGGGACGTGCGACCAGGTGGGCTACCTCGCCAAGAACGCCCAGATCTTCTCGCCGCCCTACCTCTTCCAGGCCGACGGCACGCTTGCGCCGCGACCCTCGATCGACTCCGCACCTGCCGCCACGAGCTACGGCGCCGCGATGGATATCGCGACGGCGAACCCGGGGTCGATCCAGAACGTCGCTCTCGTGCGGCTGGGCGCGGTCACGCACTCGAACAACATGGAGCAGCGCTACATCCCGTTGACCTTCACCACCGGCGCCACGGGCCTCACCGCGACCGCACCCGCGAATGCCAACATCGCGCCGCCGGGCTTCTACATGCTCTTCATCGCCAACACGAGCGGTGTGCCCTCGGTTGCCCGCATGGTCACCCTCCAGGGCAACTCCCGGCCGACCGTGACGCTCACCCAGCCGAGCAACGGCGCGACCTTCACGGCGCCCGCCACCGTCAATCTCGCCGCGACCGCCTCGGACGCCGACGGCACCGTCACCAAGGTCGAGTTCTTCAACGGCCAGACGAAGCTCGGCGAGGACACGACCGCCCCGTACACCTACACCTGGAGCGGGGTCGGCGCCGGAAGCTACTCGCTCACCGCCCGCGCCACCGACGACCTCGGCGGCGTCACGGCGAGCCTGGCATCCGGCATCACGGTCAACAACCCAGCACCTCCGCCGCCCCCGCCACCGCCGCCACCTCCACCGCCCCCGCCCCCGCCACCGCCACCGCCGCCACCTCCACCGCCGCCGCCCAACACCCCGCCGAGCGTGAGCATCACGTATCCGGTCGACGCCGCGATCTTCACCTGGAAGCCGAGCATCACGATCGCAGCATCGGCGAGCGATCCCGACGGAACCGTGGCGAAGGTCGAGTTCCGTGACGGAACGACCCTCCTGGGCACGGACACCAGCGCGCCCTACTCCTATACGTGGAAGAACGTGCCGCCCGGGACCCATTCCCTGACGGCGCGCGCGACCGACAACGCGGGAGCCGTCACGACCAGCAGCGCCGTCGGCATCGACGTGCTCCGGAAGCGGTAGCTACTCGACCGGCCGCGTCGCGGCCGCCGCGTCGAGCTGGTTCGCGTGGTACAGCACCGACGCCTCGGCCGTCCGGGCGCCGCGCGCGTCGTGGTGCACGGCGATGGCGTGAAGGAGCTCGGCCCGCACCTCCGGCTCGAGCGCGGCCGCGCGCTCTTCCACGAGCCGCAGCCCGAGGTGGACATGGCCGAGCAGCCGGCCCTCCTCGGTCGGGCGGAAGGTCGGCCCCCGCTCCAGCTCCGCGGTTCGCCCGACGTCGTGCAGGAGCGCGGCGGCGAGCACCAGATCGGCCCGTAGCCGCGGATGCAGCTGCGCCGCCTCGCGGCAGAGCGTCGCGACCCCGACCGTGTGCTCCAGCAGCCCGCCCGCATACGCGTGGTGCGTCTCCGCAGCCGGCAGTGAGCGGAGCGCCGTCCGGAGCGTCTCGTCCTCGACGAACCGCCGCACCGCCGCGCGCAGCCCGGGGTGCGCGATCTCCGCCGCGAGGAACTCCAAGAACCCGTCCAGCTCCGCCGCGTCCCGCCGGAGCGCCGGGGCCAGCGCCGCGGGATCCGCCCCCGCCGCGGCCTCCAGCGAGCGCACCTCGAGCTGCAGCTTGTCGCGGTAGCGCTCAACCCGGCCCAGCACCCGGACCGCATCACCCTCGCCGAAGCGCGAGTCGAGCAGCTCGACGTCCGACCACACCCGCGCCTCGATCCGGCCGCTCGGGTCGACGAGCTCCAGCGCGAGGTACGGAGACCCGGCGCGGGTGCGCCGCCGCTCCTTCTTCGCGACCGCGTACACGCCCTCCACGACCCGGTCTTCGGCGAGCGACTCGATGGCGTTCACGGAGCGAGTCTAGGCTCGAGCACGGCTGGTACGCTCCCGCCCCGTGGCCGAGGTGAAGCCCTTTCGCGCCGTCCGCTACGGCGAGGGCGCCGGCCCGCTCGAGGCGCTCGTCGCACCGCCTTATGACGTCATCTCGCCGGCCGAACGGGAACAGCTCGCTGCACGCAACTCGCACAACGTCGTCCATCTGACGCTGCCCGCCGACGAGGCCGAGGCCGGGCGCACGTGGCGTGCCTGGCGGGAGGACGGCGTGCTGAGCGACGAGGCCGAGCCGGCGTTCTGGTGGCTCTCGCAGGACTACGTCGGTCCGGACGGAGTCGCGCGCACCCGGGAGGGCCTCGTCGCCGCACTCAAGGCCGAGCCGTACGAGAGCCGCGTCGTCCTGCCACACGAACGAACGCACCGCGGGCCGAAGGAGGGCCGCCTGCGCCTGCTGCGCGAGGTCCAGGCGCAGCTCGAGCCGCTCTTCTTCCTCCACGAGGGGGCGCCACCGGCCACGCGTCCGGACCACGGGCCGGACCTCGAGGTCGAGGGCGCGCGCCTGTGGCGCCTGGCGCCCGCGCCCGACGGCGTCGCCGAGGCCTTCGCCGATCGCCAGCTGCTGATCGCCGACGGCCACCACCGTTACGAGACCGCCCTTGCCTACCACGAGGAGGCCGGAACTCCGGGGAGCGCCTACGTTCTGGCCGTGCTCGTCAGCCTCGACGACCCGGGCCTGATGATCTTCCCGACCCACCGGCTCTTCGAGCACGAGCCGGCCGAGAAGCTCCCAGCTGAGCCGCTCGCGGAGCCGAATGCGGCCCACGAGGCGCTCGAGCAGGCCCCGCCGGACCGCGCCGCCGCGGTCGTCTACCGCGGCAGCGGCGCCGAGCTCGCCGTCGACGGCAACGAGCTCGACGTGCAGCTCGTCGACCGCCTCGGGCACGACGGCATCAGCTACACGCCCGACTGGCAGGAGGCGGTGCGGGCCGTGGACGAGGGCGAGGCGGCGGTCGCGGTGCTGATGCGGCCGACCCGGATCGAGGACGTCTTCGCGGTCGCCCAGCGCGGCGAGACGATGCCGCAGAAGAGCACGTACTTCTATCCGAAGCTCGTCAGCGGGCTTCTGTTCCTGCCGCTGTGATCATTCCGGCGGTTCGGTCGGTCAGTTCAGACGGACGCCCGGGCGGAGCCCGTGCGTCCTGATGTCGGCGCCGCAAGCGGCGCCTCAGTGAACCTGTGACGGACTGGCTCGCGCTCTGCCGCGAGGCGGTCGCGGACGTGCGCGGCGTGCTCGAGGAGCTGCCGACGCGCGCGGAGCGGGAGCCCGTCGTCGGCTACGGCGAGGGCGGCGACGAGACGACGGCTGTCGACGCGGCGGCCGAGCAGGTGATCCTCGCGCGGCTGCAGCAAGTCGAGGGCACCACGATCGTCTCCGAGGAAGTCGGCATCGTCGGCGACGGCGCCACCCGGATCGTGGTCGACCCGATCGACGGCTCCCTGAACGCGAAGCGCGGCATCCCGTTCTTCTCCGTCTCGATCGCGGTCGCCGATGGGGACACGATGGACGACGTCGTCTTCGGCTTCGTCCACGACTTCGGCAGCGGCGAGGAGTGGGTCGCCGAGAAGGGAATGGGAGCGCGGCTGAACGGCGCGGTGCTCGCTCCCCTTCCGCCGAAGGAGAAGATCGAGATCCTCTCGTTCGAGGCGACGCTGACTTCCAGCGTGGCCGAGAAGGCTCGTGAGATGGTCGGGCTCGCCTACCGCCTGCGCGTGATGGGCTCGCTGGCCCTGTCGCTCTGCCACCTGGGCGCCGGCCGGGTCGACGCGGTCTGCTCGCTGAAGCCGGCCCGGGCGGTCGACATCGCCGCTGCGCAGCTGCTCGTGCGCGAGCTCGGCCTGGCGATCGACCTCCCGGAGGCGGCTCCGTTCGGCGCGGCGCCGCTCGACATCGAGGGCCGCTCGCGTGTCGTAGCAGCGGCTACCCCGGAGGTCTGCAACCGCCTGTTCGCCGCGCTCTCGCGGTGAAGCCGATCCGGATCGGCTGCTCGGGCTGGAACTACAAGCACTGGCGGGACGGCGTCTTCTACCCGCCACGCTTGTCGCAACGGCGCTGGCTCGAGTTCTACGCTCGCCACTTCGACACGGTCGAGGTGAACTCGACGTTCTACCGGCTGCCGCGGGAGAGCGCGGTTGCGAACTGGGTCGACCAGGCGCCGCCAGGCTTCATCTTCACGGTGAAGATGAGCCGCTACGCAACGCACATCAAGCGGCTGCGCGAGCTTCCGCCGAGCATCGCGCTCTTCTACGATCGCATCCGGCCGCTTGCCGACTCGCCGAAGCTCGGCCCGGTGCTCTGGCAGCTTCCGCCCGGCTTCCGGCGCGACGACGAGCGGCTCGCGGAGGCGCTCGAGCAGCTGCCTGCAGGCCGGCACTGCTTCGAGTTCCGCCACGAGACCTGGTTCGCCGAGCCGGTGTACGACCTCCTGCGCCGGCACGGCATCGCACTCGTGATCGGCGACACGCCGGAGCGGCCGTTCCAGACGCACGAGCTCACGGCCGACTGGACGTTCGTCCGCTTCCATTACGGGCGCCGCGGGCGTGGCGGCAACTACTCCGAGCGCGAGCTCGAGGACTGGGCGCGCAGGCTCGCTGCTTGGGCCGAAGACCACGAGGTCTTCGCGTATTTCAACAACGACTGGGACGGCTATGCCGTGCGGAATGGGCTCTGGTTGCGACGACGCTTGGGGGTATAGCTAAGGTCCGGACGTGGAGCCTCAGCGGGAAGCGATTCTCAAGGCGCTCGAGCAGGTCATCGACCCCGAGCTCAAGCGGAACGTCGTCGAGCTCGACATGGTGCGTGACCTGCGGATCGAGGGCGGCGACGTCACCGTCGGCATTGCACTCACGGTTGCCGGCTGCCCGCTCCGGGCGAGCTTCGAGCAGCAGGTTGCCCAGGCGCTCGCGCCGGTCGAGGGCGTGGAGCGTGTGTCGCTCGAGTTCGGCGTGATGACGCCCGAGGAGCGCAGCGCCCTGACGGCGCGACTGCGCGGATCGGTCACCGAGCGAACGAAGGGCATCCAGCTCGACCGCTCGACGCGCGTGATCGCGGTCGCCAGCGGCAAGGGCGGCGTCGGCAAGTCGACCCTGGCGGCCAACCTCGCCGCTGCGTTCGACCGCCTCGGCCAGCGGACCGGGATCCTCGACGCCGATGTCTACGGGCACTCGATCCCGCACCTGCTCGGCATCCACCAGAAGCCGGTGGCGGTCGACCGGATGATCGTCCCGCCGGTGCGCGGCGAGCTGAAGCTGATGTCGATCGGGTTCTTCCTCGAGGACAACGAGCCCGTCATGTGGCGCGGGCCGATGCTGCACCGGGCGCTCGAGCAGTTCCTCACAGACGTGCACTGGGGCGAGCTCAACACGCTCGTGGTCGACATGCCGCCGGGCACGGGCGACGTCTCGATCTCGCTCGGCCAGCTGCTGCCGCGGGCGGAGGCCGTGATCGTGACCACGCCTCAGCCGCTGGCGCAGGAGGTCGCCGCGCGTGCGGCGCTGATGGCCCGCAAGACGAACATGCGCCTGCTCGGGGTGATCGAGAACATGAGCGGCGAGGCGTTCGGCAGCGGGGGCGGCGAGCGCCTGGCCGGCGAGCTCGAGGTGCCGCTGCTCGGACGCGTGCCGCTGGACGCACGGCTGCGCGAGGCCGGCGACGAGGGCGTGCCGCTGGTCGAAAGCGATCCGGATTCCGAACCGGCGCGCGAGATACTCGCGGCGGCGGAGGCGATCGCCGGCACCAAGCGCGAGCAAGGCATCGGGATCGTGAAGTCACTACCCGTCGTCGGTTAGCGGTACCCGGTTCGCGTGAGGAAGGCGCGGAGGCGCCGCTCGTAGGCGACTCTCGTCCGCTCGCCGTGGATCCGGCCGGTGCGCGAGAGCCGGTCGATCGTCGTGAACGCCTGCGTGCAGCGGCCGAGCATGCACCGGTCGGCGGCCCAGGCGGCGATCACGCCCTGGTTGCTGCGCGTCTTCTTGCGGCTCAGCGCCTCGTGCCATAGCGCCGTCGCGTCGCGCCTGATCTCGCTCGCGTACTGGCGGGTGACGATCCTCATCCCGCCCTGCCGGTAGCGGAGGATCCGCACCGGCCAGCGTGAGTCGGCGAAGCTCGAGAACGCGTAGGAGAAGCGGTTGTCGCGCGTCACCAGCTCCTGCCTGCCGTCGTGCTCGAGGTCGGCGAGGACGTAGCTGAAGTTGCCCCAGATGTGGACGTTCGTGCGGTAGTCGGCGCGGCCGTCGACGTACCGGTAGATCTGGGTGTACCAGCAGCAGTGCGCTCCGCCCCAGTAGAGGTCCAGCACCACCTCCTGCTCGCCGTCGCCGTCGAGGTCGCTGATCGACACCGACGGGTGGTGCTCGAAGTAGCGCGCAGGTTGGGCGTTGAAACCGCCCAGCGGCGGCTTTCGCAGCCGCGCGGAGAAGCGTGTCTCGCCAAGGCGCTTGATCGTCAGGCGCTGTCGCGCGAAGCGGAACTTGGCGCGGTCGTACGTGTATGTGAAAACGGCTTCGACATCGCCCGACTGAACTCGCTCTGCATGCGGCTTCGGAGCCGCAGCGGCGTTCGCCGCGAGCACGGCTCCGAGCGCGACGGCAAGCGCTGCGGCCGGTCTCACCTGGGCGTTATAGCGGTCAAAGTTGAAGGGCGCCACGTTGGGCGCCCTTCAGGAGTTCCAGCGGACCCCGGGGTCTCCGCACTGGAGCCCCCGCTGAAACCAGAGACTAAGACGACGCTTCCGCGCAGGCGATTGTTGCGCTCCGTAAGGATTTCGTGAACATGCGTGAACACGAGGTACTCGAAACGCTCCAGGGGCTCGGCTTCGGCGAGGGCGACGCCCGTACGCTGGCCGACCATTTCCTCGATGCGGAGCGGCGGGGTAAGACCGGCCACGGGCTCTCACGGGTCGAGTGGCTGGCGACGCGGCCGTTCGAGCTCGATCCCTCGGCGCGCGCACGGTGCGTCCTCGACGAGCCGGGCTACCAGCGCTGGGACGGCAACGGCGCGCTCGGCTACTTGACGCTGGCCGCGATCGTCGAGACGCAGCTCGCGGAGCCGCCGCAGCACGCCCGCATGGTCGTTGCGCAGCGCACCTTCCCGACCGGGATGCTCGGCTACTGGGGCCGGAAGCTCGCGGAGGGAGGTCTCGTCGCCGCGCTCACCGCGACCTCACCTGCACGGCTCGGCCACCCGGACGGCGGGCCAAAGCTCGCCGGGACGAATCCGCTTGCGATCGCGATCCCGGCTTCAGGCGGCAAGCCGCTCGTCAGCGACGTCTCGATGGGCCGCGTCACCTACGGCGAGGTTCTGGCCGGCGAGGCAGCGGAGGACGAGCTGGTGCCGTTCGGGGGCGAGCACGCGCACAAGGCCTTCGCGCTTGCGATCGGCCTCCAGCTGCTCGTGGACTCGCTCGTCGCGGAGCCGGGTCACGGCGCCGTGCTCCTCGTGGCGAGGCCGGAAGCCGACCCGCTGTCTGCGCTACGAGCTCGCGCCGACGGCGTCCGATTGCCCGGTGATCGCTAGGAAGCGCGGGTCGTCCCTGATCGACGCGAAGTCCTCGTCGCGCGCCGCGTACTTCGCCACGGCCTCGCGGTCGAGCTGGGCCGCGCGTTCGAGCTGTTCGAAGGCCGCGTCGCGGTTCCCGAGCCGCGCCTCGATGCAGGCGAGGTTGAACGGCCCCTGCCACGCGCCTGGATTGGCTGCGATTCCAGCCTCGAGCTCCCGCCGCGCTCCCTCCTCGTCGCCCTGCTCGAGCAGCGCGACCCCTGCGAAAACCCACTCCCAGCCGGACGGCTGAAAGACCTCGCCCTGCTTCGCGCCGATCCCGAGCACGGTTGTTCCCGGCTCGGCGGCGACGGCGCCTCTGTGCGTCCCGGGCGTGCAGTGCACGAGCGCCCCCGTCGGTGCGTCGTGCTCCTCGCCGTCGAGCGTGAACGTCGCCCGGCCGCTGATCACGACGTATAGCTCCTCGTGCCCACCGTCCTCGCGGTGCTCCTCGACCACGCGCTGGCCGGCCTCGTCGGCGGTGTACGCGTTGACGCCGAACGACTTGATGTCGAAATGGCGCCGAACGGGCCTCCACGTAAGCCCCTCCTGGCCGGAGATCGGGTAGCGCTCGAGGTCGTCGACCCGCGCGATGCGTCCGCTCAACTTTGCCTCCTCAGCTCTTCGATGACCACGGGATCCACGCGGTCGACGCCGTCGACGCGCTCCTCCAGATTCTCCTTACCCGCCCAGGCGAAGTACGACTCCGCGAGGTCGCCGTCGTAGCCGAGCCGGCCGAGGCGCTCGCGCAGCTCCTGTCCGAGCGCGTCGTCGACCTCGAGCCACTCCTCGCGCGGTGTCTCTCCGAAGATCGCCTGGTGCATGACATAGATGCGGCGCAGCTCCTCGAGTGGCCGCTCGTGCTCGTCGACGCGCAGGTCGACGACGCCGTCGGAAAGCCCCGCGTAGCCGCCGTCGCGCTCGACCACGATCAGGGCCGAGGACTGCTGCCCGCGCCGGTCGCCGCCGGCCGCCTGCGCCGCGTCCATGCAGTCGAGCAGGCGTTCCGCCAGCGGCCGGCCGGACGTCGCCTCGAACGTTTCGGCGATCGCGTCGACGGTCTCGGCCGAGACGAGGATGTTGCCCTGCGCCGCGTAGCACGGACCGGTGCGGCCGCCGGCCCAGTCCATGCACTCCGCGCCGCTGAAGCTCGCGCTGCCGCCCTTGCCGTCGACGACGCCGAGCTGGCGGTGATCGCGGCCCTCGTCGGCCGAGGTCAGGCGCTCGACCACCTCCTCCGCGCTCAGCCCTTCGCGCAGCAGCGCCAGGCCGTCGGGCCCGTACCGCGGGTTCGCCCAGGCCTGGGTCGCGATCGCGCCCACCTGCGGCTCCGCCCAGGGCACGACCGAGCCGACGCCGAGGAACTTCGACTGCGTGGCCACGCCCCACTGGCCGGCCTCGAGGTCACAGCACGCGATCGAGTACGTGGCTACGACCGGCCAGCCCAAGGCTCCGACTCGCCGGCGCCGACCATAGAGGTCGTGCGGGCTTTGCCCGCGTGACCGTCTGACGCACGGTGGCATCGGCTTCACTGGCTCGCCCCTCATCTCTGCGCTTCGCCATACGTCAGCTCGGTGAGATCCAGCCCGAGGAGCTCGCGCTTCGAGTCGGGCACGAGCACCGAGGCGACCTCAGGCCGGGCGAGCGCCGCCTTGACGGCCTCCGCCGAGTCTGCCCGCACCACGACGGGCCGCCCGTGCTCGTGGGCCTCTCGCAGCGCAGCCTCGTCGGAGACGCCGTCGAGCACGAGCGCGTCGTCTACGTCCAGCTCTCCGTCTATTGCGATCTCGGGCACGCGTCGGCCGGTGGCGCCGAACCAGCGCTCTCTCAAGCGATCACCTTGCGTTCGAGCTGGGCGCGAGGGGGTTGCATCTAAACCGTCGTCGTCTCCCCGGGCTGCAGGTCGATCACCTCGACCCCGGAGGGCGCGTGCTGTCGCAACTCGTCCGGGGTTCCGGCGAGCAGCGGGAAGGTGCCGTAGTGGCACGGAATACAGCGCGTCGTGCCGAGCAGCTCCAGCGCGACGCCCGCCTCGCGCGGGTCCATCGTGAAGTGCCCGCCGATCGGCAGGATCGCGACGTCGGGCGAGTAGATCCGCCCGATGAGCTGCATGTCGCCGAAGACGCACGTGTCGCCGGCGAAGTAGAGCTTGGTGCCGTTCTCGAGCTCCATCACGATCCCCGCCGCTTCGCCCAGGTAGGTGAGGTCGGCGGCGCCGCTCGAGTGGAACGCGTTCACGAGCGTGAACTTCACCCCGGCCGCCTCGACGGTGCCGCCCTTGTTCGGCCCCGGCATCTCGCCGACCGGTGCGCCCTGCTCGCCGAGCCAGCTCTTCAGCTCGACGTTGGCGACGATCTCGGGCGAGAACTGCTTGCTCAGCTCGACGGTCTCTCCGACGTGGTCGTTGTGTCCGTGCGTGAGCGCGATCACGTCGATCCGCTCGGGCTCCTTCTCGGCGTCTGGGCATTTCGGGTTCCCGAGCCAGGGGTCGAGGTAGACCCGCTTGCCGCCGGGCGAGTCGACCCGGAAGCTGCCGTGGCCCAGCCACGTCACCGGCACATCGGGCATGCGCGCTCCTTTCTCACAGGTGCGCTGAGCGTAACGAAGGAACCGCGATGCGGACGCAGAACCCTGTTCCATGGCTCGTCGGGCGATACCCGTTGCGCTCGTGATTGCGGCGGCGGCGGCGGACGGGGTAGGCGCTCATCGGCTCGCGTTCTACGCGCTCCTGCTCGGGGTGCCGGCCGCGGCGGTGGCGGCGCTCGAGGCCTTCGGCGACGTGCTCGACGACAACCGCGACCACCTGCACGCACTGCTCTGGACTCTCGTGCTCGGCCTGCTCGTGGTGGGGGCCGCCGTGCGCGCGCCGGAGGTCACCGAAGGCGTCGTGCCGGCGCTCGGCCGCTCGGCGCTGCTGGCCTGCCTTGGGGTCTTCTGCGTCCAGGCCGCCGTGTCGGCGGCCGCCGAGGTGCGCAACCGCTAGAACGGCAGCGAGCTCGCAGCCTTCTTCGCCGCGTCGATGAGCGGCTGGACGGCGAAGAACGAGCCGACGGTGACGACGAGCGCCGCTGTGACCGCGGCCTGCAGCGCGCGCTCGGGTGGAGGCGAGCCGCCCACCACCGGTGCAAGCTGCAGCTCCTCCGAGGGCCGGAAGTACATCGCGCGGATCACGCCGAGGTAGTAGTAGAGGCTCACGGCCGTCGCGGTGACGCCGACGATCACGAGCCAGGTCCAGCCGTGCTCGTACGCAGCGGAGAAGACGTAGAACTTGCCGACGAAGCCGCCGGTCAGCGGGAACCCGGCGAAGCCGAGCATGAAGGCGACCATCGAGACCCCGAGCAGCGGCCGCTCCCAGCCGAAGCCGGCGAGGTTGTCGAGCGTCACCGGCCGGTTGAGCTCCCGCTCACGGGCAGCGACGACCGCGAAGGCTCCGACCGACATCGCGCAGTACGGGATCAGGTAGTAGAGGAGCGCGCGAGCGCCGAGCGCGTTGTTCGCCGCGATCGCGATCAGCATGAAGCCGGCGTGGGAGATCGACGAGTAGGCGAGCATCCGCTTCACGTTGCTCTGCACGAGCGCCGCCAGGTTCCCGACCGCGAGCGAGGCGCAGGCGATCGCGGCGACGGTCACCGTCCATAGGCGCGCCTCCTGCGGGAACGCGGTCACGAGCACGCGCAGCATCAGCACGAGCGCCACCGCCTTCGTCGCGGCCGACATGAACGCCGTCACGGGTGTCGGCGCGCCCTCGTAGACGTCGGGCGTCCACATGTGGAACGGCGCCGCCGAGGCCTTGAAGCCGAGCCCGCCGATCATGAGCGCGAGCCCGGTGACCAGCAGCGCGTCGTCGCTCAGTCCCTGCTGCTGCACCACCTGCGCGATCCGGTCGAACTCGATCGCGCCTGTCGCTCCGTAGACGAGGGCGGAGCCGAAGAGCAGCATCGCGGAGCCGAAACCGCCGACGATCAGGTACTTGAGGCCGGCCTCGAGCGAGCCGACGAGCTCGCGGTCGATCGCGCAGAGGATGTAGAGGCTGATCGAGAACCACTCGAGGCCGAGGAAGAGCGTGATCAGGTTGCTCGCGGTGGCCAGGAACACCATGCCCGCTCCCGCCGAGGCCAGCAGCGCGTAGTACTCGGCGATGTGGTCGTCGGACATCGGCTCGCGGTAGGAGGTGCCGATCGCGAGGATCCCCGAGCCCGCGATGATCATCGCCGTGAACGCGCCGAGCCGGTCGCGCTGGATCGCGTCGGCGATCACGCCGTGGCCGTTCGGGCTCTGGTCGAACAGGATCGCCGCGGCGACGAGGGCACCCGCGAAGCCCGCGAGGGCGACGTACGCGGCGACGACCCGCCGGTCGCCGCGCGGGACGAGCACGGCGATGAGGAGGTTCACCCCGGTGGCGGCGAGCAGGGCCAGCGGCGGCGCGAGGGCGGCCCAGTCGATCGGCGGAGTGGCGAGTGCGAGGAGGATCACGGCGACTGGCCTTTCTCCGCCAGCTCCTTCGACAGCATCAGCAGCTGGCCGGCCTCGGTCGTCGCGATCACGCTCGCCTTGTTCGGGATCGGCGGCGCCGAGGCGAACGAGCGCTCGGTAATCGCGGCGGGCCACGCCGAGAGCACGAGCAGCAGGGCGACCAGCGGGACGATCACCGTCAGCTCGGCCGGGCGCAGGTCGAGCGCGGCCTCGGAGACCGACGGACCCGGACTGCGGTGCAGCACGGCGGAGATCAGCCGCAGCATGTACATGGCGGCGAGCACCATCGCGGCTGCCCCGACGATCGCGTAGCCGTAGCCCGTGCGGAAGACGCCGGCCAGGATCGCGAACTCGCCCGCGAACGCCGCCGAGCCCGGCACGGCGAGCGCGATCACGCCCGTGGTCATCAGCACGGTCGCGAGCGCCGGCCTCCCTCGCGCCATTCCTCCCAGCGCGCCGAGCTCACCGGTCGTCGTGCGCCGCTCGATCGCGCCCGCGAGGAGGAAGAGCGTCGCCGAGATGAGCCCGTGGTTGACCATCTGGAGCACCGCGCCGTTGAGACCGAGGTCGTTCACCGCAAAGAGGCCGAGCGTGATCAGGCCCATCTGCGCGAGGCTCGAGTAGGCGATCACGCCGCGCAGATCGGGCGAGCGGAAGGCGACGAGGGAGCCGTAGACGAGCCCGCAGGCGGCGAGCACGAGGATCGGGGTGCGCAGGTCCGCGGTGGGACCCGGGAACTTGGCGATCGCGATCCGCAAAAAGCCGTAGGCGGCGACCTTCGAGACGACGCCGCTCAGCACCGCGGAGACCTCCGGGGACGACTCGCGGTAGGCCTCGGGAAGCCACGCGTGCAACGGGAAGATCGGCGCCTTCACGGCGAAGGCGGCGACGAAGCCGAGGAAGATCCAGTCGCTCCCGTTCGTGCCCGACTGGACGAGGTCGAACGTGCCCTGCGAGAGGCCGAGCACGATGATCGAGGCGAGCATCAGCAGCGAGCCCGCCATCGTGTAGATCACGAACACGAGCGTCGCCCGCAACCGGCCCGCCCCGCCCCAGACCCCGACCAGGAAGTAGAGCGGGATGAGCATCGCCTCCCAGAAGACGTAGAAGAGCAGCAGGTCCTGGGCGACGAAGACGCCGACGATGGCGCCCGTCAGCAGCAGCATCAGCCCGTAGTAGGCGCGCGGGCGCTCCCGGCCCGCCCAGACCGCGTAGCCGATGGCGGCCGCGAGCACTACCACCGTGAGGCCGACGAGCCACATCGAGAAGCCGTAGAAGCCGACGTGGTAGGAGACGTTGAGGTCGCTGAACCAGCTCTGCTGCTGCGCCAGTTGGAGCCCGCTCTGGTCGAAGTCGAAGCGCGCCGCGGCGTCGACCCAGAGCGCGACCTCCGCGAGCGCGACGAGCAGCGCCGTCGAGCCGACCGCGAACGGCCGCAGCGGCAGGATCCAGACGACGAGCGCCCCTGCGGCCGGAAGCAGGATCAGCGCGGTGGTCAGCCAGCCTGGATCCATCAGCGGACCACCACGAAGACGAGGGTGACGACGGCGATGCTCGCGGCGATCGCGAACGCGTACGTGCGGACGAGCCCGGTCTGCAGGCGGCTGGTGTCCAGCCCGAGCTTGCCGATGCCGTGTGAGAGCTCACGCACCGAGCCGAACACGAGCGGCCGCTCGATCCAGCGGGCAAGCCCGTGAGCGATGAAGACCGCCGGCCGGTAGAAGACGGCGTCGTAGAGCTCGTCGAAGTAGAACTTGTGCTCCAACAAGCGGAATGCAAAGCCGCGTCGGATCGTGATCCTAGAAGCCGTAGGCTGGGCGCCGTAGAGCACCCACGCGGCGCCGATCCCGGCCAGGCCCAGCAGCACGGCGAACACCGACGAGATCAGCTCCTGCGTTCCGCTCGCTTCGACGAGCGGCCGCGCGACCGGCTCGAGCCACGTCGTCAGCGGATCCCAGACGTTGGCGAACTGCAGGAAGCCGCCGATCGCGGCGAGCACGGTGAGGACCGCGACGGTCGAGGTCATCGAGAACGGCCCCTCGCCGTGGTGCTCGCCGTGGGAGCCCTCAACCACGTGCTCGCGGACGAAGGGCGTCGGCTCGCCCCAGAAGACGATGAACAGCATCCGAAAGGCGTACAGGCCCGTCAGGAAGGCGCCGATCATCCCGGAGACCCAGAGCAGCTCGCCGTACCAGCCGTGGTCGAGCGCGGCGGCCAGGATCGAGTCCTTCGAGAAGAAGCCCGAGAACGGCGGGATTCCCGCAAGGGATAACGCGCCGACGACGAAGGCGACGTACGTGAACGGCATCAGCTTCCGCAGCCCGCCCATGAGCCGCATGTCCTGCTCGCCCGCGAGCGCGTGGATCACGAGGCCCGCGGCGAGGAAGAGCAGCGCCTTGAAGAAGGCGTGCGTCATCAGGTGGAACATGGCCTCCGGGTAGGCCGTGAGCCCGGCGCCGAGGAACATGTAGCCGATCTGCGACATCGTCGAGTAGGCGATCACCTTCTTGATGTCGGTCTGGACGAGCGCGATCAGCCCGGCCATCACCAGCGTGATCGCGCCGAGCCCGCCCGCCAGCTCGAGCACCCGCGGCGCCTGCTCGAACAGCGGCGCGCAGCGGACGATCAGGTACACGCCCGCGGTCACCATCGTCGCGGCGTGGATCAGCGCGCTGACCGGTGTCGGGCCCTCCATGGCGTCCGGGAGCCACGTCTGCAGCGGCAGCTGGGCCGATTTCGCGACTGCGCCGCCGAGGAGGCCGAGCGCGATCAGGTTCATCGCCCACGGGCCGCCGATCGTGTCAGCCTGCGAGAAGACCTCCTCGAAGTTCAGCGTGCCGGTCCGCTCGATGATGAGGAAGAGCGCAAGCGCCATCGTCGCGTCGCCGACCGCGTTCATGACGAAGGCCTTCTTCGCCGCGGCGATCGCGGCCGGCCGCTCGTGCCAGAAGCCGATCAGCAGGTACGAGGAGAGGCCGACGAGGCCCCAGCCGACGAGCAGCATGAGCAGGTTGCCGCCCTGGACGAGCAGCAGCATCGAGAAGACGAAGATCGCCATGTAGGCGAAGTAGCGCCGCTCCTCGTCGTCGCCTTCCATGTAGCCGATCGAGTAGGCGACGATCAGCATCCCGACCCCGGAGACGATCAGCATCATGAACGTCGAGAGCGGGTCGACGACGATGCGCAGGCCGAAGTCGAGCTGGCCCGCCGTCAGCCACTGCCACAGGGTCGAGGGGTGGTAGCGGTGCTCGGGCGAGTCGCCCAGTAGCGCCACGAACGTGACGACCGCGGCCACGAAGGAGACGGCCACCGAGAGCGTCGCGAGGTAACCGGCGCCGCGGCGTGAGAGCCGCGTCCCGCACAGCGTGATCAGCAACGCTGCTCCGAGCGGCGTCAGCAGGCAGATCCAGGCGGCGGCGATCATCGTGCTAGCCGCGCAGGGTCGAGAGCTTGTCGACGTCGAGCTCGAGTCGGCGGCGCGCGATCGCGACGATCAGGCCGAGGCCGACCACGACCTCGGAGGCGGCGACCGCCATCACCGCCAGCGCGAAGATCTGGCCGTCGCCCTGGCCGTAGTGCCGCGAGAACGCGATCAGGGCCAGGTTGGCGCCGTTGAGCATGATCTCGAGCGAGAGCAGGACGATCAGCGGGCTGCGGCGGATGAGCACCCCGAGCGCGCCCGTGCAGAACAGGAACGCGGCGACGCAGAGGTACCAAGTGACGTCCGGGCCCTTCACTGTTGCGTCTCCGCTGGGGGTGTGTCGCGCGAGTGGCTCCCGAGGATCACGCCGCCGACCGCTGCGACCAGCAGCACGATCGAGGTGATCTCGAACGTGAGCAGCTGATCGGTCAGGAAGAGTCGCCCGATCTCGTACGGCCGCCCGAACGAGGACTCGATGTCGGCCGAGTTCGAGAGGCGCCCTCCTGTCTTCAGCCCGATCACGACGACCACCTCGACGAAGAGCGCGGCCGCGGCCGCGACGGCGCCGACCGTCTGCCAGCTCGGGCCGCCGTGCCAGGGGGCGTCGGCCCGGCCGCCGAGGTAGGCGATCACGAACAGGAACATCACCATCACCGCGCCCGCGTAGACGAGCACCTGCGCGGCGGCCACGAACTCGGCCGAGAGCAGCAGGTACATCACCGCGAGCGAGGCCAGGTTCCCGATCAACGACAGCGCCGAGTAGAACGGGTTCGAGAATGAGACCACCGCGATCCCGGTGCCGAGGCACGCGAAGGCCGCGACGACCCAGACCATCCAGACCAGCACGTTCGCGGCGGAGGCGACGATCACGAGCGGTCACCTTTCGACGAGGTCGCGCCCCAGCGGGTGCGAGATCGGCGGAAGGGGGCCGCCCTCATGAGTGGGTCTCGTAGTAGGGGACGGGCGTGTCGAAGATCTCCGGGTCGGCCACCGGGACCTGCTTGATCGGCTCCGCGAGGAGCATGTCCTTCGTGTAGATCAGGTCGTCGCGGGAGTACTCGGAGATCTCGAACTCGTTGCCGAGCGTGATCGCGTCGAACGGGCAGGCGAGCTCGCAGTAGCCGCAGAAGATGCAGCGGCTCATGTTGATCTCGTAGATGCGCGCGTAGCGCTCGCCGGCCGAGACGCGGTTGTCAGGCGTGTTCTCCGCCGCGACGACGCGGATGCAGTCGGCCGGGCACGCAGCCGCGCAGAGCGAGCAGCCGACGCACTTCTCGAGCCCGTTCTGGTGGAGGTGCAGCCGGTGCCGGCCGCGGAAGCGCGGGTAGAGCGGCCGCTTGTACTCCGGGTACTGCTGCGTGATCGGCTTCTTGAAGATCTGCTTGAACGTGACCGCGAACCCCTTGACGCTCTCGATCGGATTCGGGTTCAGGCGCGCCATCAGAAGGCCACCACGAGGGCCGCCGTCACGATCACGTCGCCACCACCACGAGGGCCGTAACGAGTGCGTTGATCGTCGCCACCGGCAGCAGCACCTTCCAGCCGAAGCGCATCAGCTGGTCGTAGCGCAGGCGCGGCAGCGTCGCCCGCAACCAGAGGAAGAAGAAGATGATGATCAGGAGCTTGATCAGGAACCAGAGCGGCCCCAGCGGCGCCCACGGCCCGTACCAGCCGCCGAAGAAGAGCGTCACGGCCAGCGCCGAGAGCGTGATCATGTTCACGTACTCGCCCATCTGGAAGAGGCCGAAGCGCATGCCGCTGTACTCCGTGTGGTAGCCCGCGACGAGCTCGGTGTCGGCCTCGGGGAGGTCGAACGGCGGTCGGTTCGTCTCGGCCACGCCCGCGATGAAGAAGACCAGCAGGCCGACCACCTGCGGAACCGCGAACCAGATCGTGTCGTTCTGCTTCTCCACGATGCTGACCAGGTTCAGCGACTGGCCCATGATCACGACCCCGAGCACGGCGAACGTGAGCGACACCTCGTACGACACCATCTGCGCGCAGGTGCGCATCGAGCCGAGCAGCGAGTACTTCGAGTGCGATGACCAGCCGCCGACGATGAAGCCGTAGATCCCGAGCGAGCTCAGGGCAAAGATCAGGATCAGGCCGATCGACACAGGGGCGACGACGCCGTTCACCTGGTAGCCGGCGATGTCCCAGCCCGGGCCGAACGGGATCACGCTGAACGCGGCGAGCGCGGTGAACGCCGACATGACCGGCGCCGCGATGTAGAGCACGTCGACCGCACTCTCCGGGAAGAACGCCTCCTTGCGGATCAGCTTGACGAGGTCGGCGATGGGCTGCAGCAGGCCGAAGGGGCCCGCGCGGTTCGGCCCGTAGCGCAGCTGCATCCGGCCGAGGACCTTCCGCTCGACCCACGTCATGTACGCGAACGTGAGCAGCAGCAGGTTGATGATCAGGAAGGCCTCGATGAGCGAGATCCACCAGGTGCTCGTCATTTCGCCACCTCGACCCGACCGCCGAGGTCGCCTGCGTGTTCGGAGGCGATCCGGACGATCCCCGCGCGCAGGCTCCTGCTGACGCGGGCTTGGAGCTGTAGCGACGTGCCGTTATGGGACACGGTCACGAGCTCGCCGTCTCCGATCTTGCGCCGCTTGGCGTCCTGTTCGGAGAGCTCGACCTCGGGCTCGGGGCGCTGGAACTGCAGCTCGGGCACGCGCTCGACCGCCGGCCCCGAGAACAGCGCCTTGTAGCGCACGAGCACCAGGCCCTTGCCCTTCGGCGCACGCGGCTCGTCCGGAAGGTCCGGCGCGGGCGCCTCGCTGCGGGTGCGCAGCTCCGCGTGCTCGCCGACCTCGCCGAACGGAAGGCCGTCGTAGATCCGGTCCGAGAGCTCGGCGAAGACCGCTGACGGGAAGGGCGCGACCTCGACGTCGAAGCGCTCCGCCAGCCGCGAGATCCACGCGAGCTCGTCGGGCGCGGGCGGGATCGCGGCGCGGCGCAGGCGCTGGAGGCGGCCCTCGAGGTTCACGTACGTGCCGTCGCGCTCGAGGTAGCTCGTGCCCGGGAGGACGAGGTCGGCCCAGCCGAGTGCGAGGCCGTGGAACATCGAGGTCACCAGCACCCGCTCCGACCGCTCGGCCAGCACGCGCACGTTCGGGTCCGCGGCGGCCTCGTCGCCGGAGACGACCAGCAGGCCGATCGGGTCGGGCGCCTCGCTCTCGCCGTCGTCCGCGGCTGCCCAGGCGTCTGTGACCCCCCGGCCGTTCGCCGTGCGCGGCAGGTGGAAGGCGCCGCTGCCGGGCCGGTTGGCGAAGCCGAGCTCTCGTGCCAGGGCGGCGAGGTGGGCGCCGCCGGCGCCTTCCTCGCTCGACCAGACGAGGATCGCGCGCTCGCTCTCGCGCAGCCGCGTACCCAGCTCGTCGTCCTTCCCGGCTAGGCGGCGGCAGGCCTCGAGGGCGTCGCCGCACTCGTGCACCTCGGCCCCCGCGCGCCGCGCGGCCTTCAGCCAGAGGGCGACGATTGGCGCGCGCTCCGGCACCGGCTCGTCGCCGAGCACGACGACCAGCTCCGCGTCGCGGATGGCCGAGAGCGGGAGGCGGAAAGCGTCGAGCGCCGGGCTCGTCTCCTCCGGCAGCACCGCGGTGTGCGCGCCGAGCCCGCCGCGCAGCAGCTTCCCGAGCGCGTAGGCCTGCTCGACCGTCTCGGAGCCCGAGAGCGCGGTCACGATCCGTCCCTCGGCGTCGCGCAGCAGTCGCTCCGCCTCGTCGAGCGCGTCGTCCCACGACAGCTCCTCGAGCCCGCGCCGGCGAACCCGCCGTAGCGGGTCGGCGATGCGGTCGGGCGCGTACAGGTGCGTGTAGCCGAAGCGGCCCTTGTCGCAGAGCCAGCCCTCGTCGACCTCCGGGTGGTTCCGCGAGAGGACGCGCTTGATCTTGCCCTCGCGCGTCGTTGCGGCGATGTTGCAGCCCACCGGGCAGAGGCCGCAGATGCTCGGCACGTTCTGGATCTCCCACGGCCGCCCCTCGAAGCGGTACTGCGTGGAGGTGAGCGCGCCGACCGGGCAGAGCTCGAGCACGTTCCCGGAGAACGGTGCGCGGTAGGGCCGGTCGTCGAAGGTCGCGATGACCGACGACGCACCGCGGTTCTGCGCCACGAGCTGGCAGTCTTCGGAGACGTTCTCCGAGAACCGCGTGCAGCGGTAACAGAGGATGCAGCGTTCGCGGTCGAGCGCGATCGTCGGCGAGATCGGGATCGGCTTCTCGAGCGTCCGCTTGTCGAACTCCATCCGCGTCGCGCCTGGGCCCCAGCGGAAGGTCAGGTCCTGCAGCGGGCACTCGCCGCCCTTGTCGCACACGGGGCAGTCGAGCGGGTGGTTGACGAGGATGAACTCGAGCGTCGCGTTCTGTCCGTCCGCAGCCTTGGCGGAGGTCTGGGCGGTGTGGATCTTCAGCCCGTCCTGGGCGGTCATCGTGCAGCCGGTCTGGAGCTTCGGCATCCCCTCGACCTCGACGAGGCACATGCGACACGCGCCGACCGCCGGGCCGAGCCGCGGCTCGTAGCAGAACACCGGGATCTCGATGCCTGCGTAGAGCGCCGCCTCGACGAGCCCGAGGCCCTTCGGCACCTGGATCTCCCGGTCGTCGATCGTGACGGTGACGAGCTCGGGCGCGCTCACGTCACACTTCCGTCACGGTGTCTGACACCGGGGTTTCCGCCGGAGCAGGGATTGTGGAAAGCGCGTGACACTTCCGTTCGCGTGTCTGACACCGGGTCACGCGGACACCTCGGCTACCGGCGCGTGCGTGTGCTGGTCGCTCGGCGCGAAGATGCCTTCGATCGACGACTCGCCGGCGAGCGGACAGCGGCCCTGCTCGACGTGTGCGACGAACTCGTCCGGCCACTTGTCCATGTAGCTCTGCACCGGCCACACGGCGAAATCGCCCAGCGCGCACAGGGACTTGCCCTCGATGCGGTCGCAGACCTTGCGCAGCAGCTCGAGGTCGTGAGCCGTTCCGTCGCCGGCCTCGATCCGCTCGAGCAGCTGCACCATCCAGCGCGTGCCCTCGCGGCAGGGCGTGCACTTCCCGCAGGACTCGTGCATGTAGAACTTCGTCGAGCGCAGCGCCAGTTGCACCATGCAGCAGCGGTCGTCCACGACGATCAGCGAGGCGGCGCCGAAGAACGTCCCGATCGCACCCAACGAGTCGTAGTCGAGCGGGACGTCGATCTGCCGCGCCGTCAGCGCCGGCACGGACGAGCCGCCCGGGATGACCGCCTTCAGCTGCCGGCCGCCGGCGATCCCGCCGGCGTGCGTGTAGATGAGCTCGCGCATCGAGGTGCCGAGCTCGAGCTCGTAGTTCCCCGGCCGCTCGACGTTGCCCGAGATCGAGAACAGCACCGTCCCGGGGGACCCGGGCGTGCCGATGCTCGTGAAGCCGTCGGGGCCTAGCTCGAGGACCGCGGGCACCGTCGCGATCGTGCAGACGTTGTTGATCTGCGTCGGCGCGGCGTAGAGTCCCTGGATGGGCGGGAACGGCGGCCGCGGCCGCGGTTGGCCGCGCCGGCCCTCGAGCGAGTCGAGCAGCGCCGTCTCCTCCCCGCAGATGTAAGCGCCCGCACCGCGGTAGACGGTGATGTCGACGTCGCCGAAGATGCCCGCCTCGCGCGCCTCGTCGACCGCGCGCTGGAGGATCTCGTACTCCGTCAGGTACTCGCCGCGGATGTAGACGAAGACGTTCTGCGACTCGATCGCGTGGGCGGCGATCAGGCAGCCCTCCAGCAGCCGGTGCGGCGCCTTCGCCATCACTTCGCGATCCTTGAAGGCGCCGGGCTCCGACTCGTCGGCGTTGACGACGAGGTACTTCGGCTTCGGGCTCTTGCGGTCGAGCAGCGACGCCTTGCGGCCCATCGGGAAGCCGGCGCCGCCGCGCCCGCGCAGCGTCGCCTTCTGCAGCTCTGCGATCAGGTCGTCGGACGTCATCGCCCGCGCCTTCTCGACCTGGCCGTAGCCGCCGATCGCCTGGTACTCGGCGAGCTTCGTCAGGTCGTGCTCGTCGGTCCCGGCGAGCAGCATCGACCTAAGCCCCACGGACACCCTCCACGATCGCCGGCACGTCCTCGGGCCCCACGTGCTCGCGGTAGCGGTTGTCCACGGCGACGACCGTCGCGTAGCCGCAGCCGCCGAGACACTCGACCGTGCGGAGCGTGATCGCGCCGTCCTCGGTCGTCTCGCCCGGAGCGACGCCGAGCTCCTCCTCGAACGCCTCGACCACCTGCTGCGCCCCCGACAGCGCACACGAGAGGTTCGTGCAGACCTCGATCGAGTGCCGCCCGACGGGGGCCTGGTGGAACATGTCGTAGAAGGACGCGACCGCCTGGCAGTACGCGGGCGTCAGCCCGAGCGCGTCGCCGACGAGCTCGAACGACTCGAGCCTCAGCCAGCCGTCGTTCTGCTCCTGCGCGAGCCGCAGCGCTGGGAGGATCGCCGTCCTCGAGTCCGGGTATCGCTCAGCCAGCTCCCGGATCTTGGTTTCGAGCTTGCTCAGCGATCGACCTCGCCCATGACCGTGTCGAGCGAGCCGACGATCGCGATCAGGTCGGCCACCAACGCATCGGACATGCAGGTCGCCGTCGCCTCCAGCGCCACGAAGCTCGGTGCGCGGAACTTGACCCGCCACGGCTTCGGCCCGCCGTCGGAGACGACGTAGCAGCCGAGCTCGCCGCGAGCCGACTCCACGGCGACGTAGACCTCTCCCTCGGGAACGCGGTAGCCCTCCGTGACGATCTTGAAGTGGTGGATGAGGGACTCCATCGACGTGTGGAGCTCCTCGCGCGGCGGCAGCACGACCTTGCGGTCGTCCGCGATCCACGGCTCGCCTTCCATCTCCTCGAGCCGATCGAGGCACTGGGCGACGATGCGGGTCGACTCCCGCATCTCGTCCATGCGCACCTTGTATCGGTCCCAGACGTCGCCGTTTTGGTAGACGGGGACGTCGAACTCGACCTGGTCGTAGGCGAGGTACGGCTCGGCCTTGCGCAGGTCCCAGTCGACGCCCGAGCCGCGCAGCACCGGGCCGGTCTGCCCGAGCGCGACGGCGTCCGCGGAGGAGAGCAGCCCGATGCCCTTGGTGCGCTCGAGCCAGATCGCGTTCTGGTCGACGAGCGCCTCGTAGTCGTCGACCGCCTTCGGCATCCATGAGCAGAACTTGCGCGCCTCGGGGTAGAAGCCCGGCGGGATGTCCTCGGCCAGGCCGCCGACCTGGTAGTAGCGCGTGTGCATGCGCGTCCCGGTGACCATCTCGAAGAGGTCGAGGATCGAGTCGCGCTCGCGAAAGCAGTACCAGAACATCGAGATCGCCCCGAGCTCGAGCGCCGCGGTCGCGAGCCAGACGAGGTGCGAGTGGATCCGGTTCAGCTCGGCGAGGCACATCCGCATCCACGTCGCCTTGCGCGGCACCTCGATGCCGAGCAGCTTCTCAGCTGCCAGCACGAAGACGAGCTCGTTGTTCTGGAAGGAGAGGTAGTCGATCCGCGGCGAGTACGTGATCGCCTTCCACCAGGTCTTGTGCTCCATGTTCTTCTCGAAGCCGGTGTGGAGGTAGCCGATCACCGCGCGCAGGCCGACGACGTTCTCGCCGTGCAGCTCGATCACGAGCCGCAGCACCCCGTGCGTGGAGGGGTGGTTCGGCCCGAAGTTGATCTCGAGGACGTCCTCGGAGTCCTTCAGGTCCTCGGGGACGCTGAGGATCGTCGGGACGGGCTGCGGGATGCGCGAGCCCTCGTAGATCTTCGGGCGCTCCGGGGCGAGAGCCACTAGTGGTTCTCCCGGTGACATTGGTGGATGCCAGGGTCGCGAGCACCAAGCCAGGCAAGGACGCAGGGAGTCCCTGGGCTGGATAGCCCAGGGGCGACTGAGGACGCGGCCTGGCGCTGCGTGATCGCGGGCCTGGCGCCGCCGGATGTTGCCGGGTGAGCCACTTACTCTTCTCCCGAGAAGCGCACCGGCTCGCCGCCGAGTGGGTAGTCCTTGCGGAGCGGGTGCCCCTCCCAGTCGTCTTCCATCAGGATGCGGGCGAGGTTGGGGTGCCCCTCGATCGGGATGCCCATCATGTCCCAGGCCTCCCGCTCGTGCCAGTCGGCGGTCGCCCAGATGCCCACGACGCTATCGACGGGCTGGCCGTCCTCGAGCCAGACCTGCACGCGCACCCGGCGCGCGCCCGGCACGGCCAGCAGGTGGTAGTTCATCGAGAAGCGCCTCGGCTTGGGTTGCGGCGTCCGCGCGTAGCCCTGCGAGCCCGGCGCGTTCAGGTCGCGGCCCCAGGAGGTCCCGATGTAGCCGGCGGGACCGCGCTCACCCCAGCCGAGGTAATCGGTCGGCGTGATGTCGACGAGCATCGAGAAACCCTCCTCGTCGCGCAGGTGCGTGCACGCCTCCACTAGCCGCGGCGGGTCGACGACGAGCGTCGTCTCGCCGAGCGCCTCTCGCGTCTCGACGAGGCCGGGCACGCCCTCGTAGGTCAGCTCGCGACCCCGCGGATCTCGTACGCGGGCGGAACCCCCGCCTTGATCTTCTCCTGCAGCCGGACGATCCCCTCGACGAGCGCCTCGGGCCGCGGGGGGCAGCCGGGCACGTGGATGTCGACCGGCGTGATCTTGTCGACGCCCTGGAGCACGGTGTAGTTGTTGAACATCCCGCCCGAGCTCGCGCAGGCGCCCATCGCGATCACCCACTTCGGCTCGAGCATCTGGTCGTAGATCTGCCGCAGGGGCGCCGCCATCTTGTGCGCGACGCGGCCCGAAACGATCAGCAGGTCGGCCTGGCGCGGCGACGAGCGGAACACCTCGGCGCCGAAGCGCGCGACGTCGTAGCGCGCGGAGACGATCGACATCATCTCGATCGCGCAGCACGCGAGCCCGAAGGTGTCCGGCCAGACGGAGCTCGACTGCGCCCAGGCCACCGCCTTGTCGACGGTCGTCAGCATCAGCCGCTGCTCGAGGTCGCCGAGCTCCTGCTCGAACTTGCCGGGGCCCTTGCCTTCCCAGAGGACGCGCTCGGAGTTGAGCCCGTAGTCAGCGAGCCGCTTCTCTACCGCCACTCCAGCGCCCCCTTCCGCCAGATGTAGACGTAGGCCAGGGCGAGGATGACGATGAAGAACAGGAACTCGACGAAGCCGAACCAGGCGAGCTGGTCGAGGATCACGGCCAGCGGGTACAGGAAGACGATCTCGATGTCGAAGACGATGAAGAGCATCGCCGTCAGGTAGAAGCTGATCGTGAAGCGGTTCGAGCTCGTCGGCCCGGCCGAGACGCCCGACTCGAACGGCAGCGTCTTGGCGCGCATCCGCCGGCCGGGGCGCGTCGCCAGCGCGAACGACGCGAACATCATCGAAGCCGGGATCGCGAGCGCGAAGAAGCCGTAGATCAGAAAGGGCAACCAGCTGTCCAGCACGCGCATCCTCCCCGGGTGAGCGAGCCGGAAGTTAGCACGTTGGCCAGCGCCACGAGCGAGGAGGAAAACGGCTCAACCACGCGGGTGACAGCTGTTACAAGCTAGGGTTTTCCGGAGGCCCCTGGCGGGGGATCCGAGAGGGGCCGAGGCCGTTGCTACGATGCGACTGATGGCGACCACCGAACAGCCGCTGACGATCGTCTCGCTCACCGAGAGCGCGGCGGCGAAGATCAAGGACCTGATGGCCGAGGAGGCCGAGGGCGAGGCCTCGGTTCTGCGCATCGCCGTCCAGGGAGGCGGTTGCTCCGGCTTCCAGTACGCGCTCGGCTTCGACCGCGGGCCTCAGGACGGCGACCACGAGGTCGCGAGTCACGGCGTTCCGGTGGTCGTCGACCCGTTCAGCGCGCCCTACCTCGCCGGGACCGAGATCGACTGGGTCGAGGGCCTGCAGGCGGGCTTCGCGATCAACAACCCGAACGTCTCCGGCTCGTGCGGCTGCGGCCATTCCTTCCAGGTCGAGGAGGGCGAAGCTCCGGAAGGAGCCGCCGGCTGCGGCTCCGGTTGTGGCTAGCCCGAAGTCCGGCCTCCGCTTCGCGGAGACCATGACGACTTCGGACTAGCTGGTGTTGCTCGCACGACCGTAGCGGCGGCGACGGGCAAAGCCCGCCGCCGTGGCGCACGAAGACGAGAACGTCTTCGACCACGGCTTCGGGTTTCACACCGGCTTCGGCTACCTGATCTTCCTCGGCTCCGTCCTCCTGCTGCTGATCGCGTTCGCGGCCAGGCTCGGAAAGCGACGGATCCTGCTCGCCGCGGCCGTCCCGGTCGCCGTCGCGTTGCAGATCGTGCTCGCCTGGATCAGCGAGGACGTGCACGGCGTAGGCATTCTGCACGGCCTGTTCGCCCTCGGCATCTTCGCGCTGACGGGCTACCTGACCGGCGAGGCCTGGCGCGCGGAGCGGGCCGGTTCGGCGGTGACGGCTGCGGCCTAGGCGCCAGTAGCATTTCGGCGCTGTGCGCGAGAACGACGTCGTCGACATCACCATCCTGGGAGCGGGCCCCGCCGGCCTCGCGGCCGCGTACTACGCGGGCCACCGTGACGCCTCGGTGCGGATCATCGAGAGTCTCGAACAGCTCGGCGGCCAGGTCGCGGCGGTCTACCCGGAGAAGCACATCCACGACGTGGCCGGGCATCCGAAGATCCTCGGCACGAAGCTCGTCGACCTCTGCGCGGAGCAGGGCCTGCAGTACGCGCCCGAGGTGCACCTCGGCGAGGAGGTGCAGACGCTCGAGCGGCTCTCGCAGAACGGCGAGGAGCTGTTCGCAATCGGCACTGACAAGGGCGGCCCCTACCTCACGCGCGCGCTGATCATCACCGCCGGCCACGGCGCCTTCGAGCCGCGCAAGCTCGGGATCGAGGGCATCGACGACTGGGAGGGCCGCGGCGTCCACTACTTCGTCCGCGAGAAGGACACTTTCCGCGACCGCACCTGCGTGATCGTCGGCGGCGGTGACTCGGCGCTCGACTGGACGCTCGGCCTGCAGGACACGGCCAAGCACCCGATCGCGCTCGTCCACCGCCGCGACCGCTTCCGCGCGCTGGAGTCGTCCCTCAACGAGGCGAAGGCGCTCGAGTCGAGCGGCCGCGTCCGGATCATGACTCCCTGCGAGGTGCGCGAGCTCCACGGCGACGGGACGATCGAGGCCGTCTCGATCGAGAACACCGCCACGGGTGAGGTCGAGCGGGTGCCCTGCGAGGCGCTGATCACGCTGCTGGGATTCCACTCCCACCTGGGCGCGATCGCCGACTGGGGGCTCGAGCTCGAGGGGAAGCGCCAGATCTACATCGACTCGAGGACGTGCGAGACGTCACTGCCGGGCGTCTACGCCGCGGGCGACGTGGCCGGCTACGAAGGCAAGATCACCCTGATCACGATCGGCATGGGGGAGGCCGCGATCGCCGCGAACAACGCCATCGCCCGCATACACGGCGAGAAGGTCCAGCCCAAGTACTCCACCGACTAGCGCCGCCCGCGGGCGAAACCGGTGTCAGACACGGAAACGAATCTGTTACGGCTTCGAGCCGAGACTGTGACTTCGCCTGCTCAGCGGCACACTTTCGCAACCGCCGCCGTGTCAGACACAGGGTCGGAAGGCGGGCGCGCCTGACTAGACTCGTGCCGATGGCGCGAGCCGAGGAACGACAGCTCTGGGGAGGCGAGACCACGAAGGCAGTTGAGAACTTCCCGGTCTCCGGCGAGCCGATCCCGGCGCCGGTGGCGCGCTGGCTCGGCCGGATCAAGGCCGCGGCCGCACGCGTGAACGCCGAGCTCGGGCTGCTCGACGCCGACAAGGCCGAGCGCATCGCCGCGGCGGCCGACCGCATAGCGAACGGCGAGCTCGACGACCAGTTTCCGATCGACGTCTTCCAGACCGGGTCGGGCACCTCGTCGAACATGAACGCGAACGAGGTGATCGCGACCCTCGCGGGCGACGACGTCCACGCGAACGACGACGTGAACATGGGCCAGTCCTCCAACGACGTCTTCCCGACCGCCGTCCACCTCGCAGCGCTGGACGAGCTGACGAACGACCTGTTGCCCGCGCTCGACCGGCTCGCGGAGTCGCTCGAGGCGAAGGCGCGGGAGTTCGACGACGTGGTCAAGTCGGGGCGGACGCACTGGATGGACGCGGTGCCGGTCACGCTGGGCCAGGAGTTCGGCGGCTACGCGGCGCAGGTTCGTGAGGGCGCCGCGCGCGTCCGCGACGCATTGCCGCGCCTGGGCAAGGTGCCGCTGGGCGGCACGGCCACCGGCACCGGCCTGAACACGCACCCCGAGTTCGCCTCGCGCGTGCGGGCGCGTCTGCAAGAGGAAACCGGGCTCGAGATCTCACCGCCGGCCGACCCGTTCGAGTCGCAGGCCGCGCGCGATGCGGTCGTAGAGGCCTCGGGTGCCCTCAAGGTCGCCGCCGTCTCGCTGACGAAGATCGCGAACGACCTCCGCTTCATGGGCTCGGGCCCGCGCGCCGGCCTCGCCGAGATCGCGCTCCCCGAGCTGCAGAAGGGCAGCTCGATCATGCCGGGCAAGGTGAACCCGGTGATTCCCGAGGTCGTGACACAGGTTTCCGCGCAGGTGATCGGCAACGACACGACGATCACGGTGGGCGGCCTGCAGGGGCACTTCGAGCTGAACGTCTTCGTGCCGCTGCTGGCGCGGAACCTGCTCGACTCGATCCGGCTGCTGGCGAGTGCCTCCCGTCTCTTCGCCGAGAAGTGCGTCGACGGAATCGAGGCCAACCGCGAGAACAACGAGCGCTACGCGGAGCTGACGCTTTCGGCCGCGACCGCGCTGAACCCGTACATCGGGTACGACAAGGCGGCCGAGATCGTCAAGGAGGCGGCAAGCTCCGGCCGCTCCCTGCGCGAGGTCGCCCGCGAGGCGGGGGTCGACGAGGCCACGCTGGACGAGGCGCTCGACTACCGCAAGATGGCCAAACCACACGGCGGCTGACCCTCCTCGGGGACCGGCGCACGAATCACCCCGGCCGCTAGCCTCCGGCGCGGCCAGGCACCAATTGAAGCTCGGATCGAAGGGGCCGCCTCGCGCGGCCCCTTCGCTTCTGTCCAGCCCGGTCTTCGCGACTCGATATAGCTTGCTTTAACTCGCCGAAGGCCGTACGCTCGCGCGACGTACTGGCGGCCGGGGGCCGCCCAAAGGGGAGGAGATCGATAGACATGAAGAGAGCGCGAATCGCGCTTGGTGTCTTTGCGTTGCTGGTCTTGGCGGGGACGGCCTTGCTGCTCGCCGTTGGCTCGACCGGCTCGCACGGCACGCGCTCCGCTGCGCCGCTGAAGAAGGCGGCCGATCCGGACGCGAGCTCCAAGCAGAACACGGCCGCCGTCGAGGCGGGACCGGCGGCGCTGCAGGCCGCCGAGGAGTCGTTCGCCCAGCGGGCCTATCCCGCGAACGACATCCCGATCCAGCTGAGCGTCAACGCGCAGAGCGCGTGGAAGGCCGTCGACAACCGCGGGATCGGCCAGGGCAAGAACAAGCCGGGCCAGTGGGCGATGATCGGCCCGAGCCACTCGAACATGCCGGGGCTGCTCGTCTTCTCCGGCGCTGACTACACGACGTCCGGGCGCATCACCGCGCTCGCGCTCGACCCGTCGTGCTCGCAGTCGAAGTGCCGGCTGTGGGTCGGCGCGGCCGGCGGCGGCGTGTGGCGGACGACGAACGGGATGGCGGGCACGCCGTCGTGGACGTTCGTCTCGGGCGGCCTGCCGACGAACGCGATCGGCGCGCTCACCTACGACGCGTCGAGCGGCGCGCTCTACGCCGGCACCGGCGAGCCGAACGCCTCCGCGGACAGCGAGACGGGCTCCGGCCTGTTCAAGTCAACGGACGGCGGCGACACGTGGACGCATGTCGCGGCGATCACGTCGACGACGATCTCCGGCGTCTACACCGGGGACGCGTTCAAGGACCGCGCGATCAGCGAGATCACGGTCGACCCGACGAACTCGAACGTCATCTACGTGAGCTCCGCCAGCGCGATCCGCGGCGTGTGCTCGGTCCTCAACGGCTGCGACGCGGCTCCGCCGACGCCGCTGCCCGCCCGCGGGGTCTACAAGAGCACCGACGGCGGCGCCACGTTCACGCTGCTGAACAGCGCGACGTCCGGCCTCCCGTTCGTTGCGCGTGGCGCGGTCAACGTGAAGCTCGATCCGACTGCCCACAACATCGTCTACGCGTCACAGTTCGGCCAGGGCGTCTTCCGGTCGAATGACGGTGGAGCGAACTGGACCCAGATCTTCGCTCCGGTGAACCCGACCGCTGCGTTCATCGAGCGCGACACCATCGACGTCGCGGCGCTGCCGAACGGGAAGACGCGGATGTACATCGGCGCCGGCGACAACGGCACCTTCGCCTCGCGCCTCTACCGCAGCGACGATGTCGCAACCGGCGTACCAGCGTTCCAGAACATCACGACGGCGCAGAGCGCTGCCTACTGCACGGCGCAGTGCTGGTACGACAACGTCGTCTACACGCCTCCTGGGCAGCCGGACACCGTCTACCTCGGCGGCTCGTACGACTACTCGAACGCCGGCACGTGGGCGATCGACCAGAACCTGGCCGGCCGCACCAACGGCCGCGCGGTCATCGTGTCGCACGACGCCGGGGCGAACTTCACCGACCTCACTCGCGACGCGACCTCCGACTCGCGGCCGAACGGGATGCACCCCGACTCGCACGCGTTCGCGGTCGTCCCGTCGAATCCGGACATCGGCTTCTTCGGCTCCGACGGCGGGCTCGTCCGCACGAGCGGCCAGTTCGCCGACGTCTCGTCGCAGTGCGCGGCGCGGAACCTGACGGCGCCGAACCTGGCGATCTGCCAGCAGCTGCTCTCGTCCGTGCCGAGCGAGATCTACAGCCTGAACAAGGGTCTATCGACGCTCCAGTTCCAGAGCCTGTCGGTCAACCCGAACGACGCGAAGGACCTGATGGGCGGCACGCAGGACAACGGCACCTGGGAGCCCAACGGCCACTCGGGCGTCAACTGGAACATGATCATCTGGGGCGACGGCGGCCAGTCCGGCTTCAACGCCGCGAACCCCGACGTCCGCTTCAACACCTTCACCGGTCAGGCGAACGACGCGAACTTCCGCGGCGGCGACCCGTCGAAGTGGGTCGTCATCACGGGCGACATCGTCAACAGCCCGGAAGGCTCGTACTTCTACGCACCGGTGACGGCGGATCCGAACCCGGCCAACGCCGGAAGCATCTACCAGGGCTCGTTCAGCGTCTGGCGCACCCAGGACTGGGGCGGCGACCCGACGTTCCTCGAGGCAAATTGCTCCGAGTTCACGACGCCGTCCAACACGGTGGCGTGCGGCGACTTCACGCCGATCGGGCCTGCGGGCCACACCCAGCTCACCGCGAACGACGCGCTCTACGGCGGCGCTGACCGCTCCGGCACGTTCGTCGCGGCGATCGAGCGGGGCTCGGACACGGGCACGATCTGGGCCGCGACGGGCACCGGCCGCGTCTTCGTCTCGAAGAACGGCGATGCGGCGGCCGGCTCGGTCACGTGGACGCGGATCGACACGCTCGCGGCGAACGACCCGAACCGGTTCGTCTCGTCGATCTACGTGGATCCGGCCGACGCGAACCACGCCTGGATCTCGTACTCCGGGTACAACGCGAACACGCCCACGACCCCGGGCCACGCGTTCGAGGTGCGGTACAACCCGGTCGCCGGGACGGCGACGTGGACGAACCTCGACGGCGGCACGGGCCCGATGGGCGACCTGCCGACGACCGACCTCGTCCGCGACGACGTCACGGGCGATCTCTACGCGTCGACGGACTTCGGCGTAATGATGCTGCCCGGTGGCAATGGGGCCGGCAGCTGGGTTGCGGCGGGCGAGGGCCTGCCGAACGTCGAGGTCGCGGGGCTGACGATCGTCCCGGGCGCGCGCAAGCTGTACGCGGCCACGCACGGTCGCAGCGCCTGGGTGCTGACGCTCCCGTAGCGCTTCGAACACCTGACGAGGGGCCGGCCGCTTCGGCGGCCCCTCGTCGTTTGCACCTAGGAGAGCTTGCAGGCGGGCAGTGGCCCGCGCTTGAACGCCGCGTGGCTGCCTGCGCGGCCGAGTGCGACCCCGGCGACCGCCTCGCAACGGCCGGCGCCTGTAGCGAAGCCGGCGGTGAAGCGTCCGGAGCCCGTCGCGGTAAGCGTCTTGCGAAGCTTCCTGCCGCCGACCGAGACCGTCAGGCCGACTCGCTCGTGCGGGCGGAAGTGCCGACCCGCGAGCTTCAGCGGCGCCGTGCGGACGAGCGACAGTGAAGCTGCTCCCTTCGGGCCGGCGCCGAGACCGACGAGGGTGAGCGAGAGCGCCGCGGCGACGATCGCCGCGACGGCGATCACGAGCTTCCGCATCGCTCCCAGTATGCCAGCGGTTCAGGATTCCGGCGGAGTGCGATCGTGTCGAGTATCGTGCCGCCTGATTCGGTCCGCGCGTGGACGCCGCGAAGGGGTGCTCACCGAAAGACCGGCGCGGACCGCACTGCATCGGTCCAACGACAAGGGGGAGCGATGAAGATCACGATTCGGGCGCTGCTTGCCGCGACGCTGATCGCCTTCGGCATCGCGGGAGCGGCGCTTCGTCCGCACGGCGCGACCAGCCAGCCCGTCGGCAACCAGGTGCTCAAGCACGCGGTTGATGTCGAGACCGGGAAGGCCCCGCGCGGGAAGTTCGGAGCGGCGGTCTCCGGCGGCGTCGTCAACGCGGCGCTGGGTGCGACCGGCTACTTCGAGCGTCGCGCCGCTCACGCCCGTGGCTCGCACCACGTCGGCGGCCTTTCGACCGCCGGCACGCAGGGCTGCCAGAACACCTTCCACGGCGGCGGCAAGGGCGGCTCGAACGTCCGGGCCAACCAGGACTGCTCGCTTCGCCGTCAGGCGGAGGAAGTCGTCGTCGTCAACCCGACGAACCAGAAGAACCTGATCGCGGGCCAGAACGACTCCCGCGTCGGCTTCAACCACTGCGGCTACGACTGGTCGTTCGACGGCGGCCGCACGTGGGGAGACCAGATCCCGCCCTTCTACCAGTTCGTCGGCGGCGACGGGCACACGTTCGACGCCTGCAGTGACCCGACGGCGACGTTCGACTCGAAGGGGAACGCCTACGTCGCCGGTGTCCTGTTCGACCTCACCTCACCGGCGAGCGCGTTCGTCGTCGCGAAGTCGAACAAGGGGATCGGCGGAGCCTTCTACCACTCGCCGGCTCCTGGCCCCTTCCAGGAGTATTCCGACGACCCGCTCGGTGTCGTGGCGAGCGACAACGACCCGAACGTCTTCAACGACAAGGAGTTCATCGTCGCCGACGCCACGGCCTCCAGTCCGAAGGCGGACAACGTCTACGCCACGTGGACGCGCTTCGACGCTGCTACCGGCGCGGGCGTGGGCGCTCACAGCCCGATCTACTTCAGCCAGTCGACCGACGGCGGAGCAACGTGGTCGCCCGGGATCGAGATCAGCGGCTCGAGCGCGGCGTACTGCGGCGTGTTCAGCGGCGAGTCCGATCCGAACGCCTGTGACCAGGACCAGGGCTCGCACCCGATCGTCGGCCGCGACGGCACGGTCTACGTCGCGTTCGGCAACGGGAACACGCCGAATCTCGGCGTCAACCAGCACCTGATGGTGAAGTGCCCCGCCGCTGCCGACTGCTCGAACCCGGCAAGCTGGGAAGGCCCGTACAAGATCGGCGACGACATCGGCACACAGCCGACCGGCCCTGACCCGACCACGGCGTGCCCCGCCGGGCGGCAGTGCCTGCCGCCGAACGGCTACCGCATGGACGACTTCGTCGAGGGCTCGATCTCCGTCGACAACAGCGGCAACCTGTACGGCATCTGGGCCGACTTCCGCAACGGTCAGGCGAACTGTAACCCGCTCGGATCGGCGGCCACCGCGACACCGCCGTGCGACAACGACGTCTTCATGGCGGTCTCGACGGACGGCGGCGTGACCTGGGGGCCGACGATCAACGTCACGCCGGCCTCGGAGTTCGGGCCGAGCGCGCAGTGGATGCCGTGGAGCGCGGTCGCGCCGAACGGATCGAAGCTCTACATCGGCTACTACGACCGCTCTTACGGGGGCTGCGAGTCGACCGGCTGCAACGACATCACGATGGCGACGGTCAAGAACCCGGTCTCGTCCTCGCGGTCGTTCAAGTACACAAGGATCACGACCTCGTCGATGCCGAACCTGGTGCCGGCGAACAACCCGCTCGAGGCAGGCTTCCTCGGCGACTACATGTGGGTGACCGTGAACACGAAGGGCGACCCGTATCTCGCCTGGGCGGACACCCGTGGTCTTCGCGGGACGGTCGAGGAGGATGTCTACGTGGCATCGCCCGACAGCAAGTAGCTCGACCGGCGCGAGCACGTGCCGTGACCGAGGGGCCGCCTCACGGGCGGCCCCTCGCCTTCCGGAAGGGGGATGCAGGAATCCAGGCTCCGTGCCGAAACCTGCAACACGGTGAAGCGGCGCACCCTCCTCCTTGCGGCTGTCATCGCAGCCTGCGCCTTCGCGGGCTCGGCCTCCGCGGCCGGCAACCCGTTCGGCGTCACGGTCGTGCGCTTCTCGCCGGAGACCACCCCGGCGCAGATGCGCCAGGCCGTCAGCGCGGCCGGCGGAGTCGTGGTCACCGACCTGAGCACGATCGACGCGCTCGCCGTCGTGCCTCGCTCCGCGGACTTCGGCGTGCGGATCGACGCGAACCGCTCCGTCACGAACTTCTTCCCGGACACGTTGCTCACGGCCGACCGCGGCGCGGACCTGCAGCTCGCCGGCGGCCGCGGTGGCGGTCCCGGCGCGGGCCACCACGACGACCGCGTCGCCGATCCCTGGCACGGCCTCTTCCAGTGGGACGACGACCGCATGGACGTCGAGCAGGCCTGGCAGCGCACGACCGGCAGCCGCTCGATCGCGGTGGCCGTGCTCGACACCGGCGTCGACGCGAACCACAAGGAGCTGAAGGGCGTAGTCGACCGGTCGCTCGGCGGCAACTTCATCCCGTGCTCCGACCTGATCGCGCTCTACGGCCTGGGCGTCATCGACCGCAAGGGCTTGCGCGACTGCCGCGACGGCGACTTCGAGGGCCACGGCACCTGGGTCGCGAGCCGCATCGCCGGCGCGCTGAACGGCTTCGCCTCGAACGGCGTCGCGCCTGGCGTGCGGATCGGCTCCTACAAGGTGCTCGCGGCCGGCCTCGGCGGCCTCTCGACCTGGATCCTCTCCGGCCTCGTCGCCGCGTGCTCCGACCCGCGCATCGACATCGTGAACATGTCGATCGAGGGCTACATGGACCCGGCCGACCCGTTCACGGCCGACGACTACCTGCTCTTCACGGATGCGGTGGATTACTGCCGCTCGAACGGCGTCGCGGTCTTCGGCGCAGCCGGCAACCAGCACGTGCGCGTCGACCGCGTTTCCATGGACCTCGGCGGCCGGCAGCTCGACGATGTCGGCCGCGTCTCGTTCGGCAGCGGGGGCATCGCGACGGCCTCGCCGGGCAGCGACTCGCTCGCCCCCTACGACCTGCGCGGCTGGCTCGTCGTTCCCTCGGGCGTGCCCGGCGTGACGATGGTCTCGGCGACGGCGAACGCGATCGGCGCCGCGCCCGCGTCGGTCCCGCTGCGCTGGCAGGAGCACGTCGGAGCGCGCGACCAGCTCGCCTACTACTCGAACTTCGGCTCGCGCATCGACCTGGCCGCGCCCGGCGGCGCCCGGCGCTACGAGATCCCCGGCTACGACGGCGGCGAGGGCAACGTGCTCTTCGGCGGCTGGGGCTCGTTCGGCGCGCTCGCCGAGCACGGGCTGATCTGCACCGATCCCTTCGCGGGCTCGCTGTTCAACTCAGCGTGCTTCACCGCCCGCGGCGACGGCTTCGGCTGGCTGCAGGGCACGTCGATGTCGACGCCCAACGCCGCGGGAGTGGCAGCGCTCGTCCTTTCCTCGCATCGCGATCTCGTCGGCCGGCCCGGCGCGCTCGTAGACCGGCTCGCCGACACGGCCAACCGCTCGCCCGTGAACTACATGGGCCCGAACGACGCGGCGAACACGGCCCCGGCGCTCGACGGGACTCCCTGCGCGACCGGGTTCTGTCACGTCGACCAGGCCGACCCGATCGCTTTTCCCGACGCGTACGGCGCGGGCCTCGTCGACGCCGGCGCCGCGGTCGGACCGTAGCTCCGTTCTTGACAGCCTGATCTACGCTCGCATATAAGCCACTCTGCACCACCCGCGGGGGTGGCTGTTTTTCGAGCGAGGGGTTGCTCCCGCGCGCACGTTGTCAACGCACAAAGGGGAGAGTGATGACGCGAACGCGCACGACGGTCCTGTCCGGGACGGTGTTGCTCCTGGCTGCGGCCGTCGCCTTGACCCTCGTGTTCCTGGCCGGACGCTCGTCCGGCGGGACGAAGGTCTACCGACTGGGCGCCGGGAGCGGCGGCCTGCTGAACAAGGAAGGGACAGCCGGTGAAGGCCCCGCTCAGGGCTACGAGGCGTATCGCTCTGCGGCGCGCACGTATCCGGCGAACACGATCTCGCCTGGGATCGTCGCCCGGGCGAAGTCGACCTTCACCAAGATCGCGAAGCGCGACGCACGCCTGCGCAAGGCGCTGCGGCGCAGCCAGGGCCGTGGCTTCCAGTGGGATTCGTCCCAGTGGCAGTTCTACGGGCCGCGCAAGTACGCCGTCGAGCCTGGCGTCCTTGCCTTCAGCGGCGCGACCAACGTGACGGCGAGCCGAACGGTGGCGCTCGTCGCCGATCCCGACTGCTCGGCACGGAGCTGCCGTGTCTGGGCGGGAACCTCCGGCGGCGGCGTCTGGCGCACGAACAACGTCGTCGCACCGAACCCGGTGTGGAAGCAGGTTGCTCCGGAGGATCTGGCACAGAACTCGGTCGGCCAGCTCGTCCTCGACCCGAACGACAAGAAGCACGACACCCTGATCCTCGGCACCGGCGAGGGCAACCGCTGCTCGTCCGGCTGTGAGGCGGGTGTCGGGCTCTACAAGTCGAAGGACGGCGGCAACCACTGGACGAAGATCCCGGGCCGCTGCGTCAGCAACGCGACCTACGCCTGCGTGACGCCTGGCCAGGACGCGTTCCTCGGTCGCGGTATCAACGGGATCGTGCTCGACCCGCGGAACAGCAAGCACATGATCGTCGGCTCGGCGCAGGCCGTCCGCGGTCTCTCGCACACGATCGGCAACGGCGGGACGACCCGGCTCGAGCCTGGCGCGAACCAGCCGGGCCTCTACGAGTCGTTCGACGGCGGCCAGACCTTCACCGAGGTCTGGAACGGGAACATCGCGAACGGCTTCGGCGTCACAGACGTCGGCCTCGACCCACAGAACCCGGACGTCGTCTACGCGGCGGCCTTCGACGCGGGCGCGTGGCGGCGTGACGCCGGTGCCGGGCAGACGGCGTTCCAGCAGGTCTTCGCGCCGCAGTTCAACCAGGGTGCGGGGATCGACCGGACGATGTTCGCGCTGACCGCCAAGAACGGTCACACGCGGATCTACTTGACTGACGGCACGGCGAACGGCAACGGCCCCTCCGATCCGCTCGCGTCGAACTTCTGGCGGACGGACGTGGGTGACCAGTCGGCTGCGTCGCTGCTCGCCTCGCAGACGACAGGGAACACGGAGCCGAGCGTGGCGAATACCTTCCCGCACACCTACGGGGGCTGGCAGAAGCTGACCTCGCAGAGCACCACCAGTCCGTTCTACGCGACTGACGACTTCTGCTGGGCGCAGTGCTGGTACGACGAGGACGTCTACACGCCGGCCGGCCTGCCCGACACGGTGTACGTGATCGGCGCCTTCCAGTACGGCGAGTTGCCGTGCAACACGAAGGGCGTTGGCTGCGGTGACGGTCGCTCCAACGGCCGTGCGATCCTCTACTCGCACACCGCCGGCGATCCGGACGGCTCGCGTGCGGACCTCCGCACCTTCACCGACCTGACGAACGACGCGCGTGACACGCCCGCCCCGTGGTGCGCGTTCGCGCCGTACTTCGACAACGGCTGTCTACGGGCGTCGAACGGGATCCACCCCGACCAGCACGAGATCATCGTGAACCCGGGGAACCCGACGCAGGTAGTCGAGTCGAGCGACGGCGGCGTGATCCGCACGAGCGGCGCGTTCGCCGACATCTCGTCGCAGTGCGACGACCCGGGACGGCCTGATCCGGCTACCGGTGAGTACGCCACGTGCAAGCGACTGCTCTCGCGGGTGCCGACGGCGCTCGATCACATCGACAACCGCCTCAGCAGCACGCTGCAGTTCATCAATGTCGCCATCAATCCGTTCCTCTCGTGCGAGGTCATGGGCGGGACCCAGGACAACGGCACGTGGTCGAACAACAACGGCTGTAGCCGTGACGTGTTCAACCAGGTCGTCTACGGGGACGGTGGCAACGCGGTCTACGACGCGACCGAGCCGACGTGGCGCGCGAACGAGTTCACCGGCGGCTTCGGCGACTCGAACTTCCGCAACGGCGATCCGGAGAAGTGGGTCATCGCGACCGCTCCGCTCGTGCGTAGCGGCGAGCCGTTCGCGTTCTACTGGCCTCAGATCGGCGACCCGAACCCGCAGCCGGGCACGCACCCGATCTACAACGGCGGCGCGCACGTCTGGCGCAGCTGGGCGTTCGGCGCCGGCACGGCGGGCGCGGTGCCTCAGGACACGACCCCGAACATCGCGGACTACGAAGCGAATTGCCCCGAGTTCGTGACACCGGGGAACAGGCTGGGCTGCGGTGACTACATGCCCCTCGGAGCCCCCGGGCTGAACACCGCCGGCGACCTCACCGGCGCCTTCTACGGCGCCGACCGCGCCGGCGGCTCGATGTCGTTCATGGCCCGCTCCGGCGCAGACCACGGGACGATGTGGGCGGCCACCTCGGCCGGTCGCATCTTCGTGTCCCACAACGTGAACGCGAGCGACCCGGCGACCGTGACGTGGCACCGGATCGACAACGCCACCTCGCCCACGCGGTTCCCGAGCGGGATCTACGTCGACCCGGCCGATGCCGGTCACGCGTGGGTGACGTACTCCGGCTACAACGCCGCGACGCCGACCACTCCGGGCCACGTGTTCGAGGCCCGCGAGAACGGCTCCGCGACGGGCTCGGGGATCTTCACCAACCTGAACGTGGAGAGCGGCACGAACGCCTACCCGACGCCGTTCAACGACGGAGACCTGCCGGTTTCCGACGTCGTCCGTGACGACGCGACGCACACGCTCTACGTCGGAACGGACTTCGGCGTCCTCCGCGGCTCGAACGACGGGCACAGCGGCTGGCACACGACGCTGGGCATGCCTGGCTACGAGGTGATGCACCTCGAGATCCAGCCGTCCAACCGCGTGCCGACGTGCATGGGCGGAGGCCACTGCGCGCGCGTCCTCTATGCAGCGACGCACTCGCAAGGCATCTGGCGCATGAAGCTGAACGGCCACGGCCACCACTAGCCAGGACCGCGCACTCACCCAAGGGGCCGCCTCCGGGCGGCCCCTCGGTGTGCTCTTGACAGCACCGAATAGAGGTCTCAAGATCGCCGCTGGTTCGTCGACGGGATCCATGAGCGCCTTGGCAATCGACTCGGCGCTCATGTAGCGGCGGGCGACGGCCCATTCGTCGTGCTGCTCGGCAAGGAGCGCTCCGACCAGGCGGACGAGCTCGCGTGACAACGCGAACATGACCACCGTCCCGGACGGTGGCTCGTCGTTCTCGAACATGTTCATGTGGCAGCCGATCGCCGGCTCGTTCTACGCCCCGTGTGTCGACGGCGACTACGACCAGGCCGTGATCGCCCACGAGTTCGGCCATATGATCGAGAACCGGCAACGGCCGGACCGGCTTCCACGCCGGCGCGATGGGCGAGGGCTTCGGCGACCTGGTCTCGATCGAGTACCTGAACGAGAACGGCTTCGTGCCGACCGACGGTGAGAATCCGTTCGCGACGGGCACGTACGCGACGGGCAACAAGGAGCACGGAATCCGCAACTAACGTGTCTAGGAACTACAACTAGAAGGTCGCAACACCTCACTTCGAGAGGGCCGGTGCGAGCCGGCACTCTCGTCATCTCACCGCTCGAGGCGTACTGGTGTCGATCAGCGCAAACAGATGCGGATTCGTATATAAGCCTTCCTGCACAGGCTCGGAGCGGCCGTCGGACGTGCGGGGCAGGCGCATCTTTCAGGTGCCGACGCCGGTGGCCGCGCCGAACGTCGAGTCGAGGGGAGACCGATGACACGAGCACGAAGCACTCGTCCGGCGCTCGTCGGGCTGCTCGTCGTGGTCCTCGCAGCCGTGGCGGCGTTGGTTGCCGCCGCGACGCGTGGAGGCGACGGGGCTCCGACGGCCCGGATCATCCGCGGCGAAGAGCCGACGGCACTGGCGCGGCACCTTGAGACACTTGCCGCGACCAGGCCGGACTACATGGAGAACGAAGGCCCGGCGTCCGCCGCCGAAGAGGCGTTCATGCAACGCGCGTATCCGGAGGAGACGATCTCGGTCGCGCAGATGAACGCCGCCAGGGCTGCGTTCGACGAGTCGAGGAGCCGCCCGTTCCACAGCGGACTGGGCAAGAAGGGCGAATGGGTGAGCGTTGGGCCGGACAAGGCCCTCTATCCGTTCGACCCGCTGCGCACGTCCGGCCTCTACGTGCCCAACGCGTACGTCGCCGGCGGCAGGACGACCTCGATCGCACTGGGGCCGAAATGCACGCCGAACAAGTGCCCGGCGTACATCACGCCTGCGGGCGGCGGCGTCTGGTACACGACCAACGTCCTCCAGGGCCAGTCGCACTGGACGTACCTCGGCGGACCGCTCGGCATCAACGCGGCCGGCGCGGTGACCGTCGACCCGAACGACCCGACGGGCGACACCGTCTACGTCGGCACGGGCGAGGCGAACATCTGCGGCTCCGGCTGCGTTGCCGGCACCGGCGTCTACAGGTCGACCGACGGCGGGCGGCACTGGAGCGGCCCGATCGGCCAGACCGAGTTTCAGGGCAAGGGCGTCGGCCAGATCGTGGTCGTGCCCGGCCAGCCGAACACGCTCTACGTTGCGACGACGACCGCCTTGCGCGGCATGAGCTCGACCTGCTGCACCGGCGTCACGAGGCCGGTTCCGGGGATCACCCGCTGGGGCCTCTACAAGTCGACGAACGGCGGCGCGTCGTGGAGCTTCATCCACAACGGCTCCGTGAACGCGTCGGACTGCACGGGCTCGATCGCCGAGTTCAACAACACGGGCATCTGCTCGCCGCGCGGCGTGCGGCAGCTCCTGCTCGACCCGTCCAACTCCAACATCCTCTACGCGGCCTCGTACGCGCGGGGCGTCTGGCGGTCGAACGACGCCGGCGCGACGTGGGCGCAGATCAAGCCGTCGCTGAACTCGACGATCATCCAGACCCGCCCGGCGATCGCCGTGAACACCCTGCCGAACGGGAAGACCCGCATGTACGTACACGAAGGCCACACGGCGGCCGGCGGCCAGTACTCGCGTCTCTTCCGCAGCGACGACGTCGCCACCGGGGCGCCGACGTTCACCGACCTGACGAGCACGAGCACCGCCTCGCCGGGCTGGGGGACGTTCAACCTCTGCACGGCGCAGTGCTGGTACGACCTCTTCGTTTACACGCCGAAGGGGTACCCGGACATCGTCTACTCCGGCGGCTCGTACTCGTACGGGCAGACGATCGCGAACAAGCGCGGCGTCGTCCTCTCGGTGGACGCCGGCGTGACCTCCACGGACATGACGATGGACGGGACCGACCCGGTGCATCCGAACGCCCTGCACCCGGACCAGCACTCGATCGTCACGAACCCGGCGAACCCGCTGGAGTTCATCGAGACGAACGACGGCGGCGTGATGCGCTCGAGCGGCACGCTCGTCGACCGCTCGTCCTGGTGTGACACCCGCGGGCTCAGCGGCAACAACCTGATTCGCTGCCGCCAGATGCTGTCGGCGATCCCGTCGAAACTCGAGAGCGTCAACAACGGCCTGACGACGCTGCAGTTCCAGAGCCTGTCGGTCAGCCCGCACGACGTGGACGAGCTCCAGGGCGGGACGCAGGACAACGGCACCTGGGAGAACTACGGGAGCAAGACGGAGTGGCACAACACGATGGTCGGCGACGGCGGCCAGTCCGGCTTCGACGTCGCGGTGCCCGAGTTCCGGTTCCACAACTTCACGGGCGTGAGCACCGACGTGAACTTCAACAACGGCAACCTTGCCGACTGGATCTGGATCTCAGACCCGGTCGGGGCCGCGGAGTTCTACGCGCCCGTGATCAGCGACCCGAGCGTGTCCGGCACGCTCTTCGCCGGCACGAACCTGACCGCCTACCGCACGAAGACGTTCGGGCTCGGCACGATGACGCTGGCCGAGGCGAACCAGCACTGCAACGAGTGGACCGGGGACTTCGCGGTCCAGTGCGGCGACTGGGCCCCGCTCGGCCCGACGGCACTCACCTCCGCGGCGCTCGGCGATCGGGTCGGCGGCACGATGACGTCCGTCGAGCGGACGCCGTCCGACACGAGCACCGGCTGGGCCGCGACGAGCACCGGCCGCGTCTTCGTGTCGAAGAACGTGGCCGCGGATCCCGCTGCGGCGGTCAGCTGGACGCGGATCGACAACCCGACCACGCCGAACCGCTACCCGAGCTCGATCTACGTCGACGCCGACGACGGGAACCATGCGTGGATCTCGTACAGCGGCTTCGACGCGAACACGCCGGCGACGCCGGGGCACCTCTTCGAGGTGACCTACAACCCGGCCTCCGGCACGGCGACCTGGGTCGACCGCTCGAACAACTGGGGCGACCTGCCGGCGACCGACGTCGCGCTCGACGAGGTCACCGGCGACGTCTACGCGTCGAGCGACTTCGGCGTCCTGATGCTTCCGGCCGGTTCGTCGAGCTGGGAGCTGGCTGCTCCGGGCATGCCGAACGTCGAGGTGACGGGCCTGACCATGGTCTCCGCCGAGCGGGTGCTGTACGCGGCATCGCACGGTCTAGGGGCCTGGCGGCTCAGGATCGACTGAGCACGAACGATCGAGGGGCCGCTGCGCGCGGCCCCTCGATCACATCACCCTCAGAGCCCCCAGCAGGGCACGTCGATGGGCGGCGGCGGCCGCAGCACCAGCTTTGCCCGGTCGCCTCGCGCTCCGACGGCTTTCACGACTACCGCCGCGCAGCGGTCCCAGGTGCCGAGCTTCGCCGTGAACGTGCCGCGGGCGGACCTGAGGCATCGCGTGCGATGCCGTTTGAGAGGTCGTCCGGTTCATCCGGGCGACCGTTTCGCGCTCGTCCGGCTGCTTAGTAGGCGACCGCGCCGCGCCCTGTTGCAGCGGCATGCTGTTGCTCGTCGGCTCGGTAGCTAGACCGGACGAGCGGGCCGGCGAAGACGGAGCCGAAGCCGAGGGCCTCGCCCTGCTCGCGGAACCAGCGGAACTCGTCTGGGTGCACCCAGCGGTCGATCGTCGCGTGCTTCGCACTCGGCTGGAGGTACTGCCCGATCGTGACGACATCGACGCCGTGCTCCCGCAGGTCGCGCATCGTTTCCACGACCTCGTCGTTCGTCTCGCCGAGGCCGACGATGATCCCGGACTTCGTCAGCACGGGGTAGTCGGCGACCTCCTTCGCCCGCTCGAGCAGCCAGAGCGCCTTGTCGTAGCTCGCCTTCGCGCCGCGCATGCGCGCATGCAGCCGGCGCACCGTCTCGATGTTGTGGTTGAAGACATCCGGCCGCTCCGCGAGGACGGTGCGAAGCGCCTCCTCCTCGACGTCGAGGAAGTCGGGAGTCAGAACCTCGATCGTCGCCTCCGGCACCTTGTGCTTCAGCGCCCGGATCGTCGCCGCGTAGTGGCCGGCGCCGCGGTCGGAAACGTCGTCGCGGTCGACGGACGTGACGACGACGTGTTTGAGGTTCATCTTCGCGGCCGTCGCAGCGAGCCGCAGCGGCTCGAGCGGATCGGGCGGCGAGCCCGGCTTGCCGGAGTGGACGTAGCAATAGCGGCAGGCGCGGGTGCACGTGTCGCCGAGGATCTGGAAGGTGGCGGTCCCGCGGCCCCAGCACTCCGTGATGTTCGGGCAGCGTGCCTCTTCGCAGATCGTGTTCAACGAGGCGCCGTGGATCAGCTTCTTGACGTCGAAGTAGGCCGAGTCCTTGGAGGGTGCGCGCACCTTCATCCATTCGGGGCGGCGCGGGCGCTCGGCGACGGGAAGCGACTTCTCCATCGCGCAACAGTGTATTAACCGGACTGGCCCGTCCGTTTCTGGTACGCTAAGTGGACTCTGTCGTCCGTTTATCGTCAGGAGCTAGATGACCAGCCGTGAGACCAACAAATGGCTCGTGCTCGTCCTGGTCTGCTTCGCGCAGTTCATGGTTGTGCTCGACGCCACGATCGTGAACGTGGCTCTGCCCTCGATCCAGACCGACCTCGGCCTCAGCGAAGCGAACCTGCAGTGGATCGTCAACGCGTACACACTCGTCTTCGGCGGCTTCCTGCTGCTTGGAGGACGCGCCGGCGACCTGATCGGGCGCAAGCGCCTCTTTCTTGGGGGCATCGTCGTGTTCACGGTTGCCTCGCTGCTCAACGGTCTCGCCGTCAACGAGGGGATGCTGATCGGCTCGCGCGCTCTCCAGGGCCTCGGCGCCGCGTTCATCTCGCCCGCCGCGCTCTCGATCATCTCAACCACCTTCGAAGAGGGCGCCGAGCGCGCCCGCGCGCTTGGCGTCTGGGCCGCGATCGCAATCGGCGGCGCGGCGCTCGGCCTGGTTCTCGGCGGTCTGCTCACCCAGCTGCTCTCCTGGCCGTGGATCTTCTTCGTCAACGTGCCGGTCGGCATCGTGACCTTCGCCCTTGCGATGCGGCTGATCCCGGAATCCAGGGACGAGCATGCGCAGCGGTCATTCGACGTCGCCGGAGCAGTGAGCGTGACCGGGGGCCTGATGTCGCTCGTCTACGCGATCGTCAAGGCCGAGACCGCCGGCTGGGGTTCCGCGACGACGATCGGCTTCTTCATGCTGTCGGCCATTCTGCTCGCGTCGTTCATCGTGATCGAGCTGCGTTCGAAGGCGCCGCTCGTCCGGCTGTCGATCTTCCGCGTGCGCTCGCTGTTGACCGCCAACGTCGTGATGTTGCTGGTCGCGTCCGGGGTGTTCGCGATGTTCTTCTTCAACACGCTCTACATTCAGCGCGTGCTCGGCTACGGACCGCTGAAGGCGGGTCTCGCGATCCTCCCGTTCACCGCGGGCGTCATGCTCTCTGCCGGCCTCGCTTCGCAGTTCGCGCCTCGGGTGGGTGTTCGTCCGGTCGCCGCCCTGGGGATGCTTGTCTCGGCGATCGGAATGCTCCTGCTCGTGCGGCTTCCCGTGGACGGAACCTACGTCGCGGACGTTCTACCGTCGCTCATCGTCACCTCCCTCGGGATGGGCGCGGTGTTCATGCCTTTGACGCTGATCGCGACGACGGGGCTCGAGGACGAGGACCAGGGGCTTGCCTCCGGCCTCTTCAACACCTCGCAGCAGATCGGCGGCGCGCTCGGTCTTGCGATCCTCTCCACCCTCGCGGCGAGCAAGACCACGAGCGCCGGCGGCGCGACCGACCCCGAGGCGCTCGTCACCGGCTTCCACTGGGCTTTCGCGGGCGGCGCTGCGTTCGTTCTCGCAGGGCTCGTGACGATGATGGTGCTATTGCGGCGGCGCCACGTGGCCAGGATCGAGGCCGAGGCCGTCGCGGCACCGGTGCCCGCGGCATGAGCACCCAGCTCCGAGCAGACGCGCAGCGCAACCTCGAGCGCGTCCTCGACGCCGCGACCGAGCTCTTTGCCGCGCGCGGCTGCGACGTCAGCGTCGACGAGATCGCTCGCCGGGCCGGAGTCGGCCACGCCACCGTCTTCCGCCGCTTCCCCACGAAGGACGCGCTGATCTCTGCTGTGGTCTCGAAGCAGATCCGCGAGCTGATCGCGTTCGTGGAGGAGGCGCTCGCCCAGGCGAACGTGGGCGAGGCGTTCCGTGAGTTCGTCTGGCACGCGGGCGGTCTCTACGCCCGCGACCGTGGGCTCGAGGAGGGCTTCTCGCGCTGTGCCGCCGAGCCCGAGGTGGCCGAGGCGAAGACCGAGCTCAACGGGCTGGTCGGGCAGCTGATCGAGCGGGCCCAGAAGGCGGGGGCCGTCAGGCCGGACGTTGCGGCCGACGACGTCTCGACGCTCGTCTCCGCCGCGATCCGCGGCGCGTGGAACTCGCCCGAGCCGGACGCCTGGCGCCGCTACGTCCAGGTCGTGCTCGACGGCCTCCGGCCGCCAAGCGGCGCTGCCGCCTAGGTTCCCTTCCAGGGGTCGAGGTAGACGTCGTCGACCTGGTACGCCGCCCCCGCGCCGACCGGGGTGAAGCGGAAGGCGACCGCGCGCGTGCCGAGGAGGCTCGTGACGTTCGACAGGGCGAGTGCGAGCCGCGGGGACGGTGACCAGGCACCGCTCCCCTTGACCGTCCCACCGTCGAGGACGGTGAGCAGGCCGCCGACGAGGCTGGGGACGATCACCTGCACGCGCAGGCCGCCGGTTGGGGAGCCGACGTTGCGCATCAGCAGGCGCAGGTGCCAGTCACCGAGCGCGAAGCAGACCGTGCCGCTGTAGGCGGAGCTTCCGGCCGGCAGGAGCAGCGAGCGGCTGTCGAGGCGGTTGCCGCTGATGAAGTAGGGCTCGTTCCCGGCGACGACCTTCGCGCCGCCGCCCAGCGTCCAACCGGTCGCGCCGTTCTCGAAGCCGCCGTTCAGGAGGCGCGCGTAGTACGCGGAATCGCCCCACCCGGCGAATACCCTCGTGGCGTCCGGGTCGCAGTACCCCCCGGAGCCGGTCGTGATCAGGCCGGCGCTCGCCGTCGCGGCGCACGCAAGTGCGGTCACGACCGCCATTCCGATCAACGCCCACCACTTCCGTGCCACAGCTGCCGCCACGTTCTTTCCTCCTCCGCCGCTGAAGTGGTCTCACTTTCTTCGGCGGGGGCCGCGCTGCATCACCCGATAGGGGGCTTCACCGCCCGCCCGATCCCCCGTTCGAGGGAGGCCCGCGCGGGTGCGCGGACGATGTCTCTCTCGATGTCAGCTGCGGCTTCCACGACGACGCCTCGCTCCGTTCTGCTCGACCCCGACGAACAGCGGGTGATCGAGGAGCAGCGCGCGCGGCGGCTCCAGCGCCTCGCGCGGCGGGAGCTGTGGTCGTTCGCCGTCTTCGCGGGAGGGTTCCTCGCGGCGGCGCTCGCCCTCGCGCTGCTGCTGCCGTCGGAGCGTGAGCCGGGCGCGGCCGCGGTGATCCTGCTCGTCGCCGCCTACGCTGCGGCGTTCCGGCTCGACTTCGAGATCGGGACCGGCTCGGCGGTGCCGACCGAGCTGATCCTCGTGCCGATGCTGTTCGTCCTGCCGGTCGGGCTCGTGCCGCTTGCGGTCGCCGCCGGGATCGTGCTCGGGAGCCTCGACGAGCACGTGCGCGGCTCGCTCAGCCTCCCCCGCGTCGGGATGAGGGTCGTCTTCGCCTGGTACGCGGTTGGGCCCGCGCTCGTGCTCGGGCTCGCCGGCGAGCGCGGGCCACAACTCTCGGACTGGCCGCTGTACGTCGTCGCGCTGCTGTCGCAGTTCGCGCTGGACACGATCTGCGCCGCGGGTCGTGAGTGGCTCGCGCTCGGCGTGAGGCCGAGCGTCCAGCTGCGGGCGATGGTCTGGGTCTACGCGATCGACGCCGGCCTTGCGCCCGTCGGGCTCGCCGTGGCGTTCGCGTCCGAGTTTTCCCCGTACGGCGTCGTGCTCGCGCTGCCGCTGGTCGCGCTGCTGTCGGTGTTCGCGCGTGAGCGGCGGGTGCGGATCGACCACGAGCTCGAGCTACGTGACGCCTACCGCGGAACCGCGTTCCTGCTCGGAGACGTCGTCGAGGCCGACGACGCGTACACCGGCGTCCACAGCCGCGACGTCGTCGAGCTGACCCTGAGGGTCGTCGACGAGCTCGGCCTCTCGGCGCGCGAGCGGCGCGACGCCGAGTTCGCAGCGCTGCTGCACGACGTAGGCAAGGTGCGCGTGCCGAACTCGATCATCAACAAGCCGGGCCCGCTGACGGACACGGAGCGCGCCGTCATGGAGCAGCACACGATCGAAGGCGAGCGGTTGCTGCTACGCGTCGGTGGTCTGCTCGGCGAGATCGGGCGGGTCGTCCGCTCCTGCCACGAGCGCTGGGACGGCAAGGGGTATCCGGACGGGCTCGCCGGCGAGCGCATCCCGCTGCTCGCGCGGATCGTCTCCTGCTGCGATGCCTACAACGCGATGACGAGCGACCGCTCGTACCGCAAGGCGCTGCCGCAGCAGGTTGCGATCGCCGAGCTGCAGGCCGGCAGCGGGACGCAGTTCGACCCGCAGGTCGTCGACGCGCTGATCTCGAGTCTCTACGTGCCGAAGAACGAGCTTTCGACCACGTAGAAGAGCGCGATCGCGCCGAACAGCGCGACGCTTGCGACTGGGCTGACGAGCGCGAGGAGCGTGGCCGTGAAGTACATCGGCGCGCCGGGCAGGTAGCTCCGCGTGATCCCGCTGACCATGAGCGAGTCGGAGTCGTCGCGCAGCAGCCGCCTGCCGCCGATCGCGTAGAGCCAGAGCGAGATGTAGCAGACCGACATCACGGTCATCGTCGCCCCGTAGGCGAGGGCTGCAGGCTCGAGCTCGGTCCGATCATGGAAGTTCTCGGCGATGAGCCGCGTCGGAAACGGGATGAAGGCGACGCACAACAGCAGGAAGACGTTGAGCATCAAGAACGTCCGGTTCACTTTCCCGAGCTGGCCCATGACGGTGTGGTGGTTCGACCAGATGATCCCGATCGTCACGAAGCTGACCGCGTAGGCGATGTACGACGGCCAGATCTCCAGCAGTCGCTCGCCGAGGCCGGTGGTTCCGTCAAGCACCTGAGCGTCGACGTTGAGGATCAGCAGGGTCGCCGCGATCGCGAACACGCCGTCCGCGAACGTCTCGAGCCGCGCCGTGCTCATGCCGGCGAGTCTACGGCCGCAGCCTGCCGACGCCGCCACAGCCCCGGGCCATGTCCAGGGACTGTCCCCGGCCGTGGCCGGAACGGCCACGGCGCTTGTCGCGATGGTGTGACGAGTCGTCCACAGGGGCCGCGGATCTTCTCGCTCGGTGCGAGAATCGTGGTCAGGCGGGCGTCGTGCGGGTCGCGGAGGCGCCTACGCGGTTCCGGCCACGTTGGCCTGGACCCGTGACGGCCACAGGGGGTTTGGGGAGGCCTCGGCGAGCTCCAGCTCGAACACGTCCTCGAGCGCGGCGACCGCGTGCGGCCGCACCTCGTCGACATCGACCGGCCGCCCCAGCTCGCGTGCGATCGTCGTGAACGCGGTGTCCTCGAGGCCGCAGGCCGTGATCCACTGCGTGAACGGCGCCGGGTCGAGGTCGACGTTCAACGCGTAGCCGTGGGTCGTGACCCACTTCGAGATGTGAATCCCGATGCTCGCGATCTTGCGAGGGGGGGACTCGAGCCAGATCCCCGTCAACCCCTCGATCCGCGTCGCTCCGACGCCGAGCGACGCCGACGTGCCGATCAGCGCCTCCTCGAGGTCACGGCAGTAGCGCTTCACGTCCTGCCCGTGGCGCGTGAGGTCGAAGATCGGGTAGCAGACGAGCTGGCCCGGCCCGTGGTAGGTCGACTTGCCCCCACGGTCGGTCTCGACGATGTCCACCGCCGCGCCCTCCGGTACGTGCAGCTCGCCCTCTTCGGTCCGCCGTCCGAGCGTGATCACCGGCGTGTGCTCGAGCAGGAGCACCGTGTCGGGGAGCTCGCCTTCCGCGACGCGGACGGCAACCGAGCGCTGCAGCTCCCACGTCTCCTCGTACGGGACGGGGTCCGGAAGGTGCATGACGTGGCCGGGGCGGTTCACGCGCGGAGCGTAGCGACCTGTGCGGCGGCCAGGCCGGCCAGCACCGCGACCGTGACGCCGACGACTGTGGCACCCGCGGCCGACCAGCCGTCGGCGGCCAGAAGCCACACGAGCCCGGCCGCGGCCGAGACGGCGTTGCCGATTGCGAGCTCGCGCAGCCCGATCCGGCCGGCCCAGATCAGCCCGCAGAGCGTCAGCAGCGCCCAGCCCGCCAGCAGCAGGACGACTGTGCCGACCGGCGAGGGGAAGTCCGAGCTGTCCAGCGCGCCGGTTGCGACACACAGCAGGACGGCGATACCAAGCACTCCTTCGACGAGTGCGTCGATCTGAACGAGCCTCTCGCGCAGCCTCACGACCGGACCGTATCGGGGTCGTCGCGGACTAGGCCGCACCGAGCCGGATCGAGCCGTCGGCGATGCCGTGCAGGATCTCGACCCAGGCGGAGATCGGGTCGTCGTACGCGGCGCTCACGTCGTCCGCGAGCGGCCCGAGGATCCGGCGCCAGACGTGGGCCCGGCCGATCGGCGCCAGCAGGTACGCGTGCGCGAACACCTTGCGCAGCTCGGCTGCGGGCGCGAAGCGCGTGAACGGCTCGAGGTACGCGTCGCGCAGGCGCTCGGCCTCGCGCGAGCCCGGCTCGTACCCGGCACGCTCCGTCGCGAAGCGGAGCGGTAGCAGCGGTCCGAGAAAGGGATGCGTCACGCTCGCTTCGGCCCAGTCGATGAAGACCGCCTGCCCGTCGCGCACGAAGACGTTGCCGTCGTGGGCCTCCTGGTGGACGATGCTCACCGGCACCGACTCGCCCAGGGACGCCGCCGCCTCCGCGACGCGGTCGTACCGCGCATCGCGGCCCGCGAGCTCTTCGTAGAGCTGCGGCAGGCGATCGGGGCGCTCGTCGGGCACACCGAGCGCGAGCGCTTCCTCCGCCAGCGGCATGAAGTCGACGTGGAGCTGGGCGTAGAGCCCGAGCAGTCGTCCCAGGACGGGGCCGGCGCGCCCGCGTCGAGGAGGGTGCGAAACCGCGGGCCTGCATCTCGTGTCAGCAGCAGCCGCCCCTCGTGGGCGACGACCTCCGGCAGCGCGTCGGGCCGGACCTGCGCCAGCAGCGCTGTCAGCGCCGGTTCGAAGGCGTTGCCGTCCGGATTCTCCTTGCACCAGACGAGCCCGTCGCTCGTCGGTACCCGTGCGATCGCTGCCCAGGGCCGCATGCGCTCGACCTCGACCGCACCCGTGCGCTCGACGTGCGCGTCGACCCAGGCGGTCGCCCGCTCGAGCCAGTCGGCCTGCTCCCATGGGAGGCCTAGTAGTTCGTCTCGTCCCAGGTCTCGAGCCGCTGGCGCAGGTCGCGCAGGAAGCGGCCGGCGAGCGCGCCGTCCACGAGGCGGTGGTCGTACGTGAGCGTCAGGTTCATGATCGGCCGGATCGCGATCACGTCCTCGCCGCGGTCGTCCTGGATCACCCACGGTCGCTTCACGACGGCGTAGGTGCCGAGGATCGCGGCCTGCGGCTGGCTGATCACGGGCGTGCCGTGGAAGGTGCCGTAGCCGCCCGGGTTGGTGATCGTGAAGGTGCCGCCCTGGACGTCGTCCGGCAGCAGCTTCTTGTCGCGGGCCCGCTGGGCGATCTCGGTGACCGAGCGCGCCATCCCGAGCAGGTTGAGGCCTTCCGCGTGCTTGACCACCGGCACGATCAGGCCCTTGCCGTCGGCGAGCTCGACCGCGAAGCCGAGGTTGACGTAGTTGCGCGTCACGATCTGGTCGCCCCGCAGCTCGCCGTTGATCCACGGGTAGTCGTGCAACGTCTCGACGGTCGCGCGCGCGACGAACGAGAGGTAGGTCGGGTTGACGCCGTAGGAGCGCTGGTACTCGCTCTTCAGCTTCTTGCGGATCGCGACCACGTTCGACATGTCGACCTCGATCGCGCTCGTCACGTGTGCGGAGGTGTCGAGCGAGCGCCGCATGTGCTCGGCGATCCCGCGGCGCATGGCGTTCACCGGTTCGAAGCTGTCGCCCGGCTCGGCCTGCGCCTGCGCCATCGCGGGCTGCGGCGCGGCCGCGGGTGGCGGCGGGGCCGGTGCGGCCGGCGGCGGAGCGGGAGCAGGCTCGGGTGGCGCGGCGGGCTCGGCCGGCGCCGCGGGTGCGGGCGGAGGCGGCGCGGCTGCCGCCTCTTCCACCGGCTGCTGCGCGCCTCCGGACTCGACGAACGCGAGAATGTCCTTCTTCGTCACGCGGCCGCCGCGGCCGGTTCCGGAGACCTGGCTCACGTCGACGCCGTGCTCCGAGGCGATCCGCGCGACCACCGGCGAGACGAACGTCTTTTCTCCGGCACCGTCGCGGTCGGCGACGGGGGCGGGTGCTTCAGGCGGCGCGGGTGCGGGTTCTGGCTCGGGCGGCGGCGGTGGAGCCGCCTCAGCTTCCGGCGCAGGCGCCTCGGCCTCCGCGCTCGAAGACGCCGCGGCTTCGGCGGCGGCCTCTTGCATCGCGGGCTCGGGCGGTGCCGGCGCCTCCTCGGCGGGAGCCGCGACCTCGGGCGCGATCACCGCGAGCTTCGTCCCGACCTCGACGGTCTCGCCCTCCTGCACCAGGATCTGCTGGACGACCCCGGAGCCGGGGCTGGGCACCTCGGTGTCGACCTTGTCCGTCGAGATCTCGAGCAGCGACTCGTCGGCCTCGACCGTCTCGCCTTCCTGCTTGAGCCACTTCGTGATCGTTCCCTCGGAGACGGAGACGCCCATCTGTGGCATGACGACGTCGATCGAAGCGGTGGCCGCCATCAGTACTCGGCCACCTCGCGAATTCCAGCGGCAACGTCCTCGACCTGCGGGATGAACGCCTTCTCGAGCTGCGGCGAGAACGGCACCGGCGTGTCGGGTGCCGCGATTCGCTTCAGCGGCGCGTCGAGATCCTCGAACGCCTCCTCCGCGATCGTCGCCGCAATCTCGCCGCCGAAGCCGCCGGTGTGCGTGTCCTCGTGAAGCACGAGCACCTTGGAGGTCTTCGACACGCTGGCCAGGACTGCCTGCTTGTCCCACGGAATCAGCGTCCGCAGGTCGACGATCTCGACGGAGATGCCCTCGCCCTCGAGCTGCTTCGCGGCCTCGTCGGCGGTATGCACCATCGCGCCCCAGGTGATGACGGAGACGTCCTCGCCCTCGCGGTGGATCCGCGCCTTGCCGAACGGCGTCTCGTAGCGCTCGTCCGGGACCTCCGCCTTCAGGCGCCGGTAGAGGTGCTTGTGCTCGAAGTAGAGGCACGGGCTCGGATCCTGGATCGCGGTCGCGAGCAGGCCCTTCGCGTCCTCGGGTGTCGCGGGGCAGATCACCTTGAGGCCCGGGATGTGTGCGAACGAGCTCTCGGGGTTCTGCGAGTGGAACGGGCCGCCGCTGAAACCGCCGCCGGAGGGCAGTCGCACGGTAATGGGCACCGGCGTGCCCGCGCGCCAGCGCTGCTTGGCCGCGACAGTGACGAGGTGGTCCCACGCGCAGGAGATGAAGTCCGCGAACTGCATCTCCGCGACCGGGCGCATGCCCATCATCGCGGCGCCGGTGCAGCCGCCGACGATCGCGGTCTCGGAGAGCGGCGCGTCGATCACACGCCAGGGCCCGAACTCCTCCTGGAAGCCGAGCGTGACCTTGAAGGCCCCGCCGTAGACGCCGACGTCCTCGCCGATCACAAAGACGCGCTTGTCGCGCCGCATCTCCTGGCGGAGACCGTCGCTGATCGCCTGGAGGTAGGTCTTCTCAGCCAACGGTTTCTCCGGTGACGAGCTCGCGCCTCTCGGTCGCGAGCTGCAAGCGATGCAAGGACGCAGGGAGCCCGCGTGCTGGTAGCACGGGGGCGACTGAGGACGCTGCAGCGCGCCGCAGATCGTGGTCGAGAGGCGCACTGATCGTTGCCGGAGGAACCATTTACTTGTGGTGCGGTGTGTCGAGGTCTTCGGGCGTGGCAAAGACGCCGTCGAGGAGTGACGAGGCCTCCGGCAACGGCGACTCCTCCGCGCGCTGGAGCGCGTCGTTCAGCAGCTTCTTCACGCCGGCCGAGATCTCGTCCTCCTGCTCGTCGGTGAGGTCGGCGTGCTCCCGCAGCCAGCTGCGGAACCGCTCGATCGGGTCGTTCGCGGCCCAGCGCTCGAACATGTCCTTCGGGACGTAGAAGGCGTCGTCGTGGACGGCGTGGCCCTCCATGCGGAGGGTCAGGCACTCGAGCAGCGTCGGGCCGCCGCCTTCGCGCGCCTTCTCGATCGCGCGCCTGGCCTCGCGGTAAACGGCCAGCACGTCGTTGCCGTCGACGACCACGCCCTCGAAGCCGTAGGCGTCGGCGCGGTCGGCAACGTGCTCGGTCGCGTACTCGAGGTACGTCGGCGTCGAGTAGGCCCACTGGTTGTTGTCGCAGATGAAGACGACCGGTAGCTTGCGCACGCCGGCCAGGTTCATCGCCTCGTGCGTGTCGCCGCGCGCGGACGCCCCCTCGCCGAACCAGCCGACCGCGACCCGGTGCTCCTCGCGGATGCGGAAGGCCAATGCGCAGCCGACCGCGACCGGCAGCATCGCAGGCAGGTGGCTGACCATCGCCAGCAGGCCGAGCTTCGAGTCGGCCATGTGGACGTTGCCGTCCCTGCCCTTCGTCGGCCCGTCGGCGCGGCCCATGTACTGCGCGAAGATTCGCCAGGGCTCGACGCCGCGCGTGACGTGGACGCCCATATCGCGGTGCAGCGGCGTGCCGACGTCCTCGGAGCCCATCGCCGTGGCGACGCCGATGCTCGCGGCCTCGTTCCCGCGGCCCGTGTAGAACGAGCCAGGGATCTTGCCCTGCTTGTAGAGGATGTGGCCGCGCTCCTCGATCCCGCGCGTGATCAGCATGTTGCGGTAGGCGGCGAGGAGGTCCTCGCGGTCGAGGCCTGCCTCCCTGACTTCCTGCAGCGAGCCGACGGGCTCGGCTTCTCGCGCGATCGCCATCGCGCGGAACTCTAGCGATCGGTCTGGCTACAGTCGCTTCGTGGGGAGAGCGCGGAACTGGCTCCAGGAGGAACGGCGCAAGACGCTCGGCGACTGGGTCGCGTTCTGCCTCCGCTGCGGGTACGTGCAGCGGTACTTCGAGGAGTTCATCGCGGAGTTGCCGGCTGACTGTCCGCAGTGCGGCGGCGAGCTGCGCTCGCAATGCCCGGGCTGCGGCGCGCGCTTTGCCTCGGCGTTCGCGGTCGAGTGCGAGGAGTGCGGCGCCGAGCTGCGCCCGCCCGAGCAGTTCGGTGTGAACATCCGTCGCGCTCGCTAGCCGAGCGGCTCCACCCAGGGACTGTCCCTGTCCGCCGCGCTCGCTAGCCGAGCGGCTCCACCCAGGGACTGTCCCTGGGTATGGGGCGGATCGGACACGGCGTTCGTGCCTGAGGTGTGACGTTTCGTCAACAGGCGGTGCATGGCTCCGCGATTCCAGGCACTCTGGCTCCGTCGTGACGGTGGAGCGCGGCCGAAAAGGCCTGCTCGGGTCGTTTGGTTATCCCTGCGCGCGCTCGAGAACCAACGCAGCAGCGGCGGCGTCCTCGACCGCGTGGCCCATCGACTTGTAGACCGTGATCTGCTCGTCGCTGGTACGGCCTGGGTGGTCGCCGCTCAGGATCTGGCCGAGCTCGACCGCGATCGACGCGTCCAGGCCGCTCAGCTCGTGGGTCCCGGCCGGGAACGGCTGGAACGCCACCGGAGACTCGACGACCAGGAGCCCGGCGTGGACGGTCGCCTCGTCGAGCTCGGGCCCGTCGCCGACGCCGACCGAGCAGACATGGGTCCCGGGATCGAGCCAGTCGCGCCGCAGGATCGGCGAGCCCGCGTGCGTGCAGCAGCAGACGACGTCTGCTCCCCGAACCGCCTCCTCGAACGACTCGACGGCCGCCGCGCCGCTCTCGGCGGCGAGCGCCTCGGCGTGCGTGTGGGTCCGGCTCGCAACCCGCACCTCGTCGAAGTCGCGCACCCGCCGCACCGCGTCGAGGTGCGACCGTGCCTGCACCCCTGCTCCCAGCACCGCGAGGACCCGAGCGTCCTCCCGCGCCAGCGCCCGCGTCGCCACCGCCGAGCTCGCGCCGGTGCGCACCGCGGTGATGTGCGTTCCGTCCATCACCGCACGTGGCGTCCCCGTCTCGGCGTCGAAGACCGCGATCAGCGCCTGGTGCGACGGCTCGTGCTCCGGGAAGACCGAGACGAGCTTCGCCTCGAGCACCCCGTCGACGTAGCCCGGCATCGCGGCGAGGAAACCGTCGGGCGCAAATGCAGCCACCCGCGGCGGCACCGAGGCACGGCCAGCACTGAGCTCGACGAACGCCCGCTCCAGTCGATCGAGCAACAGGTCGACGTCCAGCAGCGCCTCGACTTGCTCCCGGGCCAGAACCAGCACCGCCATAGTCTGAACGGAGCGGCGCGGCGAGTTTCGCCAGGGTGCAGCGGAGGCCGAAGGCCGGAGTCTGCGCGGGTTAGGCCGTAGGCCGTATTTCTGAGAAGCGGATCACCGTGACGACGTCGTCGTCGCCGACTTCGCGGTTGTAGAGCTGGCCGAGGAAGGACGCCATCTCCTCGGTGCGCCGGATCTCCGGGTTGTCGTGCTCGATCTCACGCGGGGACAGGTCGCGCAGCGTCTTCACCTCGACCTTGTCGATCACCGCGTCGAAGATTCGCTGCCGCGGGCTGAAGCGCGTGCCCGCCAGTACCTGGACGATCATCCCCTTGCGGTACTTGCGGGACTTGTCGCCTAGGCGGATGGTCGCCGTCTTGCGGCCACTGCGCAGCTGGTCCGCCACCATCGGCGAGTAGAAGTTGAGCGCGTACACGGCGTCGTCGTCTCCTGCCACGAGGCGCGGGGGATCATAGTGCCCTCACGGCCTCGAGCGCCTTCGCGGCCATCTCCTGCTCGCCCTTGTACGCGAGCAGCGTCGGACCTTCGGCGAGTGGAAGCCACCTCACGTCGGCCACTTCGTGCGCCGTCGCAGGTGGCAGATCGCCGAGGCGCCCGCGCGAGTAGCGGACGAGGTAAAAGCTGACGACCTTGAAGATCCGCTCGCCGCTCCAGGTGAAGACGTAGCGGATGTCGCCGAGCTTGCCGAGCGACGTGCCCTCGGCGCCGGTCTCCTCCGCGACCTCACGCACGGCGGTCACCTCGGCCGACTCCCCGCTGTCGATCCGCCCCTTCGGCAGCGCCCAGAGGCCCTCCGGCTTGCCGCCCGGGCGGATCGCGGCGAAAACCCACTCGCCGCGCAGGCGCCGAACGAGCACACCGCCCGCCGAGAACTCCCGCTTCACTCCCGTGTTTGTAACAGACGCACCCCTCTGAGCGACCGACCTTTGCACGATCCTTACCAGAAGCGATAAACTGCCCTGGCACTCAGGCAACGAGAGTGCCAGACCCTGTCACAAAGTCGCTACACCGAAGGAGGGGCTGGATGAACCTACAGCCACTGGGCGACCGCCTGATCGTCGAAGCCCTCGAGGACGAGGAGACGACTGCGAGCGGCATCGTCCTGCCCGACACCGCCAAGGAGAAGCCGCAGCGCGGCCGCGTGCTCGCGGTCGGCCCGGGCTCCCGCAACGACAAGGGCGAGCTCGTCCCGATCGAGCTTGCCGAGGGGGACGAGATCATCTTCTCCAAGTACGGCGGCACGGAGATCAAGCTCGGCACCGACGAGGTGCTCGTGCTGCGCGAGACGGACGTCCTGGCCAAGGTCGTGGGCGGCGGCTCGAAGAAGGGCTCGAAGAAGAAGGAGATGGCCGGTGCGACTGCCTAGCGCGCACGGCCGAAGGAGGAACTAGATGGCACACAAGGAGCTGAAGTTCAACGAGGACGCACGGCGCTCGCTCGAGCGTGGCGTGAACATCCTCGCCGACGCGGTCAAGGTGACGCTGGGCCCGAAGGGCCGCTACGTCGTGCTGGACAAGAAGTTCGGCGCGCCGACGATCACCAACGACGGCGTCACCATCGCCCGTGAGATCGAGGTCGAAGACGTCTTCGAGAACCAGGGCGCCCAGCTCGTCCGCGAGGTCGCGACCGCGACCAACGACGTGGCGGGCGACGGCACTACGACGGCGACCGTGCTGGCGCAGGCGATTGTCCGCGAGGGCCTGAAGAACGTCGCCGCGGGCGCGAACCCGATGGGTCTCAAGCGCGGCATCGAGTCGGCTGTCGAGGCTGTCGTCGAGAGCCTCAAGAAGCAGTCGAAGGAGATCTCGGGCAAGGAGGACATCGCCCGGGTCGCCACGATCTCCGCGCGCGAGCGCGAGATCGGCGACGTGATCGCCGACTCGATCGACAAGGTCGGCAAGGACGGCGTCGTGAACGTCGAGGAGGGCCAGACGTTCGGCCTCGAGCTCGAGTTCACGGAAGGCATGCAGTTCGACAAGGGCTACCTGTCGCCGTACATGATCACCGACCCCGAGCGCATGGAGGCCGTCCTCGAGGACCCGTACATCCTGGTCGCGAACCAGAAGATCGGCGCGGTCAAGGACATCCTGCCGGTGCTCGAGCAGGTCATCCAGGCGGGCCGGCCGCTGTTGATCGTTTCAGAGGACGTCGAGGGCGAGTCGCTCGCCACCATCGTCGTCAACAAGCTGCGCGGCACCTTCACCGCGGTCGCGGTCAAGGCGCCGGGCTTCGGTGACCGCCGCAAGCGCATGCTCGAGGACATCGCGATCCTCTCCGGCGCCGAGGTGATCACGGAGGAGATGGGCCTCAAGCTCGAGAACACGAAGCTCTCGCAGCTCGGCCGCGCCCGCCGTGTTGTGGTCACCAAGGACGCGACCACGATCATCGACGGAGCCGGCGATTCCGACGGGATCAAGGCCCGGATCAAGCAGCTGAAGAGCGAGATCGAGAACACCGACTCCGATTTCGACCGCGAGAAGCTCCAGGAGCGCCTGGCGAAGCTCGCGGGCGGTGTCGCCGTCGTCAAGGTCGGCGCCGCGACCGAGACGGAGATGAAGGAGAAGAAGCACCGCGTCGAGGACGCGCTGCAGGCCACCCGCGCGGCCCTCGAGGAGGGCATCGTGCCGGGCGGCGGCGTCGCGCTCCTGAATGCGGTGGACTCGATCAAGCTCGACGGTGACGGCGACGAGCGCACCGGTGCGGCGATCGTCGCGCGGTCGCTCGAGGAGCCGATCCGTCAGCTCGCCGACAACGCGGGCCTCGAGGGCTCGGTGGTCGTCGACAAGATCCGCCAGTCCCCGAAGGGACAGGGGCTCAACGTCGACACCGGCGAGTACGAGGACCTCGTGAAGGCGGGGATCATCGACCCGACGATGGTCACGCGGTCTGCACTCCAGAACGCGGCCTCGATCGCGAAGAACATCCTGACCACCGAGGCGATCGTCGCCGAGCCGCCGGAGAAGACTCCGGCCGCGGCCGGCGCCGGCATGCCCGACATGGGCGGGATGATGTAACGACGCGTACCGGGCCGCGCTGCGCGCGGCCCGTTCGCTTCACGGGGGAAACCCGGTTTCCCTCGTGGGCCCCCTCTTGGGGTCCACAGCAGAAGGGCCGGCCAAGCCGGCCCTTCTGCTTTCTGGTGATCGGGACGCTGGCTCAGCCGCCCGGTCCTGTTGCTCCAGCGGGCTACCGCCGCGTCGCGGCGCGGTGATTCGCTCCGCGACGTACCCGAGGCCGCGAATGATGAGCGGCGGGCACGCTCGACCAGCAGTTCACGAAACGCCTGGTAGGAAACCTTGGCCTACAGCCGTAGCACGCCGCGCACGAGTCCAATCGCTCCAAGCCCCGAGACCAAGCAGGTAACGCTGAGCCATCCGGTTGAGAAGCCGTGACGCGCAGCCGTAAGCCAGCTGCCGGCCGATGTGGAAACAACGACCACGATGGTTGGGATGTTTAGGCCGGGTCCGTTGCCCCTCTTCACTTCTCTCGCACGAAACCACGGCATCGGGGCGCTTGCAAGCCTCGGGGACCCTGGGGTCAGGTCTTGCATTGCCGCAAATATGCGCCGACTCGGTCACGAACGTTCCACCGTCGGCGGCCGAGGCCGATTCGGGGAACAAGGCGTTGCTCAATAGGGACACGCGTGTCCGCGAGTGAGAGACCAGATGTGTCGATGCAAGACCTGACCCCGGTGGAGCGGCTTCGCGCCCTTAACGACGAAACGGCCCAAGGGCCGTTTCGTACGAGGGGGATGGGGAGGTGGGTCGCGATGAATATCGGCGCGATCCCCTGCCTCTTGCTCCCCCATTCGAGGGAACCGGGGGGCGCCCCGAGGACGCCCCCCAGCTTCCGATGCGCTACGGCGTCAGGTACGAACCGCCGCGGATGTCGCTGTTGCCGAAGGTGGCCGGGCACGCTGACTGGACAGCCGGTGCCGGCAGCGAGCCACCTGTCTGGAAAGACTGCCGGTACGCGTCGATCGCCGGGCAATCGGCCGCGTCTCGCACGTCGTTCCAGACGGCTGCCCCGTAGGTGTTCGTGGCGATTGCGTAGACGTAGTCGCCGAGGAACTCCATCACGAGGTTGTTCTGACTCGATCCGCGCGGGTCGCCGGGCGCGCCACGGTGAACGTCCATGAAGGCGCCGACGGTGCCGTCGCCGGAGACGGATGCCCGCTTGACGACCCCGACGAGGCCGCGCGGAGCTGACGTGTCTTCCCTGAACGGGGTCGTGAACGCGTTGTAGACCACGTAGACGGTCGAGCCGTTGGGCGAGATCGCCGGAGCCGCGTAGTAGCCGCGGTCGCCGGCAGTTTCGATTGCCCTCGGCGCGGACCACGTCCCGGGGTTTCCGCCCCCGGCCGAGGACGAGAACAACACGTGCTCGTGGTTGAGGCCGTCGCGTCCGTCGGCCCACGCGTTGACGATCTCGTTTGTCGCCCCGGCTCCCGTCGGGGCGCCGTTGGCGATGCTGACGCTCGGCGACGCCGACAGGTCGTTGCGCGCGCCGGCGAGGCCGTCCTCGACGCAGCGGTCGCCCGCGCCGTCGTTGCTGAACCTGAAGCACGGATCGGTGATCCCGTACAGGGACAGCGGCCGCGTCCAGCTCACACCGCCATCGAATGACTTGACGAGCATGTGCGTGCCGTGAGGCGGCAGGAACGTGAACGGCGACTGGAACTGCTCGTAGAAGACGTAGACGGTTCCGTCGGAGTCGGTCCTGATCGTGCAGCCGGACTGGCCCCACAGCTTGGGCGGGACCGCGTGTGCCGGCGTCACCTGTTTCTGGCTCCACGTGTCGCCGCCGTTGGTCGATCTCGCGACGACCAGTGCGCCGGCTCCGTTGCCGACGAAGTTCTCCCAACAGACGTAGACGTTGCCGAAGAACGAGCTCGACGACGCGTTGTCGGCCCAGATCTGCTCCTTGTCCGCGAAGGTGGCAGACGACTGCTTCGAAATAACGACGGGCGGCGTCCACGCCGCCTTGTCCCCCGCGCTTGCGGCCTGGACGTTGTCCGTACGCGAGACCCCGATCCCCTCGAAGCCCTTCAGCGCCGAGCCCGAGGTCAGGTTCGCGTAATACAGCCGCGAGCCGTTGCCCCAACTGAAGCCGCCTACACCCGGCGTCGGGCCGAACGCGACCGCTGGGTCGCCGTCCGAGACGAGGCCGTTCTCGAAGTACCAGGGCAGCGTGCCGATCGGCCCGACGTGCGGAGTGCACGGCGCGGGGCCGAGGCAGTCACGCGCCGTGAGGCCCGTGTAGGTCGGTTGCGTCCAGGTCGTGCCGGAGTCGAACGAGAAGTAGACACCCGAGGTGCCAATGCCCGGCGTGAACGGGCACGTGGTCGGGTCGCCTGCGTTGCAGGCCTCGATGTCGATCTCGTCGTTTGCTCCCGCGACGAGGACGTTCGGATGGTTTGCGTCGACCGCCAACGCAGGCTCGTTCTGCTTGTTCTGCGCGAACGGCGAGGACGGGCTGCCGACGTTGACGAGGGTGTCGGGGTTCGTCGCCCCTGCAAACCCCGCCAGGACGAGCGCCATGGCCGCCACGAGCGGCACGACGCGGAGAATCTGCCGCATGTTTCCTCCTCCCCCAGAGGTAACAGAGAGCGGGATGGTACGTCTCGGCCGGCGATCGTGCGGAGGTCGCCCGCGTGCCCGCCCCTACACTAATTCGGAATGGCGACCGTCCAGACGCTCTTTGCGCTCAACCGCGGCTACGTCGCGGTCACCGGGCCCGCGGCGGCCGACTTCCTCGAGCGGATGCTCTCCAACGAGGTCGTGTCGCTCGAGCCGGGCGAGGCGTGCCAGGCGCTGCTGCTGACGCCCAAGAGCCGGATCGTCGCGCCGCTGCGCGTGGTGCGCGAAGGGCCGGAGGCGCTCCTGCTGCTCACCGAGCCCGACCTGGCCGAGACGGTTGCCTCGACGCTGCTGCGAGCACGGTTCGCGGCGAAGTGCGAGATCGAGGTCAAGCCGTACCGCGGCTACCTCCGTCTGGGCGAGGGTGACGGGATCCGCAACGACGACTACGGCCTCGCGGCGTGGGAGTCCTGGGGCGACGAGGAGCTCGAAGCCGCCGATCCGCAGGAGCTCGAGCCGCTCCGCATCGAGGCCGGGACCCCTGCGTGGGGCAAGGAGCTCGACGACGCGGTCCTGCCCGCCGAGGCCGGGCTCGACGAGACGCACGTCTCCTTCACCAAGGGCTGCTATCCGGGCCAGGAGCCGATCGCACGGCTCCGTTACCGCGGGCGCCCGAACCGCCGCCTGCGCACCCTCGAGGTCGCCCGCGCGAGCCCCGGCGACGAGATCGTCCTCGGCGAGAAGACCGTCGGCCGCGTCACGAGCGCCGTCCCCGGCCGCGCGCTCGGCTACGTCAGGCGTGAGGTCCCGGACGACGCCGTCCTCGAGATCGGCGGCGCCGAAGCGCGGCTACACTTTTGACCCCCGCGCGCCCGTAGCTCAGGGGATAGAGCGCTCCTTTCTCGAGAAAGTCCGGCCGCTTCGCGGCCATGATGACTTTCCCGAGATGGGCTCTCCATTGACGTCAGTGGACCGCAGCCGCGCATGTCGGCTGCGGCGGCGGATGTTCGCGCCAAGGCGGCTACACTTGACGACCCGCGCGCCCGTAGCTCAGGGGATAGAGCGCTGCCCTGCGGAGGCAGAGGTCGCACGTTCGAATCGTGCCGGGCGCATCGCCGTCCGAGGTCCGCTCCGGCACGCGCCAGAGCATCACGACTTCGGCCGGCTCTTCTCCTTCGGTGACACGTCCGCGAGCCGCTGACGCTGATCTCCTATTTCGCGGGACGCCACGCTCACGGTGACCAGTTGACGCTGCTTGCGTTCCGTTTTCAGGGCGTGTCGGCGGGACACGCGCACTTCTCGGTCAAGCTGCAACGATCGGCTTCTGACTTCCGCGGCGGATCGCAGTTTCGGCTCCTCGGCAAGGGCGCCGTCGCGTGTGACACCACGCTTAGGTTCGTGGTGGTCAGCCTCGGCGGCCCACTACCCCGGTCGGCGTATCCCGCTTCGGTTCGTCCCGCCCGCCCGCGCTCGTAGAAGCTTCGGCGCGTGACGATCGCGCTTCAGGTCATCGTTTCGGGGCTCGCGGCCGGCGGGGTCTACGGGCTCTTCGCTGCCGGGTACTCGCTGATCTATCGGCTCACCGGGATCGTGCACTTCGCGTTCGGCGACCTGGTCGGTCTCGGGATCTTCACGACGCTGCTCGTCTTCGCGGGCACCACGCCGGTCAGCCAGGGTGGCGCGCACGAGCCGAAGTTCATCTTCGCGCTGATCGTCGGCCTCGCCGTCTGCGTGCTCGCCGGCGCGGCGACCTATGTCGGCCTCGTCCAGCCGTACCTCAGCCGCGGGTCCACGATCGGCTGGGTCGCGGGGACGGCCGCCGTCGCCTTCGCGATCCGGGCGCTGATCGGCGCCGTCTTCCAGCGCTCGAGCTACGTCTTCCCGGATCCGCTGCCGTTCCATCGCGTCGGTACGGCCGGGTTCGTGCACATCGGCGGCGCGCAGGTGCAGGCCCGGGCCTTCTTCGTCGCCGGGCTGGCGATCGCGCTGGCGCTCGGCTCGGCGTGGTTCCTCGAGCGGACACGTCACGGCCGGGCGCTGCGAGCCGTCGCGGACGACCAGGAAGGCGCGCGCGTCGTCGGAGTGCCGGTGGAGCTGCTGATCACGCTCGCGTTCGCGCTCGTCGGCGCGCTGGCAATGGTGGCCGCGATCGCCGCCGCGCCCGGCGAGGCCGTCAACGCGAACACCGGAACGCTGCTCGGGCTGAAGGGGCTCGTGGCGGCGCTGGCGGTGCGCTTCGGGCCGCCGCTCAAAGCCTTCGCGGCCGGGCTCGTGCTCGGCGTCGTCGAGTCGGCGATCGCGAACGTCCATCTCGGCGGCTGGCAGCTCGGGCCGTCCTACCGCGAGGTGCTGCCGCTCCTCGCCGTGCTGCTGCTGATCTCGCTCTGGCCGTCGCGCGAGGCGCTGGAGGAACGCGAGTGAGCGTGCTCGGACAGACCGCAGTCGAGCTGCGGCGCGCCGCCGGCGAGGCGCGGACACGCTGGAACACGCCGGCGTGGATCGCGCTCGGCGTGCTCGCCGTCGCGGCGGCTGTGCCCTTCCTCTCGCTTCCAGGGGTGCGGGTCGACGCACTCGCCGACACCGCGTACCTTGCGCTCGCGGCAACCGCCTTGGGGCTGATCGTCGGGCCGGCGGGCCTGCCGTCGCTCGGCACGGGCGCGTTCATGGCGATCGGCGCGTTCACCTCCGCGCTGCTCGTCGCGCGCTCAGGGTGGCCGCTGGAGCCCGCGGCGCTCGCCGGGACCGCCGCCGCCCTCGTCGCCGGGCTGATCTCCGGCGGCGTCGTCCGCCTGCGCCGAACTTTCGTCGCCGTCAGCACCTGGTTGCTCGCGTGGCTCGTGTGGCTCTTCCTGCTCGCCTTCCCGTCCGTGTCCGGCGGGTCGCAAGGGCTGATCCTTCCGCCGAAGTCGCTGCTGGGGCTCGATGCGACGCCGACCGTGCACTTCGAGGTCGCGCTCGCGCTGACGGCGCTCACCGCGCTGGCGGTCGTCGCGCTCAGGCGGGGTGCTCCGGGCCTCGAGCTCTCGGCGCTCCGTCAGGAGCCCGGGCTCGCCTCCTCGCTCGGCGTGCGGCTGGAGCGGCGCCGCCTCGGCGCGTTCGCCGCGAGCGCCGCGGTGGCCGGGCTGGCCGGCGCACTCTCGGTGCACCTGCAGGCGGTCGCCGACCCCGCCGGGTACGACCCGTTCCTCTCGTTCAAGCTGCTCGTCGCCGTGCTCGTCGGCGGCGCGGCCGCGACCCTCGGCCCGGCGACCGGCGTCGTCATCCTCGGCCTGATCGGGCTCCTCGCGGGGCCACTGGCCCGCGTGCTGCAGCTGCCGATCGAGCGCTTCGACGCCGCCGTGGCGGCGCTGCTACTCGTCTTCGTGCTGGCGCTCGGGGGCGAAGGCGTCCTGCCGCGGCTGCTCCAGCTGCTGAGGCGCGAGGAGCGGCCGGCGCGGGCGCCGGCGACACCCGCTGCTCCTGCCGCCGGTCCCGACGAGCCCGTGCTCGCAGCTGCGGACCTGCGCAAGGCCTTCGGCGGCGTCGTCGCGGTCGACGGCCTCTCGCTCGAGCTGCGCCGGGGCGAGGCGGCCGCGCTGATCGGGCCGAACGGATCGGGCAAAACGACCGCGCTGCGGCTGCTGTCCGGCGCGTCTCCGCCCGACGCCGGCTCGATCGCGCTGGGCGGAACCGACGTCACGACCGCGCCCACCGCGGAACGAGTCCGCCTGGGCATCGCGCGGACGCTGCAGGCGACGGCAGTCTTCCCGGAGCTGACGGCGCTCGAGAACGTGCTGGTCGGTCGCGCGGCGCGGCGCCGCTACGCCGGCCTCGCCCGCACCGCCCTCGCGACGCCGAAGGCCCGGCGTGAGGACCGCGAGGCCGAGGCCGCGGCGCTCGAGGCGCTGGCGCTCATCGGGCTCGCGGACGCGGCCGACACGAAGACGCTCGAGCTGACCACCTCGCAGCGCCGCCTCGTCGCGCTGGCCGCCGCGCTGGCGACCGCGCCGCAGGTGCTCCTCGTCGACGAGCTGGCCGCCGGTGCCGGAGCAGACGAGCTCGACTCCATCACGCACGCGATCGGCCGCGTCCGCGAGCGTGGCGTCGCGCTCCTCGTCGTCGAGCACAATCTCGGCCTCGTCCGGCGGATCGCCGACCGCGTGCTCGTCCTCGCGACGGGCTCCGTCGTGGCCGAGGGATCGGTGGCCGAGGTCGCGGCGAGCGGCGTCGTCCAGGAGGCATATCTCGGAACTGCACGGCTGTAGGCTTCGGCCCGTGCGTCGGGGTCTGTTCCTTCTCGTAGGCCTGGCCCTGCTCGCAGCCGGGTGCGGAAAGAGCTCGAGCAGCAGTGACCTCGGCGACCTGACAGTCGCCGTCGACGTCCCGGTGACGGGGAGCCCATACGTCGCGCAGACCATTCGCCAGGGCCTCGAGCTCGCGGCCACGAACCTGAACGCGGGTGGCGGCGTCAGGGCAGGCGGGAAGAGCTACCGGATCGACGTCAAGCTCTACGACAACCACCTCTCCGCGCGGCAGGCGGTCGAGAACACGCGTCGCGCGCTGGATGCGAACGCGATCGCGATCGTCACCGACGGAACCGGCGTGAACGCCACGTGGCAGATCGCCGAGCGCGAAGGCGTGCCGATCTGCATCACCTATGACGGCGGCTCCGGCCTCGTCGACGCGGAGACGCGCCCCAACGTGTTCCGGATCGCGCCGACGAACCACGGCATCGCGTTCCGCTACGCCGAGTACCTGATTCCGAAGAAGCTGAAGGTCGCCCTGCTCTCGGACGACAGCGCGTACGGGAGCGAGGGGGCGGCAGACCTCGACCGTGCGTTCTCGGAGAACCCGGAGGCTGTCGCGACAAAGCTGACGCTACCGGCCGGCCAGTCCGACCTCACGCCGCAGATCCTGCGCGTCAAGCGCTCCGGTGCGACCGCGCTGCTCGTCTGGGGCCAGCCGCCGACGATCGCCGCCGTCCTCTCGGCGGCGCGCAGCAGCGGCTGGGACGTCCCGGTCTACGCGCCGCCCACCGGCGCCGACCCGTTCATCCGCCAGCAGCTCGCCGACCACCCGGAGTGGGTCGACGGTCTCACCTTTGCCTCCGGCCGCATGACCGCCGAGGTCGGCACCGCGCCGTTCGAGAGCTTCCAGTCGCAGTACGAGTCGACCTACGGGGCCGACAAAGTGGGGGTGAAGACCTCCGAGGGCGAGCCGGTCGTGCAGCCGCCCGAGTTTGCGATGTACGCCTACGACTTCGCGCACGTGCTGACGGCGGCGATCATCCGCGCGGCCTCGACCGACCCGAAGAAGATCACTGCCGCGCTGAACCAGGTGACGACGCAGGGCGCCAACGGCGACGAGCGTGGCTTCAACGAGCACAATCACGAAGGAGTGGTCGACGACGACGTCTACTTCGCGCGCTTCCACGACATGACGTTCGCGCCGGTTCCCGACGACCCGCTTTCCTCGACCCTGCCCGTGATCCCGCAGACCGGTTGAGACGCGCGCTGCTCGGAGCCGTCGCTGCGGCGCTCTGCGCGGCGGCAACCGCTGCGGGGGCGCCGCCGAGCCAGGACGTCGTGCTCCCAGGGCCGGTGCCTTACCCCACGCCGAACCCTCCGCTCGCCGGCAAGACCGCGATCTCGGGCGGTTTCACCCGCTACGTCTTCCACATCAGGAACAACGAGCGCGTCCTCGTCGGGGTCGACGAGACCGGCTCGCCGTCGTCGCTGCGGGTGCGGCAGCGGCTCGACGTCGGTGGCAGGGGCGACTACCAGTTCGCCATCTCCGGGCCGATCGAGGACGTGGTGCGTGGGCCCGGGTCCGACTCCGAGCCGGGCCTCCGCGCCGACCAGGTGCTGTGGGCCGGGTTCTCGCCGGGGCGCAAGGTGCTCGCGGCCGACGTCACGCTCCGGCCCGGCGAGGCGGCGCAGTACCTCCCGGTCCGGCTCGGGCTCGAGCACACGGGCGACGGCGTGACGCTGACGGTCACGAACGCGACCATCGCGCCGCAGCTCGAGTATGCGGGCACGACCCGGCCGAGGCAGATCGCGTCGCTGCTCGACCGCACACGGCGCACCGCGCAAGCGGGCAAGCGCCTCATCGCCGGCTACGCGACCTTCTACGGCCGCGTGCGCCAGCGCGCGCGGAAGGCGCAGATCGAAGCGCCGCTTCGCGTCGAGGGCGAGCTTCGCGCCGGGTCGGGCAAGCCCGTGCGCTTTTCGGGAGTGCTCGGGGACGGTGAGCCGCTCGCGCTGCAGGTGCACGCTCGCGGCGAGGGCACCCCGCACGTGAAGCTGACCGCGACGCCGGTCCCCGTCGAGCGGCTCCTGCGCCCGCCGGGCGGCGCGCCGACCTGGAGGGCCGCGCTGAAGCGGCGGCCGCTGCCGGGGCCGTTTCTGCTCGAGCGGCTGCTGCAGTCGCGTATGCGGCTCGTCCGTGCCGATCAGTACCACTCGTTCCTCGCGAATCCCGACGCTGACGGGCGCAGCCGTAGCGTCTATGCCTACGAGACCGCGAAGGCACCGCGACAGCAGGGCGCGGCGGCACCGTCCGGCGACGACGAGAGCGGTGGCGGCCCGCTCGTGATCCTCCTGGCGATCGGCGGCGCAATCGTTGCGGCCGGTGCCGGCCTAGTCGCCTGGGCGCACAGCTAGAGGAACGCACAGCGATGTAGCGAAACGCGCCGTCGTGGCCGACCAGCCGGACGGCATCGTCCTGCGACGCCACCGCGACCTCCAGGGCCGCAGGTGGCACCCCTGGCTACGGCGTGGATTGCTCGGCCTTGTCGCGCTCGTGCTCGTGCTGGCGCTCTTCGACGTCTTCGGCCAGGAGACGTCGACGACCCGGGCTGAAGCCGGGGCAGCAACGTTGTCGGTCATGGCGCCGGGCGCTGTGCGCGGCGGGCTCCTCTTCCAGGCCCGCATCACCACCGAGGCCCACACGGAGCTCAGGGACGCGACGCTGGTCCTCAACCAGGCCTGGCTCGACGGGCTGACCGTCAACACGATCGAGCCGAGCCCCCTGAACGAGGCCAGCCACGACGGCAACCTGGTGTTCGACCTGGGCCACCTCCCCGCCGGCTCGAAGCACGTTCTCTACCTCGACTACCAGGTCAACCCGACCACCGTCGGGTCGAGAACGCTGAGGCTCGAGCTCCAGGACGGCGAGACGGCCGTGACCTCCCTCGAGCGCACGCTGCGGATCTTCCCGTAATGGACATCGTCCTCCGCGCCGCGCTCGCGTTCTGGCTCATCTTCTTCCTCACGCGGATCGTCGGCCGCCGGGAGCTCTCGGCCGTGGGGCCGTTCGACCTGATCATGCTGATCGTGCTCGGCGACCTCGTGCAGCAGGGCGTGACGCAGAGCGACTACTCCGTCACGGGGCTCCTGCTCGCGGCTGGAACGATCGCGATCCTCCAAGTGGGCGTCTCCTACGTCAACTACCGCTTCAAGCGGCTGCGACCGTTGCTGGAGGGCGAGCCGATCGTGCTCGTCGACGACGGGCGGGTGCTCGAGCGCAACCTCGGCCGAGAGCGCCTGACGCGCGCGGAGCTGGAGGAGCAGGCCCGGCAGAGCCAGATCGACTCGCTCGACAAGGTGCGCTGGGCCGTGCTCGAGGCAAGCGGCCAGATCAGCTTCATCCCGAAGCAGTAGTCTCGGCCGATGCGTCGGGAGGAAGCGATGATCGTCGTGCATCCCAGAAGGTGTGTTAGACGGTCGCGCCGGCCAAGCCGGCACGACCTCTTTCGTCGGCGTCGCAAGCGAGCGCCTTAGGCGCCGTGCCGCTCTACCTGACCGAGGCCGAGGTGGCGGATCTTCTGACCCCGGAGGATGCGCTGGACGCGGTCGAAGGGTCCTTCCGGCGGCTGGCAGCGGGCGAGATCGCGAACGTGCCGCGGCAGCGGACACGATTCGAGGACGGCTTCCTCGCGGTGATGTGGGCGGTCGACCGCGAGCTCGGCCTGGCAGGTCTGAAGTCGTATGCGGCGGGCCTCGAGGGGACGCACTTCGTCGTGCTGCTCTTCGACACGGAGACGACGCAGCCGGTCGGCGTGATCGAGGCCGACAAGCTCGGACAGCTGCGCACGGGTGCGGCCAGCGGGGTCGCCGCGAAGTACCTCGCTCGAGAGGGCGCGACGTCGCTCGGCGTCATCGGCTGCGGCTGGCAGGCGCGCAGCCAGGTGGCCGCCGTCCGCGCGGCGCTGCCGTCGCTCGAGACCGTTGTCGCCTACTGCCGCACCGAGGAGCGGCTGGCCGAGTTCTGCGCGGAGGTCGGCGCCGATGCAGGCGAGAGCCACCGCGACGCCGCCGCGCAGGACGTCGTCGTCACGGTGACGACGTCGAAGGACCCGGTCGTGCGGGGCGAGTGGCTCGACCCCGGTGCGCTCGTCTGCGCGGTGGGCGCGAACCACCCGAGCCGGCGCGAGCTCGACAACGTGGTGCTCGAACGCGCCGCCTTCGTCTGCTGCGACTCGATCGAGAACGCGAAGCGCGAGTCCGGCGACCTGATCGAGCCGGTCGAGGCGGGCGTGCTCGACTGGCTCGAGGTCCACGAGCTGCAGGAGGTCGTTGGAGGCGAGCTGCCGGGGCGCCAGGCGGACGAGGACGTCGTCGTCTTCAAGTCGAACGGCCTCGCAGCGTGGGACGTGGCCATAGGCGCTGTGGCGCTCGAGCGCGCCCGCGAGCGCGGAGCCGGGACGGAGCTCTAGCTCAGCCGGTCGCGGGCGGGGGCGACGGTGCCCTCGCCGAGCGCGTGAATCACCTCGGGCCGGTCGAGCAGCCGTGCGACCTCTTGGGCCGAGGCGCGGTTCCGCACATACGGGTCCTGGAGCACCTCGTCCAGCGAGCGGCCGCGCTCGTGCTCGCGGATCACGTACGCCGCCAGCCGCTCTTCCTGGGAGGAGCGGGCGAAGAGGAACGAGAACGGGTTGCGCAGGAAGCTGCTCAGCCTCGAGCCCACGACCTCGATCCTATCCATGCGCGGTAGAGTCGAGCCGTGAGGAAGTCCTCCTCCGTCCGCTTCGCCGAGCGCGAGGTGCACGGCGTCGACGACGCCGGGGAGCCGGAGCGGATCGTGATCTGGATCGAGCGGCTTCCCGGGGCGTTGTGGGCCGTAGGCCGGGCGGTCAACCCGCAGTACCGGCCGACCGACGAGGCGCGCAAGCACGACTACGTCTTCCAGGGCTACGAGCTGAGCGACGCGCTTGACGCGGCGAACGAGACGCTGGAGGACGACGCGCGTGTGTCCGAGCAGGACGGGCGGGCGGAAAAGATCAAGCCGTTCGTCCGCGACGAGCTGCTGCGCCCGCTCGAGCGGTGGTTCTTCGGACACTCAGAGCGTGACGGCTGACGGCATACGTGTCGGGTCAGCGTCGCAGACGGATGTGCGGCAGAGCCGCACATCCTGAGACTAGGCATCGCGAGCGATGCCTAGGGCTCCGCGAGGAGCTGGTGGCGACGCTGCGGCGGCTAGAGGCCGCGGGCCTTGTGCGCGGCACCGAAGGGAACGCCAGCGCCCGCGCGGGTGAGCTCGTCGCCGTCTCGCCGACGTCGCTGCCGTACGACACGCTCCGGCCGGAGGACGTCTCGCTCGTCACGCCGGAGGGCGAGCTCGTCGAGGGCCGCGAGCCGAGCGTCGAGCTGCCGATGCACCTCGCCGTGCTCGCGGCGCGGCCGGATGTCGGCGCGGTCGTCCACACCCACTCCCCCCACGCGACCGCCCGGCCGAGCGTGCCGCTCGCCGAAGGTGCGTCCGGGACCGCCGAGCTGGGCGCGGCGGTCGTGGTCGCGGCAGGCGACGGCGACGCGGTGGTGATGCTCGGGCACGGGCCGGTCTGCTTCGGCGCCGATCTCGCCGCTGCATTCGAGCGCGCGGTCGCGCTCGAGGACGCGGCGCGCCGCTACAGGTCCGGCAGCGAGCCCTCGCGGTAGGGCGCGTGGCCGCTGGGCCCGAAGCGCTCGTAGGCGACCTTCGGCTCCGTCGTTTCCGACTCCACGCCGGCGCCGTGGCGGATCGCCGTCTCCTCGACCGTGTAAGCGCCCCAGTCCGGGCCGACCGAGCGGTTGCGGGCGCCGACCGCGAGCACGACGCACTGCGAGTCGCCCGCGCCGACGATCGTGTGCTCGGTGCCGGCGGGGCAGTGGACGAAGTCCCACTCGCGCAGCGGCCGCTCCTCGCCCTCGCAGATCAGGAGCGCCTCACCTGCGAGGACGAGAAAGTCCTCCTGGTCGTTCTCGAAGTGGTACATCGACATCGGCTCGCCGGGGCCGAGCACCGTGACGTTGATCCCCAGTTGCTCGAAGTCCAATGCGCCCTCGAGACCTGCGCCCTCGAACTCGCACAGGACGCCGCGGCCCCCGCGCCGCCACCACTGCGCCTCGCGGGCATTCAGCACGAACCAGCCCTGGCCCTTCGGCACGAGCCCGTTCTCGGTCTGGACGAGCTCCGCCTCCGGGACGGTCACTTCGGCCACTCGAGCTCGGCGTTCGGGATCGGATCGCCGTGCGGGTCGTGCGTCGGGTAGCCGAGCGCAGTGTCGATCCGCGCCTCGAGCTCCTCCGAGAGCACGTGCTCGAGCCGCTCCGCCTCGTCGTGGACGTCGTCGACGTGCAGGCCGAGCGTGCGTGCGAGGTAGAGCTCGAGCAGCCGGTGGTGGCGGATCACCTCGACCGCGACCTTCTCGCCCGCGGGAGTCAGCCGCACGCCGCGGTAGGGCGCGTGCTCGACGAGGTCCAGGGCCGCGAGCTTCTTGACCATCGCGCTGGCCGACGCGGGCGAGACCTGCTGCTCCCGCGCGAGCGCCGTGACCGTGACCCGGCCGCCGTTCGCCTGCAGGTGGTAGAGCTTCTTCAGGTAGTCCTGGATCGCGTCGCTCAGCGGCGGCTTCGGCACCGGACCAGCGTACCGCCCTAGTGCGGTAGCCTCTTCGCGCTCCATGGAGATCCGCCTCGGCCACAGCCCCGATCCCGACGACGCGTTCATGTTCTGGGCCCTCGCCTCCGGCGAGGTCGACCCGCGCCGCTTCGAGTTCGAGCACGTCCTGCGGGACATCCAGACGCTGAACACGTGGGCGCTCGACGGGAAGCTCGAGGTCAGCGCGATCTCCCTCGCGGCGTACCCGCTCGTGCAGGACCAGTACGTGCTGCTGCCGCACGGCGCCTCGATGGGCTCGGGCTACGGGCCGATCGTGGTCGCCCGCGAGGAGCTGTCGCTGGCCGACGCGCGCGACGTCGAGATCGCCGTCCCGGGCGAGCTGACGACCGCGTTCCTCGTGCTGCGGATGTGCCTCGGGCAGTTCCGCTACCGCGCCGTGCCGTTCGACCAGATCATCGAGGAGGTGCAGTCGGGTCGCGCCGCGGCGGGGCTGTTGATCCACGAGGGCCAGCTCACGTACGAGTCGCAGGGGCTGAAGAAGGTCGTCGACCTCGGCGAGTGGTGGCTGCTGGAGACGGGCCTGCCACTACCGCTCGGCGCGAACGTGGCGCGGCGCGACCTCGGCGCCGAGAACCTGTTCGAGCTGTCCGACGTGCTGCGCGAGTCGATCCAGGCCGGGCTCGACAACCGCGAGGAGGCGATGGAGTACGCGCTGCAGTTCGGGCGCGGCCTCGACACGGAGCTCGCCGACCGCTTCGTCGGCATGTACGTGAACGAGCTGACGTGCGACTACGGCGACGAGGGCCGCCAGGCCGTGCGTGAGCTGCTGACGCGCGCCGAGGCGCTCGGCACCTACGAGCACGCCGTTCGGGTCGAGTTCGTCGGTTAGCTTTGGCGCGGTGCCCCGCGCTGTCGTCCTCTCCGCAGTCCGCACGCCGGTAGGCCGGTACGGGGGCGCGCTCTCCGGCGAGCGGCCCGACGATCTCGCGGCGCTCGTGATCGGCGAGGCTGTCTCGCGCGCCGGAGTGGACGCCGGCGAGATCGAGGACGTCTACTTCGGCGCGGCCAACCAGGCCGGCGAGGACAATCGCAACGTCGCTCGCATGGCCGCGCTGCTCGCAGGGCTGCCGGAATCTGTCGCGGGCGTGACGGTGAACCGGCTCTGCGCGTCGGGGCTCTCCGCGGTCGTCGGCGCGTGCCACGCGGTGGCGGCCGGTGACGGCGAGCTCTTCGTCGCCGGCGGAGTCGAGTCGATGTCGCGTGCGCCACTCGTGATGGCGAAGCCGGAGCGGGCGTTCCCGCGCGGCGACCAGACCGTCTGGGACACGACCCTCGGCTGGCGCTTCCCGAACCCGCGCCTCGAGCAGAAGTTCCCGCTCGAGTCGATGGGCGAGACGGGCGAGAACGTCGCGGAGCAGCACGGCGTCTCGCGGGAGGAGCAGGACGCGTTCGCGCTGCAGTCGCAGCGGCGCTGGGCGGCCGCGGACGAGGGAGGGCGCTTCGCCGACGAGCTCGTCCCGGTCGGGGACGTGACGCGCGACGAGCACCCGCGTCCCGACACGGACGAGGAAAAGCTCGCGGCGTTGAAGCCGGCGTTCCGCGAGGGCGGAAGCGTCACCGCCGGCAACTCGAGCGGGATCAACGACGGCGCAGCCGCGCTCGTGATCGCGTGCGAGGAGAAGGCGCGCGAGCTCGGCGCCGAGCCGCTGGGCGCATTCGTTGGCTCGGCGGTCGCGGGCGTCGACCCGCGCGTGATGGGCATCGGGCCGGTCCCGGCGGTGCGGAAGCTGCTGGCGCGCGCGGGGGTCAAGGCAGGCGACATCGACCTGGTCGAGCTGAACGAGGCCTTCGCCTCGCAGAGCCTGGTCGTGATCCGCGAGCTTGGGCTCGACCCCGAGCGCGTGAACGTGAACGGCGGCGCGATCGCGCTCGGCCACCCGCTCGGCATGAGCGGGGCGCGCCTCGTGGTCTCGCTCCTGCACGAGCTCGGCCGCCGCGACGGCCGGTACGGGTTGGCGACGCTGTGCGTAGGGGTAGGCCAGGGACAAGCCGCGCTATTCCAACGAGGTGGGTAAGACGGCCGCGCCGGCAAAGCCGTCACGGCCTCTAGACGGCGTCGACAAGCGACGCCTCGGCTTCGGGGTCGGCCAGGGACAAGCCGCGCTATTCCAACGAGGTGGGTAAGACGGCCGCGCCGGCAAAGCCGTCACGGCCTCTAGACGGCGTCGACAAGCGACGCCTCGGCTTCGGGGTCGGCCAGGGACAAGCCGCGCTATTCCAACGAGGTGGGTAAGACGGGCGTGGGTGTCGGTCAGGGCTTGGCGGCACTGTTCGAGCGATGAGCGTCGTCGACCGCTACCTCGAGCTCGCGCTGCGGCTCGGCAAGCACAGCGAGGATCTCGTCGACTCCTTCTACGGCTCGGAGGAGCTGGTGCAGCGCGTCGAGGCCGAGGACCCGCGGGACCCCGCCGCGCTCGCAGAGGACGCCGAGGCGTTGGTCACCGAGCTCGGCGACGACCCCTGGCTCGAGGCGCAGGCGCGGGCCCTGTGGGCGAACGCACGCAAGCTGGCCGGGGATCGCTTCGACTACGCGGAGGAGGGACGGTTGGTCTACGGGATCGAGCCGCTCTGGCACAACGAGGAGGCGTTCGGTCGGGCGGCCGGGCTGCTCGACGATGCGCTGCCGGGGAACGGCGACCTCCGAGCGCGCTACGCGGCGTGGCTCGAGGAGGTCGCGATCCCGCGGGAGCTCCTCGAGCAGGCGATCGTGGACGTCGCAGACGAGCTGCAACGCCTCACCCGGGAGCGCGTCGGGCTCCCGGATGGCGAGGGATTCGAGCTCGAGCTCGTGACCGGCGAGCGCTGGCTCGGGTACGCCGAGTACCTGGGCGGCCTGCGCACGAAGATCTCGATCAACGTCGACCTTCCGCTTCCCGCAGCGGTGCTCGTGCATCTCACCTCGCACGAGATCTACGGTGGTCACCACACGCACCGCGCCTGGATCGAAGTTGATCTCGTGCAGGGCCGGGGCGAGGTCGAGCGGACGCTCGACCTCCTCTGGGCGCCCGAGGCCGTGATCTCGGAGGGCATCGCCGAGACGGGGCCGGAGCTCGTCTCGGGGGACGGGCAGGAGCTCGCCGCCGAGGTGCTGGGTCGCCTCGGGTTCGAGTACGACGCGGAGGTCGGCTCCCGGGTCGTCGAGGCGCGGAACCTCCTCGCGCCGGTGTCGGCGAACGTCGCGATGCTGCTGCACGATCGCGGCGCGTCGCCCGAGGAGGCGCGAGAGTACGCGGCAGCGTGGTCGCTGCTGCCCGACGAGCGGGTCGACAAGCTGATCGACACGCAGGTGCGCAGCCCGTCGCCTGTCTACGCGCACACGTACTGGCAGGGCTACGAGCTCGTCTCGGCGTACGTGGGCGGAGACGCGGGCCGGTTCCGCGAGCTCCTTACCTCACGCGTCCTGCCGGTCGACCTGTCGAGCTAGTAGGAGGGCTTGACGAAACACCAGCTGTGCCGCCGGAACGCGCTGCTCGCCCCGATGCTGCGTCCTCAGTCGCACCCGTAGCCTCCGGCTACGGGCACTCCCTGCGTCCTTGCCTCGGAACGACCATCGCGCCCCGGCGACGAGTGGAGTTCCGTCAAACCCTCCTAGCGCACCTCTCCCGGGAGCAGCGACCACATCGTCGTGTCGACCCACTCGCGGCTCACGGGGAGCACGAACCCGGAGCGCGCAAGCCCCTCGCGCCGGAACCCGACCCGCTCGAGCACGCGCTCCGACGCGACGTTTCCCGGCGAGGTCCGCGCCTGCACGCGTCCCAGCCCGAGGTCGCCGAGGACCCAGTCCGCGACGAGCCGGACGGTCCGCGTCGCGTACCCCCGGCCCCGCCCGCCGGGAAAGAGGATGTAACCGATCTCCGCGAAGCCGAACGGCTCGACGAGCCCGAACATCACGCGCGTTACCCCGACCCGCTCGTCGTGGCCCTCGGCGTCGATCGAGAAGGCCGCGTTCGTTCCGGTGCGCCACCACGCGAGCTGCTGCGCGAAGGCGCTGCTCGGCTCGGGTGGCTGCGGCGGCCCGCCCAGGAGCCAGCGCACGATCTCCGGATCCTCGAAGTGCCGTAGCGAGGCGGCGTCCCGAGCCTCGTCGGGAACGCGGAGAGTCACGACGCCGTCGCTCAGCGGCGGGTCGGGCGGCTGCAGGCCGGGAATCAGCTCACCGGCGGGCGGACGTAGATGACGCCGCCGTGCTTGATCGGCACGAAGTTGGCGCCGATGCGCATCGTCACGTCCTGGACGTGCGCGAAGACCTCGTCGGTCACCTCGTCAGCATTGTCTCCGACCCGGACCTCGATCTCCACCTCGCCTACGGGGTGCGCGTCGAGGTTCGCCTCGCGGAGGTCCGCCAGTAGCCGGTCGCGATCCGGGATCCGTGCCGCCTGAACCTCGAGGTTGTCGCTCACGAGACCAGTATCGCCGATTGGCCGCCGGGCCGAGGCGGGCGCTCAGCGCTGCACGTTGAACCAGGTCCCGCCCGGTCCGGTGTACGAGAAGCCTTCACCCCAGGTGGCTACGGTCTTGCCGGTGTTCGTCACGCCGATCTCGCCATAGTCGCCGTAGATCTCCGCGAAGCCATCCGCGCCGACGTAGCCTGCCGCTCCCGCAGGAGCGTCCGAGATCTTGACGGGAGCCGACCACGTCGTCCCTCCGTCGGCCGAGCTCCGGTACCAGACGTTCCAGGCGTCCGGGTTGTCGCCACCGGCCGTCTGCATGTACCAGATACGCGTGCTCCCGCCGAAGGACGCAAGCCGAGGCTGCGTCGCGTCCTCTCCGACCACCGAGATCGGGAGGCCTGCGCTCCAGGTGCGGCCTTCGTCCGGCGAGGCGGAGACGTAGACCTGCTGCGGCCCGCCTGCGGCGCTCGGCCCTTCGTAGGCGAACACGAGGTGGCCCGGTGCATCGGAGACGACCGACGTCTGGCCGACGTAGAAGTCGGGCTTGCAGCCCTCCGCGATGCAAGCCTGCCCGACGGGCACTCTCGCGACGACGACGTTCTCCCAGGTCGCTCCGGCGTCGCGGGAGACGATCGCGTGGTGCCAGATCTCCCCCTCGAGGTTCTTCGAGCCGGAGTACTGGAGGCTGCTCTCCGAGAAGACGACCGTCCCGTCCGAGAGCACGCGCGCGTCGTACGCGTAGTAGTAGCGCTTCGAGTCGGTCAGCTTCTGCTGCGTCCAGGTGACGCCGTAGTCGTGGGACTGGCCGACGTACAGGTCTCCTCCCTGCGGTCCGTTCCACGAGACGTAGATGTCCCTTCCGGACGCGCTGGTCGCGACTTCCGGCTTGTCCGTCCACGCGACGTTCCCAAAAACGCGGACTGGCGAAGACCACGTGGCTCCATGGTCGGTCGATTTCGTGAAGACCGTCGTGAACCCGTTGTGGCGGTCGCCGTTCATGAAGACGGAGTACACGGCGCCTGTGTTCGGCACCACCTCGATGGTCGGGTCGAATTGACCCTTGGACCCGAGGCACAGGCACAACGCGGTCTGCGGGCCGAAGGTCGCTCCCCCGTCCGAGGAGCTGGTCAGCGCGATGAACGGCGAGGGGCACTGCTTGGAGCAGCCCGGCGGCTGCACGCCGTATCGGGTCGTGAGCAGGTAGACGTTCGGCGTCGCCGGATCCGTCGCGACCGCCGGCTCCCAGTCGTCGGCCGTCGCATTCAGAAGTCGCGAGCCCACCCACCCCGGTGCCGGGCTCGTAGTGGGGGTTGCCTTCGCACCGAATAGACCCCGTGACCGCGCTTCGGCAAGCGCCTCCAGCCGCTCCGCCGTGACCTCGTCTTCCTCCTGGGCTTCGGGATTCCCCCCGCGCGGGGCCGCCGCGCGGAGCGGCGCCGAGCTCTTGGCCGTCCACTGTGAGAGCGCAGCGCCTGTGGCAATCGCAAGCGCCGCCGTGAAGCTCAGAACCACAACCCACCGTTTGAGCACGGGATCCCCCTTCCGAACCGCGGCGGATCGTACGACCCCACCCCGGTCGAGTCAACCGGCGCACAAGCGGTATCGTCCGGCGCGCATGGCGGTTGCTACCGAGCGCGAGTACGGGCTCTTCATCAACGGCGAGAGCACGGAGGCGTCGTCCGGCGAGACGCGCGAGCTGATCGAGCCGGCGACGGGCGAGCCGCTCGCGACCGTCGCGATGGCGGGCGAGGACGACGTCGACCGCGCCGTCGACGCGGCCCGCGCAGCCCTCGAAGGTCCGTGGGCGAGGACGCCGCCGACCGAGCGCTCGCGACTCCTGCACGCGCTCGCGGACGCGCTGGTCGCCAACCGCAAGGAGCTGGCCGAGCTCGAGGCGCGCAACGTCGGCAAGGCGATCAGCTCGGTGAAGGCCGAGCTCGCCCAGGCGGTCGAGAATCTCCGCTTCTACGGCTCCGCAATCGGGTCGATCGGCGGACGCTCGAACCCGCTCGGGGGCTCGCTGCTCTTCTACTCGCTGAAAGAGCCCGTCGGCGTCTGCGGCCAGATCGTTCCCTGGAACTACCCGCTGATGATGACGACCTGGAAGCTCGCCCCCGCGCTCGCGGCCGGCTGCACGATCGTGCTGAAGCCCGACTCGGCGACACCGGTCACAGCGCTGCGGATGGCCGAGCTCGCGACCGAGGCCGGCTTCCCACCGGGGGCGATCAACGTCGTGCCCGGGCCGGGGCCGTTGGTGGGCGCGCACATCGTGAGGCACCCGGGGATCGAGAAGGTCGCGTTCACCGGCTCCACCGCGACGGGGGCGGAGATCATGCGGCTCGCCTCCGACGGCATCAAGCGCCTCATCCTCGAGCTCGGCGGCAAGAGCCCGAACATCGTCTTCGCCGACGCGAACCTCGAGGACGCGATCCCGAGCTCGGTCTGGGCGATCTACTACTCGGCCGGCCAGAGCTGCGAGGCCCGCTCGCGCGTGTTGGTAGAGCGGTCGCTCTACGACGACTTCGTCTCGCGCTTCGCGGAGGCCGCTGCGAGCCTGAAGGTCGGCGACCCGCTCGAGGTGGAGACCCAGGTGGGGTCGCTGATCTCCGAAGAGCATCGCGAGCGCGTCCACGGCTACGTGGAGGCCGGGCGCGAGGAGGGCGCGGAGGTCGTCACCGGCGGCGAGCCGGCTGACGGCAAGGGCGCCTTCTACCCGCCGACGGTGCTAGCCCAGGTCGACAACTCGATGCGCGTGGCGCAGGAGGAGATCTTCGGGCCGGTCGTCACCGTGACCCCGTTCGAGGACGAGAAGGATGCGATCCGGATCGCGAACGACGTGCGCTACGGGCTGATGGCGACGGTCTGGACCGGCGATCCCGCCCGCGGGCACCGGCTCGCGCGGCGGATCAAGGCTGGGACGGTCGGGATCAACATGCCGTTCACCGCCTTCCCGGGGATCCCGTTCGGCGGGTACAAGCAGTCCGGCTTCGGTCGCGAGCTCGGGCTCGAGACACTCGACGCGTACCTCGAGACGAAGAGCGTGATCGTCTCGACGAGCCCGAAGCCGTTCAACCCGTTCCAGCTTTGAGAGAACGCGTTCCGAAATGAAGCGTTGTGCCACCGAGCCGCGCTGGACGCCGCGAGGCCGCGTCCTCGGAAGCTCCGTAGCCTCCGGCTAAGCGCTCCGCTGTGTCCTTGCCTCGCACCGCCCAGCGCACGTCGGCGGCGAAGCGTCATTCTGGAACACGTTCTGAGTAGGTATCGCTGGCTCGTCCTCGCGGCGGGCACGGCAGCGCAGACCTCGTTCTCCGCCGTGATCATCGGGCTGCCGGTGCTCGCGCCGGCGCTGCGGGATGCGCATTCGCTCTCGCTCGTCCAGGTCGGGGTCCTGCTCGACAGCCTCTGGGTCGGGACGCTGTTGACCCTGCTGCCGTGGGGCGTGCTCGCCGACCGGGTAGGCGAGCGGCTCGTTCTCGCCAGCGGCCTGCTGATATGCGCGGCGGCGCTCGTGGGCGCGGGCTCCGCCGAGCAGTTCGGGCCACTGATTGTGCTCGTCGGCCTCGCCGGAGCTGCCGGCGCGAGCGTGAACGCGGCGAGTGGCCGAGCAGTGATGCAGTGGTTTCCCGCGGCCGAACGAGGCTTCGCGCTCGGCGTGCGCCAGACGGCGATCCCGATCGGCGGGCTCATCTCGGCGCTCGTGCTCCCCGCGCTGTCCCTCCGTGGCGCCTTCGTCTTCCTCGCCTGCCTCTGCGTCGCGGGCGCGCTCTTCGGCATCGTGGTGATCCGAGAGCGGGAGGGCGCGGCCGAGGAGGACGTGCTCGAGCCGCGGGGCCTCGGTGCGACCCTGCGCGACCACCAGCTGTGGCTGCTCTGCGGCGCGAGCAGCTTCTACCTCGTTGCGCAGCTCGCGATCACCGGCTTCCTCGTGCTTTTCCTCCACGACGAGCGTGGGCTCTCGGACGCGGCCGCAGCCGGTGTGCTCGCGGGCGTCCAGGTGGTTGCGGCGGCGATGCGGATCGGCGGCGGCCGCTGGTCGGACCGGCTCGGCTCGCGCGTGCGCCCGTTGCGGATCGTCGGCTTCGCGAGCGCGACCACGCTTGCGGTCGCCGCGGCGGTGCTCTCGGCGCCGCTGGCCGTGCTCGTGCCGGCGTTCGTGCTTGCGGGAGGGCTCTCGATGGCCTGGAACGGGCTCTCGTTTACAGCGGCTGCCGAGATCGCCGGCCGAACCCGCAGCGGGGCGGCGCTGGGAATGCAGCAGAGCGCACTCGCGGCTGCGGGAGCGCTCGTGCCGCCGGCCTTCGCGGCCGTGGTCGCGGCGAGCTCCTGGCGGCTCGGCTTCGCGGCCGCGGCGGCGTTCCCGCTCGCCGGGGTGGCGTTGCTGCGGCCGCTGCGGTCGTAGGGTTTGGCGGTGCGCGTCCTCCAGCGGCTCGACGAGCTCTACGCGATCGGCGGCGGCACGCGCCTCGCGTACTCCGCCGAGGAGGACGCGGCGCACGAGCTCGCCGCCGGGTGGATGCGGGAGGCCGGGCTCGAGGTGGCGCGGGACGAGGTTGGCAACCTGTTCGCCCGCCGGGGTGCGGCGCGGGCCTGGAGCGGCTCGCATCTCGACACCGTTCCGAACGGCGGCAAGTTCGACGGAGCGCTCGGCGTGGTCGCGGCGATCGAGGCAGCGGATCGGCTGCGCGACGCGCCGCTGGCCGTGGTCGCGTTCCGGGCCGAGGAGTCCGGGCCGATGGGCAGCCGGCGGCTTACCGAGTTCCCCGAAGCGTTCCTCGAGGTGCACATCGAGCAGGGGCCGGTGCTGGAGTCACTCGACGAGCCGCTGGCCGTCGTGACGGCGATCGCCGGCCAGGCGCGCGGGAGCGTGACGTTCGAGGGCCGGGCCGCCCACGCCGGCACGACCCCGATGGACGAGCGGGCCGATGCCCTCGTCGAGGCGTCGGCGTTTGTGCTGCGCGTTCGAGACGCTGCGACTGGTGGGGCGCGGGCGACCGTCGGCGCGCTCGAGGTGGAGCCCGGCGCGATGAACGTCGTGCCGGCGAAGGTCACGGCCGCCGTCGATGCCCGGGCGTCGACCGCGGAGCAGCTCGACGCACTCGTCGAGGCGATCGGCTTCGAGCCGGCGTGGCGTCAGGACCCGATCGCGATGAGCGGGCCACCGCTCGAAGCCCTTCGCGCCGTGCTGCCGGATGCGCCCGAGCTGGTCTCGGGAGCCGGACACGACGCGATGGTGCTCGCGGCCGCGGGCGTTCCGACGGCGATGCTGTTCGTGAGGAGCCTGAACGGCGGCGTGAGCCACTCGCCGGACGAGCTCTCGTCCGAAGGGGACGTGGAGCTCGGGGTCGAGGCGCTCACGGCGGCCCTCGGCCGGCTTGTCGCGGCTGTGGACAGATAGCGACGCATCCGGCACGCCCGAGTCACAGACACGCGTGGGGTTGGCGGGTACGCTCGACCGCGGGTGGCGGGTGGAACCTTTCTTCCCCACCCAAGGGAGGGGAATGAACCTGGAGACAGGCTACGTCTCGGTGATTCGCAGCGGCTGCGCGCCTTCCCACAGGGCCTTGCGGCCCAGCTCGGCGAGGCGCTCGACTCCCTCCGTCACGGTCGCGAAGTGGTTTCCGGCGAGCGGCCCCGCCTTGCTCGCGAACGCCGTCGGGCCGTACGGGAACAGGATCTCCGTCTCGCTCACGCCGCCCGGATAGAACAGCAGCTGCCCGGGCGCGGGGTAGCACGTCGCGTTCTCGGGGCCGAAGCCGACGTCCATCTCGCCGAACGGAATCCAGCACGACTCCCCGCTCCAGCGCGCGTGGATGATCTGGGTCTCCAGCGGCAGCAGCCGCCGGAACGCCGCAATCGTGGCCGGCGCGGCCTCCTCCTCGAGGCGCCCTTCGAAGCGGAAGTCCTCGGAGACGATCTCCAGCACGACGCGAACCTACTTGATCGAAGCGCCAGCGCGAATCCACGCGCCTAGAGCTGCCCGCTCAGCGGTCGTCATCCCGGTGGCGTTCCCGAGCGGCATGGTCTTCGACTCGACCGCGACACGCTCGATCGCGTCCGCCTGCGCGTGCATCTCCTCCGCCGTGTCGAGCTTGATCCCGAGCGGCGCGGCGGCAACGAGCCTCGGCTGCTCGGAGTGACACGGCACACACCGCTGCTGCACGATCGCCCGCGCCTGCGCAACGGAGACGCTTCCCCTCCCGGAAGTCGCCGCGCTGGACTCGTTCGACGGCCGGATGGCGACCGCCACCGCCGCGATCCCGAGTGCCGCCGTCACTGGGATCCACCAGACCGTCCGCCCCGCGTGCCGCAGGTTGAAGAAGTGCCTGATCCAGGCGCCGATCACCATCAAAGCGACGAGCACGATCCACGCGTAGCCATGGCCGTACGCGCTCGGGAAGTGGTTGCTCAACATCGCGAAGACGACCGGCAGCGTCAGGTAGTTGTTGTGCACCGACCGCCGCTTGGCCTCGAGCGCGGGTGCAGGATCCGGCTCGCGGTGCTCCTCCTTCGCCCGGATCAGCTCGCGGTGAGCCGGGATGATCACGAAGAAGACGTTCGCGACCATGATCGTCCCGAGCATCGCCCCGACCTGCACGTACGCGGCGCGCGGCGAGAACAGCTCCGAGCAGCCCCAGGAGGCGAGCGTCGTCAGCACCAGCACCACCGCCGCCAGCTCGAGCTCGGCGCCGACTCGCCGGCAGAGCTGGTCGTAGACGACCCACGCCACGACGAGCAGCGCCATGCTGGCCACGATCGCCCAGCCCGTCCCGAGCGGCCCGCTCGGCTCGACGAGGTACGTGTCGGCGTTGAAGTAGTAGAGGACGACGAGCAGCGCAAAGCCGGAGAGCCACGTCGTGTACGCCTCCCACTTGAACCAGTGCAGGACTTCAGGCAGGCGCGGGGGCGCCGGCATGTACTTCTCGACCCGGTAGAAGCCGCCGCCGTGGATCTCCCACGACTCGTTGTCGCGAAGGTGGTTGTCCAGCGCGACGAAGTAGAAGGAGGTTCCGATCCAGACGATCCCCGCCATCACGTGCAGCCAGCGGGCGAGGAACTGGAGCCACTCGTTCGCGTACGGGTCCACTACCGGTGGTCCTTCCAGTGATGTTGTCCAGGCTCTCGGTCGGTAGCACCAAGCCAGAGTCCCCACTTGACCGCGGCGCGGGCTGGTAGCCCGCGCAAGGGCGAGGGAGGGCACTGGCGCCGCGTGCTAGCGGGCGAGAGACGGACGTTCATTGCTGGGAGGGCCACTTCTCCCAGCGGTCGCGCGCGATCGCGACGAGCTCGAAGAGCGCCGTCTCGAGCTCCTCCTCGCGCGGCCGCTCGAGGCGCTCGCGCAGGACCTCCAGGATCTCCGTCTTCGGCCGGCGGTTCACGAACACGACGAAGCGAAACCCGAACTTCTCCTCGTAGACCTCGTTCAGGCGAGCGAGCTCCGTCGCGACCGCAGGCTCGGCCTCCGCACCCTGCTCCGCGGCCGACCGCGCCGACAGGCCGCCGGCGCCGATCGCCGGATGAGCGTTCAGCGCCCCGAGCTTGTCGGCCTCGTCTAGCTCGGTGACCACCTCGGGTGCCGCCTCGAGCGGATCCTCGCGCTCAGCCAGCAGCTCGACGAACCGCGTCCGGCCCTCGAACAGCTCGGCGAGCTGCTCGACGCTCAGCTGCCGCGGTAGGTCGCGCATCCGAAGGACGACACGAGCAACGGCACGTGGTGGTGACCGTCCTCGAGCTCGAGCTCCAGCTCGACCCGGCGGAAATACGGCGAGGGCGGCTCGAACGCGAGGCGGTAGCGGCCTGGCTCGAGCTCCTCGGCGAGCCTTGCGCGCCCGTCACCGTCGGTCTCCGCGCTCGCGACCACCTGGTCATCGCGCCGCAACTCGACCCGCACGCCGCTCCCCGGCCTCCCGCGCTCGGTGTCGAGGACGTGCGTGGAGAGCGAGACGGCCACTGCGCGCGAACTCTACGACTCGCCCAGGCTGCGGCGAAGCCACGCGAGCGCCTCGATCCCCTGTGCGCGCTGGAACTCGCGCAGGGTCGAAAGGCCGGGCGGAGGCGGCAGCACCGAGCGGTGGGCGAAGAACCCCGCGAGTCCCGCCAAGACCGGCTGCAACCGCTCGGCGGGCACGTCACGGCCCAGTGGATGCGACTCCCAGATCTCAAACGGATGTGGCCCACCCTGCATGGTGACGCTCGGGAGGAAACAGAACGAGGTCGATCCACCCGGCGCCGACGCACGCGTGCGGCCAGTCGACGAAGACGACGCGGTCAGCCGCGAGCAGGATGTTGTCGGCCCGCACGTCGCAGTGGGTGAGCGTTTCGCCGACAGCCCCCGCCGCCCACGACGCCTCGAGCTCGCGCAGCTCGTCGAGGTGCGCCGCTGCCCACTCGTCGGCCGGCTCGTCGAGCGAGCGCCAGCCGTGGAAGAGCTCGTCGATCGCCTCCGCGACGGGCGGCGCCGCGATCGGCGCCGGTGTCAGAGCGCGGCAAAGGTCGGTGAGCGCGTCGAGGACACGAGCGAGCTCATCCTCCCGCCACGGCAGCTCCGGCTCGCGACCCTCGACGCTCTCGAAGACGAGCGCGACCCAGCCGTCGTGCTCCACGGAGAAGAAAAACCTCGGCGCCGGCGTCTCCGGCGGCAGTGCGGCCGCGATGGCGATCTCCTGGCGGTGGAGCTCCGGGGACTCGGGGTTCGGCTCCGGCCCCACGGCCTTTGCGAAGACGCGCCTGCCGTCCTCCAGCTCGAAGCGTCGCGGCCAGGCCGGGCGAAAAGCCGCCGGGCCGGGTCACGGTCGCCCACGACCGGCGCGCCGAGCCGCTGTTCGACCGCCACCCGGATCTCCGGCGGCAGTCGCTCCCACGGCAGCCGCTCGCCGCGAGCGGGCGGGAACGCCACTACGCGAATCGCGCCGCGAAGCGGCGGTGCTCGCGTGCGATCTCCTCTTCGTCCCCGCGGACGAGCCGACCCTCGCGGACGACGTCCTCACCTGCGACGACGAGGCGGTCGACTCGATGCGGGCCGCTGAAGACGAGCCCCGCCACGGGATCGTTCGCGCCTGCGAGCTCGAGGCCGTCGAGCCGCCACACCGCGAAGTCGGCGCACTTGCCGGGCTCGAGCGAGCCGATGTCGTCTCGTTTCAGTACCGCCGCGCTGCCGCGCGTCCCAAGGCGGAGCGCCTCGCGCGCAGTTAGCGCCTCCGGCCCGCCGCGGCCGCGCGCGACGAGCAGCGCCTGCTTGACCTCGAGGAAGAGGTCGCCGCGCTCGTTCGAGGCCGACCCGTCCACGCCCAGCCCGACCCGCACTCCGGCCCCAAGCAGCTCGCGCACCGGCGCGACGCCGGCACCGAGCCGCAGGTTCGACGAAGGGCAGTGCGCGACGCCGGTGTCGGTGTCCCCGAAGCGCGCCACGTCGGATTCGGCGAGGTGAACGCAGTGTGCGCACCAGACATCGCCGTCGAGCCAGCCCAGCCGTTCGAGGTAGTCCACCGGGCGGCAGCCATAGAGCTCCTGGCAGTACGCCTCCTCCTCCACCGTCTCGGCCAGGTGCGTGTGCAGGGTCAGGCCGAGTCGGCGTGCCAGCTCGGCCGACTCACGCATCAGCTCGCCGGTCACCGAGAACGGTGAGCACGGCGCCACGACGAGCTCGGGGTAGCGCGAGGCGAGGCGTTCCGTCTCCTCCAGCACCGTCTCGGCGTCCTCGACGAGCGAGTCGGGCGGGAGGCCTCCATCGGACTCGCCAAGGTCCATCGAGCCGCGTGACGGCACCAGCCGAACGCCGAGCTCGCGTGCCGCTGTCATCTCGGCCTCGATGAGGTCGCCGGCGCCGCGCGGAAAGACGTAGTGGTGGTCGAAGACGGTAGTGCATCCCGACAACGCGAGCTCGGCGAGCCCCGTTCTCGCCGCGACGTACTCGGCTTCCTCGTCGAGCCGCGCCCACACCGGGTAGAGCGCCTTGAGCCAACCGAACAGGTTCGACTCCTGCGCCCGCGCGCGTGTGAGCGTCTGGTACAGGTGGTGGTGCGTGTTGACCAGGCCGGGTGTGACAACGGCGCCGCCGAGGTCGACGCGCTCGTCGGCTTCGGGCTCGGCGCCGCCGCCGGTCGCGGCCACGACTCCGTCCTCGACGAGCACCCAGCCGTCCTCGTGCTCCGTCCCGGCGTCGTCCGTCACGACGACATAGGCATTCGCGAACAGCCGCTTCACGCTTTGAGCGGCACCAGCTCGAAGCGGTCGACGTCGACCAGCCCTTGGTCGGTGAGCTTCAGGCTCGGGATCACCGAAAGCGCGAGGAAGGCCATCGTCTGGAACGGCGAGGGCAGCGTGCAGCCGAGCTTCGCCGCCGCGTCGATGCAGCCCCGGCTGGCCTCGACCACCTTCGCGAGCGGCGCATCCGAGATGATTCCTGCGATCGGCAGCGCCAGCTCCGCGCGCACGCCGCGGTCCTCGACCACGACCACGCCGCCGCCGATCTCCGTCAGCCGCCCGATCGCACGGGCCATGTCCTGGTCGTCCATCCCGACGACGACGATGTTGTGCGCGTCGTGGGAAAACGTCGAGGCGAGCGCGCCCGAGCGCAGGCCGAACCCGTGCACGAGCCCGACTGCGTGCCGGCCGGTGCCGAGGTGCCGCTCGACCACCGCGATCTTGGCGAGGTCCCGGGTCGAGCTCGCGACCGCCTGCCCGTCGACCACCGTCGGTTCCTCGACGAGCCCTTCGGTCACGATCTGGTCGGGGATCACGCCGATCACGCGCGCCTTCCCGCCGTCCCACGGGATCGCGAAGTCGCTCGCGGCGACGTGGCGGATGCGGACGGAGTGCTTCACCCACTCGGGCACGTCGACGTGCTCGATGTCGCCGACCTCGCGGCCGCGCTTGAGCACCGTCTCCGGCACGAACGACTCGAGGTCGGGCAAGAGCAGCAGGTCGGCCTGGTACCCGGGCGCGATCGCGCCGAGGTGGTCGAGCCCGTGCCAGGTGGCCGGGTTGAGCGTCGCCATCGTGAGCGCGTCCTCCGGCGGGATTCCGGCCTCCACGGCGTCGCGCACCATCGTGTTGATGTGGCCGTCGTCGGCGATGTGCTCGGGCTCGCGGTCGTCGGTGCAGAACGCGATCCGCCCGGGGCCGAACTCGCGCGCGAGCGGGATCAGCGCGTGCAGGTTGCGGGCGGCCGAGGCCTCGCGGATCAGCAGCCACATCCCGGCGCGCAGCCGCTCGCGACCCTCTTCGATCGTGAACGCCTCGTGGTCGGAGTAGATCCCGGCCGCCGCGTAGGCGTTCAGGGCCTTGCCGACGACTCCGGGCGCGTGCCCGTCGACATGTCGCGCGCCCGGCAGCGCGAGCTTCGCGAGCTCGTGCTCGTCGCCGGAGACGACACCGGGGAAGTTCATCATCTCGGCGAGGCCGATCACACGCCGCCGGCGCAGCAGGCCCTCGAGGTCGCCGGGCGAGAACGGCCGCCGCGGTGACTCGAAGCTCGAGGCCGGCACGCAAGACGAGGCCATGAAGAAGACGTCGAGCGGCAGGTTGCCGCAGATGTCGAGCAGCCAGTGCACGCCGTCGGTGCCGAGCACGTTCGCGATCTCGTGCGGGTCGACGACGACGGTGGTCGTGCCGAGCGGGAGCACGAGCTGCGCGAACTCGTCGACCAGGAGCTTCGTGGTCTCGAGGTGCATGTGCGCGTCCACGAAGCCCGGCACGACGTAGCGGTTGGCGGCCTCGAGCTCCTCCGTGCCCTCGTAGTCGCCGAGGCCCGCGACGTGGCCGTCGACGACCGCGACGTCGGTCTCGAGCCACTCCCGCGTGAAGACGGAGAAGACCCGGCCACCGCGGACGACGAGATCGGCCGGCTCGTCCCCGCGCGCCACGGCCAGCCGTCGTGCAAGGTCGGGCATGGGCCGACCTTATCCGCCCCAGGCGCCGACTCGGCGGCGCCGAGCGGGGAGGCCGCGCGGGCTTTGCCCGTGCGGCCGTCTCAGTAGGGTTCGAACGTGGACGTTCTGACCCCTCGCTCGCTCGAGGAGGCGCTGGCGCTGAAGGCAGAACGGCCGGACGCGGTGCCGATCCAGGGCGGGACCGACGTGATGGTCGAGCTCAACTTCGACCGCGCGCGGCCGCCTGCGCTGCTGAACCTGAACGAGGTCGCGGAGCTGCGCGCCTGGTCGCGCGACAACGGGACGCTGCGGCTCGGCTCCGGCCTCACCTACACCGAGGCGATGGGGCTTCGCGAGCCGCTACGCGCGCTCGCGGAGGCCTCGCGCACCGTCGGCGGGCCGCAGATCCGTAACCGCGGCACGATCGGCGGGAACCTCGGCACGGCCTCGCCGGCCGGGGACGCGTTGCCGCCTCTAGTCGTTTACGGCGCCGTCGTCGAGGTGGCGTCGGTGCGCGGCGTCCGCCTGCTGGCGTTGGAGGAGTTCCTTGTCGGGCCGAAGCGAAATGCGTTGGAGCCGGACGAGCTGATCCTGTCTGTGCGTGTCCCGGTGCCTGGGCCGCGGCAGACGTTCATGAAGGTCGGCCCGCGGAACGCGATGGTGATCTCGGTCGTCTCGCTCGCCATGCTCGTTGAAGATGGCCAGGTGCGAGCCTCATACGGCTCCGCCGGGCCACTGCCGGGGCTCGTCATTGGCTCGGCAGACGACCCCACCTTCCCCGCACACGTCGCCGAAGCCGCGACCCCGATCGACGACGTCCGCGGCACCGCGAGGTATCGCCGGCATGCGCTGCGCGTGCTGACCGAGCGCGCGCTCGAGAGGTGCCTTGCATGAAGGTCTCCCTGACCGTCAACGGTGAGCAGCGGGAGACCGAGGTCTGGGAGGGCGAAAGCCTGCTCTTCGCGCTGCGCGAGCGGCTCGGCCTGCCGGGCTCGAAGAACGCGTGCGAGCAGGGCGAGTGCGGTTCGTGCTCGGTGCTACTCGACGGAAACCTCGTCTGCGCGTGCCTCGTCCTCGCCGCGCAGGCCGACGGCCATCACGTCGTGACGGTTGAGGGGCTCGCGCGAGACGGGGAGCTGCACCCGGTGCAGGAGGCGTTCACGGAGACCGGCGCCGTGCAGTGCGGCTTCTGCACGCCCGGGCTGATCGTCGCGGCCGCCGACCTGCTCGGGCACAACCCGGCGCCCAGCGAGGACGAGCTGCGCGAGGCGTTGTCCGGGAACCTCTGCCGCTGCACCGGCTACGCGAAGATCTTCGACGCCGTCCGCTTCGCCGTGGGTCTCTCGGATGCCAAGTAACAGACTGTTACAAGGACGTTCGGCGCCTGAACCCGCAACGCGTGCCGGGTTCGAACCTCCAAGTAACAGACTGTTACAAGGACGGACCGAGCTGGAGCTCGGCCGCGTCGGCGAGGTGGTCAAGCGCAGCGACGCCGTTCCGAAGGTCACCGGCGAGTTCGCCTACGCGAGCGACCTGTTCGCAGCCGGGATGCTCTGGGGTCACACCGTCCGCAGCCCGCACGCGCACGCGCGGATCCGCGAGATCGACCTCTCGCAGGCGCTCTCGATGCAGGGAGTACACGCCGTCCTCACGCACGCGGACGTGCCGGGCGCGAAGACGTACGGGCTCGAGTTCGCCGACCAGCCGGTGCTCGCGATCGACCGCGTCCGCTACTTCGGCGAGCCGGTCGCGCTGGTCGCCGCCGAGCACCCGGAGCAGGCGCGGCGCGCCGCCGAGCATGTGCAGGTCGAGTACGAGCCCCTCGAGCCGGTCGTCGACATGGAGCGCGCGACCGAGCAGCCGCCGATCCACGACGAGAACCCGACCGCCGGCCACGGCTTCCGCGAGGATCCGCGCCCGAACGTCCTGCGCTCGATCGTCGTCAGGCACGGGGACCCGGACGCCCAGGGCGACGTCTCCGTCGAGGGCGTCTACGAGCTCGGCATCCAGGACCAGGCGTTTCTCGGGCCCGAGTCGGGCCTCGCGGTCCCGGACGGCGAAGGCGGCGTCGACGTGTACGTCGCGACGCAGTGGCTGCACGTCGACCGCGACCAGGTTGCGCCGTGCCTCGGCCTGGACAAGGAGCAGGTCCGCATCCACCTCGCCGGCGTCGGCGGCGCATTCGGTGGACGTGAGGACCTGTCGATGCAGATCCACGGCGCGCTGCTCGCGCTCCACACCGACCGCCCGGTGAAGATCGTCTACTCGCGTGAGGAGTCGTTCGTCGGCCACGTCCACCGGCACCCGGCGAAGATCTGGATGGAGCACCGCGCGACGCGCGACGGCCGGCTCGTCAATGTCCGCGCGAAGATCCTGCTCGACGGCGGCGCCTACGCCTCCAGCTCCGCGGCCGTGTGCTCGAACGCGGCCGCCTTCGCCTGCGGCCCGTACCAGGTCGACAACGCGTTGATCGAGTCGACCTGTGTCTACTCGAACAACCCGCCCTGCGGCGCGATGCGCGGCTTCGGCGCCGTCCAGGGCTGCTTCGCGCACGAGGCGCAGATGGACAAGCTCGCGGCCGCACTTGAGATCGACCCCGTCGAGCTTCGGCTGCTGAACGCGCTCCAGCCCGGCGACACGATGCCGACCGGCCAGGTGGTGACCGGCTCGCTGCCGGTGGCCGAGGTCATCCGGCGGGCCGCCGAGCTGCCGGTGCCCGAGGCGGAGGAGCTGCCGCGCGACCCGATCCGCCTTCCGGGCGGCGCCGGGAACACCACGCACGGCCAGGGCGTGAAGCGCGGGACCGGTTTCGCCGTCGGCTTCAAGAACGTCTGCTACTCGGAGGGCTTCGACGACGCCTGCTCGGCGCACATCCGCCTCTGGGTCGGCCCGGAAGAGCAGCTCGCCGCGGAGATCCGGTGCGCCGCCGCCGAGGTCGGCCAGGGCGTCACCGGCGTGATCCTCCAGGTCGCTCGTACCGAGCTCGGCACCCAGAACGTCGTCCTCCTTCCCGGCTCGACAGACGGCGTCGACTCGGCCGGCTCCGCCTCGGCCTCGCGCCTCACCTGGATGGCCGCGGGCGCCGTGCGCCTCGTCTGCCAGGACGCGCTGGAGGAGTTCCGCCGAACCGGCCGCGAGGTTGACCTCGAGCGCACCTACCACCACTCGCGCACGTTCCCGCTCGACCCCGAGAGCGGGCAGGTCACCGGCGAGCGCGTGCACGTCGCCTACATCTGCGCGGCGATGCGCGTCGTGGCCGAGGTCGATGTCGAGCTCGGCCTCTCGCGGGTCGTCTGGATCGGCGCTGCGCAGGACGTCGGCAAGGCGATGAATCCGCAGGCCGTCCATGGCCAGATCGAAGGCGGCACCGCGCAGGGCCTCGGGCTCGCGCTGATGGAGGAGATCCAGACGCACGACGGGCTGATCACGAACGCGAGCTTCACGGACTACCTGATCCCGACGACGCTCGACATGCCGCCGGTCGACGCGGAGCTGATCGAAGTGCCGGAGCCGGACGCGCCCTACGGTGCGAAGGGCGTCGGCGAGCCGCCGACGGTCGTCTCGACGGCCGCGGTCGTCTCGGCGCTACGTGCGGCGAGCGGGCGCGAGCTCGCGCGCGTCCCCGTCCGCCCCGACGACCTCGCCGGGCTCTAGCTCGGCCGCCGACTCCCGGCGGACGACGATCGCCACCGCGGCGAGGATCAGCAGCGCGCCGAGCACGACGCGCAGCGTCAGCGTCTCGTCGAGCACGATCACGCCCAGCGCGATCGCCACGACAGGGTTGACGTATGCGTAGGTCGAGACCTGGCCGAGCGGCGCGTTGCCGAGCAGCCAGGCGTAAGCGGTATAGGCGACCAGCGAGCCGAAGAAGATCAGGTAGACGAGCCCCAGGATCGAGCGAGTCGACCAGGTCGCGGGGTCGAGCTCGGAAGCCGGGGTGACGGAGAGCCCGATGACCGCCAGCACGAGCCCGCCGATGAGGGTCTCGTATCCGGTCGCGACCAGCGCATCTCGAGGCACGGCGATCCGCGGGGAGAGGAACGAGCCCAGCGCCCAGGCGAATGCGGCCGCCACCGTCAGCAGGAGGTATCCGAGCGGGCCCGAGCCGCCACCGGGTCGGACGAGCACCACGATCCCGGCGAAGCCGACGAGCAGGCCGAGGGAGGCGACCGCATCGGGCCGTTCACCGGCCGCCAGCCGCAGGAGCAGCACCCAGAGCGGCACCGAGGCGATGATCAGCGAGGTCAGGCCGATCGGCACGTGCTGCTCGGTGATGAAGAGCACCGAGTTCGCGCCCGGCAGCAGCAGGCCGACGAGCGCGGCCGACGCCAGCTCGGCGCGCCCGATCCTGAGCGCGCCCCAGCCACGGTGCCAGGCGACGAAGCCGAACATCAGCAGCCCGACGACCGTGAAGCGAACGCCGGCCCCGAACGTGCCGGGAATCGTCTCGCCCGCGAGCTCGATCCCGAGGTACGTCGAGCCCCAGACGATGTAGACGGTCCAGAGGGCGATCCAGACCTGGGCGCGGTGGCTCACGCGAGTCACAACGCCGATGTGTCCGCGAAACGTCCGGCTCTACCGCTTGAGCGTCAATCCGGCTCCGATGCCGAGCAGGACGATGCCGAAGATCTTCCACCAGCTGACGCCGATCCGCTCCGCGCCGAGCAGGCCCCAGCGGTCGATCGCAGCGCCCGCCGCGAACTGACCCGCGAGCAGCACCGAGACGGTCGCGATCACGCCGATCCGCGAGCCTGCGACGGTGATCGCGAGCACGATGATGATGCTCATCAGCGCACCGCTCCAGAGCCAGACCGGTTCGCGCGCGGCCGCCGTGAACTCACCGAAGCTCTGCCGGGCGACCAGCATCAGCGCGATCGCGAGGAGCGCGGCCAGCGACGTCGCCCACGCGAGCGCGCCGAGGACACCGACGCGGTCGCCGAGCTTCGACATCACCGCGACCTGCACCGAGCCTGCTACGCCGGCGAGGATCGCGAACAGCACGACGAGGACGTTCACGGCGGGCCAGCATCGCAGGGCGCCCGGACACGAAGAGGGCCGGCGCGGGCCGGCCCTCTCGCGATGTGGCTGCTACTCGTCTTGCTACCCGGTCGTGACCTTCGTGCCGTCGACGGTCGGGTTCTGACCGAAGACCTGCACCTCGGCAACGTGTACCTCGTTCGCCCGGATGCTGGCGTTGCAGTCGGCGTCGTTGTTCGGATCCTGGTCCTGGTCGCCGTGGTACGACGCCTGGCCCGTGCACTGGTTGTTCGTGACCACGAACTTGATGTGCGTCGCGACCTGGTTGTTCGAGACGTCGAAGTACCGCAGCGTCAGGTCCGGAGCCACGGGCCGCGGGTTCACCGACGGGAAAGCATCGGCCGCGGACGAGACAATCTTCGTCCAGCCCGCGTCGATCGACCCGTCGCAGGTCGGATTCGCGGCGACTTTCCCGGCCCGGCAAGCGTAGGCGTCGAATGAGCGCAGCGCCGTGAACCGGTTGTTCGCCGGGTTGCCCCCGGTAGCCGGGATCAGCTGCGCGGAGACCCCGAGCCGTTTGATCAGGTTGCCGTTCGGGTTGATGTCGCCGAGGCCGATCACGAACCAGCGGCCGACGGCGTTTGCGCCCGTCTGACCGTCGTTCGTGGCCTCGGTGTCGTCCTGGACATTCGCGAGGTTCGTGTTCGTCCCAAGGGCGTCGCCGGCGATCGTCGCGGCCTGCGACGACGAGGCGAAGTTGGGCGCGAAGTGGATCGTGATGTCCCGAACCTCTCCGGGCTGCAAGTCCCGTACGTTGAACCGCACCGCCCCGAAGCCGGGCGCGACCGCGATGAAGTTGTACGAGCTCCAGCGCGGGTTGGCCGTGTTCGCGATGAACTGCGCCGTGTTGTCCAGGTTGTTGCTCCCGGGCGTGGCGCTCGGGTCGGTGGACGGGTCGGTGTCGGCGACCTGCGTCGAGCGAGCCTGGTAGTCGCCCACGTAGATCTTCGCGTTCACGGGGACGAGCGTGTTCCCCTTGTTGTCGGCGAAGAAGTTCAACGTCGCGTTGTTCGCAAGCGGCGACGAGAAGTCGGGCGTCGGATCGCTGTCCTGCGTCCCGTTCGTGTTCGCGAACTGGCCGAAGCCGCGTAGCGCGAAGCCCTGCCAGAGCAGGTCCTGGTTCGCCCCGCCGAAGCGGCCGACGTCAGCGGCGAGCATCGCGTCGCGGGCCCCCTGCATCGTCGGGTTGCGCGGCATCATCACCATCGCGTCGTAGTAGTCCTGGATCCAGCGCCGGTCGCCCGGGCAGGACGACGCAGCGAGCTGGCCACGGACGCACGCGATGTCTTCTGCGGCTCCGCTCGACGGGTACCGCGCGAGGAAGAGGTCACGCAGGTCCATCTGAACGGCGATCCAGATCTCGCCGTCTGCGTGCACCTCGGGTCCGGTCAGGTCGAACCCGTAGTCGCCGTAGTTCAGCGGATCGGTGTCGGGGTTCTGGCCGGGCTGCGGGAACTGTCCACCCATCGGCCGCCCCGCGAGGAAGTCGCGGATGCCGTTGTACCCGTTGCCGGTGACGTACGCGCCCTCGGTGTAGCGGTCGGAGCCGGGCACCGGGGCGATGTGCAGCGCGTTCATGACCTCGAGCGCGTCGAAGTCGCCGAACGCCTCCCCCATCCCGCCGGCGGCACTGCCCTGGCGGGCGCCGACGCCCTTGCCGATCATCCGGTTCTCGATCATGTGGCCGAACTCGTGGCCGAAGACGCCGAAGTCGTAGTCGCCGTCGACGCACGGTGCGTAGAACGAGCCGGCGATCGACTGCCAGAGGAACATGTTCGTCTGCGGATGGCTGCCGTCGGCACCGGTGCCCATGTTCGCGTTGTCACGGCTCCCGGTCAGCGCTCCGGCCTGGGAGTTGCCGTTCAGGCCGTCGTTGCCGACCGGGGTTGCCACCGGCCCTCCTGGCGTCGGGAACGGGTCGACCGAGGTGACGCCGTTGTTGTACTGCTGCGAGTTCCAGTGCCCCTCGTCGAACCCGAGGTAGTACGAGTAGTCGTGCATGATGTTGTGCCCGACGAACAGATTCGTGATCGCCGCGGCGATGTCGTTCTGCGCGGGATTGACGGTCGGGTCGCTGTTCAGATTCGCGGGATCGCAGCCCGACGTGAACCAGGCGTTCGTGAACGCCGGCTGGTAGTCGCGCGTCGCGCTCGTCTCGCGGAACAGCGCCGGATTGCCGAACGCACCGTGCTGAGTCCCGACCCACTGCCGCGCGTCGTCGACGTTGTTGCCCGTCGTCTGCGTCGTCCCGAGGTCGTTCCCGCTCGAGTCGAGCTGGACGTCCCACGGGAACTTCGAGGCGACTCCCATCGGGTCGACGGTCGTTGCATCGGACACCACGTTCGTGCAGCCGGCCGTGGCCGTCCAGCAGTAGAGCTGCCGCGTGTCCGTGCTCGGGTAGTTCCACGGGTACGCGTTCATCGGGTTGAACGGCGGTGTGTTCGTGAACGCGAGCCACGTCGGGTTGTCGGTCGCGTTGTCGACGAGGTTCTGCCGGTAGAGCATCCTCCCGGTGGCCGCGTCGACGATCACACGGTACGAGCTCTGCGCGCCGACGAGCGTCTTCGTCACCGTCGTGTCGTAGGCGCGGATCGCACCCTTGCGCGGTGTGCCGAATACGGTTGGCCGCACCGTCTGCAGGCCGCTGAAGCCGGCGGCGGCGAGGCCGATCGACCCGTTCGCGGTCTTGCCGAGCGCCGCCACCCGGCCCACCCGTGCGCCGGCTGCGATTGCGGCGTGCCTCCACGCGGCGGCCGGACGAAGCAGGCGCTTGCCGGTCACGGCGGTGTCGGGCGCCAGGCTCGACGAGGCGTAGACGACCTTCCAGCGGTGCTTGGCGCGGACGACCGTCACCGTGACGAAGCCGTCCGCTGAGAGGACGCCGCCGAACGTCTGGCGGAAAGTGACGGCGTGGACTTGGCTGCCCCGCAACGGAGCTGCCGTGTCGAGGCGCAGGTGCGAGACCGACCTGAGCCGGAAGAGCTGCTTGTGCGCGGCGAGCCAGCTCCGGGCGGCCGCCGCCGCGGACGACGCCCTGATCCCGGTGGCGAGGTAGCCGCCGTAGTGGATGACGGAGGCCGGTGCGCCCAGCGAGCTCCAGGACACCCGGCCCTGGATTGCTCTCGCAGCCTTGAGCTGCGTAATCGTCGGCGCGGCCTTGGCGCGCGCGTCGAAGTCGCGCAGGCCGGTCGACTGGCCCTCGATGTGAACCACCGCGAGGCCGCTCGAAGCGACCGTCAACGCGATGACTGAAAGGCCGGCGAGCGGCAGTAGCACGGCTCGCACTCGCCGGGGCAGGACGCTGAAGCGTCTCAATGCTCTCCCCCCTTGTAGTTGCTTGCCTGTCCGCAACCACGCCGCCGCCGCAGTGGGCGAGCGGCTGCGGCGCGCGTTCTACCAAAGGTCGCGGCTCGGCGCGCCGATGGGAGCTAGGCTCCGCTGCGTTTCGACGAAAGGGAGTGCTGAGATGGTCAGGGTCTTCATGCTCTACGAGAGCGAGCCGGATCCGGAGCGGTACGAGCGCCACGCCGACCTCTGCCGGCAGGTGCCGGGCGGGACCTTTCGCCACGGGAAAGTCTTCGGCGCGCCCATGGGCGAGCCCGCGTACGCGTACTACGCCGAGTGGGAGTTCCCCGACCGCGATGCGTTCAAGGAGGCGGCTCGCACCGACGAGTTCATGGCGACGGGTAAGGACGCGATGGAGATGGGCGGCCGCTTCCACGTCCTCTTCGCAGACGTGGCGTGAGCGAGCCTTCGGCGCCGCGGCCGCTCCCGCCTGACGAGCTGGGCTTCGAGCGGATCGTCTACGAGAAGGATCCGCCGCGGGCGACGATCACGCTCAACCGGCCGGACGTGCTGAACGCGTTCGACTTCCGGATGCTGCGGGAGATCGCCCGCGCCTGCGAGGACGCGTCCTGGGACGACTCGATCCGTGTGGTCGTGGTCACCGGTGCGGGGCGCGCGTTCTGCGTCGGCGCGAACCTGCGTGAGTGGGCCGACCACTACGTCGGCAAGCCGACGGAGTACTGGAAGTGGTTCGGCGCCTTCAAGGACATGCACGACCGGCTGCGGGAGATCGGGAAGCCGACGCTCGCGCGGATCAATGGGATCGCCGTGGGCGGCGGCAACGAGCTGCAGATGGCCTGCGACCTCGCGGTGATGGTGGACGACGCGTTCATCCGCCACGTCGGGCCCGAGCACGGGTCCGTTCCAGCGGGCGGGGCGACCCAGTGGCTGACGATCATGGTCGGCGACCGGCGGGCGCGCGAGATCGTGCTGATGTGCGAGGAGATCCCGGCCGCCAGGGCCGCTGAGTGGGGGCTCGTGAACTGGGTGGTGCCGGCGGCGGAGCTCGACGCGAAGGTCGACGCGGTCGTCGAGAACCTCGCGCGCAAGCTGCCGCAGACGACTCGGTATGCGAAACAGCACCTCAACTTCTGGCGAGATCTCGCCTGGCACGAGACGATCAACCACGCCCGCGACTGGCTCGCTCTGTCGATGGCGACCGACGAGCCGAAGGCCGCAATCGAGCGCTTCCTGGAGAAAAAGTGACCTGTCCGGCCGAGCCGCCGGTGCCAGTCACAGTGACAGTCACAGTGACTGTCACTGTTACGCGGAGGGGACATGGCTGAGCTGGTTCTCGTCGAGCGCGACGGACCAATTGCGGTCGTCCTGCTCAACCGGCCGCAGCAGCTGAACGCGCTCTCCGACGAGCTGATGGACGAGCTCGTCAGCACACTGCAGGAGCTCGACCGGGACGAGGAGATCCGCGCGCTCGTGCTCGGCGGCAACGAGCGCGCCTTCGCCGCGGGAGCCGACATCGGCGAGCTCGCACAGTCCTCCGCAATCGACCTCTACTACCAGCGCCGGGTCGAGCGCTGGGACGCGATCCGCGCTCTCTGGACGCCGCTCGTCGCGGCCGTCTCCGGCTTCTGCCTCGGCGGCGGGTGCGAGCTCGCGCTGAGCTGCGACCTGATCGTCGCCTCCGAGACCGCGCAGTTCGGCCAGCCGGAGACCGGTCTCGGGATCATCCCCGGGGCCGGCGGCACCCAGCGGCTGACCCGCGCGGTCGGGAAGGCGCTGGCGATGGACGTGATCCTGAGCGGCCGCCGCCTTTCGGCACGCGAGGCGCTCGCCGCCGGTCTCGTCGCTCGCATCGTGGCGAAGGAGGCCTGGCTCGACGAGCCCAAGCGCCTCGCCCGGGAGATCGCCGAGAAGGGCCCGGTCGCCACGCGCCTGGCCAAGGAATCGGTCGACCGCGCGTACGAGACGACGCTCGCCGCGGGCCTGGAGGCCGAGCGTCGCGCGCTCTACCTGTCGTTCGCGAGCGAGGACGCCAAGGAGGGCCTGACGGCCTTCACGGAAAAGCGCAAGCCCGAGTTCAAGGGGAGGTAGCCATGCCCGACGTCCAGGAGCTACTGCAAGGAGCGCAGGACGCCATCGCCGCCAAGCGCGTCTACGGCGAGCCTGTCGAGCGCGACGGCGCGACGGTGATCCCGGCCGCGTCCGTCCGCGGAGGCGGTGGCGGAGGAGGCGACAACGAGAACAACGGCGGAGGGGGCTTCGGCCTCATGGCCCGGCCCGTGGGCGCGTACGTGATCAGGCCCGACGGCGACGTCTCGTGGAAGCCGGCGATCGACGTCCAGCGCATGGTGCTGGGCTGGCAGATCGTCTCCGCACTTGCCGTCCTGACGGGCTGGTCGCTGCTGCGCCACCGCCGCTAGCGCCGTTGGCCAGCCTCGCGCGCTTCCTCGAGCCGCCGCGACTCCGCACGGTCGAAGCGGACGAGGACCGCCGTGCGACCTGGCTCGAGCTCTTCCTCGACCTCGTCTTCGTCGCCGCGATCGCCCAGGTCGCGGCGACCCTGAGCGCCGACCCAACCGCGGCCGGCTTCGGGCGCTACCTCGCGCTGTTCCTCCCGATCGGCTGGGCCTGGGCGGGCTTCACGTTCTACGCGACCCGGTTCGACACCGACGACCTCGTCTACCGGCTCCTGACGCTGCTCGGGATGTTCGCCGTCGCCGGCCTGGCGAGCACGGTGCCCAACGCGCTCCACGGCGGCCAGAACGCCTTCGTGCTCGCGTATATCTCGGTGCGGCTGATCCTGATCGTGCTCTACGTGCGCGTGTACCGAGACGTCGAGGTCGCACGGCCCGTCGCCCGCTGGTTCATCCTCATGTTCGGCCTCGCGGTCTGCGACTGGCTGATCTCGCTAGCCGTCCCGGTGCCGTGGAAGTACGTGCTCTGGGGGCTCGCTCTCGGGCTCGAGCACGTGGCGCCGATCAGGGCCTGGCGATTGCTGCGCGGCGTTCCCGTGGACCCGAGGCACATCCCCGAGCGCTTCGGCCTGCTGATCATCATCGTCCTCGGGGAGTCCGTGATCGCCGTCGTGCTGGGGACGACGGAGACCAGCTGGACCGCGCTGTCGGGGTCGGTGGCGTTCGCGGGCTTCGTTGCGGCCGCGGCGATCTGGTGGCTCTATTTCGACTTCCTGGACGCGGCCTCGGTGGTCACGCGCAACATCCGCAGCGGGATCACGTTCGTGTACGCGCACTACTTCGTCGCGGCTGGGATCGCCGCCCTCGGGATCGGCGTGAAGCTCGCGATCTTCTCGGTCGAGCCGGGGCCGAAGTACGACGAGATCGGCTGGATCGCGGCCGCGGGAACGGCGCTGTGCATGGTCGGGCTCGCGGCGATTCAGCTCGCCACGCCGCCCACGCTCGTCGACGCCGATGTCGTGCTGCGCCTCGTCACCGCCGCCGTGGCCGCTGTGCTCGCGGCGCTCGCGACCGTCCTGTCGCCGGTCGTCATCCTCTGGCTCCTCGCCGCCGCGCTCGTCGCTCAGGTCGTGTTCGAGCTCGCCGCTCACGAGCGGCACACGGGCCAGCTCGCCGGACCGATGTAGGAAGGAACTAGCCGTCGAGCTCGGCGGGCACGAGCGAGAGCACCAGCTCCCGTCCCTCGCGCAGCACGCGCACCGGCACCGGTGCGCCGATCTTCTCGACGACCATCAGCCGCTGGATGTCGCCGACGTCCGTGACGGCGGCCCCGTCGAGCTCCACGATCAGGTCCTCCGGGCGCAGGCCGGCCTCCGCGGCGGGCGAGCCCTCGACCACCTGGACGACCTCGACGCCCGACTCGCGGCCCAGCTGCCGCGCGAGGCGAGGAGGCAGCGGCCTTCCGCCGCCGGCAATGCCGAGGTACGCGCGGCGAAACCGGCCCTCGGTCATGAGCGCGCCGACGATCTGGCGTGTCGCCGCGTTGATCGGAACCGCGAGGCCGAGGCCGATGCCTGCGACGGCGGTGTTGATCCCGACCACGCGCCCCGGGCCGTCCGCGAGCGCGCCGCCCGAGTTCCCCGGGTTGAGCGCCGCGTCGGTCTGGATCACGTTGTCGACGATCCGGCCGCTCTGCGTGGGCAGCGAGCGCCCGAGCGCCGAGACGACGCCCGCGGTCACGGACCCCGCGAAGCCGTTCGGGTTGCCGATTGCCACCACCAGCTGGCCGACCCGAAGTCGTTCCGCATCGCCGAGCTCGGCCGGAACGAGGTCGTCCGCCTCCGCGCGCAGCACGGCGAGGTCGGCGTGCGGGTCGGCTCCGACCACCTCGAACTGGAGCTCGCGGCCGTCGACGAACGACGCGCGCCCGCCCTTCGTCGATCCGTTCACGACGTGGGCCGAGGTGACGAGAAAGCCGTCGGGCGTGATCGCGACCGCGCTGCCCCCGCCCAGGCGCCGCCCGTGGTTCACGCGCAGGTTCGCGACCGAGGGCGCGAGCCGCTCGGCCACGGTGATCACCGCGCGGGAGTACGCGTCGAGCGCTTCCTCCTCCGACGAGATGTAGGTCAAACCGGCCACGAGTCGAAGCTAGCAACGCCGTTGTAGGCTGCGACGGATGGCGGAGGTCGAGACCACGCGCGAGGGCGCCGTCCTCACGATCACGCTGAACCGACCCGACGTTCTCAACGCCTTCACGGCCGAGCTGCATCGCCAGCTCGTCGGCGCATTCAAGGAGGCGCGGGCCGACGACGTCCGCGCGGTCGTCGTCACCGGCGCGGGACGTGGGTTCTGCGTCGGCCAGGATCTGAACGAGTTCGGGGAGGCCGCGAGGGACATCGCAGGCCGGCTGCGGACGCATTACCACCCGACGATCCGGACCGTGCGCGAGCTCGAGAAGCCGGTGCTCGCCGCCGTCAACGGGCCGGCCGCCGGCGCGGGTCTCAGCTTCGCCTGCGCGTGCGACCACCGAATCGCTGCGGAGAGTGCCACCTTCGTGCCGGCGTTCATCAACATCGGCCTCGTCCCGGACATGGGCGGCACGTACTTCACGACGCGGCTCCTCGGGCCGGCACGCGCGTTCCAGTGGATGACCTCCGGCCGCAGGCTCAGCGCGGCCGAGGCGCTGGACTGGGGCCTAGTCTCGGAGGTCGTGCCCGACGATCGGCTGGCCGGCCGGGCCGGAGAGCGGGCCGCCGAGCTCGCTGCGATGCCGACGCGCGGCATCGCCCTCTCGAAGCGCCTGTTCGACCACGCCGAGCACGCCACGCTCGATGAGCAGCTCGAGTGGGAAGCGGAGCTGCAGGCCGCTGCCACCCGCACCCACGACTTCGCCGAAGGAGTCGCCGCGTTCCTGGAGAAACGGGAGCCGCGCTTCGAAGGGCGCTAGAAGGGGGCCGACATGGAAGCCGGCACGGCAGGCATCACCACCGCGCAGCACCCGATCCGCCTGGTCAACCACGACGACCTGCACCGAAACCGACTCACGGTCTTCTTCCGCGCGATTCTCGCCATCCCGCTCCTCCTCTGGCTGGTCTTGTGGAGCGTGATCGCGTACCTCGCCTGGTTCGTGAACTGGTGGGCGACGCTGTTCATGGGCCGCTCCCCCGAAGGGCTGCACAACTTCCTCGCCACCTACCTCCGCTTCTGCACCCACGTGAGGGCCTACGCGTTCCTCATCGCGAACCCGTACCCGGGCTTCACCGGGACCGAGGGGACGTATCCGATCGACCTCGAGGTCGACCCGCCCGCGCGGCAGAACCGGTGGACGGTGTTCTTCCGCTCCATCCTCGCGATTCCGGCGCTGCTGCTCATGTACGTGCTCTCCGGCCTCTCGAACATCCTCGCGATCTTCAGCTGGTTCATCGCGCTGATCCTGGGACGCGTGCCCGAGGGCATCCGGAACTTCGCGGCACTCGCCTTGCGGATCGAGATACAGACGTTCGGGTACCTGATGCTGCTCACGGGGCGCTACCCGAGCTTCAACGTCGGGATCGAGTCCTAGCCGAGTGGCTACCGGCGTCTGAGCTCGACCTCGAGGTCGCAGTCCAGGGCCTCGGCGATCCGCAGCAGGGTGTCGATCCGCGGCGGCCGGCCGCCGGACTCGAGACGTGCGATCGCCGACTGTGTCGTGCCCGTCAGCTCGGCGAGCTCCTGCTGGGAGAGCCCGTGCGCCTTGCGCTGCTCGGCGACCTGCTGCGCGATCTGCGCGAAGAACCAGCCCTGATCCCGGTCGACGTGCGCGAGCCGGGCGCGCAGCTTCTCGAAGGCGTCAGCGCTCATCGCGGACGTGCCATAATAGCAGATGTGCGATACCAGGCGTTGTGGGCTAGATTGCGGCCGGGGTGGATGCACGAACGCTGGCCGTGGGCGCGGCGGTCATGGGCGCGACCGCGTTCTCCGCTGCTTGCCCTCAGGGTGCCTTGGCCGCTCTGCCCCAGCAGGTGTTCACGGCTGTTGCCGACGGTGCGGTGAGCGCAGGTGCGCCGTCGCCGGCCCGCGGGCGCACTCGTGCATTGCCACTTCGCGCCGCGCCTGCGAGCCGTGCGTACCTGCGCTTCCGCGTCGGGGCGCTTCGCGGCGGCGTCGCTTCCGCGACGCTGCGCGTCTTCGTCACCTCAGGGCAGGCGACGGTGCAGGTGCGCAAGCTCGCTAGTCGGCGCTGGAACGAGCGCACGCTCAGCTTCCGCACGGCGCCTGCGCTCGGCCCAGTCGTGGCGCGCGGCTCGGCCCGGCCCGGGTGGACGTCGTTCGACGTCAGTTCCGCGGTCGACGGCCCGGGGGTCGCGCAGCTCGCGCTCGTCGCGACCCGCGGCTCGCTCTCGGTCGCCTCGCGCGAGACGCGGTCGAAGCCACGTCTCAGGCTCGGGATCGCACCGCTCCTGCTCGCCGCAGGCGACATCGGCTCATGCAATTCCGGCGGCGACGAGGCGACGGCGGCGCTCCTCGAAGGGGTGCCGGCGACGATCGCTGCGCTCGGAGACCTCGCGTACCCGCGGGGCACGGCAGAGGACTTCGCCTACTGCTACGACCCGAGCTGGGGCGTCTTCCGCGACCATACGCGCCCGGCCGTGGGCAACCACGACTTCGCCACGCCGTGGGCGGCTCCGTACTTCGCCTACTGGGGCACGCTCGCCGGCCTCGCCGGTGCGGGCTACTACAGCTACGAGCTCGGCAGCTGGCACGTCGTCGTCCTCAACAGCAACTGCCGCTTCGTCCCCTGCCGCCCCGGGTCGCCCCAGGAGACCTGGCTGCGCACCGACCTCGCACAGCACCACGCGAAGTGCACGCTCGCCTACTTCCATCACCCGCTCTTCTCGTCGACGCGCGGGACGGCGACGCCGGCGGTGCAGCCGCTCTGGCAGGACCTGTACGCCGCGGGCGCGGACGTCGTGCTCAACGGCCACGCGCACAACTACCAGCGCTTCGCGCCGCAGACGCCGCTGGGCGCCGCCGACCCGAAGCGCGGGATCCGCGAGTTCGTCGTCGGCACCGGCGGCAACAGCCACCACCTCCTGGGACCGCCAATCGCGAACCAGCAGAACATGGACGACACGACGTTCGGCGTACTGCGGCTGATGCTGCTCGACACCGGCTACACCTGGGAGTTCCTGCCGCAGACGAACGGAGGCGGGCTCTTCACCGACTCGGGCGCCGGCGACTGCCATTAGCGGCCGCAAAAATCCTGACGCGGGGTCTCGAACAGCTGGATCTCGCTCCAGCCGTGACCAGCCTGGCGTGGCCAGGAGTGGGCGGTTCGAGCTTCGACATGGCCAGCAGAAAGCGGCGCCCTAGATCGTCTTGAACTGCTCGAACGGCTGCCTGCAGTCACGGCAGTAGCGGAGCGAGCGGCACGGAGTCGGGCCGAAGATGTTCTCGAGCGCCGTATCGCGCGAGCCACAGTACGGGCAGCGGAAGCCGTTCGACTGCAGCTGCACCAGCGTGGGTCCCGTCGCCGACCGCTCCCCAGAGGCGGCGCTTGCGACGCCGTCTGAGAGGGCACGCGGTTCATCCGCGGGCCCGTTTCCGCGTCGCTCCCACGCGGAGCGTGGGGGCGGCGGTGCGAAGCCCGCGGCGCGGAGCTTCTCGCGGCCCTCCGCCGTGATGCGGTCGGTCGACCAGGAGTCGTCGAGCACGACCTCGACCTCCGGCTCCGCGCCGAGCCGGGCGATGCGCTCGGCAATCTGATCGCGCATCACCTCGAGCGCGGGACACCCGAGGAACGTCGGCGTGAACTCGACATGGACGTGCCCATCCTCGACGCGCACGTCGCGCACGACACCGAGGTCGACGACCGAGATCACGGGGATCTCGGGGTCCGGCACCTCCGCGAGCGCCTCCCAGACCTCAGCTTCGGTTACCACACCGTCCCCGCCGGCTGCGAGCGGCGCACGCTCGTCATCTCCTCCCAGAGCGGTGCAAGCTCGGCGGTGTGTCCGTCCCGCCGGTCGACCAGCGGCCGCAGCTCCTCCAGCGCCTCGACGTACCGCGGCTCGTCCTTCAGCCGCTCGTGCCACATCTCGGCATGCAGCCGGTGGTAGGCCTCCTCGCGGTCGATCTTCGCCGCGAGGCCGGCGACCTCCGCATCGTCGGAGGCCTTCAGCCGCTCGAGCCGCTCGGCGTCGGCCTGCTCGTAGAGCACGTGCCGTGCAATCGTCCGCTCCCACTCCGGCAGCCGCAGCTCGACCAGCTCGCAGCAGCGGTACTCCTCGGGCTTCCGGTCGAAGGCGAGCTCGTCCGCGGAGGTGCCGAGGTCGCGCGCGGCCAGCTCGTACAGCGCTCGCGCGTGCCCGATCTCGTTCTGCGCGATGGACGAGAACGCGACGTCCTCCTCCAGGAACGGCGCGATTCCGGTCCACTCGGAATCGCGCCAGCCGAGGATCAGCTCGTCGTCAGCGATCTCCAGCAGCAGCTCGGCTCGTGCCGGCACGCTCGCGCGCCTCCCTCAGCTTCTCCTTGAGCGGATACCCGTCGACCCGGTGGTAGTTCCGGTTCAGCTCGTCGACGAAGTCGTCGATGCGCATCACCGACTCCCGGGCGACCACCCAGAGCGCGACCGACTCGCCGCGCCGGCCGTACTGCTCGCGTGCATACGCCTCGGCGAAGCGCTCGTCGGCGGCCTCGATCGAGCCGGCGTGCTGGAACGCCTGGCCCTTCCGCTCTTGCCTGAAGACCTCGTAGATCACGCGGCCAAGAGAACCGAGCGAACCCAGGCCGAGTTTTCTCGCGCCTGGCGCCGCAGGTCGAGCCGGTCTCCGGTCTTCGGCCCGTGGCCCGTGACGACCGACCGAAGCTCGTCCCAGTCCGGCTCGGTGTAGTGCCAGCGGCCGGTCTCCTCGTCCTTGCCGAGCTTCGGGTCGGGCACCGTGAGGCCGAGCTCCCAGATCTGCGGGACGTAGCCGTCGAGGAACTGCTGCCGCGCCTCGTCGTTGCCCTGGCTCTTGATCCGCCAGACGACCATCGGGTCCTCGTCCGCCGGAATCGGGTTGCCGTGGAACTGCATCAGCGGGCCCCACCAGCGGGTGAGCGCCTCCTGCACCAGCTCGCGCTGGTCGTCGGTCCCGTTCATCAGCGTGAGCACGACGTCGCGGCCGTGGAGGATGTGGAACGACTCCTCCCAGCAGATCTTCTTCATGATCCGCGCGTAAGGCGCGTACGAGCACTTCAGCAGCGCCTTCTGGCTGATGATCGCCGCCGCGTCGACGAGCCACGCGATCACGCCGACGTCGCCCCACGTCTTGGTCGGGTAGTGGAAGACGTTGTGGAACTTGCTCTTGCCCGAGATCAGGTCGTCGAGACACTCCTCGCGCGATTTGCCGAGGTCCTCGACCACGCGGTAGATCAGCTGCGCGTGGCCGACCTCGTCCTGCACCTTGGCGGTGAGGGCGAGCTTCCGCTGCAGGGTCGGGGCGCGCAGGATCCACTCGCGCTCGGGCAGCACGCCCATCAGCTCCGAGTTGCCGTGCATCTCGATGAACTTGCGCAGCCGTGCGCGGTACTCGTCAGGCATCCAGTCGGTCGCCTCGACCTGGCCGCCGTCCTGCACGTACTCGAGGAATCCCTGCTCGCGCTGCTCCATGCGGCGCCTCCCAACCGAACGATCGTTAGGGTGGCAGTGTAGTGGCTGTGGAGACGATCGGCGTGCTCCACCCCGGCGAGATGGGAGCCGCGGTGGCGGCAGTCCTGCGCGGGCAGGGCCGGCGGGTCGTCTGGGCCTCGGAGGGCCGTAGCGCGGAGACGCGCGGGCGCGCCGAGGCGGCCGGGCTCGGCGACGTCGGAATTCCCGCAGAGGTCGCCCGCAACGGCGTCATCTTCTCCATCTGCCCGCCGCACGCCGCGCTGGAGGTCGCTCGCTCGCTGGGACCGTTCGAGGGGCTGTACGTGGACGCGAACGCGGTCTCGCCGGCCACGGCACAGGAGGTGGCGGAGGTCGTCCGCTCAGCGGGGGGCCGCTTCGTCGACGGCGGGATCGTCGGGTCGCCTCCGCGCGAGGCCGGCTCGACGCGGCTCTACCTCTCCGGCGACGAGGCGGACACGGTGGCGGAGCTGTTCGCGGGCTCGGTGCTCGACGCGCGAGTCGTCCCGAACGCCTCGGCGGTCAAGATGGCCTACGCCGCCTGGACGAAAGGGTCCGCCGCGATGCTGCTCGCCATCCGCGAGCTCGCGCGGCGCGAGGGTGTCGAGGAGGCGCTGCTGGAGGAGTGGGCCCTCTCCCAGCCCGCGCTGCCCGACCGGCACGCGCGGGCGGAGCGCTCGGCGGAGGCGAAGGGTTGGCGCTGGGTCGGCGAGATGGAGGAGATCGCCGCGAGCTTCGAGGCCGACGGCCTCCCGGGCGGCTTCCATCGCGCGGCCGCCGAGGTCTACCGCCGCCGATGAGCGCGCGCCGCGAGGAGCTGATCCGCCAGGCCGCGCGCCTGTTCGCGCAGAAGGGCTACCACGGAACCTCGATCGGCGAGATCGCCGAAGCGCTCGGCGTCCAGAAGGGGTCGCTCTACGCGCACATCGAGTCGAAGCAGGACCTGCTCTACGAGACGATGGCCGAGGGGGCGCGCGCCTTCCACGGCGGCCTCGACGCGATCGACGACTCGCTGCGGCCGGCGGAGAAGATCCGGCTCGCGCTGCGCTCGCACCTGCGGGTCGTCGCCGACCAGCTCGACGTGGCCACGGTCTTCATCCAGGAGTGGCGGTACCTCGAGGGTGAGCGGCGCGAGGAGATCGTCGGCGAGCGCCGGCGCTACGAGGAGCGGATTCGCGGGCTGTTCCGCGAGGGCCGCGAGCTGGGCGAGCTGCGCAGCGACCTCGACGACGCGACCGCCGCGCTCCTCGCGCTGTCCGCCTCGAACTGGGCCTACACGTGGCTGCGGCCGGGTGCGGACACCGACGAGCTCGCCGATCGCTTCTTCGAGCTGCTGCTGAACGGCATGCGCGGCTACGCGACTCCCGATTGATCGGCGAGCGGCAGGCGGGTGTGCTCGCGCCAGCGGCCGTCGTCGCCCTCCACGAAGAGGCTCGCGGCGCCGACACGCTGACGGATCGGCAGCCGCGGCTCGACCTCGGACGCGATCGAGTCCAGCAGGCTCGCGTCCTTGGATTCCGCGACCGTCAGGTGCGGGATCACGATTTCGTGCACGCCCTCGTACGGCTGGTGCTCGGGCCAGGCGGCGGTAACGGCCTCGGTCAGCCGGAGAAAGCATTCGGCGGGCTCGGGGTCCAGGTAGAGGAGGTCGGGGAACCGGGCGGTGCGGGCGAACGTGGCGTCGAACGCCTCGTGCCCCGCGACGAGCTCCGCCAGCCGCGGCTCGGCCTCCGTCAGCTCCGCGCGCGGCACGAACGGGTAGAGGATCGTCACGTGCGCAGGCAGCCCCAGCGGCGCGTCGTAGGTGTGGGCGCGCCGCCACCCTCCGACCACCGGCTCGGCCTCGGGCACGTGCACGACCACGGCCGAGGTCACGGCCGCCGCGGGTCGTCGCTGCCGCGGTAGGTGATCGCCTCCAGCAGGTGGCCGTCCGGGTCGCGGAAGAACAGCCCGGTTGCGATCCCGTGATCGCGCTCTCGCCACTCGACTCCGGCCTCGTCGAGGCACTGCTTGATGCGCTCCCGCTCCTCCTCGTCGACTCGCACCCCCACGTGCTCGTCCGGGCCGCCTTGCTCGTGGAAGGCGAAGCCGGTGTTCCCGACGTAGGCCATCACGGGATGGCCCTCCGTCCTCACGATCCGCGCTCCGAAGACGCGCTCGTAGAAGGCCGCGGCCGCGTCCGGGTCCGAACTCGCGAAGGCCGCGTGGTCGAGCCGTGGCATGCTCGCAAGTATGGATGGCTCCGTCGCCCTGATCGTGAACCCGTTCGCCAGCGCGGTCAGCGAGGACCGGGTGCGGGCGGTCGAGGAAGAGCTCTCGCGCGCCGGGACGGTGCGAACGGTGTTGACCGAGCGGGCGGGCCACGGGGTCGACCTCGCCGCCGCGGCCCCGGAGGAGGCGGTGGTCGTCTACTCCGGCGACGGCGGGTTCAACGAGGTGCTGAACGGTGTGCGCGACGGCGCGCTGCTCGGCTTCCTGCCCGGAGGCGGGACGAACGTGCTGCCGCGGGCGCTCGGGCTTCCGCGGGACGCGACGGCCGCGGCGCGGCAGGTCGCCGACGCGCTCGAGCAGGGGCGCACGCGGACGATCTCGCTCGGTCGGGTGAACGGGCGCCGCTTCTCCTTCGCCGCGGGCGTCGGCCTCGATGCCGAGCTCATCCGGAGCGTCGACGCACTCGGGCGACGCGCCGACGGGAAGCGGCCGGGCGACTTCGCCTTCGTCGCTGCCGCGATGCACCTTCTCCTCGACCGGCGCGCGCACTTCGAGCCGGAACTCGAGATACGCGGTCACGGCCGGGCCGCCTTCGCCCTGGTCGCGAAGACGGACCCGTACAGCTTCGTCGGGACGCTTCCGCTGCACGTCGCGCCGGAGGCGCGCTTCGAGCTCGGGCTGGACGTCGTCGCGCCGGAGCGCGTCACCCCCTCGACGATCCCGCGCCTGCTGCGCTACATCTTCACCGGCCGGGGCCAGCAGGAGGCGGACGACGTCGTGTACGCGCACGACCTCGACCGCCTCGAGATCGCCTGCGACCGGCCGCTTGCGCTCCAGGCCGACGGCGAGGATCTCGGCGACGTCGACCAGGCGGTGTTCGAGGCCGAGCGGAGCGCTGCTCGCGTGCTCATCTAGGGTTTCGTCGTGAACAGGGCCCAAAGGCTCCTGCTGAGCGGCGTCGCGCTGACCGCGCTGCTCGCCGCAGTCGCGGTCGCGAGCCGCGCCCACCGCCCAGGTGGGGGCTCGGGCGGCGGCTCGGCGGACGCGGGCCGGGTCGTGTTCGAGTATGCGGCGAGCGTCATGTTCGTGCTCTTCCCGCTGGGCGCGCTCTTCGTCCTCTGGGTCTTGTCGATGGGACGGCGGCAGAAGCTGATCCAGGAGACGGGCCTGCGCCGGAACGTCGTGACCGTGCTCGCGATCGGCGTCCTCATCCTGCCGGTGACGTTGCTCGTGCGGCACTACGTCAAATACGACGGCGGAGGCCGGGTACAGCCGCCGGCAGCGCCGGGCACGCAAACGAACGGCAGTGCGCGCGGCGCCGACCGAAAAACGGAGCCGGAGTTCCAGTGGCTTCCGGCGCTCATCGTCGGCTCGCTCCTGTTCGGAGTCGCGGGCGCGGGGGCGATCATGGTCGTGCTCAAGCGGCAGCGAGGGGCCGCCTGGGACCGTGAGGCGGAGCTCATGCACGCGCTCGACGAGGTTCTGGAGGACACGCTCGACGACCTCCGCGCCGAGCGCGACCCGCGCAAGGCGGTGATCGGGGCCTACGCGCGGATGGAGCGGCTCTTCGCGGCCCACCAGGTCCCGCGCGAGGAGGCGGAGACGCCGCAGCAGTACGTGGAGCGGGTGCTCGCCCGGTTGCAGGTCAGCTCCTTCGCCGTCCGTCGGATTACCCAGCTCTACGAGCGCGCGCGCTTCAGCCCGCACACCGTCGACGTGGGGATGAAAGACGACGCGATCGCCGCGCTGGAAGGCCTCCGCGCGGAGCTGAACGCCGATACCGCGGTCGCCGCGTGAAGCGGCTCGCCCTCGCGTGGCTCTTCCTGACAGCGCTCGCCGGGGTCGTCCTCGGCCTTGCGCGGCTGCTCGCGCCCGGCTGGTTCGAGCTGGAGCTCGACATCTTCATCCTGGTGGTCGGCGGAATCGCAATCGTTGACGTCGTGATCCTTCTGCGCGACGCGTATCCGCTCGAGGACGTCCCCGAGATCGCCGCCGCGCTCGAGCGCGAGGCCGAGCCGCCGCAGCGACCCCCGCAGCTCGAGCGGCTCGAGCGGGAGCTGACGATGGCGTCGTCGACCGCGTTCGACCTCCATGCGCGGCTGCGGCCGCAGTTGCGCGAGATCGCCGAGCTGCGGCTTGCCACCCGTGGCGTGCGGCTCGAGGATGCCGAGGGCGTGCTCGACGAGGAGCTCTGGGAGCTCGTCCGCCCGGACCGGCCGCCGCCCTCCAACCGTCATGCCGGGGGCATCCCGCCCGCCGAGCTGCGCCGAGTGGTCGAGGGGCTGGAGGCGCTGTGAACGTCGACGTCGTCTATCGCCGTGCGAACGCGATCCTCGACGAGGTCGAGCTCGCGATCGTCGGCAAGCGCGACGCGCTCGAGCTCGTGTTCCTCGGGATGCTGGCCGACGGCCACGTGCTGATCGAGGACTTCCCCGGCCTGGCGAAGACGATGATCGCGCGTGCCTTCGCGCAGGTGACGAGCATCGGCTTCACCCGCGTCCAGTTCACCCCGGACCTGATGCCGTCCGACGTGACCGGCGCGTCGATCTACAACCAGCGCGAGGCCGACTTCGAGTTCCGGCCGGGGCCGATCTTCACCAACCTTCTCCTCGCGGACGAGATCAACCGCGCTCCGCCGAAGACGCAGGCTGCGCTGCTCGAGGCGATGCAGGAGCGGCAGGTGACGATCGAGGGAACGACGCACCCGCTCGCGCCGCCGTTCCTCGTGCTGGCGACGCAGAACCCGATCGAGTACGAGGGGACCTACGCGCTCCCGGAAGCGCAGCTCGACCGCTTCCTGCTGCGGCTCGGCGTCGGCTACCCGGAGCGCGAGCAGGAGTGGGAGGTGCTCGAGCGCCGGCTGGAGCGGACCGTGGACGACGTCGAGCTGGAGCCGGTGGTCGGCCGGGACGAGCTGCTCGAGATGCAGCGAGCAGTCGAGCAGGTGCACGTCGACCGCAGCGTCGGCATGTACATGGTCGACCTGGTCGCGGCGACGCGGACGGCGAACGGCGTGCAGGTCGGCGCGAGCCCGCGGGGCTCACTCGCGCTGCTGAAGCTCTCGCGCTGCCGTGCGGCGATCCAGGGTCGTGACTACGTGACGCCCGACGACGTGAAATCGGTCGCCGTGCCCGCGCTCGCGCACAGGCTGGCATTGCGGCCCGAGCTCTGGGTGCAGCGGCTGCGCCCCGACGACATCGTGCAGGAGCTGCTCGACCGCGTTCCGACGCCGAAGGCCGAGCCGGAGCCCGAGGCTGCGCCCGAACCGGCTGCGGAGTGACCCGCGCGGCAACGCCGAAGCTCGGGGCGTACGCCGCGCTCGCCGGCACCGGGCTGCTCACGGCGCTCGTGCTCGGTCGGCCCGAGCTGGCCGCGCTCGCAGCGCCGTTCGCGGTCGTCCTCGCCGCCGGGCTCTCGCTGGTCGAGCCGCCTCGTGTGCGGGCGTGGCTCGAGCTCGACCGCGAGCGCCAGGTCGAGGGCGAGGAGGTCACCGCGCACCTCGAGCTCGCGGCCGAGTCGGCCGTGCCGGGGCTCGAGTTGCTGCTCGACCTCCCGGACGGCGTCGAGGCGCTCGGAGAGAACCCGCAGCGCCGCCACCTCGGCTGGGCCGAACGGCCCGAGATCGAGCTCCCGTTCCGCTGTTCGCACTGGGGCGCCTACCTGGTCGGCGAGGTGCTGCTTCGCGTCCAGGACCGGTTCGGCCTGCTCGCCTTCGAGCAGAGGCTCGACCTCCGGCGGCCGTTGAAGATCTACCCGCGCGGCGACGAGCTGGAGAAGCTGTTGCGCCCGCTCGAGACGCAGACGTTCGCCGGGACGCAGACGCCGCGCTCGCGGGGCGAAGGAATCGAGTTCGCCGACCTGCGGCCCTTTGTCCCGGGCGACCGCGTCCGCCGCGTCAACTGGCGCGCGACCGCCCGCCGCGGTGAGCCGTGGGTGAACGAGACGCACCCGGAACGCAATGCCGACGTCGTGATCTTCCTCGACACCTTCGCGGAAGCCCGGCTCGGCGCGAGCGGAACGCTCGACGTCGCCGTGCAGGCCGCGGGCTCGCTGGCCGCGCACTACATCCGTGAGAAGGACCGCGTGGGTCTCGTCGCCTTCGGCGGCATCCTCAACTGGCTGACCGTCTCGAGTGGGGTCGTCCAGCTCTACCGCGTGCTCGACTCGCTGCTCGATGCGGAGATCTTCCTCAGCTACGCGTGGAAGAACATCGACATCCTGCCGCCGCGGACGCTGCCGCCGCACGCGCTCGTGCTCGCGCTCTCGCCGCTGCTCGACGAGCGGACCGTTCGCGCGCTCGCGGACCTGCGCGCCCGCGGCTTCGACCTCGCGGTCGTGGAGGTCTCGCCGGTGCCGTTCGCGGAGCCCGGGAGGGGCCCGCTCGACGACCTTGCCTACCGGCTGTGGGTGCTGCGGCGCGACGCGCTGCGGGCCTCGTACCTCCGGCTCGGCGTTCCGGTCGTCGAGTGGCGCAAGGACCTGCCGCTGCAGGCCGCGCTCGAGGAGGTGAGGACATTCAGGCGCCACGCCCGCGTCGTGCGCGCGTAGCGACTGCGGCCGCCTCGCTGGTGGTCGCATGTGCGCTGGGCGCGTCGGCAGTGCTCCGCGAGGGCGGGCACGACGTCCTGCTGCTCGTGATCGGCGCGGCCGCGGTCGCCGTCATCGCGGCCGGCCTGGTGCTGCGCTGGAGCGGCGCGCTGGCCCTCGGGGTGGCGCTCCTCGGGGCGCAGCAGGCGACGCGGCTCGCGCTGGGGCCGGACGCGCTGGACGAGGCGACGCCGCTTCTCGCCGGCGCGCTGCTGCTGGCGGCGGAGCTCGCCTGGTGGTCGATCGAGCCGCGCGTCCCCGCGTGGGCGCAGGCGGGAGTCGCCGTGCGGCGCGTCCTGACGGTGTTCTTCACGTGCGTCGCGGCGACCGTCGTGTCGGCCGTGGTGGTCGTCGCGGCCGGAGCGCGGGTGGGCGGCGGCACGCTGCTCTTGCTGACCGGCGTTGTCGCGGCGACGGCTGCGCTGGGCGTGCTCGCCTACGTCGCGCGAAGAAGTCCGTAGTGGACTAGTTCGCTCAGGACTAGTACACTCCGGACCAATGGCGACTGTCGCAGCGCCGGCGGGCGGCGACGCTCTCGACCACGGAACAGTCCGTTCTCGGGCTTCTGCTCACGTACGGCGAGCACTCCGGCTACGACCTGAAGCGCGCGGCCGAGGAGGGCGTCGGCTACGTCTGGACTGCAGCCAAGAGCCACATCTATGCCGTGCTGCCGCGCCTCGTCGAGGGCGGCTACGCGACCGTCCGCACGGTCGCCCAGGAGCGCCGGCCCGACAAGCAGGTCTACCGGATCACGAAGAAGGGCGAGGAGGCCTTCCGGCGCTGGCTCGAAGAGCCCGTCGACGAACGGGCCGGGTCGCGCAGCCCGTTCCTGCTGAAGGTCTTCTTCGGCAATCACATGAGCCGCGAGGCGCTGGTCGCCCACGTCGAGCGCAGGCGCGCCGAGGCGGAGGAGGCGCTCGCCGCGTTTCGGGAGATCGAGGAGGAGATTCGGGACGACGAGCGGTCGTACTACGGCTACGTGACCCTGCGCTGGGGGCTCGCCGAGGCCGAGGCGTTGATCCGGTGGGCAGACGAGATCCTGCGGGAGCTGGCCGAGCGGTGAGGGCGAAGGCCGCACTCGCCCTGCTGGTGGCCGCGCTCGCCGCAGTCCCCGGGGCGTCTGCCTACCGGAACCCGACTCGCGGAGCGGCGCTGATCCTGCAGATCCCGGGGATGCACCGCGCCGAAGTGCGCCGGAACGTCGTCTACCACCGCGCCCCGCGGCTGCGCCTGGACGTCTACCGGCCGCGCGGCGCCCGCGGCCGTCTGCCTGCGGTGCTCCTCGGTGGCCCGGCCAGGCGATCGGGCCAGGCCGTGGGCTGGGCGCAGCTGCTCTCGGCCCGCGGCCTGGCGGCTGTGGCGGCCGATCTGCGCTCGGAACGCGACGTGCGCTCCGCGACCGCGTACGTGCGCGCGCACTCGCGTGGTCTCGGGATCGACGCCGGCCGCCTGTGCACGCTCGGCTTCTCGTCTCAGGCCGCCGAACGCCTCCTCGGCGCGACGATAGGCCAGACGCCGGGCATGCGCTGCGCCGTCGTCTACTACGGCTCCCTCGATGTCGACCCGACGCAGGTGCCACCGCTCCTGGCCGTGAAGGCGCAGCGCGACGCGGCGAGCGTCAACGAGTCGATCGACCGCTTCCAGGCTGACTCGCAGGAGCACCACGCCGACGTCCGGGTGGTCACGGCGCCGGGCGGGCACGGCTTCGACGTCGGCCGGCCCACGAAGCGCGGTCGCTCGGTCGTGAAGGAGACGTTGCGCTTCCTCGAGGCGCGGCTCGCCCGGCCGCTCCCGGTCTTCGAGACGTGTGCCACCCGCGCGGAACGGCGCTCGGCCCTGCGCTTCTTCACTTCCGAGGACCTGCCGATCGTGGGCGTGGTCGTGGGTAGCGGCCGGCGCGGGGTCGTGCTGGCCCACGCCAGCGACGAAGACCTCTGCTCGTGGCTCCCATACGCGCGGGAGCTCGCCGCGAGCGGCCACCGCGTGCTCGCGTTCGACTCCGCGCCCGGGGTGCGCGTCGACCTCGAGATCGCGGCCGCCGTCGAGGCGATGCGGCGGACCGGGTCCGAGCACGTGATCGCCGGCGGCGCGTCCATCGGTGCGACCGGCGCCTTGATCGGGTCGGCGTCGCTTCCCTCGCAGCCTGCGGCAGTCGTGAGCCTCTCGGCTCCGGCCTCGTACGGGCCGCTTCGGGCGCCCCGGGCCGTTCGCCGCCTGCACGCGCCTGTCTTCTTCGCCGCGTCGGAGGAGGACCAGCCGTATGCGAACGACGCCCGCGAGATGTACGCCGCCTCCCCGGCGCGCGACCGGCGCCTCGAGATCCGGCCCGGCGGGGTGCACGGCGAGCGGATGCTGGAAGACCCGGCGTTCCGCGCCAGGGTCATGGCCTTCATCGCAGCGCACTAGATAGATTCCGCCCCGATGGCGGTGCTACCGGCCGAGCGTGATCTGCGGCGTGTGATCGGCGACGGCGAGGGCGTCCCCGACGGAGAGGTCGAGGGGCTCTCGCAGGACGACCTGCTCGAGCTGCACCGCCGGCTCGTCCTGCTGCGCACCTACGACGAGCGCTCCGTCGTCTACCACCGTCAGGGGCGGATCGGCACGTACGCGATCTTCTGGGGTCACGAGGCGATGCAGGTCGGCGCGACGTACGCGCTCGAGGACGCCGACTGGATCTTCCCGAGCTACCGCGAGTCGGCGATCGGCTTGCTGCGCGGGATGCCGGCCTCGACCGTGCTCTCCTGGTGGCGCGGCCACCCGGCCGGCTGGTGGAACCCCGCCGACTGGAACGTCGCCTCGATCTGCGTTCCGATCGGCACCCACGTGCCGCACGCGGCCGGGCTCGCCTGGGGCAAGAAGCTGCGTGGCGAGCGGACGTGCGCGATCGCGTTCTTCGGCGACGGGGCGACCTCCGAGGGGGCGTTCCACGAAGGCGCCAACTTCGCGGCCGTGATGCGCGCGCCGGTGGTGCTCTTCTGCAACAACAACCAGTGGGCGATCTCGACGCCGCTCTCGGCGCAGACGGCGGCCGCGACGCTGGCCGACAAGGCGGCGGGTTACGGCATCCCGGGCGTGCGCGTGGACGGCGGCGACGTGCTCGCGGTCTACGAGGCGACGCGCGAGGCGGTGGATCGGGCGCGGGCCGGAGACGGGCCGACCCTGATCGAGGCCGTCACCTACCGCTGCGCGCCGCACGCGACCGCAGACGACCCAACGGCCTACATCGATCTCGGGCGCGTGGAGGAGGAGCGCGGGCGGGAGTGCGTCGGGCGCTACGAGGCCTACCTACGGCGGCTCGGGTTGCTCTCCGACGAGGCCGCGGAGACGGTGCGCGCCGACGCCGTGCAGCTGATGCGGGACGGCATCGCGGCCGCCGAGGCGGAGCCGCCCGCGGACCCCGAGCTGCTCTTCTCGCACGCGTTCGCCGACCCGCCGGCGTCGTTCGAGTCGGACCTCGCGGAGCTCAGGAGGGTGCTCGGTGGCTGAGCTGACACTGGTGGAGGCGCTCAACGACGCGTTCCACGTCGAGCTCGAGCGCGACGAGAACGTGCTGGTGATGGGCGAGGACGTCGGGCGCGCGGGCGGTGTCTTCCGCGCGACCGCCGGGTTGCGCGAGCGCTTCGGGCCCGACCGCTGCGTCGACACCCCCCTGGCCGAGGCGGGGATCCTCGGCTCGGCTGTCGGCCTCTGCATGGCGGGCTGGCGCCCGGTCTGCGAGATGCAGTACGACGCGTTCTCGTACCCGTGCCTCGACCAGCTGATCACGCACGTCGGGCGCTACCGCTGGCGCAGCGGCGGGAAGATGGCGTTCCCGCTCGTCGTTCGCATGCCCTACGGCGGCGGGGTGCGTGCGCCGGAGCTGCACGACGACTCGCCCGAGGCGTACTACGTGCACACCCCGGGCGTGAAGGTGGCGATCCCGTCGACGCCGGCCGATGCAAAGGGGCTGCTCGCCGCGGCCATTCGCGATCCCGACCCGGTCGTCGTGCTGGAGCCGAAGCTCCACTACCGGACGATGCGCGGCGACGTACCTGAGGGCGAGCACGTCGTTCCGCTCGGGGTCGCGCGGACGGTGCGAGAGGGCGACGACCTCACCTTCGTCGCGTACGGGGCGATGGTGCCGGTCGCCGAGGCCGCTGCAGACGCGCTCGGCGGGGAAGCGTCCGTCGAGATCCTCGACATCCGCACGCTGAAGCCGCTCGACGAGGAGGCGCTGCTGGCGGCCGCGGCCAAGACGGGGCGGGTCGTGATCGTTCAGGAGGCGCCGCGCACGGCCGGCTACGGCGCCGAGCTGGCGGCGATCCTCGCGGAGAAGGCGATGCTCGACCTGCGGGCGCCGGTGGTGCGCGTCACCGGCTACGACGTGCCGTATCCGTACTGGCAGATCGAGGACGCGTACATGCCGTCGGCCGAGCGCGTGGCCGACGCGGCGCGAAGGATCTTGGCGTTCTGATCCAGGCGAAGAAGGCGCTCGAGTCGCACGGAGCGCCCGAAGACCGTGATCCTAGAACGCGCAGGGTATGAGAACGCCGCCGTACCGGATCGAAACCGAGCGGCTCGTCGTCCGCTGCTGGGAGCCCACCGACGCGCCGCTGCTGAAGGAGGCCGTCGACTCGAGCCTCGATCACCTGCGGCCCTGGATGCCGTGGGCGCACGAGGCTCCGCTCCAGCTCGAGCAGACGGTCGAGCTGCTGCGGGGTTTCCGCGGGGCCTTCGACCTTGGCCGGGACTACGTCTACGGGATCCTCGCGCGCGACGAGTCGGAGGCCGTCGGCGGCTCGGGGCTCCACACACGCGTGGGGGCGGAGGCGTTCGAGATCGGGTACTGGATCCGTGCGAGCCGCTCGGGTGAAGGCCTCGGGACCGAGGCGACGGCGGCGCTGGCGCGCGTCGGGATCGAGCTCTGCGGGGCGGGGCGGATCGAGATCCGGGTCGATCCCGAGAACGCGCCCAGCCTTGCGATCCCGCGCAAGCTCGGCTTCACCGAGGAAGGGCGGCTGCGGCGGGTGCTGCACGGAGCCGACGGGACGCCGCACCAGAGCGATGCAGTCGTGTTCGCGCTGCTTGCGGACGAGCTCGCGGGGACTCCGGTCGCCTCGGTGCCGCTCGAGGCCTTCGACGCGACGGGGGCGCGCGTCCCGTGAAGACGACGCTGCACGAGATCCCGCTCGAGCGGCGCACGCTGCACGGGCACTTCTCACGCGACCTCGAGCCGGTGGCCGAGGTGCGGCCCGGAGACGTCGTCCGGTTCGCCACGCTCGACGCGGGCTGGGGAGTGGAGCCGCCCCGCGCGGACGGCTCTCAACGCGAGCGCTTCTCGCCGCTCGACGAGGAGCTGGACGCGGGGCACGCGCTGATCGGCCCGGTCGCGGTGCTCGGTGCCGTCGCGGGGCAGACGCTCGAGGTCGGGATCGAGGAGGTGCGCGTCGGCCCGTACGGGCTGAGCGTCGCCGGCGGCTGGTCGACGCCGCTGAACGACCGGCTCGGCGTCGGCGAGGGTGGGAGCAAGGTGCTCGCGTGGGAGCTGGACGCCGACGCGGCAGTCGGCCGCGACCGCGAGGGTCGCGAGGTCTCGTTGGCGCCGTTCCTCGGCGTGCTCGGGATGCCGCCGCCGGAGCCGGGCGTGCACGAGACGGGGCCGCCGCGCGCGTGGGGCGGGAACCTGGACTGCAAGGAGCTCGTCGCGGGAACGACGCTCTTCCTCCCGATCCCGGTCGACGGCGCGTTGTTCTCGGCCGGCGACGGACACGCGCGGCAGGGCGACGGCGAGGTCTCCTCGACGGCGATCGAGTGCCCGCTCGAGCGGGCGCAGCTGTCGCTCTCGCTCCGCGACGACCTCGAGCTGGCGGCGCCGATCGCGCGGACCCGGGACTCGTGGCTCGCGTTCGGCCTCGGCGAGACCCTCGACGAGGCGGCCGGGAACGCGGTCGAGGGGATGCTTCGGCTGATGGAGCGCGAGCTGGGGCTGGAGCGGCGGGACGCGCTGGCGCTCGCGAGCGTCGTGGTCGACCTTCGGATCACGCAGGTCGTCAACGGCGTCCAGGGCGTGCACGCCGTTCTGCACGACGACGCGATCCGGTAGAACACCCGCGCCGTGGCGTACGAGTTCAAGCTCCCTGATCTCGGCGAGGGCCTGACCGAGGGCGAGATCGCACGCTGGCTCGTCAGCGAGGGCCAGGAGGTCGCCGAGGACGACCCGCTCGTCGAGATCCAGACCGACAAGACGACGGTCGAGATCCCGTCGCCGGCGGCCGGCAAGGTCGCGCGCATCCTGGTCGCCGAAGGCGAGGTCGTCGCAGTCGGCACCGTACTGGTGGTCATCGGCGAGGACCGCGCGGCGCCGCCACGTACCGAAGAGCAGCCGCGGGCCGAGCCGGCCGGGTCCGCTCCGGCCGCGCCCCGGGGACAGTCCCTCGGCCGTGGCCAAAAGGGACGCGTCCGCGCGACCCCGCTCGTCCGTCGCAGGGCCGACGAGCTCGGCGTCGACCTCGAGACCATCGAGGCGACAGGGCCGCAGGGGCGCGTGACCGAAGAGGACGTGCGGCGTGCAGCCGGGGCCGAGGGACTGTCCGCGGGACAGGGCGCGGAGGGACGGCGCGAGCCGCTGCGCGGGGTGCGCCGGCTCGTCGCCGAGCACATGGCCCGCGCGCACCGGGAGGTCCCGCCTGTCACCTGGGTCGAGGAGTGCGACTTCGGCGAAGTCGAGCTCAAGCGGCTCGTGCCGGCGACTCTGAAGGCCGTGGCCGAAAGCCTGCGGGAGTTCCCGGAGCTGAACGCACGGCTCGAGGGCGACGCGATCGTCTACCTCGACCGCTACGACCTTGGCGTCGCCGTCCAGACCGACCAGGGCCTGGTCGTCCCGGTCGTGCGTGGCTGCGACGAGAAGAGCCTCGATGAGCTCGAAGCGGAGGTAACGCGCCTGGCCGACGCGGCGCGCGCCGGGAAGCTCAAGCCCGAGGAGCTGCGCGGCTCGACCTTCACGGTCACGAGCGCCGGCAAGCTCGGCGGCCTGCTCACGACGCCGATCGTCAACCATCCCGAGGTCGCGATCCTCAGCATCGGCCGGATCGCCGAGCGCCCCGTCGTGCGCGACGGCGAGATCAAGGCCCGGCCGGTCGGGACGATCGCTGTTACCTTCGACCACCGAGTGATCGACGGCGCCCGCGCGGCGGAGTTCGGCCTCGGGGTAATCGACCGCTTGCAAGGCGCGTAAACGCGGAGCCCGGCGGCGAGGGTCCACCGGGCTCCTGTCGTGAGGGCCTAAGCCCCCGAGTCAGCCGGCCGCGCATCGCGCCGGCCGCATGCTCCCTTCTGGAGCCGCATACGCCATGAGGGCGCTGCTGGTTTTAGGTGGCGAGGTGCGGCTCGAGCATGCGCTCGATCCGGGGTGCGCTGGCCCGGCCCTCGATGCGGTCGACGACACGCTTGCCCTTGACGAGCGCAAGCGTTGGCACCGTCCTCACGCGGAAGCGCTCGGCGAGCTCGGGCTGCTGGTCGACATCGACCGCCGTCACCCGTAGGCGCGTGCGCTCCTTCCGCGCGAGATGCGCCATCAGGCTCTCCATCCGGCGGGCCGGCCCGGAGTGGGCGGCGCCGAAAAAGACGAGGAGCGGTCGGCTGTCGGTGGCCATGGGGACGCTCTTTTTCCCTGCAAACGGCAGTCTGAAACTCCAGCCCGAGGCGCGCGTCTACACTCAGCCGCGGAATGTGGGAGTGGTACCGGATCGGCCTCTCGCTCGGCCTCGGGATCGGCCTCGGCGCGCTGCTCGCGGCCCTGATTGCGCCTCGCCGAGCCCTCGTCGTGGTCGTCGCCGTGGTGGCCGCGGGGATCGGAGCCGCCGTCGGCTACGCGATCGGCGGCTGGCACGAGGCCGTCGCCGGCGGGATCGGCGGCGCGCTCGGAGCGCCGGTCGTCGCGACGGTCGTCACGGGAACCCTGCGCCGCGGTGGCACGAGGGGCGGCACCGCGATGCTCGTCGGCTTCGGCGCGCTGGGGCTGATGGCCCTCGCCGTCATCCCGTTCGTCGGGTTCCTCGAGGCGGTTGCGGTTCCCGGGCTCGCGGCACGGGCACGCGGGCGCAGCCCGGAGCGCTACGCCGGCCTGCGCAGCCTCGCGCGCGACTGATGGGCCCGCGCAAGAAGCTGATCCTCGCCGTCATCGACGGCCTCACGCCCGACGTCTTCGAGGATGCGGTCGAGACCGGCTCGGCACCGGCGCTCGCATTCCTCGCACACCACGGCAGCTACCGCCGCGGGATCTCGACGTTCCCGTCGCTCACGCCGGTCTGCCTCTCCTCGATTGCGACGGGCGCGCACCCCGACGTTCACCGGATCCCGCATCTCGTCTGGTGGCACCGCGGCGAGCGGCGCCTGGTCGAGTACGGCTCCTCGTTCGCGGCGATCCGCGCCGCCGGCACGCGCCGCGCGATCCTCGACGCGATCTTCAACATGAACGAGCAGCACCTCGGACGCGATGCGGTGACGGTCTACGAGGCGCTCGAGGAGGCGGGCCTGACGACCGCGGCGGTGAACATCACCTGCTACCGCGGCCGCCGTGCGCACCTACCGCTGGTCCCCGGCTTCACGCGGCCGGCCTACGGCCCGCAGCAGTTCTTCTTCTACAGCCTGTTCGAGTCGGAGGTGACCGGCGCGCCGGTCGCGGTGTTCGGCCGCTCGACCGGCTCGATCGACGCCTACGCCGCGTACGTCGGCCGCTGGCTCGTCACCCGCGACTCCTTCCACCTGCTCGTGTACTACCTCCCGGACTACGACTTCGCATCGCACGCACTCGGCCCGGGAGCGAGCCGGGAAGCGCTCGCGCGCAGCGATGCCGCGGTCGGCGCGCTGATCGAAGCAGCGGGCGGTCCGGACGAGTTCCTCGAGCGCTACGCGGTCGTCGTCTGCTCGGACCACGGCCAGACCCCGGTTGACCGGGCCGTGTCGCTCGAGGCGGCCTTCGCGGGGATCGACAACGTCCTCGTGACCGGGTCGAACCGCGCCGGGATGGTCTACCGGCTGCCCAGCTGCCGCGAAGAGCCGGCCGTGCTCGCGCGTCGACTGGACGGCTCCCCGGCGGCCGAGGTCGTGCTCTGGCGTGAGGGCGACGAGGCGGTCGCGCGGCGCGACGGCGAGGAGCTCCGTTTCGCCCCGGCCGACGGTGGCTGGAACACCAGCGGCGATGCGTCGCTGCTCGACCAGCCGGACGCCTTCGAGCGCTCGTGGGCCGCCCTCGCGAACCCCAACGCGGGCGAGCTGCTGGTCTCGCCGCCGCTCGGGGTCGAGCTGACCGACCTGGCCGGCCGCAGCCACCTCGGCGGCGGCAGCCACGGGTCGCTCGAGGCCGGCGACTCCGAGGTGCCGATCCTGACCGTGGGCCTCGACGCCGAGCCGCGCCGGATCGTCGACCTCGCGCCGCTCGCGCTCGCGCACTTCGGGGTCGAGCGTCCGGCCCACGCCGATGCCGCCTGACCGGCAGACGATGGTGGCGCGCCAGCTGCGCGCGCGGGACATCTCCGACGAGCGCGTGCTCGAGGCGATGGAACGCGTTCCGCGCGAGCTGTTCGTGCCGGACCATGAGCGCGACCACGCCTACGCCGACGCGGCGCTGCCGATCGGCCACGGCCAGACGATCTCGCAGCCGTACATGGTGGCGCGGATCGTGGAGGCGCTCGCACTGCGGCCGGGCGAGCGGGCGCTCGACGTCGGGACGGGCTCCGGCTACCAGGCCGCGGTGCTCGCGGAGCTCGGCGCCGAGGTGGTGACGATCGAGCGCATCCCCGAGCTCGCCGAGCGCGCGCGGGCGAGCCTGGCCGCGGCCGGCTACCCGCAGGTCGATGTGCGCGTCGGCGACGGAACGCTCGGCGTTCCCGAGCTTGCCCCGTTCGACGCGATCGCGGTCGCGGCCGCGGCCCCCGCTTTCCCGGAGACGCTCTACGACCAGCTGCGCCCGCGAGGCCGGCTCGTCGTCCCGGTCGGCGGCGAGCACATGCAGCGCCTCGAGGTGATCGTCCGTAGCCCGGAAGGGCCGGCCGTGGTGCACTCCGTTCCATGCCGCTTCGTGCCGCTGGTCGGCCGGGAGGGGTTCGCGGATTAACGGCACAACGCCGAGGGCAGATTGGTGACCGACGTGAGGGGCGACGACCTGCTGCGACGGCCCGTACGCTCGCGTGGCATCCAGGTGGGGCACGCGGTCGACGTGCTGCTCCATCCGACCGAGCCGCAGGCACTCGGGCTCGACGTGCTCTGCGGTGACGACCGGCACCGCTTCCTGCCCCTGTCCGCGGCCACGCTGCACGAGGACCGCATCGAGGCGGCGTCGCCGCTCGTCTTGCTCGACCTGCGCGAGGACTCGTTCTACCGGCGGGAGGCGCGTGCGCTGGCGCAGCTCCGCGGCCTACCGGTCGCCGGCGGCGGCTCGCTGGAGGACGTCGTCCTCGGCCGCGACTGGGCGATCGTCGAGCTCGTCCTCGACGGGGAGCAGGTCCCGCTCGACGGGATCGTCCTGCCCGCCCGACCCGAGCCACGCCGGGCGCGGTGGCTGCAGCGACGGCGCGGGCGCGGCCGCCGGCGCTCGCGCTGAGCGCTCTCCGGTACGCTCGCGCGCCGATGGCCTTCTCGCCCGGAACGTCCCTGTCCCGCACCCGCGCCGGCCGTGCGCTCAGCCGGCCGCACAACTGGGTGCAGCTCGCCAAGTTCTGCGTGGTCGGCGCGAGCGGCTACGTGATCAACCTGGCCGTCTACACCGCTCTCCTTCGAGGCGCGGGCTGGCACTACGCGGCCGCCGCGACCGCTTCGTTTCTCGTCGCGGTGACGAACAACTACACGTGGAACCGGCTCTGGACGTTTCATGCGCAGCGCGGCCACGTCGGCTGGCAGGGACTCCGCTTCCTCGTCGTCGCGGTCATCGCCTACGTGGCGAACATCCTGCTGCTCACCGGCCTGATCGCGCTCGGGCTCGACAAGGTCGTCTCCCAGGCGATCGCGATCATCCTCGTGACGCCGCTCAACTTTCTCGGAAACAAGCTGTGGTCGTTCAGGAGCCGCCGCTAGGGGCCGTTAGGCTGATGCGAATGAGGCGCGCCCTCGCCGCGGCCGCGATCGGACTCCTGCTGGCGGGGCCTGCCCTTGCGGCGCCCGGGAAGCCGAAGCCGCTCGGCCCGCCGGAGCAGCGCCTGACCGCGGCGCAGGCGAAGGCGATCTTCCTCCGCAACGAGAAGGTCTCCGACTGGCTCGCGCACTACCCGCGGCGCCTCTGGCAGACCGACGCCACCTTCGACCATGACCACAAGTTCTGGCGAGTGAACGTCTGGGCGGGCGAGGCGGGCGAGGTCGCGACCGGGAAGGTTGACGACACGAGCGGCGCGGTCAGCGAGGCTTGGACGGGGCCGCAGGTGGCCTGGAAGATGGCGCGCGGCCTCCCGGGCGCGTTCGGCGGGAAGGAGATCAACAACGCGCCCGTCTGGCTCGGCTTCTGCGCGCTCTTCTTCCTCGGCCTCGCCGACCTGCGCCGGCCGTTCAGTCTCCGCAACCTCGACCTGCTGGTGCTGCTCTCGTTCACGGTCTCGCTGTGGTTCTTCAACCGCGGCGACATCTTCACGAGCGTGCCGCTCGCCTACCCGCCGCTGCTCTACCTGCTCGGCCGCATGGCCTGGAGCGCGTGGCGAGGCCGGCTCGGGACCGGCGCCGTGCCGGTGTGGCCCGTGTGGCTGCTCGCCGCCGCGACGGTCTTCGCGGCCGGGTTCCGGCTCGGCCTGAACGTGCGCGCCTCGAACGTGATCGACGTCGGCTACTCCGGCGTCATCGGCGCGAACCGGATCGCGAACGGCCAGTCGCCGTACGGCCACTTCCCGGTCGAGGTCGGCGAGGCGTGCGGCCCGAGTGACATCGACGGCGAGACACGCGAGCGGATCCAGACCAACGGGCGCTGCGAGTCGGCGAACCCGCAGGGCGACACCTACGGCCCCGTCGCGTACGAGGCGTATCTGCCCGGCTACCTCGCGCTGGGCTGGACCGGCAAGTGGGACGACTTACCTGCGGCGCACTTCGCGTCGATCGGGTTCGACCTGCTGTGCGTGCTGGGGCTCGCGCTCGTGGGGCTGCGCTTCGGGGGCCAGCGGCTAGCGGTGACGCTCGCCTTCGCCTGGGTCGCCTACCCGTTCACGCAGTACGTCTCGAGCTCGAACACGAACGACGCCCTGCCGCCGCTCTTCCTGATCTGGGGTTTCTGGCTGGCGACGTGGCCGGCCGCGCGCGGCGTCGGCGCGGCGCTGTCGGGCTGGACGAAGTTCGGCTCGCTGCTCGTGGCGCCGCTGTGGGCCTCGTACCCCGAGCGGCGGCTGCGGCCGACACTGGTGTTCGCGGCCGGGTTCCTCGTCGCGACGCTGGCCGCGTTCTCGATCCTGCTGCTCGAGCCAAACCCGGTCCACGCGGCGCGCGTCTTCTGGGACCGCACGCTCGGCTGGCAGATCGACCGCGAGTCGCCGTTCTCGATCTGGGACTGGCGGCAGTACCACGCCGGGCTCCCGGACCTGCACATCCTCCAGCGGGTGCTCGAGGTCCTGCTGATCGTGGCCGCGCTCGCCGTCTACTTCGTCCCGCGTCGCAAGTCCCCCCTGCAGCTCGCCGCCCTGACCGCGGCGCTGCTGGTCGGCGTCGAGCTCGTCCTGACCCACTGGTTCTACCTCTACCTGCCGTGGTTCTTCCCGTTCGCGGCCTTCGCGGTGCTCGCCCCCACGGCCGAGCCGCTGAGAGCCGCCGTCCGCGCGCCCGTTGAGCGCCCTCGCCAAGAGCTGGTCGGCGTCGACTGAGTCGCGGTGGCTCCTCCCCGGAGCCATCGCCCTCTTCCTCGTCGCCATGACGCTGCTCCACTGGGGCTGGTACCAGCACGCGCTGATCCGCGACACGGTCGAGTACCACCGCTACGGCGAGGCGATGGTGAACGGGCACGTGCCCTACCGCGACTTCGCGGTGGAGTACCCGCCCGGCGCGCTGCCCGCGTTCGGGCTGCCCGCGGTCGGAGACCCGAGCTTCTCGCTGTACGACCACGAGTTCCAGATCCTGATGGCGCTCTGCGGGGTCGGCGCCCTGGCCGCGATGTCCCTCGCGCTGCACGCCCTGAATGCCTCGGTGGAACGGACGGCCGCGGCGCTGGCTTTCTTCGCGCTCGCGCCGCTCGTGCTCGGCTCCGTGATCCTCTATCGCTACGACCTGTGGCCCGCGGCGCTCACGGTCGCGGGGCTCGCGGCGGTGCTGGCACGGCGGGAGCGGCTCGGCTTCGCGGCGATCGGGCTCGGCGTGGCGGCCAAGGCCTTCCCGGCGGCCGTGCTCCCTCCGGCGGTGGCGTACGTCTGGCGGACGCGTGGGCGGAAAGCGGCGCTCGTCTGCATCGGCGTGGCGGCCGCGGTCGCGCTCGTGGTGATCCTGCCGTTCCTCGTCCTCGCGCCTCACGGCGTGTGGGCCAGCATCGAGCGGCAGACGACGCGGCCGCTGCAGATCGAGAGTCTCGCCTCGGCGCTCCTGATCGCCGCGCACCACGTCGGCGGGCTCGCGGTCACGGTCGTGTCGAGCCACGGCTCGCAGAACCTGACCGGCTCGCTGCCCGATGCCCTCGGCACTGCCTCGAGCGTCCTGCTCGCGCTCGTGCTGGTCGGGATCTGGGTCGCGGCCGCGCGTGGGCCGGCGACGCCGGACCGCCTCGTCCGCTTCACGGCCGCCTCGCTCGCCGCCTTCGTCGCGCTCGGGAAGGTGCTCTCGCCGCAGTTCCTGATCTGGCTGCTGCCGATCGTCCCACTCGTGCGCGGGCGGCGCGGGCTCGCAGCGTCGGCGCTGCTCGCGCTCGCGCTGCTGCTGACGCAGGTCTGGTTCCCGATCCGCTACTTCGACCTGGTCGCGCTGGACGCGTTCCCGTCGTGGGTCCTGCTCGTGCGCGACCTCGTGCTGGTCGCGCTGCTGGTCGTGCTCACGGCACCGGAACGCGGACCGGCTCGCAGCTGAGCGCGCGGCCCTCGGCGTCGCACTCGACGAGCGCGCCTTCGATTCGCACGCCGCCCTCGGCCGGCTCGAAGCGCACACCCATCCCGGTGCGCATCCGCCCGATGGCGAGCTCGGCCTTCACCCCGATCACCGAGTCGTGCGGGCCGGTCATGCCCGCGTCGGTGATCGCGGCCGTCCCGCCGGGCTGCACCCGCGCGTCGTTCGTCTGCACGTGCGTGTGCGTTCCGATCACCGCCGTGACCTTGCCGTCGAGCACGCGCGCCATGGCGACCTTCTCGCTCGTCGCCTCGGCGTGAAAGTCGACGAGCACGACCTTCGCCGCCGCGCGCGCCTCCTCGACGAGCTCGTCCACGACCTCGAACGGGCTCACCGGGGTCGACATGAAGAGCAAGCCCTGCAGGTTCAGCACGGCCACGCTGGTCCCGTCGTCGGCCTGCGCCACCGCGAGCCCGCGTCCCGGCGAGCTCGTCGCGAGGTTCGCCGGCCGCACGACGCGGTCCGACGTCTCGAGGTACGGGCCGATCTCGCGCCGCCGCCAGACGTGGTTCCCCAGCGTGAGCACGTCCGCACCGGCCCTGAGCAGCCGGTCGGCGAGGCGCGGCGTCAACCCGGCTCCATCGGCCGTGTTCTCGGCGTTCACGACGCAGAACCCGGCGCCGAGCTCCTCGCGCAGGCCGGTCAGCCGCTCCTCCACGGCCTTGCGGCCGGGCGTCCCGAAGACGTCCGCGATGAAGAGGATTCTCAGGGTGACCCCATGTCAGCGTGACGCTTCGTCGTCGGGGCGCGATGGGTGGTGCGTGGCAAGGACGCAGGGAGTGCTCGTATCCGGAGGATACGAGTGCGACCGAGAACGCCGTCCACGCGCCGCACAGCGCGTTCCGACGACTCAAGGCTTCGCGCTGGAATGGGGTCTAAGGAAGGGACAGCGTGGCGGGATGGATCTCGATCGCCACGTGGTTCCCGGCGTCCGCCGTCACGCGCGCGAGTGCCTGGCGCTCGACCTTTGCGAAGTCGAGGACGGTGCCGACCTTCGACGTCGACGACGCGAGCGTCGAGCCCACGGTCAGGTTCGGGTCGGGCCGGAGGTGCGTGAGCGAGACGACGAGCGACGGGTTGCCGCTGGGCTGGAGGTCGATCCGCGCGCCCAGGTGTTTCCCGGCGAGCACGTACGGCGTGATCCCGACCACGGTCCCGTCCACCGGCGAGTAGACGTCGGTCCCGGGCGCTGCGCCGACGTCGAGCGACCCGGTCGCAGGACCCCCGGTCCCGCCGAGGACGTAGTAGCGCAGGCCGTTGCGGCCGTTGCCGAAGAGGCTCCGCGCGACCCTGCCGACGAGCCCCTGGTTTACCTGCCGCCCGACCGGCCGCAGGGCGAGAGCGCCGTCGCCGGAGGCGTGGTAGCCGATCGCGGTGACGCGCGAAACCGGCAGCATCAGGCGGATCGAGCCCTGAAGGGCGACCACCTGCGGCTTCGGCGGACCGGCCGGCAGGAGCCGCGTCGCCGGCGCGGGCGCGGCGGTTCGGACCGCGCGGTTGCCACCCGACCCGAACGCGGTCAGGAGCAGGGTGACCAGCGCGACCGACGCGAGCAGAACCAGCCCCGCCAATCGCCTCTTACGGCGCGCGACAGCCCGTTCGGCCCGCCTTCGCCGCGCATGGGCGTGCGCAGAGGCGCGTGGCATCCGCGGCAAGGTAACGAAGCTGGGGTCCTCCTGCAATGGGACCCGTCGCGGTTCGAGCGCCAGGCCGCCGTCGGTCCCGAAATCCCAGTCCCAGGCAGGTGGACGCGAGCTGCGCGCGCGTCGGGTGGACGACGGCCGAAGCGGTACGACGCCGGAGGTACCATGCTGGCCATGGCCGGGCCTTCCGCCGGGGCCGCGAAGATCGAAATCCCGCGCTGGATTCAGCTCGTCGGCCTGCCGCTGCTGCTGCTCTTCCTCTGGGTGGTGGCCGGCGCGGCGCGTCACGTCGTCTTCCTCTTCCTCGTCGCGGCGCTGATCGCGTTCCTGCTGAACCCACTCGTCCGGGCACTGACCCGCGTCTGGATACCCCGTGGGCTCGGCGTCGCGCTGGTGTACCTGAGCTTCGCCGCCATCGTCCTGGCCGCCGCGGTTGCGATCGGCTCGGTGGTCGTCGACCAGACCAAGTCGAGCGCGAACCGGGTGAACGACTACTTTACGGTCGTCAACGGACACCCTCCGCGGACGGACGCCGACCGTGACGTCGACCGCTTCCAGCGCTGGCTCGACACCCACCGGCTCGGAGGCATCGACGTCCAGAAGCAGGGCCACGACCTCGTCAAGCAGATCCGCGAGAAGGACGTCTCGAGGTACACGGGGGACGTGATCGACTTCGTCGAGGGCGCGGCGATCGGCACGGTGAAGTTCCTCTTCAGCCTCGTGCTCGTGATCGTGGTCTCGATCTACATGCTGCTCGACATGCCCAGGCTGGGCCGCGTCGTGGACCGGCGCTTCCCGCCGCGCCCGGGCTCGTTAGCGCTGCTCCCGCGCATCGAGCACTCGCTTGCGAGCTACGTCCGCGGGCAGTTCCTGCTGTCGCTGATCATCGGCACGAGCGCCGGCTTAGGGCTCTGGATCCTCGGCACGCTCGGCTGGGTGCCGGGCGCGGACAAGTACGCGGTGCTCTTCGGTGCGTGGGTCGCCGTCACCGAGCTGATCCCGTACGTCGGCCCGTGGCTCGGGGCGATCCCGCCGTTCATCTACGCGCTGGTGGTACATCCGGTCTCGGCGATCTGGGTCGGGCTGCTGTTCCTCGGGATCCATCAGATCGAGGGACACGTCGTGGTGCCGAACGTGATGGGCAGCGCGCTGCGGCTCCACCCGCTGCTGGTCATCTTCGGGCTGTTGGCCGGAGGGGAGATCTACGGCCTCCCCGGCGCGCTCGTCGCCCTGCCGCTGCTGGCCGCGGCGAGGGCGATCTGGGAGTTCTTCTCGGAGCGGGTGACGCTGGAGTCGTGGGAACAGGGCGGGGCGGTGCCGGTGGAGGTGGACGTCGAGGAAACTCGACCGGTCGCGCCTGTGCCGCCGGCCGACCCGCCGGCCGCGGCCCGTCGTTGACGCAGAGCTCGGCGCTGCTCGCCGCTCGAGGCGCTGCCCGAAGGTTCGGTCAGACGCACGCGCTCGAGCCGGTGGACCTCGAGGTCTGGGACGGCGACGCGCTCGCGCTCGTCGGCCCGAACGGGGCCGGCAAGTCGACGCTGCTCTCACTGCTCGCGGGCGCGCTCGAGCCGAGCGCGGGGACAATCGAGCGGCGCAAGGGCGTGCGCGTCGGCTGGGCGCCGCAACGGCCTGCACAGTACGGGCGGCTCTCCGCGCGCGAGAACCTGGAGCTCTTCGCGCGGCTCGAAGGCGAGCCCGATCCGGCCGCCGCCGCCGAGCGCCTGCTCGTGGAGTTCGAGCTTCCGGGCAAGACGGCTCCGAGCGGGAACCTCTCGGTCGGCAACCGGCAGCGGCTGAACCTCGCGATCTCGCTGCTCGGCTCGCCCCAGGTGCTGCTGCTCGACGAGCCGACGGCCGCGCTCGACCCGGAGCAGCGGGGCCGGCTGTGGGCGCGCGTCGCGGCGCTGCGCGCGGGCGGCGGGGCCGTCGTCTTCGCCACGCAGAACATCGAGGAGGTCGAGAGCGTCGCCGACCGCGTCGCCGCGCTGCGCGAGGGCCGCCTGGTCTTCACCGGCTCCGTCGGCGACTACGACCGCGCACACGTCGAGACTCTGTCAGCGTGAGTGGCCTAACCGACGACGGTCCGGCCGGTCGTCTCAGACGGTCGCCCGTTCTGGCTGCTCGTCCTGGGCGGGATCTTCGGCGTTCTCGCGCACGTGGGAGCGCGTAGATTGTTGGCGTGAGTGCGTTCCCCACGACGCGCCTGAGGCGTTTGCGCCGAAGCGACCGCCTGCGGGCGCTCGTGCGCGAGACCCGCCTCGACCTGGACGACTTCGTCTTCCCGTTCTTCGTCGGCCCCGTGACGGAGCCGAACCCGGACCTGCCGGCGCTCGGCCGCGTCTCCGTCGACGACCTCGTCACCGAAGCCGCGGACGCCGAGCGGCTCGGGGTGCGCGCGGTGATCCTGTTCGGCATCCCGGACGAGAAAGATGCGGAGGGCTCGGGCGCCTGGGACGAGGACGGCGTGATCCAGCGCGCGCTGCGAGCGCTGCGCGAGTCGAGCCCGGGCCTCGTGCTGCTGACGGACGTCTGCCTCTGCGAGTACACCTCGCACGGCCACTGCGGCGTGCTCGACGGCGAGGAGGTCGACAACGACGCGACGCTCGAGCTCCTGGCGCGCACCGCGCTGAGCCACGCGGCCGCGGGCGCGGACGCCGTGTGCCCGAGCGACATGATGGACGGCCGCGTCGCTGCGATCCGTGCGGCCCTCGACGAGGACGGTCACGGCGAGACGCCGATCGTCTCCTACGCGGCGAAGTACGCGAGCGCCTTCTACGGCCCCTTCCGCGAGGCAGCCGACTCGACGCCTGCGTTCGGCGACCGCCGCGGCTACCAGCTCGACCCGGCCAACGTGCGCGAGGCGCTGCGCGAGTGCGAGCTCGACGTCGCCGAGGGCGCGGACGCGCTGCTCGTGAAGCCGGCGCTGCCGAATCTCGACGTGCTCCGCGCGGCGCGCGAGCGGTTCGACCTCCCGGTCGGCGCGTACAACGTCTCCGGCGAGTACGCGATGCTGAAGGCCGCGGGCGCTCGCGGCTGGCTCGACGAGCGGGAGGCGGCGCTCGAGTCGCTGACCGCGATCGTCCGGGCCGGCGCCGACCTCGTGGTCAGCTACTGGACGAAGGAGCTGGCCGGGTGGCTGTAGCGACCGATCTCTGGGAGACCATCGCGCGTGAGGCTGCGCAGGAGAGCCGGCTATGGCAGGACGCATTGAGCGCGGACCCCCGGCGGGAGGCGATCTTCTCGCCGCTGGCCGAGGAGCGGTACGGGCTCGGCCTCGAGACGATCTACGAGGGCTACCTGCTGCACTACGGGCGGCCGCGGCTGTTCGAGCCGGCCGACGCCGACACGACGCTGCTGCTCGGGGACTACCTGTACGCGCACGGCCTCGTCCGCGTCGCGCAGGCCGGGCCGGTCGAGGCGGTGAGCGACCTCGCCGCGCTGATCTCGCTGTGCGCCCAGCTGCGCGCGGACGGGCTTCCAGGCGACGGTGAGGCGTGGGCGGCCACGGCGGCCACCCTCGGCCGCGGCGAGGACGCGCGCCTGACCTGGCAGCCGGGCCCGGAGGCGGAGCGGGCGCTCGAGAAACACGGGACCCTGGTCGGGTAGAGTCGGGCCGATGCTGCCGCTCGCGAAGACCGCCGCCGAGGAGGGCAAGGACGTCATCACGGCCATGCTGGTCGTCGGCCTCGTCTTCCTCAGCGTGATCGTCCTCGGCGAAGTGACGCACTGGCTTCGCCACCGGCGTCACTAGGAGTCATCACGCGCGTGCGCGAGCTACCGCGCTCGACGAGCACCGCCGGGTCGTGCGCAAGGCGTACGCGCGGCAGGACGGCGTCGAGGTCGCACGCAGGGCGACGCGTTCGTCGTCGTGTTTCCAACGGCGCCGGGCCCGGCCGCGTACCGCTCGGCGCCGTGCTCGTCCAGCAACCGCGTCGAGCCCTCGATGTCGGTGAAAAGGAAGCTGACGGTACCGCGCGGTAGAACGGTGGCCAGGTGCTCGTCTCCGCCGCGACCGCCGCTGCTCCGTGACGACGGCCTGCGCGACCTGGGCGAGCACCGGCTCAAGGACCTCGGCGCGCCGGAGCGGATCTACCAGCTCGGGGACGGCGACTTCCCGCCGCTGAAGACGCTCTACCGAACGAATCTCCCGGTCCCGGCCACGCCCGCAGCCGCGATCCGGGCGGCTCGATGGACGTCTTCGCCGACGTACCCCTCGCCCGTCAGCAGCGCCGTCCGGGTGTGAATACCCATCCTGACCGGCAGCCGGAGCCGGTCCTGCGCGTAGCGGGCAGCGGCAAGCGCGCCCGCGTCGGCGAGAGCGCCGGAGAACGTGACCCCAGGGCGACGACTCCAAAGGCGCTCCGCGAGTACGGGCCGTTCGTCGAGCCGGTCCGCGGAGCGGACTTCGAACGCGGCCGCACAGAAGGTCGCAGGCTCTCGGTGGACGAGGCAGTCCAGTACGCCCTCTCCGGCCTAGACTCACCTCGATGACCCGCGATCTCCGCGACTGGATCGCGCTCCTCGAGCGCGAGGGCGAGCTTGTTCGCGTCTCTGCCGAGGTCGACCCGCACCTCGAGATCACGGAGATCGTCGACCGCGTCGTGAAGGCGGGCGGGCCGGCGCTGCTCTTCGAGCGCCCGAAGTCCGAGCACCCGCTGCTGATCAACCAGTTCGGGACCGAGCGACGCATGTGCCTCGCGTTCGGCGCCGACAGCCTCGACGAAGTCGGCCGCCGGCTCGGCGACGTCCTGGAGATGCAGCCGCCGCAGGGCATCGCCGAGAAGGTCCGCGGCCTGAAGAAGCTGAAGTCGATCGCCGACTCGCGCCCCAAGACCGTGCGCAGCGGGCCCGTGCAGGACGTCGTCCTCCTCGACGACGAGGTCGACCTCCGCCGGCTCCCGATCCAGACGTGCTGGCCGGGGGACGCCGCGCCCTTCATCACGCTTCCGGCCGTCATCACCAGGGACCCGCGGACGGGCTCGCGCAATGTCGGCATGTACCGCATGCAGGTGCTCGACGAGCGCACCACGGCGATGCACTGGCAGATCCACAAGGACGGCCGCGCCGACTACCTGATGACCGACGGGAAGCTCGAGGTCGCGGTCGCGCTCGGGCTCGACCCTGTCACCGCGTACAGCGCGAGCGCGCCGCTGCCCAAGCACGTCGACGAGCTCATGCTGGCGGGCTTCCTGCGCGGGGAAGCGGTCGAGCTGGTGCAGGCGAGGACCGTCGACCTCGAGGTCCCGGCCAACGCCGAGATCGTGCTCGAGGGCTACATCACGAAGGACGAGCTGACCGCGGAAGGGCCGTTCGGCGACCACACCGGCTACTACACGCCCCCCGAGGCGTTCCCGGTCTTCCACGTCACCGCGATGACGATGCGGCGCGACGCGATCTACCCGTCGATCGTGGTCGGCAAGCCGCCGCAGGAGGACGCCTGGCTCGGCAAGGCGACCGAGCGGATCTTCCTCCCGGCGATCAGGATGAGCGTCCCCGAGATCGTCGACTACGACCTGCCGGTCGCGGGCGCCTTCCACAACTGCTGCATCGTCTCGATCCGCAAGAGCTTCCCCGGCCAGGCGCAGAAAGTGATGCACGCGATCTGGGGCCTCGGGCTGCTGAGCCTGACGAAGGCGGTCGTGGTCGTCGACGAGTGGGTCGACGTGCACGACTACGAGGAGGTCTTCTTCCGCGTCGGCGCCAACGTCGACCCGAAGCGCGACGTGCTGATCAGCGAGGGCCCGCTCGACCACCTCGACCACGCGCCGTCGCTCCAGTTCTACGGCGGCAAGCTCGGCATCGACGCCACGCACAAGGGGCCCGGGGAGGGCACTCGGCCGTGGCCCGAGGAGATCGAGATGACCGAGGAGGTGCGCCGCCTCGTGGACGAGCGCTGGAACGAGTACGGGCTCGGAGCCGTGCCGCAGGGGAACGGCCGCCCCGAGCGCTCGTTGAGCCAACTGTTACGTCGTTGACGCGGCCAACCTGCAACGATTGAATCCAGCCGCCGACGACGTAAGGAGAGACCCGCTTGGAAGAGCGCACGGGGGACGATCGACCGCAGCTGCCGGGGCCTAGCCTGTGGCCGGTCGGGTTCGCCGTCGGCATCGTCTGCCTGCTCGTCGGGCTGATCGTCAGCTGGTACGTCGCCGCGGTCGGCGCCGGCCTCGCACTCATCTTCGGCTTCCTCTGGGCGCGCGAGGTCGCGACCGGCCGGCAGCCCACGGTGGCGTCGAGCGACGAGGAGGTCGCCGCCACCGACGGCGCTCCTCCGATTCCCGCCCTCGAGGGTGAGGCGGCCATGCCGGAGCCCGAGCCCGGCGAGCGCTTCCCGCGGAGCAAGTTCCTCGAGGGCGCGACGCTCGGCCTCGGCGCGCTGATCGGCGCGATCGTCACCTTGCCCGTCGCCGCCGCCGCGCTGGTGCCCGGCTTCGTGAAGCAGAAGGCGAAGAAGGTCGACCTTGGCCCCCTCAGCAACTTCGAGGAGGGCCAGTACTACGTCGCGACCTTCGAGCGGAACGCCGAAGAGGGCCACATCTCCCGGATGTCGGCCTTCATCCGGAACAACGGCGACCTTAACGGCACCCCGAGCTTCACGTGCATCTCGAATCGCTGCGTCCACCTCGGCTGCCCGGTGCAGTCCGGAGGCCCCGTCTTCGACGACCGGAAGAAGTCGGTCAAGAGCGACGAGGGCGAGATCGACCTGATCCCGGCGCTGCCCGCGGCCGGCTTCATTTGCCCCTGCCACGGCGGTGCCTACGACCAGGAGGGCAACCGGACCGCCGGCCCGCCGGTGCGCGCGCTCAACCGCTTCGAGTTCGGCGTGGCCGACGGGCGCCTGGTGCTGGGCAACATGTACGCCGTCGCCGAGGTCGAGGGATCCGGCAAGTCGGCGAAGATCGTGAAGTACGAGCTCGCCGGGCCCGGCCAGCACGTCGACGGCCCCGAGGCCTGGCTCTATCCGGCTCAGCCGCCGCACTGATGGCGACGACCGAGAAGCGCTCGGCGATGCAGACGGCGCTCTATCCGCTGGACTGGCTCGAGGAGCGGTCCGGGATCGTCGGCGGCGTCCGCTACTTCCTCTTCCGCAAAGTTCCGGGTGACACGGGCTGGTGGCATACGCTCGGCTCGGCGACTCTGACGGCCTTCCTCGTCCAGCTCGCCACCGGCGTGATCCTGGCCTTTTACTACAAGCCGGACGTCAACACGGCGCACGCCTCCGTCGAGCACATCACCAACGACGTCTGGGGCGGCTGGCTCCTCCGCGGCATGCACCGCTGGGGCGCGAGCGTCTTCATCATCCTCATGTTCATGCACATGGCGCGGGTGTTCCTCTTCGGCGCCTACAAGTACCCGCGCGAGCTGAACTGGATCGTCGGCGTGCTGCTGCTCGCGACCGGCCTCTTCGAGGGCCTGACCGGGTACCTGCTGCCGTTCGACCAGACCGCCTACTGGGCCACGGTGGTCGCGATCAACATCAACGGGACGGCGCCGTTCGTCGGGCCGTACCTGGCGACGATCTTACGAGGGGGTGCCGAGATCGGGCCTGACACGCTCGCCCGCTTCTACTCGCTACACATGCTGCTCGTGCCCGGCGCGCTGATCGGTCTGATCGGGTTGCACCTGTACCTCGTCGTCCGCCTCGGGGTCTCGTCGCCGCCCTGGTCGCGCACGGCCGCGGAGCGCGAGCCCGAGCCGAAGCCGCCGCCGACGCGCTCCGGAATGGTCACGCCGGCGCCGCGTCCTACAGGAGTGCGGAGGAGGCCGTCCGAGTGAGCGTCGCTCGCCTCCGGCTCGCTCCCGCAGGGGAAACCATGTTCCCCCCGCGAGCCCGCTTCTTCTTCCGAGTTCGCCTCGGCTCCGCTCGACTGGAGGCCAGCCGATGAGCAGCCTCGAAGACCGCCGCGCGGGGTTCCAGCGCTACAAGGAGAACGTCAAGAAGCGCGGGAAGCCGTTCTACCCGTTCGCGATGTTCCACGACACGGTGATGAGCCTCGTCGTGGTGTCGGTGATCACCGTGCTGGCGATCGTCTGGAAGTACTCGGACTCGCACATCCTCGGGCCCCTGCTCGGCGAGCCCGCAGATCCCGGGACGCGGACGTTCGTGCCGCGGCCGGACTGGTACTTCTATTTCCTCTTCTACCTGCTGCGGATCTTCAAGTGGCCGGAGTCGGTGATCCTCGCCACGGTCGGGATCCCGACGATCTGCCTGATCCTGCTGCTGATCCTGCCGTTTATCGACCTGCGCATGGAGCGGCGGCTGAGCCGGCGGCCGGTGGCGATTGTCGCAGCCGTGCTCGTGATCGTGTCGATGGGCGTACTCACCTACAAGGGCGCGACGGCGCAGGAGGCGATCGCCTCCGAGGTGAAGGCGGCCATCCCGAGCTGGGCACAGAAGCAGGGCTTCAAGGGGAACCAGGAGGCGCTCGCCGGCGCGAACCTGTTCGCCGTGTCGGGCTGCACCAACTGCCACACCTACCTGGGCACCGGCTCGTCCAACCTCGGCGCCCCGGACCTCACGGCGGAGGGCGCCAAGGGCAAGGGAGTCCAGTTCCAGATCGACCACCTCAAGTGCCCGAGCTGCGTCAACCCCGGATCGCCCATGCCGCCGTTCGCCGCCCTCGGCGAAGACAACCTGCACAAGCTCGCCGTCTTCCTCGAGGCCTCCAAGGGCGAGAAATAGCCGCGCTGTGCGCGTCTTCCTGGGGATAACAGGAGCCTCGGGAGCGCCCTACGCGGCCAGGCTGCTCGAGGCGCTCGCCGCGTCCGGTTGCGAGGTCGGCGTCTGCGCCTCGCGCGCGGGGATCGAGGTGCTCGCGACCGAGCTGTACGGCGACGCTCGCCTCTCGTCCGACGAGACGCTTGCACGGCTGACCGAGCCGGTGCGGGAAGCGGTCACGCTCTACGACGAGCGCGACTGGCACGCGCCGTACGCAAGCGGCTCGGCGAAGGTGGACGCCTACGTGATCTGCCCCTGCTCGATGGGGACGCTGGGGACGATCGCCTCGGGCGCGATGTCGAACCTGATCCAGCGCGCCGCGAGCGTGGCCCTGAAGGAAGAGCGCAAGCTCGTGCTCTGCCCGCGCGAGACGCCGCTCTCGACCATCCACCTCGAGAACATGCTGCGCGTCCGCCAGGCCGGGGCGACGGTGCTCTTCCTCGCACCCGGGTTCTACTCCGGCGCGTCGTCCGTGGACGATCTCGTCGACTTCGTGGTCGCGCGCTGCCTCGACCAGCTCGGGCTCGACCAGCGGCTGGTGCGCCGATGGGGGCAGGACTGAAGTGAGAACGTTACGCGTCTGGCAAGAACCCCAAGTCGCGTTGTCCGGCCAGTCGTATCTAGCCCATACGCATTGGAGACCTCGAGCGTGAGCGTGCAGAGCGGCAGGCTCGCGCCCGACGCGGTGCGGTCGATGTTCGACCGCATCTCGCCGGTCTACGACGCCATGAACCGGACGATGACGGTGGGGCTCGACCAGCGCTGGCGGCGGGCGACCGTCGCCGCGGTCGTTCGGCCGGGCGACTGCGTGCTCGACGCGTGCTGCGGCACCGGCGACCTCGCGATCGCGGCGTTGCACGCGCGGCGGCCGCGTGACGGGGCTCGACTTCTCGGAGCGGATGCTCGAGCGTGCTCGGCGAAAGTCGGCCGAAATCGAGTGGGTGCAGGGCGACGCGCTGTCGCTGCCGTTCGAGGACGGCTCGTTCGACGCCGCGACCGTCGGCTTCGGCGTGCGCAACCTCGACGACCTCGAGCGTGGGCTCGCGGAGCTGCGGCGGGTGCTGCGGCCCGGCGGCCGCGTGGCGATCCTCGAGATCACGCGCCCACGCGGAGTGCTCGCCCCGTTCTACCGCCTCTGGTTTGACGGGCTAGTGCCGTTGCTGGGCAAGGCGCTGCCCGGCGGCTCCGCATACACGTACCTCCCTGCGAGCGTGCGGCGCTTCCCGGGCCCGGAAGAGCTCGCCGAGCTGCTGCGCGCGGCCGAGTTCGAGGACGTGCGCTGGAAGGGCTTCGCCGGCGGGATCGTCGCGCTGCACATCGGGGTGGCAGCCGCATGAGCCTGGCGACGATCCGCGAGACGCCGGGGCTCGACGCGTACCTCGAGGACCTCGAGGAGCGGCTGACGGAGTCGGTCGCCGCCCACCCGGGCGTCGTCGCGGAGGTCGGCGGGGATGCGCTCTCGGCGGGCGGCAAGCGGCTGCGGCCGCTGCTGGTGTTCCTCGCGTCTGCGCCGTCGGAGGCGCCGCTCGCGGCAGGCGTTGCCGTCGAGCTCGTGCACATGGCGACCCTTGTCCACGACGACGTGATCGACCGCGCCCGCTATCGCCGCGGCCAGGAGTCGGCGTGGGCGAGTCACGGCCCCGAGGCCGCACGTGCCACCGGTGACTATCTCTTCGCGCGCGCCTTCGCCGAGCTGGCCGCGACGCGCGACCACGAGGCGGTGCGCTCCCTCGCGGGCGCGACGCTCTCGCTCGCGCGGGGCGAGGCGCTCCAGCGCGCGCAGACGCATGACCCGGACACCAGCGTCGACGACTACCTCACGCGCTGCGCGCTCAAGACCGGGAAGTTGTTCGAGGCCGCGTGCCTGCTCGGCAGCCGCGGCGACCGGCGGCTCGGCGAGTTCGGCCTCGCGCTCGGGGTCGCGTTCCAGATCGCCGACGACATCCTCGACTGCTCGGGCGAGACGATCGAGACCGGGAAGATCGCCGGCACCGACCTGCGCGAGGGAACGCCGACGCTGCCGCTGATCCTGGCCGCGCGCAAGGACAACGCCGTTCGCGCCGCCCTCGCCGGCGGCCCGCTGGACGGCGCGCTCCTCCGAGTGGCCGAGACGGACGCGCTGGAATCCTCCCGGAAGGTCGCGCTCGACTACGCGCGGCAAGCGCGCGCCTGCCTCGACGGACACCTCCGCCGCGAAGAGCTCGAGGCCCTGACGGATGCCGTCGTGGACCGGGAGTCGTAGTGATCAGGCTCGGCCGCATCTCCTACGTGAACATGGCGCCGGTCTTCTACCGCCTCGACGCCGAGGTGGACGAGGTGCAGGGAGTGCCCACCGAGCTGAACACACGGCTGCTCGCCGGCGAGCTCGACCTGGCGCCGATCTCGTCGATCGAGTACGCACGCCACGCCGAGCGACTGCGGCTGCTGCCGCGCCTCTGCGTCTCGTCGGAGGGCGCGGTCGACTCGATCCAGCTCGTCGCCCGGAAGCCGCTCGAGCAGGTTCGCAGCGTCGCCGTCACCCCCGAGAGCGCGACCTCCGTCGTCCTGACGAAGGTGCTGCTCCCCGAGGCCGAGCACGTCCCGCTCGGCGCGGAGGCGGACGCGAAGCTGCTGATCGGCGACGCCGCGTTGAAGAGCGCCTTCGAGGACCCGACCCCGCACCACGATCTCGGCCGTCTCTGGCTCGAGCGGACCGGCCTGCCGATGGTCTTCGCCGTCTGGGCGTGCCCGGAGCCGGTCGCGCCGGGCCTCGGCGAGCTCGAGCAGGCGCTCGTCGAGTCGGTACGCACGGCGCGCGCCGAGCCCGAGCAGCTGGCGTACGAGTCGAGCGAGCGCTACGGCTACCCGGCCGGCTTCCTCGCGCGCTACTTCGAGAAGCTGCGCTACCGCTTCGGCCCGCGCGAGCGAGCGGGCCTGCTGACGTTCCTCGAGCTGGCACGAGACGTCGGCGAGCTCGACGAGGTTCCGGAGCTGCGCTTCGTCGCCCGCGCCGAAGGCGCCGTCTAGCCGGAAGGGACGCCGAGATTCGGCTGAAGCGCGCCGCGCGTGACCTGCACGATAGCGGCCATCTTGCGCGCGGAACGGCCCGGCTGCGAGGTAGCGCGCAGTGCACCACGAGGGGCTCTGGCCGCTCGTGTGCGAGGAGAGCGGCGAGGCGCGGCGAGGACCGCCGCGCTGCGCACCTTCTCGGCGTGGTCGAGCCGGCCGCCGCGAATCAGGACACGCCCGCCGTACGAGCGGCTGACGGCCCAGGGGGTCTTCTGCCCGTACCAGCCCAGCTCGTCGGCCACGGAGAAGTCGAGCGCGTCGTCCCCGCCTGCGCCGCCGGCGCCGACGAGGACGTCGGGCGGCGGCCCGTCAGGACGCGACGTTCATGGGGATGCCGGCTGGGGCGCCCGTGCTGCGCTGCCCGGCCGACCGCGCCAGGTGCACCGGCCGGCCGGCGGAACCGTAGCGCCGCCTGCCCGGGCGTGCCCGCAGGCCAGGGAAGTGAGCCGACGACGAGCACGGCACGGCGACCCGCCTGCCGAGCCCGGTCACCACGGCGCGACCGTCACGCCGCCCCACTCTTCGGGTTCGACGTCGCGCACGGTTGGGTCAGCTCCCAGCGATGGCCGGCCGGATCTTCGAGGACAAGGAGCGCTCGCGTACTCCCAGGTGTGCGGCTCCTCGAGCACCTTCGCGTCGGCGTCTCGGGCACGAGCGAACGCCGCGTCGACGTCGGGAACGCGAACCTTGACGAGGGCGTGGCAGGCCTTCGGTCGGCGCGACCTGCCCGCCGCGCACGTCGGCGAGGACGACTGCGCCTCTGAGCCGCCGCGCAGCGCGCGCGTGCGCCCACCGAGCGCGGACGCGCTCTTCGAAGCGAGTGCCGCCTCCAGCCACGCGACCGCCGCCCGCACGTCCGGGTAGAAGAGCACAGGCGTGACGGTGGCGGGCGGCGCAGAGCGATTCATCAACATGTCTGAACACTACGCCCGTCAGGAAGGAGCGCGAATGACAAGGAGGCTCGGCTCGAGGACGTCGGCTCCGGGCTCGCGCCGGCGGCCTCGGTTGGTTCGTCGTCAACGTCGCCGAGGCCGCGTGGTTGCGGAACGACACATTCGGCGCGACGCTGCGTGTTCGAGGCGAGCGAGCGCGTGCTCCAGGAGCGGCCTGACCTCGAGCCGCGGCACTTCGGCCAGATCGGCTACACGTTGGCGGTGCTCGAGCCCGGGAAGCCGACTGGCATGTACCACGCGGAGTCGAGCCAGGAGGACTTCCTCGTGGTCGCCGGCGAGTGCCTGCTACTGATTGAAGAGCAGGAGCGGCCGCTCCGCGCCTGGGACTTCGTCCACTGCCCACCGGGCACGCGCCACACCTTCGTCGGCGCGAGAGACGGTCCGTGCGTGATCTTCATGACCGGCGCCCGCGACGAGGGCGGCTCAATTGTCTACCCGGTCTCGCAGACGGCGCGGGCACGCGCCGCGGGCGTGGAAACGGAGACCCCGAAGCCGAGCGAGGCGTACGCGCCGTTCCCGCAGTGGCAACTCGGCCGGCCCGCTGCCTGGTCAGGGCTGCCCTGGAGCTGAACGAGCTCAGGCGACTAGAAGCGTCGCCCAAGGGAAGCCCTGGCCTAACCTCGCAGCCGCTACAGATTCTGCCGGTGCGGCCCGCGTACGCGGATGAGGATCGGGCGCGTCTACCGACGCGCGCGCTCGAGGCCGAGGCGGCGCAACGAGCGTTCGACATCGGGTACACGTGATCGGATGCGGTCGAACTGCTGACCCGAGAGGAAGAGGAGTCGCATCGGCGTGCGCGCCACGACCGTGGCTGTCCGCTGTCCCGTCAGAAGGAGGCCAATCTCGCCGAACGCGTCGCCAGGGCCAAGAGCCTCGGTCGCCTCGCCGTCGTCGTTCAGCACATCGGCGTTCCCCTGCTCGACGAAGTAGACGGCGGTTCCGTAGTCGTCGACCGTAATGACCTTGGCACCCGCTTCGACCTCCACCTCGCTCAGCGCGTCCGCGAGCTCGTCGAGCTCCGAAGCAGGAAGATCGGCAAAGGCCGGGACCGCGGCGATCCGACTTGTATCCACGACCACTGATCGTGCCATAGGATCAACCGAGAGCGCGCCGTCGACGGCCGCTAGCGCGTCGTCAGCGCAGCCGGTCGCTCCGCCCGGCGGTACTCGACCTCGTAGCCGAGCTGCCTCGAAAACCTGGGGTCAGGTCTTGCACCGCAGCATTCTCGTGACGGATGCGTAATTAAGTTCACCCGGCCTGTGCAGATACCGGCACGGAACTGGCGCACTGCTCCTGGCGGCTTCGCGGCGCGTGTGTCGATGCAAGACCTGACCCCGGGTGTGAGCCTACTCCCCCGGAGGAAGGATCTCCTCGATTTCCCGGTCGACGTTGAAGCCGCGCATCTCCTCCTCGAGATCGGGCGAGGACTCTCGTGGCAGGGCGAAGGCCAGACCGGCCGCATGGGCCTCGTCGCGTGTTCCGCCGCGGGCCAGCTTGTCGATGACGGCCGTGTGCAGCGAGCGGAGGTAGCCAAGATCGGCCTCTGCGACGCCGAGGGCCTCTTCGGCCGAAAGCGGCGGGCCGTGCCCCGGGATCACCGTCTCTGGTGGGTCTTCGCGGAGCACATCGATCAAGCCCGCAAGGGTCAGCCGATACGCAGCCGGTGAGGTCGCGAAGGGAAACTCGACCGACGACAGGTAGTCGCCGACCAGGAGCAGTCCGAGCTCACGCAGGCGGAAGCCGCTGCCGTCCGGGGTGTGCCCCACCAGTGGAAACGTCTCCACGACGAAGGGGCCGAGCGCGACCGCCTTGCCGCGCACGAAGCTCCGGTCGACGCGCGGGGGTCCCGAGGAGACGAAGCCGAGCGCGTCCACGGCGCGCTGGACGGACTTCTCGGCCGCGCCGGATGTCACCTTCTCTGCCGTCTCCTCGCCCATCGCGACCGCCGCATCGGGAAACCCGCCGATGCCGCAGACGTGATCCCAGTCGCCGTGCGTTATCAGCACCTGCCGGACCGGAGCGCCGAGCTCCACGGCCCTGCGGTCGATCCCCGCCACCTCGTCTGCCGTGATCGCCGGGTCGACGACGAGCGATTCGGCCTCGCCGACGACTAGCAGCGACGTCGTCTCCCAGAGGAACCCCTCGAATCGTTCCCAGGGAGGTCTCGGCATCGCTACGGCGTCAGTGCCGCCGGTCGCTCCGCCCGGCGGTACTCGACCTCGTAGCCGAGCTGCCTCGGGATCGCAAGCAGGCCCTCGAGGTCGAGCTCGATCCGCGCACCCGCCTTCTGCGTGACCTCGTCCTCGATCGGCAGGTCGAAGTCGTCTGCGCCGTAGCCGAGGGCGCGGAAAGCCTCCTCGTTCTGCGTCAGCACCGACGTGCGGATGTGCTCGACGTTGTCGAGGAAGATCCGGCTCAACGCGATCCAGCGCCAGTACTCCTGCGGCGAGATCTCGCGCCCGCCGAACGCGGTGCCGTAGGGCTTGTACGTCCAGCAGAGGAACGAGAAGAGGCCGCCGGTCTCGTCCTGGAAGTCGCGCGTGCGCTGCAGGTGCTCGAGCCGCTCGTCGAGGGTCTCGTCGAAGCCGATCACCATCGTGGCCGTCGTGCGGAGGCCGGACTCGACGATCGCGCGCTGCGCGTCGAAGTAGTCGGCGACGGTGTACTTCCACTTGGCGTGCCGCGCGCGGAAGTCCTCGGTGAGGATCTCGCTTCCCCCGCCGGTGACCCAGTGCACGCCCGCGTCGCGGAGCCGCGCGGCCGCCTCCTCGTAGGAGAGCTTCGCCCGGTCGGCGAGGAACACGAACTCCGCGACCGTCAGCGCGTAGAACTCGACGCGCTCGCCGTAGCGCTCCCGCACCGAGGCGAACAGGTCGCAGTAGTAGTCCAGCGGCAGCTTCGGGTTGAAGCCGCCGTTGAAGCCGACGAGGTCGCCGCCGAACTCGAGCAGCTCGTCGATCTTCGCGAACACGTCCTCGCGCGAGAGCACGTAGCCGCCTGCCTGGTTCGGCAGGACATAGAACGCGCAGTAGTCGCACTGGGCGACGCAGACGTTCGTGTAGTTGATGATCCTCATGACCATGTACGTCGCGCGGTTCGGGTCGTGGTAGCGCGCCCGCACCTCGCCCGCGAGCCGCTTCAGCTCCTCGTCGTCCGCTCGGAGCCAGAGCTCCCGCGCCTCGTCGACGGAAATCCGGCTCACGTCCCTGACCGCCTTTGGCTCCCGCCCGGCGGAGCCGGGCTCCGCCAAAGGATCGCGCCGCTGGCCGCGCTCTGTCGGAGGTCCCGTGCGTCATGCACTGTGACCTCCTCCGCCGCTCGCCAGCGACGCGTCAGGAACGTGAGCAAGCTCACGCGAGCACGTCCATGAAGGAGCTGACCGAGAAGACCGCCTTGCCGACGCCCGGCTCTCCGTAGCCCGGCGGCGGCTGCAGGCCGTTCCGCGCGAGCGCCTCGCGGTAGGCGCCGAGCAGCCGCACGTGGTACTCGAGCGGCGCGCCGTCCGGGTTGTCGCGCCCCAGCGGGGTCGTCGGCTCGGGGCACCAGGTCGTGAAGCGCGGCGTCACGCCGTGGCTCATGAAGTAGTCGAGCCCCTCGACCGTGGACGCGATCGCCTCGTCGATGCTCTCGAACCCGAACGGCCGGGCCAGCTCGACGCCGGCCACGAAGTTCGGGATCACGTTCGCCGGGCCGAAGACGTCCGCCGCGTCGAGGATCCGGCGGTGCCACTCCTCGCGGCCGACATAGCGCTGCTTGCCAGGCGAGATCAGCGAGAAGAGCCGCTTGTCCCAGACCTCGTAGTTCGGGTGGTAGATCGAGATGCCGTAGTCCTTGAAGCGCTGCGCGTCGCCCTTCGGCAGGGCCTGCGCGACGACCTTGCCGATCCAGCGGCCGGGGAACCGCTCCTCGATCGCCTGTGCGTAGCGGCCGTAGAAGTCGGCCTCAGCGAGGCTCTCGACGGTCGAGGTGACGGAGCCGCCGGTGAGCGTGTACGCGTGCGAGGCGCCGTCGTCGTAGCGGTCGATCAGCTCGAGCGCCTCGAGCACGTCCTCGACCGGCTTCACGCCGGTGTACGGACGGCCCGCTCTCTTGTGCTGGCGCCAGTTGTGGTTGATGTCGCAGAAGCCGCACTCCTCGTGCGCGCCGAAGTACTGGCAGAGGCGCAGCACGGTCAGGTAGATCAGGTAACCCCACTCGATCGTCGGCGCGGTCTCCATCACCGTCTTTCCGTTCGCCAGCGTGTGGCGGTAGTACTCGGGCATCGGCGGCAGCGCCACCTCCGCCACCTCGGTGCCTTCGAGCAACAGCCGTAGCCCACCGTCGCCGCGCGCGACGCGGTACGGCGAGTCGGGGTTGACGCGTACCGAGACGATCGTTCGCCGCAGCCCGTGCGGCCCGGCGGTCAGCGCGAGCTCCTCCGGCGGCCGCTGGAGCGCGGCTGCGCCGAGCTCCGTGAGCGGCTTCTGGTCGAACGAGAAGATGAAGTACGACTTGGGCTTGACTGCGCCGTCGAGGTTCTCGGTCAGCGCCGAGTCGTCGAACGCCATTCCGGTCCGGAGCAGGTCCTCCTTCAGCACCGCCTCGGGCGGAATCTCCGGAAAGCGCTCGATCAGCCCCTGGACGAGCTCTGTGCGGGTGCCCACGGTTGCGCTCATAGCCGGAACCTACCTTTACGAAATCCTCACTGCGACGCGTTGGACAGCTTCGGAGTCCGTAGCTACGGTGGCCGACGGGTCGTGCTCCGCCGAATCCTCATCGGAGCCCTGCTGGCAAGCGTCGTCGCCGCCTTTGCGGCGCCGGCGCGCGCCGCCACGCAGGTGCTGATGCCGAACGTGAGCTACAAGCGCACGGTCCAGTTCACCGCGCACGGGCCCGTCGTCCTGAACGTGGTGACGACACCGCGGCCGGGCGGCCTCTACCAGCTCAAGCCGCTGCTCTCCAACAACACGATCGTGGGCACGGAGCGGGTGACGGACATGCAGAAGGACGTCTCCGGCACCGCGACCGTCGTCGGCGTCAACGGCGACCTCTTCAACGTCAAGGACGGCCACCCGAGCGGGATGCTGATGCAGGACAGCGTGCTGCAGAGCCCGCCCTACCGCTTCCGGTCGAGCGTCGGGATCACGAGCGACGGACGCCTGAACGTTCAGCGCGTCGGCTTCTTCGGCTACTGGCAGGGACTGGGCCAGCGGCGGCCGTTGACAGGGCTGAACCAGCCTCCGCGCGGCGACGGCACCTCGCTCTTCACGCCCGCCTGGGGCGCGACGACGCCGACGATCCCCGGGGTCGTCGAGGCGGTCCTGCAGCCATTCCCACCGGCCGTGCCGGGAGGCGAGCTCGCCGGGACAGTCTCGTTCCAGCACGGCGGCGGCGGCACGCCGATCCCGCGCGGCGGGGCAGTGCTCCTTTCCCGCGGTTCGCAGGTGGCCAAGCTCCAGCAGGAGGCTCCGGCCGGGACGCAGGTCCTCACGCGGCTGACGCTCTCCCCGGACTGGCTCGCGAGCGGCGTGACCGACGCGCTCGGCGGCGGCCCGGTAATCGTCCGCAACGGCAAGGCCGTCTGGACCGCCGGCGAGGACTTCCTGCCGACCCAGCTCGGCCCGCGCAACCCGCGCACCGCGGTCGGCCAGCGCCGCGACGGGAAGATCATCCTGCTCGCCGTCGACGGGCGCCGCCGCGGCTTCAGCGTCGGCATGACGAACTGGGAGCTCGCCCAGGCAATGGTGCGGCTCGGCGCCGTCACCGCCTCGGCGCTCGACGGGGGTAGCTCGACCACGATGGCCTTCGACGGCAAGCTGCTCAACCGGCCGTCCGACCGCGGCGGTGAGCGACCGGTCGCGGAGACGCTCGCCGTGCTCTACAGCGGCGTCTACGCGCCGACGCCCGCACTGCCGGTCGTCTCCCCGAACGGCGACGGGATCGCTGAGCGGCAGCAGCTCTCGTACAAGGTGGTGCGCACCTCGAACGTGACCGCGAGCCTCGTGGGCCCCGGCGGCGTGACCGCCTTCACGGACACCGGCGCGCGCGAGCCCGGCGTCACCAGCTTCCAGTGGCCGAGCATGAGCAAGAAGAAGCAACGTGGACAGGCCGTTCACGGCGCCAGGAAGATCCGCGGGCGCTGGTTCCGCACGCTGCAGGGCGAGCCGCTCGGGCGCTGGCGCTGGGTCGTCTCGGCGACCGACACAGACGGGCAGAAATCCTCGGTCGAGCGCGCCTTCTGGCTGAACGACACGCTCGGGTTCATCCGCGTCGCGCCGCGGTCGGTGAAGCTGCGGAAGAAGACACGAACCGCGGTCGTGGCGCGCTTCAAGCTCGCCTACCCCGCGCGCGTCACGCCCTCGATCTGGACGCCGCGCGGGACGCTCATCCGCCGGCTGCCGGCGAGGAACCTCGCCGCCGGCACCCGGGCCATCGCCTGGAGCGGCCGCTTCCAGAACGGCCGGCTCGTCTACCGCGGCACGTATGTGTTCAAGATCTTTGCGCAGAACTTGTACGGCCCGGTCGACCTGACCCAGCGCTTCGTCGTCCGGCGCTAGCCCGTCGCGAACATAGACTCGCGCGGTGCTCGTCGCGTCGATCTCGGGCTCCGTCACCTCCTTCGTCGGCGATCACGGGGTCTACGCGGTCTTCCTGCTGATGGCGATCGACGCCGTCTTCCCGGCCGCGAGCGAGCTCGTGATGGTCTACGCGGGCGCGCTCGCGTCCGGCGCCTTCGCGTCCCAGCAGGTCGTCCTCTTCGGCCACGAGATCGAGTCGGGCTTCGGCGCCTACGTGACGATGTCGCTGTCCGGCACGCTCGGCTACCTCGTGGGCGCGCTCGCCGGCTGGGCCATCGGCCTCTACGGGGGCCGGCCGCTGGTGGAGAGGCGCGGACGCCTGCTGCACCTCGGGCCGGAGCGGTTCGACCGCGCCGAGCGCTGGTTCGACCGTCACGACCGCTGGGCGGTGCTGCTCGGCCGGGTGACGCCGGTCGTGCGCTCCTTCGTCTCGATCCCCGCCGGGATCTTCGAGATGCCGCTCGCCCCGTACACGCTGTTCACGCTGATCGGCTCGGCGCTCTGGGCGTTCGCATTCGCGGCGATCGGGTACGCCGTCGGCAGCAACTACGAGCGCTTCCACCACTTCTTCGACATCGCGCTCGTGGCAGGAGCGGCGGCTCTGGTGCTGTACCTGGTAGTTCGGCGAGTCTCTAGACTCAAACGCGCATCGTGACCCAAGTTCCGCTCGTAGACGTCAAGGCTCAGTACGAGCGCCTCATCCCCGAGATCGTCGAGCGGATGCGAGAGGTGCTCGACTCGGGCACCTTCATCCTCGGGCCGAACGTGACCGCGTTCGAGGAGGAGGCCGCGGCCTACCTCGGCGTGCCGCGCACGGTCGGCGTCGCGAACGGCACCGACGCGCTCGTGCTCGCCCTGGACGCGATGGACGTCGGGCCCGGCGACGAGGTGATCTGCCCGTCGTTCACGTTCTACGCGACCGCCGAGGCGATTGCCCGGCGCGGCGCGACCCCGGTCTTCGCCGACATCGACCCGGTCACGCTCAACCTCGACCCCGAGGACGTGGCCGCGCGCGTCACCGACCGCACGCGCGCGCTGATGCCGGTGCACCTGTTCGGGCGCGTGATGCCGCTCGAGGGGCTGGCCGGGCTCGGGCTGCCGATCGTCGAGGACGCGGCCCAGGCGTTCGGCGCCGAGGGCGTGGCGAAGGTCGGCGCGCTCGCGACGTTCAGCTTCTTCCCGACGAAGAACCTCTTCGCCCTCGGCGACGGCGGCCTCGTGGCGGCCACGGACGAGGGGCTCGCCGACCGCGTCAAGCTGCTGCGCTTCCACGGCTCGAAGGAGAAGAAGAACTTCGAGGCGGTCGGCTACAACTCGCGCCTCGACGAGCTGCAGGCCGCGGTTCTGCGCCTCTTCATGGGCGAGATCTCGGGCTGGAACGAGGCGCGCCGCGAGGCTGCTGCCCGCTACGAGGAGCTGGGCCTGGGCGACCTCTGCGAGCTGCCCACCGACGAGGCCGGGCACGTGTACCACATGTACGTCCTCCGCACGCCCGACCGCGACCGCTTCCGCGAGGCGCTTTCGGAGGCCGGGATCGCGAATGCGTCGTACTACGTCGTCCCGCTCCACCTCCAGCCGGCACTGCGCTACCTCGGCTGGAAGGAGGGCTCGCTCCCGGAGACGGAGAAGGCCGCTGCCGAGAACCTCGCGCTGCCGATGTGGGCGGGGATCCCTGCCGAGACGCAGGAGCGCGTGGTGAGTGTGATCCGCGAGGCCGCCGCGGTGCGCGCGTGAACCTGGTCAATCGCCATCGCATCTGGCAGCTCGTCGCCGATGCGGGCCTGGTAGCGCTCGCGTGGTGGCTCGCGTTCACGCTGCGCTTCGACTCGCCGACGCCCGTCTACTACGAGACGCTCTTCAAGCGGACGATTCTCGTCGTCGTCGGGATCAAGCTCGCCGTCTTCGTCGCGCTCGGCTTCTACAACCGCTGGTGGCGCTACGTCTCGACGCGCGACATGTGGCGGATCGCGTGGGGCGTCACGCTGGCGACGGTGCTCGCGGACGTGGCGGTCTACCTGATCTCGCCGGTGCCGACGGTGAAGCTGCCGCGCGGGATCGCGGCGCTCGACCTGCTCCTCACGCTCGCCTTCATCGCGGGGTCGCGCCTGCTTGCACGCACGCTGATGGAACGGCCGACCACAGGGATCGTCGCCCGCGGCAAGGAGGTGCTGGTCGTCGGCGCGGGCGACGCGGGCCAGCTCGTGATCCGGGAGATGCAGCGCAACCGCCAGCTCGGCTACACGCCGATCGGCCTGATCGACGACGACCCGCGCAAGAAGAACCTCCGCATCCACGGCATCCGCGTGCTCGGCACCGTCGACGACCTGCGCCACATCCTGCGCGACAACCGGCCCGACGAGGTGATCCTCGCGATCCCGTCCGCCTCGGGCGAGATGCGCCAGCGAATCGTCAACGTGACCCGCGAGAACCACGTGCCGGTCAAGACGCTGCCCGGCCTGTACGAGCTGATCTCGGGCGAGAGCGACCTTGCGACGCAGATCAGGCCGGTGCAGGTCGAGGACGTGCTCGGGCGCGAGCCGGTCGAGGTCGACCTCGAGACCTCGGCCGCGTATCTGAAGGACGCGACGGTGCTGGTGACCGGCGCGGGTGGGTCGATCGGCTCCGAGCTCTGCCGCCAGATCGCGCGCGTCGGCCCTCAGCGGCTGGTGCTCGTCGACCAGGGCGAGACCGCGCTCTTCGAGATCGAGCGCGAGCTCGTCGACGACCGGGGCTTCGCGGCGTCGATCCCGGTGCTGGCCGACTGCAAGAGCCGCGCCAAGATGCGCCAGGTCTTCGACCGGTATCGGCCGAACGTCGTCTTCCACGCGGCCGCCTACAAGCATGTGCCGCTGATGGAGGCGAACCCGCTCGAGTCGGTGCGCAACAACGCGCTCGGGACGCGGGTCGTGGCGGATGCGGCGGTGGAGTTCGGCGCCGCTCGCTTCGTCCTGATCTCGACGGACAAGGCGGTCAACGCGAAGACCGTCATGGGCCAGTCGAAGGCGCTCTGCGAATGGATCGTCGAGGCCTACGGCGTGCGCGACGACGTGGCGACGCGGTTCGTCGCGGTGCGCTTCGGCAACGTGCTCGGCTCGTCGGGCAGCGTGATCCCGATCTTCCGCAAGCAGATCGCGAAGGGCGGGCCGGTGACGCTCACCCACCCGGAGATGACGCGCTACTTCATGACGATCCCGGAGGCCGGCTCGCTCGTCGTCCAGGCAGGCGCCATCGGCGGGCGGGGCGACGTCTTCGTGCTCGACATGGGGGAGCCGGTGCGGATCCTCGACCTGGCGATGCAGATGATCCGGCTCTCCGGCAAGGACCCGGAGCACGACATCGACGTCGAGATCGTCGGCACCCGGCCGGGCGAGAAGCTGCACGAGGAGCTGTGGGGCGAGGGCGAGGTCGCCGAGCCGACCACGCACCCGAAGATCATGCGCGTCCGCGGCCCGATCGTCGACGCGGCGTGGCTCGAGGAGGAGCTGGCCGAGCTCGACCGCCTCGTCCGCGAAGGCGAAACGCTCGAGGTCGTCTCGCGCCTGGCCACGATGATGCGCGTGCCACAGTTGGCTGGAGCTCCGGTGCCGGAGCACGCCCCCGATGAAGACACACTTTCGGGACAGAAGCTGAGCTAGAACCGTCCACCGCCACCGTTACGGTGGCGCAGTGGAGATCCTGGACGGGCTGAACCTGGAGCAACGGCGCGCGGCCGAGGCGGTGCGCGGGCCGGTCTGCATCCTCGCCGGCGCGGGCTCCGGGAAGACGACGACGATCACGCGGCGGATCGCGTGGCAGGTCGCAAGCGGGGCGGTGCGGTCGGACGAGATCCTCGCCGTCACGTTCACCGACAAGGCGGCGACCGAGATGCGGACGCGGCTCGAGCGGCTCGGGGTCGCGGGTGTCGAGGCGCGCACCTTCCACTCGGCGGCGCTCTCGCAGCTTCGCCGGGCGCGCGGCGACGGGCCGGGGCGGATCCTCGCCACGAAGGCGCTGCTGTTGCGCCAGGTCGGCAACACGCTCCCGCCGCCGTATCGCTTCCGTCCGGCGGGTGACCTCGCGACCGAGGTCGAGTGGGCGAAAAACCGTCGCCTGAAGCCGCAGACCTACCGCGACGGTCTCGGCACCCACGAGCCGCCGATCCCGGCCGACCTGATGGCGACGGTCTTCCGCGAGTACGAGCGGCGCAAGCAGGCCTCCGGGCTGATCGACTTCGAGGACCTGCTCGAGCTCGCGGTGCGGATGTACGAGGAGGACGAGTGGGCAGTCGCGGCGCTGCGCGAGCGGTACGGGGCCTTCACGGTGGACGAGTACCAGGACGTGAACCTGCTGCAGCAGTCGCTGCTCGAGCTCTGGCTCGGGCAGCGCGACGACCTCTGCGCGGTCGGGGACGACTACCAGTCGATCTACGGCTTCACCGGCGCCTCGCCGGAGTGGCTGCTCGGTCTCGCGACCCGCCACCCGCATGCGACCGTGGTGCGCCTGGAGGAGAACTACCGCTCCTCGCCGCAGGTGCTCGCGCTCGCGAACCGGCTCGTTCCCAAGCTCGGCGGCGCCGAGAAGTCGCTGCGCGCGACGCGGCCTGAAGGCCCGGAGCCGGAGCTGCGCGGCTTCGACTCGCCCGAGGACGAGGGCGCCTGGATCCTCGAGCGGGTGCGAGGGTTGCACGCTGAGGGCGTGCCGTACGAAGAGATGGCGGTGCTGATGCGGCTGAACGCACGATCGGTCGACTTCGAGGAGCTGCTCGCGGACGCGGAGATTCCGTTCCAGGGCGCCGCGCTGCTCGCGCGCGACGGCGCGCGGCAGCTGCTCAAGGGCCTGCGCGCCGCCGGCTTCGGGTCGCTTGCGGAGGAGGTGCGGCGGGTCGCTGTCCAGCAGGGGCTCGTCGACTCCGTGCCCGACCGCGTCGGCGAGCGTGAGCTCGTTCGCCAGGCCGACCTGGCGCGCCTCTGCAGACTGGCGGAGGAGTTCGACGACGGCATGAAGACCGTCCAGCAGTGGGTCGAGTGGCTGCGTGCCCGCTTCGACCACGGCGCTCAGGGAGGCGTGTACCTGCTCACGCTCCATCGCGCGAAAGGCCTCGAGTTCGACGCGGTCTTCCTCCCGCGCGTCGAGGAGAAGGAGCTGCCCTGCAAGCCGGCGATGCGCGTGCCCGCACAGGTGGCCGAGGAGCGGCGGCTGCTCTACGTCGGCATCACACGCGCGAGGAAGCATCTGGCGCTGACGTGGGCGGGCAAGCCGAGCCGCTTCCTGCTCGAGCTCGGCGTGCAGGCGGCGCCGCCTCCAACCGTGCGCAGGGCCCGCGCCGAGGAGCCCGACGACCCGACCTACGTCGCGCTGAAGGAATGGCGCCTGGAGCGCTCGAAGGCCGACGAGATCCCCGCGTACGTCGTCTTCCACAATTCCACGCTGGCCGAGATCGCGTCGCGCCGGCCGAAGACGATCGCGGAGCTGGCCTCGGTGCCGGGCGTCGGCCCGGCGAAGCTCGAGCGCTACGGCCGTGACGTCCTGGACGCCCTAGCTCTCGCCAGCTGAGAGCAACAGCTCCAGCATCAGCGCCGGGTCGCGCCTGACGGGCTCGCGCTCCCTGTCGCGCTTGCGCACGTCGAGCGAGCGCGGGTCCGAGAGCGGGATCAGGCGCTTCTCGCGGATCAGCGCCTCGTCGACCCCGCCGAGCCGACCGCCGAAGGTCGTGTAGACCGGCACGCCGAGCGCAACGGCCTCACGGTTCATAGTCCCGCCGGCGGAGACGACGAGATCCGAGAACGCAATCAGGCTCTGCGCGTCGACGGCGCGATTCGGCACCTGGACGGACGGCAGCCCGAGGCCGCGGACGTGCTCGCGTTGGTCGTCGGTGCGCGGCAGCACGAGTGCGTGCACCTCTTGGTCGCGCCCGAGGCGGTCGAGCAGCTGCGGAAAGAGCGGGTTCGAGTGGCGGTGGTAGAGCGCGACGTCCGGCGGCGTGCGGACGACGACGAGCGTCCGCGCCGGGTCGACCTCGAACTGCTCGAGCGCCCGCGGGTCGGGCTTGAAGTCCCCGAGGTAGTACTCCTCCTTCAGCCCGGGGTACTGCCGCAGCTTCGGCGGGCGGACGCCGTAGCGCTCGAGCCGGTCGGGCGGGATCGCATCGGGGGTGACGACCCGCGTCGCGGCACGGCAGCCGAGCTGGTGCTGAAGCCACGCGAACTCGTAGTCGAACATGGTCGAGCTCGGGATCCCGAGGCGGCGAGCCGTCAAGGTCAGCTCGTGCGAGCCGTGCGCGAGCGCGTGGTCGAAGCTGCGCCCGCGGGCCCAGCGGTGGAGCTCGCCGAGCCGCGACGTGAGCGAGCGCGCCTTGCCGAGCGGAGAGCGCCCACCATGGCTGCCGAGCACGTCGGCCTCGATGCTGTGGAGCTCCAGCAGCTGCACCGTCTGCGCATAGTCGCGAGCGGTGAGGGAGACCTCGTCTCCGCGCTCGCGCAGGATCTGCAGCAGCGGCCGGAACACCAGCACGTGCGCCGGCGCGGTGATGTCGATCCAGAGCTTCAGAGCGCCTTTCTGAATGACGCACAAGGCTTCGTTCTGAAAGGCGCTCTCACCAGCGCTCCGCCAGCCGAAAGCGGACCGCGACGACCTCGGTGTCGTCATGGATCGGCCGCTCGAAGAAGCGCTCGTGGGCCACCCGCCAGTCCTCGACGGATTCGAACCCCTCGCCTTCGTCGCGCGCGAACTGGACGTCGATTTCGCCGGCGGGGAGGACACGCACCTCGGTCAGCTCGACGACCCCGACCGGCTCGTCGTCGAAGCCGAGCAGGAGGCAGCGGTCGCCCGCACTCCCGTGCGATTCGCCGGGCTCGGGCAGGCCGGTGGTGCCTGTCTTCTCACCGCGGAGCACGGCGTCGACGAGCTGTCGCCGCAGCTCCGTGCGGACATAGCCAAGCTCCATGGGCGGCGGCTCGCTCAGCCGACCTTCGCCTCCGGCCGCGGTGCCTCGAGCAAGCTGGACGAACGAGTCGCTCGGCCTCGGTCGCGGCGCTTCCACGGCGCAGATGCTATGCCCGAGCCGCCCGAGCCCGCCGACCCACCCGGCCGTTCCCCGGGGCACCCCTAACCCACCACCCAGCCGCGATCGTATCGGCGAAATTCGCACGAGACTGCAACGCCTTTGTGCCAGGAGTGTGACTTCTGGCGATAAGCTTCGCTTATGGACACGCGCCAGCTCGCGGCGTTCTGCGCGGTCGTGGAACGCAAGAGCTTCTCGCAGGCGGCGGAGCGCCTCGGCGTCACGCAGCCCGCAATCAGCCTCCAGGTCCGCTCGCTGGAGAAGCGTCTGGGCCGCAAGCTGCTCGACCGCTCCGGGCGCCGCGTCGAGACGACCGAAGCGGGTGCCGCCCTCTATCGCAGCGCCCAGCGGATGCTGCAGCTCGAGGAGCAGCTCGTGGACGAGCTGCAGGCCGCCGACGGCGGCGAGCTCGGCGGCACGCTCCACGTCGGCTCGTCGACCGGCCCCGGCAGCACGGTCGTCCCGGTCCTCCTCTGCGAGTTCCAGGTCGCGAACCCCGGCGTGACCGTCTCGCTCTCGATCTCCGACACGCAGTCGGTCGTCGAGCGGGTGGCCGAGCGCGAGATCGAGCTCGGCGTCGTCGGCGCTGCGCGGCGCCATCGCGGCGTCGTGTTCGAGCCCTTCTTCCGGGACGAGGTGGTCCTGGCCGTTCCGCCGAAGCACGGCTTCGCAAACCGCACGATCACCCTCGCGGAGCTGCGCGAAGAGCCGCTCGTCGTGATGCAGGAAGGTGCCGGAGTGCGGCAGGTGATCGAGGACGAGCTCCGCCAGGCCGGGGTCCGCCTGCGCGACCTGGAGCCGCGCCTCGAGCTCGGCCTGCAGGAGTCGGCCAAGGCCGCCGTCGTCGCCGGCTACGGCGTCACCTTCATCTCTCGTGCCGCCATCTCGGCAGACCTCGCCGCCGGCACCCTTGCGACCGCTCGCGTCAAAGGGCTCGATCCGGCCCGCGACATCTCCCTCGTCCGCTCTGCCGGCCGCTCGCCGACGCGCGCCGCGGACGCGTTCATCAAGTTCGCGCGCGAGCGGCTGTGATCGTCCGCTGGGGGCTCGAGGAGCTCGACCCGCTGCTCGCCGAGCTCGGCATCCAGCAGCCGTATGTCGTTGCGAGCGATCGCTGGGCAGATCTGCCGCTCCGAGCCACGGGACGCTGGAACGAGGTGCCCAGCGACCGCATCGTTGATGTCGTCGAGGCCACCGACGGCGCCGACGGGCTGCTCGCGGTCGGCGGCGGCAGCGCGATCGACCTCGCCAAGGCCGTCTCCGCCGAGACAGGACTGCCGCTCGTGTCGGTGCCGACGACCTACTCCGGAGCCGAGTGGACCGGCTACTACGGCGTGCGCGACCCCGACCGGCGCATGAAGGGTGGCGGGGCGGGCGCGAACCTCGTCGCGATCGTCTACGAGCCACGACTGATGGTCGACCTGCCGCGCGAGCAGAGCGGCGGGACAGCGCTGAACGCGCTCGCTCACTGCGCCGAGGCGCTCTACGTGAAGGGGCACAATCCGGAGGGAGACCTCGCGGCGCTCGTGGGGGCGAGCCTGATCGGCGAGTGGCTGCCGCGGGTCCTCGAGGACGGCCGCGACCTCGAGGCGCGCACGCGCCTGCTCGAAGGTGCGGAGCGCGCGGGCGCCGCGCTCGCCTCGGCCGGGCTCGCGCTCGGCCATGCGATGGCGCAGGCGCTCGGCGGTCGCTACGGAATCGCTCACGGGGCGGCGAATGCACTCTGCCTCCCGCCGGCGCTGCGCTTCAACGAGCCGGTCGCCGCCGAAGAGATCGCGCGTTTCGGCGGGGCGCTCAAGACGGACGACCCGCCGGCGCGGGTCGAGGAGCTCGGCCATGCCTCCGGCTTCACCAGGCTTCGCGACCTGGGCGTGCCCGAGAACGAGCTCGACGAGGTCGCCGAGGCCGCTGCTCAGCGCGCCGGGGCCAAGGCGAATCCGCGCCCGGCGAGCCCCGACGAGATCGCCGAGCTGTACCGCTCGATTTGGTGACTCAGCAGGGGCCGGCCGCGGCCGCCCCGCCGGGGCCGGCGAGGTGCGCGGTTGCGTTCTGGATGCAGTAGGAGCCCGCCTCGGCTCGAGCGAGCGTGACCCCAAAGCCGGCGAGCGAGGCGCCTGCGTATGTGCCGTTCAGCGAACGAAACTGCTCGAGCTCCGCTTGCGCCTGCTGGAACGCGATGCCATCCGCAGCTTGCTGTGCCTCGTCGATTGCCTGCGTCGCGGTCGTCCGGCTCGGGCTCGACTGCTGCGCGGTCAGGAGCCAGCCGCCGACGAGCAGCGCGACGAGCACCGGCACCAGCGAGAGGCTGCGAACCATGCTCCGAATGTCGGCAGAAGCATCGAAACGCTCAAGCCGGCCGCCGTGCAACAAACGACAGCACCGTGGCGCCCAGCGCGTCCTCGTCGTAGCCACGAAAGCGCTCGGCAAGCGGGAGCGAGCGCAGCTCCGCGCGACCCTCCTCGCTCGGCCCGGACGGCGTCTCCGAGACGAGCTCGAAGCCCGCCTCTCGCACCAGCCGCAGGTAGTCGGGCGAGCGCAGGCGATTCTGGAAGTGGAGCGGCGAATTCACGAGCCGCCACGTGCCGTCGGAGAAGCGGAGGAAGTTGTAGCGCGAGATGGCGCGGTCGAAGTAGGCGTAGTGGTCCTGCAGGTCGATGCGGCAGCTGAACGCGCTGCCGGGTCTCAGCAACCGTCCTGTCTCGCGAAAGATCGCCGCGAGGTCGTCCTCCGGAATGTGCTCGCAGGTATCCGTGCTGGTGGCGAAGTCGATCGACCCGTCGGGAAGGCCAGTCGAGCGCGCGTCGCAGGGCGCGAGGTAGCGGATGCCGAAACGCGGTTCGAGCTCGTGGATCGACGACAGCGGGCCGCCGAGCGGCCGTAGCTGCGAGCCGGCCTCCGCCTGGAGCTCGAGCCGCAGGCGCTCGAACGACGCGAGCGAGTCGTTCACGAGCTCGAGCCGCGCGCTCGGCCGGATGTCGACCAGCACCTGCCTGCCGACGCCGAGCAGCGCGTAGGCGAGTGGGATCGCCAGGTCCCAGCCGGCGCCGAACTCGTAGAAGGTCCCCTCCTCCGGCTGTACCTCCGACCCCTGCTCGCGGTAGACGCCGAGGTGCTGGACTGCCCGTGAGAACTTGCGTCGCAGCGCCGCGTCCCCGGCAGGCAGCGTCCGCAGCACGCGCCGCTGGAAGACGTAGTTCAGGCGCTCTCCCTGCGGGAGCACGCCGAGTCCGCGCTGCAGCGCCGCCTTCGCCACCCATCGCATCGGTCGGCGAGCATACCCGCCGTCTGTGGATAAGTGGTTGTAATGCCTTGGATTAGGGTACGATGCGCTCGTGGCCGAGCGCCTGTCCTTCGACGTGCTCGTGGTCGGAAGCGGGGCGTCGGGCCTCGCCGCCGCGCTGTCCGCCGAGCGCGCGGGCGCGCGTGTCGCGCTCGTGACGAAGGGCGCCCTCCAGTCGTGCAACTCCGCGAAGGCGCAGGGCGGCATCCAGGCCGCGTTCGGCGGCGACGACTCGCCCGAGCAGCATGCGGAGGACGTTTGGCAGAGCTCGCACGAGACGGCGAACCGAGAGCTGGTGCAGGTCCTCACCGGCGAAGCGCCTGCGGCCATCCACTGGCTCGAGGAGAACGGCGTCGAGTTCACGCGCGAGAACGGCGGCTACCGGCTGGCGCGCTGCGGCGGTTCGAGTCGGAAGCGCCTGCTGCAGGTCGGCGACCGCACCGGGCACGCGATCACGACCGCGCTGCGCGACGCCTTCACCGCATCGGGCGGCGAAGCCTTCCCGAACTCCCCGCTCGTGAGCCTGGAGCAGCACGAGAACGGCTGGCTCGCGACCTGCCGCCGCAAGAGCGGCGAGGAGCTCGTTATCGACGCGGGCGCCGTCGTGCTAGCGGCGGGCGGCCGCTGCTACCGCGAGGCCGAGGAGCGCGGCGAGCTGTCGACCAACCACCCCGGAGCGACGGGCGAGGTAACGAGGCTTGCGCTCGGGCTCGGCGCCGAGAGCCGCGACCTCGACGCGCTCCAGTACCACCCGAACGGCGGCGCGTGGCCGCCGACGATGCAGGGCTACTCGATCCCAGAGACCACGCGCGCCTACGGTGCGACGCTGCTGAACGCCGAGGGCGAGGAGTTCACCGACCCGCTCGGCCCGCGCGACGCCGTCTCGCAGGCGATCTTCGACGAGGTCGAGGCCGGCCGCGGCGTCGAGACGCCTGACGGCCGCCCCGCGGTGCTGCTCGACACGACGCGCATCTCCGAGCACGACGCGGACATCTCGCTGCCGTACATGCTGCGCCGCTACCGTTCCACCGGGATCGACCCCCTACGTGAGCCGATCCTCACCTTCCCGGTCCTGCACTACCAGAACGGAGGCCTCGTGATCGACGAGCACGGCGAAACGACGCTGCCCGGGCTCTTCGCCTGCGGCGAGATCGCAGGCGGCACCCACGGGCGCAACCGGATGATGGGCAACAGCCTGCTCGAGTGCACCGTCTTCGGCCGCCGCGCGGGCACCGCGGCCGCGGGGAGGGCGGCGTGAACGCGGGCCTGGTGATCTGGGAGGAGCTGGAGGTGGCCGACCGAAGCTGGGACCGCATGCGCCGCGTGAGCATCGACGCGCCCTTCCAGATCACGCGCGCGGCCTTTCCGGCGATGAAGGAGCAAGGCCGCGGGCGGTTCGTGTTCACGACGTCGGGCCGCGCGATGGCGGTCGATCGCACAAGGCCCGGGCTCGCCGCGTACGCCGTCGGGAAGATGGCGCACTTCGCGCTCATGCTCGTCACCGCGGCCGAGGGCGAGGAGCACGGCATCCACGCAAACGCGATCTCGCCGGCGGCCGCCACACGGGTTCTCGTGCGCGAAACCGCGCCCGGAGTGCTCGAGCCGGAGCAGGTCGTCCCCGGGGTGCTCTTCCTGGCGTCCGAGGAGTGCACGTTCTCCGGGAAGGTCCTCGAGGCCGCGGGCGGGGAGTTCGACGTAGCCCGCTGGGTCTCGAGCGACGAGGTCGACTTCGGCCGGACGCCGGTCGAGCCGGAAGTGATCGCGGAGCGCTGGGCGGAGATCGAGGGGGTGGTGCGCGCGTGAGCGTGGTGACCACGGATCTCCGCCAGGCGGTCGAGGACGCCGCCGCGTACCTCTACGTCTGGGCGCTGAAGGACATCCCGCAGGACCTCCGCGACGCGCTGCTCGACGCGCAGCAGCGCGAGACGTCGGTGCCGGGCCGCCGCGTGCTCGACACGATCGTTCGCAACGTCGAGGTCGCGGACGACCAGAAGAACCTCGTCTGCCAGGACACCGGGATCGCCGTCTACACGTGCCGCGTCGGCGAGCACTTTCCGCTGCACCCGACGCGGATCTACGAGGCGCTGAAGGCAGGCACCGAGCGCGCGACGCTGGAGCACCCGCTGCGCTCGAACGCCGTCCACACGCTCACGCGCGAGAACACGGGGCCGAACACCGGGTACCGCCTCCCGATCGTGCACTGGGAGTTCATCGAGGACTGGGACGGCCTCGACGTTAAGTGCGTGCCCAAGGGCTCGGGCTCCGAGAACATGAGCTTCCTCAAGATGTGCGTCCCCGCCGACGGCGTGAAGGGGATCAAGCAGTTCGTGCTCGAGTCGATCGTCGGCGCCGGTGGCAAGCCGTGCCCGCCCGGGATCGTCGGCGTCGGAATCGGCGGCTCGGCCGATTACGCGATGTACCTCGCCAAGGAAGCGATCGCGCGGCCGATCGGCACACGCAACCACGACCCCCACGTGGCGAAGCTCGAGGAGGAGCTGTTCGAGCTCCTGAACGAGACCGGGATCGGCCCGATGGGGCTCGGCGGCGACGTCACCGTCCTCAACTGTCACATCGAGCACGCGGACACGCACATGACGCTCAACCCCGTTGCCGTCAACTACCAGTGCTGGGCCGCGCGCCGCGCCACCGCGCACGTCGCGGCCGACGGCTCCGTCGACTTCGACCGGGAGGCCTGAGTGCCAAGTAACAGTCTGTTACTTGTTCGAACACCCCGGCGTACGCCCCCGAGTCGGCGTATCCATGCGGCGCACCGACCACTTAGCAACAGTCTGTTACTTGGAGGGGGAGGCGTTGATGGCTAGGCACGAAGTGACCTTCCCGATCACCGACGAGGCCGAGATCTTGAAGCTCCGCGCCGGCGACGAGGTCGTCGTCCAGGGGCACATCATCGGCATCCGCGACCGGACGCAGATCAGGATCTTCGACGAGGGGCAGACGCCGCCGATGGACCTCACCGGCGCGTTCCTGCTCCACACCGCGCCCGGCGTGCGCAAGCGCGACGACCAAGGCGCCGCTCGCGGCGCCGACCCTCAGGAACAGCGGGCTTCGCTCGCTGTTCCGTCCGAAATGACCGAACGACCCGTTCCGAATCCAGCCATCTCCGCTACTAAGTACGACCCGGTCTGCATCGGCACGACGACGAGCGCGCGGATGGTGCGCTTCACCGAGCCGCTCGGCGCGCAGTACGGCGTCCGTGCGATCTGCGGCAAAGGCGGCTTCCCCGACGAGGCGATCGAGCCGATGCAGCGCCTGAAGATGGTCTACTTCGCGATCGTCGGCGGCGCGGCCGCGCTGGAGACGACGCAGATCGAGGAGATCGAAGAGGTCGCCTGGGAGGAGCTGATGCCCGAGTGCCTCTGGAAGTTCCGCGTCAGGGACTTCGGCCCGCTCACCGTCGGCATCGACGCCCACGGCAACTCGCTCTACCACGACGTGCAATCCGCCGCTCAGAAGAAGCTGGAGGAGCTCTATGCCAAGCTCTAAGGCGTTCGCTTGCGACGCCGACCAAAGAGGCTGTGCCGGCTTGTCCGGCGCGGCCGTCCAACGCACGATGAACGGTGCGAAGCGACCTCGCCTTGGTGATCGAGATGTCACGTAACCACTGGCTCGACGTCCCGACGCGCGAGGGGAAGCCCCGCAACCGCGGGCTCACCCACGTCATCGACAAGGGCCTGAACCTCCGCGACATCGAGGGCCTCTTCGACACCGCCGGCGAGTTCGTCGACATCGTCAAGCTCGGCTGGGGCACGAGCTACGTCACGAACAACCTCGAGAAGAAGATCGCGCTGTACCGCTCGTTCGACACCCCCGTCGTCTGCGGCGGGACGCTCTTCGAGGCGGTCTACGGGCGGGACAAGATCGATGAGTTCAGGACGTGGCTGAAGGAGTTCCGCTTTTCGCACGTCGAGATCTCGGACGGGACGCTCGAGATCCCACGCGAGCGCAAGCTCGAGCTGATTGCCGAGTTCGCGCAGGACTTCGTCGTCCTCTCGGAGGTGGGGTCGAAGGACGCCGAGGTGAACATCGCGCCGTACCTCTGGGTGCAGTGGATGCGCGAGGAGCTCGACGCCGGGGCCTGGAAGGTGATCGCCGAGGGCCGCGAGGGTGGCACAGCCGGCATCTACCGGCCGACCGGCGAGCTCCGCACCGGCCTCGTCGACGAGATCGAGCACTCGATCGATTTCGGCGACCTGATCTGGGAGGCGCCGACGAAGGAGTCGCAGGCGTGGTTCATCAAGCACTTCGGCCCGGAGGTCAACCTCGGCAACATCCCGCCCGACGAGGTGATCGCACTCGAGACGCTGCGCCTCGGCCTGCGCGGGGACACGCTGCGCGAGGTGCTTCTCGGAGAGGACGCGAAGGTCACATGACCGGTGCGCAGCGGAAGATGGGCGCCGTCGCCGCCGACATGAGCGGCGGCGACTCACAACGGCTTCTCGGAGAGCCCCCGAAGAAGGGGGCTCACGGGGGAAACATGGTTTCCCCCGTGCTACTCGGCCTGCGCGGCGACACGCTGAAGGAGGTGCTGCTCGATGGCGAGCGCGCACCTACTCCCTGAAGTCGACTTCGAGGGGATGGCGGCGGAGGATGTCCTCCGGTGGGCCTACGAGGAGTACGGCGACCGCCTCTGCCTGACGTGCTCGTGGCAGAAGCAGTCGTCGGTGCTCGTGCACATGGTCGCGCAGCTCGAGCTCGACATCCCCGTGATCGAGCTCGACACGCACCTCTTCTTCCGTGAGAGCTACGAGACCCGCGACCGGCTGGTCGAGCGCTACGGCATCCGGCTGCTCCCGCCGCCGCCGCTGATCACCGTCGCCGAGCAGCACCGGCAGGAGGGGCCGAACCTGTGGGAGACCGACCCGGACCGCTGCTGCCACGTCCGCAAGGTCGAGCCGCTGCTGCAGGCGCTCGAGCCCTACGACGCCTGGATCTCCGGGATCCGCCGCGACCAGTCGCCGAGCCGCGCCACCACGCCGAAGGTGCAGTGGTCGGAGCGCTACGAGGTCTGGAAGCTGCACCCGCTCGCCGACTGGGACGAGAAGCGCGTCTGGGCCTACATCACGATCAACGAGATCCCCTACAACCCGCTCCACGACGTCGGCTTCCGCTCGATCGGGTGCATCCCGTGCACCCGGCCGATCGCGCCCGACGAGGAAGAGCGCGCCGGCCGCTGGGCCGGTTCCGACAAGCTCGAGTGTGGGATTCACGTCGAGACACCACTAGGAGGCACATGACCGACCACATCTACGCAGCGGAGCATCCGGAGACGACGCACGTCCGGCCCGGCGGCTTCACGCTCTGGTTCACCGGGCTCTCCGGTTCCGGCAAGACCACGATCGCGCACCTCGTCGGGCCCGAGCTCGACCGGCGCGGCCTCGTCGTCGAGTACCTCGACGGCGACAACGTGCGGATGCACCTGTCGAAGGGCCTCGGGTTCTCGAAGGAAGACCGCGACACGCACATCGAGCGGGTCGGCTGGGTGGCCTCGCGCATCACGCGCCAGGGCGGCGCCGTGATCACGGCCGCGATCTCGCCGTACGCGGCGACGCGTCAGCAGGCGCGCGACTGGGTGGAGCCGGTCGGGACGTTCGTCGAGGTCTACGTGAAGGCCACGGTCGAGGAGTGCGCGCGGCGTGACGTGAAGGGCCTCTACGAGAAGGCGTTCAAGGGCGAGATCAAGGAGTTCACGGGGGTCTCGGATCCGTACGAGGAGCCGACGAGCCCGGAGCTGGTGATCGACACCGAGGAGCTGGAGCCCGAGGAGGCGACGGCGAGGGTCGTCGCAAAGCTCGAGGAGCTCGGCCTGGTGCCGGCAGAGGTCGCAGCGTGAGCGTTACCACGGCGACGCACCTGATCGAGCCGCACGGGGGCAAGCTCGTCGACCGCACCGGCCCGCGGCCGGAAGGGGTCGAGAGGCTCGAGCAGCTCGAGCTGACCCCGCGCGAGCTCTCCGACCTCGACATGCTCGCGAGCGGCGCGCTCTCGCCACTCGAGGGCTTCATGGCCCAGCACGACTACGAGCGGGTCGTCGACGAGCTGCGCCTGGCGAACGGGCTGCCGTGGGCGCTGCCGGTCTGCCTGGCGGTCGACCGCGAGCCGGACGGCGACCAGGTCGCGCTGACGGACGGCGCGGGCAAGCCGCTGGCCGTCCTCGACGTCGAGGGCGCCTTCGAGTACGACAAGGAGCGCGAGGCCGACCGCTGCTTCCGCACGACCGACGACACGCACCCCGGAGTGAAGCGGCTGTACGACCAGAAGCCGCTCTACCTCGCCGGCCGCGTGACGGTCTTCGAGCGAGTCGAGCCGCCGTTCCCGGAGCTTGCGCTCGACCCTGCGCAGACGCGCGCCACGTTCGCGGAGCGGGGCTGGAAGCGGGTGGTCGGCTTTCAGACGCGCAACCCGATCCACCGCGCCCACGAGTACCTCACAAAGGGCGCGCTCGAGACCGTCGACGGCCTGCTGATCCACCCGCTCGTCGGCGAGACGAAGTCGGACGACGTGCCGGTCGCGACGCGCGTCGAGTGCTACCGCGTGCTCGTCGACAACTACTACCCGGCCGACCGCGTGCTCGTCTCCGCGTTCCCTGCGGCGATGCGCTACGCCGGCCCGCGCGAGGCGATCTGGCACGCGATCTGCCGCAAGAACTACGGCTGCTCGCACTTCATCGTCGGCCGCGACCACGCGGGAGTCGGCGACTACTACGGCACCTACGACGCGCAGCTGATCTTCGACGAGTTCGAGCACCACGAGCTCGACATCGAGCCGATGTTCTTCGAGCACGCGTTCTTCTGCAGGGCCTGCGGCCAGATGGCGACGCCGAAGACGTGCCCGCACGGCGGAGACGACCACGTGTTCCTCTCCGGCACCAAGGTGCGCGAGCTGCTCGCCGAGGGCCAGCTGCCTCCGGCCGAGTTCTCACGGCCCGAGGTCGCCGAGGTCCTGATCGAGGCCTACCGAGGGTAACGCATGACCTGGCAGTTCACGCTCAGCGGGCTGCTGATCGGGCTGCTGGTCGGGATGACCGGGATGGGCGGCGGCTCGCTGCTGACGCCGATCCTGGTCATCTTCTTCGGCTTCAAGCCGACGCTCGCGGTCGGCACCGACGTGCTCCACGGCGCGATCTTCAAGAGCTTCGGCGCGGTCCGGCACCGGCGGCTCGGGACCGTCCACGCCCGGCTGACCTTCTGGATGTTCCTCGGCTCCGGGCCGATGTCGCTGCTGGGCGTCGTCGTGGCCACGTGGCTCAGCCACCACTCGAGCGGCGCCGAGAACATCGAGGCCTACGCGATCGGCGTCGCGCTCGTCATCGGCGGGATGGGTCTGGTCGCGAAGACGTTCATCCAGCGCGGGGTGCAGCCCGACGACGCGCCCTTCCTGCTCACGCGCCGAGACCGTCTGATCGCGTTCACGCTCGGCGCCGTCTGCGGTTTCGTGGTCGGCCTGACCTCGGTGGGCAGCGGCACGTTCTTCGGCCTGGTCATGGTGCTCGTCTTCCCGCTGACGCTGCCGAAGATCGTGGGCACCGACATCTTCCACGCGGCCGCGCTGCTCTGGGTGGCCGGCTTCGGCCACCTCGTGGCGGGCAACGTCGACCTGCGGACGATGGGCTGGCTGCTCACGGGCTCGATCCCGGGAGTGCTGATCTCGAGCCACTTCACGCTCAAGGTGCCCGACCGCGCGCTGCGGCTCGGGCTGGCGTCCGTGCTGATGCTGAGCGGGATCAAGCTGATCGATTTCGCGGGCGCGGACTACGTGATCGCGGCCGGCGTTGCCGTCGCCGCGCTGGCCTTCGCCGGCTGGGGGTTCGTCGCGCGTCTGGGCCGGCGGCCAAGGCCCAAAACGGCTACTAGCTCCGACTAGACTCGTCAGCCTCGTGGGGCGCATCCTGCCGACCGTAGTGGTGCTGGCTCTCCTCGGCTGCACCGCCGCGGCGTTCGCAGTCACGGAGAACCTGAAGCTCGAGAAGAGCCCCATCTCGGACACGCACGTCAGCAAGGTCGTCGCGCCGGATTCGGGGTCATCTGACGAGGCCGGGATCGGCTTCCTCTTGCGCAAGCCCGACCGGCTGACCGTCCAGATCGTCAACGGGAGCGGCGCGGTCGTGCGCACGCTCGCGCGCGACCGTTCCGCACGGCGCGGCAACCAGCAGTTCACCTGGGACGGCCGCAGCGACGCGCACGAGGTCGTCCCAGACGGGACCTACCGGCCCCGCGTCCACCTCGCTCGCGAGCATCGGACGATCCTGATGCCGAATCCGATCCGGATGGACGCGACGCCGCCCTTGATCCGGCTCGTCTCGGTGCGGCCGCGGGTGTTCTCCCCGGACGGCGACTTCCGCCGTGAGCTCGTCCGCATCCAGTACCAGACGAACGAGCGGGCGCGGGCGATCCTGTACGTCGACGGCGACCGTCGCGTAATGGTGCGTCGGTATCTGCGCGCCGGCAAGCTCGACTGGGGCGGACACGCCGCACGGGGCCTGACCCCGGGGCTCCACCGCATCCGCTTGCGCGCGCTCGACTTCGCCACGAACCTCGGGCCGCCGAGCCGCGCCCTCGATGTCGTGGTGCGCTACATCGACCTGCGGCCCCAGGCGGTCCGAGTGAAGAGCGGTCGCCGCTTCGGCTTCCGCGTGGTCACGGACGCGAAGCGCTACTCGGTGCACCTCGGGTCGTTGCACTCGCGTCGCAGCGGGCGGCTGCTGATCCTGCGCGCACCGAAACCGGGACGCTACGTGCTGCGCGTGAACGCGAACGGCCACGTCGCGAGAGCGGTGGTGGTGGTCACGCCGTGACCTCCGAGCTCGCGCGCGCGGGAGGCGTGATCGGCGCGGCCGGGCTCGCCGTGCTGCTCGTCGCGCCCTCGCGCGTGCAGCGGCTCGCGGCGCTCGGCGCCTGGGCGCTCGGCGCGGTTGTGCTCGCGCTCTACCTCGCGCCCCACGGCCACCGGCCGCTCCTCGCCGGGGCAGGCGTGTTGGGCCTCCTGCTCGCAGCCGGAGGCGCCGCGCTCTTCCACCGCTGGCCGTACCTGCTTCCGTTCGCCGCCCTCGCCTGTGTCGCCGTACGCATTCACGTCACCGTCGGCTCGACCGAGGCGAACCTGCTCGTGCCCATGTACGCGGTGGTCGCTGCGGCCGCGCTGCTGCTCGCATGGGAGCTGGTTCAGGGCGACACGCGCGCGCGGGAGCTCGGCGTAGTCGCGTGGCCACTCGCCGCGTTCGTCGGCTGGACCGGTCTCTCGATTCTCTGGACCGGCGACGTCCGCCAGGGCGCGATCGAGCTGCTGTTCTTCTTCCTCCCGTTCGGGCTGCTCGCAATTGCGCTGGCCCGGCTGCGCTGGAGCCGGCTGATCGCGCTCGGGCTGCTCGTCGAGCTGACGGCGATGGCGGTCGCCTTCGCGCTCATCGGGATCTACCAGTACGAGACCCGCGACGTCTTCTGGAACCCGAAGCTGCTCGTCTCGAACGCCTACGCGCCCTTCTACCGCGTCAACTCGGTCTTCTGGGACCCGTCGATCTACGGGCGGTTCCTCGTCGTGGCGATCCTCTCGCTCCTGGTCGTCGTCCTCTTCGTCCGCGTCCTGCGCTGGGTGTACGGGGCGACGGCTGCAATCGCCGTGATCTCGGCCGGCCTCTACTTCTCGTACTCGCAGTCGAGCTTCGCGGCGCTGGCCGTCGGCGTGATCGTCGCCGCGGTGTTCGCGTGGGGACGGCGCGGGATCGCGCTCGCCACGGTCGCGGCGGTGATCGTCGCCGCGGGCGCGCTCGCGGTGCCAAGCGTGCGGCACGACGTCTTCGGCAACGGAAACGGCAAGAGCGCGTCGAGCGGCCGCGGGAAGCTCGTGCGCAAGGGCGCCCACATCGCGGTGCACCACCCGCTCGTGGGCGTGGGAGTCGGCGGGTTCAAGCACGCCTACGCGGAGCTGACGAACCTGCCCGGAAGGGAGCCGAACGCCGCCGCCTCGCACACGACGCCGGTCACCGTTGCGGCCGAGGGCGGCATCGTCGCCCTCGCGCTCTACGCCTGGCTGCTCGTCGCGGCCCTCGCCCTCGCCTTCCGCCGCTTCGCGCGCGACCTCACGGGGCTGACCGCGCTCGCGCTCGGCCTCGTCCTGACTGCGATCGCGGTTCACAGCCTCTTCTACAGCGCGTTCTTCGAGGACCCGACCGTCTGGGCCGCGATCGGCCTCGCGGCCGCGCTACCGCGCCGGCGAGACGAGCGCGCGGATCCGCCGCAGCTCGACCGGGAGGTAGAACCCCAGCGGCAGCAGGATCAGCGGGTAGACCGCGCTGAGCAGGACGGCGCCCGCCAGCGGGACGTCGAGGCTCTTCCCGAGCACCGTTAGCGCGACGGCGGCCCCGACCACCAGGGCGATCCGCCGCCATTGGTACGGCACCGGGAAGACCTGCTGCGCCCGCACGGTCATGCCGAGGAACATCACGACGTAGGCGACGAGCGTCGAGATGGCAGCGCCCATCATCCCGTACGGCGGGATCAGCGCGAAGTTGAGGCTGATGTTGACGAGCGCGGCGCCGCCGGTCACGACCCAGTTGAACTGCGTCTTCTTCGCGCGGCCGATCCCGATCGACATCACGTTGAAGGCGACGAACGCCGTCACGGCGAAGACGAGCAGCGGCACGACCTCGGAGGCGGAGTAGAAGCTTCGGCGTCGTCAGCAGGCGAACGAGCCACGGCGCGAGCAGCGAGACGGTCAGCGACAGCCAGCAGCAGACGTAGAGCACGTAGGTCAGCACGAACCCGTACGTCCGCCTGGCCTCGTTGTCGTCCTTGATCGAGAAGGCGAAGGCCGGCCACGCCGCGCGCAGCGCGATGAGGACGAGCAGGAGCGCGGTCGAGATCCGCACGCCCACCGAGTAGAGGCCGTTCTCGTGGAGGCCCTTCATCCGCACGAGGAAGAAGCGGTCGGACAGGTCGATCACCCAGAGCGCGAGCCCGGACGGCACGAGCGGCAGCCCGAAGCGCTGCATCTGGCGGAAGAGGTCGCGGTCGAACTCGAGCCCGAGCTGGAAGCGCCGGTAGCCGAGCAGGACGAAGAACACGGCGAGCGTCCCGGTGGAGTTGCCGAGGATCACGCCGATCGCGCCCTTGTGCCAGACGGCGACGAGCAGGATCGTCGCGACGACGGTGATGATCACGTTCGCGAGCGTCGCGGCCACGTAGGAGACCGAGCGCTCCTCGACGCGGAAGAGCGCGGTGAGCTGCTCGTAGTTCATCTGCGCCCAGAGCAGGACGAGCGCCGCGCGCACGAGGTTCGCCTTCGAGTCCGTCTCGAAGAGGAGCTGCGAGATCTCGCCCGCGAGCAGCGACCCGACGACGAGCCCGAACGTCGCCATCGTGATCGTGAACCAGAAGGAGGTGCGCACGACCGTCGTGCGGCCCGCCTCGTCCTCGGCGTCGAAGTAGAAGCGGAAGAACGCCATCGAGATGCCCATCCGCAGGAGGATCACGAGCACGACCGTGAGCGAGATCAGCGTGTCGACGGCGCCGACGTCGGCGGGCGTCAGGTAGCGGGTGACGATCGGCAGCAGCAGGACGCCGATCAGCCGCGAGACGACGGCGCCCAGGCCGTAGATGGCGGAATGCTTGGCGAGTCGCCCGAGCTGCTGCGCGATCACGGCCACAAGTTTGGCCCAAGGCGCCGCTTGCGGTGCCGTGGAAAGGCGTCCGGGCTTCGCCCGAACGCCTGTTTGGAACACGGATAGACTGGCCGATCGTGCTCAGCGGAAAGAGGATCCTGATGACCGGGGGCGCGGGCTTCATCGGCACTGCGCTCGCGCGGCGGCTCGTCGCCGAGAACGAGATCGTGGTGCTCGACAACCTGCACCGCGACTCGCTCACGGGGACCGATCTCGCCGAGCACGGCAACCTCCGCTTCGTCGAGGGCGACGTGCTCGACCTGCCGCTGCTGCGCGAGCTGACCTCGCGCGCGACCCACGTCGTCCATCTCGCGGCGATCGCGGGCGTCGACACGGTGCTGAAGAGCCCCGTGCGCACGATGCGGGTGAACCTGATCGGCACCTCGAACGTGCTCGAGGCCGCGCACGAGGCCGGCACGATCGAGCGGCTCGTCGATTTCTCGACCAGCGAGGTCTTCGGCACGCACGCGTACAAGGTCGAGGAGACGCACGTCACCTCCCAGGGCTCGGTCGGCGAGGCGCGCTGGACGTACGCGGTCTCGAAGCTCGCCGGCGAGTACCTCGCGCACTCGTACTACGACGAGCACATGCTGCCGTCGACCTCGATCAGACCGTTCAACGTCTACGGGCCCGGCCAGGTCGGCAGCGGCGCGATCCACCACTTCACGGTCCGCGCGCTCGCGGGCGAGGAGCTCGTCATCCACGGTGACGGCTCGCAGATCCGCGCCTGGTGCTTCGTCGACGACGTGGTGGAGGCGCTGCTCGCGATGCTGGAGCGCGAGGAGGCGGTCGGGCAGGTGTTCAACGTCGGCAACCCGCGCTCGGTGGTGACGGTCTTCGACCTCGCCTCCAGGATCAAGCGGCTCGCGGAGTCCGAGTCCGAGATCGTCTTCAAGCCCCTGCACTACACCGACGTCGAGATGCGGATCCCGAACGTCGACAAGGCGCGCAAGCTGCTCGACTGGGAGCCGCGCGTCGACCTGGACGAGGGTCTCGCCCGCACGATCGCGTGGTACCGCGAGCGGCAGCCCGTGCAGAGCCTGGCGCCTTCGCGGTGAGGCGGCTCTTCCTGGCCGCGGCGGCTTGTGTCGTCGTGGCGGCGGTGCCGGGGGCCGGCGCGCAGACGCCCGCGATGCTGCGGATCGAGTCGCTGTCGACGCCGGTGATCAGCCCGAACGGCAACGGTGTCCGGGACTCGCTGACCGTGAAGACGAATGCGTCGCCGGGAACGCTGCTCGGCCTGCGCGTCTACGTCTGGGGCGGGCGGCTCAGCGGCTGGAAGCGGATCCGCACCGGGCTCTCGTCGACCTCCGGCGAGCTGACCTGGAACGGCACCTCCGCGACCGGCCGCGCGCTCGGCGACGGCACCTACCAAGTAACAGTCTGTTACAAGGAGCCCGGGCGGCTGCTGCCGCCTCGAGGCGTGCTGCGGCCCGGTGCCGCGGAGGTGAGCGTGCGGCGGCCACCGTGGCGGAGCACGGGGTGTGCCGCGAACCCGCACGTCGTGCGCGTCGAGCGGCTCGCGCTCTTCACCGACTCGACGGGGAGCTTCCACCAGGGCGACCGCGTCCCGCTCGTGCTCTCCGCCGACCGCGGCCAGGCCGGCGTCAGCCTCGAGCAGGACTGCACCGCGCCGGGCGAGGAGCAGATGGTCGCGAGCGACGACGGCAGCATCAGGATCCCGTTCGGCAACCCGCCCGGCCTGTACCACGCGGTCGCAGGCGACTCTGCGGGCGACGTCTTCCGCGCCCCTATCGTGGTGCGCTCGCCCGTGCCCCTCGACCGGCCCGAGCCGCACACGGCGCTCGTCGTCTGGCCCTACCTCACCTGGCGCGCGTACAACGCCTACGACGCCGACCTGAACGGCATCCCGGACAGCTGGTACCAGTTCTGGCCCCAGCGGCGCATCTCGCTGACGGGCCCGCTTCTGCGCGACGGGCTCGAGGACGACCACCAGGCGGCGCTGCCGTTCTCGCGCTGGCTCTGCCAGCGCCGGGGCCGCACGCAGCAGATCACCGACGTCGAGCTCGGCCGCCTGCCGCTGTCGACGCTGCGCCGCTACCGCGCGGTCATCTTCCCGGGTCACACGGAGTACTACGAGCCGAAGACGTACGACCTGCTGATGCGCTACCGCCGGGACGGCGGCAATTTGGTCTTCCTGCAGGCGAACCCCTTCTACCGGCAGGTGCGGATCGACCGTGAGCGAAACGCCGTCCTGATGACCGACTACGACGCGCGTGGGGGGCGCTCCGACTTCGCGATCGCGGGTGTGGGCTACGACGGCTGCTGCTTCCCGAAGGTGCGCGCAGTGCCGTACGTGGCGGCGGCAGGGCGCGATTACCAGCGCGTGCGCTGGCTCTTCCGCGGCACCGGCATCGGCCCCGGCGACGCCTTCGGCGTTGCCGCTTCGGAGAGCGACCGCGTCGACCCGCAGCTCACACCGCACGACCACGTCGTCGCCGCGCAGGCGATCATCCGCGGGAAGCGCGGCGTCATCAACGCGGCGATGGTGTGGTCGCGGGACGGTCGCGGAGAGGCCTTCGCGACCGGCAACTACACCTTCCTGCGGATGGGCCGCGGGGTAACGTACAAGCTGCTCGACAACGTATGGCGAAGGCTCGTGGGTTAGCTCTCGCCGCCGCGGTGATGCTGCTGGCCGGCTGCGGCGGCTCCAACGAGCCCGCGCCGAAGCGCGTGACGCTGCGGGTCGCGCTGCCTCTCATCCCGAGCCGGCTCGATCCCGCAAATGCGTCTGACCTGCCGTCGCTGAACGTCGCGCACGAGCTCTACTCGGGCCTGACCCGCTTCTCGGGGACGGGCGTCGAGCCGGACCTCGCCGAGTCCTGGGACGTCGACCAGGGTGGCCTCGTCTGGACCTTCCACCTGCGCAAGAACCTGCGCTGGAGCGACGAGACGCCGATCGTGGCCGACGACTTCCGGCGCTCGTGGCTGCGGGCGCTCGCGCCGTCGACCGGCGCGCCGTACGCGGGGCCCGCACTCGGCATCGTCCGCGGGGCGCGGCGCCTGCACGCGACCGGGTCCGGCGGGCTCGGGGTCGAGGCGCTGGACGACCGGACGCTCCGCATCACGCTCCAGCACCCGGTGCCGTGGTTCGACGAGCTCGCCGCGTTCCCGGTCGCCGCGCTGCAACCGCCGAAGCCGAACGCCTACAGCGGCCCGTTCCGCCTCGGATCGCGCAGCTCGGACCGCCTCGTCCTCGAACGGAACCTCGGCTACTGGAACGCGGACGAGGTCGAGCCGGCGCGCGTCGTCATGACGGCGTCGCCGAAGAGCGCGGACGCGGTGCTGCCGCGCGGGCTGGCCGGCCCGGGGCTGCCGTGGATCGACACCGTCGGCCCCACGCCGGCGGGAGCGCGGGAGCTGCAGACGTTCGCGACGGGCCTGCTCTGGCTGGCGACCCGGGACTCCCCGCTGGCGGACCAGGACGCGCGGCAGTACGTCGCCTGGGTGGTGACGCACCTCGACCTGGGCGGCAAGCCGGCGTCCCTCGTCTCGCCGGCGGTGCCCGGAGCCGCAGTCGTCAACTCGCACGAGCCCGTGCAGCTGCAGAAGGCGCCGAAGCCCCTGGCGCTCACGCTCGCGTGGGCCCGCGAGGACCTGGGCGGCTCGAGGATCGCGGCGCGGCTGCGGCGCGAGGACGAGCAGCTGCGCCGCTTCGGCATCACGCTTTCGTACCGGCCCGTCGGGACTCTTCAGGAACTGCTGGCGACGACGACCGATCTCACCCTCCTCGGCTGGAGCACGAAGGTCTTCGACGCCTACAACCTGCTCGACGTCTTTCCGTGCGGGAGCGCATTCAACGTCGCGCGCTGGTGCGACCCCTCCTACGACGGGCTCATGCGGCAGGCGGTGCGCGAGCTCGACGACGAGGCGCGCTGGCGGATCGAGCGCCAGCTCGTCGACAAGCTGCACGAGGCGGTGCCGGCGATCCCGGTCTACACGGCGGTCGACCACTTCACGCTCGCTCCCGGCGTGCGCGGGTTCTCGTGGTCGCCGATGGGTTTCTACGAGCTGTCGGGCATGACGCGCTCGTAGATCTCGAGCACGCGCCGCGCGACGGCGGTGTGCGCGTGGACGCGCTCGACGTACTCGCGGCTGCGACGGCCGAGCTCGGGTAGCTCCGCCCGCCGCTCGACGAGCCCGCCGAGCACTGCTTCGAGACTGCGCTCGTCTGCGCGAACGAGCGGCAGCTCGAGCCCGAACGCCTCCTCGGTCTCCTCGGCGCCGCGCTCGTCCAGGTGCACGACAACCGGCTTCGCGAGCGCCATCGACTCGATCGCGAACATGCCGTACCAGCCGATCCGGAGCTGGTCGACCACGACGTCGGCGGCCGCGTAGCGCTTGCGTGCCTCGCGGTTCGGGACGCCCTCGATCAGGTCGAGCTCGATCGGCGCCCTCCGCCGTTGCAGCGCCTCGACCGCCGCCAGCACCGCCTCCGTGCCCTTGACCTTCCGCTTGCTCGGCGCGTGCGCGACTCGCAGCACATCTCCTGGCTCGACCGGCGAAGGCTCCCAGTCGTGCAGCACGATCGCCGGCGGGACGACGTCGTAGTCCGGCCACGGCCCGCGCGGAGCGAGTCGCCTCGTCAGGTAGCTCCCGACGATGACCGCGCCCGCCTTGCGCAGGTACTGGACGTCCGAGGCCTGGCGCCCGCGGAGGTCGGAGCCCCAGGACTGGAACACGACGCCCTTCCTCCGGGCGTGCAGCAACGGCAGCGTCAGCCGCTCGGGCGCGAGGGTCAGCCCCGCGTGGAAGTGGAAGACGTCGAAGCGGGGAAGCGCCCAGGCGAGCGCGCGCAGCTGCTTCGGCAGGTTGAACGGGATCGAGCTTGCGCGGCTCGTGTCGCGCAGGCGGAGGTTGACGTCGTAGCCACGCTCGAACGGCCGCTCGTTGAAGACGAGCAGCGTGCTCTCGACGCCGAGCTCTCGCAGCCCGGCCGAGATCGCGCCCGGGCCGCCCGCGACGTTGACCGGGGAGTGAAGAGCTCTCACACGGGACTCATCGTTCGACGTTCCTGGTTGGCATTTCAAACGGACGCACGAGCGAAGCTCGTACGTCCTGAGGTCGGCATCGCAAGCGACGCCTCAGACGACGGCCGGCTCGGTGGCGATCTGGATGTCGAGCGCCGCGAGCGCGCGTTCGGTGAGCTCGTCGAGCTCGCCCTCGTCTTGCGCCGTGAGGAGCAGGTATCCAAGGCGCTCCGCCCCTGACGTCATCGGCGGCAGCGTCATCCCCTCGCGCCAGTACCAGCCGGCCTCGTGGACGCCGTCGAGCGCGAGCGCCGGGGCCGTGTCGAGCCGGACGATGTGCCCGGGCTCGTGAACGACGAAGCGAACCTGCCCGACGGTCGCCTGCGGCTCGCCGTGGCCGAGGTCCTCGCGGCGCAGCTCGCCGAGTGCCCAGAGCACGTTCGCCCGGATCGCGTCGAAGCCGGTCACGAGCTTCGCCAGCTCCGCGTCCTTACCGCCGCCGAGCCGCGCTCCGACCTCGATCGCCCAGGGCTGGCCATCCTGGATCCTGATCTGGACGTACGACGGCCCGGTCTGCAGCCCGACCGCGCGGCTTGCGGCCCGCGCGAGCTCGAAGATCCGCTCCTCGTCCGCGAGGCCCGACGGGTAGCGATGGGCGATGCAGACGCCGAGCGGCGGCGGCGGGTGCAGCAGCCGCTGCGTGACGCTCATCGGGAAGTAGTCGCCCTCGAGCAGGAAGCCGTTGACCGTGAACTCGTCGCCGTCGAGGAACTGCTCGAGCACGATCGCGCCGGTCTTCGAAGCCGCCAGGGCGCGGTCGACCGCCGGGGCGAGGTCGCCCTCCTTGCGCACCTCGGTCACGCCGCGCTGCGCGGAGCCGTCCACCGGCTTCACGACCACGGGCGCGCCGAGCTGGTGGAACGCCTGCTCGGCCTCCTCGAAGCTCGCGGCCTCGCGCCCCTTCGGGCAGCGCACCTTCGCCCGCTCGAAGGCCGCGCGCATGCGGCGCTTGTCCGCGACCGTGCGCGCGGTGGCCACCGGCAAGCCGGGCAGCCCAAGCCGCTCCGCGAGTTGCGCGGTGGGGACGACGGCCTGGTCGGAGCCCATCGTTGCGACCGCGACCGGCTCGATCCCGCGCGCCTCGAGGTCGCCGATGACGCCGTTCACGTCGGTGAAGCTGCGCACGATCGCGTGCTCGGCCTCGGCCAGGAGCGGCGCGCGGTCGGAGCCGTCGACGACGCAGACCTCGTGCCCGAGCGCACGCGCCTGCTCGAGCAGCCCGAGCTGCGAGCGCGACCCGCCGGTGAGGACGAACGCCTTTGCCATCTATGCGGGTGCGCCGGTGCGCAGCGAGCCCAGCAGCCGCCGCATCCCTTCGTCGAGCGGGACCTCGGGCCGCCAGCCCAGCGCGCGGATCCGCTCGGTCGCGATCCGCGTCATCACCCGGCCGGGAGGCGGCTCGACCTCCTCGATCAGCTCGTGCGGTGCGCCGGTCAGCTCGCAGGCGACCCGGGCGACGTCCGCGAGCGAGACGGCTTCGCCGTCGGAGCCCACGTTGAAGGTTCCCTCGGCGCCGGCCTCCACGACGAGGCGGATCGCCCGGACGACGTCGCCGATCCAGCAGAACGTGCGCGCTTCGCCGCGGAAGACGGGGATCGGCTCCCGTGAGTCGGCCTGCCGCAGCATCGACGGCACCGCGCCCTTGGCCTGGCCCGCGTCGACGCCAGGCCCGTAGGGGTTTGCGAGCCGCAGGACGGCAAGGCCGCTCGGTGCGTACAGCGCGGTGGCCTGCTCCCCCCACAGCTTCGTCAGGGCGTACAGGCTCTCGGGAGCCGGCGGCGTCTCCTCGTCGGCGGCCGCGGCGGATCCGTAAACGTCGGAGGTCGAGAGGTAGACGAGGCGCGCCCCGTGGGCGGCCGCCGCGCGCGCCACGAGCGCGGTCGCCAGGACGTTCGAGCGCACCGCGAGCTCGGGCTTGTCCTCGCAGCGCACGACGCCGATCCGCGCCGCCCCGTGGACAATCACCTCAGGCCGCGCCCCGGCCACGACGGCGTCGGCAACGCCCTCCTGGGACAGGTCGCCCTCCTCACGTCCGAGCGGGTGGACCTCGTAGGCTGCGTCCGCGTGACGAAGCTCCTCGACGAGCGCGCGCCCGACGAACCCCGAGGCGCCCGTGACCAGCACTTTCATGGCCGCCGAGTCTACTGGCGCGCCTGCGGCCTCCTGGCGGTCGTGCTGCTGGCCGGCTGCGACCACGGGAAGCGCCGCGTCGAGCCGAAGCCGCCGCGCCCCCCGCCGCAGTCGTTCGTCGCGCTCGACCGGGAGCAGCAGCGCCTCGTGTCCGACTACCAGCCGGTGAGCGATGCGCTGACGGGATACGAGCTGTCGTTCCGGGACTGGCGGCTCGGTCTCCTCTCGGAGGACGAGCTGCTGCGCCGCGCCGATACCTACCGCGGCGTCGTCGAGCACGCGGCCGACCTCATTCGCGGCGATCCCGCCACGGGCGAGACCCGCCGGGCGAAGCGACTCCTCCTGGCGGGGCTGCGAGCGCGCCGAACCGCGCTCGCTGCGCTCCCGGCGCTGGTGCGCTACCGGCCAGCGTGGGACCGCTCGGTCGTGAACGCCCGGCGCGCGTTGACGCTGATGCAGGACGTCCGCGACCGCGCGCGGCTGATCCCGCTTCCCGAAGACGCCGTCAGCTGACTCTTGGCACCGGGTGAGGTGAGGCGCTAGCTCACCGGCTTCAACACCTCCGCCTACGGCTGCTGCATCCTCGCCCTCTCCGGCCACCAGACGAACCTGCCCTCGGGCTGGACCGGCGGCGACCGGCTCGCGATCCACGGGGGCGGTGGGATCGGCTCGGCCGTCTCGAGCGGCTGCCTCCATGCGGGCGAGGCCGACCTGCGCTGGCTGCTCCGGCGCGTCCCGCTCGGGACGCAGGTCGTCATTCACTCATAGCGCGACAGCGGTGAGGGGCGCGGGTTGACTTTGTTGTGAGTCACTGCTAACTTCTCGCCCATGCCCGCGGCAACCACCGTTCGCAAGACCGCCGAGGAGCGGCGCGAGGAGATCCTCGCCGTCGCGCTCGAAGAGTTCGGAGAGCACGGGCTCGACGGCACCTCGACCGACACCATCGCCCGCAAGGCCGGCATCTCGCAGCCGTACCTGTTCCGGCTCTTCGGCACCAAGAAGGAGCTTTACCTCGAGACCGTCCGCCGCTGCCTGCGCGAGACGCTCGAGCTGTTCCAGGACGCCGCCTACGACCTGCAGGGCGAGGAGGCGCTGCACGCGATCGGCCAGGCCTACCGTGGACTGCTCGCCGACCGCACCCGCCTGCGGGGGCAGATGCAGGCCTACGCGGACTGCGACGACGACGACGTGCGCGAGGCCGTGCGAGAGGGCTTCGGCCGGCTGGTCGAGTACGTCGAGCGCGTCTCGGGCGCCGAGCCGGAGCGGATCCGCGACTTCTTCGCGTTCGGGATGCTGCTGAACGTCTTCGCGTCGATGGACCTGCTCGACGACCCGGCGCCGTGGGCGAAGGAGATCCTCGAGTCGTGCCTGGGGAAGAAGTGACGTCTTTTTTTCGTCTCGAAAGTGAGTGAGCAATTACTAGCCACAGGGAGGAGCAATGAGCCAGCGCACCGCAACCCTCTGGACGTTCGTGATCACCTCCGTCGCGTTGTTCATGACGACGCTCGACAACCTCGTCGTCACCACGGCGCTGCCGGTGATCCGCAAGGACCTCGACGCGAGCCTCTCCGGGCTCGAGTGGACGGTCAACGCCTACACGCTGACCTTCGCCGTGCTGCTGATCACCGGCGCCGCGCTCGGCGACCGCTTCGGGCGGCGGCGCATGTTCGGTATCGGCCTCGCGATTTTCACGCTCGGCTCGGCGGCGGCAGCGCTAGCCCCGTCGATCGAGGTGTTGATCGCGGCGCGCGCGGTGCAGGGCCTCGGCGGGGCAATCGTGACGCCGCTGACGCTGACGATCCTCAGCGCGGCCGTCCCGGCCGAGCGGCGCGGGCTCGTGCTCGGCGCCTGGGGCGGGATCAGTGGCCTCGCCGTCGCGATCGGCCCGCTGGTCGGCGGTGCCGTCGTCGAGGGCATCTCGTGGCAGTGGATCTTCTGGCTGAACGTGCCGATCGGCCTCGCGCTGATCCCGCTCGCCTACCTGCGCCTGCACGAGACCCGCGGCCCGAACGACGCACTCGATTTCCCGGGCGTCGCGCTGGCGAGCGCAGGCCTGTTCGGGATCGTCTGGGGGCTCGTGCGCGGCAACGGCGTCGGCTGGGGCAGCCTCGAGATCACCACCTCGTTCGTCCTGGGGACGATCGTGCTCGCGCTGTTCGTGGTCTGGGAGCTGCGCGCGCCGGAGCCGATGCTGCCGCTGCAGTTCTTCCGCAACCGCACCTTCACGGCCGCGAACGCGGCCTCGTTCCTGATGTTCTTCGGGATGTTCGGCTCGATCTTCCTGCTCGCGCAGTTCTTCCAGACGGTGCAGGGCTACTCGCCGCTGCAGGCGGGCCTGCGCGTGCTGCCGTGGACGGCGATGCCGATCTTCGTCGCGCCGATCGCGGGCGCTCTCTCGGATCGCATCGGCGGTCGGTCGCTGATGGCGACCGGGCTCGCGATGCAGGCGGTGGGCCTCGCCTGGATCGCGTTCGTCTCGACTCCGACGGTCGCGTACTCCGAGCTCGTGACCCCGTTCGTCCTGTCCGGGATCGGGATGGCGCTCTACTTCGCGCCGGTCGCGAACGTCGTCCTGTCGGCGGTGCGTCCGATCGAGGAGGGGCAGGCGTCGGGCGCCAACAACGCAATCCGCGAGCTCGGCGGCGTCTTCGGCGTCGCGGTGCTGGCCTCGGTGTTCGCGCACTACGGCGGGTACACGACCGGGCAGACGTTCGTCGACGGCCTCACGCCGGCGATCTACGTCGGCGCCGTGCTCGTCGCCGCGGGCGCCCTGGCCGCGCTGGGCATCCAGCGTAAGCGGCGGCCACAGGAGCAGGAAGCGGCTGAGCCGGCGCTCGAAGCGGCCTAGCGGCCTAGAAGCGCGTAGCCCGCGCGCAGGAACGGCGTTCGGTCGCCAAGGCGTCGCTTGCGACGCCGCCTAGAGGATGTGCCGGCTTAGCCGGCACATCCGTCTTCACCGGCCGAGGATCTTGTATCCAGCGCGGAGAAACGGCGTTCGGTCGACTAGCGCGGCTATCTCCTCCGGGGGGTGGCCGCCCTCTTCGGTCATCACGACGTCGATCAGCTCGGGTGGCGTGAGCTCGAACTCCGGCTCGGTGAGCGGCGGCGCGTCCCGCGCCCTCATCGGAGCCAGTTTCAGCATCTCGCAGGCGACGATCACCGGCACGCCCTCGTCGTGCGCGGCCTCTGCGAGCGCCCGCGTGCCGACCTTGTTGCAGAGCGTGCCGCAGCGGAACACGGTGTCCGCGCCGAGCAGCAGCAGCGAGGCCCACTCGAGCTGGCGCGGCGCCTGCTCGTCCTCCACCAGCTCGACGTCGAGCCCCTCCTCCCCCAGCTCCTGCGCAAACGGTCGGCCCTCGGCGTACGGCTCCGAGACGGTGCAGATCACCCGCTCAGGCGGCGTGCGAAGCAGGGCTTCCCGCACGGTTGCCGAAGCGGAATGCGTGAGCACCACGGTGTCCTCGAGCCGGTCGCGCAGCTGGATCGCGATCGAGGCCGCCGCGCGCCGCCGTCCGTCCACGAGCGCCTCCGACTCTTCGCGCACGAGCTGCCGTAGCTGCTCGACCTCGAGCTGGGCGTTTCCGGCCGCCGCTGCGAGCACGCGCCCGATCGCTCCGGCCACGGCTCCGACGCCGGGCCTGCTGTCGGCGAGCTGTCGCCCTGCGGCGACGAGGTCGTCCAGCAGCTCCTGGGCCGAGCTTGTCTGCTCCTCGGCCACTGCCGCGAGCGCCTCTACCGCGCGCCGGGCCATCCAGCTGGCGCCGTGCCCGTGGTCGGCTTTCAGCTCCTCGACTCGATCGGCCAAGGCGGTGGCCACGTCCTCATTTTGGCGGGACCGGGCTTTGCCCGCAAACGGAGTGGTCGGGTGAAGCTGCTCGTCCTCGGGGCACGCTCGACCGCGCCGCTCGCGGCGGCCAGGGCCCGCGGCCTCTTCGTCGTCGCCGTCGATCCGGACCCGCGCGCGCCGGGGTTCGTGCTCGCGCACCGCAGGGCGATCCTGGCCCTCGACGACGAGCCTGCCCTGGAGCGGCTCGCCGACGCGGTGCGGATCGACGGGGTCCTCGCGACCGGGCGCCAGACGGGACTTGCGGCGCGGCTCGCGTTCCGCTTCGGCCTCCCGCACCCGCACTCGCCGGAGACGGCGGTGCTGCTGGGCTCGCGTCTCCGCCAGCGTGAGCGGCTGCGCGACGGGGGCGTCCCGCAGGTGCGGTGGGCAGTCCTCACCGACGGTGCCCAGGCAAGCTTTCCTTGCGTCGTCACCCAACCTGACCGCAAGGGAAGGCGGCTGGCGGAGGAGGCTCCGGGCGCCACCGAGGTGACGGTCACCGCCTTCTCCGAGCGCGGCGAGCTGCGGCCGCTGCTCGGCTCCGGGCCCGCGGCTGCGCTCGCATACCGGGCGGCGGAGGCGCTCGGCGTGACGGACGGCCTGACCTCGACACGCGTCCGGATCGGCGCCGACGGTCCGTGCGTCGTCGACGTGCGGGCGCGGGTCAGCGACCGCGAGGCCGAGCTCTGCCGCCTGCTGCACGGCGTCGACGTCCACGGCCTCGCGCTGGACGCGGCTCTCGGCCGGGCCGAGTACGTACGCTTCGGCACTGCCGATGCGCAAGTGGCGTAACCCTTGAGGAACCGGACTCTCCGGCTCGTCGCGACGCTCGCCGTCACGGGCCTGTGCACGGCATACCTCGTCTGGAAGATCGATCTCTCGAAGACGCTGCACCTGCTGGCGCACGCGGAGATCGGCTACTTCCTTGCGGCGGTCGCGATCATGATCGGCTCGGTCTGGCCGATGGCGTGGCGCTGGCAGCAGCTGCTGCGTGCGCGCGGGATCGACGACCGTCTCTCCTGGCTGACACGCGCCTACTTCGTCGCGTACACGGCCGGCCAGCTGCTGCCGACCGCGGTCGGCGGCGACGCGGTGCGGATCTACGAGACCGCCCGCCGCCACACCGGTCGCGGCGGCGACGTCGCCGGCTCCGTGCTGCTCGAGCGGGCGCTCGGCGGCGCGGCCACCCTCGCCCTGGCCGCGGTCGGCTTCGTGCTCGCGATCGGCCACTACCCGGTCGGCCCGTACCTCTGGATCGAAGGCGCGTTCGTGATCGGGACGATCATCCTCGCCGTCGCCCTGTTCTCGCGCAGCGTGCGCCCCGTGCTCGCGAAGACGGTGCCGCTGCTGCGGCTGATCCGCCTCGAGCGGCCGATCCGCGCCGCGTACGAGGGCATCCACGGCTACCGCGACCACCCGGGCCTCCTTCTCGGAGTCTTCACGCTCACCCTCGCGGTGCAGTCGGTGCGCGTGCTCGCGATCTGGTTCGCGGGCAAGGCGGTCGGCGTCGACCTCTCGCCGCGGCCGTACTACGTGATGGGGCCGCTGCTCTTCCTCGTCCTGCTGGTGCCGTTCTCGGTGAACGGGATCGCGGTGCGGGAGTCGTTCTTCGTCAGCTTCCTCGGCAGGCTCGGGGTCGGCGCGGACGCGGCATTCGCGACGGGGTTCCTGTTCTTCCTCGTGACGCTCTGCCTCTCGCTTCCCGGCGTCATGCTGCTGGGCTGGCAGAGCCTGCGCGGGCTGACGACCCGCGCGCCCGCAGCAGATGGCTAACGTCTCGGTCGTCGTCGTCACGTTCAACGCGCTGCCCTGGGTCGAGCAGGCGCTCGAGAGCGTGCACGGCCACGAGTCGATCGTGGTCGACCACGGCTCGGGCGACGGCACCGTCGAGCTCTTGCGCGAGCAGTTCCCCGACGTGCGGTTGCTCGAGGAGGAGAACAAGGGCTTCGGCGCCGGCTCGAACGCGGGCATGCGCGCCGCGGCCGGCGACTGGTTCCTGCTGTTGAACTCGGATGCCTGGGCGACCGAGGGCGCGCTGGAGCGCCTGGTCGCATTCGGCGAAGCGCATCCCGACGCCGCCGTCGTGGGGCCGAAGCTCCGCTTTCCCGACGGGCGGCTGCAGCGGTCGGTGCGCGGCTTCCCGACGCTCTGGCGGCTCGCGACCGAGTACCTCTTCCTGCGGAAGCTGGCGCCGCGCTCGCGCGCGCTGAACGCGTTCTACGGCAACGGCTTCGCCTACGACCGCCCGTTGGAGGCCGAGTTCCTGATGGGCTCGGTCCTGCTCGTTCGCCGCGAGGCCGCCGATACGGTTGGCCTCTTCGACGAGGACTTCTTCATGTTCAGCGAGGAGACGGACTGGTGCTACCGGTTCCGCCAGGCCGGGTGGAAGATCCTGTTCACCCCCGACGCGGAGTTCGTGCACGTCGGAGGCGCCTCGACCCGGCAGAACTGGAGCCCGATGTTCCGTGAGCAGGTGCGCGGCCACCTGCGCTTCCTCGCCAAGCACAACGGGACACGCGAGGCGGAGCGGGGGCGGAGGCTCCTGCACGCGTCTTTGCGGCTGCGCGGGCTGCTTTTCCCCGGCGATCGCGGCCGCACCTACTCGGAGACCGCTCGCTGGCTCGGCGGCTCGTCGCTCGAGGAGCTGCTCGCGCGGTGAATCCCGCGGTCGTGGTGGACGTGGGCTGGGTGAACGGGCTGGCGGCGATCCGCTCGCTCGGCCGCGCGGGGATCCGCGTGCTCGCGCTCGACCACCGGCCGAGCGCGCTCGGCTTCCGTTCGCGCTACGCGGAGCCGATCGTCACCCCGGACCCGCAGGACGAGGAGGCGTTCGTTTCGTTCCTCGAGGGTCTCGACGTCGAGGGCGCGCCGGTGTTCGCGACCCACGACGAGCCGCTCAACGCGATCGCGCGCGCGGCCGGCCGGCTCGGCAGGAGGTTCCTCTACCCGTTCCCGCCCTGGGGGGTGCTGGCCGCGATCCAGACGAAGCGCGCCCAGCTCGACGCGGCGGAGCAAGCCGGCGTGGCGACGCCGCGCACGGCGCACCCAGGGTCGGTAGCCGAGGCACGCGCCGAGGCCGAGCGGATCGGCTTCCCCGTGCTCGTGAAGCCTTCCTCGACCGAGGGCTTCAAGCGGCGCTTCGGCAGGCAGGCCTTTCGCTGCGAGAACGCCGCCGAGGTGGAGCGCGCCTACGGCGAGTCGGAGCCGTATGCGCCGATGGTGCAGGAGGTGATCCCCGGCGGAGACGACGAGCTGTACACGCTCGGCTCGTACCTCTCTCAGGACGGTGAGGCCCTCGGCCTGTTCTGCGGCCGCAAGCTGCGCCAGACGCCGCCGGGCGTCGGCACGTGCCGCGTGGGCGAGGCGGTCTGGGTCGAGGAGGTCGTCGAGCAGGGGCTGAAGCTCCTGCGCGCGCTCGAGTTCCACGGGCTCTCCCAGGTCGAGTTCAAGCGCGACGTGCGCGACGGCGCGTACAAGCTGATGGAGGTCAACCCGCGGCTCTTCCAGTGGCACGGCCTCGCGGCTGCCTGCGGTGTCGACCTGCCACTGATCGCCTACCGGGACCTGACCGGTGAGCGGGTGGAGCCGGTCTCGGCGAACGGGACGCGCAAGCGCTGGGCGATCACCCTCCAGGCCGGAGAGTCGCCGGCCGTGCAGCGGCCGCCGTACGTCGACGCGATCTTCGCCCGGGACGACCTGAAGCCGGCCCTCGTCCAGGTCGCACGGCTGCTGCGCCGGTGAGGCTGCTCCCCTGGCTGGTCGCGCCGGTCGCGCTGGCGCTCGCGCGGCTGCTGCCCGCGGACGGCGTCGGCCTCGGGCTGCGGCTTGGCGCGGCCACGGCCTGCCTACTGCTCCCGGGCGTGCTGGTCTCACGCGCGCTCGGGGTCGGCGGCTTCGCCGGCGCGTTCGCGTGGGCCATGACCGCGGTCTTCGGCGCGACGGCAGTGATGTTCGCGGTCCACGGGTCGCTCTGGCTCGCGTTGATCCTGCTCGCCGTGCTCGCGCTGGTCGTCCTGCCGTTCGCCGAACGGCGGCCGGCCGAGCCCTCCGTGTGGCGTGCGGGCGTGCTCGTGCTCGGGATCGCTGCCGGCATCTCGCTCTGGTGGGTCTCGCGCTACGACGGCGACGCGTTCTTCCACCTCGCGCGGATCCAGAAGCTGCTTGCGTTCGACTCGCTCTCGCTCCGTTCGGTGGACGAGTTCCGGGACGGCGGGCTGCACCCGGGGTACGCGTTCCCGCTCTGGCACGCGGTCGACGCGATGCTCGCGCGGCTCGCGGGCGTCGGCGCCCCGTCGACGGTGCTGCACGCGCCGAGCGTCCTGCTCCCGATCTCGTTCGTGCTCGTCTACGAGGCGGGCGCGATCCTGTTCCGCTCGCGCTGGGCGGGCGTCGCGGCCGCGCTGGCGGAGTTCGCGCTGATCGGCCTCTCCCCGGGGCACGGCGGCTCGTACAGCTCGCTCGCACTGCCGGCGTCCGCGTCGCGGCTGCTCCTGCTGCCCGCACTGCTCGCGCTCGTCTTCGCCTACGTCCGCGAGCCCTCGGCGGGCCTGCTTGCCTCCGTAGCCGGAGCCTCGCTGGTGATGACGCTGGTGCACCCGAGCTACTCCGTCCTGCTCGCGATCGGCCTCGCCGGGTTCCTGCTCGTGCGCGCCGTGCTCGACGTCCGTCACGACATCCCGCACATCGCGGCCGCGCTGGCCGCGATCGTCGTGCCCGCGAGCCTGGTCGTCCTGTGGTTGCTGCCGCTCGTGCGTGAGACCGCCTCGCACAGCCCCTCGCGGGCCGAGCTCCGGCGCGCGTTCGCGGGCTACGGGCAGGAGCTCGACGTCTTCGGGCTGCACAGCTACCGCCTCAGCCCCGAGCTGTTCGGGCGGGCCGGTGCGGTGGCGGTGGCGTCGCTCGCGCTCCTGCCGCTCGCCGTCTTCGCGCACCGGCGGATGTGGGGTGCGTTCGTGCTCGGCTCGATGCTGGCGACGCTGGTGATCGCGCTGGTGCCGTTCGTCTTCCCGTACTTCGCGGACGCGATCTCGATCTCGCAGGCGCGCCGGATCATCGCCTTCTCGCCGCGGCCGTTCGTGCTCGTCGGCGGCGCGCTGGTGCTGGCGGGCTGGCTGCGCTGGGCGCTCTTGCCCGTTGCGCTCGTGGCCGGGATCGCCGTGCAGCTGGCCTACCCCGGCGACTTCGGCACGCCGTATCGCTTCGTGAACGGCGGGCCTCGGCTGCTCACCTGGATCGCCTTCGCCGCGGCGATCGCGGCGCTGCTCGCGGCCGGGATCTTCGGCCGGAGGATCCCCGAGATCCAGGGCTCGCCAGCTGTGGCAGCCGCGGCGGTCGTGTGCTTTCTGATCCCGGTCGCCGTCCACGGCTACTCGAACTGGACACGCTCACCGAACGCACGCCTCGGCCTCCCGCAGAAGCTCGTCGCCGCTGTTCATCGCGAGGTGCCGGAGGGCGACGTCGTCTTCTCGGATGCCCTCACGGCCTACGAGCTGGGTGCGTTCGCGCCGGTGTACGTGAACGCTACGCCGACCTCCCACGTCGCGGACACGAAAGCGAACCGGCCGACCGGGCGGCTCAAGGACGCGCGGCGCTTCTTCCACGACCGCGGCCCACTGTCGCTGCCGCGCCGTTACGGTGCGCACTGGCTGCTGGTCGACCGACGGCGCGTCGGAAACGTCCGCTTCCGGCTGCCGCGCGTCTACGTCGGCTCGCGTTACGTTCTGTACCGGCTCCCCGCAGCTATCCAATGAAAGTCCTGCTCGTCACAATGTATTTCCCGCCCGCGGGCGGAGGCGGCGTCCAACGGCCGCTGAAGCTCGCGACCCATTTGCCGGCGCTCGGGATCGAGACGCACGTGCTCGCGCCCGACGACCCGAAGTGGCTGCACCGCGACGATGAGCTCCGGCCGCCCACGCAGGCGTTCGTGCACCGCGCCCGCTACCTGGGGCCGAAGGCGCGGCTCCCGTCCGAGGAGCTGCGCGGGCTCACCGGGGTCGACCTCGCGCTGGCACAGGCGCGGCTCGCGGGCAGGCGGCTGCTTCTCCCGGACGCGAGCGTCACGTGGGCGCCGACGGCGATTCCCGCGGCCGTACGGATCGTGCGGAACGAGGGCATCGACGCGATCGTCACGACGAGCCCGCCGCTCTCGATGAACCTGATCGGCGCGAGCGTGAAGAAGCTCACGGGGGTGCCGTGGATCGCCGACCAGCGCGACTCGCTGGTGCTGAACGCCGACCGGCGCTTCGAGCGTAAGTCGGTGCAGGCGAAGGAGAAGGCGCTCGAGCGGGTCGTGCGGCTGGTCGCCAACAACGCGGACGGGATCGTCGCGGTCTCGGAGGCGATCGCGGACGAGCTGCGCGGCTTCGACCCGTCCGGCCCCGTGCGCGTGATCCCGAACGGCTGCGACTTCGACGACTTCGCGGGGCTCGAGTACACGCCTGGCGACCGCTTCCGGATCACGCACACCGGCAGCTTCTTCGGCAAGCGCAACCCGCGCGCGTTCCTCTCCGCGCTCGCCTCGTCGGGCCTGGACGACGTCGTGGCGCGCTTCGTCGGAGACTTCCGCTCCGTCGACCGCGAATGGGTGGAGGAGCTCGACCTCGGTGACCGGCTCGAGCTGCTCGACTACCTGCCGCACCGGCGTGCGCTCGAGCTGCAGCGCGACTCCGAGGCGAACCTCCTGCTCCTGCCCGAGGCGGCGGGGCGCGGGAAGGTCGTGCCGAGCGGGAAGATCTTCGAGTACCTCGCGGCGGAGCGGCCGATCCTCGCGGCGGTTCCGACCGACGGCGCGGCGGCGAAGCTCGTGCGCGAAACGGGCGCCGGGATCGTCGTCGGGCCCGAGGACGAGAAGGGGATCCGCGAGGCGCTCGTGGGCCTGCACGCGCGCTGGAAGGCCGGCCACCTGGGCAACGGCTACCTGACCGACGACGAGCGGAACCGGCTCTCCCGCAGAACTCGCGTCGAGGAGTTGGCCGAGCTGCTCTGGAGCCTCGAATGACGGCGATCGCGGCGACGCAGGCCCGACCTCGCGCCGTGGCGCAGGAGAGCAGGCTCGTCCCGGTCTTCTTCCTGGCGACGGCCTTCTGCTGCACGTTCGCCAAGGTGCAGTGGAGCGCGGGCGGCAATCTCTTCCTCGCCGACCTGACGTGCGGCGGCTTCCTGCTCTTCTACGCGCTCGACCGTCTCGGCCGTCGCTCGCAGCCGGCTCCGCGCGCCGCCGGGATCCTGCTCGCGTTCCTGCTCGCGTTCCTGCTCGTCTACCTGATCGGGTTCTTCAACCTCGAGACGGGCCAGGCGCTCGACCAGTTCGTAAAGGGGCTCACCAAGTGGCTGCTCCACTTCGGGTTCCTGATCGCCGGCGTCGTCTACCTCTCGCGCAAGCCGCTCGACTTCTACTGGAAGACGCTCGCGTGGTTCCTCGGAGGGATCGCTGCGAACGGTGCCTACGGGATCCTGCAACTGCTTGCCGCCCAGGCCGGGCGCAACCTCGACACGCTCTTTCTGAACCCGATCACCGGCGGCGCGAGCCAGATCAACATCTACGGCGCCGTCAACGGCTCGAGCGTCTACCGGCCGAATGCGCTGACCGGCGACCCGAACCACCTCGCGATCGAGCTGCTGATGCCGATCCTGATCCTGTCGCCGATCTACCTCCGGCTCGAGCGCGGGCACCGGCTGCGGACGCCGCTGGCGGTGCTGATCGGCTTCCTGCTCCTCGTGGAGCTCGCAACGCTCTCGCGGAGCGGGATCCTCGGGCTCACGGTCGGCGCGCTCGTGCTGCTGATTCCGTACCGCCACCTGCTCTTCTCGCGCCTCGCGCTCCTTCCGCTCGCGCTCGTCGCGCTGCCGGTCGCGTTCGAGGTCTACCGGCGGCGGCACTTCTTCGACGTGGTGATCCGCTCGCGTATCCAGACCGGCGGCAGCTCCACCTCCGCCCACTTCGGCGTCTACGACTTCATCCCGCAGGTGTTGCACCAGCACCCGCTCTTCGGGCTCGGGTTCAACAACTTCTCCGTCTACTACGAGTTCGTCACCGGTAAGACGAACTGGGGGCCGCACTCCTACTACGTGATGCTGATCGTCGAGGGCGGGCTCGTCGGGGCGGCGCTGTTCGTGGTCTTCCTCTGGTGGATCTTCAGGCAGCTCGCTGCGGCGCGGAAGCTCGGCGAGGCGCTCGCCGCCAAGGGAAATCCCCTCGCCGCGCGGCTACGGCCTCTGGCCTGGGGGATGACCGCCGCGCTCGTCGGGACGCTGGCGGCGAACGTCTTCTACCTGACGATCCCGTTCCTCTACTTCTATGTCTTCGTGATGCTGGCGCTGGCGATGCCCGCAGTCTTCTCTCAGCCTACGGCTTCTAGGATCCCGTGAAAGTCGCCGTGCTGACGACGTCGTACCCGCGGTACGAGGGCGACCCTGCAGGCAGCTTCGTCGCGGATGCGGTCGAGCAGCTCCGCGCGCGCGGCGTGGACGTGGACGTGGTCTCGCCCGCGTCGTTCAGGCACTTCGGGATCGCGTACGGCGCGGGCGTCATGGGAAACCTGCGGCGGTCGCCGTGGAAGGGGGTGCTCGTTCCGGCGATGCTCGGCTCATTCGCGCGAGCGGCCCGGCGGGGGGCGCGTGACGCCGACCTCGTCCACGCGCACTGGCTCCCCGCGGGCGCGGTCGCGCTCACGACCGGGAAGCCGTTCGTCGTGCAGCTGTGGGGGACCGACGTCGAGCTCGCGCGGCGGGCCAGGCCGCTCGCCCGGCGCGTGCTCTCGCGGGCCCGGCTGGTCGTGTGCGCCTCGACCGCGCTCGCCGAGGCCGCGCGCGAGCTCGGTGCGCGCGAGGTGCGCGTGGTCCCGAGCGGCGTCGAGCTGCCCGCGGCCGTGGGCGAGCCGGCGAATCCGCCGGAGGTGCTTTTCGTCGGGCGCCTCTCGCCCGAGAAGGGCATCCTCGAGCTCGTGCAGGCGGCGGACGGGATGACACTGGTGGTCGCGGGCGACGGCCCGCTCCGCGACCGGGTTCCGCAGGCCCGCGGGTTCGTCCCGCGTCACGAGCTCGGGCCGTTCTTCGAGCGCGCGGCCGTGGTGGCGGTGCCGTCGCACCGGGAGGGCTTCGGCGTCGCGTGCCTCGAGGCGATGGCGCACGGGCGGCCGGTGGTGGCGAGCGCGGTCGGTGGGCTGCTCGATCTCGTCGTGGACGGCGAGACGGGCCTGTTCGTGCCGCCGCGCGACGTTCCCGCTCTGCGCGCGGCGCTCGAGCGGCTGCTCGGCGACGCGGAGCTGCGCGAGCGCCTGGGAGCCGCCGCGCGGGCGCGGGTGCGCGAGCACTTCGGCTGGCCCGCCGTGACGACGGCGACGATCGAGGCGTACGAGGCCGCTCTTGCCGCCTGACCGTCCCGCAGTGGTGCTCGGCCTGCTCTGGGCCGGGCTGTCGTTCGCGCGCAGCCTCGGGCGCGCGGGGATCCCGGTGACCGGGATCACGATGCACCCGAACGAGTTCGGGGCGCGCTCCCGCTACCTGCGGGACGTGGGACGCGCGCGGGGCGACGAGGCGGTGCTGAAGGCGCTACGCGCGTCCGCGCAGGGCGACGCGAAGCCGGTCCTGCTCCCGGAGCGCGACGACCACGTCGAGCTCGTCCTGCGCCACTGGGACGAGGTGAGCGCGCTGTTCGAGCTGCCGATGCCCGACGACCCCGAAATCGCGCGGCGGTTGCGGCACAAGGCGACGCTGCCGCAGGAAGCCGCGCGCGCCGGGCTCGACGCGCCGCGCACGGTCGAGGCCGACTCGATCGAGACGCTGCGCTCGCTCGACCTGCGCCCGCCGTTCCTGCTCAAGCCGGTCGAGGGCCAGCATTTTGCCGGAGCGTTCGGCGAGAAGGTGCTCGTCGCCCCAGTCCCCCGACGCGCTCGTCGCGTCGTGGAAGCGGGCGCGCGAACGCGGGTTCGACACCGTCGTGCAGGAGCTGGTGCCGGACTCGGAGACCGGGATCTGGTCGCTCTTCACCTACATCGGGCGCAGCGGCCGCCCGCTGGCGACGGTGACCGGGGTGAAGGTGCGGCAGGGCCCGCTCCACTTCGGCACGAGCGCCGTCTTCCGCACGACGCCGCAACCGCGTGTGCGCGAGCTCGGGCTGCGCCTCCTCGAGACCTCCGGCTACAAGGGCTTCGCACAGGTGGAGTTCGCCTACGACCGGCGCGACGGCGACTTCAAGCTGCTCGAAGTGAACACGCGCGTCCCGATGTGGGCCGGCGTCGCCATGAGCCGTTACTTCGACATCGCGCGGATCGCCTACGACGACCTGTGCGGCAAGCCGGAGCCCGAGCCGGTCGAGCTGCAGCAGGAGCTCTGGTGGGCGTTCCTCGCGAAGGACCTGGCCGTGTCGCTGCAGATGGCGAGGCGGCGCGAGCTGTCGCCGGTGGGGTGGGTGAAGCCGTACCTGCAGCGGAACAAGGTTCGCGGCGTGTTCGCTGCCGACGACCCGCTGCCCGCGCTGGGCGTGCCCGCCTACGCGCGTTCGAAGATCACGTAATGAAGATCGCGTTGCTCGACCCGCCGAGCTTCACCGCTCCGTACGACCACGCTCTCGCCTCCGCGCTGGCGCGCCGCGGCCACGACGTGACTCTGCTCACCTCGCCGTTCACGCACGGCGAGGCGCCCGAGCCTGAGGGTTACGTACGCGAGGAGCTCTTCCTGCCGGTCTCGTCGCGGCTCGTGCGCCGCGCGCCGCGCTCACGTCTACGGCTGCCGGCGAAGGGGCTCGAGTATCCACCGAGCGCCGCGCGCCTGGTGCGCCGCGTGAGCGCGCTGGGCCCGGACGTCGCGCACGTGCAGTGGCTCGGGATCCCGCGCTACGACGTCCACTGGCTGCGGCGCCTCGGGCCGCCGGCGGTGCTGACCGCCCACGACGTCCTGCCGCGGCGGGACAAGAACGCCCGCGCCTGGGGCGAGGCGCTCGCGCTCGTCGACCGCGTGGTCGTCCAGTCGCAGCGGGCGCTCGAGCAGCTCGCGGAGCTGGGCGTCGAGCGGGAGCGGCTGGTGCGGATCCAGCACCCGGTCTTCGAGAGCGGCGTCGAGGCGCAGCCGCCGCAGGGCGCGACGGTCCTCTTCTTCGGCCTGATCCGCGAGTACAAGGGCGTCGACGTGCTCCTGCGCGCTCTGCCCGAGCTTCCGGATGCGCGGCTCGTGGTCGCCGGCGACCCGCTCGACCCCGTCGAGCCGCTGCAGCGTCTCGCGGCCGAGATCGGCGTCGCGGAGCGCGTCGAGTGGCGACTCGGCTTTCTCCCGGACGAGGAGATTCCGCAACTGATGCACGAGGCTACGCTTGTGGCGTTGCCCTACCGGAAGATCGACAGCTCGGGCGTGCTCGCGACCGCGCTCGGGCACGGGCGCCCTGCCGTGGTCACCGACGTCGGCGGCCTGCCCGACGCGATCCGCGAGTACGGCGCCGGCCGCGTGGTTCCGCCTGAAGACGCGCACGCCCTGGCCGCGGCGATCCAGGAGCTGCTCGCGCCGGACGCGCTCGGCTCGGCCTTCGAGGGCGCCGAGGCCGCCAGGCGGGCGCTCACCTGGGACGCGGCCGCCGCGCAGCACGAGGCGGTCTACGAGGAGATCCGCCGGTGAGGCTCCTCAAGGCGATCCTCGACCGGGTTCTCGCGGCGCTCGCGCTGGTGCTCCTCTCCCCGGTCTTCGCGGGCCTCGCGCTCTGGATCGTGCTCGAGTCGGGCCGCCCGATCATCTTCCGCCAGCAGCGAGCCGGCAAGGACGGCGTCCCGTTCTCGATGCTGAAGTTCCGCACGATGGTCGCGAACGCGGTCGAGCTGGGCCGGGAGCTGAACCTCAGCGACGACCCGTACGGGCTGCTGCCGAACGACCCGCGCATCACGCGCAGCGGGCGCTTCCTGCGGCGGACGAGCCTCGACGAGCTGCCGCAGCTCTGGAACGTCCTGCGCGGCCAGATGAGCATCGTCGGGCCGCGGCCGGACCTCGTCGAGCAGGTCGCGAACTACGAGCCCGAGGACCGGCGCCGCCTCGCCGTCAAGCCCGGAGTCACCGGCTGGGCCCAGGTCATGGGCCGCGACGAGATCCCGTGGGAGGAGCGCTTCCGCCTCGACGCCTGGTACGTCGACAACTGGTCGCTCGGCCTCGACGCGCGGATCGTGCTGATGACGTTCACGCAGCTCGGCCGTCCGGAGCCGGAGCCGGTCGAGGACACGCTCAACATCGAGCGCAGGCGCCGGAGCCAGACGCGCTCGTGAGGGAGCTCGACGCCGCCTCCTGGGACGAGCAGACAGGGGAGCTCGACGCGTACTACCGCCGCGCGTACGTCGAGAGCGCGGCGCTGCTCGACGGCGGCCGGCCGTTCCTGCTCGAGCACGAGGGCGCGCTCTTCGCCGGGGTCGAGCGGGCGGAGCCGCGGGACGTCGTCACGCCGTACGGCTACGGCGGGCCGGTCGGCGGTGACGCGAGCTTCTGGCCGGCGTACGAGGAGTGGACACGGGAGCGCGGGGTCGTGAGCACGTTCGTCCGCTTCCATCCGCTGTACGCGAACCAGCGCGACGCGCCGATTCATGTCGACCCGCTGGCGCCGACGGTCGCGTGGCGCCTCGACGCCGACCGCGACCTGCTTGGCGGCCTCCACTGGAAGCACCGCAACAAGGTGCGGAAGGCCGAGAACGCCGGCGCGACCGTCGCGGCCGAGGTGGGCCTGGGCGAGTTCGTCCCGCTCTACGAGGACACGATGCGCCGGGTCGACGCCGACGGCTTCTACTTCTTCGAGCCCGCCTACTGGGAGACGCTCGCCGGCCTGGGCGACGCGCTCGTCCGCTTCGACGCGGAGATCGGCGGCGAGGTCGTCGCGAGCGCGCTCTGCCTCGCCGCGCAGCCGTGGCTGCACTACCACCTGAGCGGCACCACCGACACCGGCCGCTCGACCGGCTCCTCGACCCTCGTCCTGCTGGAGGCCGCGCGCTGGGCGCAGGAGCGCGGCTTCGAGCGCTTCCACCTCGGGGGCGGCCTGGGCGGCAAGCAGGACTCGCTGCACCACTTCAAGGCGCGCTTCGACCCGGAGGGCCTCGTCGACGCCGCCGTCGGCAAGGCCATCCACGACGACGACGCCTACCGGGAGCTGAGCGGCGGCGAGGCCGGCTACGACGGCTTCTTCCCCGCCTACCGCGCGGGCGCAGTCGGTACCGTCGCGCCGTGATCGTGAAGGCGATCTTCTGGGCGAGCCTCGGCGGGCTCGCATGGCACCACGTCGGCTACCCGGTCGCTGCGGCGGCGCTGAGGCGCGTGCGAGCTAAGCCGGTGCGCAAGGACGACATCGAGCCGACCGTCAGCCTGATCGTGCCCGCGCACAACGAGGAGGACGTGATCGAGGCGCGCGTCCGGAACCTGCTCGAGCTCGAGTATCCGGCCGACAAGCTCGAGCTCGTGGTCGCGTCCGACGCGTCGACCGACCGGACGCACGAGATCCTCCGCGGCTACGACGGACGCGTGCGGCTGCTCGAGTGCGAGCGGGCCGGGAAGCTTCCCACGATGAACACGGCGGTTCGCGAGACCGAGAGCGAGATCCTCGCCTTCGGAGACGCGAACGCGACGTGGGCGCCCGACGCGCTGCGCAAGCTCGTGCGCAACTTCGCCGACCCCGATGTCGCCTACGTCTGCGGCCAGGTTCGTTTTCAGCGTGACGACGGCTCCAACCGGGAGGGCGTCTACTGGCGCTACGAGATGTGGCTGCGGGAGAGCGAGTCCGCGCTCGGCTCGATCACCGGCGGCAACGGCGCCATCTACGCCGTACGCCGTTCGGACTACGTCGAATGGCCGTTCGGCCACGACCAGGGCTTCCCGACCCTGATGGCGCAGAAGGGCCGCCGCGCGGTCTACGAGCCGGAGGCCATGGCCTTCGAGAAGCCGAGCCTGGAGAACGAGGACGAGTTCCGGCGCAAGGTGCGGATGCTGCCCTGGTCGTGGCGGTACCTGTTCGAGGCCGGCCCGTTGCGAGGGGTTCCGCCGATGTACCTGTTCGAGCTGCTCTCGCACCGGGTCCTGCGCTACGCGAGCGGATTTCTGCACGTCGGCCTGCTGGCGACCTCGATCGCGCTCTGGGGCGACGGCTGGGTTTACGAGGCTGCCCTCGCCGCGCAGGCGTTGTGGCTCGTGCTCGCGGCCGCGGGCAAGCTGAAGGTCCGCGTTCCGGGAGCGGGGCTCGCCTGGTACTACCTCCTGATGACCGTCGCTACGATGGCCGCGCTCGTCCGCTACCTGCGCGAGGGCGCGCCGCTGATGTGGGAGAAGGCGGAAGGCACTCGCTGACCTGAGCTGAACTGACGCATGCCATCGCCAAGGCGCCGATTAGGCGGCGCCGACCAGGAGAGGCCGGACGGGCTTTGCCCGTGCGGCCGTTGATGGCGTGCGGTAGCTGCTTCACCCGCAAATGGACTGCGACACGTCAACCGCTCGCGTCTCTAGCCTGAAGCGGGTGCGTCTGCTCGCGCTCCTGTTCGGTGTGCTCGCGATTTTCGCGGCCGGCTGTTCGTCCGAGAAGACGGCGCAGCCGGCGACGACGCACTCTGCACCCGCGGCGCTGAGGCCGCCGCCGAAGCCGAAGCCCGCGCCGGCACCGAAGCGCTCGAAGGTGCACGTGATCGTCTTCGACGGCGACACGGGCGCGCCGGTCCGGAACGCCGTCGTCCACGTCGGCCGCTTCGGCGGCCACACGAACTACCACGGCGTGGCGAAGATCCGCATCGCGCGCCACACGCGGTTGCGGGTGAAGGTGGCCAAGCGCGGCTACAACGCCTTCAAACAGCGGCTGCAATTCCGCAACAAGCCCAAGGTCGGCGTCCGCGTCTACCAGGCGAGCCTGCAGTGGACGCGCTACGGCGCCACGCCCGGCCGGACGCAGTCACACCCGCTGATCCACATCAGGCCGCCGTTCCGGGTCGTCTGGAGCCGCGCGGTCGGCGGGCTGATGGAGTTTCCGGCGGTGGTCGACGGCGACGTGGCCTTCGTGGCCAACTACCACGCGAGCGTGCGCGCGTATTCGATGCTCAACGGCAAGCCGGTCTGGCGGCGCGACCTCGGCGGGATCATGGCCTCCTCGCCCGCGATCGTCGGCGACGACCTGGTCGTCCACGCGATGAACGGCCACGTCTACGTGCTCGACCGCCACAACGGCCGCATCCGCTGGAGCTACCGCGCCGGCGCTCCGATCGAGTCCTCGCCGCTCGTGCTGAACGGGGTCGACTACTTCGGCGACTGGAGCGGCACGGTCTGGGCGCTCGACCTCGAGTCGCACCGGGCCCGCTGGACGTACCGCACCGGCGCCAAGATCACCTCGAGCGCCTCGTACGCGGGCGGATCGGTCTTCATCGGCGACTACGGCGGGCGGCTGCTGGCGCTCAACCCGCGCACCGGTGGGCTGCGCTGGTCGGGCTCGGTGAACGGCCGCGTCTACGGCACTCCCGCGACCGCAGGCGGCCGCGTCTTCGTGCCCAGCTCGACGGGCGGCTCGCTGACCGCCTTCTCGACGCGCGGTTCGCGGCTCTGGTCGCTGGGCACGGGAACGTACGTGTACGCCTCGCCGGCGGTCTGGAACGGCCGCGTCTACATCGGCTCCTACAACGGCTCGCTCTACTGCCTCTCGGCGAGGAGTGGCCGCGTGCTCTGGCGGTTCTCAAGCGGCGCCTCGATCGGCGGCGCCGCCAGCGTGGTGGACGGCGTCGTCTACTTCGCGAATCGCCACCACCGGATCTACGCGCTGAACGCGCGCACAGGCAGGCAGATCATGCGCTGGCCCGACGGTGCCTTCGTGCCGGTTTCGGGCAACGGGCGCCTCCTGCTACTGCACGGCTTCTCGCGGCTCTACGCGATGGCGCCGAAGAACCGGGCGCGATGAAGAAGGCGCTCATCGCGGTCGCGGCCGCCGTGCTGCTGATCGCCGCCGGCCTGGTCGCCTTCGGCCTTTACCGCCAGCATCAGAGCGCCGACGTGCACGGCTCCTCGACGGAGGAGTTCGTGACGACGGCGGAGCCCACGCCGCCTCCCGCGAAACCGCAGCCGAAGATCCGCTGGCCGATGTACCGCTTCGACCCGTCGCGGCAGGCGAACGCCGAGAAGATGCTCGTCCAGCCGCCGTACAACCACCTCTGGTTCTTCCGCGCGGGCTCGCTGCTCGAGTTCCCGCCCGCGGCCGCGTACGGGCGCCTCTACTTCGCGAACGCGAAGGGGACGCTGTACGCGCTCGTGACGAAGACCGTGAAGGTGAGGTGGGCCTACCGCGCCCACCGCTGCACCGCGTCCTCGCCGGCTGTCGACAACCACACCGTCTACATGACCTTCATGAACAAGCCACCCTGCAACGCGACCCGCTCGGGGCTGGACGGCCTGGTCGTCGCGATCAACGCGGACACGGGGAAGGTGCGCTGGCGGCTCCGGATCGGGCCGACCGAGTCGTCGCCGCTCGTGATCGACGGTGTGGTCTACGTCGGCGACTGGAACGGGAAGGTCTACGCGCTCAGCGCGGCCTCGGGCGCGACGCGCTGGACGTTCCAGACCGGCGACAAGGTCAAGGACGCGGTGGCCTACGCCGGCGGACGCGTCTACTTCGGCTCCTACGACCACCATGTCTACGCCCTCAATGCACGCACGGGGAAGCTGTTCTGGAAGGCGTCGGCCCAGCAACGGCTCGGGTCGCGCGGCACCTTCTACTCGACCCCCGCGGTCGCCTACAACCGCGTCTACATCGGCTCGACCGACGGCAAGGTCTACTCGTTCGGCGCGACGAGCGGCAAGCTGCGCTGGTCGCACGGGACCGGCGGCTACGTCTACTCGTCGCCCGCGGTCTACCAGCAGCGCGTGTACGCGGGCTCGTTCACGGGTGACCTCTACTGCTTCGACGCGGCCACCGGCGACGTGCTCTGGAAGTACCGGACGAACGGGCCGATCTCCGGCTCGCCGGTGGTGATCAACGACGTCGTCTACGTGTCGTCGCTGAAGGGCCGCACCTACGCCCTCACGCCCCGCACCGGGAAGCTGCTCTGGTCGTTCCGGCGCGGCGCCTACGCGGCCGTGATCTCGGACCGGCGTCGCCTCTACCTCGTCGGCTACTCGCGGATCTTCGCTCTCGCTCCGCGGCTGCGCGGGTAGGCTCACCGGCCGTGACCGCGGTGAGGGAACGCGAACCGGACCTGCCTGAGCTCGACGCCGAACGCGACGTCGACCTCCGTCGCCACTGGGACACGATCACGACCCACTGGTGGCTGCCGGTCGTGGGCCTCGTGGCCGGGATCATCGTCGGCTACCTGATCTCGCTCGGCGGCGCGCAGGTCTACAAGGCGAAAGCCACGGTGTACCTCGGTCAGCCGCTCTCGCAGGGCGGCGTCCAGGTGCAGAGCCAGGCGACGAACCCGTCCACCGTGCGCCAGATCGTCACCGCCGAGTCGACGATCCAGGCTGTTGCGGCGAAGGTCGGCCTGCGCCCCGGACAGCTGCGCGGCCACATCTCGACCCAGGCGGTGAGCGGAAACATCTCGCGCCTCGGGCAGAACCCGCTCGTCTCCATCAGCGTGACCGGGCACCGAGCGCCGGAAGGTCGCACGCGCCGCCAACAACCTCGCTCGAAAGTGGTGAACTCGCCGGCCCTGGCCAGCTACTCGAAGACGAAGATCGAGACCCTGGGAACGCTGGTCGACCAGTGAGCAGGCGGCGCTCTCAGCACTGAGCAGGAACATCCGCGAAGGCCAGGAGGCCTTGCGCGGGGCAACGCTGCGGGGCTGTCGACGGCCGAGCAGCTGATCGCGGTCGGCCAGCTCAACGGCCTTCAGCAGTCACGGCAGACGGATGACCGAGCAGCTCACTACGAATCAGCAACAGCTCGCACTCGCGAAGGACGTTGAGGCGCCCCAGGTCACCAGCTTCGCCGCTGCCACCAAGACGACCGCGCGCAGCCGCCGCAACACGGTCATCGTCGCCGCGCTGATCGGGCTCCTGCTCGGGATCGTTGCCGCGCTGGTCTACGAGCCGGTCGTCAGGGCCGTCCGCTCCCGCTCGTAGCCTCCAGTCGTGCTGGAAGGCAAGCGCGTGGCCGTCGTCGTCCCCGCGCACAACGAGGAGAAGCTGATCGGCGAGACGGTCGGGTCGATCCCCGCCTTCGTCGACCGCATCTACATCGTCGACGACCGCTCGACCGACGACACCGTCGCAGCCGCCCGCGCGCTCGAGGACCCGCGCGTCGAGCTGATCGAGCACGAGCGGAACCTCGGCGTCGGCGGCGCGATCGTCACCGGCTACCTGAAGGCCCGTGACGACCGCGTCGACGTGACCGCGGTGATGGCCGCCGACGCGCAGATGGACCCGGACGACCTCGAGACGCTCGCCGGGGCGGTCGCGCGCGGCGAGGTCGACTACGCGAAGGCGAACCGCCTCTTCACCGGCCAGGCGTGGGAGGTGATCCCGCGGTACCGCTACCTCGGCAACGCGGTCCTCTCGCTCCTGACGAAGATCGCCTCCGGCTACTGGCACGTGGCCGACTCGCAGTCCGGCTACACGGCGATCTCACTGCAGTACCTCGACCTGCTCGACCTCGACCGGATCTACAAGCGCTACGGCTTCCCGAACGACCTGCTCGTGCACCTGAACGTCTGGAACGCGCGCGTTCGCGACTACCCGTCGCGGCCGATCTACGGCGTCGGCGAGCGCTCGGGAATCCGGCTGCGGAAGGTCGTCCCGACGATCTCGTGGCTGTTGCTGAAGGGCTTCTTCTGGCGGATGCGCGTGAAGTACGTGATCCGCGACTTCCACCCGCTCGTCTTCTTCTACTTCCTCGGGCTCGTGGCGACGGTGCTCGGCCTCGGGCTCGGAATCGCGGAGCTGATCCTGCGGATCCTCGGCAACGACATCACTCCCGCGACGATCGTGCTCGTCGCGCTGCTGCTGATCTCGGGCTCGCAGTTCACGCTCTTCGCGATGTGGTTCGACATGGAGTCGAACAAGGACCTCGGCGGCCGCGGCCGCCGGCGCACCGACCGCTGAGCGCGTTTCGTCCCCGTGTCTGACACCGTGCGTCGCGCGAAGTGCCTGCAAAGCGCCAGGTTGTGGATTGTTCGTGACGTATTCGTTGCGGTGTCTGACACCGGAGCTGAGCACGAGCCTGCCCGTTGGCCGAAGCCGCAGTCGCAGTCGCCGCCCTCCGCGCCCGAGGCGAGCAGGGCCACCCCACCGACTGTGACGACGGCGAACGCGAGCACCGGCACGAGCCAGACCGCCCGCCGGGCCCGGAGGACGGCGAGTGGGATCGAGCCGAGCAGGTAGACGATGCCGCCGAGGCCGAGCACCGCCTCCTGGAGCTCGGCGTAGCTGCTCCCGCTTGCAGAGGTGCATTCCGGCGAGCACGGGTCTGCCGCCCAGGCGGCGATGCCGACCACGGCGAGCCCGATCAGCCCGAGCAGCACGTAGAGCCCGATCAGCAGCGCGATTCGTGTGTTCGGATGCTTCGTGCGCGTCGTGGCGGTGAGCGTCACACGGCCTCCTCTCGACCATGCAAAAGCCACCTGCGCGGCTTCTACGGATCAGTATCCGCCGCCCGCGCCGCGGCCGAATCCGGCCGAACCCGCACCCGACCTGCCCAAAACTACTGACCCCGATGGCACAGGTCGCGCCCGCCGCGGCGGCCGTCGCACCGACCGCTAGCGGCTCGATGGAAAACCGCAGAGGCGGTCCGGTCGTCCCCCGATGCCTCCAGAGCGTTCCGCGCGTATCGTCGGTGGGGCTCAGGAGGAGGTGATACGCATGCCCGCCGAGACCCCGACCCAGGGCGAACAGCTGGCTCCGGAGCGCGTTCCGCCGAGCGCCGAGCTGCAGGCCGAGGAGGCGCTGACGAGCCGAGGCAGTCGAGCAGATCCGCCGGAAGCGCGGGTTCAAGATGCACGCGATCGTGATCGGCATCGTGACGCCGCTCGTCGGCCTTTCCTGGATGCTGACCGAGTACTACACGGCGCACTCGTCCCACATGTGGCCGAGCTCGTTCGCGGACGCGCCCGCCGACCGGCCAGGAGTGTGGAGCACGTGGTTCTTCTACTTCGTGGGCGTCATGCTCCTGGTGCTCTTGATCGACGCGTACCGGACGTACGCCAGGCCGTACATCCACCGCTCGCCGCCCGAGGCCGAAGTCGATCGCGAGGTCGAACAACTGCGACCCCGCCGCTGATGCGCTTGGGGGGCATCGCGCCCCCCAAGCCGACTCTCGAAGCGCAGCGGCCCCTCACTCCAGCACGCGAGCATTCAGTTCTGTGGCAAAACGATGCAAATCCGCGCAGGACGGTGTCATCCGTAACCTGTCGAGACGACGCGAAACGACTCAGAGGGGGGTTTCCATGATTCGCACCGCCGTCACGTCTTGCAGCGCTCGGCGCGGTGGCCGCCGCACTCGCGGCGGGCTCGCCGGCGTCGCAGACCAAAGGAGGCAAGCCCTTCCCGCAGGTGATCCAGCTGCCGAACGGGTTTCGGCCCGAGGGCATCGAGGTCGGACGCGGCACGACCTTCTACACCGGTTCGGTCGCGAACGGGGCGATCTACCGCGGCGATCTCCGCACCGGCACGGGCGCGATCCTGATTCCGGGTGTCACCGGCCTTGCCGCGACCGGGATCGAGCTCGACCGGTTCAAGCGGCTGTGGGTCGCCGGCGCCGCGACCGGCGCGGCCCGCGTCTACAGCGCCAGGACCGGCGCGCTGCTCCGCACCTACCAGCTCGGGGCGGCGCCGACGTTCATCAACGACGTCGTCGTGACGCCGAAGGCCGCGTTCTTCACCGACTCGATGAAGAGCGTGCTCTACCGCGTGCCGATCGGTCCTCGCGGACGGCTCGGGGACGCCCAGACGGTCCCGCTCGGAGGTGACTACGTCCACGTTCCCGGCGCGTTCAACCTGAACGGCATCGACGCCACCCGGAGCGGCAAGGCGCTCGTCGCCGTTCAGTCGGTCAACGGCCGGCTGTACCGCATCAACCCGCGGACCGGCGTCGCACGCCTGATTTCGCTCGGCGGCGAGAGCGTGCCGAACGGCGACGGGATCCTGCTGGACGGCAAGCGGCTGTACGTCGTCCAGAACCAGCTGAACCTCGTGGCCGTGATCTCGCTCCGGCCGGGCCTGCTCTCGGGACGCGTCCTGACGCGCCTGAGCGACCCGGACTTCTCGGTGCCGACGACGATCGACGATCTCGGCAAGCGCCTGTACGCGGTCAACGCCCGCTTCGGGATCCCGGACCCCGACAGCGCCGCGTACCAGGTCGTGCAGCTGCAGAAGCCGCACTAGGCCCGGCACGAACCTCCGCGGACGGCGGCGGCGTTTCCCGCCGCCGTCCGCGCTACTCGAGCACGTGGATGTCGCGCGCCGCGCACATCTCCTTCAGCACCTGCGGCCAGACCGTGACGCTCACCTCGCCGAGGTGGGCCTTGCGCAGCAGGAGCATCATCGTCCGCGACTGGCCGATCCCCGCGCCGATCGAGAGCGGGATCTCGTCTCGCAGGATCGCCCCGTGGTACGGCAGCTCGAGGAAGTCGAGCTGGCCCGAGAGCTCCAGCTGCCGCCGCAGCGACTCCTTGGTGACCCGGATGCCGCCCGACATCAGCTCGTGTCGCCGGCGCGTGACCGGGTTCCAGACGAGGATGTCGCCATTCAGGCCGTGCATCGGGCGCCCGTCGGCCGAGATCGTCTCGGTCGACCAGTCGTCGTAGTCGGCGGCGCGCAGCTCGTGCGGGTAGCCGTCGGCGAGCGGCCAGCCGATCCCGTAGATGAAGACAGCCGGGTGCTCTTGCAGGATCGCGGTCTCGCGCTGCTTGCGGGGGAGGTCGGGGTAGGCCGCGAGGATGTCCTCGGCGTGCAGGAACTCGAGCTCTTCCGGGAGCTCGGGGTAGCGCGGGTCGGCGAGCGCCGGCCACTCGGCACGCAGGAAGCGGTCGGCTTCCTTCAGCACCTTCCAGATCGAGCGCACGGTGGCGGTCAGGTAGGCGAGCGTCCGGTCTTCCGGCCGGATCGCCTGCTCCCAGTCCCACTGGTCGACATAGGCGGAGTGGTCGTGGTCGAGGAAGTAGTCCTTGCGCACGGCACGCATGTCGGTCAGCAGACCCTCTCCCGGTCCCAGGCCGAACTGGCGCAGCGCCATCCGCTTCCACTTGGTCGCCGCCTGCACGACCTCGGCGTCGATCGGGTGGCGGTCACGGTCGTTCGAGATGTGGAACGCGACGGGCGTGCGTGAGCCGTCGCGGTCGAGGTAGTCGTTGACGCCGCTCTCCCGGTCGACGATCAGCGGCACCTGCACCAGCGTCAGGTTCAGCTCCTCGCAGAGGCGGTCCTCGATCAGCCGCTTCGCGGCGTAGAGCGCCCGCATCGTCTCCTTCGGGTCGAGCAGCGGGGTGTAGTCGTCGGGCAGGACGCGCTCGAGCTCGGCGTAGTCGCCGATTCCGGGCCCTGCGAGGTCGGCTTCCTTGGCCACGGTCATGACGCCTCCGATCCGGGGGAACACGTTGATCGTCCGCCCGAAGGCCGGATCGAACATCCGCGCGTGGCCTGATCGCCGATGCGGCCTTTCCCCGATGCTCCCTCGCGCCCGGCGGCGGACGCTGTGGTCATGACGATGCCCGCGCTTCGGAAGCTCGCGCGCGAGCCCGGCCTGCACCTGGTGGAGGTGCCCGTTCCCGTGCCGGAGCCGGACGAGGTGCTCGTGCGCGTCGAGGCGGCGAGCGTCTGCGGCACCGACCTGCACATCGAGCGCTGGGACGAGTGGTCGCAGCACCGGGTCTCGCCGCCGCTGACGCTCGGTCATGAGTTCGCCGGCACCGTCGTCGCGATCGGGCGTGGGGTCCGCGAGGTCGAGGAGGGCGACTACGTCTCGGCCGAGAGCCACGTCACCTGCGGCGCCTGCTTCCACTGCCGCACCGGGCACGCGCACATGTGCGAGCGGACGCGAATCCTCGGCGTCGACCGCGACGGCGCGTTCGCGCAGTACGTCGCGATTCCGCAGTCGGTCGTCTGGAAGAACGACCGGACGAAGCTGCCGCCCGAGATCGCCACGCTGCAGGAGCCGTTCGGCAACGCCGTGTTCGCGACCGGCGAGCAGGAGCTGACCGGACGCTCGGTCGCCGTGCTCGGCTGCGGGCCCGTCGGCCTCTTCGCGATCGCGATCGCGCGGGCATCCGGCGCGGCCCTCGTCCTCGCCGCGGACCGCACCGTCTACCGGCTCGACCTCGCCCGCCGGATGGGTGCGAGCGCGGTCGTGGACGTCGGAGCCGTCCAGGACGAGGCCGGCTGGTTCCTCGAGCACCACGAGGGCCTCGGCTTCGACGTCGTCTTCGAGATGTCGGGCTCGGGCCGCGCGGTCGCCGATGCCTTCCGGATCGCCCGCAACGGCGGCAAGGTCGTGCTCTTCGGGATCCCCGAGCGGCCGGTCGAGATCGACGTCGCCGAGTCGCTGATCTTCAAGAACCTCGAGGTGCGCGCCCTCAGCGGCCGCAAGATCTTCGAGACGTGGTACAGGACCCGCTGGCTGCTCGAGAGCGGCGTCGTCGACCTCAGACCGCTCATCACCCATCAGCTCCCGCTCGAGCGCTTCGAGGAGGCGTTCCGCGCGCTCGAGGCAGGTGAGGCCTGCAAGATCGTGCTCCATCCGAACGGCGTGCCGGCGCCGCTGGCGCGCGCCGCCGCGGAGGCCGTGGCGTGACGGTCGCCCCGTCGACCCTCGACGCCGACCTTCGACAGGAGCTCGCGAGCCTGCACGAAGCCGGGACGCTCAAGCGCTTCAACGAGCTGCTCTCGCCGCAGGGGCCCGTCGTCGAGATGGCCGGCCGTGGCGAGGTGCTCGTGCTCTCGTCGAACAATTACCTCGGCCTCGCTGCCCGGCCCGAGGTGGTCGAAGCGGGCATCGAGGGCCTGCGCCGCTTCGGCGCCGGCACCGCATCGGTGCGCTTCATCTGCGGAACCTTCGAGCCGCATCTCGAGCTGGAGCGCGAGCTCGCGGAGCTTGTCGGCACGGAGGCGGCGCTCAGCTACGTCTCGTGCTGGAACGCGAACGAGGCGGTGATCCCGAGCCTGACGGACGAGCGGACGGTGATCCTCTCGGACGCGCTCAACCACGCGAGCATCGTCGATGCGATCCGGCTCTCGAAGCCGGCGCGGAAGGTGATCTACGCGCACTCGTCGATGGACGAGCTGCGCGCCGGGCTCCAGGCCTGTCCGGCCGGCGCCCGCAAGCTGATCGTGACGGACGGCGTCTTCAGCATGGAAGGCGACCTCGCCCGCCTGCCCGAGATCGTCGAGCTCGCGCGCCTGCACGGCGCCGTCGTGATCGTGGACGACTCGCACGGCACGGGCGTGATGGGCGCGACCGGCCGTGGCGTGGCCGAGCACTTCGGCCTGCTCCGCGAGGTCGACGTGATCACGAGCACGCTCGGGAAGGCGCTCGGCGGTGCGGCCGGCGGGTTCGTCGCCTCGAGCGCGGAGGTGTGCGAGATCCTCGCCCAGCGCTCCCGTCCGCAGCTCTTCTCGAACGCGCTCCCGCCGACGGTCGCCTGCAGCGCGCTCGAAGCCGTCCGGGATCCAGCGGCCGACCGGGTTCCGGACCGAGGGCATCGCGGTCGGACGCGGCACGACCTTCTACACCGGTTCGGTCGCGAACGGCGCGATCTACCGCGGCGATCTCCGACCGGCACGGGCGCGATCTGATTCCGGTGTCACCGGCTTGCCGAGACCGGGATCGGCTCGACCGGTTCAAGCGGCTGTGGGTCGCCGGCGCCGCGACCGGCGCGGCCCGCGTCTACAGCGCCAGGACCGGCGCGCTGCTCCGCACCTACCAGCTCGGGACGGCGCCGACGTTCATCAACGACGTCGTCGTGACGCCGAAGGCCGCGTTCTTCACCGACTCGATGAAGAGCGTGCTCTACCGCGTGCCGATCGGTCCTCGCGGACGGCTCGGGGACGCCCAGACGGTCCCGCTCGGAGGTGACTACGTCCACGTTCCCGGCGCGTTCAACCTGAACGGCATCGACGCCACCCGGAGCGGCAAGGCGCTCGTCGCCGTTCAGTCGGTCAACGGCCGGCTGTACCGCATCAACCCGCGGACCGGCGTCGCACGCCTGATTTCGCTCGGCGGCGAGAGCGTGCCGAACGGCGACGGGATCCTGCTGGACGGCAGGCGGCTGTACGTCGTCCAGAACCAGCTGAACCTCGTGGCCGTGATCTCGCTCCGGCCGGGCCTGCTCTCGGGACGCGTCCTGACGCGCCTGAGCGACCCGGACTTCTCGGTGCCGACGACGATCGACGATCTCGGCAAGCGCCTGTACGCGGTCAACGCCCGCTTCGGGATCCCGGACCCCGACAGCGCCGCGTACCAGGTCGTGCAGCTGCGGAAGCCGCATTAGGCCCGGCACGAACCACCGCGGACGGCGGCGTTTCCCGCCGCCGTCCGCGCTACTCGAGCACGTGGATGTCGCGCGCCGCGCACATCTCCTTCAGCACCTGCGGCCAGACCGTGACGCTCACCTCGCCGAGGTGGGCCTTGCGCAGCAGGAGCATCATCGTCCGCGACTGGCCGATCCCCGCGCCGATCGAGAGCGGGATCTCGTCGTTGAGGATCGCCCGGTGGTACGGCAGCTCGAGGAAATCGAGCTGGCCCGAGAGCTCCAGCTGCCGCCGCAGCGACTCGTTCGTGACGCGGATGCCGCCGGACATCAGCTCGTGTCGCCGCCGCGTGACCGGGTTCCAGACGAGGATGTCCCCGTTCAACCCGTGCATCGGGCGGCCGTCGCCTGAGACCGTCTCGGTCGACCAGTCGTCGTAGTCGGCGGCGCGCAGCTCGTGCGGGTAGCCGTCGGCGAGCGGCCAGCCGATCCCGTAGATGAAGATCGCCGGGTGCTCCTGCAGGATCGCGGTCTCGCGCTGCTTGCGCGGGAGGTCCGGATAGGCCGCGAGGATGTCCTCGGCGTGCAGGAACTCGAGCTCGTCCGGGAGCTCGGGGTAGCGTGGGTCGGCGAGCGCCGGCCACTCGGCGCGCAGGAAGCGGTCGGCCTCCTTCAACACCTTCCAGATCGAGCGCACTGCCGCGGTCAGGTAGTCGAGCGTCCGGTCCTCGGCGCGGATCGCCTGCTCCCAGTCCCACTGGTCGACGTAGGCGGAGTGGTCGTGGTCGAGGAAGTAGTCCTTGCGCACGGCGCGCATGTCGGTCAGCAGGCCTTCTCCGGGTCGCATGCCGAACTGGCGCAGCGCCATCCGCTTCCACTTGGTCGCCGCCTGCACGACCTCGGCGTCGATCGGGTGGCGGTCACGGTCGTTCGAGATGTGGAAGGTGACCGGCGTGCGTGAGCCGTCGCGGTCGAGGTAGTCGTTGACGCCGCTCGCCCGGTCGACGATCAGCGGCACCTGCACCAGTGTCAGGTTCAGCTCCTCGCAGAGGCGGTCCTCGATCAGCCGCTTCGCGGCGTAGAGCGCCCGCATCGTCTCCTTCGGGTCGAGCAGCGGGGTGTAGTCGTCGGGCAGGACGCGCTCGAGCTCGGCGTAATCGCCGATTCCCGGCCCTGCGAGGTCGGCTTCCTTGGCCACGGTCATGACGCCTCCGATCCGGGGGAACGCGTTGATCGTGCGCCCGAAGGCCCGATCGAACATCCGCGCGAGGCCTGATCGCCGATGCGGCCTTTCCCCGATGTTGTGGGACGCCAGTCGGCGGACTCTGTGGTCATGACGATGCCCGCGCTTCGGAAGCTTGCGCGCGAGCCCGGCCTGCACCTGGTCGAGGTGCCGGTCCCGGTGCCGGAGCCCGACGAGGTGCTCGTGCGCGTCGAGGCGGCGAGCGTCTGCGGCACCGACCTGCACATCGAGCGGTGGGACGAGTGGGCGCAACGGCGGATCGCGCCGCCGCTGACGCTCGGGCACGAGTTCGCCGGCACCGTCGTCGAGATCGGGCGTGCGGTCCGCGAGGTCGAGGCGGGCGAGTACGTCTCGGCCGAGAGCCATGTCACCTGCGGTGCCTGCTTCCACTGCCGCACCGGGCACGCGCACATGTGCGAGCGGACGCGGATCCTCGGCGTCGACCGCGACGGCGCGTTCGCGCAGTACGTCGCGATCCCGGAGTCGGTCGTCTGGAAGAACGACCGGACGAAGCTGCCGCCCGAGATCGCCACCCTGCAGGAGCCGTTCGGGAACGCCGTGTTCGCCACCGGCGAGCAGGAGCTGACCGGACGCTCGGTCGCCGTCCTCGGCTGCGGCCCGGTCGGCCTCTTCTCGATCGCGATCGCACGCGCCTCCGGCGCGGCCGTCGTGCTCGCGGCCGACCACACCGTCTACCGGCTCGACCTCGCTCGCCGCATGGGGGCGAGCGCGGTCGTGGACGTCGGAGCCGTCCAGGACGAGGCGGGCTGGTTCCTCGAGCACCACGAGGGCCTCGGCTTCGACGTCGTCTTCGAGATGTCCGGCTCCGGGCGCGCGGTGGCGGACGCCTTCCGAATCGCGCGCAACGGCGGCAGGGTCGTCCTCTTCGGTATCCCCGACCGGCCGGTCGAGATCGACGTCGCGGAGTCGCTGATCTTCAAGAACCTCGAGGTGCGCGCGCTCAGCGGCCGCAAGATCTTCGAGACCTGGTACCGGACCCGCTGGCTGCTCGAGAGCGGCGTCGTCGACCTCCGGCCGCTCATCACCCATCAGCTCCCGCTCGAGCGCTTCGAGGAGGCGTTCCGCGCGCTCGAGGCTGGTGAGGCGTGCAAGATCGTGCTCCATCCGAACGGCATGCCGGCTCTGCCCGCGCGCGCCGCCGCGGAGGCCGTGGCGTGACGGTCGCCCAGTCGCACCTCGACGCCGACCTGCGCCAGGAGCTGGAGCGCCTGCGCGAAGCCGGGACGCTGAAGCATTTCAACGAGCTGCGCTCGCCCCAGGGGCCGGTGGTCGAGATGGCCGGCTGGGGCGAGGTGCTCGTGCTCTCGTCGAACAACTACCTCGGCCTCGCTGCCCGGCCGGAGGTGGTCGAAGCAGGCATCGAGGGCCTGCGCCGCTACGGCGCGGGCACCGCGTCCGTGCGCTTCATCTGCGGCACCTTCGAGCCGCACCTCGAGCTGGAGCGCGAGCTCGCGGAGCTCGTCGGCACCGAGGCGGCGCTCACGTACGTCTCGTGCTGGAACGCGAACGAGGCTCTGATCCCGAGCCTGACGGACGAGCGGACGGTGATCCTCTCGGACGCGCTCAACCACGCGAGCGTCGTCGACGCGATCCGGCTCTCGAAGCCGGCGCGGAAGGTGATCTACGCCCACTCGTCGATGGACGAGCTGCGCGCCGGGCTCGAGGCCTGCCCGGCCGGCGCCCGCAAGCTGATCGTGACGGACGGGGTCTTCAGCATGGAGGGCGACCTGGCCCGCCTGCCCGAGATCGTCGAGCTCGCGCGCCTGCACGGCGCCGTCGTGATCGTCGACGACTCGCACGGCACCGGCGTGATGGGGGCGACCGGCCGCGGCGTCGCCGAGCACTTCGGCCTCCTTCGCGAGGTCGACGTGATCACGAGCACGCTGGGCAAGGCGCTCGGCGGCGCGGCCGGAGGGTTCGTCGCCTCGAGCGCCGAGGTGTGCGAGATCCTCGCGCAGCGGTCGCGCCCCCAGCTGTTCTCGAACGCGCTCCCGCCGACCGTCGCCTGCAGCGCGCTCGAGGCCGTCCGCACCCTGCGGCGCGAGCCGGAGCTGGTGGAGCGGCTGCGCTCGCTCTCGACGCGCTTCCGTTCACGGCTGCGGGAGGCGGGCTTCCGGCCGCTCGACGGGGAGGCGGCGATCATCCCGATCATCGTCGGGGAGACCGAGTTCGCGATCCGCTTCAGCGAGCGGCTGCTCGAGGAGGGCGTCTTCGTCACCGGCTTCGGCTACCCCGTCGTCCCGGAAGGCACCGCGCGCGTGCGCGTGCAGATGTCGGCCGCGCTCGAGGAGCACCACCTCGACCGGGCGCTGGACGCCTTCACCCGCGTCGGCGCCGACCTCGGCGTCATCTGAGAGGAGCGCCACTCCAAGCGGCCGATCGGCGTGCTCTCGACACTCGACGTCGCCCGCGCGCTCTGCGGCTTCCCGGAGCGCCACCCGCTGCCGAACTAGCTTCTGGCCGGCTCGAGCAGCAGCAGCGCGAGCAGCGCGGCGAGCGCTTTCAGATCGGCGTCGCCGTCGAGAGGTCGACGAGCTCGGTGGCCGTGCCGGCGCTCACGGCGCGCCCGAGACGGTGTCGCGCCGCGCGCCGGGCGCGAGGAACGCGCCGAGCGGCTCGAAGCGCGCCTGGAAGAAGCGGAGGTGCTCGGGCTCGTACGTCATCCGAAGCCCGGGTACGCTCTCCCGCTGTTCGTAGACCGCGGTGACGACGTCGGCCACGTAGGCAAGGTGCTCCTGCGTGTACACCCGCCGCGGGATCGTCAGCCGCACGAGCTCGAGGCCGTCGTAGGGCTGGTCGCCGTGCTGGCCGGAGACGATGCCTCGCTCCATCGAGCGCACGCCTCCCGCGAGGTAGAGCGCGGCCGCGAGCGCTTGCGCCGGGAATTCCTCCTGCGGCAGGTGCGGCAGGAAGCGCTTCGCGTCGAGGAACACCGCGTGCGCGCCGACGGGCACCACGATCGGGACCCCGCGCTCGAGCAGCAGCCGGCCGAGGAAGGCGCTCTGCGACACGTAGTGGCGCACGATCGCCTCGTCGGCGGACTCGCGGATTCCCTGGGCCAGCGCCTCCATGTCGTGCCCGGCGATTCCGCCGTAGTGCGGGAAGCCCTCGTAGATCACGACCTTCTCGCGCGCGGCTTCGGCGAGGTCGTCGTCGTTCAGCGCGAGGACGCCGCCGATCGGGACGAAGTGGTCCTTCTTCGACGAGAAGACCGCGGCATCGGAGAGCTCGGCGATCGCGCGAATCGACCTCCGCGAACGGCGTCGAGGCCCAGCCCGGCTCGCGCTCCTTGACGAAGAGCGCGTTCTCGGAGATCCGGGTCGCGTCCAGCACGAGGGGCACCCGGTGCGCCTGCGTCAGCTCGCGGACACCGGACAGGTTCTCGATCGAGAACGGCTGCCCGCCGGCCATGTTCAGGCACGCCTCGACCCGCACGTACGCGATCCGCTCCGGCGCGGCCGCCGCCAGCACGTGCTCGAGCTTCCGTAGGTCGACGTTCCCCTTGAAGGGGTGCATGGAGAGCGGGTCGCTCGCTTCGGGGATCGAGACGTCGACCCAGACGCCGCCGGCGAGCTCCACGTGCTCGCGCGACGTCGTGAAGTAGAGGTTCGACGGGACCAGCAGCCCCGGCCGCACCAGCAGCTTCGCCAGCAGGTGCTCGGCGCCGCGGCCCTGGTGGGTCGGGATCACGTGCTCGTAGCCGTAGGTCTCCCGGACGGCGCGCTCGAGCCGGAAGAAGCTGCGCGAGCCCGCGTAGGCCTCGTCGCCGAGCTCCATCGCGGCACGCTGCTCCTGGGAGAGGGCCGACGTGCCGCTGTCGGTGAGGAGGTCGACGTAGACGTCCTCGGAGCGGAGGAGGAACGTGTTGTAGCCCGCCTGCTCGAGGGCGCGCCGCCGCTCGTCCTCGGAGCGCAGCGCGACCGGCTCGACCACCTTGATCTTCCACGGAGGAGGTGCCGTCACACTTCTGATCCTCGCGGCGCGGAATGGTCTGTGCATCCGGGGAATCCCGCCTGGGAGCGCGGTTCACTACTGACCGCGTAAGGGATTCGTAAGGCTCGGCCAAGCCGCCGGGATCCGGCCTGGCAGGCCGATACCATCCTCCGGATGCCCACTTCAGTCGTGACCGGCGGGGCCGGGTTCCTCGGCTCGCACCTCTGCGAGTACCTGCTCGAGCAGGGCAATCGCGTGATCTGCGTCGACAACCTCGAGACCAGCTCGCTGGAGAACCTCGAGCACCTGCGCGACGACGCCTTCGTGTTCCTGAACCACGACGTCATCTTCGAACTGGAGGTCGACGAGCCGGTCGACGTCGTCTACCACCTCGCAGCCCTCGCCAGCCCGATCGACTACCTCCGCCAGCCGCTGCACTCGCTGAAGACGGGCTCGTACGGCACGCATAACGCGCTTGGTCTCGCAAAGTTCAAGCGAGCACGCTTCCTCCTGTTCTCGACGAGCGAGGTCTACGGGGACCCGCAGGTGCACCCGCAGCCGGAGAGCTACTGGGGCAACGTCAACCCGATCGGGCCGCGCGGCGTCTACGACGAGGCGAAGCGCTACGCGGAGGCGCTGACGATGGCGTACCACACGCAGCAGGGCGTGGACACGGCAATCGTCCGGATCTTCAACACGTACGGGCCGCGCATGCGCTCACACGACGGGCGCGCGATCCCCACCTTCATGCGGCAGGCGCTCGAGAACGCGCCGATCACCGTCTTCGGCGAGGGTGAGCAGACCCGGAGCTTCTGCTACGTCGACGACCTTGATCCGCGGGCTGCATCTGCTGGCCGAGAGCGACGAGCACCTGCCGGTCAACCTCGGCAACCCAAACGAGTTTTCGATTCTGGAGCTTGCGCAAACTGTCATCAAGGTTACGTCGTCTAAGAGTGAGATCGTCTACGAGGCACTACCGGTGGACGATCCGCAGATCCGCCAGCCCGACATCACCAGAGCCAGGCAGGTGCTGGGCTGGGAACCCGAAATTCAACTCGAGGAGGGGCTCCGGCGCATGCTGCCGAGCCTCGGGAGGGAGCCACTTGGCGTTTAGGAGAACGGGCATCGCCCTGATCACGGTGATCACCGTCGTCCTCTGCGGGCTCGCCGCTACCGCGCGGCCGGCGTCCGCCAAGGCCGCGCGTCACATGCTCGTCGGGATCTACGACCCGGTGCAGCCGCTGATCGCGCCGGACAAGACCTTCGACACGCTCACGAAGCTGCGGACGCAGATCATCCGGCTGAACCTGGACTGGAACCTGATCGCGCAGACGCAGCCGGAGAAGCCGACGGACCCGGCCGACCCGGCGTACGACTGGTCGACCTACGACCGCGCCCTTCTGAATGCGGCGGACAAGAAGATCCAGGTGCTGTTCACGATCTACGGCACTCCGCGCTGGGCGCAGGGCAAGAAGAAGGGTGTCAACCGCGCCGCCGGCGAAGATGAAGTCGCTGCGCTACTTCGCGCTCGCGGCGGCCAAGCGCTACAGCGGCAAGTTCAAGCGCGACGACGGCACCAAGCTGCCGGCCGTGCGGAGGTGGCTCGCCTGGAACGAGCCGAACAACCCGCTCTTCCTGAAGCCGCAGTGGGCGAAGGTCGGGCGTCGCTGCGTGGCGACGAAGAAGCGTGGCAAGCGCCGCGTCTGCGTCCGCCACGCCCCCCGCTACGCCCCGGTCGCGGCGAAGAGCTACGTCGGCATCTGCACCGCGATCTACCTCGGCGTCCATGCCACCCACCTGAGGAAGGAAGTCGTCGCCTGCGGTGCGACGGGCCCGCGTGGCAACAACGCGGCCCGCAGCCGCCGGCCTTCGATCTCGCCAGTCGCATTCCTGGCCGACCTGCGCCGCTACGGGCTGAAGCGGAAACGCTTCGACGTCTACGCGCACCATCCGTACTACGGCAGCCCGCGCGAGTCGCCGACGACGAAGCCGAAGGGCAAGCAGACCGTGACGCTCGCCAACCTGGGCGTGCTCACGAAGCTGCTCGGCAAGTACTACGGCAACAAGAAGCTCTGGATCACGGAGTACGGCTACCAGACCCGTCCGCCCGACCGGCGGTTCGGCGTGACGTGGATCAGGCAGGCGAAGTACCTGACGCAGGCGTACAAGATCGCGCGCAAGAACCCGAGGGTCACGATGATGCTCTGGTTCCTGCTCCGCGACGAGGAGCGCCTCGGCGGCTGGCAGTCCGGCCTGTTCACGGTCGGCGGCAAGAAGAAGCCCGCGTACAACGCCTTCCGCCGCCTGCCACACTAGACAGGTGGCAACTAGAACTACGCGAGCGGGCGAGGGGACGAATCCCCACGCCCGCTGCCGGCGACGACGCGCCGGCCCGGATCGTCAGCGACATCCGGGCCGGCGCGCCGTTCCTCCTCACACGCGCGCAGCTGACGGTCGTCGCGCGGCGGCTGGCGAGCATCACCGCCCTCGTCCTCATCGACCTGGGCGGGCCTCGTGCTCGGCCTCTACGCGGCACTCGTCGCGCGCGAGCTCTACTACGGCCGCGAGCCGATCCTCTGGGGCGTCCTCTGGCGCATCGAGACCGACTGGCTGCCGTTCCTGACGCTCGTAACCGTGCTGGTCTTCTCGCAGGCCGGGCTCTACGAGGAGCGCGAGCGGCGGCCGGGTTTCGGGCGCGTGCTCTCGTCGCTGATCGTCGTCGCGCTGATCACGCTCGCGTTCGCGGTCGGGACCGGCCACGAGTTCACGACCTACGGCCTCGGCCCCGACGGCGATCGCGCTGTGCGCTCTGGCGATCGCCGCGCTGCGGGCGAGCTACGAGCTCGTCACCGGCGAGGTGCTGCGGATGCTGGGTGTAAAGCGCCACGCGCTGCTCGCCGGCTCCGGCGAGAACGTCGCGCACCTGCACGCGGCGCTCGGCTCCGGGCGCAGCGGGATCGACTACGAGTTCGTCGGCGCCATCGCGCCCTCGCCCGACGGTGTGACTCTCCGCGTGCTGGGCGACGTGCGCGACCTCCCGGCGGTGCTCGACCGCGAGCGGGTGGACGAGCTGATCCTGACCGACGACTTCCGCGACCGCGAGCTGCTCGAGATCGTCGACCACGCCCACAGGCGCGGCGTCGAGGTCCGGATCGCGCCGAAGGCGACGGAGCTCCTGACGCAGCGCGTCGAGTTCGTCCCGGGCCAGGGGATTCCGCTCTTCGAGCTGCGTCCGCCCGCGTTCGTCGGCATGGACTGGGTGGTCAAGCGCGGGTTCGACGTGATCGTGTCTGCGCTCGTGCTCGTGATCGGGCTGCCGCTGTGGCTCTGCATCGCCGCGGCGGTGAAGCTGAGCTCGCGCGGGCCCGTCTTCTACCGCGACCGCCGTGCCGGGCTCGGCGAGCGCGAGTTCGGGATGCTGAAGTTCCGCACGATGCGCGCCGACGCGGCCGGGCAGCAGGCGGAGCTCGAGGCGTCGAACGAGGCGGACGGCCCGCTGTTCAAGATCCGCGAGGACCCGCGTGTCACGGCCGTCGGGGCGGTGCTGCGGCGGTTCTCGCTCGACGAGATCCCGCAGCTGTGGAACGTGCTGCGCGGCGAGATGAGCCTCGTCGGCCCGCGCCCGCTGCCGCTGCGCGACTTCCAGCGGCTCGAGGGCTGGCACCGCAAGCGCTACTTCGTGCTCCCGGGCGTGACGGGGTTGTGGCAGATCTCCGGCCGCTCGAACCTCGGCTTCGACGACCTCGTCCGGCTCGACTTCTTCTACCTCGAGAACTGGTCGATCTGGCTCGACATCTCGATCCTGGCAAAGACCATCCCGGCAGTGCTCAGCGGCCGCGGCGCGTACTGACGTGGAGCGCGTGCTCGTCACCGGGGCGGGCGGGTTCGTCGGGGCGCCACCTGCGCGCGGAGCTCGGCGACGCGTTCGTACCGTTCGAGGGCGACGTGCTCGACACGGAGGCGCTCGCGGCCGGCCGTGCGCGGCGCGGACGCGGTCGTGCACCTCGCCGCGGAGTCGTCGGTGGCGTCCTCGTGGGAGGACGCCTTCCGGTCGTGGCGGGTGAACGTGGACGGCACGGTCAACGTGCTCGCGGCCGTGCGTGCCGAACGACCGGAGGCGCGGGTGCTGCTCGCCTCGACCTGCGAGGTCTACGGGAGACGCGGCGCGGATCCCGACCCCCGAGGACGAGCCGGTGCGGCCGGTCTCGCCCTACGCGGCGAGCAAGGCGGCCGCGGAGCTCGCCTGCTCGGTCTCGGGCCTCGATGTGGTGGTCGCGCGCGCCGCGAACCACGAGGGGCCCGGCCGGGACGAGCGCTTCGCCGTGGGCTCGTGGACGAGGCAGCTCGCACGGCTCGAGGCCGAGGGCGGCGGCACGCTGCTCGTCGGCGACCTGTCGGCGGAGCGCGACATCCTCGACGTCCGCGACGTCTGCCGCGCCTACCGGCTGCTGCTCGACCCGTCGGTGCCGCGCCGGCACGTACAACGTCTCCTCCGGCGAAACCGTCAGCATGGCGCGAGGTGGTCGAGCTGCTCGTCGGGCTTGCGCGCGTGCCGGTCGAGGTCGAGCGGGACGAGAGCCGCGTCCGCCCTGCCGAGATCCGGCGCCTCGCCGGCGATCCGTCGCGCCTGCGCGCCGCGACCGGTTGGCGGCCGGAGATCCCGCTCGAGCAGACGCTCGCCGACGCGCTCGCCGCTGCACGCGACGCTGGAGACCGGTGCTCGTGAGCGACCGCCGCGCGCTGATCACAGGCGTCACCGGCCAGGACGGCTCGTATCTCGCGGAGCTGCTGATCGAGAAGGGCTACGAGGTCTACGGGATGACGCGCCGCGCCTCGACGGAGAACCTCGAGCGGATCGCCCACCTGGTCGACAAGATCGCGCTGATCCAGGGCGACCTGCTCGACCCGACCTCGCTCGACGCGGCGCTCCGGCAGGCGCAGCCGCACGAGGTCTACAACCTCGCCGCCCAGAGCTTCGTGCCGACGTCCTGGAACCAGCCCGTGCTGACGGCCGAGTTCACCGCAGTCGGCGTGACGAGGATGCTCGAGGCGATCCGCGCGGTCGACCCCGAGATCCGCTTCTACCAGGCCTCGTCGTCGGAGATGTTCGGCAAGGTGCGCGAGGTCCCGCAGACGGAGCTGACGCCGTTCCATCCGCGCTCGCCCTACGGCGTCGCCAAGGTCTACGGGCACTACATCACCGTCAACTATCGCGAGTCGTACGACTTGTTCGCAGTCTCAGGGATCCTTTTTAACCACGAGGGCCCCCGTCGGGGGTTGGAGTTCGTGACCCGGAAGATCAGCGACGGCGTGGCTCGGATCAAGCTGGGGCTGACCGACGAGCTGCGGCTCGGGAACCTCGATGCGAAGCGCGACTGGGGCTTCGCCGGCGACTACGTCGAGGCGATGTGGCTGATGCTGCAGCAGGACGAGCCGTCGGACTACGTCGTCGCGACCGGCGAGGAGCACTCGGTGCAGCGAGTTCGTCGACCTCGCCTTCGAGCGCGCCGGAGCTCGACCGCGACCGGCACGT
>CAVSKX010000002.1:0-841257 GCA_963728765.1 uncultured Actinomycetes bacterium
CTCGCCAAGGTACGCCTTGCGCACCTGCTCGTTGGCGCGCAGGCTCTTGGCCTCCTCGGCGAGCGCCACGCGGCCGGTCTCGAGCACGTAGCCGCGGTCGGCCGAGTCGAGCGCCATCAGCGCGTTCTGCTCGACTAGCAGGATCGTCGTTCCCTGCTCGTTGATCTCGTGGATGATCTCGAAGATCTTCTCGACGAAGATCGGCGCAAGCCCCATCGACGGTTCGTCGAGCATCAGCAGCTTCGGCCGCGCCATCAGCGCGCGCCCGATCGCGCACATCTGCTGCTCGCCGCCCGACAGCGTCCCGGCCTTCTGGTGCTTCCGCTCGGCGAGCCGGGGGAAGAGCCCGTAGACGCGGTCGAGGTCCTCGCGGATCCCGCTCCGGTCGCTGCGCTGGAACGCGCCCATCTCGAGGTTCTCCAGCACCGACATGTGCGGAAACAGGCGCCGCCCCTCGGGCGACTGCGAGATCCCCATGCCGACGATCTCGTGCGGCGGCCGGCGGGTGATGTCCTTCCCGCGGAAGGTGATCGAGCCCTCGCGCGGCTGGTTAAGCCCGTTGATCGACCGCAGAGTCGTCGACTTGCCGGCGCCGTTCGCGCCGATCAGCGTCACGATCTCGCCCTCGCGCACGTCGAGCGAGATTCCCTTCAGCGCCTCGATCGTGCCGTAGAAGGTGTGGATGCCCTCGACCTTGAGGACGACCTCGCGGTCCGTGCGCCCCCGGGTCTCGCTCTGCGCCTCTGCGCTCAATGGGTCGCCGCCTTTCCGAGGTAGGCCTCGATCACGCGCTCGTCCTTCTGGATCGCGTGCGGCTCCCCCTCGGCGATCTTCTCGCCGTAGTCGAGCACTGTCACACGGTCCGAGATGCTCATCACGACCTTCATGTCGTGCTCGATCAGGAGAACCGCGATCGGCCGCTCCTCACGCAGCGTCGAGACGAAGTTCATGAAGGTGACGGTCTCCTGCGGGTTCATGCCCGCCGTGGGCTCGTCGAGCAGCAGCAGCTTCGGCTCCGTTGCGAGCGCACGCGCGACCTCGAGCCGGCGCTGGTCGCCGTAGGCGAGCGACTCTGCGAGCTCGTCATCGACCCCGCGGAGGCCCGAGAAACGCAGCAGCTCCCGCGCCCGCTCCTCCGCCTCGCGCTCCTCGCGGCGCACGCGGGGGAGGCTGAGGACCGAGCCGATGATGCCGCCCTTGAGGCGCGAGTGCATCCCGACGAGCACGTTCTCGAGCGCGGTCATCTGCGGGAAGAGCCGGATGTTCTGGAAGGTGCGGCCGACGCCGAGCTTCGTGATCGCGTGCGGGGGCTTGTCCGTCACATCGACGCCGTCGAACGTGATCACGCCGTCGGTCGGCTTGTAGAGGCCGGTGAGCATGTTGAAGAACGTCGTCTTGCCGGCGCCGTTCGGGCCGATGAGGCTGACGATCGCGCGGTTCGGGATCGTGAACGTGAGGTCGTTGACGGCGATCAGGCCGCCGAACTCCTTCCGCACGTCCTGCGCAACGAGGAGATCCCAGTCGGTGGAGGCGTTCTGCTCGCTCATCCGTGCGGCACGCCCCCGCCGCCACGCTCGTCCGCGCCGCGCATCTCGTACAGCGGCTCGTCCAGCGGCCCGAGACCGCCTTCCTCGATCTCGCGTTTGCGCCGCGCCTCCGGAATGAGGCCCTGCGGGCGGAACATCATCATCAGCACGATGATCACGCCATAGATCCCGAACTGGTACTTGGCGACCTCGATCTGGTGGCTCGCGGGGAAGATGTTGTCGTTGAGCCAGGTCCCGATGTTCGCCAGACCCTCGACGTTCAGCCACGCGAGGATGCCGCCCGCGACCACCACACCCCAGATCGAGCCCATGCCGCCGAGGATCACCATGCAGAGCAGGAAGACGGAGATGTTGAAGCTGAACTGGCTCGGGAACGCGCCCGCGTTGAAGCTCGCGATGTACGCGCCGGCCGCACCGCCGAAGAAGGCGCCGATCGCATAGGCCCAGGTCTTCGTCCGCATCAGCGGGATGCCCATCGCGCCGGCGGCGGTCTCGTCCTCGCGGATCGCAATCCACGCGCGGCCGAGGCGCGAGTCGCGCAGCTGGATGCAGGCGACGATTGTGAGGATCAACAGCAGGATGGCGGTCCAGTAGAAGAGCCGGTCGGCGTTGAACTGCTGCGCGTACGCCGAGGGCAGGCCGACCGAGTCGTGCAGCGAGTTGCCGAACCCCGGCGAGTCGATCGGGCTGATGCCGAAGGTGCCGTGCGTGAGGTCGAAGCCGTGCAGGCTGTCGGCGTTGCGCACGAACTGCGGGATGATCTCGCCGAACCCCAACGTCACGATCGCGAGGTAGTCACCGCGCAGGCGCAGGGTCGGCAGGCCGATCAGGATCCCGCCGAGCGCGGTGAGCAGGGCGGCGAGGATCAAGACCAGCCAGACCGAGATGTGGATCCCGCGGGCGTCGTGGGTGACCCCGACCGAGCCGAAGTGGAACTTCACCTGCTGGAACTGGCCCGAGGCGAGCCAACCCGCGCTGTAGGCGCCAATGGCGTAGAACGCGACGTAGCCGAGGTCGAGCAGGCCACAGTAGCCGACGACCACATTCAGGCCGACGGCCATCATCGTGAAGACGATGATCGTCACCGCCGAGCGGACCGACGGGAACGAGTAGATCAGCGGCACGTTCCCCGACGGCAGGCTCGAGAGGTAGTACGGGTAGGCAACGGCGACGATCAGCACGAGGAGCGCCGGCCCGAAGCGCCGGACCGGGCCGGGCAGCCGGTACCACCCGCGGCGGAGGGTGGCGCGGGCCGCGTCGAGGCCGCTGCGGTGCGCCGCCTGTGAGCGGTAGGAGCGCATCTTGGCGCGCGTGGTGTCGCGGCGCCGCGGCACTACGCGCCCTCCGGCGTCCGTTCGCCGAGGAGGCCCTCGGGCCGGAAGACCAGGATCGCGATCAGGATCCCGAAGACGATCGAGCGGGTCCAGTCGCTTCCCGGCGCCCACAGGAACGGCCCCTCGTTGAAGGCCTGAATCATCCCGATGATCACCGAGCCGAGAACCGCTCCCATCAGGTTGCCAATCCCGCCGAGGACCGCCGCCGTGAACGCGATCAGGCCGAGCTCGAAACCGGTGTCATAGCGCACGTTGAACTCGATCAGGAACAGCACCGCGCCGATGCCGGCGAGCCCGCCCGCGAGCAGGAAGGTGAACGAGATCGTCCGGTTGACGTTGATCCCCATCATGGCCGAGGCCTCGGGGTCCTGGGCGGTCGCGCGCATCGCCTTGCCCTGGCGCGTGTTCCGGACCAGGTAGGTCAGCACCAGCAGCACGGGGACGGTCACCAGGATCACGAACAGCGCCTCCCAGGTGTAGTGCACTCCGCCGATCTCGAAGACGTCTCGTTCGGAGATCAGCTGCGGAATGCTGCGGAAGTTCACGTCGAATACCGCGAGTGAGATGTTCTGGACGATGAAGGACATCCCGACCGCGGTGATCAGCACCGCCAGCCGCGGCGCGTTGCGCAACCTCCGGTACGCAACGAGCTCGATGCCCGCGTTGACGGCAGCGCCGAAGGCCATCGCGATCAGGAAGACCGCACCGAGCCCAAGCACGATCGCGGCAGTCCCGGAGGTCTCGTCCAGGTGGAACCGGTTCGCGATCAGGCTGGCCATGAAGAGGCCCGTGAGCGCGAACACGTCGCCGTGCGCGAAGTTGATCAGCTGCAGGATCCCGTAGACGAGCGTGTAGCCGAGGGCTACGAGCGCGTAGACCGAGCCCTGCGTCAGGCCGATCAGGAAGATCGTGAAGAAGTCGTTCGGGTTGTGGACGAGGCAGTACCCGAGCCACACGAACAGCAGCGCGACGAAGCCCAGGCCGATGATCGACAGCGCCGCAGGCCGCCGACGTCGTCGAACCCTGGCGCGGGGCGAGGGCTCCTCGGTGCGAGCTTCGACAGCGATCCTCGGGATACTAGAACGACGGAGGAGGGTGTCTCCACCCTCCTCCGTCACATCGGATCGGTGGACCCGCTTCCTAGCCGGAAGCCTCCTTCCGCGCCGCCTCGACCAGCTTCGGGTCGGGCGAGGTGGTCAGGAGCGTGTTCAGGTGGTTCGTGCCGTTGTAGATCGTGAACAGCACGGCCGCACCCTTGGCGCCGGTCAGGTCACCGTTCTTGTTGAACGAGAAGCTCCCGATGAGCCCGTCGTTCACCTTGGTCGCGTAGACCTTGTCGATCACGTCGGCGCGTGAGCCGTCCGACTTCTCGATCGCGTTCAGCAGCACCTGCGCTGCCTGAGCGCCGAGGATCGCGTACGGATCGACCGCCTTGCCGCCCAGCTCCGACTTGAAGCCGTCGATGAACGTCTTGGCCGCGCCGGTGTACTTGTCGATGCCCACACCGGCGACGCTGAAGAACGCGCCCTTCGCGTTGGGCGTTCCACCCTCTGCCCGGTCGAAGATGGCGTCGGTCGTGAAGCCGTCCGGCAGCATCATCATCACGCCCTGGCCGGCCTTCGACGCGTTCGGCCCGAGCACCGCGACCTTGTCGTTGATCAGCTGGCCGCTGTTCTCGTCGATCAGGCCGCCGATGAAGATCGCGTCGGGGTTCTGGTTCTTGATCGTCGTGAAGAGGGCCTTGAAGTTCGACTGCTTCGGGTCGTAGGCGGTGAAGCCCGTGACCGTCATTCCGGCCGCCTTCGCCGCGCCGGCGAAGTTCTTCGCGACGCCGAGGCCGTAGGCCTCCTTGTCGTTCAGCACCGAGACGCGCTTGACGCCTCTGGTCGCGAGGAACTTGGCGTCGACAGCGCCCTGGTTCGGGTCACTCGGCGCCACCCGGGCGTAGGTGCGCTTGCCGCTCGGGTAGTACTTCTCCGGCTCGTCACCCGAGCACGGCTCCGTCAGGCAGCCGTACGTGTTGGCGGGCGAGAGGAGCAGCAGCCCGCCGCCCGGGGCCTGGTTCAGCACCGGGATCGCGATCGCCGCACACCCGGAGTTGAACGTGCCGACCACCCCGAGCAGCTTGCTGTTCGACGCGTACGCGTGCGCGTTCGCGCTGCACTTGTCCGGGTCCCACTTGCCGAGCTGGGCGGTCGAGTCGTCGCAGTCCTGGTAGGCGATGTTGAAGTCGCCGGCCTTCCAGTCCTGCTGGTCGAGGACGTAGGCGATCGCCTTCGCCATTTGCACAGTCTGAGTTCGCGAGCCGCCCTGCTTCGGCAGGTCGGACGCGATCAGGTAGTCGGGGTCGCCCGAGCCCTTGTACTGCAGGGGACCGCACGACGACGCGGGCAGGGCCGACACATTGCCGCCGCCGCCGCCGCCGCCGGTGGTCCCGCCGCCGCCGCCCTCGTTGCCTCCGCCGCCGCAACCAGCCGCCATCAGGGCCAGCGCGCCGACGAACGAGAGGAGCAGTCCAATCGAAACGCGTTTCCTCACTCTTCCTCCTCCGTCGCCCGTAGTCCGTGTCGCGAAGCTCCCGCCTGAACGCGGCTTCGTGGCGGGAAGTATCGAGGCATCGGCGGACGCCCGCAACTTTCAGGGGATGCGCGCTGCGGCGGTTACTCTTGGAGCGCGCCGAAGTGGCGGAACTGGCAGACGCGCCGGACTCAAAATCCGGTGGGCCGAGAGGCCCGTGTGGGTTCGATTCCCACCTTCGGCACTCCCCCGTAGGATGCGCGCGTGAAGATCGGCGTCCTCACCGGCGGCGGAGACTGCCCGGGGCTCAATGCCGTCATCCGCGCCGTCTCGCGGCGGTTGTTCGCGCGCGAGCACGACGTCGTCGGCATCCGCGAGGGCTGGCGCGGGCTCATCGACGGCCGCTTCGAGCCGCTCGGGCCGCGCGAGGTTTCCGGCCTGCTCCCGCGCGGCGGCACGATCCTCGGCACCTCGCGGACGAACCCCTACCGAGTCGACGGGGGTGTCGACGCGGTCCTCGAGCACTTCCGCACCGAAGCGCTCGACGCACTCGTCGCGATCGGCGGAGAGGACACGCTCGGGGTCGGCGCACGGCTGTACGCCGAGCACGAGTTCCCGGTCGTCGGCGTGCCGAAGACGATCGACAACGACCTCTCCGCCACCGACTACACCTTCGGCTTCGACACCGCGGTCTTCATCTGCACCGAGGCGATCGACCGACTGCACACCACCGCCGAGTCGCACAACCGCGTGATGGTCGTGGAGGTGATGGGCCGCCATACCGGCTGGATCGCGGTGATGAGCGGGATCGCCGGCGGCGCCGACATGATCCTGATCCCGGAGCAGCCGGTCTCGATCGAGGACGCGTGCAAGGAGATCCGCCGCCGCCACGACCGGGGGAAGGACTTCTCGATCGTCGTCGTCTCGGAGGGATACGAGCTCGAGGGCGCCGCGGACGAGGGCGAGGTGGACGAGTTCGGGCACGTCCGCCTCTCCGAGCGCGGCGTGGGCGCACAGCTCGCGAGCCAGATCGAAAAGCAGACCGGCTTCGAGACGCGGGTGACCGTGCTCGGCCACGTCCAGCGCGGCGGCTCCCCCACCCCGCGCGACCGCGTGCTGGCGACACGCTACGGCCTGAAGGCGGCCGACCTCGTGCACGACGGGAGCTTCGGCCGCATGGCGGCCCTCCACGGCGACAACATCGTCGACGTCTCGCTCGAGGAGGCGACGGCCGAGCTGAAGCGCGTCCCCGACGGCTGGTTCGAGGTAGCGCGCGCCTTCTTCGGCTAAGCGGCTGGCGGGAGCCTGTAGATCGCGACCCACGGACCGTTGAGACCGTCCTGGTCCTCGGCGCGGTAGAAGACCCGCTTCAGCTTCCGGACGTTCTCGTAGAAGCGCGCCTCGAACGGGTAGTGCTCGCGCGCGGCGAGGACCCGGTCCGCCACCGCGCCGGTGACGATCACATAGCGCACGTCCTGGAGCCGCATGCGTGAGAGGTTGCGGTCGGGATCCGGGTGGTCCTCGCTCGGCAGCGGCAGGTCGAGCTTGACGATGCGGTAGCCGGTGAACGGCGGCAGCGACGGGTCGACCGCGAGGCGCGTGTCGGGCTTCACGTGCCGATCGACCCAGTGCCGTGCGACTACGCGGGTGTCGGTGCGCGTGAGCCGCACGTCGTCGCGGATCGTCCACGTGAGCGGCACGACGAGCAGCAGCAGCGTCACGGGCGCAAGTGCACGCAGCCGGCCGGCCAGCGCGCCGAGCGCAGGGACGAGCGGGAGCACGTAGCGGTCGAAATGGGCGCCGAGCGTGCAAAGGTCGAGGAAGTAGACGAGCACGAACGACGCGAGGATCAGGTCGCTGCGCTCCCGCCGAACGAGCGCCACGACGAGTCCGACCACGCACACGAGCAGCGCCGGGCCGAGGCCCTCCCAGAGCCGGTCGGCGAACGCGATCGGCGCAATATGGTCGTGCTCGAAGCCGAGCCAGCCTTTCCGCGAGAGCTCCTGGACGTCGTACGCCCGTCTCAGCGCGCTCCCGAAGTGCACGAAGAAGTACGGGCTCGTCGCAGCGAATGCCGCCGCGGCGGCGGCGCAGCCGATCGCAAGCCGCCGCCACTGCCCCCAGGCCGCGACCACGAGCGGGACGATCAGCCAGACCCCCGGGTACTTGAAGCTCGTCGCGAGCCCGACTGCCAGGCCGGCGAGCTCGATCCGGCCCGTTACGAGCAGCGTCAGAGCGACCGCGACCCCGAGGGTCAACGGCACGTCGGTCACGGCCATGCGCGAGTAGGCGACGTGGGTCGTCTCGACGGCGACGCAGGCCGCCGCGACAGGGCCGGCGAGGCCACCGTACGAACGGCTCCCCAGCCACCAGGCCGCCGCCACGGAGCCGACCGCCAGCACGATCACGACCAGACGCGCCGCGAGGTACGAAGGGTGCGCCTCCCAGGCCTGGAACGGCGCGAGCACGTACATCAGCAGCGACGGGTAGTCGAACCAATGCGGGTCCAGGCCGCCGCCGTGCGCCATGTGCCACGCGCGCGGGACGATGCTCTGCTCGTCGGGGCTGAAGAGGGCGAACGGGTGGGCGTAGTTGACGCCGACGAGCCTCAGCGCGGCCGCGCCCGCGAGGATCGCGGCGAACGCGAGCTTCGGCCCGGCCCAGACCACCTCCGCGCGCCGGGTCTCCGGCGGCGCTTCGGGCTCAGACCTCGGGGGCGCTTCCGCCGACGAGCTCGGCAACGTTCCCGGCGGGCACGATCACGGCGTCCATCCCGGCGCGCTCGAGCTCGGCCACCTCGTCGCGGCCGCGGACCGCGAGGTCCGCGATCGCGAGCTTTCCTGCCGGCACGTCCTGGAGGAGGTCGAGCGCGCGCTCCAGGGGGTCTTCGTCCTCCTCGTCACCTGCGGCGAGCAGGAAGATCTCCGGGTCGAGCCGCTCGAGAACCTTCTCGAGCTCTTCCTCGTCGCGAACCTCGACCACGCACTCCAGGCCGAGCTCGAGCGCCTCGCGGTAGGCATGCTCGAGCTCCCCGTCCTCGTCGTCCAGCTCGGCGAACGCCAACACGCAGGCGTCGGCCTCCACCGCGTGCGCAAGCTCGGGCGAACCGTGGGGCCGCCAGAGCAACGGCAGGCTCGTGGCCTCCCGAACCTGGTGCACCGCCGCATGCAGCGCCAGCGCCTCGGCTCCCTGCTCCTCTGCTGCGCGCGCAGGTTCCGGGCCGTCGACCGGCACGACGACGGAGATGCCGTCGCCCTCGGAGATGGCCTGGCTGAAGTGGCGCGCCCCGGTCACGTCTCGCAATTCTGGCGCAAACGGCGGCGCGCTCGCTGGCGCGGTGTATGTAGTTGAGCCGGGGGCCCCGGGCTCCAGGAAGACTCGACCCCGTGAGTCACCCCGAGGCGGGGAAAGCAGGGCTCTCCCGGCTCACTCAGTTGAGACGTGCGCGAAGGCCCGGCCAGGTTGACCAATTTGGGTCAATGGGGAACCTCGGCGCCGGCTTCGGTGTAGCGATGACGTGTCGAAAGTCGTAGTGGGAGCCTGCCTCGCCGCTCTGTTCTTGCCCGCGGCCCTACCGGCCGGAGCAAAGTCGCCGCCGAACGGCCTGAAGCATCAGGTCGCCGTGCTCAGCGCAAAGGTGAGACGCCTCCAGGCCGAGAACCGGAGCCTCACGCAAGCCAACGCCGCCGCGCTTCGGCGGGAGATCTGGAATGCAGAGCCCGACGGATCGTGTCGGCGAAGTTCGGCTGGTGGCGCGGGGTCGCGGGGTCGCGGGCAAGCTTCGCATCGACGGCCATCGGCTCGACGGGCAGGCCCCGCCCCTGACCGCACACGTTCCCGACGGCTACGGCGACTCCGGCTTCCAGTCGACCGGCATCACATTCCCGACGGAAGGCTGCTGGCGGGTACCGGCGTCGGCGACGCGAGCCTCACCTTCGTGACGCTCGTGCTCGCTGTCTGACGTCAGGCGGCGAGGCTGAACGAGTACGGATGGTGGAACGCCTCGAGCGCCTTCTCGTCGTGCACGGCGAAGGAGAAGTCCGGGAACTCGCCCGAGTGCCAGCAGACGTTGATCGTCACCTGCTGGCGGGCATCGGGGCCGTGGTAAACGAGCTCGACGCGGTGGTCGGTGTCTTCGCGTTCCATGAGCGTGATCGGGTACTCCACGGGGGTCACCTCTTTCGGCTGCTTTCCATACTCAGACGAGCCACGGGCCGCGAACGGCCTGGCCCAACTGGGTCAATCGAGGTTCGCCGCTAGACGCCGATCGGATGCCAGACGGTCTTCAGCTCGAGGAAGCGGGAGATCTCCCAGGCGCTCTGACCGTCGGCGGCGCCGCGCACCACGCGCTTGACGTTGTCCGCCGCCAGGCGCTCGAGCTCGGCGACGTCGCCGTCCGCGCCCGTGACGTCGAGCGCGTTCACGTCCATGTGCGCGGCCACGACCGGAGCCAGCTCCTCGCAGAGGCCGGTGACGATGTTCACGACGCCGCCCGGCACGTCGGCCGTTGCGAGCGCCTCGGCCAGCTCGATCGCCGCGAGCGGATGCGACTCCGACGCGATCGCGACCACCGCATTGCCACCGACGAGCGCCGGCGCGATCCGCGAGACGAGCCCGGCGAGCGCCGGCTCCTCGGGCGCGAGCACCGCGACCACCCCCTGCGGCTCCGGGACGGTGAAGTTGAAGTACGGGCCGGCGACGGGGTTCGACGAGCCGAGCACCTGCGCGAGCTTGTCCGCGAAGCCCGCGTACCAGACGAAGCGGTCGATCGAGCGCTCGACCTCCTTCGGGCCGGAGCAGAGGTCGGCGAACTCGGCGCGGCGCGCTTCCATCATCTCGGCGACCCGGTAGAGCACCTGGCCGCGGTTGTAGGCAGTCATCCCGGCCCATTTCGGGAAGGCACCGCGGGCGGCGCGGACCGCGTCGCGCAGGTCCTTGCGCGAGCCACGGGCGACGTTCTGACCCTCCGCCTCGTACGTGCGCCCGGACTCGGAGCGCGGGAACTCGCCGCCGACGAACAGCTTGTAGGTCTTCTTGACCGGGAGCCGGGTCATTCGAAGTCGAGGTAGGGCTCGAGCCCGTGGAGGCCGCCCTCTCGGCCGAAGCCGCTCTCCTTGTAGCCGCCGAACGGCGACGACGGGTCGAAGCGGTTGTACGTGTTGGCCCAGATCACGCCGGCCCGCAGGCGTTGCGCCATCGAGAGGATCCTCGACCCCTTCTCCGTCCAGACGCCCGCCGAGAGGCCGTACGGCGTGTTGTTGGCTTTCTCGACCGCCTCATCGGGTGTGCGGAAGGTCAGCACCGAGAGCACCGGCCCGAAGATCTCCTCCTGCGCGATCCGGTAGCTCTGCGCGACGTCGGTGAAGACCGTCGGCACGAACCAGTAGCCCTTCTCGGGCAGGCGGCAGGGCGGCTGGTAGATCGACGCCCCCTCCTCCTCGCCGCTCGCGACCAACTCCTGGATCTTCTCCAGCTGCTGACGCGAGTTGATCGCGCCGACGTCGCTGTTCTTGTCGAGCGGGTCGCCGACGCGCAGGGTCGTCAGCCTGCGCTTGAGCTTGTCGATCACGTCCTCGTAGACCGACTCCTGCACAAGTAGCCGCGAGCCGGCGCAACAGACGTGGCCCTGGTTGAAGTAGATCCCGTTGACGATCCCCTCGACAGCCTGGTCGAGCGCAGCGTCGTCGAAGATCACGTTCGCGGCCTTCCCACCGAGCTCGAGGGTCAGCTTCTTGCCGGTGCCGGCGAGCTCGCGCTGGATCGCCTTCCCCACCTCGGTCGACCCGGTGAAGGCGATCTTCTCGACCTCGCCCTTCACGATCGCCGCGCCGGTGCGCCCGTCGCCGGTGACGATGTTCACGACACCCGGCGGCAGCTCGGCCTGGCGGAGGACGTCGCAGAACTGCAGCGCCGTCAGCGGCGTCGTCTCGGCCGGCTTCAGCACGACGGTGTTCCCGGCCGCGAGCGCGGGCGCGATCTTCCACGCGAGCATCAGCAGCGGGAAGTTCCACGGGATGACCTGCCCGGCGACCCCCAGCGGCCTCGGCTTGCGGTTCGGGAACGCGTACTCGAGCTTGTCGGCCCAACCCGCGTAGTAGAAGAAGTGCGCGGCCGCGAGCGGCAGATCGACGTCGCGCGACTCACGGATCGGCTTGCCGCCGTTCAGCGACTCGAGCACGGCGAACTCGCGTGAGCGCTCCTGCAGGATGCGCGCGATGCGGAAGAGGTACTTCGCGCGCTCGGAGCCCGGCAGCGCCGACCAGCCGTTCGCGAAGGCGTCGCGCGCTGCGTCGACCGCCAGCCGCACCTCGGCCTCGGTGGCCTGGCCGACCTCGGCGAGTGGCTCCTCGCTCGCAGGGTCGATCGTCGTGTAGGTCTCCTGCGGCTCGAGCCACTCGCCGCCGACGAAGTGGCCGTAGCGCTCGCGGAGCTCGACGATGTCGCGTGATTCGGGCGCGCTCGCGTAGGTCCAGTCGGTCGGAATCGGCGCGCGATCCTGCTTTCGCTCGAGTTCGGTCACCGCCGGGCTAGCTTAGCCGCCTCTGGACGCGTGTCAGCCGCGCGGCTACGGTCTGCGAGATCACAACCTGGGGAGGGTCAATGCGGAGCAGGTTTCTCATTGCGGCGACGGTGCTCGTCGCGGCGGTTGCAGTCGTTGCCGTGGCGGGTGCGGGCAAGACGGGCAACGGCAGCTCGACCGGCAGCGGGACGGTCTTCCTCTCGAACCCGGTGCAGAACCTGGGTGACGAGTCGCTCACTGACCAGAAGGACTCGGACGCGGCCGTTCCAGCAGCCGCATACCACACCGTCACACTGACCAATCTCGACGGCAGCGGCTTCCTGCGCGGCGACTACGCGAACGTCTACAGCTCGACGGGCGACCTCGCGTTCTCGCCGACGAACACGTTCGCCTACACGCGCCACGACGACCGCTTCGAGCAGGTGATGACCTACTACTGGATCACCGAGGCTCAGAAGTACATCCACAGCCTCGGCTTCGGCGTCACGCGGCGGCCGATCGACAACCGGCCGCAGGCCGCGCGGATCAACCAGCTCGGCTACGACAACTCGTTCGCGACCGACCACCCGAAGAACGAGCTGCGGTTCGGCAAGGGCGGTGTCGACGACGCGGAGGACGGTGAGGTGATTCTCCACGAGTACGGGCACGCGATTCACTTCTCGCAGAACTTCAGCTTCGCCTCCGAGGAGGCCGGGGCGATTAGCGAGGGCTTTGGCGACTACTGGGCGGTCACCGTCTCGGACGTCGTCGATTCGTCACTCGGAATCCCGCAGCTGGAGCCGCTCGGCTGCGTCGCCGACTGGGACTCGACCTCGTACACGAGCTCGGTGCCGCACTGCCTGCGACGCGTCGACACGAACGCGCACTACCCCGAGGGCCTGAACGGGGAGGTCCATCACGACGGGCTGATCTGGTCGCGCGCGCTCTGGGACATCCGCCAGGCGCTCGGGCACGTCAAGGCCGACACGATCATCCTCCAGGGGTCGTTCGACTTCCCGGGGACGACCATGGCCGACCTCGCTACCCGAACGGTCGCGGCGGCTCAGCAGATCTACGGCACCGCCGCTGCCAACGCGGTGCACCAGGCGTTCGTCGCCCGCGGAATCCTCTGAGAGAAAGCTGAGCGAGGGGCCCGGCCGCGCGCCGGTCCCTCGCTCACGAGCTCAGTCGATCGTGAAGTAGTCCGGGCTCTGGTAGCGCCCGGTCTTCTCCTTGCGCAGCTGCATGAGGATGTCGTTCAGCAGCGAGGAGGCGCCGAAGCGGTAGAGGTCGGGCGTCAGCCAATCGACGCCGAGCGTCTCGTGCACGAGCACGAGGTGCTGCACCGCCTGCTTCGCGTTCCGGATCCCGCCGGCCGGCTTGAACCCGACACGGCGGCCCGTCTCCTCGAAGACGTCGCGGATAGCCTCGAGCATCACGAGCGCGACCGGCAGGGTGGCCGCCGAGGAGAGCTTCCCGGTGGAGGTCTTGATGAAGTCGGCACCCGCGGCGATCGCGATGAGCGACGCGCGGCGGACGTTGTCGTAGGTGCCGAGCTCGCCCGTCTCGAGGATCACCTTCAGGTGGGCCTCGCCGGACGCCTCCTTCACCTTGACGATCTCGTCGTAGACCTTCGCGTAGCGGCCTGACAGGAACGCGCCGCGGTCGATCACCATGTCGACCTCGTCGGCGCCGTGCTGCACCACCCAGCGCACCTCGTCGAGCTTCGCCTCTAGCGGCGACTGGCCCGACGGGAAGGCGGTGGCGACCGACGCGACCTTGACGCCGCTGTCGCCGAGGCGCTCGACGGCGGTCGGGACGAGGTTCGGGTAGACGCAGAGCGCTGCGACGGACGGCACCGACAGGTCGGAGGGGTCGGGCCGGATCGCCTTCGAGGCGAGCGCCGCGACCTTGCCGGGCGTGTCGGCGCCCTCGAGCGTCGTCAGGTCGGTCATCCGCACCGCGAGGTCGAGCGCGAAGACCTTCGCCTCGCGCTTGATGCTGCGCTTCGCAAGCGTGCCGGCGCGCTCCTCGAGCGCGACCTGGTCGATCGAGCCGATCCGCGGCAGCCTGGGCTCGAGCGGAAGCTCGAAGCCGGTCGGGAGCGCTGGCGCCTGGGCCATGAGTGAAGTTTAAGCCAGCAGTTGCGGCACGACGGCTGCGAGGCCCGAGTGGTCGACGAGGATCGAGCGGATGCCGGCCTCGCGGGCGCTGCTCACGTCGCGGGCGGTGTCGCCGATCTCGACGGTCGCGTCTGCGGGCCAAGCGCCGGCGCGGGTGCGCGCGAGCTCGATCAGCTCGGCGCGTGACTCGGCGTCGCAGCCGAAGGCACCCTGGCCGGGCTCGAAGAACTGCGCGAGGCCGAGCCGCTCCATGCGGGCTCTCGCCATCCGCTCAGGGTTGCCGGTCAGGAGGACCAGGCGGTGGCCCGCGGCGGCGAGCCGCTCGAGCGCCTGCTCGGCGCCCGGCGCGCCGCGCCAGCCGCTCGTGTCCGTGTGCGCGAGGAGCTCGACGTAGCGCTCCGCGAAGCGCGGGCACCACTCGGCCAGGCCGTCGTCCACACGCTCCGCCTCGACGCCGGCCGCTTCGAGCACGAGCCGCGCGCTGCGCAGGGACGTCTGCCCCTCGTGGTCGACATGCTCGATCGCGTCGTCGGGGAGCCGGACGCCGAATCGCTCCTCGAGGGTCTCGTGGAGCGCCTGGCCCGCGAGCGGGTCGTGCGTCAGGAAGAGCGTCCCGTCGACGTCGAACAGGACGAGCAGGCGCACGCCGCTCAGATGCCGAGGCGTTCGAGCATCGCCTCGTCGCGCCGCCAGCGGGGCCGCGTCTTCACGTTCAGCTCGAGGAAGACCTGGTGGCCGAGCAGCAGCTCGACCTCGGGGCGCGCGCGTGTGCCGATCTGCTTCACGACGGAGCCGCCGCGGCCGATCACGATCTGCTTCTGCGAGTCGGTCTCGACGAAGATCGTGGCGCGGACGACCTTCTCACCGAGCTCGTCGACCTCGACCGAGATCGCGTGCGGCACCTCTTCGCGCGTGAGCTGGAGCGCCTTCTCGCGGACGAGCTCGGCGATCTGGAGCTCCGGCGCGAGGTCGGTGCGCTGCTCGGTCGGGTAGTAGGCCGGGCCTTCCGGAAGCAGGGAGACGAGGTCGTCGCGAAGCTCGCCAACCCCGTCGCCGGTGAGCGCGCTGACGGGGTGGAGCGAGTGGAAATCGCCGAGGCGGGCGGCGTTCTGCATCTGCTCGGCGATGTGCCCCGGCTTCAGTCGGTCGACCTTGTTCAGCGCGATCACGACGGGCACGCGGAGACCGAAGACGCGCTCGGCGATGAAGCGGTCACCCGCGCCGATCCGCTCGCGTGCCGAGAGGGCGAGGAGCACCGCCTCGACGTCCTCGAGCGACTGGTCGACAGTGCGCTGCATCCGCTCGGTGAGCGCATCGCGCGGGCGCTGGAAACCCGGGAGGTCGGCGAGCACGAGCTGGAAGTCGTCGCCGTTGACGATCCCGGTGACGCGCCGCCGCGTCGTCTGCGGCTTGTCGGAGACGATCGCAACCTTCCCGCCCGCGAGCGCATTCACGAGAGTCGACTTGCCAACGTTCGGCCGCCCCGCGACGGCGACGAACCCGCTCCTCAAGCCCCCACACCCCCACCCAGGGTGGGGATGAATGCCCGCCGCCCTCGGCGGTGACGATATCCGCCATCCGCGCACGCGTCTGTCACGCCTTCGTGACGATTCTGCGCCTTTTGCGGCGCAGCGAGACTCCGGTTCCCCGCGCCGGTCAGTCCAGGTCCCACGTGTCGGGCAACAGCTCGGCCGGCGTGTAGCTCACGACGTCGCCGTCGCGGTTGCGGAAGGTGACCCGGTCGAGCCGGAACTCGTACAGCCACTGCCGGCAGCCGCCGCAGGGTGACGCCGTGATCCCGATCGCCTCCAGGTCGCCCGGCCGGCAGCCCGCGACGACCGCGTTCGCAATCGCCACCTTCTCGGCGCAGACTCCGAGCGGGTAGGCCGCGTTCTCGACGTTGACCCCTTCGAAGACGCGCCCGTCGCGGGCCCGCACCGCCGCGCCCACGAGGTAGTTCGAGTACGGCGCGTACGCGCGCTCCGCGGCGGCGACCGCGCGCTCGTACAGCTCCTCGCTCATGGGCCGACCTTTAGAGCGGTTCGTTGCACCGCGCGACGACCACCGACTCGAGATCTCCAGCCAAACCGGACGCGTGGCGTGTTCATGCGAGCACCTGAAAGACGACCAGAGTGACCAGCGCTCCGAGCACACCGCCATAGGCGACCTCGAGCGCCGAATGGACTCCCGACTCGACCCTGGTCTGCGCAACGAGGAGCGCCATGATGAAGGTCAGTGACGAGATCACGAAGCGATGCGAGTCGCTGATGATGTACGTCGCCGCCATCCAGCCGGCGAATGCGACTGCCGCGTGCCCGGACGGCAGGCCTCCCCGCAGCGGCGTGCCGCGGCCGAAGTAAGCCTTCGTCGCGATCACGACGATGACCGTGATCACCAGCGCGACCAGTGTGATCTGGGCCGGCGCGTCGCGGATCCGGTCGAGCAGACGCGAGCTTCGGTCGGACACCTCGCTCGAGAAGACGAGGTACCCGATCGCGACGGCGTTCACCGTAGCGATCAGCACGGCGCCCGCGGCGATGTCCTTGGCGAGCTTCGCGAGCGGGTCGAACGACGTCGTCGCAACGTCGATCGCCTGTTCGATCGCCGAGTTGATCATCTCCGCGATGAACACGAACGCGATCGCGAGCAGGAGCGCGATCAGCTCCAGCTTCGACACGCCGATCGCGACCGCGGCGACGAGCACGATCACCGCCACGAGAAAGTGGATCCGCATGTTCCGCTGGGTGCGGAGGACGTGGATGATCCCTTCAAGGGCGAAGTTGAAGCTCTCGAGGAGGTTTTGCGCCCGCCGCCGGGTCACGCGCTCCACCGAGCCTCCCTCGCCTCCATCTCCTCGCCGTGCTCGTGGCCGAGCAGGTGCAGCAGGCCGTGAACGAGCGGCGGCCGCCAGGCGTCGCCGATCACCTCTGGACAAAGGACGGCGTCGCCGAGCTGGCGCGGGAGGCCAGTCGCGAGCTCCTCGCGGCCGTCGATCGGGAACGAGAGCACGTCCGTCACCTCGTCGACCCCGAGGTGCTCGCGCTTGAGCGACCGCATCTCGTCGGCGCCGACGAAGTGGAGCCCGAGCTCGCCTGCCTCGACGCCTTCGCCCGCGAGCACGGTGCGCGCGACCTCGGCCGCCGCCTCCTCGTCGACCTCCATGCCGCTGCGGTTCGACACCTCGACCGAGATCATCGCGCTAGCGGCTGCGCTGGGTGCCGGTCTCTTCGGCGTGCTGCTTGTACGCCTCGACGATGCGCTGGACGAGTTTGTGGCGCACGACGTCCTCGTGGCCGAAGCGGATGAACGCGATTCCCTCGATGGCGCCGAGGATGTCCTGCACCTGGATCAGCCCGGACGCCTGCTCGCGCGGCAAGTCGATTTGCGTCACGTCGCCCGTGACGACGACCCTCGAGCCGAAGCCGAGCCTCGTCAGGAACATCTGCATCTGCTCGGGGCTCGTGTTCTGCGCCTCGTCGAGGATGATGAACGAGTCGTTCAGCGTGCGGCCGCGCATGAAGGCGAGCGGCGCGACCTCGATCGTGCCCTTCTCCATGTAGGCCGCGAGCCGGTCGGGGTCGAGCATGTCGTAGAGCGCGTCGTAGAGCGGACGCAAGTAGGGGTCGACCTTTTCGAGCATGTCTCCCGGGAGGAAGCCGAGCCGCTCTCCGGCCTCCACCGCCGGACGCGTGAGGATGATGCGGCCGACCTCACGGCTCGACAGCGCCGCCACCGCCAGCGCCATCGCTAGGTAGGTCTTGCCCGTGCCGGCGGGACCGATCGCGAACGTGACCGTATGATCCCGGATCGCGTCGACGTAGCGCTTCTGCGTGACCGTCTTCGGCGAGATCTTCTTGCCGCGGTGCCGCCAGACGACGTCCTCGAAGACGTCGCGGATGTCCTCCGCCTGGTCGAGCGCCGCCAGCACGGCGTCGACGGTGCTCGGCCCGATGTCGTGTCCACCCTCGACCAGCTCGGCGAGCTCGTCGACGACCGCACGCGCCTGCGCGACATTCGGGTCGTCCCCCTCGATGGTCAGGCGGTTGCCGCGGAGGAGGAGGGTGATCCGAAGGCGCTCGCGCAGCGCGTCGAGGACGCCGTCGCCGACGGTTGCGAGCTCGGCGGCGACGTCGTTGGAAACCGAGAGAACTTCCTGCACTCCGGGCTCAGTGTAGGGCGTCCCGCCGCGGTCGCGGTGCTCCCCGCGGGGGTCACGCTTTGGTTACGAAACCGGCACGGACACGCGCGCCCGACGCCGATAGGCTCGCAGTGGGGAGGAGGCCGGGCGCGCCTTGAACGGCGACGAGCAGGTCAGGCGAGCTTCTCGCGCACGAGCTGGCTCACCGCCGAGCCGTCCGCGCGGCCGGCGACCTGCGGCATCACGTCTGCCATCACCCGTCCGATGTCGCGCATGCTCGTCGCGCCCACCTCGGCGATCGCGTCGTCGACGATCTCCTCGAGCTCTTCCTCGGACAGCGGCGCCGGCATGAACTCCTCGAGCACGGCGAGCTCGCGCTCCTCGCCCTCCGCCTGCTCGTCGCGGCCGCCCTCGCGGAAGGCCTCCGCGGCCTCGATTCGGCGCTTCCGCTCCCGCTGAAGCACCTGCAGCTCCTCGTCGTCGTGCAGCGGCCGCTGCAGCTCCTTTTCCGCAGAGCGCAGGCTCGCCAGAATCAGCCGCAGCGTGTCCCGCCGCTCTGCGTCGCGCGCCGCCATCGCCTGCTTGAGCTCGTCCTCCAGACGCACGATCAGCGTCATCCCGCGATCCCCCAGACCCGGCCGCCGAGGACGTGCCAGTGCAGGTGGAACACGGTCTGGCCGGCCCCCTCCCCCACGTTCACGATCACGCGATAGTCGTCGAGGCCGGCCACGCGCGCGGTCTCGGCGACGAAGTCGAGCATCCGCTTCGCCTCCTCCGGTGGAAACTCCGAGATCTCCCGGAAGCTCGACACGTGCCGTTCCGGCAGCACGAGCAGGTGCGTCTCCGCCTTCGGCGCGAGGTCGCGGATGGCGACGAAACCGTCGCCCGCGTGCACGTGGTCGCCCTCGCGGACGAGCTTGCAGAAGAGACAGTCCTCAGGCAGCGCGGATCCCCTCCTCCGTGACCTCGGCGCCACGGACGCGGACGAAATCGCCCACCCGGCTGTCGACGAGCCACGGCGAATAGTCGTCGCCGTAGCCGCGACCGGGCCGGTCGACTAGGACGACGTCCTCGCGCCCGAGCTTCTCGCGCCAGCGCGCGAGGCTCGCAACGCGGGACGCCTCACGGAGCCGCGCGCCCCGCTCGCGCTTCACTTCTGTCTTGACCGTGTCGGCGGCCGCGGTCACCGTTCCGGGCCGCGGCGAGTACGGGAAGACGTGGACCTTCGTGATTCCGGCTGCCTCGACCAGGGCCAGCGTGCGGGCGAACGCCGCTTCGTCCTCGCCCGGGAAGCCGACGATCACGTCCGTCGTCAGGTTGAAGTCGCCCAACGGTTCGAGCCGGCGCAGGTAGGTGGACGCCGCGTAGCGCCGCCCCATCGCCCGCAGCACGCCGTCGTCCCCGGACTGCAGCGGCACGTGGAGGTGGTGCGCGACCGGGGACGTCTCGCGCAGGGCCGCCTCGAGCTCCCGGTTCACGTGATTGATCTCGATCGACGAGAGCCGCAGGCGTGCCAGGCCCGGAACGGCACCCACCTCGCGGACGAGCCGCGGCAGGTCGTAGCCGGCCGCCCTGTCGCGGTAGCAGCCGAGGTTGATGCCGGTGAGCACGACCTCGCGGTGGCCCTGGCCGACGCGCCGGCGCACCTCGCGCAGCACCGCGTCGGCCGTCCGGCTCCGCGAGGCGCCGCGCACCTGCGGAATGACGCAGAAGGCGCACGAGAAGCTGCAGCCATCCTGAACCTTCACGAACGCCCGCACGCGGTCGAGCCGCGCGTCGGCGTGGACGCAGCCGATCGCCCCCACATCGCGCGCGACGAACTTCGGCGTCTCCTCGCTCCGCCGGGCGACCACGACGACGTTGTCCGGCAAGCCGGCGAAACCATCCGCGGACAGCGAGGCCCCGCAGCCCGTGACGTAGACACGCTGATGGGTCCGAGCGGCCCGCGAAGCGGCATGCCGGGACTTGCGCACGGCCTCGTGCGTGACGCAGCAGGTGTTGACCACTGCAACCTCAGCGCCGTCGTCGAGCTCGGAGTGCCCGTCGGCGAGCAGGCGCTCGCGGATCTCCTGAGCGTCGACGTGCGAGACCTTGCAGCCGAGAAAGCGGACCGAGAAGGTCGCCACGGCGCGGGACCTTACCCCTCTCGCCGAAAGACGTCCGCTGCCCAGCCGCCCTTGGTCAGTCGTCGCTCGTGCTTGAGCCCGTCCGATTCGGGCGCGTCGTCCTCAAGGTATCCGGACGTGACGATCGTCTTCGCCTCGAGTCGCGGCAGCAACCGCCCCACCGCCTCGGCGGAGATGTTCGCGACGACGACGTCGGCCTGCGGAAGCGGCTCACGGAGCGCGTCGACGCGTCGGCAGTCCAGCCTGACACCGTTCACGGCAGCGTTCCGGAGGGTTGCCTCGACGGCGGCGGAATCGTGGTCGATCGCCGTCACCGGCGCGAAGCCCAGGCGCGCTGCGCCGATCGCGAGCACGCCCGAGCCGCAGCCGACGTCGAGCAGGCTCCCGCGCTCGGCCTCGGCGATCAGCTGGAGGCAGAGACGCGTCGTGGCGTGGCCGCCGGTGCCGAACGCGCGGCCCGGGTCGACGACGATCGCCTCGGCGTCGGCCGGCGGCTGTTCCCAGGGCGGCCCGACCCACAGCTGTCCAATACGCACCGGCCGGTGGAAATCGCGCCAGCGTTCCTCCCAGCCGCCCGCGACGTCCTCGGCGGCGACCTCGCCGAACGCGGCCCAGAGCCGCTCCTCGCCGGCGTCGTCGGTGTAGGCGATCAGCTCGAGGCCGTCCGGGTGTTCGAGCTCCTCGAATCCTTCCGGGAAAAGCTCGAGCATCAGTGCGCGCGCTTGCTCCGCCCGTTCAGCGGAAACCGACGCGGAGACCCGGCGGAGGCTCAGCGGAACGCGCTCTTCAGCTTTTTGAAGAACCCTTCGTCCGCCTGGTACGTCTCGGCGCCGGCGCTGCGGTCGAAGTCCTCCAGGAGGCGGCGCTGCTCCTCGGTCAGACGTCGCGGCACCTGCACGTTCACGAGGACTCGCTGGTCGCCGCGGCCGAAGCCCTGCAGCACGGGCATGCCACGGCCGCGCAGGACGCGCAGCGTTGCGGGCTGCGTGCCGGGCTCCAGCTCCAACTCGACCTCGCCGTCCAGGGTCGGAACCTTGACGCTCGTCCCGAGGGCGGCATCGGTCATCGTCAGGTCGACCGTGCAGAAGATGTCGTTGCCCTCGCGCACGAAGCGCGGGTCGGGCTTCACGTGCACCTGGACATAGACGTCGCCGGCGCGGCCGCCCAGCTCGCCGGCATGTCCTTCTCCCGAGATGCGGATCTGCTGGCCGTCATGGATCCCGGCCGGCACCTGTACGTCGAGCGCGCGCTCCTCGACTGTGCGGCCGGAGCCCTCGCAGTCCAGGCACGGGTCCTCGACCACCTGGCCGAGGCCGCCGCACGCGGGGCACGTCTGCGAGCGGACGAACTCGCCGAACGCCGTGCGGGAGACGTGCTGCAGCCGCCCGCGGCCGCTGCAAGTGGCGCACGCGACCGGCTGCGTCCCCGGCTTGGCGCCGCTCCCGCCGCAGGTCGCGCAGCTGACGGTGACAGGGAACGGCACCTGGCGCGCGACCCCGGTCGCGGCCTCGGCCAGCTCGATCTCGATCTGCGCCACGACATCCGCCCCGCGCGCGCGCCGTGGACGGGCCCCTACGCCGAACAAGTCGTCGCCGAAGAACGCGCCGAGGAGATCGGCAAGGCTGCCGAGGTCGAACGTCGTCGGCGTGAAGCCGCCCCCGCGAAGGCCCTCGTGCCCGTAGCGGTCGTAGAGCTCGCGTGTCTCGGGCTTCGACAGCACCTCGTACGCCTCGACGACCTCGCGGAAGCGCTCCTCGGCGTCGGGCTCGTTCGAGACGTCGGGATGCAGCGTGCGTGCGAGCCGGCGGAAGGCCTTCTTGATCTCGCCGTCGCCGGCCGATCGAGGCACGCCCAGAAGCTCGTAGTAGTCGCGTTGACTCGTCGCCATCCTGGCTCGGAGGGTACCCCTCTTAGTTGTCGTCGTAGAGCTCTTCGACGAAGCGCGAGAGCTCGTGCGCGGCGGCGCGGACGGAGCGGATCGCGTTCTCGTAGTCCATGCGTACCGGCCCTAGCAGCGTCACCGCCCCGAGCGCGCGGTTCGTAAGGCCGTACGAGGCGCCGACCAGCGAGAGCTCGCGCAGCGCCGGATGCTCCAGTTCGGGGCCTACGCGCACGAACGGGCGGCGCGGATCGAGTGCCTGGCTGAGTACCTCGAGCAAGGCCGCGCGCTGCTCGAGCACCTCGAGCAGGCGGTGGTAGCTCTCGAGCTCGCGCCCGTGGAGGTCCTCGAGCAAGCCCGCGGTGCCGCCGACGTAGAGGCTCTGCTCCTCCGCGGCGAGGGCCTCGTCGAAGAGCGGCCGCAGCGTCGCCAGGAAGCCAGTTTCCCGCGCGCCGAGGCCCGGCTCGCCGAGGCGGCGGCGCAGCGCGTTGCTGCCGAGCTCGAGGCCGGCCACCTGGTCGTTCAGGTACTGCGTCGCCCAGGTGACGAGACCGGGATCGACCGGGTGCTCGAAGCGGAAGACCCGCTTCGTGACGCTCCCCGTCGAGGTGATCACGACGACCATCACCACGTGCGGCTGCAGAAGCAGCACCTCGACGTGCCTGACGGTTGCGCTGCCGAGCGGTGGCGCCGAGACGAGCGCGAGCAGGCGCGTCAGCTCGGAGAGTATCTCGGTCGTCGCCTGCAGGGCCAGATCGACCTCGCTTCGCGCAGTCGTGAGGTCAAGCGGGAACCCTCCCGGCTGGGGGTCGAGACCCTCGAGCAGGCCATCCGCGTAGTAGCGGTAGCCGCGCTCGGTCGGCACGCGCCCCGCCGAGGTGTGCGGGTGCATGAGTAGACCCAGCTGCTCGAGCGCCGCGAGCTCGCTGCGAATGGTCGAGGTCGAGACCTTCAGTCCGGTTCGCTCGACAAGCGTGCGCGATCCCACGGGCTGGCGGCTCCCGACGTAGCCCTCGACGACTCCTCGCAGGATCGTCCGCTGCCGCTCGGTGAGCTCGGGTTCGACTTCGCTTCTGGTCACTTTGCAGGGATTTTAGGCGAGAAGCTCCGCCGTCACGCCGCCGCCGAGGAAACGGCCGCGCTCCGTGAGCGTGAGCGCGTCGCCGGCCTCGCCGCGCTGAACCAGACCGAGCCCCTCGAGCCGGTCCACCGCGTCCGCGTCGACCGCTTCCGCAAGGCCAGCGAGCTCCAAGGGCTCGTCGAGGCGCAAGCCGAGCAGCACGCGTTCGGAGCGGCGGACCTGCTCCGCCAACGGCTCGACTTCGCGCTCCGGCCATTGCCCGGCGCGCAGCGCCGCGAGGTAGCGCCCGAGCCGTGGCGTCGTCCGCCAACGTCGGCCATCGATTGTCGAAACCGCGCCGATCCCGAGACCGAGGTAGTCCCGGCCGCGCCAGTAGGCGAGGTTGTGCCGCGAGCGCAGGTCGCGCCCGTCCGCAAGCGACGGTTGCCGGCAGAAGTTCGCGGTCTCGTACCAGCGGAACCCGGCCGCCGTCAGCCGCGCGACGACGCGCTCGAAGTACGACTCCATCGCTTCGGCCTGACGCGCGAGCTCGGCGCCGTGCGCATGGGTGAAGCGCGTCCCCGGCTTCGCCTCCAGCTCGTAGCAGGAGAGGTGCTCAGGCTCCAGCGCCAGCGCTTCGCTCAGATCGGCGTCCAGGTCGGGGGCGCTCTGACCCGGGATCCCATAGATGAGGTCGAGCGAGACGTTGTCAAAGTTGGCATCACGGAGAGCGTAGACGGCGCGCCGGACGTCGTCCGGACCGGCGCCGCGCTCGAGCACCGAGAGGAGCCGCGGCTGGAAGCTCTGCGCACCCAGCGAGACCCTCGTGACGCCGCAGTCGCGCAGAAGGACCGCCAGCTCGGGCGTCACCGTCTCCGGGTTCGCCTCGACTGTCACCTCCTCGGCCGGCGGAAGCGCGCGAAACAGTCGCTCGAGCTCACGTGGCTCGGTCAGCGTCGGCGTCCCGCCGCCCAGGAACAGGCTCTCCAGCCGTGGCGCCAGCACCTCCCGCTCGAGCTCCAGCTCCGCGAGCAGTGCGTCGACGTACGCGCCGTGCTGGTCGCTGCGCCCGACCACCGTGACGAAGTCGCAGTAGCCGCACCGCGACGCACAGAACGGGAGATGGGTGTACAGATGCCTGACGTCCCCCCAGCCGCTCATCGCTTGCCCCCGTCGAGGTTCAGCACGGCGAGGAAGGCCTCCTGCGGCACCTCGACCGCGCCGACCTGCTTCATCCGTTTCTTGCCGGCTTTCTGCCGCTCTAGGAGCTTCCGCTTGCGCGTGATGTCGCCGCCATAGCACTTCGCGAGCACGTCCTTGCGCTTGGCCTTGATCGTCTCGCGCGCGATCACCCGCGATCCGATCGCCGCCTGCACCGCCACGTCGAAGAACTGCCGTGGGATCTCCTCGCGCAGCCGATCCACCAGCGCGCGACCGCGCGCGTAGGCGCCGTCTCTGTGAACGATCAGTGACAACGCGTCCACAGGCTCGCCGGCGATCAGCACGTCCACGCGCTCGAGCTTCCCCTCGCGGAACCCGATCACGTCGTAGTCGAAGCTCGCGTAGCCGCGCGTGCGCGACTTCAGCTGGTCGTAGTAGTCGAGGACGATCTCGGCGAGCGGCAGTTCGTAGACCAGTAGCACCCGCTCCTCGGAGAGGTACTCCATGTGGTCGAAGCGCCCGCGCCGCTCGGTGTTCAGCTCCATCACCGGCCCGACGTAGTCCTTCGGGACGATGATCGACGCCTTGATGTACGGCTCCTCGACCCGCTCGACGTCGCGCGGCATCTCGGCCGGGTTGTGCACCTCGACTTCCTCGCCCGCCTTCGTGAGCACGCGGTAGGCGACGTTCGGCGCGGTCACGATCAGGTCGAGGTCGAACTCGCGCTCGAGCCGCTCGCGCACGATCTCCATGTGCAGCAGGCCGAGGAACCCGCAGCGGAAGCCGAAACCGAGCGCCTGCGAGGTCTCGGGCTCGTAGAAGAGCGCAGCGTCGTTCAGCTTCAGCTTCTCGAGCGCGTCGCGCAGGTTGGGATAGTCGTCGGAGTCTGTCGGGAAGAGCCCCGCAAACACCATCGGCTTGACGTCCTTGTAGCCGGGCAGCGGCTCGCTCGCGGGGTTGCGCTCGGAGGTCAGCGTGTCGCCGACTCGCAGCCGGCTGACGTCCTTCAAGCCGGTGATCACGTAGCCGACCTCGCCCGCCCCGAGCGCCTCGGCGGCGCGCATCGTCGGCGAGAAGAAGCCGACCTCCTCGGACTCGAAGCGCGTGCCCTGCGCCATCGCGCGCAACGGCTCGCGCGCACTGAAGGAGCCGTCGACCACGCGCACGAACGCGACGACGCCGCGGTACTGGTCGTACGAAGAGTCGAATACGAGTGCCCGCGGCGGAGCGCCTGGGTCACCTGTCGGCGAGGGGATCCGCTCGACGAGCGCGTCGAGCACCTCCGCCACGCCCTCGCCGGTCTTGGCCGAGATGCGGAGGACGCGCTCGGGGTCCTCGCCCACCAGCTCAGCGATCTCGGCAGCCGCGGCGACGGGGTCGGCCTGCGGCAAGTCGATCTTGTTCACGACCGGAACGATCTCGAGGTCGTTCTCGATCGCGAGGTAGGCGTTGGCGACGGTCTGGGCCTCGGTGCCCTGCGCCGCGTCGACGACCAGCAGCGCGCCCTCGCACGCCTGCAGCGAGCGCGAGACCTCGTACGTGAAGTCGACGTGACCGGGGGTGTCGATCAGGTTGAGCTCGTGGCCCTTCCAGGTCACGCGCACGGCCTGCGCCTTGATGGTGATCCCGCGCTCACGCTCGAGCTCCATCGTGTCGAGCACCTGGGCGCGCATCTCGCGGCCGGTCACGGTCTCGGTCAGCTCGAGGATGCGGTCGGCCAGCGTCGACTTGCCGTGGTCGATGTGCGCGATGATCGAGAAGTTGCGGATCCGGTCGAGCTCCATGACTACTGAGCGTAGCCGTGGTCGAGCCGCATCAAGCGGTGCGGACGGCCCTCCTCCTCGACGTCCCGGACATAGGTAGAGCCGGCCTTGATCGACTCGTCGATGGAGTCGCGCCACCACGGGCGGATGTGCGGCCGCGCAAGCCACTCGCGCACGAGCGAGAGGTGCTCTTTCCGCAGCGGCTCAAACTCGATCACCTGAACCGTGAGCGGAGCCCGATCAGTGTCTCGAGCTCGCGAACTCGGAGCAAGCGGGCGGAAAAGAGGTATCCGACGATCCCGACCGTGAGGGCGGCGGCAAGTGCAAGGAGCGCCGCGAGGAACGACCCGCCGAGAACTTCGTGGAGACCCTTCCAAGTGCCGTAGGAGATCGCGCCTAGCACTGCGGAGGCGACGATGACGCGGAGCACCGCGTCAAGCGTCCGCCGCAAGTCCAGGTGCCCGAGTCTACGGTCGAGCAGGACGACGAGCGCGGCCGTCCCTGCGATGTTCACGATCGACGTCGACAGCGGGATGCCCCAGATCCCGAAACGGTAGAAGACGGCGTCGAGGACGCCGTTGAGCGCGAGGTTGCCGAGGGCGACCCAAGTGGGAATCCACGCGCTCTGGAGACTGAAGAACGCACGGTTCAGCATCAGCATGAAGCCGTTGAAGGCGAGCCCGAGCGAGAACGCCGCGAGGGCACCCGCGGTCGCGGGCACCTGCGCCGGCGTGAAGTCGCCGCGCTGGTAGACGACACGAACGATCGGGTCTGCGAGCACTGCGAAGGCGACGCTCGCAGGGATGAGCAGGAAGGCGATCTGCCGCATCCCCATCGACACGGTGTCGCGGAAGCGGTCGAGGTCGCCGCGTGAGGCCAGCCGCGCGAGCGTCGGGAACAGCACCGTCGCGACGGCGACGGAGAACATCCCCTGCGGCAGCATGTAAAGCCGGAACGCGGCATTGATCGCGCTCGGCGCATGGAACCGGTCGATCAGCCGCGCCGCGAAAAAGGTGTCGACGACCGCATTGATGTTGATCAGGCCGAGCCCGATAGTGATCGGGACCATGAGAACGAGGGTCTGCCGCACCGCCGGGTCGCGGACGTCGATCACCATTTGGAGGCTGCCGTCCCTGCCACGCAGCCAGGGCAGCGGCAGCAGGAACTGGATCACCGTCGCGACGAGGATCGAGACGGCGTAGACGTACAACTGCGCGGTGATCCCGTGCGCGCGCGGCACTCCGATGACGAGGCCGACGATGATCGCGAGGTTCCAGGCGACCGGCGTGAGCGCCGGGACGCTGAAGTGCTCATAGCTGTTCAGGATCCCGACGACGATCCCGGACAGCCCGAGCAGGACGACGATCGGGAAGAGGATGCGCGCGAGGTTTGTCGCGAGTGGCCCGTAGCCGAAGGCGCGCATGACCCACGGCGAGATGACGATGAAGAGCGCCGTGATCCCGCCGAGGCCGAGGAGCACGAGCCAGAACAGGCTTGACGCCACCCGCCAGGCGCGCTTCCGCTCGCCCTTCTCGAGCAGCTCGCTGAACACCGGCACGAACGCGGAGGAGAGCGCCGCGTCGGCGACCAGGGCCCGGACCGTGTTCGGGATCAGGAAGGCGACCTCGAACGCGTTGATCAGGCCGACGGTGCCGAAGTAGTAGCGGGCCACGATCTCGCGGACGAGGCCGAGGATGCGGGAGAGCCCAGTGGCGAGCGAGAAGATCGCCGTCGACCACGCCAGCCGTCGGCCGCGGGCCGCGTGTTGCTCGTCCACGCGCGCGAGTATAGGAACGGGCGCAGCCGGATCCGGCTCGCGCTGCTACCATCGCTGCGCCCGCGGAGCGGGCATTTTCACGCTATGCCGAACATCAAGCAGCAGAAGAAGCGGGTCCGCGTCGCCTCCCAGGAGCGGCTCGAGAACCTGCGCTACGTCTCGACGATCAAGACGTACACGCGCCGCCTGCGCTCCGCCGTGGAGGACGGCGACCAGGAGAAGATCGCGGAGGAGCACCGCGCGCTCGTCCGTTGGATCGACAAGGCCGCGTCGCAGGGCGCTCTGCACCGCAACGCGGCGGCGCGGAAGAAGTCGCAGGCGGCGAAGCTCGCCACCGGCGCATCTGATTCCGCCTAGGCGACGGGCTCGGCGGCGGGGCCGCGGGTGATCTCGACGAGTGTTCGGGCGAAGACGAGCTCGCCTGGCAGCTTGCTGGCACCTTTGAGCCACCAGTCGAGCTCCGCGAGCTTGACGACCGCGGTGCCGAGCTCCTCGGGACTGAAGTTCCGCGCCTGTTCGTACAGCTTTCGCACGTAGAACTGATTTCGCTTCAGGCGCTCGGCTGCGGCTCCCGGCGGGACGCCTTGCGCGTCGAGTGCCTGGCACTCGCGGACCCGCGAGACGTGGTTGGTGAGGAGGCCGGCGGTCCGGAGAAAGACGTCGCGCGGCGCGTCGCCCGAGCGTTCGACGAGCCGTTCGCTGGCTGCCAGCACGGCCGCGACGTCCCGCCGGCCCCATGAGTCAGTGAGGTCGAACGGCGGAATCTCGGCCCTCGCGGGCACGAGTTCGGCGACCTCGCGCTCCGTGATGTGCTCGCCGGCGGCCCAGGTCGTGAGCTTGTCGACCTCGGTCAGGAGCTCATGGGCGTTGTCGCCCACGAGCTCGACGAGCGCGCGGGCGGCCTCGCGGTCGATCAGGACGCCGCGCTCCTTGAACTGCTGCTCGACCCATTTCGGAAGGTCGGCTTTGCTGCCACGACCCTTCGTCGGGAGGTCGTAGACGAGAACCTCGCCCGCCTTGGCCACGGCCTTGGCGAGGACGGAGTCGCGCTTGACCTCGTCGCCCACGAGGGCCAGGACGGTTGTCGGGGCAGGGTGCTTGAGATACTCCTCGACGGCCTTCACGTCCGCTGCCTTCCACCGCTCGACGCTGTCGACGACCACGAGCCGTCGTTCGACCGTGAAGAGGCCGAGCGCGTTGGAGGCCGCCGCGACATCCTCGCCGGTCGCATCGTGGGCGCTCAGGTGCTCGGTTGCCGCGTCGCCGACGCGGTCGCGCAGGCGGCGCAGCGCGCGGGTGGCCTTCGGACGGTCGGTGCCGATGATCAGGTACGCGGAGAGGAGCTCTGCCACCGGCGCCAAGCATAGGCGCCGGCCACGGCGGTAACGAACAGGAGCTCCACGAGCGAGCGTCCGGAGGTGACCTGCGCGCCTGGGGCGGCGGCGACGGCGTGCGCGCAGGCCGCGAGGTACACCGCGCACCACCCGTTGAGCCAGGCGATCGCAGCCGCGGCGGGCGGCGAGACGAGGCCGACCAGCGCCGCCGCGAACGCGAGCCCCAGCAGCGGAGGGACGGCGGGCGCGGCTAGCGCGTTCGCGGGGACGGAAAGCAGCGGGACGGCGTGGAACTGCAGCCAGAGAATCGGCGCGGTCGCGACGCCGCACGCGGTCGAGACCGCGAGCACGGCGGCGAGCTTCGCCGGCACCGGGTAGCCCTCGAGCCTGTGTAGCAGCGGCGGCACGAGCAGGAAGATCGCCGCGACCGCCGCGAAGGAGAGCTGGAAGCCGGGATCGAGCAGCGTGTACGGGTTCCAGGCGAGGAGGACAAGGGCGCCGAGCAGGAAGAAGTGCCAGCGATCGACGGGCCTCGCTGCGAGCCAGGCCAGGGAGACCAGCGCGCCCGACACGCCGGCGCGGATGACCGAGGGTTGCCCGCCGACCGCGAGGACGTAGGCGGCAATGGCGGTGAGCGCGCCGACCTGTCCGAGCCAGCGCGGGATTCCGAGCAGCCACGCCAGCGCGAGCGCTCCGGCCGCGACGAGGACGACGTTCTGGCCCGAGACCGCAAGGAGGTGGTAGAGACCGGAGGCTCGGAAGTCGTCGCGCAGCCCGCGAGGGAGCGACTGCTCGTCGCCCAGCACCACGCCTTCGACCATCCCGCGTCGCTCGCCGTCGAGGCCCGGCGCGATCGAGTGGGCGAGCCCCGCGCGCAGGCGGTCCGCGATCCCGCCGAGGCCACGGCGCCGGCCGATGCGGCGCCACCGGTCGGCATGCAGAACGACGTGGATGCCGCGGTGCCGGAGCCAGCTCGTCTCGTCGAAGCCGTTCTTCGCGGGGCGCGGGAGACGCACCGTCGCGACGGTCTCGATCACGGCACCCTGAGGCGGCGAGCGGCCGAGCGGGAGCTCGAGCAGCACAGCCTCTCGGAAACGGAAGCGGCCGAATCGGCGCACCTCCGCGGGAACTCGCAGTTCGAAGCGCGAGCGGCGCGGCGGCGCCGTGACGATCAGTTCGGTTCTCTCGGAGGTGTCGACGCGCGCAAGGAGCTCGCTGCGGTCGAGCGCATCGAGCCGGGCGCTGCCCCACCACCAGCCGAGGACCAGGAGCACCGCGACGAGCACGTGCGGCCTGTGGTCGTCGCCGACCGCGAGGGCGCTCGCCATGAGCACTGCAGCGGCGATGAGGGCGACGAGCGCGGACCCTCGGACGACGTTGGCAGCTCCGAGCCCGACGCAGAGCGCGGCTGCGTATCGGTGCGGAGAGACGGTCACGGGACGACCAGCTCCCGGAGCTGTTCGAGCCGCTTCGGGCCAATCCCGGGCACGGCGTCGAGCTCGTCCACCGAGGAGAACGCCCCGTGCTTCTCGCGGTAATCAAGAATTTTCTGCGCGGTCGACGGCCCGACTCCCGGCAATGTGTCGAGCTGCTCCAGGGTCGCCGTGCTCAACTGCACCGGCCCCGCCGGGGCTCCGGTGGAGGATCCGCTGCCGACGGCGCCCGGCGCGCCGCGCCCTGGAACCACGACCTGCTCGCCGTCCGCGAGCGGTGCCGCGAGGTTCACCTGCGCGAGATCGGCCTTGGCGGTCGCCCCGCCTGCGCGGGCGACGGCGTCCGCGATCCGCGAGCCCTGCCGGAGCCGGTACAGGCCCGGCCGGCGCACGGCTCCGACCACGTCCACCACCACCCGCGAGGAGGGAAGGCCGGTCACGCCCGCCGCGGCGACCGGCGGTGGGGGGAGAGGCTCCGCCTGCGTCGTCGTTCCCGCGCCCAGGACGAAGCGTCCCAGGAGCAGGAACACGGCGAGCCCGCCGGCGGCGACCAGGAGCAAGCGCCGCCGCTGGAGGAGGAATTCCGGCATGGGTCGAGCGTGCCGAAGGAGTTCTCACGGGTGTGTGACCGCTTGGTGCCGGAAGTGCGACGAATCCGGCATTGAATGGGCACCAAGGCGTGACACTCCTGCGCGCCTTTGGGCGCTACCGTCCCCAGCCCCCACCCACCCAGGGGCGCGCGTGAACAAGAACTCGACGCGCCCGGGCGGCAGCGACTTAGTGCAGGCGGCGCCGCTAGACGACCAGGTTCACGAGCTTGCCCGGCACGACGATGGCCTGCCGGATCTCCTTGCCGTCAAGCTGTGCCTGAACCCGCTCGGACGCCTTCGCGCGCGCGACCAGCTCGTCCTCCGACTCCTCCGTCGAGGCCTGCACGCGGTCACGGACGCGACCGTTCACCTGGATCACGAGCTCGAACGTCTCGCGCCGCAGCTGTGCCTCGTCGGCCGCCGGCCACGGCTGCTCCCACAGCCGCGAATGGCCAAGCGACTCCCACAGCTCCTCGGCGACGTGCGGCGCGTACGGCTGGATCAGCGACACCGCGGTCTCCGCGGCAAAGCGCGCGCCCGGCGCCGACGGGTCGCGGCCGAGCTCGTTGACCAGCTCCATCACTGCCGCGATCGGCGTGTTGAAGACGAACCGCCGGCCGATGTCGTCGCTCACCTTCGCGATCGTCTCGTGTGCCTTGCGCAGCAGCGGCCCGCCGTCACGCGCGCTGCCGCCCGCATCGGCGGCACCCGCCTCGTGCACGATCCGCCACAGGCGCCGCAGGAAGCGCCCGACCCCCTCGATTCCCTCCTCGGTCCAGTCCATGTCCTGGTCGGCGGGCCCGACGAACAGGATGTAGAGGCGCACCGCGTCGGCGCCGTACATCTCCGCCAGCTGGTCCGGCGCGGTGACGTTGCCGCGCGACTTGGACATCTTCGTCCCGCCCTGCCGGACCCAGCCCTGGTGGAACAGCCGCTGGAACGGCTCGCGGAAGCCGACCATCTCCATCTCGTTCATGACCTTCACGAAGAAGCGCGAATAGAGCAGGTGCCCGGTCGCGTGATCGATCCCGCCGATGTACTGGTCGACCGGCGCCCAGAAATCCGCCAGCCAGCGCGCGAACGGCAGCTCGTCGTTGCCCGGGTCGCAGTAGCGCAGGAAGTACCAGGACGAGTCGACGAAGGTGTCCATCGTGTCGGCCTCGCGCGTCCCCTCACCACCGCAGCGTGGGCACGGCACGTGCAGCCACTCCTCGTTGGAGGCCAGCGGCGGCTTCCCCTTGGGCCGGTAGTCCTCGACCTCGGGCAGCAGCACAGGCAGCTCGTCGTCCGGCACGGGGACGATCCCGCACGAGTCGCAGTAGACGACCGGGATCGGGCACCCCCAGTAGCGCTGGCGCGAGAACCCCCAGTCGCGCAGCCTGAAGCTGACGGCGGGCCGGCCGCGTCCCCGCTCGCCGAGCCACTCGACGATCGCGCGCAGCCCATCCTGAACCGGCATGCCGGTGAACTCGCCCGAGTTGACCAGGACCCCCTGCTCCTCGTCGACCACCTGCGTGATCGCCAGGTCGAAGCGCTCGGCGAAGGCGCGGTCGCGCTCGTCGTGGGCCGGCACGCCCATGATCGCGCCGGTGCCGTACTCCATCAGCACGTAGTCCGCGACCCAGACCGGGATCGGCTCGTCAGTCGCCGGGTTGGCCGCGTAGAAGCCGGTGAAGACACCCGTCTTCTCCTCGGCCGCCGCGCGCTCCTCGCCCCGCTTCGCCGCGGAGTGCTTGACGTACTCGCGGATTTCGTCACCGTTCGGCGAGCGCTCGGCGATCGCGTCGACGAGCGGGTGCTCGGGCGCGAGGACGAAGAACGTCGCGCCGAAGACCGTGTCGGCACGCGTCGTGAAGACCGGAACGTCGACGTCGAGCTCGTCGATGCGACACAGCAGCTCGGCGCCTTCCGAGCGCCCGATCCAGTTGCGCTGGATCGTCTTCGTCCGCTCGGGCCAGTCGATCTGCGCGTGGTCGTGCAGCAGCGCGTCGGCGTACGAGGTGATGCGGAAGAACCACTGCTCCATCTTCCGGGCCTCCACCTCGGCACCGCAGCGCTCGCAGTGCCCGTCGATCACCTGCTCGTTCGCGAGCACCGTCTGGTCGTTCGGGCACCAGTTGACCGGCGCCTCCTTGCGGTAGGCCAGGTCGCGCTCGAAGAAGCGCAGGAACAGCCACTGCGTCCAGTGGTAGTAGGCCGGGTCGTGCGCGGCGATGACGCGGTCCCAGTCGATGGCCCACCCCAGCCGCCGCATCTGGTGCTCGATCGTCTCGATGTTGCGCTCCGTGATCTCGCGCGGATGGCCGCCCTCGCGGATGGCCGCGTTCTCGGCGGGCAGCCCGAACGAGTCCCAGCCCATGGGACGCAGGACGTGCTCGCCCTGCCGCCGGTGGAAATGCGTCAGGACGTCGCCCAGCGTGTAGTTGAGGACGTGCCCCATATGCAGGTTCCCCGAGGGGTAGGGCAGCATCTCGAGCATGTAGAACTTGCCCTTCGGCTGCTCGCCGGGCTCGGGATTCGCGACGTAGAAGGCTCGCGCGTCCTCCCAGACTCGCTGCCACTTCGCCTCGATCGCCTGCGGGTCGTACGTCTCCAACGCGTGCCTCCAGAAACGAAAAAGCCTCTCGAACGAGAGGCTGCGGGAACCGACGCGGCCGTCGCCGCGGTGTCCCCTGCTCTACTCGAGAAGCTGCTTCATCCGCCCGAACTTTACCATCGGCCCAGTCGAAATCCAGGAGGTGCGATGGCCGGTTACACGAAGCTCAACCTCAAGCAGGACGTGGAGGACCAGGCGCCCAAGTTCGACATGTCGCCGCAGTTGGAGTTCCGTGTCGCACGCGATCCGCTCGAGTCGGAGAACGCGGCGATCAGCTACCTGCGCGTGGCGCCGAACTTCCGCATGCCGTTCGGGCACACCCACAGCGAGCAGGAGGAGGTCTACGTGCTCGTCGGCGGCACCGCCCGCATCAAGCTCGACGACGAGGTGCTCGAGCTGCGCCCATTCGACGCCATCCGCATCCACCGCGAGACGATGCGCAACCTCGAGGCCGGCCCGGACGGTGCTGAGCTGATCCTGTACGGCGCGCCCAACGCCGGCCCGGCCGACGCGCAGATGAGCCCGGGCTGGTGGAGCGACTGAGCGGGCCGCGCTGGATCGACCAGCAGGAGTGGGGCTTCGGCTGGATCGCGCCCAAGCGCCCGCCGATGCAGCTGGCCTCGCACGCGCTCTTCGTTGAGGGGCGCGTGTGGGTGGTGGATCCCATCGACGGCGAGGGCGTCGACGAGCGGGTCCGCGCGCTCGGCGAGCCGGCGGGAGTGATCCAGCTGCTCGACCGCCACACGCGGGACTGCGCGGCCTTCGCCCGCAGGCTTCGCGTGCCGCACCACGTCGTCCCGTTCGTGGACGTCGGCGCGTTCAAGGCGATCCCGCTGGTCAAGCGAAGCCAGTGGCACGAGGCGGCTTTGTGGTGGCCCGAGCTGCGCGTGCTCGTCTGCGCCGACGCGCTCGGGACGGTGCCGCACTACTTCGCGCTCGGCGGCGAGCCGCTCGGCGTCCACCCGTTCCTGCGCCTGACCCCGCCGCGGCCGCTCGCGGACTTCGAGCCCGAGCACGTGCTCTGCGGCCACGGCGAGGGCGTGCACGAGAACGCGACGGAGGCTGTGCGCGACGCCCTCGCCCACGCGCGGCGCCGCCTGCCGCGCCTGCTCGTCGAGGCGCCGGCCGCAGCCATGCGCCGCTGACCAAGGAGGGCTTGGCGAAGTAGTCCCGAGGTCCTCGTGCACCACTCCACCAAACCCTCCTAGGATCGCCCGCGTGCCTTCGCTCTTCCCGGAGACCGCGGCCGTCGAGAACGGCCAGCTCGCGATCGGCGGCATCAGCGCCTCGGCCCTGGCCGAGGAGTTCAGCACGCCGCTCGTTGTCTACTGCAAGCGCACGATCGAGAGCGCTGCGCGCGCCTACCGCGAGGCAGCTCCGGACGCGCTGCCGCTCTACAGCCTGAAGGCGCTCCCGAACGTCGCGATCCTGCGACTGCTCGCAGAGGAGGGGTTCGGGGCGGACGTCTCGACCCTCGGCGAGCTCGCCTTCGCGCTCGAGGCCGGCAGTCCGGGCAAACGGATCGTCGTGCACGGGAACAACAAGAGCGACGAGGAGCTCCGTGCGGCGGCCGAGGCAAACGTGCGCTTCGTCGTCTTGGACGCGCTCGACGAGGTCGAGCGCGCGGCGGCCGCGGGCGTGCGCGACGTGCTCGTGCGCGTCACGCCTGGGATCGCCGCGGACACGCACGAGAAGATCCGGACGGCCCACGAGGGGTCGAAGTTCGGGCTCCCACCCGACCAGGCGCTGCAGGCGGTGGCGAGGGCGCGCGAGGCCGGCCTCGAGCCGGCCGGCATTCATCTCCACATCGGCTCGCAGCTTCTTCGTATGGAGGCGGGCCTGGAGACCGTCGACTGGCTCGGCCCCTTCCTCGCGCGCGCGAGAGACGAGATCGGCTGGGAGCCGACCGTGGTCGACCTCGGCGGCGGCCTCGGGATCCGCTACGTCGAAGCGGACGAGCCGCCGCGGATCGCCGACTTCGTCTCTGCGCTGCTCGCGCGTCTCGCGCAGGCGTGGCAGGGCGAGCCGCCGCAGGTGATCCTCGAGCCCGGCCGCTCCCTCGTCGGCCGGGCCGGCGTGTCCCTCTACCGCGTGGGCGTGATCAAGCGCGCGAGCGCCGACCTGACCTACGTGGCGGTCGACGGCGGCATGTCCGACAACCCGCGGCCGCAGCTCTACGGCGCCCGCTACAGCGCGCTGCTCGCGAACCGTGCGGACGAGGAGCCGACGAATGCCTACGACGTCTGCGGCAAGCACTGCGAGTCCGGCGACGTCCTGATCGAGGGCGCACGCCTCCCCGAGCCGCGCCGCGGCGACCTGCTCGCGGTGCCGGCGACCGGCGCATACACGCTCTCGATGGGGTCGAACTACAACTCGGTGCCGCGCCCGGCAGCGGTGCTCGTCGCGGACGGCGAGGCGCAGGTGATCCGCCGCCGCGAGACCGTCGCAGACCTCATGCGCTACGAGGAAGCTACGCTCAGCCGATCGTGAGGACCTTCCAGCGCCTCCCGGGAGTCGTCCTCGTCAGCCTGGCCGCTGTGATGTGGGGCCTCGACGGCCTGATCCGCAAGCCGCTCTCCGACTCGACCTCTGCCTACACGATCGTCTTCGGCGAGCACGTCGTGCTCGTGGCGCTGACACTGCCGCTCGCCGTGGCCGCGTTCACCGCCCTCTGGCACGCCGGCTGGAGGTACGTCGGTGCCGGGATCGCCGTCGGCGCCGGCGCCTCGGCGATCGCGACGATCCTGTTCACGAAGGCGCTCTTCCACGGCGACTTCATCACCGTCGTCGTGCTGCAGAAGGTGCAGCCGCTGATCGCCGTGCTGGGCGCCTGGTTCGTGCTCGGCGAGCAGCCGCGCCGCGGCTTCGCCTGGGTGTTCATCCCCGCGCTTGCCGGCGTCTGGCTGATCGCGCTCCCGCACCCGCTCGACCCGCACGCGCAGGGAATGGTCCCGATCGTCGAGACGCTTGCGGCCGCGGCGCTGTGGGGCATGGGGACGGTGTTCGGCCGCTACCTCGGCCGCAAGCTCCCGTTCGAGCACGTCTCGACGGTGCGCTTCGGCTTCGGCCTGATCGCGAGCGCGATCGCCCTCCCACTCGTCGGCGCCGCCGCGTACTCGAACCTGCACGACAGCTTCTGGATCGCTGTGCTCGCGCTCGTGACCGGCTTCCTCGCGCTGAATCTCTACTACTTCGGGCTTCGCCGCACGCCCGCGCTCCTCGCGGCCCTCGGCGAGCTCGCCTTTCCGGTGACAGCGGCGCTGGTCGGCATTTACGTGTTCAACGACCAGCTGCGTTGGACGCAGTGGCTGGGGGTCGCGATCACCGTTGGCGTAATCAGCCTCCTCCCGGTCCGCCGCCGCCAGCTAGTGCGCATGCCGCCACGCACCGAGCCCGGGCTCGCGACTACCTAGATCAGCGGACTCGGAAGAGCCCGCCGACCAAGGCGCCGACTTGGCGGCGCCGACCAAAGAGGCCATGCCGGCTTTGCCGGCGTGGCCGTCCAACGCGCGTCTCCTCGAGGTGCGCTTTAGCGAACGCGGAACAAGCCGCCGACCAAGGCGCCGACTTGGCGGCGCCGACCAAAGAGGCCATGCCGGCTTCGCCGGCGTGGCCGTCCAACGCGCGTCTCCTCGAGGTGCGCTTTAGCGAACGCGGAACAAGCCGCCGACCAAGGCGCCGACTTGGCGGCGCCGACCAAAGAGGCCATGCCGGCTTTGCCGGCGTGGCCGTCCAACGCGCGTCTCCTCGAGGTGCGCTTTAGCGAACGCGGAACAAGCCGCCGACCAAGGCGCCGACTTGGCGGCGCCGACCAAAGAGGCCATGCCGGCTTCGCCGGCGTGGCCGTCTAACGCGCGTCTCCTCGAGGTGCGCTTTACCGAACGCGGAACAAGCCGCCGAACGACACCCAGCGGCCGTTGTGGTAGCGCTGGAGCTTCGCCTGGTCGAGCGGGAAGTGATCCGTCTTCCTCGTGTGCACGGTCATGCCTGGAAGCAGGAACGGGTCGTTCTTGACGTTCAGGCTCGTCGCCGCCCGCATGATCGAGGCGCGCGTCGGGCTCTTTCCCGCCTTCTTCAGCGCCGCGACGAACGTGTGCGCTACCGACATGCCGTAGACCGCGTAGACGTCGTTCGGGTTCCCACCCTTGTACTTCTTCATGATCGAGCGGTAGAGCTTCGTCCCCGGGTCCTTGTTCCACTTGGGGTCGGTCGGGTCCTTGAGGAACACGATCGAGATCGAGCCCTCGGTCTGCTTCTTCCCGGCTCCGGCGCGGGCGATCCCCATCACGTTCGCGGCGCTGGAGACGGCGTTGACGAAGACCTTCGGCCGCCACGCGAGCTTGTGCGCGTACACGTACGACTGGATGGCGAAGAGCGGTGTCGCGAACACCATGAGCGTGTTGACCTTCGCTGCCTTCAGTCGCGCGATCTGCGACCGCACGTCCGAGTCGGTGACGTCGTAGCTCTGCTTCGACTTGATCAGCTTCGCCTTCTTGCCCAGTCCGTTGCGCAGGCCGGCGAGCAGGTCCTTGCCGTAGTCGTCGTTCTGGTAGAGGACGCCGATGCGAGCCTTCGGGTTCGTCTTGGCGAGGTAGCGGCCATAGATCGTCCCCTCGGCGCGGTAGTTCGGCTGGTAGCCGATCGTCCACGGGTACTGCTTGTAGTTCTTGCCGAACGTGGTCGCGCCGCTAGCGACGAAGAGCTGCGGGATCTTGAGCGCGTTCAGGTAGGCGCGCGTCGCGAGGTTCTGCTCCGTGCCGAGGCTGTTGAAGATCGCGAACACCTTGTCCTGCTGGACGAGCTCGCGCGTCTTGTCGGCGGTCTTGGACGGGTCGTAGCCGTCGTCCTTGTAGACGTATTTGATCTTGCGCTTGTTCACCCCGCCGTGGGCGTTGACCCAGCGGAAGTACGCCGCCGCACCCTTGGCCACGGACTGGAAGGCGGAGGCGTTGCCGCTCAGCGGCGTCGTGCCGCCGATCAGCACCTGCGACGACGTCACGCCGGTCTCCGACGCGGCGCCGGTCGCCGCGGTCGCAAGGGCGAGTGCGCCCAAGGCGCCCGCCAACAGATACATCGTCGTCCTCATTCCGACCCTCTAGGGACGAAGGTATAGCCGCGTTGTTAGCGGTCTGGCAACTCGCTTCAGCAGTCCGCCCACTCCGGTGGGCAGCAGGATCATCACGACGATGATCGCCGCGCCGTAGACGAAGTCGGGCACGCCGGGCGCCGTCGAGACGTGCGTCGACACGTCCGGCAGGTACTCGACGAAGAAGGCGCCGACAACCATCCCGGGCAGCGAGCCTAGGCCGCCGACGACCGTGCCGACGAGGAGCACGATGGAAAGCAGGAACGTGAACGTGAGCGGGTTCACGATCTGGTTCTGGGTGGCGAGCAGCCCACCCGCGACGCCCGCATAGACGCCGCTGATCGCGAACGCGAGGGTCTTCGCCCAGGCCAGGTTGATCCCCGCCGAGGTCGCTGCCACCTCGCTGTCGCGCACGGCACGGAACGTGCGCCCGACGCGGCCGCGGACGAGCAACCACGCGATCAGGAAGCCGACGAGGCCGATCCCCCACGCGAGGTAGTACAGGAAGTGGTTCTGCGTCATCGAGTGGCCGAAGATCGTCACGGTGCCACTGAGGCCGGTGATCTGCAACGGCGCGTCCTCGAGCATGCGCAGCCCCTGGCCGCCGCCCGTGAGGCCGGAGAACTTCTTCAGCAACGACGGCATCGCGACGGCGAAGGCGAAGGTGGCCATCGCGAGGTAGAGGCCGGACAGCCGCAGCGCGGGCAAGCCGATCAGGAAGCCGACGACCCCCGCGGTCAGCCCCGCGAGCGGGATCGTCCAGACGTCGCGCCAGTGCTCGTGCACCATCAGCGCGGCCGTCGTGTAGCCGCCCACCGCCATCAGCGCGCCGTGGCCGAGCGAGATCTGGCCCGTGTAGCCGGTGAGCAGGTTCAGGCCGACGATCGCGATGAAGAAGATCCCGGCCTCGGCCAGGTCGCGCGAGTGGAAGTCGCTGACCAGGCGCGGGGCGAACGCGTAGACGACCAGGATCGCCGCGACCACGGCCACCCAGAGCGCGATCCCGAGGGCGCGGCGGCCCATCAGACCCGTTGCTCCACCGGCCGCCCAAAGAGACCGGCCGGACGGATCAGCAGCACGCCGAGAATCACCGCGAGCGCGACCGGTAGCCGGAGCTCACTGCCGATCCAGTCGACGTAGGTGCCGAGCAGGTTGACGAGGACGCCGAGCAGCAGTGACCCGACCACTGCACCGAGCGGGCTGTCGATCCCGCCGAGCACCGCCCCGGCGAAGGCGTAGAGCAGGATGGGTTGCATCAGGTTCTGGTCGAAGCTCGCGAGCGCCGGCGCGGTCAGCATCCCGGAGACAGCGCCCATTGCGGCGGCCAGGCCCCAGCCGAGCGCGAGCATCCAGCTCACACGGACGCCGACCAGGCGGCTCGCCTCCGGGTTCGCCGCGGCGGCGCGCGAGGCGAGCCCGAGCCTCGTGAAGCGGAAGAAGACCCAGAGCAGCGCGACCGCGCCGAGAGAGACGGCGATCGTGCCGAGGTCCGAGATCGAAAACGCCACCCCGGCGACGTCGATCGGCCGGGTCGAGAACGCGTTCGGCAGGCTCCGTGTCTCGGGTGACCAGATCCAGCGCGCGGCGCCGTTGACGACGAAGAAGAGTCCCAGCGTCACGATCACGACCGTCAGGACCGGCGCGCGCTCCACCGGCCGGATGACCGCACGCTCGACTGCCACGCCACCCGCGAACGAGATCGCGAGGGTCAGGAAGAACGCGCCCCAGTACGAGAAGCCGTGATGGACGAGCGACCAGGCGATGAACGTCGAGAACATCGCCATCTCGCCCTGCGCGAAGTTGATCACCCCGGTCGAGCGGTAGATCACGACCAGCGCGAGAGCGAGCGTCGCCCAGACGCCGCCCGACGCGAGGCCGATCACGATCTGCTGGGCGAGCTGCGTCCAGTCGAAGGCCAGCAGCATCCGGTCAGTACCCGAGGTAGGAACGTCGAACGGCCTCGTCGCGCTGCAGATCAACACTCCGGCCCTCGACAGCGACCTTCCCGACCTCGAGCACGTACGCGCGGGCGGTCGCGTCGAGCGCCACCACCGCGTTCTGCTCCACCACGAGCACGGCCAGGCCCTCGCGCTCGTTGAGCTCGCGCACGATCCTGAAGATCTCGGCGACGACCAGCGGCGCGAGCCCGAGCGACGGCTCGTCGAGGAGGAGCAGCCGCGGCCGCAGCATCAGCGCGCGTGCCAGCGCCAGCATCTGCTGCTCGCCGCCGCTGAGCGTGCCTGCTCGCTGCGAGCCGCGTTGGGCGAGCTGCGGGAAGTACGAGAGCACGCGCCGCTCGTCGTCGGCGACGGCCTTGCGGTCGCGGCGCGTGTACGCACCGAGGCGGAGGTTCTCGCGGACGCTCAGGTCGGTCAGCGTCCCGCGGCCCTCGGGCACGTGCGCGATCCCGGCGCGGGCGACCGCCTCGGGTGACGTGCGGGCGATGCTCTTGCCGCCGAACGCGATCTTGCCGCTACGGCGTACGGTCCCGGAGACGGCGCGGAGCGTCGTCGTCTTGCCGGCCCCGTTCGCCCCGAGCACGGCAACGGACTCGCCCTCGTCCACGCGCAGCGAGATGCCATGCAGCGCGGTGACCGGCCCGTAACGGGCGGTGACGTCCTCGAGCTCGAGGAGGGAGTCAGGCAACGGGCGTTCCCAGGTAGGCCTCGATCACCTTCGGGTCGCTCTGCACCACGCGCGGCGACCCGCTCGCGATCACACGGCCGAAGTCGAGCACGTGAACCCGTTCCGCGACGCCCATCACGAGCCCCATGTGGTGCTCGACGAGGAGCAGCGTGAGGTCGAACTCGCGGCGCAGGTTGCGGATCAGCGTGCCGAGCTCCTCGACCTCCTCGTGGTTGAGGCCGCCGGCCGGCTCGTCCAGCAGCAACAGGCGAGGCCCGGCCGCGAGGGCGCGCGCGAGCTCGACCCGCTTGCGGGTGCCGTACGAAAGCTCCGCGGCGGGCCGGTGCGCAAGGGACGAGAGGCCGACGTAGTCGATCAGCTCGCGCGCGCTGCGGCCGCGGCGGGCGTGGCGGCCGACCAGCACGTGCTCGAGCACGGTCATCGACGGGAAGAGCTCGACGTTCTGGAACGTGCGTGCGATCCCCCGCCGCACGACCCGGTACGGCGGCGTGCGCAGCAGGCTCCCGCCGTCGAACGCGATCTCGCCCTCGTCCGGCTTGTACAGGCGCGTGATCAGGTTGAAGAGCGTCGTCTTCCCGGCCCCGTTCGGGCCGATCAGGCCGGCGATCTCGCCCTCGGCCACGTCCAGCGAGACGTCGTCGACCGCCACGACTCCGCCGAACGTCTTCGTCACGTGCTCGACCGTGAGCAGCGCCACGGCGGAGGACTCTAAGGCGCGCGCCCCTGCCCTGCTCAGGCGGGCTGCAGCTCGGCCGCGTCCGTTACCGGCCGCTGACAGGCGAAGCGCTCGCAGACGTAGACCGCCGGTCGGCCGTCGACGTAGTCCTTGCCGTCGAGCAACGGGACCCCCTCGGCGGGACCGAAGGCGACGACGGCGTTCGGGTCGAACGGCTCGAGCGCGGCACGCGCGACCTCGCTGTCGGGCGGGCCGACGACCGCGATCTCCCTCGGCGTCGCGAGGTAGAGGTCGAGCGCGTTGAGCGCCCAGGCGAACTCGGTCGGGCCGCGCGCCATGCTCTCGCCGAGGAGCCGCAACACGCCGACGGCGCCGCGTTCGAGCTCGTCGTCACCGTAGATCCGTGCGAGCCGCAGCAGCACGTACGCCAGCATCGAGTTCCCCGAGGGGACCGGGTGGTCGTAGAGATCCTTCCTGCGCGCGACCAGCTGCTCGCCGTCGCTCGGCGCGAGGAAGAAGCCCCCGTTCGCCTCGTCCGCGAAGAGCTCGACCGCGAGCAGCGCGAGGCGGCGCGCCTCTTCGAGCCAGTGCAGCTCGCCGGTCGCGACGTGCAGCTCGTAGAGGCCGTGAGCGACGTTCGCGTAGTCGTCGAGGAAGCCGGTCCCGCTCGCACGGCCGTCGCGCAGGCTGCGGTAGAGGCGCCCGCGGTCGTCCGAGAGCGGGCCGAGCAGGAACTCGGCGAGCGCCCGCGCCTCGTCCACCCAGTCCGCGCGACCGAGCCGCCGCCCCGACTCCGCCAGCGCGGCCAGCGTGAGCCCGTTCCACGACGCGATCGCCTTGTCGTCGAGCCCCGGCTGGGGCCGCTGCGAGCGGAGCTTGAGCAGCCGCGCGCGCGTCTGCGGATCCAGCGTTCCGCGCAACACGAACCGGCCGTGCTCGAACGGCTCGAACAACTCCTCCGGCGCGCCCTCGCCGTGCGCCCACGTGTACGTCAGCCCTTCGACGCCGTCGGTGTCCGCGTCCTGCGAGGAGGCGAAGCCACCGCCCGGCAGCTTCAGGTCGCCGAGCAGGTACTCGACCGTCTCCTCCACCACCTCGCGGTACCGCTCCCGGCCGGTGACGAGCCAGCCGTGCAGGTACGCGGGGATGAGCAGCGCGTTGTCGTAGAGCATCTTCTCGAAGTGCGGCACGAGCCAGCGCTCGTCCACGGAATAGCGGTGGAACCCGCCGCCGACGAGGTCATACATCCCCCCGAGCGCCATTGCGTCCAGCGTCTTCACCGCGACCTCCGTCTCCCGGCGCCGTAGCAGCAGCTCCAGCGCCGACGCAGGCGGGAACTTCGGCGCGCGGCCGAAGCCACCCCACTCCGGGTCGTGCAGCTCCTCGAGCCGGCGCACCGCCTGGAACAGCAGCGACTCGGTCAGCGGCTCGGAGGACGGCGCGCCACCGGCCGCCTGCTCGAGCGCGTCGACGAGCACCTGCGTCCGCCGCGTCACGTCCTCGCGCCGGTCGCGGTAGGTCTCCGAGACCGCGACGAGCACCTGCTGGAACGCGGGCAACCCGTGGCGCGGCTCCGGCGGGAAGTAGGTGCCGCCGAGAAACGGCTCGCCGTCCGGCGTGAGGAAGACCGTCAAGGGCCACCCGCCGTGGCCGGTCATCGCGACGACCGCGTCCATGTAGATCCCGTCCACGTCGGGACGCTCCTCGCGGTCGACCTTGACGTTGACGAAGCGCTCGTTCATCAGCGCTGCCGTGACGGGATCCTCGAACGACTCGTGCGCCATCACGTGGCACCAATGGCACGCGGCATAGCCGACCGAGAGCAGGATCGGCTTGTCCTCCTCGCGAGCCCGGGCGAGCGCCTCCTCACCCCACGGGTACCACTCGACCGGGTTCTCGGCGTGCTGCAGGAGGTATGGACTGGTCTCTTTGGCTAACCGGTTCACGCTTTGTACGGTAGTGCCGTGGCTCTCCCCGGCGGCACCGTCACGTTCTTGTTCACCGACATCGAGGGCTCTACACGCTTGCTCCAAGAGCTGGGCGACGACTACGGGCAGGTCGTGGCCGACCACCGCCGGCTCCTGCGCGAGGTCTTCCAGTCCTCCGGTGGCAGCGAGGTCGACACGCAGGGCGACGCGTTCTTCTACTCGTTCACACGCGCGCGCGACGCCGTGCGCGCCGCCGTGGACGGCCAGCGCGCGCTCGCCGAGCACGAGTGGCCGGGCGGCACGGAGGTGCTCGTGCGGATGGGCCTGCACACCGGCGAGCCCACCGTTGGGGACGAGGGCTACGTCGGCCTGGACGTCGTCCGCGCCGCCCGCATCTGCTCGGCGGGCCACGGCGGCCAGATCCTGCTCTCCGAGACGACGCGGGCGCTGCTCGGCAACGACCTGCCCGAGCGCGTCAGCGTCCGCGACCTCGGCCAGGCGCACCTGAAGGACATCCAGCACGAGCACGTCTACGAGCTCGCCCTGGACGAGTCGGGGCGGTCGTTCCCGCCGCTGAACGCCACACGGGAGCCCGAGGACTCGGTCGAGAGCCGCTTCGAGGATCGGATCAACCGCTACGTCGAGGAACAACTCGAGGCCGCGTTCAGCAGCTCGCCGGCGAAGCAGGTCAAGATGGCGACCGGCGGCCTCATCACGCTCGTGCTGACGGTCACTGCGATCGTCGTGATCGTGCTCCTCATCAAGCTGGCTTTCTGACGTGCGTAGGCTCCTTGCGATGGTCTCCCTCGAAACGGAGCGGCTGCTGCTGCGCGCGCCGGTGGCGGACGACGCGGAGGCCCTGGCGCCGATGTACGCCGACCCCGAGGTGATGCGCTACGTCGGCGACGGCCGCCCGCTCACCCGAGCCGAGACCGAGCGGTCGGTGAAGCGGATGATCGAGCGTTGGGAGGCGGACGGGTTCGGTCTGTTCACGACCGTGCGCAAGGAGGACGGTGCCGTGATCGGCCGCGTCGGCCTGCTGGTCTGGAACGCCGACACGTGGGAGCCGACGACGCGCGCCGAGTCGGAGAACGGCCGCACCGAGGTCGAGGTCGGCTACACGCTCGGCCGCGACTACTGGGGCCAGGGCTACGCGACCGAGGCCGCGGGCGCGGTGCGCGACTACGCGCTGCGCGAGCTCGGCGCCGACCGGCTGATCGCGCTGATCATCCACGGCAACACCGCCTCGGAGAACGTTGCGCAGAAGCTCGGGCTCCGGTACGAGCGCGACGTGATGCTCGGCCGCCGCGGGGCGCAGCTGTTCGCGTTGGACACATGAGGCTCGAGACCGGGCGCCTCGTCCTGCGCGCACCGCGGAGCGAGGACGCCGCCGCTTACCACCTCCACTGGCAGGACGCGGAGGCCGTCGAGTACGTCGGTGGGACGAAGACCCGCGCTGAAGTGGACACGATGGTCGAGCGGCTGCTCCAGCACTGGGACTGGTACGACGTCGGCGAGTTCACGGTGGAGCGCCGTGACGACGGCGAGATCCTCGGACGCGTCGGGCTCCAGCTCTGGGATCCCCGCGACTGGACGAACGGGAAACGAACGCGACTGCGCGGAGACGTCGAGACCGAGCTCGGGTGGAAGCTCGGCCGGGAGCACTGGGGCCGCGGCTACGCGACGGAGGCCGCCTCTGCCTGCCGCGACTGGGCTTTCGGCGAGCTCGGGTTGACGCGGCTCATCTCGCTGATCGCCTTCGAGAACACCGCCTCGGTGCGGGTCGCCGAGAAGATCGGCGAGACCTTCGAGCGCGACGTCGAGGACGTGCCGTTTCGGCATCGGTACGGCCTCTGGTCGCTCGGTGAGAGGATCGCGCCATGACCGATGCACGCGCGGTTCTCCAGCGGGCCGCCGAGCTCGCCGCGGACTACGTCGAGACGCTCGGCAACAGGCCGGTGTTCCCGGACGTGACTCCGGAACAACTGCGCGCGGCACTGGGAGGGCCCTTGCCCGAGGAGCCGCTGCCGGCCGAGCAAGTGGTCGAGGAGCTCGCCGAGCGCGCCGAGCCCGGCGTCGTCGCGACGGGGAGCGGGCGCTATTTCGGCTTCGTGATCGGCGGCAGCCTACCCGCGGCGCTCGCGGCGGACTGGCTCACGTCCGCCTGGGATCAGAACGCCGGCCTCTACGCCGGCGGGCCGTCGGCCTCGATCGTCGAGCAGGTGACGCGCGACTGGCTGCTGGAGCTCCTCGGCCTCCCCGGAGAGGCGTCGATCGGGTTCGTTACGGGCACCCAGGTTGCCCACGTCACCGGTCTCGCGGCGGCGCGTTGGCACGTCCTCGACGACGCGGGCTGGGACGTCGGCCGGGAAGGCCTGGCGGGAGGGCCAAGGGTTCGCGTCCTCGTCGGCGAGAAACGGCACGTGACGGTCGACCGGGCGCTGCGCCTGCTCGGCCTCGGGACGCCGGAGACCGTGGCAGCGGACGACCAGGGCCGTATGCGCGCCGACGCGCTGGCCGACGCGCTGGAGGGGGTGTCGGGCCCGACGATCGTCTGCGCCCAGGCCGGCGAGGTGAACACCGGTGCCTTCGACCCGCTGCCCGAGATCGCGGCCGCCTGCCGCGACGCCCGTGCCTGGTTGCACGTCGACGGCGCCTTCGGGATCTGGGCCGCGGTCTCGCCGCGCTTCCGCCACCTGGTCGCGGGCATGGAGCTAGCCGATTCGTGGACGACCGACGCGCACAAGTGGCTGAACGTCCCCTACGACTCCGGAATCGTCATGTGTGCGCACCCGGAGTCGCATCGCAACGCGATGACGGTCACCGCCTCGTACCTGATCATGGACGAGGGCACGCGCCGGGTCCGGGACGAGATGGACTGGGTGCCCGAGTTCTCGCGCCGTGCCCGCGGGTTCGCGGTGTACGCGGCGCTGCGCTCGCTCGGCCGACTCGGCGTCCAGGAGCTCGTCGAGCGCTGCTGCGACGCGGCCGCACGCTTCGCCGGGCGAATCGCCGAGCTCGACGGCGTCGAGATTCTGAACGAGGTCGTGCTGAACCAGGTGCTCTTCCGCTTCGACTCGGACGAGCGCACCGACCAGGTGCTGCGCCAGGTTCAGGAGAGCGGCCGCGTCTGGCTGAGCGGCACGACCTGGGACGGCCGCAAGGCGATCCGAGTCTCGGTGTCCAACTGGCAGACCGGCGACGAGGAGATCGACCTCGCCGTCCAGCTGTTCGCCGACGCCTTCAGCCGCGCCCGCTAGTTCCGCGTTCCCGGTCGGGCAACGCAGACGGACGCGCAAAGCCCACGCGTCCTGAGAACGGCATCGCAAGCGACGCCTTCAGCCGCGCCCACGAGTTCCGCGTTCCCGGTCGGGCAACGCAGACGGACGCGCGGGCAAAGCCCACGCGTCCTGAGAACGGCATCGCAAGCGACGCCTTCAGCCGCGCCCACGAGTTCCGCGTTCCCGGTCGGGCAACGCAGACGGACGCGCGGGCAAAGCCCACGCGTCCTGAGAACGGCATCGCAAGCGACGCCTCAGGGAAAGGTGCCGGCCCGGTAGACCTGGCCCTCGAGGCGGCGGCCGAAGATGCCTTCGAGCCAGACCGCCGTCTCGATCAGCGCGTCGAGGTCGACACCGGTCTCGACGCCCTCGTGGTCGAGCAGGTAGACGAGGTCCTCGGTCGCGATGTTGCCGCTCGCGCGCGGCGCGTACGGGCAGCCGCCGAGGCCGCCGACGGAGGCGTCGAGAACCGTCGCACCCGCCTCCAGCGCGGCCAGCGCGTTCGCGTAGCCGGTGTTCCGCGTGTTGTGGCCGTGGAAGCCGGCCGCGGCGGTGCGGGACACGAGCGCCTGGACCTCCCGCGGCGCCGCGACGCCGATCGTGTCCGCGAGGACGACCTCCGCCGCGTCGAACCGCGCCGCGAGGTCGGCGACCGCGCCCGGGTCGACGCGACCTTCGAAAGGGCAGCCGAAGGCGACGCTGATCGTGACCGTCGCCGGCCGCTGCGCCTCGGCGAGGATCCGCTCGACCCGCCCGACCGCCTCGTCGAGCGACGCGTTGCCGTTGCGGCGGTTGAACTCGTCCGTCGCGCCCAGGGTCGCGTTCACGCGGTCGAGCTCAGTCTGCGCGAACCGTTCGTACCCCTGCTCGTTGAGCACGAGGCCCGAGTACTCGGTGCCGTCGCGACGATCGATCCCGGCGACGACCTCCTCCGCCCGAGACATCTGCGGGACGCGGTCGTCGCGCACGAAGCTGACCGCCTCGACCCGCGGCAGTCCCGCCGCGGCGAGCCGGTTGACCAGTTCGGCCCGCGTCGCCGGCTCCAAGTCCTCGGCCTCGTTCTGGAGGCCGTCGCGCGGTCCGACGTCGCAGAGCTTCAGCAAGCCCGCTGCCTCGCCCGGTGTTGTTGGGGTTCGGTCGCTCGGTCGCTAGCACCAAGCCAGGGGCCGCACTCGTCCGCAGCGCAGGCTGGACGCCTGTGTAAGGGCGAGGGTGGTCTCTGGCGCCGCGTGATAGCGGGCGAGCGCCGAACATCCATCGCCGGGTGAGGCACTAGTCGAGGCCGTACGAGTCGATGCGCTCGGGGTGGATCCGGACGGTGAGTCGCTGCTCCTCCGGCTTGCGCCAGGGGTACGAATCGGCGTCGAGGTACTTCTTCGCGAGCCTGTCGATCTGGTCGTCGGCGCCGTCGGTCGTCAGCTCGGCGCGGCCGCTGATCGCGAGCCAGCGGTACTGATCCTGCGGATCGACGACGATCAGCGAGAGACGCGGGTCGCGCTCGAGGTGCCGCGGCTTCGCGCGCCCGGCGGCGGTGTTGAAGCTGGGGCCGTTCTCGTCGACGTCGACCCAGACCACCGTCGTCTGCGGCGAGCCGTCGGCACGTAGCGTCGTCGCGGCGCCCGCGAACGGGTGCTGGAGGAACTCTCGCTGCCTCTGGGTGAGCGTCTTGGTGTCGGTCGCCATTTGCTCTCCTTTCCTCCCGTAGGCTAGTGACTCGATGGGAGTTGCCGTCCTCGCCGGTACCCGTGAGGGGCCGCGCTGACGTCACTCGACAATCACCTCGAGGCAGTCGTGCAGAGCGGCCTGCCGGGCGCGGTCGCCGTGGCCTCCGGTCCAGGCTTCCACTGGGAGGGCGTGGCCGGTCTCGCAAACGTCGAGACGGAGGAGCCGCTGACGGTCGAGCATCGCTTCCGGGTCGCCAGCGTGACGAAGCTCTTCATTGCGACCGCGGTGCTCCAGCTCGTCGGCGAGGGCGCCCTCGCGCTCGACGACGACGCGCGCCCGGTCGTCGCGGATGTGACGGTCCGCCAGCTCCTGAACCACACGAGTGGCTTGCCGAACTTCGACGACGATCTCGTCGCGTTCTTCGAGCCGTACCGGAAGAACCCGGCCCACCGGTCGGAGCTCGTGCCACGGGAGCTGCTGGCGCTCGCCCTGGAACGACCTCGGCTCTTCGCGCCGGGCGAGGGCTGGGCGTACACGGGCACGAACTACCAGGCGCTCGGGCTGCTGGTCGAGGAGACGACCGGGACACCGCTGCGCGACGCGCTGAAGCGTCGGATCTTCGATCCGCTCGAGCTGGGCGCCACAGACCTTCCGGCGGAGACGTGGCCGGTTCCCGGGCTCGCGCGCCAGTACGTGCCGGCGGACAACCCGCTGTTTCCAGGCCCGGGCGCCGGCCCTGTCGACATGACCGAGCTCGACCTGCCCTTCAACTGGGCCGGCGGCGGGATCGTCTCCTCGGGCCGGGATCTCACACGCTTCCTGGAGGCGCTGCTGGGCGGCGTGCTGCTGCCGGATGATCTGCGCGCGGAGATGCTGAGCACAGTTCCGTCCGACTGGGACGAATCGGACGGCTACGGCCTCGGGGTCGGCGAGGTGACGGCGCTCATGGGCAAGGCGGCCTCTCCCTGCGGCCCCGCGTGGGGCCACCTCGGGCTCGGCGGCCACACGACCGTCGCGCTGGCGAGCGAGCGCGGCGACCGGCAGGTCGTAGTGATGGTCAACGGGTACGTCTTGACCGAGGAGGCGTGGGAAGCTCTCGGCGCGTTGGTCTGGGCCTGTTACTGCCGCTGAGGCCTTAGGCCAGCGCCCGGTTCTTCGCACGCGTGCAGGTCGACGGGGTCGAGGGCAGCCTCGAGCAAGAGGACGAGATCCGCCTCGTCGCCGCAGTTGCGGGCGGCTAGCGTGCCCGCATGCAGGGCTGGGAGTCGCGGCAGTGCCGCACGAGTGATGGCGCGATCGAGGCCGAGCAGCGCGTAGCGCTCGGTGGGCCGGTGGTCGACTTCTCGACGGCCGGCGCGGAGAGGCTGGGCCGGGCGTACTGGCGCGAGGTCCGCCGCGTGACCGGCTCGCTCGTCGGGGTTCGCGAGCGGGACAGCACGGTCGAGCTGCGGCTGCTCCGCCGCGGGCCGGTGCTGCTGCGCCTCGGCCGGCCGACACTGGAGGCGGATCCCTCCCGAGCTGCGTGCACCTATCCGATCTCGGGCGGCCTCCTCACGCGGCGCGCGGGCGGTGAGATCACCTTCGAGCAGACTCCGGCGGCGCTGCGCTCGACGATCCACGGCTTCTTTCCGCGCATCGCGTTCTACGACCGGCTGCAGGGGCGCGCGCACGTGGCAGTCAGCAGGCGCTACTTCCGGCGACTGATCGCGGAGGCGGACGCGTGAAGGTCGTGGTGTTCGGCGCCACGGGAACGATCGGCCGGCCGCTCGTCGATCGGCTCGCGCGCGAGCACGAGGTCGTCGCGGTCTCGCGGCGCGAGCACCACGAGAGCGACGGCGTGACGTGGGCGGTCGCGGACGCGAAGGACCGCGACTCGGTCGCGCGCGTCCTCGAAGGCGCGGAGGTCGCGTACTACCTCGTCCACTCGCTCGGCGCGGCGGACTTCGAAGCCGAGGATCTAAAGGCGGCGGAGACGACGGCTCGAGCGGCCGAGCAAGCCGGAGTCGCGCAGCTCGTCTACCTCGGGGGCCTGGGCGACGACTCGCCCGACCTCTCACCGCACCTGCGAAGCCGCCGCGAGACGGCGCGGCGGCTCGCCTCGACCTCGGTTCCGCTGACAACGCTGCGCGCCGCGATCGTGGTCGGGCGCGGGAGCGCCGCGTTCGAGACGATCGTCGCGCTCGTGGATCGCCTGCCGGCAATGCTGACCCCACGGTGGGTGTCGACGCGGACGCAGCCGATCGCCCTGACCGACGTCGTCGAGTACCTCGCGGGGGTTTGCGGGCTGGACGCCGCCTTCGGGCAGGAGCTCGACGTCGGAGGGCCCGAGATAATGACCTACCGCGAGATGCTGGAGCGCATCGCGACCTTGCGCAGCAAGCGGCCGCGCATCGTCGAGGTGCCACTGCTGACCCCGTACCTCTCGTCGCTCTGGCTCCACCTGGTCACGCCGGTGAAGGCACCTGTCGCGCGGCCGCTGATCGAGGGATTGCGGAACGAGACCATCGTCCGGGACGAACGCATCCGCGGTCTCGTGCCGATCCCGTTGACCACGTTCGACGAAGCGGCACAAGCGGCACTCGCGGCCACCGGCGGCTGATTCTCAGCGCAGTGCCCGAAGCGCGCGCACCGCTCGGCGGATCTCCGCGGGAGTGTTCAGATGCTCGGCCCTCGGGCGTAGGTCGGCGTGTACGGCGTCACGGTGGCGACAATGCCGCGTGCAGCGAGCCGCTCGACGACCTCCTGCGCAGGGAGGCTCCGAACCTCGAAGCAGACGAGGCCGGCCGAGAGCGAGGCGGCGCGAGGCGTGTGCAAGGTGACGTGGGGCATTCCAGCGAGCGCCGGCTTCAGGTGCGCGTTGAGCGCGTGCGTCCTTGCCGCGATGCGCTGCCTTCGATCCGCTGTAGGAAGAGGAAGGCCTCGGCGAGCGCCCAGCGGTGCTCGAACGAGTGGAACCCGCCGGGCGTCATCGCGGTCGGCCTCGCTACGGCCCGGTTCAGCGGCCGCAGCGTCGGCGATGCGCCGGATCGGCAACTTCACGCCGGTGCTCGAGTGCACCCACGTCCACGATCAAGCGCGTGCGACGGCGCCTGACTACCGGCTCTCAGCAGAGGAGGCGCGTGATGCTCAGCACGCCGACCGTGAGCGGCACCCAATCGGCACGCCAATCGTGAGCGGCGTCTGGGCGTAGATGAAGCTGACTGCCCCTCGCCACCTGGCGTAGGCGGTGTTGACGACCACGCCTCCTCTGGCCGACGGTGAGACTCGCATCCGGAACTTGAAGATCACCGTTCCGCCGACCGGCAGGCGAGCGAATCTCCTGCAGACCAATCTGGCGCCACCGCTTACGAACCCAGGAGGCGCGCTAACGAGGATCAACCTGAGCGGAACCTGGTCACAGACCCGCACCAGACTGGCCGAGGCATCGCCGACGTTGGAGAGTCGCAGCCGGTAGGTGACGGTCTTCCCGCGGGTCGCCGTGCGTGGCGTCACCCGCAAGCCGATTGTGAGCCGGGCGGCGGCGGGGCTGAGCGGCGCGAACGCGGTCTTCTTCGCCCGCAGGCCACCGGAGGCGGTGCCTCCGAGACCCGCTGAGACGACCAGCAACGCGCCAACTACGAGGGCGGTAACTGCGGCGACGCGCCGGACGGCTACACGGCACATGGTGCCAATCTAAACAAAGGGGCGCCGGCTGTCGAGCCGCGACCGGGTGAAGCAACCTTGGGCGTGACCTATCTCGCTCATGGTGGCCCTATGTGCTCGCGGCGGAGCCTGAACTGCGAGCGGACACTCGCCCAAGAGAGCGGCGCGAGCGGCTCGGCGTCGGCCTCCTCCGGAGAGGCCAGCGCCTCCGGTCCGAGCACCGCGGCGGCCGCGAGCGCCAGCCCGCCGCGCTCCAGGAGTTCCCGCCGGTCAAGCGCCACAGCCCGCCGGGATCGTAGCCCGGCGCGAGCTAGGCCAGCGCGCGGCCGCGGGTCTCGCGGCCGAACACCGCCGCGACCACACCGCCCACCGCCATCACGATCGCGACCACGGTCAGCGACCAGGTCGAGCTGCCCGTCGCGTCGTAAAGGTTGCCGAAGATGTACGGACCGGCGATCGCGGCCGCCTTGCCGACGCCCTCCATCAGGCCGAACGCGCTCGAGCGCAGGCGCGTCGGGAACGTCTCCGACGTGTACGGGTAGACGGCGCCCCAGGCGCCGAGGTTGAAGAAACCGACGAAGAAGAGCGCGGTGACGTAGACGCCTTGCGAGTCGGCCACCGCGAACGCGTAGGCCGAGATCCCGCCGAGCACGAGGAAGGCGGCCAACGTCGGCTTCCGGCCGATCCGCTCCACGAGCCAGATCGCCGCGCCGTAGCCCGGGAACTGCGAGAGCGCGCTCAGCGTCAGCAGCAAGTAGACGTTGATCGAGAAGCTCTTCTCCGCCTGGAGCACGAACGGCAGCCAGAGGAAGAGGCCGTAGTACGAGATGTTGAGCGCGATCCAGACGAGCGCCGTCGTGACGGTGCGCGAGCGCAGCCGCTGTGCCCAGAGGTCGCGCACGGACGAGCGCGTTTCCTCGGGCGCGGTCAGCTCCCCGGGCTCGACCGCTCGGCCCGTGATCTCGGTCAGCACCTCGGCCGCCTCGCGCGAGCGGCCCTGACGGGCGAGGAAGTACGGGCTCTCCGGAAGCGAGCGCCGCGCCACGAAGGCGAGCAGGGCAGGGAACGATGCCGCCAAGAAAAGCCACCGCCAGCTGTTGGCGCCGCCGATGTCGTGGCCGATAAAGATCCACGAGAGAAAGGTCGCGAGCAGCAGCCCGACCGGCCACCAGAAGTCGAGGAAGACGAGCAGCCTGCCGCGGCGCTGCGGCGGTAGGTACTCGGTCAGCATCGACGGGTCGACGACGAGCATCCCGCCCAGCCCGAGCCCAGCGAGGAAGCGGAACGTCATCACCGACCACGGTCCCCACGCGAGCGCGGTGATGGCGGTGAACGCCGCGTACCAGAGAATCGCGTACTGGAAGATCGCGCGGCGGCCGATCCGGTCGGCGAGCCGTCCCAGCACGAGCGAGCCGCAGAGCGAGCCGGCCAGCGCGGCGCTGTTCACGAGCCCCTGCATGCGGCCGTTCAGCCCCCACTCGGCGGCGAAGATCGGCGCGACGAAGCCGACGAGCAGGATCTCCATGGCGACAAACGTCCAGGCGGCCCCGGTGACGAGGATCGCCTTCTTGTGGAAGCGTGAGAGCCCGCCCTCGCGAAGGACCTGCTCGACGTCTCGGACGGGAACTGCGATCTGTGCCGTGGTCATCTTGCGCTAGTTTTCGACTGTGGAGCGAAAACCTCGGCGAGAGTCTACCAGGGTGCGCTCGGCCCACGTCGCGCTGGCGGTCGTGCTCCAGGTGCGCGAGGGGCAGTTGCAGGTGCTGCTCTGGCGGCGGGCGCGGGAGCCGTTCCTCGGCGCCTGGTCCCTCCCGGGCGGATTCCTCGAGGCGGACGAGACGCTCGAGCAGTCGATCCGGCGCCACCTCGCCGTAAAGGTCGATGTGCGCGAGGTCGCGCACCTGGAGCAGCTCACGACCCTCAGCGACCCCGCCCGCAACCCGCCCGAGCGGGAGCTGGCAACCGCCTATCTCGGCCTCGTCCCGACCGGGGTCGACCCGGCCGTCCCGGAAGACACCGCCTGGCACCCGGTCTCGCGGCTGCCCGAACTCGCCTTCGACCACCGCGCCGTCGTGCTGGCGGGACGCGACCGGCTGCGGGCGAAGCTCTCGTACACGAACATCGCCTTCGCGCTGGCGCCGCCGGCGGTGACGATCTCCGAGCTGCGCGACCTCTACGTCGCGGCCCTCGGACACGAGGTCTCGGCGACGAACCTCCAGCGCGTGCTCCTGCGACGCGGGGTGCTCGAGCCGACCGGCGAGCGGCGAGAGCCCGGTCGCGCGGGCGGCCGCCCCGCCGCGCTCTACCGCTTCCGCTCGCCGCGGCTCGAGATCACGGACCAGTTCGCGGTGCTGCGCCCGCCCGAGCGCTAGGCCGCCGGTACCGACCGTCACGGGATGAAGCTAGTTTTACTAGCACTATCGGGCGACGTCAAGAACCCCCGGCCGAGGGATGCCGCCGGCCCCGGTTCGCCCTACCGTGGACGGAAGCGAAGGGGAGGAATCGTGGGTCGTCTCGGGAGTCTGGTGGTACTCGCGTCGCTGGCGCTGGCGTTCGTCGCCGTCGCGCTGACGGCATTCAAGGCGTAACAGTCACGCGCACGGCCTGCACGGCGTTGTTCGCGTACCCGCCGAGGTTCCACGGCGGCTCGTGCGGCTGCACGTGCCCGGCCCCGTCGCGCGCGCGGCAGCAGAGGACATGCTCGCCCGGCTCCGCGTTCCAGCGGTACGACCAGCCGCGCCACGCCCAGGGCTCGCCTGCGGGCTCGAGCTCGGCCGCGTCCCAGGTCTCACCGCCGTCGGTGCTCACCTCGACCCGGTCGACCGGCGCGTGGCCCGACCACGCCCGCCCCTGAAGCGGCACCTCTCCGGACGCGACCGTGCGGTCGCGCGTCATGAACTCCGGGATCCCCGGCGGCACCATCAGCGAGCGGGGCTGCATCCGGTCGAGCGGCATGCCCTCCTCGTCCTCGGCCTGGCGCAGCCGGTACGACCACGAGTTCTGGTAGCCGGCGAACGGCGTGGCGACGAGCTCGATCCGCTCGAGCCACTTCACGTTCGTCATCCCGTACCAGCCTGGAACGACCAGCCGAAGCGGGAAGCCATGCTGCGGCGGCAGCGGCGCGCCGTTCATCTCGTAGGCGAGCAGCACCTCGCCGCGCAGCGCCTCCTCGAGCGGCAGCGACCGCTGGAACGCCTGCTCTTCCTCGGCCTCGATGCCACGGTCGAGACCCGTGCAGAGCACCTCGACAGCGCCGCCGATCCCGGCCTCCTCGAGCAGCGGCCGCAGCGGCGTGCCGCGCCAGCGCGCGGTGCCGACAGCCTCCAGCAGCCAGGGCTGGCTGATCGGCCGCGGGTCGAGCTTCGCCCGGCCGTTGCCGGCGCACTCCATCGTCACCGTCACCTCCGCGGCCGGGCGGGCGCGGAGCTCCTCGAGACCCAGGACGAGCTCGCGCTCGCCGCGCACCGTCAGGCGCCACGTCTCCGGCTCGACGACCGGGACGTCGTAGTGGATCAGGAGGTAATGGAGCCCGACCGGCGTGACCGGGTAGCGCAGCGCCTCGAGCGGCATGCCGTGGTTGCGCGCCGCGAGGGCGAGCTCTTCGAGGCTGATCCCCTCCACGCGGTCAGCCTACTGCGACCGGCTCTCCCGCTAGCGAGAGGCGTCCGTCCGCCTGCTCGATCACGACCGGGTCGTGCGTCGCGCAGACGACCGCGGCGCCGCTCTCGCGCGCCAGCGTCGTGAGCAGAGTCGCGAGCCGGAGCGCGTTCGCCTGGTCGAGGCGGGCGGTGGGCTCGTCGATGAGCAGCAGCGACGGCCGCACCGCGAGCGCGCGGGCGATCGCGACGCGCACCTGCTCTCCGGCCGAAAGCCGCGAGACGCGCTGGCCGGCGCGCTCCGAGAGGCCCACCGCGGCAAGCGGCTCACTCGAATCGGCGCTCAGGCCGCGGATCTCGACCCCGAGCTCGACGTTCTCGCGCGCACTCAGGAACGGGACGAGCCCGCTCTGCTGCGGGACGAGCGCGACCTCCCGCCGTCGCAACTCGGCGCGGCCCGGGCGGTCAAGCGCCTGCACCTCGGCTCCCGCGACCCGCACCTCGCCCGCGTCGGGGAGGTCGAGCCCCGCGAGCAGGTGGAGCAGGGTCGTCTTCCCGGAGCCGGACGGGCCGGTGACGACGGTCAAGCGGCCGCTCTCGAAGACCGCGTCGAGACCGTCGAAGACGTGTGCCGCGGTCGCGCCGCGGCCGTGTGTCTTGACGACGCCGGTCAGGGTCGCGACCGGCCGGCCGGGCAGCGCGGCCGCCGGCGACGCCGGAGCCTCCTCGCGGAGGCTCTTCCCCGCCGCGCTGACGACGATCCGGTCCCCTTCGAGCTCGGCGGCAGCGCGGTCGCCGATCCCCGCGCGCTCGAGGAACTCCTGCGGCAGCCGCAGCCAGCCACCGCGGCCGACGACGATCGTGGCCTCGCCCGCGACGGTCTCCTCGCTCACGCGCCCGTCACGGATGTGGACGTAGCGGTCCGCGATCTCCGTCGAGGCGGGGTCGTGGCTGACGATCACCACCGTGCACTTCTCGGCGGCCGCCAGCTCGCCGATCGCGCCGTAGACCAGGCTCGCGCTCTCGGCGTCCAGCTCGCCGGTCGGCTCGTCCGCGAGCATGAGCCGAGGGCGATGCGCGAGCGCGGCGCAGAGAGCGACCCGCTGCTGCTCGCCGCCCGAGAGCTGCCCCGGCCGCGAGCCGCGCTTCGCCGACAGGCCGACCCGCTCGAGCAGGTCGTCCGCGCGCGCCTTCCACTCCTCGGGCTCGACGCCGTCGGCCCGTAGCCGCAGCCCGACGAGGTCGCGGGCCGTCAGCTCCGGGGCCAAAGCGCGCTCGTAGTGCTGGTCGAGATAACCGAGGCTCTGCGTGCGGTAGCGGGCGCGAGCGCCGCCGCCGAGCGTTCGGAGATCGGAGCCGAAGACGCGCACGCTTCCGGCCGAGGGCAGGTCGAGCCCCGCGAGGATGCGGAGGAAGCTCGTCTTGCCGGCCCCGCTCGGCCCGAGCACGGTGAGGATCTCGGCCTCCGGGATCGAGAGCGTGAGCCCCTGGAGGGCAGCGGCGTCGCCCTCGGGCGTCGAGTGGACGCGGAAAAGGTCGCGGGCCTCGACGGCGAGGCTCATGTCGCCTCCCCGTAGCGCTCGGGGACGGCGCCGCGGAATGCCTGGTGCGTCGCGAGGGCCACGAGCGCGGCCGCGAGCAGCCCTGCGACCACGGCCGCGACCAGGACCACGAGCCAGTTCACCGAGACGACGAGCGGCGGCTCGGGCGCGGTTGCGTTCGCGGTCAGCTCGACGAACCGGACGACGAGCAGCGAGAGGACTAGCCCGGTCGCGAGTCCGCCGAGCGCGCCGGCCAACCCGGCCATCGACGCGCGCAGGCGCAGCTGCCGCCGTAGGCTCGCCGGCGCGACGCCCTGGGCTTCGAGGTCGAAGAGCTCCGCCGCGTCGTCGCGCCGCTCGGAGACCGCGCCGAGCACCAGCCCGAGCAGAGCGAGCAGGACGGCCGTGAGCGCCGCCGCCTCCAGCATCGCGAGCGCTGCGCGGGCGACAGGCTCGTGCCGCAGCGAGTGCTCCACGTTCGCGCGGGAGGAGATCGTCAGCGCCGTGAACGGCGTCTTGCGCAGGCGCGTTTCCACCGCGGCGCGCCGCGACGAGTCGACGTCGAGCCAGAGCTCGGTCGGGAAGCCGCTCCCGGGCGCCGACGCGTTCAGCGCGGTCTCGAGCGACGGGCGGTCGGCGACCACGAAGTCCGAGGTGTCGCTCTCGGCAACGCCCGGGAACCGGCGCGCGACCTCGACGACGCGGAAGACGATCGGCTCGCCGTTGGTCACGACGCCGAGGAGCCGGTCCGGCCCCGCGAGTTGCGCCATCCGCGGCGAGACGACGGCCGGTAGGGCGAACCCGTCGGTCGGCTGCCGCGGCCGCAGGTAGGTGTCGACCTCGTTCGTCAGCGTCAACCCGAAGCGCGCGCCGCCGCGGCGCGAAAGGCCGGCGACGCCGACCGTCCCGATCCAGTCCCCGTAATCCGTCACCGGCTGGCCGTCGACGAGCGGCCGGCCGAAGACCGCGGAGCCCGTGGCCGGCGAGCCCGCGTCGGCGCCGCGCTCCTCCAGCCTGGGCGGCGGCTCGAAGCGGAAGGCGACGAGAGTGCCACCGCGCGCCTCCGCTGGAATCCGCGCGGCGAGGCGCTGGATCGACCCTTCGTGGCTGCGCCCGAGGCGGATCGGGACATACGTGCCGTCGCGCGCGTGGACGTAGGCGATCACGCCGATCTCGGTCCCGAGGACGTCGACCGGGAGCACCAGCCGCTTCGCGTCGGTCGGCAGCGTCGGCCCCCGCACGCCGACCGGCCGCTGCGGGTCGAGCAGCCCCGCCAGCTCACGCGGCCCACGCGGCGCGAAGTCGGAGCGCCAGCCGCCGATCGAGGCGAGGGCGGGCCGCGGCAGACCGAGCACGGTGATGCCCGTCACGTCGGCGGCGCCCGCGATGCTCCCGGCGAAGCGGTCGACGTGGCTCACGCGCACCCCGGGGCCGAGCGAGCGCTCGACCACCGGCGTCACCGCGTCGCGAACCGGCACGAGTTGCGAGAGATCTTCCTTCACGACCTCGTCCGCGGGAACGGCGAAGGCCGCCTGCTCCTGCTGCCCGGAACGGAGCGTCGAGCGGTACGAGGCGGCGAAGAGCGCGAAGCCCGTCGAGACGACGACGAAGGCGACGGCCACGACCGCGTAGCCGGGCCGGCGCGCCAGGCCGAGTGCGGCGAGCCGCAAGGTCAGTGCGCCCTTCGGCACGGCGCGCTCCAGCCCGCGCAGGCCGAGCGGCAGCAGGCGCGCGACCAGCACCGCGGCCACGAACGCGACCAGCGCGGGGATCAGCAGGAGCACGAGGCCGGTGCCCCGTGTGGCGACGAGCTCGGAGGCGTCGGCGGAGCCGCGTGCGAGCGCGATCACGACCGCGAGCGCGGCACCGAGCGCGGCGACGTCGAGCGGCGAGAGCGCGAGCCGCCCGATCTCCACGCCCCGGATCGCGAGCGCGAGGACGAGCACGAGCGCCGCGACCGCGGCCAACCCGAGGGCGAGGAGGAGGCCGCGCCCAGTGAGCAGCGAATGGCGCAGCAGCGCTCCGACGGGCTCGCTGCTGCGGCCCGCGATCGCGGCCGCGGCCGCCGCCCCGACCACCCACCCCAGCAGCGTTCCGGTCACCGCCGCGGCGACAGACTCGGCGGTCAGGAGCAGGCCCGCCTGCCAGCGGCTGACTCCCCCGGCGCGCAGGCGATTCCGGGCCGCCTCGGCGTCCGGGCGCAGGCGCGCCGCCACCAGCACCGCGAACGCGAGCAGCAGCGCCACCGCCTCGCCGCCCAGGAGCAGCAGCCGCCGGCCCGCGAGGCGCGCGTCGTCCGCGGCGGCCCTCAGCTCGTCGGTCGGCGCGCTCAGCTCGAAGCCGAAGCTCGAGGACTGGAACGCTGTTCGCGCCTGCTCGATCCGCGTCACCAGGTCGTCGGCCGACCAGGAGCGCACCGAACCGCGCTCGAGCGGCACCACCCAGCCGTAGCTGCGGTAGGTGTCGTGGAGACGCGGCGAGCTGTCGAGGCCGGCGACACCGTTCGCGAGCAGGAGCGGCGGCGGCGCGGGCCGGTGGTAGCGGCTGATCTTCTGCACGAACGACGACTCGTCGAGGCCCTCGGCCGGGACCGCGTCGCCGAACAGCGCGGCCGTGCGCAGGTCGCCCTGACCGACGGGCACGAGGCGCAGGCCCGGCACGTTCGGGATCCGGCCCAGCGCGCGGCGGATGACGAGCACCTCGCACCGCTCGGGGCGGCACACGTTGGGAAGGCGGCCGGACCGCAGCCGCACCCAGTCGCCGAGGTCGTCCACGGCGCCGAGGCTGAGGAGCGCGCCGCGGATCTGGCTCTCGCGGTAGAGCGCCGTCCCGGTCGCCGGCGCGTCGACCGCCTGGCGAAGCCGCCGCCGCACCGCGGTGTCGAGCTGCGCGTACGGCGCCACCTGCCCGCCGACGCTGAACCAGTTGACCCGCACCGCGCGCACCTTCGCCGGTAACGCCGCGACCTCCCGTGAGACCCCGCGATCCTGGGCCGCGACGGATCCCGCGACGACGGCGGCGAGCATCGCGCTGGCGGCGGCGAGACCGAGCACGACCACCAGGAGCGGCCCGCGACGGCGGCGCAGGCGGGCGCCCGCGAGCCAGAACGGGAACGCGAGCCGCCGGAGAGCCGTCACCGGCACACGGTGCCAGTTAGCTCTGCCCTCGCACCAGCACAAGTTCGTTCCCGTATCGTTAAGCAGAGCTGATGCTCGACGTCCGCCGACTCCGCACCCTCCGCGAGGTCGCCCTGCACGGGACGATCCGCGCGGCCGCGGAGGCGCTGGCCTTCACGCCCTCGGCCGTCTCGCAGCAACTGAGCGCGCTCGAGCGCGACCTCGGCTACGAGGTCCTCGAGCGGCGCGGCCGCAGCGTCCACCTGACCGCCGCAGGGCGCGTGCTCGTCGAGCGCGCCGACACGATCCTGGCCGAGCTGGCAGACGCGGAGGCCACCGCGCGTGCAGCCGCCGGCGAGGAGGAACCCGGTGTGCGAATCGCCGCCTTCGCCAGCGCGGCCGCGACGATCGTCGCCGAGGCCGTCCGCGCCAACGGCCTCCGCGCCCACATCGTCGAGATCGACCCGCGCCTGGGTCTCGCACGGCTGCGCGCCGGCGAGGTCGACGTCGCGATCCTCTGGGAGTACGACTACGTGCCGCTGCGGGTCTCCGGCCCGATCGAGCTCGAGCCGCTCCTCGACGACCCGATCCACGTCGTCCTGCCGCGCTCACACCCGGCGGCCGGGTCGCCGTCGGTGGAGCTGGCCGACCTCGCCGACGAGCCGTGGATCGACTCGACGAATGCCTCCTCGTGCCATCCGTTCCTCACGCGCGCCTGCCTCGCGGCCGGCTTCGAGCCGCGCGTCGCGGCCGAGACGAACGACCACCGCACACTGCACCACCTGGTCGCCTCCGGTGTCGGGCTCGCCGTGATCCCGCTGCTCTCGCAGCTCGACCTGCCCGCCTCGCTCGTCGCGAGGCCGATCCGGACCTCGCCGCCGAAGCGGCGCGTCTACGCCGCCCACCGCAGCGCGTCGGCCGGCGACCCGCGCGTGCGGCTCCTCCTCGAGCGGCTCGAGGCCGCCGCTGCGAGCCGCCCGCCCATGCTCACGCTCGCCGAAGCCGGCACCTAGAGATAGGCCGGACGGCCCATTGACGCGGCCGGGCCCGGTGCCCAGGCTTGCTCCGTGAGCCAGACGCAGATCCTCCTGTGGTGCGTCGCGCTGATCGTGCTCGAGCTCAACCACCTGAAGTGGATCTGGTGGACCTACTGGGAGTGCGCCAAGTGCGGCCGTAAGCACAAGGACTGCGACTGCAGCTCCAAGTGGGTCATGTACCTCTAGCGCCCCTCTCATCGGACGCTTAAGAACGCGTGATTCACTCCGGCGCGTGGAGCGGGAAGACGGCGTAGCCCGCAACGAGCGGCTGACCGGGACGACGGCCGTGTTGCTCGTCGTGCTGCTTGCCGTCGAGGGCGTGACGATCCTCTTCATCCGGCCGCTCCTCTCCTGGCACGTCTTCGTCGGGATGCTGCTGATCCCGCCCGTGGCGCTGAAGCTCGGCACGACCGGCTACCGCATGGTGCGCTACTACGGGCGCAGCCCCGCGTACGTGCGCCGTGGGCCGCCGCCGCTCTTCCTCCGCGCGCTCGCGCCGATCGTCGTCGCGGCGACGGTGGGCGTCTTCGTCAGCGGTGTCGCGCTGCTGGTCGCCGGGCCGCGGCGTGGGCACGGGCTACTACTCGGGGCGCACAAGGCCAGCTTCGTCGTCTGGTTCGGCGCGACGGCGCTGCACGTCTTGGCGCACCTGCGCCGGCTGCCACGCCTCGTGCTCGGCCCGGGCGTTCGGACCCGGGTCGCGCTCGTCGGGGCCACGGTTGTGATCGGCGCGGCGCTGGCAGGCGGCACGCTCTCGCTGGCGGGACCGTGGCATCACTGGGTCGACCGCGACGACGCGGCCGGGACTCACTTCAGCGTCTTCAGGTAGGCGACGAGCGCGGTGAGGTCGGCGTCGGAGAGGATGCCGCCCCAGTGCGGCATGCTCACGATCGGCGCACGGCCGATGACGCTGCCGGTGCGGATGACCTCCTCGATCTTCTTGTCCGTGTTGAACTCCGAGCGGAAGTCGGCCCCGGAGAGGGGCGGAATCGTCTTGTCCTCCGAGAGCGGGTTCGGCACGCCGCCGAGGCCGTTCGGCCCGTGGCAATTGATGCAGCCGTCGCGGACGTAGAGGGTTGCGCCCGCCACAGCAGCCCCCTGCCCGCTCGGCACCGCGACAGGCGTCGCGTCCGGGACGCTCGGCAGGCCGGCACGGATATACGCGACGAGCTCGTTTACCTGCCGCCCGGAGATAACCGCGCCCCAGACGGGCATGTACGGCTTTGTCGGGTTCGCGGACTCGCCGAGGCCGTGGTCGATGATCTTCCGCAGCTGAGCGGCGGTCAGCTCCGTGCCTGCCCCCGTCAGCGCGGGCACGTCCGGCGAGACGCCGCCCTGTCCGTTCTGACCGTGGCACTGCGCACAGGCGAACTGCACGAACACGTGCGCCCCGGCCGCGACGGTGGGGTCGACGGCGACCGAGCCCTGCGCGGACGTCGTCGTGCCCGTGCCCGAGGCCCGCGTGTAGTGCCCGGCGGCGAACCCGACGATCGCGGCCGCCGCGAGCAGCGCCAACACGACTCCACCCGCGACCCACACGAGGTTCGGCCGTCTCATCGATGTTTAACGTCGCACGCGGCTATGGCGGAGTCAACGTCCGGAAATGGACGCCCGCGAGCCCCTCGAGTGAGAAGCCTTCCGCCGGGCCCGGTGCAACGTCGAGGACGAGCCGCGGCCGCTTCCACCGCTCGTACTGCTCGCGGTCACAGTAGAAGGGAACGCCGCCTGCCGCGCCGAGCTTCACGTCCTCGGGACCGAGCAGCAGCTCGCCCTCGCGGAGGCAGATCGGGGAGCTGCCGTCGCAGCAGCCCCCCGACTGGATCAGGATCAACTGGACCGAAGGTGGCCCGCAGGTTGCGAAGCACCGTCACTGCGGCGTCCGTCGCGACGACCTGCTGCTGAGCCACCTCCGTGCTCATCAGAAGAGCCCCAGCGGCTTCGGGTCGTAGCTGACGAGCATGCATTTCGTCTGCGTGTAGTGGTCGAGCATCAGCTTGTGGTTCTCACGCCCGACGCCCGAGACCTTGTAGCCGCCGAAGGCCGCGTGTGCCGGGTAGAGGTGGTAGCAGTTCGTCCAGACGCGCCCGGCCTGGATGCCGCGCGCCATCCGGAACGCCCTGCTCTGGTCGCGGGTCCATACGCCCGCGCCGAGGCCGTACAACGTGTCGTTCGCGATCGCGAGCGCCTCGGCCTCGGTCTTGAACGTCGTCACGGCGAGCACCGGGCCGAAGATCTCCTCCTGGAAGATCCGCATGTCGTTCCGGCCCTTGAAGACGGTGGGCTCGAAGTAGAAGCCGTGCTCGAGCTCGCCGTCGAGGTCGGCCCGCTTGCCGCCGATCAGCAGCTCCGCGCCCTCCTCGAGGCCGATCTTCACGTAGCTCTCGATCTTCTCGAGCTGCGCGCGCGAGACCTGTGGGCCGATCATCGTCTCGGGATCGAGCGGGTTGCCCTGGCGGATCTCGGCGATCCGCTTCAGGCAGCGCGTCATGAACTCGTCGTAGATCGACTCCTGGATCAGAGCCCTCGAGGGGCAGGTGCAGACCTCGCCCTTGTTGAAGGCGTAGAGCACGAGGCCCTCGACCGCCTTGTCGAGGAACTCGTCGTCCTCGGCCATCACGTCGGCGAAGAAGATGTTCGGCGACTTGCCGCCGAGCTCCGTCGTCGACGGGATGATGTTCTGGGCGGCGTACTGCATGATCAGCCGCCCGGTGACGGTCTCGCCGGTGAAGGCGATCTTGGCGATCCGCTTGCTCGAGGCGAGCGCCTTGCCGATCTCCGCGCCGGGGCCGTTGACGATGTTGATCACGCCCGGGGGCACGATCTCCTCGATCAGCTCCGCGAGCTTGAGGATCGACCACGGGGTCGGGCTCGCCGGCTTGAGGACGACGCAGTTGCCGGCCGCAAGCGCGGGCGCGAGCTTCCACGCCGCCATCAGCAGCGGGAAGTTGAACGGGATGATCTGACCGACGACGCCCAGCGGCTCCTTGAAGTGGTACGCGTAGGTGTCGTGGTCGATCTCGTCGATCGTCCCTTCCTCAGCCCGGATCACCGAGGCGAAGTAGCGGAAGTGATCCACCGCCAGCGGGATGTCCGCGGCCAGCGTCTCCCGCACGGGCTTCCCGTTCTCCCAGCTCTCCGCGACGGCCAGCATCTCCAGGTTCTCCTCGATCGCGTCGGCGATCGCGTTCAGGACCTTCGAGCGCTCGGCGAGCGAGGTCGCGCCCCACTCGTCCTTCGCGGCGTGGGCGGCGTCGAGCGCGAGCTCGACATCCTCGGGCGTCGAGAGCGGCACCTCGGTGAACGGCCGGCCGGTGACCGGCGACAGGTTCTCCGCGTAGCGGCCCTCGATCGGAGCGACCCAGTAGCCGCCGATGAAGTTCTCGTAGCGGGCCTTCAGCTCGACCGGGCTGCCGTCGCGCCCGGGAGCCTCGTAGACCGCCGTCTTCTCGATGGTTGCCATCGCATCTCCTTTCGAGAAGAGGCCAGGCGGTATTGCCTAGCCACAGCGGAGGCTCTCGCAGGTAGGGCGTCGCGGCATCGGTGAGATGCCTGATCGCAGCTACGTCCATCCCCCGATGGCACGTCACCGCAGCCGCACGAGAGTCGAAGCGCAAGAGGAGGTGAACAGATGACCCAACTGATGCTGGAGCGGGGAAGCGAGTCGCGAAGCCTCGACGAGATCGAGGTGAGAGAGGCGATGCACCCCGGGGTGCTGACCTGCCCGCCCGAGACACCGCTGCACGACGTCGCCCGGATGATGGCGCTCTACCGGATCCACGCGGTCGTCGTCTTCGGCGAGGACACCGACGACACGTCTGGCACCGGCCTGTGGGGCGTCGTCTCCGACCTGGACCTCGTGCAGGCCGCCGTCTGCGGCGACCTGGAGAACCGGAGCGCGGGCGGAACCGCCGTGACTCCCGCATTGACGATCGCCGCCGACGAGTCGCTGGAGCGGGCGGCGCAACTGATGAGCGAGCACTACGTGACGCATCTCGTCGTGGTCGACAGCGCCGCCACGCGCCCCGTCGGGGTGGTCTCGACTCTCGACATCGCCCGCGCGCTCGCCGGCTTGTGAAGCCGGTCTTCCTCGGCGCCGGCGGCGGAGTCGACCGCCGGCGCCGTCCACCGTATCCCGCACGCGCACTGCGGCTTTCCCGCAGCCTCGGTCGGTGGCCCTCCCGATGGAGAGACGGGCGCGCCGAACGAGGCTGTGTCCATGGAGATCCAGCGCGCAGCCCGAGCTCTCCGGCCGGTCGTCGAGATCGCTGAGGAGCTCGGCCTCGAGTCCGACGAGATCCTCCCCTTCGGCCGCCACGCCGCGAAGATCGAGCTCTCCTCGCTCGAACGGCTGACCGAAGAGCCTGACGGCAAGCTCGTCTGCGTCACGTCGGTCACGCCGACCAAGGCGGGCGAGGGGAAGACGACGACCGCGATCTCCCTCGCCGACGGCCTCGCCCACATCGGCGAGCGCCCCGTGCTCGCGCTCCGCGAGCCGTCGCTAGGCCCGGTCTTCGGGATCAAGGGCGGCGGGACGGGCGGCGGGTTGGCACAGCTCGCGCCGATGGACCTGATCAACCTCCACTTCACCGGCGACATCCACGCAATCGGCGCGGCCAACAACCTGCTCGCCGCCGTCGTGGAGTCGCACCTGCTGCACGGCAACCCGCTCGGGCTCGACCCACACTCGATCACCTGGCGGCGCTGCCTCGACATGGACGACCGGGCCCTGCGCAAAATGGTGGTCGGGCTCGGCGGCAAGCTCAACGGGGCCCCGCGCGAGACCGGCTTCGACATCACCGCGGCCTCGGAGGTGATGGCGATCGTCGCGGTCGCCCACAGCCATGAGGACCTGCGCATGCGACTAGGCGCGATCACCGTCGGCGCGACCTTCGAAGGCGAGCCGGTGACCGCGGAGCAGCTCGGCTGCGCCGGCTCGATGGCGGCACTGCTGGGCGACGCGCTGAAGCCGAACCTCGTGCAGACGCTCGAGGCGACTCCCGCGCTCGTGCACTGCGGCCCGTTCGCGAACATCGCGCACGGGAACAACTCGCTACTGGCCGACCGCCTCGCGCTGAAGCTGGGCGACTACGTCGTGACGGAAGGCGGGTTCGGCGCGGACATGGGCTTCGAGAAGTTCGTGGACATCGTCTGCCGCGTGGGCGGGATCCGCCCGAGTGCGGTCGTGCTCGTGGCGACCGTGCAGGCACTGAAGCATCACGGCGGGGATCCGAACGGCGGCCTGCGGGCGCTCGAGCGCGGAGCGCCGAACCTGGCGGCAAACCTCGCGATCGTACGGCGCTTCGGGCTTCACGCCGTGGTCTCCGTAAACCGGCACCCGGAAGACACGCCCGACGAGATCCACGCGCTGCGTCGGCTGGCCGTGGAGGCCGGTGCGTTCGGGACCGCCGTCGACGACGGCTACCTCGCCGGCGGCGCAGGAGCCGTCGCGCTGGCCGAGACCGTCGCCGCAGCCGCCGAGCGCTCGTGGCCGGTGCGGTTCCTGTACGAGGACGACGAACCGCTGACGGACAAGATCGACAGGGTTGCGCGGCGGGCCTACGGCGCCGAGCGCATCGAGCTCTCGCCGATCGCGGCCAAGCAGGCAGCCGAGCTTGAAGGGCGCGGCCTCGGACGACTTCCGGTGTGCATTGCGAAGACGCACCTCTCACTCTCCCACGACCCGACACTCGTCAACGCGCCCGAGGGATTCACGCTGCCGGTGCGTGAGCTGCGCGCCTACACCGGCGCCGGCTGGGTCGTTGCGCTCTGCGGCGAGATGCAGACCATGCCGGGCCTCCCGGCCGACCCGGCCGCCTCGCGGATCGACGTCGATTCCGACGGCCGCGTCCTCGGCCTGCGCTGATCAGGCCCAGGCCGGCGACGGTCAGGCGGCGACCGGCACGGTGGCGCCGAACGCCTCGCGCAGGTCGTCGTAGATGTCGCCGCCGATGAGCGAGTACGTCCGGTCGAAGTCGGCTGCGCCGTTCAACTCGAGCGCGACATGGCTGCCGCCCACCGGAAACAGGTCGACGCCGGCGAAATCCATGCCGACCGCCTCCGTGGCGGCGAGCGCGAGCTCCCGCACGTCTTCCGGCAGCTCCACCTGGCGTCTCGAGCCGCCGAGGGAGACGTTCGTCCGCCACTCTCCGGGCCGCGCCACACGCTCCATTCCGCCGACGACTCGCCCGCAGGCGACGAGCACCCGCAGGTCGTGGCCGACCGGCGGCAGAAGCTCCTGGACGAGCGCCCCGGTCCGGCGGAACCACGGCCGCCGGCCGAGCTGCTCCGCCCAGGCCGTCAGCTCGGCGTGGTTGCGGCACCGGGCGACGTCGCGCCCCCAGCTGCCGAATCGGGGCTTCACGACCACCGGCGTCGGCAGGTCGAGCAGCTCGTGCACCGATGCGACGTGCTCGGTGCGGGGGTGCGGTATGGCGGCTGCGGCAAAGATGCGAGCCGTCCGGAGCTTGTCGTGCGTCGCGAGAACCGCCGGCGCACGGTTCAACACCGCGACCCCGCGTCGCGCGAGGGACTCCAGCAGGTCGAGCCCGGGCTCGCATCCGTCGAGCTCCCGTCGAACGTCCAGGCGGACGACAGCAACGTCTCCGGGCCGCAGGCGTGCGAGCGCCGCGCGCGGCGTAAGCAGCTGCCCGCCGAGCTCCGCGGCAAGCGTCGCATTCGTCGGCTCCGGCTGGTAGGCGACGATCGCGAGGGCCATCGTGGAGTCATCGTCGCGGTCCGGTAGACGAGCGGCATCGGGGCGTTCGCCGTTTGCGCTTCGGGTTTCCCGCGCGCCGTACTCCTTGCATTTAGTATTTCAGTTAATTAGCATGTCAGCTAAATGAAGACCGACCGGCTCAGCCTCACCTTCTCGGCGCTCTCGGACCCGACGCGGCGGGCGATGCTGAGCCGCCTCGCGGAGGGCGAGGCCACCGTCAACGAGCTGGCCGCGCCGCACGCGATGAGCCTGCCGTCGGTGTCACGGCACCTGAAGGTGCTCGAGCGCGCCGGCCTCGTCAGCAAGAGCCGGTCGGCGCAGTGGCGGCTCTGCCGACTCGAGACCGCCCCGCTCGCCGAGGCGGACGAGTGGCTGGCGCCGTACCGGCAGTTCTTCGAGGCGCGAATCCCCGGCCTCGAGCGGCAACTTGCAAACGAACGGAGACAGGAGGAGCGATGACGGAGGAACCCCAGCGCCACTTGACCCTCAGCTGGACGCTCGATGCCCCGCGCGCCGACGTGTTCAGGGCGTGGACCGACCCGGACCGCCTGCAGTGGTTCTACAACCCCGCGCAGCCGATCCCGGACGACCCGATCGAGCTCGACCTGCGCGTGGGCGTCTGGCGCCAGCGCATGGTGATCAGCGAGCAGGCGAACTACGTGACCGGCGGGGTCTACCGCGAGATCGTGCGCGACGAGAAGCTCGTCTTCAACTGGGGCGCGGCCGGCGGCTGGCCCGAGCTCGACCCCGAGCGGCTAGAGGAGAGCCCGCTCGTCACCGTCACGCTCACCGAGGTCGGCGGGCAGACGGAAACGAACCTCCGAGTCGACCTGCCCGAGAGCCTCGCGCCCGACCAGGTGCAGGAGTGGTGGTCGACCGGCTTCCGTGACGGCTGGCGCGACACGGTCGACCGGCTCGCTGCAGCGCTCGAGTCGGCGGCGCCGGTCACCTGACCGCGGCCGAAGCCTCGGGCTCGACGGCCTGGTCGGCCTCATCCTTTGCGGGCTCCCGCCTCCCGGCGGCGATCGCGAGGGCGAGCCGGCCAGCGCCGCTCCCAGCGCCGCGGCCGCCCAGCGCGCTCCGCGGCGCTGCGTCTCGGTGGCCCGGTCTGCGCCGACTGAAACTTTGTCCGCTAGGCCGCCGGCGCAACGTGGTCGAGGATCACCTCGAGCAGCCGGCACGAATGGAGGACGTGCTCGTGTGCGAGTGCTCTCGCGCCCTCGGAGCTGCGGGCTTCAATCGCGCCCAGGATCGCTCGGTGCTGGTGCATGTTCTGTTCGTAGAGGTCGTCGATCTCGGGCCCGCCCGGACGCCAGCGGCTGAGGAACGTGCGGCGCGCGTTCTTCGCCACCCGCTCGACGAACGGCACCGCGGCCGCCTCGTAGATCACGTCGTGGAAGCGGTAGTTCGCGCGCACCCACTCCCCGGTCAGCTGCGTCCGCTCGTCCTCCCCGCGCCGGCGGTCGAGCAGCTCCACCGTCAGCCGCGCGAAGTCGGCCTCGGCCGCGCGCAGCGCGAGCAGCCTCGCGTCGTCGAAGCGCGGCACGGCGAGCTCGGTGACCAGCGCCTCCAGCTCGGCGCGCACCAGGAAGGCCTCGCGTAGCTCCTCACGCGGGATCGCCCGCACGCGCACGCCGCGGTTCGGCTCGAACGAGACGAGGCCGGTTGCAGCGAGCCGGCGCAACGCCTCGCGGATCGGCGTGCGGCTGACGCCGAAGCGCTCCGACAGCGTCTCCTGCCGCAGGACCGTCCCCGGCGCGAGCTCGCCCGAGATGACTGCGTCCTCGAGCGCGAGTGCGATCTCGTCGGCCTTGGTGCCCCCCGCGTCGTGCTCGTCCACGCTCAGCTCCGGAACTGCGCCGCCTCCGTCGACCCCTCGAGCGCGAGCGTCGAGCTCGTCCCGCCGCTGACCGCCTGCATGACGGCGTCGAAGTAGCCGGCGCCGGCCTCGCGCTGGTGGCGAGTGGCCGTGTAGCCGGCCGGCTCGAGCGCAAACTCGTCTTCCTGGAGCCGAACGTAGGCACTCATGCCCTCCTCGGCGTAGCCGCGGGCGAGGTCGAACATCGCCGCGTTCAGCGAGTGGAAGCCGGCGAGGGTGACGAACTGGAAGCGGTAGCCCATGTCCCCCAGCTCGCGCTGGAAGCCGGCGATCCGCTCATCGTCGAGATGGGCGCGCCAGTTGAACGACGGTGAGCAGTTGTAGGCGAGCAGCTTGCCGGGGAAGCTGTCGTGGATCGCATCCGCGAACTCACGCGCCTCTTCGAGGTCCGGCGTCGACGTCTCGAACCAGACGAGATCCGCGAACGGCGCCGCCGCCAGGCCACGTGAGATCGCAGGCTCCAGCCCGTCGCGCACGCAGAAGAAGCCTTCCGCGGTCCGCTCGCCGGTCAGGAACGGCTCGTCGGCCGGGTCGGCGTCGCTCGTCAGCAGCTTCGCGCTGAGCGCGTCCGTGCGTGCGATCAGGACCGTCGACACGCCGCAGACGTCGGCAGCCAGGCGCGCCGCGACCAGCATGCGGACGAACTGATTCGTCGGAACGAGCACCTTGCCGCCGAGGTGCCCGCACTTCTTCTCGGACGAGAGCTGGTCCTCGAAGTGCACACCCGCCGCGCCGGCCTCGATCATCGCCTTCATCACCTCGAACGCGTTCAGCGGGCCGCCGAAGCCGGCCTCGGCGTCGGCGACGATCGGCGCCAGCCAGTGCGTGTCGAGGTCGCCTTCCGCCGTGTGCACCTGGTCTGCGCGGAGCAGCGCGTTGTTGAGCCGCTTCACGAGCGCCGGGCCGCTGTTCGACGGATAGAGGCTCTGGTCGGGGTAGGTCTGGCCGGCGAGGTTGGCGTCGGCGGCGACCTGCCAGCCGCTGAGGTAGATCGCCTTCAGCCCGGCCTTCACCATCTGCACGGCCTGGCCGCCGGTCAGCGCGCCGAGCGCGGGCACGTAGTCCTCGTGCTGCAGCAGCTCCCAGAGGCGCTCTGCGCCGAGCCGCGCGAGCGTGTGCTCGACCTGGACGCTGCCGCGCAGCCGCTCCACGTCCTCGGAGGTGTACGGACGCTCGATGCCGTCCCAGCGCTTCGAAGCCGTGCCGTTGCCATTGCCGTTCGTCCTCATTTCAGCCCCTCTCCAGGTAGTCGTAGGCAGGCAGCGTGAGGAACTCCTCGAACTGGTCCCCGAGCGCCACCCGCTCGAAAATCTCGCGCGCCTCGTCGACGCGCCATTCCCCGTCGCCGAGCTCGGCGCGGAACCGCTCGACCTCCTCGTCGATCATTCGCTCGACCGCAGCGCGGTCGAAACGGCCGTGCCGTACCCACTGCCAGACCTGCGAGCGGGCGATCTCGGCGGTCGCCGCGTCCTCCATCAAGTTGAAAATCGCCACCGCGCCGGTGCCGCCGAGCCAGGCGGTGAGGTAACGCAGCGCGACGGCGACGTCGTTGCGCAGCCCTTCCTGCGTCACCTCACCGGGGGTCGCCCCTACATCCAGCAGCCGGCCGGGCGCGACGGCGACGTCCTCGCGTCGCCGGTCGAGCTGGTTCTCCCGCTCGAACTCGGCGAGCGCGACCGAGACGAGATCCGGGTGCGCGACCCAGGTCCCGTCGAAGCCGTCACCCGCCTCGCGCTGCTTGTCCTCGCGCACTTTCGCGAGCGCGCGCTCATTCAGCTCGGCGTCGCGGCGGCTGGGGATGAACGCCGCCATCCCGCCCATGGCGTGGGCCCCGCGCCGGTGGCAGGTGCGCACCAGCAGCTCCGTGTAGGCGCGCATGAACGGTGCGGTCATGGTCACGGCGTTGCGGTCGGGCAGGACGAACTCCGGCCGCTCGCGGAAGGTCTTGATGACGCTGAACATGTAGTCCCAGCGACCGGCGTTGAGTCCGGCGGCGTGCTCGCGCAGCTCCCAGAGGATCTCGTCCATCTCGAACGCCGCGAGCACATGCTCGATCAGCACTGTCGCGCGAATCGACCCGCGCTCGAGCCCGAGCGCATCCTCGGCATGCAAGAAGACGTCGTTCCAGAGCCGCGCCTCGAGGTGGCTCTCGAGCTTCGGCAGGTAGAGCCACGGGCCGGCGCCGCGGTCGAGCAGCCGCTGCCCGTTGTGGAAGACGTAGAGGCCGAAGTCGAACAGGCTCGCGGAGACCGGGTCGCCGTCGACCAGCAGGTGCTGCTCCGCCAGGTGCCAGCCGCGCGGCCGGACGAGCAGCGTCGCGACCTCGTCGTTCAGCCGGTAGGTCTTCTCCGCGGTCTCGAGCTCGATCGTGCGCTCGATCGCTTCCGTGAGATTCGCCTGGCCCTCGACCATGTTCGACCAGGTCGGCGCGTTCGCGTCCTCGAAGTCGGCCATGAACATGTGCGCGCCGGAGTTGAGCGCGTTGATGACCATCTTCCGGTCGGTGGGCCCGGTGATCTCGACCCGGCGATCGCGCAGGCCGGACGGCACGGGGTCGATCGTCCAGTCTCCCTCACGCACATCGCGTGTCTCCGGGAGGAATGCCGGCAACTCGCCGGCCGCGATCCGTTCACGCCGGGCCGCGCGCGCCTCCAGCAGCTCGCGACGCCGCTGCCCGAAGCGCTCCTGGAGCGCGGCGACGAAGGCGACGGCGTCAGCCGTCAGGACGTCGTCGGCACGCGGCGCGCTGCCGCGCAGCTCTGCGGTGAGCACCGCGGTCACTCGTTGTCGTGATCCCGCTCGCAGAAGTCCGGGCACGTGCACGGCGCGGTCTCGGCGGCGGTCAGCACGTAGCCCGCGCGCGGCGTCGAGACGCGGCTGCGGACGACGCGGACGTGGCTGACGCCGTTTCCGTGGGCGGTCGCGTCCTTCTGGCTGTGCCTGATCTTCGAGAGCAAGCGGTTCATGCGGCCATCCTTTCCAGTTTCGGATCCGAAGTCCAGCAGGACTGTACCAACTCTGGCCGGATGGCCAGCAGAAGACTTCGTTTCGGATCCAAAAACCACCTCGTCCGTTGTGCCTTATAGTCGCCGCGTGCTCGACCCTGCACTCGCGTCCCTCCTGCTTGCGTTTGCGTTCGCCGGGCTCCTCTCGCTACCAAGCCTGCGCAAGGCCGCCCGCCGGGCCGAGCAGCGTTTCTGCGAGACCTGCGGCCGCCTGAAGATCCTCGGCGAGCGTACGTGCGACTGCGACTGACCTTCGACCGCCCTAGTCGTCGCGACCTCACCGTGTTCGGCGGCTACTGCCTCGCCGCCGCGGCCTACATCGCGATCGGCGTGACCTGGATCGACTTCCTGCTCTCGTTCTGGGTCGGGCTCGGCTACCTGTTGTTGACAGCCTGGTTGCTCCCCGTGCTCGTGCGCAGGCTGACGTGAGCTGGGCGGCGCACGACCTCGAGCCGTACGCGATCCAGAAGCACATGCGCCTGAAGGTCGCCTTCGTGCCGCTGCTGATCGGCTCGTACTCGCCGGACATGATGACCAAGTGGTTCGTCTACGGGATCCACCTCGGCCCGTGGGAGCTGAAGGCGTCCGACCCGGCGCAGTTCCACCGCGGCTGGCCCGGGTTCGGATTCACCCACTCGCTGATCTACGGCATTGCAGTCGGCCTGATCATCTGGAAGGTCTTCGGCTCGAAGCTCTGGGGAATCAGCTTCATCATCGGGCAGTTCGCGCACGCGATCACCGACGCCGGCGACACCGTCGGCACGATGCTCCTCTTCCCTTGGACGTTCCATTTCCACATCGACGCATGGGCGTACGCCGGGCAGACAGGGCGCATGACCGACGCGGCCGCCTATTTCAGCGGCCTCGGTGCGATGTGGGACCTGGTCTTCGTCGTCTACGGCCTCTACAGCTGGCGAGTGCTGACGGGTGCGTACTTCGACAACGTCATCTACCGCGCCGACGCGTTCTGGCCGTGGCTGAACCGCGCCGTTCCGCGCGGTGCGCTCATCGTCCTCTACCGCGCGGCGTTCTTCTACGGCACCTCGCGCTGGATCGCCTGGACGATCTGGGCGCACGTGATCCACAACTACCCGTACGACCTAAGCTGGGGCGGCCCGCACTGGGTGCCGGCCGCCCATCCGTAGCTCAGGACTTCAGCGACGGAAGCGGCTGACGGCACAGCTCCCGGTCGAGCACGCCACACCGCATCAGGCGCGCCGACGCAAGGTGTTCGTCGTCCGCCCCGCGTTCCCTCTACTGCGACGCGAGCGTGACGATGCCGTAGGTGACGGCGAAGCCGGCGAGCGTCAGCGCGACCCGCAGCGGCGAGGTGCGCGCGTGGGCGGCGGGCAGCAGGTCGGAGGCGCCGACATAGAGGAAGAAGCCCGAGTAGAGCGCGAGCAGGTAAGCGAGGTTCTCGTTGGAAACGCTGATCAGGCTGCCGACGATCGCGCCGAAGAACGGCGCGGCCGCGTCCGCGGCAAGCCAGCGGAGCGCCCGGCGACGGTCGCCCCGCTGGCGGAGGACGAACGTGACCGTGTTCAGCCCGTCGGCGAAGTCGTGGCTGATCACCGCGACGAAGACGAGCACGCCGGTCAGCGTGTTGACGCCGAACGCGAGGCCGATCCCGAGCCCGTCGACGAAGCTGTGCACCGAGAGCGCGGCCGCGCCCAGCGCGCCGACGCGGTGGTGTGCCCGCGCCGCGTCCGGATCGTCTCGGTGGTGTAGCACGATCACCCGCTGGAAGAAGAAGAACGCCAGGAACCCCGCGGCGACGAGCGTCGTGACCGTGCGCGAGTTGTCGATCCCGTCGATCGCCTCCGGCAGCACGTCGAACAGCGCGACCCCGACGACCACGCCCCCGCTCAGCGCCAGGATCGTCTCGAGGTGCGCCCGCAGGCGAAGCGCCGTCAGGCCGCCCGCGAGCGTCGAGAGCACGGTGCAAAGCGAAAGCGGGATCGCGATCCAGGTCACGCGCAGCGCTCGCAGACGCCGTAGAGGTCGGCGTCGTGCCGCTGGACGACGAACCCGTACCGCTCGCGCACCTCGGCGACGGCCGGCGCGGCGCAGAGCTCGGTCTCCTCGACCGAGCCGCAGGAGACGCAGACCAGGTGGTGGTGATGGCCGGGCTCGCAGGCGATGAAGCGGCCGCGGTCGAGCCGCCGCACCTTCTCCTCGCCCTCGAGCAGCGCGAGCGTGCGGTAGACGGTGGCCAGGCTGACCGGGGCGGAGACGCGCGCGTCGGCCCACAAATCCTCCGCCGTGAACGCATGGTGGCGCGACCCGACGAGGTCGGTGAGCAGCCGGCGCTGGCGCGTGCTTCTAGCCACGGCGGCCAGCTTACTGCAAACGCTTCTCATTCTCACAACCGCGGCAATGGCGCGCGGTTCCTGCGCTTGTGCAACCATCGCGTCGTGCGTCGGCTCCTTCCCGGCCTGCTCGCGGCGACGGCGCTGCTCGCGTTCAGCCCGGGTGCGCTCGGCGCGATCGCCGAGATCCGCGACGCGCAGGGCCACCTCGTCGCGGCGGCGCGGCAGGGATCGTTCGCCTCGCTGCAGGACGGCGGCTGGACGCTTCGCTTCGACTCCTCCTCGCGGAGCTCGCGCGGCGTCTCCCTGCGCGGCGTCACCATCGCCGGCGGCCTGGTCTATGCCGAGCGCATCTTCGTCCCGGCACACGGGCTCGCGGGCGCGGTGGTGCAGGGGCTGACGGTCAACGGCAAGGCGGTCGCGGCGCGGCCGAACACGCTCGTTCCTCTCGGCCCCGCGAGCTACCTCGTCGTGCTCCAGGAGGCGGTCGTCCCCGGCGAGGGCAGCGGCGTCGTCGGCCTGCGCGTCGTCGCCGGTGACTCGTCGCTCGGGATCGACCCCGGCTCGCAGCTGCTCGTCGGCCTGGCGCGTGCGGCGCTACCGCCGCAACCGCAGAAGCACCACCGCACAGCGCACCTGTCCTGGCTCGCGCTCGGCGTCACCGGTCACGGAGCCGACACCGGCAGCGCCGACCTCGGCTTCCCGGGGAGCCAGCTGCTCGCCCTGCCGACGAACGGCACCGTTGGCGCGAAGGCGGTCAAGATCGCGGTGCAGTACCTGGGCGCCCCGTACGTCTGGGGCGGCGCCGACCCGCTGACCGGCTTCGACTGCTCGGGCCTGACGATGTACGTCTACGCGCAGCTCGGGATCCAGTTGACCCACTACACCGGGTCGCAGTTCTACGAGGGCACGCGGGTACCGCCGTGGGCACTGCAGCCGGGCGACCTCGTCTTCTTCGAGCCGAGCGCGAACGGCCCGCAGCACGAGGGGATGTACATCGGGAACGGCCAGTTCATCCAGGCGCCGCACACCGGCGACGTGGTGAAGATCTCCTCGCTCTCCGAGCCCGGCTACGCCTTCGGCTTCGTCGGCGCAGTCAGGCCGTTCGGCGCCTGACACGGTCGGCAACGCGCGGCACGGTCGTGCGGGCGGGCGCATCTGGCACCATGCCGTGATGAGCAGCACGCCGCTCCTCTGGATTCCGACGGCCGCGCTGTTCGTCCAGGAGCAGTTCGAGCGCCTGGCGCAGGGCGGTGACCTCGCCTCGGTGCTCGCCGCCGAGCCGCTGCTCCTGGCCGGGTTCCTGCTGCAGGTGCCGTGCGGCCTGGTCGCTCTGTGGCTGTTCCGCGCGCTGCTGCGCAGCGCGCTGTGGCCGGCGCTCACGCGCCGTTCGGCCCAGGGCGCGCCACCGCCGCTGGCGCGGACGAGCCTCGCCTTTCTCTCCTCGCCGCTTCGGCCCGCCGCGCTCGCCTCGCGGCACGCGGGTCGGGCTCCTCCGCTCGCCGTGTAGCACGGCAGCCGCGTCGAGCGGCTGCGAACGGCGACCCAAGGAGACATTTCTTGCAACCACAGGCTCAGACTCACAACTCGAGAACGGATCTCGACACGCTGGCGACGGCACTTGCCGAGCGCCTGCAGCTCTCGCACTCCTCGCCGTGGATGAGCACGGCCGAGGCGGCCGAGTACATGCGCGTCTCGATCCGCTGGCTGCGTCAGCACCTGCACCAGATTCCGCACAGCAAGGTGGAGGGCCGGCTGTTCTTCAGCAGCAAAGAGCTCGACGCCTGGCTCGCGGAAAACCGGCGGACCTAGGGAGACGAGGTGCCGCCCCGGCTCGAGCCCGGGGCGGCACCCGCCGCCGTCGGGAGCCGGAGCCGGCGGTCTCCCGGTGGCTCGCGCCGAATAGAGCCTCAGAGCCGCCGCGTCTCGACGGCTTGGCTGTCGACGAGCTGCGGGGTGACGCAGCCGCCGACGGCGTAGAGGCGTCCGTCGAGCGCGAAGAGCGAGAGCGCGTGCCGCGGGATCTGCGGCGACGGGCCCTGCCGCCAGCGCCTGGAGCGTGCGTCGTAGACCTGGTAAGTGCGCTCCCAGACGGCGTGGATCTCGGGCCCCGCCGCGGTCGCTCCGAGTAGCTCCATCGGCTTCGGCAGGGTCGGGCCGCGACGCCAGCGATTTCGCTCGGGGTTGTAGATCCAGACCTCACGCAGGATGCGCGCGCCCCGGCGGCCGCCGATCGCCCAGAGCTCGCCGCGGAAGGAGACCGCGCCGAAGGCGTGCGTCGGGCGCGGGAGCGGCGCGAGCCTGCGCCAGCCGCCGTGCCCGGGGCGGTGGACGAAGACCGTGCGGCGCTCGCGGCCGCGGTCGTAGCCGCCGAGCACGTAGAGCCGCCCGCCGAGGGCGACGGTCGAGTGGTTGAAGCGCGGGGCCGGCAGCAGTGGGCCCTCGCTCCAGCGCCGGGCGCGAACGTCGTAGACCTCGACCCGCCGCGTGACGCCGCTGTCGCTCTGCCCGCCCGTGACGTAGATCCGGCCGCCGAGCGCGGCGGCGCTGGCCGCGCGCAACGGCTGCGGCAGCGGCTCGAGCGTCGTCCAGCCGTGGCCCGGCCTGAAGCGCTGGACGAGCGCAAGGCGACGCCCCGTGTTGCCGACCATCCCGCCGGCGACGTAGATCCGGCCCGCGACGAGTGCCGTCGCCGAGTAGCTCCGCCTCTGCGACATCGATTGCGCAAAGGTCCACGCAGGCTGCGCGGGGACTTGCACGGAGGGCGACGGGGAGCTTGCGCAGCCCGCCAGCAAGACCGCTAAGGCCGCCAGCGCGGCCGCTTTTCATCAGAAGCCTTCGGCCAGCGCGTGCTTGAGACGGCGGCGCTCGGCCTTCCGCTCGCGCTGCCGCCGCGGGTCGGCAACGGGCACGGCGGTGAGAAGCGCCTTCGTGTACTCGTTCTGCGGCGAGTTGTAAACTTGCTCGGCGGGCCCGACCTCGACGAGCTTGCCCTGGTTCATCACGGCGATCGTGTCGCTCATCGCCCGCACCACCGCAAGGTCGTGGGCGATGAACAGGTAGGTGAGCCCGAAGTCGTGCTGGAGGTCGCGCAACAGGTTGAGGATCTGCGCCTGGATCGAGACGTCGAGGGCCGAGACCGGCTCGTCGCAGACGATCAGCTTCGGGTTCAGCGCGAGCGCGCGGGCGATGCCGATGCGCTGCCGCTGGCCGCCGCTGAACTCGTGCGGGTAGCGGTTGGTGAAGGTCGGGTCGAAGCCGACGACGTCGAGCAGCCGGCGCACGCTCTCGCGGCGGCTCTTGCGGGTGCCGATCCCGTGCACCACGAGCGGCTCGGAGACGATGTCGCCGACCGTCATGCGCGGGTTCAGGGAAGAGTACGGGTCCTGGAAGACGATCTGCATCTCGCGCCGCATCTTCCGCAGCGCCTCGGTCTTGAGCTCCGTCAGCTCGGTGCCGTCGAACCGGATCGAACCCGCTGTCGGATGGAGCAGCTGCAAGACGCAGTAGCCGGTCGTCGACTTGCCTGAGCCGGACTCCCCGACGAGCCCCAGCGTCGTCCCTTCCTCAATCGAGAACGAGACGCCGTCGACGGCCTTCACGTGTCCGACCGTGCGGTCGATCAGGAAGCCGCTGCGGATCGGAAAGTGCTTCTCGAGCCCCTCCACGACGAGGAGCGGCTCCCTGGCCCGGCCGTTCGTGCTCATGCCGGCACCGCCGCTCGCTCGCTGGCCGGGTGCGCCGACCGCACCCAGTGGCCGGGCCGCAGCTCGCGCAGCTCGGGCGGCTCGACCGTGCAGTAGTCGCCGAGGTTCGCGTGGGGGCAGCGCGGAGCGAACCGGCAGGCCGCAGGCGGGTCGAGCAGATCGGGAGGCCGGCCCGGGATCGAGGCCAGCCGCGCCTCGCGGCCGCCCTCGCCCTCGAGGGCCGGGAGGGCGCTGAGCAGCGCCTCGGTGTACGGGTGCTCCGGGTGGTCGAAGAGCTCGAGCGTCGAGGCCTGCTCGACCACCTGTCCCGCGTACATCACCACGATGTCGTCGGCCGCCTCGGCCACCACGCCCATGTCGTGCGTGATCAGGATCATCGCCATCTCGTGCTGCTCGCGCAGCTCCTCGAGCAGGTCCAGGATCCCCGCCTGCACAGTCACGTCGAGCGCCGTTGTCGGCTCGTCGGCAATCAGCAGCTTCGGGTTGCACGAGAGCGCGATCGCGATCATCACCCGCTGCCGCATGCCGCCGGAATAGCGGTGCGGGTAGTCGTCGAGGCGCTCCTTCGCCTTTGGGATCCGCACCTCCTCGAGCAGCTCCACGGCTCGCTGCCTCGCCTCCTTCGACGACATGCCGAGGTGGCGTTTGAGCGCCTCGGTGATCTGCGTCCCGATCTTCAATGTCGGGTTCAGCGACGTCATCGGGTCCTGAAAGATCATCGCGATCTCGGCCCCCCGGATGTTCTCGAGCTCGCGGTCCTTCAGCTTCGTCAGGTCCTTGCCCTCGAAGACGATCGAGCCGGACACGATGCGCGCCGGCGGCTTCGGGATCAGCCCCATGATCGAGAGCGCGGTCACGGACTTGCCGCAGCCGGACTCGCCGACGATGCCGAGCGTCGTCCCGCGCTCGACCTCGAACGAGACGCCGTCCACTGCCTTGACGTCGCCCTCGCGGGTCGCGAAGTACGTGCGCAGGTCGTTGACTTCCAGCAGTGGCATCAGTGCTCCTTCCAGTGATCGTGTCCAGGCTCTCGGCCGCTAGCACCAAGCCAGAGTCCCCACTCGACCGCAGCGCGGGCTGGTAGCCCGTGCAAGGGCGAGGGAGAGCTCTGGCGCCGCGTGATAGCGGGCGAGAGACGGGCTGCGATTGCTGGGAGGAGCACTATGTTTCCCTCGTCCTCGGGTCGAGCGCGTCGCGCAAGCCGTCTGCGATGAAGAACGCGCAGAGGATGAGCCAGGCGATCAGGATCGACGGGATCAGGATCATCGACGGGTGCGCGAGATACACGTCGCGGCCGTCTTGCGCGAGCGAGCCCCACGACGCCTTCGGCGGGTTGATCCCGAGGCCGATGAACGACAGGAACGCCTCGCCGAGGATCACGCCCGGCAGCTCCAGGAAGACGAACACGATCAGCACGCCGAGCGTGTTCGGCAGCAGGTGCCGCCCGAGGATCCGGTACCAGCGGGCGCCTACGGCCCGCGCCGCGCGCACGTAGTCGTTCTCCTTCAGCGTGATGATCTGGCCGCGGACGACGCGGGCGGCGGTGAACCAGCTCGCGATCGTCAAGGCGATGACCATCACCCAGAAGTTCACGGTCTGGAAGAGCTGGGTGACGATGATCGCGAACGGCAGGTACGGCAGGCCGTAGAGCGCGTCGAGAAAGCGCATCATCCCGTTGTCGAGCTTCCCGCCGATGAACCCGGAGATCGAGCCGTAGACGATGCCGATGCCCATGATCGCGATCGTCGCCGCGAAGCCGATCCCGATCGAAACCCGGCCTCCGAGCGCCGCGCGCGTGAACAGGTCGCGGCCGTACTGGTCGGTGCCGAACGGGTGGGCGAGGCTCGGCGGAAGGTACGCCTCGGAGAAGTTCACGGCGTACGGGTCGTACGGCGAGAAGATCGGGACGAAGATCACGTACACCACGAGCACGAGGAACAGCACGCCGGCGACGAGCGCCGCCTTGTTCGCGCGGTAGCGGTACCACGCGTCGCGCCAAAGGCTGGTCTGCCGGACGGGGGCGCCCGCGTCGACGGCGCGGATCCCCTCACCGGCAATCGCGCGCTCGCGGAATTCCTCCTGCTGCGGGTTGACGACCACGGACTACGTCCTCGCTTCCCGCGTTCTCGGGTCGAGGAACCCGTAGAGAATGTCCACGACGAGGTTGCCGAAGATGACGATGACCGCGTAGAGGATCGTCAGGCCCATCGTCACCGAGTAGTCGCGGGCGCTGACCGAGCTCACGTAATAGCGGCCGATCCCCGGGATCGCGAAGATCGTCTCGATGATGAACGAGCCCGTGATCACGGCGCCCAGCAGCGGGCCGGCCGCGGTCACGACCGGGATCAGCGAGTTGCGAAGGACGTGCAGCCCGACGACGCGCTGCGGGCGAAGGCCCTTCGCCTTCGCGGTGCGGACGTAGTCCTGCTGCAGCGTCTCGAGCATCGTCCCGCGCACGAGCCGGGCGAAGTACGCCATCGGGAAGAACCCGAGCGCGATCGACGGCAGGATCTTCGACTGCCAGGTCGTCCAGCCGCTTGTCGGCACCCCGGCGTCCCACTTGACGGCGAAGTAGTAGATGAGCAGCGTCGCGACGAGGAAGCTCGGGACGGCAAAGCCGACGTTCGCGACCAGCATCGCCAGGTAGTCCGTTGGCTTGTTCGCTCGTAAGGCGGCGGCCACCCCGAGCGGGATCCCGACCACGATCGCGAACAGGAACGCGTACGCGCCGAGCTCGAGCGAGACCGGGAAGTGCGACTTGACGATGTCGTTCACGTTCTGGTTCCGGAGCACGAGCGACGGCCCCAGGTCGGCCGTGAAGACGCCCTTCACGTAGTTCGCGTACTGGACGTACCAGGGATCGTCCAGGTGGAACTTTCGGTCGAGGTTGGCCTGGATGGAGGCCGGCACCGCGCGCTCCGTCTTGCGAAACGGGTTCCCCTTGATCTGCCGCATCAACAGGAACGTGAACAGGATCACGAGCAGTAGCACCGGGATCGTCCAAAAAACCCGCCTGAGAATGAACTGGGTCATTGCCTCCCTCTTCCCGCCGTGCAGGCCGGTCAGGGGACGGCGGCCCGGAAGCCGCCGTCCCCCTACCCGACTACCCGTTGACGACCTTCACCTTGCTCAGGTCGAACTGGTCGAGCAGGTTGATGTTGAAGCTGCCCTTGACGGACGGCGCCTCCTGGGTCACGTACGTGTACCAGTAGATCGGGATGATCGGGAAGTCGCCGTTCGGGCCGGTCAGCATGTCTTCGGCCCGTGCGTAGAGCTTGTAGCGCTCGTTGTTGTCGGCCGTCTTCCGCGCCTTCGCGATCAGGGCGTCGTACTTCGGGTTGCAGTAGTTGGTGTTGTTGTTCCCCGACTTGCAGGTCCAGAGCTCGAGGAAGTTGATGTCGTCGACGTAGTCGCCGATCCAGCCGAGCCGATAGGCGTCGACGGCCTTGTTCGGCGGCGGCCCGAGGAACTCCAGGAACTGGGCCCACTCCATCTGCTTGATGGTCGTGTTGATGCCGAGCTTCTTCCACTGCGCCTGGACGGCGATCGCGATCTCCTTGTGGCCGGGAGAGTCGTTGACGAAGAGGGTGATGTTCTTCGTGGCGTTCGACGTCTTGCCGAGCAACGACTTCGCCTTGCTCAGCTGAGCCGTCGGCTTCAGGTAGCTGTTCTCGATGGTGCTGAAGCCGGGGATCCCCTTCGGCGAGAAGCTCACCGCAGGGATCTGGTCGGCCTGGGCGATGTGGTCGATGATCGACTTGCGGTCGATTGCGAAGGCCAGGGCCTTCCGCTCCCGGAGCGGGACGTTCTTGACGTTCAGGCCGTAGTAGTAGGTGCCGAGCGCCGCATAGTTCTGGTACGTGTCCTCGCTCTTCAGGCGCGGCAGGTCGGCGGGCGGGATCCCCGTCGTGTTCACGTCGACCTCGCCGGCCGCGAACGCCTGCACCGCAGTCGTGCCGTCGGTGATGATCCGGCCGTTGACACGCTTCAGCGTCACGTCCTTCGCGTTGCGCCAGGCGTTCCACTTCACCAGGTCGATCTCGGCGTCGTGTCGCCAGACGGCGAGCTTGAACGGGCCGTTGGTGACGATATGGCCCGGCTGGGTCCACTTCTCGCCCCACTTCTCGACCGCGGAGCGGTTCACCGCCAGGAACGAATGGTGCGCGACCTGCTGGATGAACCAGGGCTGCGGGGTCGTCAGCTTGACCTTGAGCGTGTACTTGTCCGGCGCCGAGACACCGACCTTGCTCTTGAGTGCGTTGCAGTTCTGCTTCTTCGGGTCACAGGCGTTGTAGTCGGACGCACCCTTGATCCCGAAGAACTGGTACGCGTAATCGGCGCCCAGTCCCGGCGAGATCGTGCGCAGCCAGGAGTAGACGAAGTCGTTCGCGGTCACGGGCTGGCCGTTCGTCCACTTCCCGTCCTTGCGCAGGTGGAAGGTGACGTTGGCGCCGTTCACGTCCCAGCTCTCTGCGAGATTCGGGACGGGCTTCAGCGTCTTCGGATCCAGCTTGACCAGCGGGTCCATGATGTTGAGCAGGACGTTCGACGACGTGGTGTCGGTCGCAAGGCCGGGGTCGAGCGACGGCGGCTCCGCGCCCCACGCCAGGGTGATGGTCTGGTTCGCGGCCAGCTCCCCGCTGCCCGCGGAACCGCTGTTGTTGTCGCTCGAGCTCCCGCCGCCGCATCCGGCAGCGACGAGCGCCGCCACGGCGACGAGGAGGGCGAGCGCAAGTGGTGTTCGTGTTCGCATGCTTCTGCGTTCCCTCCTCGGGTCGGCCGGCTGGGCACCGGCTTTGTCGGCGGAGTGATACCCAGGGGTCTACGACTCGCGACTGAGGAAAACCCCCATTAGGGACCGTGAAGAGCTGTATTTCGAGTTTCCTTACAAAGGTGGTGAAACACGTGCGAGTGGGCACACCTTGGCCACATGTCACTCTTCTGGCGCGTCTTCGCCACCAACGCCGCGGTGATCGTCACCGCCGCCGTCGTCCTGGCCGCCACGCCCGGGCAGGTCCACTTCCCGCGCACCGCGATCGATGCGGCGGTCGGAGTGGTGACCATCGCCCTCGTGCTCGTGGCGAACCTGATCCTGCTGCGGCCGCTCTTCGAGCCGCTCCAGCGGCTCGCCGGGCTGATGCGGCGGATCGACCTGCAGCGGCCGGGCCAGCGGCTGGAGGTCGCGGGCAAGGGCGAGATTGCGCTGCTCGGCTCGACGTTCAACGAGATGCTCGCGCGCCTCGAGGCGCAGCGGCAGGAGTCCGTCACGCTGACGCTGACCGCGCAGGAGCAGGAGCGGCGGCGGATCGCGCGCAACCTCCACGACGAGATCGGGCAGAACCTGACGGCCGTCCTGCTGCAGCTCGACCGGCTCGCCAAGCGGGTCAGCCCCGAGCTACGCGAGGAGTTCGAGGAGACCGCGGAGTTCGTGCGCGCCAGCCTCGACGAGGTGCGCCGCGTGGCCCGCGAGCTGCGCCCGGGCGTGCTCGAGGACCTCGGCCTCGCCAACGCCTTGCGCGAGCTGTGCTCGATGTTCTCCAGCCGCGGCGGGCTGCGCGTCGAGCGCCTGATCGCGCCGACGCTGCCGCGGCTGAGCCCGCAGGCGGAGCTCGTGATCTACCGCGTCGCGCAGGAGAGCCTGACCAACGCGGCGCGCCACTCCGGCGGGACGCGGGTGGAGCTGCGGCTCGACCGCGTGCCCGGCGGCGTGGTGCTGCGCGTCACCGACAACGGGTGCGGCCTTTCCGGCGACGCTACGCGGGCGAGTGTCGGCGGCCTGCGCGGGATGCACGAGTGGGCACTGCTCGTCGGCGGCGAGCTCGACGTCTCGTCGCGCGCGTCCGGCGGCCTGCAGGTGCGGCTCCGCGTCCGGGCGCTCCAGCAGGCTGAGGAGCAGGCGGCGTGACGCGCATCCTGCTCGCCGACGACCACGCGATGGTGCGCCGCGGCCTGCGCCTGGTGCTCGACTCCGAGCCGGACCTCGAGGTCGTCGCTGAAGCGGGCGACGGTGCCGAGGCCGTCGACCGCGCGCTGAAGGACGGCGTCGACCTGGCCGTGCTCGACGTGACGATGCCGCGGCTGACCGGGATCCAGGCCGTTCAGGAGCTCGCCCGCCGCAAGCCGGAGCTGAAGACCCTGATCCTCTCCATGCACGACAACGAGCAGTACTTCTTCGAGGCGCTGAAGGCGGGCGCCGCCGGGTACGTGCTCAAGTCGTCGGCCGACCGCGACCTCGTCGAGGCCTGCCGTGCCGCCATGCGCGGCGAGCCGTTCCTCTACCCGGGCGCCGTGACGGCGCTGATCCGAGACTTTCTCGCGCGCGAGGACACCGACGGCGACCTCGAGCCGCTGACCCCGCGCGAGCTTGAGATCGTGAAGCTGATCGCCGAGGCGCACTCGACCCGCGAGATCGCGGACATCCTCGTGATCAGCCCGAAGACCGTCGAGCGCCACCGCGCCAACGTCCTCGGCAAGCTCGGCATGCGCGACCGCGTCGAGCTGACGCGCTACGCCATCCGCCGCGGACTGATCGAGCCCTGACGCGCCCGGGCTAGCGCAGCCGCCGATGGACGAATAGCCGTTGATAAAGACGGCACGGCGATTACACGCCGAACGGCGGGCCAGTCATGTACTTGAAGCCGCTGTCGACGGCAAGCGTCACCACGATCGACCCCTGCGGCAACCTCTCAGCCAGCCGCAGGGCTCCCACGACGTTCGCGCCGCTCGAGGTCCCGGCGAAGATGCCTTCTTCCTGCGCGAGGCGGACGGTCATCGCCAGCGCCTCGCCGTCGTCGATCGCCCAGACTTCGTCGACGTTGGCCGGATCCCAGAGCGGCGGCACCATCCCCGACCAGCCCTGCATCGCGAACGAGCCGCTCGGCCCGCCGGTGATCGCAGCCGACCCCGCCGGCTCGAGCCCGACCACCCGCATGTCCGGCTTTTGCTCCTTCAGCGCCGCAGCCACCCCGAGCAGCGCGCTCGCGGTGCCGATCCCCTGGACGAACGCCGCGACCGTGCCGTCGGTCTGCTCCCAGATCTCCCGGCCGAGCGCCGCCCGGTGGCCCGGGATGGAGTACGGGTTGTTGAACTGGTCGGTCGCGTACGTGCCGGGCTCGCCAGCGAGCTCGGCGGCACGCTCGATCATGTTCTCGATGTCCTGCGCGGTGACACGCCCGCGCTCCTCGACCGCCGGCAGCAGTTCCAGCTCCGCCCCGAGCGCGCTCGTAAGCCGGATGCGCTCCTCGCTGAAGCACTCGGAGATGACGATCTTCGCGGCGTAGCCCTTCGCCCTGCAGACGAACGCAAGCGCCGGCCCGGTGCTGCCACCGGTGTACTCGACGACGGTCGTGCCCGGCTCGAGCAGGCCGTCGCGCTCGGCGCCCTCGATCATCGAGAGCGCCATGCGGTCCTTCATCGACCCGGTCGGGTTGCGGTACTCGAGCTTCACCCAGATCTCGACGCCCTCCGGCGGGATCCGCTGGAGCCGGACAAGCGCGGTGTCGCCGATCTGGTCGAGGATCCCGGTCGCCGCCACGCCGCGAGCCTACAGCCGCACCTTCAGCCGGAGGATCCTCGCGTACGACGTCTCCAGGGTGACACGGCCGATCCGGCCGCTCTGCACGGCGCGGAGCAACGACGTAAAGACGCTGCGCGTCGCCGCCTCGGAGCCGGTCAGCAGAATCAGGTCGGTGCCGGCGTTCGCGGCGCCGATCGCGAGCCCGTTTGGCGGGATGCCGCGGACGTGCGCGGCGCCGTCGAGCGAATCGGTCATCGAGACGCCGCTGAAGCCGAGCTCGCGCCGCAACAGCGTGCTCGCAATGGCGCGCGACCAGCCGGCGGCGTTGACCGGGTCGTAGGCGTCGTAGATCGCGTTCGAAAGCATGATCACGGGCACGGCCTGGCGGATCCCGCGTCGGAACGGCACGAGCCCGGGCGCGAGGCGGCTGCGAGGAGCCCTGATCCGGACCAGTGCCCGGTCGGTATTTCGAAGCGCGAGCCCGAGGCCGGGGAAGTGCTTCATCGTTGCCACCGCGTGGCCGGCGCGGAGCCCGAGCGCGAAGTCGGCGGCCTTCACGGCGGTCTGCTCCGCGTCGAACGACCAGGTCCGGCCCTGCCGATACATGGCGGAGGCGCGGGAGACGGGGACGTCTGCTACCGGGGCGAGATCGACGTTGATCCCCAGCGCTCGCAGCGCCGCCCCGGTGCGCCGGCCCTGCTCTCGCGCGCGTGAACCCATCTGGGCGGGCGCCAGCGACGGTGGCGCCCACGAGACGGTCTTCACGTCGCCGCCCTCCTGGTCGACCGAGATCAGCAGCTTCGGCCGGCCACCGGCAGCTGCGGCCGCCTGCAGCGAGCGCGTGATCCGCCGCAAACCCACACTCGTCCGGAAGTTGAATCCGTGGACGATCACGCCGCCCACCTCGCCTCGCCGCACTCGCGCCAAGAGTGAAGCCGTGGGCGTTGTGCCCTGCATGGTGACGACGAGCTTCTGGCCGACCAGCTGCGCGAGCGTCGGTGGCGCAGTCTCGCGCGCCGGCGCGGCTCCCGCGACGACGAGGGCAAGGCAGGCCGCAGCGGCTGCTCGCATCACGAGGCGCGGATGAGGTCGGCAGCTTTCTCGGCGATAACGACCGTTGGCCAGTTCGTGTGGCCGCGCGGCACGCGCGGGATCACGGAGGCATCCGCGACTCGCAGTCCGTTGACCCCGCGCACGCGAAGGTCGGCATCCACAACGGTTCCCATCGCGCACGTGCCGACCGGGTGGTAGAGCGTGTGCGCCTTCGCGCGCACCACCCCGGCCAGCTCCTCGTCGGTCTGGGCCTCCACTCCCGGGAGAAGCTCCTCGAGTACCACCGGCTTCAGCGCCGAGGTCTCGAGCAGCCGCCGCGCAAGGCGAACGCCGTGCAGCAGCACCCGAAGGTCGTCGTCGTCGGAGAGGTAGCCGGGATCGATCATCGGCGGTTCGAACGGATCGTGCGACCGAAGCCAGACCCGCCCGATGCTCCGCGGCTGCAGCGCGATCGTGCCGATGGTCAGCCCGTGGGTCAGCGGCGGCGCGAGCCCCTCGTCGACGAACAGGACGGGCGCGAAGATCAGCTCCAGGTCCGGTGCCTCGAGCTCCGGGCTCGTGCGCACGAAGGCGGCGGCCTCGGCGACGTTGGACGTCAGCGGGCCGCGCCGCAGGATCAGGTACCGAAGAATGTTCTGCCACGACTCCGCGGTGTAGAGCGTCCGCGTGTTACTCGTCGTCGCGAGCAGGCCCCCGACGAGGTGGTCCTGGAGGTTCTCGCCGACCCCGGCAGCGTCGATTCCGGAGAGAAGGAGCAGGTGCGGCGACCCGATCGCGCCGGCGCTGACGATCACCTCGCGCCGCGCCGTCACGCGCTCGACCTGCCCGTCGCGGCGCACTTCGACGCCCAGCGCGCGACCATTCTCGAGAACGACGCGAGCTGCGTGCGCGCGGGTCAGCACCTCGAGATTCGGCCGCCGGCGTGCGGGACGGAGGTAGCCGTCCGCGACGCTCCAACGCCGGCCGCGGCGCTGGTTCACGAGCACCTGGGCGACGCCCTCGGGCGCGGGTGCGTTCAGATCGGGGGCCCTCGGAATCCCGACCTCGACGGCCGCCGCGACGAAGGCGCTGGTGAGCGGGCTCGGGTCGCGCTGCTCGGCGAGCGCGAACGGCCCGACACTGCGCTCGAAGTACGGCTGAAGCTCGTCCCAGCTCCAGCCGGGAATCCCCCAGCCGTCGTAGTCGGCGCGGTGGCCGCGGATCGCCATCTGCGCGTTGATCGACGAGCAGCCGCCGATCACCTTGCCGCGCGGGAAGGCGACCTCCCGCCCGTCCAGCCCTGCCTGCGGTGCGGTCGAGAAGCCCCAGTCGAGCTCACTGCGGTAGAGCTTCGAGAACGCCGCGGGCACGCGGATCTCGAGCTTCCGGTCCGCCCCGCCGGCCTCGAGCAGCAGCACCGACGTCGCCGGGTCTTGACTCAGCCGCGACGCGAGCACGCAGCCGGCCGAGCCCGCACCGACGACGATGTAGTCGACCTCCGTCACGCCTCAGAGCTCGACGCCCAGCACATCGAGCACCCGCCCCCACTCCGTGACCTCGCTGTCTCGCACGTACGTGGCCCCCATCCGCTCGTAGAAGCCGTGCGCGTTCGGCTCGGCCTCCCACTCGAGCCGCCGAGCGCCGAGCTCGCGGGCGCGGCCGGCGACGTGCTCGAACAGGAGCCGGCCCACTCCGCGGCCGATCCAGGGCGGGTCGATCCAGAGGTCCTCGAGCCAGCCGACCTCGCCGCGCGGGATCAGCGAGGCCCACCCGACCGGCGCACCGTCCGCTTCCGCGATGTACACCTCGCGCCTGCTCAGGCTCTCGGCGTCGAAGTCGCCGCCCAACGCCCACGCCTCGACCTGCCCGCGGTCGTAGCCCCAGTGCGCCTTGGCCTCGACCGCGATCTGGCGCAGCCGCGGAACGTCGCCCTCGGTCCCCGCGCGGATCACCACGACGACACCGTGCCACACGGCAGACGAAGGGCCCCGTTGACGGGGCCCTTCGAGAATTCGATGACCGTGTTACTTGAGGCGAAGCCGGAACGCGCCGCGGCCGTGCGTCGCGGCGTAGAGCAGCCGGTCGCCGTTGTTCCCGTCCGCGATGGTGACGCCCGCGACTGCCGCCATCGGCAGGCCGTCGGCGGCCGGGATCCACCCCGTCTCGCCCGCGACACGGCGGTAGACGCCGAAGTCGGTCGAGACGTAGAGGTCACCCGTCGCTGTGTCGATCACCGCGTCGTTCACCGGCTGGTCGCCGATGTCGGACGAGATGTTCGTCCACGCCGCGGTGTGCGACGCCGGGTCGTAGACGACGTCGAAGACGTGACCGAGCGTCGTCGGCGTGTTTGCCTCGTAACCCGAGAACGTCACGATCGCATGGTTCGCGTTCGTCGGGTCGACGAAGACTGACGACGGGACGCGATTCGGCTGCGCCGCCGTGTCGATCCGGGTGAACGTGATGCTCCCGATCGGTGCATTCGCATCCTGCGTGACGAAAACGCGACCACCCTGCGAGGCGACCCACATCGTGCCGGCGTCGCGTCCGCGCGAGACCGCCGTCAGGGTGCCGCCGGCCTTGGTGCCGAGGCCCGCCGCGGTCAGCGACGATGACATCGGCTTCCAGTGGTCGGCGGAGCCGCAGGCACCCGTGTAGAGCAGGTCGCTCGTGCCGAACTCGTTGGCGGCGGTGTTGCAGTGCTGCTCGAGGAAGGAGCGGTCGCCGCCGAGGTCCTGCGTGCGCCAGACACGCTGAGCACCGACGAAGATCGTGTGCGATACGACCGGGTCGGAGATCACCGGCGCGTAGAAGCGCTGGCCCTCCGCCGTCCCGGTGATGAACACGTCGCCGATCCACAGCCACGATGCCGGGTTGTCGCCGTCGTAGTTGATGTCCATCTGCCCGCCGGTGTAGGTGTGGAAGCGGGTCTTCGGCTCCGTTGCGTCGAAGCCGGAGTCGCCGCCGTCACCGGTGAGCGGCAGGAACCAGGTCGCCGCGCCCGAGAAGGACAGCGTGCCGTTGTCCTGCGTGCCGGTCGACGCGGTGTCGGACAGGTATGGGCTGACGGCGATGCTGTTCATCTGAAGCGTGCCGAGGCCGGCGTTCACCGGCTCCAGCTTCGCCGGAATGCGGCTGAGCCACGACTGGCAGTCGGCGAGGAACGCGTCGCCGAGGCCGCGCCCGTTGCACATGCTCGAGCCGTCGACGAACTTGCCGTTCGTGCGGATCACGCCGCCGTCCGAACCAGCGAAGAACTGGTTCGGGTTGCCGGGCACGAAGACGACCGCGTGCTGGTCAGGATGCATCGACTCGCCCTGCGGATCGCCCGTCATGTCCTTCCACGTGAGGCCGGCGTCCGTGGACATCAGCACCGACCGGCCGTTCGAACGCATGCCGCCCGGGGCCGCGTACGGCTTGAGCTCCTCGTAGTGCATGAGCCCGCTGACCACGACCTCGTCCGGGTCGTCAGCCGGCGAGGCGATGTACATGTCGTAGAAGCACTGCGAGCCGACGAGCGGCGTGTTGCAGTAGTTGTAGACCGCGTTGCCGGGGGTGCCCGCCGTCGGATTCGACAGGCGCGTCCACGCGGCGTTGTTCGAGGCAGTCAGCGTCGCCGCCGACTGGCTCGCGTCGTCGACACGGTAGACCTGAGCTCCCGTCGGGGCGACCGCGCCGCCGTTCGCGTCGGCGAGGTACATGCGCGTCTTCCCGTCCTTCACGACCGGAGAGAACGTGAAGCGGCCGCTGGCGGTGCGGCTGAAGATCGTCTCCCACGCACCGTCGTTCGTCGAGCGCGTGATCCCGACGGCACCGATCGCCCCGTACAGCACGTTCGGGTTGCCCGGATCGAAGCGCACTTCGTACGCCGTGCCGGGACGCGTCAGCGCCCAGTTGGCGCCGCCGTCATGGGTCTCCCAGATACCGGTGGCGGGCGAGTCCGCCGCGACCGTCCCGGTGCTGGTGCTGTTCGAGCCGAGGCCGCGGACTCCCGAGCGGGTCGCGATCGCGATGTGGCTCGGATCGCCGGGCTCGATGGCGGTCCCGCCGATCGCCCGGAGGTTCGAGATCGCAGCCGCACCGGGGACGGGCGACCAGTGCGCACCGTCGTCGGTCGTCCGGTAGAGGCCGACGCCCGCCTCGCTGTCTCCGCTGGCGTTCGCCTCGCCTGAGCCGACATAGATCGTCTTGCCTGTCGCGTCGTTCGGGTCGACGGTGATCGAGCCGATCGCGTTCGTGGGGATCCCGTCCGAGATGAACTTCCACGACGGGTTCGGAGCGAGCGCGTTCTTCGAGCGCCAGACGCCGCCGCCGGCCGCGCCGACGTAGAGCGTGCACTCCTGCGCCTTGCACTTCGGGTCGATCGCGAGCGCGGTCACGCGGCCCGACCACTGTGTCGGTGCCGTGAACGCCTGCGTTCCGAGCCGGTCGACGTTGAGCGTCTCAGGCCCGAGGAAGTCCCATTTCGAGCCGAGCTTGGCTCCGCGGGCCTTGACCGCGGCGTTCGCCGAGATCGCGCCCTGGATCTGGGCGATCGAGATGTCGTCCAGCGGGAACGCGCGGTCGGAGTAGGCCTCCGCTGCCGCACCGCCGGAGTCGTCACGGCCGCCGCCTTCCAGCGCCGCGAGGTGTTGCAGGCCCCGAACCGATTGCGCACCCGAGGTGCCTGTCGACCGTGCCAGCACCGCCGCGAGGACGACGGCGAAGCCTGCGATTACGAACACAGCGACTAAGCGCCGCGAAACCATGTGGATCCCCCTTCGTAGCCTGGTTGCGAGAGCTATATCTCGCAGGGTCGACCAGACAAGTCAAGTGACAAGGCGGCGCTTCGCCCGGGTGGCGGTCGGGCTTTACGGGCTCGGGGCAGCCTCCTCTTTCTCCGTCGCCAGGAAGACGTTCGGCGCGACGCTCGCGCCCGTGTCGAGCTTGACCAGCTCGGCCAGCGTGTGGCGGTACGTGATCCCGTAGGTGCGCGCGATCACGCTCAGGAGCGGGTCGTTCGCGTAGTAGAACCGGTCGCCGTCGCGCAGGGCCTGGAACTGCCGCTTCCAGATCGCGAGCTGCAGCGACCCGAACTCCGTTCCGGCGAGGTGCGGCTCGGAAACCATGCCAGTGAACGCGTCGACCTTGTCCACGGACCCGTAGATCGCCTTCAGCCGGGCCGCCAGCGCGGTGCGGCGGACGCCGGCAACGGCGTCCTCGCCGGCCTCCTCGCTGCCGGGCTCGAGCGGGTTGCCCTCGTCGTCCTGCAGCTGGACGAAGTCCAGGATGTGGGGATCGTCGATCGGGCCCCCGCCGCGGATGAGCGGGTCGCGCGGGAAGCGCTCGGTCGACTCGCCTGTGAGCTCGGCGAAGGAGTGCACCGGGGCCAGGCCGTAGGCCTGCCGCAGCTGGTTGTAGTAGGGCATCCCGTGGTCGCGCCCGCGCTCGACGTCATCGGCACCGAGGTCGGCGACGCCCACGAAGCAGCCTTCGCTGATGACCGGAGCCCCGCACACGCTCGGATCGGGGATTCCGGGCTTCGGCACCTGGAAGAGCACACTGCGGAGCGAGTTGTCGATCTGCTCGTCGTTCTTGTACTGGCGCTCCGCGAGGCTCTCGAGGATCGGCGCCTCACCGACCTGTTCGAGCAGGTCGGGGTTCCCGAATGCAGCAACGAGCGGGATCACGAGCATGACCGTCCCGTCGGCGTTCCGCTCGACCCTGATCCCCTCGGCGGGAAAGACCCGGGACAGCTGGTCCTCGGTGTACGTCCCCGCAGGGACGGTCGGCTCGAACTCACCGTGGATCATGCTGTGCGCCCGGTAGCCGACGCTCGCGAACTCGTTCTCGAGACCGGGGTTGACGTTCGGGTCGTACCCGCGGTACGCGTCGAGCCTGACGCCCAGCGTGGGTAGGAACTCGTTGTAGGTGATGTACTGGATCTCGGCGCCGACGACGCGGCGGGCGAGCTCGAACTTCGCCTCCTCCGAGAGCCTCGATCGCGCCAGCGAGGCGACGATTCGGTTGTGCTCGCGGGCGAAGAGCGTGTGGATCGCGGTCAGCGCGACGTTCTCGTTCGCCCGCACGTCGCCGGCCACGACTGCCTTCTCGGGGGTCGCCACGAGCGGCCCCATCAGGTCGACCGGCGGCGGAGTCACCGTCGGGCGCGCGTTCACGCGAGGCAGGTAGCTCCCTGCGCTCATCAGCAAGGACGCCTGGTTGTTCGCCGGGTTGCCGTCACCGGCCGTGCCGGCGCGAAGCCAATCCAGGCGCGACTTGTCGACGCCGTAGACATTCGACGCGTCGATGAAGCTGTCGATCGTGTTGATCTGCTGCCGCTCCGACTTCGTACCGGTGCCCGGTGCCGCAGGCGTGCGCGAGAACGCGAGTCCTCCGAAGTCGTTCTGGAAGCTCTCGAGCGGATCCTTCACGTCGAAGGCCATCGGCACGCTCTCTGCGGGCGTCTCGTCACGCAGGCCGATGTCGTGGTCGACGAACTGTCCCCACGCCCAGCCCCACTGCGAGGTGCCGTTCTCCGAGAACAGGTTCTGCCCCACGTCGTTGAAGACGCGGTTGCTGACGTACCGCGGAGACGGCCCGGACATCATCTTCGCGATCCCGTCGGCGTAGTTCGCGGGAGCGACTCTCGGGTACTGCGTCCCTGCTTTCCCCCAGTCCGGGTGCCGCAGGTTGTTTCCACTGCCGTCCAGGGCTCGAACCACGATCGGGCCGGTCGAGCCGGATCCCGCTGCCACAGCGGCAAGCAGGAAGACGGCGATCATCGACATCGCGATCTTCTGCATCCCTACCTCCCTCGGCGGCCTTTAGGAATGCGCCGCAGTAAATTCGCGCGTGTCTAGCTCAGATGTAGGCGCCAGCTTTTCTCTCCCGTCCTGGGCGACGGGAGCCGTGCTTCAGCAACGACTCGGTGAACCACCCCCTCTCACCTGAACCCTTCGTCGCCGGCTCGAAGGGCGGGAAGCTACGCCCCTCCTCGGGCGGAGTCAAGGTCGCGGGGAAGGGGTTACTCTCCTTGGTCCGCAAATTGGGAGGAGCGTGGTTACGAACGGGGTCACCGAGGAGCCGATCAGCTCCGAGCTGGTGCTGGTGGATCAGGCGCTGGGACGCCGCGCACGGGCGGCGCTGCCCGATCCTCCCTGGCTCGTGCCGGCGCTCGCCGAGCTTCGCGAGCGGCCGCGGGAGGAGCGCGTTCAGGCGCCTGTCGTGGAGCGTGCGGCCCGCCCGCCGGACCGACGTCGCGGGCCGAGCGCGGGGTCCGTCGTGCTCGTCGTCATCGCTCTCGCGTTCGCCGGGGTCGCGGGGCTCGCCTTCGTCCCGCAGTCGCACGGCCCGTCCTTCGTCAAGGCGCCCGTCGACCAGGCGGCGCCGGCCGTGCCGGTCCGCCCACCGGCAGTCACGCGCCCAAAGGCCGCGACGAAGCCGAAGCCGAAGCCCACGCCACCGCGGCAGACGGCGAAGCCGAAAAAGGTGCGACGGGCCCCGGCCACGACGACCCGTGCGAAGCGCCGCGAGTCGAAGCCGGCCGTTGCGCCGAAGCCGCGCACACTGACGAGAGCGCAGCGCGTGGTCACCTGGCGCCGCTTTCCCGCGGCCGTCTACTACGCGGTCTACCTCCAGCGGGGCGCGAAGACGCTCTTCCAGACGAGGACCGTGCGCCCCGGCACCGTGCTGCCCGCACGCCTCGCGCTCAAGCCGGGCACGTACCACGTCGTCGTACGCCCGGCGATCCCGAACGACGCCGGCATCATCCTCGGCCCGACGCTCGTCAGGAAGACGGTGAAGCTGTAAGCACGAGCCTCGACGGCCGGACCGCGAGCCACGCCAGAGCCCACAGGACGGCGATGGCGACGAAGCCTGCGCGGCCGTGACCGGGTAGCGCGAACGTAAAGCCGACCAGCGGCGCCCCCACCAGGATCAGGAAGGTGGCGCAGCTGTTCACGAATCCGACTGCGGCGCCGGGGGCGTCAGGGCGGCGCGCCTGGGCTCCCGCGAAGGCGGCGGCGAACGGGATCCCGGCAGCGAGCCCGAGGAGCGCCGCGCCCGCGATGCGCACCGACAGCGGGATGTCGAGGAGCAGGAGAGCCGTTCCTGCCGCGCCCAGCAGCATGCTGACACCGAGCAGTTGCGCCGCCCGCTCCGGCCGGCGCTGAAGGATCCTGCCGCCGAGCGGCCGGGTCACGATGCCCCCGAGCAGCACCAGGGCGGCGACGGCGCCCGCCAGCCGCCGGCTGTAGCCGTCGTGCTGGAGCAGCGACACGGCCCAGGTCCCGACGATGACGCTGAGTCCGAACGACGCCGTGTGCGCGGCCGCCAACGGATACAGCCGACGATCGCGGCCGATGTCGACGATCGTCGCGAGATCCGGCCGCGGTCGTTCCTCCCCACGGCGACGGTCGCGGGGGGCGAACGGCAGAGCCAGTAGGACGAGGCCGGCGAAGACGAGCGCCGTGACGTACGGAGCCCGCCAGTCGAGCGACGGCACGGCGAGTGGGACGATCGCCAGCGCGAGACCTCCACCGCCCACACCGGATGCGCCGTAGAGCCCCTGGGCGTCCGCCGTACCGACCGTCGCGCGCACGTACTCGCTCCCGGCGACGAACCCGATGCCGGTTCCGAAGCCGGCGACGAGCCGGCCGGCGAGACCTCCGCCGAACCACGGCAGGACGAGCGCAAGCATGTTGCCGGCCACGACGATCGTGAGTGCGACCATCCCCCACGTTCGCGCTCCGCGCTGATCGACAAGCGCCCCGCCCGGGACCTGCATGACGAGGTGCGTGAAGAACAGCGCGGTCGTCAGGAAGCCGATCGCGCCGAGCCGGACGTCGTAGTGGTCCGCGAGGACGTCCGCCGCCGGGCCGAGGTTCGCGATGTTGTAACCGGCGGCCGCGCCGAGCGCGACGCCGGCGACAGTGTGGTTTACCCGCACATGCGACCCGGCGTCACATGCACATCCAGCCGCCGTCGACGAAGAGATTGAGGCCGTTGATCGCCTGGTTCTCGAGCAGGAAGCGCCCCGCGTTCACGACCTCCGCCATCGTCACGAGTCGCCCGATCGGTGTCCGGTCGACGAGCGCCTCGTATCGCTCGGGAGGCATGTCTTTCCACTGCGGGCTGTCGCCGACGATGGCCGGATGGATCGCGTTCACGCGTATTGGCGCGAGCTCGATCACAAGGGCGCGCACCAGGGCGGTCACGCCGCCGTTCACAGTCGTGACGGTGGTCGAGCCAGGATACGGCCGGTCGCGCGCGAGTCCTCCGAAGATGAGGATGCTCGAGTCCGGCCGAAGCAGCGGCGTCAGGGCGTGGACAACCTCCGTGTAGCCCACGAGCTTGAGCGTGACCAGCCGCAGGGCGGCGTCGATGTCGTACTCGTGCACCGTGTTCACGTCGCGCTCGATCGCTGCGAGGACGAGGTGGTCGACGTGACCGATGTCCGCCAGCCGGGCCGCGATCGTGTGCGGCTCGGCGAGGTCGAAGCCGATGCCAGCCGTGTTTCCTCCGATCTCGCTCGCGGCGGCGTCCGCCCGGGCCTGGTCCCGACCGGTTACGACGACATCGCGGCCGTCGTCGGCGTACGACTGCGCGAGCTGGCGGCCTTGTCCCTGCGTGCCGCCGACGATGACGACGTTGCCTGTGGCCATTCTCGTTCTCCTTGTGCGCCGGGGGAGGGGGCTCGGCCCGCCGCCAGGACGGGCCGAGCCCTGAGGGCTACGCCTTAGACCGCGGCCATCGGCTCTGCCGCCCAGTCAGGCAGCAGCTCGCCCGCGGCCAGGATGTGGTTCCTCGACTCGTCGAGCTTCGCGAAGACGTTGTCGAGGTTCGCGCCGACCAGCTCGCCGTTGCGCTTGACGGCGCGGCCGGCGACGAACACCGAGTCGACGTTCGAGGTGTCCGAGAAGACGACGATCGTGCCGATCGGGTCGACCATCGGCGCCGTGTTGATCGCGTTCACCTTCAGCAACACGATGTCCGCCTGCTTGCCCGGAGTGAGCGAGCCGACCCTGTCCTCCAGCCCGATCGACCGCGCGCCGTCGATCGTCGCGAACTCGAGCACGTCCCTGTGCGTGATCGTCGGCGCGAACGCGATGTCCGGCGTGTCGGTGAACTCGAGGATCCGGTCGTAGGCGAGCGCCGTCCGCATCTGCGTGAACATCTCGCCCGGGACGCTGGAGACGACGTCGACGCTGAGCGACGGGCGCACCCCGCGCGCGAGCATCTTCCCCGTCGGCGGCGGGCCGTGCCCCATCAGCATCTCGACGTAGGGGGAGATCGACGCCTTGCCGCCGGACTCCGCGATCCAGTCGAGCTCCTCGTCCGTCAGGTCGGTCATGTGGATGTAGCAGACGTCGGGGCCCATGAGCCCGAGGTCGTGCATGTCCTTTACGGGCTGGTAGTGCAGGTTGTGGAGGCGCATCCCGACGTGGACGCTGATCATGATCCCGAGCTCGCGGGCGAGCGCCCAGTCGTGCTTCGCCACCTCGGCGTTCACGTTGCCGGGCTGGCGGGCGGCCATGGCAAGGGTGATGAGGCCGTCGTCCGACGAGAAGTACGTGTCGCGGATCCGCCGGATGTCCTCGGGGTGGTTCAGCTCGCTCAGCATCCACCACTCGCCGCCCGTCGGCATGCCGTTGGCGTAGACGGCGCGGATACCGGCATCCTTCAGGCCCTGGATCGCCGCGTCCGAGTGGTCGGGCGTGTTGCTGATGTGCGACCAGTCGAGCAGCGTCGTGACGCCGCCGTTCAGCGCCTCGAGCGCGCCGGCGTAGTCGCCGATGTACACGTCCTCGGGCCGGTAGTGCCCGCCGACGCTGCCGAGCATGACGGCGAAGTAGTGGTCGAGCGTGCAGCTCGGGAGGACGCCCCGGACGGGCGTCTGCCACGTGTGCCGGTGGGTGTCGACGAACCCCGGCATGACGATCATGCCCGTTGCGTCGATCTGCTCGGCCTCTGACACGTCGAGGCCGCGGCCTATCTCCGCGATCTTCCCGTTCTCGACGAGGACGTCGCCGTTCGGGACGTGGCCGACGTCGGGATCCATCGAGACGACGAAGCCGTTGCGGATCAAAAGGCGTTCCGAGCTCATGCCCTCTTCTCCTTGGTTGCGTGACTTTGCGCGGGTCTCACGCCGCCGCATGTCCAGCGAGCATAAACGGACGCCGACCGACCAGTCAACGCAGGTGCACAGGCTCCGGGGGGCGTGAAGCAGCGGTAAACGCTACGGCCAATCTGAGGATGGGCGTTCGGTGATGGTTGACACCTCCGACCGCGCGTGATCAGAATTGGCTCCTGTCAGGGGCTACCCCTCAAAGGAGCGGGTGAACGCGCGCGTCGGCACCGAGGGCCCTGCGCTGCACGCGGGCCGCCGCATGACCTCATTGCTCGCCGACGCACTGGTCGGAGCGCGCTTCCTGTCGGTCTGGATCGCGACCGGCGCGCTTCTCCTGGTGGCGAAGATCATCGCGCCGGAGGCGTTGCAGAGCACGTCGTGGTCCTTCGTCCTCCCGTACATGACGATCCTCGCCATCGCGGCGCTCGGCCAGATGCTGGTGATCATGCACGCGGGCATCGACCTCTCGACCCCGGGGGTGATGTTCCTCGGCGGCTACCTGATCGTCGGCGTCGGCCACCACGACAACGGCCGCCTCTGGATCGCGATCCTCGCCTGCCTGGGCCTCGGCGTGCTGGTAGGCCTGATCAATGGGATCCTCGTCGGGATCCTCCGCCTGAACCCGTTGATCGTGACGCTCGCGGTCGGCCAGATCGTCCTCGCCGAGGGACTGCGGTACGCCAACGGGCTTGCGGAGGCCGAGGTGCCTTCGAGGCTCTCGTCCTTCGCGCAGAACAGGCCGCTGGACATCAGCGCCGTCTTCTGGACAGGCGCGGCGATCACCGTCGTGGTCGCGCTGCTGCTCCGCTACACGGCGCCTGGGCGCCGCTTCCAGGCGGTGGGCGCGAACCCGCGGGCTGCATGGATGGCCGGCGTCCACGTGCGGGCCCATGTCGTCTTCGCCTACGCGGCGGCCGGCACGCTCTACGCGCTCGCGGCCGTCTTGCTCGCGTCGATCCGGGTCAGCGTCGACCCCGCGTTCGGAGCCGCGTACCTGCTGGCGCCGATCGCCGCGGTCGTGATCGCGGGTGCTTCGCTCTCCGGCGGGCTGGCGAGCGCGACCTCCACGTGGGTGGCGGCGTTCGGCCTGACCCTGCTGAACCAGGTGCTGCTCATTCGCGGCCTTTCCACAGGAATGCAATTCGTCGTTTTCGGCGCGGCGATCATCGTCGGAATGCTGATCTCGGGAGACAGGATCGCGTCGCTCCTCGGGCGCCTTCTGCGGCCGCGAGCGGCGCCGGCACGCATCGCCTCGGGGGTCGAACAGGACACGGGCTGAAGGAACGAAAGGAGGAAGGACGATGCAGGTACCAAAGGTGAGCGAGGGGAGGCGATGGCGACTCGGCGTCGGCGTCACGCTGGTCGTCGTGGCGCTCTTCGTCGTTGCGGCCGCCCTCGGGAGCACCAGCAGCACGAAGTCGGCCGGGTCGACGAAGGCGAGCACCGCGGGCAAGTACGGCGAGGTCTACAAGGCCAACCCGAAGATCCTCGCGAAGACGCTCTTCGACGCGAAACTCCTGCCGCCTCGTGGGATGGCCCGCAACATCGCGCTGGCCGCCTACGGCCGGGCGAGCAAGAAGGTCAACTTCAACCTCGCGCTCAAGTGCTGGAAGAACGACGGGTGCAAGACCGGGACGAAGGGCAAGCTCACGGTCGCCTACATCGAGCCGTTCGGCGAGAACGTCTATCGCCACATCTCGAAGATGGAGTTCATCCTCCAGGCGCTGACGTACAAGTCGATCGGGAAGATCATCTACCGGAGCGCCCACTCCGACCTGAACCGGGCACTGGCCGACTTCCGGGCGATGATCGCCCAGCGCGTCGACGCGATCGTCACCTACCCGGACTTCGCCGACGCGGAGCTGCCGGTGTTCAGGCAGGCAAAGCATGCGGGCATCCCGGTCGCGACCTACGCCTGGGGCTACGTGACCGGTCCCGGCCAGAACTACACCACCGTCGTCGGTGAGAACGTCTGCAAGCTCGGCCGGGCGTACGCGAAGGTCATGAACAAGTACGTCAAGTCCGGCGAGATCGCGTTCATGGGCGGCTTCCCGGGCAACCCGCTGTCGGCGGGCTGGCAGAAGTGCGAGCGGCCGGCGCTGAACAAGAGCATCAAGGTCGTGGCCAGCGAGCCGACGAACTGGGACGCCTCGAAGGTCCAGCAGGTCGTCTCGGGCATCCTCGCCGCGCATCCCAAGATCAAGGGCTGGAGCTACGAGTACGGACTCGGCATGGCCCAGGGTGCGTTCCAGGCGTACAAGGCGGCCGGCAAGCCGTTCAACGCCGTGCTGACGCTGCGGACGGACGACGTCGGCATGGGCTGCAAGACCCGGGCGCTCAAGAACCCGAAGCTCAGGGTCTACTACTACACGGCGGGGAACTCGCAGATCCGCGTCGCGCTGACGGCGCTGATGATGAGGCTGAAGGGCGCGAAGATCCCGCCGAAGATCGTGTTCCCGATCCAGCTGCAGAACGAGGCGAAGCGGACCGAGTGCGTGAAGGGCTACCCGCAGGAGGCCTCCGCCACCTCGCTCGTGCCGCTGAAGCTGCTGCACCGGATGTACCCCTAGGAGGTCGAGCCGCTAGATCCGAAGCAACCGATGTCGACTCCCGGGCCCGAGAGCCCCGTCGTGCTGTCCCTTAGGGGCGTGTCGAAGGCGTTCGGAGCGGTGCAAGCGCTCCGAGAGGTCACCTTCGACTGCCGTGAAGGCGAGATCCACTGCCTCGTCGGGGAGAACGGGTCCGGGAAGTCGACGTTGCTGGGAATCGCGAGCGGCTTCCTCTCCCCCGACGGGGGCGAGGTCGAGATCGGCGGCCGTCGGCGCCGGCGCGGGTCTCCCGCGGAGGCCCGGAGGTTCGGGCTCGGCATCGCGTACCAGACGTACTCACACGTGCTTCCGCTCTCGGTGGCGGAGAACCTCTATCTGGCCGTGCCCGGGGCGGAACGGCCGGCGTACGGACGGATGGCCAGATGGGCGACGGCGACTGTGGAGGAGTTCGGGCTCGACGTCCCGGTGAAGGCGCCCGTCGGCTCGCTGTCCCTCGCGCAGCGGCAGCTCCTCGAGGTCGTGAAGTCGCTGCTCGCGAAGCCGAAGGTGCTCCTCCTCGACGAGCCGACGACCGCGCTCGGGCCACAGGAGGTCGACCAGCTCCACGCGCTCGTGAAGGAACGGAGCAGGGCCCGTGTCGGGATCGTGTACGTGAGTCACCGGCTCCCCGAGGTGCTCGGGATCGCCGACCGCATCAGCGTCCTTCGCGACGGCGTCAAGCAAGGGACGTTCGAGGCCGCCGGCCTGACCGAGGAGGCGCTGGTCGCGCACATGATCGGCCGGCCGCTCCAGCTCGCCTTCCCCGACCGCGACGGCAAGGGCCGCGAGCCCGAGCCGATGCTCGACGTCACCGGGCTTCGCGGCGACCGCTTCGGCCCGATCGACCTCAAGGTCGAGAAGGGCGAGATCCTCGGCCTGGCCGGCGCGGAAGGCAACGGCCAGGTCCAGTTCCTGCGCGCCCTCGCGGGTGTCGAGCGCCCGGCCGGGAACGCATCCTGCGACGGCGCCGAGCTGAACACGAGATCGCCGCTGGCGGCCCTCCGCGCGGGCGTCGTCCTCCTGAGCGGCGATCGCACGAGTGAGTCCCTGTTCCCGGTCCTGAGTGTCCGCAGCAACACCACGATCCAGGTGCTCCGGTCGCTCGGACGCCTGGGCTTCCTGCGGCGGGGGCGCGAGCGTCGCACGGTCGACGAGATGGCACAGCGGCTGCGCATCCGCATGGCGTCGATCGAGCAGCCGGTGCAGTCGCTCTCCGGCGGCAACCAGCAGAAGGTCTCGCTGACCCGCCCGTTCCTCCGCGGAAGCGTCAACGTGATCCTGGCCGACGAGCCGACTCAGGGCGTCGACGTCGGTGCACGCTTCGACATCTACGAGGCGTTGCGGGCGAAGGCCGGCGAAGGCGTGGCGCTGATCGTCAAGTCGAGCGACCCGCTCGAGCTCGCCGGGCTGTGCGACCGCGTGGTCGTGATGTCCCGCGGGAGGATCGTCGACGAGATCCAGGGGGACGAGCTCGGCGAGCGCCGCATCGTGGAGGCGATCGTCGGCGGGCGCGCTCCGAAGGTGGGAACCGGCGGGTGAGATTCCGCGGCTGGATCCCCCTCGTCCTGCTGGCAGCGCTGATCTTCGGCGTCGGCGCGTTCACGACGGCGCGCCACCGGGACTCGTTCTTGACCGATTTCAACATCAACAACCTCCTGCTCGCGACGATGCCGCTCGCGCTCGTCGCGATCGGCCAGACGTTCGCGATGCTCGTCGGAGGCTTCGACGTCTCCGTCGCCGCGGTGGTCACGATGTGCGTCGTCACCGCGTCGTTCACGCTCACCCCGGAGAAGTCGGGGTTCGGGCTCTTCCTCGGCTCGCTCGCGATCCTGGGCGTCGGCCTCGCGACGGGGATCTTCAACGCGACGCTGATCCGCGTCCTCAAGCTTCCGTCGATCATCGCCACGCTCGGCACCCTGAGCATTCTCGAGGGGGCCTCGCTGCTGCTGCGAGACCATCCCGAGGGCGAGATCAACTTCGACGTCATCGACGCGCTGAGCACGACGCGATTCGGGTTCATGCCGCTCGCGTTCCTCGGTGTCGTCGCGTTCGTCGTGCTGGCCGACCTGTGGCTCTACCGCACGCGCACGGGAATGGCCGTGCGGTCGGTCGGCCTCGACGAGACCTCCTCGCGCCGGCTCGGGATGTCGACCGGGATCATCGTGTTCGTCGCCTTCGTCCTCTGCTCGCTGATGGCGTCGATCGCCGGCTTCTACGAAGCTGCCCAGGTGCAGATCGGCTCGCCGATCATCGGCGACTACGCGCTCACGAGCATCGCTGCGGCCGTCCTCGGCGGCGCGAGCCTCGCGGGCGGCCGTGGCTCGTTCGTCGGGACGCTGCTGGCGGCGCTCTTCCTCTCGCTGATCGACAACGTCCTCCCGCTCTTCCAGCAGCCGACCGAGTACGCGGAGATGACGATCGGCGCGCTGATCCTCCTCGCGCTCCTGCTCTACCAGGCGCCCGACCTCGTCGCCCGCCTGCGCACGAGCTGGGGAGGCGTCGGCCGCCTGCGGACGCGCGAGGGCGAAGCACCCGCGGCCTGAGCGCTACTCGGCGATCTCGGGTGTCTCGCCGCGCGGGTCGGCCTTCCGGCCGATCACGACCCAGATCGCGTGGACCGGCTCGTCGCCGATCGTCCACAGCCGATGCGGCGACGACGAGTCGAACGCGATCGACCCGCCGGCGCCGAGCTCGTACTCGTCGAAGCCGACGCGCACGCCGAGCGTGCCGCTGCTGACGTACCCGTACTCCTTGCCGCCGTGGGTCATGAGCGCGTCCTCCGGGCACGACTCGGCGCCGACCGGGTAGACGACGTACAGGAACTCCACGTCACGGTCGCTATGCGGTGTCAGGCGTTCCCAGCGAACGCCCGACGCGAGGTTGATCACACGCCGCGTGTCCGGCCGCTCCGCGAGGCCGTCGTCGTCGCGCGGCCTGCGCACGACCTGTTGCTCCGGCCCCGAGTCGCCGAAGACGTCGCTCATCGTCATGCCGAGCTCCGTGACGAGCGCGTACAGCGTGCTCACCGACGGGTTCACGCGGTCGAGCTCGATCTGTGAGACGAGGCTCGGCGAGACGCCGACGCGGCGGGCCAGCTCGCGCAGGCTGATTCCCAGCCGCTCCCGCTCGGCGCGGAGGCGGCTGCCGACCTTCGACGCGCCTGCACCCAGCGCGGGCCCCGCGCTCGACGTGGCGTCGTTCACCGGAGGCGCCGCCGAATCTCTTTCGCGATCCGCTTCGGCCCCGGCAGGAACGCTTCCTCCAGCGGCGGGCTGTACGGGATCGGCGTGTTCGGGGTCGCTACTCGCCACGCGTCGTCAAGGTAGCCGAGCGCCTGCTCGGTGACGGACGCGAGCACTTCCCCCGCCCAGCCGCCGGTCAAGGGCCCTTCCTCGACGATCACGATTCGACTGGTCTTCCGGACCGAGGCCAGAACCGTCTCGAGGTCGAACGGCCGAAGCGTCCGCAGGTCGATCACCTCCGCCGACACGCGGTCCTGGTCGAGCGCCTCGGCTGCCTCGAGGCTGTCGTGGACGCTCTTCATCGCCGCGACGATCGTGACGTCGCTGCCCTCGCGCACGACGGCCGCCTCGCCGAGCCGGCCGACCTCTCCGTCGACCTCGCCCTCGAGCGTGTACAGCCGCTTGTGCTCGAAGAACAGCACCGGGTTGTCGTCGCGGATCGCGGCCCGCAGCAGCGCCTTCGCGTCCGCAGGTGTCGACGGCCCGACGAGCTTGAGCCCGGGAACGCCCATGAACCACGAGATCGGCATCTGCGAGTGGATCGCTCCGAACTGGGCCCCGCCGCCGACGGTCGAGCGGATCGTCAGCGGCACACTCACCTGCTCCTGCGTCAGGAACCAGTACTTGCTCGACTGGTTCACGAGGCTGTCCATCGCGAGCGTGAGGAAGTCGCCGAACATGATCTCGAGCACGGGCCGCAGGCCGGTCACGGCCGACCCGAACGCCGCGCCCGTCATGGCCAACTCGGAGATCGGGGTGTCGAAGACCCGCTCCGGCCCGTACTTCTCGTACAGGCCCGTGGTGGTCGCGAACACTCCGCCGGCCGCGGCGATGTCCTCGCCGAACAGGATCACCCGCTCGTCGGCGGCCAGCTCTTCGTCGAGCGCGTCGCGGATCGCGGTGCGGAAGGGGATCGGCGTCATCAGAGCGTGAGCTCGAGCGGTCGCTCGAGCAGGTCGCGGAGCCGGGACAGGAACTGCGCGCCGTCGGCGCCGTAGACGACGCGGTGGTCGCACGTGAGGGTGACCGTCATCAGGTCGCGGAAGACGACGCCGCCGTCGGCATCCTCGACGGGGGCGCGGCGGACGCCGCCGACGGCGAGGATCGCCGCCTGCGGCGGGTCGATGATCGCGGTGAAGGCCCGCACGCCGAACATGCCGAGGTTGGAGACGGTGAACGTTCCGTCGCTCAGGTCCTCGGGCGAGAGGGATCGGTTTCTCGCGCCCTCCGCGAGCCGGCGCGTCTCGGCGGCGATCTCGGCGAGTGATTTCCGGTCGGCATCGTGCACGACCGGAACGAGCAGCGCGTCGTCGGTCGCCACCGCGACTCCGATGTTCACGCGCGCGTAGCACTCGACCTTTCCGTCGACGAACGACCCGTTGAGCTTCGGAACCGCCTGCAGTGCTCCGGCCGCCGCCTTCACGACGAAGTCGTTGAGCGACGGGGCGCCGTCCCGGCGCGCCCCGCGGCGCAGCTCGGTGATCAGTGACATGTCCACGTCGCTCGAGACCGTGAAGACCGGGATCGTCTTCGCCGACTCCGCCATGCGCCGTGCGATCGTGGCCTGGGTCGCCGTAAGCTCGAGCGTCTCCACCTCGCCCTTGCCGCCGACGGCCTCGGCCCGCTGCGCACGCGCGCCGGAGACGGACGCCGCTCTCTGGACGTCCTCGCGGGTGATCCGGCCGCCCGGCCCACTGCCGACGATCCCGTGGAGTGAGACCCCGAGCTCAACGGCGGTCCGCCGCGCCACGGGCGACGCGTTGGGACGCTCTGTGCCCGCTCCGTCGCGCTGCCCGTGCGCCGGCCGCTCCTCCTTCGACGGCTCGGCTCGTCCGTTCGCAAGGGTCGCGATCGGCTCGCCGATCGCAGCCGCAGCGCCTTCCGGGACGAGAATGGCGTCGAGCGTCCCGTCGGCCTCGGCCTCGTAGACGACGGTCGCCTTGTCCGTCTCGACCTCGATCAGCGCCTCGCCGCGCGCAAACGCGTCCCCGGGCGAGACCAGCCAGCGGATGATCACGGCGTCGGCCATCGAGTCGGACAGCTTCGGCATGGTCAGCTCGCGGCCCACGTCGACGCGCTAGTCCTTGAACTCGCGGGGCGGCAGCTCGCTCGGGAAGGGAGCGGCCAGGCCCTGCGCGCGCATCCGCTCGAGCTCTTCGCCGAGCTCGCGCTCCAGGTCGTCCAGCCGCGCGGGCTCGGCGCCCTCCGCCTCGAGCTGCGCGCGCAGGACCGTGATCGGGTCGCGGGCCTTCCATTCGTTGAGCTCTCCCTCGGGCCGGTAGGCGCCGGGGTCGCTCCGCGAGTGCCCGACGAAGCGGTACGTCAGCGCCTCCACGAAGGCCGGACCGTTACCGCTCCTCACATGCGCGAGGGCACGGGTGGCGGCCTCGCGCACCGTCCAGACGCTCATCCCGTCGAAGGTCTCGGCCGGGATCCCGAAGACCTCCGCACGCGCGCGGATCTCGCCCGCGGTGACCGACTCGAACGGCGTGTACTCGCCGTACCCGTTGTTCTCGCAGACGAAGAGGAGCGGCAGCTTGTGCACCTGGCAGAAGTTGAGGCACTCGAACACGTAGGCCTGGTTCATGGCGCCGTCGCCGAAGTACGCCACGGCCACGCCGCCGGTCGTCCGCTTGAGCGCCAGCGCCGCCCCCGTCGCCGCCGCGATGCTGCCGCCGACGATCCCGAACGAGCCGATCAGTCGGTCGCCGAGCGCGTTGACGTTCATCGAGCCCGCCCGTCCGCCGTTGACGCCGGACTCCCGGCCGAGCATCTCGTCGAGCAGCAGCTGCGCGTCGACCCCGAGCGCGAGCGCATGACCGTGCCCGCGGTAGGTCGCCGCCACGCGGTCGCGCTCCTCGAGCAGGCTCGCCACGCCGGTCGCCACGGCTTCCTGGCCCGAGTACAGGTGCGTCGTGCCGTAGACCTCGCCCTTCAGGAACAGCGACTGGACAAGATCCTCGAAGCCGCGGATGAGGAGCATCTGCCGGTAGATCCCGGTGTAGAGGTCGAGGTCGTCGAGGATCCCGGTCGCCGACTTGTCGCTGACGTGGCTCACGTCACACCGACACCCGCGTCCGAGGCGAGGCGCTCCGAGAGGTAGGCCCAGTCGCGCTCGTGCCGATACGAGTGACGCGGCGGAGGCCCCGGTGCCGACGTCTCGAGCCAGCGCACGGTCCGGCCCTGCGTCTCGTAGAACGCGTGCACGCAGCCGGTTCCCGTCCAGAAGGCGTCACCCGGCCGAAGGGTGTAGCGGTCGCCGTTCGCGACCACGTCGACCTCGCCGTCGAGCATGTAGTACGACTCCTCGAACGGGTGGTCGTGGGGATTGGCGCAGGCCCCCGGCTGGTAGTCGACCATGAACATCGTGTGCAGCTGCGCGTCGAGCCGCTGGTCGACGAGCATCTTCACGGCGATCCCGCTGTAGGCCAGGACCGCGGTCGCCATGCTCCCGGAGACGGTCGGCGCACGCATCGCCTGGCCGCGTTGCAGGAGCTCGAGGTCCATCTCGCCTTCCGTGAGCAGGAAGAGGTTGTGGTTGCGCGGGTCGCGGGCGTCCAGCGGCGTCGCCTCGCCGTCCGGCGCGGGGCCGAGGAAGAACGTATCGCTCCTGTCGAAGCGCGGCCTCGGCGAGGCCATCTCGATCCAGAGCGCGCGCCCGCCGCAGCGAAAGGCGTGCGGGGCTCCGACCGGGATCGCGCCACAGGCTCCGGGCTCGAGCTTCACGCCTCTCCCCTCCAGGTAGAGCACCGGCTCTCCCTCGAGCACGTAGAAGCTGGTCTCGAACGAATGCAGGTGCTCGTCGACGTGGCCCTCGGCGAGCGAGGCGAGGGTCAGCGCCATGTGCGTCGAGCCGAGCGAACCCTCGACGAGCCGGCACGTCGTCAAGCCGCTCGAACGGCCCGGCAGGGTGGAAGCCAGCTCGATGTCCTCGCGGCGGACGAGCCTGTAGCCGGGCCTCCCGTCGGCGAGGTCGCGCGTGCCGGTCTCGGTCATCGCGGGACCGTGGCGGGCTCGACGACCGCCGAGGAGGCGACTGCCTCGGCAATGCCCGGAGTGCCGTCGCGTGGGACCTCGCCGCCGCGGTCGTCGACGAGATCGGCACCGCGCACGTAGGTGCGGCCGGCCACGAGCAGCTCCTCTGCTGGGAAGCGCGTGATCACCTCACAGCCGGTCGCCGTCACCACGACCTCTTCCTCGATGCGCGCGGCCGACCGGCCGTCGGTCGCGGCGCAGTAGGTCTCCAGCGCGAACACCATCCCTTCCTCGAGCTCGACCGGGTTCTCGAGCGAGTGGACGCGCGAGATCATCGGCGACTCGTACAGCCCGACGCCGATCCCGTGGCCGAACTGCAGGCCGAAGCACGTCTCTTCGTCCGGGAAGCCGAGCTCCTCCGCGGTCGGCCAGACCTCGGCGATCCTGTCGGTCGTCATGCCGGGGCGGACGAGCGCGATCGCGGCGTCCAGCCACTCACGGCACTGCTTGTAGGCATCCAGCTGGGCAGAGTTGACGCCGCCGACGTTGAACGTGCGGTAGTAGCACGTCCGGTAGCCCATGAACGAGTGGATGATGTCGAAGAAGGCCTGGTCTCCCGGCCGGAGGAGCCGGTCCGAGAACACGTGCGGGTGCGGGTTGCAGCGGTCGCCCGAGACGGCGTTCACGGCCTCGACCTGCTCGGAGCCCATCTCGAACAGGAGTTGATGCGCGCGGGCGACGATCTCGTGCTCGTACACGCCCGGGCGAAGCATCCGGTAGATCTCGTCGTAGACCGCATCGACGAGCCCGGCGGACTGATCCAGCAGCGCGATCTCCTGCGCCGTCTTGAGCTTCCGCGCCACGAGCATGACCCGCGACCCGTCGGTGACGTGGATCCCGGCCCGCTGCAGCGCCTCGACGGTGACCAGGTCGGCCATGTCCACGCCGAGCGGCTCGTCCTGGAGGTCGGACTCCCGGAGCTCCCCCGCGATCTTCGCGCCGAGCCGGTCCGGGATCCCGGTCTCGACCGGCATGGCGCCGCGCATCGGCGCGACCCCGGCGCGGAAGTTCTCCGGCGGGAGCCAGGGCGCGAACAGCTGGTGGTGGCGGGCGGCCGAGCCGAAGTCCCACAGGATCGGGTCGGCGCCCCGCTTCAGCAGCGCGAAGCGCGCGTTCTTGTCCCGCGCCCACTCTCCGATGTGGGTGCTCGTGACGTAGCGGATGTTGTTCGGGTCGAACAGAAGGAGCGCGCCGAGATCCGACGCGTCGAGCGCAGCCTTCGCCCGCTCGAGGCGCTCGCGGCGCAGGCGCGGGAAGTCGATCCGCTGCTCCCAGTCCACCGCCCGCGTCGCGTCGGGCGAGCCCACCGACCTGCTTCTCACCGGACCACCTCCTGGTCGAGGGAGGCGCTCCGCTGCCGCAGGTAGAGCGCCATGAAATCGTCGTCCGCGAAGCCGGCCTCGGCGGTCGCCCGGAGGAGGCTCTTCATCTCCTGCGCGACCGGCAGCTCCAGGCCTGCCTGCTTCGCCGCGTCGAGGATCAGGTCGATGTCCTTCTCCATCAGCGCCGTGGTGAACGTCGCGGAGAAGTCGTCGTGCAGCAAGGGCTCCGTCTTGTACTTGACGAAGGGCGCGCCGACGGCCGAGCTCCCCATCGTCTCGAGGAGATCCTGGCGGGAGACGTCGGAGGCCTCGGCGAGCACGAGCGCCTCGGACATCAGCTGCGCCAACCCGGCGATCATCAGATTGAGCGCGAGCTTGACGATCCGCGCCTGCTCTCCCTCTCCGACGTAGTGCACCGTTGGGCCGATCGCCTTGAGCACCGGCTCGACCTTGTCGAGGGCCTCGTGCGGGCCGGAGACGATGAAGCTCAGGTTCCCGGCGCGAACCACGGTCGGGTTGCCGCTGACCGGCGCGCGCAGGTAGGCGACCGACGCCTCGTCCGCGAGTGCCGCCACCCGCGCCGAGGCTCCGGGCGACACGGTGCTCATGTCGACCAGAACGCCGTTCGGCCGCATCGCTCCGACGGCCTCTTCCGCCACGGACTCGAGCGCCTCGTCGTTCGGGAGCGACGTGAGCACGACGTCGACCCGTTCAGCCAGCTCCTCGGCCGTGTCGGCGACGGCCGCGCCGTGGGCGGCGAGTGGCTCCGCCTTGGCCGAGGTCCGGTTGTACACCAGCAAGTCGTACCCGCCGTCGAGCAGGCGCTCGGCAAACGCGGTGCCCATGTTGCCGAGCCCGATCAACCCGACGGTCAGACGCGGGTCGTGTGTGGCGCTCACTGTTCAGTATGAATAAACGACACGCAAGGCCGGGTCAAGCGGTTACGGCACTTCACCGCTTCGAGCCATGACACGAGGTCGGCGATTGTACAGCCGCACGAGACGCGCCGCGACCTGGCCTTGAGCCGATCACGCGTCTTACCATCGCAGCGTGACGGAGGACGACCGGCGCAAGCAGGCGGAGATCGACTACCCCGGCGCGGTCGGCGACGTCGGCCGTGAGTGGATCCGCATCAAGCCGTTCCGGGCCGACCCGCGGACCACCGGACGCCTCCTGATCGACTTCGGCTACGTGCTGCAGCTGCTCGACCTGCACGCCGGCTCGAACCTCGTCGAGCTGGGCTGCGGGTCAGGCTGGATGTCGCGGCTCGCCGCGCGGCACGGCGTCCACGCCGAGGGCTACGACATCGCCCCGCTCATGGTCGAGATCGCCCACACCGAGGCCATGCTCGAGGGCGTGGACGCCCGCTTCGAGGTCGGCGACTACGAGCAGCTCGACCTCGGCCGCCGCTTCGACGCCTGTCTGCTCTACGACACGCTCCACCACAGCGAGCGGCCCGAGCTCGTGCTCGCAGCGGCCAATCGCGCTCTGAAGCCCGGCGGCCGGCTGCTGCTGGTGGAGCCGAACTGGACGCATCGCTTCAGAGGCCGCGAGGCGTCGGAGGCATATGGGACCACCGAGCTCGGCTACAGCTCGCGCCGCCTGAAGAAGCTCTTGCGCGACGCGGGCTTCACTGACATCCGCCGCTTCCACGCCAATCGCAAGCGGCTCTACTCGAACTCGGTCGCCGACACGGTCGCCCACCTCACCGAGCCGCTGGCCTTCGGCCTGTTCGCGCCGTTCTGGACGCAGATCTGGCTCAGAGCCCGCGCGACCTGAGCCGTGACGAGGTGTGAAGAAGAGAGGCTCGCGCTTGGAGGCCGGAAGAAGAGCCCCGGAAGTCTCGTCCTATTGACAGAGATGTTTCCGATGGGATCTTCAAATGGCCACGAGCATCGCCGCTAGAGGGTGGATCCCACATCGCCGAGCTTCAGTCGCGATCACGGATCCGTTCGTCCCGAGCTACTGGGACCGCCGCCAGAGAAACCCTGAGCTGGCCAAGGCGCTTTCGCTGATTCAGGGGTACGTCGGCGAGGCGCGAAACCTCCTCGACCTCGACGATGTAGACGCGCCGCTTCGGACCGCGGAGGTCCGGGAGCGCCTCCGCGATCTGCTGACCCGAGATGTCAGGAAGCTCTCGATCGATTCCGCCTGGGAGCTCGCCAATCAACTCAAGCGCGAGCTCCTGTTCCTCGGCGATGTCTCCTACGTCTGGACGCAGCTCGAGTACGAAGCGCTGCGCAACAAGAAACCGAACAAGTGGCACCGCTGGAACGATCACCTCCCGCCGAAGAAGCTGAATGTGCTGCTCGACGCGCGCACGAACGGCCCCGTCGACCCGAAGACGCAACTCGAGGCCGTGCGGTCGCTGCGCGTGCTGTACGGGCTACGCGCCGAGGCGGGGCTGGAGCGTCGGGCACGTGCGGCACAGAAGTGCCATTACCTCACGATGCTGATCCCGATCCTGCTCGTGCTGCAGGTGGCGTTGGGTGCGGCGATCTACGAGGTCGGCAGGAGTGACATGTGGAAGCAGATCGCCCTCGCCGGCAGCGCGGGTGCGCTCGGTGCAGCCCTGAGCGGGATCTTCCGCGTCCGCGACCGGCTCGTCGAGCTCGACGACCTGCGCTCGTTCTGGCCGGCCATGCGGATTCAGCCTTTGATCGGCGCAACCGCAGGGCTCGTGACCCTTCTCGTGCTCGAGAGCGGCGCCGTCCAGTTAGGAGGAGGCGCTGCACAGCGGACGCCGTGGGCTGCGGTGGCGCTGTTCACCTTCGTGGCCGGGTTTTCGGAGCCCTTCTTCCTCGGTCTCGTCCGGCGGGTGGCAGTCGTCCCCGACCAGGACGCAACGGTCACGACGCCGGGCCAAGCGCCCTCACACGCGACTTAGACCCGCCCGCGCCCGACATGTGCGGGCGCGGCCAAGTCCGATCGGGTCGACACCGTCCCGTTAGTCGCGCGCAGCGCGTGAGCCCGACGAGGGGGCACACGGGGGAAACCGGAGCTTCCCCGTGAAACGAGCAAGCGGCGCGTAAGGCCGCCGCGAAGTGGAGCTAGCCGACTCTCAGGTCGGAACGGGCACTTCTTCTTCCTCGTCAACACGGTCCATGGAGTGTGCCAGCTCGGCGACGTGGGGGAAGAGGAGGGAGCCGATCGCGTCGTCGAAGACGTTGCGGCCGGGGAAGGAGTACTCGGCGGTGAAGTCGACGCAACCGTTCAGTTCGAGCACGACGTAGCCGTTCGGTGACGGGAGCAGGTCGACCCCAACGAGGTCCGCGCCGATCGCGGCCGCCGCCGAGACTGCGATCCTGGCCGCGTTCGCGGACGGTATGGCGGGAATGCGGATTCCGCCGAGCGCGACGTTGGTGCGCCACTCGCCTGGCGCCGGCTGTCGGCTGATCGCGCCAACGACCTCGCCGCATGCGACGAGGACGCGAAGGTCGTAGCTCGGCGGCGGCAGCAGCTCCTGAACGAGCAACCCGTGCCGTTGAAACCAGGGGCGCTTGGACAGGCTCGCGAATGCGCGTTGCAGCTGTCGGCGCGAGTCGCACCGCACGACGTCCGCGCCCCAGCTGCCGAAACGCGGCTTGAGCACGACCGGGACGATGTAGGCGGGAGGAGCGCCGTGCGGCGGGATGTGGAGCGTGCGCGGGTGCGGTAGCCCGTGGCGGGTGAGTCGCGTCGCCGTCTCGAGCTTGTCGTGCGCGCCGAGGAGGGCGTCGGCACGGTTGAGCACGTCGAAACCTGCCTGCTCGAGCCGGCGAAGCGGTTCGAGGCCGGATTCGATCCCGTCGAGCGTCGGGCGGACGTCGACGCGGCCGAGCACGATCTCGTTCCGGCGCGCCCGCCGAAATGCCGCCTCTGCCGGCAGCAGGCGCGCCTGCACGTTTCGCTCGCGCGCCGCGTCGAGGAGGCCGACGTTCGGCGGCGTCAGCCGGCCTGCGATCAGGAGGGCCATACCGCGATCGTTGCCCGGCGGCGTCAGCGAGTCGTCAGACGGATGTCAAGGTTCGCTAACCGCTCGTCCGAGGCGCGGAGGCGTGGCGATACTGTTCGCATGCCCCGCATCGGCGTTCGCATGCCCCGTGTTCGGATGAGTATGCGCTGGTGGCTCGGCCTGACGTTCGCGGCGATCGCAGCGCTGACGGCCTTCTCGGTCGCGGAGGTGTTCAACCGCCGTGCGGCGTCGGCGCTGCGTGACCAGGCAGAGGAGCTCGCGATCGGCCAGAGCGTGTCGGCGGCGCGCGTCGTGGCGAAGGCGCGGACGCAAGGCAATCTCGCCGACTCGGTTCCCGTCATCGCGGCTCGTCGGCGGTTCTCGCTCTACGTCTTTGCGGCCGACGGGCAGCCGCTCACCCCCGGAGTCTCGCGCGGCGTGCCGTTCGCGAAGGTTCCGGAGGGGCCGCGGGCGCTGCGGGCGGGCCTTCGCGACGAGCGCTTTGTCGACACGGTCGACGGCGGACACTCGTTCGTGATCGCGCTGCAGCTGCCGGGGGAGTCCGGGGCGATCGTCTCGTACGCGCGGCGGCCGGAGTTGCTGAGCGAGTTGGGGATCGTTCAGGACCAGATCCTCGATGCCGCGTTGATCGCCGTCGCCGTAGGTGGGCTCGTCGGCCTTCTGGTGGCGATGGTGATCGCGGGACGCCTGCGGCGGATCGCGGGCGCGGCCGCCCGCATCGAGGCGGGAGCGTTCGACGAGCCGCTCGGGTCGCCGTTCGGCGACGAGGTCGGCGCGCTCGCCGAGACGATCGACCAGATGCGTGAACGCTTGCGCGAGTCGTTCGGCCGGCTCGGAGAGGAACGAGACCGGCTCCAGCAGGTGCTCGAGGGGCTCCAGGAGGGCGTGATCGCAGTGGACGCCGGACTGCGGATCTCCTTCGCGAACCCGGCCGCGCCGATACTCGTGACCGGCCGCCCTCTCACGGTCGGGGCACCCCTGCCCGATCCGTGGCCCGACTTCCCGCTCCGCGCGTTCGCCGCGCATCTGTTCGAGGGGATCGATCGTCCGGCGCAGGGACGGGTCGTCGAAGAAGAGCGGACGATCGCCGTGGTGGGCGTCCCTCCCCGCAGTGGTTCCGATGCGCTCCTCGTTCTTGCCGACGTCACCGAACGCGAGCGTCGGGAACGGGCGGAACGCGAGTTCGTCGCCAATGCCGCCCACGAGCTGGGAACGCCGCTGACCGCGATCGCGACGTCGCTCGAGGTGCTCCGGGCCGGAGCAAAGGACGATCCGGCTGAGCTCGACCGTTTCCTCGAGCTGATCGAGCGGCAGACGTCCCGCCTGAGCAGGCTGCGGCGGGCGCTGCTCACGCTCGCCCGGGCGCAGACTCGCCAGGAACCCCTCCAGCTGGAGCCCGTCGCGGTCAGCCCGCTGCTCGAGGCAGTCGCCGACGAGCTGCGTTCGGTCGGCGCCGACGTGAACGTCGTCGTCGATGCTCCCGAGGAGCTCAGCGTACTCGCTCATCCGGAGCTCGTCGAGCAGATCATCTTCAACCTCGCCGAGAACGCGCTCCGGCACGGGTCGGCGACTCAGGTCGAGGTCGCGGCGCGCGCGCTCGACGGTCGGGCGGCCGTGATCGAGGTGTCGGACAACGGCACGGGCGTTCGCGCCGCGGAGCGCGATCGGCTCTTCGACCGCTTCTACCGCGGCTCGAAGCAAGGGGAAGGGTTCGGCCTGGGGCTCGCGATCGTCCGCGAGGTCGTGCGGGCTCTCGGCGGAACGATCGAGCTCGACTCGTCGTCGGAGGGCACCGTCGTCCAGGTCACGCTCGCCCGGGCGGAGGCGCGCGTCGCGTGAGCCCCCGCATCCTGCTCGCCGACGACGAGCCTGACATCGTGACGCCGGTCACCTACGCGCTCCGCTCGGAGGGCTTCGAGGTGGATGCCGTCGGCGACGGTGAGCAAGCGCTCGCTGCCGGGCGAACGGGCGACTACGACCTCGTGATCCTCGACGTGATGATGCCGAAGCTCCCCGGCACCGACGTCTGCCGCCTCTTGCGCGCCGAGACCATCGTCCCGATCATCATGCTGACCGCAAAGGACGCCGAGATCGACCGGGTGCTGGGTCTCGAGCTCGGCGCGGACGACTACGTCACCAAGCCGTTCTCGACCCGCGAGCTCACGAGCAGGATCCGCGCCGTCCTACGGCGCCGCGACCTCGATCGGTCTGCCTCGACCGGCACGGAGGTGCAGGCGGGTGACATCTGGATCGACCTCGCGTCCCACCGCGTGAAGGTCGCCGGCCGCGAGGTGCGGCTGACGCCGTCCGAGTTCAAGGTGCTCCTCTTGCTCGCGCGCGAACCGAACCGGGTGTTCAGCCGCTGGCAGATCATGGAGCACCTCTGGGATGCCGCCTACGTCGGTACGGCGCGTGCGGCCGACGTCCACGTCTCGAATCTCCGAAGCAAGATCGAGGACGACGTCTCACAGCCGCGAAGGATCGTGACGGTGCGAGAAGCGGGCTACAAGCTCGTCCCGGTCGCGTGAGCGCTCCTTGACATGCTCTTAGCCCGTCGTTGACACACAGCGGCTACCGTCGAAGCGTGGGCGACACACCGGATACCGACACGTTGCTCGCGTTCACCTGTGGTTTCGCGGTCGAGGCCGAAGATGGTCCGGTCGGCGTCGTCGAGACACCCCTGTTTCCGCCCGACCGCAGCGAGCCCGACTTCCTCGTGCTCCGCGTCGGACGCATCCTCCCTCGCCGGCCAGTTATCCATGCGGCGCTCGTCGAGGGCGTCGACCCGAAGAGGAGGGTTGTCCGCATCCACGGCCGCCGCGCCGAGATCGCGCACGTGCCCGAACACCTGCCGCTCGCGATGTGAGCGGAACCATCCTGCGGAGTCAAGCGCGCAGGAGCCTGAGGACGGCGAGCATTCGTTCCCACGCCGTCGGTAACGTCGCCAGGCCAGGCGACGACTGCTTCCGACGTCGGTCGCGCCTGAGCGGACGACCGACGCATTTCCACGTGCAGCTGAGCACAGCGGATGTTCGCCAACGGCACACGGCTGGCACCACCACGGCCAGCGCGAGGTGCTCGGTCACGTCCTGCGCGGACGCGTCCGCGGAAGCGCGGCGCGGACCGGCGCGCGCGCGGATCAACATCGCACGCTCGGTCGCGAAGGCGAGGAATCGATCGATCCCGGCTGTTCCCTCGACCGGCCGCAGCCCGTCGCGCGCGGCGGCGGAGACGACAGGCGATGTGGCCGCTTCACGGCTCATGGAGCCCTCCTCAGCCCACGGTCGCCGCGGGCGCAATGTTCTGGTTGTGGTGGAAGACGTTGTCGGGGTCGTAGCGCCGTTTGATCTCCGCCAGCCGTTTCCCGTTCCCGCCGTAGGCCGCCGCGAGCGCATCCGCGTCCTCGTCTGCGTCGTAGTAGTTGAGCCAGCGGCCGTCGGCTCGGTGGGGCCCGGCTGCTCGCAGGCGAGACGGTGGTTGTGATGTCCACCGAAGCCCGCGGCGCCTCCAACGCGAAGGCGAAGCGCGAGCTCGGCTGGACGCCGCGCTACTCCAGCTGGCGGCAAGGCTTTGCCGCGGCATACGCGCACGGAACGGCACGGAACGAACTCGCCGCCCGCAGGGCGAACCGGCGCGCCGCCTGATTCATGGTCTCAGGAGCGCGCGCAGGGTGTTGAGGGCCGCCGCGGCGTCAAGCTCGGGGTCGAGGCGCGCATGCAGGAAGAGGCCGTCACCGACGGCGCCGAGGAGCGTCGCGAGCGCCTCGGGGGACGTGCCGGCGGGAGCCGTGCCCTGTTCCTGCCCCGCTCTGGCGATGTCGGCCACGCCGCGCCGGAAGTCGCGCAACAGCGCGGCCATGCGCTCGCGCAGCACGGGGTTTCGCTCCGACTCGAGCATCGCCTCGATCCCGACCTTCGCGACGAGTTCTTGATCCCCGCTCTGCTGGCCGAGCCACGGCTCGAACAGCGCCGCCAGGTCCGGCAGCGTCTCGAGCGCGCCCAGCTCGGCGATCGGGAACGCCTGCTCGAAGACGTGCAGCGCCGCCTCGGTGAGCAGCTCTTGCTTGCCCCGGAAGTGGTAGCTGACGGCTCCGTGCGGCAAGCCCGCCCGCTCGGCAACGGCGCGGGTCGTGACGCGCCCCCAGCCGACCTCGGCGATCAGCTCGGCGGCGGCCCGAAGCAGCCGCAGCCGCGTCTCCACGGAGCCTGAGGAGCGTTTGCTAACGTCTTGTCCAGATGGACTGTCCATATGGACAATTCTAACGGAGGGAGACGATGACACCAGCGCCACCGCTCGCAATCGAAGCTTCAGGACTCACCAAGCGGTTCCGCGAGACCCGCGCCGTCGACGCCCTCGACCTCGCCGTGCCCGAGGGGCTCGTTTACGGGTTACTTGGCCCGAACGGGGCGGGGAAGACCACGACGATCCGGATGCTGGCCACGCTCTTGCGACCGGACTCGGGGACGGCGCGCGTGTTCGGTCGCGACGTCGTGCGCGAGCCGGACGCCGTGCGCCGGCACATCAGCCTCACCGGGCAGTTCGCCTCGCTCGACAGCGAGCTGACCGGGGTCGAGAACCTGGTGCTGCTGAGCCGGCTGCTCGGTTTCTCGCGCCGTGACGCCAAGGCACGCGTCAACGAGCTCTTCGAGACCTTCGATCTCGCCGAGGCCGGACGCCGGCAGGTGCGCACGCTCTCAGGCGGGATGCGCCGTCGGCTCGACATCGCGGCCAGCTTGATCGTGCGGCCCGACCTGCTCTTCCTCGACGAGCCGACAACCGGGCTCGACCCGCGCAGCCGCCAGCAGACCTGGCAGATCGTGCGCGCAATCGTCGCCGACGGGACAACCGTCGTTCTGACAACCCAGTACCTCGACGAGGCGGACCGCCTCTCCGACCGGATCGCCGTCATCGACCACGGCCGGGTGATCGCCGAGGGGACGAGCGCCGAGCTGAAAGGCACGGTCGGCGCGGGCACGCTGCGCCTGCGGCTGCTCGACGCCAGGCGGCGCGACGAGGCCGAGCGCATCTTCGCGCGCACGCTCGACGCTTCCGTCCACCTTGACTCCGACCCCAATACCCTTTCTGCCCGGATCAGCGCGCCGAACGGCGACCTCGGAGCCGAATCCACGAGAGCACTTGCCGAGCTTGCCGCCGCCGGCGTCACCGTGAGTCAGTTCGCCCTCGACCAGCCCACGCTCGACGAGGCCTTCCTCGCCCTGACCGGCCAGACCGCCGAACACGAACGCACCAACGCGAAGGAGCCGGCATGAACGTCGAAGCCGCCCAACGCCGGCCCGCGACCCCGCTCTCCGCCTCGCTGACCTTCGCCTGGCGGGCGATCCTCAAGCTCAAGCACGTGCCCGAGGAGCTGGGCGACGTGATCGGGATCCCGATCCTCTTCACGCTCATGTTCACCTACTTGTTCGGCGGCGCGCTCGCCGGCTCGACCGGGGACTACCTACAGTTCCTGCTCCCCGGCACCCTCGTCCTCGCCGTCGTCCTGGTCACGATCTACACCGGGGTCACCCTGAACACCGATCTCGCCAGCGGCGCCTTCGACCGCTTCCGCTCGATGCCGATCTGGCGGCCTGCCCCGATCATCGGCGGCCTGATCGGCGACACCGGCCGCTACCTGCTCGCGTCGGCGCTCGTGATCGGGCTCGGCCTGTTGATGGGCTATGACCCGCACGGCGGAGCCGGCGGTGTGCTCGCTGCAGTTGCCCTGCTGCTCGCGTTTGGTTTCGGGCTCGGCTGGCTGTGGAGCACGGTCGGCCTTGTCATGCGCTCGCCGCGAGCGATCATGAGCATCGGCCTGACGATCCTTTTCCCGCTCACCTTCGCGAGCAACGTCTTCGTCGAGCCCGCGACGATGCCGGGCTGGCTGCACAGCCTCGTCGATCTCAACCCGATCTCCCACCTCGTCACCGCCGAGCGTGGGCTGATGAACGGCAACCCGGTTGCGTCGCAAATCGTCTGGGTGCTGGCCGCGAGCGCCATGCTCACTGCCTTGTTCGCTCCACTCACGATGCGCCTGTACCGCAACAAGGGCTAGCACCTGGCCGCGCGGACGTTTCTCGCCGCCGGCGCGCGGCCTCGCCCTGAACATGTCGCCGGAATCGGCAGAGCTGGTCGGCTGGATCTTCCTGGCTCTCGGGTTCGCGAGTGCGCTCGTGATCGTGGCCGACGAGCTCCTTCTCGGCTACCGCCAGCAGATGTGGATCATGAATCTCGTCCACCCGATCACCGCGCTCTACTGGGGCCCCGTCTGGCTCTGGCTGTACAAGGAGTGGGTGGCCGACTGTTTCACCAGTCATTCAAGGCGACGCCAGGGAGCCGCACCGTCCTGAGCTCGGGGGAACGACCGGTCGCACACGGCGGACGCCTTGTCGTTTCATGCTCGGCGCCGCCGACTTCGTCGAAAGCCCAAATGGCGGGAAGAAGGGATTCCCGCTCGAGATCGGCGGCCGCCGGAGGGAAGTCCCCCGGCGGCCGCAGCGGCCGCCCCCTAACGTCGGACTGGATCGCTGGTTCCAGCCAGGTATCCAGGTCCTGCCTGGTAGCCGGTGATGAACGCCTTGAGCTTGGTTCCGCTGCGCACGCGCAGCCGGAAGGTCGCCTTCCAGACCACCTCGCGGTTCGTGGGCTCGAGGAAGATCCTGGCGACGTGCACGTATCGCTGCCGCCACGGCGACCAGCGCGAGATCCAAACGTGGTTGTTGGGAAGCTGGTTCAGGTCGAACAGCGTGACCGAGAAGTACCCGTGGTGGCGCCTCTTCAGGATCAGCCGCGGGCGGACGAAAACCGTCTTGGTGACCTCGCTCGCCACCGGCCCCCAGCTTGCCTCGTAGCTCGTCTTGATCAGCGGGAAGACTCGGAGCGACCAGTAGCCACCCGCCTCCGTCGTCACCGTGATCAGCCGTGCCGGATGGTCGAATGGCTCGGCACGGATCGTGACCTCCTCGCCGGCCTTGCCGTTCGATACGCGACCCGAGAGCCGCGTGCCGGTCCCGTAGGTGAGCACCGTCCGCGAGGCCCCCAGGCTGACCGTGCGTACCGCCACAGCGCCTCGCAAGGCCGGATGCAGCGCACCGTGGTAGCTAAACGCGCCGGTGACTCCGAAGACGTGCGAGTACGTCTTCCCGGGTGAGAGCACGGGCGACTGGAACGAGCCGTTGTCGGCCACGACCTGGTGTCTGGCCTTGTCCGCGTTCTTCCAGACGACCGTGTCGTTTCGTGCCACCGTCACGCTCTCCGGTGAGAAGCCGTCCTTCAGGATCTGCACGGTGACCGTCTTCGCTAGTGCTTGCGGCGCGGCCAGCAGGGCCCCCACGACCGCCGTCAGCAGGGCGAGCTTGCGCATCTCGTAGCCTCCTTTTCGTGCCAGCTGTCGGAACGCTCCTTCCCGACAAAATGGACTACGATCCACCCTTCTTCGAAGCCTTACTGACTCCTTACTATTCCGGCTGCTGCACAGTCATTCGGCCATGACGAGCACGCTCAGCGCTTGCCGTGGTGGCCTTGGGTGTCTCCCCTATTGGCTCGGCTGGCCGCGTGATTGAAACTGGCTGGCATGAGTAGGCACCACGCGTTCGCACCTTGAGGCTCGCGACCGGAGCCCAGGCCGCGGCCTGCTACGCGGATTGTCGATCCCGCGCTGCTATGCACGGTGCGACGTGCGCCGGCAGCGGATCCGACAACCGTGGACGTCGCCTTCACGCCTCAACCAATCCCTGTCTGATCGCGTATCGCGCGAGCTCGACGCGATCTCGCATCCCGAGCTTCTGGAGGATGTTCGCCCGGTGCCGCTCGACGGTCTTGATGCTGATCACGAGCGTAGTGGCGATCTGCTGCGACGAAAATCCCTCGGCGATCAGCTTCACCACCTCGAGCTCTCGCGGCGTGAGCGGGCTCACCGGCCGGTCATCACCGTCGCGGGCTCGCTCGAGGTGCTCCCGGATCAGCGCGGTGACGGCGGCCGGGTAGAGAAACGGCTCGCCGCGCATCGCCGCACGACACGCTTCCACGATGTCGCGATCCGCCGCACGTTTCAGGACGTAGCCGGATGCGCCGGCCGCAAGCGCTTCGAAGAAGTACTGCTCCTTGTCGTACATCGAGAGGATGAGCGTCCGAACCTCCGGACGCCGTTTCGAAAGCTCACGGGCGGCCTGCAGTCCAGTCATTCTCGGCATGGCGACATCGAGGATCACGAGATGGACCTCCCGGGCCAGCGCTTGCTTGACCGCCTCCTCGCCGTCCTTCGCCTCTCCGACGACCTTGAGATCGGGCTCTCCGTCGAGCACTGCGCGTAGACCGCGGCGAACGACCGCATGATCGTCGGCGATCAGGATGTGTACCGGGAACGGAATCGGCATCTCAATGGCCTCCTCCGGCGAGAGGTACGTCGAGCAGGACCGAGACGCCCTCTCCCGGCGTCGAGTCGATGTGTAGGTCGGCTCCGATCAGCAGCGCGCGCTCGCGCATGCCGCGGATCCCCGAGCCGCTCATCTCGTCACGCAGGAGGCCGGTTCCGTCGTCCACGACCCGCAACCTGAGGTGGCCGGGTACTTGCTCCAGGCCGAGCTCGATCCGGTGGGCGTTCGCGTGGCGGATCGCGTTGGTAAGGCTCTCCTGAGCGATGCGATAGACCGCAAGCTCGGCCTCGGGGCTCAGGCGTGGAATCCGAGCGTCGAGCTTCCGCGCGATCTGTATCTCTCCGTGCTCCTCGGCAGTGGTTGCCAACCCCTCGATGGCGGGCGCGAGGCTGAGATCGTCGAGGATCCCAGGTCGGAGCTGCCAGGCGACGCGTCCGACCTCGTCCAGGGTCGACCTCACCTCCTCCTGAGCCTCGAGCAGACCGGCTCGTAGCTCGGCGGGCGCGACCGTCGCCGCACGCTTGAGCTGAAGAAGGATGCCGGTCAGGCGCTGGCCGATCTCGTCGTGCAATTCACGGCCGATGCGGCGCCGCTCCTCCTCCTGGGTCTTCAGGATGCGGCTGCTGCTCTGCCGGCGCTCGTCCTCGAGGCGGTCGAGCATCTCGTTGAAGCCACGAATGACCGCTCGGACCTCGACGCCGCCGGTAATCGGAAGGCGTTGACCCGGCTTGAGCAGATCGATCGTCCCCATGAGCTGCACGAGTCGCGAGAGTGGTCCGAACGTGAGCCGCAGGAGCACCGCGTTGGCGATCACCATCGTGCCGAGCCCGGTGAGCAGAAGGAGCGCTTCCTCGACGCCGGCCGGAAACGGGATGCGCGCCGGAGTGAAAGCGATGGCCGCGGTGGCGGCGACGAGCACCGTGGCGTTGGCGAGCAGCACCCGGGTGTAGAGCGACAACCGGCGATAGCCGGACGGGCGCGTCTGCCGTAGATTCGCCATCGGTCGAGGGTCGAGCGTACGCTGCCTCGCGACCGGCTCGGAGAGTTCTGGCGTCGCCGCAGCGGCGCCTCCCAAGCGGGTCACGGTGCGTCCGCCCTTACCGGTCGCATTCTGCACTTCGCGAGCTTTGTACCCCGTGTCGGGAGTTCGATTCCTTGGTCGGACAGAACATGAGAGGTCATCGGTCACTCCGCCGCAGGGGAGAAGAGGACGACGGAGTGACCGTGACCGCGGTTCCTTCCTAAGCGGACTTGCGATTGCGAGACGCGGCTGGCTCGGGAAGCCGAAGGCGCTCGAATTCACGCGCGAGATCGGTCTCCAGGCACAGATTCGTGAGCAGATAGGCGGCGAGGTGCCGGTCGTAATCCCCCCTGCTCATCCTGCGTCTCGTCGGTGTGGTCTGTGTGTCCGCGTTGCGCATGGGCTGCACGCTGCCTGGGCAACCCCCCGGACGGGATGGGGCCGAGCCTGTATCTCGCACGCCTCGCACCGCCCATCCGGGCAGCTCAAGAGATGGGTGGCAGACCCCATGGCAGCTCCGACCCCTGCCAGGAAGCTGGGACGGACGCCGAAGGGCACGCCGCGGCTCGGGGTCACCGCACGTGCGAGGATCTGGCGCGGTTGAAGTCCTCGCGAAGAGCGCTGCCCTTCGGCGTTGGCCACGCGGTGACAGCACCGTTCGCGGCACGTCTCAGAAAATGGAGAGCAACCCGCATGTGCGGTCGACGGGCGTCTCCGTAGATTCGCTTGAGAACGGCCGTCACGAGAGACAAGGAGGTGACTGTGCAACGGAGCAAGGTGGAGGCCGAGATTCGCGAGATGCTCGGATTCGTTCCAGAGTTCCTCGCCGAGAGGAGATCAACGAGGCCGCGTTGATGGCCAAGCACACGATGGCCTGGAGCACCTACCTCAACGCTCGCCAGTTCGACTACGAACGCTTCACTGAGGACGTCGACCGAGTCGTCGAACACGTCCGTCAGGGGGCACTGGTGCCGGCCTGACAGGCGTCACTCTGTTCGACGCGACGACGGGCGCCATGGGCGCCCGTCGTCATGCTCAGCAACACTGCCGTCGTACAAGCTCTACGGCAAGCGTGTAGTCGCGGACGAGGTGTGTTCAAGAAAGGCGAGGGATTGCCGCGGCGTCTGTGGGTTCGCCCGCAAGGCGTCAAGCGCGATGCTGCAGCCGCGAACAGCGCAGCAAGCTCCTGACTCGTCACTGTGAGGGTCAGAACGTTCGACCTCGACCTGGCGAGCTTCATCACCGTGCCGGCTACCGCGTGGCCCGAGGTCGGTCCTGGTGAACGACGAGACAGACGTCGGCGAGCTCCACGCTCGGCGATCCCTCGACCTGATAGGCGTCGGAAATGGAGCCCGCGAGCTCGCTCTCCCGGAACCGCAGAAGCGCTTCCTCCGACTCCCAGACGTAGATCGCGCCGGACTCGCCGGTCTCCCGGAACTGGAGATAGATCTTCTCCACGAGCCCCGGCACCTGCCGGTAACGCTCTGCGCGGTGCTCGTATAGCGCCTGGACGTCCGCAGCCGAGAGCGCAGACGTGAAACGGACAATCGAAACGATCACTTTGTCAGGCCCGGCGACGTCGGCTCGATGAATAGGAGGTACCTCGGCGCACTGGTCCCCGGCAGCGACCGCACCGGTTCGCAAGCGCGGTCGCCCCGGGTTCGGCAGGCCCTTCCTCACCCAACACCGCAAGGAGTCTGGCATCAGGCCCGGAGCTCGGATGTGGGTGGTAGACCCCATCTTCGGCGTGAGGCCGGGTAGGCCGGCTTCACCAGCTTGCCGCAACGGGTCATCCGCGACCGGGCCGGAATCTCTGCTCGTGCTCCGATGAGGCGCTGCCGGATCGGGCGTCAGCCCTTGCCGTCTCACCGGAGAGCTCCGGTCGGGTGCGCCGGCTCGGCACGTCGTTTGAGCAGCCGCTCGCCGGATGCGTAGACCAGGGCGTGGTAGACGATCGAAAGCGCGCCGAGCGCGACGCCGAGGCCTTGCCTGTCGGCGGCGTACCAGGCGAGCGCTGCGAGCAGCGAGACGGTGAGCTCCTGGAGCAGGCGGAGCGGCTCGCCGAGCCGTCCCGCCTGGTGGAAGTCGACAGTGCCCCACAACCCGAAGCCGAGTGCCGGTGCCGCGATTCCGAGTGCGACCTTCGCCGCGGTGCTGCCGCCGAGGTGCACGCCCCAGTAGGCGAGCCCGGCCACGATGCCGGCCTCGATCAGGACGCGCAGTGCCAACAGGAGTCGTTGGCGTGACGACCACCGAGGTCTCCTTTCAGGCGGCTGCGGCTTCGGCATGGAGGCCGGAAACGACGCCCGCAGAAGTGCCCGCACGGATCTCGTCGAACCTGCCGCCGCTGAGCCAGACTGCGGCGAAGCAGTCAGAAAGATCGCATTCGCAGAAGAACGGAATGAGCTCGTCTGGATCGAGTCGGCGGAGCCCGTCCCGCATGTAGTCGTTCGCAGTCCGCTTCCGCGCGTACGGGTCGTCGCGGGAAGGCCACGCCCACGCGGGTAGGCCCGCTGCTAGGTGGTCCTGAGAAGTCACTGTCTCGGTCATGCTCACAGCCTCGCGGCGATTCGACCCGCCGGCCATGGGTGGTGCCACGCATGTCTGCAAGCCGCGTCGCCCGCGGACGACCCGCCGTGGGTACCCGCTGGGTCATCCGCGAGGTCTCGTCGAGCCATGCCCAGGTCGATCGGCAGAGATACACGGCGGCCCCTAGATCGCGAGCGTGATCGTGAACAGGTTCTTGCGTCCGAAGCGGTCGGTGAGGTAGCCGAAGATGAACGCGCCCGCGATCGCGCCGACGAGGTAGAAGGTGCCTGCCGAGGCCGCTTGCCGGGTCGTCAGACCAAGCGCGTCCTTGTGGGTAAGCATGCTCGCGAGCGCGCCGACGAGGGTGACCTCGAACCCGTCCAGAATCCAGGTGATGCCGAGCCCGGTGACCACGAGCCAGTGCCAACGGCTCCGGGGCGGCCGGTCGAGGCGGCGCGGGATCATCGTCTCGACGACGTCCCCGGTCCCTAGTCCCGCGGGCCTGGCCCGGCCTCAGCGCGGAAGATGTTCGCGCAGCTTCTCGAGATCGAGCAGGCGGACGCGGCGGCGTTCCGGCATGATCGCGCCCTCGCTCGCCAGGTCGTGAAAGGCGCGCGAGACCGTCTGTCGGCTCAGCGCCAGTGTGGCCGCGAGCTCTTCCTGTGTCATTTCGAGCGTCGGCTCGTCGCGCTCCGCCGACTCGTGCAAGAGGAGACGACTGACTTGCTCAACGGCTGACTTGCCGCCCAGTTCCAGAAGCCGCTGGTGGGCACGGTCAAGCGCGTGGGCCAGCAGGCCGAGCCAGCGGAAAGCGATTTCAGGAAAGAGCTCCTCAAGCGCGCGGATCGTGTCGAGGCGGAGGCGGAGCAGCGTAGCCTCGCTCAACGTGACGGCCGAGTAGGGATAGGGGATGCCGAGAAGGATCGCGAGGTGATCGACGCTCGAGCCGGCGTACAGGATCTGCAGGACGAGCCGCTCGGAGCGCGTCTGGTAGATGAGCTCGAGCTCCCCCCTTTCGATGATCAAGAGCTCCTGCGGCCGGTCGCCCTGGCGGAAGATCGTCGTTCCCCGTGGATAGTTGCTACGGGTGGCAAAGCGGCGAAGCGCCTCGACGTCGTCCCCGGGCAACCCTTCGAAGTCCCCCTGCGTCATCGTCGCGCGCAGCCAGGGAGCGAAACGCGGGCTGTCGGCCCGCGGCTTCCGTTGGGCGAGGGAAACAGAGCGCGCGATTCCGGCACTGTCGCAGATCCGACAGTTTGTCGGCACAGGTTCCGGCTAGACATCAGATAGCGGATTCGTGCCGCCCGGTGTGGCACGGACCGGAACCAGCAAGTACCAAGGAGGCAGCTGATGTCGCAGACTCTTCCTGAGCGTCGTTCCACAACCGAGCCGCAGCGGTGGGAGCCGCTGAGCGAGCTCGAGCAGATGACCCAGCGGATGCGCCGGATGCTCGACCAGACCTTTGGCGGGTTCGGCTTGCAGTCGCCGCTGATCACCGAGGGAGCGGGCTGGGCGCCGCTGGTGGACATCGAGGAGCAAGACGGTGCCTACCTCCTCGAGGCGGAGCTTCCGGGGGTCAAGCGCGAGGACGTGAATATCGAGGTCGCGGGCAACGAGCTCTCGATCACGGGCGAGATCAAGGAGAAGGAGCGCAAGGGCGCCCTCCGGCGGCGGACACGCCGCACCGGGCGCTTCGAGTACCGCGTCAGGCTCCCGGAGCAGGTCGACGCCTCGAAGATCGAGGCGAGCCTCGACCAGGGCGTCCTGACGGTCCGCGTTCCGAAATCCGAGCGCGCGCAGCGCCAGAAGATCGAGATCAAGTCGAAGTGAGGCGAGGGCGCTGAACAGTGCCGGTCGCCCTCGTGCCACCCAGATCACCGACCTAGCGACAGGAGGCTGAGATGGCCGTCGAGCACCTTTGCCAACGACACGGGCGACCGGCAGTCGCGTCCCGGGTCCGGCTTCGTCCGGACGGGACGCAGGAAACCGAGTACCTCTGCGAGCTCGATCTCGCCGAAGAGCGGATGTCGGGCCGCCTCGGCGGCAGCAGCCTGTTCGACGAGTTCTTCTCCGACTTCTTCGGCCAGACGCCATCGACGGGGCGGGTCGCGGCACCCGCCCGGCAGGTTGAACGGGTCGACGTTACCCAGTTCTTCAGCGACGCCACCCGCGAGTTGCTGCAACGCGCGGCGCAGACGGCGCTCGAGTGGGGAAGCCTCGACCTCGACACCGACCATCTCTTGCACGCGGCCCTTCGCGACGACGTCGTCCGCCATGTGCTGCGCGAGATCGACGCCGACCCGGAAGCGATCGCGGCCCAGGTCGAGGAGGAGGCCGAGAAGGCGCAGCGGACGGACGTCGCGCCCTCGCTCTCCCCTGACGCGAAGGCGGCGCTGCTCGCCGCCTACGACGAGTCGCGCGAGCTCGGGGCCTCGTACGTCGGGCCCGAGCACGTGCTGCTTGCGCTCGCGCGTGATAACGAGAGTGAGGCCGGACGGCTGCTCGAGCGCTTCGGCGCCTCGCACACGAAGCTCCGCGGCGGCGTGATCCGCGGCGTCGAGCCGACAGGAGGTGCCCGGGAGATCAGCCGCACTCCGAGACTCGACGAGTACGGCCGCGATCTGACGCAGGAGGCACGCGAGGGCAAGCTCGACCCCGTCATCGGCCGCGCGGACGAGATCGACCAGGCGATCGAGATCCTCTCCCGCCGGACGAAGAACAACCCGGCCTTGCTAGGCGAGCCGGGCGTGGGCAAGACCGCGATCGTCGAAGGTATCGCGCAGCGCATCATCAACGACGAGGTTCCCGAGACGCTTGCCGACCGGCGCATCATCGGACTCGACCTGGCTGGGATGATCGCCGGGACGAAATACCGCGGCGAGTTCGAGGAGCGGCTCAAGACCGTGATCGACGAGATCCGAGGCGCTTCCGAGGAGCTGATCGTGTTCATCGACGAGCTGCACACCGTCGTGGGCGCGGGCGCCGCCGAGGGGGCGATGGACGCCTCGAACATGCTCAAGCCCGCACTCGCCCGCGGCGAGCTGCACGTGATCGGCGCGACGACGCTGGACGAGTACCGCAAGAACATCGAGAAGGACCCGGCGCTCGAGCGCCGCTTCCAGCCGGTGCTCGTCCGCGAGCCGACGGTCGAGGAGACGATCGACATCCTCCACGGCCTCAAGGACCGCTACGAGGCATTCCACCGCGTGCGGATCTCCGACGAGGCGATCGTCGCCGCCGCCGAGCTCTCCGACCGCTACATCCGCGATCGCTTCCTGCCCGACAAGGCGATCGACCTGATCGATCAGGCGAGCGCGCGCGTGCGGTTGCGGACGAAGACGAAGGACGACGACACGAGGTCGCTCGAAGAGGACTTACGGCGGCTCGCGCGCGAGCGCGACCAGGCGACCGCGGCCGAGGACTACGAGCGGGCCAGCGAGATCAGAGAGCAGGCCGAGTCGCGCCGGCAGGAGCTCGACGAGCGGCGAACCGGCCGCCAGCGGGCCGCGGAGGTCACGCCCGAGGACATCGCCGAGGTGGTGTCACGGGCGACCGGCATCCCCGTCTCGCAGCTGACGGCCGAGGAACGCGAGCGGCTGATCAAACTCGAAGAGGAGCTGCATGCGCGCATCGTGGGACAGGAAGAGGCGGTCTCCGCGGTCGCAGAGGCGGTCCGGCGCTCGCGCGCGGGTCTCGGCGATCCGCAGCGACCCGTCGGCAGCTTCCTCTTCCTTGGCCCGACCGGCGTCGGGAAGACCGAGCTCGCCCGCGCGCTCGCCGAGGCTTTGTTCGGCGACGAGAACCTGATGGTCCGCTTCGACATGAGCGAGTTCCAGGAGCGACACACGGTCTCTCGCCTCGTCGGGGCGCCGCCCGGCTACGTCGGCTACGAGGAGGCAGGGCAGCTCACCGAGCAGGTGCGGCGGCGGCCATACTCGGTGCTGCTCTTCGACGAGATCGAGAAGGCCCACGCCGACGTCTTCAACATCCTGCTCCAGATCCTCGACGACGGCCGCCTGACGGACGCCCAGGGGCGAACGGTCGACTTCAAGCACACGGTCGTGATCATGACCTCGAACCTCGGCGCAGCCCGAATCCAGGACTACGCCCGGCGCGGCGAGTCGTTCGAGGAGCTGAAAGCGGAGCTGATGGATGTTCTGCGCGGCAGCTTCCGCCCGGAGTTCATCAACCGGATCGACGAGATCATCGTCTTCCGGGCGCTGACGGACGAGCAGCTCGCCGAGATCACCAAGCTGTTGCTCGACCGCCTCGCCCGGCGCCTGCATGCCCAGGGGATCGAGGTCGTCTTCACCGACGAAGCGGTGGAGCTCCTTGCCCACGAAGGCTTCGATCCGGAGTTCGGCGCGCGCCCGCTGCGGCGGACGATCCAACGCCTGGTCGAGAACGAGCTCTCGCGGATGGTGCTCTCCGACGCGATCGGCCCCGGCGACCGCGTCACGGTCGACGCGCTGGAGGGCGAGCTGCGCTTCGACGTCGACGCCGGAGCGGCCCGGGAGGCGGAGGAGGCCCGCGAGCGGGAGGTCAGCGCGGAGCCAGCCCCGCGCTGACGCGGCTCCGGTCGTGGAGGCGGCATCGAAACCAAGAGCCGCTTCCGCGGACCGGCGGCGTGCGGAGCAGCAACCCGACATTGCCCTCGGGGTGATCGTCGCTCCGGGTCTCGCGCGCGACGTCACCGCCAAGATCGCCAGCGAGCTCGCGCACGACCTCGAGGCGGCGGACCTGGGCGTCGAGTGGCGGACCGAGTTGACGGTGGACCGCCTCGTCGCGCCTCCGGCTCAGACGACCGAGATCATCGATGCGGCGCGGCGCAAGCTGCTGGACGAAGACTGGGATCTCGGCGTCGTCGTCACCGACCTTCCGCTGCGGGTCGGCCGCCGCCCCGTCTCGCGGCAAGTCAGCCCGACGCACGGGATCGCCGTCGTCTCGCTTCCCGCCCTCGGCGCGCTGCACCTCGCGCCGAGGTTGCGGCGTACGCTCGTCGAGCTCGTCGGCGAGCTGGTCGGCGACGGCGGCGGCCAGTGGAGCGGCGACGGTGCGCTCGCGCGCCTGAGACGCCGTTGGGGACGCGGCGTGCTCCAGGAGCTCGCCACCGACACCGCCGATCGGCCAGGGGCGCTGCGATTCCTCTTCGTCCCGGAGGTTCTCTTCGGCCACCTGCGCCTCCTACTCGGAATGGTGCGGGCAAACCGCCCCTGGCATCTGGCGGCCCGCCTCTACCGCGCCCTGCTGGCAGCGCTCGTGGCCGGCGCGTACGGCCTCGTAACCTCAGACATCTGGCGAATCTCCGCGACGGCCGGGTCGATGCGTCTCGCGCTCGCGTCCATCGCCTCGACCTCTTTCACGAGCGGAGCCGTGATCGTCGCGCACGGTCTCTGGGAGCGAGCACCCGACCGCCGCCTGCGCGACCAGGTGATCCTGTTCAACGTCGCAACAGCAGCGACGATCCTGATCGGGATCGCCACGCTCTACGCCGCCCTCTTCCTATTGATCTTCGCTACTGCTGAACTCCTACTCAGCCCGAACGCGCTCGCCTCGGGTCTCGGGCACTCCGTTGGGACGGCTGACTACGCCATGTTGGCTTGGTTCACCGCCTCGCTCGCAACGGTCGGCGGCGCTCTCGGCGCGGGGCTCGAGTCGGACGAGGCGGTGCGCGAGGCTGCCTACGCGTCTTCCAACGACAGTGATGAAAGAAAGGAGTCGTAATGGGTCTCTTTCGCCTCTTAGCACGAACAACGATTGGACTGCTCTTCGTCGGCCACGGCACGCAGAAGCTCTTCGGATGGTTCGGCGGCGGTGGGCTCGCTGGAACCGGCGGGTTCTTCGAGCAGCTGGGCCTACGACCGGGGCGCCGCTACGCCCTGGCCGCCGGTGCCGCCGAAGCCGGTGGTGGACTTCTCTTCGCCCTCGGCGCCGCCACGCCGCTCGGCGCGGCTGCGGTCTCGGGCTCGATGATCACGGCGATCAAGACCGTCCACTGGGAGAAGGGCGTCTGGGTGAGCGCCGGTGGCTACGAGTACAACCTCGTTCTGCTCGCCGCGGTCTTCGGCCTGACCGAGAACGGTCCGGGTCAGTGGTCGATCGACGGCGCGCTGGGGAGGAGCCGTTGGGGCACGCGCTGGGCGCTCGCGGCGCTCGCCGCGGGAGCCGCCGGATCGGCCGCCGTGCTCCGCGCAGCCGAGCAAGAGGTGGAGAAGGACATGGAGCACCCGGCGGCCGAGGCCGAGCCCGTTACCGCTGGCTCGTAGCCGACGGCCAGCTCGGCTCAGGCGGGGACGACCGCCGGTCTCCGTACTTCCAGCGCCATATCCCGCACGGGAATCCCGGCCAAGCCCCGGCCACGGCCGGCGATTCCCGCAAGGACGCCGCCGGCCTCAGCGACCGAAGGTCTTCGGACTTACGAAGAAGGACGAGTCCCGCGGACCGCGCTCGGGCGCCGCGTGCCCGTCATTACTCACACGCCTTATCGTCTGGACATGACGACGACACTCATCACCGGAGCGAGCAGAGGGCTCGGCTTTGAGGCCGCCCGTCAGCTCGTGGCTGGCCGTCAGGTCTGGATCGGCGCGCGCGACGCGGCCAGCGGCGAGCGGGCCGCCGACACGATGGCGGGCCACGTCGGCCGGAGGTCTTCCAGCACCGGGCGGTTGTCGGTCTGACGCCCCCGACGACGACGTCTCGTTCAGCGATTCCTTGCTGACGGGCAGGCGGAGAGTGAAGAGCGAACCGCCACCGAGAGCCGGCTCGGCCGTGGCTGATCCCCCGTGCGTTTCGGCAACCTGCCGCACGATGGCCAGTCCGAGGCCCGAGCCTGGCAGCGTTCGTGCGGCCGGCGCACGGTAGAAGCGGTCGAAAACGTGCGGGAGATCGGCCGCGTCGATTCCAGGCCCATGGTCGCGCACGGTCACGGTTCCGTCTCTGACCGAGACCTCGACCAGTGCCCCTTGGGGACTCCACTTGACGGCGTTGTCGATCAAATTCGCAATCGCGACGCTCAGGACGGACGGCGCTCCGGCGACGAGCGTCGGACTGAACTCGGTTCGAAAGACCGACGCCGAGCGGCGCGCCGCGGCCGCGACCGCGTCCTCGACCAGGTGATCGAGGCGGACAGCTTCTTTGACAGACACCTGGACATCGCCGCGCGCCAGCTCGACGAGCTCCTCGATCAGATGCGTCATCTCGCGCAGCTCTCCGACCGCCTCGGCGACGAGAGCGCGGCGCTCCTCCGCCGGCAGCGTCTCGTGCAGCTCGACGAGCTCGAGGTTTGCCCGCGCCGAGGCGAGCGGTGTGCGTAGCTCGTGCGAGGCGTCGGCGACCAGCTGACGCTGCGCGCTGACCGACCGTGTGAGCGCGTCGAGCATCGTGTTGAAGGCACGGGCGAGCCGACCGAGCTCGTCCGAGCGCTCTTCGTCCGTCCGCTCCCGCAGGCTGCCGGTGGCCGCGATCCGCTCGGCGTCGTCGGTGAGACGCTCGACCGGGCGCAAGGTCGCTCGGGCGACGGCCAGGCCGACGGCGGCCGCTCCGGCCACGGCCGCGAGCGAGACGAGCAGAAACAGGAGCCGGATCCGCGCGAGCGAGTGATCGACCTCGCTCAGCGGCCGCGCGATCTCGACGGCGGTGTTCTTGTCGACGCGGGCGGTGTAGATACGGACGTGGGTGCCGGCGACGGTCGCGTCTCTGAAGAACGCCGGCCGCCGGCCGGCGGCAACGGCGCGCGCGCCGGCGGCTGGGAGGCGGGTGCGCTCTCCCGGAGGCAAGGACACCTTGCCGCCCTGTTCGACGAACTGGACGTAGCCGGCGGCCCCACCGAGCCGGGGCGGCGTGATCCGGACCCTGCGGAGCGGCGGTCGCAGCGGCGATAGCCTCGGGGCCCGGCGTGCAAACGTGGCGAGGGAGGTCGCTCGCTCCTTGAGCGCGCGGTCGATCTCGCCCCGCAGCTGGCCGCGGACGACGAAGTAGGCGACGACAAAGCCGGCACAGACCGCGAGCGCGAGTGTGCAGGCGGTTCCGATCGTCAGCCTGGCGCGCAGGCTCAACGGGAACGCAGCGCTCACGGCTCCTCGCGGAGCACGTAGCCGATACCGCGGACGGTCTGGACGAGCCGCGGTTCGCCCTCCGCCTCCATCTTCCGCCGCAGTGAGCCGATGTAGACCTCGAGCGAGTTCGAGGCGTAGGCAAGGTCATAGCCCCAGACCGCAGAAAAGATCGTCGCCCGTGAGAGCACCTTGCGCGGGTTCGACATGAGCAGCTCGAGGAGCGAGAACTCGATCCGGGTCAGGTCGAGCTGCCGATCGCCCCGGCGCGCGCGACGCCCCTCCCGATCGAGCTCGAGACCGGCGTAGCGGAGGACGTCCTCGTCGAAGGCGGAGCGCCGCAGCAGCGCACGGACGCGGGCGATCAGCTCGACGACCGCGAACGGCTTCGCCAGGTAGTCGTCGGCGCCCGCCTCCAGCCCTTCGACACGGTCGTCGACCGCCTGGCGCGCTGTGAGCATCAGGATCGGGACCCGGCTCTTGGCACGAATGGCGCGGCAGGCGGTCAGGCCGTCGAGGTTGGGCATCAGGATGTCGAGGACGATGAGGTCCGGCCGCGCCTCGCCGTCCTCATCGAAGAGCGTCAGCGCCTGGACGCCGTCCTCGGCCAGCTCGACTTCGTAGCCCTCGAGCTCGAGTGTGCGACTGATCGCACGGCGCAACGAGCGGTCGTCGTCGACGACGAGAATCCGCGCCGGCGAGCGACCTCCGCTCGGCTTGGCTGTGTCCCCCGTCGTCTCGAGTGGCTGCGTCATCTCTTTTCTGACGCTGGCCGGGCAAGGCCCGCCGGCGCCCTCATGGTTGTCCGGCGCACCCAGGTGTGCGCCCGACGCAAAGTCTGGCGTGCACCAGTGAAGGCCACCTGAAACGAACCTGAAAATCTCCTAAGGGTCTTTTCGAGCTCCAAGAGCTCTTTAGGCGAAGGCGCACAGGTAGAGACGCGGCTTCAGCATTTCTTCAGGGTCGGCTCAGGACGCTCTTAAGCGCGACAACTACTCCTAAGCGGAACAAGCGCAAGCCCCGACAAGGAGCGTCGATCGTGTTCTACCTCTCCTACATGTTCTCCGAGTTGCGGCGTCGGAAGGGACGTACGCTGCTCACCGCGTTCGGCCTCGCCGTCGGCGTGGGTCTCGTCGTGACCGTGACCGCACTCTCGACCGGCCTCGATCACGCTCAGGCGAAGGTGCTGAAGCCGCTGACCGGGGTCGGAACCGACATGTCGGTCACGCGCCCGCTGCAGATCTCGAGCAGCTCGGGCGGCTTCCGCAACCTCTCGCCGAGCGAGCGCGAACAGCTCCGCAGGGAGAACGGAGGCGCGCGCTTCGACTTCAGGCAGCTGAAGCCCGGCACCCACTTCTCCCGCGACATCTTCAACTCGACCTCGCAACTCAGCTTCCCGGCGTCGAAGGTCTCGGCGATCCGCGGGCTCTCCGACGTCCAGGGCGCGGTCGGCGGCTTGACCCTCAGCTCGGCGCACATCTCGGGGACCGTCCCCACGCAGTCGCCGACGCAGGGCTTCGGGCCTCCGGGCGGCGGCGGTGGCGGCGGCGGGTTCGCTGGTCCGAGGGCGATCAACTTCAACGCGATCAACGTCGCCGGCGTCGACCAGGCGCACCAAGACCTGGGCGCCATCACGTCGAGCCAGGTGACGAGCGGCCGCTACTTCTCCGCCGGAACCAAGCGGGAGGCAATCCTCGACGTCGCCTACGCGAAGCGCAAGAGCCTTGGCGTGGGCGAAACGATCACGCTCGGGGGCAAGACCTTCACCGTGGTCGGTCTCGCCCAGACGCCGATCGGCGGCCAGTCCTCGGACGTCTATCTAAAGCTCGCGCAGCTGCAGAAGCTCTCTGGCCGTGTCGGGCGCGTGAACACGGTGTACGTGCGCGCCACCTCGGCGAGCAACGTCACGAGCGTCGCGAGCGCGATTCGCTCGAGCTTCAGCGGCTCCTCGGTGACGACCGCCAAGGACCTCGCCAAGCGTGTCTCGGGCTCGCTGGTCGACGCCAAGAACCTGACCAAGAAGCTCGGCACCGCGCTCGAGCTCGTCGGGCTGCTGGCGGCCATCCTGATCGCCTGCCTGCTGACGCTCTCCTCGGTCGCGAAGCGGGTCCGCGAGCTCGGCACGCTGAAGGCGGTGGGCTGGTCGCAGCGTCTCGTCGTCCGCCAGGTGACGGGCGAATCGTTGCTGCAGGGGCTGCTCGGCGGCGCGCTCGGCGTGCTCGTCGGAATCGCCGGCGCCCTGGCCATCGACGCCATCGGCATCAACCTCAAGGCGACTGTCCCCTCGGCGTCCGGCGCCGCGGGCCCCGGCTTCGGGCCGTTCGGTCAGGGCGCCGTCAACACCGCCGGCTCGACCCTCGTCAAGCTCGACGCCCCGCTCAGCATCGGTCTGATCGTTGCCGCCGTCCTCCTCGCGATGGCCGGCGGCGTCGTCGCCGGAGCGGTCGGCGGCCTGCGCGCCGCCCGGTTGCGACCCGCTGAAGCCCTCCGCACCATCGAATGAAGGAGACCAAATGAGCGTCACCAGCATCGACCGTCAGCCGATCTACCTGCTCCAGGACGTCGGCCGGGTCTACGGCCAAAACACCAACCAGGTGCACGCCGTCCGCGACGTCGACCTCGAGATCGACCGCGGCGAGTTCGTCGTGATCGTCGGCCCGAGCGGGTCGGGCAAGACGACGCTGCTCCAGCTTCTCGGCGCCCTCGACCGGCCCACGAACGGCCAGATCGATTTCGAGGGGCGTGACCTCGCACGACTCGGCGACGGCGAGCTGACCGAGCTCAGGCTGAGGACGATCGGCTTCATCTTCCAGCAGTTCAACCTGATCCCGACCCTTACCGCCGCACAGAACGTCGAGGTTGCGCTCGCGCCTGGCGGGCTGGACGGGGAGGCGCGCGGGGCCCGCGTCCATGAGCTGCTCGAGTCGGTCGGGCTCGGCGGGAGAGCCCACCACCTTCCGTCGCAGCTCTCCGGCGGCGAGCAGCAGCGCGTCGCGATCGCGCGTGCCCTCGCCAACAACCCGCACGTCCTGCTCGCCGACGAGCCGACCGGAAACCTCGACACCGCAACCGGCGAGGAGATCATGGCGCTGCTCAAGGATCTCTCGACCCGCAGCGGCCACACGGTCGTCCTGATCACGCATGACGCCGAGATCGCTGCAGAGGCCCCTCGCGTCATTCGAATGCAGGACGGGCGGCTGCTTTCCGCCGCCACGAGCGCAACCGAACAGGAGGCACGACTGTGAAGGCGCTCTTTCTCGCGAGCCTTCTGGCAGCCCTCGCCCTCCTCGTGGCGGGCTGCGGCTCGAGCAAGAAGAGCGCCTCTGCCACCTTCCCGTCCGGCCAGCGGCCGCAGATCGACCAGCAGGCGTTCGCGCGCTTCCAGCAGTGCCTTCAGGATCACGGCGTGACCCTTCCGCGCGGGCGCCCGCAGGGTGGCCAACCCGGGCAGCGGCCGAACTTCGATGCCAAGACGCAGAAAGCCTTCCGCGCTTGCAGTCAGTACCTGCCGTCGCGACCGCAAGGTGGGTTCGGCGGCCAGGAGTTCAATGGCCCATCCACGTAAACCTGCACGCAGCGCCCGCCCAGGAACCCATCGCTCACCCATCCCATCTGCGTGTTTCGGAAACCGAGCGCCGGGATGAAACTCCTGCGAAGTGCGCCATGAAAAACCGCCGCTTTTGCGGCGGTTTCCTGCGTCCTCCACGGTAAACGCCGCCGCACGCCGTTAGGCCACGAGAGACGCCGAGTGCGCGCAGCGTTGGGGCCAGCCGATCGCGCCTTGTTCGGCGGGCGTCTCCGATCGGCTAGGGCTGTCCGCGGTCTGGCGTCAGCCGTGCCTTGACGTGAAGCGTCGCGGGTGTGCGGATCATTCCAAGCGGGCTGAACGTCATCCCGAGCTCGCGCTGGTCAGCCGTGGTTGTCGCTTCGATCTCGAGCTCGTCGCCCTCTTTCCGAACCGTTGCCTCCAGCGCGACCGGGACCCTCCCTCCCGCCGCTTCGAGCTGGCCGTTCATTGCCAGTGTTCCGTCGCGCTGGTGAATCAAGGTCGAGCTGAAGCGCACCTGCGGATGCTCCACAACGTCGAAGAAGCGCTCGGAGCGCAGATGCCTATCGCGCGTCTCGTTGCCGGTGTCGAGGCTTTCGGCATCGATTGTCAACTCGATAGCGGGGACATCGTCGTCGTCGCGGGCGTAGGAGCCTTCGAACTGGTCGAAGTGCCCAACGACGGTGCTGAGGCCCCAAAACGTCGGCGCCCTGAACTCCACCGTCGAGCGCCGCGGATCGACTGCCCATTGGCGGCTCGCCGCGACCGCCGGCGGCTCTTTGAGCGTGGTGCTTGCCATCGTCCTTCTCCTTCCGTGTCGGTTGGAGCGCAGGGTCGCGGACGCCGCTGCCAGAGCGCTGCCGTCGACCCACGGCGGCCCTGCCGTGGGTCCCGGGCCTGTGGCAGTAACGGCGCGATGCACGGCAGCAGCCTGGCAGTCGCGTCCGACACATTGGCATGGATCGAAAGCCAGATGGAGGTGCACTGATGATCGCGCGAGTACTCGAGGGAGAGATCGATTCAGTACGAATGGCCCTCGACGATGCTGTCGACGTCGTGCGCGGTTCGGTGGTTCCCGCGCTCCGTGACCAGCAGGGTTACGGGGGCATGTACCTGCTTCTGACAGATGAGGGCAGAGCGCTCGCGATCTCACTCTGGACAACCGAGGAAGCAGCCGAGTCCGGGACCGTCGACAGCCGTCCACTCTACGAAGAGGAGATCGAGAAGTTCACGGCCATCTACCGAGCTGCGCCCGGTCGCGAGACGTACCGCGTCGCGCTGGCCGACACGCCTGGGGGACCGAGCGTGTTCAGGAACAACGCCGCCGACCGCCTCCGCGAGCTTCGGGCTGCGTCGGATGAGGCGCATCTCGAGCACCAGAAGAAGGTCGATGCCGCAATCGACGAGCTCGAGCGCAAAGCGGACGAGCTTTACGCGACGTTCTGAGACAAGGAGCGATGACCGTAGTAGAACCCGCCTCCGGGGCTAGGGACACCAGCGGGCGTGAGGTCAATGTCTCGATCTCTGTCCGCACGATCCTGCTGGTCGCCGGTTCCGCCGCGGTGGCGTGGGCGCTCGCGTCGATCGCGAACGTCCTGCTCGTGATCCTCGTCTCGCTGTTCAGCGTCGCCGTTCTCTCGCCGGCGGTGACTGAGATGGAGCGGCGGTTCGGCTGGAGCCGGGGTTGGTGCTCTGCGGTGCTCGTGCTGGCGGTCGTGCTCGTGCTCGGTGTCGTCGGGTTGGTCCTGGTGCAGGCCGTCAGCGGCTCGGTGCGCGGGTTCAGCGACGACCTGCCACAGATCGTCGACAAGGTCAGGCACAGCGATCTGGGCAACTTCGTCAACAGTGGCAGCGACTCGCTCGACACCTTGAGGAAGCACGCGAGCGACATCGCCAACGGGGTGGGCAAGGTGTCGGGCGGCGTCGCCCATGTCGGAGCCTCGGCCTTCGGCGCGGTTACGCTCGTCTTCTCCGTCGTCTTCCTGACGCTTTTCGGGCTGATCGACGAACCGCGCTGGCGGGACTGGATCGGGAGCCTGCTGTATCGGGACAAGCGGGAGCGCTTCCTGCGGGTCACGGATCGGATCATCCACACGACCTCGCGCTACATGCTCGGCAACCTGGCGATCTCCGTGATCTGCGGGACGGTCTACGGCGTCACCGCGTTGCTCCTGGGCCTTCCGTATCCCCTCGCGCTAGCGGTGATCGCGGGGATTCTCGACCTCATCCCGAACATCGGCGCCACCATCGCGGGCGTCATCATCGGGATCGTCGCGCTCTCGGTCAGCCTCGAAGCCTTGATCGTCTTCGTGATCGTGATCGTGATCTACCAGCAGATCGAGAACTACGTCCTGCAGCCGACGATCATCGGCAAGGCCGCTCAGCTCTCCGGCTTCACCGTGCTTGCCAGCGTCCTGGCGTTCGGGGCGCTCTTCGGGTTGATCGGGGCGATCATCGGCGTCCCCATCGCGGCAGGGCTCCAGATCGTCGCCGAGGAGCTGACGGCCGGCAGAAGAGCTCGCATCGCCGCCGAGGACGCCGCAAGAAAGCAGCCGGCGTAACGGCTGAGAGGCGCTCGAGCAACGAGCCTCAGCCGCCGGAGCGCGGGGTTGCAGTCGTCCTCTGGCTGTTCGCCGTGCTGATTGCGGAGGTCGAGGCAGTCTTGTGGCTTTCGAGCGCATGTACGCGCAGTGACCCGAGGCACGCCGGATGAGTTCAGATCGAGGCTACCGGGTCTATCTCAGGGCTCACCGTGGCCCCGACACGGTCTAGGCCTTCGGTGTCTCGACGGCCCGCTCGGCAGGCTGCTCGGCCGGCTTCCTCGACAGGAGCGCCTTGACCTGCGAGAAGCCGAATACCCAAAGCATCAGCGTCAGGCCAAGCACGACGTTCCAGATCGTCAGGATCGAGTCCTGCGTGATCGAGAAGGCGGCCACGCTGCCCGTCGGGGCCTGGCGGCTCAGCGTTGCGACGTCCAGGGCCTGCGTCTGCCCCACGCCGCCGGGAGTGATCGCGAAGATCCCGGAGAGCATGTGGGACGAGGCGATCAGGAAGACGGTAAACGCCGTGATCGGGATCCCGAAGGCGGCCATGAAGACAACGTTGACGCCGATCCGGAAGCAGTAGGAGACCGCGGACGGCAGCGCCACCTCACGCGCATAGCGGCCCCAGTCGCTGAAGATCGCGGCGCCCTGCTTCGCCTTGCGCCACTGCCCCTCGATCTTCGGCTTCAGGCGAGGCCAGAGCAGAAACAGCACGACCAGCACCGCGACGATCACGAGCGGGATCAACAGCGGGTGCGCCGCGAAGAAGTCGCCTGTCTCGTCGGACGGCGATCCCTTCGACACCGTGTGCGGGCGGAAGATCGCGACGCAGATCACCATCACCACGCTCACCGCCGTGAAGAACAGCGACTGCACGACCGTGGCCGAGGTCACGCCGGCGACCGACGAGCCGGGAATGCTCGACCGGAAGAGCCCGATCATCGCGGCGGTCCCCGCCTGGGCGGGGGTGAGCGCATTGATCGCCGTTCCACCCTGCGACGCGGCCCAGGCCGTCTTGAAGCGCAGCCCGCTCTTCGGGTAGGCGGCGAGGAGGATGTTGCGCCAGGCAAGGCCGATGAACGCCGACTCAAAGGTCTTCAGCGCGAGCGCGAGCACGAGCCAATAGACCGACACGTCGCCGATGCGCTGGAACACGCCGACGATCCATCCGCCCAGATCACCCAGAACGAGCACCGGTTCGTAACTATCGCGCCGATCGCCATCGCACGCCGCCCTCGCTCGCTGCTCGATCGCAGAGGCTTCAGTCCAGCAGCGGCAGCTGGTCCAGGGAGTCGGCTACGTGCATGAGGCCCTTCTCGTCGAGCACGAAGGTGCTTCCACCGAGGAGGTCGAGCGTGTCGCACATCACGAGCGACACGCTCGACTCACACGCAAGCACACCGCGGAGTGCCTGCGCGAAACGCGCAAGCACGTCGCCGCCCGACTCACCCGAGGCGCGCGGGGCGAGCAGCCGCTCCTCGAGGGTGAAGACCCAGCGGTCTGCCCACGGCTTTCGCCGCCGCCTGCTGGGCGAGCTCCGTCGGGCTCGTGACGACAAGATCAATCGGCGCCGGGAGCTCGGCGGCAGTGCGCCTCGCGTCCTCCGGCCTCACCGCGGACGCGAGGACGAACCTGCGGTCGTTCCCGTGCTCTCGCCAGCTCGCTTCCATTTCGTTCAGACCTTTCTCAGCGCACGACCAGCACGTCGCACGGCGCGTCGACGACGACCTCGGCACTCACCGAGCCGAAGAGCAGGCGTTTGATCAGCCCGCGGTGACGGGAGCCGACGACCACGAGGTCGGCGCCGTCGCGTGCGGCGTCGAGGATCGCGGCTGCCGGGTCGCCGACGGACTCGAGGGTCGTGGTGTCGACTCCCTGGCCGCGCAAGTCCTCGGCTGCCTCCTCGAGAAGGCGGCGATGGGCCTGCTCCTCGCCCGGATCGGCATAGCCGGTATATGGAGGATTCGCGTAGATCGGCTCGGCCACGCTGACGACCGTCACCCGACTCGGAGCCACAGACGCGATCTCGCCGACTCGCTCGAGCGCGCGGCGCGCCTCGGCGGAGCCGTCGTAGCAGAGCAGGATGCGTCGCCGTGGCAGAACCGCTTGCCGCGCGCTCGTCGAGTGGACTTCGGATGCCATCGGCATCCCTACGACGTTGCCGCCGCGCGAGCTCGTGGCTGCGCCGCATGCTCGTCAATTGCGCCGTGCTGGATCTCGCGCACCCGGAACGCGAGCACGATGTCCCTGACGCCGCGAATCAGCGCGAACGCGGCCACCCAGGCAACGAGCAGGATGGCGCTGCGGCCCCAGTAGCCCGCCGCCCAGAAGCCGAGCGCGAGCTCGATGATCCCGCCGACCAGCTGCAGCCACCAGGCGTCGCTCTCCCGACGCGCCGCGATCGAGTGGATGATGTCGAACGCGCCGGCGAAGACGAGGAAGAAGCTGAAGACCGCGGCCAACGCCACGAACGTGTTGCCGGGATGGACGAACGCGACGACCGCTGCCGCGATGAACGCGACCGCGAGGACAGCGTTGAGCAGCTTCCACCAGCCGGGTGCGAGAAAGGCCATTCCGATCTCGACGATGCCTGCGGCAAGCGCGACGAACCCGAAGAGCAGCGCGATCGAGGACACTGACGTGTAGTCGAACCGAAGGACGATCAGCGACACCACCATCCAGGCGATGCCCGTGATCAGGAACGACCACCACGGCGGTAGCGCGCGCGCTACCGCGCGTCGTCCAATGGCGAACGGTGACAGCAGCGCTGTCCCGTGCTTGTAGTCGGAAACCGTCTGAGTCATCGCTTCCTCCTCCTCCCATCTGTCTGATTCTTTCGCCATGCGAGCAGGCCCTTGCCGACGCCTGCGCGCACCATCAACACCCCGACGCCCATCGCCACAAGCGCGGGCACGAGAGACGGATCAGTCAGTTGCATCACTGCCTCCTCTGGCTCGGCGGGTCATTTGAATTTCGCGGAGACCTCGTCGGCCTTCCGCTCAAGGTCGTCGCGCGCCGCCGCGATCCGCTGCTTCTGCTCGTCCCATGCCTCCCCCGAGGCGGTGCGGGCGTCCGCCAGCTGTTCGGCCAAGGTGTTGCGGCGCCGCCTCAGATCGCTGATCGCCGCCTCGGACTGCTCGCGCGCGCTCGCTGCCCGCAGCGCGGTCTGCGCCTGCAGCCGCTCGAAGTAGGTATCCCAACTGTGCAACTCGTTCTCGAGAGCGTCCGCGAAGTTCTTGCGGTTGTCGGCAAGATCCGCGGCCAGCGAGCTCTGCGCTACGTGGAACCTCGCCTCGAACTGCTCGAACCTCTCGTCGAAGGCCTCAGCCCCCTCGTGCGAGGCGGCACGGGCGGACGCCTCCTGCTGGCGCAGCGCGCCGAGCTGACGCTGGATCCGCGACGTCGCCTCGCCTCCACCAGCACGCGCCTTCGCCTCGAGCGCGTCGATCTGGCGGCCCATCTCCGCGAGCCGCTCCTCGATCGTCGTAGTCGGCATGACAATCCTTTCGTTGATTCGGACGGCTCAACCGTCGCGAACCGCGCTGCCAGCCGGCTGCCACGCGTCGCGGCTCGACTGCCACGTGGCCGCGGCTAAGCTTCACCTGGCCCGCTGTCAGCCGACCGCGGCGGCTCAGGCGAGCGCGAGCCCTGCACGGGCGCGCAGCCCATCGGCAGCCTCGGCGTCGCCGCCAGCCTCGGCGATCTCGGCGAGGCCGAGAAGTGCGGCCGTCACCGGGTTGCCGACGAGCGCGATGAACAGCGCCTCGCGCGCCGCGTGTTGCCGCGGCTCCTCGGACCAGCCGATCACGCCGCGATACAGCATCGCGGCGGCCTCGGCGTCGCCGGCGGCCGCGAGCACCTGCGCGAGCCTCGCTTGCGCATGCGCGACCAACCATGGCGCCGACGCCGCCTCGCCGGCCGCCAGCGCGCGGCGATACTCCGTTTCGGCCTCGCCGATCTTCCCGTCTGCGAAGGCGATCGAGCCGAGGCCGGAGAGCGCGAACGAGGCGTGCTCGGTGAAGCCGGCCAACACCGAGCGCTCGAGCGCTCGGCGGTACCCCGCTGCCGCCGCCTCGGCGTCGCCGCGCCGCTCCGCCAGCAAGGCCTCGAGCAGCGCCGCCGGGATCGCGCCGACGTCGTAGTCGCCATGCAGGCGGACGGCGTCCGCGGTCAGGTTGGTCGCGGTCGCGGTATCCCCTGCGACGAGGGCGCCGACAGCGCCGGTCAGCGCGGACGATGCGGCTCCCCACGTGTCGCCCAACTCCTCGAACGCGCCGCGCGCTTCCTCGGCGAGGGCGACCGCACGCTCATGCGGTCCGGCGCGGTCGTGCGCGAACGCGAGCGCCAGTCGAACCATCGCGTTTTCCCATGGGGCGTCGGCCGCCGTCGCGAGCGCGAGGCCGCGGTTGCCCGCCTCGACGGCCGCCTCGAGATCGTCCTCTTCGGTCGCGAGGTAGCAAACGTACCCCAGCATCTCGACGCGCAGCGGGAGCGGTGCCTCCTCTTCCGACGACGCCAGCGCGGCCTCGATGAATGCACGCCCTTCCGACACCCGCTCGGCGGTGCCGAAGTACCATCCCAGCCCTGCTCCGAGGCGGGCAGTGACGGGTTGATCGGGGGCCTCGCGCGCGTAGGTGAGGGCAGCCCAGAGGTTGTCGTGCTCCAGCTCGAGCCGTCTCATCCAGGCCTGCCACTCCAGCCCGCGTAGCTCCGTCCGCGCAACGTCGGCCAGGGTCGCGAAGTGCTGCGCGTGCGCCTCGCGGGCAGCGGCCAGGCCGCCGCCTTCGGCGAGACGCTCGAGCGCGTAGTCGCGGACGGTGTCGAGCAGGTCGTAGCGCGCCTCGCCCTCGGGGAACGACACCGAGACGATCGACTTGTCGACCAACGCGCCGAGCAGGTAGGTGACGGTTGCCTCGTCCAGGCCGTACTTGCTAGCGATTGCGAGGAGCGACGGCCGGGACGCGCCGCCTCGATGCACGGCAAGATGGTGGAGCAGCGTCTTCTCGTCCGTGTGCAGCAGCTCGTAGCTCCACTCGACGAGCCCCCGCAGTGCGGCGCGGCTCGGTTCCGCTGCGGAGCGCTCGTCGAGCAGTGGCAGGCGGCGCTCGACGATCGACAGGAGCTCGCCGAGTCCGAGCACATTCACGCGGGCGGCGGCGAGCTCGATTGCGAGCGGCAGCCCGTCGACTCGGCGCGTGATCTCGGCGGCGAGCCGGGCAGCCTCGGAGTCGAGCTCGAACCCTGGCCGCGCCGCCTGTGCGCGCGCAGCAAACAGCTGCACAGCGGGAGAGCCGGCGCCGTCGGTCGAGCCGGAAACAGGCAGCCGCAGCGGCTCGACGTGGAGCCGTGCCTCGCCGGCGAGGTGCAGCACCTCGCGACTCGTCGCGAGGACGCGGACATCGCGGCACTCGTCCAACAGCGCCGAGACGACGCGCGCTGCTTCTTCGAGGACGTGCTCGCAGGCGTCGAAGAGCAGAATCGCCTTCGCATCGCGCAGGCGGGCGATCACCCGCGCCAGCGGGTCGCGACCGCGAGCCGCGACGGCGTTCGCGGTGAGGCGGACGACGTCGGCCGTCCGGGCGGTTCGGGTCAGGTCGACCAGCCAGATCCCTCCGGCGGTCTCGGGCTCGAGCGAGCGGGCGACCTCGAGCGCCAGGCGGCTCTTCCCGACGCCGGGCGGCCCGGTCAGGGTTACGAGCCGGTGTTCGCGCAGCAACTCGACTACCTGGGCCAGCTCTTCCTCGCGGTCAACGAACGACGTTGCCCGGGCAGGCAGATTGCCGCGCCGTCTCTGCGCGCCGTGGACTGGGGCGACCGTCGGGTCGTGGGCAAGGATGGCGGCCTGCAGGCGCTGGAGGTCGGGTCCCGGCTCGAGCCCCAGCTCTTGCGCGAGCACGCCCCGCGCCTCCTGGAACGTGCCCAGCGCGTCCGCTTGGCGACCGCAGCGGTAGAGCGCGAGCATCAGCTGCCCCCATAGCCGCTCCCGGAACGGGTTCTCCTCGACCGCGGCGCGCAGCGCCGAGACGATCTCCCGATCCTCCCCGAGCGCGAGCGCCGCCTCGAACTGCTCCTCGAGCGCGTCGACTCGAAGTGCCTCCAGCCGCCGCGCCTCGCCGCTGGACCAGGCGGTGTCCGTGAGCCCCTGTAACGCCGGACCGCGCCAGAGGCCGAGCGCCAGCGCAACAGCCTCCGCCCCGGCCCCGGCATCGCCTTCGCGCAAGGCGAGGCGCGCCTCTCCGAGTAACTCCTCGAAATCCAGCGCGTCCACGGCCGCATCTACCAGCGCGTAACCGTCACCGGACGCAACGATCGTCTCCTGCCCGAGCGCGGCGCGCAGCCGCGCGACATGGTGCTGGAGCGCGTTGCGGGGCGAGGCAGGCAAGTCCGCGCCCCACAAGCCGTCGATCAGCTCGTCCACGCCCAGGACGCGACCGCGGTGGAGCGCGAGCAGCGCAAGCAACCCCTGCCGCTTGGTCCCGGAGACGTCCACCTGACGCCCGCCGGCGACGACCTCGAACGGCCCGAGCAGCCGGATCTCGAGTGAATTCGCCATCGCGCGACTTCTGCCTTTGGAAGCGAACAGCATCTCACGCTACGCCGACCGTGTCATCCCGGGTAGGCCCGCGGCCTCGCCGCCGCGTCGTGCGAGACGTGCTACGGCGCGCGCCGCGGATACCTCAGGCGTGAGTGGCTCGACGGCGACGCGGCCACGCTTTGGCGCTTGCGTCGCGTCGTCGTTCGGCGGTTCGAGCCCCGCCGCTGCGTAGGCCGCCGGCCCTTCCAGCGTCTCCGCCTGGAAGAGCGCCTCGGCGAGGCCGTCGAGGCGGTGTCGATGCTCTGAAAGCAACTGCACGGCCTCGTCGTGCGCCTCTCGGACTATGCGCCGCATCTCGTCGTCCACGCGCTGCCGTGTCCGCTCCGAAACCTCGGAATAGCCGGGCAAGGCCGCAGCCTGCCCGTCCTGCGGCAGGACGGAGAGGAAACCGATCTGCGCGCTCATCCCGAAGCGTCCGACCATGTCGCGTGCAAGCTGGCTCGCCTGGCGGATGTCGGACTCGGCGCCGGTCGTCTCATCGCCGAAGACGACCTCTTCGGCGGCCCGTCCTCCGGTGGCGACCTTGATGTGGGCGAGCAGGCCCCGCTTGTCGTAGCTGAAGCGGTCGCTGCCTGGCGCCGAGAGCGTGACGCCGAGGCTCATCGTGCGGGGGATGATGGAGATCTTGCGGACGGGATCGGCGCCCGGCGTGAGCATGCCGACCAGCGCGTGCCCCGCCTCGTGGTACGCGGTGCGCCGCTTGTCCGCCGCCGTGAGCGTCAGCGTGCGCGCGGCGCCCAGCTCGATCTTCTCGAGCGAGCCGGTGAAGTCCGCAATCTGCACGCGCCGACCCGAAGAACGCGGCGGCGAGCAGGTAGTTCAGCAGCAGGAGTAGGGCAAAGAGCCCGACCGACCGCCAGCCGAGGCCGAGCTTGCGCGGCGGCTCGTCGCCGCGGCCCTCAGGACGGTTTTGCGCGTTTCCGCGCGGACGCTTCGTCGCTCGAAGAGCTCACAGCCGGACCATGCGGCCCGTGGCTGCCATCCGCTGCCACATTCGTCGCGCCGGCTGCCAACCACTGCCTGCTTTTCGGTCCCGCCGCGCTCGATGACGACAGGCGGCCCTAGCTCGCGGGCGAGACCGGGCGGGTCCGGGAAGATCCGTAGCGCCGCCGAAAGAGGACGTAGGCGATGCCTCCTGCGGCGAGCGGGAGCCAGTACGCGACGATGCGATAGAGGAGCGTCGCCGCCAGAGCGTCGCCGCCTGGCACGCCCGCGACCCTCAGCGTGCCGACGAGCCCCGCCTCGACGAAGCCGAGGCCGCCCGGCGTGATCGGGATCAGCGCGAGAAGCTCGGCGGCCACGTATGCCATCAGAACCAGCGACGGTTGCGGCTCGGCGCCGACGGCGCGAATGGCTGCGAGCAGCGCGAGATAGTCGAAGCCCGTGTTGCCGGCCGCAGCCAGGACAGCCGTCTTCCAGTGCTCGCCGAGCGTCGCGCGGATGAAGTTGCGATCTGAGAGCAGCTGTTCGGAAAAGCCACTCACGTGCCGGCGCCGCCTGACGGTCGCGTTCAGCAGCCACTGGACCGCACGCCCCGCCAGCTCGAGCGGACGATCCGTGGTGAAGGCGATCGCGCCGGCTCCGACCAGCAGCACGAAGAGCGCCGCGCCGAGATAGGCCGCGACCGCGAGGCTGTGGTCGACAGGCGTGCCGCCCAGGATCGCCGGCAGCGCCAGCAGCGGCAGCGCGAATGCCGTGGCGAGTTGTAGCGCCGATGAAGTTCCGAGCGCCGCAACGGCCTGGCCGGTGTCGACGCCCGCCCTGCGCAGCATCGCGACAGAGACTCCAGTCGCCGTCGCGCCGCCTCCGGGCAGGACGCGCCCGGCGGCATTCCCGCTGAGCTGCGCGGCCGCGACCGGAAACCACGCTCTGGCCCGCAGGGCGATCCGGTCGAGCTTCCACAGGCAGACGAAGCTCGCGGCCTCGCACGCCACAGCGAGGATCGCGAACGGCCAGTCGAGATGCTCGAGCGAGCGCCACGAGCCGAAAACGGAGAGCAGGCTCGGAAGCAACAGGTAGATCCCGACGCCGCCGAGCACGAGCAAAGCCGCGGGCCGAGCGAGCCGCCGCACCCTTTGCCTGTGCTCCCGCAGGCGCGACTCCCGAGTCTGGCGGGCCGGAGCGGCCTTCTGCGGGCCCTCCGTCACGTTACGGCAGGAACACAGATCGCCATGGCAGTCGCGTGGCAGCCGGCCGTTGCAGCGTGAGCTCCATGTTGCCCCTCTCGGATGGCCTGCACCCGCGGCGCTTTCCGATCGTCAACGTCGCGCTGATCGCCGCCAACTTCGCGGTCTGGATCCCTACGAGCGCAACGCCGGACGAGTCGCACCCCAGGCAGCGCCTCGACGAGCTGCATTTGGACGCTGATGCGCAGAGAGACGAGGGATCTGGCGGTGATCGCCACCTCCGTTCCCGTTCCATCAGCTCGGCAGCGTTCCCCGTACCCGCCCCGGAGTGCGCCGCTCCGCCAGGATCGAGGCTGATCATGTCACCACCCGCAGCGACCGACTTCGGGACGACGACCGGGAGGCTCGCACCGAGGGCGAGCAGGATGGTCGTCACGATCGCGGACGCGCCGGCACCCGACGCCTGCGATGGCGAGCGGAGCAGCTGCTCCGACACGAGAGGGCTCAGCACTCCGACGCATCGGCCATCCGCGTGGAGGCGCTACTTCGGGTCTGGTCGGGGAGTAGTCACGGCATGAATTGCCTTCGTCAGCTCGAGGATCTGCTGCGAGAGGGCGAGCAATTCCTGGTTCTGCCGGTCCTCGTCCTTCACGGTCTGCCACTGCTGGTCCGCGACCGCCTGCCGCTTCGCGTCGGCCCTGTTCTGGCTGATCATCACGAAGGTCGAGAGGAAGATCGCCTCGAGCGAGACGATCATCGTCAGCAGGCCGTACGGGTAGTGCTCGACGCCGAGCCCGATCCAGCAGCCGAACCAGACGATGTGGATGTAGACGAACCGCATCGATCCCGCGAACGCGGTGATCCGGTCGGCGATGCGGTTCTCGACGCTCTGCCTTCGCTCCTCGGCGTGCCGGATGAGCGCCGGGTTCGGCTCGAGCGGGGGGTGGGATCGGCCCTGTGGGTGCACGTGGTCCACGGTCAGAGCTCCTTTCGCACAATTCGAAGTGGAGCGTCTCGGGAGCCACTGCCAGAGCGCTGCCTTTCCCAGGCGTACTTGCTGCCGCGGCGAGCCGCTTCGAAAGATCCCAGAGACGTCGGAACCCGCTGACCTCGCGGCCACCGGGTTCCGACGCGACGATCGTCGCAGCCGCCGCCAACGCTGCCAAACGCCCGGCGCGGTTGTCACGACACGTGCAGCTTCTCCTTGAGCTTCCCGACGCGATCGTCGAATCCGGCCTTCACCTCGGCCTTGTGCTCCTCGTGCAGCGTTCGCCGCGCTTCGCGCGCCGCGGCCTCAGCGGCATCCTCCGCCGCCTCGAGCTCCGCCATGACCTCGAAGGTCGGGCGGCGGGTCACCTCGCCGTCGAGCTTCTTCATCTCGCCGTCGATCACCTCGACCGCCGGCTCGCTCACGCTCGCCATGACGGCAGTCGACCCCGGCGGAAGCGCCCTGCCGAGAACGGTCAGCGCCTCGTCGGACGTGACGGCGTGATCGATGTCGAACGCGCCGCCCACCAACGCACCGGAGCCCCAACCCACGAGAACACCGACCGGGCCGCCGAGCACACCGATCAGCATCCCGAGCAGCGAGCCGCTCGCGGTGCCCAGGAGCTCGACGTTGTCGCTGCCCTCGGGAATGTGCAGCTCTCCGGTCTCCGTGCGCTCGACGATGGCCGCGGACTCGAGCCCGATCCGACCCTCGGCATCGCACTCCTTCAGCACGCTCAGCGCCTGGTAGGCCTTGCTCGGATCCGTGAACCGCACGACGACGACGTTTTCAGTCTCCGCCATTGCTCCTCCCTTCGCTTGAGTACCTGTCGCGTGGACACTCGCGCGCGTCGCTGCCAACCCACTGCCACGTGCCGCGGGTCTGCTGCCGCCACGGCTGCGAACATCGTCAGATCGTGTTGCCGTCGGACCTCACCGCCGCGAAAGCCGCCAGTCCATGAGCCCGCCGAACCGGCTGGCGCACTACGGCTGGCGAGCGGGGGATCCGGCGCTACGGCCGGTGCTGTTCGTCAACCCGACTTCCGGCGACGGGAAGGCGGCACGCGCCGCCGTGGCCGAGCGGGCGCGCGACCGGGGAATCGACGCCGTCGTCCTGCGCGCTGGTCAGAGCCTGGCCGCGCTCGTCTCCGAAGCCGTGGCGAGCGGGGCGGATCTGTTAGGCGCAGCCGGCGGAGATGGATCGTTGGCGATCGTCGCGGCAGCTGCCCGGGCACACGGACTTCCATTCGTCTGCGTTCCCGCCGGTACACGCAACCACTTCGCGAAAGATCTGGGCGTAGATCCGCACGACCTGGTCGGATCGCTCGATGCGCTCGTCGACGGGGTCGAGCGGCGGATCGACGTCGCCGAGGTGAACGGTCGCCTGTTTCTCAACAACGTCTCGCTAGGAATCTACGGCGACGCTGTTCGCCAAGAGCAGTACCGAGACGAGAAGGCGCGGACCCTGTTCGAGACGGCGCGTGCGGTGCTCGGCCCGAGCGCGTCGTTGCCAGAGCTGCAGCTTGTCGACGACCTCGGCCGTGAACACCGCTCGCCGGCCGTCGTGCTCGTCTCGAACAATCCCTACGCGCTCGACCGCCCGCTGGTCGCCGGCACCCGACGAACGCTCGACAGCGGCGAGCTCGGAATCGTCGTCCTCGACGCTCCAGCCACTCGACCGATGCCGGGACGAGCCTGGGGCGCGACCTCGTTCGAGGTGACGGGTCCCGCGCCGGTGCACGCCGGCGTCGACGGCGAGGCGGCTGATCTGAGCCCGCCACTCCGGTTCGCGATCCGGCCCGCCGCGCTGCGCGTCAGGATCTCCTCCCGCCATCCCGGCGTCTCGCCGTCGGGGCTGCTGCCCTGACAGTCGACGGCAGGCGCGACCAAGGAAGTGGCAGCCGCCTGGCAGTTGCAGCTACGAGCCTAGGTCCGGAAACCAGAAGACGAAGGCCGTGCGCCACACGGCCCCGGCCCAGCCGAGGACGGTCGCCAGCGCTTGCGCGACGTCCTCGTCGTGCTCAGGAGCCGACGATGTGACCACCGCCGAGAGGGCGACGAGGAGGGATGCGGCGGCGAGGAAGACGGAGTCGATCGTCCGCCTGTTGCGGCGGCCGCGCTCGGTCTTGGTCAAGAGCCGGACGGACGACGAGCGCTCAGCGGATTCGGCCGGCCCTTCTCGACGGACGCTCGTGCCCACCTCCCGCGCGCGGAGTTGTGGCGAGTATCGACCATCGAGTGCCTACCGGGAGCGCCTCGGGCCATTCCGCACGAGGGGACGGCCCGTCGAGCGCGTCCTCCGCCGCGAGCGACAGATCACACCCTCAGAGAGATCGCGACGCTCCTTCGCTTGGAGAAGCAGACCGCGCATTAAAAGAAAAGGACGCTCGCACATTCGAAGGCGCGAACACCCATGGGCCCCACTGCTGCTCGCACGCCCGAGCGGGCGGCTTTCTCTGCGCCGTGGGCGTTAGCGAGATCCAGAGCGCGGCGCTGTAGCGCGCCGCGCTCCTCTCTCGTATCTATTCGACGACGACCAGAAAGGGCTTCCCCTTCTCGACCACGTACGTGGCGAGTTCCGCCGCGATGCCGTCCCCGACATTGCGTACGGCGTGAACGGTGCCCGCCGGGACTATCAAGGCCTCGCCGGCGTGATACGTCTCGGGAGGCTGGCCTTCGAGCTGATACTCCAGCGAGCCTTCGAGTACGTAGATGATCTCCTCGCCCGGGTGCTTGTGCTTGACGAGAGGCGCTTCCGGGCCGATCTCGACGCGGTTTTGGATGACCTCGCGTCCCGGGATGCTGAGATCGTGCTGCTGTAGATCGGTGCGCCAGAGTCCCGGCGCTTGCTGCATGGTGCTGCTCATGACGCGGAGGCGAAGAACTCAATAAGCAGCTGGTTGACGCGTTCAGCCTCGTCGTGATGCACCCAATGCGACGCGTCGGCCAGGCGCTCCACGCGCTCGAGGTTGGGCACGTCGTCGCTGTGGGGCTCGGCGAGGTCGGAGCCGAGGTAGGAATCGCGCTCACCCCAGATGACCAGCGTCGGCGCCGAGATCGGACGAAGCTTCGCAGCGGCTTCCTTCTGCGACTGTCTTACCGAGGCGCGGTAGTAGTTGATCATCCCGGCCGCTGCGCCCTCCTGCGACCACGCCTCTTCGTAGCGTCCGATCTCCTCTGGCGTGTAGGGCGGGTTCGCCTCCTCTAGGAAGTGCCGGAAGAAGTGCCAGTCCCTGAGATGCACGACTTCCTCGGGCAGTCCCGGTGTCGCGAAGAAGAAGAAGTACCACGACTTCCGCAGCTGGCTCGGGTGCTTCAGTCCCTCCGAGAGCTTCCGCGGATGGGCGGCGTTGAGGATGGCGAGCCGCTCGACCACTTCGGGGTGGTTCATCGCGACCGTCCAGGCAATGCTGCCGCCCCAGTCGTGGCCGACCAAGAACGCAGACTCGGCACCGAGCCCTTCAATGAGGCCGCGGATGTCGTCGGCGAGCAGATCGACCCCGTACTCCTTGAAGCCCTCTGGCTTCGATGACAGGTTGATGCCGCGTGTGTCGGGGGCGACGACCCGAAAACCCGCCGCCGCGAGCGGCGCGATCTGCAGCCGCCACCCGAACCAGAACTCGGGGAAGCCGTGCAGCAGAACCACGAGCGGCCCGTCACCCGCCTCGACGTAGTGCAAGCTCTGATCGCCGATCTCGGCGTAACCCTCCCGAAGCTCGATCCCGACGTCAGGGAGCGTGCTGGTGGTGCTCATCGCAGCCTCCTTCAGCGCAGCGTCCTGAACGCTGCGCGTAGCTCGTTGGTAAAGATCTCAGGCTCCTCCCAGGCGGCGAAGTGCCCGCCCTTGGCGGCCTCGTTGTAGTGGACGACGTTCGGATACGACTTCTCGACCCAGCTGCGAGGCGTCCGCCAGATCTCGCCGGGGAACGTCGTGAAGGCAACCGGGATCCGAACCTCCGGCGGCGGCGCCTGTCCGGCTCCGAGAGCGTCTGCTCCGTAGGCCTCCCAATACGACCGGGCGGCCGAGGCTCCCGTTCCCGTCAGCCAGTACAGCGTGATGTTGTCGAGGATGTGATCCCGCGTGAGGTTGCCCGACGGCTTGTCCTCGATGAACGCGGCGGCGATCTTGTAGTAGGCGTCGGTGTCGTGGTCGACCATCCACACTGCCAGGGAGACAGGCGAGTCCAGCAGCGCGTAGCCGATGGTCTGGGGCCTCGTGGCCTGCTCCACGAAGTAGCCGTTGCCGGTCGTCTGGAAGGTCTTGATCGCGGCAAGCGCCGCCCGTTCCTGCTCGGTCTCCGCCGGCAGGGCCGCGGGATCGTTCAGCGCCGGCACCAGCAAGTTGGTGTGAATGCCGATCAGCCCCTCCGGCCCGAGGCGTCCCATCGTGTCGGTGACGCCCGCCCCGACGTCGCCGCCCTGGGCGACGTAGCGCGTGTACCCGAGCCGCTCCATCAGCACGGCCCACGCCCGCGCGACGCGGCCGAGGTTCCAGCCGAGCTCGGTCGGACGGGTGGAGAAGCCGTAGCCGGGCAGGGAAGGCAGCACGAGGTGGAACGCATCCTCCGCGGAACCGCCGTGCGCGGTCGGATCCGTCAGCGGGCCCACGGTGTCGATCTGCTCGATCACCGAGCCGGGCCAGCCGTGGGTCATGATCAGCGGCAGCGCGTCCTCCTGCGACAAGCGGACGTGGATGAAGTGGACGTCGACGCCGTCGATCTCGGTGACGAACTGCGGCAGCCCGTTCAGGCGGCTCTCGAGCCGCCCAAAGTCGTAGTCGTCGAGCCAGTACCGCGCGAGCTCCTGCGTCACGGCCAGCTGCACCCCTTGCGAGCGGTCGCCGACGAGCTCCTTGTCGGGCCAGCGTGTCGCCGCAATGCGGCGCCGGAGGTCGTCGATCTCAGCTTCCGCGATCTCAAACGTGAAGGGACGGATCTCCGTCCGGACCGCGACCTGGGTACCGGTCATATCGACCTCCGATGGTCGAGGAGTGGCGGCTCCGAACCGGGAAGCCGACGTCGCTCGAGCCGTCGCGCACAAACACGCCCACTGCACGGCGCGACGAAACCGCCCTGGAGCGGCGAAGCTACGGCTCGCGCCGTCGGCGGGCATCACCCCCTACGGATGAACTGTCCGGCAACAGTGAGGGCGAGACCGCGGCGCCTCAACCTTCCTAGACTCTGCCGATGCTGATCGCGCAAATCTCGGACGTCCACGTGGGCGGCGGCCGCTACCGGCAGGAGCTCCTGCGTACCGCCATCGACGAGATCAACGCGGCCGAGCCCGACCTGGTCGTCGTGGCCGGCGACCTCACCGACGACGGCTATCCCGACCAGTACCCGCTCGCCCGTGAGGAGCTGGCGCGTATCGCCTGCGGGCAGGTCGTGCGCGTTCCCGGCAACCACGACGCCCGCAACGTCGGCTACCTCCGCTTCGAAGACACCTTCGGCGCCCGGGATTCGCGGTTGCGGCTCGAGTTCCCGCAGGGCGAGCTGGCCCTGGTTGCGGTCGACTCGTCCAAGCCGGACCTCGACGAGGGCGAGATCGGGCGCGAGCACTACGGCTGGATCGAAGAGGGTTTCGCGGGAGACTCCGACCTGCGCGTCTTCGTCTGCCACCACCACCTGATGCCGATCCCCGGCACCGGCCGCGAGCGAAACCAGGTGCTGGATGCCGGCGACGTGCTCTCCCTCCTCCGCCAGTGCGGAGTCGACCTCGTTCTCTCCGGTCACCGCCACGTGCCCTACGTCTGGCCGGTCGCGGGCATGCTGCTCGTGCACTCGGGCACGGTCTCGACGCTACGGACGCGCGGCTTCCCGCATCCCGCCTACAACCTCGTCCGAATCGAGGACGGGCGCATCTCGGTCGAACTCCGCATCCCGGGCGGAGAGGGCCAGAGCCTCGGTGACTATCCGCGCGACTGGCCCGAGGAGCTCTCGGCGCGGCACTCCGATCCGTTCGTCCGCCCACAGCGTGGCGTCACACTCGTTGAAGACGATCGATGACGAAACGGCAGGGCGCGCTCCGCCGAACAGCCTCCGCTTAGGGCGGAGTCATCCCGGCCTCTGACGCGAGGCGTCGCGTATTGACCGCGGGGGCTTCCGGCCCCGCTCCGCCGCCGAGTCCTGCGACGACAGACCCCCGGGCGGTTGCGCCAACACTCCCCCAACCATTTCGCTGCCGACACCGGCCTCTGGTGGCCGCAATCACCAAGCGAAGTGGTGGTTACGAGTACAGCTGAATGCATCTGACGTCCGAGCTCCTGGATGTAGTTATGCGCTCTCGTCCGCGGCGGCGCCGAGACCGGCCGCGGACAACGCGGCCGCCGCGATGAACAGAGTGATCTTGAGTGTCATGAGAATCCTTTCTGTGAGAGGGGCTGAGTGGCTGGGTTGAAGGTCGTATCGAAGGTGAGTTCGCCGGCTGGAGCTTCCGCGGGGCCCCCAGGACGGAGGCCCCGCGCAGCTCTCTCGGGGGGAGGGCCGAGCTATTCGCCGCCGCCCAGGTCGACGATCGTCTGGATCAGCGCGGCCACCTCGGGGTCGATGGCCACGTTGTCGTCACCGCCGAGCGTGTTGACGAAGAGCGTGTCGTTCGCGGCCTCGGAGTGGTCGATCTGGACGGTCGGCGGCACCCCGTTGACGAGCACGCCGCCCTCGTTCTCGGTCACCTGGATGTCGTCGGGGTCGTCCGTGCCGTTGACCGTGACCGAGTCGGCCGCGCCGTCGCCTGCGCCGCCGCCGACCGCGCCTTCGAGGTCGAACGCGACGCGCTTGAGGTCGGTCCCGGTGGTGTCGTTCACGACCGCGGTGTCGGCCCCGCCGAGCGCCTGGACGTCGATGAACTCGATGTCGTCGAGGTCCATCGTGATCGCACCTTGAGCCCGGAAGAAGCGGACCCGGTTGCCGTTGGCCGAGAGGTCGAAGTTCTCCGCGCCTGCGGCGCCGTTGAAGAGCAGCGTGTCGGCGCCATCGTCGGCACCGTCCTGACCTTCGACGACGTCGCTGCCGTCGCCCGGATCCCAGACGAAGGTGTCGTTGCCGGCCCCGAGCAGCCCGGTGTCGGCCCCGCCGTTGCCGTCGATCACGTCGTCGCCGTCGCCGCCGGTCAGCGTCTCGGCGCCGTCGCCGCCGTTGATCGTGTCGTTGCCGGCGCCGCCGTCGATCCCGAGCTTGATCAGCGCCGCAAGCCCGACCGCGCCGGAGATCGTGTCGTTGCCGGCGAGCCCGTTGACGTTCAGGAGGTCGTTCGCGGCCTCTGAGTGCTCGATCTTCACTGCGGCGGTCAGCCCGGTCACGTCGACCGCAGCGGCGTTCGGGGCGATCGCGATCGTGTCGTTGCCGGCGGTGCCGTTGATCGTGGTCGTGTCGACCGCTCCGTCTGTGGCGAGGTCGAGCACGATGTTCTTGACGTCGGTCGCGGACAGGTCGTTCACGACCGTCTTGTCGCTGCCGCCGAGCGCGTTGAGGTCGACCCGTTCGACGCCGGCGGTGTCCATCGTGATGGCGCCCTGAGTCCGGAAGAACCTCAGGCGGTTGCCGTTGGCGGAGAAGTCGAAGTTCTCAGCGGCAGCGGCGCCGTTGAAGATCATCGTGTCGTTGCCGGCCTCGCCTTCCACCTTGTCGCTGCCGTCGCCGGGGTCCCACGTGAACGCGTCGTCGCCGGCGCCTAGCAGCGCCACGTCGGCGGCTCCGTTTCCGTCGATCGCATCGTTGCCGTCGCTGCCGAGCAGGAGTTCGCTGCCCGTGCCGCCGGCGATCGTGTCGTTTCCGTCTCCACCGTCGATCGTGGTTGGGATGGTGTCGGTGAACGCGCCGTTCCTGTCGTCGATCCGCACGCGGTCGTTTCCGGCTCGCGCATCGACGGCGATCTTCGTGATCTTGTTGCGCGCGAAGCTGAAGTCGGCCGACCCGTTGTCACCGAAGTCGACCTGAAGCGTGCCGAGATCGCCGGCCTTCAGGCGAAGCGCGATCGCGTCGCTCGCCCTTGTCCCCTTGATCTTCAGCAAGCCGTGCTTGAGTTTCGCGTGCCCGGAGTTGGCGTTCTTGCTCGGAGCGTTGTCGGCCTTGGTGGGCGGCGCGGCATTCCCCTGTCCGGCCACAATCCCGGCTGCGCCAGCGATGACCGCAGCCACGGCCACTGCCGAAGCCGCCAGCCGTACGGTTCGCGAATCCTTAAGTCGAATGAAGTTCTTCATCTGCGTGCGTCTCCTTTCGATTGAGCCGCGCGAGGCGACTCGGGATTGGCTTGTCTTGCGATGGTGAGGGCGGGGGACGCGCCTTCGCACCGTGGCGACCCCCCTGTCTTTTGCGCTCGGCCGGGCACCGCTGATCGGAGGGGCGAGACGGCGTCCCGCCCCTCGCTAGTCCGAGCTCAGGAGACCTTGAAGCGGCCGTGCATGATCCCGGAGTGCGGGTCGCAGACGAAGCGATAGCTCCCCTTCCTCAGTCTCAGCACGAAGCTCTTCGTCCCGGTGAATTCCACACTCGTGAGGACCCGATTGAGACCAGGCCCGCTCAGATGGAAGTCGTGAATGCTCGAGCGGTCGCGGATGACGAAGCGGTACGCCGTCCCAGCCTTCAGCCTCGTGACCTTCTTGCCGTTCATCGCCAGCCCGATCGTGAAACCAGGGCCGACCGTGCCGGTGGCAGTCTTCGCCGAACCGGCCAGGCCGCTGCCCGTTGCAGCGAGCGCTGCGGCGGCGACTGCGCCGAGTAGCAAAGACCGCGTGCACGTGATCCTTCTCATTCCGTTGCCTCCGTTCGGTAATGAGCTCGTCGACGAGCTCGGGATCGGAAGACCCGATCCTCGAAGGCCGGGAGGGCGATTCGCACCGTGGAGACCCCCCGGACTTTCCGCAATGCGTCCAGCCCGCGATCCGCCGTGGCGCAGACGCGACTTTCCGCGCCTGGGGAGTAGGCTGGAGGCACATGAACGTGGCCGTGGCCGCCGAACCGCTGCTTGAGCGGAGCGAGGAGCTGGCGCGGATCGAGTCGGCGCTGGCCGAAGCTCGCACGGGCCGCGGCAGGTTCCTGGTCATCGAAGGGCCGGCCGGGATCGGCAAGACGGCGCTGCTCGCGGCGGCGCGGACGGCAGCGTCAGAGGGCGGAATGCGCGTGCTTCGCTCGCGGGGAACCGAGCTGGAGTGCGACTTCGCCTACGGGGTGGTGCGTCAGCTTGTCGAGCCGCCGCTGGTCGAGGCATCGGAGCTCGAGCGCGCCGATCTGTTACAGGGCGCGGCCGGCGTCGCGGCCGGCCTGCTCGGGCTTCCGGGCGTACCCCCTACGTACGGTCCCCCCTCGTCGGGCGTCGACCCCTCGTTCGCGATCCTGCACGGCCTCTACTGGTTGTGCGCGAATCTGGCCCGCGTGGGTCCGCTCTGCCTGGTCGTCGACGACGCGCATTGGGCGGATGCCCCGTCCCTCCGTTATCTGGCCTTCCTGCTCACACGGCTCGAGGAGTCGGACATCGCGCTCGTCGTCGCGACCCGCCCTCTCGAGGCAGGCACAGATTCTGAGCTGCTTGGGGCGGTGACGAGCGATCCCACCGCCGAGGTGATCCGTCTTGCTCCTCTGACAAGAGCCGCCGTTGCCCAGCTTCTGGAGGACGGGCTCGGTGAGGCTCCGGACCTGGTCGACGTCGATACCTGCCTGCGCGTAACACGAGGGACGCCGTTCCTGGTGCGCGAGCTCGTGGAGGCGCTGAGCGAGCGAGGCAGCGGAATCGCTGCACAAACGGTCGGTCGCTCGATTCACCTCCGGCTCGGTCGGCTGCCGGAGCATGCCGGGCGGCTCGCGCGAGCGCTGGCGATACTCGAGCAGAGCGACCTGCTCCAAGCGGCGCGACTCGCAGGCCTCGAAGAGCCCGAGGCTGCCGATGCGGCCGACCTGCTGGCGACCGCGTGGATCCTCGAGCCCGGACGGCCGCTGGCGTTCGTGCATCCACTCGTCCGCGAGGGCATCTACTCGGAGCTCTCCAGTGCCGAGTGCGCGCAGGGCCACCGCCGTGCCGCCGAACTGTTCGCCGAGCAAGCGGGCGCCTCCGCGCGCGTCGCCCAGCACCTACTGGTCAGCGAGCCCGCCGCCGATGGCTGGGTCGTCGAGCGGCTCGTCGAGGCCGCCGACGCGGCAGGGAAGCACGGCGCCCCCGAGTCGGTGGCCGTCTTCCTGCGCCGAGCGCTCGCCGAACCGCCGCCGCCGGGCGACCGATCGGCATTACTGCTCGACCTCGGAATGGCCGAGGCGAGCGCCGGGCTCGCCGACTGGTCCGAGCACTTGCAGCAGGCCGTGGACGCTGCGCCGAACGCCGCACTAGCCGTCGAGGCAGCGATGGTGCTGGCGCACGCGCTCAGCCGCGCCCAGCGCTACACGGAGGCGGTCGAAGTTCTCGATCGCGCGGCATCGGCGCTCGATTCCGGTCACGCCGAGCTCGCGCTGCAGCTCGAGGCTGCGGCCGTCCTACCCGCGCTGAACGACTCCGTGACCGCACCCTCAATGGCCCTCCGCCGCGAGAGGTTGCGCGAGCGTGCCGCGAGCGATCCCGCGGCGCCACCCGAGGTATTGGCCTCAGCCGCGTTCGTCTCCATCCTTACGAATGAGCCCGCCGAGACCGGCGCCGACCTCGCGACCCGAGCGCTCTTGGCCCAAGACAGCGCAGGACCCGTCTCGCACAGCCGGCCGTGGTTCTCGTTCGCAGCGTGGTTTTCGCATACCACGTTCGCGCTTCTCTTGGCCGAACGGTATGCGCAGTTGCGGCCGCTGCTCGATGCCTCGATCGCGCAGGCGCGGGTGACCGGAGACGGTGGCCGGCTCGCCGTTGGCTTGCGCGATCGAGGCTGGCTTGCGCTGCGACGCGGCGATCTGAGCGCCGCCGAAGGAGATGCCCGAACGGCGCTCGCCGCGACCGAGCTCCCCGCACCACCCATGTACCGCGTCATGAACGGCGCTCTGCTCATCAACGTGCTCGTCGATCAGGGCAAGCTTGACGACGCAGAGCAGGCGCTCGCGCCGCTCGAGCCCGAAGCAGGGAGCGGATTCGCCACGGCCTGGGGTCTTCGCTTCGCCCGCGGACGTCTTCGGGTCGCACAAGGACGAGTCGCCGAAGGGCTGGAGGATCTCCTGGGCCTCGGCGTAGATCTGACGCGAGCGACCGTCGCTTGCCCGAGCTACCTCCCCTGGCGCTCGGAGGCGGCACTCGCCCAGCTCGCCCTCGGCGATCACAAGTCGGCCGAACGCCTCGCAACGGAGGAGCTCGAGCTGGCCCGGGCTTTCCGCGCCCCGCGCACGCTCGGCGTCGCGAAGCGTGCCGTCGGCATTGTGGCCGGCGGTGAGCGTGGAGCGTCCCTGCTCCGTGAGGCCATCGAGGCGTTCGAGCACGGCGATGCCGGGTTGGAGAGAGCGCGAACGCTGGCTGACCTCGGGGCGATGCTTCGGCGCCGGAATCGGCGCAGCGAGGCGCGGGAACTACTCCGCGAGGCACTCGACGCCGCCCACCGGGCAGGCGCCAGACCGCTCGCCGAATACGCCGAGACCGAGCTCCGCGCCACAGGTGCACGCCCGCGCCGCGTTCTGCTCACTGGGCTCGACTCGCTGACGGCCAGCGAACGTCGGATCGCCGAGCTCGCCAGCCAGGGCCTCAGCAATCGCGAGATCGCCCAGACGCTGTTCGTGACCGCACGGACGGTCGAGGGCCACCTCACGAGCGTCTTCCGCAAGCTGCGGGTCCAGTCGCGAGACGAGCTTCCCGCCGCGCTCGCCGGCGGCGCTCGAGTCCCGGCCTAGCATCCTGACTGCAGAAAGAGGCAAAGGCCCGCCGGGTGGCGGGTCTTGTCAGTGAAGTGGCTGCCTGGCGCGGGATCCGCGGTCGATGGCGACCCCGACGGCTTGCAGCGTTTCCTCCCGCGCCGGGGGTGGCGATGCGCATACCTGTTGAGAGCTGCCGTGCCGGGCGAGCGTGGCAGCGCGCGCGACGAGGGGCAGCTGCGATCCGCCGTGGTGCAGACGGAATTTCCGCGCATGGGAAGTAGGCTGAAGGATGATGAACGTGGCCGCCGCCACTGAACCTTTGCTCGAGCGCAACGAGGAGCTGGCGCGGGTCGAGTCGGCGCTGGCTGAGGCTCGCGCGGGGCACGGCAGGTTCCTGGTCATCGAAGGACCGGCGGGGATTGGCAAGACGGCGCTTGTCGGGGCGGCGCGGACTGTGGCGGCAGAGAGCGGAATGCGCGTGCTTCGGTCGCGGGGAACCGAGCTGGAGCGCAATTTCGCCTTCGGAGTGGTGCGTCAGCTTGTCGAGCCGCCGCTGGTCGAGGCATCGGAGCTTGAGCGTGCCGAGCTGCTACAGGGCGCCGCCGGCGTTGCGGCCGGCCTGCTTCGGCTTCCGGGCGCAGCCGCTGTGGAGGGCGCGCCCTCGTCGGGCATCGATCCCTCATTCGCGATCCTCCACGGCCTCTACTGGTTGTGTGCGAATCTGGCCGCTGGGCGTCCGCTCTGCCTCGTGGTTGACGACGCACACTGGGCAGATGCCGCGTCCCTTCGTTACGTGGCCTTCCTGCTCACTCGGCTCGAAGAGCTGGAGGTCGCTCTCGTGGTGGCGACCCGTCCTCGCGAGGCAGCTGCCGGTGCCGAGCTGCTTGCGACCGTGACGACCGATTCCTCCGCCGATGTGATCCGTCTCTCGCCGCTTACCAGCGCCGCCGTTGCCCGGCTCCTGGAGGCGAAGCTCGACGCGACTCCGGATCCGGCCGTCGTCGAGACCTGCATGCGCGTAACGCGGGGGACGCCGTTCCTCGTGCGCGAGCTCGTGCAGGCGGTGAGCGGGGGAGGCATCGGAAGCGCTGTACAAACGGTCGGTCGTTCGGTCGGCCTCCGGTTGCAACGGTTGCCGGAGCATGCCGGGCGGCTCGCGCGAGCGCTGGCGGTACTCGAGCAGAGCGACCTTCTCCAAGCAGCACGACTCGCGGGCCTCGAAGAGCAAGAGGCAGCCGAGGCGGCCGATCTGCTGGCGATCGCGGGAATCCTCGAGTCCGGCCGGCCGCTGAGGTTCGTGCATCCGATCGTCCGTGACGGGATCTACTCGGGGCTCTCCCGCGCCGAGCGCGCGCGAGGCCACCGCCGCGCCGCCGAGCTGCTCGCCGAGCAAGCGGAGGCGTCCGCGCACGTCGCCGAACACCTGCTGGCATGCGAGCCTGCCGCCGATGGCTGGGTCGTCGAGCGGCTGGTCGAGGCCGCGTGCGCGGCGGGGAAGCAGGGCGCTCCCGAGTCGGAGGCCGTCTTCCTGCGCCGGGCGCTCGCTGAACCGCCGCCTCCCGGCGAGCAGTCGGCATTGCTGCTCGACCTCGGCATGGCCGAGGCGAACGCTGGACCCGGCGAATGGGCCGAGCACTTGCAGCTGGCCGTGGACACGGCGCCGAACGGCGCGGCAGCGGCCGAAGCAGCCATGGTGCTGGGGCTCGCGCTCAGCCGCGCTCACCGCTTCGCCGAGGCGGTCGAGGTTCTCGATCGCGCGGCGTCGTCGCTCGATTCTGGCCAGTCGGAGCTCGCACTGCTGCTCGAGGCAGCTGCCGTGATCCCCGGGATGAACGACCCCGCGACGGCGCCCTCGGTGGCGCTCCGGCGTGAGACGTTACGCGAGCGGGCCGGCGACGATCCGGCGGCGCCAGCCGAGCTGCTGGCTGCGGCCGCGTTCATCTCCGTCCTCACGAACGAGCCGGCCGATGTCGGCGCCGAGCTTGCGAGCCGCGCACTTCGGGCCGGACAGAGTACGCCTCCGGGTTCGGCGGGCAGGCCGTGGTTCTCGCTCGCAACCTGGTTCTCGCAGGCGACGCTCTCGCTGCTGTGGGCCGAGCGCTATGTCGAGGTGCGGCCGCTGCTCGACGCCTCGATCGCGCAAGCGCGGGCGACCGGAGACGGCAGCCGGCTTGCCGTCGGCCTTGCGCACCGCGGCTGGCTCGCGTTCCGACGCGGCGATCTATTCGCCGCCGAGGGAGACACGAGGACGGCACTGGCCGCGGGCGAGCTCCCCGCGCCACCCCTTTACCGCGTGCTCAATACCGGTGTGCTCGTCACGTCGCTCGTCGATCAGGGCGAGCTCGAGGCGGCAGAGGAGGCGCTTGCGCCGCTCCCTTCCGAAGCGGAGGTCGGATCGATCCCCGCTGCAATGCTTCGCCTCGCCCGCGGCCGGCTGCGGGTCGAACAGCTCCGGGTCGCCGAAGGGCTGGATGACTTCCTGGCGGTTGGCGTCCTCCTGACGCGAGCGCTGGTCACCTGCCCGGGTTACCTTCCCTGGCGATCGGAGGCCGCGCTCGCCCAGCTGGCGCTCGGCGAGCGAGAGCCTGCAGGACGCCTCGCCGCAGAAGAGCTCGAGCTCGCCACGGCCTTCGGTGCCCCGCGCGCGCTCGGGGTGGCGATGCGTGCCGCAGGCGTCGTGGCGGGCGGCGACAAGGGCGAGGCCCTGCTTCGTGAGGCGATCGGCACGCTCGAGCGTGCTGACGCCAGGTTGGAGAGAGCGCGCGCTCTTGCCAACCTCGGCGCCCTGCTCCGGCGGCGCAACCGGCGCACCGAAGCACGCGAGCTCCTCCGCGAGGCACTCGACGCCGCGTCGCGCGCCGGCGCCAGACCGCTCGCCGAGCAGGCCGAGACAGAGCTCCGTGCCACCGGCGCGCGCCCGCGCCGGGTCGTGCTCAGAGGGCTCGACTCGCTGACAGCCAGCGAGCGCCGGATCGCCGAGCACGCCAGCCACGGCCTCACCAACCGCGAGATCGCACAGACGCTGTTTGTCACCACCCGCACAGTTGAGGGCCACCTCACCAGCGTCTTCCGCAAACTGCAACTCGCCTCGCGAGACGAGCTTCGCGCGGCACTGGAGCGGGACGCCCGAGTGCCGGCCTAGCCTGCGTCCGCCCCGACTACCACAATCGCCATCGTGCATGGGCGGTCGCCCTTGTCCCGCCATGCGTGTCGAGCGCCGTTCTGAACGACACAGTCGCCCTCGCGAAAGTTGGACCTCCTCGCGTCGAGTTCGAGCCAGATTTCCCCCGACAACACGCAGATGAGATCGACGCTTGGGGTGCGGTGCATGCCCCTCTGGTCCGATTCCATGTAGGCCATTGCCCGGGAAGGAGCTCTTCGGGCGCCCGCAGCTTCGGTTGAGAGTGCGCCGGAAGCCTGAGATTGCTGCGGCGGACCCGTGAAGAGGTTGAAGCGACTGCCGCCGGAAGGCGGGAAGTGCGCGAGGGGACGTTCGACCTCTGCGCTTGGCGGGTCGGTAGGTGCGTCATCGAGGCTCCAGAGGCGATGCCACGGGCTCGCGGCGGCACGATAAACATCGCTGCGCGCGCTCGCGGCGATGTGATTCTCCGGGGGCTCCGGCCCCGCGGCGAACGACCGCAAAAGACAGGGGGGTCGCCACGGTGCGAACGCGGGTCCACCGCCTCCACCATCGCAAAGACAAGCCAGTAAGTCATCGCGATCAAGGAGGAGTACGTGCTAACCGCATTCGAATCCATCATTGGCAGGAGGCGCGGCGGCGATGGCCGGCGCGGAGCGATCGTCCTCGCGGGGACGCTCGCGGTGTTCTTCGCTGCCCTCGTGCTCTCGTCGGCCTCGGCCTTCGGGGCACCGGAGGCCAAGCCGCCGCCGAAGGCGGCGACGCAAGAGTCCGCGAAGACGAAGGTCAAGGCGAGTATCCGCCGCGGCCAGCTCAACGTCCTCGGGACGGCAAAGAGCGACAAGATCACGCTGCGGCTGAAGCCGGGCAACAAGTCGCGGCTCCAGGTCGACGTCGGCGGCAACGGCTCCGCCGAGTTCACCTTCAAGCGCTCGGCCTTCAACCGGATCGTTGTTCACGGCGCATCCGGCGCCGACACGCTCTCGATCAACGAGAAGTACGGGGTGTTCACGGGCAGCGAGGCGACGAGCCTCTTCGGTGACACCGGCAACGACGTGCTGCGCGGCGGCTCCGCAGCCGAGCGGCTGTTCGGCGGCATCGGCAACGACACGGTCGACGGCAAGCGGGGCAACGACCTGATCGAAGGCGGTACGGGAAGTGACCTGGTCGTCTTCAACGGCTCGAGGGCCGCGGAGAGGTTCGCGTTCTCGGCCAACGGAAAGCGTCTGAGGTTCGCCAGCGCGGGCACGATGAACATCGTGGGTGTCGAGCGCTTCGACCTTCGGGCGTCCGGCGGCGCGGACAACGTCGTCGTCAACGACCTTTCAGGTGCCGGGCTCGGCCAGCTCAACGCCGACCTGGCGAACGACGGCGCTGCAGACGTAGTCGACATCAAGGGCTCGGCTGCCGCAAACGCGCTCAGGGTCAGCGGCGGCACTTCGATCAGCGGCGTCGGAGCGGCCGTCAACGTCCTCCGCGCCCAGGCCGCAAACGACAAGCTGAACCTCGATCCCGGCGCGGGCAGCGACCGCGTCGCGGTCGAGGGCACGGCCGGAAACGACACGATCGGCGTCGCAGCATCGGCGATCGCCCCCCACATCGCCGTCTCTGGCGGCCCGGGCGGCCTGCCGATCGACGTGGTCAACGCGGAGGCGCTGGCCGTCGAGTCCCTCGCCGGCAACGACACGCTCAACGCCGGGCTCGGGCTTGCCGCGCTCACCCAGCTGACGCTGGACGGCGGAGCCGGCAACGACGCCATCAACGGCGGCGACGGCAACGACACGCTGCGTGGCGGCGACGGCAACGATGCGATCGACGGAAACGGAGCCGCCGACGTGGCGCTGCTAGGCGCCGGCGACGACGCGTTCACGTGGGACCCCGGCGACGGCAGCGACAAGGTGGAAGGCGAGGCCGGCAACGACACGATGATCTTCAACGGCGCCGCTGCCGCTGAGAACTTCGACTTCTCCGCCAACGGCAACCGCCTGAGGTTCTTCCGGACTCAGGGCGCCATCACGATGGACACCGCCGGCGTCGAACGGGTCGACCTCAACGCGCTCGGCGGCAGCGACAAGACGGTCGTGAACGACCTATCCGCGACCGACGTCAAGAACATCGTGCTCGACCTCGCCACAGACGGAGCGGTCGACACGACCACGATCAACGGCACCGCCGGCAACGACACGATCGCGATCGCCCCGAACGCCGCTGCGGTCGACGTGACCGGGCTGACCGCCGCAGTGAAGATCGAGCACTCAGAGGCCGCGAACGACCTCCTGAACGTCAACGGGCTCGCCGGCAACGACACGATCTCCGGCGCGGTCGGGCTTGCGGCGCTGATCAAGCTCGGGATCGACGGCGGCGCCGGCAACGACACGATCAACGGCGGCGACGGCGCCGAGACGCTGACCGGCGGCGACGGCGACGACGTGATCGACGGCAACGGCGGGGCCGACACCGGGCTGCTCGGGGCCGGCAACGACACCTTCGTCTGGGATCCGGGCGACGGCAGCGACGTCGTCGAAGGTCAGGACGGTGCCGACGATGGCGCCGACACGCTGCTCTTCAACGGCGCCGCAGGCGCGGAGAACTTCGACCTCTCGGCCAACGGCAACCGGGTCCGCTTCTTCCGGGCTCAAGGTGCGATCACGATGGACCTCGACGACATCGAGTTCATCGACGTCCAGGCGCTCGGCGGGGCCGACACCGCGGTCGTGAACGACACCACCGGGACCGACCTCAAGCGCGTCGCGTTCGACCTCGAAGGCGCGGTCGGCGGCGGCGCAGGCGACGGCGCGGCCGACTCGGTCACGGTCAACGGCACGGACGACCCCGACGACATCCAGGTGACCGAGAACGAGGGCGGCGTGCTCGTCAACGGGGTGCCGCCGACCGTCCAGATCGACCACTCCGAGGCCGCGAACGACACGCTCTTCGTCAACACGCTCGGCGGTGACGACAACGTGGCCATCGACCCCGAGGTGGCCGCGCTGATCCAGACGATCGTCGACCTGGGCGGCGGCGAATAGCTCGGCCCTCCCCCCGAGAGAGCTGCGCGGGGCCTCCGTCCTGGGGGCCCCGCGGAAGCTCCAGCCGGCGAACTCACCTTCGATACGACCTTCAACCCAGCCACTCAGCCCCTCTCACAGAAAGGATTCTCATGAGGCGCAAGTTCACAGTTTCCGTCGCCGCCGCCACGCCATTCGCGATCGCGCTGATCGCGGCTGGCTGCGGCAGCTCGGGCTCAGGGAGCGGCTCACCGTATTCGTCTGACCCCTACGGCCGCCCCGTCAAGAACGTCCCCAGCGGCATCGCCGGCGCTGCCAAGCTTGGCGTCGCGAACTCGCCGTTGGGCCGCATCGTCGTCGACAGCGAAGGGCGCACGCTGTACCTGTTCGAGAAGGACAAGAACCGACGCAGCGCCTGCTCTGGACAGTGCACCAGGTATTGGCTGCCGCTGCTCACCCAGGACGAGCCCCTGGCTCGTGCCGGTGCGACCCAGTTGCTGCTCGGAACGACCCCGCGCGCAAACGGCGCACAGCAGGTCACCTACGCGGGCCATCCGCTCTACCGGTTCGTCGAAGACACGAAGCCTGGCGAGACGAAGGGCGAGGGCTCACAGTTGTTCGGCGCCGGATGGGACGTGCTCTCACCGGCAGGCAAGGAGATCGAGTCCAATGACTGAGAGAGCGGCAAGCCCTCCGCAGGCTGTCGCAAACGACGACGGCCAGCCCCCCGCGATAGGGAAGCGCCGGAGAGGGCCGGGCCAGGAGCTAGCCCAGCGACTGAGCGGGACGGACGAGGTTCTCCTTCTGTGGCACCCCGAGATCGACCGCGTGGAGCTTTCTGTCAGCGACGTGACAACAGGCGAGGGCTTTCACATCGAGGTCGCGCCGGGAACGGCCATGGACGCCTTCCACCACCCCTACGCCTACGCGGGCAGGCGCGAGAGCGCCTACCACCTTGTCCGAGCCAAGCCGAGGATCGTCGATGGCTAGCGTCGAATGCATCCAGGAAGCGGTCCGCATCCTCGTCGCAGTGCGGCAGGCGTTGCGGGAACATGGCGCGGGGCGCTACGAGCTCGAGTCGAACCGGCTCGAGCTCACGGGCCGGCAACAGCAGCTATCCCACGCGCTGATCGCTCGTCACCTTCGCTGTGCCGATGACTGACCTGCCGCTGACGGGTGGCTGCAACTGCGGCGCAGTGCGGTTTCGAGGTGACCGATCCACTCGTCGCGGCGAGCCACTGCCACTACAAACGCTGCCAGCCTCGCAGCGGCGCGGCGGCATCGCCGAGCGCCCACCCCCCGCCCGACGCGTTCCGGATCGTGGCCGGCGAGGACAAGCTGCGCATGTGGAAGCCCCAGGACGGCGGCGAGAAGTGGTTCTTCGGCGGAGTGCGGCTCGTCGATTTTCGGCCGGAACCCAAGCCACGCCGACCCGATAGGCATACGGATGAGGACGTTCGACCACGACCCGGGGATCCGTCCGAGCGTCCGCCAGTTGGTTGCCTATGCCGCACCGTGGGAGCCGATCCCCGACGACGAATTACCCCGCCACGCCGAAAGTCGCCATAAGCCAAATAACCGCGCTTACTTGTTTCGGAGGTCGGGACGGGGCTCCCCTACATACTGCTTCCCCGGTAACCGCATGCGTGACCATGGCATGCTCAAATCGGCTGGAACGTCCTGCACGGATGTCGTTCTTGTCGCTCGGGCGAGCAGACCCGGCGAGTCAGCGCAACATTTCTCAACGTTCGCTGCCGACGATTGGCGCTCACGACGCGACGGTCACGAAGACCGACCGCGACTTCCGAGTGCAGCTAAGCATCCAAGGACCGAGCCTGGATGTTGGGGATTGGCTTATCGCCGAAAGAAAACCGCCTCTTTGCGGCGGTTTCATGGAGCTAGCCGGACTCGAACCGGCGACCTCCTGGGTGCGATCCAGGCGCTCTCCCAACTGAGCTATAGCCCCGTGCGGGCACAGTGTAGCCGCGTGTTAAACAGGAGCCGGTAACGGCTCCGCCGGTAGCTCGAACGCGAACGTCGTCCCCTTGCCGGGCTCCGAGTCGACCCAGATCCGCCCGTGCATCGAGCGGACGAGCTCGCGACAGATGTAGAGGCCGAGGCCCGTTCCGCCGATGCCTCGCCGGTGGTCCGGATCGAGGCGGTAGAACTTGTCGAAGATCCGTTCCTGCTCGCCAACGGGGATGCCGAGGCCTTGGTCGTGGACGCTGAAACGGAGGTGGTCGCCGACAGGGGTCAGGCGCACGTCGATCGGGCCTCCCGAGGGCGAGTACTTGATCGCGTTGTCGATCAGGTTGAGCAGCACCTGACGCGTGCGCTCGCCGTCGCCGTGCACCTTCGGAACGACCGTCGGCACTGTGACCTCGATGTCCCGCTCTTCCGCCACCCGCGAGTGCGCGACCGTGACGACTCCGCGCACCAGCTCCTCGGGATCGAACGTGTCGGCGACGACGCTGAGCGAGCCGCTGTCGAGCTGCCCGGCGACGAGGATCTCCTCGACGAGCCCGGCGAGGCGGTTCGACTGCTCGGCGATCATCTCGAGCAGGTCGCCCTGGGTCTGCGCCGGCAGGTCGTGCTCCCGGAGTGTCATCGCCGCGCCGTGCAGCGAGGCCAGCGGCGTCCTGATCTCGTGCGAGATCGTCGCAACGAACTGCGAGCGCAGATCCTCCAGGCGGCGGTCGTGCGTCGCGTCGCGGAAGGCGTACACCGTGTCGTCGTCCAGCGCCACCGCCACGACCGAGAGCCAGAGCTCGCGGCCCTCGATGTCCACCGGCACCGTCTCCGAGCTCGAGGGGCCTTCGCCCTCACCGGGCCGGTCCGACACCGGGACGAACGCGGCAATCGTCTCCCAGCCCGGGATTGCTTCCTCGGCCTTCTTGCCGCGCACATCCTTCGTCCGGAGCCCCGTGATCGCTTCGGCGGCCTGGTTCCAGAGCCGAATCACGCCGTGGTGGTCGACGACGAACACGCCGTCCCCCAGGTGCGCGAGCACGCGCTCCGCCTCGTCGCGCTGCTGGCGGGACAGCCGGCTGCGCGCGATCGCCGGAGCGACTGCGTACGCAATGGCGAGCAGCGCGGCCATCAGGCCGAGCCCGATGGCGACCACCAGCCAGCGGACCCTGTTCGCGGCAGCCGTGATCTTCGCGCGATTGCGGAGCGTGATCAGTGCGGCTTCACGTGACTGCCCGGGTAGCTGAACGGCGACAGCGCGCATGTCCTTCGGTCCGACATGCAGATCAACCGTGTCGCGGCGTGGCGGCGTCGAGCGGAGAGGAACGGTCTCGTCTTCGAGCATGAGTCGCTCTCCACGCAGCAAGCCAAGCTGTCCCTCCGTGAGGCCGGTGCCAGACGCGAGGTCGCGCAAAAGGCCCTGCTCTGGGACCACGTAGCGAACCCGGCCGACGTTCTTCCCACGAACCGAGACGAGGACGTTCGCCAGGGTCAGCGTCCCCGGCGCCATCCGTTTTTGGCCTGTGCTGAGGACGATCCCCGGGTGGTTCTGCTCAACCTGTCGAAGAGCATCGCCGTTGCGGTTCAAGAGAGCTCCCGCCACCCGTGGCGAGTTTGCGAGCTTCAGGGCACTTGCTTGCGCCTGTTCGACGCGGTCGGTGTACGCGGAGACGGCCGCATTGAGCTCACGAACGAGCTGCTGATCCGTGTTGTTGCGTTCGCGATTCGCCGCGACTCCGCCGAACACCCACACGGCGACGGTGAGTGGGAGAGCCAGCAGCAGCAGGCCCGTGGCGAGCCGCAGCCGACCGTTGGCTATTTCTTGCCCCCTTTGTGGCCGTTGCCACCGTTGTTGCCGTTGCCACCGCCGTGGTCAGCGGGCGGGCCGCCGCCCTTGGCCTTCGGGGGAGCTGCGGGCGCCTTCTTGGCCTGCCCAGGGGGGAGTCCCTGGTGGTGCTCGGGCGAGTGCCCGCGCGCGTGGCCGTTCCCATGCGCAGGGGCGCCTATGACGGGCGCCCTCGCAGCGTGACCACGCTGGTGACCGAGCGCCTTCCCCTTGCCCTTCGGCGCGCTGAACGGCTGCGGCGCGGAGACCGGCGTTGCCGGGGCCGGCGCGGAAACCGCGACCGGCGCCGGAGGAGTCGGAGCGGGGCGAGCGGGGCGGACAACCCGAGCACGCGCGCGATGAGCTGGATGCACACGGGGGGCCGCGGGGCGCGAAGGCGACACGGACGTGGCCGGGGCGAGGGCCGGCGGTGCGGTGGAGACCGGCGACGGAACCGGCGACGGAGTGCGCCGGGGTGCCGAGGTCGGCGGGTTCACAGCAACGCTCTCGGCCGCGCCGCCGAGCGCGGGCAACAGCGGTATCGCCTCGCCTTGCAGCCCCGCGCCCGACAGCAAGAACACCGAAAGAGAAATGCCGATCGCCGCCCCAAAGGCGAGAACGGTTGGCGAGAGGTGGGCGAGCGACGACTTCATGTTCCAGAGGTGGTTCGGGTGCTGGTCGTTCGCTCGGCGGGCGAACGCCGCTTCACCAAAGATAGCGCGGAATCCGCCGAGGAATCCACTCCTTCTGGATCATTCCTGCTGAATCCTGCTCCTAGCCTCGCGCGCGCGAGAACATTTAGGCGCGACGAACGAGCGTCACGCCGTCGCGAACGGTGAGCTGCACCGCGATCACGCGGTCGTCCGCGGCGATTCGGTCGTTGAGCTCCCGGATCGCCTGCGTCGGCGCCGAGTCGTCCTCTTCGTCGATCACGCGCCCGCTCCAGAGCGTGTTGTCGATCGCCATCAGCCCGGTCGCCTTCAGCCTCGGAACCAGCGCCTCGTAGTAGCTGGCGTAGTTCTCCTTGTCGGCGTCGACGAAGACAAAGTCCCACTGCCCGCCCAACCGCTCGATCGTCTCGAGCGCGGGCCCCATGTGGATGGTGATCCGGTCGCCGTATGGGCTCTGCGCGTGGTACCGCCTCGCCACCTCGGCGTGTTCCTCGGAGACCTCGCACGTGTCGATGTGTCCGCCGTCGGGCAGGCCCGCGGCCATCGAGAGCGACGAATAGCCGGTGAACGTGCCGAGCTCGAGCACGCGCTTCGCCTGGAGCGCGAAGACGAGCTGCTCGAGGAAGCGGCCCTCGACGGTGCCGGTCAGCATCTCCGGCGAGCTCATGGTCGCCCGGGTCTCGGCGGCGAGCTCTGCCATCAGGGGCTCGGGCGCCGTCGTGTGCGACTCCGCGTACCCGTCGATCTCGTCCGGGACGATCACCGCTGCAGCCGGGGCGCCTCTTCGAGCTTGCTGTCGAGGATCCGCTGCGCCATTGCCTTCGACTCCTCGCGGTAGATCGAGCCGTCCTCGAACTCGATCCACGGGTACGCCTTCTGCCCGGTGCGGCTGATCGTCTCGTCCCGGTTGCCGGGCCAGGGCAGCCTGTCGACCTCGTACTCGACGCCCGCTTCGTCGAGCGCCTTCTGCACTCGCCAGCACGGGTGGCCCCCGACCTTGATCCACATGTTCTTGCAGCGATGAAGGACGATCGCGATGGCGCGAGCTTACCGGCGGTAGCGTCCCGTCATCGCGGAGCGCGTGCTCACCCAGGCCGAGCTGAACCGAGCGCTGCTCGCCCGGCAGCTGCTGCTCGAGCGGCGGCGCCTCTCGCTTCCTCGCGCCGTCGAGCAGGTCGGCTGCCTGCAGAACCAGTACGCGCCGTCCGGCTACGTCGGCCTTTGGACTCGCATCGCCGGCTTCGAGCGCGACGCCCTGACCCGCGCACTGAAGCGGTGTGCGCTCGTGCAGGCGACGCTGATGCGCAACACCATCCACGTCGTCTCCCGCGCCGACTACTGGCCGCTCGTCATCGCCGTGCGGGCCGAGCGGATGGCGTGGTCGCGGAGCGTGCAGCGCACCGACGAGCGCGCAGTGCGCCGAGCGGCCGAGCGCCTGAGGCGCTTCCTCGCCGACGGGCCGCGGCGCCAGAAGGAAATCGCGGACGCCGGCCTCTGGGTTCCGGGTGTCGGCATCTGGCTCGACCTCGTGCGCGTGCCGCCGTCCGGCACCTGGGAGCGGCGACGCGCGGATCTCTTCGGGCTCGCCGAGGACTGGGTCGGGCCGGAGCCGGAGCTCGGCGAGGAGGAAGGGCGCGAGCACCTCGTCCGGCGCTACCTGGGTGCGTTCGGGCCGGCGCCGCAACGCGACATCGCGAACTGGGCCGGGATGAGCGTGCGCGCGCTCGCGGCAGCTCTCGAGCGGCTGCCCTTACGCCGGTTCCGCGACGAGGCCGGCCGCGAGCTCGTCGACGTTCCGCGCGCGCCGCTCCCGCCGGCCGCGGCGCCGGCGCCCGTGCGCTTCCTGCCGACCTGGGACGCGACGGTGCTCGTCCACGCGCGTCGCACCGGGATCCTCGCCGAGGAGCACCGCAAGCGGATCTTCAACGTCCGCAACCCGCAGTCCGAGCGGACCTTCCTGGTCGACGGGAGAGTCGCGGGCGCCTGGCGCTACGACGGCGGACGCATAACGCTCGAGCCGTTCGGCCGCCTCCGGCGCGCCTCGCGTGCGGAGCTCGAGGACGAGGCGGAGCGCCTAGCCGCGTTCCACGCGTGAGCCGCCGACGATCGCGTCGCGGCCGTCCGAGAAGCGAACCCAGGCCTTGCCGTTGCCGTCGTAGTCGGGTGACCAGACGACGAGCGTCGCCTCCTCCCCGCCGACCCGCACCGGCTCGGTCCCCTCCGGCTCCGCGCCTCGCCAGACGCGGACGAACGGGTTCTCTTCCCACTCGCGTCCGATCGTCGTCTCGTCGGTGTGCCCGGGAAGAACACGCGTCTCCGGCGGGAGCTTCATCAGCACGTCCATCACGGAGCGGCGGATCTGCTCCAAGTCACCGCCGCCCACGGCGTCCTTGAACAGGACGTCGCCGCTGCAGCACAGCTCGTCGTTGATGACGAACGCGAGGTGGTCGTCCTTGTGCCCGGGCGTCGGCAGGGCGCGGATCGAGAGCCCGCCGGTCTCGAGGTCTCCCTTCACGACGGGGCAGTCGTAGCGCCCCCGGATCGCGTCGTCGCCGTCGATGTGGTCGGCGTCTGCGTGCGTGGTCAGCAGATGCGTGACCCGCAGGCCGTTGTTCGAGACGGCGTCGAACAGCGGTCGCAGCGGCGCACCCGAATCCACGAAGACCGCGACGCCGCCGGGCTTGTCGGCGATCAGGTACGCGTTCGAGAGCCAATCGGGATGCAAGCTGCGCTCGACGATCACAGGCCGCGCATTATGGCGTCTCGACGCCCGGACGAGCGGTCCGTTATCGTCGCCCACACCTCGACGAGGGGCGCATGCGAAGGAGACCTCCATCGCTGCGGCAAACGGGAATCGAGGCGTATAGCGAGGCAGGCGCCGCGGCCCAACTCGCTGGCCAACGGGGGGATCTCGTCCGAGTCTTCGTGGTTGCGGACATGCGTGTTCACCGTGACCTGCTCGCGGCCGCTCTAGCCGACGAGGCCGGGATCGTGGTCACCGGCAGCGCTCACGGCGACGTTGCGTGCATGGCCGTCGGCATGAGTGAAGCCGACGTCATCCTCATCGACGGCGAGTCGCTCGCCGGGCCGGGGACAGTTCGGGCGCTCGCCGCCGCTGCCCCAGGCGCCAAGATCGTCGTGACGGGCGTCCGCGAGGACGAGTCCGGCGTGATCGACCTGGTCGAGGCGGGGATCGCGGGCTACGCGACGGTCGAGCAGCCGCTCGCGGAGTTGGTCGCAGTCGTCGCAGCAGCCACGGACGGGGTGTTGCAGTGCTCGCCGCGGGTCTCCGCAGCCCTGGCCCAACGGGTTGTGGCACTTGCGGCCGTACAACGGCAGTCGAACGGCCACACACTGACGCCGCGTGAGCGCGAGATCGCCGCGCTCATCGCAGACGGGCTCTCGAACAAGCAGATCGCGCGCCGACTCTCGATCGAGCCCGCCACCGTCAAGAACCACGTGCACAACATCCTCAGGAAGCTCGGGGTCAGCCGCCGCGACCAGATCCACGTCTAGACCCGAGATCTAGATCCAACGCGTTTCGATATCTAGATCCAACGCGTTCCTATATAGACCGTTTTTGGACACGCCGGTCCATTGTTTTCGCGCCCAGCCGCCTCCGAGAATCGCCTCTGGAGGACAGGGGGAGAGCCCTGTCCCGACAGGAAGGGGGGATTCCGCAGATGCGGAAACGCACTATGACGTTAGGCGGGGCGCTGCTGGCCCTGCTCCTCGCGTCGGTACTCCTCGTCACGGCCGTCTCAGGCGGCTCGGCGGCGCAGGCGCCTACCGGCGGCGGGGTCAACGTGACACCGGCGGGCAAGACGAAGCCGGCGGAGCAAGCCATCACCGCTGGCCGGTCGTATAACAACGACGTCTCGCGGCCGGCGAGCGAGCTGGCGAAGCTGCCAACGAAGCAGCAGCCGCAACGCGAAGCGGCCGAGAACGCGACGATCCATAAGGTTCAGCGGAGCGTCACGGACCCGGTCGTCCAGAGCACGCCGGCGAACCCGAACATGCCGGCGACGGACCTGAACTTCGACGGGATCCCGTTCCCGGGCGTGGTCTGCAACTGCGCGCCTCCGGACACGAACGGCGAGGTCGGCCTGGACCAGTACGTCCAGATCGTCAACGAGGGCTTCCAGGTGTGGGACAAGAGCACCGGCGCCTCGGAGCTCGGCCCCGTCGCGATCGCGTCGCTGTGGAACGGCTTCGGCGGTCTCTGCGAGAACAACGGTTTCGGTGACCCGGTCGTCCTCTTCGACCAGCTCGCCAACCGCTGGGTGATCACGCAGTTCGCCGGGAACTACCCGGCAACGCCGATCACGGATCAGTGCATCGCCGTATCGACGTCGTCGGACGCCACCGGGACTTACGCCCGGTACGGCTTCCACATGACGGACAACTTCTACGACTACCCGAAGTTCGGTGTCTGGCCGGACGCCTACTACGGAAGCGCGAACATCTTCAACTCGTCGGGGACAGCGTTCCTCGGCCCGCAGGCGTTCGCCTTCGACCGCAACGCGATGCTGGCGGGCACCCCGGCGACGTTCATCGCCGGCCCGCTCGGCAGCCCGACGGACGACGCGTACATGCCCGCCGATCTGGACGGGATGACCCCGCCCCCGGCAGGCTCGCCGAACCCGTACGTGAGCGTCGGCACGCTCGCGACGTGGCCGGTGCACAAGTTCCACGTCGACTTCGCCAACCCGGCGAACTCGACCTTCACGCAGACGGCCACGCTGACTCCGGCGCCCTTCAGCCCGCTCGTGGGGGGCATCCCGCAGGCCGACACGGCCGACCAGCTCGACACCCTGGCCGACCGCGGCATGTTCCGGAACGCCTACCGGAACTTCGGCGACCACGAGTCGTTAGTAGGCAACATCACGGTCGCCTCGGGAGGGGTGGCCGGCATCCGCTGGTTCGAGGTGAACAACCTCACCTCCGGCACGCCGTCGTTCGTCCAGCAGAGCACCTACCAGCCCGACAGCACGTACCGCTGGATGGGAAGCGCTGCGATGGACGGCAACGGGAACCTGGCGCTTGGCTACAGCGCGTCAGACGCGACGATCCACCCGCAGATCCGCTACGCGGGCCGGCTCGCGACCGATCCGCCGAGCACCCTGGCCCAGGGCGAGGCACATCTGTTCGACGGCACCGGCAGTCAGCTGGACACGGTCAGCCGCTGGGGTGACTACAGCGACATGACGGTCGACCCCATCGACGACTGCACCTTCTGGTACACGCAGGAGTACTACCAGACCAACTCGAGCTTCAACTGGCGCACGCGGGTCGGGAGCTTCAAGTTCCCGTCGTGCACCGCGGCGCCGCACGGGACGCTCGAGGGGACGGTGACTGACGCCGGGACGAGCTCCCCGATCGCCGGGGCGCACATCTCCGTCACGCCGATCGGTGCGTCGACGACCACCGGACCCGACGGCCACTACTCGCTGACGCTCCCGGTCGACTCGTACACCGTGACCGCGAGCGCCTTCGGGTACAACACGGCGTCGCTGCCCGGGGCTGTCACCGACGGGGGTACCACCACGGTGAACTTCGCGCTCACCGCCGCCCCGTCAGGCACGCTCAGCGGCACCGTCACGGACGACGCGACCCCGGCGAACCCCCTCGCGAACGCGACGGTGACCATCGTCGGGACGCCGATCGCGCCCGCTACGACGGACGCCAGCGGGCACTACTCGTTCGCTTCGGTGCCCGAGGGGACTTACGACGTCAGGGCAGAGGCCGGGCGGTGCAACACCGCAGTGACCGCCCAGGTGACGGTCTCCGGCGGCACGGTGCACGACTTCACGCTGCCGTCGCGATCGGACTCGTTCGGCTACAGGTGCCGGGTCGAGACGCCGGACTACATCGAGGGCGACACGCCGCTCGCGTTGTCCGGTGACGACTCGTTCACCTCGGTGAGCCTGCCGTTCGGGTTCAGCCTCTACGGGCAGACCTACAACACTGGGTACGTCTGCACGAACGGTTACGTCAACTTCCTGACCGGCAACTGCATCTTCTCGAACACGGCCATCCCGAACACAGGCACGCCGAATGCCGCGATCTACCCGTACTGGGACGACCTGATCATGGACGGCTCGTCGTCAATGTGGACGAGGACGCTCTCGAACCCGACGCGGTTCGTGATCGAGTGGCGGAATGCCACGTACTTCCTCGACTCCAGCCGACGGGTCGACTTCGAAGTCGTCCTCTACGAGAACGGCCAGATCGGAACCGAGTACCGAAACATCGCCGATGACGCCCGCGAGCGCGGGAGCTCGGCGACGCTCGGCATCGAGAACGACTCAGGCACGGTCGCGTTCCAGTACTCGTCGAACGAGGCGGTGATCGGCAGTCCGGACTTCGCCGTCCGCTACTTCCTGCCGCCGTCCGGGTTCGTCGAGGGCACCGTGACGGACGCCAACGACAACCAAGGCGTCGGCGGTGCGACCGTGAAGGCGCTGCAGAACGGCAACGTCGTGCGTCAGACCGCGGCGGACGCGAGCGGCTTCTACCGCTTGCAGGTACCCGTCGGGGACTACACGATCGAAGCCAGCAAGACGAACTACGAGACCGGTTCGGCGGACGTCACGGTCGAGGAGGACCAGACGACGACGCAGAACTTCTCTCTCCGCACGCCAAGGGGCGAGGTGAGTCCGACGTCACTCGAGTTCGTCCTGCAGGTCAACCAGACCCAGACGAAGACGCTCACGCTGTCGAACACCGGCGGCCTCCCAATGACGTGGGACGCCAAGGAATCGGGTGGCGGTATTTCGGCTCCGGCTACGGCCGGGCTGACGGGGAAGCCCGACTTCAACCCGAACGCGCGGACGACCAGGGACCTCTACGTCGGCAAGACGCCGGCCGGGGTGACGTCGAACGCACCGGGCGACGTCCTGCGTCAGTGGAGCACCGGTATGAGCCTCGGCTGGGGCGTCGGCTACGACGGCCACGTCTGGCTCTCGGACGTCGACGGCGGTGCCTGCGGACCGACCTGCGCGAACGACAAGTTCGACGTCGGCGGACCGCCGCCGCTCGCGAGCTTCCCGAATGGGTTCGCGGGTTCGTGGCCAGGCGACATGGCCCTGATGGGCTCGAACGAGATGTGTCAGGTCAACGTCGGTGGCGACAACGGCATCTACTGCTGGGATACGTCGACCGGCGCGGGGACCAGGCACATCGCCGGGGCGTTCCCGTGGACTGGGATCTCCCAGCGCGGTCTCGCGTACCGACCGGACGACGACTCGTTCTACATCGGCGGTTGGAACGAGGGGATCCTGTACCACGTCGCGGGCTTCTCGCACTCGACGCCCGGTGCAGTCCTCAGCCAGTGCAACGCGCCGGACTTCAACATCTCCGGCCTTGCCTGGAACTCGGCCGTCGGTCAGCTCTGGGAGGCTACGAACAGCCCGACAGACACCATCTACCGGGTCGACCCGACCACATGCGCAGCCGTTAGCACGCTCCCGCATCCGAACCCGAACTTCAATGGAGCCGGGCTCGAGATGGACGAGAACGGGAACCTGTGGATGATCGGGCAGAGCCCGAACACGGCCTACCTGGTCGACAGTGGCGTTCCGGCGTTCAGTGACGTCCCGTGGCTGTCGGCGACCCCGACCGAGGGGACGATCAACCCGGGTGGCCACACCGACATCGCCGTGACGGTCGACACGACCGGACTGGCTCCGGGCACCACGTACACGGCAACGCTGACGTTCCGCACGAACAGCGGCCGGCAGCCGAACCTGTCAGTCCCGGTGCGGCTGGTCGTGCCGGCATTGGGCTTCAACGCCGGTGGTAGCGCCTACACGGGCGCCGGCGGTGCCCCGTGGCTGGCCGACCGTGCTTACACAGCCGCGAACAAGGCGGGGTACGTGCAGAAGCCGCCGAAGACGGCAAGCACGCACTCGGCGATCGCCGGGACGGACGACGACCCGCTCTACCAGGTGGCGCGGGTCAGCGACATGACGTACCGGTTCAGCGGCCTGCCGAACTTCACGTATCGGCTGGAGCTGAAGTTCGCCGAGATCCAGAACAAGAGCCCCGGCCAGCGGCAGTTCGACGTGATCGTGAACGGTCAGCCGTACCTGATCGCGTTCGATATCGCCGCGCAAGCCGGACAGGACACCGCGCTTGACAAGACGACGCTCGTCAGTCCTGTCAACGGCGAGATCACCGTCCAACTCGCCACGCGACGGAGCGCAGGCGTGCCGATCCTGAACGCGGTTCGGGTGGCGCGCGACCACTAGCTCCGGCACCACTGGTAACGCGAAGAGGCCCCGCTCGGCGGGGCCTCTTCGTTTTGCCGGTTCCTTGACAAATGGCGGGACGACCTGGAATTCTCGCGTTGCCCGCTAGGAGGGGACGCAGGTGAGGGACGGAGAGACCTCGCTGCGGCGGAACTCAGGCGGCGGCCGACGAGAACGCGTTCGCGTGCTTCTCGTAACCGATGTGCGCCTGCACCGCGAGCTGCTCGCGGACGCCCTCGCCGAGCACGACGGCCTCGAGCTTGCAGTGAGCTCGCCCGGTGACGTCACCGCCACGGCTGCGCGGTTCGAGCCATCCGTCGTCGTCGTGAGCACCGCCTCGACGGCGGCCGCCGACGACTTCCACGCGTTGGCGATGGCGCTGCCCGACGCGAAGATCGTCGCGCTGGGGGTTCCGACCGACGATGACGCGATCGTGCGGATTCTCGAGGCAGGCGCGGCGGGGTTCGTCACCGCCGAGCAGTCGCTGCCCGATCTGATCGCAGCGGTCGGAGCCGCGGCCGCGGGTGAGTTGCAGTGCCCGCCGCACCTGGCGGCCGCCCTCGTGCGACGCGTAACAGCTCTGGCGGCCGGCGGAGCGCGGGAGGCGAACGGGAATGGCCTCACGCCTCGCCAGCAGCAGATTGCGTCGCTCATCGCGGACGGCCTCTCGAACAAGCAGATAGCGCGGACCCTGTCGATCGAACGCGCGACAGTGAAGAACCACGTGCACACGATCCTGTTCAAGCTGGGCATCACCCGCCGCGATCAGGTCGCTGCACGGCTCCACACCTAGGCCTCGGGTCTAGATCCCTGCCTGGACCCGGGCGTGTCGCTGCCTGGATCCACTTTATGGGCCTCGCCTCGCGGGGCCTCTTCGTTTGCTGCGCCGCTACGCTTGACCCCCCGCTCCCAAGGAGGACGAATGGCCGGCCTGATGTCACGCGCGTCGCTCGTCGTGAAGTCGAAGTTCTCGAAGCTGCTCGACCGCGCCGAGGATCCCGCGGAGACCCTCGACTACTCGTACGAGAAGCAGCTCGAGCTCCTCCAGAACGTGAAGCGCGGCATCGCCGACGTTGTCACGGCGAAGAAGCGGCTGGAGCTCCAGGAACAGCAGCTGCAGCAAAGCCTGGTGAAGCTCGATTCCCAGGCCCGCGAGGCGGTCGCTGCGGGCCGCGAGGACCTCGCGCGGCAGGCGCTCGAGCGGAAGTCCGGCCTGCAGCAGCAGCTGCAGTCGCTCGACCAGCAGACACAGCAGCTCCAGCAGCAGCAGGAGAAGCTCGTCGCGAGCGAGAAGGCGCTCTCGGCAAAGGTCGAGGCCTTCCGCACGCAGAAGGAGACGATCAAGGCGCAGTACTCGGCGGCCGAGGCGCAGGTCCGGATCGGCGAGGCAGCCACGGGAATCGGCGAGCAGATGGCCGACACGGGCCTTGCGATCCAGCGCGCGAAGGACAAGACCGAGCAGATGACGGCGCGCGCGTCGGCGATCGACGAGCTGACGACGTCCGGCGCGCTCGAGGACTTCACCTCCGACCAGACGGAGCTCGACCGCGAGCTGAGCGCGATCGCGTCGAAGTCGCAGGTCGACAGCGAGCTCGAGCAGATGAAGGCCGAGCTCGGCAAGGGCGACGAGAAGAAGGAGCTGCAGCCGTGATCGTGCGAGTCATGGGCGAGGGCCAGTACGAGGTCGACGACGAGGTCGCGAAGGGCCTGAACGAGCTCGACGAGCAGGCCGCCGAGGCGCTGGAGGCCGGCGACGAGGAGCGGCTCGCGGAGTTCCTGCGGCGGATGGCCGACGCGGTGCGGCTGAACGGCGTCCGCTTGCCCGACGATGACCTTTCGCCGTCGGAGGCAATCGTGCCGCCGGACGACCTGTCGCTCGACGAGGCGCGCGAGCTGTTCGAAGGCGAGGGCCTGATCCCAGACCTCCCAGGCGTGTAGCCCGCGGGCCGCGCCACCCCGGCGCCGCCTAGGTGTTCACGCGCGCGCGACCCCACCCTTGGGTGGGGATGTGAAGTCCACCCGCCGCCCGCTGCGAGCGTATCGCGGCACTACGCGCGTGTCTGTCACGGCGTGTCGCGAATGCGTGACGATCCCTCCCCAACAACGGCAAGGCGTGACGGCCGCCTAGAGCGGCGCGTCGAAGATCCCGAACCACCGCGAGAGGTCCTGCTCGATCGGAAGCTCCTGTTCGAGCTTCGCCTTCAGCTCCAGCTCCTCCGCGTTGTCGCGCTCCTTGCCCTCGCCCTTCGGCACGAACGGCCAGAACGCCCCGCGCTTGAACCCGTAGATCCAGTAGACATGCTTCTCGTCGAAGCCGCGGTTCTCGAACGGAAAGACCGCAGCAAGCAGCTGCCCGCCGAACCCGTGCGCCTCCAACTCCGAGGCGACGAGGTGCACGCTGGTCACGAGATCCTCGAAGTCTCCGTCGCGCACGATCAGCCACTCGAAGCCGAGCTCGTCCGTGCGCCGCTCGACCTTCGACCCCGACTCGGCGGCGACCGAGTCGAGCAGCTCCTGCAGCTCGTTCTCCGTCCGCACGAAGTCGCCCGCGGAGAGCGCCTTGAAGCAGACGCCCGCCGATCCGGCCGACTTCAGGCCGAGCTCGGTCTCGAGCGTGATCCGGGCGGTCGACAGCGCGAACAGCCGCTCGCCGGCGGCGTCCTTGAGTTTCTTCCGCCCGAAAAGGACGTCGCGCAGGCCCAATCCGCTACGCGACCGGGCGGCCCATCTGGCGAGCGATCTCCGCGAGCGCCTCCAGCCGCTTCTCGAGCGGCGGATGCGTCATGAAGAGCGCGCCTGCCCGCGACTTCCAGTTGGTCGGGACGATGAAGAAGGCATTCATCCCCTCGACCTGGCGCAGGTCCTGCTGCGGAATCTGCGTGATGCCACTCGCGATCTTCTGCAGCGCGCTCATCAGGTACTCGGGCGCGCCGGTGATCAACGCCGAGCCGCGATCGGCTGCGAACTCGCGGTAACGAGAGAGCGCGAGGATCAGGATCTGGCTGAGGAAGTAGGTCACGATCGAGACCAGCAGCACGATCAGCCAGACCGGCACCGAGTTGTTGTTGTCCCGGTTGCCCCCGCCGAAGCCGCCGAACATGCCGCTGTAGAGCCCGAAGCGGGTCAGCAGTGCCGCGACCGTCGCGAAGAAGCCGGCGACCGTCATCACGAGCACGTCGCGGTTCGCGATATGCGAGAGCTCGTGCGCGAGCACGCCCTCGACCTCGCGCGGCTCGAGCCGGTTCCAGAGCCCGGTCGTCACGGCAACGGCGGCGTGCTTCTTGTTGCGGCCGGTCGCGAACGCGTTCGGCACGTCGCTCTCGATCACGGCGACGCGCGGCTTGGGCAGGTCGGCCATGCCGCACAGCCGCTCGACCATCTCGTGCAGCTGCGGCGCCTCGTCAGGGCTCACGACCTTCGCGCCGGAGGCCGCCAACGCGAGCTTGTCCGAGGTGAAGTACTGGAGGAAGGCGACCCCGCCGACGATGATGATCATCAGGATCAGCCCTGCGTTCAGCAGGTAGAAGAGCGCTACTGCGAACAGGACGTAGAGCAGTCCCAGCAACGAGGTCGTGAACAGCATCCGGAACGACAGGCCCGCGTCGCGTCCGTAAGCCTTGCGTTTCATCGAGAATCGGCCTCCTTGAAGGCGAGAAGGTTCCTCTCGATTGTAGCCCTGGGCCTCGCGCTCACCGCTGCAACCGTTCCTGCCGGCACCGCTCCGTCGGAGCGCGTGGCAGTGGTGGTGCTCGCTCCATCCTCGGCCGTCTTCCGCTCGCCGGAGGCCGCGCACGGCCTGCTCGTCGTGGGCGAGGGCGCCACCGTGAGCCGGCAGGGGGCCCTGGCCTCGCTGCTGCGGGGTGAGATGGGCAACGCGATCGTGAACGGCGGCCTCCCCGGCGGCGAACAGCTGATCTCGGTTTCGCGCCGCCCTGCGCGGACGACGTTCTTCGTCGCCCTCCCGCCCCCCGGCCGGCACCACAACATCGACCGCTATCCGATCGCCGTGCGCGGCCCCGGCTACTCCGGGTTGCTGACGGACACGGCAACGCGCCTCCCGGGGTTGATCTCGATCGCCAACGTCGCGCACTCGGTGCGCGCGCTCCAGCGCGGAGAGCGGCCGCGTATCCGCTCCCGGGACGAGCAGGACCCGCTGGTACGGCTCGCGCGCTTCGACCGGCGCCTCGACCAGGCACACGACTCACGCCTGGGCGCGACGATCCTGCTCGTCGTCCTGATGCTGGCTCTGTCGCTCCTAGCGCTCGTCACGCGCAGCGCGTCCGCGGCCCGCGCCGCCTTCCTGGCGCCGCCCGCCTGCATCGGCGCGGCCGTTGCGGCGAGCTCGGCCGGCGTCTCGACCCCGTCCCACGCCGTCGCCGTGGTCGCGGTCGTGGGAAGCGCGGCGGCGATCCTGGGCGGAGTCTTCCTCCGGCCGCGGCTGACTCTCGGCCTCGGCCTCGGCGCCTTCTTCGCGCTGCTCTTCACCGTGATGTGGGCCCGACCCGAGTGGAACGCACTCGCCGCGATCGGCCCGCATCCGGATGGCGGCGGGCGCTTCTACGGCGTGACGAACCAGGTCGAGACGCTGCTCCTCCCCGCTGCGCTCGTGCTCGGCGCCATCGCCGGGCGGCAGCTGCTTCCGGCCGTGGCGCTCGTGATCGCGGCGGGGATCGCGGCTAGCCGCGTCGGCGCGGACGGCGGCGGCCTCATCGTCTACCTGACGGGCTTTCTCGTCCTGTGGCTGAGGCTCAGGCGTATGCCCGCAGCGCGCGCGGTCGCCGCGGCAGCCGCCGCAGCCGCAGTGGCGCTCCTGCTAGTGGGAGTCGACGCGGCCACCGGCGGCTCGAGCCACGTCACCCACGCAGTCGGGGGCGGCCCCGGCTCTGTGCTCGGCGACCTCGGCCACCGTCTCCACCTCTCCGCAGCGGCGATCGGGTCCACGTGGCACGCGGCGCTGCTGTTCGCGCTCGGCGTCGTCGCGCTCGTCGTTCTCGCCCTGCAGCGGCCGCGGCTCGCGCTGCTCGACGCGTACCTCGCCGCCCTCGCGATCTCACTCCTCGTGAACGACACACCGGTCGATGTGGCCGGCTACGGCGCGCTCGCCGCACTCGGCCTGTGGCTCTTTGCCAGAGGCGAAGAGGCCGCCGGGCGGCTCCAGTAGACTCGCGCGGAATGCGCCGCCTCCTCCCGTTTGTCGCGCTCGCGTTCCTGCTCGCCGGCTGCGGCGGCGCACAGACAGTCTCGCCGACCGCCGAGACCGTCGTCGGCTCGGTGCCGCAGACGACCACCGCGCAGGCCGCGGCGAACGGAGACGCCAAGGCCGGTGAGACGCTGTTCACGGCGCAGGGGTGCGGCGGCTGCCACAAGTTCCAGGCGGCCGGCACGAACGGGACGGTCGGGCCCGACCTCGACAAGCTGACCGAGTACGCGAAGACCGCGAACCAGGGCTCGCTCGAGGAATTCACACACGAGTCGATCGCGAACCCGACCGCGTACGTCGAGAAGGGCTTCTCGCCCACGATGCCCAACTTCGGCGAGACGCTCTCGGACAAGCAGATCGCCGACCTGGTCGCGTTCCTGGTCCAGAACCAGCCGCAGGGTTGATCGACCTCCGAGCGGCGCGCAGCGATCCCGACCGCCTGCGGCCGGGGATTGCTCGCAAGGGCGGCGGCGAGGCGTTCGACGAGCTGCTCGAGGCGGATGCACGCTGGCGCGAGCTCGTCCCGCAGGTCGACGAGCTCCGCAGCCGCCAGAAGCTGAAGGGCAAGCCGACGCCGGAGCAGGTCGAAGAGCTGAAGGCGGTTAAGGAGGAGCTCCGGGGCATCGAGGAGCAGCTCGCAGCCGCGGAGGCGCTGCGCGACGAGCTGCTGCAGAAGGTCCCGAACCCTGCCCACGAGTCGGTCCCCGACGAGGCGTCGGGCGACGCGGAGGGCGCGGTCGTCCGCGCGGTCGGCGAGCTGCCGCAGCTCGAGGAGGCGAAGGAGCACCTGGAGCTGGGCCGCTTCGAGATGGAGCGCGGCGCGCGGCTCTCGGGCTCGCGCTTCGGCTACATGGTCGGTGACACGGCCCGCCTCGGGCTCGCGCTCTACCGATGGGCGCTCGACCGCGTCGTCGCTCGGGGCTACACGGCGGTGATCCCGCCCGTGCTCGTGCGCGAGGAGGCGATGTACGGAACCGGCTTCTTCCCCGCGGAGCGGTTCGAGATCTACGAGGTCGCCGACGAAGGGCTCTACCTGACAGGCACCTCGGAGGTTGCGCTCGCGGGGCTGCACATGGGCGAGATCCTCGACCGCGAGGACTTGCCGCTGCGCTACACGGCGTTCTCGACGAACTTCCGCCGCGAGGCCGGCGCCGCGGGCCGAGACACCCGCGGGATGTTCCGCGTCCACCAGTTCAACAAGGTCGAGATGTTTGCGTACGTCCTCCCCGAGGAGTCTTGGGACGAGCACGAGCGCCTGCTCGCGATCGAGGAGTCGCTCGCGCAGGAGCTCGGGCTCCCGTACCGGGTCGTGAACATCGAGGCCGCCGAGCTCAGCGCGGCCGCGGCGAAGCGCTACGACATCGAGGCATGGTTCCCGTCGCAGGAGCGCTACCGCGAGCTCACCTCGGCGTCGAACACGACCGACTACCAGTCGCGGCGGCTCGGGATCCGCTACCGCGCGAACGGCGGCACCGAGTACGTCCACACGCTGAACGGCACCGCGGTCACAGATCGCTGGGCCCTCGCAATCCTGGAGAACTTCCAGGGCGAGGTGCCCGAGGTGCTGCGGGAGTTCGGCGCCCCCGCCCGCATCGAGGGCTAGAAGCACGGGGGAACCCATGGTTCCCCAGTGAGCCCCCTCCTTCACGCGAGCCATCGGCCGAGGGGAGCCTTAGCCGGGCAAAGCCCGCCTAACGCGGCGACAATGAAGTCCGGCGGGGTGCCGGAGCGGTCGAACGGGGCGGTCTTGAAAACCGCTGGCGGCCGAAAGGTCGCCCGTGGGTTCAAATCCCACCCCCGCCGCTGGTAGACCCGCAATCCCGTATGGGTAACGGGGTTGCGGGTCACGGGCGGTCGCATCAATCCCCTGGCCCCACCCTCCGTGGCCGGAGGGAGCCGAGCTCGCGCTCGTGAGCGTGCTGCTTCCCCGCGAGTTCAAGCTCCTGGCCTCGCCTCACTCAGGCGATGGCGACGTTGCTGATCACGCCAGCGAACCCGACGACGAAACCGCTGATCGTGGCGACGAGCGCGACCGTTGGCGGGTCCTCGTCGATCTCGAGCTGGAGGTCGGCGACGATCAACGCTGCCGCGCCTGTGTTGAAGAACGCGAGCGGAACCCGCAGCCGAACGCGCTTGGAGAAGGCGTACGTTCACTTCCACGGCCCGCCGAGGGTTGGGTACCCATCGGTAGACGACGATCATCGCGGCAGGCCCCGCCCACCCGTCGGGGAAGAACAGTGCCAAAATCTCCGGTTGAAACGGTTTCTGCGCCGCGGAGTGTCAGAAGACCCGCTGCCGAGCAGCGACTCAAGTCGCCTGCGCAACCTGCCGATCACCCACGCATGACGAAGAACACGATCCTTGGGGTCGTCGGTGTGCTTTGGGGCGGCGGCATGATCGTCCGCGGTCTCGCAAGTGGAGTGCCAGCGCCGACAAGCTCCTACGGCACTGGTGCGTTCGTCGCGTTCCTCTTCGGGATCGCGCTCTTCGCCGCCGGAGCGAGGACGCTGTTCCTGCACCGCCGCCGCCACGACTTCTAGGCACTTCGCCATCCGCTCCACGCGTGGAGGATTCGCCGTGGCGCTCGGCTCGCCCACCACGCCGCCTTCCTCGCGTTCAGTCGGCTCGGTCGCGGCGGAAACCGCCGCCGCCCAGAGGCGTTCACCCCTTTGAGGGATGGGGACCCTGGGTGGCTAGTCGAAGTCGGGAGAGTGGGACGCTGGTTGCTCAACGCCGTGCTCTTCCTCTTCGTGGTCGGTGCGGTTGTGCGCGGTGGTGGCGCCCTCCACCTCTGGAACGTGCCCGACTTCAGCGGCTCCCACAAGCAGACGATGGCGCAATGCCTCGATGAAGGCGCCTCCGGTTTCGAGTCGGCTCTGGCGCAGGCCGGGGTGCGGACCGCTAACGCCCGCTTCCTCACCGCAGCGAACCTGAACACCGCGCTGCGTCCGCTGTGCAAGGAGTGGTTGAGCAGCCCGGAGAGCGGATCGCTGACGCAAGAGACCGGGCCGAGGTTCGTGAGCCAGCTCTTCCGTGAGCACCCGTCCGTCTACCAACCCCTCTGTCTCGCCGGGATGAACGCCGACGTCGCCGCGAACGGCCGGGTGTTCCAGTACCTGACGAAGACGGAGCGTTTGCGCCTGAGCAGAGAGACCTGTCGGCTCCAGGCAAGGTACATGAGCAAGGACAGGCCAGTACCGAACTTCTCGGCCCTGATCGGCCAGCATCCGGATGTCTACGTGGTCGCCTGCGGAGCCGTCCTCCAAATGCAGATGGCTCAAGTCGAGGTGGTGAGGCAGAAGTTCACGAGACCCCAAGTCCGTCGGATTGCTCGACGCTCCTGTACCCAGGCGTTGCGGAGCGGACTGATCGACGCGAGTCACGCTCGCGGGTTGCTCGATTACAGGGTCGTCGACCAGCAGGCACTCAACAAGATCGTCCTTCGCATCGCCCAGCGCGAAGCGCGCGCCTCGGCGTAGCCACAGCAACTGGGCGCTAGGGTTGCGCGCGATGCGGCTCTGTCAGGCCTTCGGTCGCCCGCTCCCGGCGCTCGCCCGGCCGACCGGCGCTACTGCAACAGCGTCTGCCGCCTGCTCGCTCACCGGCGTCGGCAGCGCGGCGGATTGTCTGGAACGGGGCGCAGAGGGCATGGTTGAGCCAGGTCGGTGAAGTCTTGAAAACCGCTGGCGGCCGAAAGGTCGCCCGTGGGTTCAAATCCCACCCCCGCCGCTGCCCCTGTCCTGACCGCTACTCGACGGTGTAGAGGAGCCGGAGGGTCAGGTCGACCGAGAAGCCTTGCTCGAGCAGCTCGACCGCCGCCTCCTCGGGAACCTCGACCTGCGCCGCGAGCACGAGCGCGGCGCATGGTGCCGCTCCCGCGTCGAGAAACAGGTTGAGACGACGGCGGAGCAAATACTCAACCTCAGACGCCGTCAGTTGCTCGAACTGTGCCGCAGTCACCGGGCTCCTTCCTGGCCGCAGTCGCCGGAGCCCTGGATATCGGCCGAAGGAACGGTGCCCGGTCTCCCCCGTTCGGGTACGCAGGCGGCGCCGGCCAGGTCAGAGACCGGCGCCGCCTGCGACGAGCTAGACGGTGCTGCGCCCGGAGATCAGCGCAAACACGGCAACGACGAGCGCCACGATCAGCAGCAGCCAGAGGAAGCTGTTGACCGCGGCTCCGCCGGCGACCGCGAAGATCACCAGCAACAGAACGAGTAGCCAGAGAAGCATCGTGCCTCCTGTTTGGTCGTTTCCAGGAGAAGAACGGCGTCGCCGCTGTCTCGGTTACGCGCGCAGGGGTGAAACACCAAACGCCCGGTGGGCGGAGGCCGCACGCCAAGGGCCGGAGAAAGGGGAGTCGGCCCGTGGCGGCATGCTGGGGATTGAGGGCGGCCCTCTCGCCTCCGCAGCACCAGGCTTGTTACCAAGTGTACGCGTTCGACGCGGTTTGCGCCGCGCACGACCGCGCAGCATTGCGGGTACCTACGAGGCGTGGAGGACCGGAAGCCGCGGCTGTTGATCCTGATCACGCTGAGCGAGCTCGGCGGCGCCCAGACAGCGGTCTCGCTCCTGCTTCCGGGGCTCGTCGACCGGTTCGAGGTGACGTTGGCCGCGCATGGCGGCGGACCGTTGCGCGACGCCGCGGAGGCCGCGGGCGTGCCGTACGTGGAGCTGGAGCACGTCCGCCGGGCGATCCACCCGTGGCAGGACGCGCGCGGACTGCTGGAGCTCGTGCGCCTGTGCCGCCGGCTGCGGCCGGACATCGTCCATGTGCACAGCTCGAAGGTGGGGGTGCTCGGACGGCTCGCGGCGTGGCTCGCACACGTGCCCGTGCGCGTCTACACGGTGCACGGCTGGTCGTTCGCCGCGTACGACGGCCTCGCCGGCCGCGTCTACCTCTGGCTCGAGCGGCTCATGCGCCCGCTGACCACGGCCGTCGTCTGCGTCTCTGAAGCGACGCGCCAGCAAGGGATCGCCGCGCGCGCCTGCGACGACGCACGCACCGTCGTCATCCACAACGCCGTCGAGGTCGGGTCGTTCGGCGCCCGCGCCGAGAGCACTGGGCCGCCGCGGATCCTCAGCGTCGGACGCCTCGCATACCCGAAGGATTTCGTGACGTTGCCGGCGGGTCTCGCGCTTCTCGACGCCGACTACCGCTTGTTCCTGGTAGGCGACGGCCCGGATGCACCCGAGGTCGCCGCCACCGTGGAGGCACGCGGCCTGTCCGACCGGGTCGAGCTCCTCGGTGCCCAGGTGTCCGTCGCGGAACGGCTCGCCCGCTCGGACGTCTTCGTGCTCTCCAGCCGCTCGGAAGGCTTTCCGGTCTCGATCCTCGAGGCGATGGCGGCAGGCCTGCCGGTGGTCGCCACCGACGTGGGCGGCGTCGCCGAGGCGGTCGTAGACGGAGAGACCGGGATTCTCGTCCCCGCCGCGGATCCGCAGGCGCTTGCCGGCGCGCTCGAACGGCTCCTCGCCGACGTCGAGCTGCGACGCCGCCTCGGCGCGGCCGGGCGCGCGCGGGCGCTCCGCTTGTTCGACACGCCGCGCTACCGCGCCGCGCATCTCGACCTCTACCGGCGCGAGCTCGAGCGCCTGCAGCTTCCGGCCCCGGTGGCGCCGGGCCGGCGGGTGCTCAGCGCCTCAGCTGAACCTGGCGAATAGGAAGCGGCTCTTCGGCCGCACGCTGCGGTGCCGGCCCGCGCGCGGCGAGCCGGAGGAACGTCGTCTCGCCGACCACGAGCACGACGAGTGCGAGCCCGACCAGAAGCAGCAGCAGGGATTCGCTCGAGGACGGCGCCTGTGTCAGGCCGTGGGCCGAGGTCGCCAGGATCTGGCCCCCGGTGGAGGCGATCGACTTCACCGGCTTCGTGGGGAGCCGAGCCGGCGGGTCCTTCTTCGTCGCTCGGTGCACCGGAGTCTGGGCCACGCGATGCGGCCCCGCCGGCGGTGTCGGCCGGTACGTGACCGCCGGCCTCGAGGTCTGCGAGGTTGACTTCGCCGTGTAGTTCGACCTCGACGAGCCCTGGTACGAGTTGATGAAGGTCCTCTGCGTCGTCTGTGAGGTCCTCTGCGTCGTCTGTGGCGCCGGCACGCTCGGCGCTGCCTCGGGACGGACCGGCGCCGGCCACGACGGCGACCGTTCAGGCTTAGGCCCGTCGGCGGCGGCCGGCCCAGCGGCCGCAGCGGCAACTCCGACGCACGCGAGTGCGACTACCCCCCGTCGAAGCTTTTTCGACCGCGAACCCACGATTCGACCTCCCCACGTCTCGTCGTAGGTCTAACACTCTAAACCCACAAGGGCCTGAACGCGAGGCCCGGCTAGCGCCAGAGCACGACGACCAGCACCACGATCGCGACCACGGCCGCGAGGGCGACGATGATGGCGTTGAGGACGAACACGGTGCTGCTGATCCGCGAGCGTTCGTCAGTGCTCGCCGCAGGCTCCCCAGAGCTCGCCGAGCGGGGCTCGACGTCGCCGTCATCGTCGAGACCGGGAACGGCGCGGGCCACCTGCGCCTTCCGGCCCGTCGTGCGCCAACCGAGCGCGCCGGCGAGGGTGTCCGTGATGAATTGGTTCAGGCTCACCTTCTCCCGTTCGGCGGTACGCGCTAGCTCGGCGTGGAGCGTCTGCGGCATCCGTAGCAGCAGGCGCCCGCTGTGGGACCCCGCCGTCTTCGGCTCGGGGACGTCCTTGCCCTCCCGCCTGGCGGCCAAAAGCCAGGCGGCCATCGCCTCCGAGGCACGCTCCATCGCGTCGTCCGGCGTCGCACCCCGGGCCGTGCAGCCCGGCAACGCGTCGATCGTCGCGAGCCACTCTCCCTGCTCGTGCACGAGCGTCACTGGGTAAGGCATCTCCTCAGTGCGTCCCTCGGCAGGAGGAGTCGCCGGGTCGGCTGCCTGGTGGGGCCTCGACTTCACTGAACGGCAAGTTTACGGTGCCCGCGCGGACGCACACGAAACGCCCTAGGCCCGCGCCGCGCGGACCGTCAGCTGGCGAGCGCTTCGGGAACCGCGGGGCCGATCTCATGCCGCAGCTTCACGAGCGCACGGCGCGTGAGGCGCGAGACGTGAATCGGCGAGATGCCGACCTCCTTCGCGATCTGGGGCTGGCTCAGTCCCGCGAAGTAGCGCAGGTGCAAGAGACGGCGCTCGCGCTCGTCGAGGGCGCGGAAGCCGGCGGCCAGGAGGGCGCGCTGTTCCCCACGCTCGTAGCCGCCCTCGAGGACGTCGAGCTCGCAGTAGGTCTCGTCGTCGTGGGTCGAGGCCTCCGACAGCGAGAGAGGCGCCTGGATCCGCTCCGTGTCGAGAGCGGCCGCGACCTCCTGCTCTGCGATCCCGGAGTGGTCGGCGATCTCGGAGATCGTCGCCGGCCGCGCGAGCTGCGCGGACAGCTCGGCCGAACACGCGCGGAGCCCGGGCCGTAGCTCCTGCAGCCGCCGCGGGACGCGCACCGGGTAGGCGCGGTCGCGGAGGTAGCGCTTGATCTCGCCGGCGACGTTCGGGATCACGAACTGGCCGAACTCGGCCCGCGAGGGGTCGAAGCGGTCGACGGCCTTGATCAGCCCGATGCACCCGACCTGGACGAGGTCTTCGTACAGCTCACCCCCCGCGCTGTAGCGGCGGGCGAGGCTCTTCACGAGCGGCATGTACTGCTGAATCAGCCGTTCGCGCGCGCGAAGGTCGCCGCGCTCGTGGTACTCGCGGAGCAGGAGCCGCGCCGTGTCGCGCGTGCTGGCGCGCTTACGAGCGGCGCGCGGCTTCGCCGGCTCCGCGGGCTCCGGTCGCGGCAGGCCTCCGCGCGGCCGACTTGGCGTCACGCGGCCCGGAACGATCTGACGGGCAGCGGGACGCTTCCGTGGTGGTCTTTCCGAAAGCGTCTGCGAACGAATCATCCAGGAGACCCACCGCCGACTATAGCGCTGCATTTTCGCCTTGGCAAATCCTTTCGAATTATCGATTTGTTGTCATTCTGTGATGTGCACGTCGCGCGTTGGGGTACTTACCGAATATCGCGCGAACGGATCCAGAGACCCGGATCGATTCTCTGTCAGAGCCGGCGGTCAGCCAGGGCCGGCTCCGCAGGTGGGCCGCGGCGTGCGCGGCACTCGCCGCGGCCGTGTGCGTCGCGACCCCAGCCGCCGGAGCGCGCGCTCCGGAGGGCTCCGGAGGGGCCAAACAGGCGTCGAAAGGGCTGCTATCTGTGCGATATCAGGCCTTTGGCTGTGATACTGCGGCTGCCGACACCCTCGCAACCCGTCCAGTAGCACGTCCCGCCGCCGATTCCGCCGATCCCGCGGCACGAAAGGGGATTCTGGGTACTGCACGCCCGAAATCGCACCGCGCGCAATTGCAGTATCAATTCCGCAGTTCGATACCACGCTCCCTACATACAGTTTCGCCGACCATTTCGACACATCGGGTGCCATCGGCGCCCGAATCATGCCGCAGGATCGCCGCCTCAATCGCTCCGACGAGCTTCGAGGCATCGATTCCGTCCGATGGGCGGCGCCTGTTCCAGATCGCCGTCGCGTTCGCACTTGCGTACGTCGTCTTCCTCACGGTCTGGTTTTGGGGCACACGAGAGCGCCGCAGCCGCGTCGGGAGGGCGGCGCGTTCCTGAGCATGGACGCCTCTGCACGGAACGTGCCGCGCCTTCCGCGCGCCCTCCTGGTGTCGAGCTTCGTGCTCCCGCGAAGCGGCGGGATCGAGCAGTTCGTGGACATCGCAGCCCGGCTCCTGCGCGGCCACGGCTGGCGTGTTCGCGTCCTGGCGTGCCGGCCGCGGGCCGGTGACGCCGAGGCCGACGCGACCGTTCCGACGCGCTACATCGGCGGCGGCGGCTGGCCGCTCCCGGTCGGAGGCCTGCGCACGCTGTGGCGGGAGGTCGGTGAGGCGGACGTCGTGGTCGCGAACGGCACGCGCCACCTGCTTCCGAACGTCGCAGCGTTCGCCGCGCGCCTTCGCGGCAAGCGCGTGGTCTTCGTGCTGCACGGATCGGGCGCGTCGTTCTCGACGAGCTCGTTTTTCTACCACCGCGTGCTCGGCTCGATGTTCGAGCGGCTCCTCTCACGGCCCGCTCTTCGCCGCTCGCACCCCGTCTCGCTCTCTCGTGCCGGCGTCGTCGGCTGTCGCAGCCGCTACGGCGTCGAGGCGACGTACGTCCCGTTCCCGCTGCGTCGGCTTCCGCCGCCTACACCGACGGCTCTCGCCTCCGACGAGCCGCTGAGGATCGTCTGGGCCGGGCGGCTGTACGGCGAGAAGAACCCGCTCGCCGCCGTCGCGATCGTCGACCGGGTCCGGCAGCAGCGACCGGCCACGCTCGAGGTCTACGGCAGCGGGCCGCTCCGGGAGGAGCTCGAGGAGCTCGCCCGCGACCGGCCTTGGCTGCACGTGTGCGGGCCTCGCAGCTGGGAGGAGATCCAGCAGGTGCAAGGAGCCGCTCACGTGTGCCTGTCGACCTCGCTGCGGGACGCGACGCAGATGGCGGTGCTCGAGCCGCTCGCGCGCGGCGTCCCGGTGGTTTCGACCCGCGTGGGCGACGCGCTCGGCTACTACGCGCGCGGCCTGTGGCCGTTCTGCGTCGAGCCCGGCGATCCCGAGGCCGCAGCAGAGGCGGTCCTCACGCTGGCGGCCTCCTACGACCGCTACCGGAAGCGCTTCGCCGCCAACGCCCACGAGTTGCACCGCCGGCACCGCGAAGGGGCGCACCGCCTGGCCGAGCTGCTCGACCCCGAGACTCCCGCAACCCGCAACGGCCAGCCTGCAAGCAGCCGAGCGGAACTTCCAGTGACGTGAGTGAGCAAGCAGCAAGGCGACCAACCAGAATCGAACCGCGGCCCGGCGCTGCTGTTCTGGGCACAGATCATCGGGAACTCCGGGCTCTTCCTCGGACTGCTGCTCGTGACGCGGGCGCTCGGCCCTTCCGGCCGAGGTGCAGTGGCCTTCCTCACGGTGACTGCGCTCGTAACGGCCTGGATCGCGCGGCTTGGCGTGACCGAGGCGACGGTGGTCTTCGCGGCCAGGCGCCCCCAGCAGCGACCCGCGTTGTTGACGAACAGTCTCTCGTTCTCGACCTTGATGGGGGTCGCGGGCGCTGCGGTCGTCTGTGGGACGCTCTGGCTCGTCCCCGCCTTGCGACCGAATGGCGTTGGTTCGGTCGAGCTCTGGGTGCTCGCGGTCAGCATCCTGGCCGCCTGCCTTGCGGACGCGGGCTACCGGTTCATGCTCGGCTGCAGCCGGTTCCGCACGCACGCCCTGGTGACCGCGGTCACCTCGTGGCTGTACCCGTTGCTCGCCGTGGTGCTCTGGGCCTCGTTCGGGCTCACCGTCGCGCTTGGGTTGACCATCTGGGCGGCCACGCAGGCCATGCGGGCGGTAGCGCTCTTCTGGGTTGCGATCCGTCGGGAGGGTGGGCTCGGCCGGCCGAGCTTCGGCCTCTTCCACGAGACGATCACCTTCGGCGTTCGGGCCTGGTTCGGGACGCTCGCCGATTCGCTGGGCTTCCGCATCGACCAGATCCTGCTCGCGCTGATCGCGACGGAGACCGCGCTCGGCTTCTACGTGGTCGCGGTGAACCTGTCGGAGATCCTCCTGTACTTCCCAGGCGCAGTGGCGACGGCGCTGTTGCCGGCCGCCGCCCGCAGCGCGGAGGGGCCGCGGCTCGACCACACGTTGCGCGCCTGGAGGTCCGCGACGTACGTGACGCTCGCGAGCATCGTGCTCAGCGCCGCGATCGTGCCACCGCTGATCCCGATCGTCTTCGGGGAATCCTTCCACGCCTCGGCAACGCCGTTCCTCCTGCTGCTGCCGGGACTGATCGGCTTCACGGCGATGATCGTGTTCTGCAACGCGCTGATCGCGTCGTCGCTTCCGACGCAGTACTCGATCCCGCCGACTCTGTGCTTCGTCGTCGGGATCGCCCTCGACTTCGCGCTGATCCCCTTCTTCGGGGCCTCGGGCGCCGCAGCGGCGGCCAGCGCGGGCTACCTCGCGGCAGGCTTCTCCGCCGTGCTGATCTACCGCGCTCGCGTGCCGTTTCGCCTGCGCGAGCTCGTCGTCCCGCAGACGGGCGACTTCGCGGTCCTGCGAACGCTCGCCCCCGTTCCCCGTGCGCGTCTGGCGCGGCGAGGCGCCCAAATGACTCGCGACCCTTGCATGCGGCCCTCTCGGAGGTGAACGAATGATCGAGCAGCACAAGCCGACCACTCCCGTTTCACAGCTTCGCCCAATCGAGCTTCCGCCCGAGCAGCCGATCGACGTCGGCCGCTATGCCAACGCACTGCGGCGCTCGAAGCTCCTGATCGCAGCGATCGTGATCGCCGTGACGGGGATCGTGCTGCTGATGTCGCTCGCGCTGCCGAAGACCTACAGCGCCGACGCGACGATCCTGTTCGACGAGGGTCAGAGCCTTTCCACCACATCGACGACGGACGCTGAGCGGCAGCTCGCCACGATCCAGAAACTGCTCGTGACGCGCGACGTGCTCGCGCGCAGCGCCCGCCGCCTTCCAGGGGAAACCGTTGCGTCGCTCGGCGGCAAGCTCTCCGCGTCCGTCGATCCGACGGCCAACATCGTCACGATCACGGCCGACGCCTCGACGCCGAAGCGTGCCGCGCAGATCGCGAACGTGGTCGCGGCCTCGTTCCTCGCGCGGGAGCGGTCGACGGAGCTCGCCGGTATCCGCTCGGCCGAGGCGAGGCTGCAGGCCTCGATCACGAAGCTGAAGGGCACACCCGGCTCGAAGGCGCAGATCGCGCTCATCCGCGAACGGCTGAGCGAGCTGTCGCTGAGTGAGGCGACGGCGGGCTCGGAGCTCCAGCTCGCGGACGCCGCGGTGCCGCCGACGCGGGCGGACTCGCCGCGGCCGGTGCGCAACGCGGCGTTTGCGTTCGTCGCCGCCCTGTTCGTCGCCATGCTCGTCGCGCTCGGCCGTGAGCGGATCGCCCCGCGGATCAGCGACTCCAGGGAGCTGGAGCGGCTGACCGGCTACCCGATCCTCACCGAGATCCCGAAGGCACGCCACCACTTCCGCGACCCGCAGGCTGCGCTGCGCGAACGGGACGCGTACGACGCGCTCGCGGCGGTGGTCGCGGCCCAGCTCCCGCCTCGCCGCCAGCACATCCTGATGCTGACGAGCCCCGAGACCGACAAGGCGAAGGCGCGCGTTACCGCCGGGCTCAGCCGCGCGCTCGCCCAGGCGGGCGAAACCGCGCTCGTGGTGGACGCCGATCTGCGACGCCCTGCCCTCGAGCAGCTGTTCGGCATGGAGCCGGCGCCCGGCCTCTCCGAGATCCTCGTGGCCGCGCGCCAGGGAGACAGCGACACGGCCGGCGAGATGATCGTCGAGCCGCCGACGTCCGCCTCGCCGCGGCGCACCGGGAGCCTCGCGGTCCTCGGCGCGGGCGAGGCCGCTTCGGCGGCGCTCGTCACACCGGACGCGCTCGGGGTCCTGTTCGCGGAGCTCGGCCAGTCCGGCTTCACGTGCGTGATCTTCAACGGGCCGCCGTTCGTCGGCTACCCGGAGTCACGCACGTGGGCCCGGCACGCCGACGCCGTGATCGTCGTCTCGCGGCCGGATCACCTGCATCCCAGCGACGCGATCGAGCTGCGGAACCAGCTCGACCTCGTCGATACGCCCGTGCTCGGACACGTCGTGCTGGACGGCGACTAGCTGGGTAAGCCCTGAGCTGGCTCAGCCGACATGGCAGCGTCGGAGCTCGGCGGTCGCTCACTTCAACTGCCGACTCGTCGGGTGGGCCCGCCCGAAGAAGGCAAGCACGCCGACTTCCCGCGTGCCGACGCGCGTCGGATCACGATGTCGCCGGGCGACATGGCCGCGAACGTTCGATGGGTCGGACAGTCCAGGCAGTCTCGCCAGCGGATCGTCGACGCGGTGCTCGTCAACGTCGAACGCCAGGGCAGGGACAAGTGGTACGTCGAGGTCGGCGCGAGAGGTCCCGAAGCCAGCCAGCCGCGGGGAGTTGGTCGGCTAGTGGGCCGCGTCCCGCGTCTGGAAGCGCGAGGCGCCGGCCCAGATCAGGGCGGCGACGAACCAGAGGTGACGCCAGTGCAGCGTGTCCACGAACGCGCCGTTCAGGAGGATCCCGAGCCAGGCTCCTAACAGCGCTGCCGACCCGATGCCGTACGTGTCGTGCCCCCGGATGGCGTTCTGCAGCGCCCAGCCGAGCGTCGCCAGCATCAGGATCAGGAGCACCACCAATCCCGGGATGCCCTCCTCGGCGAGCGTCCGCGCGTACATGCTGTGCGCCGAGATGTGGGCGCGCCGCTCGAACTGGCCCGGCCCGATCCCGAGCGGGTACTCCATCGCCCACTTGATGCTTTCCGACTGCGCGCCGAAGCGGCCCGTGTCGTAGCTCTGATGTACCTTTGCGCGCTGCTCGAGGAACGACACCGAGCCCGAGAACGCGACCGCGGCCCCGAGCGAGATCGCTGCGAGGGCCACGATCGCCAGCGCACGGCCCGCGGCTTTGCCCCCGCCTCGCCGGAAGCTGACGATCACGAGCACGACCAGCAGGCCGACGACGAGGTTGAGCCAGGCGGCGCGGGAGTACGAGAAGAGGACGCCGAGCGAAAGCGCGAGGAACATCAGGATCTTGGTCGTGCGGCGGCCGCGGAGGAGGCGCGGGGTGAGGATCTCCTCCATCACGATCAGGGCCGCCGGGACGAGGAACGGCCCGAACACGTTCGGGTCCTTGAACAGACCCTCCGCGCGGCCGATGCGGGTGAAGAGGTCGCTTCCCGGGAACGCGACCAGGATCGCGAGTGACGCGACGATGGCCGAGGCGACCGCAGCCGCGACGTAGCAGCGCGTGATGCGGCGCGCGATCGCGGATGACCTGACGTACGCGGCCAGCCAGAGCCCGAAGCACGCGACGTAGAACGTGATCGAGAAAAACGACACCGCGCGCTGCTCGTCAGCGACCGCGATCGCCGAGACCAGGTTCAACGCCAGGTAGGCGCCGACCAGCAACACCGCGCCCGGGATCACGCGCCGGAGTCGGAAGCGGCTCGTGATGAACCCGACGGCGATCAGGATCGCGAAGACGACATCCGTCGGCGCGGGCTCGAACCGAACCGCCGCCAGGAGGACGACCGCGACTGCGAGGGCGGTGTCGTAGGCGACGATCGCCAGCCAAAGCGATCCGACGACGACGATCGCGAAGCCGAGGACGATCAGCGCGCTCGGCGGATTGCGGTAGAGCAGCAGCGTGAGCGCGGCTCCGAACGCAGCGATCGCGACCCCCGCACCGAGCCAACCGCCGGCGACAACGGCGCGCGGCGCGCGTGCGCGGATGGCGGCGGGCGCGGTCGGTGCGTACTCCATCAGCGTCCCGTGGTGACGGCGGTGGCTGCCGGCTGCGGCTCCGAGCCCTCGCCGTAGCGGAGGCGTCGGTAGACGCCGCGTAGCGGCAGCGGCGTGTCGTGGCCGCCGCCGACCTTCGCGCGGAAGTCGAGTCGGCGGTCGCGCGGATCGATCTGGCGCCGACGCAAAGTCAGCAGATCGGCGCCCGGGACGTTCACGCCTGGCTCGCACGTCACCGCGACGCGGTAGCCGGCCTCGTCCACGAAGTTGCGCTCGCGCTCGCCGAAGAGCCCCGCCGGATAGCAGAAGGCGTCGACCGGCCGGCCGAGCCGGGCCTCGAGGTCGAGCTTCGACTGCGTGATCTCGCGACGCGAGGCGTCGTCGTCGAGGAGGAGCAGGTTCGGGTGCGTGACGGTGTGCGCCTCGAAGCTCAGCGCTCCGCCGTCGAGCTCGCAGACCTCCTCCCAGTTCAGGAGCGCGGGCTGTTCGTCGTGATACCACGCGAAGGTCGACGTGCCGTCGATCACGCCGGTCGGCAGGAAGACCGTCGCGTGGAAGCCGAGTCCTTCGAGCACGGGCAGGGCGTTCTCGCCGATATCCCGGAAGCCGTCGTCGAAATTGAGCGCGACCACGGACGGCGCCGGGACGCCGCGCTCGAGCAGCGCCACCGCGGTCGCGAGGTCGACGACCTCGTACTCCTCGCGGGCGAGCAGCTCCATCTGCTCGCGGAAGCGGCAGGGCGAGACCGCCAGCGGGTCGTCGTCGTCCGAGACCCGGTGGTAGAAGAGGATCCGAAGCCCGCTCCGGTCGGGACGGCCGCGGCTGCGCACCAGCCACCAGGAAGACCGCACGTGCGTGACCCCGGCCTTGACCGGAGCCGGGAGCGTCGCGCCGACGCCCGGAATCGCGCCCTTCCGCGTCCAGGCTCCGGACATGGCTAGTCGCCCGCGCGCCGGACGCCGCTCGGCCGCAGCACGTCCCGGCGCCTGGACAGACGGCGACGGAGCGGCGCGGAGCCGTAGTACATCTTCCGCGCAAGCTGCGAGTCCTTCCCGCGCTCGCGCAGGCCGAGGTAGCGCGCCCGCGTCCCGGCGACGGCGCGGCCCGCCGCGCTTCCGGGCAGCCCGAGCCCGAGGTGCAACGGCTCGAACCGGTCGGCGAGCTCGGTCTTGTACCGCTCCGCCCCACCGAGGAACTCCACCCGCGTGGCCCCCTCGTCAGCGGCGATCTTCAGCGAGTCGAGCGCGTTCACCAGCCCCGGTGAGCAGCGCGAGAACTCGGGATCGAACGCCATACGGTGGAGGAAGACCCGGTCGCGAATCACGAAGTACCAGGAAAACGCGACCGTGCTGCCGTCGATGAGGAGCGAGACGATCCGCGACGCGCCCAGCTCGGCGAGCCCGACGTTGGCGGCGCGGTTGAACGCCTTGCCGGTGTCCGTGACCAGCCCGGAGCCGTCCGGGCGGCCGCGCCAGCGCAGCTCGTGGATGCGGAAGCCTTCCTCGAGCGCGGGCTCCAGCTCGTCGAGCGTTTGGGCGCAGAGGGTCTCGACCTGGCCGAGCTCGGCCAGCTGGCGGCGCCGCCGCTTGTGGTGCGCCCGCTTGCGCGAGTCCGTCTTCGCGTGGTAGGTCGCCTCCCACCCGCGCTGCAGGTCGAGCACCGGAGCCTCGACGCGCTGGAACAGGCGGAGCTTGCGCGGCCCGTCCAGCGAGGCGAGGTGGCAATCCACCGAGAGGCCGAAGAGGTCGGCGTAGTCTTGCTCGCCGGCCTGCGCATGGTCGACGAGGGCCTCCACCAGTTCCGGCCCCTCGCCCTCGGCGAGCAGCACGTCGCCGAGGCACGACTGCCGCGCCCCGACGAACGTCGCGACGCGCAGGCCGTGATGCGAAAACGTGACCAGCGGGAGCGCGCCCACGAGCCTCCCCCCTCGGTAGGCCGTCTCGACGGCAAGACGACAACCCTCCCCGTAGAAGCGCCACCACTGGAGGAGCCAGCAATGGAGCATGAACGGGCTCGGGCGCGGCATCGCGTAGACGAGTTCGTTCCACTGGTCGCCGAGGCGCGCGAACGCGTCCTCGGAGTCCACCGTCTCGAACTTCAGCGGCGCGCGCTCCCGCGTCGTCTCGAGAACAGATGTGTGCTCGGAGACGAGTGCGGTCACGGATGGGTAATTACCCCGTCGGGAGGTGTTGGGCGTCATGGGGAGAAGCGTCACGTCCCTCGGGATAGCGTTGGTCGCCGCTGCCGCGGGACTGTTCGCCGCCACGCAGGCCGGCTGTGGCGCGGACGACACGAAGAGCGCGGCCGTGCCGGCGGTCACGACCAGCGTGCACGTTGCGCCGCCGCAGGTGCGGCAGCCCGCGCGGCCCCGGCCCTACACCGTTCCGAGTAACGCCCTCCTCGTGTCCTCGTCGAGCGAGCTCGCCGCCGCCCTGGCGAACGGGACCCGCGAGGCGATCGTCCTGGCGCCCGGCGTCTACGACAACCCGCGACCGTTCGCCGACCGGGACGGCGACCGGCTGTACGCAGCCCGGCTCGGGAGAGCGGTGCTGAAGGCAGGGGTCGTGCTCGGCGCAAACGCGGGCGCGCCGGGCGCCTCCATTCGCGGATTCACCTTCAACGTGACCGACCCGGCCAAGACGCTTCACGGGGCGATCGTCCACGTGTGGGGGTCGGCCTCCCACGCCTCCGTTCTCGACACCCGCCTCTACGGCCACGGCCGCGTCGACACCGGCCTCCTCGTCCGCCAGCCCCTCGGCTTCGTCGCGCGGCGGATTGTCGCGGAGGGTTTCCGCAGCTACGGCGTCCTCGTCGACCCGAACGACCTGAACTACCGCACGCGCGCACGCTTCGCGCTGTCCGACCTCACCATCTCGCGCGTGCGGCGGCCGCTGCGCGGCTCGTCCAACGGCCGTGCGGAGGCATGCCTCTGGCTCGGCAGCCCCGGAAGCGCGAAGCGGGTGAGCGTGCGCCGCTGCGGCATCACCGGGATCTGGACGGGCACGGCGACCCGCGGCTCCCGCGTCACCGACGCGACGATCAACCGCACGCCGGTCGGGATCTACATCGAGCACTACACGACGGGCACGACCTTCGAACGCCTCCGCGTCGGGCCCGACGTCGACCGGGGCGTGAACGCGGAGTGGTCGAACCTCGCGGCCGGGCGAAAGCCTGCGAGCAGCGACAACGTGATCGAAGACGCCTATTTCCGGACAGGGCACGTCGGCGTCTACCTCGACCAGGGGACCACGCGCACGGTCGTCCGCCGCAGCGTGTTCGTCGGCCAGGGCTGGGCCGGAATCGGCGACTACCTCGGCCAGGGCAACACCTACTACGACAACGACTTCGACGCGATCGGCCCGACGGCAGTCGCCGTCACGCAGGAGCACGACAGCGGATGAAGGGCAGCGTCGTCGTCACGGATGCCGAAGAGCGGGCCGCGCTCGGAGCGTGCCGCGGGCTGACACGCGCCGGTTACCGGGTCTGCGCGGTCTCGCGGCTGAGCCCGGCCGCGACCCACTGGTCGCGCGCCTGTGCCGAGCGGGTCCGACTTCCGGACCCGCGCGAGAGCGTCCACGCATTCGTCGACGGTCTCGGCGAGCTCCTGCAGCGGGGCCGCTACGACGCGCTCATTCCCGGGAGCGACGCTTCAGTGCTCGCGGTCTCCGAGCACCGCGACGAGCTCGAGCCCTTCACGCGGCTGGGCCTGCCCTCCCGCGAGGTCGTCCGACGCGTCGTCGACAAGGTCGTGCTGCTCGACGCGGCCGCCGCCGTGGGCCTCGGGTCCCCGGCGAGCCGGCCGTGCGCGGACGTCGATGAGGCTGAGGCGGCGGCGGCCGAGCTCGGCTTCCCGGTCGTGGTGAAGCCGATCCAGTCGTTCGCGCCCGTGAACGGCGGCTTGCAGCAGCGCAGCGTCTCGATCGCCGACGACTCCGACGCCCTCGCCGAGGCCGCGCGCGACTTCGCCTCCCCATTCATCGTCCAGCGCTTCGAGCGCGCCCAGTTCCTCTCGTGCACGGGTGTCTTCGCCGACGGCCGGCTGCTCGCGCTCACCACCTCTCGCGTCCCGCGGCTCTGGCCGCCGATCGCGGGGATGCACGCCTACTCCGAGACGGTCACGCCGCCCGACGGCCTCCCCGAGCGCGTTCGTGAGCTGCTCGACTCGCTCGGATGGCAGGGCATCTTCCAGCTACAGCTGCTCGAGCTCGCCGACCGCCTCGCGGTGATCGACCTGAACCCGCGCGTCTTCGCGTCGATCCTGCTCGACGCCGACGCCGGAGCGAACCTCGCCGCCGTCTGGGTCGACTGGCTCCTCGGGGGCGACCCGGCTCCGGTGACCGCCCGCCCGGCCATGCGTTACCGCTGGGAAGAGGGCGAGCTCTGCCACTTCGCCTGGCAGCTCCGCCATCGCCGGCTTCGCGCCGCCGCCCGCGTGCTGCGGCCGCACCGGCGCGTGACGCATGCGTGGTTCCGCGCGAGCGACCCCGGCCCGCTCTTCGCCCGCGGCCTCAACCTGGTCGTCGGCCGCCGCGCCTACAGGAAGGCGGCGTGAGCGTCGCGCCCGAGACCCGGCGGCACCCGGCTCGAGCGCAGCGGCTACCACCCGCTCTCCTGGCTCGAGCGCCGGGCCGCCGCCTTCGCGGGGCCCAGAGACCAGGTCGGGTGGCTCGTGCTGGCCGGCCGCGTGATCCTGATCTGGCTGCCTGTCTTCTTCCTCTTCGCGCATGGCCTCTCGCCGATCGGAGCGGTCTTCGCCGCGACGGTCGTCTCCGCGGTCTGGACGATCGGGCTCCGGGCCGCTCTCAGCGCGTACTTCACGCTCGGCCCGGCGGTCGCCTCGGCGGTCGGAACGATCACCGGGCTCGTCGCGATCTCGGCGCTCGACCTCTGGATCCCCGATCTCGACCTTCGCGCTGCGGGCCTGGCAGAGGCCGCGGTCGCCGTGTTCCTCCTCTCGGCGGCCTGGGAGCACGTCGTGCGCAGCATCGCCAAGCGCCGCGTGCTCGTCGTCGGCACGGGCGGCTGTGCCTCCGACGTGCTCGCGGAGCTGAACAACGGCCACCGCACGCCGTTCACGATGCTCGGCCTCGTCGGAGAGCGCCCGGAGGGCACGACGGCGAAGGTCCCGCAGCTCGGCTCCTTCGAGGAGCTGTCGGAGATCGTCGCCGAACAGCGGCCCGACATCGTGATCCTCACCGACGAGCACGTCAGCTCGTGGGCGGTCGACCCGCTGCTCGACCTCGCGCCGGCCGGCTTCCGCGTCGTCGGCGTCTCCCACTTCATCGAGCACGCGCTCGGCCGCGTCCCGCTGCGCCACCTGACGCCAACGTGGTTCATGAGCATGCTGCACCTCCGCCAGAAGCCGTACACGCGCGTGGCGAAGCGGGCCTTCGACCTCGCGATCGCCTCGCTCGGCCTCCTGCTGGCCCTCCCACTGCTGCCCGTCCTCGCCCTCCTCGTACGCCTTACTCCAGGCCCGGTGATCTACCGGCAAACGCGAGTCGGCGAGGGCGGGCGGCACTTCACGATCTTCAAGTTCCGGACGATGCGCGAGGACGCCGAGAACGAGGGCGCGCCGCGCTATGCCCAGGTCGACGATTCGCGCGTGACCCGGATCGGACGCCTCCTGCGCCAGATCCACCTCGACGAGCTGCCGCAGCTCTGGAACGTGGTCCGGGGGGAGATGTCGATCGTCGGCCCGCGGCCCGAGCGCCCCGAGTTCGTCGACCTGCTCGAGCACACGGTGCCGTTCTGGACGCGGCGCCTGCTCGTCAAGCCTGGGATCACCGGCTGGGCGCAGCTCCGCTGCGGCTACGCGTGCGACGCCTCATCCGCGGCCGAGAAGCTGTCCTACGACCTGTGGTACCTGCGCAACCGCAACGTGGTCGTCGATCTCGCCATTTGCTTCAAGACCGTCTCGTCGCTGCTCTTCCGTTCCGGACGCTGACGTGTAGCGGACGTACAATCCGTCCCGTGGCCGAGGGCAACGGGAGCGAGAACGTCGAGCAGCGGCCTGCCAAGGCGCCGCGACGGATCTGGTTCCACGTCGAGGAGGTCGAGCTCAAGTGGCTTCGCATCAGCGAGACCGCGTTCCTCCTGTGGGTGCTGGCCGGCCTCGTCCTCGCGTGGCTGGTGGTCGCGCTCGTGTTCTTCCTGGTCTAGCCCGCGAACAGGAACGAGCTGCGGCCGACCATCGGGCCGTACTTGTTCGCCGACCGCGTGCCCAACCCCGGCCAGACGTACCAGCGGTAGACGCCGCGGTGGAGCCGGACACGGTTCCCGTGGTAGAGCCAGCTGCGCGGAAGCTTGAGGCTCGTCCCCTTCGGCCAGGCGCTGAAGATCGTCCCGTTGCGGACGAGCAAGACGTTGTAGTAGGTCGCGCCGCGAACCGCGGCCCACTGGAGGAGCGGCGCCCGCTTGACGCTTGCGCCTGGAGCCGGGGCGAACAGCCTCCCCGTGCCAGTGATGCGGACCGTGCGGCTGACCTTGTTGGCCGCCGCGTCGAACACGCTGACCCTGTAGCGGTAGCGCGTGCCGACATGCAGGCCCTTGTCCCGGAACGAGCTCGCCTTGCCCGAGTAGACGGTCGAGCTGATGCCGCGCTTCTTTTTCCCGGGCACGCGCGTGATCACGACGCGCTGCGTATCCGCCGAGACCTGCCACTTGAAGATCACGGCCTGGTTGCCGTGCTTCGCGCGCAGCTTCTTCAGCTGCGGCGGCGTGGAGTCATATGCGAGCGCCAACGACCCGCCTCCAACGTTGCCTGCAACGTCGGTGCAAGTCCCGGAGACGACGGTGTGGGCATTGTCGGGGCCCTCGTAGGTGACTCGCCGAACAGCCGGCAACGCCCGACATGGCGTCATTGCCGGAGAACGAGATCCCGACGGCGTGGTTGTACCAGCCGTTCGAGTCCGGGCTCCTGCTTGCGTGGCCGTCACGGCGGGAGGCGTCGCGTCGATCCGGATTACCCGCGTCGTCATTGCTCACGACCTCACCGTTCAAGCCGACGCGGTGCAGGTCCGCGTCGTGCCAGCGTTTGGTCACCGGGATCTGAATCGCGGGGCTGCAACCCGCGGTGTTGTTGTAATCGCCGGTGACAACCCACCGCACTACGACGTAATTGCCGCCCGTGTTGCCGCGGAACCAGCCGTTCGTCCCCTCGATCCCAGCGATCGTGTACTGAACGTCAGGTGGCGTGGGACAGCGACACGCGCGCCTGAAGATGTCTGGGGGAGGAGCACGACTGCGGAGACGGCGGCCAGTGCTGCGAGCCGCCAACCAGGGGCTCGGCTAGTCCTCCGGTTGAAGTTTCTCTCCCTCCGCCGCACCGAGGGTCGGACTTCGTTCTCTCGCACGACCCCTCCCCCACGCCGATCGCTGCGACGCCATTTTGAATGAGCCATCGAACCTACTCCCTCGTATCGAAACAGTCAATTACCCCAATTCGGACCGGATTGACACACGTGACTACCGTCTGAGGATGTCGCAGCCAGCCGCCCCGGCCCCTCCCGGCCCGCTTCGACGCTCCCGCGCGTGGCTCGAGCGGCGGCCGCTGTTCGTGCTCGTCGTGCCGACGGTGCTGGCACTCGGAGCCGTCGCGCTGCTCGCCGAACTCGCCGGTGCGGAGCCGCTCCACCGCGCACTGCGCCACCTGCACCCGGAGTGGCTGCTGCTCTGCTTCGGCGGCCAGCTGCTCGCGTACTTCGGCTACGTGCTCGCCGTGCGCGACACCGCGCGGGTCGACGGCGGTCCCAGCCTGAGCTTCGGCCGGACGATGCAGGCCGTGGTCGGCGGCTTCGGCGTCTTCGCCGCGACCCGCACGAGCGGCGGCTTTGCCGTCGACTACTGGGTCCTGCGCAGCGCCGGCGAGGATCGCGACGGCGCGGTCGCCCGCGTGCTGGCGCTCGGGGCGCTGGAGTACGCCGTCCTCGCTCCGGCCGCGCTCTGCTCGGCGATCGCGCTCCTCGTGAGCGGCGCCGACGTGTCGATGACGCTGACCCTCCCGTGGCTGCTCGTCATCCCGGGCGCGATCGTGGCGATCTGGCTGAGCTCGCCGAAGCGTGCGCTTCGCTACGCGAAGGCGCCGGCCCACGGCCGGGTCCGGCAGGCGTTCGCCCACTTCGTGGCGGGGTTGTCGATCCTGCGCTCGATGTTCGTCGCCCCGCCCCGCGAGCACGGGCTCGGCGTGCTCGGGATCGCCATGTACTGGGCCGGCGATATCGCGTGCCTATGGGGCGCGCTGCAGGTTTTCGGCAACCCGCGCCTCTCGGTGCCGGCGCTGATCCTCGGCTACGCGACCGGCTACGTGCTCACCCGCCGCTCACTCCCGGCCGGCGGCGCCGGGGTCGTCGAGATCGCGCTCACCTTCGCGCTGCACTGGATGGGCTTCCCGTTCGTGCGCGCGCTGCTCGGCGTGGTCGTCTACCGGATCTTCAACCTCTGGCTGCCGATACTCCCAGCGCTCGCCGTGCTACCGGCCGTGAACGACCTCCGCCGAGAGCTCGAAGAGGCCGAACAGGCCGAACAACCCTAGGAGGGCTAGACGAAACACCGGCTGTGCCGAGCGCTATTCGGCCAAACCCTCCCAGTTGGGTCATCTTTTCGCGGTTCCCCTTTCCGGGGGATCTCCTGGCGCTTGTTCATCGGGAAACTATGGCCGTGCGGCATCTCTTTGCGGCTGTGTCTCCTGCGCATGCGCCGGACGTCGACGCGTCCGTGTACGAGCCCCTCCCTCAGGACCCGCTCGTCCAGTCCTACCGGCAGCTCGCGGACGTCTTCCACGACATCCTCTCGGAGCAGAGCCTGGACAACCTGCTCGAGCGGATCGCGGACACGCTTGCCGAGCTCGTCCCGCACGACACGCTCTCGATCTACCAGGCCGACGAAGGGCAGACCGTCCTGATCCCGGTCCTCGCGCGCGACACCTGGGCCGACAAGATCATGGAAAGCCGCTCCGAGTTCGGCGTCGGGATCACCGGCTGGGCGGCCCTGCACCGCGAGCCGGTACGCGCGAACCAGGCGCACCTCGACCCGCGGACGGTGACCGTTCCCGGAACTCCCGCTGACGAGCCCGAGGCGCTGATCGCGGTCCCGCTGATCGCGCGCGGCGTCGTCAAGGGCACCCTCAACATCTACCGGCTTGGCGAGGACGCGTCGTTCAGCGACGACGAGTTCGAGCTCGCCTGCCGCTTCGCCGACGCGGCCGCGCTCGCGCTCGACAACGCGCAGATCCGCGCGCGGCTCGAGTACCAGGCCCAGACCGACTCGCTGACCGGCCTCTACAACCACCGCTACTTCCACGAGCGCCTGCGAGCCGAGCTCACCCGCGCGAGCCGCTCCCGCGACGCGGTCGCGGTGCTGATGCTCGACATCGACGACTTCAAGCGCGTCAACGACATCCACGGCCACGGCTCGGGCGACCAGGTGCTGACCGACCTGGCCGAGTTGCTGCGCGGCGCGCTGCGCGGCTCGGATGTCGTCTGCCGGCTCGGCGGCGAGGAGTTCGGCGTGATCATGCTGAGCGGCGACGCGGGCGACGCGCTCACGTTGGCCCGCCGGCTGACCGACGCGCTGGACGACGTCGAGTTCGGCCCGGCCGGGAAGATCACGATCTCCGTCGGCATCTCGCAGGGGCCGGAGCACGCGATGAACCCGCGCGAGCTGGTCGCCTGTGCCGAGGCCGCCATGATGACCGCGAAGGCGCGCGGCAAGAACCAGATCGTCCTCTTCGACGAGCACTCGGGCGAGCGCCCGGACGGCAACCCGAGCGGCGGGCGCGACGTGCGCTCGATCGCGCACATGAAGATGCTGCAGAGCCTCGCCGGGAAGCTGAACCGGCTCAACGACGTGCGCCGGATCGGCGAGGTGATCGCCGACGAGCTCCGGCTGCTGATCGACTACCACAACTGCCGCGTCTCGGTGATCGAGGGCGACGAGGTCGTGCCGATCGCCTTCCGCGGGGAGCTGCTCTCGCGCAGCGGCGAGCGGGTCGACTTTCCGCGCACGCGCATCGGCGAGGGCATCACCGGGCACGTCGCCGAGAGCGCCGAGCCGTTGCTCGTCCCGAACACGCTCGAGTGCGAGCACGCGGTGATGATCCCCGGGACGCACATGATCGAGGAGTCGCAGATCGCGGTTCCGCTCTGCTTCGGCCCGCGCGTGATCGGCGTGGTCGCGATCTCGAAGCTCGGCGTCGGGCAGTTCGACGAGGACGACGTGCGGCTGCTGGAGGTGCTCGCCGGCCACGCGTCGGTCGCGCTCGAGAACGCGCGGCTCTACGAGGCGCAGCGGCGCGAGGCCGACCACCTGAAGGCGCTGCTCGAGTACACCGGCGCGATCTCCGAGGCCGAGACACCCGATGCGATCGGCGCCGAGACGGTGCGGGCGGCCGCGCGGATCCTCGGCGACAAGAAGTGCGCGCTCTGGCTCCCTGGCGAGAACGGCGACTTCCAGATCGGCGCCCACACGGACTACGACGCCGACCCGGCGCTGCTGCCGATGCTATCGATCTCGATCCCGACGGCTGCCGTGCGCGCCGTCGTCGGCGACCGTTCGGGCCCGTTCCTGGTGACGGCCGAGGAGGCGACGGCAATCACGCCGCCTCCGGAGGGTCTCTCCTGGCCGGACCTCGCCATCGCTCCCCTCCGCAACGACGGCGAGCTCGAGGGCTTCATCGCGGTGCGCGAGCCGACCACCGACAGCAAGCACACCGTCGAAGAGATCCTGCGCCTGCTGCGCGGCATCTCCGACCAGGCGGCCGTCGCCCTGGAGCGCGCGCGCAGCTACGAGAACCTGGAGGAGACGTTCGTCTCCACGGTCGAGGCGCTGGCCAACGCGCTGGAGGCCAACGACGAGTACACCTCCTCACATACGCGCTGGATCACGGACATGGCGCTGCGGGTCGGCGAGGCGCTCGGGTTCGAGGGCAACGACCTCAAGCGGCTCGAGCTCGGCGCGCTCTTCCACGACATCGGCAAGATCGGGATCCCGACGAGCATCCTGCTCAAGCCGGGTCCGCTTTCGGCAGAGGAGCGCTCGATCATGGAGATGCACCCCGAGCTCGGCGAGCGGATCCTCGAGCCGATCGACCGCCTCGCCGAGGTGCGCACGATCGTCCGCAGCTGCCACGAGCGCTGGGACGGCGCCGGCTATCCGGACGGGACGGCCGGCGAGGAGATCCCGCTCGAGTCCCGCATCATCCTCGTCTGCGACGCCTTCCACGCGATGACGACCGACCGCCCGTACCGCAAGCGCCTGAGCGTCGACGAGGCTTGCCGGCGGATTCGGGCGGGCTCCGGGACGCAGTTCGACCCGATCGTCGTCGACGTCTTCCTGAGTCTCCCGCTCGAGGTCCCGGTGCCGGACGAGCCCGCGGACGAGCGGCTCGCGTCCTAGTCCCTCGAACGAGGGCGGAGCGCGCTCCGGCGGGTTCCGATGACCTTCATATGCGGTTGGTGACCTTGGTTTGCGCGTCCGCGGTCGCGCTCTCGCTTGCCGGAACGGCCGACGCGTCGCAGCTGATCGCGCGCAACGCGTCCCACATCAAGCTCGCCGTCAACAAGAAGGGGACGGCGATGGTCACGTACTCGGTGCGCGGCAGGGTCACGCACCTGCTCGCGTGGGGTGCCGTCAACGCGCGGCCAAGGCCGGCGACGCCGCGGATCCGGCAGGTCGAGTTCAAGGTCGACTACTCCGGCGGCTGGAAGCACCGGCGCAAGACCTGGAAGCACTTCAAGAACAGGTGCCGCGCGTACGACGGGCCGGAGCTCGCGTGGCTCGTGACCGCGTGTAAAGCGCCGAACGGGTCGTACTGGGCGCTGCAGAGTTGGCAGACCGCGCTACCGGATCTCGGCCTCGCGCCGTGGCTCCGGTCGCAGAAGACCTGGTGGCTGCGCCTCTCGCACTGGACGAGCCCGCTCGCGACGCTGGACGTCTACACGGACTGGATTTACGGCGGCCGCTTCCAGGAGGTCTTCGGCCGGTACAGCTACAACGGCCAGGGCGTCCGCGGCTTCGGCACGACACGCGTGGGCGCGCCGACGGACAACTACGGCCGGCTGCTGTTCCTGGACACGTTCAACTCGGCATACGGCAAGGGCTGGCTGCGCGAGAACTCGTTCGTCTCGCACGGGCCGCCCGGGATGTTCTGCTACGGCTTCTACCGGCGGAACCCGTGGGTCGGTGGCTACGCGCACCCGCGCTCGACGCCGAACCGCAAGCGGCCGTCCGGTGTCGGCGAGCAGTACCGGATCACCGCCGCGGGGCCCGGCGTCACTCCCGACGTGGTGTGGCAGGGGCCGGGGCTGCACCCGTACAACCGTGGGAACCCGTCGGACGTGGCGCTCGAGGGCGCGATGAACGCCGAGCGGGACGCGATCCGCGGAAGCTACGGCAAGTGCACGCACGACTAGCGGCTGGTCGCTCGCGCGCGCCCCTTGTCACGGTGTCTGACACCGGGGGCGGGTAGGCCGATTCCGTCGCGGACGAAGATGCGGTAGGCGCGGCGTGCTACGGAAGGCGTCGTCCCGAAGAGCTCAAGGTGACGGTTCGCCGCGAGAAACTTCGGCGTGAACTCGAGGCCGGCACAAGCGCGGTAGCTGCTCCAGGGCCACTCCTCGGGCCGCTCGCAAATCCGGGCGCGCACAGGATTGAGGACGATGTACCGCGCCGTTTCGAGGAGGTGTTTGTCGTCGACGATCTCCTCGCTCCAGAACCGATTTCGGAACAGGTGCTGCCCGAGATAGCCGTGGCGCCTGTTCGAGAACGACGCGAAGCAGCCATTCAGAAGCTGCATGCCGGCCGAGAGCCCGCCGAGCTCGAGCTGGATCAACAAGTGGAAGTGATTGGTCATCAGCACGAACGACTGGCAAGTCCAGTCGAACCGGCGCACGGTCTCCGAAAGGAGCTTCAGGAAAACGCGGCGTTCGAAGTCATCCTGGAAGACGACGCACCCTCGATTGCCCTTCGAGCCGACGTGATAGAGGCCGCCCGGAACTTCGATGCGAGCCTCTCTCGACATGCTCGAGACGGTAGGGGAGACGCGCCTCGTTGGCGGCAGGGGTGACAGTTCAGACACGAAGCCGTGGCACTCCCGATGCTGTGTCTGACACCGGGTTGAGGACGCCGTCGCGCTACAGGCCGGCCCCGGAATTCATCCGGAACGGGTGATGTCGGTGCGTTTGATCCCGAGAGATCCTTGACGCCTCGCGGGCCTGTTGCCGGGGCCAACGGGCCTACCGCCGTGTAAGACCGGAGGTGCCGGGATGGCCACAACCGCCGAGTCACCCACGAACGTCTCACGCCGCTTCCCCGAGGAGTTCTACTGGGGCGTCGCCACGTCCTCGTACCAGATCGAGGGCGCCTGGGACGAGGACGACAAGGGCGTCTCGATCTGGGACACGTACGCGCACACCCCCGGGAAAATCAAGAACGACGAGAACGGCGACGTCGCCAACGATCACTACCACCGGTACAAGGAGGACGTGGCGTTGATGAAGTCGATCGGCGTCACCGCGTACCGGTTCTCGATTGCCTGGCCACGAATCTTCCCCGATGGCACCGGCGAGCCGAACCCGAAGGGGCTCGACTTCTACAGTCGGCTCGTCGATGAGCTGCTCGCCGCCGGGATCGAGCCGTTCGCGACGCTCTACCACTGGGACCTGCCGCAGACGCTTCAGGACGAGTACGGCGGCTGGCAGTCGGCAGAGACCGCGAAGGCCTTCGCCGAGTACGCCGGCTGCATGGCCGAGCAGCTCGGCGACCGTGTGAAGCACTACTTCACGATCAACGAGTTCGCGTCGTTCGTCGAAGGGGGCTATCAGGGACTCGACGTGCAGGTCGGCGGCGGCAAGACGGTGCACCTGGGCGCGGCCCCGGGGCTCGAGCTCTCCGACTCCGAGCTGAAGCAGGTTCGGCACCACGCCGTGCTCGGTCACGGCCTCGCCGTCCAGGCGATCCGCGCCCACGGCCCGGCCGGCACGAAGGTCGGGTTCGCCGAGAACATCCGCGTCGCGGTCCCGATCATGGACTCCCCCGAGCACATCGAGGCGGCGGAGACAGCGACCCGCGACCGGAACGCCGGCTTCATGACCGTCATGCTCGAGGGGCGTTACACCGACGCATATCTCGCCGAGGCGGGCGGCGACTCACCGAAGTTCACCGACGACGAGCTGAAGACGATCGCCTCACCGCTCGACTTCGTCGGCATCAACGTCTACAAGCCCGGCTGGTACGTCGAGCCTTCGGCGGAGCCGCCCGGCTACCACGACATCCCGTTCAACGCCTCGCACCCGAAGATGCAGTCCTCGTGGCACGTGCTCGACCCGGAGGTCATGTACTGGGCCCCGAAGCAGATGCAGTCGATCTGGGGCGCGAAGTCGATCTTCATCACCGAGAACGGCTGCGGGGCGTCGGACGCCGTCGCCGAGGACGGCAGGGTCTACGACTCCGACCGCGTGATGTTCCTGCGGGCCCACCTCGCGCAACTGGAGCGGGCGACGTCCGAAGGCGTGCCCGTGGACGGCTACTTCCTGTGGAGCGCCCAGGACAACTTCGAGTGGATGGACGGCTTCGGCAACCGGTTCGGACTGATCTACGTCGACTTCAAGACGCTGGAGCGGACCCCGAAACTCAGCGCGGAGTGGTTCCGCGAGGCGGCGAGGCAGAACGCGGTGGTCTGACGGCCTTGCGCCGTTCGACCGCATGCGCCGTGGTAGCGGTGTCAGCCGCCGAACTCACGTCGGTTGCGCACACGGATAACGGCGAACGTGCGCTCGCGGAGCGTTATGCGCCGGTCGTCCGGCTCGTCAGCCAGGACGAGCCGTGCGCCCACGGCTAGGCCTACCGGCCGACCGATGTGAACCTCGTGCTCGGCAACCCTGACGTCGCATTCGGCGAGTTGACCGAGCCGATCACGTGGGCGGACGACGAGTGGCGCGACAAGAGCTTTACCGTCCCTGCCGGTACCGCGCTCGGCGGGACCGCCACCGGTTTCTTCTGCGGAGCGGTCGCGGCTGGCTCGAGCGTGCTCACCTCGCTCGTTGGTAACCCTCGCCGGTCTACATCGCGCTGGCGGTGCTCTTCGTGCTCATTCTGTGGCTCACCTCGCGCACCCGCTGGCACCCGTCGGCGCCGCTGCGCCTGGAGCGGCGGCGCGCATGGGGCGCGATCGCCAATGCATCGCGGCGGATGTATTTCCGCCACCTGAAGCTCTTTCTCGGAATCGGACTGCTCTTCTTCCCCCCTCGGAATCGTGGCCGCGATGATCGTCGGGATCTTCGGGCTGACTGGCCTGGGCTTCCTGCTCTCCGTCTTCCTGCTCGTCCGCTGGGTGCTGCTGGCGCAGATGATCGCGCTCGAGGATGCCTCCGCGCGCGGAGCGCTCCGGCGGAGCTCACGACTCGTGCAGGGACAGTGGTGGCGGGTGGCCTCCTTGATCCTCTTCGTCACCGTCGTGGCGCTGCTGCTGGGGCCGCTCTGTGGGACGCTCCTGCTCTTCGTCACCCATGCGTCGTTCGACTTCATCAACCTGGTCTCGAGTGTCGTCTACGCGGTCGTGTTGCCGTACGTCGCGATCGCGACCACGTACCTCTACTTCGACCTCCGCGTCGCGAAGCAGCACGAAGAGAGCCCCGAGGCGGCGGAGATCCTGCCGGTCGAAGCGCCACCGCGGTCGCACCGCAGTAACCGCGAGAAAGGAGAGTCGGGGCTGGGAACGGAAAAACGTCGGGTCAGCGAAGAAGGAGCGGCCCAATGGGTCGGCTGAACCTCATCGAGCGGCGCATCGAGCACTTCATGCGCCAGCCCCCGTCGGTTCGCAACGCCGCCGGCGTGATCGTCGTCGCGACCGCGGTCGTGACGGTCGGCGCAGGCGCCCTGATCTCGTTGATCGACAGCGACGAATACCCGAACGTGGGGGTCGGTCTCTGGTGGGCGATCCAGACCGTCACCACCGTCGGGTACGGCGACGTCGCGCCGAAAGACGTCGTCGGACGGGTCGTGGCGGCCCTGGTGATGCTGTACGGGATCGCGTTCATCGCGATCGTGACGGCGGTGATCACCTCGACGTTCGTGGCGCGGGCGAGCCACGAGTACGACGAGGTGCACAAGCAGCAGGAGGAGAGCGACCGTGAGCTGATGGAGAAGCGCTTCGACGAGCTCGAGCGAAAGCTCGACGCACTGATACGGGCGCAGGAGTCGTGAACGAGGACGCCGCTCCCTGCACGGGCTGGCGGACCTGGCTCGCGTCGACCGGCATCGCGGTCGGGTGCCTCGCCGGCTTGCTGGTCGTCCTCGTCGGCACCGCGGGGCGGCGACGAAGCGAGCCGGAAGAGGTCAGGACGGCGACGGCGCCACCCATCCCGGTCCGCGCGATGTGGACGTCGCTTAAGACCTTCGACGAGCATGCGCGCGACGGGGTGCGGAGGGCGATTCCGCTCGCGATCCTCATGTACTTCTTCCAGCGAAACGGAGGCCGGGACGGGTTCTGGATCTTCTTCGCGGCCTATCTCGTGATGCTCACGCCCGGCAAGAACCAGAAGAGCCAGACGCTCGTCCGAGTCGGCAGCGCGATCTTTCGGCGTTCTCCTGCTCGCCGTCGCGTCCCTCCTCTTTCCGGACCGGGCGCTCTTCTCGCTCGGGGTCGTCATCCTCTTTGCCGGGATCGGGCTCAGCCCGCCTTACCCCGTTTTCGGTGACGGCCTGACGACGATCGGCTCCGTCCTGCTGGCCGGCGCGCCCACCGGCGCGATCGGCAACCGGGCGGGGAAACGCGTGCTCGATACGGCCATCGGCTGCGCGATCGCGTTGGTCGCGACGTACCTGCTCTGGCCGCGGGACGAGGAGACCGACGAGCCGGTCCCGGTCACGACCTAGGTAGCTCGGCTTAGACCCGCTCGTATGATCGCCGCGTGGTCAGCGGCGACGATTTGCGGGCGGTGATGGCGAGGGTTCCGGCCCCGGTGGCCGTGGTGACCGTTGACCTCGACGGGCAGCGCGTCGGCCTGACGGTGGCCTCGCTCGTCTCGCTCTCGCTCGAGCCGCCGCTCGTCGGCTTCGCGATCCGGCGCGATGCAGCGCTGCACGAGCTGCTGCGGGAGGCGGGCGAGCTGGCGGTGAGCATTCTGGCGGCCGGTCAGGAGCACCTCGCCCAGCACTTCGCGCGCGGAGTGCCGCCGATCGCGCTCTGGGAAGGCATCGCCCTCCGCCCCACTCCCGGGCCGCCGCAGCTCGAAGGAGGCGCCGCGTGGCTCCGGGGACGCGCGGCCGGGGAGCACCCCGCCGGAGACCACACCTTCTTCGTCGCCGAGGTCGAGTCCGCCGAGCCAGGCCCGCCCGGCGCGCGTCCGCTCGTCTTCCACGGGCAGGCCTACCTGACGCTGTGATCGAGGCGGTCGTCTTCGACCTCGACGGCGTGCTGCTCGACTCCGAGGAGATCTGGGACCGAGCGCGCGAGGAGCTCGCCCTCGAGCGCGGCGGCCGCTGGCACGACCAGGCGCAGCGGGACATGATGGGCATGAGCTCGACCGAGTGGTCGCGATACATGCACGACGTGATCGAGCTTCCCGAGCCGCCCGATGAGATCAACCGCGAGGTCGTCCGCCGCCTGACGGACCTCTACCGCGATGAGCTCCCCGCCATCCCCGGCGCGCGGGAGGCGGTCGAGCGTCTCGCCGCCCGCTGGCCGCTCGGCCTGGCCTCGTCCTCCAACCGCGAGCTGATCGACCTCGTGCTCGAGCTGCTCGGGGTGAAGGACCTGTTCACGGCCACGGTCTCGTCGGAGGAGGTGGCTCGCGGCAAGCCCGCACCCGACGTCTACCTCGAGGCCGCGCGGCGCCTCGGCGTCGAGGCGAACAGGGCCGCCGCGGTCGAGGACTCGCACAACGGCATCCTCTCGGCGAAGGCCGCCGGGATGCGTGTGATCGCGATCCCGAACGCGCACTTCCCGCCGGACGAGGAGGCGCTTGCCGCGGCAGACGTGGTGCTGGACTCGCTAGCGGAGCTGACCGCCGAAGCGGTCGAGCCCCGCTAACGAATCCGTCTAGCTCAGCCTCTCCGGAACCTCGCGGTGACCGAACGGTTGGTGGTCATCGATACCACGCACGTCGGTGACGAGCCGCTGCACGCGCCCGACCACCTGGCGAAGCGCGAGCCGGCGGAGGGTGAGGCAGTCAGCGTCACAGACGTGCCGTTCGAGTAGGTCGCGACGCAAGTCGACCCGCAGTTGATCCCCGCGGGCGAGCTCGTCACGGTGCCGTTGCCGTTCCCCGACTTCGTCACCGTCAACGTCCACGTGAGAGGCGGAGGTGGCGGTGGAGGTGGCGGGGGCGGCGGAGGTGGCGGTGGCGGAGGCGGTGGAGGCGGAGGCGTCCCACCGCAGCTCGGGAAGGTGAAGGTCCCGATCCGCGTGCGCCAGTTGAAGCTCGAAGTGGTCTGGTAGTACTCCTGCGTGTACCAGAAGGTGCAGTCGTCGACCGGGTCGACGGTCAGGTCGCTGTAGTCGCCCCAACGGCTGCTGGTGCCGGTCTGGCTCCCGGTGCCGGAGAACAGGGTCGCCTCACCCTGCCCCAGCGTGTTCGCCGGGTCGCCCGCGAGCCGTCCCGCATAGCGGACCTGCGGGCTGATCGACGCGCTCGAGGCGCTGAACCCGATCGCCAGGTTCCCGCTCTGGTCCATCGCGGCGCTCCCCATCCAGCGCCACGTCGTGTCGGGCTGGTAGGTGCTCTGCTGGACGAAGGACGGCGTACCGGAGGTGGCGTTGCCGATCTCGTACCAGCGGATCCCGGCGACGCCTCCCGACGAGACGGTCTGGTTGCCCACGAGCGCCTCGTGCCCGTCGCCGAAGCGGCGGTAGGCGAGCCGGAACATGCCGCGGTCGCCGATCGCATCCACCCGCGACGTCGTTCCGGCCTGCGGCACGCAGCTCCGCGTCGTCGGGCAGATCACCGTGTACCCGGCAGGTGTGAGGTTCCCGGCCAGCGTGAAGGTCGAGTTGGCCGGAGTTCCGAAGTCGACGTGGTAGCGCCAGAGCTTCCACGTCGCCGCGGTTCCGGACATCAGGAACGGATTCGGCGCTCCCGCGGGCGGCGCGGTCGAGCCGTCTAGGTCGCCCGGCAGGAACGCGTCGTTCCCGGAGTTGAACACCGACGAGTTACGCGTCGTCACGAACGTCGCCGGGCTCCCGGCCAGCATCGCCGCGCGATTGAACGCGAACGGCTGCGGGCCCAGGAAGGCGGTGCCGGCCGAGTTGAACACGTTCATCGACATGTAGTAGGCGTCGGGCCACACGCCCAGGTGCGGGTAGTCGAAGAAGTCGGAGCCGAGGTGGAACCCGTAGCGGTTCCACGAGCCGGTCGCGTCACTCGTGGTCGAGACCGCGACACACTCGTCCGTCGGCACGCTCGTTCCCGCGAACTGCGAGATCACCCAGCGGTTGGCAAGCTGGTCGTAGAGCACGACCGGGTCGCCGGCGCCGGAGCTCTGGCAAACCCCGCCGAAGCCGTTCCAGACAGTGGCGATCCCGACCGGGCCGAGCATCGAGGCCCCGGTCGACTTGTTGAAGACCTGGAATCCCTCGTTGACGATCTGGACGTACTGCGTCGCGCCCACCTCGCCGTTCGTGTCGGGCGGCGCGCAGTTACAGGCGACGCCCGGAAACGGGATCCCGTTGAAGTTCAGGCCCGGTGCGGGCATGTTCGGCGCGGACGGCTGCGACTGAACGACAGTGTCGCGGACGTCCTTGTGCTGCGAGACCGCGCGCGGGTTCGGGCTTGCCTCCATCTCGCGGCCGGGGGCCAGCGGACTGGCCCGCATCTCGCGCAGCGGACGCGAGGTGTCGTTGTGGTACGAGTGGCCGACGATCGTGTGCTTCCCGGCCGCCCCTGCGGTGGCAGTCTCGGGCGCACGCGGGAGCGGCCCGTTCACCTTCACGGTGATCCCGCCGCCGGACGCGCCCGCGAGCACCACTCCAGCTCCCACGGACAACGCGGCGACGGCAAACATGCCGACGACGACAAGGGCGCGCCGTGCCCTTGCCGCGCGGCTCCATAGTTGAGCCAGCTTCATCCCCCAATCCCCTCTCTGTCTGACGGCAGCTGACGGCTGGGTATTACTCGCTCCGTCGGACGAATGCAAGCGGGGCTACTGCTTCGTCGGCCCCTTTCCGACAGCCAGGCTGAGCCTCGCGCCGTGCTTCAGCCGCTTCCAAGGCCGCGGCGTCTGCGCGAGCACCTTGCCCTTCTTCCTCGCGGTCGAGGTTCTGTGCGTGACCGATCCGACGCCGCAGTGCGACCTGGCGATCTTCGACCTCGCCTTGCCCACGGTCATCCCGACGACGTTCGGCACGACGCAGGGTGCGAGCCGACGCGCAAACCTCGCGGTGACCGTGAGGTTGGCGGTCATCGACACGACGCAGGTCCGCGACGAGCCCGAGCAAGCGCCCGACCAGTTGCGGAAGCGCGAGTTGGCGTTCGGCGTGGCCGTCAGCGTCACGGTCGTGCCGTTCACGAAGGTCGCCACGCACGTCTGGCCGCAATTGATCCCGGCCGGTGAGCTGGTTACTCGCCCGTTCCCCTGACCCGTCTTGGTCACCGTCAGTGTCCGCACCGTCGGTGGAGGCGGAGGGGGCGGTGGAGGCGGGGGCGGTGGCGGTGGCGGGGGTGGCGGGTGGCGGTGGCGGAGGCGGGGGTGGCGGCGGAGGCGGCGGAGGGGGCGGTGTGCCGCACGTTCGCGAGGTCAGCGAGACGTTGTCGATGCGCCAGCCGGTTCCCGCGACGGACTCGTCACTGCCCATCCGCCAGCGCAGCACGATGTTGTGCCCCGCCGCCGCCGGCGGCAGGTTGACGGTCGTCGTCACGAAGCCGCCCGAGGAGCCGCTCCAGGCGCTCCTCCCCGCGAGCGGGTTGGAGAAGGTGGTGCTGATCGTGGCGTTGTAGCCGCCGTCGGCGAAGCTCCCGCCGGCCGCGACGATGTCCTGGAACGGGCCGCCGTCGATGCTGATCTCGAGCACGCCGCCGTCGTAGGTGCTTTCGAGGTCGCGGTTCTGTCGGAACGTGAGGACCGGCAACGCGCCCGGAACCGCGATCGTCGGCGAGTCGAGCCGCTTGTCGCTCACCGTCTGGGGATCGTTCACGAAGGCCGCGTTCGGCGCCGAGTCCGCCGCAGGCGACGGCGTGCCGGAGCTCGAGGTCGTCCAGAGCGGCGCGGCCCCAGTCGCGTTCGTGGCCGTCCAGCCCGCCGGGAGAGCCGGTGCCGTCACGCCGTCGAAGTTCTGGCTCATCGTCGTGGCCAGCGGCCCGAGCACCTGGACCGACGCGGACGCGCTGTTCGAGCCGCCGTTCGCGCTCGTGAACGAGGCCGTGTTCGAGAGCACCGCTCCGCAGGTGCCCGTGCTCGTGCCGCTCACCACGTGGACGTGCGTGCTCGTCCCGGCCGCGAGCGACGTCTGGTTCCACACGAGCTGCTGGTTCGGCGGCGAGCCGCTGACCGACCAGCCGGCGCTGGAACCGCCCGCGTCGACCGACCAGCTCACGTCGGTCCCGGACGGCAGGTTGTCCGCGACTGCGATCCCGGTCGCCGCCTGGCCGCCGACGTTCGACAGCGTCACCGTGAACCCGGCCTGGGACCCCGCGTCCACGGTGGCGGCATCCGCCGTCTTGCCGATCGTCAGGAACGCATTCGGGTTGTTGCACGACGGGAACTTGAAGTTGCCGATGCGCGTCCGCCAGTTGAACTCGTCGGCCGGCACCGCGTAGTACTCCTGCGTGTACCAGAAGGTGCAGTCGTCGACGGGGTCGACGGTCAGGTCGCTGTAGTCGCCCCAGCGGTTGCCGGTGCCGAACTGGCTCCCGGTGCCGGCGAAGAGCGTCGCCTCGCCCTGGGCGAGCGTGTTGGCCGGGTCGCCCGCGAGCCGGCCGGCGTAGCGGATCTGCGGGTAGATCGCCGCGTTCGACGCGCTGTACCCGAGGGCCAGGTCCCCGTCGCGGTCCATGGCCGCGCTGCCCATCCACCGCCACGTCGAGTCGGGCTGGTACGTGCTCTGCTGGACGAACGCGGGCGTGCCGGCGGTCGCGTTGCCGATCTCGTACCAGCGAATCCCGGCGACCCCGCCCGAAGAGACCGACTGGTTCCCGACCAGCGCCTCGTGCCCGTCGGCGAACTTCCGGTACGCGAGCCGGAACATGCCGCGGTCGCCGATTCCGTCGAGCCCCGACGACGTGCCCAGCTGCGGCACGCAACCGCGAGTGCTGGGACATAGCTCGGTGTAGGCCGCGGGCGTGAGGTTCCCGCCCAGCGTGAACGTCGAGTTGGCCGGCGTGCCGAAGTCGACGTGGTAGCGCCACAGCTTCCAGGCGGCTGCCGTGCCGGACATCAGGAACGGCGCGGGCGCGCCGGACGTCGGCTGAGTCGACCCGTCGAGATCCGCCGGCAGCAACGCGTCGTTCGTCGGCGAGAAGACGGCGGCGGCGCGCGTCGTGACGAAGGTCGCGGCCGTTCCCGCGAGCATGGCCGCCCGGTTGAAGGCAAAGGGCTGCGGGCCCAGGAACGCTGTCCCGGCCGAGTTGAACACGTTCATCGACATGTAGTAGGCGTCGGGCCACACGCCCAGGTGCGGGTAGTCGAAGAAGTCGGTGCCGAGGTGGAACCCGTAGCGGTTCCACGAGCCCGTCGCGTCGCTCGTGGTCGAGACGGCGATGCACTCGTCGGTCGGCACGTCGTTTGGTTGACCTGCGAACTGGGAGATGAGCCAGCGGTTGGCGAGCTGGTCGTAGAGCACGACCGGATCGCCGAACCCGCTGGTCTCGCACACGCCGCCGAATCCGTTCCAGACCGTCGAGATCCCGACCGGCCCGAGCATCGACGCGCCCGTTGCCTTGTTGAACACCTGGAATCCCTCGTTGACGATCTGGACGTACTGCGTCAGGCCGACCTCGCCGTTGGTGTCGGGCGGCGCGCAGTTACAGCCGACGCCGGGGAACGGGATCCCGTCGAAGTTCAGCGTGGTGCCCGGCATGTTCGGGGCGAACTGCCTCGTCTGGCGCGCCGCGTCGGGAGCGTCCTTGTGCTCGGAGACCGGGCGCGGGTTCGGGCTCGCCTCTTTCTCGCGGCCCGGCCCCAGCGGCTTGGCAGGGAGCACACGAAGCGGAAGCGAGGTGTCGTTGTGGTACGAGTGGCCGACGATCACCTTCGCGCCCGGCTCGGCGCTCGAGAGCTGCGCGCGCGGCACCGGGCCGTTCACCCGAACGTTGATTCCACCACCGGTCGCGCCCGCCACCACGACCCCGGCTCCGATCGACAGCGCCCCCGCAGCGAATACGGCGACGACGATCGCCGTGCGCTTCCCGGCGGGCACGCGTCCCTCGAACGGCTTCATCCCCCGGCCCCCTCGCTCGTGTCGTTTCACGGTCCGGCCTCCGACGGTCCTACTCCGTCGCGGACGCTAATGCAAGGATCAGACGGCTTCGCGCGCGGGCTAGCGGCGACCGACGGTCAGGTTCACCCTGGCGCCGGGCGCGAGACGCTTGCCGGGCTTCGGCCTCTGCGTGAGCACCCTGCCGCGCCTGCTCTTCACCGACCGCTTCCGCGTGATCTTGCCGACGGTGCAGTGCGCGCGCTTGATCCTCGCTCTTGCTTTCTTCAGCGTGAGGCGCAGCACCTTCGGCACGATGCACTTCGCCCTGAACGTCGCGGTGGCGGCCCTGTCGACCGTCATCGAAAGCGCGCACGTCGACTTGCCGGCGCAGGCGCCGCTCCAGCCGCTGAAGACGGACGTCGCGGTCGGCTTGGCGGTCAGCGTCAATGCCGTGCCATACGGGAACCCGGCGCTGCAGATGCTCCCGCAGCCGATCCCGCCCGGCGAGCTCGTTACGGTGCCGCGGCCGTTCCCCTTCTTGCCGACGGTCAGGTGCCGCGTCTGAAGCGTGAAGGTCGCGGTGACCGTCGTCGCCCCGTTGAGGACGAACGTGCAGACTCCGGCGCCGGCGCACCCGCCGCCCAACCACCCGGTGAAGTCCGAGCCGACGGCAGGGGTGGCCGTCAACGTCATCGGCGTCCCGTCATCGAACCCTGCCGAGCAGGTCGAGCCGCAATTCACGCCGGCGGGGCTCGAGGTGACCGTGCCGGCGCCCGTGCCATTCTTGATCGTCGTGACGCTGAAGGTCGGAGCGCAGCCGTGCATCTCGAAGCTGCCTATCCGCGTGCGCCAGTTGAAGCTGGAAGTGGTCTGGTAGTACTCCTGCGTGTACCAGAAGGTGCAGTCGTCGACGGGGTCTACGGTCAGGTCGCTGTAGTCGCCCCAGCGGTTGTTCGGCGTATCCATTTGGCTGCCACTGCCCGCGAAGAGCGTCGTCTCACCCTGAGCGAGCGTGTTCTGCGGGTCGGCCGCCAGCCGGCCCGCGTACCTGATCGCCGGGTGCATCGTCGGGCTTGAGGCGCTGAAGCCGAGCGCGAGGTTGCCGAAGCGATCCATTGCCGCGCTTCCCATCCACCGCCACGTCGTGTCGGGCTGGTACGTGCTCTGCTGCACGAACGACGGAATGCCGGAGGTCGCGTGGTTGATCTCGTACCAGCGGATCCCGGCAACGCCCCCCGATTGCACGGTCATGTTCCCGACAAGTGCCTCGCGGCTGCCGAAGTTGCGGTAGGCGAGGCGGAACATGCCGCGGTCGGCCAGCGCGTCGAGGCCGTCGGCCGTCCCCTGCTGCGGCACGCAGTCCGGCTCGCCCAGGCAAAGCGCCGTGAATCCCGCCGGGTTGAGCGTCCCGCCAACCGTGAAGGTCGAATTTGTAGGCGTGGTGAAGTCGACGTGGAAGCGCCAGAGCGGCCACGTCGTCGGCTTGAACGGCCCGGACATCAGGAACGGGTTCGGCGCGCCCGCGGGCGGAGGGGTCGAGCCGTCGAGGTCGGCCGGCAGCATCGAGTCGTTGTCCGGGTTGAAGACCGACGGATCGCGCGTGGTGACGAACGTCGCCGGCTGCCCCGCCAGCATTTTCGCGCGGTCGAACGCGAAGGGCTGCGGGCCAAGGAAGGCCGTCCCCGCGCTGTTGAAGATGTTCATCGACATGTAGTACGCGTCGGGCCACACGCCGATATGCGGATAGTCGAAGTAGTCGGTGCCGAGGTGGAACCCGTAGCGGTAGTACGCGCCGGTCGCGTCGCTCGTCTGCGAGATCGCGATGCACTCGTCCGTCGGCACGGGCGATCCGGCGAACTGCGAGATCAACCAGCGGTTGGCGAGCTGGTCGTAAAGCACGACCGGGTCCCCGTCACCGTCGTTCTCGCAGACCCCGCCGAAGAGGTCCCACAGCGCGGCGATGTCCGTGGGAGACGTCAGCGCGGCGCCGGTGTTCTTGTCGAACACCTGGAAACCTTGGTTGACGGCCTGCACGTACTGCGTCGCGCCGACCTCGCCGTTGGTGTCGGGCGGCGCGCAGTTGCAATTTACGCCGGGGAACGGGATGCCGTCGAAGTTCAGCGTCGTCCCGGGCACCCTCGGCGCGAAGCGCGTGGTCTGGCGCACCGCATCGGGTGTGTCCGCGTGCCGCGAGACCGGCCGCGGATTCGGGCTCACCTCGGTGTGAAAGCCGGGCACTGGTGCCGCCGGATTCACGAGCGTCCGGACGACCGGCGAGACATCGTTTCGGTACGAGTGGCCGACGATGACGCGCTTGCCCGTGGTCCCCACGGGATGCGGAGCGCGCGGAACGGGGCCGTCCGGCCTCACCGCGATCCCGTGCGGCGAGGGCCCGGCCGCAACAACGCCGGCCTCGACCGCCGCAACGACGGCGAGCGACACAGCCAAGACGAGCACTCCGCGCCGTCTCCCGACTGCGCGCAGCCTCGCTACAAAAAAACTCATGCCCCGGTCCTCTCTCTGGCGGCGTTCAGCAACAGGTCTTACTCCTTTTCGACCGTAGGAGCAAGATGCTGAAGGGTTAGACGGCTGTCAGGGCGCGCGGCCGACGAGGACGCACGCGTTGTGGCCGCCGAGGCCCATTGCGTTCGAGAGTGCGACGTCGACCTCGGCCTTACGCGACTCGTTGGGCACGTAGTCGAGGTCGCAGGTCGGGTCGGGATGCTCGTAGTTGATCGTCGGTGGGAGCACGCCGTCGCGGACGGCCAGGACGCACATCATCGCCTCGATCGCGCCCGCGGCCCCGAAGCAGTGACCCATGACGGACTTCGTCGAGGAGACGGCGAGCTTGTGGGCGTGTTCGGCGAAGACGTCCTTGATCGCCTTCGTCTCGGCCGCGTCGCCGAGCGGCGTCGAGGTGCCGTGGGCGTTGACGTAGCCGACGCGCACGGGCTCGACCCCTGCTCGCTCGAGGGCGCTGCGCATCATCACCGCGACGCCGATCGCCTCGGGCTCGGGCGCGGCGAGGTGGTACGCGTCGTTGGAGGTGCCGTAGCCGAGCACCTCGGCGTAGATCTCGGCGCCGCGTGCCCGGGCGGCCTCGAGCTCCTCCAGGACGAGCACGCAGGCGCCCTCCCCCATCACGAACCCGGCGCGCGTAGCGTCGAACGGCCGCGAGGCCCGCGGCGGGTGCTCCTCCTCGGCAGCGAGGCCGCGCATGGCCGTGAAGCCGGCGAGGATCAGCGGGTGGATGCAGGCCTCGGTGCCGCCCGCGAGGATCGCGTCGGCATCGCCGCGGCGGATGATCTCGGCGCCCTCGCCCACGGCGTGCGAGCCGGTGGCGCAGGCGGACACGGGCGCGTAGTTCGGCCCGCGGATGCCGAGCGAGATCGCGAGCTGGCCGCTCGCCGAGTCGACCAGGACGCTCGGGATGAAGTAGGGCGAGACGCGGTCAGGCCCGCGGTCGCGCAGCGTGTCCGCCTGTTCGACGATCCCGATCAGGCCGCCGATCGCGGAGCCGAAGACGATTCCGACGCGATGCGGGTCGAAGCCGTTCAGGCCGGCGTCGGCAACTGCCTCCTTCGCGGCGCCGAGCGCGAGCACGACGTTCCGGTCGAGCCGGCGCAGGTCCTTCGGCCCGGCGAGACCGGTCGGGTCGAACTCCTTCACCTCGGCAGCGACGCGCACCGGCAGCCCGTCCGTCTCGAAGGTGCGGATCCAGTCGATGCCGCTCTCGCCCGCTACGGCGGCACGCCAGGTCTCCGGCGCGGTGTTCCCGACCGGCGTGATCGCTCCCAGCCCCGTGACGACGACCCGTCGCACGGTAGGAGCTTAGAGACCTACGCCCTCCGCTCCATGGCGAATCGCCCGAAGACCTGCCCGCGGAAGGTCGCGCGGCCGAGGTAGCGGTCGCCGTCCGGCTCGAGCTCGTCGACGAAGCCGCGGAACGGCGCCCGGTAGCGGAGGCTGAGTCCGACGACGTCGAACGGCACACCGACGAGCGGGCCGACCCGGGTCTCGCCGGAGCCGCCCCGGATGACCTTGCGGACCCCGACCATCGGCGGCAGCAGGCCACCGACGCGTCGCACGTTCCAGGCGCCATCGAGCTCGGCCACGTCGTTAGCGTTGTCTCTCGATGCCGCCTCGAAACCTTCCCTTCCCCCCGATGGAGGCCGAGACCGTCGAGGAATTGCCGACTGGCGAGTGGCAGTACGAGCCGAAGTGGGACGGCTTCCGCGGGGTGCTCGAGAACCTCGGCGGCGGGCTGCGCCTCTGGTCGCGCAACGGGCGGCCGCTGCTGCGCTACTTCCCGGAGCTCGAGGAGGTCGGCGCGAAGCTCCCGCCGGAGTCGGCGCTCGACGGGGAGATCATCGTCGCCCGCAAGGGGCGGCTCGAGTTCGACCAGCTCCAGATGCGGCTCCATCCGGCGGAGAGCCGGATCAGGCGCCTGTCGGCGGAGATCCCGGCCGAGTACGTCGCGTTCGACCTGCTCGTCTGGAAAGGCGAGCCGGTGCACGAGCAGCCGCTCGAGAAACGCCGCCGCGAGCTCGAGCGCAAGGCCAAGGCGTTCCGGCTCTCTCCGGCGGTCCGCGACCCGAGGCAGGCGGCGAAGTGGCTCGCGCGGCTCGAGCAGGCCGGCCTGGACGGCGTGATCGCGAAGCGGCTGGGGGTGTCGTACCTCCCGGGCTCGCGCGACGGCGTCGTCAAGGTGAAGCCGTACAAGACCGCCGACTGCGTGATCGTCGGCTTCCGCTGGAGCGACAAGGCCGACGGCCGGATCTCGACGTTGCTGCTCGGGCTCTACGGCGACGACGGCTCGCTCGACTTCGTCGGGCACTGCTCGGGGTTCCCGGCCGCGGTGCGGCGCGAGCTCGAGGCCGAGCTGCCGACGATGCTCGCGCCCGGGCAGCTCAGCGACCGGCGCATCCCCGGCGGCCAGAGCCGCTGGTCGCGCGGCAAGGAGCTCGACTGGAACCCGGTGCGCCCCGAGCTCGTCTGCGAGGTCCGCTTCGACAAGCTCGAGGGCAACCGCTTCCGCCACGGGACGCGCTTCCTGCGCTTCCGTCCCGACAAGGACGCGTCGGCATGCACCTGGGACCAGGTCAGGCCGAAGCGAAAGCGCGGCGACCCGACCGTCGAGAGCCTGCTCGCTACCGAACAGTGACTGTCACTGTGACTGTCACTGTGACTGTCACTGTTTCAACAGCTAGCCGCGCTGGTCGCGGCCGCGCTGGTCGCTGACCCACCGGCGCGCGCGGCTGTTCGGCTTCGGCTCGCCGATCGACGAGTCCCCCGGCGGCAGGCCGAGCTGCTCGAAGCGCGGCAGCAGGCTCGCCTTGCGCCGCCACATTCCGGCCGTGAGGTCGCCGACCTTCTCGAGCCGCTTCGGCAGCGTCGGCACCGTGAAGCGCGACGGGTCGGAGCGCGCGACCTCGTCCCAGCGCAGCGGCGTGGACACGCGCGCGTCCGGGGTCGGCCGCACGGAATATGCGGAGGCGATCGTCCGGTCGCGCGCGTTCTGGCCGAAATCGACGAAGACCCCGCGCCGGTCGGCCACGCGCCACGTCGTCGTAGCCACGTTCTGGTCGTCCACGCGCCGCTCGACCTCCTCCGCGAGCGCCTTGGCGAATCGCCGCACCTCCGGGAACGCGAGCTCCGGCCGGATCGGCGCGAGGATGTGCAGCCCGGTCGCACCCGAGGTCTTCGGGTACGACGCGAGACCGAGGTCGTCCATCACGTTCTTCACGACCAGCGCGACCTCACGAACGAGCTCCCACGGATTGCCCTCGCTCGGGTCGAGGTCGATCAGCAGGTAGTCCGGCCGCTCGATGTCGTCCACGCGCGAGTGCCACGTGTGCAGCTCGATGCAGCCGAGGTTCACCACCCACGCGAGCGCCGCAGCGTTGTCGACGACGGCGAAGACCGTGGTATGGCCACTTGGGAACCGCACGAACTTCTCGTCCACGAAGTCCGGGTGCCGCGGCACGCGTTTCTGGTGGAAGAAGTCCCCCTCGACGCCGTTCGGGAAGCGCTTCATGTGGAACAGCCGACGCCGGAGGTGGTGGAGCGCCAACGGTGCGACGCCGAGGTAGTAGCCGACGAGGTCGCCCTTCGTCAGGCCGGGCTCGGGGAAGAACACCTTGTCCGGACTCGTGATCGAAACGTCGTGCCGGCCGATCCGCACGCGCCCAAGTATGAAAGCGGCGAGTCGAGAGGGGGCCGCCGGAGTGCCCCCTCTCGATGTCCAGCCAACGAGGCGGCCACGTCGCGCGCGAGCCGATAAAGGAATCCCAGCTCGAGGTGCCGCCGCCGTCGATCGCGATCGTGCCCTTCCGGCGCGAGACGTCGACGCGCGCAGTTGTGGTCCGTTGGGACCGGCGGTCGCCGAGCAGACGCCGCCGCGGCCGTCCGTGACGCTGAAGGCGATCCGGTAGACGCGGCCGTCGACAGCGGCCTCGGTGTCGTTGGACGGTTCATGTGCCTGCTCGTTTCGACCCCATCCTCGGTTGGCGGAGCAGCCACCTTCGGCTCTCGACCTAACACGGCCACCACGACGCGGTAACAATCGCGCAACACCCGGCGCTCGCAGACGAAAGGGCCCGGTTACCCGGGCCCCCAGTTCCAGGCGGCCGCGCCGGCAAAGCCGGCACGGCCTCCAATCGGCATCGCAAGCGACGCCTCAGAACGGAGAGGGCGGGATTTGAACCCGCGATGGACCTTTCGGCCCATACGCGATTTCCAGTCGCGCTCCTTAGACCACTCGGACACCTCTCCAAGCGGCGCCCAGCGTAGCGCGACCCAAGTGGTCCTACATCGACCCCTGGAAGACGACGTCGTACCGGTTCACCGAGGCGCGGTTGCCCGGAGTGTCGCCGGGATCCATGTTGTTCAGGATCTCGTCGCCCTGGCGGTAGTCGTCCTCGTTCTCGAAGAAGAGAACGACCATCGACCGCTCGGCTTCGGGGTCGTGCAGAACGACGATCTCCTTGGCGTTCAGTCCTTCGGGCGGGTCTTGCCCCTGCATCTCGGAGCTCATGGCGTCCATCCGGTCCTTGCTGACGCCGTCGAAGGTGACCACGCGCGCGAGTGCCATCTCAGCCTCCCTGGTCGTTTGGGCGACCCTACCGCTCGTTCCCGGCGGATGCTGACCCGGCTTCTGACCTCCCACTTCCTTCCGGCCAAGCGACGGCTCGTCCGAGCGTCGTGTCTACAGCGCCGTCGCAGCCCACACAGACGCAGCTCACACTGCGCGCGTTGGCGCCGGTGCGGTTGCCGGGGACAGCGGCGTTCGGCTCGCCGCCCGGCCCCCGTGGCTTGGCAAAGTAAGAGAGCCGGGCGACTCCCCAACCTGCTTGGGGCTGGAAGCCGCCAGTCCCGGCGGGGGCCCCTTGTCGCCCGGCATCTCTTGGATGCGCTTGTCGTACGGCTCTTGTGACGCCCCGGTTTGCCGCCTCGGACGGCAGGGCGACTATTTGGTCTCGCGCGAGCCGCAGTAAGCGCGATTCCCAGTTGCCGCAGTCAGCCCTGCCGCCGGGGAAGTCATCCCATTCAGCGGCGCAGCGGAAACGTCATCGGGTAGCGGCGGCGGAGGCGCGCGGCTCAGTCGAGCGAGGTTTGACTAGCGCAAGGACCGGTGGGGGCGCTCTCGCGGCAGGGTCAACGCGTTGAGGGAGAGTCACGCCTGTTGGAGAGGAGTCTGCTGAACTTCCCCCGGGAGTCACGCCGCGCTCCCAGCACACATAGGAGAGGCTGGGCGGCTCCTCACTCTCCCGCCAAGAGAGAGATGGGCGTCAGTCCCTCGGGAGCCGCCCGGCGCGTAAGAGGACGCCCCAGCGAGTCGAACCTTGCGGACTGGCACCGTTCGAATGGTCAGTTGTGCCTGCATTTGATGATGTTCTAGGCTCTAGCCGGGCCAGAGCGACAAACCCCTAGGGAGAGGGGCGGCCGATTTCCGAGGACTCTGCGGCACGCTCGCTCTGGCCCGCCAGCTAGCGGCTCGTCCGGGCATCTCAGCGCATGGAGCCGAGCAGGGAGCCCGCCTGGAGACGGGCTATACCTGCAACTGAGCCAAAAAGCGGAGGGGGAGGGATTTGAACCCTCGCGGGACGAAACCGCCCCGAACGGTTTTCGAGACCGCCGCATTCGACCGCTCTGCCACCCCTCCGAGGTGCGCGCCATAGGGTAGCGACGAAGAGGCTCGGCTATCCTGTCCCGGCCCGCGGAGAAGTGGCCGAGTGGCTGAAGGCGGCGCCCTGCTAAGGCGTTAGGTGGGGAGAATCCCTGCCTCGAGGGTTCGAATCCCTCCTTCTCCGCCTCGTAGGTCGCCTAGAAGACCGCCTTTCCCGCGGCGTCGAGCTGGCGCCGCGCGGAGAGCAGGTCTGCCTTCGCGCCGAGGAAGTCCTTCTGGAAATCGGTCAGCTCGTGTGGGATCGCGAGGCCCTCACCGGGCGGTGGCACTCCGTCGAGAACCATCGCCTCGTGCCAGCGGGCCGACGCGTCGACGAGCGGCTGGTAGTCCGGGCGCTTGATCCGCCTCGCCGTCGACCGGGTCAGCAGCTCGCCGAGGTGGTTCGCCGCCGCGACGCGCTTGCCCATGTTCGGGATGGAGCCGTTGGCCTTCCGGCAGAAGCGGGTCAGGATCGTCTTGATGATCGACGTGTGGTCGTAGACGGTCTTCGACACCGACCCGCGGGCGATGTACGGCGAGACGACCAGCGCGGGCACGCGGGGCCCGTACCGCCGCATCGTCGACCGGTTGTCCGCGGCCTTGGGCGGCTGGACGTGGTCGAAGAAGCCGCCGTGCTCGTCGTAGGTGATCACCAGCAGCGTCTTCCTCCAGGCCGGGCTCTGGAAGAGCGCGTCGACGAGTTGCAGCACGAGCTTCTGGCCGGCGCGGAGGTCGGACGGCGGGTGGTCGTCGTTCGAGCCCGCGGGGCCGAAGGTGAGGTCGTAGAAGTTCGGGTCGATCCACGAGACGGCTGGCAGGTCGCCCTTCCTGGCGCGCTCGATGAAGCTCCGGTGGCCGAAGACGTCGCGCCGGTCGAAATACGCGGGGACGTTCTCGAGCGAGAGGCCGATCTCGGGATCGATGAGCCAGATGGTCGGCACGTAGTCGTGCGAGTACCAGCGCCACTGGTCGGGTTTCAGGTGGCGCACGAACGACGGCACGTTGTACGGACGGCTGGGCTTGATGTTGTTGCGGAGCCCGTGCGACGTCCCGCCGAGCGCGTAGCAGCGATTCGGCATCGTGGCGCCCGGGACCGAGCAGAACCAGTGGTCGCAGACGCAGAACTCCCGGGCGAGAAAGTCGTAGACCGGGAGGTGCTCGGCCGGGTGGTAGGCCATCACCACACCGGGATTTGCGCCGCCGGCCTTGCGCGTCTTCATGAAGTTCGAGACGTAGCCGCCGCAGTCGTTCGCCACCTGCTCGTCCACGCACCAGCCGGAGTGGCAAGGGTCCTGCGCCTTGTTCATCGTCGTCCGAGCGGCGGGACGGACATGGAACGTCTCGCCTCGGTACTCGTTCTTCATCTCCAGGGCCGGCCCTTCGATGTCCCCCCGATCTTGCTCGATCGTCAGGAAGCCGAGCATGTGGTCGAACGACCGGTTCTCCATCATCAGGACGACGATGTGGTCGATCTTGCGGAGGTTCTCGTCGGCCTCAGTCATCGCTCAGGTGACCGTGAGCTTCACGTCCATCCCGGCTTCCTTGTGGCCCGGGACCGAGCAGTAGAGGTCGTAGGTGCCCGGCTTCAGGTCGACCGACAGCGTCTTCGACTGGCCCGCATTGAGCAGCGGCGTCTTCGCGTCGACGCCGTTGCCCTGGACCACGAGGTCGTGCGGGATCGTGCCGTCGTTCTGGACGTCGAAGGTGACTTGGCCGGCATGCACCGCGATCTTGGGGAGCGCGATCTTGAACTCGGTCTCCTTCGCAACGACGTTCTGCGCAGCCTGAGTGGTGCCCGTGGTCGCCGTTTGCGTAGTGGATGTCTCGGTGGTCGTGCGCGCCGCCTCCGAGGTGGTGGGCTCCTCGCCCTTGGCCTCCGCCTCGGAGGTCTCCCGCGCGATGAAGATCACAGCGGACATCATTCCGACGAAGAAGAGCGCGCAGGTCACGATGAAGACGCGGAGGCCGCGCCCTGGGAACTGCGGCCGGTAGCGCGGCACGAGCATCGAGACGACAAGCGAGAACCCGGCGAAGCCCGCAACGCAGAGCCCCAGCCCCACCTTCTGCGTCGTCGAGAGGGCGAGCAGCAGCACCGCGGGAACGTACCGCAGTTTGGGAGGCTCTGATGAAACACAGTCAATGTCCGCGGGCCACGCTGCGTCCCGAGAACGTGCGGCGTTCCGCCGGACCCTCCTGCGCTAGGTCGTTGCGGTATCGCCGGGGACCGGCTCGTCGAGCCCGGTCTCGGGCGGGCCGACCGGCTCCGGGGAGACCGGCCGCAGGTACAGATACTCGTAGAGCAGGGCCGCCAGCGCCCCACCGATGAGCGGGCCCACCCACCAGACCCAGGCGTCGCTCCAGACGTTCTGCACGAGCTCGGGGCCGAAGGCCCGGGCCGGGTTCATCGCGGCGCCGGTGTAGGGGCCGCCGATGTAGATGTCGAGCGTGATCGTGAGCCCAATGGCGAGGCCGGCGATCGAGCCGAACGTCCCGCGTGGATCCGCGGCCGTCGCGAAGATCACCCAGACCAGGAAGAAGGTCAGCACGCCCTCGATCACGACCGCGCTGCCGGCGCCGATCCCGTTCCCGACGGCCGGCGCGCCGAGGCCGACGGCGTTCACCTGGCGCTCCGGCAGGAGCCACGACAGCATGTACGCGGCCAGCACGGCCCCGATCAGCTGCGCGAACCAGTACGTCGCCGCGAGGCGGGCCTCCATCCGGCGTGTCACGACAAACCCGAGGGTGACGGCCGGGTTGAAGTGGCCGCCGGAGATGTGGCCGACGGCCGAGGCCATGACGCCGATCGCGAGCCCGTGCGCGAGGCCGATGGCCGTGAGGTTGGTGCCCTGCGTCGCGATGATCGACCCCGCACCGACGAAGATCAGCGTGAAGGTCCCGACGAACTCAGCGAGACCACGCTCCAGGAAGGCCTCTCCTGGCACGCGAAAAACCCTAGATCGGGGGTCGGACGCCGACGCTCCGGGGCCGACGTTCTACGCGGCGTATCACTGCGGAACGAAAGGCGACTCATGTCTGCGGACACCCTCAAGCGCAAGATCCGCAACTTCCCGGTTGCGAACCTGAACATCCGCATCGCTGCGGCGCACTAGCTCCCGCGGCTAGCAGCCCAAGAGCGACGGCTCGCGGGCTTCGATGTTCTTGACGTATCGGAGCGTCGCGATCGTCGGCGCCCCCCGGCCCGTTCAACCGCTGCCGGACCGGCGTTGTAGGGGGAGAGACCACGAGTTGCTGGTCCTTTCCGGCTCGCACGCCGTAAACGGTTGGAAGTGGAATCCGGAACGAGGCTTCTATATCTTCGGCCGGATGGGGTTCAACCGAAGGGGGATCAGATGACACACGCGCGATTCCCGCTGCTCCTTGCGGCTGCGGCGCTCATCGGGCTGTTCCTGGCCACGGGCGTGCGCGCGGAGCCGCCGGGCGGCGAGGGCGAGGGCGGCGAGAAGCAGCCCTTCGTCCGGACACCGGCACCCGGGGCGCGGCACAACTTCGCCGTCGAGTGCACGGCGACCTCGGGCGGAGCCAACACGAAGCTCGACTGCGACGACCCGTTCCCGAACAACGAGCCGAACATCGTGGTCGACCGTTCGAACCCGCTCCACATGATCGCGAGCTCGAACGACTACGGCTCGTGCTGCGACCAGTACTACACGTCCTTCGACGGCGGCGCGAGCTGGTTCACCGGGAACATGTCCACCGAGGACCCGAGACGAACGGGCAGCGACCCGGTGACCGCGATCGACGTCAAGCACGGCGTCGCGCTTCACGCGTCGCTGAACTACAAGTTCCGCCCGGACGGCGAGGCGTGCGACGGCGACGTCGTGGTCTCGCCCTCGCACGACGGCGGCCTGTCCTGGGAGAAGCCGGCCAAGGTGGGGTTCGGAAACGGCTGTGACCTCGACAGGCTCCAGGTCTTCAACGACAAGGAGTGGATCGCGACCGACAACAACCCGGCGTCGCCGTTCTACGGGCGCACATACGTCACGTGGACGGCGTTCGTCGCGCACTCCGGCGAGTACGTCGAGTCGCCGATCATGGAGAGCCACAGCGACGACGGCGGCGAGCACTGGACGGAGCCGAAGGAGATCTCGGGCTCGAACGGGGGCCTCTGCACGTTCCAGACCGAGGGTTCGGCCGGCCAGTGTGACGAGGACCAGGCCTCGGTCATCACGACCAGCCCCGACGGGACGGTCTACGTAGCGTTCATGAACAGCCAGAACGAGGCGATCTGGGAGCCGGGCGAGCAGTTCGATGACCAGTACCTCGTCGTCAGGTCGACGAACGGCGGGCGCACGTGGTCGAGCCCGCGCTTCGTCGCCTCGATGGAAGACGGCTCGCGCGACTACCCGATCAACGCCGACGGGCGGCAGACGCTCACCGGCTACCAGGTGCGCGTCTGGGGGGCCGGCAACATCGTCGCCAGCCCGACGGTCAACGGAAGGCTGTACCTGGTCTTCTCGGACAACCGCAACGGGACGCACGACGTCGACGACCCGGTGACGAACTCGGACGTCTTCATCGTCACCTCGGCGAACCGCGGCGATACCTGGACAGCACCGTCGCGTGTGGACACGGGCGCCGGCGACCAGTGGTTCCCGTGGGTCGACGTGAATCCCGTCAACGGCAGCGTGGGCGTGCTCTACCACGACCGCGGCGCCTCGAACGGCCCGACGTACAACACGGCGCTGGCCGAGGGCCAGCCCGGGTCGTTCGCGAAGGCCATCCTGAGCACGGTCCCGTCGAACCCGGTCATGTCGGAGTTCTTCCAGGCTGGGATTCCGGGGTGCGAGTTCTGCTCGGTTTTCCACGGCGACTACATCGGGCTCGCGTACGGCAGCGACGGCCACGCGAACGCGACGTGGACGGACATGCGCGACCCCTCGCCGTTCACGGCCGGGCTTTTCTCGCAGTTCATCTACTACGCACGCAAGTAGCAGACGGCACGGTGAGGGCCGCCACCCGAGCGGCCCTCGCCGAGCTACCAAGGCTTAACCCAAGCTGTGACAAGCCCTTGCCCTGGCTTGTCCCGGGGCTGAAAGGCCTCCCCGTACTGTCGAGAGCAAGGTTCACGACGACCCAGGGAGGTCACGAGATGAAGCGCATCACCACACTGCTGACGGCCACAGCGCTCCTGCTGACGGTCGGCGTCCCGACGGTGCTCGCCAAGGGCGGCGAGGGCACGCGGATCGTGCTGAAGTCGGCGAAGGCATTCCCGGCGGCCAAGGGCTCCGCGAAGTTCAAGGCGACCGCCGAGGAGCGCGAGCTCCAGGTCGAGGTCGAGCACATCCGCCAACTTGCCGGCAAGCGGATCGTCTTCATCGTCGGCGGCAAGAAGATCGCCACGAAGAAGGTCAACCGCTTCGGCGCTGCCCAGATCAACCGCAACAGCCAGCGTGGCCAGTTCGTGCCGGCCGTTGGCGCGGGCACCAGCGTGCGGGTGAAGACCGCCGCAGGCGCCCTGATCGTCAAGGGCTCGTTCTAGGCGATACCGTCCGCGACATGCCGCTCCACCTCGGCCTGATCCTGCCGAACTACGGCGAGGGCCTCGAGGCGGAGCGGCTCGCGGCGTGCGCGGTGGCGGCCGAGGAGTCCGGCTTCGATTCCGGCTGGGTGACCGACCACCTGGTCGTGCCGGAGGAGCACGCGGCGATCTACGGCTCGATCGCCGAGGCGCTCGTCTCGCTCGGCTTCCTCGCCGGCCGGACCAAGCGACTCGGGCTCGGGGTCTCGGCACTGATCGTCCCGGCAAGGGACCCGCTCGTCGCGCTGAAGCAGCTCACGACGCTCGACGCCCTTTCCGGTGGCCGGGTCGTCACGGCGGTGGCCGCCGGCTGGATGGAAGGCGAGTTCCGGACGCTGGGTGCGCCCTTCGAGCAGCGAGGCCGGCTCCTCGACGAGTGGCTCGACCTCGCCGCCGCGGCCTTCGAGCAGATGCCCGGCCGCGTCCGCTACGAGGGCGAGCTGCTCTCGCTCGACGGCTGGCTCGCGCCGCCACTGACGCGCCGGCCGGAGCTGTGGGTCGCCGGCATCTCGCGCGCCACCCTGCGCCGCGCCCGGAAGACGGGTGTTTGGCACCCTGTGGCGCTCTCGCCCGCCGAGCTGCGCGACCTTGCCGACGGATTCGACGGCCGCATCGTGCTCCGCATCAGCACGCACTTCGCCGCCGACCCGAAGGCGGGTGAGGACGAGCGCGGACGCCACGCGATCGAGGGGCCGCAGGAATGGATCGCGGAGCGGCTGGCCGAGTACGTCGAGGCCGGCTGCGACGGCTTCGTCGTCAACCTCGGCCACGAGGCGCCGGATCTCGCGGATCAGGCCCGCCGCTTCGGCGAAGAGGTAGCTCCGCTTCTGCCGCAGGCGCAGCACGGCGGTTAAGTGCTTCGGTACCTGCTCGCCTCGAAGTCGAGCGTCGCGCTGCACGGCAGGCAGTAGGGCGCAACCTCGTCCCTCTTCTCCAGCAGGCGTCGCCTGGCCTCCTTGGGGCCGAGCAGATTCGCGTACCTGCGGACCAGCGCGATGTAGTGCCTCGTCGCGTTCGTGAGCTCCGGGCCGAACCCGCTGTTGAGGTTCTCCATGTTCCCCATCGCGAAGTCCATCCGGTCGAACTTGACCTCCATGTTTCTCTTCGCCGCCGACTCGTTGTCACCGCAGGCGGCGAGGGCCAGCGCGAACAGGAGGACGCACACGATCAAGGCCCCCGCTCTCATCCGTGGGTCAATGTAGATGTCCGTTGCGCCGCTGGCAATCAGTCCGCGTGGTCACTCGATCAGGTGATCTTTGGGGATTGCCCCGGAAGGGGGATTCAGCGAAGCCTCGGGCGCGTCTTGATGAGCCGGCAGCGCCCACTCGGACGCTGCGGAGGATTCGCGGCGAAAGGGACGGTGATGCACGGAACTCTGCGGTTTGTCGTTGTGGTCGGAGCAGTTGTTGCGGCCCTGGGAGTATGTGGCGCGGCCGTGGCCAGCTCGATCGACGAGAGCGCCACGAGCGAGCTCGTGGACAACAGCCACCAGCTCGGCGATCTCCAGAAGAAGCTCGGTGAACTGCAGTCGCGGGGCCAACTCGCGAAGGCCGGCAAGCTTTCCGCGACCGCGGACTGCGGCTTCGACGAGCCGTCCCCGGTCTTCCTGCCCTGGGGCGACCTCGCCGGGTACTCGCTCATCCCGCAGGGCGACCTCACCGACACGAGCGATTGGGATCTCAAGAACGTCACCTTCTCGGACGAGCACGACCCGGTCACTGACGGCGCCGGCTCGCTGCTCTTCCGCAAGGGCGACTCGGAAGCGGTCACGCCGGTGATGTGCGTGAACCTCGACCATCCCACCCTCAGGGTTTTCCTCGCCGACCGCGGCGGGAACGGCAAGGCGCATCTCGACGTCAACGTGATCTACGAGGGCCTCGACGGAAAGGACCACGATTTCACGCTCGCCCGGCTCAAGGTCGGCCCCACCTGGGAGCCCTCCCTCGTGATGCCGATCGGCGTCAACTTCCTCTCGGCGGCTTCGGCAAGCGGCTGGACGCCGGTCGCATTCGAGTTCGACGTGCACGGCCTGCAAAAGGGCGAGACGTTCTCGCTCGGCGGCGTGTACGTCGATCCGTTGCGAAGCAGGTAACGCCGCCGCCGTGCCCGAAGCGAGCCCGCAGGCTTTCGACCCGCTGAGCGAGCAGTTGCTCGCCGAGGCGCGCGAGCGTGAGACTCGGGTCCTCTCCCGCGCCGAGCGGATCACCTACTGGTCGTCGAGCGCCGCATTTGTCGCGGCTGCCCTCGCGCTGCTCCTGCTTGCCCCCGCCGAGGGGCTGCCCGAGACGTGGGTGGTCGGCCTGCTTGTCCTTTCCTACGCAGTCGCGTCACGGCTCGAGTTCGAGGTCGGCAGCACCATCGCGATTGCGACCCAGCTGATCGTGGTCGAGATGGTCTTCGTGCTCCCGCCGTCGCAGCTGCCCATCTGGATCGCAGTCGGAGGCCTGCTCGGGCAACTGCCGGAGTACGCCCTGCGGGTGGTTCCGGTCGAACGCATGCTCGTCGTCGTCGGCAGCTCGTGGTTCGCCTTCGGCCCGGCGCTCGTGTTCACCATGTTCCCGGCCGACGCGTCGCTCGACAGCCGGACGGTGTCGATCCTCGCCCTCGCGCTGGCGGCCCAGTTCGGGATCGACCTCGTCAGCTCGACCGTGCGTGAGTGGGCGGCACTCCGCGTCCCCCCACGGCACGTTCTGTCGCAGCTCCCGCTCGCCTTCGCGATCGACCTGACGCTGGCGCCGCTCGGGCTGCTGGCGGCGCTGGCCGCACTCCATGATCAGAAGGGGCTCCTGCTCCCGCTCCCGCTCCTCTTCATGGTCGGCCTCTCGACGCGAGAGCGGCAGCGGCGACTCGACCAGGCACTCGAGCTGTCGGGCGCCTACAGGGGAACCGCGTTCCTGCTGGGGGACGTGGTCGAAGCCGAGGACGCGTATACGGGCGCGCACAGCCGCGACGTGCTCCAGCTCGTTCTGGCGGTGTGCGACGAGCTCGAGGTCGACGCCCGCTCCCGTCTCGACGCCGAGTTTGCGGCCCTGTTGCACGACGTCGGCAAGCTCAGCATCCCGGCGGAGATCCTCAACAAGCCCGGTCCGCTCAGCCCCGAGGAACGGGCAATCGTGAACACGCACACCATCGCAGGGCAACGCCTTCTCCAGCGCGTGGGGGGCCGCCTCGCAGAGGTGGGACGCATCGTCCGCTCCTGCCACGAGCACTGGGACGGATCGGGCTATCCCGACCGGCTCGCCGGCCGGGAGATTCCCATGGTCGCGCGCATCGTCGGCTGTTGCGACGCCTTCAGCGCGATGACGACCGATCGCAGCTACCGGCGCGCCCTCTCGGTCAGGGCCGCGCTCGAGGAACTCGAGGCCTGCGCGGGGAGCCAGTTCGATCCCGACGTCGTCCGTGTGCTCACCGAGTTGATCCGAAGCAGCAGGGTCGGGCTCGAGCGCCAGCCTCAGCTCGTGGCGATTCCCGCTTCCGCCTAGCCAGAGGCGTTGCAAAGGCGGTCCATGCGGCAGAGGGAGCGCGGCGTGACTCCCGGGGGGAAGTTCAGCCGACTCTCTCCAACACGCGCGACTCTCCCTCGACGCGTTGACCCTGCCGCGAGAGCGTCCTCACCGGTCGCTGCTGGCGTCAAACCTCCGTCCGCCGTGCCCCGTTCAAGGCTTGTCGAGGTCTGACGGCAGGAAGGCCGGACGGGGAGTGGGCGTGACTGGGATCGAACCAGTGACCTCCCGCGTGTGAAGCGGGCGCTCTCCCGCTGAGCTACACGCCCTCGGGGGAACGCAGAATAGCCGCTGGTACCATCGCCGTCCTCGGGCCGGGACCCGCTCGGTGGGAGCTTCCGAACCGCGTCAGATCCGGGAGGAAGCAGCGCTAAGGAATCCCTCCCAGGCGCGCGGTGCGCCCGGCCCGGGAATCGTTAGAGTCGCTACGTGGCCGCGCTCTACCGGAAGTACCGCCCCCAGGACTTCGACGAGGTCGTGGGCCAGGAGGCGGTGACGCGCACGCTGCGGAACGCGATCGCGCACGGGCAGATCCGGCAGGCGTACCTGTTCGCGGGCCCGCGCGGGACCGGCAAGACCTCGCTCGCGCGCATCCTCGCGAAGGCGCTGAACTGCGAGCAGGGCCCGACGCCGACACCCGACAAGACCTGCCACGCGTGCCGCGCGATCGCCGACGGCAGCTCGCTCGACGTGATCGAGATGGACGCGGCCTCGCAGCGCGGGATCGACGACATTCGCGAGATCCGCGAGCGCGTCGTGCTCCAGCCGGTCGAGGGGCGCTACAAGGTCTACATCCTCGACGAGGCGCACCAGCTCACGGACGCCGCCTTCAACGCGCTGCTGAAGCTGATCGAGGAGCCGCCCCCGCACCTCGTCTTCGTCTTCTGCACGACCGACCTCGGGAAGATGCTGCCGACCGTCCGGTCGCGCTGCCAGACGTTCGCGTTCTCGCGGCCGCGGCTACCCGAGCTCGTGCAGGTGCTGCGGCGGGTGGCCGACGGGGAGGGGATCGAGGCCCCGGACGCGGCGCTTTCGCTGATCGCCCGGGCGGCGCGCGGCGCGTACCGCGATGCCGTCTCGACGCTTGATCAGCTCGCCGCCGCGACCGAGAGCCAGGTCACGGTGCAGTCGGTGCTGCAGCTTCTCGGCGCGGTCGAGGAGGAGGCGTTGTTCCGCCTGTGCGACCTGGTGGTCGATCGCGACACGGCCGGCGCGCTCGCGTTCGTCGAGGAGCTCTCGGAGCAGGGCCAGGACCTCGGGCGCCTCGTGACCGACCTGCTCGAGCACCTGCGCCACCTGCTGCTCGTCCAGCACATGGGCGAGGTTCCCGAGTCGCTGCCGGTCACGGAGGAGACGCGCGAGCGGCTGCGCGAGCAGGCGAACCAGCTCGGCGAGGCGACGGTGCTGCGGCTCTGCGACCTCCTTGCCGTGGCCGTCGAGGACATGCGCCAGGGCGGCGACCCGCGCCTGCCGCTCGAGCTCGCGCTCGTCAAGGTGACCCGGCCGGCCGCCGACCTGTCGCGCGAGTCGACCGCGCACCGCCTCGAGCTGCTGGAGCGAGGCGCCCCCGGCCAGCTGTCGGGGACAGTCCCCGAGCCGCGTCCGAACGAGCCACGTCCGGAGGAGGAGCCGGAGCCGCCGCCGCCGCTCGAGCCGTCGTCACTCGAGCTCGGACAGCTTCAGGAGGCGTGGCAGCGCACGATCCTGCCGGCCGTCGAGGAGAAGTCGATCCCGACGGCGTCGGTGCTGCGCGAGGCGCATCCCAAAGACCTCGCCGGCGACACGTTGACAGTCGAGTTCCCGCGCACCGCGTCGTTCCACCGCGAGCTCGCCGAGGAGCCGAAGAACGCGACCCTCCTCGCCGAGGCGCTCTACGAGGTGACCGGCCGACACCTCGCGCTCGCCTTCGAGGTCGGCGAGAGTGGCGAGGAGGAGCCCGAGCCCGCCCCCGACGAGCCGGTGAGCGAGGAAGAGATCATCGAGCTGATGAAAGGCACCTTCGACGCCCGCGAGGTGAGCGACGAATGAGCACGCTACGCGTTTGGCAAGGCCCCAAGCCGTGCCCGAGCGCGACCGTCAGCGAGGCTGCCCAAAGGAGAAAACCACGGTGAGCGGGATGGACTTGAACAAGATGATGCAGCAGGTGCAGGAGATGCAGGCCCAGATGCAACAGGCCCAGGAGGAGCTGAAGAACGAGACGGTCGAGGCCACGGCGGGCGGCGGGATGGTCAAGGTCGTCGCCACCGGCGGCGGCGAGATCAAGCAGATAACGATCGATCCGAAGGCAATCGACCCGAACGACCCGGAGATGCTCGCCGACATGGTGGTCGCCGCCGTGAACGAGGCGCTGCGCTCATCGCAGAGCCTGATGGAGTCGAAGCTCGGACCCGCGCTGGGCGGCCTGCACGGCCTCGGGCTGCCGGGCCTGTGACCGAGACAGGCGTCGACGCCCTCCGCCGCGTGCCCCTGTTCGTCGGCCTGGCCGACGACGATCTCGCCGCGATCGCCCAGGCTGCGAGCGAGGTCGAGGTACCTCCGGGCCAGCTGCTCGTGCAGCCCGGCCAGGCCGGAACAGGCATGTTCTTCATCGCCGAGGGGACGGCGGTCGTCGAGACGAAGCGTGACCACGTCGAGCTCGGGCCCGGCCAGTTCTTCGGCGAGCTGGCGCTGATGAAGCCGGACGCGATCCGCACCGCGCGCGTGCGCGCGAAGACCCCGCTGCGGTGCCTCGCCCTCGACCGCGCGAGCTTCCGCGGACTCGTCGCGACGCACCCGGAGGTCGCGGCCTCGCTGATCGAGGTCGCCCTGGGCCGCCTGGCCGAGAACGCCGGCGTTGCCGACGACTAGCCTAGGCACAATGGGCCGGTGTTCAGCCCGTCGGTCGAGAACCTCGTCGCGCAGCTGACCCGTCTGCCCGGGGTCGGCCAGCGAACCGCGCAGCGGCTCGCGTTCCACTTGCTGCGCGTGCCGAAGGACGAAGCACTGGCCCTCGCGCACGCGCTGGAGGAGGTCAAGGAGCGAGTCCGCTTCTGCCGCGAGTGCGGGAACCTGACCGAGGAGGAGACCTGCGAGATCTGCCGCGACGCCCGTCGTGACCACACGATCGTCTGCGTCGTCGAGCAGCCCGCCGACCTGATCTCGGTCGAGCGCACGCACGAGTACCGCGGGCTCTACCACGTGCTCGGCGGGTCGCTCTCGCCGCTTGACGGCGTCGAGCCGGAGCACCTGCGCATCGACGAGCTGCTCGGCCGCGTCGAGCGGAACGGCGTCGAGGAGGTCGTGCTCGCGACGAACCCGAACATGACCGGCGAGGCGACCGCGGCCTACCTCGCCGACCGCCTGCGCGGCCGCGTCCGCGTCACGCGCCTCGCCAGCGGCCTCCCCGTGGGCGCCGACCTCGAGTACGCCGACGAGGTGACGCTGGGCAGGGCGCTGAGCGGACGCCGGGAAATGTGAACCTAGACTGTCCGCCGTGACGACCACCCAGTTCGAGCCGCTTCCCGACCTCGCGGCCGCCGAGCCGAGCCTCGGCACGCTGGTGATGAAGTTCGGCGGGACGTCCGTCGCCGACCCAGAGAAGCTGAAGGACGTCGCGCGCCGCCTCGTCGAGGCGCGCGCGGCCGGCACCCGCGTCGTGGCGGTGCTCTCGGCGATGGGCGACACGACCGACGACCTCGTCCGGCTCGCCTACGAGGTCTCGCCGCGGCCGAAGCCGCGTGAGCTGGACATGCTGATCTCGGTCGGGGAGCGGATCTCGTGTGCGCTCGCGGCGATGGCGATCCACGACCTCGGCGCCGAGGCGATCTCGCTGACCGGCTCCCAGGCCGGGATCGTCACCGACACCGTCCACGGGCGGGCGAAGATCGTGGATGTCCGCGCCCGCCGCATCCACGAGGCGCTCGACCAGGACAAGATCGTGCTCGTCGCCGGCTTCCAGGGCGTCTCGACCGACTTCGACATCACGACGCTCGGCCGTGGCGGCTCCGACACGACTGCGGTTGCGCTCGCGGCGGCGCTGGGCGCGCAAGTCTGCGAGATCTACACGGACGTGAAAGGCGTCTTCACCGCCGACCCGCGGCTCGTCCCGAACGCCCGCAAGCTGCACGCCGTCAGCTACGAGGAGATGCTCGAGCTGGCGGCCTCGGGGGCGAAGGTGCTGCAGGTACGCTCGGTCGAGGTCGCACGGAACCACGACGTCAAGCTGCACGTGCGCTCGACGTTCTCGCCAGAGGACGGCACCTGGGTTCGCGAGGAGGACGATCGAATGCTCGAGAAGGCGCTCATCTCCGGAGTCACGCACACGCGCGAGGAGACGCTTTACCGCGTCACCGGCACGACGGCCTCGCAGCTGTTCTCCGCACTCGCCGACGCGGGCGTGAACGTCGACACGATCGTGCAGACGGGGCCGGAGATCGTCTTTTCCGCGCCGACCGACGACCGCGACGCCGCGGTCGACGTGCTCGAGGGGCTCGCGGTCGAGTGGAGCTCGCGCGACGACCTCGGCAAGGTCAGCGTGATCGGCGCGGGAATGAAGAGCCATCCGGGCGTCGCGGCCAAGGCCTTCGAGACCCTGGCCCAGGCTGGAATCGAGCCTGAGGTCGTGACGACGTCGCCGATCAAGATCGCCTGCCACGTCCGCACCGACCAGGTCGACGAGGCCGTGGTCGTACTGCACCGCGCGTTCGAGCTCGACACCCCTGAGGCGGAGCGCCGGCATGCCTAGGGTGGGAGTCGTCGGCGCCACGGGCGCCGTTGGCCGCGTGGTCGTCGAGCTGCTCGGCGAGCGCGGCTTCGACGACGTGCGGCTGTTCGCCTCGGCGCGCTCGGCCGGTACCGAGATCGGCGGCCGCGCGGTCGAGGAGGCGACACCCGAAGCACTCGCCGCGGGCGACCTCGACGTCTGTCTCTTCTCCGTCGGCGCGAGCGCGAGCCGCGAGCTCGTCCCGCATGCCGTCCGCGGCGGCGCGATATGCGTCGACAAGTCGGCAGCGTTCCGGCTCGACCCAGGCGTCCCGCTCCTCGTCCCCGAGGTGAACGGTGAACGGGCGCGCGAGCACGACGGCGTGATCGCGAACCCGAACTGCTGCGCAATCCCGCTGGCGCTGGTGCTCAAGTCGCTCCACGACGCGGCCGGCCTGCGAGCGGTGCGCGTCGCCACGTACCAGTCCGCGTCGGGCAAGGGCGCCCAGCGGCTCCAACGGCTGCTCGAGGAGCCGCAGGCCGAACACGACCTCGAGGCCGACTGGGACTTCGACGGCGAGGAGTTCGACGAGGAAGTGAAGCTCCGCGAGGAGACACGCAAGATCCTCGAGCTGCCGGACTTGCCGGTCAGCGCGACCTGCGTGCGCGTCCCGGTGCCCGTCGGCCACGCCGAGTCGATCTGGATCGAGACCGAGGAGCCGCTCGAGCCGACGCGGGCACGCGAGCTTCTGGCCGCGGCGCCGTCGGTGCGCGTCGAGGACTTCCCGACCCCGCGGCAAGCCGCCGGCGCCGACGAGGCGTTCGTCGGCCGCATCCGCCCTGATCCCGCCGCCGCGAACGGCCTCTCGCTCTTCATCGCCTGCGACAACCTCCGCAAGGGCGCCGCGCTGAACGGCATCCAGATCGCGGAGCTCGCCCTCGCGCAGCGCGCCGTCGCGGCCTGAAACGCTCAAGAGACAGCCGCAACGAGCCGATACGTAGCTCATGCGGCCGGCACGACTTGACCACACCTTTTTCGAGAACGAGCCTCGCTCCCACCTGGGCGCGCTGCTGCTGCGGAAGGGGCTGCTCACAAACGGCGAGCTCGACCGCGCCCTCGAGGAGCGCGAGCAGGGTGAGTTGCTCGGCGAGGCGCTCGTCCGGCTGCGCATCTGCTTCGAGGACGACATCGCGCGCGTCCTCGCCGAGCAGGCGAACGTGGAGTTCGTGGATATCGGCATCACCTCGGTCGACATCCGCGCGGTCTCGCTGCTGTCGTGGCGGGAGGCCGAGAAGCTCCGCGCGATCCCGATCCGGCTGCACCCCGACGACACCGTCTCGGTGGCCGTCGCCGACCCGACCGACGACTCGCTGCTCCCGAGCCTGAAGCTCGCGCTGGGCGGCCGGCCGGTGCGTCTGTTCGTGACGACGCCCTCGGCGCTGCGCGCCGCCTGGGCCGCCGCCTACCCGCACCGCTAGCGGCCGGGAGTGCTAGGGCCGGCGCGGCACCGGCGCGGGCTCGGGCTCGGGCAGCAACAGGTGGCGGATCGCGCGCAGGGCCCTGGCGCGCTTCCCTTCTTCCAGCACCGGGACGAGCCCGCCGAGCTCCAGCCTCGCCAGCCCGACGGGGCCGGCGGAACGCATGATCCGGAAGCCGAAGTCGGCCAGGAAGTCATGCGGAAAGACCGTGCGGTGCACGAGGAAGCGCTCGTGGTCCGACTCGCGGTCCGGATAGTGGTACGCGAACGCCTCGAGGGCGGCCGCTCCCCGGTCCTTCGCCTCGCCGATCGCGGCCAGGAAAAGCGACTGCAGCACCCACGGGCTGGAGCGGTCGACGAGGTAGGCACAGGTCACGAGCACCGCGTCGTCGGAGGGCGGGCCTGCCGGCATCTCCGCCGCCCGCGGGAACAGCGCGGCCGTGCCGTACTGCATCGAGCCGAGCGCGTGGCCGTCGCCGTCGTAGTAGATCGTCCCCCAGGCGCCGAACTCGGTCTCGGCCTTCTCGATCCAGCGCTGCTTGTCCGGCGCGCGGGCGGCGGTGCGCGACTGCCACCACACGCATTCGTGGCAGACCGAGGGCGCCGTTTCGAGCGTGGCGCCAGTGAGTCCGGCGATGCGAATACTCACGGCTCTGCGATCTCGTCGACGACGACGTCCACCGCGCGAGGCCTCGCACCGGCCATTCGCTCGAGGTAGTCGGCCACGCGCCGCTGCACCTCCTGGCCGACCTCCCGCGCCGGGGCTCCCCACGCCAGCTCGACGTGCAGCTCGACCGTGGCGGCGGCATCGCCAGTGATCCGTACCCCGCCCTGCCGGGGCAGCCGTCCCTCGACCAGCCCGGCGACACCCTCGACCTCGCAGGCGGCATCGGCCGCGTAGCTGGCGAGCACGTCCGTGGCGACGCTCGCGCTGCCCTCCATTACTCCGATTGTAGGAGGCGCCGACGAGCCGTCGCTCGCTGGATCAGGCTACGGTTCGTCGGCGTCTCCTGTCAGGACGAGCTCCGTCGCCTCAGGCCTCGCGAGAAAGCGGAACGGCACGAACGTCGTGCCGAGGCCGGCCGAGAGGTGGAGGGTCGCCGCGGGCCGGCGGTAGAGCCCCTGGATGTACGTCCACCGGATGTGCGCGAGCCGCAAGCGGCCACCCGGCCAGGGGAAGCAGATCTGGCCGGCGTGCAGGTGGCCCGCCAGCACGAGGTCGAAAACGCCTTCCGGGATGCGGTCGACGACGCTCGGGTAGTGGCAGAGGAGGATCCGCAGGTCGGCGTCCGGGTCGGCGAAGCGCTCGGGGCGAGCCAGTCTCCGCCGGTACGTGCGCGGGTCGACCCCGACGATCTGGACGCGCTTGCCACGCAGCTCGATCGTCCGCGAGTCGTCCGCGAGCAGCGTCGCGGGCTCGAGGTCGACGAGACCGGCGGGGTGCGAGAATGGGTCGCGCGAGTGCGCGTAGTCGTGGTTGCCCAGCACCGCGAAGCAGTGCGGAAGGCGGGCAACCAGCTCTCGCAGTCGCCGCTCCGCGGTCGGGCGCGAGAGCAGGTCGCCGGTGATCAGCGTGAGGTCGGGTTGCCGCTCCTCGACCCACGTCACCGCCCGCTCGACTGCCGTCTCGCCGCGCGACGGGATCCCGAGGTGGAAGTCGGACAGGTGCGCGATCCTTAGGCCCCCGAGCTCGGCCGGGAGCCCCGGCAGCGGGCACGGCAGCGTCTCGAGCCGCACCCAGCCCGCCTCGAAGTGCCCCCACGCGAGTCCTGCTCCCGCGGCGATCGCTCCCGTACGCAGGAGCCTCAAAGCGACTTCACCGCTCTCGGCAGGACCGGGGAACCAGGGGTTCCCCCATGCTTCTAGGCCTCGAGTTTTTGGACGACCGGCGCGACGGAGACGACGTGGCGCTTGAACTTCAGCTCCGACTCCTCGAGCCCGGCGGCGACGCCGATCAGCTGCGAGAGATGCAGGATCGGCATGGCGAAGTCCTTGCCGGTTTGCTTGCGCAGCTTCGACTGCCACGCGTCGAGCGAGAGGTGGCAGAGCGGGCACGGGGTCACGATCGCGTCCGCGCCAGCCTCGCTGGCCTGCTCGATCGGCTGGATCAGCTCACCGAGCGCGGTCTCCTCGCGCGCCTGGATGATCGGGAAGCCACAGCACTTGATCTTGGCCGGGTAGTCGATCGGCTCGCCGCCGCAGGCCTCGATGATCGCCTCGAGCGACCACGGCTGGTCCGGGTCCTCGAAACCGAGCAGCTTCGACGGCCGCAGGATCTGGCAGCCGTAGAAGGGCGCGACCTTCAGGCCCTTGAGCCCCTTGTGCGCGACGGTCTTCAGCCGCTCGAAGCCGTCGCCCTCGGCAATCAGCCAGAGCAGGTGCTTGACGTCCACCGTCCCGTCGTACGGCGGTGCGCCGACCGTCTCGAGGTTCGCCGAGACCCGCGCCCGCAAGTTGTCGTCGTTCTTCAGCTGCCAGTTCGCCTGCCGCAGGTTGAGCGTGCAGACATTGCAGATCGTCATCAGCGTGTCGCAGCCGGTCTGCTCGGCGTACGCGAGGATGCGCGCGTTCAGGTGCAGGTAGTAGTCGGGCTCGGCCTCGTGGATGTCGCCGGCGCCGCAGCAGGTGACCGACTCGAGCTCGTCGAGCTCCAGCCCCAGCTTCGGGGCGAGCGCCTGGGTCGAGATGTCGAGCTCCTTCGCCGAGAGCGACGCTAGGCAGCCCTTGTAATAGGCGACCCGCGTCGCCTCAATCGCCGCCACTCTTGCCTCCTGACTTCTCCGGCGCGATGCGGCTCGCGGGCGCGCTGTCGGGGTCGGCGCTCAGCACGTGCTCGATCTGCGCGAGCGCGTGCTCGCCCTGGACGATCCCGGCCGCGCCCTCGCGGCCCTGCTGCTGCACGAGGTCGTGCAGGTCGCGAGCTTCGCGCACGTTCTTGGCCACGTGAGGCGGGAACGGCGGCGGAACCTTGCCGTGCTTCGCGAGGTCGAGCGCGAAGCCGATCTGCTTGATCGCCGCGAGCGTCCCCTGCGTCTTCGGCACGAGCTCGGTCTCCCGCAGCCACCCTGTCGTCTTCGCCGACGTCACGAACCACTTCGCGTGCTTGGCGCCCATGTCGTGGTCGATGTTCAGCCGGATCGACTCGGCGCCGAGCTTCGCGATCGCGTCGCGCGGGTCGACACCCTTGGGGCAGCGCTGGTTGCAGAAGTAGCAGCGCGTGCAGTCCCAGATGCCGTGCTCGCGGTTGTACTCGTTCAGCCGCGCGACGTCGGCCTGGTCGCGTACGTCGCCGACGAAGCGGAAGCCCTTCGCGAGCGCCGCCGGGCCGAGGAACTCCGGGTCGGACTCCATCGAGTTGCATTCGGAGACGCAGCAGCCGCACATGATGCAGAGCGCCTCCTTGTGGATCGCGTTCATCTGCTGCTGCGAGACGACGCGTTCCTTGGCGGCGACCTCGTCGTAGCCGGGGTCGAGCCACGGCTTCATCGCGCGGATCTTTCCCCAGAACGGCTCCATGTCGACGACGAGGTCCTTGAGGATCGGCAGGTTGCCCATCGCGGAGATCACGGGCACATGGCCGGCGTCCGCGATCGGCTTCATCCGTTCCTTGCAGGCGAGGACGGCCCGCCCGTCCATGCGCATTCCGCAGGAGCCGCAGATCATCATCCGGCAGCTCTTGCGGTAGGCGAGCGTGCCGTCGTGCTTGTCCTTGATCAGGTCGAGCACGTCGAGCAGGCAGGCCCACTCGGGCGCGTCCACCTCGTACTCGCGCAGCTCGCGCTCGCCGCTCTCGGGGTCGTATCGCCAGATCTTGAGGGCGACGTCCATCAGGATCCCTGAAGCTGGGTCAGGTCGACGACGGAGTCGCTCGGCGGCGGCGCGATTGCCACGCGGCTGCCGAAATCGTGGAGCTGCATGGTCACTTTCGCGGCCTGTTGCCGCCCCGCGTGCTCCTGGTAGCTCACCTTGCGAATGTAACCGTTGGAGTCGAGCCAGACGTCCATCGGCAGCTTCTTCACGCCGATTGCCTGCACTCCCTGGAGCGAGCTCTTCGCGGAGCCGCTCGCCTTCTTCGCCGCGTCGCTCACGTTGACCCGCACCCTGTAGTGCGTCGTGTCGTTGCCGCCGACTTTCTCGCTGCCGACCTTCTCTACGTTTTCCGAACCTGCGAGGTAGGCGAGCGCGTTGTTCGGGGTCGGGCTCGCGTTGAGCAGGCCGCCGAGGTCGACGCCGCGCTGCTGCGCCAGCTTGGCGAGGTCGAGCTTGATCCACTGCTTGTCGTTCGCGAGCGTACGGGCGAACGCCGGTGAGCGCATGTAGAAGACGTCGCCGGTGACGACGGTGTCGACCGGGATCTGACGGCCACTGCCCGCGTCCACGGTCATGTTCAGCTGGCCGGCCGGGTTCTCGCCGTTGTCGAAGACGCCGCTCCCCGTGCCGGTCAGCCCCTGGCCGGCGATACCGAAGTCGGCCTCGAGGCTACCCGTGTTGGAGGTCTTCTTCGCCGCCTGGGCGATGTCTGCCGGCGAAGCGGAGTCGCCCCCGCCGCCGCAGCCGGCGACCAGGAGTGCGAAGACCCCGAGAGCCGCGATCCGCCGCATCAGTACTTGCGCTCCATCGGCTGCCACTTCGTCATGGTGACCGGCTTCCATTCGAGCTTCGGCGCGCCGTCGACCCAGCGCACGAGCGTGTGCCGCATGTAGTTCTCGTCGTCGCGGTCGGGGTAGTCGTGGGGGCGAGCGTGAGCCCCGCGACTTTCCTTGCGCTCGATTCCGGCCGGGATCATGCAGGCCGCAAGGTCGAGCAGGAACTCGAGCTCGAGCGCCTGCGTGAGGTCGTTGTTGAAGACCTGGCCCTTGTCCTCGACGATCACGTGCCGGAACCGCTCGCGCAGCCCAGCGACGATGTCGCCCTGCCTGCGCATCTGCTCCTCGCGCCGAAAGACGCCGAAGTTCACGTGCATCGTCTCGGCGAGCTCGTTGCGGATCGACCACGGGCGCTCGCCCTCGCTGCGGTCGAGTAGCTGCTGCAGCTCTCGCTCCGCGTCCGTCTCCGCGCTCTCCGGCACCTCGACGGTCGTGTGCGTGAGCGCCCACTCGGCCGCGTGCGCACCAGCACGTTTGCCGAAGGTGATCGTCTCCATCAGCGCGTTGCCACCGAGACGGTTCGCACCGTGCACGGAGACGCACGCGCACTCTCCGGCCGCGTAGAGCCCCTGGAGTGTGGTGCGGCCCCAGACGTCGGTGTCGACGCCGCCCATGTGGTAGTGGGCGCCCGGCCGAACGGGGATCGGCTCGTGGATCGGATCGACCCCGGCGAAGACCATCGACAGCTCACGCGTCCCGTGCAGGCGCTCGAGGATCTTTTCGGCGCCCAGGTGCCGCATGTCCAGCAGCACGTTGCCGTCGACGCCGCGCCCCTCGTCGATCTCGGTCTGCTCGGCTCGCGAGATCACGTCGCGCGACGCCAGCTCCATCGCGTTCGGCGCGTAGCTCTTGAGGAACCGGTCGCCTTCCGCGTTCAACAGATAGGCACCCTCGCCGCGGCACCCCTCGGTGATCAGCACTCCCGTCGGCGCGAGCGTCGTCGGGTGGAACTGCATCATCTCCATGTCCTTGAGCGCGACCCCGAGCTGGAGCGCCTGCGCCATCCCGTCGCCGGTGCAGGCGTAGGCGTTGGTCGTGCCGGTGTAGAGCCGGCCCGCGCCGCCCGTGGCGAGGATCACGGTCTTGGCGCCGATCGTCGTCAGCCCGCCGTCGAGCAGGTTCCAGGCGATCACGCCCTGGCAGCGTCCCTCGTGCTCGACCAGCTTCCAGACGAAGAACTCCTCGTAGACGCGCAGGTCGCGCTTCATCACCTGTTCGTAGAGCACGTGCACGAGCACGTGGCCGGTGATGTCGGCCGCGTAGGCGGTACGCGGCTCACCGGCGGCGCCGAACGGCCGCTGCGCGATCCGCCCGTCCTCGGTGCGCGAGAAGACGGCTCCCCAGTGCTCGAGCTGGTAGACGTCGCCCGGCGCCTCGTTGCAGAGGATCTCGATCGCGTCCTGGTCGCCGAGGTAGTCGGAGCCCTTGACGGTGTCGAAGGCGTGCTCCTCCGGGCTGTCCTCCGAAGCGTTGCCGAGCGCCGCGTTGATCCCACCTTCGGCCGCACCGGAGTGGCTGCGTACGGGATGGATCTTCGAGATGAGCGCTACGTCGGCGCCCGCATCGTGCGCCTCGATGGCCGCGCGCATGCCCGCGCAGCCGGCCCCGACAACGAGCACGTCGTGCTTCGCTTCCACCGCCGCGGACGCTATCGGATCGCCCAGCCCAGGCGGCGGCGCTTCTAAACCTGAACTTCATCTTGCAGCGCTACCGTCCCGATCGAGAGGCGTGCTGCGAATCGACCGTCACCGGCTCGGGCCACGGGTCTATGTGCTTGGCACCCGCGTGCACGAGTGGCACCTCGGCGTCGCACTGCTCGTGGCGCTCGCCCTCGGTGGCCTGGCTCACCGCGTGGACGACAGCCTGACCACGGTCGCCGCGGTGGTAGCGGGAGTCTGGCTCGTGGCGAAGGACTGGCGCGATCTCTTCCCGGCGCGCCGCGACACCGCCGCCTGGCGGCTCGGCCTCCACGCACTCCCCCGGCCGCTGCAGGCGGTCCGCCGCTCCGACCCACTTCCCAGGCTCGCGGCCGTAACCGCCGCGCTCGCGGGCCTCGTCAATCTTGCTTCCGCGGTCGAGCCCGACATCGCCTGGCGCAACCACCTGCTCCTCTACGTCGAGCCGTTCGAAGCATTGAAGCTCACGCACGCCGCGGTCGTCCCCGGCTCGATCCTCCTGCTCGTGACCGCGCCCTACCTCTGGCGCCGCCGGCAGAGCGCGCTGCGTCTTGCGCTGGCGCTACTCGTCGGGTTGACCGTGCTCGACCTGCTGAAGGGCCTCGACGTCGAGGCCGCCGCGGGCAGCCTTGCCGCCGCAGTCGTGCTGTGGTGGGGACGGGGCTCGTTCTACGTGCGCCACGATCCCGACACGCTCCGAAGCGCCCTCCACCGAGTTCCCGTACTCGCCGGAGCGAGCCTGTTGCTCTGCGGCCTCGCGATGTGGATCGCAGCCCCCGAGAGCGCGGGTGCCTTCACCATCGTGCGAGCGACCGGTGACGCGCTGCTCTGGCAGGTCGGCCCGTTCGATTTCCACGACGAGCTCGGCCACCTCGACGAGGCGATCGCCTTCAGCGGAGCGCTCACCGTCGCCTGGTGCGCGTACCTGCTCTTCCGCCCGCTCGCAGCACCGCGTGCGCTCCCCGGCGCCGAGGTCCGGCGAGCGGCGGGGGAGCTCGTCCGCCGCCACGGGCACGACTCACTCGCCTACTTCAAGCTGCGGCGCGACCAGCACTACCTCTTCAGCCCCGACCGGCGAGCGTTCCTCGGCTACCGCGTCGAGGCAGGCGTGCTGATCGTTTCCGGGGACCCGGTCGGGAAGGAGGCGGACATGCCCGGCCTGCTCAGGGAGCTGAGCATCTTCGCGGAGGCACGTGGCCTGCGGCTGGCCGCGCTCGGCGCCGGTGAGCGGCTACGGCCGCTCTGGGAGCAGCTCGGCCTGCGCTCCCTCTACCTGGGCGACGAGGCAGTGGTCGACACTCGCGTCTTTTCCCTCGAAGGCAGGCCGATCAGGAAGGTCCGCCAGTCGGTCACCCGCCTCGAGAAGCAGGGGTACGCGGCCGAGGTGCGCGAACTGCGCGAGCTTTCGGACGCGGAACTGGCCGAGCTCGAGACCGTGAGCCGAAGCTGGCGCGGTGGGCAGGTCGAGCGCGGCTTCGCGATGTCGCTCGACGAGCTGCGGAGGGACGACCACGGCGACAGCCTCGTGGTCGTGGCGCGCGACGGCGACGGCAGGACCCGTGGCTTCCTGCACTTCGCTCCGGCCTACGGGCGCGCGGCCGTCTCGCTTACGGCGATGCGCCGCGACCACGACACGCCGAACGGGCTGACCGAGTTCCTCGTCGCCCGAGGCCTCGAGCAGCTTCGGGCGCGCGGGGTGCGTGAGGCGTCGCTGAACTTCGCCGCCTTCGCGCGGTTCGTGCACGCGCCGCAAAACGTGGTCGAGCGGATCGTCGGGCGTGTGCTCCTGGTCGCCGACGCCTTTTTCCAGATCGAGCGGCTGCACCGCTTCAACGCAAAGTTCTTCCCGCGCTGGGAGCCGCGCTACCTCATGTACGAGCGCGCTCTGTGCCTTCCACGTGTTGGCCTGGCGGCAATGTGGGTGGAAGGCCAGCTTCCGAAGCCCTGGCCGCGCTAGCGAGCGCTCGATCCGAGTCGAGGGCGATCCAGAAGCAGAGCGCCGCCAACGGCAGCTCCGCGACGAACGCCTCGACGAGCGACCAGCGCAGGTCGTTGCCGGGCGACGCCGTCAGCAGATCGAACCACGCGTCACAGAGAAGCGCGGTGCCTGCGACAGCCGCAAACAGCGGCAGTTGCGGCAAACGCCGGAGCAGTGCGACCAGCGTCGCTCCGAGTGAGGCCGCCTCGAAGACGTCGAAGCCCGCCCACACGAGATCCCAGTGATGGGCGACGTGCTGCCCGGGCAGCGTCGCCGTCAGGAAGGCGGTCCAGGGGAGTAGCGCGAGAGCTACACCGCCGAGCAGCAGGAGAAGCCACGTCCGTGCACCTCTGAGGTGATCGAGCACCGGCACCTCGCCATTGTCCCGCATGCAAGGTGGTCGAAGGCGGCCGTGGGTATGCTTCTCCGCCGTGGCGAAGATGCTTTTCCGGCTGCCCGACGCGGCCGACGTCATCGACAATCCTGACCCCGACGAGCTCCAGCAGCTCGCCGCGCGCATGCCGAATGCGCGCTGGACGCGTTACGAGAGCCTCAACGTCCAGACGGACGTCGTCAGCCGCTCGAAGAAGTCGACCTACATCGTCACCGACGAGCCCGACGGCCAGAACCAGGCGATCACCCGCGAGGAGGGCGAGCGCTGGGCCGAGCGGCAGGACGCGTACATCGCCGAGCAGGAAATGGTCGTGATCGACGGCTACATCGGAAACGATCCTGACTTCCGCACGCCCGCGCGGCTCTACATCGCGGCGGCGAACGCGAACATCGCCGGCATGCAGCAGCAGCTCTACTTCACGCCGGACGAGGACGACGAGCTCGAGCCGGAGCTGACGGTCATCTACACGCCGAACCTGAAAGCCGAGGGGTATCCGGACGACCGCCTGATCGCCGTCGACCTCGAGCAGGGCGTGACGCGCGTCTTCAACTCCGACTACTTCGGCGAGTCGAAGAAGGGCGGACTGCGGATGTGGAACAAGCTCGTCTACGACCGCGGCGGAATCCCGCTCCACGCCGGCTGCAAGATCATCCCGACCGAGCGAGGGAAGCGCGTCGGCCTGATCGTCGGCCTCTCCGGCACGGGCAAGACGACCACCACCTTCACGCGCCAGAACGGCTCCCTGCCGGTGCAGGACGACTTCGTGGCGTGGATGCCGAACGGGCGTGTGTACGCGACCGAGAACGGCTGCTTTGCGAAGACGTTCGGGCTCAACCCCGAGGACGAGCCGACCATCTATGGCGCCGTCACGCAGCCGCGCTCCTACCTCGAGAATGTCTCGCAGCACGGCGACGAGGTCGACTTCTACGACACGAACTACACCTCGAACGGCCGCGCCACCTTCCCGTTCGACGTGATCGAGGCCGCCTTCGCCGACGAGATCGAGGAGGCGCATTTCCTCCTGATCCTGAACAAGAACGAGAACATCGTTCCCGCCGTCGCGAAGCTCGAGGGGCCGCAGGCAGCGGCCTTCTTCATGCTCGGGGAGACCACCGGCACAAGCGCGGGCGGCGCAGACGAGGCCGGCAAGTTCTTGCGCGTGCCCGGGACGAACCCGTTCTTTCCGATGCCGCACGACCTGCAGGGGAACCGCTTCCTCGAGCTGCTGGCCCAGCACCCGCTCGAGGTCTACGTGATGAACACCGGACGCGTGGGCGGGCCGGAAAGCGACGAGCGCTCGGCGAAGGTGCGCATCAAGCACTCCTCCGCGATCGTGAAGGGGATCGCCGAGGGGACGATCGAGTGGGAGCGCGACCCGGACTTCGGCTACCTCGTCGCCTCGTCGGTCCCGGGGATCGACGACGACGAGATCCTGCAGCCACGCGGCCTCTACGACGGGCAGGGTCGTGGCGATGAGTACCGCGAGCTCGTCGAGCGCTTCAAGGCGGAGCGCGGCGAGTTCCTGCGCGGCTTCCAGAGCCTCAGCGACGAGATCGTCGCAGCCGTTTCGTAGCGGAACACGCGGCTCTGCGGCGAAGTCTTCGCCGTGCAGGAGCAGATCGAACGGTTTCTCGAGAGCCCGGCGCTGTCGGAGCAGACGCGGCGCGCTTACCGTGTCGACGTCGAGGGGTTCTGCGGCTGGCTCGGCCGGCGCGGCACGCGGCTGGAGGACGTCGACGTGCGCGTGCTCGCCGACTACGCGACCGAGCTCGGGCGCGCGCGGCCGCGGAAGCTCGCACCCGCGACGATCGGGCGGAAGCTCGCGGCGGTCCGTGCCTTCCTGCGCCACACGCTCGGAGCGGCTCGCGTGCCGGATGCGTCGTTCGCGCCGCGGCGGCCGCGGCGACTGCCTGACGCGCCTCGGCCGCACGAGGTTGACGGGGAGCTCGACGCGCTCGGCGGGGATGGCGCTCTGGCATTGCGCAATCGCGCGCTGATCGAGCTCGTCTACTCGGCGGGCCTCCGCTCGCAGGAGGCCGTCGATCTCGACCTCGCCGACGTCGACTTCGAACAGGAGCTCGTGCACGTGCGCGGCAAGGGCGGCAAGGAGCGGGTCGTGCCGCTCGGCGAGGAGGCCTCGCACCTGGTGGCTGGATACCTGCGCGACGCCCGGCCGCAGCTTGCGCGCGGGGCCGAGAATTCGCTTTTCCTCTCCGCGCGTGGTCGCAGGCTCGACACGAGCACGCTGCGCCGCCTGCTTCCGCACCCCCACCGGCTGCGACACGCCTTCGCGACGCACCTGCTCGAGGGCGGCGCCGACCTGCGGACGATCCAGGAGCTCCTCGGGCACAGCTCCCTCTCGACGACGCAGATGTACAGCCACGTCGACGCCCGCCGGTTGCGGAAGGTCTACGACCGATCGCACCCGCGTTCTTAGGGCCCGCCGTATGTGATATTTTTATCACCTGAATGGAGGACGCCCGCATCTGGAAGGCACTCGGCTCACCCCACCGGCGGGCGCTGCTCGACGCGCTCAAGGACGGCCCCAAGACGACGAGCGCCCTGTGCGAGGTGCTGCCGAGGCTCTCGCGCTACGCGGTGATGCAGCACCTCGGCGTGCTGGAGCGCGCCGGGGTGGTGCTCGTTCGGCGCGAGGGGCGAGAGCGCTGGAACGAGCTGAACGCCGTGCCGATCCAGCGCGAGCTCGAGCGGTGGCTGAACGGGTTCCAGCAGGCCAGCGCGTCGCAGCTGCTCGCCTTCGAGCGGCATCTCCAGGAAACGGCAGCTGAGGAGAAGGAGGACTGATGCACCCCGTTCGACACATCGCGTTCACTAACGAGCTGCGCTTCGAGCGCCCGCGCGGCGAGGTCTTCGAGGCGTTTCTCGAGACGGACAAGTGGTTCCAGATCAGCTACGGCCAGGAGCGGTTGAAGAGTGTCGTCAACGACCGGCGGGTGGGTGGCCAGATCTACGAGGACTGGGGCGAGGGCACCGGCAAGCTGTACGGGACGATCAGTTGGTGGGACCCGCCCGCGGGCTACTCGACCGTCAGCCAGATGCTCGGCGGCGGGATCACCCTCAACCACGCGTACGAGTTCGACGCCGACGGCGACACGACGGTGCTGCGGCACAACTTCAGCGCCTTCGGCCCGATCTCGGACGAGATGGCCGAGGGCATCGAGGGCCACGCGTCGCTCGAAAGCTTCGAGCACCAGCTCCGCTCGTGGATCGAGCGAGGCGAGGTGATCCCACCGCCGAAGCTCTGACCGACCCCTAAAGGTTCACGCGCCCGAGAAGCGGGTGCCCACCACTCCCGCCCTCCGACAGGCTACGAGCGGAAGTGTCACGTGTCTGTCACCGCTTCGTGGCGGAAGCGTGACTTCGCCCCCGCGCGCTGTGGAGACGGTGACAGTCACTGTGACTGTCACCGTTCGAGGGGCGGATGCCCAGTTACGGGTTCGACTTCCGAGCGTGCACGCGCGCCTGATCCCGCAGCTGTTCCCCCGCAACCTCCAGGTGCCCGAACGCGGCCCACGCGTGAGCGGCGCCGCGCGGAACCTCACCCGCGCGCATGTGCGTGGCCGCGGTCCGGCAGTGCGCCGCCGCCTGATCGAGCTCCTCCGCAGCCTCGTCAAAGAGGCGGGCGGCCGCCTCGAGATCCTCGCTTGTTCCACCCACGGGCGCGGACTCTACGGCAGGCGTCCGCCCGCGCGAGGCGAAGGAAGAAGGTCCGATGGACTCGCCGCGGCCCGAAGCGCCTCCGCCCGACCCCGAGGTCGAGGGGTTTCTCGCGCTGCTCGCGGCGCGCCGCGCGCCGAAGACTGTCGAGGCGTACCGCCGAGACCTGCGTGCACTGGGCGACTGGCTGGGCGGTCCACCGTCCCGAGCAACGCAGGACGACCTCGAGCGCTGGCTGGCCGAGCTCCGCGCGGCAGGCCTCTCCCCGGCGACGATCGCGCGCCGGGTGGCAGCGGTCCGCTCGTTCTTCAAGCACCAGGTACTGCTCGGCTCCCGCACAGACAGCCCCGCCGCAGCCCTCGAGCTGCCGCGCCGACGCCGCAAGCTTCCGCGGACGCTGTCACCTGCCGAAGCGCAGCGGCTGATCGAGGCGGCCACAGGCTCGACTCCCCGCACCATGCGGGATCGCGCCCTCGTCGAGCTGCTCTACGGCGCCGGCCTCCGCGTGAGCGAGGCCGTCGGGCTCGACCGGACCGGCGTCGATCTCGAGCAACGCCTCGTACGCTGTACCGGCAAGGGCGGCAAGGAGCGGGTGGTGCCGGTCGGCCGCCATGCCGTCGAGGCGCTGCGGCGCTATCTCGCGCACGGCCGGCCGTACCTCGACAAGCGCCACCGGCCCGAGCTCTTCCTCAACGCGCAGGGCGGCGCGCTCACCCGCGCAGGCGCGTTCCTCATCCTGCGGCGTCTCGCCGGGCGCGCGGGCCTCGAGCCGGAACGCGTCCACCCGCACCTGCTGCGGCACTCGTTCGCGACGCACCTGCTCGAGGGCGGCGCCGACCTCCGCAGCGTTCAGGAGATGCTGGGGCACGCTGACCTCGGCACGACCGAGCTCTACACGCACGTCTCGGACCGCCGTCGCCGCGACGTCTACTTCCGCAGCCACCCGCACGCGCGTCGGAGGAACGTTTCGGGGTCGTGATGAGCAGGGAATCACAGATGCACGATGACCCTCGATCCACAGTTCGCGGTACTGATGACATCGATCGCCGGCGTGGGCGTCCTGATGTCCTTGGCCGGGTTGCAGAAGAGCGCACTGGAGTGGCGGCGCCGGCGGCGGATCTGCCCTTCGTGCGGCCGCCACCTCCGCGGCCGCGCCTGCGGCTGCAACTAATGCGCTAGCGGCTCTTCGCGCGCTTGTCGAGCCCCGCGGCGACCTTCGCCGCCGTCTCCCGCACGTCGCGGGAGCTGCCCTCCTCCTCGCCTATCCCCTGCAGTAAGACAATCGTGTCGCGCTGAGGAGAGCCGTTTCGAAGGGAGAGGATCGCAAGCCGTCGCACCGCCTCGTTGCCGTCCGCGTTCGCGAGGTTGTGCAAGAGGGGCCTCACCGAGTTGACCGTCCTCGGATGGTCGCGCGAGAGCAGTTCGAGCGAGAGCAGCGCCGAGCCGCGGCAGGCCGGGCTGCCGTCCTCGAGACCGCGGCGCAGGAGCTCCTCCTTCTGCCGGAACCGGAACTGCCCGACCGCCCTGTAGGCGGCGGCTCGCTCGCGGTAGTCGGTCGAGCGCGCTTGTGCCTCGAGCTCGTCGGCCCACGCCGCGCGTAGCTTCGCCAGGTCGCGCTCGTTGCCGCTCTCGGCGAGCGCGTTTGCCTCCACCCCGGCCTCCGCGAGGCTCAAGTCCGGACCGCGGCTCCGTCCACGGACGACGCCGGCCGCTGGGCCGGCCCGACATAGCGCGCCGACGGCCTGAACAGCCGGCCGGTGCGCTTCTGCTCGAGGATGTGCGCCGACCAGCCGGCCACACGCGAGCACGCGAACATTGCAGGCGCAAGCGGCGGCGGAATCTCCGCGACGTCGAGCACGATGGCCGAGTAGTACTCGACGTTCGTCGCCAGCACGCGGTCGGGATGCCGCTCCTGCAGTGCCTCTAGCGCAACCCCTTCGAGCTCCTCCGCGACCTCGACCTGCGGCGACCCGAGCTCCTTCGCCGTCCGCTTCAGGATGCGCGAGCGCGGATCCTCGGCGCGGTAGACGCGGTGGCCGAAGCCCATGATCCGTTTCCCCGACTCGAGCGCTTCGCGCACCCAACGCTCAGCGTCGCCCATCCGCGTGACCTCTTCGAGCATCGGCTTCACGTACGCTGGCGCGCCGCCGTGCAGCGGCCCGGAGAGCGCACCGACCGCCGACGAAAGGGCAGCGCCGCAGTCGGCGCCGGTCGAGGCGACCACGCGGGCGGTGAACGTCGACGCGTTGAGCCCGTGCTCGGCGGTGCAGATCCAGTAGGTGTCGATCGCCTTGACGCGGCGCGGGTCGGCTTCGCCGCGCCAGCGGAGCAGGAACTTCTCGGCCACGGTCTCACCGCGGGCCACGACGTCATCGGGTGCTGGCTCGCGCCCGTCCGCCTTGGCGGCCGAGCGCGCGACGATCTCCATCATCTGCGCGGAGAGCCGGCCGAGGTCCTCGCGGGCCTGCTCGTCGGAGATCTCGTTCAGCTTGCCGAGCTTCCACTCGCCGGCGAGGCGGGCGGTCTCGGCCTGCAGGTCCGCGGGCGCGTTTCCGGTGAGACCCGCCGGCTCGTACGGCTCCGGGGCGGGCATGACCGAGTTGAGGTCGTCGTCCACGAGCAGACCCCAGACGCGCTCGTACGGGTAGTGGCCGACGAGCTCCTCGATGTCGACGCCGCGGTAGCGGAGGGAGCCGCCCTCGCGATCCGGCTCCGCGATCTCCGTCTCGACGGCGACAACGCCCTCGAGCCCTGGCTTGAACTCGTTCACGGCCGGGAAATGTACAGGCCTCCGCTAGAGTCCCGCGCCGTGGCGTACGAGGTAACACTGATCCCCGGTGATGGCACCGGCCCCGAGCTGACCGAGGCGACACGCCGCGTCCTCGAGGCGACCGGAGTCGCGTTCGAATGGGACGTCCAGGAGGCCGGGGCCGACGTGATGGAGCGGTACGGCGGCAACCCGCTCCCAGAGCACGTGCTCGATTCGATCAAGCGAACCGGCGTCGCGCTGAAGGGGCCGATCACGACCCCCGTCGGTGGCGGCTTCCGCTCCGTGAACGTCACGCTGCGGAAGACGCTCGACCTGTACGGCCAGGTGCGGCCATGCAAGAGCTACCAGGGCGTGCGGTCGCGCTACGAGGACGTCGACCTGATCATCGTGCGCGAGGCGACCGAGGACCTGTACGCGGGGATCGAGTACGAGGAGGGCTCCGGTCACGCGAGCGAGCTCACCGAATGGATCGCGGCGCGGGGCGGGGCGGTCCCGCCGGAGTCGGGAATCTCGATCAAGCCGCTGTCGATCGGCGGGAGCCGCCGGATCGTCGAGTTCGCCTTCGACTACGCGCGGCGCAACGGCCGCCGCAAGGTCACGGCCGTCCACAAGGCCAACATCATGAAGTTCTCCGACGGGCTGTTCCTGCGAGTTGCGCGCGAGGTCGCGGAGGAGAATCCCGACCTCGAGTTCGAGGACCGCATCGTGGACAACCTCTGCATGCAGCTCGTACAGCGGCCCGAGGAGTACGACGTCCTGGTGCTGCCGAACCTCTACGGCGACATCGTCTCCGACCTCGCAGCCGGGCTCGTCGGCGGCCTCGGCCTTGCGCCCGGCGCGAACTTCGGCACGCACGCGGCGGTCTTCGAGCCGACGCACGGCTCGGCGCCGAAGTACGCGGGCCAGAACAAGGTCAACCCGATGGCAATGATGCTCTCCGGTGTGCTGATGCTTCGCCACCTCGAGGAGCGAGAGGCGGCCGACCGGCTCGAGAACGCGATCGCAGACGTGATCCGCGCAGGCGAGCGCGTGACGTACGACATGAAACCGAGTCGCGACGACCCGACCGCGGTGGGTACGAGCGACGTCGCCAACGCGATCATCGACGCGATGGGAGCCCGCGTTTGAGCCAGCGGCGCAAGGTCACCGTGGTCGGCGCGGGCAACGTCGGCGCGACGTGCGCGCACGTGCTCGCGACCCGCGACTACGCCGACGTCGTCCTCGTCGACATCAAGGAGAACCTGCCGCAGGGCAAAGCGCTCGACATCAACCAGATGGGCGCCGTCCTCGGGTTCGAGCCCTACGTCGTCGGCTCGAACGGCTACGAGGAGGCCGCGGGCTCGGACGTGGTCGTGATCACCGCCGGCCTGCCGCGCTCGCCGGGGATGAGTCGCGACGACCTCGTCACGACGAACGAGAAGATCGTCGGCTCGGTGACCGAGCAGGTCGTCGGCGGCTCGCCGGATGCGGTGCTGATCGTCGTCTCCAACCCGCTCGACGCGATGTGCCACGTCGCCAAGAACGTCTCCAGGTGGCCGAAGGAACGCGTCTTCGGGATGGCAGGCATCCTCGACACCGCTCGCTTCTCGACCTTCATCGCCTGGGAGACCGGCTCGTCGGTGAAGGACGTGACCGCGATGGTGCTCGGCGGCCACGGCGACCAGATGGTGCCTGTCGTTTCGGCGACGACCGTCGGCGGGATGCCGCTACGGCAGCTCGTCTCGGAGGAGCGCATCGCGGCGATGGTCGAGCGGACTGCAAAGGGCGGCGGCGAGATCGTGAACCTGCTCGGCACGTCCGCCTGGTACGCGCCTGGCGCCGCGGCCGCGCAGATGGTGGACGCGGTGATGCTCGACGAGCACCGCGTGCTGCCCTGCACCGCTTACCTCGAGGGCGAGTACGAGATCGAAGGGCTGTACATGGGCGTCCCCGTGAAGCTCGGCGCGGGTGGAATCGAAGAGATCGTCGAGCTCGAGCTGGGCGACGCCGAGCGCGATGCGCTGAACGCCTCGGCCGAGGCCGTACGCGAGGTCGTCGGCGTGCTCACGACCTAACAGCGTGATCGCTCCAGGCCGACGATCGCTCCCCGCGGGTTTGGCGCGAAGTCGTCACACCCCGGTCACAGACACGACACAGATCGCGCGGTACGCTCACAGCGGGCGGCGGGTGGAACCTACATCCCCACCCAGGGTGGGGATGTGCGCGTGAACAACCAGCGGTCGCGGGAGGCTTTATGGACCTCGGGTTGAGCGGGCGCACGGCGATCGTCTGCGGGGCCTCGGAGGGGATGGGCCTCGCGATCGCCGAGTCGCTCGTCGCCGAAGGCGTGAATGTCGCGATGTTCGCGCGGCGGCGCGAGCTCCTCGAGCGCGAGGCGGAGCGCCTCGGCGCGCTGGCCGTCCGCGGCGACGTCCGCAACCCCGCCGACCTCAAGCGCCTAGTCGACCGCACGCTCGAGGCCTTCGGCGGGATCGACATCCTCGTCAACAACAGCGGCGGCCCGCCGCGCACCCCCGCGATCGGCCTCACCGACGAGCAGGTGGAGAATGCGGTCGAGCTGCTCCTGCTCTCCGCGATCCGCCTGACCGAGCTCTGCCTCCCGCAGCTGGAGCGCAGCGGCCGCGGCCGCGTGATCAACATCGAGTCGAGCTCGGTGCGCGAGCCGATCCAGAACCTCGCGCTCTCGAACGCCGTCCGGCCCGGCGTCATCGGGTGGGCGAAGACGGTCGGCCGCGAAGTCGGCCCGAAGAAGATCACCGTCAACACGATCGCGCCCGGCCGGATCGAGACGGCCCGGCTCGCCGAGGCGTTCCACGGCCAGCCGCGGGCCGAGGAGATGGAAAAGATCCCGTTGCGCCGCTTCGGCCAGGCGCGCGAGGTCGCCGACGTCGTGTGCTTCCTCGCCTCCGACGCAGCGAGCTACGTCACGTGCGCGGTGATCCCCGTCGACGGCGGACTGACGCGCAGCCTGCTCTGAGCCGCATATCCTCGACGTGATGCGGTGGTTCTCGCCGGGCCGGCTCGCGGCGAGCGGCCTCTTCCTCCTCGTAGCGGCTGCGTTCGTCCTCTGGCTGGCGCCCGCACGTGGCTACGACATCCGGCTCGTCGACCCGGCCCATCCCGCCGATCCGCTGGTGACGGTGCCGGGCGAGAAGCGGAACCACCCGCCGGGGAACGTCTACTTCGTGGACGTGCGCGAACGCGAGGCGCGGCTGCTCGAGCGCCTGTTCCCGTTCGCACGCGCGGACGGATCGTCCCTCGTGAAGGCCCCGCCGATCCCTTCAGGCGTCGAGCAGCAGATTGGCGTGCAGGACATGCAGCAGTCGCAGAAGGTGGCCGCGGTCGTCGCACTTCAGCACCTCGGCTACAAGGTCCGCGCGCGCAGCGACGGCGTCACGATCGTCCTCGTCGATCCCAGCGCTCCGGCGGCGAAGGTCCTGCGGACCAACGACGTCATCCTCACCGCCGACGGCCAGAAGGTGACTTCTGTCGTCCGCCTTCGCGCCGTGCTCGCCAAGCGCCGGCCGGGGGACACGGTGCGCATCACCTACCGCCGCGACGGCAAGGTGAGGTCGGCCGCGATCAAGACGATTGCCGACCCGCAGGACCCGCGCCGCCCGCTGATCGGCGTCTCCGCCCGCGACGCGCTGCACGTGACCCTGCCGGTGAAGATCAAGATCGACGCGGGCGGGGTCGGCGGGCCCTCCGCGGGCCTCGCGTTCGCGCTCGACATCCTTCAGGAGCTCGGGCGGAACGTCACTCACGGACACAGGGTCGCGGCGACCGGTGAGCTTGGGCTCGACGGGACGGTGGGCCCGATCGGCGGCGTGAAGCAAAAGACGCTCGGTGTACGCAAAGCAGGTGTGGACGTCTTCCTCGTTCCGGCAGGGCAGAACGCGCAGGAGGCTCGGCGCTATGCGGACGGGCTCAAGATCATCCCTGTGAAGAACTTTCCACAGGCGTTGCGGGCGTTGGCAACGCTGCCCTGAGAAGAGTAGGAACCCGCAGTTTTCGGCATATTCAAAAGCGCCGGAAATTGCACTGTTTTCTCCACGGGCAAGTCTTGATTCGCCCCGGCTGAGCCCTATCATCCCGCACTAGTTCGAGCGGGCGAGCGAGGGGAGCAAAACGGGGCGTGAGCAAAACGACTAAACCAACCTGCGGCGATTGCTACTTCCATCGAGCGGGCCTCTGCGCCCTCACGCTCGACGCCCCCTGCCCCACCTTCAGGGCCGATCGCCGCGGCGCGCTCGTGCCGCCGCGGCAGCCGCGGCTCGTGCCGCGGCCCGTCGCGACGGTCGCCGGTCGCTCGGCTGCCTAGACTACCCCGCCGTGCAGGACGAGCACGAACCGCCCGCCGGGCCGCCGGAGGAGGAGCGGGCGCTCGAGGACCAGCCCGACGGATTCGGCAGGCAGTGGCAGCCGCGGCTGTATGTGGCGATCGTGCTGCTCGCCCTTCTGATCGCGTACTCCATCGCCTTCGTCCTCGAGAACGACAAGGACGTCAGCGTCCACTTCGTCATGGCGACCGCCCGGACCTCGCTGATCTGGGTGATCCTGCTCAGCGTGGCGCTCGGGGTGCTGCTCGGCGTCCTCGTTTCGCAGCTACACCGCCGCCGGCGTCGCCGCCAGTAGGCGCGCAAGGCGCCGCACACCCTCGTCGATCTCGGCCGGCGAAACGAAGCTGAACGCGAGTCGCATCGAGTTGGGCTGACCTCCGAAGTCGACGCCGGGGACGAACGTCACGCCGCCTTCGGTCGCACGGGTCAACAGCTCGGCCGCGTCGGCGCCCTCGGGAAGCTCGAGCCAGAGGAAGTACCCGCCCTCGGGCCGATTCCATCGCGCGCGGTCGTCGAGCTCACGGTCGAGCGCGTCGAGCATCGCGTCACGCCGAGCCCCGAGCAGATCCCGGACGCGCTCGAGGTTCGGTTCGAAGAGGCCCCGGCGCAGGAACTCGTAGACGGTTGCCTGCGCGAGCAGCGCCGGCGTGATGTAGGTCGAGGCGACGAGGTCCTCGAGCTCGGACGCGAGCGCTTCCGGCACGATGGCGTACCCCACGCGAAGACCAGGGGCAACCGTCTTCGAGAACGACGACGAGTACATGACGTGGACCCCGCCCTCGAGCTCGAACACCGACGGCAGTGGGTCGCCCTCGAAGCGAACGAGCCCGTACGGGTCGTCCTCCAGCACCGGCAGCCGGCGCGAGCGCACGAGCTCCGCGAGGCGACCGCGTCGGTCCGCGCTCAGGGTCGAGCCGGTCGGGTTCTGGAACGTCGGGATCGTGTACAGGAACGCGGCCGGCGGCCCCTCGAGCGCCCGCTCGGCTGCGTCGACGTCGAGCCCGTCGGCGTCGACTGGGATCTCGCCCAGCTCCACGCCCGCCGCGGCCAGGATCTTTCGTGGTCGGTCGTAAGTCGGCCGTTCGACCAGCACGCGGCGTCCCTCGCCGCCGAGCGACTCCAGCACGAAGTGGAACGCCTGGAGCGAGCCGTTCGTGACCAGCACACGGCCCGGCTCGACGCCGTGCCGTTCCGCCAGCCACTCGCGCAGGGGCGCGTACCCGAGGGTGCTGCCGTAGGAGAGCGCCACCGAGCCGTCGCGCTCGAGTGCCGCCTTCGCACAATCCGCCAGCTCGGACACCGGGAGGCACTCCGGCGCCGGAATCCCGCGCGCAAACGAGATGGTCGCCACGCCGCCAGTCTAGGCGCAGCTTCGGTTTCTCCGGGAGGGCCCGGCCGTCGCGGCCGAGGCTTCCCGTGAACCCCGAGCAACCGGGGGCAGTTCCGATCGAGCCACCACCGCCTGCGATGTGGAACGGACCGTACGTCGCGAGCTACCTGGTTGTCCCCGGCGAGCGCGACCGTCGCCGTGACCAGCGCGGCGGCGCACGCTGAGGCGAGTGCGTACCTCATGAATGCCTTCCCCTTGTTCCCCTGCGGCCGGCCCACCCGGCCGCGACGGCGGCAGGGTGGCAAAGAGGATCGTTACCCGATGCTTACGCCGGAGCGCCGGCGATCTCGGCGGCCAGTTCGGCGACCTCGGTCGGCGTCGTGCCAACCCGTACGCCACGCGCCTCGAGCGCGTCCTTCTTGGCCTGCGCGGTACCGGAAGAACCGGAGATGATCGCGCCCGCGTGGCCCATGGTCTTGCCCGGAGGCGCGGTGAAGCCGGCGATGTAGGCGACGACCGGCTTCGTGACTTCGGCCCCGATGAACGCGGCGGCCTTCTCCTCCTCGTCGCCGCCGATCTCGCCGACCATCACGATCACCTCGGTCTGGTCGTCCGCCTGGAAGCGCTGGAGGATGTCGATGAAGGACGAGCCGACGACGGGGTCGCCGCCGATGCCGACGATGGTCGAGTTGCCGAGCCCGCGCTGCGTCAGCTCGTGGCCGATCTGGTAGGTCAGCGTGCCCGACCGCGAGACGACCCCGATCGGGCCCTCTCGGAAGATCTCGCCCGGGATGATCCCGACGTTCGCCTTGCCCGGCGAGAGAGCACCCGGGCAGTTCGGGCCGAGCATCGTGATCCCTTTGGGTCGGATGTAGTTGTAGACGCGCAGCATTTCGTGCGCAGCCAGCCCTTCGGCGATGCAGATCACAGTGCCGATCCCGGAGTCGACGGCCTCGTAGATGGCATCCGTGGCGAAGCGAGCGGGGACGAAGACCATCGTCGTGTTGGCGCCTGTCTCGGCGACGGCGTCCGCGACGGTGTCGAAGATCGGGATGCCCTCGAGGTCGGTGCCGCCCTTGCCTGGAGTCACGCCCGCGACGACCTCCGTGCCGTACCCGCGGTTCCGGAGCGTGTGGAACGAGCCCTCACGCCCGGTCGCACCCTGCACGACGAGCCTCGTGTCCTTGTCGACCACGATTGCCACTAGCGCCTCTTCCTCGCTTTGAAGATGCCGCGGTCGAGCCGGAGCCTTCCGTCCTCAATCCGTTCCGCGAGAAGCTCTCGGACGCGGGCGGCCTCGTCGCCGGTGCACCCGGCGCGCTCCAGCCAGGGATCGAGCTGGACCCACTTCTCCTCGCGCTCGAACTGCTCGAGCTCGAGCCCGGAGCCGGCGAAGAGCTCACGCCACTCGCCCTCGGAGTAGTTGCGCACGTGCGTCGGGTCGCGGAGGCGGTCGGCCTCCTCGCCGGCCTTGTCGACGAAGAGGTTGTCGGCCACGAGCACGAGCTTCCCACTGACGCGCGCCATCTCCCGCACCGCGGCCGCCACGTCCTCGAAGTGGTGCGCGGCCACCCGGCACGACACGACGTCGAAGCTGCCGTCCGCGAAGGGCAGGTGCTCGGCGTGGCACAACACGTCGGCCTTCATGCCCGGCGCGGGGTCGCAGGTGACGACCGCGCAACCGACCTCGAGCAGGCGCCTCGCCACGTGGCCGCCGCCAGTCGCGACGTCGAGCACCGTCTGGCCGGCCGCCCATTCCGCGAAGAGCTCGAGGTCACGGCCGCCGCGGTGCGCCTCGCTCTCGCGATAGCCCTCGGCCCGCTCGCTCCAGACGTCGGTCACACGCCGTCCTCCGCCTGCGGCTCCGTCCCACGGGGGAAACCATGTTTCCCCCGTGAGCCCCCTTCTTCTGCCACGTTCGTCTCGGCTCCGCCTCGAATTCCGTGCGGGGGAACCTCCCGGTTCGCCCCTGCCCCCTCCACGCGGCATTTCATGCCGCCAGCTCCACGGCCCGGCGCGCGGCATCGAGCATCGTGGCCTCCGTATGCAGGTTCGGCGGGGCGGCCTCGGCGAGGATGGCCCGTCCTTCCTCGGCGTTCGTGCCGTCGAATCGCACGACGATTGGATGCGAGATCTCGATCTGCGACAGCGCCTGCAAGATCCCCTGGGCTACCACGTCGCAGCGCGTGATCCCGGCGAAGATGTTGAACAGGATCGACTTCACCTGCGGGTCGGCGGTGATCACCTCGAGCGCATCGACCACGCCCTGCGCGTCGCCGCCGCCGCCGAGGTCGCAGAAGTTCGCCGGCCGCCCGCCGACGAGCGCGATCACGTCGAGCGTCGACATCACCAGGCCGGCGCCGTTGCCGAGGATCCCGACGTCGCCGTCGAGCTTCACGTACGTGACCCCCTTCTCGCGCGCCGCGCGCTCCTCCGGCGGGTAGGCCTCGAGGTCGCGCATCTCGGCCACGTCGGGATGCTTGAACAGCGCGTTGTCGTCGACGGTGAACTTCGAGTCGAGCGCCCGCACCTCGCCTTCGGGCGTGACGATCAGCGGGTTGATCTCGCAGAGCAGCGCGTCGCTCTCGACGAAGCAGCGGTAAAGCTTCCCGATGATGTCGAGCAGTTGCTTCTGCTCGCCCGGGTCGTCGATCCCCGCGCCGTAGATGAGGCGGCGCGCCTGGTAGGGCTGGTAGCCCTCGAGCGGGTCGACGTGCAACCGCGCGAGCGCGTCAGGGTTCTTTTCGGCGACCTCCTCGATCTCGACGCCGCCCTCGGTGGTGAGCATGAAGAGGGCCTGTTTCGCCCCACGGTCGAAGGTCACCGAGAGGTAGTACTCCTTGGCGATCTCGGAGGCGCGCTCGATCCAGAGCTTCCGCACGACGTGGCCGCGGATGTCGAGGCCGAGGATCTCTTCGGCCTTCCGCTCGGCGTCGGCCGGATCCTCCGCGAGCTTGATCCCGCCGGCCTTGCCGCGGCCGCCGGTGAGCACCTGCGCCTTTACCACGATCTGCCCACCGAGCTCTTCGGCTGCGGCGCGCGCCTCGGCTGGCGTGGTCGCAAGCCGGCCCTCGGACGTCGGGATCCCGAAGCCCCAGAAGAGCTCCTTGCCCTGGTACTCGTACAGGTCCACCGGCGCGGGACTCTAGCTGGGCGGTCCGTCCACGCGGTCTCTCAGCTGTCGGGCTCGACCACGACGCAGAGGACCTGCCCGCTCGAGACCGCCTGTCCCGGCTCGACCGAGAGCTTGGTGACGACACCCGCCCGGTGCGCGGTGATCTCGTTCTCCATCTTCATCGCTTCGACGATGCAGATCACGTCGCCCGGCTGCACCTCGTCCCCCTCGCCGACCTTCACTGCGAGCACCGTGCCCTGCATCGGCGTCAGAACCGCGTCCTTGGCACCGGCGTGGGCGCCACCGTGACCACGGTCCCGCCTCCGGCGTGCGAGCTCGGCGTACGGCGGCTCGGGCTCCAGGGTCTCCACCTCGAAGCGGCGGCCGTCGAGCTCCAGCGTCAGGCGGCGAGCCCGGCTGGGCCTGCCATCCGACTGCACGGGTACCGTTGTTTGCAGATGAGACAACTGCTCTGCGCGCTCCGCAAGCTCCTGCGACTCGATGACGCCATGACACGTCGCGCCCTCGACGAAGCACGCGTGTTCGAGCAGGGCCCGGTGGAAACCGAGCAATGTCGTGATTCCGCCGATCTCGTACTCCTCGAGCGCGCGCAGCATGCGCCGGCGCGCATGCTCGCGGTCGACCCCGTGGACGATCAACTTTGCGACGAGCGGGTCGTACAGGCCGGGGACCACGGAGCCTGCAGCTACGCCGGAGTCGACGCGTACGCCCGGACCCGACGGCTCGCGGTAGCTCGCGATCCGCCCGGGCGTCGGCAGGAAGCCGTTTGACGGGTCCTCTGCGTTGATCCGGCACTCGATCGCATGCCCTGTCAGCCGGACGTCATCCTGGCGCAGCGATAGCGGCTCTCCCGCCGCGATGAGAACCTGCTCGCGCACGAGATCGAGCCCGGTCGCCATCTCCGTGACAGTGTGCTCGACCTGGATGCGGGTGTTCATTTCCAGGAAGAAGTACTCACCGGCGCGAGAGAGCAGCCCTTCGATCGTCCCGGCGCTGCGGTAGCCGACTGCGCGCGCGGCCTCCACGGCGATCTCGCCGATCCGCTCGCGGAGCTCCGCGTCGACGGCAGGCGACGGCGTCTCCTCGACGAGCTTCTGGTGGCGGCGCTGGATGGTGCAGTCGCGCTCACCGAGGTGGATCACGTTGCCCTGGCCGTCGGCGAGCACCTGCACCTCGACGTGCCGTGGGTCCTCGAGGTAGCGCTCGACGTAAACGGACGAGTCGGCGAAGTACGCCTGGCCCTCGCGCCGCGCAGACTCGAGCGCCCGCTCTGCTTCCTCGGGCCCGTGCACGATTTTGAGGCCCTTGCCGCCACCGCCGGCCGCGGCCTTGATCGCGAGCGGCCATCCGAGCTCGTCGCCGAGTCGCAGCACCTCGTCGGCAGAGCCCACCGGCTCCGTGGTACCCGGCACGACCGGAACTCCCGCGCCGGCCATGCGCTCCCGGGCAGCTGTCTTCGAGCCCATGATCTCGATCGCCGAGCCGGGCGGGCCGATCCATACGAGACCCTCTCGCGAGACGGCCCGGGCAAACGCGGCGTTCTCTGCGAGGAACCCGTAGCCGGGGTGCACCGCCTCGGCGCCGGAGCGCTCCGCGACCTCGAGCAGTCGCTCCTGCGCGAGGTAGCTCTCGGCGGGCGGCCCCGGCCCCACGAGATACGCCTCGTCGGCCATGTGCACGTGGAGCGAGTCGCGGTCCGCCTCGGAGTAGACGGCGACCGTGCCGATGCCGAGCTCCCGGAGGGTCCGGAAGACCCTGATGGCAATCTCGCCACGGTTCGCCACGAGCACTTTCGAGAACAGAGGCACGGCCCGTATTCTCCACCCGATGAGCCTCGCCGATCAGTTGACGCTCATTCGCATCGCGGCCGTCCCAGTGGTGGTCGCGCTGTTCGTCTGGGACTTCGACGGCCACTACTGGTGGGCGACGGCCGTCTTCATCGCGGCGATGACGACGGACTGGTTCGACGGCCGCGTCGCCCGCTGGCGCGGCCGCACGTCGCCGCTCGGCTCGCTGCTCGACCCCGTCGCCGACAAGGTGCTCGTCTTGACGACGCTGATCATGCTCGTCGAGGCCGGCGTCTGCCCCGGCTGGATGGTGGCGGCGATCGTCGCACGCGAGCTCCTCGTGTCGGGCCTCCGGCTCGCGGCGATCGAGCGCGGGGTCGTGATGGCCGCGCGCGACCTCGGCAAGCTGAAGACGTGGTCGCAGGCGACGGCCGCGGCGATCGGCGGGTTCGCCGCCGCGGGCGCCTGGGACGACACCGTCGCCTGGTGGGCCCTGCTGGTCGCCGTGGTCCTGACGTGGGTGTCAGGGCTCGACTACGCCCGAATCGCGCCGGGCGTGCTGCGCGGCAGGCCAGTCGCGCCCTGAGGCCGCTCGTAGCCGAGGTTCTCGCGGATACCGGCCTCACGCCAGCCGCTGCGATACGCAGCGGGAACGCGGTCCCGCGCCAGTAGCGCCTGAACCGCAGCAAGCACGGCGTCGCGATCGTCGGGCTCTGGCGTGATCCGGACGTCCACGGCGCAGCAGCCTAAAGGCCGAACGCACCGCGGACGATACGAACGGCGGATGAGCCGCTACCTCACCGTCATCTCGTGCTGCGCCCTCCTCCTCGTCCCGGCCGCATCCGCCGCGCGCCCTGGAGACGGCGGCGGAGCGACGAAGTCCGGCGCGGCGAGCAAGCCGTCCTGGGCGCAGGCGCAGATCCGCTACGTCGTCCAGCACGGTCTGATGGCGAAGACGGTCGAGAACTTTCGTGCCGACGATCCGCTGACCCAGGGCGAGCTCGCGACGCTGGTCGGCGGGCTGACGAAGCGGCCCGCCGCGGCGGTCGTGAACAAGGCGGCGCCGGTGACCGTCACGCAGCTCGATGCGCGGCTGGTGAGAGCACTCGGGCTCGCCGACGCAGCCGCCACCTTCGGCGCGAACGCACGCGCGGCCGGTCTCGCCGTCCCCTCGCGCTTCGGGACCGAGACGGTCGCGCGCCTGCTCGGCCTTCGCACGAACCACCCGGCGGCGCACGACGACCTCGAGCTCCTCCCGAGCGCTCCGGTCACCCGAGCCGAGACCGCGTACTCCGTCGCACGGATCCTGCGCTTCGGCGGCTGGGAGACCCAGTACGTCGCAGACGCTGCGGCGACCTTCGAGCTCTCGCTGGTGCGCGGCTGGCAAAAGCGCGTCCTCGACACGGCCGTCCGCTTCGTCGGCTTCCCCTACGTCTGGGGCGGGACGAGTGAGAAGCCCGAGGCACCGTTCGGCGTCGAGGCACCCGGTGGCTTCGACTGCTCCGGCTTCATCTGGCGCGTCTACAAGCTGCAGGCCTACGTGGGCGGCGCGACGTTGTCGACGACGATCAAAGGCCGGACGACGTACCAGATGAGCGGCGAAGTGCCGAGGTCGAAACGGATCGGCTTCGCCAAGCTGCAGGCGGGCGACGTGCTCTTCTTCGGCCCCGCCGGCCCGCGCTCCAAGCCGGCGTCTGTCGGGCACGCCGGGATCTACGTGGGCGGCGGGTGGATGATCCACTCCTCGGGACAGGGCGTCGCGGTGACACCGCTGACCGGCTGGTACCGCCAGCAATTCGCCTGGGCTCGGCGCCCGCTCGCCGAAGCCGGCCTGCAGGGCACGAAGTAGCGCGAGCTGCGTTTCCCCCTTCCGGGTGATGTCGCCCGCGCCGTCAACCTCGACAATCGGCGGCGTCCTACAATCCGTCCTGGGGGAGGGTTCAGGTGTTGCACTGGAAGCCGCGACTCGTCGCTATCGCCGTCGTTCTGGCGCTCGTGCTCGTCGCGCTCGGCGGCCTCGGCATCGAGGTCAGCGAGTACTACAACCTGTACTGGTAGCCGCGACATGACGCGCCGCGTCTTGCCGCCCCCGCGGCTCCTCGCTGTTCTCCTGCCCGTTTGCGCGGCCGGCCTCGGGGTCACTTGCGCAGCGGTCGTGTCCTTCGCGGTCACGCCGCACAAGACCACGACGCTGCTCGGCCTGACCGCGCTGCTCCTTGCCTCGACGCTCGCCGACCGGTTCCCGGTTCCGGTCGAGGGCGTGGACACCGGCGGCGTCTCGCTGTCGTTCGTCTTCGGCGTCGCCTCGATCGTCCTGTTCGGCTGGGCCGCGGGTCTGCTCGTCGTCTTTCTGGCCCCAGCCATCACCCAGTTGCTGGAGCACCGGCCGCCGGTGCGCGTGGCGTACAACGTCTCCGTGCTCGCACTCGCGGCCACCGCCGCCGGCACGGTGTCGTCGCCGCTGCACGGCGACGGCGCGAGCGGCGTGCTCGCGCGGGTCGGCGCGGCCGCCTCTGCTCAATACGCCGTCAACCTGATCCTGATCACCGCCGTCGTGGCGGTCAGCTCGCACCGCTCGCTCTTCGCGCTGGCGCGCTCGAACGTGCGCTGGACGATCGTGCCGTTCTCGCTGATGGCCTCGGCGGCCCTGATGCTGGTGGTGCTCTGGCAGCGCTCGCCGTTCCTGTCGGTCGCGCTCGTCGGGCCGCTGCTCGCGATCCAGCTCTACCAGCGCGCGATCGTGCGCGCGCTGCGCGCGATGCGGCTCGCGCTGACCGACCCGCTGACCGGGCTCGGCAACCATCGGCACTTTCACGAACGGCTCGAGCGGGAGCTGCGGCACGCACAGGAGAGGCGTCTCCCGCTCACCCTCTGCCTCGTGGACGTCGACGACTTCAAGCGCGTCAACGACCGCTTCGGGCACCCGGCCGGCGACCGCGTGCTCGAGCGGATCGCCACGCGGTTGCGCCAGACCGGCGAGGCGTTCCGGCTAGGCGGCGACGAGTTCGCGCTGCTGCTTCCGGGCTACGACGAGCACGCGGCGATGACGGCCGCGGCTTCCGTCGTCGAGCGGATCTCGGCCCTGCAGGTCGACCAGATCGGCACCGTCACGGTCAGCGCGGGTGTCGCGACTGCGCCCGTGCACGCGGGCGAGCGGGACGAGCTGATCCGGCTCGCCGACAGCGCGCTCTACTGGGCCAAGGAGTACGGCAAGAACCGGGTTCGCGGCTACCGGCCCGACGTGATCGAGCTCGCCGAGCTGAAGCGGCTTGCGAGCGGGCCCGACCGCGCCGCGCGCTTCCGAGCAGCCGCCAGCCTCGCCCGCGCGGTCGACGCACGCGACGTCTACACCGGCAGCCATTCGCAGCGGGTCGCCGAGCTCGCCGCGAGAACGGCCCGCCGCCTCGGCCTTGCCGAGGAAGAGGTCGAGCTCACCCGCCTCGCTGCGAGTCTGCACGACCTCGGCAAGCTCGCGATCCCGGAGGAGATCCTGCGCAAGCCCGGCCCGCTGACCGAGCCCGAACGGATCGTGCTGGAGCGCCACCCGCAGATCGGGTTCCGGATGCTCGAGAGCCTCGGCGTGGACCCCGTCGCCGAGTGGGTGCTCCACCACCACGAGCGCTGGGACGGAAGCGGCTACCCCGACGGTCTCCCGGGCGAGCAAATCCCGCTCGGAGCGCGGATCATCTTCGTCGCCGACGCCTACGACGCCATGACGTCCGAGCGGGTCTACCGGCGCCGCGTGTCGTCGGAGCAGGCGGTGGCGGAGCTGCAGCGCTGCGCCGGGAGCCAGTTCGACCCGGAGATCGTGGACGCTTTCGCCGCCGAGCTGGCCGTGGAGGCGCCGGCCCGAGCGGCAATCACGGCCGTCGCCTCGTAGCCGCGACCGCGCCCGAAGCGGGCCTCGGCGAGGCAGCGGCACAACGTCACACTTCCGTCACGGTCCGGCACAGACACGCGCGCCGACCCTGGATACGCTCGCCTCGGGGAGGAGGCTGGGCGAACCGTAGTTAGGAGCGAACGGGGTTAGAGCGGGATGTTTCCGTGCTTCCGCGGCGGGCGGCGCTCGCGTTTCGTCAGCGCCGTCTCGAGCGCGTCGACCAGCACCGGTCGCGTCCGCCGCGGCTCGATCACCTCGTCGACGTAGCCGCGCTCGGCGGCGACGAACGGGCTCGCGAACCGCTCACGGTAGTCCTCGATCAGCTCCGAGCGCCGCGCGTCCGGTTCGTCCGCCTCCTCGAGCTCCTTGCGGAAGATGATGTTGACGGCGCCCTCCGGCCCCATCACCGCGACCTCCGCCGTCGGCCACGCGAAGTTGAAGTCGGCCCGGATGTGCTTCGAGCTCATGACGTCGTAGGCGCCGCCGTACGCCTTCCGCGTGATCACCGCGAGCTTCGGCACGGTGGCCTCGGCGTATGCGTACAGCAGCTTCGCGCCGTGCCGGATGATCCCGCCCCACTCCTGCGCCGTGCCCGGCAGGAAGCCTGGGACGTCGACGAACGTCACCAGCGGGATGTTGTACGCGTCGCAGGTGCGGACGAACCGGGCGCCCTTCACCGAGGAGTCGATGTCGAGCACGCCCGCGAGCGCTCGCGGCTGGTTGCCGACGACGCCAATCGAGTGCCCGTTCAGCCGCGAGAACCCGCAGACGAGGTTCTCTGCCCAGCGCTCGTGCACCTCGAGGAACTCGCCATCGTCGACGACCCGCCGGATCACGTCCTTCATGTCGTAGGGCTTCGCCGGATCGTCCGGGATCAGCGTGTCGAGAGCATCGTCCTCGCGGCCGGCCGGGTCGGTGGGCTCGCCGTACGGCGGCGGGTCGACGTTGTTCTGCGGCAGGAACGAGAGCAGGTAGCGCGCGTCCTCGAGGCACGCCTCTTCGTCCGGGCTGATGAAGTGCGCCACGCCGGACTTCGCCGCGTGCGTCGCCGCGCCGCCGAGCTCCTCGAAGCTGACCTCTTCACCCGTCACCGTCTTCACCACGTCGGGCCCGGTGATGAACATGTACGAGCTGCCCTCGACCATCAGGACGAAGTCGGTGATCGCCGGCGAGTAGACCGCCCCACCGGCGCACGGGCCCATGATCAGGCTGATCTGCGGGATGACGCCGGAGCACTGCACGTTGCGCCAGAAGATCTCCGCGTAGCCCGCAAGCGAGACGACTCCCTCCTGGATGCGCGCCCCGCCCGAGTCGTTGATGCCGATGACCGGGCAGCCGAACTTCGCCGCGAGGTCCATCACCTTGCAGATCTTCTCGGCGAAGACCTCCGAGAGGCTGCCGCCGAAGACCGTGAAGTCCTGCGAGAAGACGAAGACCCGCCGCCCGAAGATCGTGCCGTAGCCGGTGACCACGGCGTCGCCGTACGGCCGCTTCTCGCGCATCTCGAACTCCGCCTCGCGGTGCCGCACGAAGCGGTCTAGCTCGACGAAGGAGCCGGGGTCGAGCAGCCTCTCCGCGCGCTCGCGGGCCAGCAGCTTCCCCTGGGAGCGCTGCCGCTCGACCGCGCGCTCGCTGCCCGCGTGCCGCGCCTGCTCCCGCAACTCCTGCAGGCGTCGGAGCTTTTCGCTGGTCGAGTCCGTCTCGGCGGCCACGGCGCGAGCGTATCGCGATCCCACGCCCTCTGAAATGTGCGGTCCGTCTCAAGCGCAGCCGGCCCCAAGCCGATAACAGAAGCGATGAGCGCAACGGCCGCGCCGGCCGTCGACCGCCAGGCGCACACCCGCCGGCGTCGGCATGCCCAGCCGCCCGTGAGCAGGCGGTCCGCCGTCCAGCTCCTGGTCGGCGTCCTGATCGTCGGTGCGATACCGATCATCTCGACCGTCCGAATCCTGCAGGCCAACGCCGTGCGCAGCGCGCAGGCACACGCGGACGCGACGCTCCGCGTCGAGCTGCAGAGCGGCCTGCGCGAGCTGGGCCGCCTCGGCGACAGCGAGGCCGCACGGGCAGACGACGTCGCGCGCTCGCCGGCGGTCCAGCGCGCGGTGGTCGCGCGCGACGCCAGCACGCTGAGGCGGTTCGCGGCCGCTCACCCGGGAGTCGCGTTCTACTTCCGCATGAGGCTCGTCGCCGGCCGCGTCGCACCGAATGCGCTTTCCCGGTCGGTGTGGCTGACCAACGACGGCAGGCGCGTCGCGCGAATCGTCTCGAGCGTCCCCCTCGCCCCCGCGCTCGCTCGCCGGCTCACCCGCGATGCCCCGCGCGGCCTCAGCGACCGCCTCGTCCTCACCAGGCACGGACACGTGATCGGCGGACTGAAGCTCGTGACCGACGGGCGAACCTTCACGCTCGGCGCAACCGCGTTCCGAGGGCTGCCCGGCCTCGTCCCCGACTCCGGCGGCGTGCGGCTGGTCGCCCTGCGCCCCGAGAAGACGATCGATCGACAGGTACGACCGTACGTCGAGCGCGTCCGCTACGCCGGCTTTGGCTCATTCGCGCTCCTGATCATGGTCGCCTTCCTGTTCGCGGGCCCGATCCTGCGCGTGCTCGGTGACTTCCGCAGGGTCGCATCGCAGGCGGCCGTCGACAGCCTGACCGGCCTCGCGAACCGGCGCACCCTCGACGAGGAGCTCGCGCTCGAGTGGCGCCGCGCCCACCGCGTCGGCGACTCGCTCGCGTTCGTGCTCCTGGACCTCGACGACTTCAAGGCCGTCAACGACAGCCACGGCCACCCGGCCGGCGATGCCGTTCTGCGCTCCGTCGGCGCGATCCTCGGCGCAGGGGTCCGGCACGTCGACCTCGCGGGACGCTATGGCGGCGAGGAGTTCGCGCTGATCCTCCCCGAGACCGATCTTCCCGGTGCACTCAAGCTCGCTGAGCGGATCCGCGCCAAGCTCGAGACGACGGCGATCGAGCTGCCGAGCGGCGAGACGCTCCACGCGACGGCGAGCTTCGGCATCGCGGTCAATGACGAGCTCACGTCCCCGGAAGAGCTGGTCGCGGCGGCCGACGAGGCCCTGTACGCGGCCAAGGCGGCCGGGAAGAACTGCGTCCTTCCCCACCCTGCGGACGTCGGTGGCGGCCCGGAGCGCAAGCCGGAGCGCCGCAGGCCGAGGAAGCCGAAGCCCGCCGAGGGATAGATCCGGCCCAGGCTAGATCTCGCCTGCATGCGCGTCTCCGCCAAGGTCGACTACGCCGTCCGTGCCGGCGCCGAGCTCGCCACCGCCCGGGCGCCGAGCCGGTGAAGGGCGACACGATCGCGAGAGCGCAGGCATCCCGCTCAAGTTCCTCGAGAACATCCTGCTCGACCTCAAGCACGCGGGCCTCGTCCAGAGCCAGCGCGGCGCCGAGGGCGGCTACTGGCTCGCGAAGGAGCCGTCGGAGATCTCCGTGGCCGACGTGATCCGCGCGGTCGAAGGGCCGATCGCCAACGTGCGCGGGGAGCGGCCCGAGCAGGTCGAGTACGCGGGCGCGGCCGAGGCCCTGCGCGAGGTCTGGATCGCCGTGCGCGGCAACCTCCGCGCGGTGCTGGAGACGGTGACGCTGGCGGATGTCGCGGCCGGGGAGCTCCCGGACGCGGTTACCCCGAAGTGAACGGATTCTTTTCCGACGAGCAGGTTGATGTCCGGGTCGAGCGAGAGGGCGACCAGGTCGGCGGCCACCGCGGGCCTGGTCGCCGGAGGCGCCATCCGACTGACTGAAGTCGGTGCCGCTTCCGGCGGAGGTCTGCTGGAAGGCCGAGATGATCTTTCCGTACGCGTCTTTGGGGGTGGAGTGCGCCGGACTAGAGTCCGAGTTCGTGGAGCCCCTCGACCGCGCAACGATCTGGCCGTACCGCGACGGGGAGCCGGGCGAGCTCTACTACCAGCGCTACGCGCATCCGAACGCCCTCAGGGTCGAGCGACAGCTGGCGGAGCTCGAGGGCGGCGAAGCGCTCGTTTTCCCGTCCGGGGCCGGCGCGACGACGGCGCTCGTGCTCACGCTGCTGGAGCCTGGGCAGACGATCGCGCTCGCCCGCGGCTGTTACTACGGCACGGGTGTCCTGTTCGCCGCGCTCGAGCGCTGGGGCTTACGGCACTTCGAGTTCGACCAGACCGGGGCGCCACCCGACGGAGTCGACCTGGTCTGGCTCGAGGCGCCCTCGAACCCGTTTCTCGAGCTGCCCGACCTCGAGGCGGCGGTCGCGCACCCGGCCCGTGTGGTGGTGGACTCGACCGCCGCGACGCCCGTGTACCTCCGCCCGCTCGAGCACGGCGCCGACTTCGCTCTCCACAGCGCGACGAAGTTCCTCGGCGGCCACCACGACGTCCTCCTCGGCGCAGTCGCGTGCCGCTCCCCGGAGCACGCGGGGCAACTGCGCGACTTCCGCAGCCGTTCCGGCATCGTCGCCGCACCCGACCCGTGCTGGCTGCTCTCGCGCTCGCTGAAGACGTTGCACGTACGGATGGAGCGACACACGCGCAGCGCCACCGAGATCGCCGCCCGGCTTCGCTCGCATCCCGCGGTCGAGGTCGTCCGCTATCCGGGGTTCGGAGGGCTTCTCTCCTTCGACGTCGCGGACGGCGAGGCCGCACGCCGCGTCGAGACCTCGCTGCGGACAATCGAGAACGCAACGAGCCTGGGCGGCGTGCGCTCGGTGCTGGAATCGCGTACGCGCTGGGAAGGCGACCGGGTTCCGCCCGGGTTGTTGCGGCTCAGCGTCGGGCTCGAGGACGTCGAGGAGCTCTGGAGCGACCTCGAGCGCGCGCTCGCTGCATGAGGGTCGTCTTCTTCCCCGAGGGCGCGTTCGGGCCGACCAACAACTGCGTCGGAATCGGCCGCGTCCTGCGCGAACGCGGCGTCGACGTCACCTTCGTCGTCGAGGAGTCCTTCGCCGGGACGCTCCAGGCGCAGGGGTTCGAAGAGGCGCTGATGCGGCTGAAGCCGCCACCGGAGGTCGAGGAGGCGCCCGGCCAGTTCTGGAAGGACTTCGTCCGCGACACGGCCCCGGAGTTCCGCAAGCCGACGATCGAGCAGCTGGAGACGTTCATCCTCCCGGTCTGGCAGGAGCTCGTCGACGGCGCACGCTACGTGGACGAACGGCTGCACGAGATCTTCGGCGAGCTCGAGCCGGACGTGATCGTCGAAGACAACGTGGTCGCCTTCCCGGCGGTGCCGGCCTCGGGGCGACCGTGGGTTCGGATCGTCTCCTGCAACCCGCTCGAGCTGAAGGACCCGGCGCTGCCGCCGACCTTCTCCGGCTACCCGACCGGCGACCGGGCGGCATGGGGCGAGTTCCGCGAGCGCTACCGAGAGTTGCACGAGCCGCTCCTGGCCGAGTTCTCGGCCTTCTGCGAGGAGCGCGGCGCGCCGCCGCTCCCCGACCTCGAGTTCATCCACGAGTCGCCGTTCCTCAACCTCTACCTGTACCCGGCCGAGGCCGACTACCGGCGGTCGGAGCCGCTCGGCGACCACTGGCACAGCCTCGACTCCTGCGTGCGCGAGGTCGACGAGGAGTTCGAGCCGCCGCCCGGCGACGGGGCGCTCGTCTACGTCAGCCTCGGCAGCCTCGGCTCCGCGGACGTCGAGCTGATGAACCGCCTGGTCGCCGCTCTGGCCGAGACGCCTCACCGCTACGTCGTCAGCAAGGGGCCCCAGCACGACCTGATCGAGCTGGCGCCGAACATGACGGGCGCCGAGTTCCTGCCGCAGCCGGCCATCCTCCCCCACGTCGACCTGGTGATCACGCACGGAGGCAACAACACCGTCACGGAGTCGATTCATTTCGGAAAGCCGATGGTCGTGCTGCCGCTCTTCTGGGACCAGCACGACAACGCGCAGCGCATGGCCGAATGCGGGTTCGGCGTCCGCCAGGCCACCTACGAGTTCGAGGACGAACAGCTGCACGAGGCGATCGACCGGCTCCTCGCTTCGCCGAACAAGCAGCTCCAGCGAGCCTCGTCGCGCCTCCAGACGAGCCCCGGCACGACGCGTGCCGCGGATCTGATCCAGTCGCTGGCGTAGGGGGCGGCGCGGCCGCAGGTGCGCCGCCCCCGGCGCCTAGCTCAGTTCGGCGCGATCGTGCCGAACAGCCCGTGCGTCTCGTCGTCCGGGCCGGCGGTGAAGAACAGCTGTCCTGCGGTGCCGTTGTTCCCGCCCTGGCTGACCTGGAGAGCCCAGAGCCCGTCGATCGTGAGCGACCGGTTATCCGAGCCGCGCAGCTCGCCGTCGTGCACGAACTGCCCAGGGCTGACCTCCCGGAAGGCGTTGATCTGCCCGTCGCCGAAGTTGCCGACGAGCAGGTCGCCCGCGAAGGCGCCGAAACTCGCCGGCGCGATCGCGAGGCCCCACGGCGCGTTCAGCTGGCCGTGGCCGGTGATCCCGCCGAGCAGGTTGCCCGCGAGGTCGTAGACGTCCACCCGTCCGCGGCCCTGGCCGGCTATCTCGTCCTCGGCGTCCTCGTCCTGTTTCGCGTACGCGACGAACACACGGCCGCCGAGCACCTGGACGTTGAAGGGCGCGAAGCCCGCGGGCAGCGACGGATCCTCGAAGCCACTGTTGGGCACCAGCCCGAAGCCGCCGTCGAGGACGTCGATTCGCGCGTTGTGGAAGTCGGCCGCGTACAGCCGCGGCCCGCTCGACGTGTCGGCGATCGCGAGCCCCTTGTAGATCGCGTCGACGTTCGAGCGGTCCTTGACGACGATCGCCGTCGTGCCCTGTGCGCCGTTCCAGCCGCGGATGATGCCGTCCTCGCCGTCGAACAGGAACAGCGCCTTGCCGCCCGTCGGCAGCGCGAAGCCGGCCGTCGGATTGAAGACCGTGCCGGTCGGGCCGCCCGGCACCGAGACGATGAGTCCTTGCTTTGTCCCGGCGCCGTTGTACAGCGTCGATCTGTCCGTTCCGTTGTCGGACACCCACCACGGGCTCGTCGCGCTCGAGGTGAGCCCCCACGGATTGACGAGGTCCGGGTCGAGCACCGGGGCCACGCCCGGCTGGTCCGACACCAGTGGGTTGACGGTGAACTCGGTCGGCTGCGCCGCGCTCAGCGGCGCGGCCACGACCAGCGCGGCGAACGCAAGCAGCGCGATCACGAGCACCGCCCGTCGCCGTGTGAACCCTCGCTTTGACATATCCCCCACTCCCTTCGGCGGTCTTGTTCCCCACGTTGGCTACGGGAGCGGGAGCAAAGCGGTTTCAGAGCCGGAGGCGGGATTCGAACCCGCGACCCCCTGCTTACAAGGCAGGCGCTCTGACCAGCTGAGCTACTCCGGCGCTTTGGCTCAGCCTAGCGCCGGCCGGCTGGTGAGGACTTCGTCGATCAGCCCGTACTCGACGGCTTCCGCGGCCGTCATGAAGTGGTCGCGGTCGGTGTCCTGCGAGACGCGGTCGAGGGGCTGGCCGGTGTGGTCGGCGATAATGCTCTCCACGCGCTTCTTCAGGTCGAGCACCTCGCGGGCGCGGATCTCGACGTCGGAGGCCTGGCCGCCGAACTGCCCCGTCCAGACCTGGTGGATCAGGATCTTCGCGTTCGGCAGGGCGCTGCGCTTGCCCCTTGCCCCGGCCGCAAGCAGCACCGCTCCCATCGACATCGCGATCCCGACGCAGATCGTGCGCACGTCGGGCTTCACGAAGGTCATCGTGTCGTAGATCGCGAGGCCGGCGTACACGTCCCCGCCGGGTGAGTTCACGTAGAGGCTGATGTCCTTGTCGGGGTCGTCCGACTCGAGGTGCAGGAGCTGCGCGACGACGACGTTCGCGACCTCGTCGTCGATCGCCGAGCCGACCATCACGATCCGGTCGTTCAGCAGCCGTGAATAGATGTCGAACGACCGCTCGCCGCGGGAGGTCTGCTCGATCACCATCGGCACGAGCGGGTTCATGCGGGCACCGCCTCCTCGACCGGCGCGAGCACGTGCACCGGCACGCCGTAGGCGCGCAGCGCCTCCGCGACCTCGTCGGCGTTCTCGACCGCAGCCGGAACGAAGATCTCGACCGGCCGCGCGAGCTCGCCGCGCCAGGCCGTCGCGCCCTCGAGCACCGCGCCCCAGAGCAGCACCCGGCCGAAGACGCGCTCCTCGGCGCCCACGGCGAGGTAGTGGTCCCAGGCGCCCAGCTCACGGCCGGCGTGGATGCCGCACTCGCACCCGATCGCCGGCGCCTCGTGGGCGACGTGCACGTGGCGGCGGCAGGTCGCGCGCACAGGCTCGTCGACGGGCCACGCGTCGCCGTAGAGGACGCTCAGCAGGGCACCGTCCTCGACCCGCCAGACCTTCCAGCCGACGGCCGGCCGGAGCGCCTCGGCGCCCCAGACCCGCTCGATCCGCTCGATCCTCATTCCTCCGCGGCGAGCCACGCGAGAATCGCCTCGCGCGAGAACCGCCACTCCTCCCCCACCTTGCGACCCGGCAGCTCACCCTGTTCGGCGAGCTCGACCACCGTCTCCTCCTCGACCTGCAGCAGCCCCGCGAGCTGCGCGGGTGTGAGGATCTCGAGCTCGGCGGCCGGCCGGAACGAGTGCTGCCCGACCGACCACTCCGCGTGCGCGACCTCCATCGGACCGGCGACCTCCCGCGTCCAGACCGGGTCCTCGGGATCGAACTGGGCGACGAGCTTCGTGATCAGCTCGCGCTTCGGCCTACCCAGGACGTCGGCCGCGCGGTGGAGCTTCTCGGCCTCCGCCGTCGGGATTCGCACGAACAGCGCGGTGTAGTCGTTCTCTCGCCGTGGTCTCGCCATTGCAGATATCTAGATATCAAAAAGATATCTCGGCCGCAAGGCGTTACCTCCGGCTGATGCGATAGATGAGGCGGATGGAAGATCTCGCCGAGCCGTCGTTGGACGAGCGCTACGCCGAGCTCCTGCGCTTCGTTCGCCGGCGCACCACTTCCGACGCCGAGGCCGAAGAGATCACACAGTCGGTCTTCGCGCAGGCCGCCGCGAGGCTGGACGCGGCCGCACGTGCGCTGGAGCCGTTCTCGCCGTAGGCGCTACTGCAGGACTTGCCGCGATTGCTGGTGCGCGAGCACCTTGCGCTTCACGCGCTGGAGCGCGTTGTCGATCGTCTTCGTGTCGCAGCCGAGTTGATCGGCCATCGTCTCGTACGACTCGCCCTCGAGGTAGAGCTTGAGCGCGTCGGCCTCGAGCTTCGAGAGGCCGGTGCCGAGCGTGAAGACCAGGCTCTGCAGCTCTTCGGTCGAGATCACGCAGACGGAGGGGTCGTCGACGGACGGGCCGGGGAGCGCGTCGCCGAGTGTGCAGTCGCCGTCGGACTCCTGGCCCGCGGGGGTGTGGCTGAACGACACGTAGGTGTTCAGCGGCGCGTGCTTGAAGCGAGTCGCCGTCTTGATCGCGGTGATGATCTGCCGCGTCACGCAGAGCTCGGCGAAGCTGCGGAACGACGACTTGTCGGGGCTGAAGTCGCGCACCGCCTTGTAGAGCCCGATCAGGCCCTCCTGGATCAGGTCCTCCGCGTCGCCGCCGGCGAGGAAGTACGAGCTGGCCTTCAGCCGGACGAAGCCTGAGTAGCGGCGGATGAGCTCGTCGAGCGCTTTCTGGTCGCCGTTCCGCGCACGCATGACGAGCTGCAGGTCGGCGAGCTCTCGCTGGAGCTTCTGCGGCGAGTGAGCGGTCTGCGCGGTGCGGGCTGGCACGGCACTCTCCTGTCGAGGACGGGCAAGCTGCTCAGGCCTCACCCTGAGGTTGACGGTCAAGATAGCAAGGTCCCAACACGTTTACAAGACCTTGCGTGTTGGTGAACTTAACCGGACCTTTGCCCTCTGCGCAGCTTCTCCAAGCGTTTTCGCGTCTCTTCGTCCACGCGATCCCGTAGCTGCGATCGGCCCGGGTCCTCGTGTCTCGGCGACTCGAGGTCGTGCAGGAAGGCTCGCGAGCTGCGCTTCTGCACCTCCTGCCCGGACGTGCCGCGAACCGCTGAGTCGGAGGAGACGAGACAGACCGCCTCGGTGCGTCGGTGCTCGGCCGCGAGCCGCTCGAGCAGCGCGTCGGCGTGGTCGGCGTAGCGAACCTCGAGCGGGCCGTGCGCGCGGTCCTCCCCCACCCCGTCGAAGACGATCACCCCACGCGCGCCCTGAACGGCGACGAAGCTGGCCAGCGCGTCGACCAGCTCGCGCGGATCCTCGAACTCGCCGGCGTGGAGCAGGTTGTAGCCGTCGAACAGGTACAGAGTCGGCTCAGCCACGCTGCCGCCTGGCCTCGTACAGCAGCAATGCTGCCGCGACGCTGACGTTCAGCGACTCGACCCCGCCGTAGAGCGGGATGGAGATCGCGTCGTCGCAGGTACGGCGCACGAGTGGGCGGAGACCCTTGCCCTCGGCGCCGAGCACGAACACCGCGCCGCCGGAGAGGTCGGCCTGCCACAGCGAGGTCTCCGCCTCCCCCGCCGCCCCCCAGATCCACAGGTGCGGCCCTTTGATCTCGCCGAGGTAGCGCGCAAGGTTCTTCACGACCGCGACGCGGACGTGCTCGACCGCCCCCGCCGAGGCGCGCACGACCGCTGGCGTGATCCGCGCCGAGTTGTGCGCCGGGAGAACGACGCCGTCGGCCCCCACGCCCTCGACGCTGCGGATCACCGCGCCCAGGTTCCGCGGATCGGTGACGGAATCCAGCACGGCGAGCAGCGGCACGGGTCCGGCCGCGAGCTCGTGGGCGTCCGCGTAGCGGTAGGGCTCGACGCGCGCGACGACGCCCTGGTGATCATGCGTGCCGGCCTCCGCGGTGAGCTCGCGCTCGAGCTTGACCTGGACGCGCGGCCCGTCGTCTTCAAGCCACGGTTCGGCTTTGAGCGCCCGTGTCGTCGCCAGGAGCTCGAGCACCTCGCGCGGCCCGCGCAGCGCCTCCCGAACGGGGCGCCGTCCGTAGACGAGCTCAGAGCTCACTCCACTGACCATCCGCATCGACACGTCACGGTGCGCGCGTCCCGAGAACCTGCGTTAGACGGCCGCACAGGCAAAGCCTGCACGGCCCCTATGGTCGGCGCTGCCAAGTCAGCGCCTTGGGACGAGCTGGTAGCCGGGCTCGGCGTCGACATCGCGGACTTCCCAGCCGGCCTCGGCGATCTCGTCGCGCAGGCGGTCGCTCGTCGCGAAATCCTGCTTTGCGCGCGCTTCGAGCCGGGCACGGGCGAGATTTTCCAGCTCCGCGGGCGCGAGCTCGACATCGCCTAGCAACTCGAGACCGAAGACCTCGAGCCCGCGCCGCAGCAGGGCGTGGTCGCGCCATGCGTGCATCACGGCGAGCGCGTCTGGCGTGTTGAAGTCGTCGTCGAGCGCCGCGGCGAACGGCTCCCAGTCGCCCCCCGACTCGGAGGGGCCCCGGAACACGTTGCGGAAGCTCTCCGCCTGCGCCGCCGCCTGCTGCAGCACTTCGTCCGAGTAGTCGATCGGCTTGCGCCAGTGTCCGCCCAGGAAGTAGACGAGCAGCGTCTCGCCTCCCCAGTCGTCGAGCGCCTCCCGCAGCGAGACGATGTTGCCGAGCGACTTCGACATCTTCTCGCCGGCGAGCCGCAGCATCCCGTTGTGCATCCAGAGTTGGGCGAACTCATGGCCGAGCGAGCGCGACTGGGCGATCTCGTTCTCGTGGTGCGGGAAGACGAGGTCGATCCCGCCGCCGTGGATCTCGAAGACCGGCCCGAGGTGCGCCTCCGCCATCGCCGAGCACTCGATGTGCCAGCCCGGGCGACCGCGGCCCCAGGGCGAGGCCCACCACGTGTCCTCACCCTCCTTGTGCGCCTTCCAGAGGGCGAAGTCGCGCGGGTCTTCCTTCAATTCGTCTGCCTCGGCCTCCTCTGAGGGGTTGCGCGTCGCCTCCTCGTCGCCGTGGCGGCCCGAGAGCTTGCCGTAATCGGGGAAGCTCGCAACGCGGAAGTAGACATCGCCGCTCGCCGGGTACGCGTGGCCCGATTCGACCAGCTGCTCGATCATCGCCACGATCTCCGGGACCGTCTCGGTCGCCTTGGGCTCGACGTCGGGCCGCCCCAGGCCGAGGTCGCCCGTGTCCTCGACGTACCAGCGGCTCGCCGCGGCGGCGAGCCGCGCGCTGTCGCCAGGGGCGGCGTCGTAGATCTTGTCGTTGATGTCGGTGATGTTCTCGACGAGCGTGACGTCATAGCCGCTCCGCTCGAGCCAGCGCTTCAGCCAGAGCGAGATCACGAACGGCCGTGCGTTCCCGATGTGGATGCGCTGGTAGACCGTGGGGCCGCAGAAGTACATCCGGATCGGCCCGGGCGGCGGCGGCAGCTCCTGGAGCTGCCTGGTCGCGGTGTCATAGAGCCGCATCGAGCCTCCGCAGCGTCTCTTCCTTGGGCAGGGCCGCGATGACCGTCCAGAGCTCCGGGCCGCGCTCGCGGCCGGTCAGCGCGAGGCGTAGCGCGTGCAGGTCTCCGCCCACGGCTTTCAGCTCTCGCAGCAGCTCCTTGGGATCGGCGCCGCCGTTCGCCCGCTCGACCAGCTCGCGGAAGCGCTCGAGCGTCTCGGGCGCGTCGACCTTCACCGGGGCCGGCCCGAGGATGACCGCGGCGTAGTCGCGCGCCTCGTTGAGGTCGCGCGCGCCGCGCAGCGCGGGAGCGAGCTCGACGGGAGCGCCGACGCGGGCCGCCAGCTGCTCGTCGTCCAGCGCGCCGATCGCCTCGATCGCGAGTCGCCGGATGCGCGGCAGGTCGTAGTGCACGTCGTGCTTCGGCACGCCGAGCTCCTCCAGGTACGCGCGAACGGCTTCCGCGGGGATCCCGGCCTCGCGCAGGGACGCGACCGTCGAGCCCTCGGCGCGCTTCGCGAGCTTCTTGCCGTCCTCGCCGAGGATCAGCCCGTGATGGATGAACTCCGGCGGCGTCGCGCCGAGTGCCTCGAACAGCCGGCGGTGCAGATCCTCGTTCGGGCGGTGGTCGTTCCCGCGCACGATGTCCGTGATGCCGAAGTCGACGTCGTCGACCACGCTCGCGAGGTGGTACGTAGGCGTGCCGTCCTCGCGGACGAGCGTCGTGCCGTCGAAGCGCTCGCCCAGCGGCTCTGCTGCCTCGAGGTGACGCTCGCGCCGATTGCTCTGCCGCACCGGTCCGTCGTCCCACTCGATCCCGAGCCACTCCAGGTCGCGCAGCAGCTCGTCCTCGCCGCCGGGAACGTTGCGCGCGGGGTCGGTGTCGTCGATCCGCAGGAGCATCCAGTCGCCGAGCGAGCGGTTGGCGACGGCGCTGAGCGCGTTGCCGACGTGCAGCGAGCCGGTCGGGCTAGGTGCGAAGCGGGTGCGCCTCATGGCGCGGAATCTAGTGCCTCTTCGGGTGATGCTGTCCAGTTTCTGGGTCGCGGGCTAGAAACGGACGTGCATTGCCCGGAGGGGCACTAGCGCCGGGGGCGATAGGCGAGCGCGGCCGCGAGCACGGGATCCTTGCCGCGGAAGAAGGCGCGGGAGCCGAGCGGCACCGTGACCTTCGGCTCGATCGCGACGCGCGTGTCCGCGGCGAAGCTCTTCTGCCAGTACCTGCCGGCGACCTCGACGTTCAGGCCGGCGGTCGGGAGCTCGACCCCGGCCGCGTCGCCGTAGAGGTTCGGGCTGCCACCGGAAGTCTCGCCGACGAAGACCGCCCTGGTCTTGCGCTCGAGCTCGGTGATGAAGTTCTCCGCCGCCGAGAAGGTGCTGCGCGAGATCAGGACGACGAGCCGGCCGCGTCGGTTGACCCACTTCGAGCGCAGAGCGCGCAGGAGATCGGTGTAAGTGTGGTTGTCGCCGCCGGGGTTGAGCCGCACGTCCACGATCACGCGGCGCACCTTCTTGCGCTTCGCGAGCCGAAGCACCTGGCGCGCCTCGGTGTAGGTCGAGCCGACCGTGAAGTTGTAACCGACGAAGACTGCACGGCCACCCGCGATCGTGGTCACGTAGTGGTCCTGGCCACGGCGGCGCAGGTACAACGGCGCCGGTCGCCGCGGGAGCGCGTAGACGAACCCCGGGAAGGCCGGCTCCATCAGGCGCAGGTACCGCGCCGCCGTGACCGGTGCGAGCGTGACGGCGGTCGCGGCCGCACCCGGCTTCTGGAATGTGAACCGCGCGGGGCCCGCGCCGCCGCGCAGGCCGAGGCCGTGCAGCACCTCGGCGGTGAGCATGAAGCTCATGAAGCGGTCGGTCCGCGTCGCCTCGTTGTCGCGCGGGACGAGCGGCCGGACCTGCCGCTCGAGCGCGTCCGCGGAGAGGCCGTCGATCGCGAGCAGCTTCGAGCCGACGAGCGAGCTGTGGCCCGGCGCCGCGACGACGAAGAGACCGTCGCTGAACTTGTAGAGGTAGAGCGGGAAGAGGTGCAGCACCCGCCGGTGCGCCGAGTCGAGCGGGAAGATCCCCGAGTGCCCGTCGCGCTCGCCGAGCAGGTTCGTGAAGCGCATCAGCTCGACGAGCAGTTGGTCCGCCGAGAGCGTCGGCGCACGGGCGGCCAGGTTGTCAGCGGCTCCCTGGAACGCGGCCTCGGGGGTCGCGTGGAACGGGTTCGGGTGGATCTCCCGGATGCGCTGCATCAACGTGCGGACGTCGTCGGCCGGGGTGCTCGGAGCGGGGTTCGCTTGCTGGGCCGCACCCGCTGCGGCGGCCAGGGCCGCTGCGAGACTGACGAGCAGGATCCGGCGCATCTGGCTCACTTTACCAATACTAAAATCCGTTTGCCTAGACTTACATCGTGACCACCATGCCGCCCCAGACGGAGCTCCGAGTCGGGGCGCGGCTGCGCGCGCGGAGGCTCGAGCTCGGGCTCACGATGGCCGAGGTCGCGGAGCGAGCCGGCCTTACCGCCGGGTTCATCAGCCAGCTCGAGCGCGACCTCACGTCGGCCTCGCTGTCGTCCCTCTACCGGATCTGCGCCGTGCTCGGGATGCGCGTGGGAAACCTCGTCGACGACGTGCCCGCCGGCCGGCTGATCCGGCGCGAGGAGCAGGCACGGCGCTCACTGGCGCTGGGCAACACAGAGCACCTGCTGCTCTCTTCCGGCGACGAGCGGCGCTTCCACGTCACCGAGTCGCACATCCCGCCCGGAGCGAGCGCGGGCGACGAGCTCTACACGTTGCCGGCCGACGTCGAGCTCGTCTACGTCCTGCGTGGGTCGCTCGAGTTGCGCGTCGGCGAGGAGACACACCTCCTTGAGGAAGGCGACACGCTCACGTACTCGCCGCGTGACCCACACACCTGGCGAAACCCCTCCGAGACAGTTGAGGCCGTCGTCTTGTGGACGGCGCTGCCGAATCCGTACGTCGTCTAAAGCTCGATCGAGTAGCCGACGTCGGTGGGGTGCGGACGGAACGGCACCACTCGCGTCTCGCCGTTCTCGTGCCAGCCGAGCCGTTCGTAGAAGCGGCGCGCGCGGGCGTTCTCCTCCAGCACCCAGAGGTTGCAGCGCGACGCGCCGTCGGCGCGTTGCCGTGCAAGCACCTCGTCGTGCAGGGTGCGCCCGACTCCCCGGCTCCACCACTCGGGCAGCACGTAGAGCCCGTCCAGCCACTCGGCGCGTGCGCCGGCCACCCCGACGGCGGCGCCGTTCTCCTCACGGACGAGCACGGTGACCGCGGGATCGTCGATGAAGCTCTCCCAGCGCCGGACGATCTCGCCCATCGGGAACGGGTAGAGCTCGGGCGGGAAGATGTGCGCGTTGGCGGCGAGCGACGCGTCGCGCTGGATTGCCGCGAGCGACTCGGCTTCGTCCGGCCGCGCCTCCCTGATCAACGGCCGTGGCGCTCGATGAAGTCGAGCATCCGCGCCCAGGCGTCCTCGGAGGCGGAGGCGAACTCTTCTTGCTTGCGATCGAAGAAGCTGTGCGGCGCGCCCTCGTAGACGACCAGCTCGTGCTCGACGCCTGCTTCGGCGAGCGCGCGTTCAAAGGCCTCGTTCTGGTCGGCCGTGATGTTCTGGTCGGCCCCTGCCTGAAGCGCCAGGATCGGCGCCTGGATGGCCGCGGCGAGCTGCGCAGGGCCCGGCTTGCCGTCGGCGGACTCGCCCGGACGGCCGTAGAAGCCGACCGCACCGGCGAGGCCGTGCCCGGCCGCCGCGGCGAGCCATGAGTGGCGGCCTCCCATGCAGAAGCCGACGGCGAAGACCGTGCCGACGCCGAGCGAGCGCAGGTGCTCGACCGCTGCGCGCACGTCCTGCTGGATCTCCTCGGGAGTCACCGCCTCGACGTGGGGCTTCCGGTCGAAGGTGTCGTCACGTTTCTCCGCGCCGGCGGTGCGGCCGAAGTAGTCGAACGCGAGTGCCGTGTAGCCGCGTTCGGCGAAGCGAAGCGCCAGCTCCTCGTAGAAGCGATACAGCCCGCGCACGTCCGGGAGGATCACGACGCCGGTGTCAGACACCGTGTCGGAAGTCGCGAGGAAGGCGGCGAAGCGGTTGCCGTCGCGCGCCTCCAGCACGAGATCGTCGTGCGAGACGGCCGCCCCGGAGATGACCGGGATCGGCGGCGAGGAGTCGAGCTCGAAGCACACGGCCGGGCCGGAGTCTAGGGTCTCGCGCGTGAATGAGGCGCTCCTTCGCTGGTTCGGCGAGCACGGCCGCGACCTGCCGTGGCGAAAGACGCGCGACCCGTACGCGATCCTGGTCTCCGAGGTGATGCTGCAGCAGACGCAGGCGGCGCGCGTCGTCCCGCGCTGGCTGGCCTGGCTCGGGCGTTGGCCGTCGGTGGAGGCGCTGGCCGCGGCTCCGACGGCGGAGGTGATCCGCGAGTGGCAAGGGCTCGGCTACAACCGGCGCGCGGTCACCCTGCAGCGCGCGGCGCGCATGGTCGCCGCGAGTGGCTGGCCCGACGACCTGACGGAGCTACCCGGAATCGGCCGCTACACCGCGGACGCCGTCGCGTGCTTCGCGTTCGGGCGCGAGGTGCTCCCACTGGACGTGAACGTGCGGCGCGTGCAGGAGCGAAGCGGCGGGAGCTTCGACCACACCTGCGCCCAGGCGCTGATGGACCTCGGCGCTACGGTCTGCATCGCCCGGGTGCCGCGCTGCGGCATGTGCCCGCTGGGGAGCTCGTGCCCGTCGCGCGGCAGGCGCTTCGAGCCGCTGCGCAAGCAGGGCCCGTTCGAGGGCTCGTTCCGCCACCGGCGGGCCGCGACGCTGCGGTTGGTTGCCGAATGCCCCCGCGCGCTCGAGTCGCTCGACGCCGCCGCGGTGAGCTCGCTGGAACGGGACGAGCTCGTCCTGGTCGAGGACGAGCTCGTCAGGCTCCCTTCGAGTTAGCTCGTGAAGCCGGTCGCGGCGATGTACGCGCCGGCGCCTCCGTTCGGATGCACGAGCAGAACCGGTGCCAGACACCGTGACGGAACCGTCACGTGCTGGCGCACGCGCGCGTTGCCGCTCTGCGAGAGCGGCACCGACTGGGTGGTGAACGCCGCCGCCGGATCGGAGTCCGGCGAGCAGTAGAGCGAGATCGTGATCGACGTCACCGGGCCGGCGTTGCCGAGGCTCGGGATGATCAGTCCGCGTATCCGGGCCTCGAACCGGCCTTTTCGGCTGAGCGTCGCGTCGCCGCCTCCCTGCCAGGGGAGGCCGCCGCGGACGACGCCGTGGATGTTCTGGTCGCTGAGGATGCTGCCGACGAGATGCTGACGCAGCACCGTCTTGTGGCCGTGGCCGTGGTCGCGTCCGCGGTGGCCTCCGTGGTCTGCAGCGGCGGCGGCGACGAACACGACCGCCGCGACGAGCACAGCCGCCAGGAATGACTTCTTCGTGAAGCTCATGACCCTCCTCTCTCGGGACTTACGGACGGAGGTACGGAGGCTCGGAAGCTTCGGTTCGGTTCTCAGGCCGGGTGGCGCATCCAGACGTTCGGCTCCCGGTAGCTACCGAGGTCGCGCTCGCGGTCGATCTCGACCGGGACGAGCGCGCCCTCGACGACGTAGCTGCCGCTCTCGGGGAACTCGAGGCCGCACCACTGCTCCAGCTCGGCGACGGTCCCTTCGGAGACCAGCGAGTCGGGCGCGGGACCGAGGATCTCCGCCCCCGCGCGCTCGTGTGCGCGCAGCCACGGGTCGAACAGCAGCCGGTCGGGGCGGCGCCACTCGATGTAGCGCTCGATCGGAGTCAGCGGGTAACGGTGCTTGAGGTTCGGCCGCACGGGCGCGAACAGATCCCAGCCACGTGCGGCGGCGAGGCCGCGCATGTGCTCCAGCATCAGCCGCGACAGACCCTCGCCTTGGCGGTCGGGGTCGATCAGGATCGCGAGCGCGCAGAGCCGGTCGGGCTCGCCGTCCCCGAAGCCGTTCGTGAAGGCGTCGCGCCAGCCGGGCGGCAGTCCGGAGACCGGGATCGAGTTGCCCTCGGCCAAGACGCGGCCGTCGTCCTCGACCAGCGCGAACTGGAACTCCGCGCGCTCCTCGTGGAGCCGCCCCCAGTAGGCATTCGAGATCGCGTCGTGGAAGACGATCTCCGGCCAGGCGCGGCGCAGCTGCACGAAGGCCTCGCTCCCGCGGATCTCCGGCGAGATGGGAACGACCTTCACGACAGCAGCACGACGGCGATCGCGGCCAGCCCCTCCCCCCGGCCGGTGAAGCCGAGGCGGTCGGTTGTCGTCGCACGAACCGTGACGAGACCGGTTTCGACGCCCATCGCCTCGGCCAGGCGCGCCTGCATCGCTGCACGGAGCGGTGCGATGCGCGGCTCCTCGCCGACGAGCACGCAGTCGGCATTCGCGAGCTCGAAGCCGGCCTCGCAAACCTGCGCGTAGGCGCGCGAGAGCAGGTCGAGCGAGGAGGCGCCCTCCCACTCCGGCTCGCCCGACGGGAAGAGCGAGCCGATGTCGCCCATCCCGGCCGCGCCCAGGAGGGCGTCGATCAGAGCGTGTGCGATCACGTCGCCGTCGGAGTGGCCGGCGAGCCCGCGGTCGGACTCCAGCTCGACCCCACCGAGCACGAGCGGCACGCCCTCGACGAGCGCGTGTGCGTCCACTCCGAGCCCGACCCTCACCCGAGCGGCTCCTGCCGCGCGCGGCGTCCCTCGAACACCGTCACGGTCTCGTAGCCCGCGGCGCGGGCGAGCTCGGCCGCCCGGTCGAAGTCGCGGCCGACGTTCGCCGGAACGTGAGCGTCTGAGGCGAGCGTGATCGGCGCCTTCGCCGCCTCGAGGAAGGCGGAATCCGGGTACAGCTCTCCGACCGGCTTGTAGAGGCCGTTCGTGGAGATCTCGAGCGCGACGCCGTTCAGCGCCGGGTACTCGAGGGCTCCTACCGGCCTCCGTCCGAAGATCTTCGGCAGGTCCGGATGCGCGACCACGTCGACGTGACCGGAGGCGACGAGCTCGGCCAGGGCGGCGAAGTAGCGTCGCCAGACCTCCTCCACGGACAGCTGCGCCCAGACGCCCTCCTCAGGCGCGGAGTCGATCGCCAGGCCGTCGACGTTGTGCACGGAGCCGAGCAGGAAGTCCCACGGATACGGCTCGAGCACGGCCGCCAGCTCGTCCTGACGGTCGCCGACGTGGTCGACCTCGAGGCCGAGCTTGACCGGGAGGCCTTGCCGCTTCGCCTCGACCACCGCGTCGACGTACGCCTCCAGGTCGTACACGCAGCGCTCCGATTCATAGGGCCGATCCCAGAGCGCGCGGGTCTGGCAGAAGTAGTAGACGTGCTCGGTGAAGCCGATCTCATCGACGCCGCGCCGCGCCGCGGTCTCGACGAACGGCTCCACGGCGTCGACCCGGTGCGCGATCCGCTCGTCGGGATCGCGCAGGTGCATGTGGTAGTCGACGATCACTCAGCGCATGACCTTGTCGAAATCCCTGGCGAGCCTCGGCAGGAGCATCTGCCAGACGAGGCTCTCGACCACGAGCAACACGAAGGCGGCGAGGAACAGCCAGTGCCCGACGGACGGCGAGCCGAACGCGGCAAAGGCGAGCGCCAGCCCGACCACAACCCAGGCGACCGCGCGCTCGACCACCAGCAGCCACAACGCGCCCGACGCCTGCTCGTCCCGGCGTCGAAGCCGCCGGGCCATGCGGACGAGCCACGCGATCCCGCCGACAGCGAAAGCCCCGCCGACCGCCAGCAGGACGACGTCGGCGGCGCTCACTCCTCGGCCACCCAGCTCTCGACGAGCGCCAGGTCCTCGGCGTCCGTGACCTTGAGCAGGCGCGGGTCGCCCTCGACCCACTTCACGCGTCCGCCCTGCGCCTCCACGAGCGACGAGCAGTCCGTCGCCGAGGCGACGTCGCCGGCGACCGCGCGACGCAGCACGTCTGCCAGGAACGCCTGCGGAGTCTGCACCGCGACGAGATCCTCCCGCGGCACCGTCTCCAGTACGCGCTCGCCCTCCACCCGCTTGACCGTATCTGCGAGCGGCACGGCCGGGACGACCGCGTCCCAGCCCTCGGAGAGCGGCGCGAGCACGCGTTCGGTGACCTCGTCCGGCAGAAGCGGCCGAGCCGCGTCGTGCACGAGCACCACCGCGGCCTCGTCCGGCACAGCCTCCAGCGCGAGGCGGACGGATTCCGACCTTGACACGCCACCGGTCACCACCGAGTGCACCTTTGTGGCCGCGATCTCCTCCGCCACCAGGATCGACGGCTCCTCCCAGTCAGGAGGAGCCGCGATCACGATCCGGTCGATCCAGTCCGAGTTCTCCAGCCGCTCGAGGCTCTCCGCGAGCAGCGGTCTACCGCCGAGGCGCGCGAACGCCTTCGGCCGGTCGGAGCCGAGCCGCTCGCCGCGACCTGCCGCAGCGAGGACGGCCCAGACCGATATGAGCCCTAACCCCCTTGCCCAGAAGGCGAGACGCCCCAACCGGTCATTTCAGACGATCGGGCGAGCAAAGCCCGCCCGATCTGAGACCGGCATCGCAAGCGACGCCTCAGGCGGTGGCCGGAACCTTGGCGGTCGGCTTCTTGCCGCCACGGGCGAGGACGCCATCGAGCCACTCGGCTGCCTCTTCCTCGTCCATGTCCTTGGCGTACATGAGCTCGCTGGCGAGGATCTTCTTCGCCTTCACGAACATCTGCTTTTCGCCGGTCGAGAGCCCCTTCTCGTGGTCGCGGAGCGAGAGGTTCCGCACCACCTCGGCGAGCTCGAAGATGTCGCCGGTCTTCATCTTGTCGCGGTTGTGCTTGAAGCGGCGGTTCCAGTTCTTCGGCATCGTCGTGCCGTTCCCCGTCAGCGCCTTCAGCACCTTGGAAACCATCTGCTCGTCAATGACCTTGCGCAGTCCGACCCGGTCGCAATTGTCGGCTGGGACGTTCACCGTCATGTCGTTGTGCAGGATCTTGATCGTCAGGTACTCGCGCTTTTCTCCCAGCACCTCGCGCGACTCCTTCTTGACGATCGTCCCTGCCCCGTGGTGTGGGTACACCACCTTGTCGCCGACCTTGTACAACGCCGAGCCTCCCCTTGTCGTAGTGGCTTTCCGTAGAGACGCCGGCGGGTCCTTCCTCCGCCGGCGAACTCCGGAAGGATAGCAAAAATCGCTGGAAAACGCCACTTTTTGCGGAAAAGCCCTGCTCGTTGCGGAAAAGTCCTGCTCAGAGCTAGATCTGCAGGTAGCGGTCGACCAGGTTGTGCTCCTGGAGCCGCCTCAGGCCCTCCCTGATCTCACGCGCGCGGACGCTGCCGACGCCTTCCACCGCCTCGAGCTCGCGCTGCGACGCCCGCACGACGCCGTCCAGTCCGTCGAGAGTCGCCACCACCCGCCTCACCACGCCGTCGGGCAGGCGCGGGATGTGCGAGAGCACGCGGTAGCCGCGCGGCGCGACGGAGAAGTCGAGCGGGTTCACCGTGGCGGGGTAGCCGAGCACCGCGAGCAGCTCGAACTCGAGCAGCTGGTCGTAGGGCAGGCCGGCCAGCGCCTCGAGGCCTTCCCGCGTACGGTCGGCCCCACCCTCGGCGTGGTAGTCGAAGACCAGTGCGGCCTTCTCGTCGGGCACGTCGGCCACGAGCTCCTCGAGCTGCATTCGGATCAGCCGGGCTTCCTCGCCGAGCTCGACGCAGGCGCGCTCGATCTCCTCGGCCATCCGCGTCGTCAGCTCGGCCCGCTGCAGCGTGACCAGCACGTCGTCGAGCATGACGGCGTTCTGGAACTCGAGCGCGGTCAGGCGCGTCAGCACCTGCTCGAGCCGCGTGCGGTATGTCTCGAGCGTCGCGAGCGCCTGGTTCGTCTTCGCGAGCACGTCCGCGATCGGCTCCAGCTGGTAGCGGCTGTGCCCGACGAAGACGGTCACGGTCTCGCGCTGCTGCGAGATCGAGATCACGAGCGCCTCCGTCTGCTTCGCGACGCGTTCCGCAGTGCGGTGCCGCGTGCCGGTCTCGTCCGAGGGGATCGTCGGGTCCGGCATCAGCTGCACGTTGGCGTGCGCCAGCTTCGAGACCGACTCGTTGACGATGATCGCCCCGTCCATCTTCGCCACCTCGTAGAGCAGCTGGGGCCTGAACGGCTCGTCGAGCTGGATGCCGCCGCTGAAGAGGAACGAGAGCTCCTTCGGGTCGCCGATCACGATCAGCGCGCCCTCGCGCGAGCGGATGATGTCATCGATCGCCGAGCGCAGGTCGGTGCCGGGGGCGATCCGTCCTACGGCGGCGAGGATCTTCGGGTCGAGGCGCGGATCGTGCTGCGTCGGCTGGCGCACGATGCCGAGCGGCGGTGGGATCCGCAGGTCGCTCCTATGCTCCCTCGGCTCGCTCTGCATCGATTCCCGCCTTCGCTGCCTCTCTCAGCGTTTCCGCCCCGATCATGCGCAGTTTGCCACGAGCAGGCGTTCCCGCCGGGGCAATCGCAGCAGCGAGGCCGAGCTTCGCGCACTCCTCGAGGCGCCGCTCCGACTGTGTCGCGGGCCGAAGGCGGCCGGTGAGGCCCACCTCGCCGAACGAGGCGGTGCCCGCCTTGACCGGGGCGCCCTTGGCCGCGGAGACGATCGCGAGCGCGATCGCGAGGTCGGCTCCAGGCTCGTCGATGCGCACGCCGCCGGCGACGTTGACGAACACGTCGGCCTGCCCGAGCGCGATCCGCGCGTGGCGCGACAGGACGGCGACGATCATCGCGAGACGCTTCGGGTCGACCCCCGTGCCGACGCGCCTCGGCATCGCCAGGTCGGTCGGCGCGACGAGCGCCTGGATCTCGAGCAGCAGCGGGCGCGAGCCCTCGAGCACGCATCCGACCGCGGCCCCGATCTCGCCCTCGACGGTGCGGCCGAAGAGCTCCGACGGCTCGGGCACGCCGACGAGGCCGGTGCCCGTCATCTCGAAGACGGCGAGCTCGTTCGTCGAGCCGAAGCGGTTTTTCGACGCGCGCAGGACGCGGTGCTCGTGGTAGCGGTCGCCTTCGAACTGGAGCACGCAGTCGACGAGGTGCTCCAGCACGCGCGGGCCGGCGACGGCGCCGTCCTTCGTCACGTGGCCGACGAGGATCGTCGCGACGCCGGACTCCTTCGCGACGCGCAGGAGCCGCGCGGCCGATTCGCGCACCTGGCCGACCGACCCCGGCGCCGACCCGAGCTCGGACGAGTAGAGGGTCTGCACCGAGTCGATCACGCAGACGTCCGGCCGCTCCTGCTCGAGGGTCGCGCAGACCGCCTCGAGCTCGGTCTCCGCGAGGATCTCGACCTGCTCGGCGCCGCCGAGCCGTGCGGCCCGCAGCTTCACCTGCGCCGACGACTCCTCGCCCGTGACGAGCACCGCGCGGCGCTCCTTCGAGATGGCTGCGAGCGCGCTCAGCAGCAGCGTCGACTTGCCGACTCCGGGCTCGCCGCCGACGAGCACGAGCGAGGCCGGGACGAGCCCGCCGCCGAGCACGCGATCGAGCTCGGGCACTCCGGTCGGGATGCGTTCCGCCTCCTCGGCCTTGACGTCGACGAGGCGCAGCGTCGGCTTCGGGCCGGTTGCGGTCGCAGTCGCCGGCGCGTCCTCGACGAGCGTCCCGAACTGACCGCACTGCGGGCACTTGCCGAACCAGCGCCCGGCCGAGTAGCCGCAGTCGGTGCACGCAAACTGGGTCGCAGCCTTCGCCACTAAGGCGCTCGCTTGCGACGCCGACCAAAGAGGCCGTGCCGGCTTTGCCGGCGCGGCCGTCTACCACCCGTTGCGCGATGCACCAAGAATCTGCCCTCCGCGAGAGTTCGCCTCCGACCAGCCTAGAGCGGGGCGCGGACACCGACTGTCACGAAAGCGTGACGATGCAGGCGTCGTGCGAGGAACGCGCGATCGTCCTGCGCCAGCGCGCGCGGCCACCGCGGTCGAGCAGGCAAAGTGTGCCGGTGCCGAGGCCCGGCGTGACCACCCAGCCGAGAGCCTGCTGCACGTTGTAGGACTCCGCCGGGATCGTCGCCGTCCGCAGCAGCCGGCCGTCCACGTGGTGGACGCGCAGCTTCCCGCTCTCCCCGCTCGCCACGTAGACGAGCTCGTTCCGGAACGTGAAGTGCTGCGGCGGCTCGTCGGCGGCGAGGCGCCTTAGCAGCCTGCCGCTGCGGGCAGCGTAGATGGCGACCTGCTCGCGGTCTCCGGAGCTGACCCAGACCCGCTTGCCACCGGGCGCCCAGCCGACGTCGTGCGCGAGGAAGGGCGGCTCGAACCGCCGCACCAGGCGAGGCCGCGTGCGCCTCGAGACGTCGACCACCGCGACCCGCTCGGCCTTCGCGCCGAGGGAGACCCAGAGCGTCCGGCCGCCGGGGTCGATCGTGATGTGCCGGGCGAGCGCCCCGACTGCGGTGCGGCGGACGACGACTCCGCGGACGACGTCGAGGACCGCGACCTCGCCGCGCTTCGCGTCGCTGACGTACGCATGGCGCCCGTCCGGGTGGCCGGCCGTGTAGCGCGGCTCGCCGAATCCACGCAGGACGTGGTCAACCGCGAGCGTGCCGGCACGCACGAGCGAGACCGCCCCGAGCTCGGAGTGGGCGACGACGGCCATCGCGCCGACAGCCTCGATGCTGCGCGGCTTCGGGAGCGTCCGCACGTAGCGCCGCACGCGGCCGCTCGGGAGCTCGACTGCGACCAGCCGGGCCTCCTCGTCCGCGGTGACGAGCGCGACCTCGACGCCGGCCAGCCGTGCCAGCGCGGTCGGCGCGGCCGCCAGTGAGGCCGCAGCGGCGATGAAGGCTCGCCGGTCCATTCGAACCGATTACGACGTGACGGACTCGCGAGGTCCCGCAGCCGGGACGTAGCCCGGCTCGGGAGCCGGACGGCGCCGCCTGCTTGCTCCCGCGGAGACGATCAGCAGCCCGCAGAGCACGAGCGCGACTCCGCCCAGCTGCAGCGGCGACGGCGACTCGTCGAGGATCGCCCACGCGAACAGCACCGAGAGCACCGGCTGGAAGGTCAGCAGCACCGAGGTGAGCGCGGCCGGGAGCCGAGGGAGGGTGATCGAGATCAGCAGCCAGCCGAGGGCCTGCGAGGTCCAGGCGAGCACGAAGAGGTAACCCTGCGCACGCAGGTCCGGCGTCAGGTCGAGGTCACCGATCGCGAGGCCGATCGGGATGCAGACGAGGCCGGAGACCAGCGTCGCGTCGAACAGCGGCCCCGCCGGCCGCCGCACGTCCTTGTTTCCCTCGCGCAGGGCGAGCAGGAACGCGGAGTACGCAAGCGCGGTCACGATCCCGTACGCGACGCCGAGGCCGGGATTGCGGCCGTACGCCCCGTGCTCGAACACACCCGAGATCAGCACGACGCCGAGCAGCGCGACCGGGATCGCGACGAGCGACCGGTTCGACGGCCGCTCGCGCAGAATCAGCCACGCGAGCACGCCGACGAGCACGACCTGCAGGTTCCCGAGCACGGTCGCGAGCCCGGCACCGACCTGCTCGATCCCCTCGTGCCACGCGATCAGGTCGATGGCGAAGAAGACCCCGGCGAGCCACGCCAGCGCCCGCTGCTTGAGCGGCCGTGGGCCGTAGCGGCGCTGCTCGAGCCACGCCAGCGGCCAGAGGATCGGGAGTGCGTAGAGGCAGCGGAGGACGGCGCCGGTCGAGGGCGAGACGTGCGCGACCCGGAAGAGGATCCCGGAGAACGAGATCGCGAGCGCGCCGGCGAGCGCTGCCACGATCGGCCGATCGTGGAGTGGGTCGATCACGCCGCGAGGCTAGCCGCCCGGCGCAGTCGGCAACGCGGGCTCCTCGTGCGCGCCTCCGCGCTCGACCTCGTGGATGATCATCCGGTCGGTCAGCCATTCGACAGGCGCGCGGTCGTCCGTCAGCGGGCTCCCGTGCGGCCGAACCGGGGCGAGGCGGCTGTGGAAGAGCGGCAGCAGCAGCCGGAGCTTCCCGCGCGCTCGGCCGGCGCGCTGTTCCAGCTCCGCCCCCGTCACCCGCTCTCGCAGCGCGAAGAGCACGTCGTTGTAGCGCAGCGCGCGCCAGCGCCAGGCCTGGGGGAACGCCGTCAGCAGCGTCGTCCCGATCGCATCCGAGAGCTTGTGGTCGCCCGGAGTGGCGGCGACGTTGAGCGCGATCATCCCGCCCGGCCGCAGATGCTCGCGCGCCAGCCGGAAGAACTCGCTCGTCGCGAGGTAGAACGGCACGTATGGCTGGCGGTAGGCATCGACGACGATCAGGTCGTATCGCTTGTCTGCCCGCTCGAGGAACGGCCGGCCGTCTGCGGCGATCAGGCGCATCCGCGGGTTGTCGCCGGCGCCGAACCAGCGGCGCGCGACGGTGTTCAGCTCGGGATCGAGCTCGACGCCGTCGATCGCGACGTCCGCGTAGTAGCGCCCGTACGCGCGGCCGATCGTCCCGCCCGCGTTGCCGATCACGAGCATGTCGCGCGTCGGCCGCTCGAGCAGCGGCGGCAGCATCAGGAAGAGGTCCCAGTAGCGGCCAGTGAGGACCGTGTGCGGGTGCCACGTCGAATGGCTGACGACGCCCTCGTTCAGCTCCAGGTCGCGACCGCCGCCGCCGTCGGAGACGACGCGGATGTACTGGTACTCGGACTCGGTCTCGAAGAGCGCGCTCTTCACCTGCGCGGGGGGGATCGCCAGCAGGGCGGCGGCCGCCACCGGGGCCAGCACCCACGCGCGGCCGGCGAGCAGGGCTGAGCCGATCGCGACGCAGGCCCCCGTCGCGACGATCGTCCGCTGCGTCCCGATCCACGGGATCAGGACCAGCGCCGCGAGGAAGGTCCCCACGAGGCTGCCGGCGGTCGACAGCGCGTACAGCCGTCCTGCGACGCGCCCGGCCTCCTCCACGGTCTGCAGCGCGAGCCGCACCAGGAACGGCGCCGCTGCGCCGAGCGCGGTCACCGGCACCGCGAACAGCGCGAGCGCGGCGAAGAAGGACCCGACGACCGACCCGATCGCGACCGAGTCGACGCCCTCGACCGCCCAGCGCAGCAGCGGGCGCGCGGCGAACGGCGTCACCGCGAGCGCCGCCGCCGCGACGAGGAGGATCGCCGCCAGCACCCGCGGCTCCGGGCGTCGGTCGGCGAGCCGCCCGCCGAGCCAGTAGCCGAGCGCTAGGTACGCGAGCGTCAGCCCGATGATGTTCGCCCAGACGACCGTCGAAGCGCCGAAGTACGGCGCGAGCAGGCGAGAAGCCGAGATCTCCGTCGAGAGGGTGGCGCCTCCTACCAGGAACGCGACGAGACCGAGCCTCACAGATGGGGTTCTAGCGCGTTCGTGAGCGCGCGGAGCGTGCTAGCGCCGGATTCCGCTACTCGGTCGGCTCGGCCGGCTCTTCGTCGGCCGAGTCGACCGGCTCGTCCGGCGGAACGGTGACCTTCTCGGGCGTGATCTCGCCCGGGATGACCGTGATGTCGACCTCGTCCTCGTTCTTGCGGTCGATCAGGATCGTCGAGCCCGAACCGAGCTCGCGGCCGAGCACGAAGTCGGCCAGCGGGTCCTCGATGAAGCGCTGGATCGCGCGGCGCAGTGGGCGGGCGCCCATCGTCGGGTCGTAGCCCTTCTCGACGAGCAGCTCCTTCGCGCCCTCGGTGAGCTCGATTGCGGCCTCGTGTTCGCCCATCTGCTCGCGCAGCCGCTTCATCATCAGGTCGACGATCGTCATGATCTCTTCCTTCGTCAGCTTGTGGAAGACGATCACCTCGTCGATCCGGTTCAGCAGCTCGGGCCGGAAGACCTTCTTCAGCTCGCCCATGATCCGGTCCTTCATCTCGTCGTACGAGAGGCCGCTGTCGTCGCCGACCGAGAAGCCGAGCGTCTGGTTCTTCGAGATCGTGGCGGCGCCGATGTTCGAGGTCATGATCACGATCGTGTTGCGGAAGTCGACCTTGCGGCCCTGAGCGTCGGTCAGCTTCCCGTCCTCGAGGATCTGGAGCAGGATGTTGAAGACGTCGGGGTGGGCCTTCTCGATCTCGTCGAGCAGCACGACCGAGTACGGCTTACGGCGCACGGCCTCGGTGAGCTGGCCGCCCTCGTCGTAGCCGATGTAGCCCGGGGGCGAGCCGACGAGCCGGGACACGGAGTGCTTCTCCATGTACTCCGACATGTCGACCTGGATCATCGCGTCCTCGTCGCCGAACAGGAACTCGGCGAGCGTGCGCGCCAGCTCCGTCTTCCCCACGCCTGACGGCCCGAGGAAGATGAACGAGCCGGTCGGGCGCTTCGGGTCCTTGATCCCCGCGCGCGAGCGCCGGATCGAGCGCGAGACGGCGACGATCGCCTCCTCCTGCCCGATCACGCGCTTGTGCAGCTCGTCCTCCATCCGGATCAGGCGCTGCGACTCGGCCTCGGTCAGCTTGAAGACCGGGATGCCCGTCCACATCGAGACGATGTCGGCGATCTCCTCCTCGCCGATCTCGGGCTGCTCGCTCGAGCCTTCCTCGGCGCGCCAGTTCTCCTCGAGCTCGCGCTTCTTCTGCGTCAGCTTGCGCTCCTTGTCGCGCAGCGACGCGGCCTTCTCGAACTCCTGCGCCTCGATCGCGCCTTCCTTGTCCTTGCGCACCTTCTCGATCTCGTCCTCGAGCTCGCGGTAGCGCGGCGGCGCGCTCATGGTCTTGATGCGCATGCGCGAGGCCGCCTCGTCGATCAGGTCGATCGCCTTGTCGGGCAGGTGGCGGTCCTGGATGTAGCGGTCGGAGAGCACGGCGGCCGCGCCGAGCGCCTCGTCGGAGATCTTGCAGCGGTGGTGCGCCTCGTAGCGGTCGCGCAGTCCGCGCAGGATCTGGACTGTGTCGTCGACCGACGGCTCGTCGACGCGGATCTGCTGGAAGCGCCGCTCCAGCGCCGCGTCGCGCTCCAGGTACTTGCGGTACTCGTCGAGCGTCGTCGCGCCGATCGTCTGCAGCTCGCCGCGCGCCAGCGCCGGCTTCAGGATCGAGGCCGCGTCGATCGCGCCCTCGGCCGCGCCCGCGCCGACGAGGTTGTGCAGCTCGTCGATGAACAGGATGATGTCGCCGCGCTGGGTGATCTCCTTCATCACCTTCTTCAGGCGCTCCTCGAACTCACCGCGGTACTTCGACCCGGCGACCAGCGCCGCGAGGTCGAGCGTGTAGATCTGCTTCCCCTTCAGCAGCTCCGGAACCTGGTTGCCGGAGATGCGGGCGGCGAGGCCCTCGACGACGGCGGTCTTGCCGACGCCCGGCTCGCCGATCAGCACCGGGTTGTTCTTCGTTCGCCGCGACAGGATCTGCATCACGCGCTCGATCTCGGTCTGGCGCCCGACCACGGGGTCGAGCTTCGACTCGGCGGCCAGCTTCGTCAGGTTGCGGCCGAACTGGTCGAGGAGCTTCGAGCTCTTCGACTTCTCGCCCGGCGCGCCCCCGGCGCCCTGCTGCCGCCGTCCGGGGCCGGAGAGCATGCGGATGATCTCATTGCGGATCTTCTCGGCGTCGGCGTCGAAGTCGAGCAGGATGCGCGCCGCAACGCCCTCGTTCTCGCGGACGAGGCCGAGCAGGATGTGCTCGGTGCCGATGTAGTTGTGCCCCAGCGAGAGCGCCTCGCGCAGCGCGAGCTCCAAGACCTTCTTCGCGCGCGGGGTGAAGGGGATCTGCCCGGTCGTCACCTCGTCGCCCTGGCCGACGATGCGGGCGACCTGCGCGCGCACCTCTTCCACCGTGATGTCGAGCGACTCGAGCACCCGGGCCGCCAGGCCCTCCTCCTCGCGAAGCAGGCCGAGGAGAATGTGCTCGGTGCCGATGTAGTTGTGCTTCAGGGCGCGGGCCTCGTCCTGTGCGAGGACGACCACCTGCCGGGCTCTCTCGGTGAAGCGTTCGAACAAGTCGCTTCTTCCTTCCCCCGCGAAAGTGCCGCGGATTCGCTGAAGGCCAATCGTAGCGAACAGGTCGGGGGGTGACCGCACCCCCGGACGGGTCATCCGGGGAGTATCTTCGCAGCTCCTAAGGGCGTTGAATGAGCGCTATGGGGATGGGTCGGAGGGCGCTCTCACTGCTCCTGTTCGTGGCCGGCTACTTTCTGCTCGCGACCCTCGAGCCCGTGGTCGCGGCCGGGCCGGCGCTCGCCAGCTTCGTCGCTGCTTCGCTTGTGCTCGCGCGGGAATCGGAGCCCGCTCGCATCTAGGAAGGCGAGCGGCCGCCCCGGGCGGCGGGGCGGCACGCTCAACCGCGTTGAATGGGTCGGTCGGGCGGCAACCGCACTCCTGCTCGAAGCGTGCATCGGCCCGGGCTGACGCGGCCTCGCGGACAATCACTCCAACGAGTCACTCGTTCGAGGGATAGGCTCGCCAGCGTGGCGCTCTTCGACGTGGCGGGGGTGCAGCAGCGCCTGGCGGCGGGGACCGGCGGCTACGAGATCGTGCACCGCACGCCCGGGCTCGAGATCGGCGTCTACGTGCTCGTCGCGCCCGAGCCGGACCGCCAGTCGCCCCACGAGGACGACGAGCTCTACGTCGTGCTCGAAGGACGCGGCGTGCTCACCGTCGAGGACGAGCAGATCCCGGTCGAGGCAGGGAAAGCGGTCTTCGTCCCGGCCGGCGCCGAGCACCGCTTCACCGGCTACGAGGGCCTAAGCCTGCTCGTGATCTTCACGCGCCCCGACTGAGGGGCGCTACTCGCCCTTGGCGAAGTAGCCGACGACCGCCCAGCAGGTCATCAGCAGGATCTTCACGTCGAGCCAGAGCGACCAGTTCTCGATGTAGAAGTTGTCCCACTCGACACGGTCGCGGAGCGACGTCTTGCCGCGCAGCCCGTGCACCTGCGCCCAGCCGGTGATCCCGGCCTTGACGCGGTGCCGCTCGTCGTAGCGGTAAATGCTCTTCCCGAACAGGCGCGCGAAGTCGGGCCGCTCCGGGCGCGGGCCGACCAGGCTCATCTCGCCCTTGAGCACGTTCAGCAGCTGCGGCAGCTCGTCGAGCGAGGTCCGGCGCAGCAGCGTGCCGAAGCGGGTGCGGCGGTCGTCGCCCTCCACGCCTCCGGGCGCGGTGTCGGGCGGCAGGTCGGGAACCACGAGCGGCTCGGACGCCGCCCGCATCGAGCGGAACTTGAGCATCTCGAACTCGCGCCCGTCGCGGCCCGCCCGGGGCTGGCGGAAGAAGATAGGCCGCCCGACCGAGATCAGCGTGCCCAGCGCGAGCACCAGCAGGAGCGGCGAGATGAGCACGAGCAGCGCCGCGGCGACGATGCGATCGACGATGTACTTGAGCGCGAACTGCCAGCCCTTCGGGTTCGTCCGGCGCGCCGAGAGCAGCGGCAGGCCGCCGATGTGCTCGACGTTCACGCGCTCGGTCACGCGCTCGAAGAGGCGCGGCACGAGCGAGACCGGGACGCCGAGCTCCTCGCAGCGCTCCACCTCGCGCAGGAGCACTTCGGTCGGCGCGGTCGAGAAGGTCACGACCACGTGCTCGATCCCGTGCTGCTCGATCAGCCGCTCGAGATCCCAGCTGGCCCCGAGGACGGGCACGGGCAGACGAGACTCGTCGAGCGGCTCCTTGTCGACGAAGCCGACCGGCTTGAGCCCGAGCTCCGGGTTGTCGAGCAGGCGTGTCGCGGTGAGCGCGCCGACCCGGCCGGCGCCGACGATCAGGGTCGGTCTGGCGAGCTCGCCGTGGCGGCGGGCCATCAGCTGCGTCCAGTCGAAGGCCACGCGACCCGCTGCGAGGTACACGGCGCTGAACGCCAGCAGCCTCAGCGTCTGTCCCGCGAGGTCGTCCACGTCCCCCGGCAGGAGGATCCGGAGCGTGAGCAGCGTCATCGAGGCGAGCACCACGGCGGTGAGGACGCGCTTGAGGTTGTCCAGCATCGACAGGCGCAGCCGCCAGTCGTAGAGGCCACGGCGCGCCAGCAGCCCCACGGCCAGCGCCGCATACGCGAGCAGCCAGACGGGTTGCGTCTGGCGAACGCCTGCGCTCCCGGCGGTCAGCTCGGAGATGAGCGCCGCCGTGAGCAGCATCAGGCCGTCGAGGAGGAGCGCTCCCCGCGCCCAGGAGCCGAAGCCTCGAGTGCGCCGCGCAGGGACGGCGCGTTCGAGTGCAAGGGGCTCGAGCGCGGGAAGCGCTTCAGCGTTCAGGGTTCGCGTGGCCATGCCGCAGCCAGGAGTCGCCGCTTACTCCGCTTACCCGTCGTTACTGCTGCCGCGAGTGGCCGAGCTTGCGCAGGGTCGTGCCGGCGCCGACGAGCAGCGCGCCGCCGACGGCCATGAGCGCCAGGTCGAGACCCGTGAACGGGAGCCCACCGGACGTCTTCACTGCCTGCGCGCCCAGCGCCTGCTGGACCGCGCCCTGCACGCCCACGCGCGGGTAACCCTGAACCGCCGCGTACTTGAGGGCGGCCTTCAGGTCCGCCTTCGAGTACGACTGGTCGAGCCGCCCGTTGTCGGCGTAATCACGGTAAATCTGCTGTGGGGTGGCAGCCACGGCCACAGGTGCCGCAACCACCATGCCCACCGCGCAGGCGAGCACCCCCAAGACGAGCACACGTCGCCACATCTTGCTGTCCCTCCTCCTCCTGATCTTCCGATCAGGTTCCGATACGCCTACCGGGCCTTCCCCAGCCCGGCCTTGCCGCAAAATTTCCTTCATGGGGATTTTTGAACCCCGTCCGAACGAACTGCAAACACAACGTAGTTATGACAGTGGCATCTGACAAGCCCAAAACGGGTCAATCCTCGCAAAACCCGAACATTCCTTTCGTCATAGACGAGTTTGTGGCCCGTTCTCTTCCCGCAATCGCCCTGCTCGCCTTCACGGGAGTGCTCGCCTGGACCGAAACCGGGAGCATCGACGCCGGCGACTGGCTGCTCTACGCGATCCTCGCCTCGCTGCTGCTCGCGGTCGTGCTGGCGGTCGGGGTCGCGGTTGTACCCCCTCGCGCGGCACTCGTAGGGCTCGGCGCGCTGCTGCTGTTCGCGGTCTGGCAGGCGATCTCGGCCGCCTGGTCGCCGCTGCCCTCGCTGGCGCGCGACGACGCGCTGCTGACGCTGTTCTACGCCGCTGCCCTCGCCGTCGCGCTGCTGACCGTTCGAGGACGGGCCGAGGGGCTGGTCGTGACCGCCGGGGTGGCCGCACTGGGCGGCGGCCTCGCGGTGGCCACGGCGATCGCGGTGCGCTACGGCAACGACCCGGCGCCGTACTTCGTCGGCGACGGGCGGCTCGCCTGGCCGGTCACGTACCCGAACGGCGACGCCGCGATCTTCCTGATCGGGCTGTGGCCCGCCCTCGTGCTGGCGGCAGAACGCCGGCTGCCGAGCCTCCTGCGCGGGCTGGCACTCGGAGCTGCTGCCGCAGCGCTCGCCGGCTGGCTCCTGACGCAGAGCAAGGGCGGCGGCGTGGGCCTCGCGGCCTCGGCGGTCGTGGTGCTCGCAGTCAGCCCGCAGCGGCTGCGGCTGCTCGTCCCGACGGCGATCGCAGCCGTGCTCGTCGGGCCGCAGTTCCGCCCGCTGACGGATCCGTTCAACGCCGGCGCCGGAGTTCACCGCGGCGGCGCGGCACGGCGCGTTCACGCTCTTCTGGCTCGTCGCGGCGGCGATCGCGGCCGGGACGGTCTACGCGCTGCTCGACCGGCGCTTCGAGGTCTCGGCGCGGGTGAACAGGGCCGCGGGGATCGTCGTCGGCCGCGCTCGCGGTCGCCGCCGCGGTCGGCGCCGTCGCCGCCTTCTTCGCGTCGGTCGACCACCCGCGCCGCTACGCCGCCGACAAGTGGAACGCGTTCAAGCACCTGCCCACGAACGAACAGGCGCAGACGCACTTCGTCAGCCTCGGCTCGAACCGCTACGACTTCTGGCGCGTCGCCCTGCACGAGTTCGCCGACCACCCGCTCGCCGGGATCGGCGCCCGCGGCTTCGGTCCCGCATACCTCGTCGAGGGCCGCAGCACCGAGACCCCGGCGCGCGCGCACTCGGTCGAGCTCGACGCGCTCAGCGAGCTCGGCGTCCCCGGGCTGCTGCTGCTCGTCGTCGGGCTCGGGGGGCCGCTCGTCGTCTGCTTCAGGCGTTTGCGCCTGCGCGAGCCCACGGCGACTGCGGCGTTCGCGGGGAGCGCGTACTGGATCGTGCACGCCTCGGGCGACTGGAACTGGACGATCCCGGCGCTCGGCGTGCCCTTCTTCGTCCTGCTGGGAGCCGGTGCCGCCGGGCGCGCCGGTGCGCTGCGGCCGCTGGTCGCATGGATCGGCGCGGGAGTCGCAATCGCGGCTGCCGTGCTCGCGTTCGCGCCGCCATGGCTTTCGGCGCGCCTCTCCGACCAGGCGCTCGAGAGCTCTTCGTCGCGCGCGTCGGACCTCCGCTGGGCGCGCCGGCTCGACCCGTTGTCTGTGCAGCCGTACTTCGTGGAGGCGCAGACCGCCCCCACTCCCGCCGCGGCGATCGCGCCGCTGCAAAAGGCCGTCGACAAGCAGCCGCGCTCGGCCGAGGCGCGATACGAGCTCGGCCTCGCCTACGCGCGGGCGGGACGGCCCGCGAGACGCGCGCGCTCAGTTGCGCGCCGCACTGGCGCTGAGCCCGCGCGCTGTGGAGATCCAGGACGCGCTCAGACGCGTCACGCAGCGTTAGTACGCTTGGCCGGTGAGCAAGAAGGCTCTCGTCACGGGCGGAGCGGGCTTCATCGGCTCCCACCTCGCCGATCGGCTCCTCGCCGACGGGTGGGAGGTGTTCGCCCTCGACGACGTCTCCACAGGGTCGCTCGACAACATCGCGCACCTGCGCGACCGGCCGGACTTCCACCTCGTCGTGGACTCCGTCCTCTCGCCCGCAGTCGTCAGCGAGGTCGTGCACAAATGCGATGTCGTCTTTCACCTGGCCGCGGCCGTCGGCGTCCGCCTGATCGTCGAGCAGCCCGTCCACACGATGGTCACGAACGTGCAGGGCACCGAGACCGTGCTCGGCTACTGCAGCAAGTTCGGCAAGCGCGTCCTGGTCGCGTCGAGCTCCGAGGTGTACGGCGACCACCGGGAGGAGCGGCCGCTGACAGAGACCGACCGCCGCGTCTACGGGCCGACTACCGAGAAGCGCTGGCTCTACGCCGACTCCAAGGCGATGGACGAGCACCTCGCGCTCTCGTACCACCTCGAGCGCGGCCTCGACGCCGTCGTCGTGCGGCTCTTCAACACCGTCGGCCCGAGGCAGAGCGGCCGCTACGGCATGGTGATCCCGCGCTTCGTCGAGCGCGCGCTCGAGGGCGCGCCGCTCGAGGTGCACGGCGACGGGAAGCAGACCCGCTCCTTCTGCCACGTCTCCGACACCGTGCGCGCGCTCTGCGGCCTGATGGACGCGGACGGCATCGCCGGCGAGATCTTCAACGTCGGCTCCTCCGAGCGCGTGACCATCCTCGAGCTGGCGGAACGCGTGAAGCGGGCCGTCGGCAGCGAGTCGCCGATCGAGTTCGTTCCGTACGACCGCGTCTACGAGCCAGGGCATCGAGGACACGCTGCACCGCGAGCCGGACACCGCGAAGATCCGTGAGGCGATCGGGTGGAAGACGACCCTCGACCTCGACCACATCGTCGCGGACGTCGTCGACCACACGCGTACCAGGCTGTCGTCCGCGCGAACGGAGCCCATCGGCAGCCGGTAGCGCGCAGGTCGCCCGTTGGCTCGGGCTTCTCGGCGGCGAACGGCTCACGGGCTCGGTCGCCGTCCTCTCTCCGCATCTCGACGACGCCGCGCTGTCCCTCGGCGCAGCGATCGCGGCCGCGAAGGGCGACGTGCGCGTGGTGACAGTCCTCGCGGGCGACCCGGCGGCGGATCACCCGGCCGGCGACTGGGATGCAGGCGCCGGCTTCCGCACGGCGGGCGAGGCCGCCCGCGTGCGCCGGGCCGAGGACGAGCTTGCGTGCCGGGACCTTGGCGCGCGGCCGCTGTGGCTGCCGTTCAACGACCACCAGTACCCGCGCGGTGGAGACGACGACACGATCTGGGCGGGGCTAGAGGACGCCCTCGGAGGAGCAGAGACGGTCCTCGTGCCCGGGCACCCGCTGATGCACCCGGACCACGCGTGGCTCGCAGAGCTCTTGCGCGCCCGCGGGCTCCCGGGCAGGCGGGTCGGCCGGTACGTCGAGCAGCCGTACGCCTCCGCCTGGAACCACGCGTCGGGCGACTGGGCCGTGCTCGGGGCGGCCGCCCCAAATCGCCTGACGAAGCTCCGCGCCTGCCGCCGGTACCGGACGCAGCTTCCGCTGATGGCGCCCGAGGCGCGGAGCCTGTGGCGCCTGACGCGCTACGAGGCCGCACGGGGCGGCGAGTGCGTGCGATGGAGCTAGCCCGGTTTCCGCACCCTGGCGCAGGTGACGACGGGGAACGCGGGGTCCAGCTCGCGCAGGTGGTCCCGTCGAAGCTCCTGTGCCGCGAGGCCGAGCAGGAACGCCGAGCAGGCGAGGGCGTTGCCGTATCCACGGACGTCGGCCTCCGCTCCGGTGCAGACGTGCTCGACGAGCTCTCCGATGCCCGCAGGCGTGAATCTCCAGAGGTCCGGCAGCCCCGCATCGATCATCTGCACCGTCGGAACGGTCAGCAGCAGCACGCCGGCAGGCCTCAGCGCGCGCCACGCATTCGCAAGGGCGAGCTCGGGCCGGGCGACGTACTGGAGCGTCTGCATCAACAGGAAACAGTCGTACGCCGAGGCGGGCACGCTGTCCGGCTCGCCGAGGTCGGAGATCACAGTCGCGATGGGGTTACCGCGATCCACGTCGAGGACGTCGACCTTTGCGACCCCCGAGCCGAATCGTTCGGCGTAGGCGGTGCTCTTCACCTCGAGGACGTCGCCGCGCACGTCGCGACTCCACTCACGCAGGAACTCCTCGAAGTAGAAGCGGTCGATCGGCGTGCCGCGGTCGAAGCCGTAGTTCGTGCTGCGCGGCCGCGTGGTGCGGAGCGAAATCCAGAGAGGCAGCCGCAGCGCCGCTGCCGCCCGCCTGCCCCGAACGGCTCTCATCGCCCTGTGAGACTAGAGCAGTGACCGGCGGCACCGAGACCGCGACGGGAGCCGGCGCGACGACCGGCGCTCGCGTCGTCCGCGGCGGCCTCTGGAAGATGCTCGCGAACGCGCTACCACAGCTCTACACGCTGGTGCTGTCGATCGCGGCCGCGCGCTACCTCGGCTCGAGCGGGATGGGCCGGCAGAGCTTCATCGCGTTCGTCGAGGCCTCGACGATCACGCTGCTCTCGGCGAGCTTCTCGCTCGCGCTGATGCGGTACGTCGGCGAGGCCGTGGGCGCGGGACGCCCCGGCGCCGCCCGCTGGCTGGCCGCCAGCATCTCGCGGATCGTGCTCGTCGCCGCCGTCGTCGGCGGAGCGACGCTCGTGCTCGTCGGCGTCTTCGGCGGGCCTCCCGCGGCGGCGTGGTACCTGGCCGCGGTCGCCACCTTCAACGGCATCGTCGTGAGCATCCCGAGCGCCATGCTCACGGGGCTCCAGCGCTGGCGGCAGGCGACGATCGCCGGCCTCGCCACCGGGGGCCTGGGAGTCGTCGCGACCGTCGCGGTGCTGGCGCTCGGCGGCGGGATCACGGGCATGTTCGCGGTCGAGGCCGTCACGACCACCGTCGCCCTCGCGTGGACGGCCACCCTGGCGCGCGGCGCGATGTCGGAGCTCCAGGCGGAGCCGACCCGTGCGCTCGAGCTCCGCCGGGGGGCCCTGCGCTTCGCGGCGTTCTCCTTCGGCGGCACGCTGCTGTACCTGATCGTCTGGCGGCGCTCCGAGTTCTTCTTCCTCAACCACTACTCGAGCGACAGCGAGATCGCCTACTACTCGATCGCCTTCGCGATCGCGACGGGGGTCGTACGGCTTCCCTCGGCGATGGGCGAGGTGCTTGCCCCGGCGATCGCGACGTTGTTCGGCGCCGGGGCGCACGACCGCATCCGGGCCGGCTTCAGCCGCGCGTTACGGCTGCTCCTGCTCGCGACCCTTCCGGTCACGGCAGCGGCCGCGGCGGTCGGGCCGGAGGCGATCCGGGTGATCTGGGGGCAGGAGTTCAGCCCGGCCGACAAGCCGTTCCTGGTCATGGTCGCGGCGTCGCTGCTGACGCCGATGACCATCCTCAGCTCGGCGCTGCTCGCGGGCATCGGCCGCGTTGGCGTGCCGCTCGCCGCCGACGCCGCTGCGGCGGCGGTCGACGTCGGCGTCGCGTTCGCGCTCGTGCCCGAGCACGGCGCGCTCGGTGCGGCGATCGCCAGCGCGTGCGGGCTCCTCGTCGCGGGCGGGCCGCAGCTCGTCTATGCGGCGCGCCTGACGGGGCCGATCCGCTGGGAGCTCGGCGGGCTCGTTCGCGGGGTGCTGATCGCGGCTGCGGGCGGGGCCGTCGCATACGGGCTCGTGGAGGCGCTCGGCGGCGTCGCGGGTGTGGTTGTCGGGCTCCTCGCGGGAGGGGTCGTCTTTCTCGCGCTCTCGCTGCTCGTCGGCTTCCTGCCGCGAGACGACGCGCACTGGCTGCAGGGCGTGATCGGAAACCGCGGCGGGAGGCTGCCTGCGCAGGCCGTGCTCGCGCTCGCGGGCCGGCGTCAGTAGCCGGGGCGACCCAGACGCGACCCGCCTGCCTCCGCCCGCCTGCGCAGCCGCCGCCGCGCCGCCGGCGTCGCCAGCGCCGCGACGGCCGCCTTCGACCGCGTGCCGCGCTCGTACCTCCCGTCGAGCGCGATCCTGAGCAGCCGCCGCCGCGCTCCCGGCGACCGGTCCGCGAGCGCTGCCTCGGCGGCGGTCAGCTCAGCCGTCCGCCGGCGGCGCTCGAGCGACTCATCCAGCACTGCGCGCTCGGACTCGTCGAGGTCGTCGCGGGCGGCGGTCTTCTCCAGCGTCTGGACGTGGCCGAGCGCGTAGGCGACGCGTGACGAGCTGAGGCTCCCCTCCCACACGCGGTAGACCGCGAGCGGCTCGTTCACGAGCCCGACCTGCGCGCCGCCGAGGATCAGCCGGATCCAGCAGTCCCAGTCCGCGGTGTAGACGGCCGGGTCGAAGCCTCCGACCGAGAGGTAGAGGTCGCGGCGGATCGCGCAGTGGCCGACGATGAAGTTGCCGCGCAGGATCGCCTTGCGCTGGTCGTCGACGTCGAACCGGGATGCAACGTCATAGACACGGCGGACGATCTCCCCGTCCACTTCGACGTACGCATCGGTCGTCATCACGTCGAGGTCGGGCCGCGCGGCCGCGAGCGCACCCAGCGCCTCGAGGCGCCGGGGTAGGAACTCGTCGTCGGAGTCCAGGAGGACGACGAAGTCGCCCGTCGCGGCACGGGCGGCAACGTTCTTTGCGGTCGGCTCACCCTTGTTCTCCTGGTTGAGATAGACCACACCGCGGTCGCGGTACGGGGCCACGGCTTCTGCGGTGCCGTCGGTCGAGCCGTCGTCGCACACGACGACCTCGTGCGCCGGGAGGGTCTGGGCGAGCGCGGACTCGAGCGCCGCGGCGATGTACCGCTCGGCCTGATAGGCCGCGATGACGATCGAGAACGTCGGTACCGGGCCGGGCTCGACCGGCGCCGCGGGCGCGGGAGCGAGGAACGCGTGCTCGAAGCCGCTCACTCGAGCTCCGGCCCGACGTCCAGGAGGAGCTCGCGGTACAGCTCGCTGTGCGCCTGCGGCAGGCCCAGCGCCCCGGCCCGCCTTCGCTCGTTCGCCGCCCAGACCGCGAGCGCCGCGAGCAGGTACGCGCGCAGCTCGATGCCCTCGAGGCCCGCGTCGCCGAGGAGGCGCCGCAGCGGCGCCCACTCCGGGTCGCGGCCGGCCGCCAACGTGCGCACGAGCCCGTGGTCGGGACGGTTGCCCCGGGCCATCAGCGCGAGGAAGAGCACGTCGAGCCCGGGCGGCCCGTCCAGGTATGCCCGCTCCCAGTCGACGACGCCGATCCCGCCGCCGCGGTCGACGAGGATGTTCTTGCGCTGGAAATCGCCGTGAAGGCGGCGCGACGGGAGCGCGCCGAGCGCGTCGAGGGCGGCCGACACCGCGTCACGGAGCTGCGGCCGCGCCACCTCGACCGCGGCGGCGGCATCGTCGGCCCACCACGACCCTTCGCGCACCGGCGGGCCGGGCGGGCCGCCGAGCTCGAGCGCCCAGCGCGCCGCCTCCCCGAACCACCGCTTCGGATCGCGCGCCCGCGGGGGCGACCCCGGAAGACGGTCCTCGAGAACCCAGAGCGCGCTGCGGCCCTCGCCGGAGGCGTGCAGGCGGGGGATCCCCTCCAGCTCCGACTCCGCGCGGATCCGCTCCCGCGCCTCGAGCCCCGCGCGCAGCCGGTCGCTCGGGTCGGCGTAGACGTGCAGGAGCCGCTCGCCCGCGACGGCGTACATGTAGTGCGGGTCCGGGCGGAAGAGCGGCTCGAGCGCCTGCGGCCGGGCGCCGTCGAGCGCCGCCGCGACCTCGTCCGGCACGCTTCCGAGCAGCCGCTCCGGTGAGACCGGCCGCGCGCGGAGGCCGACGCCCGCGACGAAGCCGCGCAGCGTCTCGCGGGTCTCGCGCAGCCGCCTCGAGTCCCGCGAGCGGACGGCGCTTGCAGTCGCGTCGACGATCGACTTCGCGTACCGGGCCGCGAGTACGGGGTCGCGGTGGCGTCGCGCGAGCTTGCCGATCCCGTAGGCGTACGGAAAGCGTGAGGCGAGCCGTTCCTCGCGGGTCTTCGTCGGGTGGTAGACGACGACGTCGGGCGACCAGGCAGCGCAGCGGCCGCTGCGGAGGAGGCGGTGGATCGCCTCCGTGTCCTCGGCCGACCGCGCGACGGCGCCGAGGCCGAACAGCACGTCGAAGCCGCCGACCGCGACAAGGTCGTCGCGGCGGAAAGTCATGTTGCCCCCGGTGCCGATCGTCCAGGGCAGCGTGCGCGGCCCGCTGACGACGCGCAGCTCGCCGTCCCCGTCGTAGCGGCAGTACGGGAGGCCGCGGTCGTCGCGTGGCGCGATCGGGCCGAACACGGCGGCGACGTCACGGAGGTCGAACGTCGCGAACAGGCCCGCGACCCAGCCCGCGTCGACCACCTCGTCGTCGTCGACGAATGCGACGTATCGCGCCCGTGCCGCCGCCAGGCCGCGGTTGCGCGCGTACGACAGGCCGCCCGGGAAGCTCTCGACCACGGTCGCGGAGCGCAGCTGCGGCGCTGCGTCGTCTCCCTGCCACACGGCGAGCACCTCGACCTCCCGGCCCGCGGCAGCGGCCGATGCCTCCACGGAGGCGACGGTCTCCGCCACCTCCTCGCGCCCAAGGGTGCAGATCACGACCGAGAGCTCCGGATCCGGCACGCGGGAGACCTTAGCCGGGCGATGAGTCACGATCCGCGTCGCATGCGCGCGCTCGTCGTCCTGACCCAGCCGCCGCTGCCCGAGGGCGGTGCCCCGGGGAAGACCGCGGTCGGCCTCCTGCGCGGGCTGCTCGAGCACGGGGTCGCCGTGCGCGGGGTCGCGGCCCGCCGCGGATCGTCGGTCGCGGGCGCCGTGCCGGCCGACCTGCCCGTGGAGCTGGTCGACGTCGAGCCGCCGGGGCCGTGGGAGGCTCGGCTCGGCAGGCTGCGACGCCCGCTCGGGGAGCTCGCCGGGGGATCGTTCGCCGCACGCGTCCGGGAGGCGGCGAGCGAGGCCGACGTCCTGCACCTCGAGGAGACCGAAACCGCGTGGGCCGGCGAGGGGATCGGACTCCCGTCGCTCGTGCACGTCCACTTCCTCGCCCGGCGCGACCGCGATCTGGGCGCCCCCTGGGGGCGGCAGTTCCGGGAGGTGCTCGACGCCTCCCGCGCCGAGCGCGCCGCCGCGCGGCGGCACCGCTACCTCGTCGCGAGCTCGCCGGTGGTCGCCGACGCCCTGCGCTCCGCCGCCCCCCGGGCCGAGGTCGTGCTTGCGCCGCTGTCGCTCGATCCTGCTCTCTACGAGCCCGCGCCGCTCGACGGGCCGCCGCTCGCCGGGTTGATCGGCACCGCGCGCTGGGGGCCGACGGCCGAGGCGATGCGCACCGTCGTCCGGGACGTCTGGCCGCTGGTTGCGCACGCCGCGCCCGAGGCGAGGCTCGTCGTCGCCGGCCGAGGGACCTCGGAGCTCGGCCTCCCGCAGGCACCGGGAGTCGATCTGGCCGGCGAGGTTGACTCGGCCCGCGACCTCTTCCGGCAACTCTCGCTCCTGCTCTTCCCGCTCGCGCGCGGGAGCGGCATGAAGGTCAAGACGCTCGAAGCGATGGCCAGCGGCGTGCCGGTCGTCACCACTGCGGCCGGCGCCGAGGGGATCGAGCCGTCCGACGGCGTGATCGTGCACGAGGAGCCGGAACGGCTCGCGGCCGCGGCCGCCGAGCTGCTCGGCGACGCCCAGGCGCGGCGAGAGCGCGGCGCGGCCGCACGTGCGGACTTCGTGCGCCGCTACTCGCCGCAGCCCGCAACGGAGCCGCTGGTCGAGCTTTACCGAAGAATGGCGTGACGGTGCCGTCGCAGGTGACGCCGGACGTGGTGCCTGAGCGTCGCGCGAACCGTGCGGCGCGCCCAGTGCGCGCGGCGTAGCTTCGCGCTCGACTCGGCCGTCCGCAGGATGGCGCCGCTCGTCGGCGCGAGCGTCACGGAACGAGTCGTCGAGCCGCCGGTTGTCGTGTACCGCCCTCCGAGGTCGACCGTCACCGTCGACGAGGTCGGGTTGACGACGACCGTGCCCCCCGTGAAGTTACGCCGCCACGCGGAGCCGACCTGGAACCGTGCACCGGCCGGCGAGCCGACGTCGGCGGTCCAGCTCGCGCTGTAGGGATCCTGGGCCTCGGGGTCGGTCGCCTGGAAGATCAGGGCGCCGCCGTTCCTGGGCTCGTCCTGGAGCAGGAAGTTCGCGCGTGCCCACGCCATCGAACGCTCGTCGCCCTTCGGCGCGTACGTCACGCCGAGGAAGATCTTGCCCGCCTGCTCCGTCAGCGCCTGGAACCGCTGGCGAAACGTCCAGTCGTCCCCGGCGAACCAGCCGGAGCTGGACGAGCCCCACTTCGAGTAGTACTCCTGCACCGCGCCGGAGGTGAACTGGAGCCAGTCGCTCCAGGTCGCCTGCGCGTCGTAGTCGGAGGCCCACGGCGTGGAGAGGTTGGGGATCGCGAGAAAGCCGGAGCCTCGGAGCGCGGGGCCGACGGTCGCGAGCATCGAGCGGGTGGCCGCCCGCCAGGACGCCGAGGTCGGGTAGCGCGCGATCGTGCGCCCGTGCAGGTGCCAACCCATGTCGGCGTTGGTGTCGTCGAGCATCACGCCGTCCCAGCCGCCGGAGCGCACGTCATTGAGGACGTTCGAGAGCCAGCGCGCCTGGTACCCGGGGCTGCCGACGTCCATCAGCCAGGCCTGCTGGTAGTAGTGCGAGTTGAGCCTCGAGCCGCCCTGGTCGGTGAGGAACCACTCCGGGTGGGCCCGGTCGGCGTCGCAATAGCCGACGCCGGCGGAGAGGTAGCGGTTGTCGACGCCGCCCGAGCAGCTGTACGACATCGTGAAGCTGAGGTTCTTGTAGACGAGCGCCTTCAGCCTGGGGTTCGCGGCCTTCAGCGCCGGTAGCAGCGGCGCGTCCCAGGAGTTGAGGACGACGTAGCGGTAGTGCGAGAGGTCGCCGCCGGACGCGGCGCAGCCGGTGCAGATGCGCAGCGCACCGATCCCGGTGGGAGCGTCGGCCGCATGCGCGAGCCCCGGGAAGGCAAATAGCGAGAGAGCGGCCGCGACGAGGGCGAGACGACGAGCGGTCACGCCCCAGAAATCGTCTGGCGGCCGCCCCGGCTAGTCCCTCGTTCTAGCTAACTCGTCGTAGAGGGCCACCAGGCGGCCGACCATCAGCTCGAGGGAGAGGTCCCGCTCGGCGTCACGGCGGCCCTCCGCGCCGAGCTCGGCGGCCCTGGCCGGGTCGGCCAGAACCTGCACCAGCGCGTCCGCGAGGCCCTCGGCGTCTCCTTTCGCGGCCAGCGTGCCCGTAGCGCCCGGGCGGACGAGCTCACCGGTGCCGCCGGAGGCCGTCGCAGCCACCGGGACCGAGGCGGCCATCGCCTCGACCACAGCGAGCGGGCAGCCCTCGTAGTCGCTCGCCAGCAGCGCGCACTCGGCCTGCACGAGGAGCTCCGGCACGTCGTCGCGGTTGCCGAGGAAGTGAACCGCGTCGGCCACGCCGAGGTCGGCCGCGAGCGCCTCCGCCTCGGCCCGTAGCGGGCCGTCGCCGACCACGTGCAGCTCCGCCTCCGGAATCCGCGCGCGCGCCTTCGAGAACGCGCGCAGGGCGAGATCCGGCCGCTTCGGCGGTGCGAGCCGCCCGACCATCAGGATCAGCCCGCGCACGGGCGCGCGCGACAGCGCAAACCGCTCTAGCGGCACGCCGTTCGGGATCACGCGGTACTGCTCGGAACGGCCCACCTTCGCCGCGAGCCCAGCGGCGCGCTCGTCGTCCGAGAGCGCGACGATCGTCCGGCACCAGTGGGCCGCGAGCCGCTCGAGACGCAGGTAGATCTGCGCCTCGGCGCCGTCGGCCGCCCACCACGACCAGCCGTGCGGCGTGAAGGCGCAAGCCGTTCGCTTGCCCCGCAGCGAGGCCGCCAGCCTGCCGACGAAGCCGGCCTTCGCGGAGTGGACGTGCACCACGTCGGCCTCACCGGCGAGCTTCACGAGCGTCGCCAGCGAGCTCGCGTCTCCCGGCCGGGGCTTGCGGTGCGCCTCGATCGCGTGCAGGCGCACGCCCGAGCCCTCGAGCGTCGACCACGTCAGCGACTTCCGTGGGCAGGCGACTTCGACGGCGATTTCCGCCGGAAGCGCCTGCGCCAGCTCGACCACGTGGCGCGAGACACCGCCGTCGAGCGGCTGTGCAGCCAGCAGGAGCCGCAGCGGACGCGTCATCGGCCGAAGGGTATTGTTGGAAGCCCCCGAAACGGTCTGCCGTCGACCTGCGCGGGTGCCGAGAAAGGAAACGTGGCTCTCAACGATCTTCTGCGGGTTCTCTGGCAGCGAAAGCTGCTCATCATCGCCATCGTCGCCGTGGTGATCGCCGCGGCGTTCGCCGCGACGAAGCTCGTCACGGCCAAATACGAGTCGACGGCGACGCTCGCGCTGACGCCGAAGGGCGCCGGCGGCAACGACCTGATCCTCTACGGGATCCTCGACCAGGTCGTACCGTTCTACGCGGACGCGGCCGGCTCGCGCACAACCAAGGAGCGGGCGGCGAACCGGCTGGGACGCCCGCTCGGCGACATCACGGTCCAGACCTTCAGCGGCACCGGCCTGATGAAGATCAAGGCGCGGAGCTCGAAGCCGCGGCTCGCGCAGGCGAGCGCCGCTTCGGTCGCAGACGTCGTCCTGGGCCGCGCCGAGCTGGGCGAGATCGGGACGCCGTCGTTCAAGCTGAACGAGATCGATGCCCCCGCGCTGCCGACGTCGGCGGTCTTCCCGCGCACCCGGCTGACCCTCCTGGTGGCCGCGCTGCTCGGCCTCGGCCTCGGCATCGCAGCGGCGCTCCTCCGCGAGAGCTTCGCGACGAAGGTCGAGACCGCCGAGGACCTGGCGGTCGCCAGCGGCCTGCCGGTGTTCGCCGAGATCCCGGCCGAGACCGCGATCCTGAAGCTCCACTCCGCCGAGGATCTCACCACGCAGCCGCGGCTCCACGTCGTGGCCGAGGCGCTGCGCGACCTGCGCACGAACCTGCTCTTCACCGACGACAGCATCCGCTCGGTCGTGATCACGAGCCCCGACGGCAGCCACGGCAAGACCACCGTCGCGTTCGGGCTCGCCGCGACGCTCAGCCGCGCGGGCGCGCGCACGATTCTCGTCGACTGCGATCTCCGCCGCGGCCGCGTCGCGGAGCTGCTCGGGCTCCCGCGAACGCCGGGCCTGATGGACGTCCTGATCGGCGAGACGCAGCTCGAGCGGGTGATCACGTCGACGGGCGACGGCCTGAACGTCCTCGTCGGCGGCCGCCGGTCGGGCGACCCGGGCGAGCTGCTCACGCAGGAGTTCCCGGCGGCGCTGGCCGAGCTCGAGCGTGAGTACGACGCGGTGATCATCGACGCCACGCCCGTGATCCCGATCAGCGACGCGCGCATCGTCGCGCGCTACGCCGACGCAACCGTGCTCGTCGCTCGAGCGGGGACTGCCTCGCGCCGGCATGTGCGCCAGGCGGTGGAACGGCTCGCGCTGATCTCGGTCCACCCGACGGCCGCGGTGCTCAACCACTCGGGCGACGTGAGCACGTCGAGCTACTACGTGCGGCCCACGGACGAGGCAATCGAGGCCGACACGCGGACACGCAGGGCCCGCCGCAGCGAACGCAAGCAGCGCGCCCGTAGCTGACGGGAGCACCGTGCTGTCCACCTCCCGCCTAGAGGCAGCCGCCCGCCGGACCGACGGGCCCCAGGCGCTCATGCTCCTCGGGCTCGCGGCCGTCGCCGCGGTGCTCGTCGCCGGCTCCGTCGCGATGCCGCGGACGACGCTGCTGCTCGCGGTCGCGACGATCGCGCTCGTCTTCCTCGTCACCCGTATCGACCTGGCGATCCTCCTGGTCGTCGCGACAGCGCCGCTGGAAGGCGCCTTCGCGTCCGGGCCGGGCGGCGTCAGCCTGACGAAGCTCGCCGGCTACGTCTGCATCGCCGCCTTCGTCCTCGCGCTGGTGAAGGAGCGGCGGCGGCTCGTGTTCGAGCCGGGGCAGGCGATCGTGCTCGGGATCCTCGGGATCGCCATGCTGTCGACAGCCTGGGCGGATGACGCCTCGGCCGCGATCACGACGACGACGCGCTACGCGAGCTTCGCCGCGATCTACGTGATCATCACGCAGTTCGGGCACGACCGCATGCTGCAGCGGCGCATCGCGTGGACGCTGACGGTCACCTGCACGATCGCGGCCGCGCTGGGACTGAACGACTACCTCACCGGGGACGCGCAGCTCGCAACGCTGCCCCACGTGCAGGCGAACGACTTCGCCTTCATCCTCGCGACCTCGCTGCCGTTCATGTTCTTCCTGCTCGGCGGCACGCGGGCGCTGCGGCCGCTCCTGCTGGCGGCGATCGCGCTCGTGTCGGCGGCGATCCTGCTGAGCCTCTCGCGAGGCGCGTTCCTGGGCCTGGCGGCCGGGTTCGTCGTCTTCGTGCTGACCGACCGCCGGCGGCTGCAGGTCACGCTCACGGCCGGCGCTCTCGCCGTGATCGGGACGCTCTTCGTGATCCACACCAACCCGCAGCGCTTCCACGAAGCGGTCACGCTCAAGCAGAACGTGGCGCAGGAGAACGTCTCGACGCGCTTCGGCGCCTGGAGCGCGGCCGCGCAACTGGCGAGCGACCACCCGCTGCTGGGCGTCGGGCCCGGGAACTTTCAGTTCCACTACAACGACCTCACCGGCCAGCCGCTGGGGACGCTCACGCTGACCGTGGCGCACAACGCGCTGCTCGACATCGGCGCGGAGCTCGGCCTGGTCGCCATGGCCTTGCTGGCGCTGTACCTGATCCTCGCCTTCGTCCGGCTGAGCAGCGCGATCCAGCTCGGCTACGGCGATCCCGGGTTCGTGCGGGCCTTACGCATCTCGCTCACGATCGCGATCGTCAGCGCGATGTTCCTCTCCGAGCAGTACTTCCTGCCGTTCTGGCTGATCGGCGGATTGGCCGCGGCGATCTGGACGCAGGGGCAGCGGCGTGCGGCCGAAGGCGCCCCCGCGCGCGCGTGAGGGTCGTCTACGTCTCGACGCTCGAGGGCGGCGCCCCCTTGACGCACCTGCAGCTACTCGCGTCGCGGGTCGCTGCCGAGGGCGTGGACGTCGAGGTGGTCTGCGCGAGCGAGCCGGTCGCGGAGAGCTTCCGCGCGCTCGACGTCCCGGCGCAGGCCGCTCCGGTCGGGCACAAGCTCGACCTGCGCGGCGGCGCGGCGGTCTGGCGGCGGCTCGGAGAGGCCGATCTCGTGCACACCCAGGACCGGCGCGCGGGCCTCTTCGGCCGCATCGGCGGCCGGCTGCACGGGGCTCGTGTCGTCCATACGCTCCACGGGATGCCCGAGGAGATCGCACCGCGCGTCGGCCGGCCGGAGGCACCCGACCCGCCGGGCGTGTCGCGGGCCCGGCTCGCCTGGCTCGAGCACGGCTACCTGCCGCTCGAGGCCGGCCTCACGCGGCTCGGCCACGTGGTCGCGCCCTCGCAGGCGATGGTCGACTTCATGCTCGGCCACGGCTTTCCCGCCTCGCGGCTGCACGTGATCCCGCTCGGGATCCATGCCGGCCCGGCGGCCGAGCCGCGCGAGGACGGCGGGCTGGTCGCGGGCGTGGCCTCGAACCTCGAGTACTGGAAGGGCGTCGACGTGCTGATCGACGCGGCCGCCGCGATGCGGGCGCCGGTACGGCTCGAGGTCTTCGGCGCGGGCTCGCTGTTCGGCGAGCTGGAGAGGCAGGCGCGCGACGCAGAGGTGGACGCGCGCTTTCACGGATTCGTCCCCTTCGCGCGCTCGCGCCTGCAGGAGCTCGACGTGCTCGTTCAGCCCTCGCGCGCCGACAACTTCCCGCTGGCCGTGCTGGAAGCGATGGCCGCGGGCATCGCCGTCGTGGCCACTCGCGTCGGGGGCGTCCCCGAGCTCGTCGTGGACGGCGAGACGGGGCTGATCGTCGAGCCGGACGACCCGGCTGCGCTGGCGGAGGCGCTCGACTCGCTCGCGGCCGACCCCGCGCGTCGGCGCGAGCTCGGGAGGCGCGGCCGGGCGCGCGTGCTCGACGAGTTCACACCCGAGCGGATGGCCCACCGGACCGTAGCCCTCTACCGGGACCTGTGCGCATCCTCCACGTGATCCAGGAGCTCCGCACGGGCGGGGCTGAGCGGATCCTCGTGTCGGCCTACCGCGGCGCGCGCGAGGCAGGACACGAGGTCTTCGTCGCCGCGTCGCCGGGACCGATGGCCGCGGAGCTCGACACGGACCCGTTCCCGATCCCGGTCGTGGAGCGGCGCCTGTCGCGGATTCCGTCCGCGGCCTCGGCCGTGCGCCGTGCCGTCGTTGAGATTCGGCCGGACGTCGTCCACGCCCACAACCCGACGATGGCGTTCGCGACTGGCCTCGTCACGCGCCGTGGCCGGAAGCCGCCCGGCCTCGTCAGCCTCCACGGCGGCCCGGAAAAGGACTGGCCGTCGTCGGTCCGCCTCGTTCGGCTCTCGGGCCTCGCCGCGGTCGCCTGCGGGCCGGGCGTCGAGGCGGCGCTCGAGGAGAACGGGCTGACGCCGGTGGCGATGGTGCCGAACGCCGTCTCGCCCGCGCCGCCCCCGGCCGATCGCGCCGAGCTCGGCGTCGGGCCCGACACGCGCCTCGTGATCGCCGTCGGGCGCCTCGTCGAGCAGAAGAACCACGCGCTCGCGATCCGGGCGATTGCGGAGGTGCCGGACGCCGTCCTCGCGATCGCGGGCCAGGGCGTGCTGCGGCACGACCTCGAGCGCCTTGCGGCTGAGACCGGCGTCGCCGACCGCGTCCGCTTCCTCGGCCTGCGGCCGGACGCGCGGGCCCTGATGGGCGCGGCCGACGCCGTCGTGATGCCGTCGCGCTGGGAGGGCCTACCGCTCTCGGCCCTGGAGGCGCTCGCCTCGGGGACGCCGCTCGTGGCGACGGATGTCCGCGGCCTGCGCGAGCTCGTCGCGGACGAGGAGAACGCGCTGCTCGTCCCGGAGGACCCGCACGCGCTGGCCGCCGCAATGCGGCGCGTGCTCGACGACCCCGAGCTCGCGGCGCGCCTCGCGGCGGCGGGAAAGCACGTGGACGGCGCGGGCAACGACAGGCGGCTGGTCGAGCGTTTCCTCGAGCTGTACGAGAGGCTGGCCGCGTGAGGGTCTCGGTCGTGATCCCGGCCTTCGACGCGCAGGCCACCGTCGGCGCGGCGATCTCGTCGGCGCTCTGGCAGACCTACCGCGATCTCGAGGTGGTGGTCGTGGACGACGGCTCGCGGGACTCGACGGGCGTGATCGCCGCAGCCTTCCCGGAGCCGGTACGCGTCGTGCGCCAGGAGAACGCAGGCGTGGCGGCTGCGCGCAACCGCGGCATCGTCGAGGCGCGGGGCGAGCTGATCGCGTTCTGCGACGCGGACGACGTCCTCCTGCCGCAGCACCTCGAGGAGCTGGTCGCGACCTTCGACCGCCACGGCGGCGGCATCGCGACCTCCAACTGCTACTGGCTCTTCCCGAGCGGGATCCACCCCTCGCGGATGCGCTACAAGGGCCGCTTCCCGCGGCCGGAGCGCCAGCGCCTCGTGATCCTGCAGCAGAACTTCGTCTCGACGATGTCGCTCTTCCCGAAGCAGCTCGCGGACGAGCTCGGCGGCTTCGCGACCGACCTCGAGGTCGCCGAGGACTGGGACTTCTGGCTCCGCGCGGTCTATGCGGGCGCGCGGGTCTCCCTCCAGCCGAAGCCGCTCGCGCTCTACCGGTGGGGCTCCGAGAGCCTGTCCGCCCGGCCCGCGCGGATGGACGAGCACGCGGAGGCCGTGCTGCGGCGTGCCTCGGAACGAGACGACCTGACCGCTGAGGAGCGCGCGTACCTCGACCGCCGCCTCTCCGGGCCCAGCCCGGCGCAGCTCGGCCGCGCCGGCGACGAGGCGCTGCGGGCCGGCCGCTACCGCGAGGCCGCCAACAGCTACCGGCGGGCCGCGGAGCTCGTTCCCGTCGAGCCGCGGCTGGTCTGGAAGGCCCGCGTCCTGCGGCCCGCGCCGTGGCTGACCGGCCCTCTCGTGCGCGCTCGGCAGCTGAAGATCGAGGACGCGGTCGGCTTCGACGAGGGGCACGTCCGCTGAGCGAGCCGTTCCGCGTCGCCTTTGTCTGCACCGGAAACCGCTTCCGTAGCCCGCTGGCGGCGGGCGTGTTCGCCGGCGAGACGGAGGGGCTACCCGTCGAGGTCTCGTCGCTGGGGACGCTCGACCTCGGGCCGGTGCCCGCGCTGCCCGAGGCCGTGACGCTGGCCGGCGAGCTCGGGCTCGACCTCACGACCCACCGCGCGCGACAACTCGGCGACCTGCGCGATCGCGATCTCGTCGTCGGCTTCGAGCGCAAGCACGTGATGGCAGCCGTCGTCGACGCGGGCGCGCCGGTCGAGAAGACGTTCACGCTCCCCGAGCTCGTCGGCCTGCTCCACGACCGAACGGGCCTGCCGCGAGACCGAATCGCCGCCGCGCACGCGGCCCGTCCCAAGGACTTCCGCAACCGCCAGTTGCCGGAGATCCCGGACCCGCTCGGCCTTTCCGCGCCGGAACAGCGCGCCGTCGCACGGATGGTGGAACAGCAGGTCTCAGAGCTCGCGACGGCACTCCTCGGCTAGCCCCGTCGAGCCTCCCAGCGGTCGAGCGTCTCGGCGGCAGAGCCGGCCCAGCCGCCGCGCTCGTCGATCCAGGCGAGCAGGCGCCGGTAGACGTGGTCGAAACCCTTCGCAAGCCGAGGGTGGTGCTGCGGCGGGTGCCAGAGGATCGCGACCGCGCCGCCGTGCTCGGCGACCGGCTCGAGTACCTCGACGGCGGCCTCGTACGCGGCATCGGCGTCGAGCCCGAGGTAGCGCTCCTCCGAGAGCGTGGCGTCCATCACCGCGAGCGGCAGCTCCCAGCCGCCGGGCTCGCGCCGCTCCGCGTCCCAGAGCCGGTACGGGTACGGCGTGCCCGCGCGCAAGCCCGGCTTCGATGGCCAGCCGATGCTCGAGTCGTAGCGCAATCCGGCCGCGCGCAGCTCGGCCGCGAGCCGCGACGGATCGCTGCGGAGGTAGTGGTGGCGCAGGCCCTGTAGCTCCCCTCCCAGCGCCCGTGCCTCCTCCTCGATCGCACCAGGCCGATCGCGGGCGCCGAAGGACGCGTGGAGACCGACCTCCAGGCCGGCCCCGCGAGTCCGTTCGAGGGCGAGCGCAAGTGCCGGCCGGTAGCGCTCCGGGTAGCCGTCCTGCGGCGCCTCCTGCCGCGCGAGGAAGAAGCACGTCGAACCGCGGCCGCTCTCGGCGCCGAGCATCGCGTCGATCGGGTAGTCGGGGTCGCGCCACGCCCAGGCGTCAACCGCGAACGTGAGCCCCTCGCGCAGCCGCCGACCCGAACGGTGGTAGGCCGCGCCGCCGAGCTTGCGCGCCGCCCTCCTGAAGCCGCCGCCCCCGAGGAGGTCGACGTCGTGCGTGAGTGCGACGAGAAACCGCTCGCCCCCGGGATAGTCGCGGCGGTCGAGCCCGAGGCCCGCCGCGATCTCCGCCACCCGCGGCCCAGGCGGCTCTGCAGGCGGAAGCGGCCGGCCGTGACGGTCGAGCTCCGCCTGCCGCTCGTGCGCGAGCGTGAGCAGCGCGAAGACCTCGTCGAGCTGCGCCTCAGGAACCCAGACAGACTCGTCGAACGGCAGCCCGAGCGCGTCCAGGAGCGCGTCGAGCGCGTACCGCCGTTCCGGCGTCACTAGTCGCGTGGCCGGAGCGCGGGAAAGAGGATCACGTCGCGGACGTTGTCGTGCCCGGTGAGCACCATCGCCAGCCGGTCGATCCCGAGCCCGAGCCCACCGGTCGGCGGCATCCCGTACGCGAGCGCCTCGACGTAATCCGGGTCGCCGGGCTCGCCGCCCTCCTGCTGCGCCTGCTGCGCGAAGCGCTCCGCCTGCTCGTCGGGATCGTTCAGCTCCGTGAACGCGTTGCCCAGCTCCATCCCGCCGACGAAGTACTCGAACCGCTCGACAATCGACGGGTCGTCGTCAGTGGCCCGTGCGAACGGCGAGAGCTCGACCGGGTAGTCGTGCAAGATCGTCGGCTCGACGAGGGTCGGCTCGACGAAGTTCGTGAGCGCATGGTCGACGAGTTGCGCCCAGCTGCGGTCCTGCGTCGTGTCCACGCCGCGCTCCTCGAGCCGGCGCCGCAGCTCGTCCTCGTCGCGCGTCCAGAGCCCCTCCTCCTCGAGCGCGTCCAGGAGCTTGAGCCGCCGCCAGGGGGCCTTCAGGTCGACCTCGTGCCCGCGGAATGTGACCTGCGTCGTTCCGATCGCCTCCTGCGCGACCGTCTCGACCAGCTCCTCGATCCGCGCCATCGTGTCCATGTAGTCCGCATAGGCCTCGTACCACTCGACCATCGTGAACTCGGGAGCGTGCTTGTACGAGACGCCTTCGTTGCGGAAGTCCTTGGCGAGCTCGTACACGCGCTCGAGGCCGCCGACGATCAGCCGCTTGAGGTAGAGCTCGGTCGCGATCCGCAGGTAGAAGTCCGCGTCGAGCTCGTTGTAGTGCGTGACGAACGGGTCTGCGAAGGCGCCGCCGTAGCGCGGCTGCAGGATGGGCGTCTCGACTTCGACGAATCCGTGCCCGTCGAGGTAGCGGCGGATCGCCGCGACCATCCGCGCGCGCAGGTGGAACTCGGCGCGCGTCTCCTCGTTGACGAGCAGGTCGAGGTAGCGCTGCCTGTAGCGGGTCTCGACGTCGGTCAGCCCGTGAAACGTGTCCGGAAACGGGCGGCGGATCTTTGCCAGCAGCTGGAGCTCCGACGTGACGAGCGACGGCTCGCCGCGGCGCGAGCGCCCAGGGCGACCGGTCACGCCGACGATGTCGCCGAGGTCGAGGTCGACCTTCTGCTCCGTGATGAGCTGGATCCGGCCAGAGCGGTCGACGAGGTCGAGGAAGGTCAGCTTTCCCATCTCGCGCCGAGCCATGACCCGGCCAGCGACGCGGTGCTCGTCGTCGAGCATCTGTCCTGGCTCAGCCTCCTCGGCGCGGGCCCGGACCGCAGCGATCTCTTCCCTGTCTGGGAACCGCTTCGGCAGCACTGCGCTGGGGACTCTAAGCGGCCTTGATTTCCAGGATCTTGAACTTCATCGAGCCGCGCGGGGCCGCGACCTCGACCGTCTCGCCCTTCTTCTTGCCGATGATCGCCTTGCCCACCGGCGACTCGTTCGAGAGCTTGTTCTCGGCCGGGTTCGCCTCGGCGGAGCCGACGATGCGGTACTCGAAGGTCTGCTTCGCGGCGATGTCGCGCAGCTTCACCTTCGAGCCGATCGAGACGACGTCCTTGGCGACGTCCTTCTTGGTGATCACGCGGGCGTTGCGCAGCCGCTCCTCGAGCGTGGCGATGCGGTGCTCGAGCAGCGCCTGTTCGTTCTTCGCGTCGTCGTACTCGGCGTTCTCGGCGATGTCGCCGAACTCGCGCGCCGTGCGGATGCGATCGGCGACCTCACGACGCTTCTCATTTGAGAGAAACTCGATCTCCTGCTTGAGCTTCTCGTAGCCTTCCGGAGTGAGGATTACGTCCTTCAACGGGCCTCCTGAAAGAAAAACGCGCGGCGCAGGGGCGCCGTCGCGGGCGGGCATGTTACCTACGCGGGTGGACGGACGTCAACCCCTTCTGCGGATACCATTTTGCGCTCTGTGCAGGTAGATCTCCGTAGCTCCTGGTGGATCCGCGATGTCGAGATCCCGACACGGCTCGTCCTCGCGCCGATGGCCGGGGTGAGCGTGCAGGCGTTCCGCCGCCAGGGCCGTCGCTACGGCGCGGGGCTCGTCTGCTCGGAGATGGTCAGCTGTGCCGGCCTGCACCACGGCAACGAGCGCACGCTCGGATACCTGCGCATCTCGGCCGACGAACGGCCGCTGGCGGTGCAGATCTTCGGCTCCGAGCCCGAGGTCATGGCCGAGGCGGCCCGCATGGTCGAGGACGCTGGCGCAGACCTGGTCGACATCAACTTCGGCTGCCCGGTGAAGAAGGTGACGAAGACCGGGGCCGGCGCAACGCTTCTGGAGGACCCGGCGCGCGCGTGCGCGGTGGTTGAGGCAGTCGCGGGAGCCGTCTCGGTACCGGTGACGGTGAAGATGCGCCGCGGCCTCGAGGACGGATCGCGCGCATGCCTCGCGCTCGGGCCGGAGCTCGCCGAGGCGGGCGCGTCGTCGCTGACGCTGCACCCGCGCTCGGCGCGGCAGATGTACACCGGCGAGGCGGATCACTCGCTGACGGGCGAGCTGGCGGCGCTGGTCGACGTGCCTGTGATCGCCTCTGGTGACGTGACCTCGCGGGCGCGGGCGCAGGCAATCCTGGCCACGACCGGTGCAGCCGCGGTGATGGTCGGCCGGGCCGCCCAGGGGAACCCGTGGGCGCTGCGCGAGATCATCGACGGCGATGCCGCGGTGCCGACGCGCGAAGAGGTCGTCGCGGAGCTGATCCTCTTCATGCGCGCGACGGTGCGAGAGCTGGGCGAGCGCCGCGCCATCGGCTTCCTGAAGAAGTTCTACGGCTGGTACCTCGGCCGCGGCCGCTTTTCGCGCCCGTTCAAGCAGGAGCTCGTGCAGCTCGCGACGCTGGAAGAGGTCGAGACCCGGCTGCTCGCGGCGGCCCCCGGTGCCGACGAGGTGCTGCAGCGCCTGGAGGCCGAGCTGCCGGAGGGCGAGGACGACGTGGTGCTCGACCTCCCGATCTCGATCTACGGCGGCGGCTGATCCGGCCCCGTCTTTCCAAGTAACAGACTGTTACTTGGTGGGTTCGAACCTAGGTACGGCCAGGTTCCAGCGGTTCCGGTTCTTGTAACAGTCTGTTACTTGCGGTCAGTCGTGGTTGCGTTCCCAGACGAGGCGCACGCCCTCGAGCGTCAGGAACGGGTCGATCGTCTCCAGCGTCCGCGCGTGCGGGACGATCAGGTCCGCGAGCCCGCCGGTCGCGACCGTCTGCGCGTCGGCGCCCAGCTCGCCGCGGATGCGGTCGACGATCCCGTCCACCTGGCCCGCGAACCCGTAGACCAGCCCCGACTGCAGGCTCGAGGCGGTGTTCTTCGCGATCACCGTCTCCGGCTCGGCGAAGTCGACCTTGAACAGCCGCGCCGCCCGGGCGAAGAGCGCGTCCATCGAGACCTCGATCCCCGGCGCGAGCACGCCGCCGACGTACTCCCCGGCCGGCGAGACGACGTCGAAGTTCGTCGAGGTGCCGAAGTCCACGACGATCGCCGGCGGCCCGTAGCGCTCGACCGCCGCCACGGCGTTCGCGATCCGGTCGGGCCCGACCTCGCGTGGATCGTCGTAGCGGATCGGAACGCCGGTCCGCACTCCGGGCCCGAGCTCGAGCAGCTCCGCCTTCACGTACTCCTTGGCGAAGTCCTCGTACGAGCGGTACAGCTGCGGGACCGTCGAGGCGAGCGCGATGCCGTCGACCGTCGAGAGGTCGAGGAAGCTGGCGTAGAGCGCGCCGAGCTCGTCCCCGCTGCGGTTCCGCTCGGTCGCGACGCGCCAGTGGTCTCGCAGTTCGTCGGCCTCGAAGAGCCCGAAGGCGGTCTGCGTGTTCCCGACGTCGATCGCCAGGAGTGCCATGCGGCCGAGCCTACTTCAGCGCGCGAACATCGCCGCCCCGGCGGCGATCAGCGCGAACGCGAGTGCCGGCCTGCTCACGGCGTCACTTCAGCGCGAGCCGGGGGATGCTCCAGTCCGCATAGACGTTCTGGTACACGAGGCTCCTTGGGTCCACGCGCGACGAGAAGAAGTACCGGTTGTTGTAGACGGCGAGCACGACGGTTGGGGCGAGGTTCGTCATCAGGTCGATGTCCAGCTTCCCGAGCGCCCGGTACTGGGCGTTCCCGTTGAGCCTCAGCGCCGCCCGGAGCCTGCGCGTGTAGCTGGCGTTGTCGATCCCGAAGAGACTCGACGACTCCAGCGCCTGGCGGATGAGCGAGGCCGGGTCCACGGGCGAGGTGTTCGCGCACCAGCCCATGCCGACCCCCAGGTCGAGGTCGGTGCCACGCTTGGCCATCGCGTCGTAGATGTCTGCCCCGCTGAAGGCCTTGAGCCTGATCCTCGCCGGGTCGGCGCCGAGCCTGACCAGGTCGGCGCGCAGCAGCCGCGCCTGGGGGGCGCCGATCGTCCCGGAGCTGCGGAAGCCGATGTTGATCCGCCCGCGCCGCAGGTGGCCGGCGGCCAGGGCCCGGGCGTTGCGCAGATTCGGCGCTCCGCGGTACGGCTGCAGCGTCGACGCGGTCACCGATCCCGCGGACGTCGGCGGCAGCAGGTGCGACCACGGCGTCATCAGGTACGCCCCCGACGCCGCCGCGTAGGCCTTGCGGTTGACCACCCAGCTGAGCGCGCGCCGCAGCGCGACGTTGTTGCGGAACAACGGCCGCTTGTTGTTGATCGAAAGGAACGACAGACAGGACATCGGCTTCCTCCAGAACCGCGTCTTGTTCACGCCGTAGGCCTTCGCGACGTCTCGGACGTGAGCGGGGGGCAGCGGCCCTTCGTCGAGGGCGCCGGACCGCACCTGCTGGTAAGCCGCTTCCTCGGTGAGGTTCCACCGGACGTCGAGGCCTCGGAGGTTGTGCGTCCGCACGCCGCGGTAGTACGGGTTGCGGCGCAACTGCGTGAGCACGTTCGGGTCGTTCCGGCTGAAGAAGTACGGGCCTGCAGAGGGATACGCACCCGTGACCTCGCGGTTCAGCGGGAGCCGGGCCGACGTCGCCTGGAAGAACGGCATCGCGAGCTTGCTGAGGAACGCAGGATCGCGACGCGTCAGACGGATGATCAGCCGGTTGCCCTTCGCCGCGACGCCGCGCACGTGCAGCGAGCGGCCGTCGGTCACGTCACGTGCCCCGACGATGTTCGCGCCCTTCGGGTCGGTGATGAACTGCGCGCCGGGCGAGGCAAGGTCGTGGTTGGCCGCGCGGTCGATCGCATACTTGAAGCTCGCTGCCGTGACCGGCAAGCCGTCGCTGAAGCGGAACCCCTTGCGGACGAAGAACGTCCACGTCCGCCCGTCGCGCGAGACGGTGTATCGCGATGCGACCTCGGGCACGAGCCGTGTGCCTGGCTGGCCGGCCCGGTCCTGGTAATTGACCAGTTTCGCCGCCGTCGCATACTCCAGCCACCACGCGGTCGAGACGTACGCGAGCTGCGGGTCGACCTGCACCGAGGCGCCGCTGAACCCCACGCGAAAGATCCCGCCTTGCTTGAAACCGAAGCTTGCGCTCGCCAGCTGGGCAGCGGTCAGCATCGCCGCACCGAGCGCCAACATCACAAGCGAAAGCCAGACACGCCGCACCATGTGCGGATTTAGACGAACTCCCGAACCCGTGAGTTAGAGCTCGTCGTCAGAGCCAAGCGACTCGCCGATGCGCTCGGCCAGCGCCTGAGCGCTGAGGCTCGGCTCGTCGCCCTCGCCGCGCAGCTCCTCGACCGTGACGTCGCTCGAGGTGTAGACCTCGGCGCGCGGGATGATCCGGGTCGGGCGGTTCTTGTCCCAGACCCAGACGTCCTCCATCTTCAGGTGGAAGAACGGGTAGCTCGGCTGCGGCACGTACTGGAGGTCGAGCTTGTTGCAGAGGTACGTCGCGTCCTGCGTCAGCACGCAGAAGCGGAAGAGCGCGAAGACGGCCGAGTATTCCTTCTTGAGCGCGAGCTCGAGCTCGGCCTCGAACTCGTCGAGCTCGTCGAGGTGCGACATGCGGCCATCATAGCCCTGCCAGCAGGGTCTGGACCGGGCCCAGGCCGGGGAGCTCGAGGGCCCGATCGAGCTCGGCCAGCGGCTCCAGCGCGAACCTGCGTTCGTGCAGCCTGGGATGCGGGATCTGGAGCCCGGGCTCGTCGATCACCTCGTCGCCGTGGAGGAGCAGATCGAGGTCGATCGTGCGCGGGCCGAAGCGCGGGCCTTCACCGCGAACGCGCCCGAGGCGGCGCTCGATCGAGAGCAGGCGCTCGAGCAGCTCGCGTGCGCCGAGGGTCGTCCTGAGCTCCGCGGCGCCGTTCAGGAAGCGCGGCTGGTCCTCGTAACCGACCGGATCGGTCCAGCGCAGGGTCGAAACCGCCACGACTTCCATGTCGTCCTCCTCGCCCAGGAGCTCGAGCGCCCGCTCGATCTGCGTCCGCGGGGCCTCAAGGTTGGCACCCAGACCGACGAAGCTTCTCGTCATGCCCGGATTGTCCGTCACGGCCCGTCGGTCGTCGCTACCGTTCGGGGCCATGCGCCGCGCCGCGCTGATCGGGGTCGTCTTCTTTTGCTGCGCTTCACCCGCCGGAGCAGGCGTTCTGACCCATGCCGGGGCCCCTGTGCTCGCGGGCTCGAAGTCCTCCGCCCGGCTGCAGGCGTACCCGCGGACACTCGTCGAGCTCGACCGCTCGCGTATAGGCGAGACGGCGCCGCTGCTCCGGCGCGTCGGCGGCCGCGAGCTGGACTCGTCGCTCGGGCTCTGGCGCCTGCCGAGCTGGGAGGCGCAGAGGCTGCTCCCGAAGCTCGAACGACTGAGGCTCGTGCGCTCAGTCACGCCGGACGTCCCGGTCGGCACCGACCCCGAGAACGCGAGCGGCTTCTTCGGCCAGTTCAGCGACCCGCTCTCGACCACGGAATGGTGGCCGTCACACGTCGGCGTCGCGAACTGGACCGGGCCCGGCCCCGGCGTGCCGCTGACGATGATCGACTCGGGCGTCGACCTCTCGCACGAAGAGTTCGCCGGCCGGCCCAACACCTTTGCGCTGAACACGCAGACGTTCCAGTCGGGAGACGGTGACGAGGCGCACGGGACCGCGACCGCCTCGGTCGCCGCCGCGCCCGTGAACGCCAAGGGGATCGTCGGGATCTACCCGCAGGCGAAGCTGCAGCTCTGGGACGCGAGCCCCGACGGCCAGCTGACGGTCGGGGACGAGATCGCCGGCCTCGCCGCCGCGCGGATCCGCGGCCGCGGCGTCATCAACCTCAGCCTCGGCGGCGTCAACCGGATCCCCGTCGAGGAGCACGCGATCCTGAACGCCTTCGGCGCCGGCGTGCTGATCGTCGCCTCCGCCGGGAACGATCGCATGGAGGGCAACCCGCTCTCGTACCCGGCGAGCTTCGCGCACGTCCTCACGGTCGGGGCGACGAACGAGAGCGACCGCGTCACCGTCTTTTCGAGCATTTCGCCGGCGATGGACCTCGCGGCGCCCGGGCAGGACATGACGGCCGCGATCCCGACGTACTGGGATCCCGCCGGCTACACCACGGCAGACGGCACGAGCTTCTCGGCACCACTTGTCGCCGGAGCTTCTGCCGCGGTCTGGACGCTGCGCCCGACCCTGACGAACACGCAGCTCTTCGACGTCATGCGCCACTCCGCACGGGACGTGGGCAAGCGCGGCTGGGACGCCGACACCGGCTACGGGATCCTGAACGTGGCCGACGCGTTGACGCGCAAGCCGCCGGCGACCGACCCTCAGGAGCCGAACGAGGACGTCTACCTCGTCAAGCCGAACGGCCTCACCCTCGCAGGCAAGCCCGCGCTGACCCGACCGGGGAGACCGCACGCCGCGCTGAAGGCGCAGCTCGAGCGGCGGGAGGACCCGGAGGACGTCTACCGCGCCTGGCTCCCTGCGCGTGGGAAGCTCGTCGTGACCGTCCGCCCGACCGCCGACGTCTCGCTCGAGGTCTGGGGCCGCAACACGCGGTCGGTGTTCGAGCGGGGCGCCGCGGCGCGGCGCGACCTGATCGGCGTCTCGGCACACGGCGGAAAGCGATTCGAGCGGGTGACGTTGAAGGGCCGCGGCGTCGGCCAGTTCGTCTACATCGACGTGTTCCTGGCGAAGAAGGTCGTGCAGGCGAGCTACAGCGTCAGCGTCGCTCCCGCCGCACGCTAGCGGCCGTGTAGTCGACCGGCAGGCCGAGCTCCACGTGCGGCTTGCGCACGCGCACGTACACGTTTCGGGCGGCCGGAAAGCGCTCGAGCATCGTCTCTGCGAGCGTCGCGGCGAGCGACTCCAGGAGGTGGAACTGCTTGCTCCGCGAGACGTCGCGGATCAGCGCGACCACCTCGCGGTAGTCGGCCGTCTGCACGAGCTCGTCCGAAGCCGGCTCGTCCAGCTCGAGCTCGACGTCGTACAGGAACGGCTGCAGCCCTTCGCGCTCCGCCTCGAGCGCCCCGTGGCGGCCGGCCAGCTCGAGGCCCGCGATCTCGACGACGACGGTCATGCGTACACCGCTCGCGCCGCGGTGAGCGCCTCGACGTGCTCGCGCACGTCGTGGACGCGCAGAATCGTCGCACCGCGCTCGTAGGCGGCAACCGCGGCGCCGACGCTCGCCGCGACCGAGCCGGTCGTCGCGTCCGGGTCACCGAGCAGCTTGCCGAGCGAGCTCTTGCGCGAGATCCCGACGAGCACCGGCCGACCGAGCGCCGTGAGCTCGCCGAGGCGGCGGATCAGCTCGAAGTTGTGCTCAACGGTCTTGCCGAAGCCGATTCCCGGGTCGAGGCACACGCGCTCCTCGCCGATCCCAGCCGCCACCGCGACGCCCAGCCGCTCCTCGAGGAAGGCCGCGACCTCGGAGACGACGTCGTCGTAGCGAGGGTCGAGCTGCATCGTGCGTGGCTCGCCCTGCATGTGCATCAGGCAGAGGTAGGCGCCGGACTCGGCGACGACGGCGGCCAGTTGGGGGTCGGCGCGCAGGGCGGTGACGTCGTTCACCAGCTCTGCGCCGAGCTCGAGCGCGCGCCTGGCCACCTCCGCCTTCGAGGTGTCGATGGAGACCGGCACCTCGCCCTCGAGCGCCTCCAGTACCGGCACGACACGGCGTAGCTCCGCGTCTGCGTTCACGCCGCCGGCGCCCGGCCGTGTCGACTCGCCGCCGACGTCGACGATCGCCGCCCCTTCCGCGAGCATGCGACGCGCCGAGGCGGCCGCGTCTCCCGGATCGAAGTTCAAGCCGCCGTCCGAGAACGAGTCCGGCGTGACGTTGACGACGCCCATCACGGATGGCCGCGGGAAGCGCTGCTCGATGGGCGGGCTCATGCGTCGGTAGGTTAGGGCCATGGGCGACGAACAGGCGCGCCGGGGCGCAGCATGGCGTTTCGTCCACGCGGTTGTGGGCTCGCAGGCCTACGGCGTCAGCGGGGCGGTCGTCTCCGGCCTGCTCTGGCAGGCGGGTGCGGTGGCGGCACCGCTGGTCGTCAAGTACGCGATCGACCACGGGATCGTCGGCGAGAACCACCAGACCCTCGTGATCTGGCTGGTCGTGCTACTCGCCGTCGGGATGCTCGAGGTCGTTGCGGGCGCCTTCCGCCACCTGTACGCGATCCGGAACCGCTCGCACTCCGACGCGCGCGTCCGCGACGCGATCTTCGCGCACTCGCTGCGGCTCGACGCCTCCTACCATGACCGCGTCGGCCCGGGCGAGTTGCTCAGCCGCGCGTCGTCGGACTCGCAGCACGTGGCGCGGATGATGGACGCGATCGGGCACACCATCGGCTACGTGCTCACGGTCGTCGCCGTCGCGATCGTGATGTTGTTCCTCGATGCCCAGCTCGCGCTGATCGTGCTGATCCCGGTGCCGCTGGTGAGCCTCGGCGCCTGGCTCTACTCGCGCCGCTACGACGCAGGGACGCGGCAGCTGCAGGAGTCGTGGGCGCAGGCCTCGACGCTCGTCGAGGAGACGGTGAGCGGGATCCGCGTCGTGAAGGGCCTCGGCGCCGGCGCCGCGCTCGAGGGCCGCTTCCGACGCCGTAGCGACGAGATCATGGACCGCGCGCTCCACCTGGCGCGGCTCGACGCCGTCTTCGTCCCGTTTCTGGAGATGCTGCCGCTGCTCGGGATCGCAGCGGTGCTCTGGTTCGGCGGCCGGCGCGTGATCTCCGGCGAGCTTTCGGTCGGCTCGTTCGTCGCTTTCAACGCGTACGTGGTGATGCTCGTCTGGCCGCTGCGTGTGCTCGGCCAGCGTGTCACCACCTTGCAGAAGGCGCTCGGCGCGAGCGGCCGCATCACCGAGGTGCTGGAGGCCGAGCCGCGGTTGCTGGAGCCGCGCCATCCGGAGGAGCTCGAGCGGCCCGTGCGCGGAGACGTGCGGCTCGAGGGCGTGAGCTTCGGCCACGAGGGCGACCACGCGGTGCTCGACGGGCTCGACCTGCACGTCTCACCGGGCGAGTCGGTGGCGCTGGTCGGGGCGACCGGGTCCGGCAAGAGCACGGTCGCCGGCCTGCTCGCGCGGCTGTACGACCCGGAGGATGGCCGCGTTCTGCTCGACGGCCACGACCTGCGCGACCTGCGGCTCGACGACGTTCGCCGATCGGTAGCGCTCGTCTTCGAGGAGACGTTCCTCTTCAGCGAGAGCGTGCGCGAGAACATCCGCGTCGGGCGGCCGGACGCGGGCGACGAGGACATCCAGCGTGCGGCCGAGCTCGCGGGCGCGGCCGACTTCGTCGAGAACCTGCCCGACGGCTACGACACGATCCTCGGGGAGCGCGGCTTCTCGCTCTCCGGCGGCCAGAGACAGCGCATCGCGATCGCGCGCGCGATCCTGGCCGACCCTGCGCTGCTCGTGCTCGACGACGCCACCTCGGCGGTCGACGCGACGAAGGAGCACGAGATCCGCGCGTCGCTGACGGAGGTCATGCGCGGGCGCACGACCCTGGTGATCGCGCACCGGCCGGCGACGATAGCCCTCGCCGACCGCGTCGCCGTGCTCGAAGGCGGCGGCATCGTCGAGGAGGGCACGCACGACGAGCTGATCGCGGGCTCGCCCCGCTATCGGGCGCTGCTGGCGCTGGAGGAGGCCGCCGCATGATGGATCGAGCCTCCGCCCGCGAGGTGTGGCGCGAGACGCAGCCGCTGACCCGGCCCGTCCAGGGCCTCTATTCCGTCGCGGCCGCGGCGGTGATCATCTCGACGCTGATCACGCTCGCGGGGCCGGCGCTCGTCCGCTACGCGGTCGACAACGGCATCGTCAAGCATGAGCAGCACCCGGTCGACGTCGCCGCCCTCGCGATCCTCGCCCTCGCGCTCGTGAAGCCATTCGTGGTGCGCTTGCAGACACTGGCCGCCGCCACCGCGTCGGAGCGGTTCCTGACGGCGCTTCGCAAGCGCGCCTTCGCGAAGCTTCAGGCGCTGCCGCTCGGCTTCTTCGAGCAGGAGCGGACGGGGGTGCTCGTCTCGCGGCTCACGTCCGATGTGCAGGCGCTCGACGAATTCCTCCGCGAAGCGCTGGTCGAGGTGGTCGGCAGCGGCCTCCAGATCGCGCTCACGGTGGCCGTGCTGATCATCCTCTCGCCGACCCTGGCGGCTGTTTCGCTTATTGCGCTGCCGGTGCTGCTGGTGGCGAGCTGGGCGTTCCATCACAGCGCGGGCGGCGCGTACCACGCGATCCGCGACCGGGTTGCGGAGACGCTGACCGCGCTGCAGGAGGGGCTCTCGGGCGTGCGCGTCGTGCAGGCCTTCCGGCGCGAGCGGCGGACGATGGAGACCTACCGGCCGCGCAGCCGCGCGCAGATCGGGGCGTGGCGCCGGGCGTCGTTCGTGAACATCCGGCTCTTCACGATGATCCCGCTCGCGCAGACGGTGGCGCTCGTCGCCGTGCTGCTCACCGCGGCCTCGATGTACCGCAACGGCTCGATCTCGCAGGGGACGATCGTCGCGTACGTCCTCTACCTCGTGCAGCTGTTCGACCCGATCGCGCGCTTCAGCGAGTGGCTGGGCGAGTTCCGGCAGGGGCTCGCGGCGCTCGGGAAGGTGGTGGGGCTCCTGCAGGCGGAGAACGCGGTCAGCGAGCGGCCGGGCGCAGTCGTGCTGCCGGTGGACGGCGTGCTCGAGCTCGACGACGTGACCTTTGGGTACGCGGGCGGCGCGCCCGTGGTGAAGGACGTCTCGCTCCGCCTCGACGCGGGCGAGCACGTGGCGCTCGTCGGCGTCACCGGCGCGGGCAAGTCCACCCTCGCGAAGCTGCTGACGCGTCAGTACGACCCGCAGGAGGGTGCGATCAGGCTCGGCGGCGTCGACCTGCGCGACGGCACGCTCGAGTCGCTACGGCACCGGATCGTGATGCTGCCGCAGGAGGGCCACCTCTTCAGCGGCACCATCGCCGACAACGTGCGGCTTGCCGACCCGGAGGCGGCGGACGACGACGTGCGCTACGCGCTGGAGCAGATCGGAGCGCTCGAGCGGTTCGCCGCACTTCCGGACGGGCTCCAAACCGATGTGCAGACGCGCGGCGTCCGCCTCTCGGCGGGGGAGCGCCAGCTCGTCGGCATCGCCCGCGTCGCGCTCGCCAACCCCGCCGTGATCGTCCTCGACGAGGCGACGTCGAGCCTCGATCCGGCGACGGAAGCGGCCGTGGAGGAAGCCCTGGCTGCGGTGGTCGAGGGCCGGACGGTGATCATCATCGCCCACCGTCTCTCGACGGCCGAGCGCGCCGACCGCGTGGTCGTGATGCACAACGGCCGCGTCGTGGAGACGGCGTCGCACGACGAGCTGGTCGCCCAGGGCGAGCGCTACGCCCGCCTGTGGGCGAGCTGGCAAGCCGGCGTCGCCGCCGGCACGGTCTAGGGCTTGACCGCTTTGAGGTACGCCTGAGCCATCCGCGACACGCCCTTGCCCTCTTCCACGAGCGGGCGGAGGTGCTCGATGAACCGCTCGCGCTCCTCCGGCGTCAGCGCCTGGTCGATGGCCTCGCCGATGGTCGGGATCCGCGGATTCCCGGCGCTCTTGACGAACGCGTCCCACGGCGTTGACCCGCGCGGAGACACGGCCGCGTGGAACTCGAGCTCGACCGGAAAGAAGCCGGCGTTCTCCGCGAGCCTGAGGAGGTCGCGCTCGTCGAAGTCGAGCATCGGGTCGTCGGGCGGCTGGATTTCCTCGTAGACCCGCTCGACCCGGGCTGCGAGGTCGGCCAGCCCGTCGCCCGGATAGCCCCAAAAACCTTGCTTGCGCTCGTCCATGTCGAAGCGGTTGATCGGCTCGAAGAGGGAGGCCCTCCCGCCGGGCCGCAACACCCGGAAGAACTCCGCGAACGCATCGGCCTTGTCGGCGACGTAGATCAGCACCGAACGCGTGGCGACGACGTCGACGCTCGCATCGTCGACTCCGCCGAGGGCCTCCGCGCCGGCGCTGACGAAGCTGCAGCGCTCCAAGACGCCGAGCGCCGCCGCCGCCTCGCGGCAGAACTCGAGGCAGTCGTCCGAGATGTCGGAGAAGACGACGTGCCCTGCGCCGCGCTCGACGGCGCCAAACCCGATCAGCCCTTCGCCACAACCGACGTCGAGCAGCGTCTCACCTTCGGCCAGCCCAGCGCGGTCGAGCACCTTGTCCCGAAAGATCGCCATCGCCTTGAGCATCTGGCGCCGCATCTCCGGGTCGCCGCCGTAGCGGTGAACGGCGAGCCACTCCGCCCAGATGTCGCGCTTCTTCGCCTCCACGTCAACAGGATGCCGCACGCCTAACCCGGGGTCAGGTCTTGCATCGACGGACCGGGCTGGGCAACCCAGTAGATCCGAGCGACGAATGCGTAACAAGTTCGGCGGGCGCATACGACTGGTGGACGAGTTGTTGAGGCTTCGCTACGCGCATGTGGCAACGCAAGACCTGACCCCGGTTCGGCGGCGCCGCGGTGGCGGGCTTTGCCCGTCACCGCTCACGAGCATGTGCCGCGAGAAGCTCTCACGGACGTGAATCATCATGGCTCGCGCGTCAGCGCGAGCCGGACTTACGTCGTTGAACCTTTTGGCGGCGGCTGCATGGTTGCGCCCGGGAATGGGCGCGGGACCGGCTTCGGCTGCGGGCGGCGTCGGCGCTCTTCGGCCGGCAGCTCGGCCTCCGCCTCGGGAGTGCCCTCGTCCGGGAACACGCTCGACTCGTCCTCGCCCGCGAGCAGCCGCTCGAACTGATCCTTGTCGATCGTCTCGCGCTCGATCAGCAGGCCCGAGATGCGATGCAGCTCGTCCATGTGCGTCTTCAGCGTCGCAACGGCCAGCTCGTGCGCCTCCTCGATCACGCGCCGGATCTCGTCATCGATCTCGCGCGCGATCTCCTCGGAGTAGTCGGGCTCGGCACCCATCTCGCGGCCGAGGAACGGCATGTCGTGGTTCCGGCCGAGCACGCGCGGGCCGAGCTTCTCGCTCATGCCATAGCGCATGATCATCTGCTTGGAGATCGAGGTGACCTTCTCGAGGTCGTTGGCGGCGCCCGTCGTGACCTCGTGGAAGACGAGCTCCTCCGCGGCGCGGCCGCCGAGCGTCATCGCCAGCTGCTCCATCAGCGCGGTCTTCGTCGTCAGGTAGCGGTCCTCGCGCGGTAGCGAAATCGTGTAACCGAGCGCCTGGCCGCGGCTGATGATCGAGATCTTGTGCACCTCGTCGGTGTGCTCAAGGTAGTGCCCGACGATCGCGTGGCCAAGCTCGTGGTAGGCGGTGATCTTCCGCTCTTCCTCGGAGAGCAGGCGGGTCTTCTTCTCCGGGCCGGCGATCACGCGCATGATCCCCTCCTCCAGCTCCTCCTGCTCGATCGTCTTCTTGCCGCGGCGCGCGGCGAGCAGCGCGGCCTCGTTGACGAGGTTCGCGAGGTCGGCGCCGGTGAAGCCCGGCGTCCCTGCGGCGAGCGTGTCGAGGTCGATCTCGGGTGCGATCGGCTTGCCCTTCGCGTGCACCTCGAGGATCTTGCGGCGACCGACGCGGTCGGGCCGGTCGACGACGATCTGGCGGTCGAAGCGGCCCGGGCGCAGCAGCGCCGGATCGAGGATGTCGGGCCGGTTCGTGGCGGCGATCAGGATGATGTTGTCCTTCAGCTCGAAGCCGTCCATCTCGACGAGCAGCTGGTTGAGCGTCTGCTCGCGCTCGTCGTGGCCGCCGCCGAGGCCCGCGCCGCGGTGCCGGCCGACGGCGTCGATCTCGTCCATGAAGACGATGCAGGGCGCCGCCTGCTTGGCCTGCTCGAACAGGTCGCGCACGCGCGAGGCGCCAACGCCGACGAACATCTCGACGAAGTCGGAGCCCGAGATCGAGAAGAACGGCACGCCTGCCTCGCCCGCGACCGCGCGCGCCAGCAGCGTCTTACCGGTGCCGGGCGGGCCGTAGAGCAAAACGCCCTTCGGGATCCGCGCGCCCAGCGCCTGGAATTTCTTCGGGTTCTCGAGGAACTCCTTGATCTCCTGGAGCTCCTCGACGGCCTCGTCGACGCCCGCGACGTCCTTGAAGCCGATCTTCGGCGAGTCGGGGGCCATTCGCTTTGCGCGCGACTTGCCGAAGGACATCACCTTCGAGCCACCGCCCTGGACCTGGTTCATCAGGAAGATCCAGAAGGCGATCAGGATGATGAACGGGAGCAGCGAGAAGAACGCGCTCACCCAGGAGAAGCCGCCCGTCCCCTTTGAGTCGAAATCGACGCGCTGTGCCGTCAGGAGGTCCGTGAGCTGCGGAACGGACTGGTCGGCGGGGTAGTGGACGGTGAACTTCTTGTCGCTGTCGCTCGGGATCGTGCCGGTGATCGAGCGCTTGCTCGGGTTGAAGTCCACGTTTGCGAGGTCGCCCTTCTGGGCGTGCTGGATGAACTGCGAGTAGGTGAACTTCGTCTCGCTCTTGCCGTGCGGGATCAGCGTCTGGCTCGCCAGCCAGACGAGGAGGACGATCACGACGAGCGGGAAAAGCGCTGAGCGGAAAAATCGGTTCACAGGCCCTCTATCGGCACAGGGTACCAATGAGTATGAGCTTCATCGGTGCCCCGGATTGGTCGTTTTCAAAGTGTCGTCGGGAGCAGGTGCTCGTCAAGTACGCCGACGTAGGGCAGGTTCCTGTAGCGCTCTGCGAAGTCGAGGCCGTACCCCACCACGAACTTGTTCGGAATCTCGAAGCCGACGTAGCGAACGGGCACGTCGATTTCGCGCCGCGAGGGCTTCGTCAGCAGCGCACAGACCTCGAGGCTGGCGGGCTCGCGCGATTCCAGATTCCGCATCAGATACGACAGCGTCAGGCCGGAGTCGATGATGTCCTCGACGACGAGCACGTCGCGGCCCTCGATGCTGATGTCGAGGTCCTTGAGGATGCGCACGATGCCTGAGGAGTCGGTGGCGTCGCCGTAGCTCGAGATCGCCATGAAGTCGACCTCGCAGGCAACGGTGAGGTGGCGCATGAAGTCGGCCATGAAGAAGACGGCGCCTTTGAGAACGCCGATCAGCAGCAGGTCGCGTCCCTCGTAGTCCGCCGAGACCTCGGCGCCCAGCTCGGCCACCCGTGCGGCGAGCGTTTCCTCGTCGATGAGGATCTCGCCGATCGCCGCGTCGAGTTGCGTGCTCACCGGCGCTCCGCCTTGATCCCCGGCGCCTCGACGAGGCCGGGCACGGCGACGACTTCGCGCCCCCTGACGACGAGGGGCCATGCCTCTCGCTCCGAGCGGGGGATCTTCGCGTCGACGAACACGTCCTGCACCTTCTTGGAGCGGCCGGCGAGCCTGTCGCCGGGGCGCCAGCTTCGTACCTTAAGGCCTGCGAGCTCCGATTCGATCGTCCACTCGCCCCACCGCACCCGACCCTCGAGCGCGACCGGAGTCTGCTCGAGCCAGACGCGGTCGTATTCGCGGACCGCGGTGAGGCCGCCGCCGAGGTCGACGCGGCGCGAGCCGGTCGATGCGGCCAGCAGGTCGTCGAGCTTCGACGGGCGCCCCTCGGCGAGGCGGAGGAGGTTCTTCTCGGCGCCCGGGTGGAGGCGGCGCAGTAGCGGGAGGATCTCGTCGCGGATCAGGCCTCGGCGCGTCCCCGGGTTCGAGCTGTCGGTGCGGTACGCGAGCCCCTCGGCCTCGCAGTAGGCCCGGGTTTCCTCGCGCCAGAGCGGGAGCAGCGGACGAACGACGCCGTCCTCGCGCTTCGGCTTGATCCCGCCGGGCGCGCCGCTCGAGACGAGCCGGTAGAGGACGGTCTCGACCTGATCCGAGGCCGTGTGCCCGGTGGCGCGAAGGCCGTCGGCGGCGAACGAGTACCGAATCCGCCGCAGGTCGTCCTCCGTCGTGCCGCCACGACCGTCCACGACCTCTGCTCCGAGCGCCTCGCGGCAGAAGCCAGCGTCCTCGTCGGACTCGGCTCCACGGAGGCCGTGGTTCACGTGGAGCGCGGAGACGAGGTAGCCGAGCCCGCGCAGCGCGTGCCAGAGGCAGGTCGAGTCCGCGCCGCCGGACACGAGCGCGACGACTTCCCCGTTCGGCGGAATCAGGTCGTGCGCGCGGATGTGCTCGTGGACGCGAGCACGGAGGGCGGCGGTGTCGACCCTGTCGTCTGCCATCCCGCTGACAGTCTCGCAAGGCGACACACTCTCGGCACGGTCCCGGCACTGACACGCGCGCTTCTCCCGGATACGCTCGCCTTGGGGAGGAGGCCGGGCGAACCGTCCCTAGATCAGCTAGCGCGTTAGAGCAGCGGCGAAACGTCGCAGCCGAGGTGCGCGAGCGGCGCCTGGGCCCGCGCCAGGACGGTGTGCGCGAAGTTGGCGAGTCGGTAGGCCCGGTACACGTGCGGCCCGGAGTCGCGGTGGCGTTCCTGCTGCTGCACGGCCTTCGCGTACTCGCTCAGCATCCCGATGACGAGAAGCCGCGCCTGCTGCAGCGCGGAATCGGTCGGCCCCGTGCCACGCATGATCTTCGACGCCGAACGGGCCTGCCCCTCGACGTCCTTCCCCGACGCATCGCCGCTCTGGTACTGCTCGCTCCAGAGCTCGAGCGCGGTCATGTTCGTCCGCGCAGTCTCGATGAACTGCCGGTCGGTCGCCGAGCAGGTGTGCACCGCGGTCGGGCGCGCACGGCCGTTCGTCACGTGCACGAGCGCGAGTAGGAGCACGGCGAGTACACCGGCCGTGGTGAGGCCAATCCGCATGCCCGGATTCTCGGCGCACAGCGCGGCACGATCCTCCCCCGTTCGGGGATTCACCCGCTAGAAGAACACGAGGCTGCGGTACGAGATCGTTTGCCGCATGCCGATCCTCTCGTAGACGTGGATTGCCACGGCGTTCTCCGCGCGCACGAACAGGCAGACCGCCGGCACCCGCTCGAGCAGCAGGCGACACAGATCACGCATGCCCCGCTGGGCATTCCCGCGGCGGCGCACGCGCGGGTCGACCCAGACCTGCTGCAGCTGCACCGCGGAAGGCGTCCAGGCCGACGCCTCCGCCTTGAAGAGAATCGTGTCGCCGTCGCGCCAGATCCACGACCGGCCGTCCTCGATCTGCGCGCGGGTGCGCCAGCGAAAGCCCTCCGCGTCGCGCTCGAGTGGGTTCGTCCCGAGCTCCTCGCGGTGCGCTTCCGCGCAGGCCGGAACGAGCAGCTCGAAGTCCTCTCGCGTCGCGGGACGCAACGCCGTTCCTCCCGGCTCCGGAGGCTCCTCGAGCACATACACCGGTTGGCCCGGCCGGTCCTCGCGCGGGGACGGCAGCCGGTCGTGCGCGGCCGCCCAGAAGTCGCCCACCGCGTTCTCCTCGCCGATCACGAGCCTGGCTCGAGTCGCCCCGCCGACTTCCGCAAAGGCACCACACCCGCTTCCGGAGGGAACGAGGTTCGTGCCGACGTGGCAGAGCGCCACGAGCCGCCCGCCGTCGCTGAGCCCGGTGAAACGGCCGAGCCCACGCCGTGCCACGTCTTCGAGGAAGACGCGCTCGATCGGGTCCTCCGCGCAGAAGGTGAGGATCTCGTCCAACGCCGGTTCGCTCAGCGCGGGCATGGACCGCAACTTTAGGCTCTGCCAATGCCAATCCACGTCCGCGCCGAGCCGGGGGAGTACGGAGAGGCCTGCCTCCTCCCCGGCGACCCGCTCCGCGCCAAGTACATCGCCGAGACCTACTTCGACAACCCGGTCCAGCTCAACGGGGAGCGCGGGATGCTCGGCTACAGCGGCAAGTGGGAGGGCAAGCCGGTCTCGGTGCAGGCGACCGGCATGGGCTGCCCGTCCGCGGCGATCGTGATGGAGGAGCTCGTGCAGCTCGGCGTCAAGCGCTTCCTGCGCGTCGGCACCTGCGGCGGCCTCCAGCACGACCTCGAGCTGGGCGACCTGATCGTCGCGGTCTCGGCGGTTCCCGCCGACGGCACCGCGCGCCACTACGTCGGCCAGGAGCCGCACGTGCCGACAGCCGACTGGGAGCTCGTCCATGCGGCCGTCCACGCCGCCAAGGAGCTCCACCAACCGCTGCGCGTGGGCGCGATCGCCTCGAGCGACACCTTCTACGACCCCGACCCAGAGCGGCACAAGCGCTGGTCGGCGCGCGGCGTCCTCGGCGTCGAGATGGAGGCGGCCGTGCTGTTTACGATCGGCGCGCTACGCGGCGTCAGGGCCGGCTGCCTGCTGACGGTGAGCGACATCGTCATCGGCGAGGAGTTCACCCGGATCTCCGACGACGAGCTGCGCGCGGCGGTCGACCGCATGACGCGCGTGGCGCTCGCCACCGTCACCGAGTCTCGCCACTGACGGTGTTCAAGAGCGACTGGTCCTGCCGTTCTCCTCAGACGGCCGCGCGAGCAAAGCTCGCCCGGCCTGAGGGCGGGGCCGCAAGCGGTGCCTAGCATCGTCTTCCTCGTCAACCCGGCCGCCGAGAACGGCGCCGTCGGACGCCGCTGGCCGGAGCTCGCGCACCGCGCCGCCGCGCTTGGGCTACGCGGCGACGCGCTGCTCTCGGAGCGCCCAGGGCACCTGACCGAGCTCGCGCGCGAGGCCGCCGCCGACACCGACCTCCTCGTCGCGGTCGGCGGGGACGGAACCGTGCACGAGGTCGTCAACGGGATCGCCGGCCTCGACGTCGAGCTCGCCGTGATTGCGCGCGGCACCGGCTGGGACTTCGTCCGCACCTACGGCATCCCGCGCAAGCTCGAGGGCGCGGTCGACGTCGCGCTCAACGGGCGGACGCGCGAGATCGACCTCGGCCGCGTTCGCTACCGCGGCTGGGACGGCCGAGACGGCGACGCCGTCTTCGCCAACGTCGCCAGCGCCGGCATGAGCGGCGCGGTCGCGAAGCGCGCGAACGAGACGTCGAAGGCGCTCGGCGGAAAGGCCTCGTACGCCTGGGCGACGCTGGCCGTCTTCGCCCGCTGGCGCAACGACGAGGTGACCGCCCGAGTCGACGGCGAGGAGCACGCCGGCCGCATGCTCGACGTCATCGTGGCGAACGGTCGCTACCTGGGCGGCGGAATGAAGATGACGCCCGACGCCGAGCCCGACGACGGCCGCTTCGACGTGCTGCTGATCGGCGACGTCACGAAGCGCGACCTGATCGTGACCCTGCCGAAGATCTACCGCGGCACGCACTTGCCGCACCCGAAGGCGACCCTACTGCACGGCGCGCATGTCGAGGTCGACGCCCCGGAGCCGCTGCCGGTCGAGCTCGACGGCGAGCAACCGGGAACGACGCCGGTCAGCTTCGAGGTCGTGCCGCGGGCGCTGCGGCTACGCGTTCCCGCCTGAGCCCGTCGGCTTCGGCTTGGCGGCCTTGGGGGCCGAGGTGCGTCGCGTCGTCGTCTTCCGCGCCGGCGACGACTTCGCCTTCGAGAGCTGGTCGACCTTTTTCTCGAGCGAGTCCACGCGCCGCTCGAGCGCGTCGAGTCCGCGTAGCCGACGCTGCAGCTCGTCCGCACGCTCCTTGAGCTGATTCGCGCTCTGGAGCAGCTTCTGCCCACCGGGGAGGTTCATGTCGCCGATCTTGCCGAGCGCCTCCTGGCCTCGGTCGGCCAGCTGGCTGATGATGTCCTGTCGGTCCTGTGCCACGGCGCTGTTATACCCCAAGCCGCTCTACCCGGAACGCGACTTCGTAGCAGCCCAGCCGGTTCACGACCGGACACGTCGAGCCCTGGCGCCGCGGTCGCAGGCGGCGCTGGCCGAGCGACGCTGCGGGCGACGCGAACTGCGCCACCGCGATCCCGGGGACATCGTCGCCGTCGAACGTGCCGAACTCCTTCGAGGTCGGGCACGGCGCGAGCGCGTGTGTCGGGCCGTCGGCGTTGCCGAGCAGGCCGAAGTCGCATTCGCGCGTGAACACGAACACCCGCCACGGGCGGCCTGGCGCAAGCCGGAGGTCGAGCGTCGGGCCGCCGCGGAAGACCTGGCCGTCCCGCGCGCGCAGCAGGCCGCGGCCCCACGTCTTCCAGACGCCGGCCGCGTCGACGTAGATGTTCCACTCGCCGGGCGGCGCCGAGATCTGCTCGCCGTGCGTCGTCTCCTTCGAGCCGCAGGTGGGACGGCCGCCGGGGCAGCCCGGGTCCATCGCCCGCCGCACGAGGAGACGCTCGAACCGGACGCGCACGTGCACCGGCGCCGCGCCGGCGCCTGACCAGCGCGCGAGGACGCGCTGTGCCACGACGACGCGCTTCCCAGGCCTGCGGGGGACGACGAGGCTGACGTCGACACCGTTCCCGTGCGCGCGCGCCCGGGCCCGCGGCGCGCCGGCCGTGCTGCCCGCGTCCACCACGCGGACCCGCAGCCGCGCGCCGGGCGCAGGCCTCGGCGGCACGCGCAGCCGGAAGCGGTAGGTGCCGCTCACGTCCCACTGTCCCGGCTCGACGGCGAGGCACGCCTGGAAGGCGAGCACGACGCCCTTCGCCCGGTGGGCGCAGTCCGCGACGACACCGGCGTAGGTCTTGTCGCTCGAGAGGAAGAGGTCGCCCTCGCTCTCGCCGCGCGCGCTCGCCGGCGACGGCGCGCCGCCGTTGCGCTCGACCCACAGCGCGCGGAACGGGTGGATCTCGGTTCGCTCACCGCCCGGCGTCCAGTGGCCGCAGTCCCAGATCCACGCGCCGACGACGGTGACGCGGTCGCCCGCCTCCGGCCAGACGAACGGCGGCGTCGACGCCTGCTCCCGCTCGACGTGGACACGTGCGGTCGACTCGCCGCGCCCGGCGAAGTTGCCGCTCGTCGCTGCGGATGCCCCGCCCATCAGCCGCCGGTAGGGCCGGTCGGGGAGGACGTTCAGGTTGACGTCGTAGCTGCGGTGGATGGTCGGCAGGTCCTCAGGCGTCGGGTGCACGGCGAGGTCACGTTCGTAGCGTGAGTCGACGACGCCCTCGAGGCGGCGCGCCGGCGGAGGCGGCCCGGTCGCCGGTGCGTTCCGGTCGCCGACATACACCCAGGTCGGGAGGTTGCGCTGGGTCTGCTCGATGTAGTCGCGCCCGCACCCGTCAGGGCGTGCGTCCGTCCCGGGGTCGACGAGCGCGGGCTGTCGCGCAGTTGCCGCGAACGTCGCAGCCAGCCCCGCGCAGAGCGCGGCCACCGTGGCGACGAGGGGGCGCCGCTTCACCGGCGGATCAGCACCGGCGTCCCGGCGGGCGTCACCTGGAACAGCCGGCGAAGAATGGCGTTGCGAACGCGGATGCAGCCGTTCGAGACGGCGCGGCCGATCGACCACGGCTCGTTCGTCCCGTGGATGGCGATCGGCCCGCCCTGCGTCCAGCCAGTGAGCACGGTCGAGTACGCCGAGATCCCGATCGCGGCGGGACCGAAGGGGCCCGACGCGTCCGCGGGGATCAGCCGCTGGTTGACGTAGTAACGGCCGGTCGGCGTCGGCGTCGCCGGCGAGCCGACCGCGACGGTGGTGCCGAGCACGCGCCTCCCGTTGCGGAAGAGCATCAGTCGTCTCGCCGACAGGTCGACGAGCACGCGCGAGCGCACGCGGCCGGTGTCGACGGCCTCCGCGCGAACGTACCCGGTGACGCCATTCGGCTTGATCGGTAACTGCACGCGGTACCAGCGTGTGCGGCAGTCGCCAGCCCGCAGCGCCGAGAGCACGCGGAAGACGTTCGGGAAGCGGTTCACGTTCAACCGGTCGAAGCGGGCGAACGGGCGCACCCCGGGTCGGCGGTAGACGACCGCGTGCGAGCGGACGACCGCCGCCACGCTCACGCGGGAGCTTCCTATCGGCGCCGAGCCGCTCTTGCAGCGCGCGGCCGGCGCGTCGGCTGGCGGGCGCTGGTTGCCGGCTTCGTGGGCCGTCGCGCCGCAGCCGGCGAGAACCGCTACGAGCGGAAGTGCGACCAATCGACAGGCCCTCACGCCGACGAGCCTAGCCGCCGATGATTCTTGCAACCGAAACGTCACAACTTGTTCACCCATTTGTGCGTCGTAACTTCCGAGAGTCGAGTTACGCTCAAACCAGGACGATGAATCAGGTCATTCCGAACCTCAAGCGACTTCACCGACACACAGGCGTGCGGACGTACGTGCTGCTCCAGCGCCTGGGTGTGCCGTACGAGGTCGAGCGCACGATCTGCTCCGAGTGCAGGCGCGTGCTCGACGAGCGGCCGGTGAAGCGCGCCGCGGCCTAGAGCGCCGCGACTACAGCGGGAAGCACCTCTCCCGCACTTCCGTCGATCCTCAGATTCGCCCTCCCGTCATACGGCGTCGAGCCCCGATTGATGATCGCGAGCTTCCCGCCCGCGGCGAGTGTTTCCTCCGGCAGGCCCGCGATCGGGTAGACCTCGAGCGCCGAGCCGACGACGAGCATGAGGGCAGCGGCGCGCGCGAGCTTGTACGCGCGGTCGATCGCCTCCGGCGGGAGCAGCTCGCCGAAGAAGACCACGTCCGGCTTGACGATCGCCCCGCACGTGGGGCACACCGGCGCGTCGGCGTCGGTCAGCAGCTCGAGTACTTGCCGAAGCTCGTAACGCGCGCCGCACCCGGGGCACGTGGCGGTACGGATCGAGCCGTGCACCTCGACCACCTCGCGGCTCCCGGCGCGCTCGTGCAGCAGGTCGATGTTCTGCGTGACAACCGCCTGGACCAAGCCGTGCTGCTCCAGCTCCGCAAGCGCGACGTGCGCCGGGTTCGGCTCGGCGTCGTTGAGCATCGATATGCGCGGCTTGTAGAAGCTCCAGACCTTGCTCGGGTCGCGCCGGAACGCCTCGATCGAGCCGAACTCGAGCGGGTCGAACTGCGCCCAGAGCCCGGTCGGAGACCGAAAATCCGGGATACCGCTCTCGGTCGAGACGCCGGCGCCGGTGAGCACCACGCACGGCTGCCGCTCCCGGATCAGGTCGGCGAGCCTCTCGGCGCTCATCGCGGCCTCGCGTGGTCGGCCAGCACTTCGCGGATCAGGATGCGGGCGGTCGAGGCGAACACCGGGTTCGTCTCCTCGTAGTACGGCAGCGCGATCAGCCCGATCGAGAGGGCCCAGCCGCGGCCGCGCGCCCAGGTCCCGTCGTCCACGTCCAGCCGTTGCCGGAAGGTCTCCCGTGCCCGCGCCGGCAGCGCACCCCAGGCGGCGACCAGGTCGCACGCCGGGTCGCCGACCCCGGCGCTCCCCCAGTCGAGCACGCCGGTCAGCCGCCCGTCCCGCACGAGCAAGTTGCCGGGCAGGAGGTCGCCGTGGACCCAGACCGGCGGGCCGTTCCACGGCGGAGCAGCGAGCGCGGCGTCCCAGGCCGCCGTGGCGGCGGCGGCGTCGATCCGGCCGTCGAGCCGGCGCAATGCGTCGCGCGCGTCGTCGTCCTGCGCCTCGGCGAGCGGCGCCCCGCGGCGGGACGGCCGCCCGCCGGGGAGGTCGATTCGCCGCAGCGCCTCGACGAGCCCGGCGAGACCCGCCGTGAGCGCGGTTGCGTCCCCGCTGTCGTCCGCGCTCGGGTGCTCGCCCTCGAGCCACGGGTAGATCCCCCACGGCCACGGATACCCCTCGCCCGGCCGCCCGGTCGCGAGGGGTACGGGGATCTCGACCGGCACGAGCGGCGCGAGGCGAGGCAGCCACTCGGCGTCCTTCGCGATCCCGCCCGCGCCCCACTCGGCCCGTGGCAGTCGCACGACCACGCGGTCCCCGAGCCGGTAGAGCGCGTTGACGGTGCCGCTCGACGGGACCGGCTCGATCGGCAGGCCGGCCCACTGCGGGAACTGCGCGGCCACCAGGCTCCGGACGAGCGTCGCATCGGTCTCGAGCTCGTCCTCGTGCATCTTCGACGGCGGGATCGTGGAAAGGTAGCCGCCGTGGACTTCCACTTCGACACCGAGGTGCGCGTGCGCTTCGCCGAGACCGACGCGCAGGCGATCGCCCACAACTCGGTCTACCTCGTCTGGTTCGAGCTCGCGCGAATCGACTACCTCGCGCGCTTCCGCGGCGGCTACCCGGGCCTGCGCGCGGACGGGATCGAGGCCCTGACGATCGAGTCGCACGTCCGCTACCTCGTCCCGGCGCGCTTCGACGACCGGCTGACGATCCGCGCCCGCTGCGGCGACGTGCGCGGTGCCCGCTTCCGTTTCGACTACGCGGTCGACCGCGACGGAGAAGCCGTGGCCGACGGCTGGACTCACCACGCCTGCGTCGACGCGAGCACGCACCGGCCGACGCGCGTTCCGGCGTGGCTCGCCGACGAGATCGCTACGGCTGAGCGGTGACGCCGGTCGGGCCGGTCGGCCCGCTCGGCCCCGAGGGGCCCTTGTGCGGCGGCGCGGGCGGGGGCTTCGGCTTGGGCCTGTGCTTCGTCCCGACGCGCACGACGCGCGGCTCGCCCCGGTAGGACGAGTACCACGTGTTGTCGTAGAGCAGGTTCCCGTTCGCCGTGTAGACGCGGCGGCGGACGCTGGTGGAGCGCGACGGCTCGCCGCTCTCCTCGACCACGGTCGAGCCGATGTACATCGACGGGTCGGGGACGCGTTCGAGCGGCGCCCCGCCGGTCTCCTCCAGCGGCCGGGTGTCGGTGACGACGCGGCGGTGTAGCGGCGCGCCGTAGAGCTCGACGTCCAGCGAGTAGGAGCCGACGTACGTCCGCAGCAGGATCCAGTGGGCAGTGTCGTTGACGAACTTCAGGTCGACGTCGGGGTAGTTGACGGTCGCGTCACGGCCCTGCGGGTAGTGGCTGATGTAGAGCGCGTGGTTCGTGCGCTCGGTGATTTTCAGCCCGGCCTCGTACGCAGCGTTGAAGACGGTCGTCGAGACCTGACACACGCCTCCGCCGAGGCCGGTCGTGAGCTCGCCGTTGATGATCACCGGCGCCTCGCGGAAGCCCTTATCGGCTGTGCGGGCTCCGGTCGCGTGGTTGAACGAGAAGGTCGCGCCGGGCGCGATCAGCTTCCCGTCGACGAGGTGCGCGACGAGTTGCACGTTGTGGATGCGGTTCGGGTCGCCGCCGTAGATCGTCTCGTAGCGGCCGATCCTGGTGGTGATCCCGAGTGCTCGCGCCTGCGCGGTCGTCCGGTTCGGCTTGACGTGGGTGATGACGACCTGCGCGGTTCGGTCGGCCGGCGTAAGTGCGGCGGCCAGGATGTTGCGGCCTGTCGCGACCTCGTGCACGTCCCGCCCGTTGCGCGCCGGGACGACGACCACGCGGCCACTCTGAAGCGGGCGGAAGGTCGCGTCACGCGCGGGTTTGTCGATCCCGCGGCCGAGCCTGGCGAAGTAGCGGGTCGCTCCGGGCCCGCCGACGCGCAGCGCGCGCGTGCCGTCGTGCGGCAGCGTGAGCAGCGCGGCCAGCTGTTGCTTCGGCAGCCACCACGACGCGACGCCGAGCTTCATCCGCACCGGGCGGGCGAGCGCCATCCGAACCTTCGCGGCAGCGGGCGCGAGGTCAATGCCCTGGACCTGCGGCTCGTCGGTGTGCACCGGCAGCGCAACGCGGGCTCGCTCGAAGCCGGCGAGCGAGTGGACGATGACGTCGCTCGCGGCGTCACGGTCGAGCACGTGCCCGGCCTGCGCCGGAACGACGACCGGCCGCAGGCGCCGCAGCACGAGCGCGGCGTCCCGGTGCGGGCGGTCGACGACCTTGCCGATGCGGCCGACCTCGAAGGCGAGCGCGTTCTCGAGCACGCGCGTCGGCGGCGAGACCTCTGCGCCGAACACACGAACGCCGAGCCGGCGGAAGCCGCGGATCGGCGCTAGCCCGTCGCCCTCGTCGAGGGCGAGCTTCACGGCCGCGTTCCAGTCGGTCTCGACGCCGAGGCTCACCGGCTTCAATCGCCATTCGTGGGCACCGGCGGTGAAGGTGACCGGGATTTGTGAGAGCTCCGCCGACCGGGATTCGAGCTTCGCGCGCGCCTCAGCCGCCGTCAGGCCGCCGACGTCGACGCCGTCGATGCTGACCCCCGAGGCAATGCGGCTCGGAGAGCCGGCGAACACGAATCCGAGCACGGCTCCGCCAACGACCGCGACAACGCCCAGCACGGCCAGACGCTGCAAGAGCAGCTTCCTGGTACGGCTGCGGCGCCGGTCGCGGACCCGGACCGCACCAGTCCCTGCCTCGACGCGCAACGCCCGGGAGTGTACCGATGGGCTCAGCGGGCGTTCAGAAGGTGAACAGATCAATGCCACCGGCCACCGGGATCGCCGCTCCGGTGACGTACGAAGCAAGGTCCGAGCAAAGGAAGGCGATCACGTTCGCGACCTCCTCGGGCTCGCCGGTGCGCCTCGGCGCGGTGCGCCTGACCATCCGTTCGTTCATCTCGGGATTGCCGAACCCGAAGGCCTCGGTGCCGATGATCCCGGCCACGATGGCGTTTGCGGTGATGCCGTGCCGCGCGCCCTCGAGCGCTAGCGTCTTCGTCAGGCCGATCACGCCTGCCTTCGTCGCGGCGTAGCTCGCCTGGCCGAAACCGCCGAGCGTTCCGGCCACCGACGACATGGTCACGATCCGCCCCCAGCCGCGCTCGACCATGGCGGGCCACACCGCCTGCGCGCAGTTGAAGACGCCGGTCAGGTTGACGCGCAGGTCGCGCTCCCAGAGCTCCGGCGACTGGCCCTCCACCCGCGCGACGTGGTCGAGCGTGCCGGCGTTCGCGACGAGGATGTCCGGTGGGCCGAGCTCCGTGGCGACGGCCGCGTCGACCTGCGCGCGGTCGGTGACGTCGCAGCGGACGGCGACGGCGCGACGGCCCAGCGCGCGGATCTCCTCGGCCGTCTGCTCGGTGTAGACGAGGCCCTGAGCCTTCGCGGCCTGTGCGAGCGGCCCGTACTCGTCGGCGCCCTCGCCGGACTCGAGCTGGATGTCCGCGAGCACGACGTCGGCGCCCGCCCGCGCGAGCGCCACCGCGTCGGCCCGTCCGATCCCCCGCGAGCTCCCGGTGACGAGCGCGACCCGTCCCGAGAGATCTATCTCAATCGCCACGCGGCACTGAGGCACCGCCTGCGGTGCCGGCCTCAGGACGTACGGCTTCGCCGGGCGTCCGTCTTCGTCGCTGTCGTGACGCCTTACGAGTCACTGCGCGGAAGATAAATCTCGCGGGCGATGACGAGCCGCTGGATCTGCGAGGTGCCTTCGTAGATCTGGAACAGCTTCGCGTCGCGCATCAGCTTCTCGACCGGGTACTCCTTGATGTAGCCGTAGCCGCCGAAGATCTGGACCGCGTCGGTGGTGACCTTCATCGCCGTGTCGGCGGCGAAGCGCTTCGCGTACGACGACTGCAGCGTCGCGCGCTTGCCCTGGTCGAGCAGCCATGCCGCCTGCCAGACGAGCAGCCGCGCCGCCTCGATCTCAGCCGCCATGTCGGCGACGAGGAAGTTGACGCCCTGGTTCATCGCGACCGGCTGGCCGAACTGGACACGCTCCTTCGAGTACTCGACCGCGTGCTCGAAGGCCGCCCGCGCGACGCCGACCGCTCCGGCGGCCGTGCCCGGCCTGGTGTGGTCGAGCGTCTGCATCGCGATCTTGAAGCCCTGCCCCTCCTCGCCGAGCCGGTTGGAGGCGTGTACCTTCACGTCCTGGAAGGCGAGCGCCGAAGTGTCGGTCGCGCGCTGGCCCATCTTGTCGAGGTGTTTCTCGACGACGACGCCGTCGGTGTCGGTCGGGACGATGAAGGCTGTGAGGCCGCGGTGGGCCGCGCCCTTGTCGGTCGAGGCGAACACGATCACCCACGAGGCGTGGCCGGCGTTGGTGATGAACATCTTCGAGCCGTTGATGACGTAGTCGTCGCCGTGGCGCGTGGCCGTCGTCTGGATTCCGGAGACATCCGAGCCCGCGTTCGGCTCGGTTAGCGCGAACGAGCAGAGGATCGGCTCTTCGAGCAGCGGCGGCAGCCACTCGCGCTGCTGCTCCTCGGTGCCGGCGATCAGCATCGGGAGGGCGCCGAGTATGTTGGCCACGATCGCCGTCCCGATCCCGGAGCAGCCCCAGCAGAGCTCCTCGCCGAGGATCGCGCCGTCCATCGAGCCGAGGCCCGTCCCGCCGAGTTCCTCGGGAACGTGCGGGTTCATCAGCCCGACCTCGTGCGCCTTCGCGATCACGTCCGCAGGGTGGGTCTGGTGCTCGTCGTACTCGGCAGCCTTCGGGCGGATCTCCTTCTCCGCGAACTCGTGCGCCAGCTCACGCAGAGCGCGCTGCTCCCCCGTCAGCTCGAAGGAGACGCCGGTGCCGGTTGCCTCTGTCGTGGCCATGTTCTCCGCCTGGAGTCGTTGACTGACTAGTCAGTCAAACAGTAGCGGCGGCCTAGCCCCAGCGAAACCCGACCGCCTCCGGCGCGGCCTCGAGCGGGCTGGGCATGAGCCCCGCGGCCGGCTCCGGCGCGTTGTACTCGCGTGGAGCGACGTCGTTCGGGCCGTCGGCATGGAAGAGCGAGGCGAGGTACTGCACCTGCCCGCGTCCCGGGCCGAGCTCGAACATGCCACCGCCGTAGAGCGCGATGCCGTTGGCCTCGCAGTGCTCGTAGAACGCGAGCAGCTCGCGCAGCCGGCCGAAGCGCGACGGCTTCGAGTTGAGCACGCGCGGCGGGAACGGGAGCGCCTCGACGTCTGCGACCGAGTGGATCGGCGCATCCCACGTCACCCGGTCGCGGTGCGGCTCGAGCACGAGGTCGGTCTCGTCGGTAAGCGCCGGGTCCTCCAGGTACGCCAGCGGGAAGCCCTCGGCAACGCGATGGTAGAGCTCGGGGTCGGGCGGCGGCCCGTCCTCGGGCCTGTAGTAGGCCTTGTAGTCCGCGGTCACGATCGCGTTCGTGGCCGCGAGCTCTGCGATCAGCTCGTCGCTCCAGTCGCCTGCCGGGTCGAGCTTGAAGCGATGGCTCGGCTCGAGCTCGAGCCAGCGGCGGACGACCCGGCTCGTCGGCGGGTCGCCGAGGCCGGGCGAGATGACGAACGCGACCGGCCTAGGCTCACGTCCGACCAGCTCGGCGAGGCTCGATTGCGCTTGTCGCAGCGCAAGGTCCAGCGCCGCGCTCTCGTACGCCCAGCGGCGGTGGGGGTCGGGCATCTCGAGGACGTCGGAGAACGACGTCAGCGTCCAGTCGCCCGCGAGCGGGAGCACCGGGCCGGCGGCCTGTTGGCGGTCGTGGTGCTCCGTGTACCAGGTGACGTCCTCGCCCACGCCTTCGACGCCGCCGCCGTGCAGGTGCACGACGGTCGTGACGCGCGTGAAGCCTCGGGTCACCGGCTGCTCGAGCCGCTCGAGCTCGTACGACTGGATCGTGAGCGGCAAGGATGCGAGTCGCTCTTGCAGTCCGGTCGAAGCCATCCGTACGACCATAACGAGAGAGCCCCGACAACGCGGGGCTCTGCTCGTGCGGTCCGAAGAACGGCGATGTTCGGGTTAGTGGCCTTTGCCCTTCCCGTTGCCGCCGCTACCGGGGTCGTTGCTGTGACCGTTCTCCTGGCCATGACCCTGGCCGTGATCGTTCTGGCTCTTGTCGTGGCCGTTGCCGTTCCCGTTTCCCTGGCCGTTTCCGTGACCTGCGGGCGGGCCGTGCGTCTTGCTGTGGCCCTTCGCCTGGCCCTTGCCCTGGCTTTTGCCATGGACAGTGGTGCTCGGGCCGGTGGTCGGCTTGTGACCGACGCCCTCGTTGGCATGGTCGTTGGCCTGGGTGCTCTGGTGCTTCGTCTTGGACTTGCCTTCGCGACGGAGCTGGCCCTTGTTCGAGTGCTTTGCCTTGTGGGCCTTGTGCACCTTTGCGGCCTTCTTCGCCTGGCCGGGGACGACCGGCACGACCGGGGCCGCCTGCTCCGAGCAGGGGCCGATCGTGTCGCCGTGGTTCCGCACGTGCGCAGCAACCGCGTTCTGGGAGACGGTGATCGTCACGAACGGGTTCTTCTGGGAATGGGTGTGGTGACAGATCGTCACCTTCCCTGCCGGGTACTGGTCGGCCGTCGGCGTCGACGTGTGCGACATGCCGACGAGCTTCGCGCCGAACCCGGCCATGCCGACGGACGCGAACACCCCTGCCGCCGCAACGACAAGTGCCGCCGCAACGATGCGCGCGCGTCCGGTCGTGCTGGATTTCTTCATTAGCGGCCCCCCGAGGGTCGAGGTCTCACGTGAGTTACCGAAGTTGATCCCTGCGGCCCGTCAACCTTGCGGTGCGCTGCGGGTGGCTACGAGGCTGCCGTCAGCTGGCGTAGCTCGGTGCTTCGCGGGTTCAGCTCGGCCACGCGCTCGAGCGCTGCACGGCGCTGCTCGCCGCGGCTGACGAGCGCGAGGTCGAGCCAGAGCTCCCAGTCCCCGCGGTCGTGCTCGAGGCCTTCGAGAAAACTGCTCCGCGCGCGGTCGACCTCGCCGGCCTGCAGCTGCGACTCCCCGAGCAGCCGCCACGGCGTGCCCGACCACCGCTCCCAGCGGCGCGCCTGCCGCGCCTCGTCGGCCGCCGAGGTGAGCTCCGCCGCATCGAGGGCGTCCGCGGAGGCCTGCTCCGCACGGTTGCCGGCGAAGCCGAAGAGCGCGACGCAGACGAGCGCGGCCGCGGCGGCGACGCCGGCGATCCGGGGAGCGCGGCCGAGCTGTCGTGCTTCGGTCCCTCGGGCGGCGAGCAGCAGGGCGACGCCGCACGCGAGCGCCGCGACCGTTACGGCGGGCATCTCCCAGTCCCAGTCGATGCCGGCGTGGACGAGGTACGCGACGTAGGCTCCGAGCGCGCCGGCCGCGAGCGGGTGGCTGCGCGCCCAGCGGACGGCGACGAGCGGGACAGCGAGCGCGCAGAGCAGGAGCGCGAGGCCGAGCGGCCCGAGCTCGGCGAGCGTCTCGAGGTAGAGGCTGTGGGCATCGCGAACCGGAAGGTCGTTGCTGCGGTGCCGGAGCCAGAAGCGCTGGAAGCTCCCCGAACCGCCGCCGAGCACGGGGTGGTCGGTCCACTCCCGCCAGGCCACGCGCCAGTACTCGGACCGGTTGCTGCCGGACAGGCTGAACAGCCGTCGGCTCGAGTCCTGGCCGACGAGCGGTGCCGGCGCGTTGAAGGCGTGGTACGCGCGCCGCACCGCGCCCTGTGGCCCGCCGACACGCACGAGCGCGACCACGGCCGCAGCGACGAGGACCAGCGCCGCGGCCAGCAAGAGCGGGCGGCGCGCCCTGCCCAGCCGGAGTCGCTCGGCGGCCAGCGGGACGAACGCTGCGGCGACGGCGAGGACTGCGATCGCGACGGCGAGCCGGCGGCCGTCGTGGATCGCGGCCGCGACGGACCGCGGATCTGAGGTGAGGGGTGAGGTGCGAGAGGCGAGGAAGACGGCGATGGCCGGGAGCACCGCGAGCGCGATCGACCGTGCGAGGAGCTCGAGCCGGTCGCGCTCGATCGCGAACAGCGCGACGAGCCCGGCGGCGAGCCCGATCCAGGCGCCGCGGCCGTAGGTGAAGTAGAGCGTCGGCGCCAGCACGACGAGCGCAGCCGAGGCGAGCGCGCGGACCACGGGTTGGCGGACCCGGAGGGCGAGGCCGAGCGCCAGCAGGATCCCGATCGCGGCGAAGATCGCGAGCGCGTTTGCGTAGCCGAGCGGGCGGGCGAGCCGGAAGCCGGCCTGCGGATCGAACGAGACGACCTGGAAGGCGCCGCCGCCGGGGTCGAACAGACGCGTCGCCAGCGCGTACGCGCAGACGGCGCTGATCGCGGCGGCGAGGCAGGCGACGAATCCGAAGACCCTGGTGCGCCGGCCGAGCAGGAGCAGCGCCGTCGTCGCCGCGACGTACACGAGCGCCCGCTCCCCCTCGCGAACGGTTTGCGAGACGTCGGACGTCCACGCGAGCGAGAGCCATACCCACGCCGCGAGTGCCGCCAGCGAGACGGGCAGGGCGAGCTCGAGCGGTGCAAGTCGCCGCGCACCGACGATGAGCGCCGCCGCGCTGACGAGCAGGAGCACGACAGCGCTCCAACCCCAGCTGGTCGGCTCGTAGCCGCCGGAGTCGAACGCGAGGGCGGCCACGGCCAGCGCGGCCACCAGCCCCGGCAGGAGCTCGTGTGTCTGGAACAGGGTGTTTGAGGGCTCGCGTCCGTACACTTGCGCGCGGTGGACTTCGAACTTACCCCTGAGCAGCGGCTGATACAGGACACGGTGCGCTCGTTCGTCGACGAGCGCGTGCTCCCGAACGCCATCGAGAACGACATCAACCACCACCTCGACCTGGGCGTGATCGAGGGGATGGCCGAGCTGGGGCTGCTCGGGATCGTCATCCCCGAGGAGTACGGCGGGGCCGGCCTCGACTTCGTCGCGGAGGCGCTCGCGTGCGAGGAGATCGAGCGCGGCGAAGCGGCCTTCCGGACGCTGATCTCGGTGCACGTGGGGCTGAACTCGCTGTCGCTGCTGCGCTACGGCTCAGAGGAGCAGAAGCAGCGCTACCTGGCGCCGCAGGCGCGCGGCGAGAAGCTCGCGTGCTTCGGGCTGACTGAGCCGGCCGCGGGGTCGGACGTGGCGTCGATGAAGACGACCGCGCGGCGCGAGGGCGACTCGTACGTCTTGAACGGCCAGAAGAACTGGATCTCGTACGCGACGGTTGCCGACCACCAGCTGGTGTTCGCGAAGACCGACCCGTCGGCGAAGCACAAGGGGATCTCGGCGTTCGTCGTCGAGCGTTCGTGGCCCGGCGTGACGACGCGCGAGACCGAGCACAAGCTCGGCGTCTGGGCGGGCTCGACCGGCGAGCTCTTCTTCGAGAACGTCGAGGTTCCCGCGGAGAACCTCGTCGGCGAGGAGGGCCAGGGCTTCGAGATCGCGATGCACGGGCTCGACCAGGGACGGTTCACGGTGGCCGCGGGTGCGTGCGGGGTCGTGCGAGCGTGTCTCGAGCGGTCGGTCGAGTACGCGCGCGAGCGGGAGACGTTCGGGCAGCCGATCGGCAAGTACCAGTTCGTCCAGGACATGATCGCGGAGATGGTGCTCGGCTACGAGACGTCGAAGCTGCTCGTGATGCAGGCGGCGTGGCTGAAGAACCAGGGCGTGCGGAACACGCGCGAGACGTCGCTGGCCAAGTGGCACGCAACGGAGTCGGCGTTCCGGGCGGCGCACCTGGCGATCCAGGTGCACGGCGCGTACGGGTATTCGGCGGAGTACGGGATCGAGCGGTACTTCCGCAACGCACGGGCGCCGATCATCTACGAGGGCACGACGCAGATCCACAAGCTGATGCAGGCCGAGCACGCTCTCGGCTACCGGCACCTGAACGGCGAGGGCGACGTCTCGCCCATGGCTGCCTGGGCTCCGGCCCTGGCGCAGACGCGCTAGCTCGGCATCGCCGCGGCCCACTGCCAGTCGGCGGCCTCGGCGCACAGGCCTGCGCGGACAGGGTTCTTGAGCACGTACGCGATCGCGGCCTCCAGGTGCCGCTCGTCGCGGATGACGTAGGACGCGAAGCGCTCTTCGAAGAGGTGGCCCCGGCGGCCGTGACGCTTGTTGAATCGCCGCGCGTAGTCTCCGTTGAGGCGTCGCATGCCTTCCGAGAGCCGTTTCTGGCTTGCCTCCACGACGAGGTGGTAGTGCGTGCCCATCAGACAGTGGGCATGGCAGCGCCAGTCGAGCAGGGCCGCGGTCGACCGTAGGAGTTGGAGGAAGTCGATGCGGTCGAGATCGTCCTCGAAGAGGGCGGCTCCGAAGACGGCGCGCCCAGTGGCGTGGAAGTACCCGTCGTCGAGGTGGCTACGAGGAAGACGCGGCAAGATCAGCCGAAGGTACCGCGCCCGCACCGCCCGTCAGCCCGAAAGACGCCGCCGCGGCACACTCTCGACACCGAACAGTGACAGTCACTGTGACTGTCACTGTGACTGTCACTGGTTTTTGCGCTCGGTGCTCGTTTGCGGGCGTCGTTCAGGCGTAGAGCTCGAGCGCGTTCTCGCGGAGGATTCGCTTCGCGGCCCACTCGGCGTCGCTGCCGAACAGGCCCGGGAGGACTTCGGCCAGCGTCCCTCGCCACCACTTCGCTGCGAGGTAATAGAGCTCCGCCGTTCGCGCTGCGTCCGACGCATACAGGAGCTTCGTTGCCGGTGCGAGCTCGAGCGCCTCGCGCAACATCTCGGCAGGCCGCGAGACGTGCGGGATCGTCAGCGACAGGTCGAAGCAAACGTTGCCGTAGACGTGAGCGAGCCAGCCCGCCTCGCGCACGAACGGGTAGCAGTGAAGCAGCACGAACGGCGTCTCGCGGAAGCGCTCCAGCAGCGGCTTCAGATGACCGGGGTCGGCGCTCGGCAGCGACAGGTCGGAGTCGCCGAAGCCGCAGTGCACCTGCACCGGCAACGGCGCACCCGTCTCAGCGTTCGCCTCGAGCGCCGCGACGACGAAGGGGTCGATCCGCTCCAGCTCGAGCCCGCCCCGATACGCGGCGATCGTCTTCAGGCCGGCGAAGCCATTCGCGCGGGCCGACGCCACCGCTTCCCGAACAGCGTCCGCGCCAGACTCCTCCGCGATCCGCTCGATCCGCAGGACGGGCCGCGCCTCGCAGCCCGCGAGCTCCCCCAGCTCCCGGCACGACGTCCCCTCCCCGGGCGGCGGGAAGCCGTCGTCAACGAGCAGCAGCTCCGTGTTCGTCGCGCGCAACAGCGCGGCCGCGTACTCCGCCGGATCGGCTGCCAGACGATGCTCGTAGACGGCAGCCTCGACCGGCTCGCACCCGAAGAGCACGGCCAGCTCGCCCACCGCGCGCCGGTATGTCACCCCACCGGCGACGTGCGGCCACTGCCGCGGGTCGGTGCTTTCCGAGAACCGCCCCCGGAACACGTCGAGCGACGGGCGGTCGAGCAGCACGCCGTGCGCGTGATGGTCGACGAGCGCGACGCCGCTCAGTACTTCGAGAAGTGGCCCTGCTGCTCGAATGCCTCGTCTCCCTCCGAGTAGACGGCCCACTCCGAGCGCCGGACCGCCAGGTACGACTCCGCCAGCACGGGGCCGAGAGCACCCATCAGCACCGCATCCCCAGCCAGCGCGTCGAGCGCCTCCGCCTGGGTCGAGGGCACCGCGGCAATCCCGAGCCGAGCACGCTCCTCCTCGGAGAGCGTCGCTGGATCGACCTCGACCGGCTCCGGCGGCTCGAGCCCGCGTTCGAGCCCGTCCAGCCCGGCGGCGATCAGCCCGCCCACCGCGAGCCAGGGGTTCGAGCTCGCGTCCGCCGACTTGAGCTCGACGTTCGTCGACGCCTCCTCCACCCCCCAGAACACCGACGGCACCCGCACCGGCGCCTCCCGGTTGTCGTGACCCCAGCAGGTGAAGGCGCCCGCCCAGTACTGCGGCACGATCCGCCGGTACGAGTTGAAGCTCGGCGCCGTCAGCCCGCAGAGCCCGGGGAGATGCTCGAGCACGCCCGCGATGAAGGAGCGCGCCTCCGCCGACAACCGGTCTGCCGCCGAACCGTCATGGAACCGGTTGCGCGAGCCGTCGGCCTCCCACAAGGAGAAGTGGATGTGCCCGCCGTTCCCGGCGTTCTCGGGCCACGGCTTCGGCGCGAGCGACGCGACGAGCCCGTGCCGCGACGCCACGCCGCGAATCGTCTCGCGGACGAGCAGCTGCTCGTCCGCGGCCCGCAGCGCGGGCGCGTGAGGCGTCGAGATCTCGTGCTGTCCGTGCCCGAGCTCGGAGTAGTACTGCTCGAGGACGATCCCCTGCTCGTCCAGAGCGGACGCGAGCTCGTCAACGTAGTCCTGCGCCGCCGTCGCGCTGATCGTCGAGAAGCAGAGGCCGGAGTCGATCGGCACGAAGGCGCCGTCCACCACCGTCGCCAGCGAGAACTCGTTCTCGAACGCGGCCTCGAGCCGCGCCCCGCGCTCGAGCAGCCGCGCCTCCATTCGCTTCAGGAACGACCGCTGGCACACGGGCGCCGGCTCCCCGTCCAGGCGAACGTGGTCGACCAGCAGCGCCCCGACCCGCGGCGCGTACGGCAGCACCCGGAAAGTCGACGGGTCCGGGACGAGCCGGATCTCGCCGACCGGCCCCATCCCCTCCACCGGCTGCAGCTGGTCGAGGTTGTTCATCGCCTGCATCGCGACCGTCAGCCCGATCCCCGTCCGGATCCGGTCTTCGAGGCCTCGAACGGAGCTCGCCTTCGCCCGCACGGTGCCGTCGTTGCCGCACCAGAGGAACCGGACGAGGCGGAGATCCGCCTCCTCGGCCCGCCGTACGACCTCGCCCGCGTCCACCCGCGACCTCACACGACGCCGGGGACGTCCGGCTCGACCCTCGTCCTCGGCTCGATCTCCATCAGCCGCACGAGCAACGGAATCGCCGCCAGGATCGGGATCGCGCAGATCGGCCACAGGATCTGGTAACCGTCGGTCGCGCTCAGGTACGGCCGCGAGAGGTCGATCGCGAGCCCCGCCAGCGGAGCGCCAATCAGCAGCCCGATTCCCTTCGTCGTCGTCGCCAGCCCCGCTGCCGCGCCGCGGTGCTGCACCGGCACGATCTTGTAGAGCAGCCCCCACGCCAGCGTCATCACGGTGCCGCCGGCAATCGCGACGACGATGATCAGAGCGAAGTACCAGTCGTGCCACTCCTGGGCGAACCCGCCGACGAGATAGCCGCCCCCGTAGATCCAGGAGGCGAAGAAGATCACCCGTGCCAGCCCGAAGCGGTCGCCCAGCCGACCCGCGAAGATCGCCGCGATCACGTACCCCACGGCCACTGCGCCCAGCACGGCCGACGACATCACCTTCGACTGGTTCAGCCCGTCGATGATGTAGAGCACGACGAAGGTGCGCGCCGCGGCAAAGGTCCCCTCCCACGCCGAGTTGGCGATCAGGAAGCGCCGCACGTCCCCGTCCTCCCAGAAGATGTGCCAGCTCCGCCTGATGTAGGCCGCGAAACCCTCGAACACGCGGCCGTGGCCGCCGTCCTCGCGCACGAGGTAGATCGTCGCGCCGCAGGCCGCGGTGGTCAGGATCGCCGCCAGCAGGAACGGCGAGGGCCGCCAGAGCTTGAACAGGAGCCCGCCGCCAACGAGCGCGATCCCAATCGCGATCCCACGGAGGATGTGCTGGACGCTCTGGGAACGCCCGAAGAGCTCGGAGGGCAGCACGTCGGGGTACAGCCCGCGGTACGGCGGCTCGTAGATGTAGTAGGCGAAGAAGAACGTCAGCACGATCACGACCGTCGTCCAGAGGTTGGGCATGAACGGCATCAGCAGCAGACAGAAGCCGATCGGTGGCAGCGCGACGAGCATGAACGGCCGCCGCCGGCCCAGTGGTGTGTGGAAGGTGTCGCTCCACGGGCCGATCACGGGCGACAGCATCAGCGCGAACACGCCCTCCGCGCCGAGAATGACGCCGATCAGGCCGCCGGAGTTCGTAAAGCGGTTGAGAAGCGGCGGCAGGTAGGCCGCGGTGGTGGTGATCGAGAAGGCGAGCCCGAACGCGCCGAGGCCGAGCGACCACATGAGGCGGCGCCTCGTCTCGGGCACGGCAACGAGCGCCTGCGAGCTCGACGTGGTTGCCATCTACGCTTGGGCCGTAGCCCGGTCCGGGGCCAGTCCGCCGGTGACGATCTCGACGAGGGTTCGCTCCGCGCGCGCGACGTCCTCGTCGCCGTCCGGTAGCCGCCCGAGCACCCACCCGGTCAACAGCTCCTCGACCGCGCCGTAGAAGACGTAGCTCGCAAGGCGCGCATCGAGATCGGAGCGGATCGAGCCGTCGGCCTGCCCGCGCTCGACGATCTCCTGGATCGCGGCGAACGACTCGACGATCTCGTCGATCTCACCCGGAAGGTGCTGGCTGCGCGTCACCTCCAGCACGAGCACGCGCACGAGGTCGGGATCGCGCCGCCAGGAGCGCAGCAGGATCTCCGCGACCTTCCGCAGCTGTTCGCGGGGCGGGTCGCCCGCCTCTTCGACGCTCTCGATCGTCTCGATCAGCGCACGCCAGGTCTCGCGGAAGACGCTGCGCAGCACGTCCTCCTTCGAGTCGAAGTAGTGGTAGAGGAGCCCGTGCGCGACGCCTGCCTCCTCGGCGATGTCGCCGACCCGGCTCGCGTGGTACCCCTTGCGCGCGAAGACCCGCACCGCCGCGTCCAGTAGCAGTCGGCGCTTTTCCTCCTGCGCTTGCGCGTTCGAGCGGTTCGGCACCCGGGCTGAGTGTAGTAACCGAGGCGCCGACTAGGCGGCGCCGTCAAAAAGGCCGTGCGGGCTTTGCCCGTTCGGCCGTCTGACGCACTTCGATGGAGAAGCGAGCGCCGACCCTGGAGCGACGGTAGCCTCAGAGGCGGTGCAACCGCTCGCGGGCCTGCTGGTCGTCGACCTGACGAGGTACCTCCCGGGCCCTTACGCGAGCCGCGAGCTGATGCGGCTCGGCGCGCGAGTCACACGGCTCCTCGCGCCGGGCGGCGACCCGATGCAGGAGCTCGCACCGGCCTGGCACGAGGCGCTCAACGACGGCAAGGAGACCGTCGAGATCGATCTCAAGGCCGAGCCCGACCGCGGCCGTGCTTTGTGCGCCGAGGCGGACGTCGTGCTGGAGAGCTTCCGTCCCGGTGTCATCGAGCGGCTCGGGATCGGGCCCGTGCAGCTGCCCGAGCGCGTCGTCTACTGCTCGTTCACCGGCTTCGGCGCCCGCGACCAGACGGCCGGGCACGACCTCAACTACCAGGGCTGGGCCGGCCTGCTCGCGGACACCGCTCCCACAGTGCCGGCGGTGCAGATCGCCGACCTCGGCGCGGCGCAGCGGGCCGTCGCGGAGGTGCTCGCGGCGCTGCTGCAGCGCGAGCGCACCGGTCGCGGCGCGCACCTCGTCGTCTCGCTGACGCACGCCGCTCATGGGCTGGCGTCGCACCGCCTCGGCGGCGAGCCGTTCCCGCGCCTGCTGACCGGCGGCCTCGCCTGCTACCGCATCTACGCGACCGCCGACGGCCGCCACCTCACCGTTGCGGCGCTCGAGCCGAAGTTCTTCCGCCGCCTCTGCGAGCTGATCGGCCGACCGGAGTTGGCCGGCCGCCAGTGGGACGCCGAGCAGGAGCTGCTTGCGGCCGACCTCGCGGAGATCTTCGCGGCGCGCACGCTCGAAACGTGGTCAGAGCTCTTCGAAGGCGAAGACGTCAGCGTCGGCCCGGTCGCGACGCTCGAGGAAGCAGCAGTTCACCTCCGGGCGAGCCCGAGCGCCGCCGGCAGCGCGAGCAAGTCGGGCAGCCGGCCCGGGACCTCCGGGTAGCGGCCCTCGCGGTCGAGCAGGAAAGCGCGCGGGATTCCCGTGGCGCGGGCGCCCTCGATGTCATCCTCGATCGAGTCGCCCACCATCGCCGCGGCCACCGGCTCGACGTCGAGCAGCTCGAGGACCGCGCGGAAGATCGTCGGGTGCGGCTTCGTGCGGCCGAACGCGCCCGATGCCACAGCGGCGTCGACCCGCAAGCCGTGGTGGGCGACGAACTCGTCGAGGTTCCGGCCGGTGTTCGAGACGAAGCCGATCTTGAGCCCGTTGCCCCGCAGCTCCTCCAGCACCGGGAGCGCGTCCTCATACAGCTCGAAATGCTCGGCGTGCTCCCACGCCTTCGTCATCGCGACCGCGCACGCGTACGCGGAGTCCGAATTGCCGCCCATGCCCAGGATGATCCGCTCCGTGAACGCAACCCAGATCTCCTCGTCGTGCTCGAGCTCGGGGTGGCGGTGAATGCCCTCGACTGCATTCTCGCGCGCCTCGGCGTAGCGCGAGGGGTCGAGGTCGAGCCCGAAGCGCTTGCCGAGACGGTGATAGCCCTCCGGCCCCAGCTCCGGGCCCGGCCGCGCGATCGTGAAGTCCACGTCGAAGAGAACCGCTCGTACCTTCATCGTCGGCATCCTGCCGAAAGACGTTTCTGACCGGTCATTTCAGGCGGACGCACGGGCAAAGCCCGCGCATCCTGATACCGGCATCCCAAGCGATACCTCAGGCAGCTTCTAGCAACCAGCGCGCGACCTCTGCGTGGCCGCGCTGATGTTCGCCGTCGAACGCCCACGCGATCGTCTGGCCGATCGTCCAGCCGCGTGCGCGGTCACGATCGAGGCCGAGCTCGGAGGTGAGCCGGTCGAAACGGCCGAGCACCTCGGCCCGCGAGTGGCCGAGCTCGCGCGAGCGGACGACGGGCGCGATCCCGAACTCGCGCTCTCCCGTCAGCGGCTTCGGGTCGATCGCCAGCCATGGCTCGCGCTGCGCCGCCAGGACGTTGTCGCCGTGCAGGTCCTGGTGGAGGAGCACCTGCTCGCCCTGCGTGGGCGGCAGCTCCTGCAGCGCCTCCAGCGCCGCGTCGAGCAGCTTCCGCTCGAACGGACGCCCGTAGCGCTCCCACGTCTCCTCGAGCGAGTCGGCCCACCAGACGGCCTCGGCCGCAAGCGACCCGAAGGGCGACCCCGCCGGTTTCCAGAGCCGGGGCAGCAGCTCGACGAAGACGTCGAGCGCGGCCTCCGGGCCCGCGGCCGAGAGCGGCGTTCCAGGCACGCAGCGCTCCAGCAGCAGCGCGAACTCCTCCGGCTGGTGGTCGAGCAGCAGCACCGCCCCGTCGCCGTCCCAGAGCTCGAGCGCCGCCGCCTCGTGCTCGCTCTCGCGGTGCGGGCCCTGCACCTTGAGCACAGCCTCCTGCCCGTCTGCGGTCACCGCAGGCGCAACCAGGATCGATGCGACCCCGTCCTCGAAGGGCTCGCCCACGACGAGCCCTCTTCGCTCGATCAGGCGGGAGCCGGCCAGCGGTACGCGTCCGCCTGGCGGTTCTTCAGCGACGGGAGCTTGTCGCGCACCTCGCGCAGCCGCGCGCGGTCGACCTCGGCCGTGATCACCGTCTCCTCGTCCGGCGCCTGCGCGAGCACGATCCCCCACGGGTCGACGATCAGCGAGCGGCCGTACGACGGCTTCCCCGGCAGCGTCTCGCCGACCTGCGCCGGAGCCGCGACGTAGTACTGGTTCTCGATCGCGCGCGCCCGCAGCAGCACGTGCCAGTGGTCCTTGCCGGTGGGCGTAGTGAAGTGCGCCGGCACGGCGACGAACTCCGCACCCTCGAGCGCGAGGATCCGGTAGAGCTCCGGGAAGCGGACGTCGTAGCAGACGGTCAGCCCGATCGGCCAACTCTCCCCCTGGTCGCTCGGCGTCGCCTCGCTCCCACGGGGGAAACCATGTTTCCCCCGTGTGCCCCCTTCTTCTTCAAGGAGCGCGTGCCCTCCCGCGCCGCCCAGGTCGGCGCGGGATGACACGAGAGCCGGGCGGGAAACCTCCCGGTTTCCCGAGACCCTTCCCCACCGGTCGCCTACCGGCGCCCGCACCACGACCGGCTCCGCGCCCGGCTCCTCGGCCTCCGACTCGCGGTAGACGTGGCCGCCGACCTCGACGTCGAAGAGGTGAATCTTGCGGTAGACCCCGAGCAGCTCGCCGTCGGGGCCGAACGCCACCGACGTGTTCGAGAGCTTCTCGCGCCCCTCGCGCTTCTCCGAGATCGAGCCGCCGACGAGCGTGATCCCGTGCGACCGCGCCCACTCGGCCATCGCGGCCACCGACTCGCCGCCCTCGAGCGGCTCGGCGGCGGCGTGCAGCTCCTCGACGGAGCCGATCGCGTTCCACTTCTCGGGGAGCGCGACCACGTCTGCGCCCGTGGCGGCGGCACGAGCGACGAGACGCTCCGCCTTCTCCAGGTTCGCCGCCTTGTCGGCGCGACTCGTCATCTGCACGCAGGCCACGCGGAGGAGGTCGGTCACGGCGTGAGGATAGCTTTCGACCCGTGGAAGCGACCGCTGCCACACCCTCCCGCGCCCGCGTCCTGCAGGCCTTCCAGAGCCGCGATTTCCGGCTGCTCTGGACCGGCCAGGCGATCTCGCTGCTCGGCGACGCGGCCTTCGTCGTCGCCCTCGGCTGGCGCACGTTCACGCTGACCGGCTCCGCTCGCTCACTGGGACTGGTCCTGACGTTCCAGGGTGTCGGCGTGCTCGCGACCGTGCTCGTCGGCGGCGCGCTCGCCGACCGGGCGGACCGGCGCACGCTGATGCTCGTCTCCGACGCGGCGCGGTTCGTGGTGATCGCCGCACTGGCCACCGTCGACGCAACCGGCCACCTCAGCATCGCCTCCCTCGCCGCGATCGCGCTGGTCGAAGGCCTGGCGACGGGGTTCTTCACGCCCGCCCTCGGCGGCCTGATTCCGCTCGTCGTCGACGGGCCGCGCCTCGGCTCGGCGAACGCGCTGATCGGGATCGCGCGACAGGCGAGCTTCCTGATCGGGCCGACGGTCGCGTCGCTGCTGTACGGCTTCGCCGGCTCGACCGTCGTCTTCGCCTTCAACGCCGCCTCGTACCTCGTCTCGTTCGCCTTCGTCTACGCCACGCGGCCGCGCACGGCCGAGCGCGCCGCCGCCGAGGGGACGCTCCGAGAGATCGGCGCCGGCTTCCGCTACGTCGCGAGGTTCCCGTGGCTCTGGCTGACGATCAGCCTGTTCGCCTTCGTGCTGATGCTCCAGTGGGCGCCGATTCAGGTGCTGACGCCGAAGCTCGTGCGCGAGCACTACGACCTGGGCGTCGGTGCGTACGGGCTCGTGTTCTCGGCGATCGGTGCGGGAATGATCCTCGGCACCGTGCTGTTCGGCCAGTTCAACCCGACGCGGAGGCGGGGCCTCATCTCGTACTTGATCTGGATGCTGAACAGCCTGCTCGTAATCGTGTTCGCGCTCTCGCCGTGGTATCCAGCGGCCGTGCTCGCGTCGTTCCTGCGCGGGATCTGCATCGGTTTCGGGGTCACCGTCTGGGAGACGATGCTCATGCAGCTCGTCCCGCAGCACATGCTCTCGCGCGTGGTCAGCCTCGACTGGTTCGGCTCTCTCGGCCTGACGCCCTTCGGGTTGCTGCTCGTCGGCGCGATCTCGGGGCTCGCCCCGCCCGGGGAGATCATCGCCGCGGGCGCCGCGATCTCGATGTGCATCATCGCCTGTGGCCTCTTGTCGAAGCAGATCCGGACGATCGATTGAGGTCCCCGCAGGAGATCCTGGCCGACGCCCGGACGATCGCGCTGGTCGGCGCCTCTCCGAACCCGGACCGGCCGAGCAACCAGGTGATGCGCTACCTGCTCGACGTCGGCTACCGCGTGATTCCCGTGCGGCCCTTGGACTGCGACCAGGTCCACGGCGTGCCCTGCGTGGGGACGTTGGCGGAGGTCGACGAGCCGATCGACCTCGTGGACGTCTTCCGCCGGCCGGAGTTCTGCGCCGGCCACGCGCGCGAGGCCGTCGCCGCCGGCGCGAACGCGCTCTGGCTGCAGATGGGGATCGAGTCGGCCGAGGCACGCCGCGTCGCCGAGAGCAACGGGCTCGACTACGTCGAGAACGCCTGCACCTTGGTCGTCCATCGGCTCCACCTGGCACGATGAGCCCGGTCTACTGGAAGCCGAAGTACGGCACGCGCTCGTCGCGCCACCGCGCGTGGGCACGGCAGGACGCGAAGCGGGAAGCCGCGGCTCGCCGGGGCACGCCCCTCCGCGAGCGGTTGCGGCGGTTGCTGCGGCGCGGCTGAGCTCCCGGACTACGATGGCCGGGCAATGGCGCGCGCGGGTGAGCAGTCGGTCGAGCACGGGACGTTCGTCCTCGCGGACATCTCCGGGTACACGGCGTTCCTCCAAGCCGTCGGCGAGGCTCACGGGGCGGACATGGCCGCCGGCACGTTCGTCCCACGCGCGTACCCACTGCTGACGAGCCTCCTCGACGGGATCGTCGAAAAGATCGCGCCGCCGTTCACGCTCTCGAAGGTCGAGGGCGACGCGGTCTTCGCGTTTGCGGCCGACGGCGAGCCGCCTCCGCGGGGCCAAGCGCTCCTGGACTGCCTGAAGGGCTGCTACAACGGCTACCGCGCGCGCGTGGACGAAGCGAGCGGGTTGATGATCTGCGACTGCAGCGCATGCCTCGCGATCGGCGAGCTCGAGCTCAAGTTCGTCCTCCATCACGGCAACTACGTGATCCAGCCCGTCGCGGGCCAGCCGGAGCTCCTCGGCCCCGACGTCACCGTCGCCCACCTGCTCTTGAAGAACCACGCCGCCGAGCTGATCGGCCGCTCCGCCTATGCGCTGATCACCGACGCAGCCGGCGAGCACCTGGAAGTCCCGCTCGACGGCGCGCTGCCGATCGTCGAACGCTACGAGCACTACCCGCCCGTGCCTGGCCGCGTGCTGGCGCTGAGCTGATCTCGTTAGGCCAGACCGGCTTCTCGCATACGCGTCCGGACGAGCTTCTTCACCAGCTGCCTGGGCAGCGGTTTGTCGACGGCGAACCGCAGCGAGCCCTTGGACGTCTCGTAGGCGGCCACGTCGGCGGCGAGCGAAGCGAGCACAGACCCGCTGTGCGGCAGGTAGCTCACGTGGTGCTTGAAGGCGGCAAAGCCGGCCACCGTCTTGCCCTCGACCTTGAACGCCGGCATCCCGTAGGAGATCCCCTGCTCCGCCTCCGGCACGACCTCCAGGATCGACCGTCGCAGCGCCTCGAGCGTGGCCCGCTTGGGCTCGTCCAGCGCCGCCAGGTAACGGTCGACCTCTTCAGTCGCCATGAACGCAGTCTCCCACCTGCGCGCCGAGTGGGCTCTTGCCGGGTCGGCCACGACCCGGTGTCAACGACCCGGTGTCAGACACGCGAACGAAAGCGTCACGAACCTGTGACAGGAGCGTGACTTCCCCTGCAACGCGCCGCTGGGCGGCCAGCCGTCCGGTGTCAGGCACCGTGTTTGGCCGCGCGCGGTTTCGACCGCTCGGTCATGGGCGCTCGACAGCGACCACCGACGAAGGGAGCGACATGGCCGAGGACGAGCAGACCTAGAACGAGGAGCAGGAGGAGACGGCCGACCAGCAGCCCGACGAGAGCCGGGTTCTCCTACGCACCGAGCCGGGCTTTCGCCCGGATCGGCCACGACGGCATCGAGGAAGAACCGGACCGAACGCGTTGCGAGCGACCGCCCCAGCCACAGCTGGATGCAGGCAGTCGCAACCGCAAGGAGGGGCTCATGGGGAACCAGGGGTTCCCCATGAAGCGAGCGGGGCCTCAAGGCCCCGCGACGCGCAGTCGGGGTGCCCAGATTTGAACTGGGGACCTCTCCGACCCGAACGGAGCGCGCTACCAGGCTGCGCCACACCCCGAGGACGCACAGGTTAGCGGCTGCTTGCGAGGAAGTCCTCGATCGCGTCGGCGCAGGCGTCGGGCCGCTCGCCGATCAGCAGGTGGCCGCAGTCGGCGATCACCCGCAGGCGCGCGCGGAGGCGGCGGGCGTAGTCGAACGCGTCCTCGATCGGAAGCTGATTGTCGCGTGCGCCCCAGAGCACGAGGCTCGGGCAGCGCACGCGGTCGAGGTCGGGACGCGGGTCGTCGCGCACGAGTGCCTTCGCGGCGCTGACGGTGTCGGTGTGGCGCGCAGGGCCGGAGAGGAACGCCTCGGCGAGCTCCTTCGGCAGGGCCGGCGGGTCGGACGCGCCCCAGCGTCCGAACACCACGCGCTTGAGCGTGTTCGAGCGCGCGATGCGCCGCCGGTACGGCGCCAGCCTGCGGCCAGGCTTGACGATGCCGGTGATCGTCAACGCGTAGCGCGCGTTGCGCGTCCCCGAGGAGATCCCGGCCGCGCCCGCGAGCACGAGCGCGCTTACCACGTCCGGCCGCCTGATCGAGAGCCGCAAGGAGATCGCGCCGCCCAGCGAGTGGCCGACGACCCCGGCAGAGGCGATGCCTTCGTGCTCCAGCAACAGCCCGAGACGATCGGCGTAGGCGTTGAGCGACGGCGCTGCGGACAGGGCCGAGGAGCCGCCGTGCCCCGGCAGCTCGGGCACCAGCAACCGCCTCGCGGGGAGCAGCAGCGGCGCGAGTGCGAGCCAGTTCGCGGCGGCACCGCCGAGGCCGTGGACGAGCAGCAGCGGCTCGCCCACCCCCGCGACGAGGTAGCGGAGCCGCGTCCCGCGAACCTCCGCGAACCGCTCCTCGAAGCCCGGGAGCTCAAGTTTTGCGTCCGTCACCGAGGGCGATTATTCTTGGAGGTGATGGATCGTTCGGGGAGGCAGGTCCCCTGATTCCTGCCACTCACCAGAGAGGATCGGTCGGCGGACCCGTCGGCGCTGAGAGCGCGGCGGGTTTTTTGTTGCCCACGAGAGGAGCTACGACATGGCAAACCACCTGACGCCCGAGGAGCTGTCGAAGGAGCTCGGCATCGACCGCACGGAGGTCATCCGCGTGTGCATGCAGGAGGGCGTCCCGATCTATCAGGGCAAGATCGACAAGACGCTCTTCCAGGCGCAGCTGCAGGCGCTCGGCGCCCTGCCGCAAACCCACTAGCACGCGAGAGTTACTTCCGCGCTGCGGCGCGCTTGCGCGGAGCTGCCTTCCTGGCAGGCTTCGTGCCGTCGTCCTTGCTGCTCTTCGACGCGGCGACGCTCTTCTTGAGCGCTTCCATGAGGTCGACCACCGGCGCCTCGGCGACCGGCTCCGGCATCGCGATCTCCTCGCCGGCTAGCTTCGCCTCGAGCATCTCGCGCAGGTTCTCGCGGTACTCGCTGTGTAGGTCGTCCGGCTCCCATTCGCCGACGAGGCTGTCGATCAGCTGCCGCGCGAGGTCGAGCTCCGGCTCGCTCACGCCGATGCCCTCGACCGCCTCGTCGATCTCCGCCTGCGAGCGGACATCCTCGGCGAGGAAGAGCGTCTCGAGCACCAGCGCGTCTCCCTTCGGTCGCACGAGGACGAAGTTCTCGTTGCCGCGGATGACCATGCGGCCGATGGCGGCCATGCCGGTCTCCTTCATGGCGTTCAGCAGCAGCACGTACGGCTTTCGCTGAGCCTCGGCGCTCGAGGGCGCCAGGAAGTACGTGCGGTCGAAGAACAACGGGTCGACCTCGGCGAGCGGGACGAAGCGTGAGATCTCGATCGCGCGAGACGTGTCGCGTTGGGCGATCGCCTCCAGGTCGGCGTCCTCGACCACCACGAACTGGCCCTTCGAGACCTCCCAGCCCTTCACGAGCTCGTCGTTCGGCACCTCGCGCTCGTGCACCGGGCACCACCGCTTCTGCTTGATCGGCGTCCCGCACTCGCGGTGCAGCGTGCGGAAGGTCACGTCCGAGGCGCGGGCCTTGGGCGCCGTCGCGGGCGCGAGGCCGACCGGGATGGTGACCAGGCCGAAGCTGAGGGATCCGTTCCAGGTAGTTCGCATGGGGCCGCTGTGGATAAGTCTAGTGGGACCGGGCAGTTTCGCCGTCACGCCGCACTTCCCTTCCCGGCGTAAGCTGAGATCGTGCGGACGATCGGGCGGTTGTGGCGCGATGCGACCTCGGCGGGACGTGAGAACGCCGCCTACCTGGTCGAGCGCGAGGACGGCTGGCAGGAGGTCTCCTGGGACGAGGCGGCCGTGGCGGTCGAGGAGATCGCCAACGGGCTGCTCGCGCTCGGAATCCGCAAGGGCGACGCCTTCGGGATCCTCGCGCAGACGAGCCTCGAGTGGGCGCTGTTCGACTACGCGCTGGGGCGGATCGGCGCGGTCGGCGCGGCGATCTACGCGAACAGCGCGCCGCGCGACTGCTGCTACGTGCTGAAGCACTCGGACGCGATCGGCGTCCTGGTCGAGGACGAGGACCAGCGCGCGAAGATCGCCGAGCTGGGCCTCATGCACGTGATCTCGTTCGCGGAGCTCGACGAGCTGCGCGAACGTGGGCGCCAGCACGCAGCTGCGAACCCGAACGCGCTGGCCGAGGCCGAGGCCCAGGTCGGCGAGGACGACCTCTTCACCTTCATCTTCACCTCGGGCACGACCGGTCCGCCGAAGGCCTGCATGATCCGGCACCGCAACTACTACGAGATGGCGGCGTGCGTCGTCAACGTGCCCGAGTTCGCGATCTCGGACGACACGATGCTGCTCTACCTGCCGATGGCGCACAACTTCGGTCGCTTCATGCACCTCCTCGGCGCGCACGTCGGCTACACGACCGCATTCGTGTCCGACCCGCTGCGCGTCGCCGAGGCGCTCCCTGCCGTGCGGCCGACGCTGTTGCCGAGCGTCCCGCGCCTGTACGAGAAGGTGCACACGGCGGTCCTCGCGCAGTTCGAGGAGGTGAGCGGGCCGCGCAAGCGCCTGCTCGACTGGGCGCTGGGGGTCGGGCGCGAGGTGAGCGAGCTGCGGCAGCGAGGCGAGACAGTCCCCGCGGGCCTGGCCCGGAAGCACCGCGTCGCCGATCGCCTCGTCTACTCGAAGCTCAAGGAGCGCCTGGGTGGGAGGTTGCGCCTCGGCGTCTCGGGCGGCGCGCCCCTGGCGAAGGAGATCGCCGCGTTCTTCCACTCGCTCGACATCCTGATCATCGAGGGCTGGGGCCTGACCGAGTGCACGACCGCCGCCGCCGTCAACCGTCCCGGCCGCTTCCGCTTCGGCACCGTCGGTCCGGCGCTCCCGGGCTTCGAGGTGCGCACCGACGAGGACGGCGAGATCCTGATCCGCAGCGAGACGGTCTTCGCCGGCTACTACAAGGACGAGGAGGCGACGCGCGCGGTGCTCGGCGACGACGGCTGGCTCCGGTCCGGCGACGTCGGCTCCATCGACGAGGACGGCTTCATCTCCATCACCGACCGCAAGAAGGACATCCTGATCACGGCAGGCGGCAAGAACGTCGCGCCCGCGAACCTCGAGAACGGGCTCAAGACGGCGCCGCTCGTCTCCCAAGCGCTCGTCCTCGGCGACCGCCGGCCGTACGTAGCCGCCCTGATCACCGTCGACCCCGTCGTGGGCGACGGCCTGCCGCCCGAGGAGGTCGAGGAACGGGTTCAGGCGATCGTCGACGGCGTCAACGCCGGGCTGTCCCGCTTCGAGCAGATCAAGCGCTTCCGCGTGCTACCGCGCGACTTCAGCGCCGAGGAGGGCGAGGTCACGCCGACGCTGAAGCTGAAGCGTCGCGTCTGCGAGGAGCACTTCGCGGCCGACATCGAAGCTCTGTACGCGTAGAGCTGCGGGAGCCGGACGGACCCAGCGTGCCGCCCCACGTGGCACGCCTAACGAAGGGGAGGGCCATCCGGCTCCTACGAGCCAGATGCGCCCAGAGCCGGAAACCGGCGGCTGTTCTTCCTTAGAGGCGCCGGCCGCCGACGAACGTCGACGAGTACCAGCCGGAGATGCTCGAGATCTTGACCACGTCACCGGTGTGCGGCGAGTGGATGAAGCTGCCGCCACCGATGTAGATCCCGACATGGCCGAGCCCGTCGAAGAAGACGAGGTCGCCGGGCTGGAGGTTGCCCAGCGATACCGGGCTGCCGTAGCCGTACTGGGCGTACGAGCTGTGCGGGAGCGAGACCCCGATCTGCGAGAAGACGTACATCACGAAGCCGGAACAGTCGAACCCGGACGGTGAGGCGCCACCCCAGACGTACGGCGTGCCGAGGTAACGCATCGCGATCCCGACGACGCCGCCATAGCGTGCCGGCGGTGCGGAGCTCGGCGGGGCCGGGGCCGACGGGGCGGTCACCGGCACCGTCGGCGCGAGCGAGGCCTGACGCTGGTCGGACTGCTGCTGCGCCAGCCGTGCCTCGGCCTCGCGCTGGAGCTCGGCCTGCCGAGCCGCCTCGACCTCCTTCAGGTGGGCGATCTCGCCGCGGATCGAGCCCAGCAGCGCTCGGCGCTGGCCGAGCTGGCTCTCGACCGAGGCCTTGGCCGCGTTCCGCTCCGCCACGACCTGCACCTGCTCGGCGTGGGCGTGCTTGAGGAACTGCTGCCGGTGCTGCACCTCGCGCCGGAACCGAGCGACCTGACGCAGCACGAGCGTGTCCTGCTGCGACACCCGCTCGGAGGCGTCCATGCGGCCGAGCATGTCGTCGAGGCTCTCAGCGCCGAGAAGCACCGCGAGCCCCGCGTTCTGGTCGCCGGACGTGTAGATGTCGACGAGGCGGTTCGCAAGCTGCACCTTCGCGTGCCTGAGGCTCTTCCTCGCCGAAGTCAGCGCAACCGTGTTCTCGGAGAGGTCGTGCTTGATCCGGTTGAGCTTGACGGTCGCGAGGTTGTACGCCTCGATCGCACGCTCGAGGCTCGAGTCGAGCTGCTGAATCTGACCCATGACACTCTGCGCCTCGGCCTCTTTCGAGGCAATCGTGCCCGGATCCGCGGTCGCGGAAGCAGCGGTCAACGCAAAGGCCATAGCCAGAGCGATGACTAGTGCCGGCGCCTTTCGTCTAGTCGAGCGGGAGGGGGGCGAGGAACTCGACAGGCGCCCTCGTGAGAGGGGCCGGTACGTCACAAGTGGGGCACCCTAACGAACGGATCGGACGACCGCAAATTGCTTTGCTGACCCAGGTGGATCATTCGCCAAAGTCGTATCGGCCGGTTCGAGGTCCTTTGTTAGGGTGCCGCGTCGTGCCCGGGCGGATACGCATGCTCCGGTATTGGCCGGCGATTCTTGGTGCCCTGCTGGCGCTCGTCGGGCTCCTTCCCGGGCCGGTCGCCGCGGACTCCTCGTCGGATCTTCGCGGCCAAGCATCCGAGCTCGCGCAGCAGAACCAGGATCTCGCCTCGCAGTCACGCGGTGTAGTGCTCGAGCTGTACTCGCTCGACTCGCAGCTGGCGCGTGAGCAGGCCCGACTCGTCGACCTGCGCGTGCGAACGGCCGCGGTGAAGGCCGATCTCGCAGACGCGCGAACGCAGCTCAAGGTCGCACGGCACTCGCTCTCGCGCGTCAGGCTCTCGCTGGCCAAACGGCTCGCGTTGCTCTACGAACAGGGTGACTCCGACCCACTCGCGATCGTCTTAGGCGCTTCGTCGGTGGCGGACGCGCTCGCCAACCTCGAGTCGATAAACCGGGTCGCCGACCAGGACCGCGCGGTCATCGAGCAGACACGGAACGCGAAGCGGAAGGCCACTGACCTGACCAGGAAGCTCACCGCGAAGGAGCGCGACCTACAGGCGCTGACCGACGAGGCGGCGCAATCGACGCTCGTGCTCGAGCGGTCACGGTCGCAGCGCGCCGACTACCTGGCACGGCTCACCGGGCTGCGCCAGCTCAACGCCGACACGATCGCGTCCCTGCAGCAGCAGGCGCTCGCGGTCGAGGCCAAGGCGCGTGAGCTCGCGCTCGCCGCCTCGACGTCCCCCGCGGCACCCACGCAGATCGGCCCGGGCGGCCGCACGATGACCGTCGTAGCGACCGGCTACGCGATGTCCGGCACGACCGCGACCGGCGCGCCGACCGGCTGGGGCGTCGTCGCCGTCGATCCCGGTGTGATCCCGCTCGGCACGCGCATGGAGATCCCCGGCTACGGCTCCGGCGTCGCGGCGGACACGGGCGAGGCGATCCAAGGGGCGACGATCGATCTCTGGTTCCCGACGGTCGCACAGGCGCGCCTCTGGGGCCGCCGAACTGTCACGATCACGCTGCACTGACTAGACTCCCCCTGTTCCAAGGGGGTGGCTCTGGGCGTGACCGTGCAGATCGATGAAGAACGCAGCGCGACCAGCGTCCGCGTGCTGTTGGTCGACGACCACGACCTCTTTCGGACCGGCCTGCGCAACCTGCTCGAGGAGCGCGGCGTCCAGGTTGCTGGCGAGGCCGGTCAGGGCGGAGACGCGGTCCGGCTGGTGCGCGAGCTGGCCCCCGACGTGGTCGTGATGGACCTGCACATGCCGGGCATGAGCGGGATCGAGGCGATCCGGCAGATCCACGGCTTCGCGCCCCTCACGCGCGTGCTCGTCCTGACCATCTCCGATCAGGACGACGACGTGCTGGACGCGATCCTCGCGGGCGCGTGCGGCTACCTCCTGAAGGACGCGTCGGTCGACGAGCTGATCCGCGGGATCGTCGCCGCGGCCGTTGGTGAGTCACTCGTTTCCCCTGCAATCGCGGGGAAAGTGCTGCAGCAGGTACGGGCGACCGCGATCTCGCCGGAGGCCGCGGACACCATCAGGACCGAGCTCTCCGAGCGCGAGCTCGACGTCCTCAAGCTGATCGCGGCGGGCAACGACAACGCCATGATCGCGGCGCAGCTACACATCAGCCCGAAGACGGTCAAGAACCACATCTCGAACATCCTGATGAAGCTGCAGATCGAGAACCGCATCCAGGCTGCGGTCTACGCGGTCCGCAGCGGAATCGTCTAGGGAGCGTTCGAGCGGAGGGCGCTCGAGCGGGCGCGCAGCTGCGTGAGGGTCTCGCGCAGGGCGGTGAGGATGCCGGCGTTGCTCGAGAGCCGGTCGGAGACCTGCGCGAGCTCCTTCGTCTTCCGCTCCTGGTCACCGTCGTTCAGCTCCCCCGCGAGCTCGGACAGCCGCCGCTCGAGCCGGTGGCCCTCGGCCTCGAGCGCCAACGCGTAGGCATAGCCGTCGGTGAGCGTCCGCTCGAGGCGGTCGAGCGTCGCCGGTTCCTCGGTCTGAACCGGTTCGGCGAGCAGCTCGTCGATCTGCTCGAGCAGTTCGGGGATCGCTTCGGGTGCCATCGGGCTTCCGATTATCGATCCGCAATTCGCGCAACTACAAGGGCCGCGTGGCCTATCCGCGCGGACGCCTAGACCCAGGCTTGACGCCGCTCACGGCTATCCGAACAATGCTGCGGATGACGCGCCGCCGCCTGCCGGTCGTCGTGCTCGTGGCCCTGGTGCTCGCGGCCCCGGCCGGCGCAGGCGACTCGCCGCTTGCGAAGCGGCTGGCCCGGGCGCTTGCCGTGCCGCACGTCTCGCAGGCGCGCACGGGGGCCGTCGCGATCGACCTCGAGACCGGCGAGACGGTCTTCTCGGAGCACGGGAATCTCCCGCTCGTGCCCGCCTCGAACGAGAAGCTTGCGGTCGCCTACGCGGCCCTGGTCACGCTCGGGCGGACGTTCCGCTTCGAGACGGACGTGCTCGGCCGCGGCGAGCAGGACGGGACGATCTGGCGCGGGAGCCTCGTCCTGGTCGGCCACGGCGACCCGACGCTCTCCAGCGCGGACCTCCTGGCGCTGGCGCGGCAAGTGCGCGCCGCGGGTATCCGCCGCGTCACGCACGGCGTCTTCGGCGACGAGTCGTTCTTCGACGCCCGCCGCACCGGCGCGGGCTGGAAGTCGTGGTTCTACATCAACGAATGTCCGCCGCTGTCGGCGCTCACCGTCGACCGCGGCCGCTACTACGGCCGCACCTCGCGCGATCCCGCGGCCGCGGCCGCCCTGCTCTTCCGCAACGCCCTGCGCCGTGCCGGGGTGGCGGTCGACGGCGCGGGCACCGGCAAGCAGCGCGACGACGACGTGCCGCTGGCTGTGGTCGAGTCGGCGCCGCTCTCGCAGATCGTCGCCTGGATGGGCCGCGTCAGCGACAACTTCACCGCCGAGCTCCTGTTGAAGCAGCTCGGTGCGTCGGACGGTGTCGTCGGCACGAGCACCCGCGGGGCCGCGGTCGTGCGCACCGCGCTCGCCGAAGCGGATGTGCCGCTGGCCGGGCTGCGCTTCGTGGACGGCTCGGGTCTCTCGTCGCTCGACCGCCTGACCGCCCGGGCGCTGGCCGCGCTCCTGCGAGCCGCCTGGGCCGATCCCGAGGTGCGCCCCTACCTCATCGCCGCGCTTCCGGTGGCAGGGATCAGCGGCACGCTCCACGACCGAATGCGCCGCCCGCCCGCGCGCGGCAACGTCCAGGCGAAGACGGGGACGACGAGCCTCGCCTCGGCGCTCTCGGGCTTCGTCAAGCACCGCTACGTCTTCTCGGTGCTGCAGAACGGCCGGCCGGTCTCGACATTCTGGGCACGGAAGGCCCAGGACCGGTTCGCGACCGTCTTAGCGGCGTCGGCTCCTATCGGCTGAGGCACCGACCGGTCGGTTCATACGCATCCGCGGCAAAGCCGCGGATCCTGAGGCTAGGCATCGCAGCGATGCCTAGGCGCTGCCGAGTAGCTGCTCGAGCGCCGCCTCGTCGAGCACCGGCACGCCGAGCTGCTCGGCCTTGGCGAGCTTCGACCCGGGGCTCTCACCCGCGATCACGCCGGTGGTCTTCTTCGAGACCGAGTCCGCGACCTTGGCTCCCAGGCCTTCGAGCGCCTTGCGGGCCTCGTCCCGGGTGTACCCCTCGAGCGTCCCCGTGACCACGTACGTCGAGCCTGTGAGCGGCCCCTCGACCGGGCGCTCCTCGGCGCCGGCCTCGAAGCGCAGGCCGAGCTCCTTCAGCTCCCCGACGAGCCGGAGATTGTCCTTGTCGGCGAACCACTCCGCGATCGCTTCGGCCCGCTCGGGCCCGATCCCCTCGACCTCCTGGATCTCCTCCTGCGCCGCGGCCGCGAGCTTCTCGACGTCGCCGAAGTGCCGCGCGAGGTTCTGCGCGGTCACCCAGCCCACGTCCGGGATGTTGAGCCCGAGCAGGACGCGTGAGAACGGGGTCCGCGTCGAGCCCTGGATCGCGTCGATCGTCTTGGTCGCGCTGATCTCCGCGAAGCCGTCGAGCTCGAGCAGCTGCTCCCTCGTCAGCCGGTAGAGGTCCGGCAGCGAGCGGACGAGCCCGAGCTCCCAGAGCCGGCGCATCAGCTGCTCTCCGACGCCGTCGACGTCGGCCGGGCCCTGAACCCAGTTGATCAGCGTCTCGAGACCGCGCGAGGGGCAGGTCCGGTTCGGGCAACGGTGCATCACCTCGCCCTCGGGCCTCACCACGTTTTCCCCGCAAAGGGGACACTTTTTCGGCATCTTGAACCGCTTCGTCCCGGGCTGGTGCTCCCCCGCTGGGCCGACGATCTGGGGGATCACGTCGCCGGCCCGCTGGACGATTACGCGGTCGCCCTCGCGGATGTCCTTGCGGTTGATGTCCTCCTCGTTGTGCAGCGTCGCCCGCGAGACGGTGACGCCGCCGACCTGCACCGGTTCGAGCATCGCCCACGGGTTAAGCGCGCCGGTGCGGCCGACGCGGATCGCGATTTTCAGCAGCGTCGTCTCGGCCGTCATCGGCGCCCACTTGAAGGCGCGCGACCAGCGCGGACGCGAGTGGAGCGCGCCCAGCTCGCGCTGCTGCTCGAGCGAGTCGACCTTGATCACGATCCCGTCGATCTCGTAGTCGAGGTCGGCACGCCTCTGCTCCCACTCACGGCAGCGCTTCGCGACCTCCTCGATCGACTCGAGCCGCTCGGCGAAGGGATTCGTGCGGAAGCCGTGCTCCCGCAGCCACTCGAGCTCCTCCCAGTGCGAAGCCAGCTGCACGCCCTCGAGCGCGCCGACGCCGTAGACCCAGACGGCGAGCGGGCGCGAGGCGGTGATGGACGAGTCCTTCTGGCGCAGCGAGCCGGCGGCCGCGTTGCGCGGGTTCGGCGCGAGTTTCTGGCCGAGCTCGGCGACCCGCGCGTTCAGCTCGCGGAAGCCCGAGATCGGCATGTAGACCTCGCCCCGAACCTCGGCCACCGTCGGGTGCCCGTCGCCGCGCATCCTCAGCGGCACCGACGGGATCGTGCGCAGATTCACCGTCACGTCCTCCCCCTGGTAGCCGTCGCCGCGGGTCGCGCCGCGTGTGAGCACGCCGTCCTCGTAGGTGAGGTTGATGGCGAGCCCGTCGATCTTCGGCTCGATCACGAACGCGAGCGCCTCGTCGGAGCCGAGCCGCTTGCGGACGTCCTCGGCCCACTTGAACAGGCCCTCGTCGTCGGTCACCTTCTCGAGCGAGCCCATCGCGGTCAGGTGCTGCACCTTCAGGAAACGCTCACTCGGCGGGGCGCCGACCCGCTGGGTCGGCGAGTCGGGCGTGATCAGGTCGGGGTGCTCGTCCTCCAGCGCCTTCAACTCGTCGTAGAGCCGGTCGTACTCGGCGTCCGAGATCTCCGGATCGTCGATGACGTGGTAGCGGTAGAGGTGGTGGTCGACCTGCGCGCGCAGCTCGCCGAGCCGCTCCTGGGCGTCCTTCTGCGTCCTCGTCGCCATTGAGCCGATCCTACCCAGGCCCTAGCATGCAGCCGTGCGCGCCGTCCTCGTGGCCATCCTGGCCCTCGCGCTCGCCGCGCCCGCTGAGGGGGTGGTCGTCAAGTTCCGGACGCCGAGCTCCAACATCGGCTGCGTCTTCAGCACCGAGGCGACGCTCGGCGGCGGGTTCATCCGCTGTGACATCCTCAGCGGCCTGAAGCCGAAGCCCCCGCGCCGCGGCTGCGACCTCGACCAGACCGGCTACGAGCTCAGCCCCCGCGGCCGAGCGACGATCGTCTGCGCCGGCGACACCGCCGTGAACACGCGCGCCCGGGCGTTGCGCTACGGCGCGAAATGGTCACGCGGCGGCTTCACCTGCACGTCGAAGAAGATCGGCCTGCGCTGCCGCAACCGTAGCGGCCACGGCTTCTTCCTCAGCCGCGCCCACTCGTACAGGTTCTAGGAGGGCTTGGCGGAACTCCGCTCGTCGCCGGGGCGCGATGGTCGTTCCGAGGCAAGGACGCAGGGAGTGCGCGTAGCCGGAGGCTACGGGCGCGACTGAGGACGCTGCATCGGGGGCGAGCAGCGCGTTCCGGCGGCACAGACTGAGTTTCGCCAAGCCCTCCTTAGCCTTCGACGACGATTCTCGCGGTGCCGCTCTCGCTGGGGCTCGCGGTGCGGGTCCCGACCTGCGCGTGGGCGCGCCAGTGCCCGATGGCGGCCGACCGCCACGAGAAGCCGGCGTGTCCGCTCCCGCCGACCTGGAGCCGGAAGTGGCGGTCGAAGCGGTCGATTTGCAGGCGAATCCGTCCTTCCGGGCGCGTTCTGGTCGGTAGCCGTTGCAGGTGACCGGAATCAGGCGCGAGCGGGCGTGCGGAAGACGGCGACGATCGCATCGAGCTCCCCGAACGCCTGGAGGCGGAGCACGAGCCGCCCGCCTCGGCGCCGCTGAGCCGGTACCAGACCGTGTCGTGCGGCCGCGGTCGGTGCGCGGGTCCCGCCGTCGTCGGTGGCGCCGATCGTCGTGCCCGAGAGCGTCGCAGGCAGCGGTCGCGTTGGCACGGTCGTCGTTCGGGGCTCCACGACTCGCAGGGCTCAGAGGAGCTCGCCGATCAACGCCGCAGCCCGAGCGGCCCCGTCACGCTCGACCGGTCGGTAGTCGACCTCGCGCCCGATCTCCTCGGCGATCGCGGCCGCGATCTCGGAGGGCCCGTCCGTCTCGAAGTCCATGCAGCGGCCGGCGCCGTAGCGGCCGAGCCGGTGGCGGACGTGGAAGTTCTGCTCGAAGTGGTGGCGCAGGGGGAAGTAGAGGAAGGGACGCCGGTTGGCGGTCAGCTCCATCGAGGTCGTCAGCCCGCCCTGCACGACTGCGAGGTCGCAGGCGGCCAGGTGGCGGTAGAGGTCGTGCACGTAGGCGCGCAGCTCGAGCCCGTCGTGTTGCGGCAGGCTCTCGGGATCGATCCGCGGCCCGGCGACCACGATCATGCGCAGCTCGGGGACGCGCTCCTTCGCTTCCGGGAAGGACTCGATCACCCGCCGCAGCAGATGCCCGCCCACCCCCGAGCCGCCGACGGTGACGATGCAGACGCGCTCGTCGTCTCCGTAGCCGAGCTCGCCCCGGTCGCCGAGCGCCTGCGGGTCGAAGCCGGTCACGTAGCCGGCGAAGTCGAAGTGCTGCTCGGTCCAGTCGCGGATCTGCGGCAGCTCGGGCCCGAAGGAGTCCGGGACGACGTCCTCGCGGTTGCCGACGAACACCGCTCGGTCGCGCAGGCGCGGGAAACGCGCGATGTGCTCGATCATCTCCGCGTTGTAGTCGGCGGTCAGGAAGGCCTCGTGCGCGCCGGCGTCGTCCATCGGCAGCCAGCCGACGAAGTCGGTCAGCCAGACGTAGGCGGCGCGCTTCAGCTCCGGGTTTTCGTGCAGGTAGTAGTCGAGCTCCCAGGCCTCGTCGCCGATCCAGAGGTCGTACTGCTCCTCGCGCACCAGGTCGTCGAAGACCATGAAGTTGGCCAGCAGGATCTCGTCCATGCGCCGGATCGCCTGGAAGCAGTGCAGGTCGTGCTCGGCCGACTCGCTCTCGATGTGGCCGGACTCGTTGGCGAGGTGGGCGCTGGCCGGATGGATGCGCTCGCCGCGCGCCTCCAGCACCGCCGTGACCGGGTGCTGGGCGAGCCAGTCGATCTCGAGGTCGGGGTGGAGCTTGCGCAGCTCGTCCGCGATCGCCGCGTCGCGCTGGACGTGGCCGAGTCCGATCGGCGAGGAGATGTAGAGGGCGCGCTTGCGGCGTGACTTGCCACGCGTCCAGCGGCGAACCTTGGGCTGTGGCGGCGCAATCGACTCGGTGAAGTCCCGGACGAGTCCGTTGACCTTCACGGGGTCACGGGCGTGTGGCCCGTGACCCGAGCCTTCGAGGAGCACGAAGGGCGGCGCCCAGCTCCGACGCGAAAGCTGGCGGGCCCACTCAGGGTCGACAAGCTCGTCTTCGGTTCCGTGGACGACGAGCACCGGGCAGCGGACCCGCGGACAGAGCTCGACCGTCGTCTCCGGGTCGAGCTCCTTGGAGTCCCAGCCGCGAAAGCTGACGAGCAGGGTCTCGGCATCCGTCTCGAGCCCCCAGCCGACGCAGTCCTCGATCTGCTTCGTCGAGTGCGGTTCCGTGAACATCTTCGACACGAAGAATTCGACGTAGCCCTTCCAGTCGCGTAGCCAGTAATGGCGGTTCTCCTTGGCCCAGCCCTCGTCCGTGTCGAGCTCCTCGTCGAACGGAAACAGGGCAACTTCCCGCTCCCCCACCGGGAGAGCCGGCGCGATGAAGACGGCGCCGCTCACCCGCTCGGGATGCTCGGCGGCGAGGATGAGCGCCTCGCCCATGTCGCACCAGGCGACGACCACTGCCCGCTCGACCCGTGCAGCGTCGAGCACCGCCACCGCGTACTCGGCCACCGCGCTCCGCTCATACGCGGCTGGGTCCCGAGGCCTGGCGGAGCGCCCGTTGCCGGGCGGGTCGAAGGTCACGACTCGCCCATGCCGGGCGAAGTACGGGATCTGCATCTTCCAGCAGCGGGAGTGGACGAGCTCCCACGTCGGTGTGAAGAGGATCGTCTGCTCGCCCTGGCCATAGCGCTCCCAGAAGATGGACACGCCCTCCACCTCGACGAACCCCTCGTCGTCCGGGTAGCGGGCACGCGTCTGCTCCCGAGCCGGCGAAGCGACGATCATGGGAGGGACTCCAGGAACTCACGGATGAGCAGGTTCACCTTCACTGGATCGCGGATGTGCGGCGCGTGCCCCGATCCTTCGAGCATGACCAGGTCGCCGCCCAGCTGTTCTGCGAAGGTCGTCCCGCGCGTGTAGGACGTGATCGCGTCCTGGTCGCCCTGGATCACGAGCACCGGGCAGCGAACGCGGCGACAGAGCGCCTGCGCCTCCTCCGGGCTCAGGTCCGGAGCCTCCATCGTCGCGATCATCACCTCGGCGTCCGTCTCGAGCGCCCAGCCGACGGCGTCCTCGATCGGCTTCGTCGAGTGCGGCTCCGTGAACATCTTCGAGATGAAGAACTCGACCCAGTCGCGGTAGTCGCGGAGCCAGTGGTGACGGTTGTGCTTCGCCCAGCCCTCGGCCGTGTCGTACTCGGTGTCGAAGTCGTAGACCGTGCGCTCGGGAAGGGGTATGCCGCCGCCGGGAAAGCTCGGCCCGATGAAGACGGCGCCCTCGATCCGCTCCGGATGCTCCGCCGCCAGCAGCAGGCCTCGCTGCCCGCCCAGCGAGAAGCCGACGATCACGGTCGCGCTCCGTCTGCGGTTACGTCCATCACCGCGAGCGCGTCGGCCGCGAACTCGCGCTCGCCGTAGGCCGCCGCCTCGGTGGGCCGGTCGGAGCGGCCGTTGCCGCGGCCGTCGAACGCGACGACGCGGCAGTGGCGCGCGAGATACGGGATCTGCATCTTCCAGTGCCGCGAGTGAATGAGGGACCAGGTCGGCAACAGGAGCACCGTCGGCTCGCCCGAGCCGTAGACCTCGTAGTAGACGCGGACGCCGTTGCGCTCGACGTAGCCCGACTCGTCCGGGTAGCGCGCCCGCGTCTGCTCGGGCGAGGAGCGCGGTCAGCTCGACAGCCATCCGTCGATCCACTCCAGGAGCTGGTCGTGCCCCGTCTCGATGCCGCCGAGGCGCTCGACCATGATCCCGACGTTGAAGGTGATCACGAGCGAGACGAGCGCCTCGAGCGGGATGTCGACCCCGAGCTGGCGATGTGGCTCTGCGAAGGCCTCGGTCAGCACCGCGCGCCACTCTGCGTTCACGCGCGCGAGCCGCTCACGGACATCGGGGTTGTTCCAGCCGAGCGCCTGCAGCTCGAACCAGACCTTCTCGTAGGTGACGTCTTCGCTGACCAGGTAGCGCATCGCCGTCCGCCACTTCTCGACGAAGGGCATGTCGGCGGCGTACAACTCGCGCTGGCGGGCGATCAGACGCTCGGTGAACCGCTCGAGCGCCTGCACCATCAGGTTCTCGTTCGAGCCGAAGTAGTAGTGGACGAGGCCGTGGTTGACGCCGGCCTCCTCAGCCACGCGCCTCGTCGTCATCCGCGCGTACCCGACGTCGACGAGCAGCCGCTCGGCCGCATCCAGCAGCGCCTCCTCGGCCGCAGCGCGGCTGCTCGTCTTCGTCTCCATCAGCGTCGTCGCAACCGGTGCAACAGGTGCCGACCGGCGATCGCGAATGCGGTCACCGTCACGACCCCCGCGGGCGCGAGCTGCAGGACCGATTCCTCAACGGGAATCCCCATGATGTGGCCGACTATCACTGGAAGATCTCCGTGGTGCAATCCCCGCCCTGCAAGCGCACCTCGTGCGTGCGCGCGGGGCCTCCCGGTCGGTTGTGGAGGTCGACGAAGTAGTCGTGATCGATCTCCATTCCGCCGTTTGGGTCGCAATCGATCCGCAGCAGCCACGAGCGCATCTCCGGGTAGAACTGGTTGTCCCACGTCGAGTAGAGCGAGTTGGTGACGTAGAGGCGCCGGCCGTCGTACGAGAGTTGGAGCATGTTCGGGCCGCCGCCGAGCTCGCGCCGAGCGTCCGTCGGCTTCCCGATCACGCCGCCGAGCCAGACCTGGCCGGTCAGCTTCGGCTCCGCGGGGTTGGAGACGTCGTACTGGCGCACGTCGCCGTGTAGCCAGTTGGCGAGGTAGAGGAACCGATCGTCCATCGAGAGCAGGAGGTCGGTGATCAGGCCGGGAACCGGGAACGGCCAGCCCTCGAGCTCGACTCCCTCGACTGCGATTACCTGGTCGGCCTGCCAGCCGCCGTTGCGGTGGAAGTGCCACATCGTGCTCGAGAGCGCGGCCCCGACGAAGCCCTCGTCGGCGTCGGGGTCGTGGAGCCAGCGCACCTCGAGCGGAACGAGGCCGCTCTCGCCGAGGTCGAGGCTCTGCTCGAGGCTCCGCTCGGCGAGGTTCCAGAAGTGGAGCCTGCTGCCGTAGCGTCCGGCACCGACGTCCTCGAGGTCGAAGCCCGGCTCGTACGCGTTCGGCTCGCCGAACTCGGACGAGATGAGCGCGTTCTTCCGCGGCTGGTACCAGAAGTCGTAGTTGAAGGACGGCGTCCTGCCGCCGCCGTTCTCCCAGCGGCCCTTCACCTCGAATGTCTTCGCGTCGAGCACGGCGAACCCGCCGGCGCCGTTGCCGTCGGCGTCGCCGAGCATCGAGATGACGACATTGTCGCCGGGCATGCAATGAACCGTGTGCGGCCGCGTGTACCCGGTCTTGGCGATGACCTCCTCCGGCTCGATCACCTTCTCGATGGAAGGCTTCCGCGGGTCGTCGGCCACGTTAACGATGTGGATGCGCGACGAGCGGAAGCCGGGCACGATCAGGTGCGAGCGGTCCGGGCCGTGGCAGGCAGACGAGCAGCGGTTCCAGCCGAAGTGGTGCAGCTCGTCGCCGACGTTCGGCATCGGCAGCTCATGGACGATCTGGCCATCCTCGGCGTCGACGACGGCCAGGAAGTCCGGTTTCTCGACGCCGGTGCCCTCGTGCAGGCAGGCGAGGTAGAGGAACTCCTCCTGCGGCGCAGCCATCGCCTCTTCGGGCGAGCGGTAAAGCGACATGAAACCTCCCCTCGGAGTTGAGTCAAATGTCTAAGTCATTTGACTAAACGCCGAAAGCGCTGTCAAGGCCCGCTTAGTAGCGGACGGAGACCAGGTACAGCCCCCACGGCGGCGCGGTGGTGCCGGCTTCGCTCCGGTCACGGCCCTCGAGCAGCGCGGCAAGCTCCTGCGGCGAGCGCTCGAGCATGGTGCCGACGAGCGTCCGCACCATGTGCCGCAGGTATGAGTCCGCCGTCAGCTCGAGCTCGAGCGCGTCGCCTCGGCGGTGCCACACCGCCGACTCGACAACGCGGACGAAGACCTTGTGCTGCGTCTCCGTAGGCGTGAACGCGCGGAAGTCGTGCCCGCCCAGCAGCAGATCGGCGGCCTCGGCGAGCTTCTCCTCGTCGAGCGGATACGGGTACCACCACGACCGGCCCGACTCGAACGGCGAGCGCTCACGGCGGCGGTAGACGCGGTAGCGGTAGCTGCGGGCCTTCGCCGAGTGCCGCGCGTGGAAGTCCGGCGCCGCCTGTTCCGCAGCGATCACCGCCACGTCGTCCGGGAGCGCCGCGTTCAGCGCGGCGGCCGCGCGCTCCAGCGGCGCGCCTCCGTCGACCTCGGCCGAGGCGACCTGCCCTAGCGCATGGACGCCGGTGTCCGTGCGGCCGGCGACGGCGAGCTCCGACCAGCGCGGGTAGACGGTCGCGAGCGCCTCCCGCAGCGACCCCTCGACTGTGCGTTCGCCCGGCTGCGCCGCCCAGCCGCGGAAAGCGCTGCCGTCGTACTCGAGCGTGATCCTCAGCCGCACGTCAGGAGCTCCTGACCGTCTTTGTAAGGGATTCCTTATGCTCTAGTGACTTGCGACTTGATTGATATACTCTAAACATGACCGGCGAGCAGACGTTCCTCCTCCAGCGCGTGCAACCGGCCCTCACGGGCCTGATCGACGGCTCGCTCTCGACGATCGCCCCCATCTTCTCGGTCGCGCTCTACACGCACGAGCCACACGCCGCCTTCATCGCGGGAACGGCGACCGCGATCGCCGCCGGGATCAGCATGGCGTACTCGGAGGGGCTCTCCGACACCGGTGAGCTCACCGGCCGCGGGAACCCGGTGATGCGCGGTGCGATCACGGGAATCGGCACGTTCATGGGCGGAATCCTGCACACCCTGCCGTTCCTGATCCCGCACTACCGCGCCGCCCTGATCTTCGCGGGCGTGGTCGTCGTGTTCGAGCTGGTCGCGCTCGCGTGGCTGCGCTGGCGCTTCTTCCGGACGAGCTTCGTCAGCTCGCTCGGCTACGTGACCCTCGCCGGGATCGTGATCGGCGCCGTCAGCGCCACGCTCGGCGTCGTCGGCTAAGGCGTCGCTTGCGATGCCGCTTGGAGGCCGTGCCGGCTTCGCCGGTGCGGCCGTTTCCAAGGCGTCGCTTGCGATGCCGCTTGGAGGCCCGTGCCGGCTTCGCCGGTGCGGCCGTCTACGCTAGCTCGCGGCCTCGGCTTCGACGGGCTCTTCCTCGCGCGCGCGGCGGGCCGGCCGCTCGCGCGGCGGCTCGGGGAGGAAGTCGACGAGCTCGAGGTAGACCATCTCGGCCGCGTCACCAGGGCGTGGCCCGATGCGGATGATGCGCGTGTAGCCGCCCGGCCGGTCGGCGAAGCGTGGCCCGACGTCGCTGAAGAGCTTGTGCACGACGTCCTGCGAGCGCAGGAACGCGAGCGCCTGCCGGCGCGCGTGCACGCCGCCGCGCCTGCCGAGCGTGATCATCTGCTCGGCGACCGGCTTGACCTCCTTGGCCTTGGCCGCGGTGGTCTTGATGCGGCCGTGCTCGATCAGCGCGCCCGCGAGGTTCGCGTAGAGCGCCTTGCGGTGTGAGGCGTCGCGGCCCAGCTTGCGTCCGGACCGGTGGTGCCTCACGCGGAGGGACCCTCCTCGCCGCGCAGCGTCAGGCCGTGCGTCGCCAGGGTCTCCTTGACCTCTTCGATCGACTTCTTGCCGAAGTTGGGGATCGCGGCGAGCTCGTTCTCCGTCTTCGTGACGAGGTCGCCGATCGTCTCGATGCCGACGCGCTTGAGGCAGTTGTACGAGCGGACGCCCAGCTCGAGCTCCTCGATCGGGAAGTTCTCCATCCCGTGGGCGAGGGCCGGCTCGGCCTGCGCCTCTGCGGCGGCCTGCTCCCCGAAGCCCTCGATGCGATCGAGGTCGGTGAAGATCGCGAGCTGGCGGATCAGGATCTCCGCGGCCTGGCCGATCGACTCACGCGGGTCGATCGAGCCGTCGGTGGTGACGTCGATCCGCAGCTTGTCGTAGTCGGTGCGCTGGCCGACGCGGGCAGCCTCGACGTCGTACGAGACGCGCCGCACCGGCGAGAAGATCGAGTCGATCGGGATGACGCCGATGGTGTGCTCCGGCCCGCGGTTCAGCTCGGCGGGGACGTAGCCGCGGCCGCGGCCGATCGTCAGCGTCACCTCGAGCTTGCCCTTGTCCGAGAGGTTCGCGATCTCGAGGTCGGGGTTGAGGATCTCGAGCTCGGCCGGCGCCTCGATGTCGGAGGCCTTGACCGGGCCTGCGCCCTTCTTGGAGAGGCGCACCTCGATCTCGGGCGACTCGCCGTGCAGACGGCAGATCAGGTTCTTGAAGTTGAGGAGGATGTCGGTCACGTCCTCGCGGACGCCAGGCAGCGTCGTGAACTCGTGCGCGACGCCCTCGATCTTCACCGAGGTAACTGCGGCGCCCTCCAGCGAGGAGAGCAGCACGCGGCGCAGCGAGTTGCCGAACGTGTAGCCGAAGCCGCGGTCGAGCGGCTCGATCACGAAGACGCCGCGGTTGTCCTCGATCTCCTCGTGGACGATCCGCGGGATCTGGAACTCCATCAAGCTGGTTCGAACTGCCATTCAGCTTCCTTCCTTACGGTGGTGGACCCTGGGGTGCGTAGCGCTTTCCTTTCGTTCGAAGCGTTACTTCGAGTAGAGCTCGACGATGAGCGATTCCTGGACGGGGGTGTCGATCTCCTCCCGCTCCGGCCACTTGAGCACCTTGCCGGTGAGGCCGTCGTGGTCGGCCTGCAGCCACGGCGTCACCGAGGCGGTCAGGTCGGTCGCGTCGCGCACGACCTGCTCGGCGGTGCTGCCCTGGCGCAGGTTGATCACGTCGTCAGGCCGTACCTGGTAGCTGGGGATGTTCACCCGGCGGCCGTTGACTTGGAAGTGGCCGTGCCGCACGAGCTGGCGGGCCTGCGCGCGCGAGGCGGCGAAGCCGAGCCGATAGATGACGTTGTCGAGCCGAGTCTCGAGCATCCGCAGCAGCTCCTCGCCGGTGATGCCGGAGCCCTTGGCGGCCTTGGTGTAGTAGGTGCGGAACTGCTTCTCGAGCAGGCCGTAGTAGCGCCGCGCCTTCTGCTTCTCGCGCAGCTGCAGCAGGTACTCGGACTGCTTGATGCGGCCGCGGCCGTGCTCGCCCGGCGGGTAGCTGCGGCGCTCGACGGAGCACTTCTCCGTCAGGCAGCGCTCGCCCTTGAGGAAGAGCTTCATCCCCTCGCGGCGGCAGTTGCGGCACTTCGGGCCGAGCGACCTGGCCATTAGACCCTCCGCCTCTTCTTCGGGCGGACGCCGTTGTGCGCCTGCGGGGTGACGTCCTTGACGCCGAGGATCTCGAGACCGGCGGCCTGGAGCGAGCGGATCGCGGTCTCGCGTCCCGAGCCCGGGCCCTTGACGAACACCTCGACCTTCTGCAGGCCATGCTCCATGCCCTTGCGCGCGCACGCGTCGGCGGTCACCTGCGCGGCGAACGGTGTCGACTTGCGGGAGCCCTTGAAGCCGGCCGAGCCGGCGGACTCCCACGCGATCACGTTCCCCTCGTTGTCGGTGAGGGAGACGATCGTGTTGTTGAACGAGGTCTTGATGTGCGCCTGGCCGATCGCGATGTTCTTCTTCACGCGGCGGCGCGCGCGACCTCTTGTCGCCTGTCGTCTGGGAGGTGCCATGCCTAGGTCTTCTGCGGAGCCTTCTTGCCGCGGCCGACGGTCTTCTTCGGGCCCTTGCGGGTGCGGGCGTTCGTCTTGGTGCGCTGTCCGTTCACAGGCAGGCCGCGGCGATGGCGGATCCCGCGGTAGGCGCCGATCTCGCCCAGGCGCTTGATCGCCTGGGTGCGCTCGCGCCTCAGGTCGCCCTCGACCTGGAGGTTGCCGTCGATGTACTCGCGGAGCTTCGTGATCTCCTCGTCGGTGAGGTCCTTGATCTTCTCGTCGACCGAGAGGCCGGTGTCGGCGCAGATCTTCTGCGCGGTCGAGCGGCCGATGCCGTAGATGTAGGTCAGCCCGATCTCGAGCCGCTTCTGGTTGGGCAGGTTGACTCCGGCGATGCGCGCCATCGGCTAGCCCTGCCTCTGCTTGTGGCGGGGGTTGGTGCAGATGACCATGGTCTTGCCGTGCCGCTTGATCACGCGGCAGCGCTCGCACATGGGCTTGACTGAGGCTCGGACTTTCATCGGTGTCGGTACGTGATCCTTCCTCGCGTGAGATCGTACGGGGAGAGCTCCACCTTCACGCGATCGCCCGGGAGGATGCGGATGTAGTGCTTGCGCATCTTGCCGGCGATCGTGGCGAGGACGGTGCCGTCCATGCCGTCCACCTGCACCCGGAACATGGTGCTCGGAAGGGCCTCGACGACCTCGCCTTCCACCTCGATCTTCTCTTCTTTCTGGGCCATCAACCTCGCTCGTAGACACGAAAAAACACGGCTCTCGCCGCGGCCGACAATGGTAGCAAACCTTCTACAGCCTCCACGAGCCGCTTTCCTGCACGATTTCGCCGTCCAATTCGATGCGGCTGCCGTCGCGGCGCATGTCCTTGACGATGTCCCAGTGGATTTGGCTGTGATTCGTGCCCCCCACCTCGGGGAGGCCGTTGCCGAGCGCCAGGTGGACGGTGCCGTCGATCTTCTCGTCGAAGAGCGTGTTCTTCATGTGGCGCGTGATGCCGGGGTTGCAGCCGATCCCGAGCTCGCCGAGGCGGCGCGCCCCATCGTCGCGGTCGAGGATCTCGTGCAGGAACGACTCGTTCATCTCGGCTGACGCGTCCACGACCTTGCCGCCGTCGAACCGCAGCCGAATCCCCTGTACCTCGCGGCCCGTGTAGACGGCCGGGAACTCGCTGAACACGATCTCGCCCTCCGCCGAGTCCTCGAGCGGCGACGTGAAGAACTCTCCGCCGGGCATGTTCGCGCTGCCGGCGTCGATGAACATCTCGCGGCCGGCGATCGAGAGCCGCAGATCGGTCTTCTCGGAGACGATGTGCACCTCCCCAGCTGCGTCGAAGCGCTCGGCGAAGCGCCGCATCCGCTCCCGCTCGGCGTCCCAGTCCAGCAGGCAGGCGCCGTAGAGAAAGTCCGCGAACGCCGAAACCGACATGCCGGCCTCCTGCGCGAGCGCGGGTGTCGGGTACTGGCAGCCGACCCACTTCAGCTCCATCCTCAGCACCCGTTCCATGTGCGGGCGCATCCCCGCCTGGATCTTCGCCAGCCGCTCCTCCGGGACCGCGCTGAGCTCGCGCGTGTTCTCCGGCGCCTCGATCGCCACCAGGCCGTCGGCGTTCTTCAGCGTGTACGCGTCGATGTCCGAGGGCTCGCCGAGCAGCTCGTCAGGCGCCTCGAGCGCCCAGGGGACGTTGATGCCGGAGCCGCCGAGGCTGGCGCGCTGGATCACGTAGGCACCGCGCCGCCCGACCTCTCGGCTGACCGCCTCGAGCAACGGTCGCGCGAGGATTCCCCCCAGGACCAGCACCTGCCAGCCCGGCTGGACGTCGATGCACGTCTCCACGAGCAGCTTCGCGTACTGCTCAATCCGTGGGTCGTTCACGATGCGCCCCCCTGACGGACAACGTGCCAGTTGGCGATCGCAGACGGTCGCCCCGGCAAAGCGCGGTCGGCCTGAAGACGCCGTCGCAAGCGCCGGCTCATGAGGCGACCTTCGAAGTCGCAGCGGTAAGGATGCGTGGCCCCTCCGCGGTGATCGCGACGCTGTGCTCGAAGTGCGCCGCCAGCGAGCCGTCCGCGCTCGAGATCGACCACTCGTCGTCGTGCAGGACGACGTCCGGTCCACCCGCGGTGATCATCGGCTCGATCGCAAAGGTCATGCCCTCCGCGAGCAGCGGTCCGCGGCCCGGCTCGCCGTAGTTCGGGATCTGCGGCTCCTCGTGCATCGAGCGACCGACGCCGTGGCCGACGAGGCTGCGGACGACGGAGAAGCCCTGCTCCTCGGTCGTCACCTGGATCGCATGCGAGATGTCGGAGAGGCGGTTGCCGACGCGGCACTGCTCGATCCCGGCTGCGAGCGCCGCCTGGCAGCCTTCGAGCAGCCGCTCGGCCTCGGCCGAGACGTCGCCGATCGGGAACGTGTAGGCCGAGTCGGCCACGAAGCCGTCGAGCGTCACCCCGACGTCGACCGAGAGGATGTCGCCGTCCTTGAGCGTGTACGGGCCCGGGATCCCGTGGACGACCATCTCGTTCGGGGAGGTGCAGATCGACGCCGGGTAGCCGCGGTAGCCCTTGAAGGTCGGAGTCCCGCCGCGGGAGCGGATGAAGTCGTCCGCGAGCTCGTCGAGCTCCTGCGTGGTGACGCCCGGGCGCGCGTGCTCGCCGATCAGCGCGAGGGTGTCTGCGACGACCTCGCCGGCGCGCGCCATGCGCTCGATCTCCGCGGTCGCCTTGCGGATGATCATCTGACGGCCACCTGCTCGAGCGTCTGCTGGATCTCGGAGAAGACCTGGTTCACAGGCCGATCGCCGTGGACGCCGACCAGGTTCCCGCGTGTGCGGTAGTACTCGATCAGCGGCTTCGTCTCCTCATGGTAGAGGCGCAAACGCTCGTCGATCGCCTCGGGTGTGTCGTCGGTGCGCCCCTCCTCCGCGGCGCGCTTCAGCATGCGCTCGCGCCCGACCTCGTCCGGGATCTGGAGCTCGAAGACGACGTCGAGGTCGCGCCCGATCTCGCGCAGCATCTCCGCGAGCGCGTCCGCCTGGGCCATCGTGCGCGGGAAGCCGTCGAGAACGAAGCCCTCACGGGCGTCCTCGCCGCTCAGCCGCTCGCGGATGAGCGCAATCATCAGGTCGTCGGGGACGAGCCGGCCCGAGTCGTAGATCGGCCGCACCTGCTGTCCGAGCTCGCTGCCGTCGGCCATCGCGGCCCGCAGCATGTCTCCCGTCGCCACGTGCGGGATCGCGTACTCGGACGCGATCAGCCTTCCCTGGGTTCCTTTGCCGGCCCCCTGCGGGCCGAGCAGCAGGATGTTCGCCACTACTTGAGCCGCCGGTCTGTCCGAATCGTGCCCGCTGGCCGCGAAACGCCCGCGTCGCAAGGACGCAGGGAGCGTTCGTAGCCAGAGGCTACGGGCGCGACGGAGGACGCGGCGACGCGGAGCGTTGCAGCGCCCCAGCGGGTGCGAGACGGGCAGATCGGGGGCGTCACTTCAGGAAGCCTTCGTAGGAGCGCATCATCATCTGCGACTCCATCTGGCGCATCGTGTCTAGCGCGACGCCGACCACGATCAGCACCGAGGTGCCGCCGAGCGCGCGCGAGGTCGCCTGCGAGAAGCCGCCGTACTTGATGAACAGGCTCGGCAGCACCGCGACCGCCGCGAGATAGATCGAGCCGGGCAGCGTCAGCCGCGTCAGCACGCGGTCGAGGTACTGCGCCGTCGGCGGGCCCGGACGGATGCCCGGGATGTAGCCGCCGTGCTTGCGCAGGTTGTCGGCCTGGTCGACGGGGTTGAACTGGACCGCCGTGTAGAAGTAGGTGAAGACGATGATCAGGAAGGCCTCGAGCCCGAGGTAGGTGAGGCTCGACGTCTGGAAGTGCCGGTTGACGAAGCTCTGCGTCTGCGGGAAGTACTGCCCGATCGTCGGCGGGAAGGCCATCACCGCGGCGGCGAAGATGATCGGGATGACGCCCGCCATGTTCACGCGCAGCGGCAGGTAGGTCGACTCGCCGCTCGTCATCTTGCGTCCCACCATGCGCTTCGCGTACTGAATCGGGATGCGGCGCTGGCCCTCCTGGATGAAGACGACCGCGACGATGATCCCGAGCGCGATCAGCGGGAAGAACAGCTTCTCCATCGGGCCGCCGTTGTACCAGGCGGTCACGCCCGCGGGCGCCGAGACGAGAATCGACGCGAAGATCAGCAGCGAGATGCCGTTGCCGATGCCGCGCTTGGTGATCAGCTCGCCCATGTACATCAGGAGCGTCGTGCCGGCCGTGAGCGTGATCACGATCAGGACGAGCCGCCCTGAGTTGTCCGTCAGTGCACCCTGGCGCTGGAAGAGGTAGGCGTACCCGGCAGCCTGCGCGGCCGCCAGGCCGACGGTCGAGTACCGCGTGTACTGGTTGATCTTGGCGTAGCCGGCCTCGCCTTCCTTCTGCAGCTGCTCGAGCTTGGGGATCACGACGGTCAGAAGCTGGAGAATGATCGAGGCCGTGACGTAGGGCATGATCCCGAGCGCGAACAGGGAGAACTGCGACAGCGCGCCTCCCGAGAAGACGTTCAGCAGCCCCAGGATCGTCCCGCCCTGGTTGTTGAAATAGTTCTTGATCTGGTCGGAGTCGACGCCGGGAGCGGGGATCCACGACCCGAGCCGGTAGAGCGCGAGGATGAGCGCCGTGAAGAGGACGCGCTTGCGCAGCTCCGGGACACGCCAGGCGTTGCCGAGCCAGGAAAACACCTAGTCGGCCTCCCCCTCGGGAGCTTCCTGCTCTTCCTCGGGCTCGGCCTCGCCGGCGGGCGCGGCGCTGCGCGGCCTGCGCTTGGGCTTGCGCTCCTTCGGCTCGCGCAACAAGGTCAGCGAGCCACCGGCCGCCTCGACCTTCTCGCGCGCGCTCGCGGAGGCGGCGTGCACGGTGATGCTGAGGCTCTTCGACAGCTCGCCCTGGCCGAGCAGCTTGACGTCGATCCGCGTGTTGCGGATCAGGCCCTTCTCGACGAGCGACTCCGGTGTCACCTCGGCGCCCACGTCGAAGCGCTCCTCGAGCGACGCGACGTTCACGGGCTGCGTCGAGGTGCGGTGCGGGCCCATCGGCATCGCGTCCGCCGAGTACGGGCCGCGCTGCTTGCCGAGTCGCATGTAGAGCGGGGTCTGGCCGCCCTCGAAGCCGGGCCGCATCTTGTGCGAGCCCGAGCGCGACTTCTGGCCCTTCAGCCCGCGGCCGGAGTACCGGCCCTTGCCCGAGCCGAGACCGCGGCCGATGCGCTTGCGGTCCTTGCGCGGCTGTGCGGGCTTGAGGTTCGAGAGGTTCAGGTCGTCAGGCATCGGAGTCCACCCTCACGAGGTGACGGACCTTCCTCAGCATACCGGCGAGCTGCGGGCTCTCCGCGTGCTCCGCGCTGCGGCCGATCTTGCCGAGCCCGAGGGCGCGGAGGGTGCCGCGGTGCCTCTTGCTCTGGCCGATCGCGCTACGCGTCTGCGTGATCCTCAGCTTCGCCATCGTCCGTCTTTTCCGTCGTTTCGGTCGCCTCGGCGTCCGCGGTCGCGACCGGCTCCTCGGCGGCCGCTGCGACCGGTTCCGCCTCGGGCTCCTCGTCCTTCTTCGCGCCGACCGGCAGCACCTGGCTGATCGTCAGCCCGCGCGTCGCGGCGACCTCCTCGGGGCGGCGCAGGCTCTGCAGGCCCTGCACCGTCGCCTTGAGCATGTTGATCGGGTTGGTCGTGCCGAGGCTCTTCGCGAGGATGTCGCGGATCCCGGCCAGCTCGAGCACCGCGCGCACGCCGCCGCCCGCGATGACGCCCGTCCCCTCGCTCGCCGGCCGCAGCAGCACTCTCGCCGCGCCGAACTGGCCGAGGATCTCGTGTGTGATCGTCTTCCCGTGGAGCGGCACCGTGAACAGGTTCTTCTTCGCGTCGTCGACGGCCTTCGAGATCGCCAGCGGCACCTCGCGGGCCTTGCCGTAGCCGAGCCCGACGCGGTCGACTTCGTCGCCGATCACGACGAGCGCGGTGAACGAGAACCGCCGGCCGCCCTTGACCACCTTGGCGACGCGGTTGATCTCGACCACGCGCTCCTTGAGCTCCCTCGACTCCTGAACGTCAATAGCCACTTAGAACTTCAAGCCTCCTTCGCGTGCCGCATCGGCCAGCGCCTTCACGCGGCCGTGGTAGAGGTAGCCGCCGCGGTCGAAGACCACTGTCTCGACGTTGGCCTGCTTCGCATTCTGCGCGAGCAGCTTGCCGACCTCGGCCGCCTGCTCGGTCTTCGATCCCTTGAATCCCTTCTTCAGCTGCAGCCAGCTCGCGGCCGCAAGGGTCTTGCCCTCGAGGTCGTCCACGAGCTGCGCCTCGATCCCGCGGTTCGAGCGGAACACGACCAGCCGCGGACGCTCGGCTGTGCCGAAGAGCTTCCCGCGCACGCGCCGATGCCGCCGTTCCCTGGCTTCACGAACTGTCAGCGTGCTCATTCGCAATCTCCCGAGCGAAGCGATGGGACAAACCAGCCCCGCGGAAAATGCGCAGCATTTTTCGCGGAGGTCATGCCCGTTTTCCGACCTTCCGGCGGACGTACTCGCCCTCGTAGCGGATGCCCTTGCCCTTGTACGGCTCGGGCGGGCGCACCTTGCGCACCTCGGCGGCGGTCTGGCCGACCTGCTGCTTGTCGATGCCCTTGACGATCACCTCGGTCGGCGTGGGCACCTCGAAGGTGATCCCCGCAGGCGCCTTGAGCACGACCGAGTGGGAGAAGCCGACGTTGAGCTCGAGGTCGGTCCCGCGCAGGGCGGCGCGGTAGCCGACGCCCTGGATCTCGAGGCGCTTCGAGAAGCCGTTCGTGACGCCCTCGACCATGTTCGCGATCAGCGAGCGCGTGAGGCCGTGCAGCGCGCGATCCTCGCCGCGCTCGGTCGGGCGCGACACGACGACCGTCGCGTCCTGCTGGTCGACCTGCATGCGCGGAGGGACCTGCTGGGTCAGCTCGCCGAGCGGGCCGTTCACCATCACGCGGCCGGGCGAGATCGAGACCGACACGCCGGACGGGAGCTCGATGGGCTGTCTACCGATTCGACTCATGGCTCACCAGACGAAACAGACGACCTCGCCGCCGACGCCCTGTTCCTCGGCGGCGCGGCTCGTAATCAGACCGTTGGACGTGGACAGGATCGCGGTGCCCATCCCGCCGAGGACGCGCGGCAAACGGTCCTTGCCCGCGTATACGCGGCGGCCGGGCTTCGAGACGCGCTTCAGGTCCGTGATCACACGCTCGCGGCTGCGGCCGTACTTGAGCTCGATCACGAGCGTGTCGTAGGGGGTGTCGTCCTCGGCATGCTCGATCCGGTAGTCCTGGATGTAACCCTCCTCCTTGAGGATGCGCGCGATCTCGCTCTTCAGGCGCGAGGTCGGCATCTCGGCGCTCTCGTGCAACGCGCGGTTCGCGTTGCGGATCCTCGTGAGCATGTCTGCGATCGGGTCAGTCTGCATGGCTACCAGCTCGACTTCGTCATTCCGGGGATCACGCCTTGGTGCGCGAGGTCGCGCAGGCAGATCCGGCAGAGCCCGAACTTCTTGTAGACCGCGCGTGGGCGGCCGCAGCGGTTGCAGCGCGAGTACGCGCGCGTCTTGAACCGCTGGGGCTTGCGCGATTTCTCGATCAGGGCCTTGCGTGCCATCTACTGCTGCTCTCCTTCTTCGGTTTCACGCTGGAACGGCATCCCGAGGGCGCGCAGGAGCGCCAGCCCTTGCTCGTCGTTCGCAGCGCTGGTCGTGATCGCAACGTCCAGGCCGCGGATTCCGGCGATCTGGTCGTAGTCGATCTCGGGAAAGATGATCTGCTCGCGGATCCCGAGCGAGAAGTTGCCGCGGCCGTCCATCGAGCGTGGGCTGAGGCCACGGAAGTCGCGGATGCGCGGGAGGGCGATCGACACGAGCCGGTCGAGGAACTCCCACATCCGGTCGCCGCGCAGGGTCACGCGCGCGCCGACGGGCATCCCCTCGCGCAACTTGAAGCTGGCGATCGACTTCCGCGCCTTGCGCACGTGCGCGCGCTGGCCCGCGATGGTGGTCAGCTCGTCGATGGCGCTGTCGAGCATCTTCGCCTCCGTCTTCGCCTCGCCGACTCCCATGTTGAGCGTGATCTTCTGGAGCCGCGGCACCTGCATCGTCGAGCTCAGCCCGAGCTCGTCCTTCAGGCGCGGGCGGACCTCCTGCTGGTAGGCCGTCTTCAGGCGGGGTGCGTAGCCGTTGGTGCTCATCGGTGGATCTCCTGACGGGCAGCGTCTCGGCTGGTCAGCTCAGACGGACGCCCGGGCAAAGCCCGTACGTCCTGATGGCGGCATCGCAAGCGACGCCTCACTTGTCGATCTCCTGGCCGCAGTCGGCGCGCTTGCACACGCGTACGTAGACGACTCCGTCCTTGGTCTCCTTGGGTGCCATCCCGATCCGGGTCGGCCGGTTACACGTCGGGCAGACGAGCATGACGTTCGAGATCGGGACCGGCGCGGACTTCTCGATCACGCCGCCGGGGATCATCTGCGCGCCGCCCATGCGGTTCGCGTCACGCATCGGACGCGGTCGCGTGTGCCGCTTGACGACGTTCAAGTTCTCGACGACGACGCGGGCCTCACGCGGGCGCGCCTCGATGACGCGGCCCTGCTTGCCGCGGTCCTTGCCCGAGAGCATATGGACGAGATCGCCCTTTCTAACTCGCATCTTGTGCGCCATCACGAGGCCTCGCTTGCGATGCCGGCTAGGGGCCATGGCGGCTTGGCCGCCGTGGCCGTCTTAACCCGGCTCGGGATGAACTGACAAGTTGGACTGGTGAGACCCATTCTCAGAGAACCTCCGGGGCCAGTGACACGATCTTCATGAAGTTCTTCTCGCGGAGCTCGCGCGCGACGGGCCCGAAGATGCGGGTGCCGCGCGGGTTGCGTGCGGTGTCGATCAGGACGGCGGCGTTCTCGTCGAACGCGATCGAGGTGCCGTCGTCGCGGCCGAACGGCTTGCGCGTCCGGACCACGACCGCCTCCACGACCTCGCCCTTCTTGACCGCGCCCTGCGGGCTCGCGGTCTTGACGGTGGCGGTGATCACGTCGCCCACGCGCGCGTAGCGGCGCTTCGAGCCGCCCTTCACGCGGATGCAGAGGATCTCGCGCGCGCCCGTGTTGTCCGCGACGCGCAGTCTCGATTCCTGCTGGATCATCTCGCTACTTGGCCTCCTCGAGCACCTCGGCGAGGCGCCAGTTCTTGGTCTTGCTGAGCGGGCGCGTCTCGACGATGCGGACGAGGTCGCCGACCTTGGCTGCGTTCTGCTCGTCGTGCGCGTGGAACTTCGTCGAGCGGCGAACGACCTTCTTGTACTTCCGATGCGCCTTCACCGTGTCGACCTTGACCACGATCGTCTTGTCCATCGCGTCGGAGACGACGACACCGCGCCGCTCCTGGCTGCGACCGCGCTCGTGCTCCGGCTTCGGCAGCCGGACGATCGGCTTCCTCGTGGCCGGGCGCTCGCGCTTCGGCTTGACGTGCTTGTGCCGCTGCGAGCGCGGCAGGCGCTTGCGCTTCGGCTTCGCCGTCGGCTGGACGGGAGCAGCGGCCTCCGGCTCGCCTTCCTCGGCGGCTTCGGCTTCGGCAGCGGGCTCCTCGGCTTCGGTGGCCGGCTCCTCGGCCTCCGGCTCCTCGGCGGCAGGCTCCTCGGCGGCAGGCTCCTCGGCGGCAGGCTCCTCGGCGGCAGGCTCCTCGGCGGCAGGCTCCTCGGGCGCCGGTTCCTCGGCGGGCGCCTCGGCCGCCGGCTCTTCGGCTACCGGCTCGTCCGTGGTCTCTTCGGTTTGCTCGTTCTTCTCTTCGTCAGCCATGTGTCTCTCTCGTGATGCCTGCCTCCCGCTCGTAGCGGATGGTCAGGATGCGTGCGATCTCACGCTTCGCCAGCTTCAGGCGCGCGGGGTTCTCGAGCGCGCCGGTCGCGGACTGGAAGCGCAGGTTGAACAGCTCCTGTCGCGTGTCGGCGAGCCGGTTGTCCAGCTCCTCGTCGGTCAGGTCGCGCAGCTCCCTAGCTCGCAAATAGATCAGCCTCCCTCGTCACGACCTTGGTCTTGATCGGCAGCTTGCGGCCCGCAAGCCGGAGCGCCTCCTTGGCCAGCGGCTCGTCGACGCCGGCCAGCTCGAACATCACGCGGCCGGGCTTCACGACGGCGACCCAGTGCTCGGGCGCGCCCTTGCCGGAGCCCATGCGCGTCTCGGCCGGCTTCTGCGTCACCGGCTTGTCGGGAAAGACGTTGATCCAGACCTTCCCGCCGCGGCGGATCTTGCGAGTCATCGCGATTCGCGCGGCCTCGATCTGGCGGTTCGTCACCCAGCCGGCCTCGAGCGCCTTCAGCCCGTAGTCGCCGGCCTGCACCGTCGTCTGGCCCTTCGAGACTCCGCGCCGGCGGCCTCGCTGGTACTTGCGGTACTTGGTCTTCTTCGGGAGCAGCACCTACGTCGTCTCCTTCTCCGAGCTCTCCTCGGACGGCGCCTCGGCGGCCGGCTCAGCCGGTGCCTCGGCGGCCGGCTCGGCCGGTGCGGCCTGGGTCTCAGGCTCTGCCGCCGGCTGCTCGGGAGCCTCCGCCGGGGGCGGCGTCTCCTCGGTGCGTGGACGCTCGGGGGTTTCCTGAGAGCGCGGCCTGCCGCGGCCACCGCCACCCGGCCTGCGCGGTCCGCCCTGGCCCTTGCGCCGCTGGCGCACGGGGCCGAGGCCCTCGCGGTCGGGACCGCGCCCGCGGCCGCCCTCGCGCGAGGCGCCGAGGCCCTCGGCGGTGCCGCCGCGGCGGCGTGCCTGGTCCTGGTCGCCGAGGCGCGAGTCGCGCTGCGAGACGCCCTCGAAACCCTCGGGCATGATCTCGCCCTTGTTGATCCAGACCTTCACGCCGATGCGGCCGTAGGTCGTCTTCGCCTCGGCGAAGCCGTAGTCGATGTCCGCCCGGATCGTGTGCAGCGGCACGCGCCCCTCGGAGTAGCTCTCCGAGCGGCTCATCTCGGTGCCGGCCAGGCGGCCGCCGCACTGCACCTTCACGCCCTGCGCGCCGGAGCGGATCGCGGAGGCGAGCGAGCGCTTCATCGCGCGCCGGAAGCTGACGCGGTTCTGGAGCTGCTCGGCAATCGACTGCGCGACGAGCTTCGCGTCGAGCTCGGGCCGCTTGATCTCGTTGATGTTGATGTGCACGGCCTTGTTGGTCATGCCGTGGATCTCCTTGCGCAGCGCGTCGACCTCGACCCCGGACTTGCCGATCACGATGCCCGGGCGTGCGGTGTAGATGTCGATCGTGATGCGCTGGGCGTCCTTGCGGATCAGGATGTCGGACAGCCCCGCGTGCTCGAGCTTCCCGTAGATGTGCTCGCGGATCTTGAGGTCCTCGAGCAAGAACGCCGGGAACTCCTTCGTCCCCGTGTACCAGTTCGACTTCCAGTCATGAATGACGCCGACCCGCAGGCCGCCGGGATGGATCTTTTGCCCCACTAGGAGCTCGCCTCCTCGGACTTCTTCTTGCGCGCCGCGGGCTTGCGCTTCGGCGCGGGCTTCTTCTCGGGCTGTTCCGCCTTCGGCTCCTCGGCCTTCGGCTCCTCGACCTTTGGCGCCGGCTCGGGTGTAGGTACAGGTGCGCCCTCGAGCGGGGTCAGCCGGACGGTGATGTGGCAGGTCGGCTTCCGGATCCGGGCGGCACGGCCGCGCGCTCGGGCGCGCCAACGCTTCATCACCGGGCCCTCGTCCACGAACGCGGCCGACACGACAAGGTCGTCGCCGACGAGGTTGTGGTTCGCCTCGGCGTTCGCGACGGCCGAGCTCAGCACCTTCTCGATCTCGCGCGCCGCGGCACGCTGGGTGAACGCGAGCACCGTCCGAGCCTCCGGCACCGAGCGGCCGCGGATGTGGTCCACGACCAGCCGGGCCTTGCGGGGTGACATGCGCACCCACTTGGCCACGGCCTGAACCTCCTGGCGCTCGGCGGTTGCCACTAGCGCTTCACCTCCGCCTTGCGGTCGCCGGAGTGGCCCCGAAACGTGCGGGTCGGGGCGAACTCGCCCAGCTTGTGGCCGACCATCTGCTCGGTGATGAAGACGGGCACGTGCTTGCGGCCGTCATGAACGGCGATCGTGTGCCCGACCATCTCCGGGAAGATCGTCGAGGCGCGCGACCAGGTCCGGACCATCTGCTTCGACCCGGTGTCGTTCATCGAGCTGATGCGCGCCAGCAGGCGCTCCTCCACGAACGGTCCCTTTTTGCTTGATCTACTCACTTAGCGCTTCTCCTTGCCGCGGCGACGGCCGCGAACGATCAACTTGTCGGACTCCTTGTGCTTGCGCCGGGTGCGCTTGCCGAGCGTCGGCACGCCCCACGGCGTGACCGGGTGCCGGCCACCCTTCGACTTGCCCTCGCCGCCTCCGTGCGGGTGGTCGACGGGATTCATCGCCGAGCCGCGCACGGTCGGCCGCTTGCCCATCCAGCGGCTGCGGCCCGCCTTGCCGCCGGTGACGTTCTCGTGGTCGACATTGCCGACCTGACCCACCGTCGCCCGGCACGTGAGCAGGACCCGCCGCAGCTCGCCCGATGGTAGCCGAAGCACGCCATGGCCCTCGTCCTTCGCGACGAGCTGGATTCCCGAGCCGGCGCTGCGCGCGAGCTGACCGCCCTTGCCGGGCTTCAGCTCGACGTTGTGCACGAGCGTGCCGGTCGGGATGTTGGCCAGCGGCAGCGCGTTGCCCGGCTTGATGTCGGCGCCGGGGCCGGACTCGACGGTTGCGCCGACCTGCAGCCGCGCGGGCGCGAGGATGTAGGCCTTCGCGCCGTCCGCGTAGTGCAGCAGCGCGATTCGCGCCGACCGGTTCGGGTCGTACTCGATCGCGGCCACCGACGCCGGCACGCCGTCCTTGACGCGCTTGAAGTCGATCTTGCGGTAGCGGCGCTTGTGACCGCCGCCCTGGTGGCGCCGGGTGATGCGGCCGTGCGCGTTCCGCCCGCCGCTCTTCTTCAGCGGCTCGACGAGGCTCTTCTCGGGCTCGCTCTTCGTGATCTCGTCGAACGTCGAGACCGACATGAAGCGGCGGCCCGGGCTGGTCGGCTTGTACTTACGGACGGGCATCAGTGGCTCTCCCGGTGACGGTTTCGCGCGTCTGGTGTGCGAGGCGCAAGCAGTGCAAGGACGCAGGGAGCGCTCATGCCATGAGGCATGAGCGCGACTGAGGACGCGGCAATGCGCCGCCCATCGCGCGCCAGAGGTGCCCTAACTGTTGCCGGGTGAGCCACTAGGCCTGAGCCCCCTCGAAGATCTCGATCGAGTCGCCTTCGCGCAGCTGCACGATGGCCTTCTTCCAGCCGGGCTTCTGCCCGCGGATCAGACCGCGGCGCTTCGGCTTCGGCTGCACCTTGATCACGTTCACGGCCTGCACGCGCACCTGGAACAGCTCCTCCACGGCCTGCCGGATCTGCGTCTTGTGCGCGTCGGGATGGACGCGGAATGCGTACTTGCGCTGCTCGATCAGCTCGTAGCTCTTCTCCGAGACGACCGGCGCGAGCAAGACCTGGTTCGGATGCAAGCTCATGACGCCCTCCCCTGCACGTTCTCGAGCGCACCCTCGGTGACGAGCAGCGAGCGCGCCCAGACGACGTGCTGCACCTCGAGCTCGACCGGCACGGTCACGACGACGCGGTCCAGGTTGCGGAACGACTTGATCAGCGCCTCCTCCTCGGGCTGTGCGACGACCAGCACCGGCAACTCCTTGTCCCACGAGCCGAGCAGCTCGACGGCGGCCTTCGTCGACGGCGCGTCGAAGCCGGAGGCGTCGAGCACGCCGATCGTCTCGCCCTGCGCGTGCGCGGAGAGCGCGCTACGCAGCGCGGCCTTCCGTGCCTTGCGGTTCACTTTCGAGTCGAAATTGCGGTTGTTTGGCGGGAACGCCATGCCGCCGCCCGTGAAGTGCGGGGCCCGGATCGTCCCGGCGCGGGCGCGACCCGTTCCCTTCTGCCGCCACGGCTTCGCGCGGCCGCCCGCGACCAGGCCGCGGCTCTTCCCGCCGCGCGTGTTGGCCCGAGCCGCGTTCTGCTCGGCGCGAACCGTCTCGTGCACGAGGTGCGGCTTCACCTCGGCGCCGAAGACGCCTTCCTCGAGGGAGACGGTCTTCGAGGAGCCGAGAACCGATGCCTTCAAGGCACCGCTTGCGGCGCCGCCATCAGGACGCGCGGGCTTTGCCCGGGCGTCCGTCTGAACCGACCGGTCGGAAACCTTGGCCCCTGTCTTCGAGGCTCTAGGCGCCACGACCGCTGTCCTCCCTCACTTCGACGTAGCCGTTCTTCGGGCCGGGCACGGCGCCCTTGACCAGCAGCAGGTTCCGCTGCGGGTCGACCTCGTGCACCCTCAGCCCGACCTGCGTCACGCGCTTGCCGCCCATGCGGCCGGCCATCTTCATGCCCTTGAACACGCGCGAGGGCGTGGCCGAGGCGCCGATCGAGCCGGGCTTGCGGATGTTGTGCGAGCCGTGCGAGACGGGGCCGCGGTGAAAGTTGTGCCGCTTGATCGTGCCGGCGAAGCCCTTGCCGATTCCGATCCCGGAGACCTTGACCCGGTCGCCGGGCTCGAAGGTCTCGACGGTGATCGCCTCACCGGGCGTGAGCTCGGTCGTGCCGCGGAACTCGACGAGCTTCCGGTGCGGGCCGGCCTCGCCGAGCTGGCCGAGGCGCGGCTTCGGCACCTTGCGCTCCTTCACGGGGTCGAACGCGAGCTGGACGGCCTCGTAGCCGTCCGAGTCGACGGTCTTGACGCGGACGATCGGGCACGGGCCGGCCTCGATCACCGTCACCGGTGTCACCTCGCCGGTCTCCGGGTCGAAGACCTGCGTCATGCCCAGCTTCTTGCCGACGATGCCCTTCATCGCGCTAGAGCTTGATCTCGATGTCGACGCCGGCCGGGAGGTCGAGCCGCATCAGCGAGTCGACCGTCTTCGGGGTCGGCGAGTGGATGTCGATCAGGCGCTTGTGCGTGCGCACCTCGAAGTGCTCGCGCGAGTCCTTGTCCTTGAACGGGCTGCGGATCACGCAGTAGACGTTCTTCTCGGTGGGCAGGGGCACGGGCCCGGTGATGGTCGCGCCGGTGCGCTGGGCCGTCTCCACGATCTGGCTCGCAGACTTGTCGAGCTGCTGGTGGTCGTAGCCCTTGAGGCGGATGCGGATCTTGCTCTGCGGCATATCGCGTCTACCTGTCCTTTTTCCGGTCTGTCGACGTCATCACAGGCCCGTAGGGCTCCTTAGTTGCTGATTTCGGTGACGACGCCGGCGCCCACGGTGCGGCCGCCCTCGCGGATGGCGAACCGGAGGCCCTGATCCATGGCGATCGGCTGGATCAGCTCGATCTCCATGTTCGTGTTGTCGCCCGGCATGACCATCTCCTGGCCCTCCGGGAGCTTGATCGCGCCGGTCACGTCCGTCGTGCGGAAGTAGAACTGCGGGCGGTAGTTGTTGAAGAACGGCGTGTGCCGCCCGCCCTCGTCCTTCGAGAGGACGTAGACCTCCGCCTTGAACTGCGTGTGCGGCGTGATCGAGGCCGGCTTCGCGAGGACCTGGCCGCGCTCGACCTCCTCGCGCTTGGTGCCTCGCAGGAGGGCGCCCGCGTTGTCGCCGGCCTGGGCGAAGTCGAGCGTCTTGTTGAACATCTCGAGCCCGGTGACGACCGTCTTCTCGGTCTCCGGGTGGATGCCGACAATCTCGACCTCGTCGCCCGACTTGATCTGGCCCTGCTCGATACGGCCGGTCACGACGGTGCCGCGGCCGGTGATCGTGAAGACGTCCTCGATCGGCATCAGGAACGGCTTGTCCGTGTCGCGGGTCGGCTCCGGGATGTAGGCGTCGACCTGCTCCATCAGCTCGAGGATCTTCTGCTGAGCCTCCTCGTCGCCTTCGAGCGCCTTCAGCGCCGAGCCGGTCACGATCGGGATGTCGTCGCCCGGGAACTCGTAGCGCGAGAGCAGCTCGCGCACCTCGAGCTCGACGAGCTCGAGCAGCTCGGGGTCGTCGACCATGTCGGCCTTGTTCAGGAAGACGACGATGTACGGCACCTCGACCTGGCGCGCGAGCAGGATGTGCTCCCGCGTCTGCGGCATCGGGCCGTCGGCCGCCGAGACCACGAGGATCGCGCCGTCCATCTGCGCGGCGCCCGTGATCATGTTCTTGATGTAGTCGGCGTGCCCGGGGCAGTCGACGTGGGCGTAGTGCCGGTTGTCGGTCTCGTACTCGACGTGCGAGGTGTTGATCGTGATGCCGCGCTGCCGCTCCTCGGGAGCGTTGTCGATCGAGTCGAAGTCGCGCACGGCGGTGTTGGTGCCCTTCTCCGCGAGCACCTTGGTGATCGCAGCCGTCAGCGTCGTCTTGCCGTGGTCGATGTGACCGATGGTTCCGACGTTGAGATGCGGCTTGCTGCGCTCGAACTTCTGCTTGCCCATTCGTTCCTTTCCTCCCGTTTAGCTCTGCTGCGAGTCGACGAGCTCGCCTGCGATCGACTGAGGCACTTCCTCGTAGCGATCGAACTGCATGGTGAACGTTGCCCGGCCCTGCGTCGTCGAGCGCAGGTCGGTTGCGTATCCGAACATGGTCGCCAGCGGGACACGCGCCCGGATCGCCTGCGCGTTGCCGCGCGGCTCCAGGCCTTCGACGCGCCCACGGCGCGAGTTGAGGTCGCCCATCACGTCGCCGAGGTACTCCTCGGGGGTGACGACCTCGACGGCCATGACCGGCTCGAGCAGCTTCGGCTTCGAGCGCTTCATGGCCTCCTTGAATGCCATCGAGCCCGCGACCTTGAAGGCCATCTCGCTCGAATCGACGTCGTGGTAGGAGCCGTCGATCAGCTCGATCCTCACGTCGACGACCGGGTAACCCGCAAGGACGCCCGACTCCATCGCCTCCTGGATGCCGAGGTCGACGGGGCCGATGTACTCGCGCGGGATCTTGCCGCCGACGATCTTGTCGAGGAACTCGTAGCCCTCGCCTGGCTCGGCCGGCTCGGCGTTGATCACGGCGTGGCCGTACTGCCCGCGGCCGCCGGTCTGGCGCACGAACTTGCCCTCGATCTTCTCGACGGGGCGGCCGAAGGTCTCGCGGTAGGCGACCTGCGGGCGGCCGACGTTCGCGTCGACCGAGAACTCGCGCATCAGTCGGTCGACGATGATCTCGAGGTGGAGCTCGCCCATCCCCGAGATCAGCGTCTGTCCTGTCTCCTCGTCCGTCTCGACGCGGAAGGTCGGGTCCTCCTCGGCGAGGCGCTGCAGGCCCCCGGAGAGCTTGTCCTGGTCGACCTTCGTCTTCGGCTCGATCGCGACCGCGATCACCGGCTCCGGGAAGTCCATCGACTCGAGCCGGATCGGCGCCGTGTCGATTGCCAGCGTGTCGCCGGTGGTGGAGCTCTTGATGCCGACGCCCGCCGCGATCTCGCCCGCGCCGATCTCCTCGCGCTCCTCGCGGTGGTTAGCGTGCATCTGCAGGATGCGGCCGATCCGCTCGGTCTTGCCGGTCGTCGTGTTGAGCACGCGTTCGCCGGCCTTCAGCTGGCCGGAGTAGACGCGGAAGTACGTCAGCTTGCCGACGTACGGGTCGGACATGACCTTGAAGACCAGCGCCGAAAACGGCTCGTCGAGCACCGGGCGGCGCGAGAGCTCGTGCTCGGTGCGCGGGTCGATCCCGTGCACGGGCGGGACGTCCAGCGGGCTCGGCAGGTAGTCGATGACGCCGTCGAGCAGCGGCTGGATGCCTTTGTTCTTGAAGGCGGAGCCTGCGAACACCGGCGTGACCGTGATGTCGAGCGTGGCCGCGCGGAGCGCGCGCTTCAGCATCTCGGGCATGACGGCCTCCTCGTCGAGGAGGTAGGTCTCCAACAGCTCGTCGTCGTGGTCGGCGACCGCGTCGATCAGCTGGTGGTGGTACTCCTGCGCCTGCTCGAGCAGCTCCGTCGGGATCTCGACGACCTCCATCTTCGTGCCGAGGTCGTCCTCCCACACGGTCGCGCGCATCTCGACGAGGTCGACGACGCCGCGGAAGTGCTCCTCCTGGCCCAGCGGGAGCTGAACCGGGACCGGCCGCGCGCCGAGCCGGTCGACCATCGACTGCACGGCGGCGAAGAAGTCCGCGCCGGTGCGGTCCATCTTGTTGATGAAGGCGATGCGCGGAACGCGGTAGCGGTCGGCCTGCCGCCAGACCGTCTCGGACTGCGGCTCGACGCCTGCAACGGAGTCGAAGACGGCAATCGCGCCGTCGAGGACGCGCAGGCTGCGCTCGACCTCGACCGTAAAGTCCACGTGCCCGGGCGTATCGATGATGTTGATACGAAAATCGCGCCACTCGGCCGTTGTCGCAGCAGAGGTGATCGTGATGCCGCGCTCCTGCTCCTGCGCCATCCAGTCCATCACGGCTGCGCCCTCGTGGACCTCGCCCATCTTGTGGGTGCGTCCCGTGTAGTAGAGGATCCGCTCGGTCGTCGTGGTCTTGCCCGCGTCGATGTGGGCCATGATCCCGATGTTGCGGACGTTCTCGAGTGCGCTACGCGCTCTGGGATCCACAACTGTCTTGGCGTCTGGCATCGTCACTACCACCTGTAGTGCGCGAAGGCCTTGTTGGCCTGCGCCATCCGGTAGAGGTCGTCCTTGCGCTTGAAGGCGCCGCCCTGCTGGTTGAGGGCGTCCAGGATCTCGCCGGCCAGCTTGTCCGACATGTGCTTCTCGCGGCGGTCGCGCGCGAACGTGACGAGCCAGCGCACCGCCAGCGTGCGGGCGCGGTTCTGCGGCACCTCGACCGGCACCTGGTAGTTCGCCCCGCCGACGCGGCGCGAGCGCACCTCGAGGACCGGCGTCACGGTCTTGATCGCCTGCTCGAGCACCTCGACCGGCGGCTTGCCGGTCTGCTCGCCGATACGGTCGAGCGCGCGATAGACGATCTTCTCGGCCGTCGACTTCTTGCCGCGCGTCATCACCTTGTTGATCACCTGCGTGACCAGGCGCGAGCTGTACACGGGATCCGGCTCCAGCGTCCGGGGTTGAATCGTTGCGCGACGCGGCATCAACTACCCCGCTTCGCGCCGTACTTCGAACGCCCCTGGCGCCGCTCGCCGACGCCGGCAGCGTCGAGCCCGCCGCGGATGACCTTGTAGCGGAACCCCGGCAGATCCTTCACGCGACCACCCCTCACGAGGACGACCGAGTGCTCCTGCAGATTGTGGCCCTCACCCGGAATGTAGGCGCCGACCTCCATACCGTTGGTCAGCCGGACGCGCGCGACCTTCCGGAGAGCCGAGTTCGGCTTCTTCGGGGTGGTCGTGTACACGCGCGTGCAGACGCCGCGCTTCTGCGGCGCGCCGCGAAGCGCAGGGGTCTTCACCTTCGCCTTCGGCGCGACCCTGCCCTTTCGGACCAGCTGATTGACGGTCGGCATGTGCTCCTTGCTTAGAGGGGTGCGGACACAACAAAGGCTGGCGGGGCCTGGCGACCCTGCCAACCGGACGAGCATGGTAGCGAAGCGGACCCGCCAGCGTCAAACGGCGGAAGGCGCATGGCTCCGCGGGTTCGACGTCCCCGGGCGGTGGGTTCGTGAGAGTCGGCTCAAGAGGTTTTATGGCTTTCAAGCCATAGCTTGCAGCGTGGAACGGGCCTACAGTGAGTCGGCGGAACGACGAACCGACCGGGGAGAACCATGGCGATAGGGGTCACGGCTACGACGACGCTCGTCGCGGTCGGCACGGCGGCGGCGCTGCTCGCGCTCGTCATCGCGCTCGCGCGCTCGCGCCGCCAGCTCGCTAAGGCGCGGGACGAGGCCCGCCGGAACCGGCGTCTCGCCGACCTCGACGGGCTCACTGGCCTGCACAACCGGCGCTACTTCCACGAGCTGCTGGCGCGAGAGGTCGCGCGAGCACAGCGCTACGGGCGGGAGCTCGCCCTCGTGGTCTTCGACCTCGACGATTTCAAGAGCATCAACGACCGCATCGGGCACCTCGCGGGCGATGCGGTCCTGGCCGAGACCGCGGAGCGGGCGCGCGGTGTCGTGCGATCTGCGGATATCGCCTGCCGCGTCGGCGGTGACGAGTTCGCAGTGCTCCTCCCCGAGGCCTCCGGCCGGGAGGCAGAGCTGCTCTGCGGGCGGCTCCGCCGCGCGGTCTCGTCGACGCCGGTCGCGGAGGCGGGGAACGTGTCGGTCTCGGCCGGCATCGCCGAGCTGCGGGCAGACGACGACCCGAACACGTTCTTCGAGCGGGCGGACCAGGGGCTCTACCGCGCGAAGGAGCGCGGCAAGGGCCAGGTCGTCCGAGCGCCGGGGCGAAACGCTCCGTCCGACGCTACTCGGCGGCCAGGAACGGCAAGTAATCAGTGAGGTCGACGACGCCGGCCTGAGGCTGGACGTCGCGACGGCACACCGCCTGCTCGTCGAGCGCACGCTCGCGCCTCAGCAGCCACGACTCGAAGCTGTCGGCGCGGGCGAGCTCCTGCAGCGCCGAGACGACGGCCGGCCGCGCCATGTCGAGCGGGATCGCGCCCAACGAAACCGGCGCGTCGAGCGCCCGCACGTCGAAGACACCCCGCATCGTCCTGATCTTGCGCCACTTGCCCTGCGGGATCGTGAAGAGCTGCGGCGGCGCTCCCGACTCGAGCGCAAAGCCGCGCGTGCGGTTGCCGAGCCACGGCGCGCGCGTCTTCGTCGCCACCAGGCGCGCGCGGGTGTCGCCGTAGGTCTCGTAGAACTCTCGGACGTCGGCGGACGTCGGCGACCCGCCGCTCATCCCACGCTCGATCGCTACGCGCCGCAGCTCGTCGGCGATCACGCCGCGCGCGGCCGAGCGGCTCGCGCGAGCCTTGGCCAGCGCGGCGCCGTAGCGGGCGTAGCTGCCGCCGAAGCGGGCGCCGACGAGCGCACGCTCCGCGTCGGCGATCTGCTTCGCCTTGAGCCGCAGCTGCGTGCTCGTGATCGCGCGCGCGAACGCGACGCTGAACGCGACGTCCGCGTCGCCGGTGATCGGCGTCAGCGACCTGATCGTGCTCTCCGTGATGCGCTGGCCGTAGAGCGTGCAGCGCGTGCCGGCCGGGAGGATCAGCTGCCCCTCGGTGCGCGAGGCGTTGAACCCCTTGCCGGCCGCGTGGGGCGCGTTGCACAGTTTCGGGTCGCGAGCCCAGAGGTAGACGCACGCGGCCGTCGGCTTGACCGGGTCGCGCTCTCCCGCGCTCCATGCGGCCCAGCCCCAGGACCAGATCGAGCGGAGCCCGACTTCCCTCGCGACCTGCTTCGCGGCGAGCGCCTGCAGCTTCGTCACCTCGAGATATGCCTTGCGCGACGCGCCCTCACGGCCCCCCGAGCCGCGCGTCGTCTGGAAGCCGAGCATCAGCCCGAGCTTGCCCGTCGCGATCCCGACATCGCTGAACTCGGCCACCCGCTTGCGGAACATCGCGCGCAGCGCCCGGCTGCCGGCGACCGCGCCCTGCTTCGCGATCTTCGGTGCGGCGAAGTACGACTCGCGCACGATGTCGGCGTGCTGCGAGAGCTGCCGCCACCAATCGGCCGCCTCGCCGCCCATGTAGGGCGCGCTCGGGACGAGGATCACCGGCCGTGCCCCCAGGGCCGAGAGCGTCTGCATGTAGATCATGACGTTCCGCCGGTACTGCGCGTTCGACATGCTCCACGGCGTGATCGTGCTGGCGCCGTTGATCTCGTTCTCGGCGATCATCGGCTTCGTGCAGCCGCTCGACAGCGCGGCCGTCGCGTAGAGACGGTTGGCGCGATTGATGACGACGCCCGGGTCGAACGGCGCGAGCGGCGTCCCGACCCGCAGCCGGAAGTTCATGTCCCAGTAGATCGTCCTCGCGCCCATCGCCCGCAGCTGCGGCGGGTAGATGAAGTTCGCCGCGGCCGCGATCACGCCCGGCCGCGCGAAGACCTGCCAGTACGGCACCGAGCCGTCGGCGAAGTCGATCCAGAGCGTCCCCTTGTTCGGGACCCCGCAGGTGTCGGCCGCAGCGGCCCGGTGAGGCGCGACCGCGAATGCCGAGCACACGGCGAGAAGAATGACCAGCAGCCGCTTCACAGACCCGAGCCCCACGGTAGCAGCGTCACTTCAGCGCCTGCCAGTCACCCAGACGACGAGGGCGGCCGTTTTGGCCGCCCTCGTGGCTACGTCTCGTGACGCCGCTACTCGTTGTCGAGCGGCGAGTCGACCTCGGGGACCTCTTCCGCCTCGGTCGACTCCTGCGGCTTTGCCTGGTCGTTCTCCGTCGGCTCTCCGCCGAAGTCGAGCCCGAGGCTCGCGAGGTCGATCCCGTCGCCGCCGTCGGAGTCGATCTCCTGGAGCGCGGCCAGCAGGGCCTCGCGCTCGTAGGTCTCCTTCGGCACCTTCTCGCTCGGCCCGATCTCGATCGTGCGGTAGCGCTTCAGCCCGGTGGCGGCCGGGATCAGCTTCCCGATGATCACGTTCTCCTTCAGGCCCAGCAGGCGGTCGACCTTGCCCTCGATCGAGGCGTCGGTGAGCACCTTGGTCGTCTCCTGGAAGGAGGCGGCCGAAAGGAACGACTCCGTCGCGAGCGACGCCTTCGTGATCCCGAGGATCAGCGGCTCGTGCGTGGCCTGCTCCTTCTTGCCCTTCTCCTTCTTCACGCGCGCGTTCTCACGCTCGAGCGCGACGCGGTCGACGAGCTGGCCGGGCAGGAGGTCCGTGTCGCCGGCCTCCTCGACGCGGACCTTCTTCAGCATCTGCCGGACGATCAGCTCGATGTGTTTGTCGTGGATGTCCACGCCCTGTGAGCGGTAGACCTTCTGCACCTCCTGGACGAGGTAGAGCTCGGTGGCCGTCGCGCCCTTGAGGCGGAGCAGGTCGGCCGGGTTGAGCGAGCCCTCGTGGAGAGCATCGCCCGGCTCGACCATCTGGCCATCGTCCACGAGCACCCGGGTGCGGCGCGCGAGCTGGTACGAGACCGGCTCGACTGGCTCGCCGTTCTCGTCCACCTCGTCGGTGTGAATCGTGATCTTCGGGCCGCGCTCGGTGTCCTCGAGCTCGACCTTGCCGCCGACCTCCGCGAGCTTGGCCGCGCCCTTCGGGTTTCGGGCCTCGAAGATCTCGACCACGCGCGGAAGGCCGTGCGTGATGTCGGCACCGGCCACGCCGCCCGTGTGGAACGTCCGCATCGTCAGCTGCGTGCCGGGCTCGCCGATCGACTGCGCGGCGATGATCCCGACCGCGTCGCCGATCTCGCACATCCCGCCCGTCGCGAGGAAGATGCCGTAGCAGGCGCGGCACACGCCGAACTCGCTGCGGCACTTCAGCACTGAGCGGACCGGCACCGACGCCTCCTCTTCGATCTCGGTGAACGCCTCCTCGATGTCCTTGAGGGTGAGGGCGGTGACGATCGTCCCCTTCTCGGCGACGACCGTCTTGCCGGGCTTGCCGCTGGCGAGCGGCTTGTGCACATCCTCGGCCAGCGTGCGGCCGAGCAGGCTCTTGTTCAGTCCGTCCGGCCCGTGCAGCGGCAGGTCGATGTGCTCCTTCGTCTTGCAGTCCTCCTCGCGGATGATCACGTCCTGCGAGACGTCGACCAGGCGCCGCGTGAGGTAGCCCGAGTCGGCGGTGCGCAGGGCCGTGTCGGCGAGGCCCTTGCGGGCGCCGTGGGTCGAGATGAAGTACTCGAGCACCGACAGGCCCTCCATGAAGTTGGCCTTGATCGGCCGCTCGATGATCTCGCCCTTCGGATTCGCCATCAGGCCGCGCATGCCGGCGAGCTGGCGGATCTGCTTGAAGGAGCCGCGCGCTCCGGAGTTGGCCATCATGAAGATCGGGTTCAGCTCGTAGAGCGTCTCCTCCATCGCCTGGGCGACGTCTTCGGTGGCCTCCGTCCAGAGGTTGACGATCTGCTCGTGGCGCTCCTCCTCGGTGATGAGGCCGCGCTCGTAGAGCTGCTCGACGTTGGAGACCCGCTCCTCGTAGCCGGCGAGGATCTCCTCCTTGGACTGCGGGATGACGATGTCGTTCTTGGAGATCGTGATCCCGGCCTTGGTCGCGTAGTGGAAGCCGAGCGACTTGATCTTGTCGAGCACGCCTGCGATCACGTGAGCACCGAAGCGGTCGGCGAGCTCGGAGATGAAGCCGTCCATCTCCTTCTTCGAGAGCGTCCGGTTGAGGAACGGCCGGTTCTCCGGCGCGCTGCCGCTCGACTCCTCGAGCGAGCGGTCGACCTCGGTGTTGAGGATCACGCGGCCGGCGGTCGTGAGGACGATCTCGCCGTTCCAGCGGTACTCGATCGGCTGCTGGAGCTCGATCTGCCCGTCCTCGACCGCCCGCTCGACCTCCTCTTCCGAGGCGAACCGCTTCGGGCGCGGGTCGAGGTCCTCGGCGTTGGTCGCCGTGAGGTCGGTCTCGGAGTAGGTCAGGTAGTAGCCGCCGAGCACCATGTCCTGCGTCGGCGTCGTCAGCGGCCGCCCGTGCGCGGGCGAGAGGATGTTGTTCGACGACAGCATCAGGACGCGCGCCTCGGCCTGCGCCTCCGCGGAGAGCGGCAGGTGGACGGCCATCTGGTCGCCGTCGAAGTCGGCGTTGAAGGCGTGGCAGACGAGCGGGTGCACCTGGATCGCCTTGCCCTCGACGAGGACAGGCTCGAACGCCTGGATGCCGAGGCGGTGCAGCGTCGGCGCGCGGTTCAGCAGCACCGGGTGTTCCGCGATGACCTCCTCGAGCACGTCCCAGACCTCCGGGACCATCGAGTCCACGTGCTTCTTCGCCGCCTTGATGTTCTGAACGGACTTCCGCTCGACCAGCCGGCTCATGATGAACGGCTTGAAGAGCTCCAGCGCCATCAGCTTCGGCAGACCGCACTGGTGGAGCTTCAGGTTCGGCCCGGCGACGATCACCGAGCGGCCGGAGTAATCGACGCGCTTGCCGAGCAGGTTCTGGCGGAACCGGCCCTGCTTGCCCTTGAGCATGTCGGAGAGCGACTTCAGCGCCCGGTTGCCCGGGCCCGTCACCGCACGGCCGCGACGGCCGTTGTCGAACAGGGCGTCGACGGCCTCCTGCAGCATCCGCTTCTCGTTGTTGACGATGATCTCGGGCGCGCCGAGGTCGAGCAGCCGCTTGAGGCGGTTGTTCCGGTTGATCACGCGCCGGTAGAGGTCGTTCAGGTCGCTCGTGGCGAAGCGGCCGCCGTCCAGCTGCACCATCGGGCGCAGCTCGGGCGGGATCACCGGGATCGCCTCGAGGATCATCCACTCCGGCCGGTTCTCTGACGTGATGAAGGCGTTGACGACCTTCAGCCGCTTGATCGCGCGCTGCTGCTTCTGGCCCTTCGACGTCTTGATCGTCTCGCGCAGGGACTTTGCCTCCGCGTCGAGGTCGAGGTCCTTCAGCAGCTCGCGGATCGACTCCGCGCCCATGCCGCCCTGGAAGTACACGCCGAAGCCGTACGGCGACCCGAAGCGGTCCTTGAGCTCGCGGAAGATCTGCTCGTCGTTGACGATCATCTTCGACTCGAGCTCGCGGAAGAGCGTCCAGGTCTCCTCGAGCCGGCGCACCGCGTCGACCGCAGCCTCCTTCGCGTCCTCCTTGCGCGCCTCGATGTCCTGGTAGGCCTCGCGGACCTTGATCGCCCACTGGACGATCGCGTCGAGGTCCTCCTTCGAGATCTTCCCGTCGGTGCGCAGGCAGAGGTCGTTGGTGAGCTCGCGCAGCTCGTCCGGGCTCGCACCCGTGTCGGCCTGCTCGAGCACCTCACGGAGGAGCCCCTTGCCGAGGTCGCGCGCCTTCTCGAGCTGCTTGACGTCGACGTTCGCGACGAGCTCCTGGTCCTCCTCGTGCACCTCGCCCTTCGGGTCGAGCAGCGCGTCGAGGACGCGGTTGATGTGCTTGGTGATCGCACCCTTCTTCGAGCCTGTTGCCTTGCCGAGCTCCTTGTGGAGCGGCGCGAGCGCCTCGCGGATCTGGATCGCGACGGTCGCGACCGTCTCCAGCTCCTTGGGCGAGAGCCGCCGGTCGTCGCGGATGGCCGAGTTGCGGACCAGCTCGCGGATCTTCTTCGAGTCCTCGGTGGTGATCTGCGAGGCGACCTCGACGAACATCTTCCCGACGAGCTCGCGCACCTCGTCGAGGGTCGGCATGCCCTGCTCCTCGGCCCAGTTGGACAGGCCGCGGGCCCAGAACTCGTCGTCCTCGTCGAAGTTGCGCTCCTTGCCCTTGGTGAAGTACTCGCGGCGCCGCTTCAGCCGGTCCTCGAGCGCGGCGAGGTTCTCGTCGCGATCGACGTAGATCTGCTCCGACTCCGCCTTGACCTTGTCCTCGAGGTCGTTCAGGTCCTTCTGCCGCGCCTCGGCGTCGACCGAGGTGACGATCGAAGCGGCGAAGTAGAGGACCTTCTCGAGCTCGCGCGGCGCGATGTCGAGCAGGTAGCCGATGCGGCTCGGGACGCCCTTGAAGAACCAGATGTGCGAGACCGGAGCGGCGAGGTCGATGTGGCCCATGCGCTCGCGGCGCACCTTCTGCCGCGTCACCTCGACGCCGCAGCGCTCGCAGATGATGCCCTTGTAGCGGACGCGCTTGTACTTGCCGCAGTAGCACTCCCAGTCCTTCGTCGGACCGAAAATGCGCTCGCAGAAGAGGCCGTCGCGCTCGGGCTTGAGCGTGCGGTAGTTGATGGTCTCGGGCTTGGTCACCTCACCGGACGACCAATCCCGGATCTGCTTGCTGGACGCGAGACCGATTCGGATCGCGTCGAACTCGTTGATATCGATCAAGGCTCTCCTTCGCCCCGCAGTTACTCGTCTACTTCCACATCGGCCAGCTCTTCCGAGAGCGGCCCGGCCTGTTCTTCGGCCTCTTCCCTGGCGCCGTCGGCCGGCGCGACCTCGACGTCCGCCAGGTCACCCAGCTGCTCGTCGGCGGGCAGCTGCACTTCCTGGCCCGTCTCGTCGACACGCTCCTGCCCCTCCTCCGCCTCCTCGGCGGTGGGCTGGCGCGCCGCCGCCCGCAGCGAGCCGGGCGAGAGGTCGATCCCGAGCTCCTCCGCCGCGCGCAGCAGCTCGTCGTCCTCCTCGCGCACCTCGACCTTCTCGCCCTCGTCCGAGAGGACGTTCACGTCGAGCGCGAGCGACTGCATCTCCTTCAGCAGCACCTTGAACGACTCGGGAATCGACGGCTCGGCGATGTTCTCGCCCTTGACGATCGCCTCGTAGGCCTTGACGCGTCCGACGGTGTCGTCGGACTTGATCGTGAGCATCTCCTGCAGCGTGTACGCGGCGCCGTAGGCCTCCAGCGCCCAGACCTCCATCTCGCCGAAGCGCTGGCCGCCGAACTGGGCCTTGCCGCCCAGCGGCTGCTGCGTCACGAGCGAGTACGGGCCCGTGCTCCGCGCGTGGATCTTGTCGTCCACGAGGTGGAGCAGCTTCAGGATGTACATGTAGCCGACGGTCACCTTCTGCGAGAAGCTCTCGCCCGTCCGGCCGTCGAACATCCGCACCTTGCCGGAGGCATGGCGGCCCACCGGCCGCTTCTCGTCGACCACGAACTTGATCGGCGAGTCCGGGTTCTGCTTCGTCCACTCGACGAGCGCCTGGTCGACGTCCGCCTCACTCGCGCCGTCGAAGACCGGCGTCGCGATCGGGCTCGCGTCCCCGTTGGCGGACTCGCCGTTCTCGTGGAAGACGCCGTGCGCCGCCGCCCAGCCGAGGTGCGTCTCGAGGATCTGGCCGATGTTCATCCGGCTCGGCACGCCGAGCGGGTTGAGCACGACGTCCACGGGCCGCCCGTCCTCCAGGAACGGCATGTCCTCGTCGGGGACGATCTTCGCGATCACGCCCTTGTTGCCGTGGCGGCCGGCGAGCTTGTCGCCCTCCGCGATCTTGCGCTTCTTCGCGACGTACACGCGCACGAGCTCGTTGACGCCCGGCGAGAGGTCGTCTCCCGCCTCGCGCGAGAACGTCTTCACGTCGATGACCTTGCCGCCCTCGCCGTGCGGGACCTTGAGGCTCGTGTCGCGGACCTCGCGCGCCTTCTCCTTGAAGATCGCGCGGATCAGCTTCTCCTCGGCGGTCAGCTCGGTCTCGCCCTTCGGCGTCACCTTGCCGACCAGCAGGTCGCCGGAGCCCACCTCGGCACCGATGCGCACCACCCCGCGCTCGTCGAGGTCCTTGAGGGACTCCTCCGAGCGGTTAGGGATGTCGCGCGTGATCTCCTCGTCGCCGAGCTTCGTGGAACGCGCGTCGATCTCGTACTCGTGGATGTGGATCGAGGAGAGCACGTCCTCCTTGACGAGCCGCTCCGAGATCACGATCGCGTCCTCGAAGTTGTAGCCCTCCCACGGCATGAAGGCGACGAGCAGGTTCGCACCGAGTGCGAGCTCGCCCATGTCGGTCGAGCTGCCGTCGGCCAGCACCTGCTCGGCCCGCACCTTGTCGCCCAGCCGCACAATCGGCTTCTGGTGGATCAGGGTGCCCTGGTTCGAGCGCATGAACTTCGTCAGCGGGTACTCGTGCTTGCCGTCCCTGGCGTCGACGACGATCCGCTCCGCGTCGACGTCGGTAACGGTGCCCGCGTCCTCGGCGACGACGACGTCACCGGTGTCGACAGCGGCGCGGTACTCGAGGCCGGTGCCGACGAGCGGCGACTGCGTGATCATCAGCGGCACTGCCTGCCGCTGCATGTTCGCGCCCATCAGCGCGCGGTTGGCGTCGTTGTGCTCGAGGAACGGGATCAGCGCCGTCGCGACGGACACGATCTGCGCCGGCGCGACGTCCATGAAGTCGACGTCCTTGGGGCGAGCGGTGACCGCCTCGCCCTCACGGGAGCGGCACAGCACCTGCTCGTCGACGAAGCGGCCGGTCTTGTCGTCGACCTGCGCGCTCGCCTGGGCGATCGTGTACTGAGCCTCCTCCGCCGCGTCGAGGTAGATGATCTCGTCCGTCACCTTGCCGTTGACGACCTTCCGGTACGGCGTCTGGACGAAGCCGAACTCGGAGACCGTCGCGAACGAGGCGAGCGACCCGATCAGGCCGATGTTCGGGCCTTCCGGCGTCTCGATCGGGCACATGCGGCCGTAGTGCGTCGGGTGCACGTCGCGCACCTCGATCGGCGCGCGCTCGCGCGTGAGGCCGCCGGCGCCGAGCGCCGAGAGCCGCCGCCGGTGCGTCAGCCCGGCGAGCGAGTTCGTCTGGTCCATGAACTGCGACAGCTGCGAGGAGCCGAAGAACTCCTTCAGCGCCGCCACGACGGGCCGGATGTTGATGATCGTCTGCGGCGTGATCGTGTCCACGTCCTCCGTGGTCATCCGCTCGCGAACGACGCGCTCCATCCGGTAGAGCCCGACGCGGAACGCCTCCTGGATCAGCTCGCCGACCGTGCGCAGCCGACGGTTGCCGAAGTGCTCGTACTCGTCGAGCTCGCCGCGGACCGGGTCGCGCGGGAGCACGATCGCGTCGGCTGCGTAGTCCTTCGACTCCGGGTCGACGCCGAGCATGTCCGGCAGCTCCACGAGCTTCTTGACGAGCGCGAGGATGTCCTGGGTCGTCAGGACCCGAACGTCCTCCGGCACCTCGACGCCGAGCCGCTGATTCAGCTTGTAGCGGCCGACCTTCGTCAGGTCGTAGCGCTTGGGGTCGAAGAAGAGCGAGCGCAGGAGGTTCCGCGCGTTGTCGAGCGTCGGCGGCTCGCCCGGCCGCTGCTTCTTGAAGACCTCGATCAGCGCCTCGTCCTCGCGGGTCGAGGGATCCTTCTCGAGCGTGTTGGCGATGTAGATCGAGTCGCCGAACAGCTTCATGATCGCTTCGTTCGAGCTCGTGTCGAGCTGCCAGCCGGTCGAGGGATCCTCGTCCGGAAGCGCCCGCAGCAGCGTCGTGATCGGGAGCTTCCGCTTCCGGTCGATGCGTGCGTAGACGACGCCCTTCTTGTCGATCTCGAGCTCGAGCCACGAGCCACGCGACGGCATCAGGTTCGCGGTGAAGACCTGCTTCGCCGCATCCTTCGGCTCCATCAGATAGGCGCCGGGGCTCCGCACCAGCTGCGTCACGATGACGCGCTCGGTGCCGTTGATGATGAACGTGCCCCACTCGGTCATCATCGGGAAGTCCCCCATGAAGACCGTCTGCTCGCGGATCTCGCCCGTCTCCTTATTGACGAAGCGGACCGTCATCGAGAGCGGGGCCTGGTAGGTCAGGTCCTTCTCACGGCATTCCTGGATGCCGACCGGAGGATCGCCGAACTTGTACTCGCCGAACTCGACGGCGAGCGTGCCGGTGTAGTCCTCGATCGGGGAGATGTCGTCGATCGTCTCCCGCAGGCCCTCCTCCAGGAACCACTGGAACGAGGCCTTCTGGATGTCGATCAGGTTGGGAAGGTCGAGTACGTGCTTGAGACGCGAAAAGCTCTTGCGCGCGCGAGGCGCAGCGACCCGGGTGGTCAAGTCTGGGTGCCTCCCTTAACGGCTATGAGGTGAACTTCGGAATGCGGACAGGCGAACGTCGGCGCGGAACCGCTAAGAATAGCGAAGAAGACCTACCCTGCGCAAGCCGCGGCCACCGATTGGTCGCCGGCTGGGCCCCGAACTATAGAGGGTCTGTCGCAGAAGCGCCAGAGGCGCCCTTTCGGACGCCTCTAGGCCGCATCGCTGCCGAGAGCTAGGAGCTCGGCTGGGTCGGCGCAACCACGGGATGCGCGCCGATCTTGCGTGCCGTCAAGTCAGGGGTGCCGCCGTTCTTCAGGTCGGCCTTGCAGGCCTTCGCCGTCACGTGGACGCGGTCGTTCGGCGCGAGCGCGCCGAGGGTCTTGGCGCCCTGCCGCCGCACACGGGTCTTCGCGTCGACGAGGATCGTCGCCGTGCCGGTGGCCTTGTAGCCACGGCCGTGGCGGTTCGAGTGCTTGACCGTCAGCACGAAGGACGTGTCGCCGTCCTGCGGGTCGACGTCGGCTGCGAGCGTGCCGGCCAGCATGACAGTCACGGCCGGCTTGCAGCCGTGGTTCTTCGACTTCGGGCCATTGCTCGGGTGGTCCTTCGCGACCGCCGCGGAGACCGCGACGAGCGCCGAGACCAGGGCGAGCACGAGAATCTTCAACCGCATGTGAGGTACCTCCGTCTGGGTGGGGGGTTCGGGTTGCCCCCAACTGACGGTGTTCTCGGCCGGTTCCTGCGGCGCGGTCGCGGAAATCCCTGAGTCGGGGGAGGAACGCTTACCGGCTGCTTACAAACGAGCCCCGAAACGCCGAGGGGCCGCTGTCGCGGCCCCTCGAAGTCGCGAGGAGGTCGCGCTACTTGACCTCGACTGAGGCGCCGGCTTCTTCGAGCTGCGCCTTGATCTGGTCGGCCTCGTCCTGCGCGACGCCCTCCTTGACCGCGTTGGGCGCACCGTCCACGAGATCCTTTGCCTCCTTCAGGCCCAGGCCCGTGATCGCCCGGACGACCTTGATCACCTGGATCTTCTTGTCCCCCGCGCCGGCGAGCACGACGTCGAACGAGGACTTCTCCTCCGCGTCCGCGCCGTCGCCGCCCGCGGCCGGAGCCGCGCCTGGCGCCGCCACGGCGACCGGAGCGGCGGCGCTCACGCCCCACTCCTCCTCGAGCTTGTTCTTCAGCTCGACGAGGTCGAGGACGGTCATCCCGCCCAGGGTCTCGACGAGCTTGTCGGTATCGGTCTTAGCCATCCTGCTGGCCCTCCTCTGCGTCGGCCGACGCCTGCTCGGCCTCTGCCGACGGCTCTTCGGACTGCTCTTCCGTTGCTTCCTCCGCGGGCGCTTCGGCCTGCGGCTCCTCCTGTGCCGCCTCCGCCGCGGCTTCCGGCTCCGGCTCCGGCTCGGGGACGGTCTCGCCCTGCTCCTCGAGCTGGCGGATGCGCGCGTCGATGACTCCCGCGAGGTCGCGCAGCGGGGCCGTGAAGAGCCCCACCACGGTCGTCAGCGGGGCGAACACCGCACCGGCGAGCTGCGCCCGCAGCACCTCCGCCGGCGGCAGCGTCGCGAGTCGCTTGATCTCGGCGTCCCCGACGACGGTGCCGTCGAGCATGCCGCCGCGGATGACAAGCACCTCGTTCGCCCGCGCGGCCTCGTTCAGGACCTTCGCCACGGCGACCGGGTCGCCGTCGGCCTCGAGGAACGCGATCGCGGTCGGGCCGTCGATCAGCTCGAGCACCTCGGTGGTGCCGGCCTCCTCCGCGGCCCGCTTCGTCAGCGTGTTCTTGACGACGGTGAAGCGCGCACCGGCCTCCAGCAGCCGCGTGCGCAGCAGGTCGATCTCGGGCATTGTCAGGCCGCGGTAGTCCGCGACCATCAGCGATTCGGTGTCGCCGAGCCGCTTTGCCAGCTCCGCGACGACGCGTTCTTTCTCAGATCTCAGCATCGATCACCTTCTTGTCGCAATCCGGTGCCTGACTTCAGTCTGCTCCGGCCTACCGAACATTCGAGCCCGCACGACGGCGGGCTCGGAGGCGAGATGCGCTCCCAGACCACCTCGGCTGGACTTCTGCCTCGCGGCTGCCAGCTGTCTTTGGCGTCGGACTCGTTAAGCGGTTACTGCTTCTTCTGCAGGTTCTCCTTCGAGCTCTTCCACGATGCCCCTCGTCCGCGCCGGATCGACGTGGATCCCGGGACCCATCGTGCTGGTCAGGGTAACAGTCTTGATGTAGCGGCCCTTCGCGGCGGCCGGCTTCGCGCGGACGATCTCCTCGACGAGCGCCGCGTAGTTCTCGAGCAGCTGCTTCTCGTCGAAGCTCTTCTTGCCAATCGTGACGTGGACGTTCGCGCCGCGGTCGGTGCGGTACTCGAGCTTGCCCGCCTTCGCCTCGCGCACGGCCTTGCCGACGTCCATCGTGACGGTGCCGGTCTTCGGGTTCGGCATCTTCCCGCGCGGCCCGAGGATGCGTCCGAGCTTGCCGACGACGCTCATCTGGTCGGGCGTCGCGACGGCGACGTCGAAGTCGTCGAAGCCCTCCTCGATCTTCGAAGCGAGGTCGTTCGTGCCGACGACGTCCGCTCCGGCCTCCTCCGCCTCGCGCGCCTTCTCGCCCTCGGCGAAGACGGCGACGCGCATCTCGCGGCCGGTGCCGTGCGGAAGCATCAGCGTGCCGCGCAGCTGCTGCTCCGCGTGGCGGACGTTGAGGCCGAGGTTGAAATGGGCCTCGACGGTCTCGTCGAACCTGGCCGTCTGCGCGTCCCTGAGCAGCCGCACCGCCTCGGCGGGCGAGTAGAGGTGCTCACGATCGACCTGCGCGCGCGCGTTGCGGTAGTTCTTGCCGTGCTGGCTCATCGGTCACCTTTCGTCCAGCTCGTGCTCTGCCGCCGCGAAAACCAAGCCTCGCAAGGACGCAGGGAGCGTTCGTAGCCGGAGGCTACGGGCGCGACTGAGGACGCCGCGAGGCGCCGGTTTGCGGCGCCCGGCAGAGTGCGAGATGGGCGGAAGAGGGCCGACATCAAAGATCCGTTTCCACTCCCATCGAACGCGCCGTGCCGGCGACGATCAGCATCGCCTGCTCGACGTCGCGCGCGTTCAGGTCCGGCATCTTCGTCTCGGCGATCGACTGCAGCTGCGCGCGCGTCAGGCGGCCGACCTTCTCGCGGTTCGGCTCGCCGGAGCCTTTCTCCAGCCGCAGCGCCTCCTTGATCAGGACGGCTGCCGGCGGCGTCTTGGTGATGAAGTCGAACGAGCGGTCCTCGTAGACCGTGATCTCGACCGGGGTGATGCGGCCGTTCTCCTGCGCGGTCTGCGCGTTGAACGCCTTGCAGAACTCCATGATGTTGACGCCGTGCTGTCCCAGCGCGGGGCCGACCGGCGGCGCGGGGTTCGCCTGCCCGCCCGGGATCTGCAGCTTGATGAGTGTCAGGACTTTCTTGGCCATGTCGTCTTCTCAGTCGTCTAAATCGTAGTTCGTCGGAGCCAGACTGAAGTCAGGCACCGGATTACGTTTGGTGCCCGTCAGTCGATCTTCTTTACCTGGTCGAAACCCAATTCGACGGGCACCTGCCGCTCGAAGATGTCGACCAGCACCTTGAGCTTCTGCTGATCGGGGTTGACGTCGACGATCTCGCCGTCGAAGTCGGAGAGCGGGCCCGAGGTTACCTTCACGGACTCGCCGAGCGAGAACTCGACCTGGGCGCGCGGCCGCTCGCCGGTGGCGGCGCCGGTGCGCAGGATCCGGTCGACCTCGCCCTGCGAGAGCGGGACGGGCTTCGAGCCCGCGCCGACGAAGCCGGTCACCCCAGGGGTGTTCTTCACGACCGTCCAGGCCTCGTCGTTCAGATCCATGTTCACGAGCACGTAGCCGGGCAGGATCCGCTTCTCGATCTGCACCTTCTGGCCGTCCTTTGTCTCGACGACCTGCTCGGTCGGGACGACGACGCGACGGAAACGCATCTGCTGCGCCATCGAGTCGATCCGGTGCTCGAGGTTCGTCTTGACCTTGTTCTCGTGGCCGGAGTAGGTGTTGATCGCGTACCAACGGAACATGCGGCTTACCCTCCGAGCAGGACGTGCTGGACGAACCGCCGGAACAGCTCGTCCGCGAGGAACAGGTACACGCCGGTCACGAGACAGGCGATCAGGACGACGGCGGTGCCCTGGACCAACTGGTGCTGGCCGGGCCAGTCGACCTTCTTCAGCTCCGCCCACGACTCGGAGACGAAGCGCTTGCCGCCCTCGCCCGGCACGTGGCGGCCGTCGGCCTGTGCCGGCGCGGGCGTCGGGCGCGGCTGCTGCTGCTGCTGCTGCGGCTGGCGCTGCTGTGGTGAGCGCTCGAGCGCGGCGCGGCTCTCGGCCTGCGCGGCGCGGCGGGCGCGGCGCTCGGAACGGGTCTGTCGGGCCACTTAGCGGGTCTCCCGGTGCACAGTGTGCCTGCCGCACCAGCGGCAGTACTTCTTGAACTCGATCCGGTCCGGCGAGTTCCGCTTCGATTTCTGGGTCTGGTAATTGCGCCGCTTGCACTCCGTGCATGCGAGCGTGATTCCGACTCTTACTCCGGTTGCCATAGTTGTCCTAGCTGCTCCGAGTTCCTTCGAGGAGGTAGCGGCGGGAGGACTCGAACCTCCGACACGCGGATTATGATTCCGCTGCTCTAACCAACTGAGCTACGCCGCCGCGCGCGGCTGAGTGTAGCAGCGCGCTACACACTGTTTTTGGGCGGCCTCGGCCGAAGTTGCGCCCTCAGCCTCGGTTAGCCGGCCCCGTCGGCAAAGCCGCCGAGGCCTCCGGACGGCGTTGCAAGCAACGCCTCGCGCGCAACGTTTCTCAGATTTCCCCCATCGCTAGGCTCTCGCCGTGGCTGCGATCGAGGCCGAGGGACTGCGGCGGACCTACAAGACGCACACGGGAACCGTTCGCCGGAAGGCGAAGGAGATCGAGGCCGTGCGTGGGATCGACTTCGAGGTCCCAGAGGGCGAGCTCTTCGGGCTGCTCGGCCCGAACGGCGCCGGCAAGACGACCACGATCAAGATGCTGATCACGCTGCTGATCCCGACCGCGGGGACGGCGCGGGTGCTCGGGATCGACGTGGTTAAGAACCCGCATGAGGTTCGCAAGCGCATCGGCTACGTCTTCGGCGGCGAGCGCGGCGTCTACGAGCGGCTCTCCGGGTACGACAACCTGCGCTACTTCGCCGAGCTCTACGGCGTCCCGCCGGCCGAGCAGAAGCGGCGGATCGAAGAGCTGCTCGAGCTCGTAGGGCTGCGCGGCCGAGAGCACGAGCGTGCGGAGGGCTACTCGCGTGGGATGAAGCAGCGGCTCCACGTCGCGCGCGGGCTGCTGCACGACCCGGAGGTGATCTTCCTCGACGAGCCGACGATCGGGCTCGACCCTGTCGGCGCCCGGGACGTGCGCGCGACGATCGCCTCGCTGACCGAGGCCGGCAAGACCGTCCTGCTGACCACCCACTACATGTTCGAGGCGGACGCCCTCTGCGACCGCATCGCCGTGATCACGCAGGGCGAGATCGTAGCCGAGGGGACGCCCGCCGACCTGAAGCGCGGCGTCGGCGAGGGCACGGTCGTCGAGGTCGAGGTCTACGGCGTCGGCGAGGAGACCGTCGAGCGGGTTAGGGGACTGGGCGGGGTAAGCGCCGTCGCGGTCGAGGAACGGGAGCAGGCGCAGGTGCTCGTCGTGCAGACGGGGCCGGGGGCCGAGCTCACTCAGGCGATCCTCGGCTGCCTCAACGGCTCCGACGTCGGGCGGATCTCGCATCGCGAGCCCACGCTCGAGGACGCCTACGTGGCGCTGGTGGCCGAATGAGCTCGCTCCGCTTCGTGTTCGTGAGCTGGAAGCTCCAGTTCAAGATGATCATGCGCTCGCCGTTCGACGGGATCGGGAACGTGATCTATCCACTCTTCTTCGCGACGACCGCGTTCTTCGTCTTTCGCGCCGGCTCGAGCCCGAGGACGCTCATCTACGCCTCGCTCGGCGCGGCGGTGATGGGGATGTGGTCGTCCGTGAGCACGTCGGCCGGCTCGGCGATGCAGCGGGAGCGCTGGTGGGGAACGCTCGAGTTGCTCGTCGCGGCACCGCGCCACTTCTCGCTCATCCTGTTCCCCTCCACGCTCGGCCTGGCGACCGTGGGAATCTACAACCTCGCCGCGACGCTCCTCTGGGGCCGTTTCGCCTTCGGGATCCCGCTGACGATCGAGCATCCGCTGCTGTTCGGGCTTTCCGTCGTCGGCACCGTGCTCGCGTTCGCCGGGCTGGGACTGCTGTTCGCGGTCTCGTTCGTCCGCTTCCGCGCCGCCTGGGTTCTCGGGAACTTCTTCGAATACCCCGTCTGGCTGATCTGCGGCTTCCTCGTACCGCTTTCCCTGCTTCCCCAGTGGGTCCGACCGATCTCGTGGGTACTCGCGCCGACCTGGGGCATGAACGCCATCCGCGAATCGGCTCTCGGCGGCACCCCGCTGCCCGACCTGCTCCTCTGCCTCGGCCTAGGTGCGGTCTACGTCGCCTTCGCCGTGCTCGTGACCAACCGGGTGCTCTACGACGCGCGCGCCCGCGGCTCCCTCTCGTTGACGTGATCGTCTCGGCCCGCATCTTCTTCGTCGGCGGGTTGACCAGCTTCCGCGCGCTCTTCTACTGGCTGACCCCGTGGATCTACGTGCCGACGATGCTGATTGCGCCGCTCTTCCAGATCCTGCTGTTCGCCTACATCGGGCGCTCCGCGGGCCTGGAGTCGGACAAGTTCTACTTGATCGGAAACGCCCTGCAATACGCCTCGATCCCGTGCCTGTTCGCGATGTCGCAGGCGATCGGCGGCGAGCGCTTCCAGAACACGCTCAGCGCGATCCTGGTCAGCCCGGCGCCGCGGATACCGCTCTTCTTCGGACGGTCGCTGCCGGTGGTGCTGAACGGCGCGTTCGTGGCCGCGTTCGCACTGTTCGCGGGCTCGCTGATCCTCGGCGTGCATCTGCCCACGAGCTCCCTGGCTCCGCTCCTGCTCGTCGTGCTGATCGCGGCGCTGTCCTGCACGGGCCTGGGTCTGGTCAACGCGGCGCTCAGCCTGCGTATCCGGGAGAACGCGGTCCTCTCCAACGTGATCTTCGGCTTCCTGCTGATCTTCACAGGCGCGAACGTGCCGCTCGACTCGCTGCCGGGCTGGATGAGCACTGCGGCGCAGGGGATGCCGTTCACGCACGCGATCGAGGCGGCGCGGCAGCTGGCCGCGGGGGCGTCGCTCGGCGACGTCGCCGACCTGCTCGGCGCCGAGCTGCTCGTGGGCGCGATCTACGGGATCGCTGGGTACGAGCTGCTGCGTTGGTTCGAGATCCTCAGCCGCAGGCACGCCTCGCTGGAGCGGTCCTGAGCATGCGAGCCCGCGACCTCAACTGGATGCAGGCCGAGGAGTACCTCACGCGCGACGACCGCGTGGTGCTGCCGGTCGGGTCGACCGAGCAGCACGGCTACCTCTCGCTCGAGACCGACAACATCCTCGCGGAGCGTGTCTCGGCCGAGGCCGCGGAGCCGCTGGGCGTGCTCGTCCTACCCGCGCTGCCCTATGGCCTCACGCCGAACTTTGCGGCCTACCCGGGCAGCCCGACGCTACGGCTCGAGACGTTCATCGCCGTGCTGCGGGATCTACTCGACTCCCTGCACGCGCAGGGCTTCCGCCGCTTCCTGGTGGTCAACGGCCACGGTGGCAACCTGCCCGGCAACGCCCTCGTGCGCGAGTGGGTCGCGTCCCACCCCGACGCGAAGGCGCTGTTCCACAGCTGGTGGTCGAGCCCGCGCGTCGCGGCCGCCGCGCACGAGACGGGCGCCGAACCGAGCCATGCGAACTGGTCCGAGAACTTCCCCTGGACGCGCCTCGACGGCATCGAGCTCCCGAGCGAGCCCAAACCGCCGCTCGACTTCGCCGCTTTTCGCGCCGCGAACCCCGAGGAGCTGCGCGAGCTGCTCGGTGACGGCGTGTTCGAGGGCGACTACCAGCTCCCTGACGACCAGGTCGCGCGCATGTGGCAGGCCGGCGTCGAGGAGGTTCGAGACCTGCTGGAGGGCGGGTGGAGGTGAGCTCCGACCCACTCGCGACCTTCCACGAGTGGTTCGAGGAGGCGCGCGCCGCCGGGGTCGAGTTCCCGGAGGTGATGACGCTCGCGACTGCCGACGTGGAGGGCAGGCCTTCGGCGCGGATGCTGCTGCTGAAGAGCGCAGACGAGCGCGGCTTCACGTTCTTCACCGGCTACGAGAGCCGCAAGGGCCGCGAGCTCGCGGAGAACCCGCGCGCCGCGCTCGTCTTCTACTGGCGCCCGCTCGGACGGCAGGTGCGGGTCGAGGGTCCGGTGCGCAGGCTTTCCCCGGAAGAATGCGACGCGTACTGGTCAGCGCGCCCGGTGCGCTCCCGCGCGGCAGCGGCGGCCTCGCGGCAGAGCGAGCCGATAGAGAGCCGCGAGGCGCTGGAGGCCGAGTTCGAGCGGCAACTCGCCCTGGGCGAGCCGCCGAGGCCCGAGCGCTGGGGCGGCTACGTGCTCGAGCCCGAGGCAATCGAGCTCTGGCAGCACCGCGACGACCGCCTGCACGACCGGATCCGGTTCACGCGCGCGCGCGAGGGCTGGCGGCACGACCGGCTCTCGCCGTAGAAAGGTCTGGTATCGTACTTTATTGTACGAAACCAGACTTAAGGAGGCGGTCAGCATGGATGCACGAAGCGTGGCGATCACCGTCGACGCGCCGGCCGAACGGGTCTTCGAGTACCTCTCGGACGTCGAGAACCTGCCCCACTGGGCGACCGAGTTCGCGCGCGAGCTGCACACACGCGACGGGCGCTACTTCGTGGTGAACGGGCTCGGCAAGTTCCTGTTCAGGCTCGACGCGGACAAGAAAAGCGGCGTGATCGACATGTACGCGGGGCCGAGCGAGGACGAGCTCGCCCTCTTCCCCACTCGTGTCGTCCCGCTCCCGGGCGGGCGCAGCGCGTTCACGTTCACGATGTTCCGCGGGGCCGAGATGCCGGAGGACCTGTTCGAGGCCCAGTACGCGTCGCTGCAACGAGAGCTGGAGAACGTCCGCGAGGAGTTCGCGCGGACGTGAGCGACGTGCCGGCCGCCGCGACGCGCGACGACCTGGGGTTCCTACTGGCGAAGGCGAGCCAGCGGTGGAACGAGCGGCTTCAGGAGCGGTTTGCGGCGGCCGGCTTCCCCGAGGTCCGCGCCTCGTACGGCTCGATCCTCGTCCCGCTCTTCGAGGAGGACGGCCTGCGGATGGGCGAACTGGCAGCGCGGGCCCGGCTGAGCAAGCAGACGATGACGACGATGGTCCGGCTACTCGAGCGGGACGGCCTCGTCGAGCGCCGGCCCGACCCGAGCGACGCGCGAGCGGCCCGCATCTTCCTCAGCCGCCGCGGACGGGAGTTCAGGCCTGCGGCCGAGGCGGTGCTCGGTGACCTCGAGCGGGAAGTTAGGCGCAGGCTCGGCGCCGAGGCGAGCGAGAAGCTGCGAACGGCTCTGCGCCGGCTCGCGGGCTAGGCGAGCTCTTCGATCATCCGCGCCACCTCGTCCGGCCGGTACCCGTGCTTGCGGGCGAACCGCAGTAGTTCACGCGCGCGCGCGAGGACCGCGCCGTGCTCGGGCGTGCCGGCGACGGTCACGCCGCGGCCGCGCCGGAACTCGAGCAGCCCTTCGTCCCGCAGCATCCGCAGCGCGCGGAGGACGGTGTTCGGGTTCACGCCGAGCACTGCGGCGAGGTCACGGGCCGGCGGAAGCCTGTCGCCCGGGCCGGCCTCGCCGTCGGCGATCGCGCGGCGGACCTCGGCCGCAACCTGCTCGTGTAGCGGCAGCGCGTCGTCTCGATCGACCGTTCCAAGCATGGTGCTACCGAGCGTAGCACCATCAGCACGCGCTTGCTCGTTCCCGACGAGTGTGCAATACTGAACTCAATGGTTCAGTATTCAACCCCTGTCGACCGCGCGTTCGCGGCGCTCGGCGATCCGACCCGGCGCGCCGTGCTCGAGCGGCTCGGCGCCGGCAGCGCGACGATCAGCGAGCTGGCCGAGCCCTTCGGCATGTCGCTGACCGGGATGAAGAAGCACATCCGGCTGCTCGAGGAGGCGGAGCTCGTCACGACGCAGAAGGTCGGCCGTGTCCGCAGGTGCATGCTCGCGCCTTACGCTTTCGAGGGCATCAGCACCTGGCTGCACCGTCTCGACCGCTTCGCGCAGGTTGTCGAACGGACGAAAGGAGCACGATGAGCCCTACCAAGAAGAAGGAAGGATTCTCGGCCGAGGAAAAGGCCGCAATGAAAGCGCGCGCCAAGGAGCTGAAGGCGGCCGCAGACGGGGAAACCGCCGTGCGTGAGGCGCTGGCCGCGATGACGCGAGACGATCGCGCGATCGGCGAGCGGATTCACGCGATCGTCAAGAAGACCGCCCCAGAGCTCACACCGAAGACCTGGTACGGCATGCCCGCGTACGCGAACAAGGAAGGCAAGGTCATCTGCTTCTTCCGGGACGCGGCGAAATTCAAGGAGCGGTACGCGATGCTCGGCTTCAACGACACCGCCAGGCTCGACGACGGCTCCATGTGGCCGGTCGCCTTCGCATTGCCAAAGCTGACCCGCGCCGACGAGCCCAAGATCCGCGCGCTGGTGAAGAAGGCCGTGAGTTGACGAACGAGACCACCGTCACCACCCCGAACGAGCTCGAGATCCGAGTCGAGCGGGTCTTCGACGCACCGCGCACGCACGTCTACTCCGTCTGGACCGATCCGGAGCTGATCCCCGAGTGGTGGGGCGACGGCACCGTCGTCGAGGAGATGGACGTCCGTCCCGGCGGCACCTACCGGTTCCGAACCGCCTTCGGCGTCGTCGAGGGCGAGTTCCGCGAGGTCGCACCGCCCGAGCGCCTGGTGCAGACGTTCCAGAACCATCTGCAGACGCTCGAGTTCGAGGATCTCGGCGAGCAGACGAAGCTGACGCAGACGATGCGTTTCGAGACGACCGAGCAGCGGGACACGACGATGCAGTACGGCGTCGAGGATGGCGCGAAGCAGGGCTTCGCTCGCGTCGACGCGCTGCTGGAGAAGATCAAAGGAGGGGCACGTCAATGACGAACCCGCACAGCAGGCCGAGTCTCCCCCGGACTCAGCTGATCGACGCGAAGATCGAAGAGCTGGGCGACTGGCGAGCCGCCCTCATTCGGGCTGCGGTCAGCCTGAACGAGTCGTCATCTCGCTAGGTCTCACGGCCTCAGCAATCAACTCCACGAAGTTGATCGTTGCGTCGAAGGGGGCAGCGTGGCCGCCGCCTTCGATCTCGCGCGTTGTCGCACCAGGGATGGCCAAGGCCAGCGCGCAGACGAGCCTGACCATATTGCGAGGGCTCCGAGCGCCGTAGCTGCACACGACGGGGACATCGACGGTCGCGAGATCAGCTGCAGACGGATAGACGCCGATGGAGTTGCGGAAGTCCGCCAAGGCGGCCTTGGCATCATCCCTGGCAGCTTCCCGCCACTCTTCGGGGAAGGCGTCCCAGGCGGACCCGCCGCCACGGTAGGCGTAGGCCGAGCGCAGCAAGGTCTCAACGGCTGCGCGGTCCCGGCGAAGGAGCGTGAGCAGGCCGATCTTGGCCAGGGCGGCGACCTGCGAAGCGTCGGGAACGTGCCGCGCGTACCGCCACGGGAACTCGTGAGCGACGACCCCGCGCACGAGATCCGGACGGCGGACTGCGACGTCGACGGCGATCGCGGCCCCGGCGCTCGTGCCGACGACAACGGCGGGAGCGGCCCCGAGCGACTCCAGGATCGCCGCTGCATCCGCAGTGTGCGTGGACATCGAATGCGCCGGCTCGCCGCCGGATCGGGCGTACCCCCGACGGTCATAGGTGATCACCCGTCCGATGCGGGCGAGCTGGTCAACGAGGACGCCCCAGGTCGAGGCCGTCGACCCGGAGGGAGGGATCAGGAGGATCGGGATCCCCTCGCCGACTTCCTCGTAGTAGAGGTCGCAACCGTCCGACCTCACCGAGCCGGCCTGCCGGGGACTCATTCGTCGCTCGGGATCAGCACCCAGAGCGCGATGTACACGATGAACTGCGGGCCCGGGAGGATCGTCGAGACGACGAACAGCAGTCGAACGGTCTTCCGCGACATCTCGAAACGATCCGCGATCCCGGCACAGACTCCCGCGATCCAGCGACCCTGCCGCGGCCGGACGAGTCCCGACTCTTGTGCAACGCGAGCGACCATCGGGCCCGCCTAAGCGAGCGTGGGCTCGCGGGCTTCGTGGATGAGACCGAGCTGTAAGGCGACGGCCATGTTGTCGTAGTACAGGGTGTCGACGATCAGCTTCCCGTCGCGCAGCAGGCAGTACTCCATCCCCTTGATCTCCACCTGCTTGCCGGTGGCAGGAAGCTCGCGTCCGTCGGGCAGCAGCAGCGTCCCGGTGTTCGTCCCCGCGAACGTCCACTCGTCGCAGAACGCGTCGCCCTGCCCGACGAAGCTGCGCACCGTGTGGTGGACGTCCGAGAACGCGCTCAGCTCCACGGCGAGCCGGTCGGCGATCGCCCTCTTCCCCTCGTAGGTGCCGTCCGGCATGTTCTGCACGGCGTCCTCCGCGTACAGATCCATGACCCCGTCGAGGTCACCTGCGTTGTACCGAGCGACGTACAGGTCAAGGAGTTCCTTGCTGGTCATCGGTTGCTTCCTTTCGTTGGCCTGGCTCACACCTGCTTCGGTACGCGCCCTGAGAGCGCGACCCGCATCACTTTGTGGCCGAAATCGGCGGTCGGCCCGAACATCAGCGGGCAGCCGCCGTCGATCACGGTGATCCCGTGCTGCCGGCCGTACTCGGTGGCCGGCTTCGAGACGCTGCTCGCACCCGACCCGTGGTGCATCCAGACGTGCTTGATGCCGAGCTCCACGCACTCGCGCATCGTCGCCTCCGCGAACTCCGGCCTGGTGGCGATCACCACCGCCTCGACGCCACCGGGAATAGAGGTCAGATCGCTGTAGGCGCGATCGCCCTCCACCCCGGCCGCGTTCGGGTTGACGGCGAACACCTCGTAGCCGCGATCTCGCAGCCGCTTGTAGACGCTGTTGCTCCCGTGCGTCTTGGGGGTTCTCGAGACTCCGGTGACGGCCAGTCGCTTCTTGCTCAGGAACTCCGATGCCGCTTCCTTGATGGGCTGCATTGCTCTCTCCTCACATCACGAGCGTCAGGATGATCACCGTGAAGAACACGCTCTGGCTGCTGTGGACGACGATGCCGATCCACGTGCTCTGGTACCGCCTCGACGGGTAGGCGATCGCGAAGGTGTCCACGAGCAATGTCCAGGGAATCAGCCAAGGCATGTGCAGGTGGTAGGCCGCGAAGAGGGTGCCGTTCGCGGCCCAATCGCCACGGCCGAAGGCGCGCTTCATGCGCGGCAGGAGAAGCCCGCGGAAGAGCAACTCCTCGCCGAGCACCGTGTTGAAGATCTGGAAGAGGATGATCACGGCGAACCAACCCCACGCGCCGCTCAGGAACTTGTGACCCACGTCGGAGTCGACGAAAGATGCGAAGTCGCGGTCCTTCGAAACGCCGAAGACCGGCAGCACCGCCTCGACGGCGAACAAGAGGGTGAACGGGATCAGGATCAGCCAGAGCTTGCCGCCGCTTCGTCCCGTCTTCGGGCTTCGTGGTGAGCGCAGCCAGAGGGCATCGCGAACTACCGACCAGCGAAACGTCCGCTGTTCGTGCCAGACAAGCAGGGCAACGAGCACGAACTGCCACACCAAGCCTGCTGTGAGAAGCAGGAGCAGTGCCTTGACCATGGGAACGTTGCCGGCTCCGCTGAAGTGGTCATCGAGGGCGGGTGCGACGATCCAGGCCAGCAGGCTCATCGGAAGGGCAGCGGCCGCCCAGACGCCCAGGATCTGCGCCACGGAGTACTGCTTGATCCCCTCGTAGCGAACGTCCTCTTCGTGCGCTGAAACCGCCTGCGGGGCGGTTGCTGTGATGCTCGTCGCCATGACTCCCCCTTAGGACGGTGGTGATGCGGCCGATGGAGACGTGCCGCCTCGGACTGCGCTCGCGATCAGTAGCCCACCGCCGACGAGGAGGATCGCTCCGCCTAACAGCAAGCCGATCGCGACCCACAACAGGGTCGGGGCCTCGGCCGCCAGGTCAGCCCCGATGTCGATCCCGGCCCGCCCGTCGGCGTTCATCACGACGACGGTCCAGTCGCCGTCCGCCGGATCCCAAACGAGAGTCTGCTTCCCGGGTCCGCTCTCCGACGCGACCCAGAAGTCCTGCTGGCCGGGTGCAGAGCGCGGAGGGCCGCCGCCGACGGTCTCCATGTCGTCTTTCCAGAAGTCGGCGATGACCGTGTGCTTCACCCCGGCGAGATATCGATCGACGTCGGCCGAGGGGCCGATCCCGACGAAGAGCGGCGGGCTCGAGCCCTCGGGCGTCACCCGGATCCGAACCTTGCCGAGGATGCCGGGCGAGTAGAGCCAGCCGAACCCGGCCGCGCCGAGCTCGGTCCTCTTGGTCGCCAGTGCCGATCCGGTCGTGGAGTAGTGGTGGACGTCGGTGGTGGCGTAGCCGTCGTCGCGCTGCGTACGGTCGGCCCATAGGCCTGTACCCCCGGCGCCCAGCAGGCAGAGCGAGAGCAGGACGAGCAGCGAGCCGATCGCGAGCGCGGTGATCCGGCCTGCTGTCCAGCGCGAGGGCCGGGCCGCGCCTGCGACGTTACCTTCGGACTGCTCTGCCGTTGGAACGTGAGTCTCTTGCACCGCCACCATCCCTTTCGAGACTGGTTGCTCGGCGTTGCTCGATCCCTAAGCCGAGACCTCCTCAGCCACCTGGTCGGGCTGGAAGGCGGAGAACTGCTTGACCGTGACGGCGCCCGGCGGCATCGCCTCCATTGCCTTCGCCAGCGCTGGCGAAGGCTCCGCGTAGAAGGTGATCGTGTGGTCGTAGGCGAAGTCGCGGAACAGCGTGTTCCTCGCCTCGCCGATGTGCTGCGAGTGCTCGATCAGGGAATCGGCATCGACGTACGCCTCCCGGACCTCGCACTCGGTTTCGTCCTCGCTCAGAAACCAGTCGTAGCGAACGGTCTTGGTGTCCAGCTCGCTCGTCAGCCGCATCATCTCGGCGGCCTGGCGTTTGAAGCCGTCGAGCCGGCCCTCGCGCACCTTCACCCGGGCAGTGACCTCGAACATGTCGCTCTGCCTCCCTTCGTGCCGCAATCCCGGTCGGCACATCGCCTCCAAGATCAAGACGCTAGGAGACTCCTCCACGCAGCGCCTCGCCAAGATTGATTAGGCAGGTGGGAACTCTCGCGCGATAATCCGTACGACTCTTCAGGAGGACGCGATGCCGACGCTGGGAACTCGTGCAAGGCTCGCCGCGATGAGCGACCGACCGGGAACGTCGTTCCGGTCAGGCGACCCGCTCTTCACCTTTACGTCCGAGCTGACGATCGTGTCCTGGAATCCGGCGGCGGAAGAGCTAACTGGAGTCTCTGCCGATGAAGCGGTCGGTCGGTACTGCTGGGAGGTGATCGGCGGCCGCGACGAAAACGGCACCTGCGTCTGCCATCAAGGCTGTTCGACGGCGCGGTTGGCCCGCGAAGGCTGGCCGGTTCCAGGCCAGGTTCTGCGCATCAAGGCGCACGGAGGCGAGCGCAGAGTCGAGGTGTCGACGGTCGCGGTCGACGACGGCGACGGCGACGGTCGGCTTCTCCTGCACGTGATGCTTCCCGCAGATCCTCGGTCTGCACCGGCGCACCAATCGCTGACCGCACGGCAGTACGAGGTACTCCGACTCCTGGCTGACGGGCTTCCCGCGAAGGTCATCGCAGCCCGTCTTGGCGTGTCCGAGGCAACGATCAGGACTCACATTCGCGCGATCCTCATCGCACTCGGGACCCACTCTCAGCTCGAGGCCATCGCGAAGGCTCGCCGCCTGCAATACGTCGAATAGCAGCCGGTTCGTCGGCGCTACTTGACCAGTGAGAGCAGCTTGAACATCGGGAGATACATCGAAATGATGATCACGCCGACCATCGCGCCCACGCCGATCATCATCAGGGGCTCGATGATTGCGGTCAGCGAGGAGATCGCCGTGTCGACCTCGTCCTCGTAGAAGTCGGCGATTTTCCCGAGCATCTTCTCGAGCTCTCCCGTCTCCTCGCCGATCTTCACCATCTGGCTGACCATCGGCGGGAAGACCGGGTTGTCGATCAGCGGCTGCGCAATCGGCACGCCCTGGTGCACTTTCTGGCGCACGTCCGCGAGCGCCTCCTCGACGACCCAGTTGCCGGCCGTCTGGCCGGTGATCTCGAGCGCCTTGATGATGTCCACGCCGGCAGCGACCAGCGTCGCGAGCGTGCGCGAGAAGCGCGCCATCGTCACCTTCAGGACGACGTCGCCGATCTTCATCGGGATGCGCAGCTTGATGCGGTCCCAGAGCTGGCGGCCCGGCTCCGTCCGCTTGAAGCGCCGGATGCCCCAGATGATCAGGCCGATCGCCGGGAAGATGATGAACCAGTGGCTGCGCAACTGGTCGGAGGCGGCCACGACCCACTGCGTGAGCGTCGGCAGCTCGCCGTTCAGCTGGGCGAAGATGTTCACGAAGACCGGCACGAGGAACATCAACAGGCCGATCAGGACGAGGGTGGCGAAGATCAGCACCATCGTCGGGTACATCATCGCGCCCTTCACGCGCCGCTTGATCTGCGTCTCCTTCTCGATCTGCAGCGCGACGCGGTCGAGCACCTGGTCGAGGATTCCGGCCGCCTCGCCCGCTTCGACCATCGCGATATAGAGCCGGCTGAAGATCTTCGGGTGGCGCGCCATCGCCTGCGAGAGCAGGAGGCCGCCCTCGACGTCGGCGCGCAGCTCCTTGATCACCAGCGCGAAGTACGGGTCGTCGGTCTGCTCCTCGAGGATCACCAGCGCGCTGACGACGTTCAGGCCGGCCTCGATCATCGTGGCGAACTGGCGCGAGAAGATCTGCAGCGTCTTCGGCTTGATCTTTTTGAAGACGGTGCGGACGCCCTCCTCGCCGCTCGCGGGCAGCTCTTCGATGAACTCGGCGAGGAGACCGCGGACACGCAGCTGCTCGCGTGCCGCCTCGAGGTCAGGTGCGTGGACCTCCCCGTCCAGCTGTAGACCCTCAGCGTTGATCGCGCTGTAGGAGTACGCCGCCATACACACGGCCTATCGGCAGGGGGATTCGCCCGCTTGAGGGAAGTACGGCGTGTGCCGATACCGGACAGGTGCGCGCGCGGCTCCGCTCACAGGAGGGGTTCGGCCTGATCGAGCTCCTGATGGCGATGGTGATGCTGAACATCGGCATCCTCGCAATCGTGGCCGCGTACCAGACCGGAATGTTCGCGCTCAACCGTGCGAGCAAGATCTCGACGGCGTCCGCGCTCGCCGACCAGCAGATGGAGCTCTACCGCGCGATCAAGTACGACGCCATCGCGCTCGACAGCTCCTCGTTGGGGTCGGTCGACGACACGTACAAATGCGACTCGGCGCTCGGCTCGTCGTGCCCGAACTCGACGTCGGGCGAGACCACGACGACCTGCAGCGGCTCGCCGCTCCCCAACCAGTGCCTGCCGAGCCGCACCGTGACCGGCGCCGACCGCAAGCCGTACCGCGTCGACACCTACATCACGCTGACGACGCCGAGCAGCGCACGTGCGCTCAAGGTCGTCACCGTCGTCGTCCGGGACGGGCAGAAGCTCTCGGCGCGGCCGCTCGCGCGGCTGTCATCGACCTTCGACCAGTCGACGGGCTAGATCGCGCACGAGCCGTGGCTCGACTGCTCGAGGTCAAGTAACAGTCTGTTACTAGCGAGACGCGAGCCGGCTTGGACCCAAGCGATCGGGCCTGCGGTTGTGTCCGTTCGAGACGTGTCCGAACAAGTAGCAGTCTGTTACTTGCGCGGCATGCGACGCGCGGCGGCGTTGGCTACGAGACGGAGAGCAGCCGCAGGACGTAGCGCGTGCCGTCGCTGGTGTTCTGCAGCGTCAGCGGCTTCGCCTTCGTCAGCATCACCGTCGGCGCGCCGTTCGCCAGCGAGCCGCCTGCGATCGAGATCTGCGCGCCCTTACGCGTCAGCTTGACGAGCTTGAAGAACGGATCCGTCGAGGGGAACACGCCGCCGACCTGAACGGTCTGCGCGACTCCGTTGACCGCGATCTCCGCCGTCGTAACAGCGCCGGGCGCCGGAGAGGTGACACGCATCGTGGGAGCGGTGCCGCCCTTCGCGTTGCCGCCGCTGCTACTGCTTGCGACGGCGACGCCGTCAGTGGGCGCCGCGGACGGCTTCGCGCCTGTCGGGCCGGTGGTACCGGTCGAGGGCGTCGTTCCGCCCGAGCCCGTGCCGTCGGCGACCTCGAGCTGCTGCTTGAACGGGTCTTTCGTCCGGAAGAGCCCGAACGCGAGCAGCTGGCCGGACTGCGGGGCGGGCGGTGCGTCGGCGTCCACGAGGCCGTCGCCGCCGGGCGCCGCGGCAGCGGTCGCATTCCCACCAGCGAGCGAGGGCGCGGCAATCGGCGAGGCCGGCGTCGTCGCCGTTGTAGCCGCGGGCGCGGTACTGGTGGAGCTCTCCTCCGCCGGGTGCAGCATCTTCATCGTTCGCGGGACCTGGAAGGCGAGCAGCCCGAGCAGGATCACGCCGCCGATCGCCGCGAAGATCTTCTGCCGCCTGGCCTTGGCCTTGGGGTCGATCTTCTTCGCCATCAGGTTCCCGACGGGGTCGCGGTTGCGTCGGCCGGCGGCGGCGGAGGCGGCGGAGTGGTAGGCGTTGCGCCGCTCGCGCCGGTGGCACCCGTCGCGCCGGTTGCGCCCGTCGCGCCCGTGGCCGGCGCAACGGTCGACGCAGTGCCGGTCCCGTAGACGAACGCGTCGATCACGAGGTGCGCGCGGATCTGCGGGAAGCCGGGCGGAGGCGGTGCCTCCGCGAAGTCGACCTCGTCGATCGCGAAGAGGCGGCCGGTCGCGTCGAGCGTCCCCTGGCGGATGTCGACGAGGTTGCGCAGCCGGTAGAGGAAGTCGGAGAGGTCGTAGAAGTTGCCCTGGAACTCGACCGTGATCGGAATCGCGAGGTAGCCCGAGATGGGCGTGGCGGTGGTCGAGGGCGTGATCTGCTCGAAGGTGATGCCGCTGTCGGCGGCGACCTGGTTCAGCTCGAGCAGGATCCCGGCCATGTCGACCTGATCGGGCATCGCCTTCGTCAGCCGGTAGAGGTCGGCGACACGGATCTTCGCGCCCTTCTTCGCCTCGAGCGTCAGCGCTTGCGCCGCGTCGATTGCGCTGTGCGTGTCGGCGATCTGGCTGTCGAGGTCGGCGGCCTTGGAGCGCTGCGGGCCGATGACGAGGAACCAGCCTCCGGCCGTCGCGACGAGGAAGCCGAGCACGACCAGGACGATCACCAGCGGCTGCGGGATCGACCGCTTCACTGGGTGCCTCCCGGCCGCCGCACGTCGGCGACGATCGTGAAGTGCACGGCGTTCGCGGCGCCGAGCTTCGTGCGCGTGCTCTGCTGGAGCTGGACGTTGACGAGATCGGGCACGACCGCGAGCCGCGACAGCAGTCGCGCCACGGCGGCATGCGAGTAGGTGAAGCCGTCGAGCGTGAACTGGGTCGCCGCGGGAGCGGAACCGGCGGCGGCCGGTGGCGGCGGTGTCGCCACCGAGGACGGAACCGGCGCCTTCGCCGAGATCGTCGCGAGCCAGACGTCGTCGGGGAGCACCAGCGAGAGCTCGCGGAAGACGCGGTCCCAGGCGACGCGGCGTGAGAGCGCGCTGCTGAGCGCCGTCACGCGCGCCTGCTTGTCGGCCGCGAGGGCCGACTGGGTCTTGACTTTGGCCGCGTCCGGAGTCGGGATCGCCGCCAGCTCCGCCTGGAGCGACGACAGCTGGGACTGCTTGTCCTTCGCCTTGCCGCTGGCCGAGAGGAACATCGCGGACATCACCGCCGTCAGCAGCACTGCAAGCACGACCGGGACGAGCACCAGCCACTGCGACCTCTGCGGCCGCCCGCGGCGTGCGTCGTCCTTCGGGAGCAGGTTGATCGCGCGCATTGCTAGTGCCCCGTCCGGTGCACTTAGTCCTCGATTCCCAGGCCGATTGCGACCGAGAGCGAGCCGAGCTGCTCGGTCTCGCGCAGCTTCTTGCCGAGCTTGACGCGGTGCAGCGGGTCACCGACCTCGACCCGCACGCCGATCAACCGTTGCAGCTCGTCCGCGACACCGCCGAGGTGCGCGGTGCCGCCGGTGATCACGATCTCGCCGATGCCCAGAGATCCGGGCTGGTTCTGGTAGAACTGGAGCGAGGAGACGAGCTCGCGCGCGAAGGTCTGCAGCTGGCGCCTCACCGCCTCGCGAGCACGATCCGCCTGTTCCTGCGTCAGCTCCTCGGGCCAGCCCCCGGCCGAGAGCGACAGCTCACGCTTCAGCGGCTCGGCCTCGGAGGGGGCGCAGTCGAGCTCGCGCGCGATGGCGACGTCGAGGGTCTGGCCGCCCCAGTCGAGGACGCGCGTGAATTCGCACACGCGTCCATCCGAGACGGCGAAGGTCGAGCGGTCGTGGCCGATCGAGACGACGACGAGCGCCGCATCCGACGGCGGCTCGTCCCCGGCCTTCGGCTCGCCGAGTGCGCGCAGCAGCGCGAACGCCTCGAGGTCGATCCCCGCCAGCCGCACGCCGGCCTTCTTGCAGGCGGCGACGTAACGGTCGATCAGCTCGCGGTAGGCGACGACGAGCAGGACGCGCCGGATGCGCCGGCCCTCGTCGTCGACCCGCTCGCCCAGGACGTGGTAGTCGAGCACCGCCTCCTCGATCGGGATCGGCAGCGCCTCCTGGGCGCGGTAGCGGATCGCGTTCTCGAGCTGCTTCGGGTCGTCGATGCCGGCGATCTCGAGGATGCGGACGCCGATGCGGTTGTTGGCGATGCCGAGGCGAACGCCCTGGCGCGGAAGCTTGTGCTTGCGGAAGAACGCGCGCAGCGAGTCGGCGAGCAGCTCGGGCTCCCGCAGCTCACCGCCGACGATGACCCCGGTCTCGAGCGGCTCGCGCGCGACCTGGATCAGCTCGGGGACGCCGTTGTTGACGACGCGCGCGGCCGCCAGCTGCGAGCCGCCGATCTTGAGGCCCACGAGGCGCTTCGCCCGCTTGTGGCTCGCGCTCTTCTGCCGCCGCGGCGCCTTCTCCTTGCGCTCGGGCGCCTGCTTCTCGGCCTTCGGCTTCCGCCGGAACGAGATCTCCCGCTTCAGGCCGGAGCCCTTCGCCTTGGGCTGCTTCGGTTGCTTGGGCTGCTTCGGTTGCTTGGGCTGCTTCGGCTGCTTCGGCTTGCGCCGGAACGAGATCTCCTTCTTGAGCAGCGGGGTCTTCTCCTCCGGCTCTTGCTCCTGGACCTCTGGAACGACCGGCTCCTCCGGGCCGAAGCCCTCGCCGTTGAACTGGGACACGCCTAGCCCTCCGCCAGCCGGAGCGTCGAGGACGCGAGCGGCTCGCCGGGAACGTCGAGGCCGGCGCGCTCGAGAATGCCGACGAGCTGCTCGGGGCGGCTCGAGCGCGAGAGCGCGACGTCGTAGGTGACGACCCCGCGGATCGTCAGGTCGGCGAGCGACTGCTCCATCGTCTGCATCCCGCGCGCGGTGCCGGTCTGCATCACCGAGTAGACCTGCTCGACCTTGGCCTGGCGGATCAGGTTCCGCACGGCGTCGTCGGGGAAGAGGATCTCGAGGGCGGGCACACGGCCCTTGCCGTCGGCGGTCGGGAGCAGCGCCTGGGTGACGACGCCCTCGAGCGTGGCGGCAAGCTGAATCCTGATCTGGTCCTGCTGCGCAGCCGGGAAGGCGTCGATGACGCGGTCGATGGTCCCTGGCGCGCTCTGGGTGTGCAGGGTGGCGAAGACGAGGTGGCCGGTCTCGGCCGCGGTCAGCGCGGTCGAGATCGTCTCGAGGTCGCGCATCTCGCCGAGGAGGATCACGTCGGGGTCCTGGCGAAGCGCGGCGCGTAGCGCCTCGGCGAAGCTGGTCGCGTCGACGCCGATCTCGCGCTGGTTGACCACGCAGCGCTTGTGGCGGTGCACGAACTCGATCGGGTCCTCGATGGTGAGGATGTGCTCCGGGCGCTTGCGGTTGATCTCGTCGATCAGCGCCGCGAGCGTCGTCGACTTACCGGAGCCGGTCGGGCCGGTGACGAGAACGAGGCCGCGCGGCTTGTCGGTCAGCGAATGGAGCGCCGACGGGATGCCGAGCTCCTCGAGCGTCTTGATCTCGGTCGGGATCAGGCGGAAGGCCGCGCCGAGCGCCTCGCGCTGCCAGTACACGTTCACGCGGAAGCGCGCGAGGCCCGGAATCGAGTGCGCGAGGTCGATCTGGCGGTTGACCTCGAGGTGCTTCTGCTGCTCGGTCGAGAGGATCCGGTAGAGCAGCTGCTGGGTCACGTCGGGCGTCAGCGGCGGGATGTCCTGGAGCGGCTCCAGCTTCCCGCGCACGCGTACGACCGGGTGCGCGGCCACGGCGATGTGCAGATCGGACGCGTTCCGCGCCACCATCTGCTCCAGGAGATCGTCGATCGAGTACGGGAAGTCCGCCATGGCCGCTTCGTGCCTATCGGCAACGCCATTCGCGGACTTGAGAGCCGGCCGCCGGCCTGTGGACAAGGCGCGCCGCTTCACCTTTTCGGGGGGTGAGCCAACCCGGTGACGCCGGCCGATAGAGGCCATCAGGCCATCTGCGCACCCCTCAAGGAGGACCACGCATGTCTGCACTTTCGCACCGACTCGGCCAGGTGCGGCGCGATGAGAAGGGCTTCACCCTCATCGAGCTTCTGGTCGTGATCATCATCCTCGGGATCCTGCTTGCGATCGCGATCCCCTCGTACCTCAGCTTCCGCACGCGGGCGAACAAGTCCGCCGCGCAGGCCAACGTCCGCGCCGCCGTGCCGGGCATGGAGGCGTTCAACGCCGACCACGCCACCGGCTACACCGGCGTGACGCTGACCAAGCTGCAGGGCTCGTACGACGCCGGGATCAAGAACATCAAGATCTCGGTCGCCAACTCGACGACCTACTGCATCGTCAACACGTCGCCGGGCACGGTCTTCTACCACAAGTCCGGCCCCGGCGCGGACATCAAGTCGGGCCACTGCTAGGAGCCCATCTGAGCTGGCACCGAGAGGGCGCGGGAGACCGCGCCCTCTCTCTTTGGGCTAAGGGGAAGGGTCGGTGCAGCCGATAACGCGGACGATGGGCACCCTGCGGCGCACCTCGAGCGAGCAGCACGGTTTTACGCTGATCGAGCTGCTCGTCGTGATCATCATCCTCGGGATCCTGCTTGCGATCGCGATCCCCTCGTACCTCAGCTTCCGCACGCGGGCGAACAAGTCCGCCGCGCAGGCCAACGTCCGCGCCGCCGTGCCGGGCATGGAGGCGTTCAACGCCGACCACGCCACCGGCTACGTGGGCGTCAACCTCGCGAAGCTGCAGGCCTCCTACGACGCGGGCATCAAGAACGTGACGGTCCGCGCGGCCACCCAGGGCGGCTACTGCGTCGAGAACACCTCGCCGGGGACGGTCACGTACCACAAGTCCGGCCCGTCGGGCGACATCAAGTCCGGCGCCTGCTAGGCAGGACGAGCGTCACCCGTTCGGGGGTCGGCTCGGCGGCCATCGGATGCCGATCCATATCGGGCCACCGCAGTTCCCCCAAGCCGAAGGAGCAACTACATGCAGACATTGCGGCAGCGTCTGACGAGAGACGATCGCGGCTTCACGCTGATCGAGCTCCTCGTCGTGATCATCATCCTCGGGATCCTGCTTGCGATCGCGATCCCCTCGTACCTCAGCTTCCGCACGCGGGCGAACAAGTCCGCCGCGCAGGCCAACGTCCGCGCCGCCGTGCCGGGCATGGAGGCGTTCAACGCCGACCACGCCACCGGCTACACCGGCGTGACGCTGACCAAGCTGCAGGGCTCGTACGACGCCGGGATCAAGAACATCAAGATCTCGGTCGCCAACTCGACGACCTACTGCATCGTCAACACGTCGCCGGGCACGGTCTTCTACCACAAGTCCGGCCCCGGAGCGGACATCAAGTCGGGCAGCTGCTAGGCCCACAGGTTTCGCTGGTTCCGAAGGGCGCGGGAGACCGCGCCCTTCGCGTATCAAGGCCCGGGGCCCGGGTGCCGATAGGAACTCCGTGAGCCCCCGTCTGCGGATTCTGGGAGCGGTAGCTATTGCGCTGCTGGTGCTTGCCGGCGGCTACCTGCTGCTCGGCGGGAGCACCGGCTCCTCGACCGCCGCGGTGAAGACGATCAAGCCGCTGCACCCGGTCAAGAAGCACGTCGCGGCGGCGAAGAAGCAGCCGGCGTCCGCGGCGAAGAAGGTCGCGGCCGCGGTCAAGGCGAAGCCGAAGCCGAAGCGCAAGGCCGCGCCGGCGGTCATCGACGGCATGCCGGCGACTCTCGCGCTCGCCCTGCGCTCGCACCGCGTCGTAGTGGTCTCGCTCTACACCCCGGGCGCCAGCGTCGACGCCATGGCGACCGAGGAGGCGAAGCACGGCGCGGCTCTCGCAGGCGCCGGGTTCGTCTCGCTCAACGTCGCCGACGACAAGGTCGTCGCGCCGCTGAGCTCTCTCCTGACCGCCGCGCCGACGCCGGCCGACCGCGTCCTGGACGGGCCCGCGGTGCTGGTCTTCGAGCGGCCCGGCAGCCTCTTCGTCCGGTTCAATGGCTTCGCCGACCGCGACACGGTCGCCCAGGCGGCCGAGAACGCGGCGACGCTCGCGCGGTGAGCGAGCACCCGAGCCGCGAGCTGTTCGTGCGGCACGCGCGCAAAGACGGCCGCTCGGTCGCGATCATGCGCGCGGTCGACGACGGTAACTCGTGCGTGGTCGAAGCGGAGGTCTTCCACGTCGGGAGCGCGCAGCCGTCGCGGCCCGGGCCCTACACGTTCGCCGACGCGCGCGAGGCAACGGCGTTCGTCACGGAAGCAGTCGAGGCGCTGATGTACCTCGGCTGCGACGTTCAGGCCGCCTAGCGCCCAGCGCCCCAAACCCAGTGACAGTCACTGTGACTGACACTGTGACTGTCACTGTTTATTGGTTCAAACGGTGACTCGGGCTAGCTCTTCCAGCGAGGTCAGGCCGGCGGCCACCTTCGACAGGCCGTCGTCCCAGAGCGTCCGCATCCCTTCTTCGATCGCGGCCCGCTCGAGATCCTCTCGGCTCGCCTTCTCGGCCGCCAGCGTCTCCAGGGTCTCGCTCATCACGAGCAGCTGGTAGACGCCGATCCGGCCCTTGTAGCCGGTCTGGCCGCAGCGCGGGCAGCCCCTCTTGCGGTAGAAGACGACGCCGTCCGCAGCGGCCGCGACCTCGGGCGAGACGCGCGCCTTGATCAGCTCGTCGGCAGTCGGGGTGTACATCTCGCAACAGTGCGTGCAGAGCTTCCGGGCGAGGCGCTGCGCGAGCACGGCCGAGACCGCGGAGCCCGTCAGGAACGGCTCGACGCCCATCTCGTTCAACCGCGTGATCGCCCCGGGCGCGTCGTTCGTGTGCAGCGTCGAGAGCACGAGGTGGCCGGTCAGCGCGGCCTCGATCGAGATCTTCGCCGTCTCGCCGTCGCGGATCTCGCCGACCATCACCACGTCGGGGTCGGAGCGCAGGATCGAACGCAGCGCGGCGGCGAAGGTCAGCCCTGCGCGCGCGTTGATCTGCACCTGGTTGACGCCCGTGAGCCGGAACTCGACCGGGTCCTCGACCGTGATGATGTTGATCTCAGGCCGGTTGATCTCCGTCAGCGCCGCGTAGAGCGTCGTCGACTTACCGGAGCCCGTGGGGCCGGTGACGAGGATCGCCCCGGTCGGCCGCCGGATCAGGTCTTCCATCTTCACGCGCATGTCGTCCGAGAGGCCGAGCTCCGTCAGCGTCGGCGCCTTCTTGGACTTGTCCAGGAGTCGCATCACGACCGCCTCGCCCTCGACCGTCGGCAGCGTCGCGACGCGGATGTCGAGCATCCGGCCCGCCGCGGCCGCGTTCAGCGAGATGCGTCCGTCCTGCGGCTTGCGCCGCTCGGCGATGTCGAGCTTCGCCAGCACCTTCAGGCGCGTCGTGACTCCGGGCATCATCCGCTTCGGGATGCGCTGCACCTCGTGCAGCACGCCGTCGATGCGCAGCCGGACGCAGAGCGCATCCTCCTGCGGCTCGAAGTGGATGTCGCTGGCCCCGTCCTCGGCGGCCTGGAAGATGATCGAGTTGACGAGCCGGACGAGCGGGACGTCCGAGATCCCGTCATCGACTTCGAGGTCGTCGCCGTCCTCCTCCGGCGCCTCCTCGCCGAGAAAGCCTTCCTCCTCGTCGATCGCGGCGCGGGCGCCGAACGCCTCGGAGGCGCGAACGAGGCGCTTGATCTCGCTCTCGATGTCCTCGCGCGAGGCGACGCCGAGCTCGAGCGCGTAGCGCGTCGCCAGGCGCAGCTCGTCGATCGCGTGGACGTTGCCGGGGTCGGCGACCGCGACTCGAAGCGTCTGCCCATCGAGCGCGTACGGGATGGCGACGACCCGCTCGAGCACGTGCACCGGGACCTGCTCGGCCGCCTCCTGCTCGACGCCGACGAGCGGGAGGTCGACGAACGGGAGCTGGAAGCGGCTGGCGAGCGTGCGCGCGAGGCCCTCGCTCGTTGCGACGCCCTCGTCCACGACCGCCTGCGCGAACGAGCCGCCCTGCTTCACGCGGCCGCGGACGGCTGCGAGCCGGTCCCGGCTGACGAGCCCGGTAGCCTCGACGAGGTCGGCGACGAGCTCTGCGATCTCGTTCACGGGGAACGCAGGGCCGCCCAGCGACGAGTCGCCCGCCGGTGGGGTTTCAGTGTCTCCGGGGGTACCGGAGATCCGGAGCTTGTTGGGCCGCTTCAGGTCCATCGGATCCCTCGAACGAGGTATCGGCAGAACCCGAGTGCCACGTGAGCGCTAGAAGTGCCCGAGGTAAGCGTCGAGCAGCTGCTGGCCGGCAAACAGCGCGACCAGCGCGCCGAAGGCAAGGAACGGCGCGAACGGGATTCCCATCTTGCGCGCGGCCGAGCCGTGGCGGGCCAGCAGCAGGACGCTCGGCACGAGCGCGGCCACCATCCCGACCATCAGCCCCACCGACACCGTCCGGCCGAGCATCGCACCGAGCAGCAGCGCGAGCTTCACGTCACCCATGCCCATCCCGGCCGGGTAGGCGAGCGCGGCTGCGAACAGGAAGCCGGCCGCACCGAGGGCGCCGAGCGTCCACTCCGGGCTCGGCTCGAGCGCGGTCTGCGCCACGAGCACGACGAGGGCCGCCGGCACCACGATCCGGTTCGGGACGATCCGGTGCGTGAAGTCGATCGCACTGAGCACGACGAGCACCAGGCAGAAGAACGACGCGACGAACGCCTCGCCGCTCAGCCCGAAGGCGACGAAGCACGCGGCGACGAGGCCGGCGGTGGCGAGCTCGACGGCCGGGTAGAGCGGGCTGATCCGCTCACAGCACGAACGGCAGCGGCCGCGCAAGAGGAGCCACGAGACGACCGGCACGTTGTCGTGCCACGCGAGCTCGTGGCCGCAACTCATGCAGGCCGAGGCCGGCCGCACGACAGAGCGGCGCAGCGGCACGCGGGCGGCAACGACGTTGAGGAAGCTGCCGAGCGCGAGCGCGGGCCAGAAGGCGACCATGCCGAGAGCGAGGTCCACGGTGGGGTTATCGGCGCGCGAGCTGCGCGGGTTGAGGCTTCAGCCGGTGAATCCCTGCGGGGGGTTCGGCTGGGCGTAGACCTCTTCGTTCGACGGCATCCCGACCGGAACGATCGAGATGTTCGGGAACGCGTTGGTGGTCAGGTTGTTCGAGAGGATGATCTGGCTGCCGACGATCGGCCCGTCGACGTTGACGTTGTTGCCGAGCTCGACCGCGTTCGTGCCGTAGAGGCCGCCCTGATAGGAGAAGTTGTTGTCGACCTGGATGCTGTTCCCCGGATCGACCTGGCCGCCGCTCCCGTTGGCGACGATCATGAGCATGTCGAAGTCGGGGTTCCACGTCGCGAAGTTGCAGTTCGAGCCCGCGATCGACGCGCACAACGAGCCCGTGGAGAGGAACGTTCCCGAGAGGTAGATCGTCCCCATTCCGTTGTAGGAGTTCAGCGAGCCGTTCGAGATCTTGGCGCTGCCGTCGATGTAGATCGTCCCGCTGACGGTGAGCGTCTTCGTGGTGTTGTTCCACGCGATCTCGCCGCTCGACGGCGTCTTCCACTCCAGCGTCTGACCGCTCGCGTGCGTCGTCGCCGTGCTGCCGTTGCTCGCGCGCGTAACCGTCCACGTCGTCGAACCGAAGCCGGAAGTGACCGTCATGAACTCGTCGTCGACGCGAATCACGAACGCCGTCGACGGGAACCCGCTCGCCGAGGCAACGGTCACGGTCGTGCTCGACGCGGTCAGGGCGCCGGTCAGCGTCGTGTTGGCGCCCTGGCCGACCCGGCAGAAGTACGAGCTGCCCGGCGTCAGGTCGATCGGTGTCGAGATGCTGTTGTCCCGGCTCGGGTAGTTCGTGTCGAAGGTCGGCGGGGTTCCGCTGGAGGTCGTACACGTCTGCGACGGCCCCGGGATGGAGTTCTCGTACCACGTCGCGAAGTCGGCGGCGGGAGGCGCGACCACCGGTGCAGGCTGGTTGACCCCGATGTTGATCCCGTCGGACCGCTTGCTGTAGATGTGCCGCGCGTCCTGGTTGCCGCCGCAGCTCCCCCATGACCCGGTCGCGTAGCGACAGTTCCCGCCGACGTACGTCTCGACGCGCGTCGCCATGCTGGTCGACGCGCCGACCGCCGCGTTGTTCGAGACGTCGAGGGTCCCGCCGACGATGACGGTGGACGGTTCAGCTGGACGTTCGGGCTGAGGCAGAGGTTGCCGGCGACGTACATCCGCGACGAGCCGTTGATGTTGTTGTTCAGCGTCTGGTCGCAGGTGCTGCCGGTGTGGCCCGCGTAGAGGTAGTTCCAGACGGGGTTGTTGAGCGGCTGCGTCGTCGTAGGGGTGACCGTGACCGTCGCCTCGAGTGTCCGGGTCACGTTCGTGGTCGTGTTGTTCGGGTTGGTCGACCGGCCGATCGAGGTCACGTACCAGAGCGCGTCCTTGCGGACGAGCGTGCCGCACCAGTCGACGGTGCCGCCGTCGATAGTGCTGTGACGCCAGGTCGAGGTTGATGTTCGGTCGGCGGCGGCGTCGCTGTACTTCTTCTCGTTGGTCGTGCACTTGGGGAGGGTGTCGGGGTCGAGGGCGTTGTTGGTAGGCAGATTGAGAACGGCCATCGAGTTGTTGACGCCGGCCTCGGCGAGCGAGAAGGCGGAGGTGCGCGAGCGCGTCTGGGCCGACTGCTGGGCGCTCGACGTCGAGTAGGCGATCGCGGTCGTGCCGGCAATTGCGAGCACGGTCATGATCCCGATCGCCATGACCAGTGCCATTCCGCGCTCAGAGTCCACCCGCAGGCGTAGCCACCGCCGCATGCCCTCACCATCGGCACTCAGGCGCCGCTCGTCCTCCCTCGAACGGGTATCAGGAGGCTTTGGCGGAACGGCACCGTCGCCGGGGCGCGATGCTCGTTCCGAGGCAAGGACGCAGGGAGCGGTCGTACCTGCAAGGTACGGGCGCGACCGAGGACGCAGCATCGGGGCGAGCAGCGCGTTCCGGCGGCTCAGCTGCTGTTTCGTCAAAGTCTCTTACTAGGAGCGCGTGCTGTTGCGCAGCACGATGTCGTCCTGCAACTCGTAGAGCTCGACGGTCTTCGACGGCTTGACGTTGACGGGGAAGTCGACGCCGAGCTTCGCGAGCAACGTGAGTGACTGCGCGGTGTAGTTGAAGATGCAGAGCGCGCCGCTGCAGGCGGTGGCCGTCGATGTCGGGACCAGGTAGTCGGCCCACATCACGCCGCCCGTGCACGTCGTCCCGACGACACGGTAGAGGGCGTAGCGGTTGGTGCCGTTGCTGCGCGTGCACCACGTGATCGAGCCGCTGCCGGTCTTGCAGTAGCTCGGGAGCGTGATCGTCACCGAGGAGCTGACGCCGGTCGGGGTCGCGACACTCGCGCAGTGCACCTCGCGGCGCATCTTGTCGAGCGCGAGCCGCGCGGTCAGCTGCGCCTGGAAGCGGTTGTTCATGTCGGTCTCGGAGTTCGAGGCCTGGACGAAGACCGTCGTCAGGCTGGTGATGACGACGCTCATGATCACCAGCACGGTGAGCATCTCGACCAGCGTGTAGCCCCGCTCGCCGCGGAGCCGCGGGAGGCGGCTCATCGCGACTTGCGGCCGACCTGGGCGAGCGCGGCGCGGGCGACGGCCTCGCTCTTGGCGCCGATTCCCCACTGGCGCTGGACGCGCTGGTCGACGCGGATCAGCGTCTGCAGCGCCTGCGCGCCGTGCCACCAGCCGAACTTCGCGCCGGTGACGATCCACGCGTGCTGGTAGAGCCAGTGCTGGACGTTGGAGGCGTTCCTCGGCTTGCCGCCGACCCAGGCCTCGAGCCGGAGGGCGCGCGTCGGCAGGGCGATCTCGTCGAGCGGCTCCTTCGGGGCGTTCTTCACGGTGAACGCGGGCGGGCGCGCGGTAACGGTGTGCTTGCGAGCGTGGTGCTTGACGGCCTTCTTCGGCGCCGCCTGCTTCTTCGCCGGGGCCGGCTTCTTCGCAGTGGTCGCCTTCTTGGTCGTCGTCTTCTGCTTCGCCGGCGTCGTCGCCGCGGCCAGGCCGGCCAGGCGGATCGCGGTGCCGGCGTAGGGCGCCGAGTCCTGGGGAGTGCCGAGCTGCTCGTACGCGCCGCGGACGAGGCGCAGCGTCACCGTCGGCGCGCCGGTGTCGACGACACGGGTTCCCGGAGCGGGGCTCTGCGTCAGCACGCGGTTCGACGAGTAGCCGCGCACCGAGCCGGTCACGCGCCACGCGAAGCCCGCGTCCTCGAGGATGCCCTTCGAGAACACGTAGGCCTGGCCGACCACCGACGGAACCACGAGCTCCTGCGGCTGCGCCGGCTGCGAGGGCGCCGCCGAGGGCGAGGGGCCGACGATCGTCGAGTCGGCGGCGAAGGTGAACGCCGCGGTACCGAGGATCCAGACCACGGCGACGATGACCGCGCGTGGCAAGAGAGACGCGAGCCGCATGCTCACCCCTTCGGCAGGGCCGGACGCCTTGCCATCCCCCTACCGGGTGAATCGGTCGCAACGGTTGCGCCTAGCTGCGCCTGCTTGAGATCAAGCCGTTTTCAGCACGTCGCGCAACCGGGCGAAACCCGCTGAGGCTGACAGGATGCTGACAAGCCTCGGTCGCGAACCAGGATCGGGGCCCGGCACTTCGGCTCCTTGCGCCGCGCCATCAGGCCTCGAGCTCGCGGACTCGCTGGTCTGCCGCCCGAAGCGCTGTCAGCAGCGGCGGCGAGGCCGGGACGAAGACGTCGCGCTTGAGCGCGTCCGGGTTCCAGCGCTCGAGCAGTTCGCGAGTTTCAGCGAGCCACGCCTGTACGTCGGCGCCGTGCTTCGCCTCGGTGCTGTGCTCCCCCACACGAGTTCCGCCGCCGAGACGTCCTTGTATCGGCCATGCGTGACGAGGAGTAGCGTGAGCCGCGTTGCCTCGATCTCGTTGGCCGCTTCCAGGGCCAGCGATTCTGCCAACGCGGCCAACCGGCCGCCCCTCCAGGCGACTTCGAGACTCATACGACGAGCACGAATGTTATTGACTGGTTGTTGCCCGTCGGCAAGAGTCCGCCGGCCGATGCACCGCAAAGAAGAGGGCACGGGCGGACGGCCGCCTGCCGTCCGTCTTAGCGCCAGAGGAAGCGCCAGAAGCCCGAGCGTCCAAGTGCACGCCCTAGCAACTTGTTCTTAGCCCGCCGCGTAATCCGCTTCGGGTCGCCAGAGGCGACGGCTTCGACATCTCCGAGCGTTCGGGCCGAACGATAGAGGGCGCTGCGAAGTCTCATCGTCCTAATCCTTCTCGCAGGCGACCCCGTCGTGGTCGGCGTCGAGGCGCTTGTTGTGCGAGATGGCGTAGTTGTAGAGCCGCGTGCTGCGCTTGAAGTTCGTGACGGGGTTCGTGCCGCTGCGCGTGTGGTCGCGTGCGCGCAGCTTGCCCACGCCGTGCGGGTACCTCTTGTGAACCTGCGTGCAGTTTGTCCACCAGGCCGAAGCGCTCGTAGGTGCAGCCGGTGCAGGTGCCGCAACGAGCGTGAGCGCGGCTGCCGCAAGCACGACCGCAACGGACCTCTTCAAGACGTTCATGAGCGGACCTCCGGTCCCAGTTCCTAAAGCAGCCAAAAAGTCGCATACCGATGCTGCTGCTTCAACCGCAGTAACCCGCAAACGCCATGCCGAGTCCTCCGCACTCAGCGCAGCGGCCTGACCTGTGTGTGGGGGCCGGGCGGCGAGCCGAACCGCGTCCTCCGCGTCTTGCTCGGTGGCCTTCTGTCGAGCCCGTTCGGCCTCGAACCGCCTCTAGCTCCGGCAGTGAAATGACGCAGCTGGAGCAAGGGCGTGGCCGGCCCGCGCTCGTAGTATCTAACCGGCGGCCAGGCGTCTTCAACCCAAACCCCCCGGGAAGTGGCGTCCTGGCTTCCTCTATCCTCTGCGCCGGCCATCCGGCCCCAGGCGGATGGGAGGATCGGAATGGCAGGTTTTCTGTTCAGGCTCGAGACGGTCGACGGTGCGCCGGCCGAGCCACCGACGCTCGAGGCGAGCGTCCCGAACTGGCGGATCGGTGATGTGATCCCGCTCGGCCATCGGGCGCTGCGCGTCGTCGGCAAGCGGGACGACGACGCCGACCAACCGCCGGTGCTTGTGGTCGAAGAGGATTAGGTTCGCGCTCGGCGGCGCATGAAGAGTGGGCCGGGCGGCCCCTCCATCGGTCCGCACCGTCCTGAGGGGTCCTCTCGGGCCGAAAGAGGGCTTGGGGCGTCTATAACCGAACGAGGTCGCCCGGCTTTTTGGATTCGCCAGCTACCGGGTCGAAGGCTTTGCGCTAATCGTTGGGGACGTGGCCGAATGAGCCGCTGACACGACTCCCCCACTGCAAGTTGGTCTTCATGCGGATATCAGGAGACTCCCCCGCCGGTCAGTGTCAAAGCCCTGCAAAAGGGGGCAAAGTGTGTTGCCGGGCGGCCTTCCCCCAACCTGATGGGGACTCCGCCAGTCCCCTGACAGGGGGCCCCTTGGGCCGCCCGGCACACTGTTGATTCCTCTCTCATACGCCTCTGTGGTTGCCGCGGTTTCGCATTTCGTCCGCAACCGGCACGTCCACTTCGGCCATCTCGACAGGCGAGAGCCGCTGACGTAGGTTCGCTCCGGCCGAGGTGCAGTCAGAGTGTCGCGATCATCCCCCGCGGTGCCGAGTGCGAGGCGCACTGGCTGCCGGCCGACGAGGAGCGCTGGCAGGCGTGGCTGACCGACGACGAGCCGCCCGAGCTCGTGTTCTACTGCCCGGACTGCGCCGAGCGCGAGTTCGGCGGCGCCTGAGGATCACTCGGGCGCGGCGCCCATGCCGCTCCATCTGGCGCCAGCTCACGGCGGAGCTCAACCCGTCGCCTCAGCTCGACCAGGAAGCGGGCGCAGTCGTTCCGCAGGTCGTCGGAGACGAACTCACCCGGAAGCTCGGGCTCAGATGAAGACGGCAACCCGGCCGCATGATTCGGTCCAACACTCATCCCCGACCTCGCTGTGGAAACTGTGGAAAACTTCGGTTGTAGAACCGCAGGCGCACGCTGGGCTTTCGAGCGGGCGGTCAGACGACCTTAACGACGCTCGACCCGGGCTGAAGTCCCTCGAACGGGGGACGCGCGGAAAAAAACTCGGAAAGAGCGCGAACTTCTGCGGCACTTGCCAAACGTCTGTTTCCGTCTCGCCGTTCGTACGGCGCCGCGGTGCGTTTGAGGTGCTGCGCTGAGTGGGGTGGTCGGCGGGCGGCGCTGACCACCCCGGAATGACCCGCACGGGCCTTGGAAGGCGCCTCGCCGAGCGATACCGTGGACAAGTCTTCGAGGGACCCCCAAGTCTGCGGCATATGGAGCCGGAGCACCTCAACTCTCTCCCCCGTGAGGGGCACGTTCCTTAGCCGCAGTAGGAACATGCCACGCTCCGGCTCCACCTATGACAGCCTCGGGGCAGCGTTCTTGCCCACGCCGCCGGCGGGTACCATCTGGGGTCGGAGCCGAGCGGAGGCATCGGGGGAGAGACTCACTGCGGTCGCTCGGCTCTTATCCGTTACTCGCCGCGAACGGGGTGCAACGCTCAACACCTACGCGCACCTGTTCGAGCAGGCCGCCCACGCCGACCAGCTCCGCGAGGGGTTCAGTTCGAGCTACGGCTACCTGCTGCGCCGCTCAGGCTGACAACGATGCTGACGAGGGCGCGTCGAGCTCATCAGAAAGCCTCGGTTTCCGGGGCTTTCTGCGTCCTGCTCCCCCTAACGGGTGAAGAGGACGACCGATCCATGCGATTCCTGCTCGGCCGTGGGGACGACCGCGAAGACGCGGCCGGCGCTCGGAGGGCCCGTGTCGCCGGGGCCGGCGTCCTGCCAGCGGAAGGCCGTGCCGGCGAAGCTCTGGAACCACGACTGCTCCTGCGGGTACGAGGTCGCCGGGTCGAGCTGCAGGTGGAGGTGCGGGCCGGTCGCGTGGCCGGTCTGGCCGACGAGGCCGACCTCAGTCCCGGCGGCGAGGGTCGCGCCTGCGGTGACGGCCGGGTCGAGGTAGGACAGGTGGCAGTACGTCCAGCTCTGCCCGTCCCCGGTCGTCATCGTCAGCCCGATGCCGCAGCGTCCGCTCGGGTACACGTACGACCGCTCGACGGTCGCGTCCGCGAGCGCGTAGACCGGCGTTCCCTCGGGAGCCGCGATGTCGGCGGCCGGGTAGTCGTGGTGGTGGTGCGAGACCGAGACGACCGAGGGGCCGCCGCCGACCGGGAAGACGTAGGTGCCGTCGTAGGACGGCGCAGCCAACAGCGAGCCCGCCGCCGGTGCGAACGAGGCCGCGAGCGAGCGGTCCTTCGCGAGGGCGAGGTCACGCTGCGCCTGCTCGAGCCGCGCGCGCAGGTCGGCCACGTGACCTTGTGCGAGCGAGCGGCGGACGGCGAGCTGGGCGGTTCGGCGGTCGAGCGCCAGCCGGTCGGAGAGCAGGCTCGTGGCGGCGGTGCGCCGGGAGAGGCGCTGCTCCGTGCGATCGAGCGCCCGCAGCCCGCGAAGGGCGCGCACGAGCTTCCGGTTCGCTCGCACCACCTTCTCGCGAGCCTGGTCGAGCGAGACCTGCAGCCGGTCGAGGTCGAAGGTCGCGTTCACCCCGCCCGAGCCGAACAGCTGGGCGAGCTGGAGCACCTCGTCCACGTACCACTGCGCGTGGTTGTACGAGAACACGGCGCGGGAGATGTCGGTCGCGCCGCCGCTCGCGGCGAGGTAGCGCGCTGCCGCGGCGATCGCGTCGTCGGGGCTCCACGGGTTCGCGACCCCGTCGCCGTCGGCGTCCACGCCCCAGCGCTCCCACGTCGACGGCATGAACTGCATCCAGCCGATCGCGCCGGCGGAGCTCGGGCCCATGTTGCGGCCGAAGTTCGACTCGACCTTGTTGATCGCGGCCAGGACCTGCCACGGCACCCCGTAGACGGAGCCGTACCGCTGCCAGAGGCCGAGCAGCTGCGGGTAGCCGCGGGTCTCGGCGACCGCGGGCGGGGAGAGCAGCGCCGACGAGAAGCCGACCGCGCCCGGTGTATTCGGCACCTCCGCGCTGGGCAGGAACGGGGACGCGGCAGGCGCCGAGACCGTCGGCACGACCTGGAACACGTCCGCGCTCGCCGTGCCGGCGAGCGCGAGCGCCGACAGCGCCGCCGCAGCTAAGAGCCTCATCCCTCTGGTGAAGCGGCGATTCGAAGGTTCGGCATCGGCTGCTGCGCCGGTTCCGCGGGCTCCGGCTCGGACTCGGCCATCGCGGAGACGGGCCGGTCGGTCTCGACGCCGGCGGCCTTGCGCTTCAGCGCATGGTCGAGCTCGACGAGGAAGTCGTGTCGGTTCGTGGAGGCGTTCGCGGCGACCTCGCGGTCGACCTCGCCCGCGACGACGAGCTCGATCAGCGCCTGGGCGAAGGTCTGCATCTCGAAGAACTGGCCCTCGGCGATCGCGTCCGAGATCTCCTCCGCCCTGCTCTCGCGGATGAGCTCGGCGATACGCGAGTTGTTGATCATCACCTCGACCGCCGCCACCCGGCCGGCGTTCAGGCGGGGGAGCAGGCGCTGGCTGACGACGCCGCGCAGGACCCCGGCCAGGATCGAACGGATCTGATCCTGTTTCTCCGCGGGGAAGAACTCGATCATGCGGCCGATCGTCTCGGCCGCGTCGATCGTGTGCATCGTCGAGAACACGAGGTGTCCCGACTCGGCGGCCTTGAGCGCGGTCTCGGCGGTCTCGGCGTCGCGCAGCTCGCCGATCAGGATCACGTCCGGGTCCTGGCGCAGCACGCGCCGAATCGCCGCGAGGAACGATTCCGTGTCGAGGCCGACCTCGCGCTGGTTGACGATGCAGCCGTGGTCGGCATGGAGGATCTCGATCGGGTCCTCGATCGTCACGATGTGCTGGCGCCGAGTGCGGTTGATGTGGTCGATCACGGCCGCGAGCGTCGTCGTCTTGCCGGAGCCGGTCGCCCCGGTGACGAGGACGAGGCCGCGGTGCTCATCGGCGACGCGGCGGACGCCGTTCGGCAGGCGCAGCTGCCCGAAGCTCGGGACCTCGTCCGGGATCACGCGGAAGGCGAACGAGATCGAGCCGCGCTGGCGGAAGCCGTTGACGCGGAAGCGCGGCAGCCCGTGGGTGGTGTAGGCGATGTCGAGCTCGCCGGTCTCGTGGAAGTGCGAGAGCTTCGCCGGCGCGAGGTCGGCGACGGCGGCGAGCACGACCTGGAGGTCGCTCTCGTAGAGCGGCGCGTGGTCCGGTAGCAATCCGAGCTCGCCGTCGCGGCGGAGCACGGGCGGCTGCCCGACCTTCAGGTGGATGTCGCTCGCGCCGAGTTCCACGGCGCGACCCAGGGCCGCATTCAGGTCCACGCGGAGGTGAATCGGCAGCTACGTCGCGACGCTTGAGCCGCTTCTAGCGCCCGAGCGCGTCCACCAGGCGCAGCGGCGCGCGCACGAGGCCCTTCGCCTCGCCCGGATGCGTGAGGTCGCCGCGGAGGAACGCCGAGGTGAACCCCCACACGAGAGGCAGCCGCGCGACGCCGTAGACCAGGCGCGGGAACCGGTCGAGCGCGTACTTCGCCTTCCACGAGGCCGTGAGCGTGCGGCCCAGCGCCGCCTCCAGCCGCAGCGCGTAGGCGTCGAGCGTCGAGGCGCGACCCTCCAGCAGCTCGAGCGCCGTCTCGGCCGCGAGCCGGGAGCTGACGAACGCCTCGTACATGCCGTCCCCGGAGAGCGGGTCGACCAGCCCGGCCGCGTCGCCCACCAGCAGCACGCGGCCCCGTGAAACGGGGTCGCGCAGGCCGCGCATCGGCAGCCGGTAGCCCCGGAGGGACTCGAGCCGCTCGGCGGGAAGGCCGTACCCGGCGCAGGCGCGCTCGAGGTGCTCGCGCAGCCGCGGCCCCTCCGACTCCCAGCCGCCCACGCCGACGTTGACGTGGTCGCCTTTCGGGAACACCCACGCGTAGCCGCCGGGCACCGTCGCCAGCTCGACCACGGCACGCCCTCGGTAGTCCTCGCGCGCGTGAACATGAGGAACGTTTCCCTCGAGCGCGACGCCGTGCTGCCGGCGACCGGTCAGCTCGAGTGCCCGAGCCGCCAGCCCGTTCACCCCGTCGGCGCCGAGCACCACGCGCGCCGAGGCTGCCGACCCGTCGAACCGCACCACGGCGCCGTCGTCCTCGAGCTCGAGCGCCTTCGCGCGCACGCCGTCGCGGAAGTCCGCGCCTGCGGCAGCGGCCTGCTCAGCAAAGTGCGCGTCCAGCCGGCTGCGCTGCGTCATCAGGATCAGCGGCTCCTCGGTGCGCCGCTCGAACTGACGCCTGTAGCGAAAGCCGAGCTGGAACCGATGAACCACGTCCTCGACCACCGGCTCGACCGACACGGGCAGCTCTCGGACGGCGCGGTACGTAAGGCCTCCCCCGCACGGCTTGTCGCGCGGGAAGCGCGCGCGGTCGAGCAGCAGCACGCGCGCGCCTGCGCTCGAGAGCCGGAAGGCGGCGGTCGATCCCGCTGGGCCGGCGCCGACGACGATCGCGTCGAACCGCTCCACACCGCTCATCGTATGCGGGTTAGGATCGCTCGGATGCCCCGTTACCTGGTCATACGAAAGTTCGAGGTCGACGAAGAAGAGATGCCGGCTCTCGGCCGCCGCTCGCGGCAGGGCATCGAGAACGAGTTCACCACGATCACGTGGGAGCACAGCCACGTGACCATCGACGACGACGGGCTGGTGCGGACGTTCTGCGTCTACGCCGCCCCGGACGAGCAGACCGTCCGCGACCACGCGGAGTACCTGGGCAGACACCAGGTCGAGGCGGTCACCGAGATCGCGGGCGACGTCACGCCCGCGGACTTCCCCGGCTAGGGCTCCTAGGCGCTGGTTTCCGTCTCGCCGCGGCCGAGCAGCCGCGCGTCCAGCACGTGGAAGTGCGCCTGCCGCGCGACCGCAAGCTTGCGGCGGATCTCCCGCCGCCGCAGGTCGTCGCCGTCCTCGACCAGCTCCAGCGCCTCGCGGTAGAGCGCGACCGCCTGCTCCTTCGCCCAGCCGCGCTCTGCCTGCTCGCCGGCCGTGAGGAAGTAGCGGATCGCATGCGCGGGCTCGCCCGCGTCGCGCCAGTGACGGGCGAGGGCCGCCGTCGCCTCGCCGACCTCGGAGGTCGCGTCCTCGAAGAAGCGCGCCACCTGCGCATGCCGTTCGCGCCGGCGCGCGCGCGGAAGCAGCTCGTACGCCGCGTCACGGATGAGCATGTGCGTGAACGAGTACTGCCGATCGCCCTCGAACGCGGACACGGTGTCGCGGCGGACCAGGTCGCGTCGCTCCAGCGCCCCGAGCAGGTCCGACAGGCCGTGCTCCGCACCCATCGCCTCGAGCGCACCGCACCAGAACGTCTTGCCGACGACGGCCGCGTCGAGGAGCAAGGACCGCTCCTCCTGCGGAAGCGCGTCGAGCCGCGCCGCGAGGATTCCGCGGATCGAGTTCGGCAGCGCCGTCTCCGTGCCCGACTCGAGCATCGTCGCCGCCAGCTGCTCGATGAAGAGCGGGTTGCCCGCGGAGCCCGCAGCAACCGCCTCGGTCGCGCCCTCGGCGAGCAGGTGCCGCGCCAGCTCGCGCGACTCCGCGTCGCTCAACGGCTCGAGCGGTAGCGCGCTGTAGGCGGGTATGCCGCCGCCCCACGACGGCCGCGTGTCGAGCAGGTCGGGCCGCGAGAGGGCCAGGAGCAGGATCGGCAGGTCACGCAGGCGGCCGGCCAGAAGCTCGATCAGGTCGAGCAGGCCCGAGTCCGCCCAGTGGACGTCCTCGAAGACGAGCATCGTCGGCCGGTCGCGCGCCACGGCCTCGATGAACACGCGCACCGAGAAGAAGAGCGTCTCGCGGTCGGCGACCGAGCCCTCCGGGTCGAGGCCGAGCAGGATCGCCAGGTGGCCGCTGATCGCTTCGGCCTCGTCCGGCCCGACGAGCGTCGAAACCCGGTCGTGGAGCTTGCGCAGGCCGGTCTCGCGCGAGTCGGTCTCGAAGATCCCGCAGAGCTGCTTGACCTGGATCGCGAACGCGAAGTACGCACTGCTCTCGCGATAGGGAAGCGAGCGGCCGTGGATCGCGCGCCCGCCGAGGTCCTCGACGGCCTTCGCGAACTCCGTCGCGAGCCGCGTCTTTCCGACCCCGGCCTGGCCGATCACGGTGACGAGGTGCGGCCGCTGCTCGGCCGCGGTGCGCTCCCAGATCCCGCGCAACACATCGAGCTCGCGCGCCCGGCCGACGAGCGGCGCCCGTGCGCCCCGGCGTTCGCCGATCGGTGCCGAAGCCTCGAGGGCGAGCCACGCCTCGACCGGCGCGGACTTGCCCTTCGCGATCACGGGCTCGACGGTCTCGTAGACGATCGCGTCCCGCGTCAGCCGGTGCGTCTCCGCGCCGACGAGGATGCCGTTCGTCGGCGCCGCGCTCTGCAGCCGCGCGGCGGTGTTGACGACGTCGCCGGCCACCATCGCCTCGCCGAGCTCGGGCCGCGCGTCGAGCGTGACCAGCGCCTCGCCGGTGTTCACCGCGATGCGCAGCTGCAGGTCGAGCCCGGAGCGCGCGCTCAGCTCGTCGACGCTTTCCCTCACCGCGAGCGCCGCGCGGATCGCGCGCTCCGCGTCGTCGCCGAATGCGGTGGGCGCGCCGAAGACGCCCATCACCGCGTCGCCGACGAACTTCTCGACGGAACCGCCGAACGACTCGATCTCGTTCCGGACACAGTCGTGGTACGGGGCGAGGATCGCGCGCACATCCTCGGGGTCGAGCTGCTCGGAGCGCTCGGTAAAGCCGACGAGGTCGACGAAGATCACGCTGACGACGCGCCGCTCCTCGCGCGGCTTCGCCGCGGCCGTCAGCTCACGGCCACACGCAAGGCAAAACCGGGCCACGTCCGGGTTCTCCTGGCCGCAGGCAGGACAACGGATCACAGACCAAGCGTAGTGCGGAGTTACGCGAAAGCGAAGGGGGCAGGGCAGGCGGCGATCTTGGGGATCGAGAAACGGGCGATGGTCCCGAACTGCGGCGCGGGCTTGCACGCCTGCGCAACACCCGCGTCGCAGGCGACCGAGAGGAAGACGAATGCGTCCTCCGGCGTGAAGCCGTGCTCGTCGACGAGGAGCTTCGCCGCCTCCTCGGAAACGAGCTTCAGCGCCTCGTCGAACGCGTCGGCCGTCGCGTGCGGCAACCAACAGTCGGCGAGCTCCGTCACCGGCCACGTCGCCTGCTTGCCCTTGCGCAGCTCGAAGCGGATGTCGACCTCCCCGGCGATCTCCACGCCCGTGAAGCAGATCTCGCCGTCGCCCATCGAGGCGTGCATGTCGCCGACCGCGAACATCCCGCCGGGCTGTCGCACCGGGAAGAAGATCCGTGCGCCCTTGCCGTGCAGGTGGTCGTCGAGGTTGCCGCCGTGCCGGTCGGCGAGGCCGTTCGAGAGCGTCTCGCCGTCGGTTGCCACGCCGACGACGCCGACCATCGGCCTCGCGGGGAACGAGACGCGGTCGTTCATCCGGATCTCCCCGTCGCGCACCTCGAACATCCGCGTCAGCGGCGCCTGCACCTGGTCGATCAGCTGCCCGAAGCCCGGGATCAGCGTCGCCACCCCCCACTCGATCGGACGCACGTCGAGGATCTCCGCGACGAGCGAGTCGCCCGGCTCCGCACCGCGTACCGCCACCGGCCCCGTGGCGCTGTTGATCCGCTCGAGGTCGATCTCGGTGACGAGGTCGTCCTCGCTGCGGATCTGGCCGGTGAAGCAGTCGTTCGTCTCGAAGGTGACGGTGTCACCGGGATCGATCTCGAGCACGGCCTCGAGGTCCGGCCCGAACGACCAGATCACCTGGTCACGCGAGAGCCGGTGCGCGGCTGCGACCGCCATCACGCCTCCGGGAGGAACGCCGGCTGCGCCTCGGGGGCGACCGTCTCGTCCTCCACGTAGACCCGCTCCATGTCCTCCAGCCGCTCCGGCCTGGTCATGACGATCCAGATGGTGAGCAGCACGCCGAGCACCGTCCACCCGATTGCGACCCGGTGCAGGAGGACGTTGAACTGGTTGCGGCCAGGCCCGAGGTAGTACCGGATACAGCCCGCCGCGACCAACATGTAGACGAGGATCACCACCGGCACCGCCATCGTCGCGATCATCGCGAAGCCGGTCAGCGGCCCCCACTTCCAGCCGAACAGCACTCCGAGCACGAGGGCGAAGATCGTGAGCCAGATGATGGCGACGTTCGGCGTCTTGAACTCCGGGTGAGTGCGAGCCAGCGGGCGCGGCGCCAGACGGTTGCGGGCGAGGGCGTAGAAGACGCGCGTGGCCGCGTTGACGGCCGCGTTCGAGTTCGCCGCGATCGAGTTGCAGATCGCGAGGAAGACGAGGATCCACCCGGTGCCCCAGAAGACCTTCCCGAGGTCGCGCCAGGGGTCTGCGCCGGTCGCCTGCGTGACGAACTTGTCGAAGCCCGCGCCGAAGACCCACGCGTACGCGCAGAGGACGTAGAACAGCCCGATGATGATCGCGGAGCCCACGACCGCACGCGGGACGGTGCGCCTCGGGTGCCTGGCCTCCTCGCCGAGGGGCGCGGCCGCCTCGAAGCCGATGAAGGCGAGGATCGCGAACACCATGCCCTTGAAGACGCCGCTCCAGTCGCCGACCGCGTGGTTCGGGTTGAACGGCTGCGCGTTCAGGTCACCGGCGTTCGAGATCAGCATCCAGACCGCGAGCGCGCCGAAGATCGCGATCTCGAAGGCGCCGAGGATCACGCCTGCCGTGGTCGAGAGCCGGATGTCGCGATAGGTGAGCCCGAGGACGAGAATCGCCATCAGGAGGAACGCTTCGCGAGCTGGCCGATCGCGGTCGCGGCGCAGATGCACGCGATCAGGGCGAGGGCGACCGAGAGCGGCAGCGCCTGCTGCGCGTCCGGCACGGAGATGTAGATCGAGTACGCGACGGCTGCGGCGGGCGCCATGTGCGTGATCGACTGGAACAGGACCTGCGGCAAGCCGATCGAGTGCTCGCGCAGGTGGTCGAAACGACGAGGCTCGCCGGCGGTCGCGGCTTTCATTGGGGAGTCCTCCTCTGTCGGTTCCTGCCTTGCGGCCGAGTTTGCCATGACTGTCACGAGCGCGCCGCGGCTACAATTGCCGCCCCCCGGGGGTGTGCCCGAGCGGCCAAAGGGAACGGGCTGTAAACCCGTCGGCTCAGCCTACGGAGGTTCGAATCCTCCCGCCCCCACTCTTCGGGTCGTTCGCGGTCCCGGCAGGATGCGACACTGACGCGGTGACAACCTCGCCGCTGGAGTCGATGCAGGTCGACGAGGTGCTCGAGCACGTCAACGTGCCGAGCTACCACATCGACACCTCGGGGGTGATTCGCTGGCTGAACCGGGCCGCGAAGAACATCGTCGGCGACGTCCTGGGGCGCCAGTTCACTTCCGTCGTGGCACCCGAGGAGACGTTGCGCGCGAAGGAGCTGTTCGCGCGGAAGATCGTGGGCGGAACCGAGGTCACCGACGCCCCGGTGGTCGTGCTCGGTCAGGACGGCAACCGCGTCGCCGCCGAGATCAGCTCGGTGCCGATCTACCGGGGCGACCACATCGTCGGCGTCTTCGGCCAGGTCTCGAGCCTGGTCGAGGAGCCGCACGAGCATCCCGAGCTCCAACTCACCCCGCGGCAGGCAGAGGTGCTCGGGCTGCTGGAGCGCGGGCGCACCACCCAGGAGATCGCCGACGAGCTGCACGTGAGCCCCGAGACGGTTCGCAACCACGTCAAGCGGCTGCTACGCGCCGTCGGAGCCCACTCCCGCCTAGAGGCCGTCGCGATCGCGCACAGCACCGCCTGATCACGGTGCGCGCGACCGTCCTTCTCGTGGCGCTCGTCGCACTCGCGATCGCGCCCGCGGCGGCTGCGACGACCTCGCAGGAGGCCGCCCTCGCGGAGCGCTACGCGCCGGTCGTGCGGCTCGTCGCCGACACCAGCAGCTGCGAGCCGGACAAGCCGTACCAGCCGATCGACGTGAACGTGCTCTTCGGTGAGCCGACCGTTGCGCTGACCGGCCCCTGGAGCGGCGACGTCGTGAAGATCGCGCCCGAGGCGAAGGATCTCGGCGCGCGGCTGTTCGGCTACCACCTCGACTTCCCCGGCAACGCGCTCCAGCCCGGGTGCGACTACCGCGACTGGGAGGCCAGGCTCACCAAGGGGAAGACGCCGACGGTCTACGCGCACGTCGCGACCGACTCGGAGCACCCGGGCAAGCTCTCGCTGCAGTACTGGCTCTTCTACGTCTTCAACGACTGGAACAACCTGCACGAGGGCGACTGGGAGATGATCCAGCTCGTCTTCGACGCGCCCACCGCCGCGGAGGCGCTGCGGACCGAGCCGGCCGAGGTCGGCTACAGCCAGCACGAGGGCGCCGAGCGCGCAGGCTGGGGCGACGACAAGCTGGAGCTCGTCGGCGGCACACACCCGGTCGTGCATCCTGCGGACGGCTCGCACGCGAACTTCTACGGCGAAGCGCTGTACCTCGGCAGCTCGGCGTCGGAGGGAGTCGGCTGCGACGACACGCGGGGGCCGACCTTCGACATTCGCCCGGCGGTGCAGACGATCCCCAGCGCCGAGTCGGAGGCGGTGCGCGAGTTCCCCTGGATCGAGTTCCCCGGCCGCTGGGGCGAGCAGCGTCCGGCGTTCTTCAACGGCCCGACCGGCCCGAACGTGAAGGACCAGTGGACGCACCCGATCGAGTGGTCGCAGGACTGGCGCAGCCGGAGCTACGCCGTCCCGGGAAGCACGATCTTCGGGCCGTCCGCAACAGGGTTCTTCTGCGGCGCGATGGCGCACGGGTCGACCGCGCTCGTGCGGCTTGTCGACCACCCGCTCGGCTTCGGGCTAATCGTGGCCGCGCTCGCCCTGATCGTCCTGATCCTGATCTCGCGCGCGACGTGGCGGCCCAGCGCACCGCTCCGCCTCGCGCATCGCCGGGCCTGGGGGCAGATCCTCGCGGCCTCAGCCCAGATGTACCGGCGCCGGGTGGGGCTGTTCCTGGGGATGGGCGTACTGCTGGTGCCGATCTCGCTGCTCATAACGCTGATCCAGGCGGTCATCCTCCACGCGACGAGCATCTTCGGGATCCAGACGGGCGGCGAGAGCAGCGGACTGGCCGCCTTCTTCGCGCTCACGATCGGCACCACCTTGACGTTGCTCGGGCTCGGCCTCGTCCAGGCCGCCACGGCGCGCGCGCTGGTGGTGCTCGACCGGGGCGAGGACGTCGGCGTTCTCGACGCGTACCGGCTCGCGTTCGACAGCGTCGTGCCGCTCTTCGGCGCCCTGCTGGTCGCCACGCTGGCGGTGTCGCTGCTGGCCTCGACGTTCTACCTCGTCCCGATCGCCGTCTGGCTGGCCGGGCGGTGGGCGCTGGCCGTTCCCGTGGTCGAGCTCGAAGAGGAACGGGCGGTCGGCGCGCTGCGCCGGAGCGGCGAGCTCGTTCGAGGGCACTGGCTCAAGGTTGCCTCGCTGATCGTGGCCGGAGGAGCCGTCGTGCTTATCGTCGGGCCCCTGCTCGGCGCGCTTCTGATCCTCGTCACCGACGCCCCGTTCTGGCTCGTCAACGTCGTGGCCGGAGTGATCTACGCCGTGACGATGCCCTTCGTCGCGCTCACGACCGCCTACGTCTACTTCGACGCCCGCGTCCGGCTGGAGCTCGAGGGCCAGCACCATCCGGCAGAGCTGCCCGCCGAGATCGGGCTCTCCGCCTGATCATGGCCGAGCCCGACCGACCCGACCGGCGCGATGAGACTCCGCTCGAGGTCGACCCGGAGCCCGCCGGCCTCGGACGGATCGCGATCTGGCTCGAGCGGACGCGGGTCGCGCGCGCACGGATCGAGGCGGCGCGCAAACGGCACTCGTCGCTCGACCTCGGCTTCAACGTGTTCGAGCGCGACGCCGCGATCGGCGGCGGGCTGCTGGCCGGAGCGCTCGCGTACCGGTTCTTCGTCCTCCTGCTCCCGACCGCCCTCCTGTTCGTCTCCGGCATCGGGCTCTATGCCGATGCGGCGGACAAGAGCACCCGCGAGGCGGCCGCGGACGCCGGCCTGCAGGGTCTGATCGCGTCGCAGGTCGCGTCGACCGCACGCGGCGGAGCGCGCTGGGCCGTCTTCCTCGTTGCGATCCCCGTAGCCCTCTACGCGGCCGCGAGGCTCTACCGCGCGATTGCGATCACGCACGCAATTGCCTGGCACGGGTCCGGGCGCGGGGTCCGCACGACGCCGAGAGGGGTCGGCCTGCTGATCGTGGTGCTCTTCCTGACGATCGTCGCCGTGGAGCTCGGCTCCTTCATCCGCCGGCACAACGACCTCGGCGACCTGATCGCGCTCGTCGTCTACATCGTCCTCGTCGGCGGCGGCTGGCTCGTGCTTACGCGGGAGTTGCCCCACCGCGACGTCGGCTGGACGGCGCTGCTGCCGGGTGCCGCGGTCGTCGGCACCGGGCTCCTCCTCGTCAACGTCTTCAACGTCTACGTCACGACACGGCTGGTCGAAGACCGCGCGAACACCTACGGCGCGCTGGGGATCGCCGCGGCCCTGCTCTTCTCCCTCGTGCTGGTCGGCAGGGTGATCGTCGTCTCAGCGGAGCTCAACGCCGAGCTCGACAACCGCCGGCGCGGCTCGAGCTCGCCCTGACGTCAGGCGATGGCCTGCCCCGAGCGGTTCACGCCGGGCACCCGCCGCACCGAGCCCCATCCGTAGCACGCCCATGGGACGAATAAGGCACCGCCGCCGACAGCGCCGAGCCCGTCGACCATCAGGTCGGTCGCCGTGTCGCGCTCGGTCTTGGCGAGTCCGTCCCGAGGAAGTGGTCGGAGGTGAACTCGGCCATCTCAACGACCGGCACGCCCACGACGTACGACAGGCGCAGCAGGTCGATCGGGTCGCGCAGCCAGCGCGACCAGTCGCCGAGGAGGACCCTCGCGGGCTTCATTCGCAGCTCGTGCCCCGGCGCGAGGGGACAATGCCCGCATGAGGATCGTGCCGTGGATGCAACCGCTCTTCCGCGACCGGGCGGCGGCGGGACAGGTGCTCGCGGAGGCGCTGGGCGACCGTGTCGGCGTCGTTGTGGGCGTGGCGCGTGGCGGCGTCGCGGTCGCGGCGGAGGTGGCTCGGGAGCTCGGGCTGCCGCTGACCGCGGTCGACGTCGAGCGCGTCAACGCCCACGGCCGCCGCCTCGGCGCCACCACCGCACACGGGCCGCCGTACCTGCTGGTTCCCGAGCCCGCCGTGGAGGATTTCCTCGCGCGTGCGAGGCGCGACGCCGAGCGGCTGGAGTCGCGGCTCGAGCACGAGACGCTGCCGGTCGAGGGCCTCGAGGCGCTGCTCGTCGACGACGGCGCGGTCACGGGCCTGACCCTCGCGGCCGCCTGTACGTGGGCGCGGTCGGAGAGCGCAGCCCGCGTGGTGGCCGCGGTGCCGGTCGCGCACGTCGACGGCCTCGACCGGCTCGCCGAGGTCGGCGACGAGGTCGTCTGCCCCCACCCGCTGGAGGAGATCGCGGTCGTCGGCCAGGCGTACGACAGCTTCGACCCGCTCGACGAGTGGTACCTCGCAGGCCTGCTCGCCGGGCGCTGACGCTCAGCAGAACACGCGTCCCGAGTGTCAGCAGCGATGCGCCCGCGGCATCCGGTGATGCCGACTCCGAAGACCTGGCCCGAAAGTACCCCTCGGCCGGGCGAGGAACAAGGGACGCGCACCGCGCCTACAATGGCCGCGCCTGCCCTCTTAGCTCAGTTGGTAGAGCACCTCCATGGTAAGGAGGGGGTCGACGGTTCGAGTCCGTCAGAGGGCTTTACGAAAATGCCTGCAAATCGGGCGGTCGATTTGTCTATCTCGTAAACGGCTGTCACGCGCGGGCACTCGCGGGCACTGCCTGGCGTTCCCTCACCGCACGCGTGCGTCGGCCGGATTCGGCTTGTTCAAGCCGATCAGACACTCGGTGACCCCCTCTGTACCGCAGAGTCGCGTTCACGGGTCATCCTTTAGCTTCTCGCTCGCGAGCCTCTGTCAGACGAGACGTGCGGTGAAGCGATCAGCTGCGCGTAGTCGCCTCGGCCGTCGCGCAGACTGTGTCGGCCTCGGCGGTGAACTGCTCGCTCGCGCAAGCGCCCGACGCGCTCACCGCACTCGCGACGACGCACACCCAAGGCAAGCTCGCGATCCGAGTCGCCTAACAGCGGACCCGTTCGATGACGACACGCCGGTCCGCGGGTCGCACAAGGTCGCACGACCGTGTCAAACGCGGCGATGAGCGGGTACGGGCGCCACGCCACCGATGAGTCCTCGGTGGTCTGTCAGTCTCTTCTGCGCGCGCCTCCATAGCAGGTGAGCGGCCGGCGGAGCAGCTGGTCGAGAAAGGGATTCGTGAGATGACGCGGTATCTGATCTCGGTTCGATGACGGCGCGATGACCTTCCCCGAGGAGGAGCTGCCCGACGCGGCCGAGGCTGCGCACGCGGTGACGCGGGAGGCCCAGGATGCCGGGGTATGGGTGTTCGCTGGCGGCCTGTATTCGGTCGAAGAGGTGAGCGTGGTGGCCACCGACGGGTGGCGGTCACCGACGGCCCGGAGAGCAAGGCGTACATGGGCGGATTCACGATCCTCGACGTGCCCTCACGCGAGGAGGCGCTGGAGTGGGCTGCCAAGTTCGGCGTCGCCTGCCGCTGTGCTCAAGAGGTCCGCCGGTTCCTGCCCGACCCCGCCGTCGGCAACTGATCGTCGTCTCGGTCGCAGCGCAAGCCGGCGCTCGACATCGAAGCCGTGGGCAGTGCATCGACCTGCGGCGCCACACGAACAACGGGCAGAGCTTCCGGGCGCGATCACCGCCGCGAGGCTCGACCATCTGCGACCCGCGTAAAGGGTGGTAAGGAGTTGTGACGGCTGGCTCAGAGGACGAGCACGTTCGCGAATACCTGCCATGCGAGGAGGCTCTTCGCGACGAGGCTCAGCCAGAGATACCAGTGTTCGCCGTAGCGGTAGTCGCGCCAGCGCCCGACCCGCTTGTACTGCAGGGCCTGGTTGACGGCAAAGCTGTTGAAGAGGACGAAGAGCGAGACGAAGATCACGTAGACGAAGCCGGGCGGCGCGTGTCCGCGTCCCGCCGAGACCCCGATCTGCACCGCGATCGCAACCCACGCCACGGCGCCGACGACGCAGCCGAGCACGAAGGGCAGCCAGCGCGTCCGGGCCCTGTCCGGCGGGTTGAGCAGCTCCATCAGCCAACCGAGGAAGATCATCGCCGCGTTCGCGGCGAAGAGGGCGAGCAGCGCGACATAGTCGGCAATGCCGGTCAGCATCGCGATCAGCACGACCATCAGCGAGGCCGACAGCGAGTACTCGAGCCACCGGAACGGATTGACGCCTGCGGCGAGGCACCGCTCGTAGCGCGCGCGGAAGGGCGGCAGCGCGACGAGCGCGTGGTCGATTGCCGCGAGCAGGAGGAACGCGCCGACGAGCGGGCCGATGCGCAGGTCGAAGAGCAGGTCCTGCTTCGGCGGCGCGCTCCCCGGCTGACCCTCCATGAAGGCGCCTGTCACTGGAAGCGAGAAGTCGGTCGAGAGCGCGAGGATCACCGCCGCCTGCGCCGCGTGGAGCACAGCCAGCGACGCGTTGCCTCGTCGAAGCGACCCGTCTCCCATGCCTCTGAGCGTACTGCGGTTCGGCAGTGGTGAACGGCGCGAGACGGTCGTCTAGGAGCGGTTCAGCCGCCAGATCTCGAGGTTGAGCGCCGCCGCATAGGTCGACCACGCCAGGTACGGCGCGTAGAGCAGCCCGGCCCGACGGTCGACGCGCGCGCTCGCGGCCGCGGTGGCCGCGACGGCAGGCAGAAGTGCGCAGATGACGACCGCGCCGGCGCCGGTCCGGCGGGCCCCGAAGAAGAGCGGCGTCCAGGCAGCGTTCAGCCCCAGCTGCAGCCACCAGAGCCTGAGCGCGCGCCGACGTGCTGGATCACACGAGCGTGCAACCCGCGCCGCCGAGTACGCCATCTGTGCGTAGAGCAGAGTCCAGACCGGACCGAAAGCCTGCGAGGGCGGCGTCCAACTCGGCTTGCGCAGACCGGGATACCAGGTGGCGACCGAGCGGCGCGTCGCCGCCCCTCCCCCGGCAGCCGCCACGGCAACCGCCGCTGCGTACCGGAACGTGCGCACACACGGACGATACCCCTGCGGTCGACCACAGCGCGCATCGCCTGCGCGATCGTTGGCGGGTGGCGATCGTCCTCTCCTTCCTCATCTCCTTGGCGGGTGAAGGCGGAATGGAGATCTCCCGCAACGGCGATGGACCCGAATCCGTAGCGGGGGAATACTCTTCGCCGATGGCGGTGGCAGCGTGACGGGCTGGGAGACATCGGAGCGCGTCCTCGAGTCCGGCGCGTTCGAGTCTCGCCAGCGGGTGTTCGTCGCGGAGCCCGTGGTCGACGCGTGCGAGGCGGGCGCCCGCACGCTCGGTGTCACCTACTGGCAAGCGGTCGACCGCTTCACCCGCAGCGTCGTCCGTGCGGGCTGGACGGGCGGCGGAGGCAAGCTGAAGCTGCTCGGCGGTGCGACGCTGCTCACCTTCGGGCAGCCGGAGCTCTCGTTCGACGGCGGGCTTGTCAGCTGCCGGCACGCGATCCAGGGTGGACTGCTCGCGCTCCGAGCCGGCGGCTCCGTCACGCTCGCACAACGACCCGAGGGCGATCAGCAGGAGCTGAGCGTCACCGTTGAGGGGTACCTGCCGCGGCTCGCCGCCCGCGCGGGCGCGCCGCAGTGGACCGGGATGCTCTACGCGAAAGGGCAGAGCCCCTTCCATGCCGCGGTCAGCCTCCGCTACTTCGAGCTTCTGCTGCGGAGCGGGGACTCGTGAACGTCACCGTCTTCGGCGCAACCGGCGTCGTCGGACGGGCGCTCGTGCCGCTGCTGGCAGAGCACGAGCTGACCTCGGTCTCGCGCACCGCACGCGACGAGCCCGGCGTCCGCTGGCTGGTCGCCGACGCGGCGAGCGGAGACGGCGTCGCCGCGGCCCTGGAAGGTGCCGACGTCGTCTACTACCTCGTCCACTCCCTCGGCGCCCAGAACTTCGAGGAGCAGGATCGCGCGGCGGCGGAGATGGTCGCACGTGAGGCGACGAACGCAGGCGCACGGCAGATCGTCTACCTCGGCGGGCTCGGAGCCGACGACCCCGACGCGTCACCGCATCTGCGCAGCCGCCGCGAGACCGGAGAGCGGCTCGCCTCCGCGGGCGTCCCGGTAACGACCCTGCGTGCGGCCATGATCGTCGGCAAGGGGAGCGCCGCCTTCGAGACGATCCTCGGCCTGGTCAAGCGGCTACCGGTCATGGTGACGCCGAGCTGGGTCTCGACGCCGACGCAGCCGATCGCGCTCGACGACGTCGCCCGCTACCTGGCAGGCGTCTGCGGCAACGAAGCCGCGTACGGCGAGGGCTACGACACGGGCGGGCCCGAGGTGATGACCTACCGGCAGATGATCGAGCGGATCGCTGCCCTGCTCGGCCGGAAGCCGCTAATCGTCGAGGTCCCGGTGCTGACGCCTTACCTCTCCTCGCTCTGGCTGAACCTTGTCACGCCGGTGAGCGCGTCGGTCGCGCGGCCGCTCGTCGAAGGACTGCGCAATCCGACGATCGCGCGCGAGGAACGGATCCGGAAACTGCTGCCGCTCGAGCTCACGCCGTTCGACGAGGCGGCGCGGCGGGCGCTTGCGTGAAGCAGCACGGTCACCTCACCGGTCCGGTAGTCGAAGATCCCCTCGACGCACGCGCGCTCCCAGCAGCCGCCTCTCACCACACCGGCACCGACAGATGGCCGACCTCATCGTCGGGCCGCGTCAAATGCCGAGGGAACACTGAGGGAACACCAGCGCGGGCACGGGCGTCCATGCGCGGTTACTCGTCTTCGGGCGTTTTCTTCTTCTTGCGCGGCTTTCGTACCCGCGGCTTCCCGCGCTTGCCCGCCGTTCCCGCCTCGTTGCTCGATGGTAAGGAGGGGGTCGACGGTTCGAGTCCGTCAGAGGGCTTGAAGTACCTAAAATCGGCGTAATCTGTTGTCTGCCTAGACGCGAGCCCGAAGAGGATCATGGAGGGGGTCACGTCGGCGCCGATTTGCAGGCAGTTTCGCCTGGGACTGGCATCATCGGCGGAATCACGGGAACTCTGAGGGAAGACGGGGCGCTAAGGATGCGGTCTTGTCGGATTCAGCGGGGCACGTGGATTCAGCGGAGCAGCTGCCGGGCGATCAGTGCAGCCTGTGTCCTCCGTGACGCCGGCTGCGGCGAGCGCTTGGCCCCGATGCCGGTAGTCGACGAGCGCTCGGAAGCGTCGCGTGGGCCAGGGTGCTCCCCAGCACAGCAAATCCGGAGCACCGGGCCGACCTGGACGCGTCGGAGCCACACGCTCACGAAATGCTTACCCAAGGCGCGGCGGCGGTAGAACTACGGGCGAGTTGAACGAAGAGCTGCCGGAGTTCGATTTCGACCCAACTCCACGTACGGCTGCGTGCCAGCGGTGCGGAGCCGGCACGGAGGCTGACCTGCGCTTCGTGATCTTCAGAGGCCGCATGCGCTACACGGGGCGAACACTTTGCGACACCTGCACCGAAGGTGTGCTCGAGGCGCTGATCGAGGCCGACCCGGCCGCGGACGAAAACGGCTCTCCCTGAAGCGCGGCCGAGGCGCTTGGGGGAACTCGCGCCGGATCCCGAGTCTTTCGTCGCGGCTCGGGCGGCCGTGGGACACCGCAGTTTCAGATCGGAATACGAGGTAACGAAGAGGTCTGCCGATGGAACCGCAATGGGTGACGGTCGTGGGCTGGATCGGGCTCGCGCTCGGATTCGGGAGCGCCCTCGTAATCCTCGTCGACGAGTTTCTGCTCGGGCATCGCCAGCACATGTGGGTGATGAACCTCGTGCATCCCATCACCGCCCTCTACTGGGGACCGGTCTGGCTGTGGGCGTACTTTCGCAACGGCCGCAAGAGCGCCGGCGACCTGATGGAGCGCGAGGCACGGCGGCTCGCCGCCGAAGGCGTCGACGTCGAGGAGCTGAGACGCAAAGGAGACTCCACCGACCCCGAGGACTTGCGGCCGTGGCACATCGCGAACGCCGTCTCGCACTGCGGCGCGGGCTGCACTCTCGGCGACATCGCGGGCGAGTGGATCCTGTTCGCGCTCTTCGCCTCGCCCGTGCTCGGCATCACCGGCACCTTCGGCTGGGAGGTGATTGTCGACTTCGCCCTGGCCTGGACGTTCGGGATCGTCTTCCAGTACTTCACGATCGTCCCGATGCGCGACGACCTCGGCAAGCTCGCCGGCGTCTGGCAGGCGATCAAGGTCGACACGCTCTCGATCGTGGCGTTCCAGGTCGGGCTCTTCGGGTGGATGGCGCTCTCGCACTTCGTGCTCTTCCAGCCGCCGATGAAGGTCGACACGAGCGGCCACTGGTTCTCGATGCAGATCGGGATGATCGTCGGCTTCTTCACCGCCTGGCCGGTCAACCGCTGGCTGGTGCGCAGCGGAATCAAGGAGAAGATGGACCGGCGCACGCACCTCACGATGCTGGTCGAGCAGCTGCGCGAGCGGCAGGCCGACGACGGTGCGGACGAGCCGCTAGGTCGCGAGCGCGAAGCCGCGTCGGCCGCGAGCGAGCGGGAGGACCTCAGGCCGGCTCGAAGCGGTCGAAGCCGCGCGGTCTGACCCGGCCGTCGCGCACTGCCTTACGAAGGGCCGAGCGGAAGCGGCCGGGGCCCCAGTAGCGTGATCGTACGCGCCGGCGAAGCTCGCGCCGGTTGGCCGGGCCGTCCTTGCGGAGTGCGTCCGCAACGACCTCGGCTTCGCGGTCGAGGTCTCGGTCGACCCCCGAGACAGGCGAGGCGACCGGGAGGCCGGAGACGTGCGGCCGGCGCCGCACGGCGCCCTTGAAGAAGCGCCGGCGGGGGAGGCGCCGGGCCACACGATCTGGGCCCGCGGTAGCGGGGTTGCGCACGCGGGAGCGGGACTCGGGTCGCTCCGCGCGTGCGCCCTGGTCGCCACCGGCATCGCGGCGACTAGCAGCCGAGGCATCGTCGTCAGCCTCCTCGGCCGAAAGGGGGGTCGCCACGTCTTCGAGGCTCTGTTCGGCGGCCTCGACGCCGAGCCAACGATGGAGGGCCCCCGCCAAGAAGCATCAGCCCGCCCTCGATTGCATAGCCGTAGAACATCGACCAGCGGTTGCCGGTCGCGATCAGGCTGCCGTACAGCAGCGGACCGATTCCGCCGCCGATCCCGGTCGCGACCGCGTAGAAGAAGGCAATCGCCATCGCGCGGATCTCGAGCGGAAACGTCTCGCTGACGGTCAGGTAGCCGGAGCTCGCACCAGCTGACGCGAAGAAGAAGATCACCACCCAGGCGACGGTGATCCACAGGGTCGTGTCGATCACGTGCTCGGCGAACAGCAGGCCTGTGACGATCGTCAGGGTTCCAGCCAGCCCGAACGTGAGCGGGATCATCGTGCGCCGGCCGAGGCGGTCGAAGAGCGGCCCGAGCACGAGCGGGCCGATGAAGTTTCCGGCCGCGAACGGCAACAGGAAGAGCCCGACGTTCCTCGAGTCGACGCCGAAGAAGGTCGTCAGCATTAGCCCGAGGGTGAAGAAGATGGCGTTGTAGAGGAACGCCTGCGTCCCCATCAGCGCGAGTCCAACGACGGTGCGGCGCGGGTACTGCTCGTAGACCGTCCGCTCGATCTCGGCGACCGTCTTTTTGGCCTCTTCCTCGCGTCCGTGGACGATCAGCCAGCGCGGGCTCTCCGGCACCCAGAGCCGCAGCAGCAGAATCCCGAACGCGAGGACGAGGCCCAGCCCTGCACACCCTTCCGTCGGACATCGGCTGGCGGGTCGCGTTCGATGGCGCACGGAGGTCGCCGACAGCGAGGCCCGCGATGAACACGGCGAGGAAGCCGGAGCCGTGGAGCGCGCCGGCGGCACCGTAGACGACGAGCGTGGCGGCAAGCGTCCGCAGTGGATAGAGCCCCTCGCTCCGAAGCGGGAAGACGAGCAGCCGCCGTAGGGCCACCCCGCCGGCGACTCCCACGACCCCGCCGACGCCGAGCTGCACGACTAGCTCGCGGGCGAACGACCACGCACCCCCGTGGCCTCCGACTAGTGAGAGCAGTCCGATCAGCAACGCGATGCCGATCGGATCGTTGACGCCTGACTCGCCCTCGAGGATCGTTCCCGTCCGCCCGGCCACCTCGCGGTTCCCGAGCACCGAGAACATCACCGCCGGGTCGGTAGGCGCGAGCGTCGCCCCGAGCAGCCCTGACGCCAGCCAGCCGAAGGCGAAGACCACGTGCGCCAGCGCGGCGAGGAGCGCGGCGTCGCGAAGGTTCCTGCCAGCCCGAGCGTGACGATAGGGGCGGCCGAAGCTCCGAAGCGCCGGCCGCCGACGCTCATGCCGCCGTGAAAGAGGATCAGGACCAGCGCGACCACCGCGACTCGCTCAACCGCCTGGAAGGAGACGGCGCCGGCGAGCCCCGGGAGGTAGTTCGCCGCCAGCACCGCTCCGACCAGGAATAAGCCCGGCGCCGGAACCGGAACTCGTTCGGTCAGCTTGCTCGCCAGGAGGGCAAGCGCGAAGCCGATTCCGGCGACGAGGGTCAGCAGCGCGAAGCTGCTGACCTCGCTCATGTCAGAGGGCGCAGCACGCCATACAGCGTCCTATTCCTCGACGCGCTTGCGGCCAGGCTCGATCTCGACGTGATCGAACTCGAGCTCGACGGGCTCCTCGTAGCGGCGTCCGTTCTCATGGTCGTGCCGGAAGAAGCCCGCCGGCGCAATGCGGACCTGGACGCGGTAGGTCCCCGACTCGGGCACTGTCCAGTTGCGCCCGTAGTGGTACAACCACGGATGCCAGAGGAAGGGCTGACGATGCGTGCCCACCTCCTGTCCGTCCGGGGCGATCACCGTGGCGTCGATTTCCAGCCCGGGGACGAAGCGGCCGTCGGCGGCGTCTCGCACCGCCACCTCGAGGTGGCAGTTCTCGTCTTCCGGGTCGACCCACTCCAGTCGGCCGTCGACAGGCTGCCACGTGCCCTCGGCTTCCTCGACGGCGACCGCAACCTCGAAGTCGCCGGCGATGCAGGCGTGGACCCCGGAGGTGGATTCCTCGTTCATCGCCTCGAGCGCGAGTCCCAGGGTCTCGCCCTGGGCGCGCGCGAGTCTCAGCTGGCCGGGCGAGGACTCCTCGCTGGCAATCATCTGCTCTCTGCTCATGCTTCTCCTTCCTTAGTAGCACTCCGGTTCTCGAGTGACGGCGTGTGGAGGACGAGGCCGATTTGAACTCCACCGTCACGGAGATCCATCGCGGCGGAGCGGAGACACCGGACAAGCGCCGCGTCCACGAAAGCCACGTCACTGACGTCGATAACGGCTACCCGCGCTCCCCGCTCGACCGCGCGATACAAACTCGTCTCCAATTCGTGGAGCACGGCACTCCCCGCCGCCCCGTCCGCGATCTCAAGCACCCACGTCTGGCCGTCGTCGAGCCATACATCCGAAATGGTTGGTGGGGTGGACTCGCGAGCAGCCATAGTCCCCGAAGGGTTGCCTCGCAGCGCGGTTTTCGCCATGGGTGTCAGTCCCGATTCGGAAGCTCAAAGCGCGATCAGGGCCAGGCCGGTCTCTGCGTCCTCCTCCTTGCGGAGGACGGCGGGCGTCTCGGTTAGGACGAGCTCGAGCGTTGGGTGGACGTGGGCCTCAAGCAGGTGGCCGCCGCGCGTTGTCGCATCCGAACGGCCGACCACGAGGTGCGCGTGAACCGCAGGCTCGCCGTCTTTAACCGCAACATCGCCGGCGAGCGTCAGCACCTCGACCTGTTCGTCGAGCGAGATCTCGGAGTACGTCTTGCGTTCCCAGTCGAAGTAGCCGAGGACGACGCCGCTGAGCGCTCCGATCGCGGTGAAATGCGCGGCGGTAAGACGCTCGTCCTTCGCGAACGTCTCGAGCCCAGTCTTGACCTCGCCGCCTTTGTCGAACACGAGCGCGAAGGTCCGCAGCCCGCCTTCCTCGTACAACAGCTTGCTCTTCATGACTTCTCCTCTCGTTCGAGTCCTTTACCTAGCAGCACGCCGTAGAGCGCGTGCCCCACAGCCGAATGGGCAAAGATCCGCCCGTTCGTTAGCAGTCGTGGCCAGCGGCCCGAAATGCAGTCCGGGTGGTGGCGCTCGACCAGGGCCGAGAGGGGCCAAAGAAGCGCGGTTTCCAGCTCCGCGACAGCCAGTCCTGCCCGCCAGCCGCGACCGCCGAGCACCGCAAACGCCGCGCCGAAGGCGGAGCCGGTAGCGACGTGGGCTGCGAGCCCGGCGACCGGCCAGGCGCGACCGCGCGTCAGCAGCTTGCCCGCGAGGCGAACGTCTGAGTAGCTCGTGCCGAAGATGCGTTGCAGAGCAGGCTCGGCCGCCGCCCAGACGAGCGCTGCGCCGGCCCCGAAAGCTGCGCCCTTGGCGAGGCGCCTCATGACCGCAGCACCAGCCCGGCCGCAGCAGCCGCGGTCGCGCCGGCTGCCGTCGCCAGCAGGCCCCGTCGTTTCGCCAGCCAGACCTGGATGCTGCGCTGATGCGCGCGGCGGTCGAACGGTCCGTGGGCGCCGCGGTCCTCGTCGACCGGCGTGAACAGGTTGTCGTGGTCCTCGGGGTCGAGTGGCTGCGACGTCTGCTGCGACTTGTGGGCGGTCTTGGCTAGGTAGCGGTCGGCGAGCCACGGGGCGAGCTTCTCGCCCAGGATCGTGTAGACGGTCGGCAGGCCGACGTAGAGCTCGCGCCGATTGTGGTGTGCGCACCAGTGGATCGCGTCCGCGGCGACTTCGGGCTGGTAGATCGGCGGCACGGGCTGCGTCTGCCTCGGCAGCTTTGTCCGGCCCCAGGTGAACTGCGGCGTGTTTAGGCCAGGGAGCTGCACCATCGAGATCTGCACCTTCGAGCCGTGGTGCAGCAGCTCGGTGATGACCGATTCGGTAAAGCCCTTGATTGCGTGCTTCGCGCCGCAGTAGGGCGACTGCAGCGGGATGCCGCGGTAGGACATCGCCGAGCAGACCTGGACGACCGAGCCGCGGTCGCGCGGGACCATCCGCTTCAGCGCCGCCTTGGTGCCCCAGACCGTCCCGAGATAGGTCACCTCGGTCGATCGCCTGAACTCCTCCGGCTCGATGTCCGCGAACTCGGCGTAGAGCGTCACCATCGCGTCGTTGACCCACACGTCGATCGGGCCGAAGGCCTCCTCGACAGCGCTCGCCGCCGCCTCGACGGCAACAGGATCGGCGACGTCCGCCGGCAACACCAGCGCCCGGCCCCCGAGCGACTCGACCTCCTCCTTCGCTCCTTCCAGCCCGGCCCGTCCGCGTGCGACGAGGCCGATCTGCGCCCCCTCCTGTGCGAACCGGCGGACCGTCGCGCGGCCGATGCCCGCGGACGCCCCGGTGATCACGACTACCTCGGATCTGCTCATGTGTCCTCCTTCTTTCGCATGTCGTCGACGGCCCCCGCCGCGCTGATCAGAGCGAGATGCGTGAGCGCCTGGGGAAAGTTTCCGAGCAGCTCGCCGCTCGCCGGGTCGAGCTCCTCCGAGTAGAGCCCGACGTCGTTCGCGAGCTCAACGAGCTCGTCCATCAGCGTGGTCGCCTCCTCGAGCCGCTCCGCGCGCGCGAGCGCTTGCACCAGCCAGAACGAGCAGGCGAGGAAGGCGCCTTCCATCCGCCGGGTGCCGGAGTAGCGGTAGAGGAGCGGGCCTTCGGCGAGCTCGCCTCGAATCGCCTCGATAGTGCCTGCCATGCGGTCGCCGCGCGGGTCGGCGAAGCCGCTACGGGCGGCGAGCAGCACGCTCGCATCGAAATCGTCCGTGCCGGCGTAGAACGCGTAGCTCCCTCGCAGTTCCGACCAGCACCGCATCTCCACGAACTCCCGCACGGCGACCCGCTCTCGCCGCCAGCGGTCGGCCCGGTCGGATTGGACGAGGCCGAGCTCCGCCAGCCGGACGGCGCGGTCGAGCGCGACCCAACAGCCAATCTTCGAAGTGGTGTAGTGGCGCTCCTGTCCTTGCAGCTCCCAGATGCCCGAGTCCTCGTTGCGCCAGATCTCGCAGACGTAGTCCGCCATCTCCGCGAGGCGCACGGCGAGCGCGGGCCCGAGCGCGTTGCCGTCCTGGACGTAGAGCCAGACCGTCTCGAACAGGTCGCCGTAGCAGCCGAGCTGCGTCTGGCCGGATGCCGAGTTGCCGGCACGCACCGGCTGTGAGCCTCGGTACCCGGCTAGCGGCAGCTCCTCGCAGCCGGACGGGACGCTCCCGTCGAGCTCGTAGAGCACATTCAGTCGCGGATATGTCCGCTCGGCTGCGGCGAGCAGGTAGGCGAGGGCCGCCTGGACCTCTTCGCGGCGGCGGAGGCGCAGCAGCGCGTCGAGCGCGAAGGACGAGTCGCGAATCCACGAGAACCGGTAGTCCCAGTTGCGGGACTCGCCGATCGCCTCCGGCAGCGAGGTGGTCGCGGCCGCCGCGATCGCACCGCTCTGTTCGTTCGTGAGGAGCGCCAGGGCAAGGGCGCTGCGGGTGACCGCGTCGAGCCAGGGGCCGTCGTAGTCCTGGCGTGCCGTCCACCGCTGCCAGCTCTCGATCGTCGCCTCGAGCCGTTGCGAGACCTCTTCGGGCTCGGGCGCTGGCAAGGACGCTTCGAGGTCGACCCCGACCGCCGCCAGCAGGACGCGCTCGTCGGCCGCGAGCTGGAGGCGGCCGCAAAGCGCGCGCGGCGAGAGCTTTGGCTCCTCACCGCCCCAGCAGAAGATGCCGACGCGACCGGCCGGACCGCGCAGCACTGGCACGCCGCGCTCGCTGGTGATCTCGACTGAGGCTCCCGCCTCGCGTGCCGTGATCGACCACCCGAGCGTGAGCTCGCCCTCGGTGCACTCAATCGACCGCGCGAGCTCGATCCAGGGGAGTGACGACTCGGAGAGCGCAAACGAGTCCGTGACGGTCGCGCTGCCGCTGCCGGTCGAGAAGGTCGTCTCTAGCACGTTGGTCTCCGGCAGGTAGCGCCGGGCGGCCTCGAACTCGCCGACCGGCCGCAGGGAGAAGCTGCCGCCGCGCTCGGCATCCAGCAGCGCCGCCAGCATCGGCTCGGAGTCCAGCGCGGGCAGCGCGAGCCAGTCGATCGTCCCGTCCAGGGCGACGAGTGCCAGCGCCCGACGGTCGCCGATCGGGGCGTAGTCGCCGATCGGCGCGTACCCGTCGACACGGAGCGGCGTGCGGAGCGTGGTCTCTGCAACGCTCATCCGGGCCTCCCGAGGCTCATCTGGAGCGCCGACCCGGCCAGGTAGACGGCCGTCCCGAGGAACGAGCCCAGCGGCCATGCTGCGATGCTCGTGACCAGATGCGCGACCAGCGCGGCGGTCGCGATCGCGACCGCCACCGACAGCAGGTGCGTGGCCTCCCAGAGCGAGAAGGCCCGCGGCTCCGTCGGTGTGGTCGAGCGCAAGCCACGAAAGGCCGCCACGGCCACCGTCGCGTAGGCGCCGATCGCGCCGATCATGTAGAGGAACGCGTCGGCCGTCGTCGGCCTCCCCCGTGCATGCGAGAGGACGGCGCCCGACGTCCAGACCGTGAGCGTGTAGCCGTATGGGAAGGCGCTCGCGGCGACGACCGCCCGCAGCGATTCCGTGTAGGACTGGTCACGCTGCTCGGTCATCTCAGCTCCGTTGCCGCAGCACGAGCGCCATCGCCTGCCGTCGCGAGCCCAGCGGCGGCCGCCGCCGCGGCCGCGAACCTGGCAGACGCGTCTGCCGAGCGCTCGGCGGTGGCGTGCGTCGGCGAACTCCAGCTCCGGGTATGTCCCGGGTGGCCCGCTCGACCCGTGCTCGCGCGCCAGCCGCATCACCTGGGCCAGGTGCAGCGCGCGGCGCCCGGTGTCGCCCTGCTCGATCTGCGTTTTGCACGAGAAGCCATTGGCGACGATCAGCGTGGCCGGGTCGGCCTCGCGTACCCGCGGCAGGAGCGCCTGCTCGCCGGCTTGCATCGAGATCTCGTAGTGGCCGTCCTCGAAGCCCCACGAGCCCGCGAGCCCGCAGCAGCCTCCGGTGCACAACTCGGCCTCGACGCCCATCTGCTCGAGCAGCTCCTGCTCGGGATTCATCCCGCCCGTCGCCTTGTGGTGGCAGTGGCCCCAGAGCATGGCCTCGCGCTCGAGGCGCGGCGGCTCGATTCCCTGCTGCTGGAAGAACTCGCCGAAGTGGAAGACGTTCTGCTGCAGGCGCTTCGCGTCGTCGTCGTGCGGCAGCATCTTCGTTAGCTCGTCCTTGAAGGTGGCGACGCAGCTCGGCTCCATTCCGACTATCGGGACGCCGTCGCGGTAGTACTCGCGGAGCTGGTCGAGCGTGCGCCGCAGATAGCGCTCGGCGAGACCGAGGAAGCCGTAGTCGTAGAGCGGCCGCCCGCAGCAGACGTGGCCCTCGGGGAGGATCACGTGCCAGCCCTCCGCCTCGAGCGCCTCGACGGAGGCCACGCCGACGTCGGTGTGGAAGTAGTTGTTGAACGTGTCCGGCCAGAGCACGACGCGCGGGCCGTGCGGGTTGGTCGTGCCACCGCGCTGGCGGAACCAGTCCTGCAGCGTCAGCGGCGCGAAGCTCGGGATCTCGCGCTCCGACGACATCCCGGCCGCGAGCTTGAACACGCGCGAGAAGGGCGGCGTGTGCGTGAGGAAGTTGACGAGCCCCGGCATCCGGTAGGCGATCCGCGCCGCCTGGTCGATCAGGCCGAAGGCGTAGGCGTACCGCGGCCGCAGGTGGAGGCCCTTGTAGCGCTGGTGGAGGAACTCGGCCTTGTACGTGGGCATGTCCACGTTGACCGGGCAGTCGTTCGTGCAGCCCTTGCAGGCAAGGCAGAGGTCGAGCGCCTCGTAGACCTCGTCGCTCTGCCAGCCGTCCTCGATGATCTCGCCCTGCAGCATCTCGAAGAGCAGGCGCGTCCGGCCGCGCGTGGTGTGCATCTCCTCGCGCGTGACCATGAACGACGGGCACATCACGTCCACGCCGTCGGGCTTGCGGCACTTGCCGACGCCGACGCAGCGCAGCGTCGCGTGGGCGAAGTCGCCGCCGTCCTTCTCGTAGGCGAAGCGCACCTCGGGCCGCCAGGGGTTGTAGTCGGCGCCGAGCTTCAGGTTCTCATCGAGCCGGTAGGGATCGACCACCTTGCCGGGGTTCATCTTCCAGTCCGGGTCCCAGATCGACTTGAACTGCCGGAAGGCCTGCACGATCTGGTCGCCGTACTGCTTCGAGAGCAGCTCGGCCCGCTGCTGGCCGTCTCCGTGCTCGCCCGAGAGCGAGCCGCCGTAGGAGACGACCAGGTCGGCGGCCTCCTCCATGAAGCTGCGGTAAGTGCGGATTCCCTCCACGCTGCGGAGGTCGAAGTTGATGCGGGAATGGATGCACCCCTGGCCGATGTGGCCGTAGATTGCGCCCTTGTAGCCGTACTCGTCGTAGAGCCGCTTCAGGTCGCGGATGTAGTCGCCGGAGCGCTCCGGCGGCACCGCCGAGTCCTCCCAGCCGGGCCAGTGGTCGCCGCTGTCGGGCGGGAATGCGGTCGCGCCGAGGCCGCCCTCGCGGACCTCCCACAGCGCCTCTTCCTGCTTGGGGTCCTCGAACAGACTCATGTGCTCCGATTCGACGCCCTGCTTGCGCGCGTCCTTCATGAACTTGTGGGCGAGCTCGTCGGCCTCGTCCTGCGAGTCGGCACCGAATTCGACCAGTAGCCAGGCGCCGTCGAGGTCGTTGGCCGGCAGCTGTGTGAGCGCCGAGGGGTGCATGTTCTGCTGCTGCTCCTCGTGGAAGAGTCGGTGGTCGATCGCCTCCAGCGCGATCGGGCGGTGCTCGAGGATCCACGGCACCTGGTCGGCGGCGAGGCAGATGTCCTCGAAGGCGACCACCACGAGGGCGCGGCTGAGCATCGCCGGCGTCAGGTAGAGCTTGGCCTGCAGGACGGTCGCGCAGGTGCCCTCGGTGCCGACGAGCGAGCGCGCGACGTTGAAGCCGTTCTCCGGTAGCAGGTCGTCGAGGTTGTAGCCGGAGACCCGCCGCGGCAGCTGGTCGGGCGAGGGGAACCGCCGGCGGATCTCGTCCGCGTGTTGGTCGACCAGCGCCCGCAGGTCGCGGTGGATCTCGGCCTTGCGCCCGCCGGTGGACTCGATCAGCTCGAGCTCCTCGTCGCTCGTTGCCCCGACCCACGTGCGGAGGCCGTCGCTCGTCACGATCTCCAGCGAGTGGACGTTGTCCGAGGTGCGCGGGCCCCGGCCGTAGAACTGCGACTGCACCGAGTGGATGCCGCACGAGTTGTTGCCGACGTTGCCGCCGATCGCGCAGTAGCTGTGCGTCGAGGGGTCGGGCCCGAAGATCCAGCCCCACTTGCCGGTGTGCTCGTTGAGCTTCTCGTTGATCGCGCCCGGCCGGCAGACGACGGTGTGTTCGCTCATATCCGGGTCGTCGAAGTCGTGCAGGTACTTGGTGAAGTCCATCACGACCGCGTAGTTGACGGTCTCGCCGGAGAGGCTCGTCCCACAGCCGCGCGGGAGCAGCGGCGCCCCGTGCTCGTGGCAGATGCGGTGGGTCGCGACCACGTCGTCGAGCGTCTTCGGGATCACGACCCCGATCGGCGGCTGGCGGTAGTTCGAAGCGTCGGTCGCGTAGAGCGCGCGGCTGGCGGCGCCAAAGCGCACCTCGCCCTCGAGCTCCGCGGCCAGCTCGCGGGCGAGCGAGCGCCGGTCGATCGTCTCGATCGACGCCATCCCGCCCTCGAAGCGCTGGTCGACGCGCGCCGGGATCTCGACGCGGTCGCTGCGGATCCGGTCGAGGACGCCCATCAGCTCTTCGTGGGCAGCGACTGCTTGAACTCGGCGAGCTTGCCCTTGAAGGCGTGCTCGATGATCCCGCCGGCGTCCTCGTCGCCGCCGATCAAGGCCATGCCCATCTTCTTCGCCTGCTCGAAGCGGATGTGGGGCGGCAGCGGCGGGACCTCGCGGTCGACGACGACCTCCAGCACGCACGGGCGTCCGGCGTCGAGCGCCTCGCGCCAGGCGCCGGCTATGCGATCGGGGTCGTCACAGCGCACGCCTTCGAGTCCGATCAGCTCCGCGTAGCGCGCGGCGGGGAAGTCCGGAATCTGCTGCGAGCCCGGGAACCGCGGATCACCGGCGAGCACCCGCTGCTCCCACGTCACCTGGTTGAGGTCTTGGTTGTTGAAGACGCAGAAGACGAGCGTCGGGTTCTCCTGCCAGTACTGCTCCCAGTACTTGGCGACAGTCAGCATCTCGTTCATGCCGTTCATCTGGAACGCGCCGTCGCCGACGAAAGCGATCACCGGCCGCTTCGGGTAGGCGAACTTGGCCGCGATCGCGTACGGCGTGCCCGGCCCCATCGTCGCGAGCGTCCCCGAGAGTGAGGCGAGGTTGCCCTGCTTCAGGCGCAGCTGCCGCGCCCACCAGTTGGTGGACGAGCCGGAGTCCGCCGTCACGATCGCGTCGTCGGGCAGGACATCGTTCAGCTCCCAGACGACGCGCTGCGGGTTCATCGGGTCGGCGTCCTCCATCGAGCGCTCCTCGACGATCTGCCACCAGTCGTCGACGTTCGACTCGATCTGCTCGCGCCAGGAGCGGTCCTGCTTGCGCTCGAGCATCGGGATGAGCGCCTTCAGCGTCTCCTTCGAGTCGCCCACGAGGTGCACGTCGGCCGGGTAGCGGATGCCGATCATGCGCGGGTCGATGTCGACCTCGACGCACTTTGCCTGGCCTTCCTGGGGGAGCCACTCCGCGTACGGGAAGCTCGTCCCGACCATGAACAGCGTGTCGCAGTTCATCACCATCTCGTTCGAGGGCTTCGAGCCGAGCAGGCCGATCGGGCCGGTCACGAAGGGGAGGTCGTCCGGCAGCGCCGCGCGGCCGAGTAGCGCCTTGGCGACGCCCGCGCCGAGCAGCTCGGCGACCTCGACCACCTCGTCGGCGGCCTTGGCGGCGCCCTGGCCGATCAGCATCGCGACCTTCTCGCCCTCGTTCAGGATGTCGGCCGCCCGCTGCAGGTCGGCCTCCTTCGGCAGGACGCGCGGCTCCGAGTAGCCGACCGAGGAGAAGACGGCCCCGTGCGTGCGCGGCGGCGAGTCCTGGGCCTCTTCCTCCTGCACGTCGGCCGGGAAGATGATCGTCGCGACGCCGCGCTCGGCGAGCGCCGTCCGGATCCCGCGGTCGAGCAGGTGGCGCGCCTGGGCCGGGTGCATGCAGGTGTTGACGAACTCCGAGACGTCCTTGAAGAGTGTGTTCAGGTCGACCTCCTGCTGGTAGTGCGCGCCGAGCGAGTAGCGCTTCTGCTGGCCGATCAGCGCGAGCACCGGCTGGTGGTCGAGCTTGGCGTCGTAGAGCCCATTCAGTAGGTGGATCGCGCCGGGCCCGGAGGTGGCGATGCAGACGCCGAGCTCGCCGGTGAACTTGGCGTGCGCGCAGGCCATGAAGGCGGACATCTCCTCGTGGCGGACCTGGATGAACTCCGGGTCGCCCTCGGCGCGGTCGAACGCACCGAGGAACCCGTTGATCCCGTCGCCGGGGTAGCCGAAGACCCGGTGGATGCCCCAGTCGACGAGGCGGTCGAGCACGTAGTCGGAAACTTGCTGAGACATTGGCTATCCCTCCTGTGTGTGAAAGGTCATGCGGCCTCGGCCTCCGCGCCGGTCTCGTGGGTGTCCGCGCCGAGCTCGCGCTCGATCTGCTCGAGGCTCTTGTCCTTGGTCTCGGGCACGAAGATCGAGAAGAAGGTGATCGCCGCGATGCCGATCAGGCCGTAGATCCAGAACGTCCAGCCGCGGCCGACGGCGCCGACGAGGCTGAGAAACGTGAACGAGACGGCGAAGTTGAAGGACCAGTTGGCGACTGTCGAGACCGCCATCGCCGGGCCGCGGATCCGGAGCGGGTAGATCTCCGAGATCATCAGCCAGAAGACGGGTCCGAGCCCCACGGCGAAGCTGGCGATGTAGAGCAGCAGCGAGGCGAGCGCGAGCCACGACGCGTGCTGCTGCAAGGTCGAGAACTCGAAGAACGCGCCGAGGCCGGCCAGCGCCACCGTCAGCCCAACCGTGCCGGTGATCAGGAACACTCGCCGGCCGAGCCTGTCCAGCAGGAGGATCGCGACGATCGTGAAGACGACGTTGGTGGCGCCGATGAAGACCGTCCGCATCAGCGCCCCGCCGGAGCCGACGCCGGTGAACGAGAGGATCGTCGGCGCGTAGTAGATGACGGTGTTCACGCCGACGATCTGCTGGAAGATCGCCAGCCCGAGCCCGACCACCAGCAGCGGCCGCACGCCGGGGCGCAGCAATGCGCGCAAGGTCCGCTCCTCCTGCGCGACCTCTTCGATCTCGCCGAGCTCCGCCTTAGCCCGCTGGTCGTCGTCGCGCGTGCGCTGCAGAACCTCTTCGGCCTCCTCCTGACGGTCCTGCTCGACCAGCCAGCGCGGCGTGTGCGGGACGAACAGCATCCCGATCGCGAGCGCCAGGCCCGGCAGCGCTCCGAGGCCGAGCATCCAGCGCCAGTTGTCGGTGACGCCGTGGAAGGCGAAGTTGACGAGGTACGCAATCAGGATCCCGCTCGTGACCATCAGCTGGTTGAACGAGACGGTGCCGCCGCGGATCTTCGGGGGCGCGAGCTCGGAGATGTACATGGGGGAGACGAAGGACGCCGTTCCGACGGCCAGGCCGAGGACGAAGCGGGCGCCGATCAGCTGCCACGCGCTCTGCGCCAGCGCCGAGCCGAGCGCGCCGAGCACGTAGATCGACCCGGAGCCGACCTTCGTCCAGCGCCTGCTGAGCGCGTCGGCGGCGAAGCCGGAGATGATCGCGCCGCCGACGGCGCCGAGCAGAAGCGAGCCGACGATCGCCTGCTGCTCGAAGTTGCTCGCGCGGAAGTCCTGCTTGATGAACAGCAGGGCGCCGCCGATCACGCCGGTGTCGTAGCCGAAGAGGAAGCCGCCCAGCGCGGCGATCAGCGCCAGCCGCACGATGAACGGGTTCCCGCCCTGTCGAAGCTCGTGCAGGTATTCGGTCATCCGAGACTCCTGGGTAAGTAGCTCGTACTACGAACTTCCTTGCCGCGCGGCTCGGTAAACGCGCCGTCCTCGATCTCGTCCGCAAGCCCCTGGCAGAGGCACGCGAGGTTCCCTTCGAGCGGCGTCCCCTCGTTCGCCGCCACGGGCGTCACGAGGCGCGCGGCGCGCCGTGCATGGGCCCGGGCGCGCTCGCGCACGCTGCGGCTCTCGACGCCGGCGGCGAGTGCGCCGGTCGCGCATTCGAGCTCGTCGACCGCAGCCGCCAGCCGCTCCTGACGGCCGATCTGTCCGAGGGCCTCCTCCGTCGTGGTGGCGAGCGCGCCCACCTCGGTCGCGTCGGCCGCGAGGCCGAGCGCCTCGCCCGGCTCCCGCGTCTCGATCGAGACCGTGGCCTCGACCGCCGCCACGGCCGCGTCACGGCCGCCGCTCGCGAGCGCCTGGCGGATGCAGCCGAGCGCTCTGGTGAATGTCTCCGGCGGCCGGCGCGCGGCGTCGCGGGCGAGGGCGACCGGGTCGACGGGAAAAAGCACCTGTGAGAAAACGAGGGCCACGCCTCCGCCGACCAGCGCGTCGATCAGCCGGCCCGCGTTCAGCCCGGCGTGGGTGCGGGCGACGGTGGCGATCAGGATCGCCGAAACCGCCGCCTGGCCGACCATGGCCGAATTGCCGCCCACCGCGGTTGTCACGCTCATCGCCAGCGCCACCACCAGGGCCAGTTGCCAGGCGCCGGTGCCCGTGGCGAAGACGATCAGGTCGGCCACCGCGACCCCGGCGGCCACGCCGAGGATCAGCTCGACGGCGTGACGTCCGCGGCGCCCTGCGCCCGCGCTGACGGCGATCACCGCCGCGATCGGCGCGAAGTACGGCTGTGAGTGATTGGGGGTCATCCGCGCGAGGTACCACGCGAGCGCGCCGGCGCCGGCGGCCTGGGCGATGCGTGTGGCGGAGCCGCGAACACGGTCCCAGGCGGCGCGCGGCTGCGGCCGCACGTGACTCGAAAGGCTCCGGATCGCGTCCGCGGCGCTCACCCTTCGAGTGTTCCCTCGGCCCGAGCGCGCGGCCATTCGTGTCCCCACCCATTCTCGGTGCGCTGCGGCCGGGCCCGACGATTCCGTCAGCCCGGCCGCCGGCGCACGCCGCCTACTAGCTCTTAGGATCGCCTCGTCGTCTCGCGCCCGAAATCGGGGTTGCCGACCATCTGGTGGCGGAAGTCGCAGAACGGGTAGTACGAGCGAAATGCGGAGTACCACCCATGGCCGAGTTGCACGCCGGCGGGAGAAGCTGCGCGGGGTGAGCTTGCTCACGTCGAGGGCGGCCGCGTGGCGAACAGGCGCGGCCGCCGTGCGGCGTGAACACAGGCGCTTCAGGCGGTTGATTCGGCCCGAACCCGGCTACCGATGGCTGCCGCTCTTCACCCGCGTGATCCTCGTGAATGCCGCCGTCCTTGTGACGGCGACGCTGGTCTTCGCGATCACTCCGGCAACCGTCTCCTTCCCACTGGCGGTGAGAGAAGCCGTCGTGCTCGCGCTCGGGCTGGCGGTGATCGTCGTCGCCAGTACGTTCCTATTGAGACTCACCTTCCGTCCACTCGGACGGCTTGTGCGGCTGATGGGCTCGATCGACCTGCTTCAGCCCGGACAGCGACTCGAGTTGAGCGGCGGGGTCGAGGTCCGGCGCGTGATCAGCACCTTCAATGACATGCTCGAGCGGCTCGAACGCGAGCGGCGCGAGAGCAATCGGCGCGCTCTTACTGCGCGGGAGGGAGAGCGCCGCCGGATCGGCCAGGAGCTTCACGACGAGATCGGGCAGCGGCTGACCGGCTTGCTGCTCCAGCTAGGACGAACGCTTCGCGATGCCCCCGACGAGACGCGCAGCGAGCTATTGACGGCTCAGGAGCTGGCTCGCTCGACTCTGGGACGAGATCGGTCGGCTCGCGTGGCAGCATCGGCCGGGCATCCTCGACGACCTGGGGTTGGTCGAGGCGCTACGCGAGCTTGTGAACGAGCTCGACGATCGCGAAGGCGTGCGTGTCTTCATGCTGGTCGACGGTCCACTACCGCCACTGTCCGGCGAGGCCGACCTCGTCATTTACGGGATCGCGCAGGAGAGCATCACAAACGCACTCCGCCACGCCCATGCTCGCCAGGTCGAGGTCGACCTCGGGCGCCACGACGGCGCGCGGCCGTCGTCGCTCACTTGGAGCGTCACCGGAGGTGACCCTAAATTTGCACGCGCGCTGGCTCAAGCTGCTGCACACCCTCTGGTTCGTGCCCAGCGCGATCGCGGTCGCCTACATCGCGTTGGCGCAGGTACTCGTCAAGCTCGACGCCGACGAGCGATTCAGCAATATGTGGGTCTTCGGCGGTGGCGCGCACGCGGCGCGGACGGTCCTTTCGGTCATCGCTGGCTCACTTATCACCGTCGCCGGCCTCACCTTTTCGTTGACGATGATCGTGCTGCAGCTTACGTCGAGCCAGTTCAGTCCTCGAGTCGTCCGGAACTACCTCGGCGATCGGATCGCGCAGGTGACCATTGGGTCGTTCGTCGGCATTTTCGCCTTCTGCCTGCTGGCGCTGCGCTCGGTTGGCGATCAGTCGGAGCAGCCGGCCGTCCCCCGGTTGACTGTCACGGTCGCGAGCGGCCTCGCGCTCTTCGCGCTCGCGATGCTGATCGCTTTCATCCACCACATCGCGCAACTAGTACAGGCGTCGGAGCTGAGTGGTCGCCTCGGCCGGGAGACGCTCGAGGCGATCGAGCGTCTGTATCCATCGCATTTCGGCGAAGCCGTCACCCCCGACAAGCCGGAGGATCTCGTTGAGCGTTGGCGCCGCGAGGAACCCGCCGGAATCGTCCTCGCCGATCATCAGGGATTCGTCCAGAGCGTCGAGCTGTCAAATCTTGTGGGAGCGCTCCCCGATCCGGACGCACGGGTTCACGTGCTCGTGGCGCCGGGCGATTTCGCGTACGCCCACGAGCCCGTTGCGGAGGTCTGGCCGTCTGCCTGCGTCGACAGCGCCCGCGATGTCGTCCTGCGCAACATCACCGCGGGCGGCGAGCGTGACATCGACCAAGACGCGCATTTCGGCTTCCGGCAGTTGACGGATATCGCTCTCCGCGCGATCTCGCCGAGCGTCAACGATCCGACCACGGCGGCGACATGCATCGCGTACCTTCGGTCTGCGCTCACGTGTCTTGCCGCGCGCGAGTTCCCGTCCGCGATTCGCCAGATCGGGAACCACACCGAGCAACTCGTCGCCCGTCGCCGGACGTTCGGCGAGTATCTCGAGTCGTTCGCGGAGATCGGACGCTATGCGGCAGGCGACGCGCGCGTGGTTCGGGACCTCCTCGGTGCGCTCGCAGCTATCGGGCGCGCCGCGGCGGCAGTCGGTGCCGGCGATCGAGCCGCGAACGTGCGGGAGGTCGCGGCAGCGATTGCGGAACAGGCGCTTGCGGAGGTCCGTTGCGACCGCGACCGTGGGCTCGTCCGCGAGGCGCTCCGAGAGGTCGAGCATCTCGTCGATGGAACAGGGGCAACAGCGCAGCCTGCCTCGACAGCGAGTGGCTTGACCGCGACTGCGTCTGAACGTTCCCCACGAAACACGATTCGGAAGCGAACGGGTCACTAGCTATCGCCACGCCTCGCCGCGCGCGCCCCGGCGATCTGACCGAGCTGAGCCGCACGCGCCAGGGCGATCACTCGATCGAGGGAGGGCCTTGGCCTCTCGACGGGGGATGCTTGCGGGCGTTCGGGCGGCGTCACTCCGGGGCGCCTTGCGTCCCGCGACGAGCAGGTATTCGGCCGAGGTCAGTCCCTCGTGCAGCTCGCGCAGCCGAGAGCGGAGCTCGGGCCAGCGTCCGTCGGCCTCGGTCATCGCCCGCGCCGCCATCAGCGGGCCGAACCGGGTCGAGTGGTACTCGATGTCGTCGTCGGCGGAGTCGAACGGCGGGACCTCCAGCACGCCACGCTCGAACTCGAGCTCGATCCCGGTGCCCGCGAACAGCGTCCCGACGTGCTGCTCCGAGCCCCAAAGCCACGGCGGGTCGACGAACGCGGGCGGTGCGGGCAGGTAGGTGGCGGTCGTGCGCAGGATGTGCGTGACGGCGCTGTCCTCGGACCAGTTGCACAGGGTCATCCGGCCACCGGGCCGCAACACGCGCGCGAGCTCCGCGGCGGCGACATGGTGGCGCGGCGCGAACATCACCCCGAGCGTCGAGACGACGACGTCGAAGCTCTCGTCGGCGAACGGCAGCGCCTCCGCGTCTCCCTCGACCCAGTCGATCGTGGCTCCTGCCTCGGCGGCAAGTGCACGACCAGTTGCGAGCAGTTCGGGGGTGAGGTCGAGCGCGACGACGCGGGCCCCGGCCCCGGCGGCCGGCAGCGCCGCGTTCCCGGTGCCGCATGCGACGTCGAGCACCTCCTCCCCCGCCCCGACGCCGCTCCGAACCACGACTCGCTCCCCCAGCGGCCCGAGCTCGCGGCGGGCAATCGCCGCGTAGTCGCCGGCGGCCCAGGCCTTCCGTGCACGCCGCTTGAGCTCCGCGAGCAGCGGAGCCTCGGCCAGGCTGGCGACGATGGGTGAATGCGCCGGCAGTCTCATCAGTAGCTGAAGACGGTTGCGCCGGCTCCGATCCACTCCCACATCGGCGTCGCGCCGGTCAAGCGTGCGTTCGGGACGAGCGCGCCCTCGTCGAGGCTGCGCGCACTGAAACAGATCGGACACGGGAGCAACTCCCCGCCCTTTTCGCGGAACTGCTCGAGCAGCCGCTCGAGCGGCGGGCAGCCGTCGCACGCCACGCCGACGCCGTACCCCGGGAGGGCGAGTCGGACGGCTTCTTTCGTCAGCCACACTCCCACGCGCCTTCCTGCGTCGAGCGCGGCGCCGGCGACGAGCAGAGCGACGGTGACGCGTTCGGCGTCCTCGAGACCCGTGCTGAGGTTGATCAGGACGCTGTGGTTTTCTGGAGTCTCGGTCATCCCAGCAGCGTGGCGGCCCAACGCCAGCGCTGCACCGGTCAAAACCCCTAACCGGTGGCGGAATCGCGCTCGAGCCGACGAACCGCGTACGCCGCCGCCTCGGCGCGGCTGCGCAGCCCGAGCTTCACCAGGATGCTGTGCACGTGATGCTCGACCGTCTTGCGGGTGAGGAAAAGCCGCTCGGCGAGCTCCTTGTTCGTGAGCCCCTCGGCCAGCAGCTCGAGCACCTCACGCTCACGCTTGGTGAGAACGCCGGCGTCTCGCTGCCCGCGCCGCGCCGCCCTCTCGCCGAGCGTGCGGAGAAGGCCCGCCGCGCGATCAGCGTCAGTCCCGGCCCCAAGCGACTCGAACGCCTCGAGCGCCGCACGCGCCTCGCGCGCGGCGGCGCTCCGGTCGCGCAGCACATAGGCCAGCAGCAAATGCGTCCGCGCAACTTCCAGCCGGACGCCGAGCCGAACGAACACGACAAGCGCCCGCTCCAGCTGGTCGACCCCCGCCTCGGCATCCCCCTCGGCAGCGAGCGCGCGGCCGAGCGCTCGAGCCGACCTCGCAACGATCACCTCGCAGCCCGCTTGCTCGCTCAGCTCGACGAGCCGTTCGATCGTCATTCGCGCGTCGCCGAGCACCCCCTGCTCCAGCTGAGCTGCCGCCAACAACTCGAGCAGGACGGCCGCCTCCAGACAGGACGAAGCACCCGCTGGATAAGGACCGGCTCGCTCGGGCCGCTCGAGCTCGCGCAGACGTCGGTTGACGACCGCCTCCGCGCCCACGGGATCGGCTCGTGCGAGACAGATCGCCGCAAGCGTCGAGGCACAGCTCGACTCGTCCTCGAAGCCGGTCAGCAGCCGCTCGGCCTCGTCCAGGCGCCCCTGCGCCAGCCTGAGCTCGGCCAACCGGGTGAGCGCCTCGGCGTACAGCGCGCGCTCCGCCGTCCTCGCACTCGCGAGAGCGGCCGCCAGTTGCCGTTCCGCCTCGGGCCAGTCGCCCGTGTCGAACAGGATCGTCCCGTAGTAGGTGCGACAGGTCGTGTACAGGTGCGGGCTGCCGTAGCGACGGGCGAACTCGTCCCCCGCGTGTATCCACTGCGCGGCCCGTTCGATGCCCGCGACCTGGCTGCAGGCACTGATCATGTTGCAGCTCGTGTACACGACGGTCCGCAGGTTTTCGCACTCACCTCCGAGCGAGGCAGCCATCGCCTCGTCGAGCAGCGATTCGCCCTCCTCTACGCGGCCCATTTCGACCAGCGAAACCCCGAGCTGGCTGAGAGCGCAGAGATCGAGATCGGCGTCCTCGTACGTGCGGGCAAGGTCACGCGCTTCCCCCGCCCATCGCTCGGCAGCTTGCGGATCGCGCGAGTTGTGCGCCCGCATCAGTAGCACCCAACCGCGCAGCGGCGCCAACTCGAACTCGTCGACCAACCTCGTCGCACGGCCCAACCACCCCTGTGCAGCCGCCGCATTGCCCAGGCTCACTCGATAGTGGAAGTAGAGCGTGACGGCGGCGAGCGAGGCCGAAACGGGATTCCGTCGACGCCGGAACGCGGCATAGGCGCGCTCACCGCACCGAACCGCACCCTCCGTGTCGCCGAGCCACCAGAGCGCGTCGCTCAGACCCAGCAGCGCCTCTGCCGACTCATCGTCCGCAAGAGCGCCGTCGAAAGACGCACGCGCGGCCGCCCAGTCGCCGCGCTCCAAAGCGGCTCGGCCGTCAACCAGCAGTGCCTCGACCTCGGCAGGCACCCCGGCATCCTAGGCACGCTCGCCGCACAGCCACCCACCGCTACGTTTGACGGGTGAAGGGCCGCGCAGCGCACCTGTCCGGCAACAAGCGTTACGAACCGTCTGCCGCCGCCCGAGAGACAACAGGTTGGGGACAGGTCTTGGGGACAGGTACCGGGCTCCGCGGGAAGCCTCGGGGCGGCTCGAGAAACACTGCGAACAAGGCAGCAAAGCCGCCTAGATCCACGAAAACAAGGCGGGACGTGCGACTCCTTCGACCCGCCGCCGCCAGCTTCAGCCTCCATGGTAAGGAGGGGGTCGACGGTTCGAGTCCGTCAGAGGGCTCTTCTGTTGGGTCTCGTAGCGGGGGCTCGGGGTCTTGACGTCCATCGAGCGTCCACCGCCCGCGGGGAACGGCTTCTGCGAGGCCTGGAACCCGTGTCTCTGCGCGGCTCTTCGGCCCTGCGCGTCGGCGTCCACCCAGCGTCCACGGCCCGTTCAAGCGCGAGGGCGTCGAGGAGCGAGACGGCGTGCTGGTAGCTGTCGACTGCGAGGTGGCCGTAGTGAAGATCGATCATCGCGATGCTCGTGCTCATGAACCGCGAGAGGGCCAACACCGGCACGCCGGCGCGGAGCGCGAAGGTGGCATAGGTGTGGCGCAGGTCGTAGAGGTCGCGCAGCGGCTTGATCCCGACGCTTTTCTGGACCGGCTTCCAGTGCCGCCGGTTGAAGTTGCGGAAGTCGAGGTGGCCGCCGCGCGTGTTCGGAAACAGCAGCGAGCTGTCTTCTCGCAGCGGCGGCTGGTCGAGCGCCTCGAGTGCGATCGCCTGCAGCGGCACCGCGCGTCGGCTCAGCCGCGTCTTGGTCTGCTTGACCCGTCCGTTCGCATACGCCCGTCGAACCTGGACGACACCGGCGGCCCGATCGAGGTCGCCCTGTTCGAGCGCGAACAGCTCCGAGGGTCGAAGCCCGGTCGCGGCCGCGAACACGACCATCGGCCCGAACCTCGGCCCCAACCGCTCGGCGAGCGAGCGGATCTGCACCCAGGAATCGAATGGCCGCTGCTCGCGGGAGCGCCGCCCAGGATTCGGCACTCCACGTTTGGCCGGGTTGTCGTCGAGCAGGTTCCAGGCAACCGCACGATTCAGCACCTGCCGCAGCGCCTGGGTCGCCTCGAAGCGGTGCCCTTCCGGAACGAGAGCTCAGCAAGGCGCACATCACCCAGCTCGGCGGTCGCCTTCCCGAGCAGCCAGCGAAGCTTCGCGACCGTGACACGCTCACCCTGATGCGCCTCGAGGTACTCCTCGACCCACTCGCCGAGCGTCAGCGTCACCGCACGGCGGCCGTGGAGGAGCCGGGCGAGCTTGCTCTGGAGAGCTCTCTGCGCTTCAGTCTTGCTGCTGAACCCGCCTACCTGCAGCCTCGCCGAGCCTCGGCCTGCGACGCGATACCGGTAGGCCCACGACGGCTCCCCGTCGGCGCACGTGCCTTCAGCTTGAACACCTGACCTTGCTGGATCACCTCGAAACCTCCTCGATCGACAACGGGATCGAGGAATCACGGCTGCGCCGCGACGACGACCACCTCGCTCAGCGAGGGGGTGTCGACAGGACTGCCTCGGAGACAAACGCTCACGGCCGTCAACGCAGGCTGCCCTCCCCTCAACCGGCTTTAACTGGGCGATGCATAAGACCGCTTTGGGTCGCTTGTTGTCTGAGGTGCAAACCTGCACTTTTGCAGGGGCTTTGCACTCCAACGCGCCAGAATTGCACCCCGCCGAGAGCCGCCCAGCCCTCTAGACCACCCCACCCGAGTTTCGTTGCATATTCAAGTGAAGTAAGACCAGCGCGCCGCGTCTGCGCGGGCCGCCCCTTGCGGGGCTGGCCCCGCGCCAGCCGTCACCGCGCCCAGCACCCCGCCATTCGGGTGCCGCAACGCACACTCGCCCAGGTGATGGACGTTAGCCTCCGACGGCGGAGCGTGAAGCGCCGCCAGGAGGCGGACGATGAACTGGCCCTCGCGAACGCTCCAACTCATTCGTCTGGTCGGAGCGTGCGCGATCGTCCTCCCTGCGAGTGCGTGCGGCGGCTCGGGCACCCAAGCGGGCGATCGAGGCCGTGTGCTCAGGTCGACACTCCAGACTCTCGTCGAAGGACAAGGATCGCCGCCCGGAGCGGTGGGGCTGGTTCAGGTCTACGGGGGGCGTGCGTCGGCCGCGGCGGGCGTGGCGAGCCTCCAGCCGCGGAGGCCGATGAAGCCGGCAGATCGTTTCCGCGTCGGCAGCGTGACCAAGACCTTCGTTGCGGCGCTGACGCTGTCGCTGGCCGCTGAGGGAAAGCTGAGCCTCAGCGACACTGTCGCGCGTTGGCTCCCAGGGGCTTTCCCCTACGGCTCACGGATCACGATCCGTCAACTCCTGAACCACACCAGCGGCCTCTACGACTTCACACAGGACCCGCGGGTGGAGGCTCGTGTGCAGGCCCAGATCGCCACCATTCACGCCGGAAGGTCGACCCACGGCACGGACCTGAGCCCACGCGCTGTGGTCCGCATAGCAGCCTCCCACCCGCTCGACTTCTCACCGGGTTCCGACTGGAATTACTCGAACACCGGCTACGTCGTGCTCGGCCTCATCGATGAGAAGGCTGCTGGGGAACCGCTCGCGGCTGGCCTGCGAAGGCGCATCTTCAAACCGCTACGGCTTCACCAGACGACGTTCGCTCCTGGCAGCGAGATCCCTGGCCCACACGCGACGGGATATTTGATCCAGCCCGGAGGCAGACAGATGTGGCCCGCCGACACGACGCCGCCAGGTGGCTGGGCCGCTTCCGCGATCGTCTCGAACACGGCCGACCTGGCGCGCTTCTTCAGCGCGTTACTCGGCGGACAACTCCTCCCAGCCCGCCGAATGCGCGAGATGCTGACGACTGTCAGCACGCACACCAGAACTACGACGGCGGCGCGACGACGCACGGCCTCGGCATCTTCCGCTTCCCGCTGGCCTGCGGGGCGGCCTGGGGACACTCGGGCGGTGAGCCCGGCTTCGTCGTCTACGTTCTGAGCGACCGCCACGCTCGACACCTGACGATCCTCGCCATCAACGGACAGAATCAAGCGAGCATCAAGAATCTCAGTGCCACCGCCGAACGCCTCTACTGTCGCTCGCGCTCTTGAGTAGGGGCCGGCTCTGGTGTGGCCCATTGGCGCACAGCCCTGGTGGCCAGCAGATCGGGTGACATTGCTGAACCCTCGCGCAGCCCGGCATCTGCTGCCTGCAACTTGCGATCTAAGGGTTAGACCGTGGAGCGGTAGATGTCCGAACGCTCCCAGACCAGCTGCCGATCGCGACCAAGCCGTGCGGTCACGAACACACCTGCGCCTAGCTTGCTCTCGTCGAACACCTTGAGGCGACGCGGCGGAAAGACGTAGAAGCGGTACGCGTCGAGCTCCTCCCGCCGGTAGTCGGGGAAGCGCGCCGCGTACAACCGTTCCGCGTCGGTATCGGCCGAGCGCTCGAGTTCCCGCGCCGTTCCGAACAGCTGGATGCCACGGTCGGCGCCGCCCCATCGCTGCTCCGAGTCATATACCGCTACGGATGCATTGCCGTTCGCGCGGATGTTTCGCGAATGCTGCGCACCTGGCTCCGATAACCAGACGAGCTGAAGGTTTCGGCTCCACGCGAAGTACGCGGTGTTGACGTGGGGTTGGCCGGCGGGCGTCACCGTCGCGATCGCACACAGCGTCGACGCTTCCAGCAGACTCTTCGCCGTCGACGCAACTCGGCCAGCGGCCACTCGACGCTTCGAGCGCACGATCGCCATCTGGAATCAGCATGTCACGGCGTCAGGTGACATTCAGGAACGCTGGCCCATCTCAGCGTTACCTGGGTCGAATATCGGGGCAGGTCGACAGGCGTGGCAGAGATGCGACGGGCCGACGAGTCAGATGTCGAGCGGACAACGCTCCTAGTAGGGTCCAGCGAGACGATGTAGACGTCTATTCATGCGTGTTCGAAGAGTAGCGCGGGTCCCGCTTACCTCAGCCGGAGCGGCAAAACACCTCACGCCTCTAGGCTCGCGGCATGAAGATCTTCAATCTCAACGCAGACGAGTGGGATCGCACGGAAGAGCGCGAGGGCTGGCGCTTCAAGGACGCCTGGGTCGGCGCGCACACCGACGCCGAGCTGATCGGCGCGAGCATGTACGAGGTCGAGCCGGGTAACAAGCAGGGGCCATTTCACACCCACCACGCGAACGAGGAATGGGTGATCGTCCTCCGCGGCGAGCCGACGCTGCGCACGCACGAGGGCGAGCAGCAGCTGCGCGAGGGCGACGTCGTCGCGTTCCCGCGCGGCAAGGAGGGCGCGCACCAGATCCGCAACGACACGGACGCGCCCGTCCGCGTCCTCATGCTCTCCACGCTGATCGCGCCGGACATCGTCGAGTACCTCGACACCGGCAAGATCGGCGCGCGGAGCGTCGCCGGCGAGCGGATCATCTTCGCTCGCCCGGGGCCCGAGCTCGAATATTGGGAGGACGAGGACTAGTAGGTCGGGCGTCATCGCCGCGCGCTGGCGCACGCGAGCGCGCTTATCCCTGCGGTGCGCGTTGCCAGCTTGCTACGACGCGACCAGCCGAGTCGCGTGCAGTAACAGCGACTGGATGCGTGAAGCGCGGCACACCGACGGGCCGTGAGAACCGAAAACGTCGAGGAAGTAGCATGCCGCTCATGACCGACGGCGCTCGTTCCCCTGATCTCGCCGATCGCGCCGGGACGGGCGATCTCCACGCCCTGCGGGGCCGGCTCACCGGCGGCCTCGTGCTTCCAGGCGACCCCGAATGGGACGACGCTCGTCGGGCGTGGAACCTCGCGGTTGATCAGAGGCCGATCGCGGTCGCACTGGTCGAGTCCGTCGAGGACGTCGTCAAGGTCGTCGAGTTCGCGGGTGAACACGGCCTTCGGATCGCCCCACAGGGAACAGGCCATGGAGCGTCCGCGCTTGCAGTGCTGGACGGCACGATCCTCGTGAAGACCTCGCGTTTGCGTGGTGTAGAGATCGACGCCGGCGCGGCTCGGGCGCGCATCCAGGCTGGAGCGCTCTGGGAGGACGTTGTCGTGCCTGCCGCCGAACAGGGCTTCGTCGTCCTCCACGGTTCCTCTCCCGACGTCGGCGTTGTCGGCTACACACTCGGAGGCGGCATGGGCTGGCTGGCGCGGAGCCGAGGACTCGCCGCCAACAGCGTCACCGCGGTCGAGCTCGTGACTTCCGAGGGAAAATCTGTGCGGCTGGACAGTGAGAACGAGCCTGATCTGTTCTGGGCCGTCCGGGGTGGCGGCGGCAGCTTCGGCGTCGTCACGGCGATCGAGCTCGAGCTCTATCCCACGCCCGAGCTGTACGCCGGCGCGATGTTCTGGCCGCTCGAGCGGGCTGGCGAGGTGTTGCGCGCCTGGCGCGACTGGGCCGAGACGGTGCCGCACGAGGTCACGTCGGTCGGCCGGATCCTTCATTTTCCACCCCTTCCGGACGTTCCGGAGCCGATGCGCGGCCAGAGCTTCGTGATCGTCGAGGCGGTCTTCGTCGGCTCGGAGGCCGACGGCAACGCGCTGGTCGCGCAGCTGCGAGAGCTCGATCCGGCGATGGACACCTTCGCCGCCGTGGCGCCAACGGCTCTTCAACACCTGCATATGGACCCGCCCCACCCCGTCCCGGGCGTCGGCGACGGGCTGTTCCTCGAGCGCTTGCCCGACGAGGCAATCGGCGCGTTCGTCCAGAACGCCAAACCACCGCTGATCTCGCTCGAGATACGACAGCTCGGCGGGGCAATGGCCAGTTCGGCGCAACACCACGGCGCTGTCGGCACGCTCGATGCCGGATACGTGATGTTCGCAGTCGGCATAGCGCCGAACCCCGAGATCGCCGCCGCTGTCCATGACGCGGTCGACCGAGCCAAGGCCGGGCTAGCCCCCTGGGAGTCGGCGCGGACGTACTTCAACTTCGCCGAGCGGCAGGTCGGGGGCGCGCGGCTCTACCCGCTGAAGACTTACACCTTCCAGCGGCTTCGCAAGATCAGAGCCACGCACGACCCCGCCGAGATGTTTGTCTCTAACCACCCCATCCCGCCGGCTGTCGTCATCGATACGGCAAGGATCGCGAGCGCACCTCTGTTCGCCGACCTCCCCACTGCCGAGCTCGAGGAGCTCGCGGGAGCGATGGGCGAGGCGGAGGTCGACGCGGGCACCGAAGTCGTCACGGTCGACGAGTCAGGAAGCACCGTCTACCTGATCGAAGCAGGCGAGGCTGAAGTCATCGGTGCCGGCGGCCCGTTACCCGTGGCGCTCGGCCCAGGCGACACGTTCGGCGAGATCGGGCTCCTACTTACAGCGGGAAAACGAACCGCCACGGTCGTCGCCCGGACGCCCATGAAGCTCCTCGCTCTCTCCGAGCCGGACTTCGAACGCATCCAAGGACAGATCCCGGAGTTCGAGCGCTGCCTGCGCAGCCTCGGCCTCGAGCGCTCCTCGCGGTAAGCCGCCGTCTCGGCGAGTCTCAGCGCGTAGTGGTGCTGCTGCAGTGCCTCAGCTCTCAGGTCAGAGAAGCCAGAGGCTTCCCAGGACTCGTGGCGCGTGGCTGTGGGGTGCCAAAACTCGTGTCAGAACCCTGGACTCGCCAGCGCGGCGCTGATTGGCACCCCGCAGGTCGACGGTTCGAGTCCGTCAGAGGGCGTGCCTCGACGAGCCTCCCACATCCGGATATCGGTGTGCGTGAGCCGCGCCGCCCACGGCAGAACGACGGCGCCGTGCTCCTGGAGCCGCCGCTGTAGCGACCGGCACCGCGCGCGTCCGTTTTTGGCCGGCCCATCCGGCTCGACACGACCTCGGGTTCCGCTCGGCCGCCGCCGGGTCAGCGTCAGGCCGCACCCTCGGCGACGCCGGCTGCCGTGAGGGCCTCGCTCGGGAATACGGCCGCGCGCGAGTCTCAGCGTTCTTGCGCCTCGGCCGAAGCGATGACTTCGCCGACGCTGCGTTCGGTGTTGCGGTCGAGGAGCGGTGTGAGGTTGTCGCGCATCCAGGGGCCACCGATCTCGCGTGCGATGCGATCAGCGTCTTCTGCCGAGTGCAAGTCGAGCAGCAGGATGAGGTGCATGTCGTCGACCTTGACCACGCGGGCTGCAAGCCCGCCTGCATCGATGATCTGTCGCGCCGCGTCCTGGAATGCTTCCACGGTCGCGTGGGTCACGGGGTCGCGAAAGTGGAGGTGATTGACGACGACGTGCATGTGCATTTGCCTCCTGTCGAGGGGGATGTCGGATGACGTTCTTGGGAGCCCTGCGGTCTCACTTGGCGGACGCGGCCAAGGCGGCGGCTGCGCCGACTAGACGCGCCTCGATCTGCCCGTTTGTCGCCGCGGGCTTGGCGGCGGCGCCGCCGTAGAACGCCGACGTGTCGCGCAGCTCGCGCATCCGCAGGGCGCGGCCGAACTCGCCGTAGGTGAGGCGTCCGCGGGCACGCGCCCGCATCAGCGCGATGGCACGCGGGGGCGTGACGCCTGGGCCGATGCCGACGATCGATCCGGGTTCGAGCCCGGATGACCGCAGAAGGGCGGCGAGCTCGGCGGGCGTGATGAACGCCGCGTGGTCGTGCAGGTTGGGCGGCATGAACGCAGTCGGGCGCCATTCCTGGAAGATCTTGATCACGAGCAGCTTGCTGCGCATGGTGCGGTTGATGGTGTCGTAGAGGTAGAGGCCGCCGGGGCGCAGCACCCGACCAGCCTCGCGGATCGTCGCGCCCAGGTCGGTGACGTGTTCGAGCACGTCGCAGCAGACGACCGCGTCGAACGCGCCGTCGTCGGCGGGCAGCGCCTCCGCGACGCCGTGGACATACTCGATGTCGAGGCCGGACGCGCGGGCGTGCGCGCGCGCCGCTTCGAGCGAGCGCCGTGACGGGTCGATGCCCGTGACGAGGCAGCCCAGACGCGCCAGCTCTTCGGCCAACAGGCCTCCGCCGCAGCCGACGTCGAGCACGCGCAGGCCATGGAGGGTCGCGAATCGTGTGCGCAGCTGCCGCTCGAGGAATGGGGCGCGAACGGGGTTGAGCGCGCTCTGAAGGACGTTCAGGAAGCCCGCGTCATCCCACCAGGTGTCGCTCATCCGGTCGTAGAGATCGTTGTCGACAGGCATAACCAACCTCCTAGTTCACTTCGGTTGACAAGTTCTGGGCGACCGTAACGCTCCAACTGGCGTTTGTCAACCGTGGTGAACTATAATCGTCGAGATGCCGAAGAGCCTCCAGATCCTCCTCCGCGACGCCCACGCTACGGTCGACGCCGAGGTCCGCATAGCGCTTGAGCGCAGCGGCTACGGCGACATCCTCCCCGGACAACTGAAGGTCCTGCGCAACCTCGGCGAGGGCGGCGCTCGTCCGAGCGAGCTCGCCGCCCACGCCAACGTCACACGCCAGGCGGTCACCAAGGTTGTCGACGAACTCGAGCGGCTCGGAATCGTCCGCCGCGACCCCGACCCAGCCGACGGCCGCGGCGTGATCGTCCGCTACACCGACCGCGGGCTCGCTGGGCTCGACATCGCCCGCCAACGAATGCTTGAACTCGAAGCCGACTACGCCGCCCGCATCGGCGCCGCGCGCTGGGCCGAGGCGCGGACAATTCTCGAAACCCTCTTCGGCGACGAGCGGCCGAGCTCCTGAACGCGGACGACCAACCGTCCGGCCTGGAAGCGAAGGCTTGCAGAATACGCGCTGAAGCGGCTCATGGATTGTCGCCAGCATGGACGACAGCAGATGGAGCCTTTATGGACCCCGTGGTTGCAACCGGTGGCAACCGGTCGCAAATCGAATCTCGCAGAAAACGGCGAGAACAGGCGAAACCATTCGCGGTCGATTACGACCGCTGGCCGAAAGGAGCGAATGGTAAGCAGGGATCGACGGTTCAAGTCCGTCAGAGCTCTCAAAGATCTGCAAATGCGAGTTTCTTGTTGTCCGTGTTGAATCAGGGGTGAGGAGGGGTCAACCCGCAGGACGGAAGATGCGGAATTGCAGGCCAGTCGCAGCTGGTGGCGTCGCCAGCTCGCGGTTGCGCCTGGCCACGAAGCGTCCAGCGACATCCTGAACAAGAGGAACTTGCCGGCGGCGGTCTGCGGCTCACCGAAGGACATAGCGCACGTGGGTTGCGAGCGGCGAGTGGATGACCTCCACCGGCTCGAGGCCGGGATCGGATACGCCGTCGAAGAGGCGTTCGCCTGCGCCGAGCAGGACGGGAGCGAAGTCCAGGACGAGCTCGTTGATCACCCCTGCACCCAGCGCCTGACGCACGGTCGATGCGCCGCCGGCGATGTCGACTCCTCGGTCGCCCGCGGCTTCCGACGCGTGCGCATAGGCCGTGTCGAAGCCGTCGGTGACGAAGTGGAACCTCGTCCCACCGGCCATCTCGATCGGATCGTGCTCGAAGTGCGTGAGGACGAACACGGGTGCGTGGTAGGGCGGCTCCTCGCCCCACCAGCCGCGCCAATCGCCCTGCCAGGAGCCGCGAACCGGCCCGAACATGTTCCGACCCATCACATACGCGCCGCGCGGGCGCAACAGCAGATCGCGGGCCCGCGCATCGGCGTCATTCAGCGGCTCGTCGAGATGCCAGCGGTGAAGCTTCATCCCGCCGCGACCAAGCGGCTGATCGAGACTCTGCTCAGGTCCAGCGACGTAGCCGTCGAGCGAGATCGACATGTGGCATGTAGTGGTTGCGTCCATACCGCTAAGACGGCATCCTCTTCGAGAAGTCATCGCCGCCGTCAGCGACGGCTCTGGATGAGTGTGGCGAGGTTGTCGAGTTCATTCGCGCGCCCGGCGATAAGCCGCTCCGTCCACACCTGGTCGTGCATGGAATCTACGGTCATGCTCACCTGCACGTCGCCGTTCGCAGGCTCGAACTCGACGACCGTGAGGAATTCGTAGGGTGGCGTGTCGGGCACGAAGTCGACCAGAGACATGTACGCGAGCCGCCGCGGTCGTTCGACCTCGGTGAAGCGCTTGCGCGAGGTGCTCGCCAGCGGCAGGCCCGCGTTCCGCATGAACTCGACCTGCTCGGGCCCGCTCGCGGTCATCGTGTAGACCAGCTCGCCTCCCCGCTCGAGCTCGAGCTTCTCCTCCTCGACCGTGAATCCATCGGGCGCCCACCAGGACTCGATCCCTTCGGGCGTCGTCCAGAGATCCCACACGTTCTCGGCAGTCGTCGGGTAGGTGCGCTCGATCCGATGCGGTTCCCGCACTACTGCTCCTCTCAATCAATCCATACCCCGGCTGGAAGACCCGGCGCCGCGGGTCGCACCAGGGTCGCACGGCCCGGCAAATCGCGACGAAACGCGGATACTCGCGACGCCCGCGAACCCGCGACAGTACCCGGGAACCCGCATGAATCGGCCCCCTCCTCACGTTCATGGTAAGGAGGGGGTCTCCGGTTCGAGTCCGGAAGAGGGCTTAAGTACCCGCAAATCGGACGTTTCTTGACGATTCCGGAGTCCCTCACGAGCAAAGAGGCGCGGATCCTACACGCCGCCGGATACCGCCGGCGCCACGCTGGATCACGCTGACACTCGGCACGCTCTGCTACGCGCCGTCACCCATAGCTGGCCGCATACTGCCCCACGGCCAGGAGCGCGCCTCGTCGATGGCGATCTGGTCGAGAACGTCCACCCCTCCAGCGGCGTGCGCGGCGTCGGCCCGGCCGACGGGACCGGGAAGCCGCGCTCGAGGTGTTGACCCGGCGGGATCCGCGACGGATCGATGCCGTCGCGGCGGCGTCCGCCGAAGCCACGAGAGATCGGAGCCATCCGTCAACGAGTCCTTACGGACGAATGCGGATGATCGTCTTTCCTGTGACCCGGTCCGTCGGGTTGAGGGCCGCGACGGCATCGTCGAGGGTCGCGACGTTGCCGATGTTCGTCCGCAGTCGTCCGTCCCGCACCCGCTGGACAACCTCACCCAGTTGGGCACGATCGGACTCGACAACGAAGTCGATCGCCAGGCCATCAGCGGGCCGCGTCTCCGGCGGTCCGACGACGGACACTACTGTTCCTCCGGCCCGGATCAGACCCGCGGACCGCTTCCCGATGTCGCCGCCGATGACATCGAAAACCAGGTCGACGCCGCCGACGTCCTCCAGCGCGTCGTTCTCGAGGTCGACGAACTCCTGCGCGCCGAAGTCGAGCGCCGTCTGACGGTCGGCAGCGCGTCCGGTGCCGATGACGTAGGCGCCGGCCTCACGTGCGAGCTGCGTCACCATCGACCCGACTGCGCCGGCCGCGCCGTGCGCGAGGACGCTCTGCCCCGCCTGAAGGCGGCCGTGCTGGAACAGTCCCTGCCACGCAGTGAGACCCGAGATCGGCAGGCTCGCGCCCACCGTGAAGTCGACGTCGCCCGGCAAGGGCGCGAGGTTGCGTGCCTCGACGGCCGCGTACTCGGCCAGGGTGCCGTCGCGAGTCCAGTCGGTGAGGCCGAACACTCGCTGTCCCACCGTGAGTCCCGTCGTGCCATAGCCGAGGGCGGTGACCACTCCGGCCAGCTCGTGCCCAGGGATCGACGGTGTTCGGTCACGGTCCAGGCGATCGGTCCAGGTCGAGGGCCACGCCGTCTCAGTCGGGACGAATCCCGACGCATGAATCTGAATGACGACATCGTTTATCGCTGCCTGCGGCTCGGGCCGCTCCACCAGCTTCATCCCGGCCGTTCCCGCAGCCTGATCCGTCACCACGATCGCCTTCATCGTCCGCCTCCTGTGTCGAGTTCTCTCCTGTAGCCGACTGGGACACGATACGAGCGAGCTCCGCGTAGCCTCGCGCAGATTGACGAGGTCTGGATCATCTCGGTGGCCTTGGTGTCCACGATGTACGCGCCGATGACCTCGCCGGTGCAGGCGGTCCAGCGGTGGAACGGGCTCGACCTCCAGTTGCCGGCGTTTCTATCGAGCGACGAGGTCGAGAAGGGGATGGTTTCTCGCCGTGCGTTAGCGCGGAGAGCTTGCGCAGTTCATCGAGGAAAACGAGCCGCAGCTTCTCTCGTACAATGCCTACTTCAGCGACGACGGCAATCGCATGAGCGTGGTACACGTCCACGCTGATCCGGCCTCCCTTGATCGCCACCTGGAGATCGCGGGTCCCCGGTTCGCGAGGTTTGCAGAACTCGTGACGCTGAGGTCGATCCACATCTACGGGCGACCGAGCGAGAACGCGCTTCGTCGGCTCCGCGACAAGCTCCAGCTGCTCGGCTCAGGCGATGTCGTTGTCTACCCGCCGCACGCCGGGTTCGTCCGTTCGCACCGGATCGACGAAAGCGCTGAGGTTTGGTCAGCGAGTGCGAACCGGCGCCCGCTCGACAAACTCGTCCGCGTCGAGCGACACATCTGTCCTCGCGGAAGAGAATCGCCGCGAACCGGCGACCACAAGGCCAGGGCCTCCAGTCGAGAGCAAGAGACGAGGGGCGCCGCGGTATGGAGCGCTCATGGAACCAAGCGGTCGCAACTAGTGGCAACCGGTGGCAAATGTGAGCGCCCCAACAACGGCTCTAACAAGCCGAGGCCACGGGTTGCGACCAGTTGCCGATTGGAGCGCATGGTAAGGAGGGGTCGACTGTTCGAGTCCGTCAGAGGGCTTGGAGAAGCCGCTGCAAATGCGCGGTTTCTGCTGTCGCGCATGTTGCTAGTCCCGGCGACGATGGTCGCACCGAGTCGCACGCGGCCGGATGTGCCGCTTTGACCCCCTCCCTTCGGAAATAGGGGGTCGATTCGCGGGCGATGCTGCGCGATGCCGAACAACGGCGCGGGCCGAGCGGCCCACGGCCGGTGCTGATCAGGCGTTTCTTGTCAGTAGCTGAAGACGGTCGTGTCGCTGCCTGCCCACTCCCACATGGGCGTCGCTCCCACGACCTTCGTGTTCGCGATCTTCTCGGCGTCTCCGAGATCGCGCGCGGTGAGGCAGATCGGACATAGCCACAGCTCGCCGCCTCCGTCTACGAACTGCTCGAGTAGTCGTTCTAGCGGCGGGCAGTCCTTGCACACGACGCCCGACATCTCGCCCGGCAAGCCGAGCCGCACCGCGTCCTTCGTCGTCCAGACGACAACTTGCTTGCCCTGCGCTACCGCCGCCGTGGCGACGAGGAACGCGACGAGAACGCGTTCCCCGTCCTCCATCCCTGTCGCCAGATTGATGAGAACCTTGTCGGGCACTTTCGCTCCTTCTGTCAGTTTAGGCTGTCTTGAAGGCGAGGAGCGAGATGCTCTTGACGCCGTACTTCTGGGTTGCGTTGTCGGCCCGTTGGGAGACGAAGCGGTAGTCCTCGTTCTCGCGCACGCTCTCGACGGTGAAGCCTGCGTCTTCGATCGGTGAAGACACTCGTCATCCTCAACGATCCCGCCTACGGCACGGAGCGCTCCTTCAACGGCCTACGCCTCGCCCACTCACTCGCCAAGCGCGACGGCGAAGAGGTGCGCATCTTCCTGCTCGCAGACGCCGTCACCTGCGCACTGGCCGGCCAGCGGACACCCGGCGGCTGAATGGATGCCCGCGCCATGCGCGAGGACCGGCTCGTCCAAGGCGCCCGCCGCTCGAGCCTCGACGAGCTCACCGACTTGACGGTCTGGGCCCGACAAGGTCATCGACTCTTAGCGCTCGCAGCCAACGACGCGATGGCTCGTGCCGGAAGAGCGGTTTAGGATCGCCCTGACTCCGTCTGAACCCAAGCGAAGGAGGGCTATGGCAGGTGTCGAGATAGGCGACTTCGGCTCACCCGACGAGACTCGGACGCCGGACAAGACGACGGTCGAGATCGTTCGGATGGGCGGCGTGGCTGCGTCGCGGATGCGGTTGGAGCCCGGCTGGCGATGGTCGGAGTGCATCAAGCCGATCGCGGGAGGCGAACGGTGCCAGGCACACCACGTCGGCTTCCTCCAATCCGGGGCCATGCACGTCGTCCACGACGACGGCACCGAGCAGGAAATCCGCGCCGGGCAGGCCTACGTGATCGAGCCCGGGCACGACGCGTGGGTTGTCCGCGACGAGGCCGTAGTGGGCTTCGAATTCGACTCACGCACCGCCGAGGAGTACGCGAAAGGCTGACGCAAATCGAGAGGTCAAGCGACACCGGCTGGGTCGCACCAAGGTCGCACGCCCACGCAAAACGCGACGATGCGCCGCCCTCGTCGACGTCGATCGTGCTCGTCAGCCAGGCATACAGCGTCCACGCCCACCAGACGGCCGCGAGGACGAGCATCGCCCGGAGGACGCCAGCCCAGGTCGGTTCGTTGCTGAGCAGCTTCGTGTCCTGGGTGATTGCGAACACGAAGACGAGGTCGAAGAAGAGCTCGAGCGGGGTGACCTGATGCCCGTCGCCGTGTGCCGGCTCTGCCTGGGGATCGGGCATCGCCGTCCGTCAGCGGTCGGTCGCGCGCGTTGGTTCAGGCTGGTCAGGCGTTGCCGTCCAGCTCGCGAGCAGGTTCAGCGCCTCCTCGGACCGCGAGCCGGGCTCGGCGGTGTAGACGGCGATCGTGAGACCAGGGTTCGCGGCGAGCTCCATTGCCTCGTAGGTCAGCGTGAGCTCGCCGACGAGCGGATGGTGCACGCGCTTGACGCCGCTGTCGTGGACGTGGACGTTGTGCATTGACCACAGTGTCCGAAAGATCTCGCTCTGGGTTGCCAGCTCCCCGACAAGGTCGGTTAGGCGGCGGTCGGTGGGGTCGCGGCCGGCTTCGGTGTGCAGCGCACCGACGACGTCGCCTGCGACGCGATCCCAATCGGGGAAAAAGGCGGATGCGCGCGGATCGAGGAACACGAAGCGGGCCGTGTTCACCGGCCGAGCCGGATCGGCGTACAGCTCCGAGAAGAGAGCCTCCCCGAGCCGGTTGGCAGCGAGGATGTCGCCGCGGCCGTTGCGCACGTATGCCGGGACGCCGCTCATTGCGTCGAGGATGCGCTGCACGTTCGGACGCACCGGCTGCCGCGTTCGCCTGCGACGCTTCTGCGGCGAGGTCCGCTGCGCGCGGGCGAGATCAAAGAGATGCGCCCGCTCCACCTCGTCGAGCTGGAGCGCGCGGGCGAGTGAGTCGAGCACGGTCTCGGAGACGCCGGAGGTGTCGCCGCGCTCGAGCTTGGTGTAGTAGGCGACGCTGACGCCGGCGAGCAACGCGACCTCCTCCCGTCGCAGCCCGGGAACGCGGCGCGGGCCATTGCCGAAGGTGCGCAGACCCGCCTGTTCGGGCGTGATCCGGGCGCGCCTCGAGGTCAGGAACTCGCGGATCTCGCTCCTGGTGTCCACAGCGGCACCGTAGCTCCCGGCCCGTTCCGCTGAGGGGTACTGCCAATAGCTGGATCAACAGAGTCGGTCACCGGCCGCCGCGCGCTGCTTCAGTAACGGCATGCGAGCCACACTCATGTACGGCGCCGGCGACGTCCGAGTCGAAGAGGTCCCCGACGCCCACCTGATCGAGCCGACCGACGCGCTCGTTCGTGTCACCCGCGCCGCGATCTGCGGCAGCGACCTCTGGCCCTACAAGTCGATGGAGCCGACCCACATCGGCCGCCGGATGGGGCACGAGTTCATCGGCACCGTCGAAGCCGTCGGCACCGACATGCGGGCGATCAAGACAGGCGACCTCGTCGTCTCGCCGTTCTTGTGGTCGGACGGCACTTGCGTCTTCTGCCGCGAGGGCCTGCACAGCGAATGCCTGCACGGCGGCCGGTACGGCTTCGACAACGTCGACGGCGGCCAAGGCGAAGCTGTGCGCGTCCCGCAGGCAGACGGCACCCTCGTCGCGCTGCCGGTCGGCGAGGACGACGCGCTCATGCCCTCGCTGCTGACGCTGTCCGACGTGATGGGAACCGGCCACCATGCCGCCGTCGCGGCAAGGGTGGCGCCCGGCAGGTCGGTCGCCGTCGTCGGGGACGGCGCCGTCGGCCTCTGCGGCGTGATCGCCGCGAAGCGGCTCGGCGCCGAGCACATCATCCTGCTCGGCAACAACCCCGAGCGCATCGCGCTCGGACAGGAGTTCGGCGCCACCGACATCGTCCGCGAGCGCGGCGACGACGCGGTCGAACGCGTCCGGGAACTCACCGGCGGGCTCGGTGCGCACTCGGTGCTCGAGTGCGTCGGGCTCGAGCAGGCGGTCGTCACCGCACTCGAGATCGCACGCCCCGGCGGTGCGATCGGTCGCGTGGGCGTGCCCGAACACGACACGACACCGACCAGCATCGCCTTCTGGAAGAACGCCAGCATGGCCGGCGGCCCCGCCCCGGTCCGCGCCTACATCGAGGAGCTGCTCCCGGACGTGCTGGAGGGTCGGATCGAGCCAGGCCGCGTCTTCGACCGCACGGGAACGCTCGACGAGGTGCCGGTCGGCTACCGGCTGATGAACGACCGCGACGTTCTCAAGTTCCAAATCGCCTTCTGACGGAGAGACCGATGACCTGGACGAGCGACGAACTGGACGCGATCGGGGCCGCAGAGGAGCTGAACCTCGCGTCCGTACGACGTGACGGGACGTCGCGCCAGCCGGTGACGATGTGGGTTGTCCGCGAGGGCGACGACGTCTACGTCCGCTCCGTCAACGGGCCCGGCTCGTCCTGGTTCCGCGGGGCGCAGAGCCGCCACGAAGCGCAGATTCGCGCCGGGGGCGTAGAGAAGGACGTCGAACTTGTCGGTTGCACTCTCCGCAGAAGGGCGCGGAGTAGAGCTGCAGTCGCGGAGCGGTTGAACTAGGCGTCGTTCACCTCGATGACGGTCTCGACCGGCAAGTCGAGCGAGGCGGAGACGAGGCAGCTCGCTTCGGCTTGCTCGACGAGCCGGCGTGCCTCTGCCGCATCGGCCTGACCGGTGTCCAGCTGGAGGCGGAGCAGCAGGCGCGTGAAGCCGAAATGGCCGTCAGCGCGGCGGCCGCAGACTCCGTCGGCGTCCACGTGCAGCCGGCTGTAGGTGAGGCCGGCACGCTCGGCCAGGCCGGTGAAGGTGACCGCCAGGCACGAGGCAGCAGCGGCGACGAAGAAGTCCTCCGGGCTCCAGGTCGCCGGATCGGTCCCGCGAAACACCGGTGGCGGCGTGATCTCGACCGCCGGCTTGCCCTCAACCTGCGCCCTTACGCGCCGCTCGCCGACCCAGTCGATGCTGAGCGGGAAGTGAACCTCCTTCGCCCGCACGGCCGGCGCCGCGGTGGCGGTGGCGCTCATCGCGCACCTGCCGTCGCCGCCGCCTCTTCGGGTGCGGCGGCGAGGACCTGTTCGTCGAAGAAGTGGCCGATCGTCGCCGCCGGGTAGGCCCCGACAAAACCGCTGACGGCCTCGCCGTTCCGGTAGATCGCGACGGTGGGGATGCTCTGGATCCCGTAGCGCCCCGCGATCTCGGGCTCGGCGTCGACGTCGAGCTTCGCCAGCTCGAGCTTGCCGGCCCGCTTCTCGACTTCCTGCTCGATCGCGGGACCGAGCGCGCGGCAGGGTCCGCACCACGCTGCCCAGAAATCGACGACGACGGGAAGCTCGTGCGAGCGCTCGATCACCTCGCGCTCCCAGCTCTCGGTGGTCACATCCATCGCGTCCTTCTCCTCTCAGTGGGGAAGCGGCCGGTGGCCGCGACTGTCGAAATGCAGCAGGGCATACAGCGGGCAGAAGCCGATCGCGCTCGTCGCGACCATCACCGCGGCGGCCGCGAACAGCACGATCCCGAGCGGCGAGCCGGCGCCGATCACCACTCCGGCCGCGATCGCGGCGAGCGCGATCACAGCGCGCAGACTCCGGTCGAGGGTGCTCATGTTCGGGGACATCTCGAACCTCCTTGCGGTAGAAGTGTTCTCGTGCTATACAACTATACAACTATTTCGTTTATTCCGCAAAGAGATGAACATGACGCTTCCGCATCCCCTCCCTGACGACCTGGTCGACCTGATCGCGCGCCGCTTCCGCGCCGTCTGCGAGCCGATGCGGATCCGCCTGCTCGACCTGCTGCGCGACGGCGAAGCGACCGTCGGCGAGCTCTCCGACGCGCTCGGCGCCAGCCAGCAGAACGTCTCCAAGCACCTGGCCGTGCTCGCCGAGGCCGGCATCCTCGGCCGGCGCAAGCACGGAAACCACGTCTACTACCGGATCGCCGACGAGGGCGTCCTCACGTTGTGCGAGGACGTCTGCGGCTCGCTGCAGCAGCAGCTGCGCAGCCTCAGCGTGCTCGTCGACCTCGGCGCCGCCTGATGCTCGAGCTCTGGCAGACCGAGTGGTGCTCCGCCTCCCGCCGCGTCCGACAGCGGCTAACCGAGCTCGGCATCGACTACCTGATCCGGCAGGTGCCCGTCGAGAAGGAGCAGCGCCACGCGCTGCGGCGCGCGACCGGCGCGGAGACGATCCCCGCGCTCGTCTTCGACAACGACGAGATCGTCCTCGGCGAGGACGCGATCCTGCGCCTGCTCTCCGACACCCTGCCCGAGCCCACACAGGCGGAGGCGCACCGACAGAAGGCGGCCAAGGCGCGCCGCCGCTACCTCGAGGAGGAATGCGAATGCTCGCAACCAGCTACACACTGAGCACGACCAGCGAGCTCGACCATGCCAACGCGGTCGAGCGCGTCCGCGACGAGCTCAAAGCAGAGGGCTTCGGTGTCCTCTGCGAGATCGACGTGCAGGCAACCCTGAAGGACAAGCTCGGCGTCGACGGTGAGCCCTACGTCATCCTCGGCGCCTGCAACCCCCCGCTCGCCCACCAGGCACTCGCAGCCGAGCCCGAACTGGGCACGCTCCTGCCCTGCAACGTCGTCATCTACCGCCGCGACGAAACCACGCACATCGCCGCGATCGACGCCGAACGCATGCTCTCGATCGTCGCCAACGACGAACTCGCGCCGATCGCCGCGCAGGTCCGCGACAAGCTCGGCCGCGTCATGGAACGCGCCGCCCAGCGCTGAGACTCCTGCGTTTCTTGGTGCCGGGGACCCGTGCGCAGGTCCCCGTACGATGGAAGAGCGATGGACTGGACGATCTTCCATTGGCTGAACGACGCGACACGCGGTAGCGAACCGGCTCAGGACGCGGCCCAGATCGTCAACGCCTGGGCGATCTTCGTCCTCGTCGGCATCAGCGGCTCCCTCTGGCTCCTCGCACGCCCCGGCGGGCCGCTGCGGTGGAAGCTCGCGACGGCCTCGGCCGCGCTGGCCGCGGTGATCGGGCTGGCGGCCAATGCCGTGCTGAGCATGCTGTGGTACGACGCGCGGCCGTTCGCCACGCATCCGAAGGCGACGTTGCTGCTCGTTGGCCACTCCCGCGACAACGGCTTCCCGAGCGAGCACGCGACCGTCGCCTTCGCAATCGCCTTCGCCGTGCTCGCCTTTAGCCGCCGGCTGGGGATCCTGCTCGTCCTGGCCGCGACGGGTATCGCCCTCGACCGCATCTTTGTCGGCGTCCACTACCCGGCCGACGTTGCGGTCAGCCTGCTCGTCGGGTTAGCGGCCGCGCTCCTAGTCACCACGGTTGGGCAGCGCTACGTCACGACGCTCGTGCTGATCCTCAGCCCGGTCATCGATCCGATCGTCACGATTCTGCGACGGCCGGTCACACGCTAGGCGCGCACCGGCGGGTGACCCGCGTAGGCGGATGAGATTCGAGCGAGGCCGCGGTCTCCTCGCCTGATTGGCTTCGCCGTCTGCGCGTTCGGGACGTTGATCAAACCGGGCGGCGGCGTCATCCTCACGCACGAAGGCCGACTGGGCACCGATGTAGAGCGCGAGCTCGAGTGCGAAGCCGGCGAGCGCGACCGAGCGGGCGACGGCCGCGGCGGCCAGGACGAGCACTGCCGACTGCGTTCCAGGCCAGCGTCGCATACTCGAACCGCAGCCCACGCTGCAGGAGCCGCCGCCGGGTCCCGGCCGAGAGGTCGACCGAAGTCCCGGTCATCGACGAGTGACGGCTCCTTCTTTGAGTGCGCCACTGCCGGCAGGGGCCACGGGTGCGGTGAGGTCTCGCTGCTCCTCGATGGCGGGCGAGTAGAACCGTTGCGCGATGGCAGTCGGTACGATCGCCGAAAGGACGACGACGGCGATCAAGAGTGAGAACTGGGTACGGTCGATTATGTGGGCGCTGAGACCGTAGAGCGAGGTGATCGTGCCGAATGTGAGCCCGGTCGACATCAGCAGCGTCGTGAAAACGGCGTGCGGAGCGGTATAGCGGCGTGCGAGCGGGAAGACCCCGGCCAGCTTCGGGACCATCTTCCCCACGAAGAGGAGCGCGAGGGGGCCGAGGTTGGCCCAAAGCGCACTGGTCGAGACGTTCATGCCCCCCTTCAGGAAGAAAAAGGGCGTGAGAAAGGCGAAGGCGACGACGCGCATCCTGTCTTGCTCTCGCCGATGCTTCACGTAGTGGGACGACATGACCAGTCCGAGCACGAAGGCAGGGAGCGCGGCCTGGGAGTTGGCGCGAGTGCCGAGCCACATGAGAACGAACAGACAGGCGAAGGCGAGCTTGATCTCCGGCTCGATCACCCTGTCGCCGTAGCGGGAGAAAAACCAAGGCGACAGCTTTGGCAGCGCAACGATCAAACCCACCGACACGAGCGCGAACGGGACGATCCAGACTGTCGGCTTGATGAACAGGACAGTCAATCCCGCGACGGTGGCGATGTCGGTGACGAACGTGGCCGACATCAGCCGCTTGCCAACCAGCTCCCGGTTCAGGCCGGTCTCGACCAGCACCGCGTAGACGACGGCAAGACTTGTTGTCGAGAGCGCGAGTCCGCCGATCTCGGCCTGACGCCTTGACCAGTCCAGGGCGTAGAAGCAGAGGAGGCCGACGACGGCGAACGGCGCGAAGAAGCTCACGAGCCCGATCGCAACCGACGCTCGCCATTCGCGCCGGAACTGCGGCACGTCCACCTCCGCGCCGGCCAGGAAGGTCAGCACTATCCCTGCGAACGAGCCGATGAAGGCAAGCCAGCTCGGCACGTCAAGTCCGAACGCGTTGCCGACGACCACACCGAGCAGCAACTCGATCAGCGCGACCGAGATCCCAATCTCAACCGAGACCGTCGACGCGAGAAGGATCGTTCCCGCCAGCAGAGCCGCAACCGCGATGTCGCTCATCAGGCCTCTACCTCCACTTGGTTGGTAGAGGCCATTGGCTCGGATGCGAGCGGTTAACCGGGGGCCTCACCCCGCTCCAGCGGCCACGACTTTACCCAACGCGGGTCGGCGCGCGACTCGACCGGCAGCGCCGGGCGCCGCGGAGGGAACTTCGTTGCTCACTGGTAAGGAGGGGGTCGACGGTTCGAGTCCGTCAGAGGGCTTCGCGCGATGGGGTGCCAGATATCACTGGCCCGTGGGGGGACGCCGATAGCGGCGAACATTGCTGCCCGCTGCCACAGCCCCATCTCGAGCGTGTCCCCGGCGGGATCCTCCGGCCAGACATTGATGACTCTGTCGAGCGAGCGATGCAACGGGTCCGTTGCGGAAAACCGAGGCTGCTACGCCGGGCCGATCAGACCGTTCGCGAGGGCGTAGTTCACGAGCTGCGCCCGGGTGTCGAAGTGGAGCTTGCGCATGATGCTCGCGCGGTGCATCTCGGTCGTGCGGGTCGAGATGAAGAGCTCTTTCGCGATCTCCTGGTTCGTGTGGCCGAGGGCTATCAGCCGAAGGACGTCGAGCTCACGCTGTGACAGCGGTCCGACCGGCGCCCGTCTCGAGGAGACAAGGCTCGCCCCGACCTCGGGATGGACGTACGCGTGGCCCTCGGCGACCGACTGCACAGCCGTCACGAGCTCAGCCTCGCTCGCCCGCTTGACCGAGTACCCCGTGGCTCCGGCCTCGAGCGCCTTCTCGACCGTCCCCGGCTCGGCGCTCGAAGAGAGCATCAGCACGCGACTCCCCGGCGAGACTCCGAGCAGCTCGGGAATGAGCGCGATTCCGCCCTCCCCGGCCATGAGGACGTCGAGCAGGATCACGTCCGGCTTGTGCGCGCGTGCGAGAACGACTGCGCGTTCCTCGGTGCCGGCCTCGCCGACGACCTCGATCCCGTCGGCCTGATCCAGGATCAGCCGGATGCCGGCGCGAACGACAGCGTGATCGTCCACGAGCAGCGCCCGTACGGTCATGGCCGAACGCTACCGCTCGTTGGCGCGATAATCGATCTCGACGCCGAGCGCAGCCTCTCACTCCGCCTCCGTCGGCGACGACGCTCAGCTGCGGATCGCCGAGCAAGCCGCAGACGGCCTCTACATCGTCGACCCGGACGGCAACTTCACGTACGTGAACCCGGCCGCAGTCGCGCTCTTCGGGTACGGCGACGAGTCGGAGCTGCTCGGGCGGAACAGCCACGCGACGACTCACTACAAGCGGCCGGACGGCTCCCCGTATCCGCCGGAGGAGTGCCCGCTGCTGAGGCCGCGCACGACCGGCGAGAGCGTCCGCGTCGAAGACGACTGGTTCTTCCGGCGGGACGGCACGATGATCCGTGTGGCGTACTCGTCCGCGCCATTCCCCATGGAGTCGGGGACCGGCGCTGTCGTCGCGATCCGCGACATGACCGAGCTGCGGGAAGCAGAGGACGAGCTCCGTCTCTTGCAGACGGCGATCGCCCTGATCAGTGCGGCCGAGACCTTCGAAGAGGCGATCGCGTGCGTGATCCGCGAGGTCTGCGTGCAATCCGGGTGGGTCGCAGGCGAGATGTGGATCCCGGACAAGGGCTACGCCCGGCTCGGGCTGGCGCCGGGCTGGTGGGCGGCCTCGCCCGAGATGGAGGCCTTCTTCGTCGAGGCGAGCGCGCCGCAGACGATGGGGTCGGGTGAAGGGCTTCCGGGCCTTGTCTGGGAGACGAAACGGGCGGCCTGGATCGACGTCGCGACCACGAAGCGCGAAGGCCCGCGGATCGACACGGCGCGCCGGGTCGGCTTCGCCGCCGGCGTGGCGATGCCCGTGCTCGCCGAGGGCGAGGTGGTCGCGATCCTAGGCTTCTTCGCCGACCATCGCCGAACGGAGGACGACCGCTGGACGGACGTCCTCTCGGCGATCGCTGCTCAGCTCGGCCCGGTTCTGCTGCGCAAGCGTGCAGAAGACGAGCTCGCACGCCAGGCGATTGAGCTCGCACGCTCGAACGCCGACCTGAAGCTGTTCGCCGAGCTGACCGCGCACGAGCTCCAGCAGCCGCTCCATGCAGTCGTCGCCACACTCGGGCGCGCCCTGGACGGCTCACAGGACCGCGACGAGCTGCTCGCGACCGCGCTTTCGTCAGCCCGCCGGCTCGAGGACTCGATCAACGCTCTCCTCAGGTACGCCACGGTCGGCGAGCCGGAGACGCGCACAGTCTCCGCCGACGATATCGTCGGCCAGGCGATCGCCGACCTGGAGTTCGAGCTGGAAGGGGCCGGCGCCGAGGTCGTCCGAAAGCCGCTCCCGACGCTCGACGCCGATCCGGCGCAGCTGCGCGCCGTCTTCCGCAACCTGCTCTCGAACGCGGTTCGCTATCGCTCGAGCGAGCCGTTGCGAATCGAGATCGGAGCGGCGGACAGGGCGCTGTACGTGCGCGACAACGGACGCGGCATCGACCCGATCGACCACCGGCGCGTCTTCGAGCTCTTCCGCCGCGGAGCCTCCGCGGGAGACGTCGATGGGATCGGGATCGGCCTCTCGCTCGCACGACGGATCGTCGAGGCGCACGACGGCGAGCTCTGGCTCGAGTCGGCCCCGGGGCACGGCACGACCTTCTTCTTCACGCTCGCCTCGACCGCCTGACCGCGGCCCTCGGTTTTTCCGCAACACCGCCGTGTTTTGCCCCATAGTCGGCGCGCGAGCGCGTGAGCACCATCGGAGTCGACCCTACGAACACAAGGAGACCTCCGATGAAGCGCATCGACAACAGCCAGAAACAAGGCCTTACCGAGCGGCTCGGGCGATGGGGCTCCGAGCATCGCGTCCGGGCAATTCTCCTCTGGCTCGCGCTACTGCTCGTCGCGATCGTCGCGGCCGGAGTCGGCGCGAAGACCCTCTCCTCCTCTGGCGAACTGGCCGGTGAGTCCGCCAAGGCCGAACGCATGCTCGAGCAGGGCGGCTTCCAGCGGACCGCCGCCGAGGAGATCCTGCTCCAGACACGAAACGGCGACAGCATCCGCACGAAGACCGGGCGACAAGCCGCCCGCGAGCTCGTCGCCAGCGTCACCGCCACCGGGCGCGTCAAGGGCGTCCGCGACCCATTCGCCGCAGGCAACGCAGGCCAGCTGAGCCGCGATGGACGCTCGGCGCTCGTCCTGTTCTCGATGAAGGGCAAGGCCGACACGGCCAAGAACCGGGTCGAGCCCGTGCTCGACGCGGTCAACCGGGTCGCTGAGGCGAATCCACAGCTCCGGATCGATCAGTTCGGCCAGGCGTCGGCCGGCAAGGCCCTCGACGAGACCGTCAACAAGGACTTTGCCCGGGCCGAGGTCATCTCGATCCCGCTGACGTTCGTGATCCTGTGGCTCGCGTTCGCGGCGCTCGTGGCGGCGCTGCTACCGGTCGTGCTCGCGCTGAGTGCGATCGTGATCGCAACCGGGCTCGTCACGCTGACGAGCCACGCGTTTCCGATCGACTCCGGAGCGAACTCGATGATCCTGCTCATCGGTCTCGCGGTCGGCGTCGACTACTCGCTGTTCTACTTCCGCCGAGCCCGTGAGGAGCGGGTCGGCGGCGTCTCGAGCCAGGACGCGGTCGTCAGGGCGGCGGCGACCTCGGGCAAGGCGATCCTCACGTCCGGGATGACCGTCGTCGCTGCGATGCTGGCGATGCTCATCACCGGCCTCGGGACGTTCATCGGGATGGCCGAGGGAACGGCGATCGTGGTCGGCGTGGCGATGCTCGGCTCGCTGGTCGTCCTGCCGGCCGTCATGGCGAAGCTCGGTGACCACGTCGACCGCGTCCGGATCCCGTTCCTCGGCCGTAGGCTCGAGCGGCGTCGAGCAGAGGGCGAGAGCCGCATCTGGGCGGCGATCGTCCGGCCGGCGCTGGCCAGGCCGATCCTGACCGCAGGCATCACGGCCGGGCTCCTCGTGGTGCTCGCCGTACCGGCGCTCCAGCTCAGGACCGCATCACCCGGCGTCACCGACCTGCCCCAGAGCCTCGCTGTGATCAAGACGTACAACCGGATCCAGCAGGCCTACGGTGCGAACCCCGTGCCGGCGCAGGTCGTGATCTCGGCGGACAACGTCGACTCCAAGCCGGTGCGGGCCGCGATCGCCGATCTCGAGCGCAAGGCGCTCGCCACCGGCGAGATGCACGAGCCGGTCCAGGTCGACGTCAACCGCCGGCACACACTGGCCGTCGTCTCGATCCCGCTCGCCGGCGACGGGACGAACACAGCGTCGGAGCATGCGCTCCAGACGCTTCGCGGGTCGGTCGTGCCGAAGACGGTCGGCCGGATCGCAACCGCCCACGTGACCGGGTTCACGGCCGGCTCGGTCGACTTCAACAAGCAGCTCGGCTCGCGGGCGCCACTCGTGTTCGCCTTCGTCCTCGGCCTGGCGTTCATGCTTCTGCTCTGGACGTTCCGCTCGCTCGTGATTCCGGCCACGGCGATCGTGCTCAACCTGCTCTCGGTCGGCGCAGCGTACGGCGTGCTCGTCTCGGTCTTCCAGGGCGGCTGGGGCATCATCCACGTCCCCGGCATCCACCACGGCCCGATCACCGCGTGGCTGCCGCTCTTCCTGTTCGTGATCCTCTTCGGCCTCTCGATGGACTACCACGTGTTCATCCTCAGCCGGATCCGCGAGGGGCACGATCAGGGTCTCAACACCCGTGAGGCGATTCGGAGCGGGATCACCCACTCCGCCGGCGTGATCACGAGCGCGGCGATCGTGATGGTCGCCGTCTTCTCGACGTTCGCCACCTTGTCGGTCACGTCGATGAAGCAGCTCGGGGTCGGGCTCGCCGTCGCGATCCTCCTCGACGCGACGGTCGTCCGCGGCCTGCTCCTTCCGGCCGTGATGACGCTGCTCGGCGAGCGCAACTGGTACCTCCCGCGCTGGCTCGAGCGGCTGATCTCGCGCGAACGGCGTGAGCCACAGCCGTATGGGATCCCCCTCCCGCACGCGAAGTAGAGGCTTTCACCCCTCCGACCGAGGCCCGCGCTACCCGGCGCGGGCCTCGCTTGTCAGCGATGCATGGGCTGGGCAGCCAACGTGCGGCCGCTTGATCTCAGCATCGCGCAGGCATCCGCGACTCCCGCTGCCATCGATGCTTCAGCTGCACGACCCCAGGCGCGTGGGTCATACGCCCTCTTGTCACCGAGGCGGCCGTCCGTCTGCAAGACGCCGTCGTAGTTTCGGAAAGCTGGACGATCCCGTCCGACCGTGCGTCCGCGAGACCGGCGAGAGCAGCGTTGAGCGTCGTCGACGAGCTGACCTTGACGGCCGGGCAGGCATAGCCGTCCCTCCTCGCCGCATCCAGCATCTCGACGTACTGCTCCGGTGTGGCAAGGGCCAACGAGATACCTCCGGTCGCGCAACCCGGCGCTTCGGCCGCCGATCGCGAGTCCACGCCTGACGTGGCTGCCCGGGATACATCTCAACGGCCGTTAGACTGTTTTCTCGTGTCGGATGATCGGTGCGACCTGCTCTGCCTGGACCTGGCCAAGGCGGAGGCGATCCGTGCCGCGCGACCCTCCGAACAGGAGACACACAGGCTGGCCGAGGGATTCCGCGCCCTCGGCGATCCGACACGGCTGACCGTCGCGCTCGCGCTGCGCGAGGGCGGCGAGCTCTGTGTCTGCGATCTCGCCTGGATCAGTGAGCGCGCCGAGAACCTCGTCTCGCACCACCTGCGCGCGCTCCGCCAAGCCGGGCTTGCCGACTACCGCCGCGACGGCAAGATGGCGCTCTACTCGCTCACCGAGCGCGGCCGCATCCTGCTCGACACGATCGCCTCCAAGCTCTTGGCATGAGCACGACGGTCGAACTACAACGGCGACTCTCCCCGGTACCTCAACCCCCGGAACGGGCGGCGCTCGAACGGCGCGCGAAGCTCCTCGCCTGGGGCGGCAATGCCTGGCACTTCATCGAGTTCGCGATCGCCGCCGCCGCCGGCATCGCCGCCGGCTCGGTCGCCCTGATCGGATTCGGCATCGACAGCGTGATCGAAGCGCTCGCCGGAGGCGTCATCGTCTGGCTGTTCAGCGGCGGCCGCGGCTCCTCGCACACTGCCGAGCGAAGAGCACAGCGGCTGATCGCCGCGAGCTACGCGATCCTCGTCGCCTACATCGGCGTCGAGGCGATCCGCGACCTGCTCGGCGGCGATCACCCCGAGGTGAGCTGGGTCGGGATCGGGCTGGCGGCCTTTACGGCGCCCACGATGCCGCTGCTCGCCCGCGCCAAGCGCAACGTCGGGCGCAAGCTCAACTCCTCGGCGACCGTGTCCGAGGCGAGCCAGAACATGATCTGCGCCTACCTCTCGATCGCGCTTCTGCTCGGGCTGCTCGCCAACGCACTGCTCGGCTGGTGGTGGGCCGACCCCGCCGCCGCGCTCGTGATCGCCGCGGTCGCCGTACGTGAGGGGATCGACAGCTGGCGCGGCGACAGCTGCGACTGCTGCTGACCCAGCCGGTGTTGCCTCACGCTCGGCCATTGATCAGCGAGATGTGGCGCGCTGGAATTCGGACGAGCATCCGTAGAGCCAGAGCAGCGATCCACTTGGCAGAGCGCCATCGCCGGGCGGCACGGACGCACGACGCCGCGGCCGCCCGGGCGACGAAGTGCGCGCGGACCTCGAGCGTCGCAACGCAGAAATGGAACGGGCACGTCGAGCGGGTGCTCGAGCGGCTCGATGCGATCACGAACCGTCGGCATCGCCGTGCTCCGGGTGCTGTTTTCCGGGCGGCTCCTCCTGGTCAGGCGTTGAGGGCTGCCACTCCAAGGCCGTGAAGCCTGCGGAGTGGACCCCGAGCGCAATGAGGGAGCTTCCGAAGACCACCGCGCCGGCGATCCAGTGGAGGTGCCAGAACCCGGCGACCAGTCCCAGGAAGGCGGCGGCCTGAGCGATGGCTCTCGCGCCTGCCACGGTGCGCGAGCTGGTCCGACGGCGCCGGAACTGTTCCTGCCGGTTGACCATGATGAGGGCGGCGAGGAGCGGGATCGCAACCGCGAAGGCAAGGACGCAGGTCATGGCGGAGGTGTCCAGGGGGTACGGGAGTAGCGCCTGCACGAAGACGAGGCCGATCGCCACCAGCCCGCCGTAGATCAGGTTGTCCTGGCGGAGCCACTCCTCTCCCAGCTCAGGATCCTACGTGAGGTGGCGCGCGAGCCGGTCGGCTTCCTCCTCCGCAGCTTTCTTGCGCTCTCTTGCGTGCTGCGCTGCGTCCTCGTTCACGGTCACCGCCCCGCGGGGCTCGCCCCGGTCCGGGTGGCTGGCGGGGCTAATCGTCGTTCCCTCAGATCACGTTGACCCTACCGCGATCGGGAAGAATGACCGGCTCGAAAGCAGGGGTCGAATGCCGATCGGTTATCTGGTTACCACGGGGCTCATGGCGGCAGTCGTCTTGGCCGCCGTCTCCGGGCACCGGCCGCGCCGGTCGAGCCCCTTCCGCCTGAGCTACTCGATCGGCTTCCTCATCAACTGGCCGCTCGCCCTGTTCCTCGTTCTCGCCGTGTCGACAGCGCTGGCGATCGACCAGACCGGCGCCGGCTCGCCCGTCTTCTGGATCGGGCTCGGCTTCGCCGTTCTCGCGTCGGCCGGGCTCGCGGTGCTCCGTCGGCGGGCGCGCGAGACCGGCCCGGTGCTCGAGCAAGCTCTGGACGAGGGCCTCGGGGCCCACTGGCGCGACCACGTGGACGCCGAGCTGTCCGCTCGGCTCCGACGTCGGCCTTCCCTCGCCCGAGTGCTTGCGGCGCCGATCTCTGTCCGTCGCCGCGGAGTCGAGCGGATCGCGAACGTGCGCTACGGCCCGGCGCGAAGAGCAAACCTGCTCGACATCTATCGCGACCGTTCGGGTCGTTCGGGCCGCCCGACCCTCGTCCACCTACACCCGCTCTTCGGCAGCAAGCGTCTCGGAACGCGCCACCTGCTCCATCGCCTCGCCGGCCGGGGCTGGGTGTGTGTCAGCGCGAACTACCGTCGTGCCTCCGGCGGGTTCTCCGATCCGCTGATCGACGTGAAGAAGGTGATCGCCTGGGTGCGCGAGCACGGCGGCGAGTACGGCGCCGACCCGAGCACCGTCTTCCTCGCGGGAAGCTCCCTGGGCGGTCATCTCGCGTGGTTGGCGGCTCTCACGCCCGACGGCGCCGATGCGCCGGTCGCCGGCGTGATCTCCCTGTACGGCTACTACGGACGGGTCGCGAGCGGCGGCCCACCATCCTCACGACTCCCCTACTCGACCACGAACGCACCACCATCCTTCGTCGCGCACGGTGACCAGGACACCCTCGTCGTCGTCGAAGACGCACGCGGCTTCGTCGAGCAACTGCGCGCCACCTCGTCGAATCCGGTCGTCTACGCAGAGCTGCCCGGCGCGCAACACGGGTTCGACCTGTTCCGCTCGCGACGCTTCGACACGGTCGTCGATGCGATCGAGGCGTTCGCCGCCCACGTCCGATCGCGACGTAGCACCGCCGACCCAGCACCAGAACCTGGCCGCTGCGGTCGTAGCATGCCTCGGGTAAGGGGTCGGACATGAGGATCCTGATCTCAGGCGCCGGCATCGCAGGCACGACGCTCGCGTACTGGCTCGCGCGGCGGGGCTTCGCACCCACGGTGGTCGAACGGGGACGACAGCTCCGCCCGAGCGACCAGCCGGTCGACGTCGAAGGCGAAGCGATCGCTGTCGCCGAGCGCATGAATCATCCTCGCGAACCTTCGCGCCGCAGCAACCGGCTCGACAGGCATCACCTTCGTCGACGGCGCGGGCCGGCGAGTAGGGCGGATCAACTTGCAGGCAATGAGACGCGCAACGGCGAGCGGCAGCATCGAGCTCGGCCGCGGTGATCTGGCAGCGCTTCTTCGAGGCGGCACGTGACGAGCGACCTCGTCGTGGGTGCGGACGGGCTGCACTCAGGCGTCCGGCGCGTTTGGCCCTGAGTCACGCTTTTCGAAGGCGCTGTAGATCAGCTGTTTCTTGACGTTCCTGATTGCGTTGACACCGGTCCAATGCCGGCGTGCAGCGGTGATAGATAGCCTCGGGGCGCAACTCGTGGTGCCAAGTTTCGTTGCCGTAGATCCGGCATAGCCCGGACTTGGCGCCGCGACTGACCGGCGATGCGGTCGACCATGGCGTCGGCGGCCGCGAGACCCGCCGCGATCTGGTCGTGGCCGGGCTGGCCCAGCACGACCCCGGTGATCGTCGTTCGCTTGCCGTCGATCCAGCGGATGGCCCGGAAGGCGAAGCAGCCGCCGGCCGCGGCGGTCGAGCCGGTCTTGACGCCGACAAACCCGTTGTGCCCGAGCAATGCGTTGGTGTTGTGCACGGTGCCGGCGACCGGCAGCGTCGCGCTCGGTGTGGCGACGATGCTCGCGAACACCGGCAGGCGCATGGCCCGAGCGACAATGCGCACCTGGTCGGCGGCAGTCGAAAGGGTTGCGTCGTCGTAGCCGCTGGGGTCGGTGTAGCGGGTGTGCGTCATGCCCAGCGACCGTGCGCTGGCATTCATCCGGGCAACAAACCGGTCCGCCGAGCCGGCGTCCCATCGCGCCAGAACCGCGGCGATGTTGTTCGCTGACGGCAGCAGCAGTGCCTGCAGCGCCTGCAGTTCGGTCAACTGCTCTCCGGCGGCGATGGACACGACCGACTCCTGCTGTCGACGTCGGCGGTCGGTGTCGGCGACATCGGCGTCGGTGAGCGTGATCGTCGGGCCGTCCTGGCCGAGCCGTAGCGGGTGGTCACGGAGCACGAGATAGGCCGTCATCACCTTCGCGACGCTGGCAATCGCAGCCGCGTGCTGGTTCGGGCCGGCGTGGACCTGCGCCCGTCCTGCCTGGACGAACGCGGCTTGGCCCTGTGCCGGCCACACCGTGCTGGGCAGCGCTTCGCCACGCGCACCACGGTGCTCACTGCGAAGCGCGTCGATGGGTGATGCGGCCGTCGAGGCCGAGGACGCCAACAACCGGTAGCCGAAGGCTGCGGCGATCGCCGCGATGACGACCAGCAGGCCGGCGGCACGTATCCTGCGAATCCGAATCCGACGGGTCGTTGTCCACGCTGGTTCGCGGTAGGTCATGTCGCCATTCAAGGCAGCGCCGTGTTGCCAGCACGTATGCGGTTTTCGATATGCCGACGAAACGCGCCGGCTCTAGCATCGGAGCATGCGAGTCTTGATCGTCGAGGACGAGCCCTACATGGCAGAAGCCATCCGCGATGGCCTACGCCTGGAAGCAATCGCCGCAGACATCGCAAGTGACGGCGACACCGCTCTGGAGCTGCTGAGCTTCAACGCCTACGACATCGCCGTCCTCGACCGAGACATTCCGGGCCCCTCCGGCGACGAGATCGCCGAACGCATCGTCGCCTCCGGCAGCGGCATGCCGATCCTCATGCTCACCGCTGCCGACCGTCTCGACGACAAGGCCTCCGGGTTCGAGCTCGGCGCCGACGACTACCTCACGAAGCCGTTCGAACTCCGAGAGCTCGTGCTCCGTCTAAGAGCGCTCGACCGCAGGCGCGCCCACAACAGGCCACCCGTGCGAGAGATCGCAGGTCTGCGGCTGGATCCGTTCCGCCGAGAGGTCTACCGCGACGACCGCTACGTCGCACTGACCAGGAAGCAGTTCGCAGTGCTCGAAGTGCTAGTCGCTGCCGAAGGCGGCGTCGTCAGCGCCGAAGAGCTCCTCGCGCGAGCGTGGGACGAGAACGCAGACCCGTTCACCAACGCCGTGCGCATCACCGTCTCGGCACTGCGCAAACGCCTCGGCGAACCCTGGATCATCGCCACCGTGGCCGGCGTCGGCTACCGGATCGACACGCCATCGGACACCGGGCCCGACGGAGGAGAGCGTGGATAGGCCCCCTGGTCTGAGCGTCCGCCTCAAGCTCACCCTCAGCTACGCCGGCTTCCTCATGGTCGCAGGTGCCGTGCTGCTCGCCGCCGGGTACTTTTCCCTTTCGCGTGGTGTGCACCCTGGTGTGATTTTCATAGTGCGCAGCCACGCCGACCTCGTGCGCAATTTCGCTCCGATCGCGGCAATCGTGATGGCGTTCCTGCTGGTATTCGGTCTGCTGGGAGGGTGGCTTCTCGCCGGCCGCATGCTCGCTCCCCTGACGCGCATCACCGACGCCACACGCGTGGCCGCGAACGGATCGCTCTCCCACCGGATCGAGCTGGAAGGCCGTCAGGACGAGTTCCGCGAACTCGCCGACAGCTTCGATGCCATGCTCGCGCGGCTCGAAGCGCACATCGCCGAACAGCAGAGATTCGCAGCCAACGCCTCCCACGAACTGCGCACCCCGCTGGCGATCACGCAGACACTCCTCGACGTCGCCCGCAACGATCCGAACCGCGACACCGGCGAACTCGTGGACCGCCTCCACGCCGTCAACGCCCGAGCGATCGACCTCACCCAAGCTTTGCTCCTGCTCAGCCGCGCCGACCGACAATCCTTCACCCGAGAACACGTCGACCTGTCCCTCATCGCGGAAGAAGCCACTGAAACGCTCCTCCCCCTCGCAGAAAAGCGCGGCCTCACCATCGAGACCTCCGGCGACATGACCCCCACCATCGGCTCACACGCACTCTTACTGCAACTGAGCACGAACCTCGTGCACAACGCGATCGTCCACAACCTGCCCGAACAGGGCACCGTGTGGGTCACGACCAGCGCTCAGCCCAAGAGTGTGGCGCTCACCGTCGAGAACACCGGCGAGAAGCTCACCCCACAGTTAGTTGCCACGCTTGCCGAGCCGTTTCTACGCGGCACCGAACGCGTACGCGCCGACCATGCGGGCGTCGGCCTCGGCGTGGCAATCGTGAAGAGCATCACCCAGGCACATGACGGAACCCTCACCCTCACCCCACGGCCCGCGGGCGGGCTCCGCGTCACGGTGCAACTACCGGCCGCTCCACCAACCGGCGTCGTTGCCTGAGGTCGAAGTCCGGAAGAGGGCTTGAAGTCCCTGCAAATCGGCATCTTCTGTTGCCTGTGCTGAGTTTTGGCGCCTCCCGAGAGTCTCTACCCGTGAGACGAGTCGAGGAAAGGAGACGATCATGAAGCTGACCGTGACCGAGTCCGTATCGCTCGACGGAGTCATGCAGGGGCTCGGCGGACCCGACGAGGACCGCCGCGGAGGATTCGAGCGCGGCGGCTGGCAAATCCCGCTATCGGACGAGGGGGTCGGCGCGTTCCTCAACGACGTCTACGCGCGCGCTGACGCGTTCCTGTTCGGACGGCGGACGTACGAGATCTTCGCCGGCTCCTGGGGCACCATGAAGGATCCGCGCCAGAGCCCGATCGGGCAAGCGCTGAACTCGAGGCGCAAGTACGTGGCCTCCTCCACGCTCACCGAGCCGCGCTGGGCGGACACGACCGTCATCGCGGGGGACGTCGCAGCGGTCAGCGAGCTGAAGGCCGAGCCGGGCGGTGAGCTGCAGGTGCACGGAAGCGGCGCCCTGATGCGCTGGCTGCTCGAACACGAGCTGGTCGACGGGATCAACCTGCTGACGTTCCCTGTGATCATCGGCCAGGGCACGCGCCTGTTCGCGGACGTCGGCCCGGACGTCGCGCTCGATCTGGTCGACACCCGGACCACACACAGCGGGGTGACGATCCAGGTCTTCCGGCCGAGCGGGCGACCGGAGTACGCAACGTCCACCGCGAATGCAAGCTGGCGACAGAGCTAGGTGTGGACGATGGCTTGGCTACCGCGAAGACGCTGCGTTCATGAGCACGCGAGTCTGGCCAAGAAGCCCATCCCAGACGCGTAGCTACGGAACACGAATGCGTGACACGGTGCTCGAAAGCGAGTTTGCGACCCAAACGCTCCCGAAGGCGACCACGAGACCTCGGGGCTTCCCTCCGACCTCGACGCGGCGCAGCACGTGGCCGGTGGTGGGGTTGATTCGCCAGACCTGGCCGGAGCGGTACATCGCGACCCAGAGCGCCGAGCCGTCGAAGGCCACGCCCTGTGCTCCCGTATTGCCGATGTTCAGCTTCGCCGCCACGTCGCCCGTGGCCGGGTCGAGTCTCCAGAGGGATTCCGTCAGGTAGTTCGTCACCCAGACGGCCCCCGGAGAGAAGCCGAGGAAGTCGGCGTCGGCGCCTGCGGAGACAAGTTTCGTCACGGCGCCATTGGCCGGATCGAGCTTGCCCACCGTCCCGTCCTCGCTCGAGACCCAGACAGCGCCCTCGCCGACGCCGACGAACTCGTGCGCGTCACCGACATGGGCCACGCTGAGTACCGCTCCCGTGGCGGGAGCGAGCCGCCAGATCTCGTCCCCCGCCTTGTCTGCCGCCCAGGCCGAGCCGCCGCCTGCCGCCACGCCGACGGGGCTTGCCTCGCCGAGCCCCGTGGTGAGCGTCACCCGCCAGGTGACCGAGTTCGTGGCAGGGTCGATGCGGGCCACGGTCCCGTTGGTGTAATTGCCGACCCACACCGCTCCCTCGCCGGTGGCTACGCCCCACGGCCGGCCGCCCACGGCGATGTGGACGATCACCGTGCCTGTCGTCGGGTCCAACCGCACCAGCCCACCGTCGACCGCGACCCAAACGGATCCGAAGCCGGCCGCCACGTTGTACGGCGCGCTGCCGACCCGGATGGTCTGGTCCGCGTGCGGGATCGAGCGGACGATGGACACATGAGCGACGCTCATTCGGCTCGCTCGGCCCCTCGGGTCGACTGCGCGCACATTGAGACTGTGCTTTCCGAGTGGGAGCCTCGGCGTGTATCGGTTGCGACAGGCGTGCAGCCGCTTGCTGTCGATCGCGCAACGGAACCGGATCGCCCGGGAACGCACGCCGACCTCGCGCGAGACGAAGCGGAACGTCGGCGTACGGTCGGTCGTGTGGCGAGGCCCGAGGATGCGAGGTGCGCTCGGCCGCGCGCTCGTGGCCGCGGGAGCGACCTCTCTCAGGGCGGCACCTGCGGTCGTGGCGAGGCAGATGAGCGCGACGAGAGCGATTCGAGCCATCGGCTACTCGTTTGGACGTCGATTCCCGGTCAAGGTTGCTGCCCGAGCCGCCACGGCCGGAGGACCCGGCCACGATCGTGCAAGGCGACCGCATCACCGACCTCGTCTACGACGTCAGCCGCTGAGGGCGGTGGGTTGCGACCGGTTGCTGCGGAGACGGCATGGTAAGGAGGTGATCATCCTGGTGTTTGACGGCGCCAGACGGCGGCGGCGACTGGATGACCGCTCCCCTAACGGCCGCCTACAGAGGAGGCACGATGAGCAGGCTCAGATGTCATATCTCGATCTCGCTGGACGGTTTCGTCGCCGGCCCGAACCAGAGCGAGGAGAATCCGCTCGGCGAGGGCGGCGAGAGGCTCCACGACTGGGTGATTCAGCTGGCCGCCTGGCGCCAAGCCCACGGCATGGAAGGGGGCGAGGTGACCGAGAGCACCCGGGTGCTCGAGGAATCGCTCGAGAACGTCGGCGCCGGGGTGATGGGGCGGAACATGTTCGGCCCCGTCGGGGGTGGTCCGTGGGGCGACGGCCAGTGGAAGGGATGGTGGGGCGACGACCCGCCGTACCACTACCCAGTGTTCATCGTTACGCACCACCCGCGTGACCCCGTGGAGATGGAAGGAGGGACGACGTTCCACTTCGTCACCGACGGAATCGAGCCCGCCCTCGAACAGGCGAGGAAGGCCGCAGGCGGCAAAGACGTCCTGCTCTGGGGAGGCGGCCACATCGTCCAGCAGTACCTGGCGGCAGGACTGCTCGACGAGCTCGAGCTTCACGTCGTTCCGGTGTTGCTCGGCGACGGTTCCCGCGTCTTCGGCGACCTCGGGGACGCGGAGTTGCAGCTCGAGCAGGTCCGTGCCGTCGAGGCCCCCGGCGTCACGCACCTCAAGTACCGGGTGGTCAGCCGACGAGCTAGTGGCGCGCAGGCATCCGCCTGATCAACGACTCGAGGGCGTCAGAGCGACGTCCCTTCTGCCCGCGGCGGCGCGAGCTCTCGAGACCGAGAAAGATGACGGCCTCGTGGTCGATCCGCTCATCGCAGCGAACGAACAGCGCCTCATGGCCCGCAGCTTCCCGAGCCGACCTTGCGTGACCGGGCGTTGTTTGAGGCTTCGTCCCGGGGATAGAGCAGCGTCATCCGGATCCACGAGCTCACCCTTGCGACCAGCGACTTGCGCGGGCAAGCCAGCTTCTGGGATGAGACACTCGGCCTCCCGACGCGGGACGACGGCCGGACGCTCGAGGTCGCGCTGCGCGGGTCGCTGATCCGCTTCGAGCAGGGCCCTCCCGCCCTCGACGCGCGCTACCACTTCGCAATCGACATCCCACGCTCCTCGCACTCGTGCCGGCATTCCCGCGCAGGCTGGCCGAGCAGCAGTCCGCGATTGGGCCACCGGTGACGGGGGCTTCGTGAGCCAGGTCGAGATCCGCGACCTCGGTGAGCCCGAGGCGGTCGTGAGACATCCGCTGGGCGCGACTTACCAGGTGCGCCTGGCAGGAACGGTGGTCAGCCATCATGTTCTGCAGCCGGGTTGGAGTTGGGAGGAACACGCGCGGCCTGAGGTCGGGACAGCCTCGTGCGAGCTCTATCACCGAGGGATCGTGCTCAGTGGACGGATGGGTGTGCGGACCGACGAGGGCGAGGAGGTGCTCATCGGGCCAAACCAGGTGTTTGACCTCCCGCCCGGCCACGTCACCTGGGTGGAGGGCGACGACACGCTGGTGATGGTCGACTGGGCCGGCGGCGCTGGATTCGACGTGCAGGGAGGCGAGAGCGTACGCGTGATGGCCACCGTGCTGTTCACGGACATCGTCGGCTCCACGGCGCAGGCGCGAGAGGCCGGCGACGCGGCCTGGAAACGCACGGTGGCCATGCACGACGATGTCGTCCGCACCTTGCTAGTCCGCTACGGCGGCCGCGAGATCGAAACCGCCGGGGACTCGTTTCTCATCGTGTTCGATGGCGCTGAGCGCGCGATCCGCTGCGGACTGGCGCTCGTTGAAGCGCTGGCGGCGATCCGAGCTCCCATCCGCGTGGGGATTCACAGCGGCGAGGTGGAGCCGATCGCTGAACACGTCCGCGGGGTGGCGGTCCACACGGCCGCTCGCATCTTGGGCGAGGCCCATGCTGGCGAGGTGCTCGTTTCGGGCACCACCCGGGACCTTGCCGAGGGCGCCACCGGACTGACATTCGAGCCGCGGGGCCGGCACCGCCTCGAGGGCCTGGGCCGAGAGCACGACCTCTTCGCCGCTGCGTGAACGGGTTAAACGCAACGCGCTGGGAACGGCCGGCGGCAGATCCAGGCCAGCTCGGTTTGGCCGGAACGAACCGCTTGACGAAGTCGAGCGCGGTCTGCGCGACCTCCTGCCAGCCGTGGTCGATCGTCAGTGAGTGGCCGCGGTTGGGGATCTTCTTGATCTCGGTGACGCCCTGGTTGTGCTTCTGCCGCTTGTAGGCGGCGTTGGCGATCGCCCAGGGAACGGTGTGGTCCTTCTCACCGTCGAGGATCAGCAGCGGGCCCCGATCGGGGTTCTTCGTGTCGACCTTCGCCTCGGTCCCGGGGTTGAGGTTGGCATTGCCCATCTGGGCCAGCGCCATCCCCGATCCGGCCACGTGGTAGGTGTCGTACAGGCGCTTCGACTCGTCCTCGTCGAGGGCGTTCGTCCAGCCGTACTTGAACTGGTCGAAGGTCAGCGTGATCGCGCGGCCTCGATACCGGGGGTCCAACAGAAATTGTGCACTCACCTTGAGCGTGGAGAACGGCAGCGGCAGGACCCCGCGAAAGATTCCCGGGTCGATGGCAACCGTGGCTGCCGAGAGCCCCTGGCCGGCCAGCATCTGAGCGAACAATCCGCCGGTCGAGTGCCCCATCACGACGGGCTTCTGGTCGAGCTTGCCGATCACGTCGGCCGTGTGGTCGGAAACCTGCTTCAGCGTCTTGTTGGCGAGGACCTCCGGGTTCGCCCGCGCCTCTTCGACCGTTTCCGGATCGTCCGGCCAGTCCGGCGTCAGCGGCGCGTAGCCGGCCTGCTCGAAGAAGTCCGCCCAGTTGGCCCAGCTGCTCGGCAGCAGCCAGAGGCCGTGGATGAAGACGACGGGGGTGTTGCCGGAGGCGTTGGCCGCCTCGATCTCCCGGTTTTCCCGCTCGGAAACTGACGCCACAACGAGCTCCCTTCCGGTCGGGTGCAAGTCACCGACCCTAGCTCAACGCTCCCATGACCGCGCCTCGTACGCCCGATGGACGGGGCCGTCGAAGAGCGGAAGCCAGTGCGCGAGGGCGGCCGACAGGACCGGGTCGTCAAGGGTCGCCAGAACCGACTCGCGGGCACCTGCGCCCTCGAAGAGGAAGACGACCTCGCCCTCCGAGAGGAAGATCGCCCAGCGGTCGACGGCGTCGGGCACGATCGGCTCGACACCGTCGGCGAGGAGCTTCGCTGCGCGTTCGCGCTCTCCGGGCTTGAGGCGAGCTACGAGGACAATCCGATCGAGTGCGCTCACGTCGGGCAGTCTAGGCGGGTGAGCCAGCTCGTCTTTTTAGCGAGCACCCCGCTGGCCGAGGTGCAGCAGGACTATCTGCTGCAGGCCAGGCAGATGCAGGCGCTCTCCTTCGTGGTGCACATCCCACTCGTCTGCTTCGGGATCGCGTTCCCGGCGCTGGTGCTGTTTGTCGAGTGGCTCTATCTGCGCACGGGCGACGAGCTCTATCGGACGTTGGCGAGGCGCTGGACGAAGGTGATGGCGGCCCTGTTCGCCGCCGGGGTCGTGACCGGGACGATCCTCAGTTTCGAGCTGGGCCTCCTATGGCCCGCCTTCACCGCCAGCTTCGGGAGCGTCTTCGGGCTCGGGTTCGCGATCGAGGGCTTCTCCTTCTTCCTGGAGGCCATCTTCATCGGCATCTACATCTACGGCTGGGACCGCCTCTCTCCCCGCGCTCACTTCGCCAGCGGAATCCCGATCGCGATCGCCGGCTTCACCGGCTCCCTGACGGTGATCTCGGTCAACGGCTGGATGAACCACCCGACCGGCTTCCAGCTCCGCGACGGCAAAGCGGTCGATGTGCATCCCGTCCAGGCGCTCTTTGGCAACAGCTACTTCTGGCACGAGCTCGTGCACATGTATCTGGCCGGCTACATGGTCACGGGCTTCCTCGTCGCGGCCGCCTACGCGGCCGCACGCCTGCGCGGGCGCTGGGGCCGGTACGAGCGCACCGCGCTCGCGATCCCGCTGGCCGTCGCCGCGCTCTGCGCGCCGGTGCAGGTGCTCGTCGGCGACTGGAACGGGCGTGAGGTGGCCCGCACACAGCCGACCAAGCTCGCTGCCTTCGAAGGGCTCGGCGAGACGAGACGAGGGGCGCCCGTGCATCTGCTCGGCTGGTACCGCGACGGTCGGGTCGACTACGGGGTCCCCGTCCCGCGGCTGCTTTCCCTGCTCGCGTACCACGACCCGGACGCGCGCGTCGCCGGCCTCGAGTCCGTGCCGGCGGACGAGCGCCCGCCCGTCAACGTCGTCCGCATCGCCTTTCAGACGATGGTCGGGATCGGGACACTGCTCGCCCTGCTAGGCGTCACGTTTCTCGCCGTTCGCTGGCGGCGCAAGCGGCTACCGGAGTCACCGTGGTTCTACCGCGCGCTTGTGCTCGCGGGACCGCTCTCGGTCGTGGCGCTGATCTGCGGCTGGGTGACGACCGAGGTCGGACGCCAACCCTGGGTCGTCTACCGGGTCATGCGAACCTCCGAGGCCGTCACGGGCGCCGGCGGCATCGCGGTCGGCTACGCGACGCTCGCGCTCGTCTACCTGGCGCTCGCGCTCGCGGTTGCCTGGATTCTTGCGCGGCTCGCCCGCGCTCCACTCGACCCTGCACCTTTTCCCACCGAGGAGCGCTGATCGTGCATCTCTACGCGCTGCCGCTCCTCTTCGCGCTCATCGGGCTCGCCTTCTACACCGTGCTTGCGGGAGCCGACTTCGGCGCCGGCTGGTGGCAGCTGACGGCGGGGAAAGGCCAGGACGCCGACTCGATACGCGACCACGCCCACCACGCGATGGGCCCCGTCTGGGAGGCGAACCACGTCTGGCTCATCTTCGTGCTGACCGTCGTCTGGACCGCCTACCCGGTCGCGTTCGGCTCGATCGCCTCGACGCTTTCGATCCCGCTCTTCATCGCCGCGGTCGGGATCATCTTCCGCGGCACTGCCTACGCCCTGCGCGCCGGCGCGTCGACGAGGCGCGAGCTGAGCGCGATCGACACCGCCTTCGCCATCTCGTCGATCCTGACCCCGTTCGCGCTGGGCGCCGCAGTCGGTGGTATCGCCTCCCTCCGCGTTCCGGTCGGCAACGCCGCCGGCGACCCGTGGACGAGCTGGCTCAACCCGACCTCGCTGCTGATCGGCGTCCTCGCCGTCGTGACCGCCGCGTACCTCGCCGCCGTCTTCCTCTGCGCGGACGCCGCCCGGCTCGGCGAACCGGGGCTCGAGCGCAAGTTTCGCACCCGCGCGCTCGCGACCGGTCTCGTCAGCGGGGCGATCGCGCTCGCCGGCCTGCCCGTGCTGCGCTCCGACGCCGAGCCGCTCTACCACCGTCTCGTCGAGGGCAGGGGGCTGATCGGCCTGATCGCGTCGATCCTTGCCGGCTGCGCGACGCTCGCGCTCGTGTGGTGGAAGCGCTACGAGGCATCGCGCTACACCGCGGCGCTCGCCGTCGCCGCGATCATCGCCGGCTGGGCGCTCGCCCAGTCACCGGTCTTCCTCGAGGGACTGACCGTCCGGCAGGCGGCCGCGGGCCGGGAAACGCTCGTCGCTGTGGTCGTCGCCGTGCTCGCGGGAGCGGTAATCCTGTTCCCCTCGCTCGCGCTGCTCTTCGGATTCGTGCTCGGCCGTGCGCCCGGCCGTGGCGAGAGCGGTGCCGAGCGGCGCGAGGCGCGTTCTCTGGTCACCGCCCTCGGACCAGGGCTGCTGCCGCGGCTCGCGATCGCCTGCCTCGTGGCCGGGGTCGGATTCCTCACAATCGCCGAGGCAGCCTGGGCGCATGCCCTCGGCGTCCTCAGCCTCTTCGCCTTCATCGTCGCCGCGTTTCCGGCCGCTCTCCCACCCGATCTTCTGACGGCCCCGAGCAAGAACCGCGAACCGCCGGAGTAACAAGTCCCTAAGAAATCGAGCGTGGCGCCAACTCATCGCCCGATCGTTCGTCTTCTGTTCTTCGCATGAGTACCGCCTCGCCCACGAACGGAGGGGAGACGATTGACTCCGCGCTGACCCGCAGGACGTCGCGTCGGCGCATGCGCGCCGGGTGGGCGTGGTTTGCGGGAGGTGACGGCTTCGTCCTCCGGAACGTCCCCAGCGAGGCGAGCTTCCTCAACGGGCTCGGCATGTGGGTCGCGGGGATGGCGGTCGTCAGCGGCTTCGGGATGACCGTCGCCGCCAGCCAGTGGTGGAGCACGTCGATCACGAGTGTCCTGTGGGTGCTCCCGCTCTGGGCCGTGCTCTACTGCCTGATCGAGCGTCTCGTCCTGAAGAGCTTCGGCACGAGCTGGGCATGGAACCTCGTGCTCACGGTTCCGCGCCTATTGCTCTCGCTCGCGATCGCGCTCGTGATCGGGCTGCCGGTGGCGCAGGTGATCTACAGCGGGTCGATCAACGACGAGCTCAGCAAGACGACGACGGCCCGGATCCACCAGGCGACTAATCAGATCACGCGCACGTACGACGCGAAGGTCGCCGCGGCGCAGAAGGAGATCGATGCGGCGCAGGCCAGGGAGACGAGCCTCCAGCGGCAGGTCACGAACAGCCGCTTCCTCGCCGACTGCGAGGCCGGTCTTCAGAGCTGCTCGCAGACCCACAAGCTCGGCCGCGGCCCCTTCTTCAGGCGCGACGCCCGCCGGGCGGCCGCCGCCGCGGCAGAGTTGAAGCGCGCCCGTCCCCAGATCGAGGCGACGATCGCCGCGAACCGTCACAAGATCGAGGTCTGGCGGGCGGCCGAGAGCAGCCAGCTCGCGAACCGGATCGCCACGATCAAGGCCGACCGCGACTTCCTCGCCCGCCAGGCGGCACTCGAGCGCGTCGAGAAGGCCAGCCCGGCTGTGAGGAAGTACGTCGAGTTCTTCCTCGCGTTCCTGATCGCGATCGACCTCGTCGCGCTCATGCTCAAGCTCACCCATCTCTTCAGCACCGGCGGCGCCTACGAGCGGAGCGCGGCCGCGCTCCGGGCGAACGACCTCGTCGAGGTGCACCGCCTCCAGGAGCGCGCCAACGTCCTCACCCGCCGCATCACCCTCCAGTCGCACGCCCTGCAAGAGGCCGACGAGCTCAGGATTCGGGGCGAGATCTCACGCGAGCCCGAGCCCGAGAGCGATCAGCTCGCGCTGGACGAGCACCTGAGCCGCCGCCCACCGCTCGGCGGTCCGGCGCCCGCCACGCCGCTCGGCGACTAGGCGCGGGCGAGCTCTTGCAGGAAGCGTGGGATGCGGCCCTGCTCGAAATCGTAAAGACGCAGCCAGCGAGGAGCGATCGAGATCCTCGCCATCTGCGGATACATCGATCGCACGTGTGCTTCGAAGGCAGCTGCCTCGTCGTCGTCCATCGACTTCCGTGAGGCGGCCAGGTACTCGTCCGGGATGCCGTCGACGATCTCGATCTCGGCCAGGCCGCGGACCTGGAGCGATTGCATGGCTCCGGGCTCGCTCTCGATCGTGAGCGCGACCTCGGGCCGTTCGCGGACGGCGGACACCTTCGGGGCGGTGGTGGCTGTGCAGACATGGATGCGCTCGCCATCCCAGTGGAAGCCGATCGGGACGACACGGGGCAATCCGTCAAGTCCGACGTAGGCGATCCGCGCAACCCGGGCCGAACGCAGGAGCTCTTGCGTGCGGGGGTCGTCGAGCTCTTCGCCAATCCGCTCGGGGGCCATGACGCGCTCACCGGCCATCCTCTCTTCGCGTCTACCCGGTCGGAGTCGTGTGGAAACAGCGATCCCTTCTTGAGGATTGCCAAAGAGCGGAGCGCGGCCGCGCAGGCTCTAGAGTCACACGGTGAAGCGAATCGAAGCCGCGCATCGCTTCGACGTCCCCGTTGAGCACGGCTTTGCGTTCATCACCGATACCGCGAACTGGGCGACGTTCTGGCCCGGCTACGTGCGTCTCGAGGAAGGCTCGAGCTGGGGAGCAGCCGGCGACACCGCACGACTCGTGACGCGGTTGCTCGGGCGCGAGCGGCTGCTGACGATGACGATCACGACCTTCGAGCCGAACCGGCTCGTCACGTACCGCAGCACGCAGCCCGGCCTGCCGGACGCATCCCACGCGCGGCATTTCGAGCCCGACGACGGGGGATTCGTCTACCGACTCGTGGTCGAGTACGAGCCCCGCGGAGGGCTCGCTGGTCTCTTCGATCGTTTCGTGCTCGCGCGCGGAATCCGGCGAGCGTTCCAGCACACGTTCGCAGCTCTGGAACAAGAGCTGGCCCCAGTTCGGACGAGCTGAGAGCGCCTCGCCCGCGGACGGCGCGGACGAGGCGCTCCCTGATTCAGGTCAGCCGGCGTCGGCCAGCGAGGTGGTCCAGACGCTGCGGCCGTAGGTGGCCGCGTAGAGCGTGTCGCTGCCGTCGGGCAGGTCGATGTCGTTGACCGGCACGAGCGGCAGGTTGTCTCCGACCTTGATCCACGTCTTGCCGAGGTTCGTCGTGCGGAAGACGCCGACGTCCGTGGCGATGAACAGCCACTTCGGGTGCTGCCAGTGCCGGATGACGTCGTTGATCGGCGCCTGGGGGATCCGCTTGCCGACGATGTCGACCCAGGTGTTGCCGCCGTCGCTCGTCATGACGAGGTGCGGGTAGCCGTCACCAGACCGCCACCCCGAGAAGCTCGCCCAGGCGATGTTCGCATCGTCCGGATCGACCGTGATCCTCGTGACCCAGCGGCCGGGGAAGACGGGGCTCTGCAGCTTCGTCCACGTCACCTGAGCCGGATCGGCGGCCATCGCGTTGCGGCTGACCCACATCAGGCCGCTGTCGGTCCCGGCGTAGAGGAGGTTCGGGTCGGCCGGGGTCGTTCCCAGCGCCGTCACGTTGCCGAAGCCCGGCGCCCGGGGCTCGGTGCCCTCGGTGATGTCGGGGCTGATCCGCACCCACGTCCGCTGACCGACGTCCGTGTTCATGCGGTACACGAACTCGCTGGCGCCGAACATGATGCGCGGGTCCGCGGAGAACTCGATCGGCGCAACCCAGTTGGCGCGGGTGCCCGGGATCCGCATGTTGAAGCTCGGAGTCCCTTCCTCGAAGCCGCGGCAACCGCCGTTCTGCGAGCAGCCGTAGTAGCGGCGGTCGTTGGTCGGGTTGATCCGGTTCATCATCCCGTCGCCGCCGACGAAGTTGAACCAGTCGCCGTTGACGGTGTTGTCGCTGGCCCACGACTTGAGCGAGCCGTTGTCCTGGGAGCCTGCGTTGACGCGCGTGTTGTCCTGGACCGAGACGTCCATCGCGTAGAACTGCGTCACGGGCAGGCGCGGGGTCTTGGACCACAGGCCGCGGGCGGCGCCGTTCTCGGTCGACGAGTAGAAGCCGCCGTCGTTGCCGAGGTAGACCCTGTTCGCGGTGAAGGGATCGAACTCGACGGCGTGCTGGTCGGCGTGCGGCGTCCGGGACGTCGTCCAGGTGGCGCCGCCGTCGAGGCTCTCGGCGAGGTTGACGCCCTCCGCGAAGACGTGCTGCGGGTCGACGGGGTCGACGTCGACGCGACCGAACCACCAGGCGAAGCCGCCGCTGATGCTCTGCAGCGTGCCACCCGAGGTCGGACCGACCGCGGTCCACGTGGCGCCGGCATCGGTGCTCGTGAAGAAGCCGTTGAAGTTCCCGCGCGCGCTGCTGGAGATCAGGTACGCCCGGCTCGGGTCGCTGTCGCTGAAGTCGACCCCCATCTTCCCGACGAGGTTGTCCGGGGTCTGCAGCGCCGGGTCGGTCTCGCTCTGCGGAAGCGGCGGGTTGTGGACGTTCGTCCAGGTGCGGCCGCTGTCGGTCGAGCGGTAGAGGTAGGAGTTCGGACCGTAGATGCGCGACTTCTCGTCGCGGATCTTGTCCCACGTCGTCGCGAGCATGACGTCGGGGTTCGCCTTGTCGATCGCGACGTCGATGGCGCCGGTCGACGTGCTGTCCGGGACGATGACGCGGGTCCAGGTGTTTCCGCCGTCCTCGGTCAGGAACAGGCCGCGCGTCGGGTTGGTGTCGTGCAGCGCACCCTGGACGGCGACGAAGACCCGGTTGTCGTCGCGCGGGTCGATGACGATCCGGCCGGTCGTGTCACCGTCCTGGAGACCCATGTTCGTCCACGTCGCACCGCCGTCGGTGGACTTGTAGACGCCGTTGCCGTAGTACGCCGAGCCGCCGCCGTGATCGACCTCGCCGGTACCGACCCAGACGACGCCGTGCGAGTCGACGGCGACCGCGCCGATCGACTGCGGCAGGTAACTGCCCCACACGCTGGTGAACGTCGCGCCGCCGTCCGTCGACTTCCACACGCCCCCGCTGCCGGTGGCGATGTAGACGACGCCCTGCGTGCTGGGATCGGCCGCGATGTCGCGCAGTCGGCCGCCGATGTTGCTCGGGCCGAGCTCCGTCCACACCTGATCCGTGCTCGGCGAGCCCTTGCTCGCAATGCCCGCGGCCTTCGACTGGGCGATCGCGTCGACGACGGCGCCCTTGGGGATCGAGCCGTCGGCGTTGGCCCGCTGGGCGTACATCCAGTCGTCGGCCCCCACCGGGTCGGCCGTGACGTTCGACGGGGCCGCCTGGGCGTGCTCGGTCCCGTTGCTCCTGGTGATCGCTGCAGTAGCGGCAGCGAGAAGAATCGCGATCGCCGACGCGGCGACCACGATCGCGACATGCTTCCTGCGCATCGCTTCGCCTACCTCCCCCTTGGTCTTGTGCGCTTGCGCCCAACTCCACCGATAGCGTCTCCGTGTGGTATCGGTTTCGATAGGACCGCCTGTCGGCGCGGGAGATTATCAGCGGTCGTCGTGGAAATCGCGTGATGCTTGAACGGCGGCGGGCACTGGCGATCGCGGGGGTCGCCGTGGCGGCGTTGCTGCTCGTTGTGGGCGGCGTGCGGTTGCTCGGCCGGGACGACCCCTATGACCCGTGTCCGGCTCCGAAGGCCGCTCCGCCGGCCGAGACCGCGCTCATGCCGGACGGCCTGTCCTTCGACGAGATCGGGACGGTCACGCGAGTGCACAAGGAGCAGCGCAACATCGTGGTGAAGGCGGTCACGACCAAGCCGCTCGACGAGGGCACGGTGCTGATCCAGGACGCGGTGGTCGCCGCCGGTTACCGCCCCGCCGGGATGGACAACGAGGGCTTCGAGGCGGAGGTCTTCTTCACAACCGGGTCCTACGCGGCCGGGATGGCGACCCTGCGGCAATGCAGGAATCGGTGGGACGTTAACCTCGTCCTCCTCGACCGGAATGCCGCGCCGCGCGGTACGGCTCCAGCCGTCACGACGCCCTGACCGGGTCGTTCAGACGGACCACTTCACGATGTATATGGTTCTCGATCCGGGACAAGGGGAGTCAACCAAAGGGAGGATTCAATGAAGGGTCTTATGCGGCCGCGGCGCTCGCTGTGGCTTGGGCTGGGACTCGGAATCGTGACCACAGTGGTGGCGGCAGTCGCCGCGGTGGCCGTCGCGGGGCTTCAGCCCGCCGACCTCGGGTTCACGCCGAACTCCGAGTCGCAGATGACCAACATCGATGTCGCTCGGGCGTATGCCAAGAACTACTACGGCGCTCCGACGGCCACGTCAGGCCCCAGCGGAACCTGGAACACGCCGCTGAACCTGACGAGCAACTACGCGGACGAGGCGCGGTCGGTCGCGAAGCAGGGCGACAACTGGCTGTCTGCGCGTTCGAAGGTGTCGGACCGGGCGATCGTGCTCGACGTCGATGACACGACACTGACCACCTGGAACTACGAGCTCTACAGCAACTGGGACTTCAATCCGACCACGAACGCCCAGTTCGTCGGCCTGACGGGCACCACGTTCACCGGAAACGCGTTCCCGGCCGCGCCTGGGATGGTCGACCTGGTCAGCCACGCCAAGGCCCTGGGCTACGCGGTCTTCTTCCTCACCGGCCGTGGCGACTCACAGCACCAGGCGACGATCGCCAACCTGGTGAGCGACACCGAGGCGGGGCTGCCGGACGTTCCCACCGTGACCATCTCCGGGAAGACCATCCCGGAGGTCGACGCCGGCTACCCGACGCCGACGCCGCTCGACTCCGGCCACGGCGGCTTCGCCGACGGCCTGTTCACCAAGCCGCCCGTCGGCTCGTACCCGGCGTACCTGAACACGCCGGAGTTCTGTGGGCCGTCCATCACGGCGGGCGTGTCCTGCCCGACGATCCAGTACAAGTCGGGCGTGCGGGCCTACATCGAGTCGCAGGGCTACGACATCGTCGGCAACTTCGGCGACCAGTTCAGCGATCTCCTGGGCGGCTTCGCGGACAAGACGTTCAAGATGCCGAACCCGAACTACTACCTCCCGTAGGCGGGGAGTAGAACAGCTCGATCGGGAGACCACCGCTCCCCTTCGCGACACACGTCCGAGGGGGAGCGGTCACTTCGCGAGCTCGCGCAGCACCTCCCAGGCGCGACGCACGTCTCGCTCGGTGGTGCTCTCGTGGCCGACCGCCAGGCGCAGCACGTAGCGGCCGTCGAGTCGCGTGTGCGAGATGAAGATCTCGCCGCTGCGGTTGGCGCGCTCGAGAAGCGCCTCGTTCTCCTCGTCGCTGCCGTTCTTTCGGAAGCACACGACCGAGAACGGCCGGGGCGCGCACAGCTCCCAGCCCGGCTCGTCGCGGACCCACCCCTCGAACAGCGAGGCCAGCTCGATCGCGCGGCGTACGCGCTCCTGCAGGCCGGCGCGGCCGTAGCAGCGCAGGACGGCCCACAGCTTCAACGAGCGGAAGCGGCGTCCCAGCGCAGGCCCGTACTCGCTCAGGCTGAGAGCGTCCTCCGAGTCGGGCGTGCGCAGATACTCGGGAACAAGGCTGAAGGCGGCGCGGAAATCGACGGGCCGGCTCGTCCAGAGCAGCGAGCAGTCCATCGGCGTGTACATCCACTTGTGGGCGTTGACCACGAGCGAGTCGGCCTGTTCCACCCCGTCGAAGGCCCAGCGCAACTCGGGGCAGACCATCGCCGAGCCCGCGTAGGCCGCGTCCACGTGCAGCCACACGCCCGCCTCACGGCAGGCCTCGGCGATCGCGGCCACAGGGTCGACCGAGGTGGTGGACGTGGTCCCGACCGTCGCCACGACCGCCGCCGCGTCGGTGAGGTCGAGCGCCTCCGGGCGCAAGCGGAACGCCTCGTCGCACGGCACCTTGCGCAACTCGAGCCCGAGCATGTGCGCCGCCTTGTCCACCGACGAGTGGGCGTGCTCGGAGCACACCACCACGCGTCCGCCGGTGACGTTGCGTGCGGCGATCATCGCCGCGAGCGTGGAAGTCGAGGCAGTGTCCTCGATATGCCCATGCCAAGCTCCGGGCAGCCCGAGCAGCTGGCCTGTCCAGTCGAGCACGAGACCCTCCAGCTCGGTCGAGGCCGGCGAGGTGCGCCACAGGATGGCGACGGGGTTGAGCGCCGCCGCGAGCAGCTCCGCGAGAATGCCCGGTGGCGACGACGACACCGAGAAGTAGGCGAAGAAGCGCGGGTGCTGCCAGTGGGTCATCCCGGGCAAGAGGACCTCGTCCAGGTCGCGCAGCACCGCCGAGAAGGGCTCGCCCTCGTCAGGCGGCGAGGCGGGTAGGCGCGAGCGGATCTCGCCGGGCTCCACCTGGGCGAGCACGGGCAGCTCCCCCACCCGCTCCAGATACCGGGCCGCCCACTCGAGAGCGGCCTGGCCATCCTCCAGGAGATTCACGGCAGCCGGCTGCACAGGGACGTTCGTCACGGGCTCACCTCCGATCGCTGTCGGCCGTCCTCGTCGAGCAGCACCACGCTTTCCTGCTCGTTCGGATCGGTGCGTGCGACCACGGCGACGCAGGGCTCGCGGTCGCTCGGGTTGAACGGCAGGTGCGGCATGCCCGCGGGAATGAACAGGATCGCCGTCTCGTGCTCCCCGTGCAGGTGCGGGCGCGCGCTGCCACCCGGTGGAATCTCCAGCCGGTGCATGGACAGCCCGCGCGCACCCGCGGTCTGCGCGGAGATCCCGGTGAAGTAGTCGAAGCCCTGATCTCCGGCGTGCGTTTCGTCGCCGGCGACGACGACGCAGGTCAGATCGGACATGAGCCTCCTCTGATGGTTCGTTCGCCCTCGGCCATGATCGCTCCCGCGAGGGCACCTGCCGTCCGAGCCCGGTAGAGATCCAAGAACCTTCGTACCTCGGCGTCGAGCGCGGCAACCGCCTGCGGGTCGACGGCGCCCGTTCTCGCCGCACGCGCGAGCTTTGGCTGCAGGCCGTGGAGGTACCACGACCGGAGCTCGGCGCGGGCGTCGTTCGTGCGCTCGTTCGGCATCGTCGCCACTTCTGACCCCTTCTGGGCGCAGAACTCAGCGCTCCTCCGCCGGCGGCACGTTCTGGTTCACCCGGAACACGTTCTCCGGGTCGTAACGGCGCTTGACCTCGGCAAGGCGGTCCCATGTTGCACCGGGATAGGCGGTGCGGACACGGTCCGCGCCCTCGTCGCCGAGGAAGTTGACGTACGCGCCATCCACTCCTCGACGGAGCGCAGCGGCAGCATCCTCGGCCCAGGCGCTGTGAACGGAGTCCTCCTCCGGAGAGGCGTAGACGGCGGCGACGTTGACCATCAGCCGCCGCTGCCGATGCGCGAAGGCGGTCGCCTCGGCCCCGACGCGCGCCACCGCACCGCCGAGCACGCGGATCTGCGCGGCCGGCAGCTGCGCCGTGGACGTCGACAAGCGGTCAAGGAGCTCGCCGGCGGCGGCCTCGTCGAGCGAGTCGGAGAAGAACGTGTGCAGAGCCGCGCGGGGCGGAACGTCTTGTGCTTCCGCCGGGAACATCTCGCTGAACGGCATGGCCCGGACAAAGTCGGCGACCGGCGGTGCGAGCGCCCGCAGCGGCGCGACCGCCCGTTCCCCTTCGTCGAGCGGCCCGGCGTGCACGAGCAGTGCGAGCAGCAGCGGCGTGCCGACGAGCTCCGCCGGCACGAACGGCAGCGGCGGGGCGAGAAGCACATTGGCGATCACCGACAGTTCCTCCGGCGCAGCGTCCACCTCCGCGACGAGACCGGCCAGCGTCTCGGGCGTCGCCGGGAGCGCGAGCATTCCGCCGATGACCAGGTCCACCGGGTGCAGCCGGTAGTCGAAGCGGGTGACGACGCCGAAGTTGCCGCCGCCGCCCCGGATCGCCCAGAAGAGGTCCTGGTGACTGTCGGCGTCGACCTCGAGGACGCGGCCGTCGGCGGTCACGACCTCGGCGCCGAGCAGGTGGTCGATTGTCAGCCCGTGCTTGCGCACGAGATAGCCCATCCCGCCGCCGAGTGTCAGTCCGCCGATCCCGACCGAAGCCGTGTCGCCGAAGGCGGGGGCGAGACCGTGCGGCGCGGCGGCGGTCGTGACCTCGCCCGAGGTGAGGCCGCCCGCCGCGCGCGCGACCCGCCTGTCGGCATCGATCTCGAGCGACGTGAGGCCGGCCAGGTCGAGCACGATGCCGCCGTCGCTCGTGCCGTGCCCCGCCTGACTGTGCCCGCCGCCGCGGACGGCGAGCTCGAGGCCCGCCTCGCGCGCGAGCGCGACCACGCGGGCTACCTCTGCGGCGTCGGCGGGTCGCACGATCGCAGCCGGGTGCCGGTCGACGGATGGCAGGAAGACGCGGCGCGCCGCGTCGTAGCCGGGCTCGCCGGGACCGATCACCGGCCCGGCAAGCTCGGCCCGAAGCAGCGCGATCGAGAGGCGTGACTGTTGTGCAGTGCTCATGTGAGCCTCCTCTGTGGGCTTGCTTCCGTCCCCGACAACGTTGCCGTCGCCGAGGGTTCGCCCGCGTACGGCGTCCATGCGTTCGGAGGTGCGGTTACCCGAACTTGTTACGAGCGGAGAAAGGGCGAAGCTGGGCGTACCGAGCCGGTGATCAGAGGTGCGTCCGCGCCTCGTTCTTGATCGCGATGAAGCGGTCGAGCGAGCCGGTCGCGGCAAGCTCGGCGTGGGCGCGCTCGCGCAGATCGATGAAGTCTTGGACGTCTGCTACCGCGTGCTCCAGCGAATCCGGTTCCTCCCGCTTGATCGCGTAGAGGCACGCAACCAGGACGGGCCCGACGACGAGCAGGTAGAGCGCAGATACCACCGCGAGCGCGATCATTGTCGTTCTCCTTTCATGGCTAGGCCGCGCGCCGTTCGACCGCGGGCAACGGCTCGTGCCGCGTCGGGAGCGCGGTAAGTGGGGTCGGAGTCGCGTGACGGGTCAAGACCACGGCCGCTGCCGCTCCGAGCCCTGCCGCCAGTGCCCCGGCGGCCGCGTCGATGAAGAAGTGGTTGCCGGTGGCGACGACCACCAGGAGAACCGCGGGCGCATAGAGCACTCCGAGCGCACGGAGAAGCGCAGGCCGGCCGTAGACCAGCAGGCTGGCTGCGACGACGAGCGCGTAGCCGATGTGCATGCTCGGGACAGCGGCGTAGGGGTTGTAGAGAAAGCTGACGAGGCCGTGGTTGAGACTGATGTGGCCGTTCGAGACGGTGTCGGCGATGCCGATGCCGGCCAGCCGGGGCGGAGCGGTCGGATAGACGAGGAAGCCGACGAGCGCGAGGCCGCTCGCAAGCAGCAGGGTCGTACGAACGAACGCGAAGGCGGAGGGCCGCCGCTGATGGAGCCAGAGCAGCACGGCGACCGTGACCATCAGGTGAAGCGTCAAGTAGGCCGTGTCGAGCAACCCGATCAGACCCGGGGGCGCATGCGCCGCCCGCTGCACGGTCGCCTCGTGGAAGACGTGCAGCGACCGCTCGAGCGCGACGAGGCGGTGCGCGTGCTGCTCGGCTTCGCCGGTGTGGCCGACGACGAGCCCGCGCGCGAGCTCGTAGAGCCCGTACAGGCCGAGGGCCAGAAGCGCTTCGCTGCCGAGCGAGTGCCGCTGGGAGAGCCAGCTCCGAGGCCGGCGGACCGTCGCGTCGATCGCAGTCACGCGGCCCAGTGCTTGCCGTTGACCGCGGCTCGGGCGGCCGAGAACGGGTGGTAGAAAGCATCGATCGCCTCCCTCCCGTTCGTCGGGTGGAGAACGAAGCGGGCTCCCTCGCGCTCGTCCACGACTTCGACGCGGAACTCGTCCTCGAGCAGTCCGCGGTTCCAGAACAGGTCGACGACAACTCCGTTGGTCTCGCGGTGTCCGAAGTGCTCTGCGGTCGACATTGCTCACCTCCAGTCCCGTGTGGGTCGTTGCTCCCTTCGAGGCTGCCGGTGGCTGTCTCCGTGGCGCGTACGGTGCGCCTGTTTTCGCGGGTGCGGCTAGCCGCACCCACAAGAGCGGCGCACCGTATCCGGACGCCGCACGGCGGAGGGCAGCCTTGAGTGGAAGCACGTAGCCGAAAGGAGTGAGCTCGATGGTGATCGACCCCGTCCAATACGCCCAGCGCTGGAAGACCCTCGGCGTGCTCTCCCTGAGCCTGGTGATCATCGGGCTCGACAACACGATCCTCAACGTCGCCCTACCCACGCTGCAGGACCACTTCCAGGCTTCGGCCTCGCGGCTGCAGTGGATGGTCGACGCCTACATGCTCGTCTTCGCCGGCCTGCTGCTCGTCTTCGGCACCCTCGGCGACCGCTTCGGGCGCAAGCTTGCGCTCCAGGCCGGAGTGTCCATCTTTGGGCTTGCCAGCCTGGCGGCGCCGTTCGCCGGCTCGGCCGGTCAGGTGATAGCGGTTCGGGCCGGGATGGGGATCGGGGCAGCGCTGATCATGCCCGCCACGCTCTCGATCATCGCCAACGTCTTCACCGGCGAGGAGCGCGGCAGGGCGATCGCAGTCTGGGCTGCCCTCGCAGCCGTGGGCATCGGCCTCGGCCCACTCGCCGGCGGACTCCTGCTCGAGTGGTTCTCCTGGTGGTCGGTCTTCATGGTTAACGTCCCGTTCGCAGCGCTGGCCCTGCTCCTGGGAATTCGTTTCGTGCCCGAGAGCCGCGACCCGCACCCTGGTTCGTTCGACCTGCTTGGGGCCGCACTCTCGACCGTCGGCTTCACCGTCCTCGTCTACGCGATCATCGAGGCACCCTCGAAGGGCTGGAGCTCCGCGCTCGTGCTCGGGTCACTCGCGATGAGCGTCGTCCTGCTGACCGCGTTCCTGCTCTGGGAACACCGCTCGGCCGAGCCGATGCTCGATCTGTCCTTCTTCCGCAACGCCAGCTTCAGCGTCGGGACCGCATCCGTCAGCATCGCCTTCTTCGGCCTGATGGGCGGAGCCTTCGGCCTCACCCAGTACCTGCAGTTCGCGCACGGATACAGCGCGATCCAGGCGGGCGCAATCATGAGCTCGATGGCGCTCGGGCTGATGCTCGGCTCCGGCTCGTCGAGCAAAGCCGTCGCCCGACTCGGAGCCTCCCGCGTCATCGCAGCCGGGCTGACCGGCCTGGCCGGGCTGCTTGCGGTGCCGCTGCTCTGGGACGCGAACACCGGCGCACTCGTGTTGGTGCTGTGGTTCTTCGGCTTGACGCTGGCGATGGGCTGGGCCATGGCACCGGCAACTGCCGCGGTGATCTCCGCGGTCCCGGCGGCCAAGTCCGGCGTCGCCTCCGCCACGAACACCGTCGCGCGCATGGTCGCCGGAGCCCTCGGAGTCGCGGTCATCGGGTCGCTCGTCAGCTCCCTCTACACGAACGACGTCGGCGGCAAGTTCGACATCCTTCCGTCCGGCGCTCAGAGCCAGGCCGAGAGCTCCGTCGGCTCGGCGAGTGCGATCGCGGCCCACCTTCCACCCGAGGTCGCGTCGCGCGTGCTGGCCGTGAGCGGCGAGGCGTTTACGCAGGCGATGGGCTACGGCCTCCTCGTCGGAGCCGGAGGCGCCGCCGTAGCAGCGGTGCTCGTGCTCCGCTTCCTCCCCGCCCGCGAGGCCCGCAAGGCGGAGCCCGAGGTGGTCGGAGTGGTCGAACCGGTCGCGCAAGAGAAGGCCGCCTAGGAAACCGAGAGGAGGGAAACGAACATGACCGGTCGATTGCAATCACGGCGTTCGGCTCGCCGTGACGTTCGGAGGCACGAGCTCACGCCGACGTTCGACGAGCTGGTGCTCATCTACAGGTCGCTGCAGGCGGTCAAGACGCTCGGCGCGATGCAACCCGGAGATGAACTGCTCGAAGACACGATCGAGCTCGTCGACCAGGCGCTGCACATCGCGATCCGCTAGGCCAAGCACCGTGCAATGAACCAGCATCGCGATCAGTTCCGAGCTGTCGCTCGAAGGGTGTCCTTCAGCGGATCGTCGAGGGCGCGGCGCGCGTCACCGCGGCAAGGTGTGCGGCCCTGGGCGTCATCGACCGGGCCGGCACTGGCCTCGAGCGGTTCGCGACGCCTGCGAGCCATGGCAGATCGATGCCGCCGCCGTTACTCGCCGCCGCTCGGTAGCGTCGGCTGGTCGGTCGGATAGACGCCGACCGCGAAGCCGTACATGGTCTTGCCCGACCGTGGGAGCTGGTCGAACTCCGCCACCAACTCCGCCATGCGCTCCCAGAACTCGAGCGCCTGCGCCTCCGAGATGCGCGCGTGCCGGATGAACCCCCACAGCTTCCCGTCCCGGAACGCCGCAGCCGACTCCCCAGCGGCGATCTCGAAGTCGTTGAAGTCTCGAGGCAGCTCGTCGCCGTCGGTGCTTCGCTCGACGCTGACGTAGAACATCCGCGCCGTCCGGCCGTAGAAACGCTCCTCGATCGCCCGCACCCGCCGCGTCCGCACCACCTGCACCAGCCCGGCCTCGGCGAGCACCTTCACGTGGTGGGCGACCGTGCTCTTCGGGCGTTCGACCGCGACAGCGAGCTCGCTCACCGTCGCCGCCCGCTCGTGGAGCAGGCCCAGGATCGTGTTGCGGAGGGGATGGCCGAGCGCCTTCACCTGTGAGGGCTCGCTGAGGGCGATTCGGTCGGCGAGGTCGTAGTCAGGCGGAGGCGATTTGCCAGCCATGGCTGATTAGACTAACATCGCCGAACGTTCCAAATTGATGGATCAATCTTCGAGAGGATCCGAGATGACCGAGGTTGTGCTGTACCACCACGTCCAGGGACTGACCGAGGGAGTGCGGTCGTTCGCCGACGAGCTGCGCCAGGCCGGACATACCGTGCACACGCCCGACCTGTTCGGCGGGCGCACGTTTGACACCATCGAGGAGGGCATGGCCTTCGCGCGCGAAACGGGTTTCGGCGCGCTGGGCGAGCGCGGGGTGGCCGCCGCCGAGGGGATCGGCCCCGAGGTCGTGTACGCCGGCTTCTCCTTCGGCGTCATGCCCGCCCAGCAGCTCGCGCAGACACGGCCCGGCGCCCGGGGAGCCTTGCTCATGTACTCCTGTCTCCCGGTCTCGGAGTTCGGGGACGCGTGGCCTGACGGCGTTCCGGTACAGGTGCACGGCAAGGAGGCCGACCCGTTCTTCCTCGAGGACCTCGAGGCCGCGCGGGCGCTCGTCGACTCGACCGACCGCGCCGAGTTGTTCCTCTATCCGGGGGAGGAGCACCTCTTCGCCGACTCGTCGCTCCCGGCATACGACGCCGCTGCTGCGGCACTGCTCACCGAGCGCGTGCTGGCGTTCCTCGACGCGGCTCGGGCCGATAAGAAGCGGTGAACGACCCCGCGCGGTACACGGTCAAGGCACTCGACGAGTCGACCTGGGATGCGTTCGCCGCGCTGGTGGAACGCAACAACGGCATCTTCGGCGGCTGCTGGTGCATGGGGTTCCATAGCCGCGCCGCCTATGAGCAAGGTCAGTCGAGCCCGCCGGGTTGGCGGATCGCGTGCAACTTCGTCGGCAGGGGACACCGGCGCCAGGGCGTGGCCTCTGCGGGGCTCGCCGGAGCGATCGAGCTCATCGCCGGCCTGGGTGGCGGGACCGTCGAGGGACACCCGGAGGCCGCCGGGTCGGTGCCCGCCGGCTTCCTCTTCAACGGTGCGCTGTCGACCTACGAGAAGCTCGGCTTCGTTCGCGACCGCAAGATCGGCAAGCACCGCTGGGTCATGACCAGGGTCGTCGAGCGACGAGGGCGCCTCCCGGCGCCCTCGTCAGGTGTTGGTCGCTCAGCCGGCTAGCTCGGCTTGAGCGCGTAGCTGGCGATGGAGTCCAGCGACGGGCTGGCGCTCTGCGACGGCTGGGCGTTTCCGGCCGCCGCGATCATCGCGTTCTGCTCGTCGGCGGTCAGCGCTCCGCACGGATCCGCCTGCGGCCCGGACGAGGGCGGCAGCGGCTCCGTCGGCGGAACGAGCGCCGGGTAGTACGTCGGGAAGAAGTCGATCGGCTCCTCCTGTCGGAACGAGCCCCACTTGTTCCCGCCCTGCCCGACCAGCAGCTTGACGTCGTGCCAGGCCGCCTGCGTCGGGAAGGTGTGCTGGATCGTCGGGTCGTTCGTCGAGACCACCGGGCTCCCGTCTCCGAAGTCCCAGTAGTACGTGAGCCCGTTCGTGCCGCCTCTGCTGTCCCGGCTGAAACCGGCATCGAACGTGACCGTGGTCTGGGCGGTCGGCTTCTTCGGTGTCATCTCGAAGTACGCGACCGGGCGGTCCGGCTTGTTCACCGCGCCGCCCTCCTCCGGGGAGGCGATCACGTACGAGAACCACGTCGCGATGAACTCGACACCTCGCAGCAGCCCTTCCGAGGGCTTGTCGTAGCCGCCCGGCCCGTGCACGGTGCCGGAGGCCCAGTAGTTGAGGTTCGAGAAGTAGTCGCTCGTGGAGTCCTGGCCGAACTCACCGGCCAGCGTCGGCTTGCCCTGGGGCGTGTTCGGGTAGCTGGCCGGGTACGGGTTGTCCGCACCGCCCACGAGCGGGTCGATGCTGGAGTCGTACTGGCCGATGTCGCCGAGGGACGGAATGCCGCGGATGCCGAACGACACCTGGTCGGTGCGTCCGGTGCGGTCGTCGAGGACCGGCGTGTAGAGCGCCTGGTCCTCCGGCAGGTACGCCGGCACCGAGTGGATCCCCGGCGAGTCGGGCACCGAGCCCGTGTTCTTGAACACGAGCGGGTTCTCCAGCGGGATGCTGAAGTTGTACTTCTGCCCGAGATCCTGCAACGACTGCGTCACGGCGTTGGCAGCGGAGCCCCGGAACGCCTGCACGGCAGGCAGGTTGTGCTGGAGCCGCTGGATCCCGACCGCGCCGTAGACGTTGTTCTGGGCCGGCGAGACCGGGGTGGCGTTGATGTTGTTGAACCACGGCCCGGCCTGGCCGTCGAGCAGGTTGCTCATGTAGTACCCGGTGCCCCACTTGTGGGCCGGGTAGTTGAGGCCGTCCTGGTCGTTGTTCAGCACGCCGATAATCTGGCCCTGCGGGCTGTCCGAGATCAGGCCGGTCGCCGAGCCGTTCACCGTCGACCCGTAGTCGTGGGCCGCGCTGAGCGGCGCGGACAGCGTGATCCCCGTCCCGAGTGCCGACGTGTCGACGACGCGGGCGCCACTCGGATGCGCCGAGCCCAGGCCTGCGGTCAGCGTGATGCCGCTGCCGATGTCCTGCGTGGGTGCACCGGTGGCGTGCGACTGTGCGAGCGGGCTCTGCAGCGTGACGCCCGTGCCCGTCGCCCCGGCGGTGCCGACGCCGGCGATCGTGCCGTACTCGACGTTGGGGAAGCCCGCGTCGAGGACGATGTTCTCGCCGGCGACCATGTTCGTCACCGAGGTGACCTTGATGTTCGTGTCGCCCGCGGCGGCCGCGGCGGCGAGGGTCGTCGCCGTGCGCTGACCGGTTCCGACAGTCGCAACCGTGGCCGTGTCGATCGTCCCGAGGTCGATCTTCAGCGTCTGTCCGGCGGTGATGCCGTTGACGCTCGCGACGAAGATCTTCGTCGCGCCCGGGTCGGTCGGCTCGGCGAGGGTCGTGTTCGTCGTCGCCGTGCCGACCGAGGCGACGACCGGATTCTCGGTCGAGACCTCGTCGAGGGCGATCGTCGCGCCCACCGGCAGGTTCGCGGTCGAGGTGACCTTGATGTTCGTGTCGCCCGCCGTCACCGGGGCCGTGATGATCGCCGCCGGCGTGCCCGCCGCCGAGTAGTCGCCGGAGCCGACCAGGCCGCCCTCTTCGTTGTCGTAGAGGGTCGCCTTGATCGTGCGAGCCGGATACGTCCCGTTGACCTCGTGCCAGCGGAGCACGGACCCGATCTCCTCCAGGTTCATGTTCTCGCCCATGTTCGCGTCGTAGCCCGAGCCGTTGCCCCAGTTGCCGGAGTGCATCCCGGTCATGGGCGTGAGGCTCGTCCCGGTGTTGACCGCACGGACCGGGGTCGAGTCGTTGTGGCTGGCGAGCATGACCTGCTGGCCGGCGCAGGTGGCGCCGGGGATCGTCAGCTCGGCGTCGTTGAGCTGCCAGCTTCTCGTGTTGAAGAGGTGGTCCCTCGCGGTGATGTACGTGCCGAGCTCGCCGTTCGGCTGGGGCGTGCTGCTCGTTCCGAGCCCCTTCCACCACGAGTAGAACTCCTGCGCACCGTTGTAGTTCGGCGGCAGGTTGTTGCTGTCACCGGGTGTCCCGCCGCCGGTCGAGCAGTCGGTTGCCTGCGGCAGGCAGCCGTCCGAGCCGGCGACCTTGTAGATGAAGTTGGTCGAGTCGAACCAGTTGTGGTCGTAGATCCAGTTCGCATCGATGACGGGATGCGCCGGGTTCGAGAACGGAGGTGCGGGCGCAGAGGACGCGGCGGTGGACGCGATGAGCCCCGCCGGGATCACCGCCACCGCGAGCAGCAGCAGGACCACCAAGCGGCCCCGGCCGACCTTGCGCACGGCCTTGCTCACTCGAGTGCCCCTCACGACTGATCACCTTCCTTCGCGTCCTGCGTGGTACTGCCGCCCTTCTTCGCCGCGTCGATCAGCGCGGCGCGCTCGGACGGCGAGAAGGTTCCGCACGCGGGAGTCGAAGGTGCAGGGCCTGACGGGCTTTCGACTGCGACGGCCTGCCGGTACGTGCCCCACTTGCTCGTGTCGCCCTTCTGGACGACCAGCTTCACGTCGGCCCACATCGACGACGCGTAGGTGTGGGTCACGGTCTCGCCGGTGGCGGTCGTGCCGTCGCCGAAGTCCCAGAAGTACTTCAGGCCGCCCGTCTTTCCGTTCCAGTCCCGGGCGAAGCTCGCGTCGAACGTGACGGTCCTCGTCGAGGTCGGGTTGACCGGATCGCTCTCGAAGTACGCGTGGGTGCTCTTCGGCTGCGGCACCGCACCGAGGTAGTCGTTGCCGCTGATCAGCAGCGACGTGTACTCCGCCGGCAGCTCGAGCGCCCGCAGGAGCTCCTCCGTCGGCGAGGCCTCGCCGTCGAGCCCGTGCGGTGCACCGGAGGCGAAGACGTTCAGGTGCTCGAGCGTGTCGCCCGTGAAGCCGACCGGCTGTCCCTGGTTGACGTGGAACCGGGCGCCGTTCGGGTGGGCGAACTGCAGCGGGTGGTTGAGCGTGACGGTGTTGCCGCTGATCGACGAGATCACGCCGGTCTCGAGGTTGAGCCCGGTGTCGACGAAGAACGGCTGGCCGGCGATCAGGTTCGCCGCGGAGGCGACCGTGACCGTCGTGTCACCCGCCGCCGTCGGGGCGGTGAGCACCGTCATCCCCGCCGTCGGCACGTTGCTGGCGAGCTCGAACGAGGTGCCGCCGCCGGTGTACTGCAGTACCGGCGTCGACCGGATCGATACGTCCGTCGTCGCGGGATAGGGGTTCTCGTCGATGTTCGAGTCCTGGACGCCGCCGACGCTGAAGCCCGGGATGCCCAGGTTCCAGAAGATCGAGGCCTCGTCCTCGTGCGTCGACTCCTGCGCCTCGACGGCCGTCCCGGCCGCGTGAACGGGCGAGAAGGTCGCCTGGTCGGAGGCCGTGTACGCGGGAACCGACGGAGTCGGCACCGCGGGGAGCGGAGCCGAGCCCGTGTGGTTGTAGCGCAGGGGGTTCTCCTGCGGGACGGTGCCGCCGTACTTGTCGCTCTGCTCGCCGAACCCGGCTGTCACCGCGTTCCTCAGGTTCCCGTCGAACTGCGAGATCGCGGCGCTGTTCGCCGTGATGTTCGCGCCCGGCGAGCCTGGGCCGGTATCGGCGTAGAGCGTGTTCGGCGTCGAGGGCGTGTCCGTGATGAACGTGCGCCACGGGCCGACGCCGCCGTTCGCCGTGTTGTTCCAGTAGTACTGCGTCCCCAGGTGGTAGGCGGGGTAGCTCATCCCGTTCGCGTTCATCTCGGCGAACATCGCGTACTGGCCCTGGGGCCCCTGCGGGATGAGATGGCTGGCGTAGTACTTCGCCCCCTCACGCAGGTACGTCCCGTCAGCAGCGCGGCCGGCCGATGCGTCCAGCAGCGCGACCTTGAGCGTCTTCGACGGGAACGTGCCGTTCGCGTCGTACCAACGCAGGAGCGCCTGGTACTCGCCCATCGTCAGCGTCACGCCCGAGGTGTCGTCGTAGGCACCGCCGTTCGCAACGTTGCTGAGCGTGAGCGTCCGGCGTCCGGCGCCGAACCCGAAGACCGCGCTGGTCGAGTTCTGCGGGTTGTTCACCTCGCCGACGATCGCCGGCGTCACCGGCGTTCCGTCGGGGTGGGCAGCCAACAGGACCCGCTGTCCCGGGCACGCGACGCCGGGCACGGTCACCTCGGCGTCGTCGGAGTCCCACGGATACGCGGTGTCGAACGTGTAGTTCGGGTTCGTGCGCTGCTCGGGCAGTCGGTGGAAGTAGTGGTCCGAGACCGTCGCGTAATCGGCAAGCGGTCCCATCGCGCTCGTGTCGGTGAGCTGCTGCTTCCAGTGCCGGAAGAACTCCTGCCACCCGTTGACCGTGGGCGGCTCGTTCCACGGCGAGCTCGGATCGGTGGGCGGCCCGTCCGCGCCCGAGACGCGGTACACGTCGTTGTACGACATGTCGAAGAGCTGCCCGTAGATGTAGTCCCTGTCGACGAGCGGCCTGGCCTGGGACGTGAGCTCCTCCTTCCCGGCCGATGCCACACCGCTCACCGCAAAGACGGCCGGCGCCAATAACGCCACGCAGGCGACAGCAACCAGCCATCTCGGTCGCTTCAACGTTCGAAGCACCGTCATTCGCCAACCCCCCTTTCCTGTCCGTTTCACGCAGGACAGGAGGTGACGCCTGCCTTACTCGCGCTGTACGGGGGCCGTCGCATGCCAGCGAAAACCGTGCTTCAGCCCCCAACCACAATCGGCTGATCTACAGCCCGATACCACCCCCTTGGCGCGCGAGTCTATACGCGCTCGGATCCCCGTGCCGTCAGTCGCCGCAGGCGCGGTCGATCGCCGCCGTCGAGGTGCGCACCTTCGCCAGCGCGGGGCGGTCGACGAGCTCCTGCGCAGCCGCGGCGAGGTCGCCGTGAGCGACCGCGTTCTGCGCCCGGCCGAAGTCGGCCCCGAACGCCCGCAGACCCACGACGAGCTGGTTGCGCGGTCGGACGAGCGTGCTCGGGACGCCGATCCGCGAAAGGACGTGCGCCGAGTAGACGAGGTTCTTCGACGCGTTCCCGGCTCGCGCCGCGAGCTCCTTGGGATGGGTCGACTGCGTCATGACCTGGACGCTGGTCGAGACGAGCTGCGAGACGATCCGTATGTCCGTCTCGAGCTCGCTGCAGGCGACCGCTGTGGCCTGCGAAAGCCGTGGCGTTGGCGGGTCGATCGTCGTCGGGGCCGGCGCAGTCCTGGCCGGCCCGGTCGTCGCAGGCGGCGCGCTGGACGAGTGTCCCCCGCACCCCGCGAGCGCCGCCGCGAGGGCGGCCGCCGCGAGCACCTGGCCTGCCCGCGTTCGCATTCCGGGAGCCTAGCCCTGCCGCCTCCGGCCCGCCGAGCGCGGTTCCGGTAATCATGAAGAGGCATGAGCCCGAGAGCTCTCGTCGCGCTGGCCGTGCTGGCTGTGTCGGCAGCAGGCTGCAACTCGGGCTCGGGGTCGAGCTCCGGGAACGACGCCGGCGGCCCGGCAGTCGCGTGGACAGCGACGAAGCCGCCCCAGGTCGCCAAGCGCTCGCCCGTCTCGACTCCGTGCCGCGCCTCCGACCTCCACGTGGCCGGCCAGGTCAGGTTCGTGCCGAGGCGGCAGGGCGGGATCGCACTCGTCGTCGTCCGCAACTCGGGCTCGCGCACCTGCAGGCTGAGCGGGCGGCCGGTCGTGACCCTCGTCAAGAAGGGCGGTCCCGTCCAGGTGAACCGCGCCATCCCGACGACGCCGTCGAACTTTCCGGAGACGACGTACCCTGCGTCCAGCCTGCTGGCGCTTCGCCCCGGCGACGTCGCGGCCCTCACGATCTCGTGGGACAACTGGTGCGACCGGGTGATCACGGGCCAGCCGCACGCCCCGCCGAGCGCGGTCCGGATCGCGCTCCCGCACCACCGAGGGAGCATCTCGGCCGACTACAACGCCGTCCCGTCGTGCGTCGACCCGAACGCCCCCTCGACGATCGGCGTCTCGGTCTTCCAGCCGAGCCTGGTGCGCGCCGGCCGCCCCTGGACGACCGCGTTCCTTAGCGCCACGGTCCCGGACCAGCCGGTCCACGCGAAGCGCGGCGGGATCCTCCACTACCGCGTCGTCCTGAAGAACGACTCGAAGGTGACCGCCCGCTTCACGCGCTGCCCCGCGTATATCCAGCAGCTGGCACCGCGGGGAAAGGTCGAGGTCTACGAGCTCAACTGCGCCGCGGCCGACCCGATCGCACCCGGTAAGAGCCTCGCGTTCGCGATGCAAGTCCGCGTGCCCAAGAGCTCGCCGCCCGGCGCGAACGGCCTGTTCTGGGGCCTCGACCCCTTCGGCGCCCGAGCGCCGCAGCTACACGCGCGCGTGACCATCGACAAGTGAGCTGAGAGCGTCCAGGCCTGGAAGGACCCGCACCGCGAAGGGCACGTCCCGGCCTCGCACCGCGAGCCTCGACTGCGGTGAAGTCGACGACGGTCGAGCCGGAGCCGACCGCACCGACGTACGCGATGCCGGGTGGACACCGGCGCCGACCGGAACGAGCTCGGCCATCGCGTGCGTCGGTCATGGCCGTGAGCTGCGGTTTCTAGAGTGCGCCGCCCGCCGCCGGGGGTGCCGCTCCCGTCGGTTCCGCGGCGGCGACTTCCACCTGCCCGAGATACGCCTCGACGAGCAGCATGTTCTCGACGCCCGCCCGGTCGATCACCGCCAGCAGGGCCGACGCGCTCGCGACCTCCTCGCGCTGCTCCGCGAGGAACCAGCCGAGGAACTGCTCGCCCACATGATCGCCCTCCTCCCGGGCAAGGTCGACGAGTCGGGCGATCTGTGCTGTGACCTGCTTCTCCTGTTCGAGTGCAAGCGCCACCGGCACGCGGTCATCGTCGAACGACGTCTGCGGCGCTTCGACGCCGGGGATGCTCACCGGCGTGTCGCTGTCGAGGAGGTAACCCACGATCATCATCGCGTGGTTGCGCTCCTCGACCGCCTGCCGGTAGAAGCGCGCCGCGAGCTGCGGTAGCGTCTGCGCGTCGTAGTGAACTGCGATCGCAACGTACTGCTGCGACGCCGCGAATTCGCTCGCAATCTGCTCGTTGAGCGCGTCTGTGAACTGCGACATCAGCTGCCCTCCTCTAAGCCCGCCGGCGGTACGGCGTCGCCGGTCGGCCCTACGTTACGCGAGCACATCGCTCAGGCCGACTGGCAGTGGACGCCCACGACGCCGGGGACTCTGCTCACCAGCGCCTCGAGCGCGCCGGCGTCAGCAGTCTGTCCGATCGTCGTGAGCGTCACCACGCCGTCCTCGACCTCGACCCGCACGCTGCGCTTGTCCAGCCCCAGGTCGCCGACGATCACGTCGTCACGAATCTCGGCTGCGATCTCGGCGTCGCTGCGGACGAAGGCTCGGACGAGATCGGCGCGCGTCACGATTCCGACGAGGTCCCCGCCCTCGACCACGGGCAGGCGGTTGACGTCCTTTCCGATCATCAGCCTGGCCGCGCGACCGACCGGCCGGTCAGCTTCGATCGTCAGCGCGGGGGAACTCATGGCTTCGCCGACGAGGCGCGCCTCGAGCTTCGACCGATCGACCTCGACGTCGAAGCCGACCAGCCATGCGAGGGGTTGACCCGGCAGCTCTCCGGCTTCCTTCGGGAGAACATCCGCTTCGGAGACGACGCCGAGCACGTGCCCGTGGTCGTCGACGACCGGCAGGCCGGAGATGCCGTGCTCGACGAGCAAGTGCGCGGCCTGTTTCAGCGAGGCTCCCGGCGGAACGGTCACTACCTCGCGGGTCATGATGTCTTCGACGTTCATCGCCGCTCGGATGAACTGGACATCACGGCTCGTGGATGAGCATCGGCCCGTCTTCCGAGGGGTGGTGCTCGACGTGCTTGATGACGGCGTCGCTGCCCGGCGTGAAGATGCTCTCGTGACCGTCCTCCCAGCGGACGCGGTAGTGCTCGTGCTCTGGCGTCCCGAGGACCTCGAGGATCTCCGCGGTTCGGCTGGCCTCGCCGAGACGATGCCCGTGGACGACGATGAGATCGCCCACGTGTGTGCGCGAAAGCTGGGTCATCGCGATCTCCTTTCGTCTTGCGTCACCAAGAGGATCGCGCCACACGTGAAGGCGCGGCATCGGGGCGCGCACTGACTGAGCGTCCGCTCTTTCCCCCGACGTCGAACCTCCCTGCAGGGACTCTCTCGACACCGCTGCAGCGTCAGCCGGCCGCTTCCGGCTCGATTAGGCGTTCCCAAGTCGAGCTTCTCCTGGTATCGCGAGCTGATCGCGCGGAACGGCCGAGCCTAGGCGCACGGCCGAGCCTAGGCGCACGGGAAATCCGAAGCGGGCCTGCGGCGCCGCACGGATGGCAGGCGAAGCCAGCCGAGTGAAGCTTGATGAGGCGATGCTGAGGAGGCGTTCAATGACAGTCCTTCCGCGTGGCCGTCGGGACTTCGCACTTCAGCTCACGATCTGATTCGGCTTCGCTTTCGGCTACCAGGTCGCGCGGGGGCTCGCCGACCGCGGGCCGCCCGAGGCGCTTGCCAACGCGCGGCGTGTCCTCGGGCTGGAGCGATACCTGGGCGCCTTCTTCGAGCCGGACGTCCAGCGGCCGGTCCTGCAGACCGGGCATCTCCTCCTTCACGCCGTCGACTGGACCTACTGGCTCTCGCAGTTCGCGGTCGTCGGGCTCGCACTGCTCTACATCTACCTCCGCCACAACGACGCCTACCTGGCCGTGCGCAACGCGCTTATCGTCACGAACACGATCGGCCTGGTCGGCTACGTCCTGCTGCCCACCGCGCCGCCGCGACTCATCCCCGGGGTCGGGATCGTCGACACGCTCGCCCAGGCGGAGGTGATCAACCACGACTCGAACCTTGTGCAGCTCGCGTCCAACCCGTACGCCGCGATGCCGAGCCTGCACGCAGCCGACGCCGCGATCATCGGCGTCGCGCTCGCGCAGGTCGTGCAGCCGCGGCCCCTCAAGCTCGCCTTCGTGCTCTGGCCCGCCTGGGTCTCGTTTTCGCTGATCGCGAGCGGAAACCACTTCTTGCTCGACATCGCAGCAGGCCTCCTGCTCGCCGCCCTGGGCGCCTGGGTCGCAGGGAGGCTGACACGGCGTCGTTCGACGCCGGTCGACAGCTCCTTCGAGCCGAGGCAGACGATGTCGTCTGCCTCGATCCGCTCGCGGTGTTCCTCGCCGTCGGCGTCCGATACCGCTCCTTCGACCAGGTCGACGGCGTGCGGGTGCTCAGCCCGCCCGACGGGGAACCGTCGCTTGGCGCCGATCTTCAACGAAGCCTAGGCGAGGTACGCCGGCTCTAGCTGCCGATAGACGCTGATCCCCGGCACCCGCGAACGCTTCGTCCCCTCGGGCATCGACTCCTCCTCTCGAGATCCCGGGGTGGCGGGCGCCCGCCACCCCGGCGATCGGATCACGTCTTGGCGATCTCGACCTTCTTCGGCTTCGAGTCCGCGAGCTTCGGCGCGTGCACCTCCAGCACACCTTGGGCGAACTTCGCCTTGACGTGCTCGGTGTCGGCTTCTGTCGGCAGCTCGAAGCGGCGCTCGAACGCGCGCTCGAGGCGCTCGCGGAGCCGGAACGTCTTCTCCGTCTGCTCCTTCGCCTCCGTGCGCTCGCCCTTGACCGTCAGCCGGTGGTCGGAGAGCTCGATCCCGAGCTCCTTCTGCTCGAAGCCGGGCAGCTCCAGCTCGATCACGAACTCCTCGGCGGTCTCGTAGATGTCCACCGCCGGGGGAAGCGTCGGGGCGAAGCCGACCTGCTCGAACATGCGGCGCATCCGGCGCTCCATCGAGTCGAGCTCCTGGAACGGCGACCACTTCACGATCGTGGCCATGACGTCACCTCCCTTCGCTGAAGAGCTCACCGCCATCCTCGCCGCCGAGCAGGGGACCGACATCGGTCATGGCACCGATCCCGGCTGTGGGCAACTACCGACCGCGAACACGCGGTGGTCGTAGGATCGGCCACATCCATGTTCTTGAACATCCTCGTCGCGCTCGACGGGTCGCCCTCCTCACGGCGAGCGCTCGAGCATGCCGTTGACCTGGCCCGTGCGGGGAACGCAAAGCTCAGCCTGATCACGGTCGCGCCGCCGCTCTCGGGCTACGTGACGCTGGCCGGGGTCAGCCAGGAGACGATGCAAGCCGAGCTCGACAAGTGGGCGGCCGACATCCTCGATGAGGCGGTTCGCACGCTCCCCGACGACGTCACCGCCCACACGGTGCAGCGCAGCGGGCACCCCGGCCCCGAGGTCGTGCGGGAGCTCGACCGCGGGGGCTACGACCTGGTCGTGCTCGGCACTCGCGGTCGCGGGCGCGCCCAGGAGGGGCTTCTGGGAAGCGTGAACGGCTACCTCCACTTCCATTCGCGCGTGCCGCTGCTCTCCGTCCCCGCGTAAGCCACCACGGGCTGCGGGAAGGCCGCACGCGGAATCCGTCGCGGCCCCGATGGCCTGGTGGTCCAGGCAGAGCAGGCTTTCAGAGCGAAAGGAGGTCCGCGATGAAGACCATCGTTCTTGCAACGGATGGCTCTCCTACAGCTGAGCAGGCGACCATGCTTGCCGTCGACCTGGCTCGAGAGATGGGTGCGAGGTTGTGTGTAGCGGCCGCCTGGCAGGCTCCGCTGACGATCTACCCGTACGCACCGGAAGACGAGGTCAGCAAGCTCGAACGGGTAGAACGGCGACGAGCGACGAACGCCGCGAGGGCGGCAGTCGACCGCGCGAAGTTGGAAGGCGTCGAGGCAGAGTCGTTCGTCCGCGAAGGCGATCCCGTGGACATCGTCTCGCAGACCGCTGCCGACACCGGCGCGGAGCTGATCGTCGTCGGCTCGCACGGCTGGGGAGCGCTCCGCCGGCTCGTCTTCGGGAGCGTCTCGACGGCGCTGCTGCACGAGGCGCCGTGCCCGGTGCTCGTCGCGCGGCGCCACGGGCAGACACCGGAGGACAGCACACGCGAGAACGAGGAGGCGCTCGCCTAGCGGGCGACGCCGAGGACGTGAGCCGAGTAGGGTGGGCTCGTGGACGCGCTCGAGGTTGAGAGGGCGCGGCGGCGGCTGGTCGAGCGCGGCGGCGGGTACGAGATCATTCACGACTCGCCGGGGCTCGAAGTCGGCGTCTACGTGCTGGTTGCTCCGGAGCCCGACCACCAGAACGCTCACGCAGACGACGAGCTCTACGTCGTCCTCGAGGGACGCGGCGAGCTGACGGTCGAGGGTGAGGCCGTGGCGCTCCACGAGGGGCAAGCAGCCTTCGTGCCCGCCGGCGCCGAGCATCGATTCACCGGGTACGAAGGCCTGAGCGTGCTCGTGATCTTCGCACGCCACAAGGAGGCGGCGCCCTTGCACGAACGACAGAGGATGGAGCGGCCGCTCTAGACGTCGCGCCGGGCCGCAAACGCGGCACATCGCGGCTGGAGGTAAGCACGTCGCATGCTGTTCGCGGTCGTCAAGCAGCTACGCCGGCGCCACCACCGCCCGCCACTCGGGGCAGCGACACTCCGCCGGCTCGGATTGCCCGCGTTCGTCGCGGTCCTGGGGCCGGGGCTGCTGGCCGGCCTGTCCGACGACGACCCCGCCGGGATCACGACCTACTCGATCGCCGGCGCCCGCTACGGCTACACGCTCCTCTGGGTCTTGCTACTCGCCGTCGCGGCGCTCGTCGTCTACCACGAGCTCGGCGCGCGACTCGGCCTCGCGACGGGACAGGGCCTCGTCGGCCTCGTCCGCACGTCCTATGGCGGGCCGGCGACGTTCGTCGTCGTCGCGACCCTGGTGGTGGCGAATGTGGGCACGACGTGTGCCGAGTTCGCAGGCGTGGCCGCCGGTCTCGAGCTGGCCGGGGTCAGCCGATACCTCTCGGTCCCGGCGGCCGCCGTTCTCGTCGGGGTGGTGGTTCTGCGCGGGAGCTTCCATCGCGTCGAGCACCTGCTGCTCCTGCTCTCGACCGCGTTCGTGACGTACGTCGCCGCCGCCTACCTCGCCCATCCTGACTGGACCGACGCAGCGCAAGGGACGGTCGTGCCGAAGTTCCCGCTCAACCGTGAGGCCGTGGTCGTCGTCACCGCCATGGTCGGCACGACGCTGGCGCCGTGGGGCGTGGCGTTCATCCAGTCCTACGCCGCCGACAAGCGCCTCACGCAGTCCGACCTGCGCTACGAGCGCGTCGACGTGTTCTCGGGGGCGATCCTGACCGGAGTAATCGGTGCGTTCGTGATCGTCGCCTGTGCCGCGACGCTGTATTCGACCGGACACCGCGAGATCAACGACGCGCGCGACGCCGCCGTCGCGCTGGAGCCGCTGGCCGGGAGCTTGGCGGCGGCACTGTTCGCATTCGGCCTCGTTGGGGCAGCGCTGCTGGCTGCCGCGGTCGTGCCGCTCTCGACCGCGTATTCGGTCGCAGAGGCGTTCGGACAGGAGTCCGCGCTCGATGACTCGTTCGCCGAGGCGCCGCTCTTCTACGGCAGCTATCTCGGCGTCCTCGGAGTGGGCGCAGCGGTCGTCATGGTTCCCGGCCTGCCGCTGGTGCCGATCCTGTTCGTGACCCAGGTGCTGAACGCGGTCCTGCTGTTGCCGCTTCTCGTCGCGATGCGCACCCTCGCGCGCAGGCGTGACTTGATGGGAGCGCTCGCCAACGGCCGCACCGGCGATGCCCTTGCTCTCGCGGCGCTGGCGATCGTCGCCGCCTCGATCGTCTCGCTTGCGGCCGCCGCGCTCGCGTAAGGCGAGGGCGCTTTACATTCTCGAGGCATCGCTCGAAGACCCCGCGGCCGCGTGAGCCGTCTACGAAAGAGTCCGTACGCGATCAGGGCCGGCCAGCCGTGAGGCGGCTGTACGTCGCTTCTGCGCGGAGCGGCTGGCCGGAGCGAATGCGCTCCAGGTGAACCACTGGCCGAAGCCGCGTTGCAGGGTCCGCGCGCCGCTCATCGTCAGCAGGCCGGCTCGAATCGCGCCGCCCAGCTCGGCCTGCCCCAGGTAGACGCGGTAGAGCGTGGCGGTGTCGACGCTGATCTCGAGGTCGACGTCGAAGCCGGGATGCTGGAGGCAGACCGAGACCTCGGAGGGCTCGAGGACCATCCAGTACCGCCGCTTGGGGTCGCGAAAGTCGAACTTGACCACGATGCGGTTCGGTGGGAGCCGCCGCCGATCGACGTGGCGGGCCATCCAGACGATCAACAGGTCGGGATCGAGCTCCTCGGGGCGCGGCTTTGTGAACGACCACGTCGCCCCCCACTCGCCGATCGCCTGCACCACCGGCTGGAGGTCACGGCCGGCCGGCGTGAGGCGGTATTCGAGGGTGCGGCCCTTGGGGCCCGTCCGGCGCTCGACGACCTCGCCCCGCTCGAGCGCGCGCATGCGGTCGGTGAGGACCGAGCGCGAGATTCCCGGGAGGCCGCGCTGGAGCTCGTTGAAGCCGCTCGCGCCGCCGAGCATCTCCCGCACGATCAAGAGCGTCCAGCGGTCGCCGAGGACCTCGGTGGCCTTCGCGACCGGGCAGTACTGCGCGTAGCTGCGCATCGCTCACGATGCTAGCCGCGGATCGGCGGCAGGTCCGCGATTCGGACCGGTTGGTCCGAAAGTAGAACTAGGCAGCCGGGGGCAGCAGGACAACGTTGCTCGCATGGCTACCTGGACGGTTTCCGGGATCGACGAGGAGCTCGGCGAATCGTTCCGAGGAGAGCTGCTGGTGCCGTCGAGCCCCGGCTACGACGCCGCCCGCAGGATCTGGAACGGCGCGATCGACCGCCGTCCGGCCTGCATCGCCCGCTGCACAGGCGTGGCCGACGTGGTCGCGGCGGTGCGCTTTGCGCGCGAGCACGACCTGGAGGTCGCCGTGCGGGGTGGGGGCCACAACGTCGCCGGCACCGCGGTGTGCGACGACGGGATCGTCATCGATCTCTCGGCGATGCGGGCCGTTTGGGTCGATCCCGCCGGTCGCACCGCCTGGGTGCAGGGCGGTGCTCTGTGGGGCGACGTCGACCGCGAGACCCAGGCTCATGGTCTGGCCACCACCGGCGGCATCATCGGCCACACGGGCGTCGCCGGGCTCACTCTCGGCGGCGGCCTCGGCTTCCTCATGCGCAAGCACGGGCTCGCCGTCGACAACCTGCTGGCCGCCGAGGTGGTCACCGCCGAGGGCACGATCCTCCGGGTGGCCGCCGACGAACACCCCGACCTGTTCTGGGCGCTGCGAGGCGGCGGCGGCAACTTCGGCGTCGTCACCTCGTTCCGGTTCACGCTGCACGCCGTCGGCCCGACCGTGCTGGCCGGGCCCGTGTTCTGGGCGGCCGACAACACCGCCGACGTGCTGCGCTTCTACCGCGACTTCGCCGCCGCAGCGCCGGACGAGCTCGGCAGCGTCGTCAGGCTCGGGACCGTGCCCCCACTCGCCGCCATCCCGGAGCACCTGCACTGGAGGCCGACTGTCTCCGTCGCGTGCTGTTACGCCGGCGCCGTCGAAGACGGCGAGCGTGCGGTGCAGGCCCTCCGCCGGTTCGGCACGCCGCTCGTCGACCTGCTCTCTCCCACGCCGTACGGCGTCTTCCAGGGCGGCCTCGACGACACCGTTCTCCACGGGTGGCACTACTACTGGAAGGCGACGAACCTGGCCGGCCTTTCCGACGACCTCATCGCGGTCATCGCCGATCACGCCTTCTCCGCCGGTTCGCCCCGGTCGTACTCGGCGATGTTCCACCTGGGCGGCGCCGTCGCCCGGGTCCCCCGCGACGGCACCGCCTACGCGGGTCGCGACGTGGCTCACAACATCGTCATCGACGCCGTGTGCCTGCCCGACGAGCCCGGCGAGCGCGTCGCGACCGAAGCCGCTTGGGCGCGACGGTTCCTCGAGGCCCTCCAGCCCCACCGCGCGGGCGGCGTCTACGTCAACTTCCTCGATGCCGACGACGACTTCGGCCGGGTTCGAGAGGCCTACGGCGATCAGGTCTACCGGCGGCTCGCCGAGGTCAAGGCCAGGTACGACCCCGACAACGTTTTCCATCACAACAAGAACATCCAGCCCCGGAAGGCCCGTCCCGTTGGTTGAGGTTCGCGGCGAGCCGCTCTAGCATCTGCGGTTCTCTCATTCACCCGCGTCAACTCTCGATCGCGGCTAAGAGCAGGCTGACGCGACGACCGGGTCGCAAATCGCGGCGGCGACCCTAGAGGGGGCAGGCGAAAAATGAGACGACAACATGCGCTGGCCACGGTCGTGGCCGTGCTGGCGATCTCCGTGCTCGTGTTCGGAGCGCCGGCCGTCGGCGGCACCGCGACGGCCTCCACCCAATACACCGTGCTGCTCGAGCAGGGCGCCTCGCACGCCGCCGCGCTGGCGGCCGTCTCGGCGGCGGGCGGCACCGTGATCAAGCAGAACGCCGAAGTCGGCACGCTGACCGTGCAGGCACCGGCCACCGGCTTCGTGCAGCAAGTGTCGGCTTCACCCGCGATCTACGGCGCGGTCCACACGCGTCCGATCGGCCGGGTGCCCGACGCCACGCCCGGCGCCGCTCGGCACCTCCGCGACGTCGTGGAGACCGAGCACAACGCGAATGTCAGCTTCGCGCCGCAATTCGACGCCAGCCTGGCACCGGTGGGGCTGGACCCGCTGGACGCCGACCGGTGGGGCCTGCAAATGGTGAAGTCGGACCTCGCCCGCACCGTCCAGCCTGGCAGCCACGACGTGATGGTCGGCGTGCTCGACTCGGGGGTCGACGCCACCCACCCGGACATCGCCCCGAACATCAACGTCGCGCTGTCCCGCAACTTCGTGACGGACATCCCGAACGACCCGAACGGCGCGCCGTTCGACGGGCCGTGCGAGTTCGCAGGCTGCGTCGACCCGCCCGCCTACGACGACAACGGGCACGGCACCCACGTCGCCGGCATCATCGCTGCCGCGGCCAACGGCTTCGGCGTCTCCGGCGTGGCGCCCGGCGTGACCATCGTCAGCATCCGCGGCGGCCAGGACTCCGGCTTTCTCTTCCTGCAGCCGGTGCTGGACGCGCTGACGTACGGCGCCGACATCGGGCTCGACGTGATCAACATGTCGTTCTACATCGACCCGTGGCTCTACAACTGCACGAACAACCCGGCCGACACCCCGGAACAGCAGCTCGAGCAGCGCACCACGATCGCGGCGGTGAACCGGGCACTCGACTACGCGCACGACCACGGCGTCACGCTCGTCGGCTCGCTCGGGAACAACCACGAGGATCTCGGCCACCCGCGGACCGACACCTCGAGCCCGGACTTCCCGCTCAACACGGCGTACCCGCGTCCCGTCGACAACGCGACCTGCGTCGACCTGCCGGTCGAGGGCAACCACGTGATCGGCGTGTCCGCACTCGGACCCACCACGGCGAAGGCCGACTACTCCAACTACGGCGTCGAGCAGATCAGCGTGTCCGCACCGGGCGGCTACTTCCGCGACGGGCTCGGCACGCCGATCTACCGCACCAACAGAAACCAGGTCCTGTCCAGCTACCCGCTCAACGTGCTTCGGACCAACGGCTGGGTCGACGCCGCCGGCAACGTCACGCCGGCCGGGGTCGCGGCCGCCGTCGTCAGCTACTGCAGCGGCGGCACCTGCGGCTACTACCGCTACCTGCAGGGCACCTCGATGGCCTCGCCGCACGCGGTCGGCGTCGCCGCGCTGATCGTCAGCGAGTGGGGCAAGAAGGACAAGGCGCACGGCGGCCTCACCTTGAAGCCGGACAAGGTGAACAGAATCCTCACTCGGACGGCGGCCGAGCACGCGTGCCCGTCGCCGCCGCTCTTCTCGTACGCCGACGTCGGGCGTCCCGCCGAGTTCGACGCCCTGTGCGAAGGCACGACGGCATTCAACGGCTTCTACGGCAACGGCATCGTGGACGCGCTCGCCGCCGTGACGCGGGATGACGAGGACGAGCAGTGACGACAATCGCGTAGCACTTCGAGGAGCGGCCCCGCGCTGGCGGGGCCGCTCCCGTGTCTTCAGCGCATCGCTTTCTTCACGAGCGCGCCGATCTTCGCCTCCTCCTTGGGCGTCAGCTCCGTCAGCGCGAACGAGGTCGGCCACATGGCGCCCTGGTCGAGGTTCGCCGCCTGGTTGAAGCCGAAGGTCGCGTACCTCATCGCGGCCTGTTCCTCGGCCGTGAATCCCTTCAGCGCTGCGCTCGACCTCAGCCTGCGGTCAGCGGTCGCAGGATCGCATCGACCTGCTCGTGGCCGTGGCTGTCGAACCCGCCTTGTTCAGCCCGGCTCCAGTCGAGCGCGGTTCGTCCCTCCTTGTCCCGGAGATTCGGGTCGGCGCCGCGCTCGAGCAGCCGGCGCACGCTCGCCGGGCGCCCGTTCTGCGCGGCGATCCGCAGCGCCTGGCGCCCCCACACCTCGTCGAAGGCATCGACCGGTGTGCCGGCGTCGATCAGCTGGTCGACGACGGCCAGCCGCTCGTGGTCGGCAGCGAACACGAGCGCCCGGATCCGCGCTTGCAGATCGGCCTCGGGTGTCAACCACCCGGTGACGTCGCCCGCGGCCGCGGCCTCCTCCAGGCTCGTCACCTCCGCTCCGGCCGCCACGAGCAGATCGAGCACGTCGGTCATCCCGAAGACGGCGGCGTGGAGGAGCGCGCTGCCACCGGGAACACCGCCCGAGTCGGGGGCCGAGCGCGCGTTCACGTCCGCACCCGCCTCGATCAGCACCTTGGCGACCTCGGCGTCGCCGTAGCTGGCGGCGGTGATCAGCGGCGTCTCCCTGTCCCCTGGGTCACCGTCCACCGGCGCGCCCGCGTCGATCAGCGTCTGCGCCACCGCGCCGGTCCCGGGCAGCTCGCGTGGCAGCCCGAGCCGGTCGGCGTCGAACCGCAGCATCGCCATGAAGCCGAGCGGCAGCGCCTGCTTGTGGTCACGCCAGTGCTCCATCTTGATCTTCGCCAGCTCGGGCTGGTCGGAGAGCATCTGGCCGAGACGGTCGAGGTCGCGGCCCGTCAGGATCTCGCGCCGCTCTACCTCGCGCTTCAGTCGCGGCCAGCTTGCAAATCCGTACTCCCGCGCCAGCGCCAGCTGCGCCGAGGCGAGCACGAGCCGGTCACTGACGGCAGCGATCCGGGCGAGCGCTTCGGTATCGCCGGTCTTCGCGGCTCGGAGCAGGTCCTTCGCCTGACGACGGAGCTGCTCGAGGTTCGTCTGAACAGGGAGAAGCTCGGGCATGACGTCTCCTTTCGAAGCGGCCAGCGGTTCGCGAGCCAGGCCAAGTAGGAGAACGCCACTAGCTATGTCCGCAACCGAGAGGTGGACTCAGTCCTGCCCGCGAACCCGGAGGCGCCCCCTCGCGCCTGCGGAGATCGTAGCCCGTGTGGAGGTGTGCTCGACGATCGCCCGGGCGATGGTTTTCCAGTCGGCTCGGTCGACGCCGTGGCCGGCGCCCTCGAGCGTCAGCAGCCCGGCGCGCGGGATTTCTTCGGCGAGCGCCTGTCCGTGCTCGAGCGGGAACATCGGGTCCGCCGTGCCGTGGATCACCAGGGTGGGTACGACGATCGAGGACACTGGCATGCTCGGCACCTCGCCCTCGGGGAGCGCCGCGTGGTTCTCGGAGGCCGCGATGTTCTTCGCGCGCTCGACGTCACGGCGGACGAGCTCGCGGGCAGCGGCCTCGTCGAAGCGGCGCTCGCCGCCGGCGAGCATCTCCGCATAACCGACGACGTAGTCGACGACCGAGTCTCGATCGGACCAGTCCACCTCCGCCGTCGCCAGGAACCGCCCGAAGCGCTCGGTCGGCGCCGGAAGCCGCCGCTCGCCAGGCGTCGCGGGAGACGTGCTGATGAGGACGAGCGAGAGGACGCGCTGCGGGAAGGCGAGGGCGAGGAGCTGCGCGAAAGCCCCGCCCGCCGAGACGCCGACCACGTGCGCGGCCGCGATCCCGTGGGCGTCGAGCACGCCGGCCGCGTCGGCAACGAGGTCGGCCCCCGTGTACCCGGGAGCTCCCGGCTGATAGGTGATCGAGCGGCCCGTGTCGCGGTGGTCGTAGCGGATCACGAACCGGCCACCCTCGGCGAGCATGCGGCAGAAGCCCTCCTCCCACCAGAGCATCGACCCGCCGACGCCCATCACCAGGAGGATCGCCGGGTCGGCCGGATCGCCGAACGCGTCGGTGCAGAGCTCGACCCCGTTCACTTCGATCATCCGCTCGGCCAGCTCGCTCCCCCAGGACGTTGGCTGCTCACTCACCTTTCCCAACAGCGTGGTCCGCATGCGTTGAATTTAAGTTGACACTTACGTTAGAAGATGCTTACACTAAACCAATGGAAGCCGCGTTGAAGGCGATCGCGACACCTCGCCGCCGCCGTATTCTCGGGCTCGTCCGCAACCACGAGCTCTCCGCCGGGGAGATCGCGGCCCAGTTCGAGATCACGAGACCGGCGATCTCGCAGCATCTGAACGTGCTCAAGGAGGCGGAGCTCGTGACTGAGCGACGAATCGGCACCAAGCGGCTCTACCGGGCGCGGCCCGAGGGCCTCGCCGAGCTGAAGGCGTTTCTCGAGGAGTTCTGGGACGAACGACTCGACGCGCTCAAGCACGAGGCAGAAAAGGAGGAGAAGGATGGACGCAACCAGTGAGACGATCGCGGTCGAGCGGGAGCTCGCGATCGACGCGACCCCCGAAACGGTCTGGCAGTTCCTCGTCGACGCGGAGAAAGCAACGCGCTGGATGGGACAGACGGCCTCTTTCGACGTGCGGCCCGGCGGCGAGTACCGTGTCGGCGTCATTCCCGGCCACACCGCGGCCGGTGAGTTCGTGGAGCTCGACCCGCCGCGCCGGCTCGTCTTCACCTGGGGGTGGGAGTCCGACCACGAGGCGGAGAACGCGGTTCCGCCTGGCTCGAGCACGATCGAGATCGAGCTCGTCCCGAGCGAGGGCGGCACGACCCTCCGCTTCCGCCACTACGGCCTGCCGAACGAAGCGGCAGCGGAATCCCATGCGCACGGCTGGGATCACTACCTCAAGCGACTCGTTAGCGCGGCAGGTGGCGACGACCCGGGCGAGGATCCGTGGATTCACGGCGACATGAAATGAGCGCCCAAGCCCACACCGTCGTCGCGCACGAGGACTGGCTCGCGGCCCGGCGAGCCCTCCTGGCCAAAGAGAAAGAGCTCACCCGTCTCCGCGACCAGCTGACCCAGGAGCGGCTCGCGCTCCCGTGGGAGGTCGTCGAGCAGGAGTACGTCTTCGACGGCCCCAACGGCAAGGAGAGCCTGCCCGATCTCTTCGACGGACGGAGCCAGCTACTCGTCTACCACTTCATGTTCGACCCGGCGGACGAGGTCGGGTGCCCGATCTGTTCGTTCTGGGCCGACAACTTCGACCCGATCGTTCTCCACCTGAAGGCGAGGGACGTGACGATGATCGCCGTCTCACGCGCGCCATTCGCGAAGCTCGCCGCCTACAGGGAACGGATGGGCTGGAGCTTCCACTGGGTCTCGTCGTTCGAGAACGACTTCAACTTCGATTATGGCGTGGCGTTTACCTCCGAGCAGCTCGACGACGCGATCTACAACTACGGCACGCAAGGCCCATCAAACGAGAACCGCGAAGGGACAAGCGTCTTCCTCAAAGACGACGACGGGCGTGTATTCCACACCTACTCCGCCTACGCACGCGGCATCGACCTCCTGAACACCGCCTACAACTACCTCGACCTCGTCCCCAAAGGACGCGACGAGGACGGCCGCGGCCCCTTCTGGGTCCGACGCCATGACGAGTACCAGGACACGATCGCGGCGAAGATAACGTCTCCCGTGTGCAACTCCTGGACCGGATCCGAGCGGGGGCGGATCGCCTCACCGCGCGCCTGGCACTAGTCGGCGCGGATCCCCGCGACAACGAGGACTTGCGCGCCCGCAAGGCGCTGCTCGTCCTGATCTCGGTGTTGATCCTGCCGGTCTCGGCGCTGTGGGGGGCGCTGTATCTCGCATTCGGGTCACCGGTCGGCGTGGTGCCGCTCGTGTACTTCGCCGTCCTGCTCGGCGGGCTCCTCGTGTTCTCCCGCACGCGTGACTTCCCGTGGTTCCTGCGGGTGGGCCAGCTCGATATTCTGCTCGCGCCGACGCTGTCGATGATTCCGCTCGGCGGGTTCCTCGACGCCGGCGGCGTGGGCCTGTGGGGAATTCTCGCCCCGCTCGGAGCGCTTGTCTTCAGCGAGGTGAGGTCGGCGGCCCGCTGGTACGTCGCGTATCTCGTCGTGTTCCTCGGCTCGGGCCTCGCGGGCGAGATCATCGGCCCGGTCTGGGAGCCGCTTCCGGTCTGGTTCACGAGCACGATGCTCGCCCTGAACATCGCGGTCGGCGGCACCATTGTGTTCACGCTGCTCGCCGTCTTCGCCGCCGGGCGCCGCGCTGCGCTCACAGCGCTCCGGCAGGAACAGGCGAAGGCCGAAAACCTCTTGCTCAACATCCTGCCGCGCTCGATCGCCGACAAGCTCAAAGACGAGACGCAGCCGATCGCGGATCACTTCGGCTCGGCCTCGATCCTCTTCGCCGACGTGGCCGATTTCACCCCCTGGTCGGAACGGCTCCCGCCGGCCGAGGTGGTGGGCTACCTCGATCGCCTGTTCAGTCACTTCGACGCGCTCGCGGAGCGGTACGCGCTCGAGAAGATCAAGACGATCGGGGACTGCTACATGGTCGCCGCGGGCGTTCCGACACCGCGCCCCGACCACGCTCGTGCGCTCGCGCTGATGGCACTCGACATGCTCGAGGCGATGCGCTCGCAGGAAGAAGTGGCGCACCTCGGCCACGAGCTCCGGGTCGGCATCAACTCGGGCCCGGTCGTGGCCGGTGTGATCGGCCGGAAGCGCTTCCTCTACGACCTCTGGGGCGACGCGGTGAACACGGCCAGCCGGATGGAGTCCCACGGGACGCCGGGACGAATCCAGATCACGCGCGCGACCTACGAGCTGCTCGCGGACGAGTTCGAGTGCGAGCCGCGCGGGACGATCGAGGTCAAGGGGAAGGGCAAGGTCGAGGCCTGGTACTTGATCGGGCCGAAGCGCGAACGCGGCACCGCCGGCGACGACGAGGCCCGCGAGCAGACCCCAGCGTGAACCCGAGAGGAGGAGCATGACCGGCGAACGGTTGGCCGACCTCGCCCGCAAGGTCATCGACTCGAACAGGTACATGACGCTCGGAACGGCGGACGCGGACGGGCACCCGTGGGTGACGCCCGTCTGGTTCGCCTCGGAGGACTACGAGCACTTCCACTGGGTCTCGTCGCCCGACGCGAGGCACTCACGGAACGTCGCGGCACGGCCCGAGGTCGCGATCACGATCTTCGACTCGACCGTGCTCGTCGGCGGAGCGCAGGCCGTGTACATGTCGGGACGGGCCGAGGAGCTCACGGACACCGAGCTCGAGCGCGGCATCGAGGTCTTCGGAAGGCTGTCGGAGGAGGACGTAGGACGCAGGTGGGGGTTTGACGACGTGCAGCCGCCGTCGCTCTTTCGCCTCTACCGGGCAACGGTGTCGGAGCACTATGTGCTGATCCCCGGCCGCGACCCGGAGCACGGCAGCGGCGTCGACCGCCGCGAGCAGGTCACGCCGTCGACGAGGCAGGGATGAGACCGTCTCTACGAGTATTCGCGTCACACGATCTCGACCGTGTCGCCCTCGGCAAGGACGTGGTCGCGGCCGACGCGCTGGTGGTCGAATTTCGCCGAAGGGCCGGTGATGCGCGCTCCGGTGCACGTCTCGGCGAGAGCGTGGTGAACCAGATGCGCGGCATCGACAACGGTCGCTCCCGGTGGGAGCGCGTGCGGCTCCTCGTCCTCCCGACCCGGGCTGCGCAGGTAGATGCGGATGAGGCCCGTGAGCTGCCAGAGCTCCTCGCGAAACCGGTCGAGGCTGCCGTCGTCGAGGACGGAGACGCCGATCGCCGGCAGGCCCAGCCGTTCCGCGATCTCGGCAACCCGCTCCGGTGCGGTCTCGTCGAGCTTCGTGACGGCGACGATTGTCCGCTTGTCGATGCCGGCCATTTCGAGTTCCGCGCGAACCGAGCTCAGGCCGTCGAGCGGCGCCGCCGCGTCCTGGCAGAGCACCATCGCGTCTGCGCTCCGTAGCACGCCGAGCAGCGCCCGCCCGCCGCCGCGATCGTCGGTAGCGCCCTCGATCAGGCCCGGAATCTCGACGAGCTGCACCGGCACGCCGTGGATCCGCGTGACGGCCGGCACAGGGCGCGTCGTCGTGAACGCGTAGTCACCGGTCCTGATCTGGATGCTCGAGAGGGCCTGGAGCAGCGACGACTTGCCGGCGTTCGGCGGGCCGACCAGAGCGATCTGCGCGACGCCCTCCCGGCGCACGGCGATCGAGTCACGGTGCACCGCCTTCTTGCGGATCCGCGATTCCTCGATCTGGCCGGTCACCCACTTGCGGATATCCGCGTAGGGGCCGCTCCTATACCCGGGCAGCTCCTCGAGGATCGCGCGGAGCTCCTTGATCCGCTCGCCGCCTTCCTTCCCGACGAGCCGGCGCTTGATCACCTGCATCTGTGTGCGATGCGGCATCGGCATCGCGATCACCCTCCTCTCCGACACTCAGGCGGGGAAGGCTCGCGCCTCCGGCGGCCGCGTTAGTGCGGCCGCGCTCGAGCGCGTCCTGTCCCGCCGCTTCCTCGGACGCTGAACTGGAAGCGGCGGATCAGCCGGTTTGGTGCAGCGCGATCGCGTGCCAACGGGCCATTGCGCAGACGAGTCTACTCACGCCGGCGGCACGTAGGGCTAGCCGAGCGGGAGCAGCGCGCCCTCGTGCTCGAGGAGGAAGCGCTTCACGTGGAGCCCGCCGCCGAAACCCGTGAGTGAGCCGTCCGCGCCGATCACGCGGTGGCACGGCAGCACGATCGGCAACGGGTTCTGCCCGTTCGCGGCCCCGACCGCGCGGGCAGCGTCGTGGCCGAGCCCGAGCCGCCGCGCCTGCTCGCCGTAGCTGACGGTCTGTCCGTACGGAATGGACGCAAGCGCCAGCCAACAGCCACGCTGGAAGTCGGTGCCTCGGAGCTCGAGCGGCAGGTCGAACGTCACGAGCTCGCCCTCGAAGTAGGCGTCGAGCTGACGCGCCGCCTCGGTGAGGACGGGCGAGCTGCCTTCCGGGCGAATCCGGCTGCCGTCGAACAGCACTGCGCGGAGACCTTCCTCTGAGGCGATCAGGCCGAGCGGGCCGATGGGGCTGTCGACGATCCTGCTTGCCATCTCGTGAATGTAAACGCGAGGCCGGCAGGCGGTGTGAGATCCGATCCGGCCCGGCGCGCGTAGTCGTGGCGACAGGCAAATCGGTGCGCATGCGTACAAGGGGGTGCGCACGCGCGCCTCACGATCGGAGGAACGGAATGAGCCGCCATCCCTTCGTCCGCCGTGCACTCGTCGCAGCAGCCGCGCTCGGCGTGATGCTGCTGGCGTCGCCTTCCGCCGCGCCGGGCACCAAGCGCGGGCCGCTCGACGGCCCGAAGAACCTCCGCGTCACCGCGATCGCACCGCACAACGTCGCGCTGGCGTGGGATCCCGCCGTGAACTCGGGCAGCTTCACGTACGTGATCCGGGCGAGCTTCGGCTACCAGGTCGGCGTCGCGCAGACGGAGACGAGCTATACGTGGACGCGCGACCTGATCCCGGGCCAGACGTACTCGTTCGTCATGTGGGCCGGCGACGCGAGAGGCCGGGAGTCCGCGATGAGCAACACCGTGACGGTCACGCTGCCCGTCGACACGACGCGGCCGGACCGGCCCGTCGTCTCCGTAACGGGCAGGACCTCGTCGACCGTCGACCTGTCCTGGCCCGCGGTCGCCGACGACGACTACACGTGCTGCACCTACCGCGTGTTCGCGGACGGAGCGGAGGTGTCGGTCGACAACCTGCACTGGACCGGCGACCGGACGGTGACGGTCATGCGTCTCGCCGCCGCGACCACGCACTCGTTCTCGGTCGTGGCGGTCGACCCGTCGCGCAACGCATCGGCGCCGAGCGCGCCGGTGAGCGAGACGACGCTGCCGACGACCGACACGACGGCCCCGAGTGCGCCGGGCAACCTCTCCGCGTTCGACTTCGGCTGCGAGACCTGGCTCTTCTGGGACCAGTCCGTGGACGATGTCGACCCGCAGTACGCCATTCGCTACGAGGTGTTCGTGAACAGCGTCTCCGACGGAGGCCAAAACGGCATCGGCAGGTGGATCACGTACGGCACGCAGTCGTCGAACACCTACACGGTGGAGGCCGTCGACAGCGCCGGCAACCGCTCAACGAGTTCCCTCACGCTCGACAACCAGAGCTGCTGAGGGCGGCCGCGGCGCGCCGGGAGGCGGCATCCCGGCGCGCCGCCCTGCGGTCGTCACTGGCACATCGAGGAACAAGGGTCTACGCTCGTGGCGGAGCGAGATGGCGGAGACGGTCGAGCCGGTTGACGTTTCTCCCGACGGGGACGAGCCCACCGAGCAGGACGAGAGCCCGTCGGTCACCGAGCTGGTCGTTCAGCTCGGTCGCGACCTGAGCGTGCTCGCGCTCTGCGAGGCACAGCTCCAGGCCTCGCGCAACATGCCGGAGGTGCGGCGCGCGGTCCGCGACCTCGCCGCTGCGCTGCTCGTCGTGGTCGCGCTGGCCACGGCCTTCGTGTTCGCGAACATCGCGGCCTTCGAGGGGCTGTCGACGGCCGTCTCCGGGTGGGTCGCCGCGCTGGTGCTCTGCGCCGTGTGGATCGTGGTCGGGGTCTCGCTCCTGCTCGCGCTGCTGGTCCGGGCCGGACACGCCACCGGGTGGAAGTGGTGGCGAGTGTTCAAGGCCGGCCCGGCCGAGGCCGCGAAGGATCTCGAGCAAGCACGCGCCGAGGCCGAGCAGGCCGTCCTCGACACGCTCGAGCAGCTCGCCCCCGCGATCACCATCGAGATCGCCACAGCGGCGGTCGCCAACGCGGGAGACATGGCCGAGGGGGTGCTCGATGTCAGCGGAGACCTGCTCGAGACGTCGGACGAGATCGTGGAGGCGATGGCGGAGGACCTCCCGGGCGGCGGGGTCGTGAACCAGATGTGGGACGTCGTGCTGATGCCCGGCCGCTACGGGCTCAAGGTCGTGACGACCGTCCTGAAGCGCGACGAGCCCCGCGACTAGGGTTCACCACATGGCCGACGAGGCGCAGCTCGAGCAGACCGAGAACGGTTTGGTTCCCAAGGGCGACGGCTGGTTCGTCGTGAACGCGCGCGACGCGCGCTGGTGGCACCACGACACCTTCGGCTCCGCGGTCACGTTCGAAGGCGAGGCTCCCTTCCCGGACTTCGGGATCAACATCCAGGTGCTCGAGCCCGGCCAGCCGAACTGCATGTACCACGGCGAGAACGCCCAGGAGAACTTCCTCGTGCTCGCGGGCGAGTGCCTGTTGCTGATCGAGGGCGAGGAGCGCCCGTTGAAGCAGTGGGATTTCGTGCACTGCCCGCCCTGGACGCAGCATGTCTTCGTCGGCGCCGGTGACGGCCCTTGCGCGATCCTGATGGTCGGGGCCCGCCCGAAGCCCGAAGAGCTGCTCTACCCCGTCTCCGAGGTCGCTCGCAAGCACAACGCCGGTGTCGAGCAGGAGGCGACGTCGGGCCGGGAGGCCTACGCGGCCTTCCCGAGGCCCGACGAGGGCCCTTACCGGGACGGCCTACTGCCGTAGCGCGAGCTCGAGGCCGAGCCACGAGGACAGCGCCTCGAGCTCGGCGTGCACGGCCTTCGTGATCGCACGGGTGAACTTGACGTCCTCGTGGACGGCGTTCACCTCCAGCACTCCGCGCTTGCGGTCGGCGGTCGCATCCACCTTCCCGACGAGGCGGTCCTCGTGCAGCACGGGTAGCGCGAAGTAGCCCCAGCGCCGCTTGTCCTTCGGCTTGTACATCTCGAGCGCGTACTCGAAGTCGAACAGCTCCTGCGCGCGCACCCGGTCATAGGCCAACCGGTCGAACGGCGACAGCAGCGCCGTCCGGCCGTCGAAGTCCTGATCCAACGCCTCCGGATCGACGCGCCACTCGCCCGCGACCCCGTCGACGACCGCGGGCTCGCCGGCCTCCCCGACGTCAACCGGCTCGATGGGCATCTTCGCGCCCTTCGCGCGCGCAATTCCCAGGGCCTGCAGCCGCCGCTCGTTCCTGATCCGCTTCGCCTGCTCGACTGACGGAACCTCGATGCCGGCCGGATAGACGCGCTCGGCCAGGTCCCACCGGCGCTCCCGCCCGGCGCGGCCGGCGATCGCGATCTCGCCGCGCATCATCAGGATCTCCAGCATCTGGGTGACGCTGCGGTTGTTCGTCCACCCCGTCGAGGCCCACGGGACGACTGCCGTGTCGGGGATGTCACGCGAGGTCAGCGGCCCGGACTCGGACAGCCGCTCGAGGACGTCGCGCCGGAAGGCGTCGTTGTCACGGAGCCAGTTGCGCGTCCTCTCGGTGTAGATGGGCCACTCGGGCGCCTCGGCGAGGACGAGCGCCGCGTCGTCCATCGGCCGCACCAGCGCGTTGTGCTCGAACAGCGTCCGGTCCTCCTCCAGCGCCTGCCTGAGCTGCTCCGGCCGGTAATCGGACCCGAGCCGGCTCCACGCGACGAGATCCGCGGCAGGGGCGATCGCGGCGGTCGGGTCGATCTGCAGGAAGGTGAGGCGCGTCACCAGCTCGACCAGGTCGGTCGGCCTGTGCGCGTCGAGCAGCTGCGCGCGCACCGCGATGCGGCGGGCCTCCTCCTTGCTCAGCCGCAGCACGGACACGGCGGCACGCTACCGGGCGAAAGAGGCGACCGGACCCCTTCCTAGACTTGCCGCATGAATCGCGCGCGAACGCGGCGGGTCGAGTTGCTCGTGCCCGTGCGAACGCTGCTCGTCGTGTCCGCCACGATCGGCGTGCTGGCCGCCTTCGTCGCGATCGGCGACACCTTCCTGATCGTCTTCGTGGGCATCTTCCTCGCGCTCGTGTTCGAGTACCCGGTGCGCTTCGTGATGCGCAAGACGCACATGTCGCGCGGGCTCGCGGCCACGGTGACCGTGATCGGCAGCGCGATCGTCGTCACGGTGCTGTTCATCCTGCTGCTCGTGCCGCTCGTTTCCAGCGTGCGCGACTACCTGAAGCAGCTCCCGCAGACGGTCCAGCAGCTGCGTGACTCGGGTGAGCTCTCCTGGCTCGGCGACTCGGGCGCCGCCAAGAACGTGCAGGACGGCGCCCAGCACATCTCCACGTCGATCCCGGACGCGGTCTCCGCGATTCTCGGGGTCGCCGGAGGCTTCTTCGGCGTGTTCCTCGCCCTCTTCACGATCCTCTTCATCTGCCTCTTCCTGCTCACCGACATCGCGAAGCTCAAGGCGTCGCTCGCGAGCGTCCTGATGCCGGGCGAGGAGGAGCGCTGGCTGGGCGTGTGGGAGCGGGTGACCGAATCGGTCTCTCGCTGGGCGATCGGCGTGGTCGTGATCGCGAGCATCGCCGGGACGATTCAGGGCACGACTGCCTGGCTGCTCGGCTCGAGCTACGCCGTCGCCCTGGGAGTGATCGCGGGCCTGCTCGACATGATCCCGAACATCGGCGCGACCATCGCCGGCTTCATCCTCGTCCCCACGCTCTGGGCCGAGGAGGGCATCGGCGCGGCGCTGATCATGCTCGTCGTCGTTCTCGTCTACCAGCAGCTCGAGAACAACATCCTCACGCCGAAGATCCAGGGCAAGGCGGTCGACCTCTCGGCCTTCTTCATCATCGTGTCGGTGACGCTGTTCGGCGCGCTGCTGGGCGTGCTCGGGGCGCTGACCGCGGTGCCGCTCGCAGCGATGATCCAGATCTTCGTGCAGGAGCTGACGAAGGCCCGGCGCGAGCGCGTCGCTGAGCTGAAAGCGATCGCCTCTCGCCCGGAAGGCGTAAGCCCTACGACGTAGCGATCACGCCCGCCGCCTCGAGCGCCTCGGCCTCCTCGTCCGCATAGCCCGCCTCGGCCAGCACCTCGCGTGTGTGCCGGCCGAGCAGCGGCGGAGGCTCGGCCGCGAGGCCGAGCGGCGACGGCACCAGCGGCAGCGAACCGATCGTCGGGTGCTCGACGGCCGCGGTCCCGCGCTCGGTCAGCGCCTCCAGTGCGCCGCGTACCTTCCCTGCGGGCACGCCCGCCGCGTTGAGCCGCGCCACCCACTCGTCCGCCGGCCGCGTCGCGAAGACCACGCTCAGCTCGCCGACCAGCTCCTCGCGGTGCGCAACCCGCCCCGGGTTCGTCTGGAAGCGCTCGTCCGCGGCGAGGTCAGGGCGACCGAGCGCGTCGGAGAGCCGCCGGTAGAGCGAATCGTTGCCGCACGCCACGGCGACCGTCGCATCGGAGGCGGCGAAGGTCTGGTACGGGACGATGCTCTCGTGGGCGTTGCCGTGGCGCCGCGGCTCCGCCCCGGTGACCAGCGCGGACTGGGCGACGTTGACGAGCGCCGACAGCGCCACGTCCAGGAGCGAGATCTCGATTCGGCGGCCCTCGCCCGCGGCGACCGCCGCCAGGATCGCCGCTGCCGCCGCGTAGCCCGCGAGAACGTCGACCACCGCGACGCCGACCTTCATGGGCTCTCCGTCGGCGTCGCCCGTGATCGCCATCAGCCCACTTTCGGCCTGCACGACGAAGTCGTAGCCAGGCCGCTCGTCGCCGAACCCGGTGATCGAGCAGTAGACGAGCCCGGGATGCTCCTGCGCGAGCCGCTCGTAGCCGACGCCGAGCCGCTCTGCCGTCCCCGGCCGGAAGTTCTCGACCACGACGTCGGCGGAGCGCGCCAGCCGTTGGGCCACCTCCTGCCCCTCCGGCCGTGCGAGGTCGAGCGCGACGCTCCGCTTACCGCGGTTGAGCGCGAGGAAGTACGCCGCCTCGCCGCCCGCGTACGGCGGCCCCCAGGCGCGGGTGTCGTCCCCTCGCCCCGGCCGCTCGACCTTGACCACGTTCGCGCCGAGGTCGGCGAGCAGCATCGTGCAGTACGGCCCCGCGAGCACGCGCGAAAGATCGAGCACGTGGAGGGAGAGCAAGCTACTCGCGGCCCGGGAGCTTGAGCCCGAACGACGGCGTCGGCGCGGGGAAGTTCGCGGGGTGCAGCCGCAGGTCGCGCAGTAACCAGGACGCGGCGAGGGCGACGAGCACGAGGAGGCCGAGGAGCACGCCCGTCTCGGCCGGCGAGTGGTTTCGCGCCCACTCCGCCACGAGCACGAGCCCAGCGACGAGGACGAGGAGCACGGAGATCACCCGGTGGAAGCGGCCCGCCTCCGAATGCGGCCACGGGTCGAGCGGCCGCACCACCTCACGCCCGTCGTCCGAGTCGGTGCAGCGGGCCTTCGCGGGGCACGCGTTGCAGACGTGTGCGCGGGCGCGGTAGCGCACGAGGCGGCGCTCGCGGTCGAACGCGTGCGGCCAGAGCTGCTCGCCCTCGGGACACACCCAGTGGTCGTGGTCCGCAACGTACGCGAACCCGGCGGTGCGGAAGCGGAGCGCCCGCCGATGCGTATGCGCGGAGAGCCACTCGAGGGCGAAGGCACCCGCGACGAGGAAGACCGCGTACCCGGCGGCAATGACGACCTCGGCGCTCATGTCAGCCTCGCGGCCGCGGCCTCGGCATCGGTCGCCGGGGCGACGCCTTCCGGCTCGTGCACTTCGGTGAAGAGGATGTCGTCCGGCTCGTCGAGCGTCACGTGCTTGACCGTATGGCGGATGCCGAGATAGGCGATGTAGAGCGCAGGCAGGGCCCCGCCGACGATGAAGACGACGTCGCCGGGGAAGCGCAGCCACTCGATCAGGGCGTTCGTGTCGTTGGTCAGGAATTTCAGCTCACGCGCGTCGAAGTACCCGTCGTCCACCGACTTGAAGAGCTGCAGCAGGCCGAGCGGAAACAGCGTCGCGAAGCACATCCACGCGAGGCCGAGGTTCGTCGACCAGAAACAGATCTTCGCCCAGCGCTCGGGCCACTTCTCGGCCGGGATCAGGTAGCGCAGGCAGAACATCGCGAGCCCGAGCGCCAGCATCCCGTAGACGCCCATCATCGCCGCGTGCCCGTGGTTCGCGGTCAGGGCGGTGCCGATCTCGTAGTAGGAGACGATCGGCAGATTGATCAGGAAGCCGAAGATGCCTGCGCCGAGGAAGTTCCAGAAGCCGACCGCTACGAGGAACATCACCGCCCACCGGTGAGGGAACGGCGTTTGCGAGCGCGACTCCTGAGCCGCGCCGAGCTGCAGGAACGACCACGCCTCGACCGTGAGGAACGTGAGCGGGATCACCTCGGCCGCCGAGAAGAAGGCTCCCAGCGCCATGTGCTCCGCGGGCTCGCCGGAGAAGTACAGGTGGTGCATCGTCCCGATCACCCCGCCGACCGAGTAGAGCAGGATGTCGAGGAAGACCACCGTCAGCGCGACCCGCTCGCGGACGACGCCGAGCAGGACGAACATGTACGCGACCATCACGGTGGTGAACAGCTCGAGGAAGTCCTCCACCCAGAGGTGCACGACCCAGAAGCGCCAGAACTCGATCGTGGTGAAGTTGTCGCCGGTGCGCGCGATCAGACCAACGGCGTAGAACGTCGGGATCGCGCAGGCCGCGAGGAAGAAGAGCCACGGCATGTTCCCGGGGTGCTCGCCCGCCAGGCGACGCCGGAGCACCCGCCAGAGCATGTACACCCAGGCGATCAGGCCGACGGTCAGCAGGATCTGCCAGAGGCGCGCGAGATCCAGGTACTCGAGCCCCTGGAGCCCGATCCAGTTCGACGCCGTCCCGTGGATCGCGACGTACGACCCGATCAGCGTCCCAAAGACCACGATCGCCAGCGCGCCGAGCAGGCCGAACGCGAGCTTGTCCTGGTGGCGCGGCTCGCGCCGCGCGATCATCGGGGCGAGGAAGATGCCGGCCGCGACGAACGACGTCGCGACCCAGAAGATCGCCAGCTGTACGTGCCAGGTGCGCATCAGGTTGTACGGGAACCAGCGCGCGAGGTCGAAGCCGAAGAAGTTGTCGATGTCGGCGCGGTAGTGCTGCGACGCCGCGCCGACGAAGGTCTGGATCAGGAAGAGCGCCGCCATCACGAAGAAGAACCACGCAGTCGCCCGCTGCGCCGGCGTCAGCGCGACATCTCCGGGAGCGCGGAACGACAGCGTCGCCTGCTCGCGTCCGTGCCAGCCGAGCAGCCCACCCCAGCGGCCGAAGGCCGCGAAGAGCAGCCCGATGCCGCCGAGCAGGGCGATCAGCGACAGCACCGACCAGACGATCACGTTCGCCGTCGGCTTGTTTTCCACGCGCGGCTCCGGCGGCCAGTTGTTCGTGTACGAGTAGCTGTGCCCCGGGCGGTCGGCAGCGGCGGCCCACGCTGTCCACGCGAAGAAGGCGGTCAGCTGCCGCAGCTGCCGGGGATCCGTGATCGCGCGCGGGAGCAGGCCGTGCTCGCTCTTCGGGTCGGAGAAGAAGCGCGAGTAATGCGGCACGAGTCGCCTGAACGCTTGCGCCTGCGCCCTGCTGAAGACGAGCGTGTGCGTGTCCGCGTCGTAGCGGTTCGTCCGGAAGTCCTCGACCGTCCTGCGCGCCGCGGAGTCCGAGGCGGAGCCGCCGAAGGAGTCCCGGACGAAGTTCGACGCGCGGCGCAGGTAGTCGGCCGTGTAATCGGGGCCGAGGTAGGCGCCGTGCCCGAAGGCCGAGCCGTACTCCATCAGGCCGTTGTTCAGGAAGACGCGCTGGCCGGCCGTGACGTCGCTTCCGGTGAAGAGGGTCGCCCCGCCCGGGTCGACCACCCGCGAGGGCACCGGCGGCCTCGCGACGTACGTGCGGTAGGCGAGCAGCCCCAGCACGAAGAAGCCGCAGAGGACGACGAGCAGGACGACCTGGATCCACGTCTTCGAGATCAGGAACCCGCGGCGGGCCTCCGCTGCTTCCACCGGGCGACTCTAAACCGACTGTTGCCGAGACCGCTAGTCGGCGTCGTGATGGCCGCGCTCGGCCAGCAGAGCCTCCGCGAGCTCGCCTTGCCAGTAGACGATGCTGCGGCGGTTCGCCTCGAGCAGAACCGTCTCGGGTCCGTCGGTCGCGCCGCGGAGCGACTGCCGCTGGTGCACGAGGTCGGCGAGGATCTGGCGGATCCTCGCGACCCGGACCCCGGTCAGGGCCGTCGTCGCCACAGGACCGTCAGAATTGCTGCGAAGTACGCGGCGAGCGTGCCTCCGCCGGCGATCGCGAGCGACCGACCGGGATGGCGCGCCACCGACTGCGTGATGCTCGTCACCGCGGCCCTCCTCCAGGACTCGTAATGACCCTCACAAGTTGTGCCGCAGCCCGAGGCGCGGCGCTACTGACCGGACGGCGGGAAATAGGAGGGTTTGACGAAACACGGTCTATGCCCTCGGGGTGCAGCGTTCCGCCAAACCCTCCTAGTCGCCGTCGAACTCGCGCGCGGCGCAGTCGCGGCAGTACGGGACCGTGAGGCCCGGTTCCTCCGGGTCGAGGTAGAGCCGCCAGCGCTCGCACGGGTCGAGCCACGGCCGGCGGCACTCCTCGCAGGAGAGCAGCAGTGTCGGGGACAGACTGGGCTTGATGTCCATGGAGGTCCTTTCGGCAGAATTGCCTGCCGTTACTCCTGGACGATGGTTCAGTCTTGCGGGCTAGGCAGCCTCGGCGGCTTGCTCCAGCCCGGCGATCTCGATCTTCCCCATTTGCATCATCGCGGCCATCACGCGCTGCGCCTTGTCGCGATCAGGGTCGGCCAGCAGCTCCTGCAGCGCCTTCGGCACGATCTGCCACGACAGCCCGTAGCGGTCCTTTAGCCACCCGCACGGCCCCTCTTCGCCGCCCTCCGAGAGCGCGTTCCAGTAGTAGTCCACCTCGTCCTGGTCGGCGCAATCGACCATGAACGAGACCGCTTCGTTGAACTTGTACTGCGAGCCGCCGTTGAGCGCGCTGATCTGCTGCCCGTCGAGCTCGAAGGTGACGGTCATGACCGTCCCCTCCTGCTGCGGATTGGCGGAGCCGTAGTGAGTGACCTCCACGATCTTCGAATTCGGGAAGACCGACGTGTAGAACTCGGCGGCCTCCTCGCCTTCCGTGTCGAACCAGAGCCAGGGCGTGACGTTCGGCATTGCGCTCCTCTCGTCGCGTGCACCGTCTTCGAGTACGACCGCGCGGCCGCGGCGGAATCATCGCCGAGCCGTTACGCCGCCTGTTCCGACTCCCTGACGAGGGAGGCGAGGCGGTCGCGCACCCGGTCGATCTCGGCGCCGTACATGGCGAGCTCGTCGGCGTCCGCGCCGCGCTCCTCGCGGACGCCGCGCACGAGCACGAGGCCCTTCAGGTGGAGGACGAGGTCGTCCAGCTCGCGGAAGCTCTGCATCACGACGCTCATGCTGCCTCCTCGAATGCGACCCGGTCGGGCTCTGCCTGAGGCGCGCTCGCCTCGGCCGCGGCCGGCGTGGGCCTGACGAGCGTGATCGCGATCAGCGCCCCGAGGCCCAGCAGCGCAGTCAATGCGTAGAGCGCCGTCTGGAAGCCGTGGTCGAGCGCGGCCGCGCTCGTGGCGCCCACGCCGTGGGCGTCTGCGAAGTTGCCCGACGAGGTCGCGGCGACCGCGCTGACTGCCGCCAGCGCCACCGCGCCGCCGATCTGCCGGCTGGTGTTGATCAGCCCGGAGGCGACGCCTGCGTCCGAGCGCTGCACGCCGCTCAGGCTCGCGATCGTCACCGGCACGAACGACAGGCCCATGCCGGCGCCGCCGAGCACGAACGCCGGGAACAGGTCCCAGAAGTAGTGACCCTCGATCGGCAGCCGTGTGAGCCACGCCACGGACAGGGCGCTCATCAGCAGGCCCGCCGTGAGCGTCGGGCGAACGCCCACCCGCGTCACGATCACCTGGGCGACGTTCGATACCACGACAACGGCGAGCGCGAAGCCGGTGAAGGCCACGCCGCTCTCGATCGCCGAGTAGTGCAGGACATCCTGCAGGTAGAGCGTCAGCAGGAAGAACTCCGAGAACGCGACTCCTCCGACGATGGCCATCGCCAGGTTGGCCCCCGTCAGCGTGCGCGAGCGGAAGATCCGCATCGGCAGCAGCGGCGACGGCGAGCGGAGCTCGAACACCACGAACGCGAGCACGAGCGCCGCGGACGCCGCGAAGAGCGCGATCGTGAGCGGCGCGCCCCAGCCGTCGGTGCGTCGCGCGCGTCGTTGCGTAGACCAGCAGCATCAGACCACTCGTCACGGAAACGGCGCCGCGGAGGTCGAAGTGCCTCGTCGTGCGCGCCGCGCGGTCGTCGGAGAGCAGCAGCGGCGTGACCGCGATGGCCGCGAGACCGACAGGCACGTTGATGAAGAAGACCCACGACCAGCTCAGGTACGAGGTCAGGACGCCGCCGAGCAGCACGCCCACCGCGGCGCCGCTCCCCGAGGCCGCGCCGTAGATCCCGAGCGCGAGGTTGCGCTCGCGGCCCTCGGCGAAGATCGTCATCAGGAGCGACAGCGCCGCCGGAGCGAGCAGCGCGCCGCCGAGGCCCTGCAGGGCGCGGAAGCCGATCAGCGAGGCCTCGGACCAGGCGAGGCCGCAGAGCAGCGAGCTCGCCGCGAAGAGAGTGAGGCCCGCGAGGAAGAGCCGCCTGCGCCCGAGCACGTCGGCGAGCCGGCCGCCGAGCAGCAGGACGCCGCCGAACATGATCGCGTAAGCCGATATGACCCACTGCAGGTTGGCCTGCGAGAAGTCGAGATCGGACTTGATCGACGGCAACGCGACGTTCACGATTGCCACGTCGAGAATGACCATGAACTGTGCGGTGACGATGAGCGCCAGTGCGCTCCAGCGGCGATCGGCCTTGGCAGGGCTCACGTAGATTGGCCTCCTAAATCGTTGTTGATCTCAACAATATACTACGACAACCGTTGAACGCGCTACTCTATTCCCGATGAACGTGACGACAACAACGAGCCCGACGACCGCGAATCTGCCCCAGGAGCTTGTCGAGTCGACGATCTTCCTGCTCAAGCGCCTCGGCTTCGCCGCCAAGGACCGCTCGCTCGCCGCGTACGAGGACCTCGGTCTTCACCCGTACCACCACGCAGTGCTGCTCGTCCTCGACGAGGGCTCGCGGGAAACGCAGGGCTCGATCGCGGACGCGCTCGGCTACGACCGCGGCCAGCTGGTCGGGCTGCTTGACGAGCTCGAGGAGCATGGGCTCGTCGAGCGCAAGCGCGACCCGAACGACCGCCGGCGGCAGTCGGTCAGCCTCACGGCGGAGGGCAAGAAGACGCTCGGGCGGCTGCGCGGAATCGCCGGGCGGATCGAGGACGACTTCCTCGAGCCGCTCGACGACGAGGAGCGCGCGGTCTTGCACGGCCTCCTGCTCCGCCTCGCGGAGAAGCACGAGCCGCGCTGCGCGCCGATCAGCAAGCCGTCCTAGGCCTCAGCCGCGCGAAAATGAGCCGGTCGGCCCTTGCGCCGCGCCTCGCCACGCGCGAGGCTGGCCACGTGTACACGGAGACTCTCGTCGCCGTCAGCGGGCTCTTCCCGCTCGCCGTCATGCTGGCTCTGCTGTTCGCAGCCGTCTGGCTGCGCTACGCCCAGGCCTAGACCTGGGACCGTACGTGCTCGATGTACCCGCGGACGTCCGCGGCGGGCTCCGAGTACGCATCGCCGAGCGTCGACTCCATCCGCTGCATGTACTCCTCGGCCCAGGCCGGGAACTCGTAGTCGACCGCGCGCAGGAACTCGAGGGTCGCGGCGAAGCGGAAGTCCGCGATCGAGGGCGAGTCGCCACCGATGAACTGCTTGTCACCGATGAAGAAGGCGCCGTACACCTCGAGTGGGTCGGCGAGCGCGGCCGTCGCGTCCTGCACGGCCTTGTTTTTCATGGCGTCGTCGGCGTCCGAGGTGCCGACCTCACCGGGGTACTGCGGGAACCCGAGCGCGGGGTAGGTCGCCCGCGTGAGCAGCGGGTAGAGCGTGCCGATCAAGTAGAACATCGCGTTGTCGATCACCGCGCGCTCGGCGGGATCGGTCGGGTAGAAGCGGTCGAGCCCGTGCTTGTTGCAGAGGTAGGCCATGATCGCGCAGCTCTCGCCCAGCGCTCCACGCACGAGACCGTCCTCCTCGAGCATCGGCGTCAGGTGGGCCGGGTACTTCTCCACGTACTCGGGCGAAGTGGTCGTCCCCCAGACGTCCACCTCCTCGACGTCGATTCCGGCGGCCCGCACGAAGATCCGGACGGTCATGTTGTTCACGCTCGGCTTCAGGATGTTCAGCGTGCTGGACATCTCGCTCCTTCCGCTCGTCGGTGTCAGCGCTCGAGAAGTTTCGACTTGTACTCGCTCCGCTGCAAGCTGCCCCAGGCGACGAGCTCCACGGCGGTCTGAACGACGAGCACCTCGCGCACACGGGCGCGGATCGCGTCGGCGAGCCCTTCGTCGGCCTCCGCGCCACGCGCGAGCTCGACGGCGACCGGCAGCGGCGGCTCCTGTTTGACGCCGTCGGCCCGCGGCTTCACGAGGACGTAGCCGCTGACCCGCGGCGCGAAGCTGCTCACCACCTCGCGCACGGCCGAGGGAAAGACGTTCACCCCCCGGACGATCAGCATCTCGTCGGTGCGACCGACGCAGCGCACGCGCGGCCCGGTCCGTCCGCACGGACACGGGGACATGCGTATCTGCACGTGATCGCGGGTGCGAAAGCGCAGCAGAGGCGCCGCCCGATGGCGGAGGTGCGTGAGAACGAGCTCGCCTGCGGCGCCGTCCTCGAGTGGGAGCGCCCGGCCGGACTCGGGCTCGATGAGCTCGGGGTGGACGAAGCCGCGCGCGCCGAGATGCATCCCGTCCTGCTTCTCGCACTCGCCCCAGAGCGAGACGCCGATGTCGCCGATGCCCATCGCCTCGGTCACCCGCGCACCCCAGCCGGACTCGAGCTGCTCGCGGAAGCCCGCCTCGCCTCCGCCGGGCTCGCCGGCCACGAGCACGCGCTCGACACTCGAGCCGCGCAGATCGAGGTCGCGCTCGGCCGCCCGCTCCACCAGATGGGCCGCGTAGGAGGGCGTCAGCACGACGGCGTCGGGACGGAGTAGCTCGACGGCGCCCAGCAGCCGCTCGGTCTGGCCGGTGCCGACCGGAATGTGGGTGAGGCCGATCCGCTCGAACGACGCGAGCGCGGCGCCCGCGACGAACGGGCCCGCGTCGTAGGTCGAGACGATCCGCTGGCCCGCCGCGATCCCGGAGGCCGCATAGCTGCGCGCCGAGCCGGTGACCCAGTTGTCGAGGTCGCCGACGGTCAGCGGCACGTAGCTCGGCGTTCCGGTCGTGCCGCTCGTCGAGTAGATGCGGACGAGCTCCGACGGCTCGGCGCAGAGATGCTCTCCGATCGGGTTCTCGCGCGTGCGCGAGGCGCGCAGCTCGTCCTTCTCGGTCAGGGGGAGCGTCGCGAGCTCGGCGAGGCCGCCGTCCGGGTCGGCTCCCGCGAGCTTCGCGCGGTAGAACGGCGAGCGCTCGAGCAGGTAGCGGAGCTGGGCGCGATAGCTCTCGTCGTCGAGCGCCAGCTGCTCGTCCCACGGTCTCGCCTCGACCTCGGGCTCGAGCATCACTCCCGCTCGGGCCGGTACTCGGCCGCCGCTTCGGCCGCGGCGGCCAGCTGTAGGCCCAGCGGCCGCTTCTGCTCCTCGGCGAGGTGCGCGAGCAGGCTCGCGGTCCGCGCGAGGATCGGCACGGCGGCCACCATCGAGGTCGGAAAGCCGAGGTCGAGCAGCACGGCCGCGATCGGCAGCGAGACGTTCATCGTCAGCGGCCTGCCCCACTCCTGCTCGACCGCCTCACGGAGCTGCCGCGCCAGCTGCACGTTCGCGCCGGCGACCCCGTGCTCGTCAGCCAGCTCGAGGATTCGCTCGGCGCGCGGGTCGACCGGCCCGTGGACCGGGTGGCCGAAGCCCGGGACCTTGCCGTCCGCCGCGTGGATCTCGCGCGCGACGTCCTCCGGCGAGCCCGCCTGGGCCTGCTCGAGCAACCGGGCGCACTCCGCGGCCGTGCCGAGCACGACGGGCCCGCAGCCCAGGATCCCGGCCGCGACCGCGCCTTGCAGCGAGCCGGGATCGGCGGCGAGCGTCATCCGCGCCCCGACGTTCGTCGGCATCAGCCCGTGCTCGGCGATCGCGACAAGCACGAGGTCGAGGAAGAACCGCTGCTCCTCCGTCGGTTCGTCGCCCGTGAGCAGCAGATGGAAGTGCTCGGTGAACGTGAGCCGACCCATCAGGTCGCCGGACAGGTCGCGCCCGCGGACCTCCACACGGTCCGGGTAGGCCTGCGCGATCGACGTCCTAAGCGACAAGCGCTTCCTCCGCCAGCCGTGCGCCGGCGACCATCGACTCGAGCTTGCGGAACGCCTGCTCGCGCGGCAGGTACTTCATCCCGCAGTCGGGCGCGACGACGAGCCGCTCAGGCCTGACCACCTCGAGCGCCGCCCGGACCCTCGCGGCGACCTCCTCGGGCGTCTCCACGTCGTCGGCGCCGAGGTCGAGCACGCCGAGCAGAATCGTCTTGCTCGGGAGCTCCCGTAGGACCTCCGGGTCGAGCCCGGGCTGGGCCGCCTCGAGCGAGACGTGCGTCGCCGCGCAGTCGTCGAGCTCACGCAGGAACGGGTAGCCCGAGGGCTTGTCTTTGACGACGTGCGCGTATCCGAAGCAGGTGTGCAACACCGTGTCGCCGTCGATCCCGTCGAGGGCGCGCGCCACCGCCTCGAGCGCGTACTCGGCCGCCGACTCCGGGCGGGCCTGCAGGTAGGGCTCGTCGATCTGCACGACGTCGGCGCCGGCGGCCTTCAGGTCGCACAGCTCCTCGTTGACGGCCTCGGCGTAGGCGAGTGCGAGGTCCCGGTCCGTGGAGTAGTGGTCGTTCTGCGCCTGCTGGGTCATCGTGAACGGACCCGGAACGGTGATCTTGATCCGCCGGTCCGTGAGCGAGCGCAGGAACTCGACGTCGCGAACCTCGACCGGCTGTGTGCGGCGCACCGGGCCGACCACTCTCGGCACCGGGTTCTCGTGGCCGGTGCGGTCGAGGGCCACGCCCGGGTTGTCGAGGTCGATCCCCTCGAGCGCCGTGGCGAAGCGGTTCGAGTAGCTCTCGCGTCGCATCTCACCGTCGGTGATCACGTCCACCCCGGCGAGCTCCATGTCGCGCACCGCGAGACGGGTGGCGTCGTCCTGTGCTTCCTCCAGATACGGCTCGGGGACACGCCAGAGCTCGCGGGCGCGCACCCGCGGGGGCAGCCGGTCGCCGAGGCGCGCCCGGTCGATCAGCCATTCCGGCTGCGGGTAGCTGCCGACCACGGTCGTGACGAGCGCCACGGCCGCGAGTCTATGCGGGCGTTACCGCGCGCGTGCGGGCGCCGCGGCGCGCCGCCGGGTTGCGCGCTGCCGAACCGCGGTGATCGGTCGGGCCACGGCCTCGAGCGGCTTCCGCGCCGCCTCCACGCCGAGGATGATCTCCACGATCCCGCCGATGATCATGATCACGCCGCCGATCACGAAGGCCAGCGCGACGTCGCCGACCTTGCCGGTCTCGATCAGCTTCCCGAACGTCCACGGCGCTGCGATCGCGATCCCGGTGCCGCAGGCGTAGAAGAGCGCGATCGCCATCGCGCGCGTCTCCATCGGGAAGATCTCGCTGACCGTCAAGTAGGCCGCGCTCGCCCCGGCGGAGGCGAAGAAGAAGCAGGCCGACCAGCAGATCGTCAGCGTGAGGGCGGAGAGCTTCCCCTCGTTGAAGAGCCAGGCCGTGAGAAGCAGGATCGCCCCCGAGACGATGTACGTCGACGAGATCATCACCTTGCGTCCGAGCGTGTCGAACAGCGGTCCGAGCAACCAGGGACCGAGGAGGTTCCCGAACGCGAACGGGATGATGTAGAGCGGCGCGTTGTCTGCGGACGCGTGGAAGAAGGTCGTCATCAACGTGACCATCCCGAACAGCGTCGCGTTGTAGAGCACCGCCTGCGACGACATCAGCGCCAGGCCGAGCACGCCCCGGTCGGGGTATTCCTTGATCACGTGGCGGGCGATCGCGACGAAGCCGATCGACTCGCGCTGCTCGATCTCGAGCGGCTCGTCTTCCGGCTCGGGGAGGTTCGGGTGCGTCTTTCGCACCTCCGCCTCGATCTGCTCCACCACCTGCTCCGCCTCGTCGGCCCGCCCATGGGTGAGCAGCCAGCGCGGGCTCTCCGGGACGAGGTGGCGGACGAAGAGGATGCCGAGCGCGAGAATCGCGCCGAGGCCGAATCCGATCCGCCAGCCGATCGCGGGCTCGAGCACGTTCAGCAGCACGACGGTCAGGCCGGCGGCCGCCGCGGTGCCGAGCCACCACGAGCTGTTGATCGCGAGCGCGACGCGGCCGCGCACGCGGGCCGGGATCAGCTCGTCGATCGCGGAGTTGATCGCCGAGTACTCGCCGCCGATGCCTGCACCGGCGAGCACGCGGAAGATCATGAACGACCAGAAACCCCACGCGAGCGCTGTCGCGACCGTGAAGACGAGGTAGATGCCGAGCGTGATCATGAAGAGCTTCCGACGACCGAACCGGTCGGTCAGGTAGCCGAACAGCAGGGCGCCTCCCACGGCTCCCGCCAGGTAGAAGCTCCCGGCCGCAGTCGCCTGCGAGGTCGAGAGGCCGAGGGTGTCCTTGTCCGTGAGTGCTCCGGCGATGGAGCCGACAAGCGTTACCTCCAGGCCGTCGAGGATCCAGGTGACGCCGAGGGCCACGACCACCAGCCAGTGCCATTTGCTCCAGGGAAGCCGGTCCAGACGCGCCGGGATGTCGGTACGAACGGTCTCGCCCGTCCCGCCGGTCACGCCGACGGTTGCTGCTTCAGCGCTCACGCTTCCTCCTTACAAGTCGTAGCTTTCTCGTTCAGAAGTAACGCGCGAGCGGCGGTTTACGATACGCCTGCGTCCGCGGCCGCACACCGATGACTTTGCTGCCCGATTCCGGTCTACTGAACGACGATCGTCGAAGACGGAGGTGAGCTGAATGTCGAAGAGCGTGCTCCTCGTCGGAACGCGCAAGGGCTGCTTCGTGCTGGAGAGCGAGGACCGGCGCGACTGGGCCGTGCGGGGCCCCTACTGCGAGAACTGGCCCGTCTACCACGCCGTGCTGGACCTTGACTCCGGCACGATCTTCGCCGCTGCCGCGAGCGAGTGGCACGGCAGCGCCATCTGGCGCAGCGCCGACCTCGGCGAGACCTGGGAGCACTCCAGCGAGGGCCTCGGCTATCCCGACGGCGACGGCGGCCTGAAGCTGTCGAAGGTCTCGAACGTGAGGCCCGCGCACGGCCGGTTGCTCGTCGGCGCGGAGTCAGCGGGGCTCTTCGAAAGCACAGACGGCGGCAAGACGTTCTCGCTCATGACGACCCTCGAGGGTGAAGAGGGTCGCGAAGCGTGGAACGACCCGGCGCAGCAGCCGCCCGGGCACCTCGGGCTCTCGGCGATCATCCCGCACCCGACCGACGCCGAGCGGTTCTGGATCATCGTCCAGGGCTTCAGCCTCTTCGAGACGACCGACGGCGGCAAGACCTGGGCGCCGCGCAACAAAGGGCTGCGTAGAGACTGGCCCGCCGACTACGAGGAGATCGGCTTCTGCGTTCACAAGGTGGCGCCGGCCTCGGACTTCGAGCGCATGTACCAGCAGAACCACGTCGGCATGCACCGCAGCGACGACGGGGGCAAGTCGTGGACGGAGATCACGGAAGGGCTGCCGACGGAGTTCGGCTTCGCCGCCGCCACGCACCCGCACGACCGAGACACGTTCTACGTGATCCCGCTCGACCCGGGCCACGGGCGGACGATGCCGGACGGCAAGGTGGCCGTCTGGCGCACCCGCGACGCCGGCTCGAGCTGGCAGCGGCTCGACCGCGGCCTGCCGCAGGAGAACGCCTACGTCGGCGTCCTGCGCGAGGGAATGGCCATCGACGACCACGACACGCCCGGCCTCTACTTCGGGACGAGCACCGGGCAGCTGTTCGCGAGCACCGACGAGGGCGAGAGCTGGAGCCAGATCGGCGGGCTCTTCCCCGGCATCACGTCGGTCACGTACGCGTCGGTCGACTGATGGCCGAGCTTCACCTGCCGGCCACGCTGCCGCCGCTCTTCCCGGGGCTTCCACGCGAGCTCGACGTCGACGCCGCGACCGTGAGCGAGGCGATCGACCGGCTCGACGAGCGTTGGCCCGGCTTCCGCGACCGGCTCGTGGAGGCTGGGCCTGCGCTGCGTCCGCACATCAACGTCTACGTCAACCGGGCGCGTGGCGAGCTCGACACCCGGCTCGCCGCCGACTCCCGCGTCGACGTGATAGCCGCGATCAGCGGCGGGTAGGACATGCCCGTGCAGCGGGCGATCGTCGGCTTCCACCAGGACGACGAGGGCGAGTGGGTCGCCGAGCTCGCCTGCGGGCATCAGCAGCACGTGCGCCACCGGCCGCCGTTCTTCCCCGAGCCGTGGGTGCTGGAGCCGGAGGGGCGCGAGGAGCGAGTCGGCACGCCGCTCGACTGTCGCCTCTGCGACCAGGGCTGCGAGGCGGCGTGTCTCGCGCATCTCGTCTGCCCGGACTGCGGCGTCGTTCTCGACGGCAGCCCTCACCGCGCCGGCTGCTCGCGATCGAGGCGACGAGCGATGGCCGACGGAGGATGAGCTCGCCGCGCTCGTCGCGCCGAACGTCGTCTTCGTCGAGCGGCCGAACCTGATCAATCCCGCCGGCAGCGAGAGGGACGCCGCCGCGATGCGCGCCGGAATCGCCCGAGGACCGCTGACGGGGCTACGCTGCCCTCGTGATCCCGTGGATCATCTTCGCCGTGGTGGTCGTGCCGTTGGTCGTCGTCGGCTTCGTGGCCACACGCCGCAGAACGGTCGCCGGCGAGCAGCCCGCCGGCGAGGACGCGCAGGCAAGAGCGCGCACGAAGGAGGAGTTCGCGGCGGCGGAGGCCTACGAGGCGGAGTGGCGCGAGAGGGACAAGGAGAGGTACCGCGAGGAGCACTTGCCCTAGCCTGGCCTGGGGTCAGCGTGCCGACGGCACGCTGTTAGCATCGCCGCCGTGCCGAAGGAGATCATCAGCACCTCCGACGCACCTGGGGGGCTCGCGGGCTACAGCCAGGCGACCAGAGCGAACGGCTTCGTTTACGTGTCGGGCCAAGGCCCGTTCGATCCGGACACCGGAGACGTTGTCGGGGAGACGATCGAGGAACAGACGCGGCAGTGCCTGCGGAACGTCGAGGCGATCCTCTTGGCCGCAGGATCCTCGATCGACGACGTCGTCCAGGCGACGTTCATCCTCCTCGACGAATCCGACTTCGCCGGCATGAACGAGGAGTGGAGTCGCTGGTTTCCGACCAATCCGCCCGCGCGACAGGGCGCAAAGCTCCCGATCAGCCCTAAAGGCATGCGCATCTCCATCGCAGCCATTGCCGTCGTATAGCGGCCCTGGCGCGGAGCGCGTCGGCGGGGTAGAGAACCAGAAGACATCTATCGGCTCTGCTACGTCCGCAGCCCGGAGGGGATCATCGTCGAGCTGGCGGAGCGGATCGGCTGAGGGCTCCGGGTAGGGTCTCCGCCATGCTGACGAATCGTTCGGCGCCGCCCGCCACCGTTACACCCGTGCTCGTCTATCCGGATGTGCGGGCAGCAGTGGCGTGGCTCGAAGCGGCGTTTGGATTCGAGGAGCGGGTGCGGATCGGTGAAACGCACCGTGCCCAGCTGCGAGCCGGGCCGGACGGTGCCGTCGTGGTCGTCGACGTCGGTTCCGATCGGGTCGCCCCAGAGGGCGGCGGGTCGACGCATCTCGTCAAGGTGCGCGTGCCCGACGTGGATGCAGCATTTGCTCGCGCCTGTGACGAGGGGGCCCGCGTCGTCGAGGCGTTGACGACCTGGGAGTACGGCGAGCGATCCTGTCAGCTGGAGGATCCGGCCGGCCATCGGTGGGAGCTGACGGAGACAGTGCGTGACGTCGCACCCGAAGAATGGGGCGGAGCGACGATCGCACCCTGGTAAGAGCCGCAGTCGAAGTGGGACCCGCGTCTTAGCGAAGAGCCTCCTCGAAGCGCGGATCGTCGCGTACGGCAGCGAAGTCGTCGTCCCTGCGGGCCTGCTCGCGGAACCGCGGCAACAGCTCGACAGACCGTCGGAGGTGACTGAACGTCTCGTCGCCGGTGTCGCCCGCGAGCGTCGCGAAACACGCGTAGTTGTAGTGCAGGCCGGGGTGGTCCGGCGTGCGCTGAAGGCCGGCGCGGACTGCTTCGAGCGCGTCGCCGTAGCGCTCCTCGCTGTAGGCACGCATCGACTCGTTATGAAACTCCACGCATCACCCCAGTCGAACGCCTGGTACGCCTCGCCGGGTGTGGCGCCGACGGCGAGGACGGTTCCGTCTCCCGTCGCCTTCCGCCGCGACTCCGGCGGGACGACCACGAACGTCCCGGCGGGCGCGTCGACCGTCTCGCCGTCGACCTCGAAGGTGGCCTGCCCGTCGAGCACGATGTACAGCTCCTCCTGGCCCGACCCGGCCTCGTCGTGCTCGCTGATCAGCGTGCCATCCTCGCCGGGCACGTAGGCGTTGATTCCAAATGCGTGGATCCCGAGGTGCTCGCGCACGGGGATGTCTCTGCCGCGCCGCTCGATGTCGTCGAGGCGCGCGACCTGCCACTTCGTCTTGTCGCTCATCGAAGCTCCTCCGCGTCGTGCCATGCTCCGCTCTCGTCGTGCTGCGCTGCGCCCTCGACCGGCGGTATCCAGCTCTCGCGCCGCTTCACCCAGACCTCGTCGTTCGGCTTCAGCTCGAAGGGCGCCTCATCGAGACTTCCGATCCGAATCTCGATGAAGCGGTCGTCGGGGTCGGCTGTGTCAATGAGCCGAGACCCACAGCGGGGGCAGAAGCCGCGACCGTCATAGCTTGAGATTTCGCCGCTCATCTCAAACGCCTCGACCGCCCAGTGCGCGTACACGGTGAAGGCGCTCCCGGACTCCTTTCTGCAATTCGCGCAGTGGCAGCGCCGGACGTGCACAGGATCACCGCGAACGCTGTAGCGGACCGCCCCGCAGAGACATCCGCCGGTACGTACTCCTGTCTCCACGCGCGCAGATGCTACGCAACGCTGCGGTGGTCCAGCGTGCCGGAATGAAGCTCCTTATCTGGGTGGCGTTCGGCGGTCTCGGGAAGGCGGCGGCAACACAACGCTGGAAGGTCAGCCCTCGGGCGACGTTCGGGAATCGAGTCAGCCGCCGCCGACCTGAGTGTCTGCTCCCGGGCAGATGACACTCACCACGATGACAGTGAGTGCGGGAATGTCACCCGGCGGGGCGATCGACGGCCACCGCTCCGAGGTCAAGGGTCAGGCTTGTGACGCGGCGCGGTCGAGCTGGCAGATGATCTCCCAGAGATGCCCGTCGGGATCTCGAAAGTATCCGGAATAGATCCCCCAGGGACGATTGTGTGGCTGGTCTGTGACAGTTGCGCCGGCCGCTTCAGCGCGATCGAGCAAGGCGTCAACGTCGGCTCTGGAAGCAACTATGTGGCCGATGCTGAACCCGCCGGCTGTCGGCGGCTCGATCGGGATGTTCGCATCCTTTGCCAGTTCGGTCCGCGGATACAGGGCAAGAATCGGCCCGTCCAGCTCGAAGATCGCGATCGCCCCCGCGGCGGTTGACTCATCACCGGTGAACTCGGTAGCGACCACGCCGCGCGTATTGAGGCCGAGGCCGTCGCGATAGAACTCGACCGCGCGATCGAGGTTGTTTACCGCAAGGGTTATCACGTGGATGCGAGGGTCCATTCGCCTCCTTCCGGGCGCCCCGGCGGTCTCATTCTGCCGGTGGACAAGGAGTCAGGCGCGAGTCGATCAGGCTGGGCCAGAGTCCCTGTCACTCGGGCGCTCCGATTTGAAGTAGTTAGCGCACAGTGCCCTCAGCTGAACCTTCTGTGATGTCTCGGTCGGTGATTATCCCGACAAGGTTCTCCTGGTCGGTGATCGGGAGCGAGCCGATGTCCTCCTCTCGCATCAACTCTCTCTCTCTCTCTCGGTGCGATCTTCCGCTCCACCTGCCGAGTCTTAGCACTACCGGGAACTCTGCCGCGTGTCGTCGTTGTGCGACCCGACAGGCAGGAGTAGTGTCGGCGTGTCCACAACCAGGGGAGGTCGAAGAGGTCAACGGGTCGCGAAGGGAGGCGGCATGAAGATCGTTGTCATCGGTGGAACCGGCCTCATCGGGTCGAGGCTCGTCGAGAAGCTGGAGGAAGCGGGTCACGAGCCGCTCGCAGCGGCGCCGGACACGGGCGTCAACACCATCACCGGCGAGGGAATGTCCGAAGCGCTCGAGGGTGCCCAGGTCGCCGTCGACGTTTCGAACGCGCCTGCCGGTTGGGGCGACGCGGCAGTGCTGGAGTTCTTCGAGACCTCGTCGCGAAACCTCCTAGCCGCGGAAGCTGCCGCCGGCGTGAAGCACCACGTGGCGCTGTCGATCGTGGGCGCCGACCGGCTCCCCGGGAGCGGCTACCTCCGTGCGAAGGTCGCACAAGAAGAAATCGTGAGGACGGGATCCGTGCCCTACACGATTCTCCGCGCGACGCAGTTCTTCGAGTTCATCAGGGGCATCGCCGAGTCGAGCGTCGACGGTGACACGATCCACCTCGCGCCGGTGTTCGTCCAGCCGGAGTCGGCCGACGATGTCGCCGCCGCGCTGGCCGAGATCGCGGTGAGCGAGCCGGTGAACGGCGTCGTCGAACTGGGCGGTCCCGAGCAGTTCCGGCTCGACGAGCTGGCCGGGCGCGTTCTCAGCGCCAACAACGACCGGCGCCCGGTGACGGCCGACGTCCACGCCCGGTACTTCGGCACAGAGCTCGATGATCACTCCCTCACCCCCGGCAGCAACGCACGTATCGCGCCGACCCGGTTCGAGGACTGGCTCAGGCAGTCCGTGGCTGGCTAAGCAAACCCGCAGGCGAAAGGAGATCCCCATGAAACCAACGATCGTTCTCGTCCACGGCGACTGGGCCGACGCGTCTTCCTGGACCAGTGTGATCGAGCGCCTGCAGGCTAGGGGCTTGAACGCAGTTGCTCCGCCCAACCTCCTGCGCGGACCGGCGACCGACGCGGCGTACCTCGCCAGTTACCTCAAGACCATCTCGGGTCCGATCGTGCTCGTCGCGCACTCGTACGGCGGGTTCGTCATCACCAACGCTGCCAAGGACAACGCGAACGTCAAAGCGCTCGTCTACATCGACAGCTTCATGCCAGACGAAGGCGAGATCCTCGGCGCTCTCGCGGCAAGCTCGGGATCGTGCATCACCGAGAGCGCCCTCAACTCCGTGCCCTCCGATGGAGGAGTAGATCTGTATCTGCGCTGGGAGGCAAACCCACCCTATCCCGGCTTCGCTGAAGGTTTCGCCAACGGGGTCGAGCCAGAGAAGGCTGCCGTCCTTGCCGCCGAGCAGCGGCCCGCGGCTGCCGCCCAATTCGAGGAGCCTTCCGGCCCGCCGGCGTGGAAGACGATCCCTACCTGGTCACTCATCGGGACAGAGGACCACGTGATCCCCCGTGCGCTGCAGGAGACGATGGCCAGCCGGGCCGACGCTCAGGTGTCGAGGGTCAGTGCCGGCCACCTGTCGCTCATTACGCGCCCTGATGACGTCACCAACGTGATCCTGTCCGCGGTCGATTCAACGACGTGATGAGGACTGGCCCGCGAGATCGGCGGGCCGCTCCTCCCTAACCGAATGGGAGGCCGTGATGGTTCGCTTGTTTGTGCGCATCAACGTCGCCGATTACGAGACTTGGAGGAAGGTGTACGACCAGTTCTATGGGGAGCGCGGCGACATGGGTGTCATGGGCGCCGCCGCGTTTCAGTCAGTCGACGACCCGAACGACATCACCGTCTGGCACGACTTCGAGACTGCCGAAGTGGCCAGGGCTTTCGTCTCGTCGGACGCTCTACGGAACGTCATGCAGCGTGCAGGCGTTCAGGGCGAGCCCCAGTTCTGGTTCGTCACTGAGAGCTGGCGGCCAGCACCGAGTTTCGCAGCAAGCCTCTAGCTGAGCCGTACCGGGCGGTCGACACCTGAGATGCCACGCCCTCGCGTCGTGGGATGGGCGAGCGTTGCTCCTATGTCAATGAGGGCTCACTCTTCAGCGTCGTGTAGACAGTGCGAGCCAGCTGACGCTTGAGGCAGCGGAGCGCCTCGCGCCGGCTCTTGCCCTCGCCCTGCTTGCGCTCCAGGTAGGCGCGCGCCGGGGCGTAGACGCGGCCCTGAGTGATCGCTATCCGGTGCAGGGCACAGTTCAGCTGGCGGTTGCCGCCGCGGTCGAGCCGGTGCCGTCGCTGCTTGCCCGAGCTGGCCTCGAGCGGCGCGACGCCGGCGTGGCGGGCGAGCCGGGCGTCGCTTCCGAAGCGCTCGATCGGGCCGATCTCGCAGAGCAGCTTTGCGGCGCTCAGCGGGCCGCAGCCAGGCAGCTCGAGCAGCCGCGGGGCGAGCGTCTGCGTCCGCGCCGCCAGCTCGTGCTCGAGGGCGACGATCTCGCGCGTCGAGGCGCGGCAACGGCCGAGTAGCTGACGGGCGATCCGCACCTGGGTCGTCTGCTCGCGGCGGGCGAGCCAGCGGCCGAGCCGCTCCAGCCAGAGGGCTCGGTCGAGTGCCCCCAGCGGCACCACTAGCGTTGGGTCGAGCTCGTGCAGGTGCCAGCGCAGGCGCTGCTGGGCTCGTCGTCGCTCGGCGACCAGGTCGTCGCGGTGGTCGAGCAGCAGCTTCAGCTCCCGCAGGCGCTCCTCGCCGGCCCGTGGCCGGTCGAGGTCGGGTTCCTGCAGCGCAGCGCGGGCGATCGCGAGCGCGTCGAGCGCGTCCGACTTGCCGCGCGTGCGGCCGCGCCGGCGCTGGGGCGCCGTCAGCCGCGGCGGCACCCGCACCAGCTGCTCGCCGGCCTCGAGCAGCAGCGCGCTCGAGGCCGCGGCTGACGTGGCGACAGTCCTCGAGCGCCCACTGCCGTTCGCCCAAGGGCGCCCAGCTCAGCAGCGCGGCCTCGACCGGACCGCTCCAGCTCGAAAGCTCGCGCCCGAGCTCGTCGACAGCCACCGCCGTCAGCTCGTGCTTGTGCACGTCCACCCCGATCACGATCATTGACATCGCCTCCTAGCGTTGAGGGGCGACCGGCGAGCGGACAGGCCTCAATCGAGGCAGCTGCCAAGCTCCTATCAGGTCACGCTCGGCGGTCTCGGGAAGGCGGCGGCGACACAACGCTGGCAAGTCAGCTCTCGGGCGACATGCGGGAATCGGGTCAGCCGCCGCCGCCCGAGTCTGCGCCGCTCAGCGGACGCCACCACCGGGCCGAGGATGACATTGAGTGCGGGAATGTCACCTGAACGGAGCGTCGCCTGAGCTACGGGATGTGCGGTAAGGCGGGGAAGTTTCCACTCACGATTACGACGATCGCGACGGCTACGCAAGCGGCTGTGATGAGAGCAACGGTCAGCCACCAGCTTCGTTCGCGATCCATAGACGGACCGTAGTGCAGCATCCGAAAAACGCCAGGCGGCTCTACATAGTGATCTAGCGGACAGGCGCTCTCGTCTGCGCCAGCGTGCTCTCCCATGAACGCGACGGCCGTCCGGGCGGCGGGTATTCCGAGCCTTACGCTGACTCGAGCGCCGGCTCGGGAGCGCGCCGCTCGCGGATGAACAGCGCCTTCGCCACCGTCGGCGGCATCCACCAGTTCCACTTGCCGAAGAGCCGCATCAGCGACGGCACGAGCAGCGTCCGGATCACGGTCGCGTCGAAGATGATGCCGGCCGCGAGCCCGATCCCGAACTGCTTGATGTCCGTGCCCGGGCTGGACGAGAGCACGAAGAAGGCGAACATCAGCACGAGCGCCGCGCTCGTCACGAGCTTGCCCGTGCGTGCAAGCCCGAGCGAGATCGCCCTCGGCGTGTCGTGCAGCTCGTCGTAGGCCTCGCGCATCCGCGAGATCATGAAGACCTCGTAGTCCATGGAAAGCCCGTAGAGAAAAGCGAAGATCATTAACGGGATCCACGGGATGATCGCCTGGGTGGCGGGCACGTTCCAGATCGCTTCCGCGCCGTGCCCCCACTGGAAGATGAAGACGATGATCCCGAAGGCCGCGATCAGCGAGATGAGGTTCAGGATCACTGCCTTGGCGGCGAGCACGATCGAGCGGAAAGCGCGTGCTAGCAGGATGAACGTGAGCAGCACGACGAAGCCCAGCACGTACGGGAAGTTGGAGTAGACCGCCGCGACGAAGTCGCGCTCCTCGCCTGCGAGCCCGCCGAGGGTCGCATTGGTGCCCTTCAGCTCCGAGCGAACGCGCTTGATCGTCCCGCGGGTCGAGGTCGCCGCGCCGTCGGCATCCGGGAACGCCTCGACGAGGCTCGCGTCGCCCTTCACCCAGTCCGGGGGAGCCGCCACGCCGGACACGCCTTCGACGCCGCGCACCTTCCGCACGATCACCTGGCGATCGCCCCCGTTCTCGACGAGGATCACGAACGGCTTGTAGACGCCCGGCGTGATCTGGGCGTCCGCGAGCACGGTTCGGCCGACGATCGCGTCGCCGCTGCCGGGGAAGTCCTTCGCCTGCGCCTCGCTCGGGTTCAGGTGCACGCCGCAGTAGACGAGCGCCGCGACGATCGCGAGCCCGGCTGCCGCAACCGGCACCGGCCGCCGCATGACGAAGTTCGCCCAGCGGCCCCAGGGGCCGTCCTCGGGGTGGCCGCGGTCGACCAGCCGCTTCGGCAGCAGCCGCCAGCTGTTGATGCGCGCGCCGAGCACCGCCAGCAGCGCCGGGAGCAGCGTGATCGCCGTGATCACCGACACCGCCGGGATGAGCATCCCGCCGATCCCGATCGAGCGGATGAACGGCAGCGGCAGCACGAGCATCGACAGCAGGCCCACCGCCACCGTCGAGCCCGAGACGATCACCGAGCGGCCCGCGTGCGTCATCGTCTCGACGATCGCGGTCTCGACGTCCTCGCCCTCTCGGAGCTCGTCGCGGAAGCGGAAGATCACCAGCAGCGCGTAGTCGATCGCCACGCCGAGGCCGACGAGCGCGATCAGGAACTGGACGATGATCGAGACGTTGGTGATGTAGGTGAGGCCCCAGACCAGCGTGAAGGTGTTCAGGATCGACGCGACGGCGATCGCGAGGGGCAGCAGCACCGCCGGCACCGTGCCGAAGACGAAGAACAGGATCACGAGACAGCCGAGGCCGCCGATGAGCGCCTCGGTGAGCACGCTCGGGCCGCCGCTCTCGCCGCCGGACGAAGCCTCGTAGAGCGGGTCACGCCCGGTCAGGTTCGCCTGGACGCCCTCCGGCGCCGCGGCCTTGATCTTGGCCCGCACCTCGTCGATGTGCACGGACGAGCTGAACGTCGGCGTGCCCGGCGGGTAGATCTCGGCGAAGGTCGTGTGGCCGTCCTTCGAGACGTACGCGCGGTTACGGGTCGAGAAGTAGTCCGAAACGCGGGAGCCGGGGTTGACGGCCGCGCCCGCCGCGATCGCGCGCTTGATCCCGGTCTCCTTCGTCACGTCGCCGTCGCTGTGGAAGACGGCGACGAGGGGCGCGTTCTCCCCGGTGCCGAACGTCTTCAGCGTGCGCTGGTTGGCCTCGTACGAGGAGTAGCCCGGGATCGAGAAGCTCTCGAACCACCGGTCGGCGACCTGCCCCGCGGAGAAGGCGCCGAACAGCGTCAGCACGATCCACACGGCGATCACGGCGCGGCGCCGCCGCACGATCACGTGCGCCAGGCGCGCCAGCTTCGGAGAGGTCTCTTCGCTGCCCATGGAAGCGTGCAACGGTATCCCCCCGCTCAATCTTCCCGTGTTACAGGCTGGTAAATGAGAATCGTCACACCCTCGGGGCCGACGGGCCGCGACTCGACCAGGCGGAACGGCTTCGACGCGCCCGTGTCGCCGAACAGCCTCCGCCCCGAGCCGAGGACTGTCGGGAACACCATCAGCCGCAGCTCGTCGACGAGGTCGCGGTCGAGCAGCTCGGCGACGAGCTGGCCGCTCCCGTTGACGAGGATGTCGCCTCCTTCGGCCTCGCGCAGGGCGGCAATGTCGTCGACGGTCACGACCTTCGTGTTGTTCCACTCCGGCTCGCCGAGAGTCGACGAGACGACGTACTTCTGCATGCCGTTGAACTTGTCCGCGAACTCACCGTCCCGCGACGGCCACGCGGCCGCGAAGCCCTCGTAGGTCACGCGGCCCAGGAGCAGCGCGTCCGAGGCCATCACCTCGTCCAGCTTGAACTGGTCCCCGTCCTCGCCGCGGTCGAACTGGAACGCCCAGGCGCCCCGCTCGTGCCCCTCGGAGCCGCCCGGGTCCTCGAACACCCCGTCGACCGTCACGAACTGCGAAATCACTACCCGTCCCACGTCGGCCTCCTTCGAGTCGTCACTGCGGGCTAGGACCGCCGGCGCCCGCAAAACTCATCGGCCTAGGAGGGATTGGCGGAACTCCGCTCGTCGCCAGGGCGCGATGGTCGTTCCGAGGCAAGGACGCAGGGAGTACACGTAGCCGGAGGCTACGGGTGCGACTGAGGACGCCGCATCGGGGCGAGCAGCGCGTTCTGGCGGCACAGCGGCGTTTCGTCAAGCACTCCTCAGACGACTAGCGGATCTTCGACGGGTGCCGCAGCGTCGAGCAGCTGCTCGAGCAGCTCGCGGTCGCCCTCGACCTCGATGTCGTCCCAGCGCCGTTCGACGAACAGGTGGTAGAACGCGCGGGGGCTCGCCTCGAGCAGGACGTCGGGCTCGTCCACCGAGCCCGCCACGACCTCGCCCTCCACGAGCGCGGCCACCTCGTCGCCGATGCGGAACTCGAACGACCCGTCGGGCGCGACCGGCGCGAAGAACGTGTCGAGGGCATCGGGCAGCCAGCCCGGAGCGAGGTTCTCGTCGTCGCGCGGCGCCGGCAGCGAGTGCAGGCCCCAGCGGGCCAGCTCACGCACGATGGGCCGGAGAGCGAGGCCGTAAGGCGTGAGCTCGTAGACCTGGGCGGGAGTCGGCGGCGGCAGGCGGCGCTTGACGATGACCTCACACGCCTCGAGCTCCTTCAGGCGCGCCGCGAGGACGTTGGTGCCGATCCGCGGCAGCGCGTCGGCGAGGTCGGTGTAGCGCTTCGGGCCCTTCAGCAGCTCGCGGACGATCAGCAGCGACCAGCGCTCGCCGACGAGCTCGAGCGCGTGGGCAACAGGGCAGTACTGCTCGAACTTCTTGGCCATGCGCGCAGTGTAGCGCGTCTACTTGCTGTTTCGAAGGAAATACTTGCTTTTCGAAAGTCGTTGCTGCTAGGTTGAAAGCCCAAACACGACGAAAGGAACGACCAAGATGGTGGCAACGGAACGACGCAAATGGCTGGCGCTGGGTCTACTCAGCGCCGTGCAGTTCATGGTCGTCCTGGACATCGCGATCGTCAACGTCGCGCTGCCCTCGATCAAGGTCGACCTCGGGTTCTCGCAGGAGAACCTGCAGTGGGTGATCAGCGCCTACGCGCTCGTCTTCGGCGGCTTCCTGCTGCTGGGCGGCCGCGCGGCGGACCTCCTCGGCCGTCGGCGCATCTTCCTGGTCGGCCTGGCCGTCTTCACGGTGGCGTCGCTCCTCGCCGGACTGGCGTGGTCGGAGGCGTCGCTGATCGGGGCGCGGGCCTTCCAGGGCCTCGGTGCAGCGATCATCTCGCCGGCCGCGCTGTCGATTCTCTCGGTGACCTTCCGCGAAGGGCGTGAGCGCAACATCGCGCTCGGCGTCTGGGGCGCGGTCGGCGGCTTCGGCGCGGCGGCAGGCGTGCTGCTGGGCGGGATCCTGACCGACGCGTTGAGCTGGGAGTGGATCTTCTTCGTGAACGTCCCCGTGGGCGCGGCGGCCTTCCTGATCGCGCCGTTCCTGCTCGGTGAGAGCCGCGACGCGAGCGTCAGCAGGTTCGACATCCCTGGCGCGGTGCTCGTCACCGCCGGCCTCTCTTCGCTGGTCTACGCGATCGTGAAGGCGGGCACGGACGGCTGGCTCGCGGGACCGACGGTCGGCTTCTTCGCCGCGTCGCTCGTCCTGCTCGCAGGCTTCGTCGCGTGGGAGGTGCGGCACCCGGAGCCGCTGATGCGCTTCGGCATCCTCCGCACCAGCACCGTGACGGGCGCGAACGTGGCCGGCTTCATCCTCGGCACCGCGATGTTCTCGATGTTCCTGATGCTGACTCTGTACATGCAGCAGGTGCTCGGGTACTCCGCGATGAAGACCGGCGTCGCCTACCTCGCGGTTGCCGGCACCGCGATCGTGTGGTCGGCCGTTGCGGCGCAGCTCACCACGCGCCTCGGCGTGAAGCCGGTGCTGGTCGCCGGAATGACGACGCTGACGATCGGCCTCGTCTACTTCACGCAGGTCTCGGTCGGCGGGAGCTACCTCCGCGACCTGCTGCCGGGCTTCCTGCTGATCGGGTTCGGGCTCGGCTTCTCGTTCGTGCCGATCTCGATCGCGGCCCTGGCCGGGATCCAGCCCGCCGAGGCCGGGCTCGCGTCGGGCCTGATCAACACGTCTCAGCAGATCGGCGGCGCGCTCGGAATCGCCGCGCTGTCGACGATCGCGAGCTCCCGCACCGACGACGCGCTCGCTTCCGGAACCGCACTCCCGAGCGCGCTCGTCGACGGGTTCACCGCCGCCTTCGTGGCCGGTGCGATCATCGCGGCGCTCGGCATCCTCGCCTCGCTGACGCTGATCCGGCGCCACGAGCTGGAGCAGCCGGTCCCGGCAGTCGAGCCGGTTGCCGAGCCGGCGCTCGAGCCGGCGGCCTGAGCCAAGGGACGCGGGGGGACCGACGGGTCCCCCCGCGTCTGGTTCTAGGAGGGTTTGGCGGAACGCTGCTCGCTCTCGGGGTGCGCTGCTCGTTCCGGCGCAAGGACGCAGGGAGCGCCGATAGCCGTAGCTATCGGTGCGACTGAGGACGCCGCATCGGGGCGAGCAGCGCGGCCCGAGGGCATTGACAGTGTTTCGTCAAGCCCTCCTAGGGCTGGGGGACGAGCCGGATGTAGGGCTTCGGCGACTCCCACTCGCCGAAGATCTCCCGGGCCTCGTCGTCCGAGACAGAGCCCGCGATGATCACGTCTTCGCCCTGCTGCCAGTTCACCGGCGTCGCGACCTTGTGGTTCGCCGTGAGCTGCAGCGAGTCGATCACGCGCAGCACCTCGTCGAAGTTGCGGCCGGTCGTCATCGGGTAGACGAGGATCAGCTTGATCTTCTTGTCCGGCCCGATGACGAACACGTTGCGAACCGTCTGGTTGTCGGCCGGCGTCCGCTCCCCGGGCTCGCCGGAGACGTCGCTCCCGAGCATGCCGTACGCCTTCGAGACGCTGAAGTCGGCATCCGCGATGATCGGGTAGTCGGGGGCATGGCCCTGCGTCTCCTCGATGTCCTTCACCCATCCCTCGTGGTTCTCCAGCGGGTCGACGGAGAGGCCGATGACCTTCACGCCGCGCTTTTCGAATTCCGGCGCGATCTTCGCCATGTAGCCGAGCTCGGTCGTGCAGACGGGCGTGAAGTCTTTCGGATGCGAGAAGAGAATGGCCCAGGAGTCGCCGATCCACTCGTGAAAGCTGATCGGCCCTTCGGTCGTCTGGGCCTGGAAGTCAGGTGCGGTGTCACCGAGTCGCAACGCCATTTGTGCCTCCCTAGGACGCGGTCGCAGGTGAAGAGCGTAGTCCCTGGGACGCGGCTCGCGTCGTGAACCGTCACGGCGGTACGCCCCGTATCACCTACTAGACGCGACCAGAAAGGAGGTGGTGCTAGTGGCCACCCTCCACGAGCGGCAGATGGAGCGACGCGGCATCGGCTCCTCGAGCCGAACGCGCTGGCTCGTCGTCCTCGGAGTCGCTGCGGCCGTGATCGTCGGCATCGTGCTGATCGCGATGTTCGCCGGCGGTGGCGGAGGCGGCGCACCGGGCTACTAGAACATCAGGGGGCGGCCCACCGGCCGCCCTTCCTTACGGCCGCAGCAGGTAGAAGCGCCAGAAGTCGTGCTCGATCGGCAGCACCTCACAGGCGGCGAAGCCTGCCTGCCGTGCGTAGTCCTTCACCGTCTGCGGGCGGATGACGGTGCCCGTTCCGGCCGCGCCCTCTCCCACCATCCCGACCGGCAGGCAGTGGAAGACGCTGAAGCCGTAGAACAGCCGCTCGGCCTCGCTCGCGGGCGTGCTGAACTCCTCCGCGGCGCGCTCGTCGCCGATGAAGACGAGGCCGCCGTCGCCGAGCAGGCCGCGCACGGCCTTCAGCACCTCGATCGGGTACGGCATGTCGTGCAGCGCCTCGAAGATCGTCACGAGGTCGTACCGGCCCGCCAGTCCGGCGTCGGCGGCGTTGCGCTCGTGAAACGTGACCCGGGCCTCGACGCCACTCCCCTCGAGGTTCGTGCGCGCCGCTTCGATCGAGGCGCGGTCGGAGTCGATGCCGTCCACCTGCGCGTTCGGGTACGCGCGCGCGATCTCGATGCTCGACCGACCCTGGCCGCAGGCGACGTCGGCGACGTGTGCGGGGTCCGAGGAGCTGAGCCTCTCGTGGATCTCCGGCACCGCGGGCAGCCACTCCTTGCCGAGCTGGTTCTCGAACAGCGGGCGTGTGAACGCGGCCTGCGACTCGTGCAGGTCCTCGCCGTAGTCGGCGTAAGAGACGCCGCCTCCGTTCCGGAACGCTTCCATGACCGCGTCGACCGGCCGGATCGAGGCCAGCACCGCGCGGGCGAGCGGGGCGCCGTAGTTCAGGCTCGTCGCGTCGAGCAGGACCTCGTCGTGCCCGGCAGGGAGGCTGAACCGCCGCTCGTCGGCGTCCCCCCCGACGTCCAGGAGCTCGCTCGCGGCCTGGTGCTCGAGCCACTCGCGTGCGTACCGCTCGTGGATTCCGGCGGCAGCCGCCAGCTCTGACGAGGTCATCGCGCCGTGGTCGGCAAGCGCGCGGTAGAGGCCGAGCCGATCGCCGAGATAGACGGAGAAGAGGTCGAACGCGCCAATCGCGTTCAGGAACAGTCGTTCCGCCAGCGCGTTCCGGCGCTCGACGGCCGCAGATACGGAAGCCATTGTCACCCTCCCGGTCGGGAGCCCGAAATCTTCGTCCGCCGGCCGTCACGACGCAAATGGGCGAAGTAGGCTTGCGCCGTGGCGACCGAGCAGCTGCACGACACGGCGGCCGTCCGCGAGGCGCGCGAGCGGCTCGTGCCGCGCGGCGTCGCGACCACCGACCTGGTCGTCACGCGCGCCGAGGGCGCGACGCTGTGGGACGCCGACGGAAACGAGCTGCTCGACTTCGCCGGCGGGATCGCCTGCCAGAACCTCGGGCACAACCCCGAGGCCGTCGTCCGGGCGGTGCACGACCAGGTCGACCACTACCTGCACCAGTGCTTCATGGTCGGGATGTACGAGCCGTACGTCGAGGTGGCGCGGCGGTTGGACGAGCTCTGGCCGGGCGAGTCGGCGACGAAGACGCTGCTCGTCAACTCGGGCGCGGAGGCGATCGAGAACGCGGTCAAGATCGCGCGCGCGTCGACCGGGCGGCCCGGCGTCGTCGTCTTCGACCGCGCCTTCCACGGGCGCACGAACCTGACCATGGCGATGACCTCGAAGCTCGTCTACAAGCAGGGCTTCGGGCCGCTCGCGCCGGAGGTCTACCGGGCACCCGCCCCGTACCGGTACCGCGGCGTGCCGGTCGAGGATTCGCTCGCGGGCCTCGAGCTGCTCTTCAAGCAGGACGTCTCGCCTGACGCGGTCGCCTGCGTCGTGCTCGAGACCGTCCAGGGCGAGGGCGGCTTCATCCCGATGCCGTCGGAGTTCATCCAGGCGCTCAGGGAGCTCTGCGACCGGCACGGGATCGTCTACGTGGCCGACGAGGTGCAGTCGGGCTGCGGCCGGACCGGCACGGTCTGGGCGATCGAGCACTCTGGCGTCGAGCCGGACCTGATCGTCTCGGGCAAGACGCTCGGAGGCGGCCTTCCGCTCGCCGCCGTCACCGGCAAGGCGGAGCTGATGGATGCACCGCATCCGGGCGGCCTCGGCGGAACGTTCGGCGGCAATCCCGTCTCGTGCGCCGCCGCCCGCGCGGTGCTCGACCAGCTCGCCGAGCCCGGGTTCCGCGAGCGCGCGGAGGCCGTTGCGCAGCTCATGCGCTCGCGGCTCGACGAGATCGCCTCGCGGAACGAGGACATCGGCGAGGTTCGCGGGCTCGGCTCGATGCTCGCGCTCGAGCTGGCGAAGCGCTCGCCGGACCGCGCCCGCGAGATCACGGTCGCCGCCCGCGAGCAGGGTCTGCTGCTCCTCTCCTGCGGCCTCTACGGCAACGTCATCCGCCTGCTCCCGCCGGTGACGGCCACCGACGAGGAGCTCGAGCGCGGGCTCGGGATCCTCGAAGAGGCACTGAGCGGCTAGTAGGAGGGTCTGGCGAGACAGTCGCGTGGACTGTCCCCCAAACCCTTCCAGCCCCGGCCGCTACGGCCGCACGTTCTGGTTGAGCCGGAAGACGTTGTCCGGGTCCCACTCGCGCTTCAGCGCGACGAGCCGCTCGTACTTCGCATCCCCGTAGACCATGCGAGCCACATCTGCGCCGACCTCGGCGACGTCGTTCACGTAGCGGCCGCCCGACGCGAACTGCGCCAGGTCGCCGAGGGCGTCGCGACCCCACGACCGACAGCGCTCATCGAGAGCGTCGTCGTCCCACAGCGCTTCGGCTGCGAGCCACACCGCGGCGTCACGACCCGTGAAGGCGGTCGCATCTTCGGGGACATCCGCGATCGCGCGGCCCCACGCCCACACCGAGAACTCGCAGTCGGCACCGTCGGGTGCGCGCACGGCGTACTCGGCACAGAGGTCGACCGCCTCGTCCGGGAACGACGGCAGGAAGGCGCTCTTCATGTAGAAGCGGTGCCCCCAGTCCTGCGTCTCGTCGTTCAGGTGCTGGGCAGCGAGATGCGGCATCGCGCCGATCGAGTCCGTGAGGGGCGGCCCGAACGCACGCACTGGTGCGAGGTCACGCCCGGCCTGGTCGGGCGGGCCGCAATGCAGAACCGTGAGGAAGGCGTGGGCATCGTCGTGCGACCGGTCCTTCACGGTGCCGAAGGACAGGAAGATCTCGTCCGGGCCGCTTTCGGCGAGCTCTCGGAACAGCCCGGCGAGCTCGCGGGCCCGCTCCAGCGGATGGGTCACTCTCCCGAAGGTGATCGGGTGGTCGAGCGGATGGAGCCGGTACTCGAACGAGGTCACGATCCCGAAGTTCGGCCCGGCGCCGCGCATGCCCCAGAAGAGCTCCGGGTGCTCGTCCTCGGAAGCGCGAACGAGCCGCCCGTCGGCGGTCACGAGCTCGACGCAGGCGAGGTTGTCGATCGTGAGCCCGAACTTCCGCTGCAGTCGTCCCATCCCGCCTCCGAGCGTCAACCCGGCGACTCCCGTGTGCGAGACGACGCCGACCGGACAGACCAGCCCGTGGGCCTGAGCCGCTTCGTCCAGCTCGGCGAGGAGGGCGCCGCCGTTCACACGCGCCGTGCGCCGTTCCGAATCGACCTCGGCTCCCCGCATCGCGGAGAGGTCGATCACGATCCCGCCGTCGCAGGTCGAGAGCCCGGGGATGCTGTGGCCGCCGCAGCGCACCGCGACCACGAGCTCCTGCTCGCGTGCGAAGCGAAGCGCAGCGGCGACGTCGTCGACCCCGGCCGGGCGGGCGACGATCGCGGGTCGGCGGTCGAAGATCCGGTTCCAAACGGCGCGAGCCTGGTCGTAGCCGGGGTCGGCCGGCAGGGTGATCTCCCCGGCGAACGTCTCGCGAAGTGAGCTGAGGCCTTTCAATCGACCCATCATCGCCGAATCGGGCCGCGCTGGGCCTTGTGGCCCGCGTCACGCGCACGGTCGCTCAGCGATCAGCGCTGAACGTCGCGAGAAGCTCGCGGCGACTGTGCACTCCGACCTTGTCGAAGACGGCCTTGAGGTGGTCCTGAACCGTGTGCCGCGAGATGAAGAGCCGCTCGGTGACAGCCTCGGTGTCAAGACCACGAACGAGCGCGTCGACGACCTCGCGCTCCCGCTTGGTCAACGCGTAGGCACGGCAGAGGAGATCGAAGGTTTCGACTGGAGTCGCGCGGCGGAACGTCACCGCGATCGTGCCCGACTCCCCGTCGAGCACCGAAGCCTCGAGCATCACCCAGCCTCCGTCGACGCCCAGCTCGAGCGCGTGCGCGTTCGCCGCAGTCTCCGGCGATCGCGCGAGCGTCGCGACGGGATAGACGATGGCCGGAAGCATCCCCCAAGCCGCAAAGAGGCTCGCGGCCGGAAGCACGTCGATCCACGCCTGAGCCCCGACCGTCGAGTCGACGACGGCGAGGCTCGAGTTGAGCACGATCACGCCGGTGGGGCGCGACTCCGCGACTCTGCGGCTCTTGGCCACGGACGCGTGCCGGAGCGCGGAGCCAAGACTCGAGCCCGCGCTTGCGAGGAGTTCCAGATCGCCCTCGTCGAAGGCAGGGTCGCCTCCGTCCCGGTACAGCTCGATCCACCCCCAGCAACCCAGCGCGTCGCGGCTCGCGGCGACAGCCACGTCGCCGATTCCCACGGGCCGCATCACTTCGTCCCAGCGCGCGGAGCGGGCGAGGTCGCCACCGGTCGCGACACTCAGGCTGCTCGCCCCGTTCGCCTCGCGAGCGAGGAGGTGTTTCGCGACGAAGTCCTTCCCGGAGAACTCCAACTCCAGGGCCCGCGGCAGGCTCGGACCGTAGTCGTGGTCGGCGATGCCGGCCAGGGGCAGCAACGTGTCAGGATCGGCGAGCGGCCAGCACCAGCGGTCGAAGCCGATGACATGCCGTAGGTCCTCGATCGCCTCCCGTTGGAGTGACTCCCGATCGAGGCTCGACTTCCCGAGCCGCTCGAATCGTTCACGAAGCCGGCCGCGCTCGCGCTCCGTGGCCATGAACGAAGCGTACGCCGGTCGCGGCAAGATCCCAAGTTCTTGGGATTGCCGGTCACCTGCGTTGCCCTCGAACCTCCTGGAGTGCGGGACCGAAAGGAGGCAACATGAAGAAGACCGGAAGGCTGTGTCTGCTGCTCATCCCGGCCGTCGTCGTACTCGCGGCCCTTGCTCCACCCGCGCCGGCCGACGCCGGCGCCACGATCACGCGGCAGAGCGTGGCAGGTGACACGTTCACGTGCGACGACGCCCTGTTCACGGTCACGGCCGGCACGTTCAAGGTCGTCACCAAGGAGACGCTCTCACCGAGCGGCGCGTACCACCTGATCGTCGAAGGGAACGCGCAGGGGGTCAAGGCGGTCGGGCCGACCGGCGCGACCTATCAGGTGCCCGGCGGCTTCTGGATCGAGGTCAACGTGACCCCCGGAGCGACGGTGATGACGCAGACAGGCGTCCTGAACGTCGTCGGCCAGGGCACCGCGCCCGATTTCACGATGCAAACCGTGGTCCACACGACCGTCGACGCGAACGGCAACGTCACCGCCGACATCGACCACTTGGTGGGAACCGAGGCCTGCGTGGTGCCGCCACAGGCCTGAGGGGCGGAGACGGCATCGGCCGTTCCGGTGTCGGAATGGCACCGATGTACGGAAGGGCCCGCTCGGAGCGGGCCCTTCCGCTGAGACCGCCCGGCCGGGCTCGCTCGCCTAGGCTCCCGGCCGTGACCACCGACGCGTTCGGGCGAAGCACGGCCGCACTGGAGGCTGAGACGACGATCCGCGGGCTGCTCGGCACGGCCTGCCGCGAGCTGGTCGAGCTGACCGGGGCGACCGCCTGCGCGATCTCGCGCGTGATCGGCGACCTGCTGGTCGGCCTCGACGAGCATACGAGGGGTGGGCGGCCGCTCGCCCACGGCCACGAGTACCTGATCTCGGACTTCCCGCTGACGCGCGACGTCGTCGAGAGTGGCGAGCCCCGCTGGCTGTCACGGCTCGACGACAAACCCGAGGAGACCGAAGCGGCGCTGCTGGCGAAGCTCGGCTTCGAGTCGCTGCTGATGGTCTGCCTGCCGACGAGCGACGGCTGCTGGGGCCTGGTCGAGGTCTACTCGGAGCACGGGCGGTTCGGCGAGGAGGACGCCGACCTCGCCGCACGCTTCGCCGCCCGGACGGGCGAGCTGCTGGAGCGCCTTGACCTCCCGGCCGGACGCTGACCCTTTGCTAGCTTGAGCCTGTGGCCGAGCGTTACGAAGTCGTCTGCCCGCACTGCTCGAAGACGTTCGAGGCGGAGCTGCTCGAGGCGTCCTCAGGTTCGGGCCCGCGCGGCTTCAAGTGCCCGCACTGCCGCCTGTTCGTCCCGTTTGACCGCGCCTCGACGCAGCCCGAAGAGCCCGCCGCCTAGCGGGGCTGCGTAGGACGCGCCTGGGCGAAGCGCCAGCGCCGGCCCTCGAGATCGAACGCGACATAAGACGCGAAGCCGGTCCGCTCGATCTCCTGGGCGATCTCCGCGCCATGTTCTCTCGCGCGCGCGAGGTGACCTTCGAGGTCGTCGACGAAGACCCAGGGCACGTGCGTGACCTGTGTGAGGTCGGCCGGCCCGGCCAGCGGCTCGATCACCAGTGACGCGTTGCCCACGTGCAGCTCGATCCATGGGAACCCGTACTCCTCGTCGGTCAACGGGTCGTCACCTTCGGGCAATGCGTTCGGCGACTCGAAGCCGAACGCGTCGACCAGCCAGCGCGCGGCGGCCGCGGGCCGCGCGTAGCCGAGCGTGAGCGCGAGCCGCGCCAGCTCGCGAGGCTCGCGCGGAGCGGTGTCGCGTCGCCGCATCCAGGCGCCGAACCACGCCGGCGTCACCGCGACGAACGACGAGCCTCCTCGGTCCTCGCCGCCCTCGGCAACCGTCGCCTCGAGCCGGACGAGCGTCCCGGCATCGGTCGGCTCGAAGCGGACGTCGATCGAGACGTCGTCTAGCGAGCTTTTCCACGCGACGCGCTCGCCCGGCTGCCAGGCCGTGATCCGCGCGAGCTCCAGCGCGTCGCCCTCGTAGACCTCGAGGATCCGCCCGCCGACACCGGGCTCGCAGCGCATCTCGACGAGTCGGCTCGAGTCGTACGCGTTGATCGGGCCTCGCACCCACCAGAGGTCGAGCTCGTCGGTGAACGCCGTGAACGCGGTTTGCGGGTCCGCCGACACTTCGACCGTCGACTCGCGGGTCCGTGGTTCACTCACCGTTCGCTCCTCCCTTCGACGTGGTTCTTGAAGGACGCAAGCTGCTCGTCGCTCGCCGCCTGAAGCTCGTCGAGCCAGTCGCGCAGCGGCGCGATCGACTCCGGCCTGAGCCAGAACACGCGTGTCCGCGCGTCGTCGAGCGGCCGTTCGTCGGCGACGACACCTGCCTCCAGCAGGACGCGCAGATGGCGGCTCATCGTCGGCGCGGAAGTTCCCGAAGCGGCGGCGAGCTCGCCCGCCCGGTACGGCCGCTCGCGCAGAAGGTGGACGACCCGGCGCCGCATCGGGTCGGCGAGCGCCGTCAACACCGGAGCGAGCTCTGTTGTCATTGCTCGCAATAGTTACCAGATTACGAAACTATTTTCCAGCGAACGAAGTCTGCAGCGCGGCGAAGCGGGCACGCGCGGGACTGCCGCCCAGCACGAAGACGCGCACGGAGTTTCTGCCCGTCCGGAAAGCCGATTCCGGCGCGAGCAACGCAAACCGCACCGGACCGCCGCCCGGGTTGCGGTAGGCGACGCTGACTGCGGCGATGCGGCCGTTCACCGCGACCGCCACCGCCTGGCCGGGGTGAACGCCCGAGAGCGTCCCTTCGAGCGGCGAGGGCACGAGCGCCGACGCGCGCGGGTAGTTCAGGAGCAGCCTGCTGCCGACCGCGTCGACGTGCGCGGCGGCGCCCGGCGCAGCCCTCGCGTCCAGCGTCGAGACGCTCGTCCCGACGAGCGGCCGGTACTCCCCGGTGCCGGCGAACTGCGGGCCCCAGGAGCCGCTGCCGAAGAGCCCCAGCTGGCGCGCGAGCGAGGCACGGCGTTGCGCCAAGGCGTGCGGGTACGACGCGCTCACCCCCGCCACGTTCACGCGCGTGGGCGGCCGCGTCCCCGTGAGCACCGGCCGGCCGGCCGTCTTCCACGGGATCTTGATCCCGAGCGCGGCGGCCATGGTCGGCAGGATGTCGACGGTCTGGACGTGCGTGTCGACGACGCGGCCCTGGTTCTCACCGGGGAGCTTCATGAAGAGCGGCGTGAACGCGAGCTCCGCGAGGTTGGTCTTCGTCGCGTGTCGGCGTAGGTCGCCTCCGCGGAAGCTGACTCCGTGGTCGGCGGTGACGACGACGAGCGCCTTGTCCCAGAGCCCGGTCTGGTGCAGCCGCCGCAGGAACTTGCCCACGAGGCGGTCGGTGAATCCCGCCTGCAGAAGATGCCGTTGCCACGCCTGCACCGCGAGCTGGCCGTTGAACCAGAGCTCGCCGTTGCGGCCGGGCGCATTCGGCGCCGCTACCGCCCGCGCGTGCCCGTCCGGGAGGTAGAGCCACGGCGTGTGCGGCAGCAGGACGTGGATGAAGTAGAGCGTCGGCGGCCCGTTGCCGGGCTTCCGGAACGACGCGACGAAACGGTTGAAGTCCCTGACTCTCCCGAGGTAGAAGGTCTTCAGGTTCACCTTCGGCACACCGGAGCCCGAGCCGGCCGAGTCGAGCTCCGCCTCGGGCGAGCTCGAGCCGAAGTTCCCCCATGACTCGTCGATCACGGGCAGCCGGTCCTCCATCTCCGGCGGCGCGATCAGGTGCAGGTACACGACCTTCACATCCGAGTAGAGGGACGAGAGCCGCGACTCCGTGCTCGCGTCCTTGCGCTTGCAGAGCTTCTGTGGGCAGAGGCGCGTCTGCGACTCGGTCACGCGCATGCGATAGCGCCGCCCGAGCAGCGTGAAGAGGTTGTTCGGGTGGTCGCGGAAGATCGGCAGCGCGCCCTTCTTCGGCTTCTGCCCGGTGAGGATCGCCGGCACCGCGACCGTCGTCGACGCGGACAGCGTCGTCGTGTTGCGGAACCAGGTCGAGCCGGCGGCGAGCTTGGCGAAGTTCGGGAAGCGCTTGGCGTCGATCGCGCCGTCGCGCTGCTGGAGGTCGATCACCGGGAACTCGTCGAAGAGCAGGAAGACGACCGGCGTCGTCGCGCGCACACGGATCGCAGCCGCCTGCGCGTCGCCGCTCGAGATCACGAGCTTCGACGTCGGCGAGTCGAACAGGAACAGCGCGAGAAAGAGGAGCGGTGCCGCGCCGAGCACGGTCAGGAACGAGCGCGCCGCGCGCCACCGCCAGGCCGCGACGGCGATGCCGACCCCGACGAGCGCCGCGCCCGCGATCAGCACGGTCGTCCCGTCGACGCCCGAGCGCTTGAGCGCCTGCACGCCGAAGACCGCGCCGAGGAAGCCCAGGAAGACCAGGTGCAACACCTGTGCGGCGACCTCGCTCACGAGGGCGACCAGGAGCTCGACCGCGAGCAGCACGAGTGCCGGCCCGAACGTGACGACGAGCGCGAAGAGCACGATGTCGGACGGCGTCGAGCCGCGCACGGCGAAGAACTCGGCGTTCTTGCCGAGCAGGTCGAACAGCGGCTGCGCCAGCGCGAAGCCGGACGCGGCCAGGAGCTGTGCACCGCGTGCAGCAGGAACGCCCAACCGACCCCTCCACGCGACGCGCGAGAGCTGCACGTCTGCGACTGCCATCGCCGGAAGTATCCCTCGTTCAAGGGATAGCAGTCCGGTGCCGATAGCGACCCCGTGGCGGTCGACGTCTCGGTACCACGCCCTGCCCCTGCTGCGGTCTCCCGCACGGCCACTGTTCCCGCACGCCTGTTGCTTTCCGGGATCGTGGCCGCGAGCTTCTTGCTGCGCTTCGTCGCGGCCCTCTGGCATACGACGCCCCTCTACTTCCCGGACGAATACATCTACTCGGGGATCGCGCGCTCGCTGGCCGAGAGCGGCAAGCCGCTGCTCCGCGGCTCCTCGGCGCACTTCCCGGCGATGCTGGAGCCGCTGCTCGCGGCCCCGTTCTGGCTCACACACGATCCTGCGCTCGCCTACCGGTTGACCCAGGCGGAGAACGCGCTCGCGATGTCGCTGGCGGCGATCCCGATGTACCTGCTGGTGCGGAGGCTGGGCGGCGGCGCCTGGCCCGCGCTCGCGGCGGCTGCGCTGACCGTCGCCTCGCCCGACCTCTTCTTCGCGTCGTTCGTGCTCGCGGACGCGATCGCGTATCCGTTCGTGCTCGGCGCCGTCTACGTCGGCGTCTGCGCGCTGGCCGAGCCGACGCGCCGGCTGCAGCTCGCCTTCGCGGCGCTCGCGGTACTCGCGACCTTCGCGCGCGTCCAGTACGTGTTCCTTCCCGCGGTGTTCGTCGCGGCCGCCCTCGTCGTCGAGCGCGGCTCGGTGCGGGCGACCTGGCGGCGGTTTCGCCTCTCGCTGCTGCTGTACGCGGCGCCGCTCGCGCTTGCCGCTGCGCTCGGGCCCAGGCGCCTGCTCGGCTACTACTCGGGCGTCGCCGACCTCCACGTGAAGCCGGGCGAGATCGTCCACTGGCTCGGCACCGACGCGATGCTCCTCGCGTACGCAGCATCGTTCGCGCTCGTCCCCGCGTCGATCGTCGGGATCGCCTACGCACTCGGACGCCCGCGCTCCCGCGAGGAGTGCGGGTTCGCAGCGCTGACCGTCGGCCTCCTGCTCGGCCTCTTCGCCGAGGCTGCCCTCTACGCCACCAACGGCTCCGGCCGCTTTCAGGAGCGCTACCTGATGGTGCTTCTGCCGCTCGCGTTTCCCGCCTTCTGGCTCTGGCTGCGACGCGGACGGCCGGCGAAGCACGCCGTCGCGCTGATTGCGATCGGGCTGATCGCACTGTCGGCGCGCGTGCCGCTCTCCGGCTACACCGTCAGCGACGCGAAGCAGGACTCGCCGTTTCTGATGGGCGTCTTCCGGCTCGAGAAGGCCGTCGGCGTCGGCGACGGGTCGCTCTTCATCGCCCTGGCCGCGGCCGCGCTGGCCTGTCTCGCCGCCGGCGCTGCCTTCCGCGTACGCCTCGCCTGGGTCGCGGTGGGCGCGACGCTCGTCGCCTCGTTCGCCGTCTCCGTCGGCGCGGTCTCGTTCGACCACCGCGTCGCCGCGAACGTCCGCTCGACCTTCCTGCCACCGGACGCGCGCTGGGTCGACCACGCCCGCGTCGGCGACACAACCCTGATCCAGACCCCGGCCACTCCCCATGCCCGCGCCCATGAGCAGCTCTTCTGGAACCGCTCGCTGACCCGGCTCGCCTTCCTCGACCAGGCCTCGCCGATCGACGCGTTCGGCCACCCGCGCGTCACGGTGGCCGAGGACGGCCGGCTCCTGCTCGGCGGGAAGACCATGCGCGGCCCGCTCGCCATCTCGAACTTCGCCGTCCGGGCGCAGCTGACGGGCGCGGAGATGGTCGCTCGCGGGGCCGACTACGAGCTCTGGCGGCCGCAAGGGACGCCACGGATGGCGCTCTTCGTCGGCGGCCTCTACCACACGGGCTGGCTCGCCCCGGCGGGCCACGTGACGGTCTGGCCGGCGCAGAACGGCCGCGTCACGGGAATCCTGCGCGTGCCGCTCTCCCTCCCGGCCGGAACGAAGCGAACGGTGCTGCGTCTCGAAGGCCCGGGCGTCGACCGACGCGTCGCCGTCTCGCCGGGGCAGAACCGCGTGGTGACGGTCGACGTCGACCACCGCGGCCCGTGGACGCTCCGTTGGCACTCCAGCCGCGTCGGCTACCTGCAGCCGGACGACACACCGGTCAGCGTCCGTTCCGCGACGCCGACGTTCAGCGGCGGCTACCGCGGCAACGCGACGCCTACGTCGGCCGCCTGAATCGCGGCCATCTAGGTCGGTCGCCGGAGAGCGCCGCGCACTCGGAAGGCTGAGGCAAAGGCGAGGAAGTCGGTTCGCCCACGGGTCATGCCGTACTCGACTTGACTGACCGCAAGCACCTCAAAGAGTGGCTCAACAGCGCTGGTGATCCCGTTGAGCGTGAGACGTGGGAAGCCAAGGCGATCAGCGTCCGGAGAGTCGTTCGGCGTGTCTGCGCTTCCCGAGAGATCGAGCCACAGGGCGCCGGGCCTTTGCGTCTGAGCTACTGCCTCAGCGAGGGCCTGAGGAAGATACGCCGCTGCCTGGCCGGTGAGTCGCTGACGGCACGCCTGACCCGCAACTGCTTGAGAAGCATCGATGCGCCTGGGAAGACGGCATACCCGCGACCTTGGATCGCTTACGAGCCAGGGTCAGGTCTTGCACCGCCACGTTTCCATGCCTTCGCAAGATCTCCTCGACAAGGGCCGCTTTGTGGACGACATGTCACGACATTGGCGCACCTGCTCAAGCTCGTTGCGGCGTTGGTGCGTCGATGCAAGACCTGACCCCGGCGCAGACAGTCGCCGCCGGAGCCGGGCTTTGCCCGACGGGAGGCTCAACCCGCCAAGGTCAGCTGGCCGCCGTCCACAGTCGACGGCATGGGTGCGCGCCCGAATGCCATGCGCGTGTCGACAGGAGGGGGCTCACGGGGAACCAGGTTCCCCCGTGTTCCTAGACGCAGTCCTTGAGGCCCTGCGCTTCCGGCAGGGACTCGAGCTTCTTGAGCGTGTTGTTCTCGATCTGGCGGATGCGTTCCCTCGTGACGCCGAACGCGCGCCCGACCTCCTCGAGCGTGCACGGCTGCGTCCCGCAGAGGCCGAAGCGGAGCTCGATCACCTTGCGGTCGCGCTCGGGAAGCGAGGCGAGCGCGTTCTCGATGTCCTCCCGCCGCAGCGAGACCTGCGCCGTGTCGAACGGCGACTCGGCCTGCTCGTCCTCGACGAAGTCGCCGAGCTCGGACTCCTCCTCCTCGCCGATCGGCTTCTCCAGCGAGACCGGGTGCTGCGCCATGCGCAGGATTTCGCGCACCTCCACCGTCGTCATCTCGAGCTCGGTCGCGATCTCGTCGGGCCGCGGCTCGCGGCCGAGGCGCTGCACCAGCTGGCGCTCGATGTGCACGACCTTGTTCAGCTTCTCGACCATGTGCACCGGGATGCGGATCGTGCGCGCCTTGTCCGCGATCGCCCGCGTCACGGCCTGGCGGATCCACCAGGTCGCGTAGGTCGAGAACTTGTAGCCCTTGCGGTAGTCGAACTTCTCGACCGCGCGAATCAGGCCGAGCGAGCCCTCCTGGATCAGGTCGAGGAAGCTCAGGCCGCGGCCGAGGTACGACTTGGCGATCGAAACCACCAGCCGCAGGTTCGCCTCGATCATCTGGGTCTTCGCGCTCATGTCGCCGCGCTCGATCCGCTTGGCCAGGTAGACCTCCTGGTCGGCGGTCAGCAGCGGCACCTTCCCGATCTCGCGCAGGTAGAGCCGCAGCGAGTCGAGCGAGGGCTCCACGGTCAGGTCGAGCTTCGGCCCCTTCTCCTCCTCGGCCAGGGCGGGCTGCTCGTGCGGCGGATGCTTGTGTGTCTCGCCCTCCATCAGCTCGATGGAGTGGTCGATCAGGTACGTGTAGAAGTCCTCGATCTGCTCTTTGGTGAGCTCGACCTCCTCGAGGCCCGACACGATCTCGTCATAAGTCAGGAACCCCTTCTCCAGACCGTCCTGTACCAGCTTGTGAAGCTCTTCGACGTCGGGAAGAGAGATGTCGACGGTGAGCACTTGACCTCCCGGCTTGTCTGCTGCGCCTGCTTGCGGACCTACCTAGAAACGACAAGAGCCGGTGTCAACGGTTCCCCCGGCTCACCCTCTTGCGGCCACGGATGTTACACGGGAACTCGCAAGATCGAAACATAATTTTCACAGGACCGAAACGGTCGCCGCCGAGTCGCCGTGACGGTTGGGTACGGCCACCTGCTCGAACTCCGGGAAGGGCACGCCGAGCTGCGTCGCGACTGCAGCCAGGGCGGGGCGCAGCGCCCGCGAGTTGCCGTCGGCGACCTTCAGCGCCAGGCCCATGCCGCCCCCGCTCGCGCAGAGGAGCCCCTCGGCCCCGCCCTTCGCGACGATCCCGGGGTGGGCCTGCATGAACACGGTGTCCGTCGCGCCCTCGCCGCCGACGAGCTCGGGGTGCGCGCGCATCGCGGCGGCGACCCTTGCGCCGCCGTCGAGCTCCTCCAGCCGCGAGTAGGCGAGCGCGGCGCGCTCGAGCGGGACCGCGAACGCCACGACGCCGCAGCCGTCGATCCCCGTTGCGACATCCTCGGGCTCGAGCCCGGCGGCCGCCGCGACCTCGGCCCGCAACAGCCCCTGCAGCGGATGGTCGGGGAGGCGGTAGCCCTCGACAGGCCAGCCGTGCGCGCGGCAGGTCGCGATCATCCCGGCGTGCTTGCCGGAGCAGTTGTCGTAGATCGGCTCCTGCGCCCGGCCCACCTGTAGGCCGCAGTCGAGCTCGTCCTCCCTCCCGCCGGTCGCGGTGAGCAACGTGCGCACCGCCTCGACGTGGCGCGGCGTGCCGTAGTGCGAGGCCGCGGCGATTGCGAGCTCCTCGTCGCCGAGCTCCGGGTAGGCGCGCGCGAGCGGGAGCGCCTGCAGCGGCTTGGCCGACGAGCGCAGGGAGGCGACGAGTGTCGGGTCGCCCGCCGAGACGACGACGCCGCCGCCGCGGATCGCGACGGCGTGCACCTCGTGGACGCACTCGACGAACTCGCCGCGCCGCACGGCTACCCTGAGCGCCTCAGCCATGGCGCGAACCGTAAATGCCTGAGTTGCCGGAGGTCGAAGCGTGGCGGCGCGCCCTCAACGACCCGGTGAGCGCCTTCCCGGTCGAGAAAGCAGGGCCTGCGCACATCGCGACGCTGAAGACGTTCGACCCGCCGCTGTCGACGCTCGAGGGTCGTCGCTTCGCCGGGGTCGAGCGGCGCGCCAAGCGGCTCCTTTTCCCGACCGACGACGGTGAGCTCGTCCTGCTGATCCACCTCATGTCCGCGGGGCGGGTTCGCTACCTGCTGTCGGGTGAGAAGGGCCCGAAGTCGCCGGCCTTTCGTCTGACGTTCCAGGGCGGCGGCGAGCTCGTGCTGACCGAAGCGGGCGCGAAGAAGCGCGCCGGGGTCTGGCTGCTGACGCCGGAGGCAGCCGAGGCCGAGCTCGAGCACCTCGGGCCGGAGGCGCTGGGGCTGGGCGCCGAGCGGCTGGGCGAGATCCTCGCCGAGCAGCCGCGGCGGCTGCACTCGTTGCTGCGTGACCAGCGCGTGATCTCCGGGATCGGACGTGCGTGGGCGAACGAGATCCTGCACACGGCCGAGCTGTCGCCCTTCGCTCCCGCGCAGGGCATGTCGCCGGAGGAGGTCGAGCGGCTTGCGGCCGCGATCGACTCCGAGCTGGAGCGCGGCCTCGACCTACGCGAGCGTGGCGCGAAAGACGCGAAGGTCTACCGCGTCCACAAGCGGCTCCACGAGCCGTGTTACGTCTGCGGCGCGCCGATCGAGCGCGTCGACTTCGAGGAGCACACGATCTTCTACTGCCCGCAGTGCCAGACCGGCGGCCGGTTGCTCAAGGACCGGCGGATGTCGCGGCTGCTGCGCTAGCCCGTCGCCGAGCTCAGGGTGCTGCGGTACCGGCCGCATCCACCGCGCGCATGGTGAAGCGCAGCCGGTGCGCACGCCGGACGGCACCCGCTCAGAGCCTCGAGCTCGTCTTGGCTCGGCTGGGGGCGTGCCGTGATGGTCATCGCAGTATGAAGCCATTATGACTAGCACCATAAACGACGTAAACGGTCGCTAGCCGTCACCGATTCGGATCAGCTGGGCGACGATGTTCTCGATCGGCTGCGTCGCGTCGAGCTCGTGCGTGCACGTGGCACGCAACCGGTGCTCGAACGCGGCGAAGTCGGTGATCATCCGCTCGCGCTCTCCGGGCGTCTTGCCGAAGTCGTTCGTCGTCCTGTGCTCGATGCGGTGGAGCAGGACGTCGAGAGGTGCGCTCAGGAGGACGACGGCGTCGAAGTCCGGGTAGAACCGGCCCTGGTTCGAGACCGTCCCGGACAGGAAAAGCGGGGCTTCACGCTCCCGCGCGAGAAGCTCGGCGACACGGTCCTCGCGCCAGACGTAGCCGCCGTCGTCGTTCGACCACTCCATCCACTCGGGCTTGTCGGTCTCAACGACGTCGTACCCGCGTCTGCGGAGCTCGGCCAGCACGGTCGACTTGCCGGTGCCCGACATCCCCGTGACGAGAATCCTGCGCACGCATGGAAGGCTAGAGCGGCTTGGGTAGGGTCGAAGGGCAGCGAGCAGCGCGCGGCCGCGTCGTCCGCAGCCGCCGAAGGCCGGCAAGCGGCTGCCGCGCGACGCTCGGTCCGGGTGGCCGTCGGAAGCTGACTACTGCGGAGGGTGCGCGCCGGCTTTCACGCCGGCGGTCAGCCAGTCGAGCACCACGCTCCATTCCTCGTCGAGGAAGTGCCCGCCGCCTTCGAGCAGCTCGAACTCGCCGTTCGGCAGCCGCGAGGCGACGTACTCGCCGTGCGGCCGCGGCGTGAGGACGTCCAGCTCGCCCTGCCAGACGCGCGTCTCGACCGTCACGTCGCCGAGGTCGAAGCCCCACGGCTTCGCAAACGCGAGGTCGTCGTCGGCCCAGCCTCGTGAGCCCTGGCGAACGGCCTCCGTCCACCCCTCCTTCATGATCGCCCGCTGCTCGGGCTTCGAGGCGCGCCGGCGGTCGATCTCCGGGAGCTCGGTGAGCATCGCCTCGATGATCGCGTCGACGTCCGTGCGGATGCCGTGGACGTAATGCTCGAGGAAGGCCTCGATCGCCTCCCGTCCTGCGAGCGCCGCGTTGAACTCCTTCACGTTCAGATCGGCGAGGCCCTCGAAGAAGTCGAAGTTCTCGGCGTCGGGCGGCGCCGGCGTCACGAGCGCTCCCACGCGGATCACCCGGTCGGTGAGCAGCGCGCCGCAGGCGAGCGCATGCGGTGCGCCGCCGGAGCCGCCGACCACGGCAAAGCGGTCGAGACCGAGCCCGTCGGCGATCGCGGCGATGTCGGCCGGGGCGTCGGCGACCGACCGGCCGACGTTCGGGTCGGAGAGGCCGTAGCCGGGCCGGTCGTAGGTGATCCAGCGGACGCCGTGCCGCTCGTACAGCTCCGGATCGGAGTGGCGCGCGAACCTGGAGCCGGGCGTCCCGTGGAGGCCGAACACCGGCAGGCCGTCCTCGGCGCCGCGCTCGATGTAGGCGAGCATCCGGCCGTCGGGCGTGCTGACGGTTCCTTCGCGCACGAAGTGGATCATAGGGTCGCGCGGCGCACGTGGCTGCGCGTTACGTCCGCGGGCGACGGGCAGCCGAGCAGCTTGAGCCCGAGCTCGATCTCGCGCCGGAGGAGCTCCAGCACACGCGTCACCCCCTCCTCACCACCGGCCGCCAGACCCCAGAGCACGGAGCGTCCCGAGAGGGTCGCCCGTGCACCAAGAGCGAGCGCTTTGAGCACGTCGATCCCACGACGGATGCCGCCGTCGAGCAACACCTCGACCCGCTCGCCCACCGCCTCGACGACCTCCGGCAGAACATCGAGCGTCGGCGGCACGCCGTCGAGCTGGCGTCCACCGTGGTTGGAGACGACCACGGCGGTGGCGCCGTGCTCGGCGGCCAGCAGCGCGTCCTCGGAGGTCAGGATCCCCTTCACCACGAGCGGTAGGGAGCTGATCGAGTGCAGCCACTCGAGGTCGCGCCACGTCAGCGTGTCGTCGACGACCGCGTGCAGCGCGGTGTGAAAGTCGTCGCCGCGCAGCTCCTGCGGAATGTTCGGAAGCGGGAGGTCGTCCGGGAGCCTGAACGCCGCGCGCATGTCGCGCTCGCGCCGCCCGGCCACGGGAAGGTCGACGGTCAGCACGAGCGCGCTGAAGCCCGAGGCGGAAGCCGCTTCGACGAGTCCCTGCGTGAAACCGCGATCACGCGACCAGTAGAGCTGGAACCACTGCGGCGCTCCCGGCGCGGCCGCCGCGAGCTCGGCCGGGGTCACGCTCGAGAGCGTGGAGAGGCTCATGACCGTCCCCGCCGCGGCGGCCCCGCGCGCCGTGGCGAGCTCGCCCTCCGGGTCTGCCAGCCGCTGGAACGCCGTCGGCGCGACGAGCACGGGCAGTGTCACCTGGGTGCCGAGGACTGTCGTCGCAGTCGTGACCGAACTGATGTCGACGAGCACGCGCGGGCGCAGCTCCCAGCGCGCGAATGCGGCACGGTTCTCCCGCAGGGTGTGCTCGTCGCCCGCGCCGCCCGCGATGTAGTCGTGTGCGCCGGGATGGAGCCGCTCGCGGGCCGCGGCCTCGAAGTCGTCGACGTTGAGGAAGCCGGAGCTCACGCGAGCCGCACGCGCAGAGTCTCGCCGTCGACCTCGATGCTGCCGCCGCGGGCGCGGACGACGCGCACGGCGACGGCAGCGCCCAGGTCGCGCAGGTCCTCGCCGAGCACGACCGGCGCCGAGGCCGGCGTCACCGGCGCGAGCGCAAGCTCCGGTCCGCGCACTTCGATCTCCACGCGCTCGAGGCCCCCGTGACGCAGTAGGCAGCGCGCGAGCGCGGCGACGGCGCGCTCCATAGCGTCGGGATCCGTCTCCAGCTCCGTGCCCTCGCCGGTGACGCCGACGCGCTCCTCGCCGAGCTTCTCCGCGGCGCCCTGCGCCAACGCGAGGGTGTCGGCCGCGCGGAGCGGCGGGTCATAGCGGTCGGCCGCAAGCCGTGCCGCCACGGACAGCTGGTCGATCAGCTCGGCCATCTGGCCCGACGCGGTCCCGATCATCCCGACGTAGCGCGCGGCCGTCTCGTCCAGCCCTTCGTCGCGGGCGAGCGTGTGCGCGAAGCCGTGGACGGTCGCGAGCGGCGTCCGCAGGTCGTGGCACGCCAGCATCACGAGCCGTGCGAAATCGGGGTCTTCGGACAAAGTTGCGTTGGTAGCGTTGAACCGTGGACGAGCCGCGCCAGCTTCTCACACCCGACCTGCAGGCCGGGCCTTCCGAGGTCCCGCTCGCGCTCTCGCGCGCGGGCGTCCGCGGGGTCCAGAAGGCGATCCGCATCAGCCACAGCGGCCACGAGAAGCTGATCGCGGCGGACATCGACTGCACGGTCGACCTCGACCACGCGCGCAAGGGCGTCCACATGTCGCGCTTCCCCGAGCTCTTCGAGGAGGCTATCGAGCAGGTCGTGATCGGCGAGGCGCTGCTCGTCGAGAACCTCGCCGAGCACATCGCCTCGCACATCGTCCGGCGGCAGCACGCGCTGCGGGCGGAGGTGCGAATCGTGGCGCGCTACCCGCTCGAGCGCGAGACCCCGGTGAGCGGGCTGCCCACGCAGGAGATGGTCTCGCTGATCGGCCTCGCGGCCGCGTCGGAGGAGCGGACGCGGCGGCTGGTCGGCGTCGAGGCCAACGGCATCAACGCCTGCCCGTGCGCCCAGGGCCTCGTGCGCGAGCATGCGGCCGAGCGCCTCGGCGACGCCGGCTTCACCGACCTCGACGTCGAGCGGATCCTCGAGCTCGTCCCGCTCGCGACGCACAACCAGCGCGGGCGCGGGACGCTGTTCGTCGGATCGGAGGAGCGGGTCAACGCCGAGGAGCTGGTCCGGATCGTGGAGGGCTCGATGAGCTCGCCGGTCTATGAGCTGCTGAAGCGGCCCGACGAGCTGTTCGTCGTGGAGCACGCACACCTGCAGCCGCGCTTCGTCGAGGACTCCGTGCGGATCGCGCTGCGCGATGCGCTGGCCGCCTACCCCGGGCTCGGCGACGGCGACTTTCTCCTCTCGCGCCAGGTGAACCTCGAGACGATCCACGCGCACGACGTGGTCGCGGAACGCTACGGCACCGTCGGCGAGCTACGTTCCGAGCTCGGGGGCGCCGCGCCGGCGGAGCACCACACCGAGCTACGCGAGTGGTTGAGCGCGTAGACCCGGTGTCAGACACGCAGGCGGAAGTGCAACGTCTTTGTCACGAGAGCGTGATTTCGCCTGCGTAGCGCGGACTTCTGGCCGGCCGCCCCGTGTCAGACACCGTGACGGGTCGGCGCGGCCGGGGGCCGGCGGAAGCGGAAGCGTGTCTCGGTGCCCGCCCGCAGGCGGTTGATGTTCGGGCGGTGGAGCACGACGACCGCTAACGCCGCGAAGGCCGCGAAGGCGATCACCGGCCACGGCTCACGAAGCACCACCGCCGCCACAGGTAGCGAGATCGCCGCCGAGATCGACGCAACCGACGCGTAGCGGCACACCGCGAAGACGACGAGCCAGACGACGGCCGCGATTCCGCCGACGAGAGGCGCGACGCCGAGGAAGGCTCCACCGGAGGTCGCGACCACCTTTCCGCCACGCGCGAATTTCAGGAACAGCGGCCGCCAGTGGCCGAGCATCGCCGCGCCGCCAGCGATCACGCCCGCGAGATGGCCGACGTAGATCGTCGCCAGAAGCGCGGGCACGAAGCCCTTCAGCGTGTCCAGCAGCATCACCGGCACGCCGTAGCGCGCGCCGTACGTCCGCCAGACGTTGGTCGCGCCGATGTTGCCGCTCCCGACCTTCCGAATGTCCTCGCGCCTGAAGAGCCGGACGAGCCAATACCCCGTCGGGATGCTTCCCGCGAGGTAGCCGACTAGTGCGAAGAACGCGGTGCTCAGGGCATCAACGCCTCAGGGCGTGATCTGGTACCCCTCGACCCAGTCGTTCACGACCTGCCAGTCGAGGTTGGCGAAGAACGCCTCGATGTAGGACGCGCGGTCCGTCTGGAAGTCGAGGAAGTACGCGTGCTCGTAGACGTCGAGCGCGATCAGCGGCGTCGCGTTCCAGACCGGGAACGTGTTCTGCGCGTCGCCGATGTAGTTGAAGAGGCGCCCCTCGTCCCAGTCGTAGGCCGTCCAGGCCCACCCGCGGCCGGCCATCCCGGTCGCCTTCAGGTCGGCCCGCCAGTTCTCGAGCGAGCCGAAGTCGCGGAAGAGCAGCTCGCGGATCGCCCCGTCGGGCTCGCCGCCTCCGCCGCCGAGGTGGTCGAAGTAGATCTCGTGGTTCTTGATCCCACCGATCGCGAAGCTGAGGTCGACCTTGAGCGCGCGCACCTCCGAGTAGACCTGGTTCGCGGAGGAGACGTCGAGCTCGTCGAGCTTGCCCATGATCTCGTTGCGCTTGTTGACGTAGCCCTCGTAGAGCGTGTAGTGCGCCTCGACCGACTCGCGCGAGATGCCGTCGAGCTCCAGCAGCTCGGGCTTCAGCTGCCTCGGCGTGATCTCTTCCCGGTTGAACGCGAGCGTGGCCAAGCGAGCTCCTTTCGAAGTGGCGGAACGGCTGAGCATAACGCCCGCAAGAGCATCGAACCCGTTAGCCTCAGCGCAGCTAGGAAAGGAGCCCAGATGCCGTTCGAGGTACCGCCTCTCCCCTACGACTACGCCGCACTCGAGCCGCACATCGACGAGCAGACGATGCGCGTCCACCACGACAAGCACCACCAGGCCTATGTCGACAACGCGAATGCCGCCCTGGATGGGACGCCGCTCGCCGACAAGCCGGTCGAGCACGTCCTTACCAACCTCGAGGTCCTCCCGGAGGACAAGCAGACGGCCGTGCGGAACAACGCCGGCGGGCACGCCAACCACTCGCTCTTCTGGGAGATCATGAGCCCCGACGGCGGCGGCGAGCCCGGTGGCGCGCTGGCCGACGCGATCGCCGACACCTTCGACAGCCTCGACGCGCTCAAGCAGCAGATGAACGACACCGGCGTGAAGCGCTTCGGCTCAGGCTGGTCGTGGCTCGTCCACGACGGGACTGGCCTCGCCGTCTACTCGACCGCAAACCAGGACTCTCCGATGCTGACCGACGACGTGCCGCTGCTCGGGATCGACGTCTGGGAGCACGCCTACTACCTCAAGTACCAGAACCGGCGCCCGGACTACCTCGCGGCCTGGTGGAACGTCGTCAACTGGGACGCGGTCGCCCAGCGCTACGAAGAGGCAACCAGCAGGTAACGCTTACGCGCGAATCGACTTGCTGGCCGCGGTCAGATAGCAGGGGCCTGCCTGGGCCTTGGAGATCATCACGCGCACGCGCGTGCCCGCGGACAGCTTCGACTTGAACGAGACGGAGCTGACGACGGTCGGCTTTGTTCCGGGGACCGAGGTCTTCAGCGCCATGCGCTTCACCTGGACCCAGCGCTTCTTCAGCTTCTTGTAGCGCTGGAAGAGCACGAACTTGCCGGTCAGCGCCTGGCCGGCCGTCACGTTCGCAATGAAAGAGCCGCGTGCAACGCGCTTCAGCTCGAGCACCGGCTTGACCGTGATCACGACCGGCTGGCTCGTCCCGTTCTTGAAGCTCGCGCGGTAGGTCGTCCCGAGCACCGGCGTGGCCGGAACGGTGTACATGCCGTTGGCTGTCGTCTTGACGGTCGCCGCCTTCGTCGTGTTCGTCGAGCCGCAGGCCGTGCCCTGGATCACGACCTGCTGGTTCGCCTTCTTCGTCGAGACCTGGCCACTGAACGCGACCTTCTGGCCGTAGGGGACGACGGTCGGCGTCGCCGTGAGCGTCACCGTCACGGGCGGGAGCGCGAGGGCGGCCGACGCAACGGCCCCGGCTGCGATGCAAACTGCTGCGAGCGTCTTCATGGCCACCGCAGAAGATCCCGCAACACGCCCGGACTTGCGCCGCGCTCTCGTCACCGGCGGGCTGGGCCGCGTGGGCGAGGCGATCGCCAGGCGGCTGGAGCGCGAGGAGTGGTCGGTGCTGGCCGCCGGCCGCGCGGACGGCGACGTCTCTCGGCCGGAGGAGGCCCGAGCGCTCGTCGAGCGGGCGGCGCGGGAGCTCGGCGGGCTCGACCTGCTCGTCAATGCGGCTGGCGAGGGATTCACGCCCAAGCCGGTCGAGAAGCTCACGGAGGCGGACTGGGACGCCGCCTTCGGCGCTACGGCAAAGGGCAGCTTCTTCGTCACGCAGGCAGCAGCGCCGCACCTGCGTGCCTCCCGCGGCTGCGTGGTCATGATCGAAGACGTCGCCGCCTACCAGCCCTGGCCGTCGTTCGCCGCGCATTCGGCCGCCAAGGCCGCGCAGGCGATGCTCACGCGCGTGCTCGCGCGCGCGCTCGCGCCCGAGGTACGCGTCTGCGGCGTCGCCCCGGGGCCCGTCGCGGTCGCGCGAGACAAGGAGGAACGGCGCGCCGAAGAGACCGTGCTGGGCCGCGTCGGCTCCCCGGAGGACGTCGCCAAGGCCGTCGTGTTCCTCGCCGGCGCCGACTTCGTCACCGGCACTACGCTGTTCGTCGACGGCGGCCGCTCGCTGCAAACCGGCGTCTCGCCGAGGCCGTAGATTCATGCGATGGAGCTCGTCCTGACCACACCCTCCTTGCCCGTCCGCCCGGGAGCCGCCACGATGCCCGCGGTGGCCGCCGACGAGTGCACCGACGGCGAGTTGATCACCCGCTCCGCGGAGGGCGACCGCGACGCCTTCGAAGTGCTCTACCGCCGCTACTCGCGGCCGGTCTTCGGGCTGGCGCTGAGGCGGCTCGGCGACCGCGGCCGCGCCGAGGACGCGGTGCAGGAGACATTCGCCTCGATCTGGCGCGCCGCCCGGAGCTACAAGCCCGAACGTGGGCCCGGGGCGCCGTGGCTGTACGCCGTCGCACGCAACGCCATCACCGACCGCGGCCGCGCCCGCGCCGAGCCGCCGGCGGAGGCGCCCGACCAGGCGTCCTCCGAGCCCGGCCCGCCCGAACGCGCCGAGTCGAGCTGGACGGCCTGGCGGGTGCACCGCGCTCTCGAGGGCCTCTCGTCGAACGAGCGCACCGTGATCGAGCTTGCGTACTGGAGCGGCCTGTCGCAGTCCGAGATCGCGGAGTTCCTGAACATTCCGCTCGGCACCGTGAAGACCCGGACGCGGGCCGCGCTGCACCGCCTGTCCGGCCTGCTCGAGGAGGAGCTCGGATGAGCGACGCGCCCGACTTCCGCGACCTGGTGGGCGAGGACCTGCCACCGGAGGAGGCGCAGCGCCTCGAGCGGGTGCACGAGATGCTCGTCGCCGCGGGCCCGCCACCCGAGCTGCCGCCGCACCTGCAAGAGCCTGTCGAGCCGGAGAGAAAGCGCGACAACGTCTCGTACCTGCCGCGGCGCCGGACCGGCCTGCTGCTAGGCATCGCCGCGGCGATCGCGCTGACGGCGTTTCTCGGCGGGTTCATCTCGGGCGAGCGCCACGGGTCGCCGTTCAACGAGGTGGCCCAGGTGCCGATGCACGGCACCACGGCTGGATCGAAGGCCTCCGCCTTGCTCTACGTGGGCAAGAGGGACTCGGCTGGAAACTGGCCGTTGAAGGTCGACGTGAAGAACCTGGCGGCGCTGCCGAAGGGCGAGTACTACGAGATGTTCATCAGCCGCGGCGCGAACCCCCGGGCTGCCTCCTGCGGCACCTTCCGCGCGGCGGGCAAGACCGACGGGCTGCGCCTGAACGCGCCGTTCAGCCTCCGCGGGGTCACGGGTTGGGTGGTCACGCTCGAGAGACCCGGGAGCGGCAAGCACCCGATTGTGCTGACGACCTAGTCGCCGTCGGGCCCTCCTGGCTAGGGCGCGGTGCGGTCGTTCCCGACGAAGGCCGCGTGCGTGACCGGCATCTGCTCTGCGAGAAACCGCTCGCACGCCTCGGCGTAGCGGCGGATCTCGCGCTGCGCCGTCTCGGAGTTGCGCAGCGAGATGAAGTTCATCAGCGAGCGGGCGTTGACCGTCCAGTAGAACTCGGTATAGGCGCCGACGGGCAGCGCTGCGCGGGCAACCTCGCGCGCGACGCCGGTCTCGACCAGCTCCTCGTACGTCTGGTAAGCGGCGTCGTAGACCTCCTGCAGCTTCTCGCGCGTCTGCTCGGCGAGCTCGTCGGACACGGGCTCGAACGAGTACGCGCCGGGCTTCCCCACCTGCGTGCGCACGTCCTCGGCGTCGGGCACGTAGAACTCGTCCGAGGCCCGCGCGTAGCGCATCGAGAACTCGTTGAAGGAGCCGACGCGGTGTCGGAACCACTCACGGGCCACGAAGATCGGGCAGCGGACGTGGAAGCGGAATGCGTTGTGCTCGAACGGGGTGCCGTGCCGCTCCCGCATCAGGAAGCGGATCAGGCCCTCGTCGGACTCGTCCATCTCCTCCTTGCGGCGGGCGAAGCTGACGCGCGCGCCGTTCACGACGGAGAGGTCGTCGGCCAGCGCCCCGTCGAGCCGGACGAAGCCGTGGTCGAGGACGGGGATGCCGGTCTCGGGTATCACTTCGGCGGTCGTGGACACCTCGGCGAGTGTATCCGGGGCATATGTCGGCACTTCCGGCTGGTCGTATCCGTCCTGGAGGCCCGATTTCTACCCCGGCGGCACGAAGCCCGAGGACTTCCTCCGCCACTACGCCGAGCGCTTCGCGACGGTCGAGCTGAACACGACCGGCTACCGCCTGCCTCGCGAGGAGCTGTTCGAGCGCTGGGCCGAGCACACGCCGCCCGGCTTCCGGTTCGCCCCGAAGCTGAACGCGCACCGGCGTTCCGACTTCGGGACGTTCTCGCAGCGCGTTGCGCTGCTCGGCGAGCGCCTCGGGCCTATCCGTGCCGTGGTGTCAGCCGCCCGCGACGAGGGCCTGCTGACCCTGCTCCTCGGCTCGTTCGATCCGGCGGTGCAGCTGGCCCTCGACCTACGCCACGGGTCGTGGAACGGGATCGAAGCCGACCTGCCGCCGAACGCCGTCCGCGTGGGCTCGCTCGAGGGCGAGGCGCCCTTCCGCTACCTGCGCCTGCGCGAGCCGCCGTACTCCGACGCCGACCTCGCGGCGTGGGCGGACCGGATACGGCTGCTGCTGAACGACCGCCTACGCGTCTACTGCTACTTCATGCACGAGGACGAGCCGACGGCGCCTAGGTACGCCGAGCGCCTGCTGGAGCTGCTTGCCCGCTGAGCTCCACGATCTGCTCGACCGCGAAGCGGAGGTCGTCCTCGCTGTTGTAGAAGTGCGGTCCCAGGCGCAGGCCGACGTCGGGACGCCAGTCGCAGATCACGCCGCGCTCGGCGAGCTGGCGGTTGACTCGCTTGGAGTCCGGCGGCCTCACGCAGACCGTGCCACCCCGCCGGGCGGGGTCGCGCGGGCTGCCGACCGGGAAGCCGGCCTCGTCGAGCAGCTCGATCAGCAGCGTGGTCAGCTCGAGTGACCGCTCGCGGATCGGGGCGACGCCGACCTCCTCGATCACGTCGTAGCCCGCGGTGGCGGCGTAGAGCGCAGGGACGTTCGGCGTGCCGGTGAGAAAGCGCCAGGCGCCCTCGGCGTAGTCCTGCTCCGGCTCGAACGCGAACGGGCGCGCGTGCGCCTGCCACCCGGTCAGCGCCGGCTCGAGCGTCGCGGCGAGGTCGGGCCGCACGTAGAGCCAACCTGCACCAGGCCCGCCGCAGAGCCACTTCACCGAGCCGCCGACCGCGAAGTCCACGCCCAGCGCGGTGACGTCCAGCGGAACCGTGCCGACGGACTGGTACGCGTCCAGCACGACGAGCGCACCGTTCTCGTGCGCGGCGGCGACGATCGCCTCGACGTCCTGGATCTCCCCGGTCTTGAAGAGCACGTGCGTGACCGGGACGAGCAGCGTGCGCTCGTCGATCGCCTCGACCACGCCCTCGTCGTCGGCCGCGACCAGGATGTCGGCGCCGCGGCGCTCCTGCGCCTGGTAGAGGTAGCGGACGGACGGGAAGTTGCCCTCCTCGTAGACGACCCGGCGGCGAGGCCCGTCGAAGGTGAAGCACGACGCGACGACCGCCTCCGCGATGGTCACGTTCTGGTGCATCGAGACCGAGCCCGGCGGGGCGCCGATCAGCCGGCCGATCTGGTCGCCGACCGTCAGCGGCAGGTCCCACCAGCCTTCCTCCCAGGCACGGACGCCGCGCTCGTTCCAGCTGCGTGCGTACTCGCGCACCCGTTCCTCGGCGGCAGCCGGCATGGCGCCCAGCGAGTGGTTGATCAGGTACGTGGTCTCCGCGAGGATCGGGAACCGCTCGCGGTAGTCGAGAAGACTCGGCACCGGCCGCGAGTATAGGTACGACCGGGCCGATTTCCTGATCCCTCGACCGAGTGAAGCCGCGGCGAATCCCCTTTAGGGGTGATACCTGCGCCCCGGGCCGCGCATACGGTCGGAGCCACTGAGGACTGCGGCGTAAGGGGAGAAAACTTGAAGCGGATCGAGCACGGCGTACGAGGCGAGGCTCGCGGCAGCGGGCTGTGGGGCACAGGTCGCGGCGGGCGAGGCTCGGAGGGACGGCGCAGCCGGGCGGTGAAGCGCGGCCTTCCGCTGCTGCTCGTCATGGCGCTGGCCGCCCCGCTGGCGGCCTCGGCAGGCGACCGCCATCACTCGTGGAAGACGAGCTACCTCGCGCCCTCGCTGGTGCGCGCCGCATCTCAGACGCCGAACGCCACCGTCCCCGTGATCGTCCAGAGCACGGACGGGACCAGCCAGGCCGTGGACGCACTGCACGACTTCTCGGACACCACGCGCAAGCTGCCGATCGTCGGCGCCGCAGCGGGGGAGGTCGTCGCGGGCGACCTGCCGGAGATCGCCGAGGAGCACAACCTCGTGATCACGCCCGACCAGGCCATGGTCTTCGACGGCAAGCCTGGCGGCGCGGGCACGACGAAGCCGAAGCCGTACCACAACCCCCACCAGAGCGGGCCGTACAGCTCCAATGACGTTTGGCCTGCCGCGGTAGGCGTCGACCAGCTCTGGCCCACCCTCCCCGGGCCGGGTGGCAAGGACGCCGGCAGCACGCCGACGATCGCCTTCGTGGACTCGGGGATCGAGGCCTCGCGCAGCGACTTCGGCGACCGCGTCCTCGCGGCGGTCGACCTGTCGACGCTGCCGGGCAACTCGCCCGGCGACGGTCTCGGGCACGGCACGATGGTGGCGGGCGTCGCCGCGGGCTCCGCTCCGGGCCGCGCAGGCGCTGCGCCGACCGCAGGGATCGTCTCGCTCGACGTGATGGACGACCATGGAATGGCGCGCACGAGCGACGTGATCGCCGCCACCCAGTGGATCCTGCGCAACCGCAAGCAGTACGACATCCGCGTCGCGAACTTCTCGTTGCACTCGGCGAGCCCGTCGAGCTTCCGCTGGGACCCGCTGGACAAGGCGGTCGAAAAGCTCTGGCTCTCCGGCGTCGTGGTCGTCGCGGCCTCCGGCAACCAGGGCCAGGGCGGCCGGCCGACGCCGATGGCCTACGCGCCGGGGAACGACCCCTTTGCGATCACGGTAGGCGCGCTCGACCTACACGGCAGCGCCAACCCGGAGCGCGCGGACGTCCCGACGTGGTCGGCCTGGGGCTACACGCTCGACGGGTTCGCGAAGCCGGAGCTCTCCGCGCCCGGCCGCGCGATCGTCGGCCCGGTTCCGGCGGACTCGACGCTCGCGGCCGAGCGGCCCGGCCAGCTCCAGAGCACCGCCGACGGGACCTACATCACCCTCTCCGGCACCTCGCTCTCGGCGCCGATCGTCGCCGGCATCGCCGCCGACCTGCTGGCGCTGCGCCCGACGCTGACGCCGGATCAGGTCAAGGGCGCGCTGATGCACGAGGCCCGCCCGCTGCGCAGGGTGCGGACGTTGGCGGCCGGCGTCGGCGAGGCGTACGCGCCCGCGGCTGCGACGCTCGCCTTCCCGCCGAACCCGAACCGCGCGCTCAACGGCTTCCTGATCAAGGATCCCGCCGGTGACGGAATGATCTTCGACGAGGTCTCGTGGCTCGACGCCGCCAAGGCCTCGCCGACCTGGGACGCGGTCTCGTGGCTCGACGGCTGGGCCGACGTCTCCTGGTCGGACGTGTCGTGGTCGGACGTGTCGTGGTCGGATGTCTCCTGGGCGGACGTCTCCTGGTCCGACGTCTCCTGGTCGGACGTGTCCTGGACCGACGTCTCCTGGGCGGACCTGGCGAACGTGGTCTACGGCGACGTCGGACCTAGCTGAGCTTCTTCAGAACGCCAAGCGCCCGCTGGTCCCAAGGGACCCGATGGGTAACCCCGGCGGCGCTGAGCGTGTCCCGGTTGGCGAGGTACCAGTCGTAGGTCTCGCAGAGCGCCTGCTCGTTCGACAGCCGCGGCGTGCGGCCGAGCAGCCGCTCCGCCCTGGAGACGTCGACGAACGAGTCGCGATGCGCGGTGCGGTAATGCCACTCCGCGAGCGGTGAGAGCCGCGCCAGCTCGAGCGCCCGTAGCGCGAGCTCGGCCGGGCGCGCCGGAACCGGGCGAAGGCGGCTGCCCGAGCCCGCGTGCGCGATCAGCGCCTCGAGGTCGGAGCGGACGGTGCCGAACTCGGTCGCCCCGACGTTGAAGGTGTCGCCGGCGACGTCCGCCTGCGCAGCGGCGACCGTCGCCTCGACGAGGTCCTCGACCGCGAGCAGCTGGTAGCGGTTCGAGCCGTCGCCCAGAATGGGAATCCGCCGGCCCTCGCGGATCCAGTCGAAGAGGATCTCGAACACCCCGAGGCGCTCGGGGCCGATGAAGGTCTTCGGGCGCAGGATTACGACCTCGAGCCCGCGCCGGCCCAGGTCCCGGGCGACGCGCTCGGCCTCGATCTTCGACTCGCCGTAGTGGCCCACGCCGACCAGCGGCGCGTGCTCGGCGATGGGGTGGTGCTTCGGCACGCCGTAGACCGCCGTCGAGGAGATCAGCACCGCGCGCTTCACACCGGCCTCGAGCGCGGCAGCGAGCGTGACCGCCGCGCCCTCGACGTTCACGGAGCGGATCGAGTCGCGCGAGGCCTGGATGGGCAGCGCGGCCGCCGCGTGGACGAGCACATCGGCTCCGTCGGCGAGCCGCGCGGCGTCGGCCTGGTCGCGCACGTCGCCGCGGGTCTCGTCGACCTCGCGCTCGAGCTGTGCGTCGTCGAGCGGGACGAGATCCAGCGTCCGCACCTCGTGCCCGTCGGCCAGAAGCCGCCGCGCGAGATGGAGGCCGAGGAACCCGGCGCCGCCCGTGATCGCCCACCGCATCCGCGGCAACCTAGCGGGAGGAGTCGCGAGCAGAGGCACGAACTGGGTCCATCCTGTGACCGGCAAGGTCGTCGCGATCAGTGCGGCGGTGCTGGCAGGTCTCATGCTGGCGACGCCCGCCCAGGCCCGGAACCCGCAGATCGCGGGTCTTCAGGTCGCCCTGCGCGCATACGGGCTCTACCAGGGACCGATCGACGCAATCGCCGGGCCGATGACGGTGCGCGCGACGAAGGCGTTCCAGCGGCGCGCCGGGCTCCCGGTCGACGGACGCGCCGGCCCCGCCACACGGCGCGCGCTCGGCCCGCTCGGGACGCCTGTCTTCGGCCGCCGCACCCTGCGCCGCGGCAACATCGGCTGGGACGTCTCGGTGCTGCAGTACATGCTCGCGCGCCGGGGCCAGCTCGTCCCGGTCTACGGCTTCTTCGACCGCGCCACCGACCGCGCCCTGCGCAGCTATCAGCGCTCGCGCCGTCTCTCCACCGACGGGATCGCCGGGCCGTCCACGATCTCCGCCCTGAGCCACGGCAGCCGTGGCGTGCGGCCGGCCCGCCCCGCCCCCGCGCCCTCGCGGACGGCGAGCGTGCGCACGATGCTCACCAACTGGGCGATCGCTTACCAGCTCGACCCGAAGCTCGTCCGCGGGCTCGCGTGGATGGAGTCGGGCTACCAGCCGGGGCTCGTCTCATCGGCCGGCGCGAGAGGCGTGATGCAGGTTCTGCCCGGCACGCGCCACTATGTGCAGTGGCAGCTGATCGGGCGGAAGGTCCCGAAGTCGACCAGCGGGAACATCCAGATCGGGGTCGTCTACCTGCGCCACCTGCTGCGCCAGTACAGCTGGAACCGGCCGCGCGCGCTCGCCGCGTGGTACCAGGGCCCCAATTCGTTGCGGCGCCACGGCCGGCTCCCCGCGACGCGGCAGTTCGTCAGGAACGTGCTAGCGCTGACGCGCCGCAACGTGTAACGAGCGCCTAGCGAAACAGTGCCGAGGCGCCCGGGCCGCGCTGCTCGCCCCGATGCGGCGTCCTCAGTCGCGCCCGTAGCCTCCGGCTACGAACGCTCCCTGCATCCTTGCCTAGGAACGATCATCGCGGCCCGAACGCGTGCACCGTTCCGCCAAGCGCTCCCGGCTGCTTCTGCACGGGCTGCGGAGGCGGTTTCGAGTCGACCAGCACCGCGGCCGCGAGCAGGATCGCCATCCCGACCGCGCTCTCGCCGGCGAGGCTGCGCGGTAGGCCCGGGAACAGCGGCGCGCCGTGCTCGAGGCGCGGCCGGACGAGGAAGTGGTGGGCGGCGCCCCACAGCAGCGCGAGCGAGACGAGGCCGAGCTTCACCAGCAGGACGTGCCCGTAGCCCTGCGTCCAGAGATCGGAGAGGTGCGGCAGGCGCAGGATGCTGAGGTAAGTGCCGGCCGCGAGGAGCACGACGATCAGCAGCGTCGCGAGCTTCGAGAAGCGCAGGAACGCGCGCCGGCGCAGCTCCGGCTCGAGTGGCCAGACGACGAAGGCGAGCTGGACGAGCCCGCCGACCCAGAGGGACGCAGCCGCGAGGTGGAGCCAGTCGGCGAGCTCCGAGAGCCACGACGAGCCTGCGTCGGCAGCCGAGTGCCCGGAGAGCGACAGGCCCGAGGCGAAGCCGAGCGCGAGCAGGAACGCGGGCCAGAGGAGCCGCTCCCGCTCGGTCAGCCAGGCGAGGAAGACGAGCGCGGCGACCAGTGCGTAGCCGAGCGTCATCGCGACGAACGCGCTCCCGAAGCGCGTCTTCCCAAGCGGCGAGAGGTCGCCGTAGAGAAAATCGACGAACGGCAGCTGCAGCGCGTCCTCGGCGCGGAGGAGGAACGCGAGGATGCCGACCTCGAGTGCGCCGACCACGCCCACGCCGACCAGCTGGTAGAAGCGCCGCTGCGCCGCCGGAGCGAAGGGCCGGCGGACGATCAGCAGCCGGAAGCCGAGCCCGCCGGCGAGCAGCGCGAGCGCGACAAAGTAGAGCCAGCGCACGACGTGCTCCTCCGTCGTCGGGCCACCCGCGCCGAAGGCGTCCGAGGCGGACGGGGCCTTCTGCCGCACCCCGAACGTGAATACGCCCGAGACGACGTGGCCGTCGGCCGAGATCGCTTGCCAGCGCACCGTGTAGCCGCCGCGCGCCAGCCGCGAGACGGGCGCGACCAGGACGCGGCCCCCGGTCGTCGTGTGCGTTGGGCCGGAGAGCAGCTTGCCGTCTGCGGTGTACACCTTGATCGCGTTCGGCAGCGCGTCGACGGTCTGGTCGAAGTCGAGCCGCACGACCGTGGGCGACTGCTCCACCCGCGTGCCGTACTGGGGCTGCGTCTTCGTGAGCGTCGCGTGCGCCGAGGCCGCCGCCGGAAAGGCGAGCGTGGCGAACACCACGGCGAGCAGCCGTCTCACCGGTGCGGCTCTCCTGCGAGCGGCGACAGGTGCCCGAAGATCGGGGCCACGTCGCGGTCGGCGTAGAGGAAGACGGCGAGCACGACCAGCGTCAGCGCGAGGCCGGAGCCCCACACGCGCGAGCGCGGCCGGACAATCGCAACGAGCGGGAAGATCGCTCCGACGAGCGCGGTCCACCCCATGATGTGGTGCAGGAACGCGGCGCGCGCGAACAGCCAGCCGTTCTGCTCGTGGATCAGCACCGCCGCGCCCGACACCGCGAGGGCGAGCGGGACCGCCAGGTGCCACGCGCGGTTGTGCAGCTTGCCGCGCAGCAGTCCGAGCTCCGCAGCGCCCGCGAGCATCATCGTCTGCGCCCACACGCCGTGAGCGACCAGGTGGATCGTCGAGTTGGTGAAGAAGACCATCACCGGCCACATGAGGATCCCGAGGGCAAAGACAAGGCCCGGCCAGAGGTAGGCGCGCCACGCGCGGCGGCGCCAGACCTCCTCGCCGACGACTGCACGCGCCAGCAGCAACAGGCCGAGCAGCAGGAACCCGGTCGCGAACATCCAGTGGACGTGCTCGGCGGGCGGCTGCATCAGCCCTCTTCGGCCTCCAGGTCCTCGATCAGCCCGGGCGCGATCAGCAGCGAGAAGACGACGCCGACGGCGACGACGAGCAGCGGCGGCTGGACGAATAGCCACCAGAAGCCCTCGCCGTGCGGGTGCAGGATCGTCAGGCGGTACGGCTGCAGGAACGCCCAGACGACGCCGCCGAGCATCGTCAGCGGCCCGAGCGCGGCGATGATCCCGGCTCTCGCCGTGCGGGAACGCGCAGCAACGCGCTCCTGGATCAGTTGTGTGCTCATTCCACCTCCCCAGGTCGGGACGACAACCGTCCCGCGGCTCCGGGTTGCTACCGCGGGTTACGCGGGGAGAGGCGGCGGCCGGCTCGCGAGGGCCAGGCCGAAGAGCTTGCGCGGCGGAACCAGCGTTGAAACGTGTCGGCGGATCGGTGGCGTGATCCTGGAACGCGTAGCGTGGTCCGCGAGCGCACACGTGTCCGCGGCGTAGCGTTCGTACTCGCGCAGCCAGCTCGCAACCGCGCTCCAGGCGAGCGCGACCAGGACGGCGAGGACGGCGAAGACCGGGAGCGCCGAGCTGTGCAGCCACGGCGCGAGCAGCGGCCAGCGCCCGGCGGCGACCTGCTCGGCGTCGGTCTGTACGAGGTAGAAAGTCGAGGTCGAGAGGAACGCGGCGAGCCAGAGCCGCGGCGAGAGGTCGATCTTTACGCGCGGCGGGGGCGCTGCGCTCGACCCGACTGCGGCGAGGACCCGGCGGCCGGCGCGCGCCGAGGCGTGGGCCCGGACGAAGCGCCAGGCGAGGCGCGCGGCCAACAGCGCGACGCCGAGCTTCACCCCGGCGAGCAGGAACGGGTAGTACTCGGCGCCGGAGTAGCTCGAGCTGACATGGCGCCCGAAGTCCAGGCGGTGGGTGAGGCTGCGACCTGTCAGCTCCGCGATCAGCGCGAGGAGCGCGAAGGCGAGCACCGAGGAGAGCCGCTGGTGCCGACGCGCACGTTGCACCCCGTCAGTGTTGCACGACGCGGCCCACCTGAGGAAAGCAGGAAGCTCTCAGGCGAGCAGCGTCAGGTTCCAGCGCGGCTCGTCCGGCGTCTGGAAGTCGACCAGCAGGATGCGCTGCCAGCGGCCGAGGCAGAGCTTGCCGTCGGCGAACGGAATCTGTTCCGCTCGCGGGCCGAGCAGCATGCAGAGCAGCCGCCCGCGGTCGGGCTCGTCCTGGGGCACGAGCCGGGTCAGCAGCTCCTCGAGGTCGCAGAAGAAGCCGGACTCCCGCTCCTGCACGCGCACGACCGCGACGTCGTCGAGCGGCGAGATGTACGCGATCCCGCTCTCGCAGCCGGAGCCTGCGAGCTCTCGCCGTACCTCGTTCGTGATGTCGAGCACCGTCAGCGACGGCAGCGCGGACGCGATCGAGTAGGGAACCTCGACACTTGTCATGCGCGATTCCTGTATTGCCTGCTCGGTGCCGGCGCACTCGCCATGCGAAGCCGCGTCCCCAAACTGAACGCGTAGCGTGTCATAGGGCGGTGCTCGTCACCTCGCGCGGCAAGCGGAAGCTGACGTTCTCGCGCGCGACCTCGATCTCCCCCAGCTCGTCGTACCCGAACGAGGCGAGGCCGCGGAGGACGAGCGCCACGAGCTCCTCGGGCGTCGAGGCGCCCGCAGTGACGCCGACGGTCTCGTGGCCCTCGAGCAACTCCGGGTCGAGCCCGCTCTCGCCGTCGATCAGGAGCGCCGTCGCGCCCTCACGCTCGGCCACCTCGACCAGGCGCCGCGCGTTGGAGCTCGTGTCGGAGCCGATCACGAGGATCAGTGTTGCGCCGTTGCGGGCGAGCTGCTTCACCGCGTCCTGGCGGTTCTGGGTCGCGTAGCAGATGTCGTCGGCGGCCGGCCGCTTCAGATCGCCGAAGCGCTCGCCGAGCGCGTCCACCGTCTCGGCGACGTCGTCGAGCGAAAGCGTGGTCTGCGTGATCACCGCGACGGGCTTGCCTCCGCTGTCGAGCTTCGCCGCGTCCTCCGGCGACTCGATCACCACCGTCGCTTCCGGGCGCTCGCCGCGCGTGCCGATCACCTCGACGTGGTCGGCGTGGCCGACGAGGGCGACCAGGTGGCCGCTGTCGGCGTACCGCCGCGCCTCCGCGTGCACCTTCGAAACGAGCGGGCAGACCGCGTCCACGACGCGCAGCCCGCGCGACTCGCAGTTCGCGCGCACCGAGGGCGCCACGCCGTGGGCCGAGAGCACGCAAATCGCCCCCGCGGGGATGTCGTCCTCGTGGTCGACGAACACCGCGCCGAGGCCTTCGAGCCGCTTCACGACATGGTCGTTGTGGACGATCTGGTGACGGACGTAGACGGGCGGCCCGTGTTGCTCGAGCAGGATCTCGACGATCTCGATCGCCCGGTCGACGCCCGCACAGAAGGAGCGCGGCGCGGCGAGCAGGACGCGGCCTATGACGACCACCCCCGGGCCGCCTCGCGGAGACGCCCGAGCGCCCGCTGCGCATCCGCCGCAGAGCGCACGAACCCGCGCGGCGAGCCGGCGAAGGCGCGCACCAGCGCCGGCCAATCGTAACGGCCGTCCCCTTTGACTCCGGTCGCGAGCCCGTCCAGCGGTCGCGACGGGGTGTCGCTCACCGCGCGGAGCACTCCCTGCAACCGGCCGGTGCGCGCAAGCGCCCCGCTCTCGAGGTCGGCCGTGTCGGCGCCGGTGCGCTCGTGCAGCCGGCGGCGCTCCTCGGGGTCGTCCACCACCGCGTCAGCCGCGAGCATCGTCACCGGCTCGGCGCCTGGAACCCCGAGCGGCCCCGAGTCCCAGAGCACCGTGCCCTCGACGTCGACGATCCTCGCCGCGTCGACCACGGTGCCGGGGTCGAGGCCGTCCCGCAAAGCGCCTGTCAAACCGAACGAGACCACCGGCCCCTCCGGCACGCCGTTGCGCGCGCCGAGGCCCACGAGCGCGGACCGCACACCCGCTCGACGGGCCGCACGCTGCTCGGCGGCGGTGGCGCAGGCGAACGTCACCCCGTCAGCGTCCATGCCGCGCTGCGGACGGTCTCCCTGACGCTCCCGGTCGCCTCGAAGGCGGCCGACGGCTCGAAGCCGGAGTGGATCGCACAGTGCTCGCACCGCGCGTCGTTGCCCGGCCCGTACTCCTCCCACTCGATCCCGTCGAGCAGCGCCTCGTAGGTCGGGAAGATCCCGTCGGTCAGCAGGTAGCACGGCCCTTTCCAGCCGTAGGGGTTGCGCGTGATCGAGCCCCAGGGCGCGCACGGCAGCTTGCGCTCGCCGGTGAGGAAGTCCTGGTAGATCGGGCTCGCGAGCCAGCGGTACCCGTGCTCGCGCGCAGACGAGCGGATGATCCGGAACTTCTCCTCGTGCTCCGCCCGCGTCATCGTCAGGTTCGGGTCGATCTGGGAGTACTGGTAGCCCGGCGCGACGAGCATCCCGTCGATGCCGACCTCGTCGGTGAGGTAGCCCATCATCTCGACGACCTCGTTCGGGTCCGTCTCCTTGAAGATCGTCGTGTTGGTGGTCACGCGGAAGCCGGCCGCGCGCGCCTTGCGGATCGCGTCGACGGCGATGTCCCACAGTCCCGGGTAGTCGCAGATGTAGTCGTGGATCTCGCGCATCCCGTCGAGGTGCACGACGAAGGTGAGCCGCTTCGACGGCGTGAAGACGTCGAGGTACTGCTCCAGCCGGAGCGCGTTCGTGCAGAGCTCGATGTTCTTGTTCAGCTCGAGGAACCCCTCGACGACCTCCTCGATCCCCTTGTAGACCAGCGGCTCGCCGCCGCAGATCGACACCACGGGCGCCGGGCACTGCGCCCCTGCGTCGATGCACTCCTCGACCGAGAGCCGCGCCTTGTTCGACTCGTACTCGCGGATCTTCCCGCAGCCGATGCAGGCGATGTTGCAGGCGAGGGTCGGTTCCAGCATCAGAACGAGCGGGTAGCGCTCGCCCTTGCGCTGCTGCTGGGCGACGTAGCGCGCGATCTGGACTGTGGAGCCGAGCGGGAACTTCATCGCGACAGCCTTTCTCGTAGACGGCCTAGGGCGAGCAACGGGAAATGCAGACGGTACAGGTGGTATCGAATCATGAAGTCAAGCGGAAAACCGGTCCCGGTGAATTGTGTCTCCTCCCAGTCGCCGTTGACTCCCTGGGCGGAGCAGATCCAGTCGGCAGCGCGCCGCGCGGACGGGCGGTCCGCCTCGTCCGCAGCGACGTAGGCCAGTAGCGCCCACGCGGTCTGGGAAGGCGTGCTCGGGCCGCGCCCCCGCCAGGCGGGATCGGCGTAGGAGCGAATGTCCTCGCCGAAGCCGCCGTCCTCGTTTTGCACCGAGTCGAGCCACTCGACCGCGCGCCTGAAGGCAGGGTGCCCGGGCGGCAGGCCGCAGGCCTCGAGCGCCGGCAGCGCCGCTCCGGTGCCGTAGACGTGGTTCACGCCCCAGCGGCCGAACCACGACCCGTCGCGCTCCTGCTCGGCGAGCAGCCAGTCGAGCCCGCGGCGCACCTCGTCGTCGTAGCCCGTCTCGGGCGCGAGCGCCTCGAGCGCGTGGGCGGTGACGTCGGAGCTCGGCTCGTCGGTGACCTTGCCGAAGTCGCAGAACGGGAGCTTGTAGAGCCAGAAGGCCTCGTTGTCGACGTCGAACGCGCCCCAGCCGCCGCTCCGCGACTGCATCCCTGCGGTCCAACGGAGGCCGCGGTCGACCGCTTCCGGGCCGCGGTGGCACCGGCGCAGCGCGAGCGCGACCACCACGGTGTCGTCGACGTCCGGATAGAGGTCGTTCTCGAACTCGAAGGCCCAGCCGCCCGGCGGGAGGTCCGGCGTACGGATCGTCCAGTCGCCCGAGACCGTGACCTCCTCGTGCAGCAGCCATTCGGCCGCGCGCACGAGCGCCGGGTGCTCGGGGCCGAGTCCGGAGTCGCGCAGCGCGAGCACCGCGAGGCCGGTGTCCCAGACCGGCGACTGGCAAGCCTCGGGACGCAGCCGGTCGCCCTCCTCGACCATGAAGCCCTGCCAGCCCTCGATCGCGCGCGAGAGCGTCTCGTCGTCGGGCCCGTGGCCGAGCGCGGCCAGCATCAAAATCGACCAGACCCACGGCGGCTGGATCCCGCCCCACGAGCCGTCGGCTTCCTGGTGCGCCCGCACCCACGCCTCCGCGGTCTCCAGCGCGCGGCGCCGGAGGCTGGAAGGCGGCGCGGGTCGTCTCGTCTGGCCGGGTCGCGAGCCGATTTCGCTGAGATCGATGTCCGCGGGGCGGACGGGCTGCAGGGCGCGGCAGGCCGCGAGCGGGACGAACGTGCCGCGGGCCCAGCAGGAGAAGTTGTAGATCGAGAACGGCGCCGACGGAGGCAGCAGCACGAGCTCGACGGGGATCGGCGTCACCCGCCGCCACGGCCACTGGCCCAGGAGCGCGAGGAAGCACTTGGTGAAGATCCGCGTCTTCGGGATCCCGCCGCGGGCCCGGATGAAGTCGCGCGCCTTCGCGCCCGGGTCGACGCCGGCGAGCTTCAGCGCGGCGTACGCCTCGACCGTCGTGTTCAGGTCGCCGGGGCCGTCGTGCCAGATCGCCCAGGTGCCGTCTTCGCGCTGCCGCGCGAGCAGCTCGTTGGCGATGCGCCGGTCGAGGTCGGGCCTGCGCAGGCCGAGGACGTGGTGCCAGAACAGGTGCTGGGCGGTCATGGTGACGTTCGACTCGAGCTCGCCGACCCAGTAGCCGTCGGGGTGCTGGAGCTCGAGCAGGCGCTGGGTCGCGGCCTCGATCGCGGCGTCGAGGCGGGTCTCGGTCGCAACGCTCATGCGGCGACCTCGTGCCGCGTCGCCGTGAGGGCGCGCGCGGCCGTGACGCCGCTGCGTACGGCACCTTCCATCGTGGCCGGCCAGCCGGTCCGGGTCCACGCGCCCGCGCGCGTGACGTTCGGCTTCGCCGTCCCGGGGCCGGGCCGCTCACGTTCGCTGCCCGGCCGTACGGCGATCGTCGCCGCCGGCTCGCGGCTGAGCCGTGACCAGAGCAGGCCCGCCTCGCCGAGCCTCGCGGTCAGCTCGCCGACAATCCGGTCGACGAGCTCGCGGCCGCGCAGCTCCATCAGCTGCGGCACGCCCGAGGAGACGACCGTCAGGTACTGGCCGCGCTCCGGCGGGTGGCCCGTGAGCGCGCCCCGGTCGAAGACCCAGTGCGCGTCGCTGCCGAGCAGGGCAGCGAGCCGATGAGGGAGCAGGACGCGGTCGAACCAGAGGTGGACGCTGACGATCGGCGAGTCCTCGAGTTGCGGTTCCGGCTCGCCGAGCAGGCGCGCGCTCTCGCGCTGCGGCACCGCGACCACGACCGCCTCGGCTGAGCTCGTCGAGGCTCTCAACGCGAGCGCCGAGCTGCACCGACGCACCGGCCTCTCGCAGCGCCCGGCCGGCCGCGTCGCCGTGCATCTCGCCGAGCGGCTTGCCCGGGAGCAGCAGGTCGGAGTCGCTCCGGTCGCCGAGCAGCGCCGTGCGAACGGTGAAGTCACCGGCCTCCGCGCTCGCCTCGGCGGAGCGCAGGTTCAGCGCCGGGCGGATGAAGACGTCCCAGAAGCGGTCGATCGCAAGCTGCGACTGGCCGCGAGCACGCAGCGCGTCCGCAAAGGTCGCGCCGCGCGAGTCACCCCAGCGCGCGAGCGCGCGCAGGATCCGGAGCCGGTCGCCGAGCGACACGTGGCCGTACCGCAAGAGCGCGAGCGCCGACGGTGCGATGACCGCGCTGCGACCGTGCTCGTCGATCACCGGCAGCTCCAGCCGCTCCCGGCGCACCGAGGGCCCCTCGCCGATCCGCTCGAGGAAGCGGCGGTACGCGGTGAAGCAGCCGAGGGCGATGTGCTGCCCGTTGTCGGGCGGCGGCTCGGGGTCGCCGTCGCGCCGAGGCAGGGTCTGCACCGCGCCGCCGAGGGTCGGACGCGCTTCGTACAGCGCGACCTCGTGCCCCGCGTCCACCAGCTCGAGCCCCGCAGCTAGACCGCTGAGCCCGCCTCCGACAACGGCCACCTTCATCGTGGCGACCTCCGGTCTAGCGAGCGAAGCGACGGTACAAGCCGGCCCCGCGGAAAGTGCGAAGCACTTTTCGCGGCTCCTACCACGATGCGCAGCTTCGTCAGCGGCGAGAGGCGCAGCGAGCCCTCGAAGACGTCGAAGCCGCGGGCCTCGATCCGGTCGAGCGTCGCCCCGTAGAGACCGGCGAAGGTCGAGACGCACGCGGTGCTGCGGGAGTCCAGCGTCTCGAGCAGCTCGAGGCCCTCGTCCATGTACGCGCGCCCGCGCGAGGCGTGGAACTCCATCAGCGCCTGCCACTCCGGCCCAGCGCGGCCCGCGGCGATGTCGTCCTCGGTGACGCCATACGCGGCGAGCTCGTCCTCCGGCAGATAGACGCGGCCGAGCTGCCAGTCCTCGCGCACATCGCGAATGATGTTGATCAGCTGCAGGGCCACGCCGAGGGTCTCCGCGCGCTCGACGTCCTCGGAGCCGTAGACCGCGACGCAGGCGACGCCGACCGCCCCCGCGACCCGCCGGCAGTAGCCGTGCAGCTCGGCGAAGTCGGCGTACCGGTCCTGCTCGGTGTCCTGGAGACCACCCGCGACGAGGTCGTGCAGCGGCTTGTCCGGGATCGCGAAGCGGGAGCGCGCGTCGGCGAGCGCGACGAACATCGCGTTCTCTGGCGGCGTGTCGAGGGCGGCGCCGAGCTCGTGCAGCTTCTCGCGCTTCTCCTCGACCGGCAGCTCGCCGTCGGCGACGTCGTCCACGCGCCGCGCGAAGGCGTAGACGGCCGAGAGCGCCTGCCGCTTCTCGCGTGGGAGCACACGGATCCCGTAGGCGAAGTTGCGCGCCTCGCGCCGGGTGAGCCGCTCGACCTCCGCGTAGGCGTCCGCGACCGTCACCGCAGCGCCGCCAGGGCCAGCCGCGCGCGCGACGGGCGCGGACGGCCGTTGAAGATGTCCCAGTCGGCTCGCTCCAGCGCCTCGAGCGCCGCCAGGCCGCCGCGGGCGAAGAGCGCCACCGCCCGGCCGACGCGCCCGCCGCCGAGCCAGCCGCCGAGGGGCTCGCCGGCCGCGAGCAGCCCCCGAGCCCGCTCCGCCTCGAACTCCAGCAGCGCGCGCAGCTCCGGGCTCGGCCGGTCGAGTGCCACGGCCCCGAACCGCCGCCGGTCCTCGGCCGGCAGATAGACGCGCCCGAGCACGAGGTCACGCGGTACGTCCTGGAGGAAGTTCACCAGCTGCAGGCCGGTGCAGACGTCGTCCGAGAGCGCCACCGCCTCGGTGTCGCCGTCGCGCCCGAGCACGCCGAGCACGAGCCGCCCGACCGGGTCGGCCGAGTGGGTGCAGTAGTGCTTCAGGTCGGCCCAGGTCTCGTACTCCGCGATGCGCTGGTCCATGCGGTTGGCCTCGATCAGGCGCAGGAACGGCTCGCGCGGGAGCGAGCAGGCGCGGATCGTCGGCTGCAGCTCGCGCATCACCTCCCACGTCGGCTCCCCCTCGTAGCAGGCCTCGACCTGGGCCTCCAGCTCGTCCAGCGCCTCGAGCCGGTCCAATACGACGTCGCTTGTCGATGTCGTATTAGAGGAGATGCGGGCTTTGCCCGCGTCTCCGGCTAACACACGGCCTAGGAACGACGAACGCTCCGGAGTATCGACCCATTCGGCCGGGAACTCGTCGCCGAGGATGTCCACGAGCCGCGCGAAGCCGTAGATCGCGCGCAGGTGCGGCCGCAGCGGCCGTGGGAAGAGCAGCGAGGCGACGGGGAAGTTCTCGGTACGCGCCCGCGCAGCGACGGAGCTCGCGGAGGCCGGGTCCATGCAAAGAGGCTATCTCGGTCTGAGCCGGTGAATCAGATCAGCTAGGCCGCGGAGACGCAGGTGAGGGCGGGCGGGCCGAGCTGCTCCCCGGCGCGCTCCGCCACACCTGCGTGAGCGAGACGCCGGGCCTGAGCCCGCGGCTCGCTGCCTCGCCCGCCCCCAGCTCGAGCACCGTCCGCGCGCCACGGCAGGCCGCCATGCGCCAGGGGCGCAGGTCGGAGGCCACCTTCACCACGCGATCGGAGCGGTCGAGGAAGACGGCATCGATCGGAAACCGCATGAACGCGGTGTGGATCGACGACGCCGGCCGGAGCAGCATCCCCTCACCCGAGGAGAGGCCGCTCCGGCCAAGGAGGCCGCGAAGGCGCGCGAAGGCGGTTTCGGCGAGGAAGCAGCGCTCGCAGACGACGTCTCCGCCGTCGTTCGCCAGTGCGACCTGAGGCAAGGCCACGTCCTAGAACCCCACGTGGACGTGGTCGTAGTGGTTGGCCAGGGGGAACGACGGCCCGCCGAGTCCGAGCAGCGAGATGACCTGCTTGGGCAGCATCCCGCCCGGCAGCATCAGGAGGCTGCGGACGGCCTGCTCCGTGATCCCGCCCGGCTGCTGATGGCCGGTGATCGAGACGTTGTTCAGCGCGGCGACGTCGACGGCGCGGCCGTAGACGTGGGCCGAGACGACACCCGGGCGCGCGTACAGCCGGTGACCGCTGACGAGGCACGAAACGGTGACCTGGTGGAACGTGTCGGCCAGGTAGAGGATCGTCGCGAGCACGCGCACGTCCACGTGGCCGGCGGCGACGTCACCACGCCCGCCGGAGTACATGACCACGCGTGAGTCGTGCAGCAGGCGGTCCTGCAGGTCGCGCTTCTGCGAGAGCAGGCCGTGCACGAGGCTTGCGAGCCCCACCGCGCGGTAGTAGTGGCGCAGCGCAACCACGCGGTCGGCAACCGTCGGGTTGCTCGAGTACGCGAGCGCGGCGGCCCACGTCGACTGGCCCTGGCGGAGCGTCGAGAGGCGGTAGGCCAGCGTGCGGAGAGCCTGCTTGCCGGCGGGAGCGCGGCCGTTGTTGCCCTCTGCGCGGAGAGTCGCGAGCACCAGCGCCCAGTCGACGTGCGCCTTGCGCGAGTACCGCACGAGGTCGCGTGCGAACTGGAGCTTCAGCCTGGCGGCCGGCGGCGTCGGGTCGGGCGCGGCCCGGTTCAGCCACACCGTCGCGGCCGAGAAGCTGTGCACCTCGGGATCGAGCGGCGGCGGAGGCGCCTTCGGTGCCTCGCGGCGCACCGGCGCCTTGCGGTGCGGCCTCGCGCGCGCGGGACGCGCGGTATGCGTCCTCGCGACCGCGGTCCGCTGCTTGACGTCGGTCGGAGCGACCACCGGCCGGAGCGTGGAGCGGGTCGGAGCCGAGCTCGAGACGGCGGTCCGGTTGGCGGCGCTCGACGCCGTGACGACGGGCCGGGACGGCGCTGCCTGCTCACGCGCCACCGCGGTTCGCGCGGACTGCGTGGCGAAGGCCGTGCGCGTCGACGCGACGGACGTGGCGCCCGTCGGGCCACTCGCACCACTCGCACCTTGCGCGGCGGCCGGCGTGGAGCTGTCGTCCTCGAAGAGCGTGCGGACGCCGTTGCCGGCGCCCGCGGAGAGCGCGAGCCCGGCGAAGAAGACGGCGCCGAAGGTAACGGTCTGCGCGAAGCGGCTCTTGTGGCTGCGCTCCAGCGCGGGCTCGACCAGCTTGCCCTCGTCCCAGTCGTCGTACCTACGGCCGGGGAGGTGCTGGAGGAACCGCCTGGTCAGGGACTTCCGTCGTGGCATTGCCTTTGCTCCCGTTCGTCTCGGGCGCCGGTGGGCCGCCACGTCGGCGCGGATCTTGGTTGTCACATCCGCGGGCCGTACGGACTTGTCAGCACTATCGACCGCCGCGCGGGCGGCTTCTCCCCCGAATTAGGGACTTCCCGAGGAGATCACTAATCCGAGGGATGCGCCGAGGGCCCGATCGGAACGATGAAGGCGGCAATTGAGCCTTAGGCGGCGCGGCCACGCCGAGACACCTTCGGAGGTTATTCCGGCGTGACCCACTGCACCGCCAGCACCAACAACCGGCTCTCTTTTCACAGCCTTTCCGCTCTCACTTTCCCCCACGGGAAATCGCGCGCGACCGCGTGCGCATCGATGACAAAGAGAAGGGAGGTGACATAGATGCTGAAGCTCTTCACCTTCGTGCAGATCGCCGCCGACTCGCTGCGCAAGCGCGAGGAGGGTCAGACGATGGCGGAGTACGGCGTGGTCCTTGCCGTGATCACGCTGGCCGTGATCGGTGCCATCACGCTCCTGTCGGACAACGTCCGCGCTGCGATCGAGAACGTCGCCGGCATTCTGCCCGGCTAGGAACACCGCAGTTCCTCCGGTAGGGGGCCCCTTCGCGAGAAGGGGCCCATACCACTTCCACGACAGAAAGAAAGAACTCCCGTGACCAACGTAAGTCGCCGCAAAATAGAGCTTCGATCAGAGCAGGGCCAGTCGATCACCGAATTCGCGCTGGCTTTGCCGATCCTCGCGCTGCTCCTGTTTGCGGTGATCCAGTTCGGGATCGCCTTCAACCACTACGTCACCCTGACCGACGCAACCCGCGCCGGCGCCCGCCGGGCGGCCGTCGGACGACAGCTCTCGGATCCGGTGGGCGCGTGCCAGACCGCGATCCGGAGCTCGGCAGACGACCTCGACGGCTCGCAGCTGACTACGAGCTGCTCGTCGACCTGGCAGCCGGGCGCGGACGTCACGGTGAACGCCACTTACCCGTACCAGATCAGCCTGCTCGGGCTCGTCGTCAAGTCGGGCCGCCTCACGAGCACGACCACGGAGCGTGTGGAATGAACCCTCGTAGCGAACGCGGCCAGGCAACCGTCATCACCCTCGTCTTTCTCGTCGTGCTGCTCGGCATGGCTGCGCTCGTCCTCGACATCGGGTCGTGGTACCGCGCCGACCGCGCCACGCAGTCGGCGGCCGACGCTGCGGCGCTCGCGGGGGCGCAGAAGCTCCCGCACGACCCGGGCAACGCGAACACGCTGGCCCTTCAGTACGTCGACAAGAACGGCGGCGGCACGCCGACCGTGACGCTGTCCACCAAGAACGCCACCAACGACACGATCAGGGTCAACCTGACCCGGCCGGCGAAGGGCATCTTCACCAAGCTCTTCGGCGTCAGCACGGTCACCGTTGGCTCCCACGCGAGCGCGCGGGCCAGCCTGATGGGCCAGGCGAAGTACGTCGCGCCGATCGGCGTCAACGTGCTCAACCCGAAGCTGATGGGTGGCGCGACGTGCCCCTGCTTCGGACCTGACCAGCCGACGACGCTGCCGCTCGGCAAGACGGGCGCCCCGGGCGCGTTCGACCTGCTGAACATCGACCTCAGCCACGGCGGCACAGGCCCCTCGATGCTGGCCGACTGGATCCTGAAGGGCTACGACGGCTACCTGCCGCTGAACGACTACTTCTCGGACGCCGGCGCGAAGTGGAACTCCTCGGAGGTCCAGAACGCGCTCGACCAGCGCGACAACACGACCCTGCTCTTCCCCGTCTACGACAAGCTCGTCGGCACCGGCTCGGGTGCGCAGTACCACGTGATCGCCTGGGTCGGGTTCCACATGACCGCGCATGAAGAGCACGGCACCACCGGAAGCATCACCGGCTGGTTCACCGAGGTCGTCTGGGACGGCATCGAATCCACCGCCGGTGGCGGCGACACCCAGCCCGACCTGGGCGCCAGAACCGTCCACCTCGTCGACTGACCCCACCCCCAACGACTGACCCCTCACCCAAGGACAGGAGAAATGGCATATCGAGCTAGGAACATCCTGATCGCGGTCGCCCTCGCCGCTGTGGCCGCTCTGCTCACGAGCTTCTACGTGACCAGCTACAAGCGGCATGTACAGCGCGGCGAGGACCACGTGACGGTGCTCGTTGCCAAGAAGGACATCCCCGAGGGCACGAGCGGTGCCGACGTCGCGGGCCTGTTGCAGTCACTCGACGTCCCACGCAAGAGCGTCGTGCCCGGCGCGATCTCCAGCGCCGACCAGCTGGCCGGCCTCGTCGCGACCCAGCCGACGATGCAGGGCGAGCAGGTCACGACCCGCCGCTTCAACCCACGCACGCAGGTCGGCGTCCGGGCACAGCTCTCGGGCACGCTCCGCGCGCTCTCGCTCGAGGGCGACCAGAACCAGCTGCTCGCCGGCACGCTCAAGGACGGCGACAGCGTCGACTTCGTCACCGCGCTGAAGAAGCCCGGCGACCAGGACATCTACTTCAGCCGCGTCCTCGTGCGCGACGTGAAGGTGCTCCAGGCACCGGACGCGCCGCCCGCCGGCAGCAAGCTCACCGGCGGCGCCAACTCGAACTTCAGGGTCATGCTCGCGCTCAGCGACAGCCAGGCCCAGAAAGTTCAGTACCTGCTCGCGAATGCGGGCGGATCCGGCGAGGAGCGCTGGCACCTCGAGCTTCGCCCGGTCACGCACGACGCCGACAGCCCCGACCACCTCGACAGCTTCGAAAGCGTCCTCACTGGCGGCCTCAGCGCCGGCCAGCGCAGGACGCTCGGCCGCTAGGAGGCCACGATGAGCAACGGCAACGAATTCGCAACGAAGAGCCCGAACCGGATCTACGTCACGGGTGACTGCGACGGGCTGCCGGATCTCCGGGACGCGCTCGCCGCACATCCCGAGGTCGAGCTGGTCGGGTCCGCGACCACCGTCGCGGAGGCCGCGGCCACGCTGACCGGCGGGCACCTGAACGTCGTCCTGCACGCCACGCGTGCGGGGTCGCTGCCGGTGAACGAGCTGGCCGCGATCCGCGAGTACACGCGGGCCCCGCTGATCCTGCTCGCCTCGAACGGCTCTCCGGCCCTGCTGGAAGAGGCGCTCGAGCACGACGTCGCCGACGTCCTGCTGCTCCCGCAGCTGACCGACAACGTCGTCTTCGCAGTGCGCAAGGCCGGCCACGTCGGCAAGCGGCTCACCGGCGACCAGCGCCGGCACGGCCGCCTGGTGACGGTGTTCTCGCCGAAGGGCGGCACCGGCAAGACCGTGACCGCGACGAACATGGGCGCTTCGCTCGCCAAGCACTGGGGCAAGCGCGCGCTCCTGCTCGACCTCGACCTGCAGTTCGGCGACGCCGCGATCATGCTCGGGATCGAGCCGGAGAAGACGATCTACGACCTCGTCACGGCTCCGGGCGAGCTCGACTCCGAGAAGCTCGCCGGCTACACCACCCGGCACGCGTCGGGCCTCGACATCCTCCCCGCGCCGTTGCGCCCGGAGGACGCCGAGCTCGTCACGGAGACCAAGCTGGCTCGGCTGCTGGAAGTCGCGCGCGAGTCGTACGACGTGATCGTCGTCGACACCTCGCCGTTCTTCCACGGCCCGATGCTGGCGACCCTCGACCGCACCGACGAGCTGCTGCTCCTCTGCGGGCTGGACGTTCCGACCCTGAAGAACGTCCGCCTCAGCCTGCAGACCCTCGAGCTGCTTTCGTTCCCGGAGGACCGCGTGAAGCTCGTCCTCAACCGGGCAAACTCGAAGGTCGGCATGAAGCCGAAGGAGGTGGAGGCGGCCCTCGAGCGCAAGATCAATTTCGCGGTGCCGAGCGACCGGATCGTCCCGCTCGCCGTCAACCGCGGGAACCCGGCCGTCGTCTCCGACCCGAAGGCGGAGTTCTCCAAGGCCATCCGCGCGATGGCGAAGGAGCTCGTCGCCGCCCAGGCCGTGGCGAAGCAGAAGAAGAAGTTCATGGCGACCCTCGCGAGGGCGTAATGGGCCTCCACGACCGACTCAACCGCCAGGGCGGATACAGCAACGGCCACGGGCCCGAGCTCGACATCCTCGTCGGCGGGCAGGCCGATGCTCCCGAGCGCCGGCCCGCTGACCCGTACGCCGAGTTGAAGGGCCGGATCCACCACGCCTGCATCGCGAAGCTCGGCCCGCAGCTCTACGCCGCCGGCCAGTCCGAGCAGTCCAACGAGGACCTCGCGGAGAAGGTGCTCCGCGTCGTCACCGAGCAGCTCGCGCTCGACCGCACGCCCCTCACACGCGAGGAGCGGCGGCAGGTCACGCGCGAGATCACCGACGACATCCTCGGCTACGGGCCGCTCGAGCCGCTGCTGCGCGACGACTCCGTGACCGAGGTCATGGTCAACAACTACGACCGCGTCTTCGTCGAGCGGAACGGCAAGATCGAGGTAGCCGAGGCGACCTTCGTCGACAACGCGCACCTGCTGCGCATCATCGACAAGATCGTCTCGCAGGTCGGCCGCCGCGTCGACGAGGCCTCGCCGATGGTCGACGCGCGCCTCCCCGACGGGAGCCGCGTCAACGCGATCATCCCGCCGCTCTCGCTGCGCGGGCCGACCATGACCATCCGGAAGTTCTCGCGCGACCCGTACACGATGGACGACCTGATCAACTTCGGCACTGTCTCGCCGGAGGCAGCGCAGTTCCTGTCCGCGTGCGTGCGCGGGAAACTCAACTGCCTCATCTCCGGCGGTACCGGCACCGGTAAGACGACGACGCTGAACGCGCTCTCGGCCTTCGTGCCGAACGACGAGCGCATCGTCACGATCGAGGACGCGGCCGAGCTCCAGCTCCAGCAGGAGCACGTGATCACGCTCGAGTCGCGCCCGCCGAACATCGAGGGCGAGGGCGAGATCCGCATCCGCGAGCTCGTCCGCAACTCCCTGCGCATGCGCCCCGACCGGATCATCGTGGGCGAGGTCCGCGGCGCCGAGACCCTGGACATGCTCCAGGCGATGAACACGGGCCACGAGGGCTCGCTCACCACGATCCACGCCAACTCGCCTCGCGACGCGCTCTCGCGGCTCGAGACGCTGGTCATGACGGCCGGCGTCGAACTGCCGCACCGCGCGATCCGCGAGCAGATCTCGAGCGCGTTCGACCTGCTGGTGCAGATCTCGCGCCTCGTCGACGGCTCGCGCCGCATCACCCACATCACCGAGGTGCTGCGGATGGAGTCGGACGTGATCACCCTCCAGGACGTCTTCGTCGCGAAGCCGCCCGAGGAGGGCGACGACGGCGAGGGCAAGCCCGTCAACCTGCTGAACCCGCTCGAGTGCACCGGCCTCAAGCCGCAGTTCCTCGAGAAGATGGCGGCCAACGGGGTCAACCTCCCGCCGACGTTCTTCGGGAACACGTCGACCTTCCGGCCGAACTACGCGGCTGCGTCCTACGGCGGCTTCGAATGAGCCTGAAAACGGCGCGCCGTCTGCTCACCGCCGCCGTCGTCGCCGCCCTGACGGTTCCCGTCGGGGCGGATGCCTCGCTGACGTTGCGCGGCGCCGACGCGAGCGGCTTCCCGACGGTGCGCGTCACCGTGGTCTCGCCGACGGCCGCCTCCACGCCGCCGACCGTGACCGAGAACGGCCGGCAGGTCGTCGGCCTGCACGCTGTGAACCTCGCCTCCGCGAAGAGCGTCGTGGTCGCGATCGACCGCTCGCGCTCGATGACGGGCGCGAAGCTCGACGACGCCCTGGCCGCGGCGCGGCAGTTCCTGCACGCGAAGTCGCCGTCCGACCGCGTCGCCGTGGTCGCGTTCGGCTCGCGGGCGGTGCAGCTGAGCCCGTTCTCGTCCTCGACCGCCGAGGCAGACGACGCGCTGCGCACGCTCACGGTCGACAAGAACAACGGGACCGCGCTCTACGACGCGCTGCAGCTGTCCGCGAACTCCCTCGGTAACCAGGACGGCCGCTCGCGCGTCGTCGTCCTGCTCACCGACGGCAAGGACGTCTCGAGCAAGGTCTCGCTGGCCAACGCGCTCGCGACGGCGCACTCGGCAGCCACGCTCGTCTACCCGATCGCGATCGGCGGGCGACTCGGCCACGACCGCGCCGCTGCGCCAGATGGCGAGCGAGACGGGCGGCAGCTTCAAGTCCGCCGCGTCCAGCGCGTCGCTCTCGGCGGTCTACTCGTCGATCGCAGGTGAGCTCAAGCGCACCTGGCGCGTCGAGTACGTCACAGCCGCCAGGCCCGGCGAGCAGCTTCACCTGCGGGTGTCGCTGAACCCGGAAGGCGCTGCCTCGACGAACTTCACCGTCCCCGGCGACGTCCAGGTTCCGGACGTGGCCGCCAGCCCGCTGCCCTCGCCGCTCTACTCGCCTCTCGGCGGACTCGTGCTGACGATGCTCGTCGCCTTCCTGGTGCTGACGGCGTGTGGGTTCCTCTTCGCCTCGGCGAAGGGGTCGTGGGTGAAGACCCGCCTCGCCCCGCATGTCGAGGGCACCCGGAAGCAGCGCAAGCGGCAGAAGGGCGAGCGCCTCGCCGCGCTGGCCGGGCTCTTCAGCGCGACCGAGCAGGCGTTCGCACACCGCCGCGTGTGGCTGAAGCTGCAGCGGAAGCTCGAGCGGGCCGACCTGCCGCTGCGCACGGTCGAGTTCGCGTACCTGATCGTGGGGTGCGGCTTCGTGGTCGGCGTATTCGCGGCGCTGAGCGGCCGTCCGTCCCTCCAGATCCTGATCGCCTTCGTCGTGGGCGGCGCGATCCCGTACGGGTTCGTCGCCTTCAAGGCGCGGCGCCGGATGGCGGCGTTCGAAGACCAGCTGCCGGACCTGCTCGTGACGCTTGCCGCCTCGCTGAAGGCGGGCCACAGCTTCAAGCAGGGCATCCAGACCGTCGTCGACGAGGGTCAGGAGCCGGCCAGCAAGGAGCTCGGCCGCGTCATCACCGACACGCGCCTGGGCCGCCCGATGGACGAGGCACTGGCCGAGACCGCCGAGCGGATCGGCTCGAAGAACTTCGGCTTCGTCATCACGGCGGTGACCATCCAGCGCCAGGTCGGCGGAAGCCTCGCCGGGCTGTTCGACATGGTCGCCGACACCGTCCGCCAGCGTCAGCAGTTCGCGCGCAAGATCAAGGGCCTGACCGCGATGGGGCGCGCCTCGGCGTACGTGCTGATCGGCCTGCCCTTCTTCGTCGCGCTCGCGCTGACGCTGCTCAACCCGTCCTACATGCACCCGCTGTACGCCACGTCCACGGGCCACACGCTGATCATGGTCGGCCTGATGATGATGGCGTTCGGGTCGCTGATCCTTCGAAAACTCGTCTCGTTCAAGGGGTAACTGCCAATGATCATGCTCATCGTGCTCGGAGCTTTCTGCCTTGCAGGCGCCGCTTACCTCGTCGGCGAGGCAGTCACCCTGCCCGCGCGGGAGCGCCGCTCCTCGGTCAGCCGCGCGGCGAACTACGGCAAGGTGCGCGCGCTGCTCGGCCAGCGGCAGCTGCCGTTCAGCCAGCGCGTGCTGGTGCCGATCGGCGACCGGCTCGCGGGCTTCACCCTGAAGCTGCACCCGAAGACCACGACTGACGGTGTCAGCGCCAAGCTGCTCGCGGCGGGCCTCGGCCGGAAGATCGGACCGACGACGTTCCTTGCGCTCAAGTCGGGCTTCGCAGTCGGCGGCGTGCTCCTCGGCGCAATCTTTGGCGGCGCCGTGACCGGTCCGGGCGGCGTGCTCTTCTGCGCGCTCGCACTGGGCGGAATCGGCTTCATCGCTCCCGACTTCGTCGTCTCGGCAAAGGCGCGCTCGCGCAAGGACAACATCCGCGCCGAGCTTCCGGACGCGCTCGACCTGATGGCGGTCAGCGTCGAGGCCGGCCTCGGCTTCGACGGCGCCATCGCGAAGCTCACCGAGCACATGCACGGCCCGCTCGCGGACGAGTTCGCGCTCACCCTGAGCGAGATAAAGATCGGCGAGACCCGGCAGACCGCGCTCAAGAAGCTGGCTGAGCGAACCGGCACGCCGGAGCTCTCGAGCTTCGTGCGGTCGATCATCCAGGCCGACCAGCTCGGCATCTCCCTCGGCCGCATCCTGCGGGTGCAGGCCACCGACAGCCGCCTCAAGCGACAGGCCGCAGCCGAGGAGAAGGCGATGAAGGCGCCGATCAAGATGCTCTTCCCGACGGTGCTCTTCATCTTCCCGGCCATGTTCCTCGTGATCCTCGGGCCGGCGTTCCTCAACCTCTCCAAGATCTTCTAACCGGAAAACCGGAGGCGACGATGTCCGATAAACCCGAGAACCAGGGGGCCGAGACCGAAAAGGGGTTCGGTACCGGCCTGCGCGCCCAGCTGCAGCGCCGGCGGGAGGGTGATGACGGACAGGGCGAGCCGCAGGGCCCGACGAACGTCGAGCTGCGCTTCGAGCTGACAGCGCGGCCGGCGAGCGGCGACGCCGTCGAGGGCGTCAACCCCGAGTTCGAGGAGCTGCGGGTGGAGCTCAAGGCAGCGCACGCGCGCGAGGCTTCGCTACGCGAGCAGCTCGAAAAGCGCAACGAGGCCTACGACCAGAACGTCGGCTCGGAGAAGGAGCTCGCTCACCGGGCGACGACCCTCGACGAGCGCGAGGCGAAGCTGGCCGAGTTCGAGGTCGAGCTCGAGGAGCGCGAGCGGCGGGTTCGCGACCAGCGCGAGGCGATCGAGGCCGAGCACGCACGCGTGGCCGACCTCCAGGCCGAGCTCGCGGCCGAGCAGTCCCTCACGGTCGAGCAGCAGGAGGCCGCGGAGAGGCGGCTGCGGGAGCTGCAGTCGAGTGACCGCGAGCGCGAGAAGGCGGCCGGCGAGCTCCAGCGCGCGCGGGCCGCGCTCGACGAGCGCGAGCGGAAGCTGACGAAGAAGGAGAGCGAGGTCGCAACGCAGGAGCAGGCCGGCACGGCCAGGCTCGACGGCCGCGAGCGGGCGCTCGCGAAGCGCGAGAACGAGTGGCGCGTGCGCGACAAGGAGCTCTCGGAACGAGAGCGCAAGCTGTCGGCGCGCGAGAACGACCACAAGAAGGAGGCGGCGCGCGTCGCCGCCCGCGACGAGGCGATCGGCGAGCGCGAGGCCGACGTCCTGCTCCGGCAGGAGAAGCTGCGCGGAGACGCCGACAGGTTCGAGCGCGAGCTCGCCGACAAGGGCAGGGCCGCGCAGGAGGCCGTCGAGCGCACCGCCGAGCTCGACCGGCGGGAGCTCGACCTGGCCGCCAAGGAGGCCGAGCTGAACCGGCTGCAGGCCTCGATCGGCCACGCCGAGCGAGACGCGAACCGCGGCCGCGACCTCGACGAGTGGACGGCGCGGCTGGAAGAACGCGAGAAGGAGCTGGCCGCCCGCGAGGCCGAAGTCCAGAACTTCGAGTCCATCTCCGAGTCGCACAAGAAGCGCGCCGATCGCAAGGAAGCGCGCCTGGGTGACCTCGAGGAGAACCTGCACGACCGGCACAAGGACCTCGACGACCGCGAGCACGAGCTCGACCTGCGCGAGGCCCAGCTCACGGCCGACGTGGAGATCCGCACCGACAAGCTCGAGGACCGCGAACAGGCGCTGGCCGAGCTCGAGGAGCGGCTCGCGAACCAGGAGCGAGAGCTGGCTGCGTACGTCGCGAAGGCGCAGACCGAGATCCAGCGCCGCGAGTCCGAGTGGTGGCAGAAGCAGCTCGGCTCCGAAGAGGTCTCCGCCGCCTAACCCGGCGCCGGGGGCATCCGGATCGCCCAACCCGGGGTCAGGTCTCGCAGCGCCGCATTTCGTGGAGGTTGGAGAGCCAACATCGCCACAATCAGTCCACAGCCGGGACGAACCGTTGCGCTTTCGGCACTGATTTGCAGGAATGCAAGACCTGACCCCGGTGGTCCGGATGGTGGCTGAGGCAGCTCATCTCTGAAGAGGTCTTGGCCGCCTGATCCGTAGAGTCGCGTCGTGTCTCGGCGCGACGCGGTTCGCATCTCGCTCGTCTGGGCGGCGTGGCTCGGGGCCGTCCTGGTCACGCTCGCGATCGGCCTCGCGGCGGGCGCGTACGTCCACCAGCCGGGTTGGATCCTGCGCGACGGTCTCTGGCCGCTTTACGCCTGGGACTACAACTGGTACGTCAACATCGCGCGGGACGGCTACCCGGACGGCCTGGGCGGCCGGCAGTACGCGTTCTTCCCGCTCTGGCCTCTCGCCCTCTCCTGGGTAGGCGTCCACTGGGAGCCGGTTCTCGCCGCCGCGCTCGCGTGGGGAGCGAGCCTCGTCGCCTTCCTGGGCGTGGCGGCAGGTCGAACGGGCTCACCGCTGACGAGCGCGCTCGCGCTCGCCTGCTGGCCGGGGTCGTTCGCGCTCGCAATCGCCTATCCAGACGGCCTCGCGCTGGCCGCGGCCGCGTGGGCGGCGGCTCTCGCCTTACGTGACAGGCCTCTCCTCGCCGGTGCAGTCGGCGCCGTGGCAGCCTTCGCGCGCCCGAACGGCGTCCTGATCGCGCTGCCGCTCGCCTGGCTGGCGCGCGGCCGGGGCCCCTGGGCCTGGGTCGGCGCCGCCTTGCCGGTCGCCGCGGCTGCGGGCGTCGAGGCGTACTCCTGGGACCGCAGCGACGACGCAGCCGCCTTCTTCGATGCGCAGCGGCTCTGGGGCCGCAAGGGCCCGAGCGGCCTCGGCACCTGGGCCGACCACCTCGTCGGGGTGCTCGAGCGGCACGGCGCCGTGATCGGGCCGCTCGCGCTCGCAGCCGCGGCCGCCCTCGTCATCGCGTGGAGGCGCTACGGCCTGTGGGCGACGGTGGTCGGCGCGTACGTCTGTGCGGTGCCGCTGCTGCTGGCGGCCACAAGCAGTCTCCAGGGATTCGTCGACAGCGCGCGGGCCGCGCTCGTCCTGCCGCTGCTAGTCGTGCTCTGGCGGCTGGGACCTCGGTACCACCCGTGGGCCGCCTACTCGACGCTTGTCGTCGTGCTGCTGATCCTCTCCGGGACGATCCAGAGCTTCGGCCGGCAGAGCCTGTTCGCTTTCCCGATCTTCTGGGCCGTCGCCGACGGGCCGCGGGCGCTGCGGTCGCCGGTGCTCGCCGGGCTCGGCTTCGCCGCCAACCTCACGCTCGTCCTGCTTCTGACACGCTTCGCGCCGTGACAGAGCGGGTTCTGATCACCGGCGGTGCCGGCTTCATCGGATCCCACCTCGGCGACGAGCTGCTGCGATCCGGCTACCGCGTCCGCTCCCTCGACAGCCTCGTCGAGCAGGTGCACGGGGACGCGCAGCGGCCCGCCTACCTCGCGGAGGAGATCGAGCTCGTCTCCGGGGACCTGCGCGATCCCGAGGTCGTCCGGCGTGCCCTGGACGGCGTCGGCGCGGTCGTACACCTGGCGGCCCGCGTGGGCGTCGGCCAGAGCATGTACCAGCTCGCGGAGTACGCCGCTGCGAACACGACCGGGACCGCCGTGCTGCTCGAGGCGCTGCTCGAGCACCCGGTGCGCAAGCTGCTCGTCGCCTCCAGCATGAGCATCTACGGCGAGGGCGCCTACGAGCCCGCGCCGGCCGTCGAGCGGACGCGCGACCAACTCGAGCGCGGGGAGTGGGATCCGCATGGGCCGAACGGCGAGGAGCTGACCCCTGTCCCGACTCCCGAGACGAAGGAGCCTGCGCTCGCCTCGGTCTACGCGCTGACGAAGTACGACCAGGAGCGGCTGTGCCTGCTCTACGGCGCCGCGTACGACGTCCCGGCCGTGGCGCTGCGCTTCTTCAACGTCTACGGCCCGCGCCAGGCGCTGTCGAATCCGTACACCGGGGCGCTCGCGATCTTCGCCTCGCGCCTGCTGAACGATCGAGCCCCGGTGATCTACGAGGACGGCGCCCAGCGGCGCGACTTCGTCCACGTGCGCGACGTGGCGCGCGCGTGCCGGCTCGCTCTGGAGCGCGACGGCGCCGACGGCCGCGCGGTGAACGTCGGGAGCGGCCGGAACGCCTCCATCCTCGAAGTCGCCGACGCGCTCACGCAGGTGCTCGGGAAGGAGATCGAGCCCGAGCTGACCGGCAAGTTCCGCGCGGGTGACATCCGGCACTGCTTCGCCGACGTCACGCTGGCGCGCGACACCCTCGGCTTCGAGGCCGAGGTCGCGCTCGAGGACGGCATGGCCGAGCTCGCCCGATGGCTCGAGGGGCAGGTCGCGACCGACCGCTTCGACGAGGCCGCGGCAGAACTGACCGAGCGAGGGCTGACAACGTGAGGTTTGAGGCGCCGGTTTGCGAGGCAACCCGGACCCGATGACCAACGAGGCGCCGGAGCCGCAACCCGAACGCGAGGAGCCGCAGCTCGAGGACCCGGGGCCCAGCGACCTCTCGAAGCGCGACTACCTGGCGATCGTGAAACGCGCGTTCAAGGGCGCGAACGAGGATCACATCACGAGCCTCGCGGCCGCTCTGGCCTACTACGCCTTCCTGGCGATTCCCGCGACGCTCCTGATCGCGGCCGGGCTCTTCGGGCTGCTCGCAGGCCCGGATGCGGTGGACACGTTGATCGGGAAGCTGCACGGGATCGTCCCCGCCGAGGTGACCGACCTGATTCGCGGAAGCCTGAACCGGCTTACGGAGACGCAGGGCACCAGCATCACGCTCATCGCCGTCGGCGGCGTGCTCGCCCTCTGGACGCTGAGCGGCGCGATGCAGAACGTAATGTGGGCGCTGAACCTGGCGTACGACCGCGAGGAGACGCGAGGGTTCGTCCGCCGTCGTCTGGTCGCCGGTGGCATGGCCGTCTTCGTGCTGATGGCGTCGGCGCTGGCCCTCGGCCTGCTCGTGCTTGGCCCACACCTGTCCCGCTGGATCGGCGACGCGGTCGGCGAGAAGACCCTCGTCGAGTTCGTCTGGTGGATCGCCCAGTGGCCGATCCTGATCGGGGGCCTCCTGCTCGCGTTCGGGGTCGTCTACTACCTCGGGCCCAACGTCGAGCACCCCAGGTGGCGCTTCGCCAGCTTCGGCGCCGTGTTCGCGGTCGTCGTCTGGCTGCTCGCGTCCGGCGCGTTCGCCTTCTACGCGAGCCGCTTCAGCTCGTACAACAAGGCCTGGGGGTCGCTCGCCGCGGTGGTCGTGATGCTCACCTGGCTCTGGATCAGCTCCGTCGCCTTGCTGCTCGGAGCCGAGATCAACGCCGAGGCCGAGCGCAGCCGCGAGCTGCGGCGGGGCGAGCCGGCGGAACGAGAGCTGCAGGCACCCGCGAAGGCCTAGCGCTCTATGGCTCGGTAGAGTCGAAACATGGCCTCCGGAGCTACAGCCACTCTCCGCGCCGGAGACCGTGATCTCTATTACGCGCCGCTCACGTCGGTAGACGGCGTCGAGCGCCTCCCCTACTCGCTGCGGATCCTGCTCGAGAACGCGCTACGCAGCGGCTCCGACAGCGGCGTCGAGGCGGTGGCCCAGTGGGAGCCGCACGCCGACCCCAGCCGCGAGCTCGGTTTCCGGCCCGCGCGTGTGCTGCTCCAGGACTTCACCGGCGTGCCCTCGATCGTCGACCTCGCCGCGATGCGCTCGGCGATGGCCGACTTCGGCGGCGACCCCGCGAAGATCAACCCGAAGATCCCCGCCGAGCTCGTGATCGACCACTCGGTGCAGGTCGACGCCTTCGCGACGCGGATGGCGATCGCGACCAACGTCGACCGCGACTACGAGCGCAACGGCGAGCGCTACGCCTTCCTGCGCTGGGGCCAGCAGGGCTTCGAGAACCTGAAGGTCGTCCCGCCGAACACGGGCATCGTCCACCAGGTCAACCTCGAGTACCTCGCGCGCGTGGTGGAGGAGCGCGACGGCGTGGCCTTCCCGGACACGCTGGTCGGAACCGACTCCCACACCACGATGGTCAACGGCCTCGGGGTGCTCGGCTGGGGCGTCGGCGGAATCGAGGCCGAGGCAGCGCTCCTCGGCGAAGAGCTCTCGATGCTCGTGCCCCAGGTCGTCGGCGTGCGCCTCGACGGCCGCCTCCGCGAGGGTGCGACCGCGACCGACCTCGTGCTCACGGTCACCGAGCTGTTGCGCAAGACCGGCGTCGTCGGCAAGTTCGTCGAGTACTTCGGCCCCGGGATCGGCGGCCTTGCGTTGGCCGACCGCGCGACCATCGGGAACATGTCGCCCGAGTACGGCGCGACGTGCGGCTTCTTCCCCGTCGACGACCTCACCCTCGCGTACCTGCGCCTGACCGGCCGCCCCGAGGAGCGCATCCAGCTCGTCGAGGCGTACTGCAAGGAGAACCTGCTCTGGCACGACGAGAGCGTCGAGCCCGAGTACTCGCAGGTGGTCGAGCTCGACCTCGCCTCGGTCGAGCCGAGCCTCGCCGGCCCGCGCCGCCCGCAGGACCGCGTGCCGCTGACCGATGCGAAGGACTCGTTCCTCGACTCGCTGGCGAGCTTCGGCCACGGCTACGGGAACGGCACGATCGACAAGAGCGTCGCTGACAGCTTCCCCGCAAGTGACCCCGGCTCGTTCCAGGAGCCGGGGTCACACGTAAGCGACCCCGATCTCGTGCAGGTGGCGACGGCGGAGCGGCCAACGATGCACACCGCGCGCGCCCAGGTCGATGGCACCGAGGTCGAGCTCCGCGACGGCTCCGTCGTGATCGCCGCGATCACGAGCTGCACGAACACGTCGAATCCGCAGGTGATGATCGGCGCGGGCCTCGTCGCGAAGAAGGCGGTCGAGCTGGGCCTCGAGCGCAAGCCGTGGGTGAAGTCCTCGCTCGCACCGGGCTCACGGGTGGTCACCGACTACTACGAGCAGGCGGGCCTGACGCCGTACCTCGAGGAGTTGGGCTTCCACACGGTGGGCTACGGCTGCACGACCTGTATCGGGAACTCCGGGCCGCTCCCCGGGCCGATCTCGGAGGCGGTCGAGGAGGGCGACCTCGTCGTCTGTTCGGTCCTGAGCGGCAACCGCAACTTCGAGGCGCGCATCCACCCCGAGGTGAAGGCGAACTACCTCGCCTCGCCGCCGCTGGTCGTCGCCTACGCGCTCGCGGGCCGGATGGACATCGACCTCGACAGCGAGCCGATCGGGAGGAGCCGCGACGGAAACGACGTGTTCCTCCGAGACCTCTGGCCGCGCGCCGAGGAGATCGAGGAGTCGATTGCGAAGGCGCTCGACGGCTCGATGTTCCGCAAGCAGTACGCGGACGTCTTCACCGGCGACGAGCGCTGGCAGGCGCTGCCGGTCCCGGAGGGCGACATCTACGCGTGGGACGAGAGCTCGACCTACATCCAGCGGCCGCCGTTTTTCGCCGGGATGCCGCGCGAGCCCGAGCAGCTCGAGGACATCGAAGGCGCGCGCTGCCTGGTCTCGCTCGGCGACAGCGTCACCACCGACCACATCTCGCCAGCGGGATCGATCAAGCCCGAGAGCCCGGCCGGCGAGTACCTGATCGAGCGCGGCGTCGAGCGCCGCTTCTTCAACTCCTACGGCGCACGGCGTGGCAACCACGAGGTGATGGTGCGCGGCACGTTCGCGAACGTCCGCCTGAAGAACCTGCTCGTGCCGGGCTCGGAGGGCACGTGGACGGCGCACTTCCCGGACGGCGAGGAAATGACGATCTTCGACGCGGCCGAGCGCTACCGCGCCGAGGGCGTGCCGCTGGTCGTCCTGGCCGGCAAGGAGTACGGCTCGGGCTCGTCACGCGACTGGGCGGCGAAGGGCCCGGACCTGCTCGGCGTGCGGGCCGCGATCGCCGAGAGCTACGAGCGGATCCACCGCTCGAACCTGCTCATGTGCGGGATCGTGCCGCTGCAGTTCATGGACGGCGAGAACCGGGAGAGCCTCGGCCTCAGCGGTCGCGAGGAGTTCACGATCACCGGCCTCGAGAACGGCGAGGCGGACGAGGTGACGGTCCGTGCGGACGAAAAGGAGTTCCGCGCGCGCGTGCGGCTGGAGACGCCGAAGGAGCGCGACTACCTCCGCCACGGCGGGATCCTGCGGTACGTGCTCCGCCGGTTCCTCGACGAGAGCTAGAAGACGAAGGCGAGATCGCGGATGTTGGTCGCGCCGATGCGCACGCCACGCACGGTGACGTAGAGCCGCCTCCCGGCCGGAGTCAACTCGGAGGCGACGATGACCTCGCCGTCCGTCCAGACGCCGACCTTGCCTGCGGGCGCCGCACCGTCGCGTGTCGCGAGCGACTCCAGGCGGGGGCCGAAGATCCGCGCGAGGTCAGTCGCGGACGGACCAGTCTTCGCCGCGGTGGATCGCAAGGCGAATCCGGTGCAGCCTTCTTGTGCGAACCCAGTAAGCGAGGTCGCGCGCGGTGGCGCGTTCGTCCAGGTAGCGGCGGCCGATCGGCGTGAACGGCACTTCGACGACCTCGTGCGGGCCTTCCTCGTCGTTCCAATAACGACCATACGTACCCGAGACCTCGCAGAAGTCATAAGGCGGCGGCGTGCCGCCCGGGAACGGTCCGTTGCCGAAACTCGCGTTGAGCTTCGGACCGAGCTGCACGGTCGCGCCTCCGGCGAGGTCCTTCCAGCTGCCTGAGCCGTAGGCGACCTTTCCGCACGCGACGCCGACGCGCCCGTTGACTGTTGCGGCGGACCGAGCGAGCCGCCGGTAGGCCACGCTCGAGATCGACCTGAAGCGGAGGACCACGAAGGCGTTGCGGTAGACGTCGACGGACGCGACCGGTGCGGAGATCTGCTGGACGAGCCGCCCGCGCGGGCGCGGGCGCGGGAGATGCCGTGGCGGCGGAGCTACCCGGTTCGCGGCCGGCCTCCGCGGCTCTCCCAGAACCGGCTCCCGGTAGACCTCGGCGCCTGCGGCATCGAGCGCGACGATCGCGGTCCAGTGCCGGTTTGCGATCTTCGAGAAGGAGTAGGCGTTGCCGCGCACGGCGGTCACGAGCCGCGCTCCATGCCCGACGAGTGCGACGTTCGCGACGCCCTCGCCGGCGAGGCCGGACACGCGAACGAGGTGCATGCGTGGCTCATCGCGGCTGGCCCCGGCGATGATGTCAACCGTGATCGGGCGTTTCGGGGTCGGGACGAGTCGGTGGGCTGGCGCTCCCGCGTTGCAGCCCAGCATCCCGATCAAAGTGTCGCCGCGGTTCGGGTCGTGGAAGCCGCCCACCGGCCCAGAGCCGACGCAGGTTAGCCCCCACGGATAGGTGATGCGGTAGTGAACCTCGGAGCCGTCGTTCGCAATCTCCGCAATCGTCGGGTTGCCGTCACGGCAAAGGGCCTCGGGCGTCTTCCCGGGGACCGTCTTCAGCGCGACGTGCGGGCACATCGAAGTCACGAGCATCTCGCGCTCGCGCTGCGAGAGTGAGTCGAGCGCGATCGTCTTGCCGTGAACGTCGAAGAACCCGACGACGCGGCCGCCGATCGCGAGACCCGCCGCGGTGAGCCCTACGACGAGCGCGATGACGGCGACGAACACCCGCCCGCTCCCCCGCCGGGCGCGCCGGCGAACGTCGCTCCAGTCCTTGTCTTCTGGGCCGCCGAGTGCGGCGAAACGCTCTCGCAGCGCTCGATCTTCAGTCTCCACGTCGTGCCTCCTGAAGCTCGTGCTCGAGCGCGGCCCGAGCCTGGGCGAGGGTCGCGCCGACGGTCCCTTCGCTCACGCCACACAGCTCGGCGATCTGCGCGTACGAGAGGTCGGCGAAGTAGCGCAGGAACACAATCAGCCGGCGCTTCGGCGGCAGCGACTGCAGGGCCTCCGCGAGCGCCGGGTCTCGATCGGGGTCGTTCAGGCTGGCCGGCAGCGACCCGTTCAGGCTCACGCCCGGCCCACCCCGGACGTGCTCGCGTGCGGTGCGTAGCGCGATGCGCCACACCCACGCCTCGAGCGAGCCTTCGCCTCTGAAGCTGCGGCGCTTGCGCAAGGCTCGGGCAAACGCCTCCTGCACCACGTCACGTGCACTCTCGCGGTCGCCGGTGATCGTGGCGACGCCGTCCCGGAACCGCCCGTAGCGCTGCCGGTAGAGCTCTTCGATCGCTTGGGCCCGTTCGTCCACCTGCTTCCAAGAGGCTCGCTGCTTGGGAAATCTTTACCCGGGCAGGGCGCTTTCGCCCAGAATGTGCAGCTGTGACCGAGCCTCCCCTCGCAGTCTTCTCGATGCCGGACCGGTTCGAGATCGACGGGCCCGTCGTCGCGCGCTACGTCCAAGAGCAGGACGTTCCCACCGTCGCGCCTGCGTTTCGCGACCCGGGCATCGGCGGGGAGAACGGGATGCCCCCATTCGACGAGGATGAGTTGCGCGCTGCTCTGCGCACGCGGATCCCCGAGCTGACCGCGCGCGGCATCCTCGTCCCGTACGTCATCGAGGACACGGCCGACGGATCGCTCCTCGGTGGCGTCACGCTCCGTCACTTCGACCCGATGCGAGCCGTGATCGAGGTCGGCTACTGGCTCTTTCCGAACGCACGCGGCCGAGGTCTGGCCACGGGCGCCGTGCGAGCAGTCGCCCGCGAGGCGTTCTCGAGCGGGCTCTGGCGGGTCGAGGCCCACGTGCGCGTCGGCAACGAGGCCTCGGACCGAGTCCTCGAGCGCGCCGGGTTCACGCGGGAGGGCGTCAAGCGCCGCTTCCTCCGCCACGGCGGCGAGCGCGTCGACGCAACGCTCTTCTCACTGCTCGCGGACGAATGAAGACGCCTCGTCCCTGGCCTGGGCTCGCCCCGGCGCCAGGGCGAGCCCGTCTCGACACGTCTACGCGCTCGCGCCGCTCGACGACTGCGGAGCGCGGCCGGGCCGTCCGGGCATGCCCGACTCGACGCTCACGACGTCGAACTGCTTGTTCACGTAGACCGTCAACGGCGTGCCGTCGGCCTTGACCATGTGGGCCTCGTAGGCCGAGTTGCCGTCGGCGTCGGTCTCGACACGGACGATCGTGCCGCCGGGGACCTTGGCCTTGGCGGCCGCGGTCACCTTGCTCAGCGCGTCACCCGTCAGCGGGGTCTCGTCGCTCCGCTGCAGGCCCCACGGCCGCTGAGCGCTCGGGGCCGCGGCCGGGGCCTGGCCCGAGCCCGAGCCCGACCCGCTCGCCGCGTTGGCGACCCCGTACGTCCCGGCGGCGACTCCGAACGCGAGCGCGGCGATCACCACCACGCGCTCCGGCGTCCACCGCCGTGCTTCTCTGTCCATCGGGTGTGCCTCCTTCCCGTCGATTACGAGAGGCACGGTCGCAGCCGAACCTGAGAGAACGGTGTGAGCGGCTTGAGGACCCCGTAAGACTTGCGCGCTCAGGCGCCGCCGTGCTCGCGCTTGGCCTCTTCTTCCATCCGCTCCAGGCGCGTGTAGTAATCGGGGAACTCGTTCAGATGCGCAAGCGCGATCTTTCCCGTGACGATTGGATCGTCGTCGCTGACGTTCGTCGCCCCGTCGTGCAGGCCGTGCTCCAGCTCGACGTCCATCCCCATCCGGAACTGCTCGACGTCGAACGGAGCCGACGCCCAGTCGATCCCGATCTCCTCGCCGACGCGCCGCGCCTCCTCGGCGGTGAAGCTCGTGCGCTGCTCGGACATGCCGAGATGCTAGTACGCTGGCGCGGATGAGCGCCGCCACGCTGCACACCAACCACGGGCCGATCGAGCTCGAGCTCCACGACGACGACGCGCCGAAGACGGTCGAGAACTTCCGCAAGCTCGCCGGCGACGGCTTCTACGACGGCATCATCTTCCACCGCGTGATCCCGGACTTCATGATCCAGGGCGGCGACCCGACCGGCACCGGGATGGGCGGCCCCGGCTACACCTTCGAGGACGAGTTCAACGACCACAAGGTCGAGCGCGGCGCCCTCGCGATGGCGAACGCCGGGCCGGACACGAACGGCAGCCAGTTCTTCGTCGTCACAGCCGAGGCGACGCCGTGGCTCGACGGCAAGCACACCGTATTCGGCCGGGTCACGAGCGGCATGGACGTCGTGGACGTGATCTCGCAGGTGGACACCGACGCGAACGACAAGCCGCGCGAGGCGGTCGTGATCGAGCGCGTCGAGCTCGCCGACGTGTAATCGGCAGCGTAGGCAAACCCTGACCGATTGCGGTGTTGAACTCAGGCACCTGCGCGGGTTACGTTCGACACACCGGAAGAGGGCAGGGAACAACGGAAAGCCGTCACGTCACCGAGGAGCAATGGCTCCCGCAGGAGCCGCACCGAGAAGGCGCGGATGACTTCTTCCGCGAGGTGAACGACCGGATCGTCGAGCTGGACGAGCGGTTCGGCTTCCGCGAGGAGCAGCTCGAGCTCATCTGCGAGTGCGATGACCCGGCCTGCACCGAGCGGGTCTCCATTCCGGCCGCGAAGTTCGCCGAGCTACGGAACACCATCGGCCTTCACCTCGTCTCCGCCGGCCACGTGCATGCGGGCCGGGTCGTCGGGGGCGCCGAGGGCTACGTCGTCGTCGCCGACTGACGCCGGCGCTTCACGTACCAGCGCACGAGCTCGATCGCGCCGGTGACGGCGAAGGCGATCGCGAAGGCGAGCAGCAACCCCTTCCAGGGCGCGTTCTCGAAGGCGTGCCCGCCGAAGTAGCCGAGCGAGGCCGCGTACGTGGCCCAGACGAAGCCGGCGATCGCGTCGAACAGGATGAACTTCCGCCAGGGGTACTCGAGCGTCCCCGCGCTCAGCGTCACGGCGGTTCGCCCGCCCGGGATGAAGCGCGCGACCACGATCAGCTCCCCGCCGCGCTCCTCGACCTGGCGGTGCGCCCACGCGATCCGCTTCTTCGCCTTCTCCGAGCTGAAGAAGCGGTCGTTGATGCGGCGGCCGTAGCGCCACCCGAGGAAGTACGCCGTGTTGTCGCCCGCGATCGCTCCGCCCGCTGCGAAGAGGATCACCAGCGGCAGGCTCAGGTCTCCCTGCGACGCGACGACTCCGGCGGTGATCACCGAGGTCTCGCTCGGCACGATCGGGATGATCGCGTCGAGGAGCGCGAGCACGAAGAGGATCGCGTAGGCCCACCCCGAGGCATTCGCGACGAGGTCGGTGAACTGGCTGAACACGGGCCGGGCAGCGTATCCCGCGCAAGTGGGACGGGCCGGCCCGATCGAGCCGACCCGTCCCGTCGGTGCTCAGCGAACGCGCATACCCAGCCCGGGATCCCAATGCAGGAGGCTGTCGTAGCGCTGGAGTGGCGCCTCGGGCAGCTCCCCGACGCTGACGCCGTAGCGCCAGTTCTTCGGGCAGATCGCGATGAAGCGCGCGTAGCCGCCCAGGCCGCCGCCGAACTTCGGGAAGCCCATCTCGATCAGGCACCCCGTCGGCGGAACCTTGTCCAGGTTTGCGACGCCCTCGGCCTGGGCGAACCCGTTGTGCATGAGCCAGCTCTCCCCCTCCAGCGTCGGAGTCGAGTCCGTGTCGAGCGGCTCGTGCCCGTGGAAGAGGATGTGGCGCTGCAGGTGGAGGAACTGGAGCGCCGCCAGCGAGACGCCGGGGAAGCGCGTTAGGAGCGCGAGGCTCGGGTCGGGCCACCGCTTCGACCAGTCGGAGCGGACCATGACCACGCTCCCCTCCGGAATGCGGCCGTAGCGGTGCTCCCACCGCAGGATGTCCGAGGCCTGCAAGTGGTAGTTGAAGTCCCGCTCCACCTGCGGGACGATCGAGATCACGACGAGCGGCCGGACCGCGAAGGTCGGCGGCAGCTCGTCGATCGCCGCGTACTCCGGCGCCCAGTGGGCCGGCGGGTCGAGCTGCGTGCCGAGCTGGTCTGTCTGCAGCTGGTACGCGGTCGCCTCGAAGCCGTCCGCCGCGTACGTGTACGGCACCCCGGTCGTGGGGTTCTTGGCCGGAGCGAAGAGCGACGGGCCGAAGCCGGCCCAGACCGGGATCGACGGCGTGATCGTGTGCGTGAGGTCGACGTACTTCGCCTGCCGGAGCTGGGCGTAGTACAGCGCCCACAGCGAGTGCGGCTGACGGTGCCCGCCCCACGCCGACGCCGCGCCGGCGGCCGAGAACGCGAGACCGAGCGAGCACACGACCGCGAGCAAGAACCGCATCGTGCGATGCGTCATGAGCAATCCCCCCTTTGGCGTTGCAAGCCGGTGCCCCGGGACCATAGAGGGACGGGCCGGTCGAGGCCGGCCCGTCCGCCGGTGAACCTAGGCGCGGTAGAAGAGCCAGGCGTCCCGCATGCGTTGGGTCTGCCCGGGCGTGAACTCGGTGTAGCAGCTGTCGTAGGAGTAGTCCATGTAGTTGTGGATCGGGTCGAGCCCCGGCGCGGAGCAGCTGTCCTTGCCGGCAGGGCAGCCGGAGGTCGGCGTCTTCTCGGCCGGCGTGTCGGCGACGAAATCGCCCTTCGCGTTGCAGCCGCCGTAGAACGTGTGCTCGAGGTTCAGCCAGTGGCCGGCCTCGTGCGTGACCGTCTTGCCGAGGTCGTAACGCCCGGCGAAGGTCGTGGACGCGCCGGGGACGGTCTCCCAGTTGAAGACGATGCCGTCGAGGTAGGCCTGCCCCGGCTTCGTCGTGATGTCCGGCAGGTACGCCCAGCCGAGATATGGGCCGGCCGTCGTCGAGTACAGGTTCAGGACGTTGTCGCCTCCCTGGTGGAGCGCGTGCTTCATCGAGTGCTCGTCGGTCCCGCCGGGCCCCGCGTAGAACCACGCGGCGTTGTCGGTGCGGGTGACGCCGGCCAGCGTGAAGCTGAAGCCGGTCCCCGAGCCGCCGAAGTTCTGGTTCACCACCGCCATCTGGTCGGAGATCTGCTTCGCGGTCAAACTCCCGATCGACCCGTCGGTGACGATGTGGAAGTACACCGGCACCGTCGCGCGGAAGTTCCGCCCCGCCTTGCCTTTCGCGGAAGCCGGCAGATCCGCAGCCGTCTGGTCGAGCGGCTCATGCTGCTGGAAGCCGCGGCCGTACTGGGCGGGCGTCAGCTTCGTGTAGACCGAGAACAGGTCGCCGCCCGCCATCGCCGGCACGCACGGTGTCGACTGCGCAAGCGGCCGTGCTCCCGACGCGGCCGTGACGGTCCCGCCGGTGTAGAGCGCGATCGCCAGCGCGACCGCGAGAAACAGCTTGACGTGCTTCATTGGTTCCCCCCGGGTCTGGCGCCCCTCCTCGGCGGGGCGCAACGAAGCGCAGCCTATAGGCCCGTCGAGCTAGGTCAGCCTGGGGCCGTTCCGGCGCATGCGCTGGTATGCGTAGGCGCCGGCAAGGAGAAGGAGGCCCAGCACGACGAACGACAGCACCCGGTAGCCCTGGTCGAGCGCGGCCATGTCGTAGAGGAAGACCTTCCCGACCGCGACGGCCAGCAGCGCGAACCCGGCCAACCGTAGCGCGCGCAGGTTCCGCCGCAGCCCCGCCCACAGGAGCCCGACGCCGAGGACGCTCCAGAACCCGCTCAGCAGCGCCTGACCCTGCTCGCGCACCGTGAGCTTCCCCGTGTCGAGCTCGACCGACCCGGGCTGGAACGCGCTGACGATCCCGATCGAGGCGAGGTAGACGAGCGAGGTGCCCGAGGCGGAGCAGAGCAGCATCCGGTCGTTCGGGAAGAGCCCGATCGTGCGCGTGGCCGCGAACGCGGCGGCGACCGCGATCGCGCCGAGCGCGACGAGCGCCTGCCAGAACGGATCCGCGCCCTCGACGAGCGCGTCGGGCCGCGCCTCGAAGGAGAGCGCGTGCAGCGCCGCAAGCAGCAGGAAGCCGAACGCGCCGGCCGCGGAGACGCGATGCGCGAAGCGCTTGCCCGCCTCGGCGACCAGCGCAGCCTCGGCGGCCCAGGCAACCGCGAGCCAGACGCCGTCGAGCAGGACGACGGTGCCGTACGCGACCGCCGCGAGCGCGGTCGCATCGGTGAGGGCCTTCCAGTCGACCTCCTCCGCCGGCGTGATCCGCGCGACGAGAAACGCGCTCGCCGCGATCGCGAGGATCGGCCAGACGTCCGAGAGGTGACCCTGCGACAGCGTGTCGAGCGGCGCGTCGTAGACGAGCACGTGGCCCACGGCCAGCAGCAGCTGCGCACCGACCACGGCGTAGACGAGCGTGCGGCTGCGCGTGACCGCGCGCGCAGGCACCGCGAGTGCCGCCGCCGCTGCCGCCCAGCCGATCGGGACCGCGACGCCGCTGACGAGCGTGACGAAGGCCAGGTTCAGCGCGACGAGCCCGATGCCGAGGAGGCACGTCGCGATCACGCGGTTCCGCGGCTGGAGGCGCAACAACACCAGGCCAGCGAGCACGTGCGCGAGGCCGAGGCCGGCGAGCCACCAGCCCGAGGCCATCCTGGAGTAGCCAGGACCGTGGGCAAGGATCGCGCCGAGCAGCGCGAGCACCGCCGCGTTCCCAGCCACGATCAACGCCGACGCCGCCGCCCCGCCCGCGCCGCGCCGCAGCTCGTAGCCGGTTCCAGCCGCGAGGTTCAGGAGGCCGAAGAGGGCGAGCACCGTGAACCCGCGTGCGTTGGAGGGGTCGGCCGAGAGCACCCAACCGGTGAGCTGGCCGAGCACGACCGCGACCGCTGCGACACGCAGCCAGTTCCAGCGCCGCCACACCAGCACCGCGACCGCGGCCGACTCCGCGACCCCGAGGAAGAGCAGCGACGCGGCGTCGTCGACTGCGCCCGTCAGCAGTGGAGCAGCGAGCGCGCCGAGGATGCCGAGGCCGCCGATCGGCGTGGCATCCCACCGCACCGCGAGCGCCGCGCCGACCGCGCCGAAGACGAAGGCGCCCGCGAGCGCGAGCTCGATCGGCACGAGGTCGTAGAGCACCGTCGCAGCGGTCAGCGACATGAAGAGGCCGGCGAGCCCCGTGCCGCAGGCGGCGAGCGAGGCCTGCGTGCGTCCGCGCCGCTCGTGGAGCCAGGCGCCGAGGCCGAGCAGCGCAGCCGAGCCGGCGAACGCAAGCGCTGTGCGCGCCGCCTCCCCCAGCCACCCTCGCTCGACGGCGAGCGCGACCAGGAACGCGAGGCCGACGATCACGGCGATGCCCCCGGCGAGCGCGAGCAGGCGGCCGCCGAGCAGCTCCTCGAGGTCGAGCTCGCGCCGGGGAGGCGGCTGCGGCGCGGGGCGCCGAGGCCGCAGCGCCGCCTGCCGCGCCGGCGGCTGCGGGCGGACGAGCGTCGCCTGCGCAGTTGGCCTTGGTCCTTCGATCCGCGCCAGCCGTTCCTCCAGTTGCCAGAACCGCTGTTCGAGACGGGTGAGTCGTTCCTCGGTGGTGCTCATCGGTCGACCTCCAGACACTCTCTGTATCTCTAGTTTGCTATATACCACGTTTGCGATAGGAGTCAAGTCCGCCTCGGTGGCTGGTGTACGTTTGGGGCCGCCGCGGAACAAACCTGCGGACGTCGACGAAAGGACCCGAATGCTCAGACGAAGCAGGAGTCAAGCGATCAAGGACAACGCCGTCAGCAGCGGGGAGCTCGCGCTCGCCCTGGCGCGCGACCGGAAGTTCCGCGAGCAGCTGGGCGCGGCGGTCACGCACGGCGTGGCTGCAAGGCGCAGGGCCGCTTCGCGCATCGGCCTGATGGCCACCGCCGCGCGGCTCGCGGCCGACGAGGAGCTGCGCAGCGAGCTCACCGCGGCAATCGAGGCGATCCAGGAGGCGCGGCAGCGCGTCGACAAGAAGCGGTCGCACACGATGCGCACCACGCTGCTGATCGTGGCGGGAAGCGCCGGCGTGGTCGCGCTCGTCAAGTTCCGCTCGAAGCTGCCCCTGCAGCGCGAGGCCGGCGAGACGACGCCGAAGCCGGAGCCGGTCGCGTCGGCACCGGTCCCGGCGACCGACGCCCAGCCCTGATGCCGAACCGACGCGAGGTGGTCACCGAGCAGCTCGAGGAGCTCAGGACCGATCTCGATGCGCTCTGGGTCGCGCTCACGCACGACCCGAAGAAAGAGGCGCGCAAGGAGCGCGCATGGACGATCTTCGCCGGGATCTTCGGCGCGGTCGCGGCGATCGGCGCGCGGAAGGTCGCAATGCGGGTGTGGGACATCCTGACCGGCGAGCCGCCGCCCCATCCGCAGGCCCAGCAGCCGAAGCCCCGGCGCTAGGCCGGCGCAGCAGCGGCGTCTAGCCGGCTCGCGGCCGGCCGCGGCGAGCCGACGCTTTCGTCCTATCGGGACGATGGAAGGCGACCAGGCCCCCGCGTACGCTCGGCTCTACGAGACCAAGCCGGGCCGACGCGGTGTCGCCCGGGCGAGTACGGAGGTGATTGAGTGATCGGAGCGGACTATCCGTTCCTCGACGTTCTCTGGACGATGATCGTCATCTTCGCGTGGGTGATCTGGTTCTGGCTCCTGATCGTGGTATTCAGCGACCTCTTCCGCCGCCGCGACATCTCGGGCTGGGGCAAGACCGCATGGATCATCTTCGTGATCGTCCTCCCCTACCTCGGCGTGTTCGTGTACCTGATCGCCCAGCACCAGGGGATGGCCGACCGGCAAGCGGAGCAGACGCAGGCGGCCCAATCGCAGTTCGACGACTACGTCAAGGGCGTAGCCGCCACGAGCGGGCCCGCGGGGGAGATCGAGAAGGCCAAGCAGCTGCTCGACAGCGGGGCGATCTCGCAGGCCGAGTATGACTCGCTGAAGGCAAAGGCGCTCACCACGTAGCGCTGCGAGGGAAGGGACGCCTCGGCCACGGCCGTGGGCGTCCTTTCACCTTCCGTAGGATCCAGAGCCGTGGACGGTGATGCCGTGAACGGCGCGGTGGGATACGACGTGCCGCAACGTCGCCTGGAGCTGGCAGGAGTCACGCTTTCGCGCCGGATGGAGAACGGCAAGGGCGTCTGGCGGCTCGAGGCGCCGCGACTCCGGGGCGAGGAGTCGCTCGTCGTCGAGCAGCCGGGCGGGCCCGTGACCCCGCCGCGCGACGTCAGGGCGGTCCTGCCCGCCTTCCTGCGCGGCTCCAGCGTCGAGCAAGTCCGGCCCGGGGCCGAGCCGGCCGTCACCGAGCCGACCGATGCGATCGAGCGGCTGCGGGCGATGCTCGAGCGGCAGTACGCCCAGATGCTCTTGCACGATCCCGGCGTGCGGCTGGACCTCGATCCCGAGGACGTTCACCGGCTACGCGTGGCGGCGCGGCGAGCCCGCGCCGTGCTGCGCGCTGCGCGCCCGTTGCTCGATCCCGAGTGGTCGGAGCCGCTGCGCGACGAGCTGAAGTGGCTGGGCGGCTCGCTCGGCCGCCGACGCGACGTCGACGTGCTGATCGCGCACCTGGAGCGGGAGATCGAACAGCTCGAGCAGCCCGAGCGCGACGCGGCCGCGTCGCTCGTCGAACGGCTCGGCGAGGAGCGCGTGACCGCCCAGGCCGTGGCGCTCGACACGCTGCAGAGCGAGCGCTACTACCGCCTGCTCGACGCGCTGGAGGCTGCGGCACGCGGCCCGCGTGTCCGCAGAGGACAGATCTCGCTGCGCAAGCTCGCGCGGTCGGAGTTCCGGCGCCTGAGCAGGATCGCCGAGCGGCTGGGGCCGGAATCGAGCGACGATGACCTGCACCGGGCGCGGATCGCCGGCAAGCGCGCCCGCTACACGGCCGAGCTGGCCGAGGCCGAGATGGGCAAGCCGGCGCGTCGATTCATCGAGCGGGCGAAGGAGCTGCAGGACGTCCTCGGCGCTCACCAGGACGCGATCGTCGCCGAGGCCCGGCTGCGGGGACTGCTCGCGGACGCGCCGGGCTCGGGAGCGGCCTTCGCCGCGGGCCGGCTCGTGGAACGCGAGCGGGCCCGCCGCCTCGAGGCCCGCGCGGAGCTGCCGAAGGCCTGGCGCAGACTCGACCGGGCGGCCCAGGCGGCGTTCGGGTGATCGTCTACCTCGTCCGGCACGCGACAGCCGGCCACCGCCCGAGCTGGGAGGGCGACGACCGGGTGCGCCCGCTGGACGACCGTGGCCGCCGCCAGGCCGAGGGCCTGGTCGAGCTGCTCGGCCGCCGCGACTTCGAGCGGGTCGTCTCCAGCCCCGCTGTCCGCTGCGTCGACACCGTCGTCCCGCTCGCGAACGGCCGCGGGCTGACGGTCGAGCCATCCGAGGCGCTGGCGGAGGGAGCCGGCCGTGATGCGGCGCTGGAGCTCTTCCGGGCGGCCGGAGGGCCGCTCGTCGCTTCCGTTCACGGAGACATCGTCGAGGAGCTGATCGGCGAGAGCGCGAAGAAGGGCTCGACGATAGTGCTCGAGGTCGACGAGGACCGCGTCGAGATTCTCGAGCGGCTTCCCCGTCAGGCGTAAGCGCTCGCGCTCTCGCGGAAGAGCGCGAGCGCGGAGCCCTCGCGGACTCCTCCCCGCGCGACGCCGAGCGGTAGGCCGAGCCGTCGCTGTGCCTCGCTGAGGAGGATCGTCCCTGCGAGCAGCGTCGCCGCCCGCTGAGGCGGGATGCCGTAGCGCTTCGAGATCTTCGCGCGCTTCAAGCCGGCAAGCTCGCCGATCGCCTCCTCGATCCGGTCCGCGTCGATCGTCCCGACGACACGCCGTAGCGCGCGGGCGGTCCCGCCTGCGGCGAGCCCGAGCTGCGCGACGGGCGGGACGACGTGCGCGAACGCCTCCTCGACCGCGGCGCGCGCCGCCTCGACCGCGTCGGGCGAGGGCGGATCGCCGCCGAGCAGTCGCGTCGTCAGCCGCAGCGAGCCGAGATCGACCGAGCGGGCCCAGGCCGGCCCGGCGCTCAGCGTGCCGACGACGAGCTGAGCCGAGCCGCCCCCGACGTCGCAGACGGCGACGCTCTCCGGCGGATCGTCGAGTGCCGCCACCGCGCCCTCCCAGGCAAGCGCGGCTTCCTGCTCGCCGCTCAGGATCCGAACCGGGATTCCGGTCCCGCGCAGGAGCGCGTCGGCGAACTCGTCGCTGTTCGCGCTCTGACGGCCGGGCGAGGTGACGACGATCTCGATGCGCTCGCAGCCGAGCTTCCTCGCCTTGCGCGTCTGCTCGCGGGCAGCTGCCACCGCATCCGCGCATTTCCGCGCCGAGATGTAGCCGAACCGCTCGACCTCCTCCCCCAGGCCGAGCTGCTGGCGCTCCTCGTGCACGGCAAGCACCGAGCGGCCGTCTGGGACGGCCACCAAGAGGCGGAGCGTGTTCGCTCCCACATCGACGATTCCGACACGCACGTCGGCGATTCTTGCCCGACCGTCGGCTGGATTAATCAGCGGCCGCGCGAAACAGAGCTCGCACGCCTGGCCCGTGCGCGCGCTTTCCGCATGAGCGCGCCGTGGAGACTCTGGGACGTTTTCCCCTTCTTGGCCCGGACGCGCTCCCAGCTGCCGTCCGCGCGCAGCGTCCACGACCAGCGGGTGTCTTCCATGATCGAGTCGAACGTTCGGGTGAGGTCGCGCTGCGCCCGTGCGTCCTCGATCGGGACGAGGATCTCGATCCGGTGGTCGAGGTTGCGCGGCATCAGGTCGGCGCTCCCCAGCAGGAACGTGCTCTCGCCGTCGGCCTCGAAGATGAAGAAGCGGCTGTGCTCGAAGAAGCGGCCGAGCAGCGTCCGGACGCGGATGTCCTCCTTGCCGCCGCGCCGGCGCGGCCAGAGGGTGCAGGTCGTTCGCGCGAAGATCTCGACCTCGACGCCTGCGTCCGCCGCCGTGTAGAGCTCGGAGACGATCTCCTCGTCGGCGAGATGATTGACCTTGATCCGGATGCGCGCCTCCTTACCGGCGTCCGCGGCCGCGGCACAGCGGCGGATCTGCTCGATCAGCGCGGGCCGCATGGTGAAGGGCGCCACCAGCAGCTTCCGAAATGTCTGCGGCCGACCGAATCCGGTCAGCTGGTTGAACAGGTCGGCGAGGTCGGCGGTGATGTCCTCGTCGGCCGTGAAGAGGCTGAAGTCCTCGTAGAGCCGCGCCGTGACCGCGTTGTAGTTGCCGGTGCCGATGTGCGCGTAGCGGCGCAGCCCGTCGGATTCGTGGCGCACGACCAGCGTGCCCTTCGCGTGGATCTTGAGCGAGGGGAAGCCGTAAACCACGTGAACGCCTGCCGCCTCAAGGGCGCGGGACCACTCGATGTTGCGGCGCTCGTCGAAGCGCGCCTTGAGCTCGACCAGGCAGACGGTCTGCTTTCCGTCCTCGGCCGCTTCCATCAGTGCGGGCACGTGCGGGGAGTCTTCACTGGTGCGATAGACCGTCGTCTTGACCGCGGCGACGCGCGGGTCGCTCGCCGACGTGCGGACGAACGCCTCGAACGTGCGCGCGAACGAGTCGTACGGGTGATGAACGAGCACCGGCCCCCTCCGCAGCTCGGCGAAGAGCGCCTCCCCGTCGTGGGCCGCGAAGCGCGTCGGCACGACCGGCACCCATGGATCCTCCTTGAGCTCGGGCCGGTCGAGCGCGACGAGCTCGTCCAGCTCCGAAAGGTCGAGCAGAGCCGGCACGAGGTAGATCTGGTCGTCCGCGACGTCGAGACCGCTCTTCATCTGCTCGAGCATCCGCGCCGAGCACGAGCCGGAGACCTCGACGCGCACGGGCTCGCCGAAGCGGCGCCGGCGCAGCTCGAGCTCGACCGCCTCGAGCAGGTCGTCCGCCTCGTCGGAGACCGCGAAGTCGGCGTCGCGGGTGACGCGGAAGAACGTGCACTCGACGATCTCCATGATCGGGAAGAGCCAGGCCAGGAAGTGCCGGATCACGCGCTCGAGCGGCACGAACAAGCCGCGTGAGCCGATCGACACAAAGCGCGGCAGCAGCTCGGGCACCTTCACGCGCGCGAACCGCTCCTCGCCGGTCTCGGCGTCGCGCACGAACAGGCCGAGGCTGAGCGAGAGCCCGGAGATGTACGGGAACGGCTGGCCGGGCCCCACGGCGAGCGGCGTGAGGATCGGGAAGATCTCGCTTTGGAAGAGGCGCTCGAGCTCCTGCAATTCCTCGGGCTCGAGATCCTCGATCTCGGCGACCACGACGCCCGCCTGGGCGAGCTGCGGCTTGAGCTGGCGCTTCCACAGCTTCGCCTGCTGAGCGGCCAGCCCGATGACGCGCTCCCGGATCTGCGCCAGCGTCTCCTGGGGCGTAAGCCCGTCGGGGGAACGGCGCACGACCCCGGCCGCGACCTGGTCCATCAGGCCCGCGACGCGGACCATGAAGAACTCGTCCATGTTCCCGGAGAAGATCGAGCAGAAGTTGACGCGGTCGAGGAGCGGCACCGACTCGTCGCTTGCGAGCTCGAGCACGCGGCCGTTGAAGTCCAGGTGCGAGAGCTCCCGGTTGAGAAAGCGAGGTCGTAATTCGGCGGTTGCCGCAGTCATTGACGGCTCATCCTCTCCATTTGAGAACAGGCGGTGGGTTACGAACGTGCTGCTAAGTGGTAACACGCGGCGGCCTTACGCACAGGATCGACACCGCGCGCGAACCGAGCCGTAACTGCCGTTGGGGCGGTCGCGATCGGCGCGCTCGCCACCGGCGCAACGCCGTTCGGAGGCGGCCTTGGGCTCACCGACGTCCCCACCGCGAACACGAGGTCAGCGGGCAGGACGAGGCGGTCCAGCGGCCCTTCGGCCACTCGCCGTCGGAGCCCTGATGGCCGAGGAGCTCCGCCGCCCACCCCGTCGCCGCTGTGCGCCGCCGCTCGAGCTCCCACTCCGCCGGTGGTGCGTCGAGGAGGTCGCGCATCACCTGCCAGCGGATCGCCGGGTCGCCGTCGAGCAGCCACTGGATGACACCGTCGTCGCTCGCCGCCACGACCAGGCACTATCCCGCACGTGACCCCGCGAACGCTGACGTTGGGCGACGCCGAGGTCGCCCGCATCGGGCTCGGGACGAACCGGCTCACCCAGACGACGGAGAACGTCGAGTTCATCAGGCAGACGGTCGCGGCCGGAGTCGGCCTAATCGACACCGCCCATCTCTACACCGGTGGTCAGAGCGAGGAGACGATCGGGGCCGCGCTCTCGCCTCCGCCCGACGGCCGCATCGTCGCGACCAAGGGCGGCTTCCGGCCGGGCGAGGGCCGGCCTGACGTGCTTCGTGGACAGCTCGAGGACAGCTTCCGCCGCTTACAAACGGACGCGATCGAGCTCTACTACCTGCACCGGGTCGATCCCGAGACGCCGCTCGAGGACAGCCTCGCTGTGATCAAGGAGTACCGCGACCAGGGGAAGATCCGGCACGTCGGCCTCTCCGAGGTCGGGATCGAGCAGATCGAGCGGGCTCGAGAGCTCGTACCGGTCGTCGCCGTGCAGAACCGCTACAACCTCTCGGAGCGAGCGCACGACGAGGTCGTCGACTACTGCGCCGGCGAGGGCCTGGTGTTCGTGCCGTTCTTCCCGCTTCGCGGCGACGGAGGCCCCGCGCTAGCCGAGATCGCGGACGCACACGGCGCCACGGCCGCCCAGATCACGCTCGCGTGGCTCGTCAGGCGCTCGCCCGCGATGCTCCCGATCCCCGGCTCGCTCTCGCTCGCACACGTCGAGGAGAACCTGGCCGCGCTGGAGATCGAGCTGAGCGAGACCGAGTTCGAGGCGCTCCTGTAACGACGTGGCCGAAGGCACCGACTTGGCGGTGCCGACCAGGGAGGCCGTGCCGGCTTTGCCGGTGCGGCCGTTGCAATTTGCGGACTTTTTCTTTCGCCGGGCCCTTGCACCCGGGGTCGCGCCCTCGTAAATTCCCTCACGCGCCGAGCACGGAGCGCAAGTAGGTCGAAGCCGATCTCGAAGGCAGCAGGCGGAAGCCGATGGTCAGCGAGAGTGGTGGACGAAAGCGAGACCGACTCGGCGAACAAAGGAGCGCCTCCGGGCGCTCCTTCGTTTTCTTGGTCTAGGACGAGGCGAGCAGTGAGCGCGACTCCGCGCGGGCCTCGCGCCACAACACGAGCTCGTACGCGTGTAGCGCCAGCCAGATGGCCGTGACGAGCGCCAGCGCCGCGAGTGCCGGGATCACCGTCGCGAGCGGGAGCGCCAGCAAGAGCGCGAGCGCGGCTACGAAACGGCCGCGGCTCAGACTGACCCGTCGCTCGACCCGGATCCGGATCGCCGAGTACGTGAGCAAGTAGAGGGCGCTCCCCCCGCAGAGCGCGAAGGCCACGGCGAAGTCGAGCTCCTCGCCGATGTGCGCGACGATCGTCTTCATCGCGAACGCGAACAGCACGATCCCGACGATCATCGGAAGGTGCGCGTAGGCATACACGTCGCGGGCGAGCGCCACGCGGTCCGGGCCCCGCAGCTCGGCGAGCATCCGCTCGCCGCGGATCGAGAAGAAGTCGAAGTAGGCGAGCCAGAACGAGGTGGCGGCGAGCAGTCCGAGGGTCGCGGCGACGATCTCTCCCAGCCCGATGCCGACCCCCGTCGCGCCGATCCCGATCGCCACGAACGCCTCACCGAGCGCGATGATCAGCACCAGGCCGTAGCGCTCGGCCAGATGTGACGGATGCAACCGCCAGCCGGTCGACCCGCTCAGCCCGGCGCCGACGTACGTGCAGGCGAGCGCGGCGCCCCAGAGCCACACGCGCGCGGCCTCCGCGAAGCCGAAGCCCGCGACCAGGATCAACGTCGCGCCCAGCAGTGTCCACGGCGCCAGCCGGAGCACGGCCGCGAGCAGGTCACGGTGACCGCGGCCGGCGAGCGCGTAGAGGGCCAGGTGCATGGCGACGACGACGAGAAATGCGGCGCCGAAGAGCACGCCCTCGTCGTCGAACACGCCAGGCACCACAAGCGCAGCGATGAACATCGCGATGAGCGCGACGAGCAACGCGGCTCCGACGAAGCCCTCCTCGGGGTCGACGGTGTTCGTCAGCCAGGCGTAGGCCGTCCACGGCCACCAGAGCGCCGCGGTAACGAGCACACCGCGCCCGATCCCGGCGAACGTCGGGTCGTTGGCCAGCAGCGTGGCCACCTGCGTGAACGCAAACACGAAGACGAGGTCGAAGAAGAGCTCCCGCGGCGTGACGCGGTGCTCGTGCTCGACTGCCGTCGCAACCATGCCGTCGTCTCGCGACGAGGGCGTTCGGGCTGCGCTCGAGCTACGAGAGCGAGCGCCCGACACGGCCATCCTCGTCGTCTCGCAGTACGTCGAGCTCACGTATGCGACCGAGCTTCTCTCGGACTGGCGCGGCGGCGTCGGCTACCTGCTCAAGGACCGGATCATGGACGTCGCAGAGTTCGTCGACGCCGTGCGAAGAGTGGCGCAGGGCGGGACCGCCCTCGACCCGGAGGTCGTCGCACAGCTCTTCTCGCGCCGGCGGCGAGGCCAGCTCGACCGGTTGACGCCGCGCGAGCTCGAGGTGCTCGGGTTGATGGCCGAGGGACGCTCGAACGCGGCCATCGCGCAGGCGCTGGTGCTCACCGTAGGCGCAGTCGAGAAGCACGTCGCCAACATTCTCATGAAGCTCCGGCTCCCGCCCTCCGAGAGCGATCACCGACGAGTGCTCGCCGTCCTCGCCTATCTGCAGGAACGCGACGACGACTGAGGGTCGCTCGCAGCCAAAGCTGCGCGTGCAAAAAAGAGAGAGCCGACGCCCGGACTCGAACCGGGGACCCCTTCATTACGAGCGTTGATCAGGAGTCGCTGCTGGACGCGCGTGGTCGTGCGAAACCGCATCGCTCTGATGATCCACCGCGGCCGCGGTGGCGGCCGAAGACCTGGAGCGACAGGGACGTAGACCCCGCGTAGACCCTGCCCTGATGCATGGGCATGCGGCTGGAGAGGCAGCGCTGGCTCGAGAGAGGGGCAGCTGCAAGCGCTGGCGGCCTTCGTGCGCGAGACGGGCAGACAACTGCCGGTCCACTTGCACAGTCGTACGTCGGTCGAACAGATCCCTTATCTTCGACAACGAGAGTGCGCCCTGCGGCGGAGGCATAGCTTGCACGTCGGTTCTGCTCGCCACGGGCTGCGGAACCCCTTGCGTCGGGCGTTGGCGCTCGCCGCCGCGCTGAGCGCCCTGCTGCTCGCGCACGCCTCGCCCGCCCTGGCGACGACGCATGTCAGCTCGAACATCACTAGCAACACGACCTGGACGACCTCGGGCAGCCCTTACGTGATCGATCCCTCCGGCGGGATCTCGGTCACGAGCGGCGCCCAGCTGACGATCAACGCGGGCGTCGTGGTCAAGTTCGCCGGCGGCCACTCGGCCAAGCTGAACATGAACGGCGGCAAGCTGTACGCGGTCGGAACCGCCGGCAGCCCGATCACCTTCACCTCGATCAAGGACGACTCGGTCGCCGGTGACACGGGCGGCGACGGCGCCACCACGGGCACCGCCGGCGACTTCACCGGTCTTTCGTTCGCGAACAGCGGCGCCAACTCCGGCCTCACCTCGACCCTGGCCTACGTCAACGTCACCTACGGCGGCTACGCTGGCGACCAGCTCACCTCGACGAGCGACGGCACAACCTCGACGAGCTACAGCTACGACAACAACGGCCGCGAGACCGGCAAGGGCAGCTCGAGCTTCGGCTACGACATGGCCGGCGATCTGACCTCGGCCACGATCGGCTCGACGACGAGCTACGGCTACGACGGCAAGGGTAACCGCCTTTCGGCGAGCGACGGGACGAACACCACCAATTACTCCTGGGACGAGAACGCGCGCTCGGGCGTGCCCCAGCTCGCGCTCGAGACGAACGGCTCTTCGAGTCTGATCCGCCGCTACCTTTACGACTCGACGGGGCCGCTCGAGTTGCAGACCGCGAGCGCGAGCTACACAGACTTGCAGGACAACCACGGCTCGGTTGCGGCCCTCTCCAACGGCGGCACGATCGCAGCGACCTACAGCTACGAGCCATTCGGCACCCGCACGGTCTCAGGCGGCAGCCCACCGACGAACCCGCTCGGCTTCCAGGGCCAGTACCAGGATGCTGCCACCGGCCTCTTCGACCTGCGCGCGCGCCAGTACGACTCCGGTGATGGACGTTTCCTCGCCCCGGATCCGCTCGCGCCCGCACTGACCGACCCCTACGTCTCGGCCTACGTGTTCGCCAACGACGCGCCGACGATGTTCCAGGATCCGACCGGTATGTCGATCTGCCTCTCGGTCTGCGAGACCGCGAAGCGCCTCGGCAGCGCCCTGTACGACGGCACCAAGGTCATCGTCAGCGGCACCGTCGCCTTCGCCCAGTCGATCGCCGAGTCGAACTTCAACTGCGTCTCGAACGTGTTCTCCGGCGAGATGCGTGACGCGACGCGACACTGCCTGAAGGCGGCAGCCTTCGATGCGGTGCTGGCGCTTCCCGGTGGCCTCGGTCTCGCGGCCGATGAAGGGATCGGCGGCGGTTTGTTGGAGCGCCTTCTGCATGAAGAACGAGGCTCGCTCTTTGGTGACGCTGCCGCAGAGGGCGAATTCGTCGATTTCGCCCACGGTACGACGCTGGCTTCGGGGCGCAGCATCCTCGCCAACGGACTTAGCGAAGACGTTGCGCTCAGCAAGACACTGGGAGCGAGGTCGCCTGGCAGCTTCTTCACAGTCCGAGTTGATCCTGCTGACCCTGATGCCGCAATCGAGACGGCGGCGGCGTGGGGTTCACGGCACGGGGGCGATGTCTGTGTGGTCATGTGCCGGCTGCCGGCGACAACGGTAACTCAGCTTGAGCGACGCGGGCTCCTAGAACACACGGAGATCCCTTACCAGTCGGTCTTCCACCCCGGCTCGTTCGAGATCGTAAACAGCGAAGCGCGCTGGACCCTGATCGGAGGATGACGATGGACGATCTCGGATACGGCAGCAACAGAGCACGCTTCATCGCCCTGCCCGAACCCGAGCGAGCGGGACGGTGGTGGCGCCGGGGGTGGCGCCTATCGACGACAGGTGCGCCATGGCCGGATACTCTGAATCTCGTAGAGCCTCCCGAAGATCTCGGCGAGTTCACGGCCGTTGTTGCACTAAACAGGATCTCAGCCGTCGACATACGGTTCGAGGTGATGACGCCCGACGAGGCCCTGCCGTGGAACGTGCTCGCTTACTGCGCCGTCCTCGCAATCCGCCTGCGCGATCAACTCGGCCAGGACGTGCTCGTTGATGGACACAAGAAGCATCCGTTGCTGAACATGGTTCGGTTGCCCCACTAAGTTGCCGCAGAGGGCGGTACGGCGCTTGTACCGGTCATGCGAGTGGCCGAGGGCGGCTTGCCTGAGGTCGGGCCACTCCCCGTACCCTCGGAGCACGACCTGGTGGATGCCGACATCGCGGTCAGCCAGGCGACGTGGAGGTCCGTCACTGGGGAATCGCGAGTCCAGTCGACGTCGGATGACGCTCAGCCGAGTCCCCGGTGTCATCCGCAAATTTCGAGGAGCGAGGACGCAGATGCACTTTGGAAGTGCTGCTGTCCGAAGAGGCAACCCGAGCATCGGGATGCATCTGCGTCCCGCTGGCTATCGAGGTGGGTAACTCGCGTTTTCGCGACTCGGTCGCAGGCGCTCTCAGAGGTCGATCGAGACGCCGCGCTCGGGGACGAGCTGGCGTTCGAGCTCCATCAGGTCGACGGAGGCGTTGCAGGCGCTCGGCGTCGGGCTTGGGCTCGCTTGCCTCGAGCATGCGCACGCAGTCGACGAGCGAGGCGCCTTGCGGGCGGGACTCCGCGGCCGAGGTTCTCGCGGAAGGCGCGGATGCGCAGGTCGTCGTAGCCGCGCGTTCCCCAGGGCTCGGGCACGAGCCGCAGCTCGCCGGCGCGGGTTCGCGCCGTCGCGGGCGCCGATTTCGGTGAGTCGCTCCGCCAGGTCAGTTTGCGGAGCCTCGAGCTTCTCGAGTGCCCGGGCCGAGGCCACGCGGGTTTGTTTGCCGCCATGTTTGGCGGGCGTGAGTCCTCTGGGCCGCCTTAGCTGCCGTACAGCGGTGTGGGCAGGCTGTGTAGATCGAAGTCGGCAACTTGCGTGCCATCGGACCGAAACGCGAGCAACGCCGCGGGCATCGCCGCGGCTGAGTCAGCGTAGTATGCGAATGCTCGCCATGCGTTGAGGGCGAGATCGCGCTGGCTGCCATCCGAGAATGTCAGGGTGACGCGCGCGACGTCGGCCCGGACGACACCGGAGACCGACGCCCAATCGACTGCGCCCGGGCTCGCACCACCACCACTGGCGTAAAGAACGACGGGTTTATTTGCCTCCTCGCCCACCAGGCAATGAAAGAGGTCTGCTACCGCCCCATTGTCGCGTGTGTAGCTGAGGCAGACGTGGCCGTCGCGATCCCGGGCCGCAAGCACGGCCAGCGAGCCGTCGCCGCTTCGGCCTGACACAAGCGAGCGGATCGAACGCGCGTCGACTCCGGACTGATTCGCAGCGAAGACCGCGATGTCAGGTGCGGCGACAGGAGTTCCCGGTACTCCCTCGTTCCACGTCCAAGAGCTCGATGGGGTGTCGGCGGGAACCACTGCCTGCGCAACGGCCGCGCCGATCGCCAGAAGAAGGAGAGCGAGCACACCGACGATCGTCTTCTTCATACGACTCTCCTTGGTCAGGGCCCGAGCCCGACGTGGCAGTTCGTCCACGTCGACGCGTAGTTGTCCGGATTCTGGCAGCCGCCCTTCAGGTAGAGCGACGTGGAATACGGGATTGTGTGGTCGTAGTCGTACCACGTGTCGAAGGACCATCCGTAATCGCTGCGCCTGACGTAGAGCGTCCTCTCAGGATGGCCGGAGCCGACTTCCCAACTCACGCGCGCGTAGTTCTGACTCGCGCAACACACATTGTCGTGGAAGACCTGCTGCGTGCCGCCCACCCAGAGATAACCCTGGAAGAACCAATACGGGGCGGCTCTACCTGCGGCAGGGAGAACAAGCGCAATAACCGCCGCGAGCGCGATAAGCCCGCCGGGCAGAAAAGATCGCTTCCTCATGACCGTGCTCCTACCTCAGACGTTGACCGCCGCTCGTATCGTAAAGCACTAGCAGGAAGTCGTCAACCGACCATCTCATTGCCGGGGTCGCGGCACCAGCAAGATCAGGAGGCGGCCGCGAAAAGGTTGGTTCTAGCTGCCGGGTCGAGCGCTCCGCGTTCGCGGCCGGTTCGCGGGACCGTCCTTAGAGGTCGATCGACAGACCCCGCTCGGGGATGAGCTGTCGCTCGAGCTCCATCAGGCGGCGGAGCCTCTGCAGGCGCTCGGCGTCGGGCTCGCGCTCGCTGGCCTCGAGCATGCGCACGCAGTCGACGAGCGAGGCGACCTGCGGGCGGGCGCCGCGGCCGAGGTTCTCGCGGAAGGCGCGGATGCGCAGGTCGTCGTAGCCGCGCGTCCCCCAGGGCTCGGGCACGAGCCGCAGCTCGCCCGCGCGCGTCCTAGTCGTTAGCGGCTCCGAGCGGGCGAGCTCGCTCCGCGAGATCCGGCTGCGGCGCCCCGAGCTCGTCGAGCGCGCGGCCGAGCCGGCGCAGGTTCTCCTCCCGCAGCGAGGGGACGAGGTCGAGCCCGTCGCTCGTCTCGGCGCTGCCGTGCACGACCCGCGCGAAGCCGCCGATCACGACGTAGGCCACTCGCTCCCGCTCCAGCGCCGCGAAGATCGCGTACGGGTCGAAAGGCGGCTGCTTGCTCATTGCTTGCCGCCGAGCCGCTCGAGCAGGGCCTGGACGCGCTGCTGGGGCGCCTGGGGGACGCTCACGATCAGCTCGGAGTCGAGCTCCGGCGTCTCCTCCCGTTCCGCGATCTCGATCCTGAAGGCGAAGCCGCAGGCCTCGACCACCGAGCGCAGGTTGGCGAAACTCGGCTCCTGGGCGCCGATCTCCCAGCGAGCGACCTGGGCCCGCTCGCGCCCGAGGCGCGCCGCCAGCTCTGCTTGCGTCAGCCCGGCCCGCAAGCGGGCCTCGCGAATCACCTGTGCGGCAGTCATACGCTGGTCAGTTTAGCTTCGTGTTGTCCTCGCCTCTCGTGTCTGATAAGTTACGCGACCTCTATGAAGCCCTCCTCCTCGCCGGTACCCAGCCAGCTGTCGCTATTCGATGCCGCACTGCCGACCGAACCATGTACTCGAAAGACTCCGCGAGCGGAGGGCGTGACGACGCCGGCTCCGCCTGTCGCTCCCAGTCGTGCCCAGTCGCACTCGTCGACGGTGAACACGGCCGCCGCCCTCCTCACAACCCAAGAGGCGGCCGAACTACTGCACGTCCATCCGCGGACCATCCAACGCCTGGTCGAGCGCGGCGAGCTCGCCGCCGTCCACGTTGGAACTGCTGTCCGCTTCGATCGAACGGACCTCGCCGATCTGACCGTGCGGCTCAAGAGCCGCGCTTCGCGACCGCCTACCTCCCGCCCGGAAGTCGCACCGGATCGCGGCCGCACTCACGTCTCCTTCGCCGACCGGCTACGGTCGCAGCGAGATGAGCATCGAGCGGCGTAGGCGACGCGACGGGCGCACGGTCTACGTCGTCCGCTGGTACGAGAGCGGCCGCGACAGCACGCGGCGGAAGCGCACCTTCGACCGGCGACGCGACGCCGAGCTGTTCGAGGCCTCGATCCGCCGCGCCCGCCAGCTCGGCCAGCTCGCCTCCGAGGTAATCGGCTCGAACACGACGCTCGAGGAGTTCCTCGTCGAGTGGTGGGACACCTATGCAGCCACGCACCTGCGCCCGAACACACTCGCGACCTACACGACGCTGCTCGACAAGTGGATCGTCCCCTACCTCGGCCGCAAGCGCCTGCGCGAGATCAGCCGCGAGACGCTCGACACCTATGCCGCCCGCCTGCGCGTCGATGGCGCCGGCGCCCCGACGATCAACCGGACGCTCGGTGTCCTCCAAGGCGTCTTCCATCGCGCGGTCGAATGGCGACGACTCGGCTGGAACCCCGTCGTCGGCGTACGCCGGTTCGCGCACACGCGCGCCGAGACGATCGATGCCCGAACGCCCGAGACGGTCGAGACGATCCGCCGCCAGCTCGACCCCCAGAACGCCGCGCTCGTCAGCGTGCTCGCCTACGAAGGCCTGCGCCCGGCCGAGGCCTACGCGCTCGTCTGGGGCGACGTCATGGACGACAGGGGCAAGCCGCGCAAGCGTCTGCGCGTGCAGCGGGCGATCTCGGGCAACGAGATCTCGACGACTAAGTCGCAGCGCGGCCGCGAGCCCGAGCTCTTCAAGCCGGTCGCGCGTGAGCTCGTCGAGCTGTTCCTGTCGCGCGGCCGCCCGGAGGCGGGGGAGCTCGTGTTCCCGAACAGCCAGGGCGGCCACCTTCGTCGGCACAACTGGCGCCGACGCGTCTGGATGCCGGCGCTCGAGCGCGCCGGCATCCCTTACTTCCGCAGCTACGACCTCCGCCACACCTGCGCGACGCTGCTGCTCTACGAGGGCCGGACGCTGAACGAGGTCGCGGAGCACCTCGGACACGCCGACCCCGGCTTCACCGCGCGTACGTACGCACATGTCATGCGCGACGCCCCGCGGCGGCGGCACATCACGATCAGTGAAGCGATCCGCAGAGGCCGTGTCGCGGCCAGTCGTAGACCCCGGGTAGACCCCTCAGACGCGACGCGGGCGGATCGAGCACGCCAGTCAGAGAAGAAGTCCCTGCAAATCGAGAGAGCCGACGCCCGGACTCGAACCGGGGACCCCTTCATTACGAGACAACGACGACTGAGGAACGGTCGTCCACGGGCGAGCACGAGAGGGCACGAACTCCCTGGAAAGCGATTGCTTCGGCGCTCGCGGCCGAGGACGGGCGAGCCCCCGCGATGTCGCCCTCGCGTACCCGATTTGTACCCAAGCCGGGCAAGCCTGACCGGCACCGCTCGCCGTCTGCCGGCACCGAGATGATGGCCCGGTGCCGCTACCGATGCGACGTCGACGAGCGACGGACAGCATGGACGACTTGCGCAAACCCCGCAACAGCAGCCACTGCCGTGAGCCCGTAAGCTGGAACGAGAAACAACGCGACGGCACCCGTCGATGATGTGGTCCAGTTGAACGCAACCCAAAGATAGAGTGCCGTATAGCTCGCGAAGATAGCCCGAAGCATCCACCGTTCAAGTGGTTCTGCTCGCTGAGCTCTTATTGCATAAACCGGAGGCACGATGCTTCCCAGAACAGCAGTCCAGACTCCCCCTCCGTTCGGCAAATGAATAAACGACGCGAGTACGATCGCGAGAAGCGCGACTCCTGCAGCAATCTTGTCGGGGTTGACACGATGGGTCTCAGGCACTACTCCTCCTGCGGGAGGTCTGCGGCGGTCGACATTAACCCGGTGAGACGAGCCCAGGCCGCTGCGCTCGAGGTGCTTCCGTGTGTCTCGCAAGCACGATCGGAGTAGGTCGAGAATCGGACATCCCTCGGATGAGGGTTTCGTCTCCCGGCGCAGGGTGCCCGCGGACTATTCTACCGTTCACGAGTTGGCGTTATGAGTGGCCCACTTCTTGCATGCCGACGCTGAGTTACCTCTGCGCACACATGCCTGGTACTGGCCGTTGTAGTACCCCTGGTAGTAGTGACCTGGTCCTCTCACAGCCAAATATAGCGTTTCGGCATAGTCGTAACAGGCATATCGCCGCCAGTTCCATTTGCCGTAATGACTTTGACACGAGAGGAACATAAGGCCCTTAAAAATGCTGTCGCACTCACTTCTTGTTCGGCCGTAGTTCGCTCCGTGGCCTCCGTAGCAATGGTCGTGAAAGCTACATGCACTTGAGAATACCGAATCCGGAACAATCTTGTCTCCCCATCCCCCAGGGCCACAAGAGAGCCCTCCGAGGTCATCATTATTGACAGGATCCTGTCCCGCGTAGTCGTACGCGTTCAGTGCGCCTCCATCGACCGGGTCAACCGCGAGGAAGCGTCCCAAGAACGGGTCGTATGGACGTGCGCCCATTAGAATGAGGTTTGAGGCAGTGTCGAGGTGCTTGTTCCAGCGTCCCAACCAGCGATCCGTGAGTTTGTTCGAAGGGATCGCGTCGTTCGGCGCGCCAAAGGGGTCGTAGGAATAAGCGGCGGTGCGCGTACCTCCAGTTGTGGCAGTTGCGGCGAGATTTCCACGGCCGTCGTAGAAGAGGTACGTCGCAACCGTGCCGCTCGCCGGGGGACCGCTGTATTGCTTAAAAGTGCCTAGTGGCCCATGGACGTTGAACTCAGTGATCGTTCCGGAACCATTGGTGACAGCGGTTGGATCTTGATCTGTCCCGACGTAAAGATAGCGACTCGTAGTCGTAGGACTTGTCGTCGTCCGGCTCTGTAGGCGACCCAAGCCATCATAGACGTACGTCACTGTCGTGAACCCGAAGGTTCCACCACTAAGACGCCCGCGACCGTCCCACGTCAGACTGTCAGCACCGCGGGTGGCGACTTGTCCATCGTTCGTGTAGGTGTAGTTGGTGGTGCTTCCGCCGATAGCCGTCGATGAAAGCTCGTCTACTCCTGCGGAGACCGAAGGATCGTACGCGTAGCTCGCCATAAGCTGCTCAGAGCCGCCGCCCGGAGTTTCGTAGATGCCCGTGCGGTTTGAGTCAGCGTCGTAGCTATAGCGGCGGACCGTGTTGTTGGGAAACGTAACGGTCGAGAGGCGACTTATGGCATCGTACGTATAGCCCGTTGTCTGGGTAGAAAGGCTTCCGCCACTTCGTGTTTCCGACGTCACCCGCTGGGCGTTGTCGCGGGTGTAGGCATAGTCGACGATCGGGTTCGAGTCGTTTGGGACCGTCGCCGGTGGGCAGGGATAGCCGCAAGGAGAGCCGTGGCGGTTGTAGACGTTTGTAACGGAGCCGGCGTTGTCGTACGCGAGCCAGGTGTACATCGAAACGCCGTTGTACTGCTCAAGCACGACGTGGTCGCGCGAGTCGTAGGTGAAAGCTGTCTGGTTGGCAGTCGGCAGGTATGGATCCTTCGTGATTGTCACCCTCCCACCATCGCTGTACGTATACTGCGTGTCGTAGATCGGCGAGGAACTCATCGGGCCGGCCGAGATCTTCTCGTGAGTCCGCCGCGACTCCCTGTCGTACGTGATCGCGGACTCGCTAAGGGTTGCTCCAGCCGCATCTGCCTGAACCGCCCGAACAAGTCGGCCAGCCTCGTCGTACGAGAGGGTCACGGCCCCGCTCGCAGTCGTCGCCGTTCGCTCCAGGCCGCTGGGGTCGTACGTGTAGCAGGTGGTCGCCTGACTGTCTGAGCACGCGGTGGCTGCGGAGTCAGTCGGCGTGCGTTCACCGGTCAGTCGTCCCTCTTGGTCGTAGCTCCAGCAGTGAGTACCTTTGCCATTCGTCTTTGCAATCAGCCGGCCCGCTGCGTCATAAACGTTCGTGGTCGCAGTAAGGCCGTGCGTGGTCACAGTTTTCAATTGCCCAGCCTGATTGACTGCCGAACCGCTGGGACATCCGGCGGGCGGAGCCGCCGTGTCGCCCGTGCCGTAATACTCATATGTCGTGATCCAGCGGTCGTCAGGAGTACCACCGAGATTGCCATTCGCGTCAATCGTTCGGCTCTCGTTCGCCTTTGGCATCGCTTTTGAAATCAATCGACCCAGAGAGTCGTAACCAAAACTCGTCACAAGCTGAAGGCCTCCTGCCGTCCCTTCGAGCTTGTAATCGGGTTGGGCCGACGCGGGATCAGCGTAGTGTGAAAAGTGAATCAGTCCGCTTGGAGTTACGGTGCTGGTGAGGTTCCCGTAATCAGGTCTCATAGCTGATGCCTGCAAGAGCGCGCTCGACTGTCCGGGAGGCGTCCACGAGAGATGCACTTCCGCCGACCCGGACTGCTGGAAGTACTCGACGACGATCCGGTGGCTGCCGTCCGCTAGGCCGACGGTACCGCTCACTGTGTGGAGCGACTGCGCTGTCCAGTCGTCGATAACGAGCTGATCATCGACCAGCAGGCGTACTCCGTCATCGGCCGTCAGCGTGAAGGTGTAATCGCCCTCGGTCAAGGCCGGCAGAGTTCCGCTCCAGCGCACCGAAAAGTTCGTCTGCTGGCCGCCGAGGGCGCTCGGTCCAGTAGTTGACCAGTCGTAGTCGATCGCAGCTCCCGACTGCGTGGCAGGATCTGTCTGGACCTTCGCCGCAGTCCCGGTCAGGTTTGCGTTTGTGAAATACGCAGCCTCCGGCCCGACGAGGGTAGGGCCCGGCGAGGAGGTTGTTCCTACCGAGCGCTCGTCATATCGGTAGCTGGTCATCGGCCGCCCGAGCGGACCAGCACCGTCCGGGTCTGGACCCTGCTGTGCGAGGAGCCGATTCGTCTGCGGCTCGTAGGCGTAGTCCGTCGGATTGCCGGCGGGGTCCTCGCTCCAAAGAAGCGTACCGCGGCTGTCGTACTGAAAGAGCTGCCCGCGGCCCTGCGGAGTGTGGTCGATGTCGCGGATCTCGATTATGTGGCCCTGCGCGTCTGACCAGTACCAGTGCGCTCCGCCGATGCCCGGCGTGCCCCCCTGCTCAGGCGGATAAAGGCGCACCAATCGCCAGCAGCTCGTGCGAGCCGAGCCGGCCGTTATCCCTGCGTGAGAGGCGAGCACAGTCGCGGGGTACAACCCGGTCGTGCAACTCTTCTGCTCAAGGTACTTGAAGCCCCAGGAGCGGGTCGTCGCACTGCCACCGGAAGTAAGACCGCTCTCGGTGATCTGCTTCACTGCTCCTTGGAAACAGAAGGTGACACCGGGCGAGCAGGCGCCGTAGTAGGTGATGGCGAGCTGATGCGTGGTGTTGTAGCCCGGCGACGTGTTGGGGTCGGTCGGATTAAGGTCGTCTGCGTTCCAGATCGTGTCGAGTTGCCCGGCCGTCCAGTGCAGTTTCAGGATGTCGCGCGTTCCGTCGTTGACGCGCTCGAGCCGCCCGGTCGTGCCGCCGCCGCTCGTCCCGATGTAGCGCCAAGTCACGTCGTCAGGGCCGGTGACGCACAGGATCGCGTCCAGGCAAGTCTGATGGTTCCCGTCGAGTCTCACCTCTCGGCCAGCCGCATCGGTGATCTTCGTCAGCGCCGTTCCCGTATATGTGAAGGAAAGCTGCGCAGGCGAACTACCGGCACTCTGGACCTGCAGCGTCCGCACGGGTGCCTCGCCAGTGGTCGCATCAGCGGGGCCAAAGGTCGCCGTGAGGCCAGACGGATCGGTGAGCGACCATTCTGGGTCGGATCCCGGATGCTTGGTGAGGATTGACCCATCGCCGGAAGCCGTGCCCTCGATCGACATGTGCACGTAGTCCTGAGATGAGCCGAGGTGTTGGTAGAAGTCAGAGCCGCCGTCGCCATAGACGAGCTCGATCCCGTCGAACTGCGCCTGATCGCTCAGTTTGTTGTGGTCGATCAGCGAGATTGGTCGCGCTCCACCGGGCTCCCCCGCTGCGAGCGTAAAGCCACCTCCGAGCGCAGAGTCTCGGGCAGACGTCGAGTAATCGGGCGGAGGCGTACACGGCGTCGGCGAGCAGGTCGGTACAGGCGCAACCGGCGCCGAGTTGTACGTGAAGGAGACGCCCATCGAACCCGTAGCCGTCGGAAAGCTCGGACCGGGAATCGGGAGCGCGAGGTTGCCGCTGATCATGCTCACCGAGAGTGGTCCGGCCGGCACTGCCGGGCGAGAAGAATCGTCGCCGAGTGCCCGCCCGTCCCAGCCTGTAGACCAGGAATTGGGTGCTGTCGGCGCCCACGCTTGCGGTGCGCCAAACAACGCGAGAGCGGCTGCGGGCGCGAGAGCGGCCGCGAGCGCAACGAGTCTCCGCCGGCGCGGGCCGTGTCTGTCGATCGGCCGCGAGCGATCCCGTCGCGCGAACGTCCGAAGTACTCCGTCGCTTCGTCGACCCAGCCTCATGTGTCTCCCTCCTGGCCAGCGGAGGCGGGGCCGCACCACCTGCCCGAGTTCGGTACCGCGAGCCTAAACCTCGAGGGTCGGCTGTCAAGCTCCTACTCGTCTTGACAGCACGGCCCCTCTTCACAGAGAGACACAGATGCACTTTCGTAGTGCTGCTGTCTGGCGAGGCAACTCCGGCATCGGGATGCATCTGCGTCTCGCTGGCTATGAAGGTGAGGAGTTCGCGCTCTCGGCTGGGTCGCGCGAGGCGCTCGTCAGAGGTCGATGCCGAGGCCGCGCTCGGGGACGAGCTGGCGTTCGAGCTCCATCAGGCGACGGAGCCTCTGCAGACGTTCGGCGTCGGGCTTGCGCTCGCTCGCCTCGAGCATGCGCACGCAGTCGACGGGCGAGGCGACCTGCGGCCGGGCGCCGCGGCCGAGGTTCTCGCGGAAGGCGCGGATGCGCAGGTCGTCGTAGCCGCGCGTCCCCCAGGGCTCGGGCACGATCCGCAGCTCGCCGGCGCTCGTGCGCGCCGTCACCAGCTCCGAGCCCGCGACTCGCTCGGCGAGATCCCGCTGCGGCGCCTCGAGCTCCTCAAGGGCGCGGCCGAGCCGGCGCAGGTTCTCCTCCCGCAGCGAAGGGACGAGGTCGAGCCCGGCGCTCGTCTCGGCGCTGCCGTGCACGACCCGGGCGAAGCCCCCGATGACGACGTAGGCCACCCGCTCCCGCTCCAGCGCCGCGAAGATCGCGTACGGGTCGAAGGGCGGCGGCGTGTTCATTGCTTGCCGCCGAGACGCTCCAGGAGCGCCTGGACGCGCTGCTGGGGCGCCTGGGGGACGCTCACGATCAGCTCGGCGTCGAGCCCCGGCGTTTCCTCCCGCTCGGCGATCTCGACCCGGAAGGCGAAGCCGCAGGCCTCGACGACCGAGCGCAGGTTGGCGTAGCTCGGCTCCTGGGCGCCGATCTCCCAGCGCGCGACCTGTGCCCGCTCGCGCCCGAGGCGCGCCGCCAGCTCCGCCTGGGTCAGCCCGGCCCGCAATCGCGCCTCGCGAATCACCTGGGCGGCGGTCATGGCTGCAGTCTACCCTCGTGTTGACCTCGGCTCTGGTGCCTGATAAGTTACGCGGCTCTCATGCAGCCCCTGCCCGGTCAGCTCTCCCTCTTCGAGCTCGACGCTTGCGGCCGGCCCCAGCAGCTCAAGTCAGAAGGAACCCCCGCATCGACTCGGCGGGTCGAGGAGCGCAAACCTCACCGCTCCGCGGGGACGGATGCCCCGACTCAGCGAGACCGCGCAACACCTCCACAGAGCAGCTCGCTGCTCTCGCCCGAGGACGTCGCTCGCCGCTTCGGCCTTAGCCGCAAGGCCGTCTACCGAGCGGTCGCACGCGGCGAGCTCCGTGCGGCCCGCATCCGCTCGCGCCTCCGCATCGACCCAGGCGACCTCGAGGCCTGGTTCCAGGCCAACCTCGTCGACCCGATCGACCCACCGATCGCGGTCCCGGCTCGTTTGCCGCCCTCGACCGGCCTTCGTAGGCTGCTCCCGGGAACGTGAGTGTCGAGCGGATCAGTCGCAAGCGCGGCCCTGGCTGGCGCGTCCGCTGGCGGGAAGGATCGCGCAACCGCGCCCGCACCTTCGACCGCAAGACCGAGGCACTCGCCTTCGAGGCCGAGATCCGTCGGCGTCGGCTGCTTGGCGATCTCCGCCCGCTCGGCGCTGGCCGCCAGACGCTGCAGGACTTCGCGGAGGACTGGTGGCGGCTCTACGCCATTCCCAACCTCGCCCCGAGCACGCTGGCCTCCTACGCCTCCCTCTGGGATGCGCACGTACTTCCGCGCCTCGGCGCGACTCCGCTCCGTGAGCTCGACCCGCTCAGCCTCGCCGCCTTCCGCAGCGAGCTCGCTGCCGAGGGCGTGGGGTCGGCCGCATTGCGCCGCACGATGGTCATCCTCCAAGGGGTGCTGGAGCGAGCGGTCGAGTGGCAGCGGATCCCGGCCAACCCAGCTCGCGCGGTGCGGAAGCCGCCTCAACGGCGGGAGCGTGCCGTACGACCACCGTCGCCGCGCGACGTCGAGCACATCCGAGCGCAGCTGCTCGCGGGCGGACGCTTGCGCGACGCCGTGCTCGTGTCGGTGCTCGCCTACGCCGGCCTCCGACCTGGCGAGGCACTCGCCCTGACCTGGGGCCACATCGGCGAGCGCACGATCCTCGTCGAGCGGGCAGTCGCGCTCGGCCAGCTCAAGACGACCAAGACCGGCCGCACCCGCACCGTTCGGCTGCTCGCACCACTCGCTTCGGACCTGCGCGAGTGGCAGATCAAGCGCGGGCGGCCGAGCGACGAGGTGCTCGTGTTCCCCGGCCGCAGCGGCGAAGTCTGGGGCGATGATGCCTGGCGCTACTGGCGCCGTCGAGTCTTCGCGCCGGCCGTGAGCACCGCCGGCCTCGAGGCGCCGATGCGCCCGTACGACCTGCGTCACGCGTTCGTCTCCCTCCTGCTCGCCGAGGGCGCGAACGTGGTCGAGATCGCGCGTCAGGCAGGGCACTCGCCGACGATGACGCTCTCCACCTACGCCCACCTGTTCGACGAGGCGGCCGGAGCCGAGCGGGTCTCGGCCGAGGACGAGATCAGGCGCGCCCGACGGCTGGTGCGACGCGAGCGACGTACCCGATTCGTACCCGAAAAGCCGAGCAAGCTCTCGGGCCAGTCGGACAAAGAGCCTGCAAATCCTGCAGAGCCGACGCCCGGACTCGAACCGGGGACCCCTTCATTACGAGTTCGGCCGATCCCGTCTCCTTACGGCCCACTTCGGCTTCTGAATGGCATTTCCGCCTCAAAGCCAAAACGCCACCGACGCATTGGGGCGCATCCTGCTTTACCGGCACGTTGACCCATGGGAAGTGTGAGCCGTTTGTGCCGTCCGAACCGTTCGTATCATGAATAGAGCCGCGCCGAACTGAAGAACCCGGCCCGCCAACCAGCGGCCGAGAGGCCAGTAAGTCACAGCGGCAATCCACTCTCAAGGAGGGGTTGTCCTGTTTCGCTTCTCGGAAGGTCGAAGGAAACAATCGAGTAGACGCGGGAGGCCGGAATGACCGTCGTCGGTCTGCCTCGGCGAGATACTCCGGGTGGGTCGCTCGCGATTCCACTAGACGACGCGCTGGTCGTATCTCTGTTCGAGCGCGCTCGAGAACTTGGACTGTGCCAGGCGTTGCCGTCGCGCATCGTCTCGAAGGAGAAGCTCGCTGATCTCCTCGGGGTCAAGGAGCGAACGGTAAAGACCTGGCGAAGTCACGGGTGCCCGGGCCACCGAGTCGGTCGCGAAGTGATGTACGACATCGAGGAGGTCCAGCGCTGGCTCGAGCAAGAGGCTGCATGACGTTAGGAGGCGAGGCGGCGTTTGCGGACCAGACGACGCGGGGAGGCTTCAAGCAAATGCCCCGGCGAGCTGTCACTCCCGGGGCGCGACCACCGGAGGTAAGTCCGATGGCAGGTCCTAACGTACCCAGGCAGATCCAGCGCAGGCGTGGTGCCTGGACCCGAGACGGTCGGCGGTCCGGCATCTACTGGCGCAAGAACCTGAGCGGCTCTCAAAGCTGGGGGTATTACGACCGTCAGCTCGGGCGGGTCAAGTCGATCGCTGGAGGACGTCAGCAGGCAATTGATGCGTATGAACAGGCCGGGCAGCGGAAGAGCCGAGGAATCCCTGCTCCAGATACACGCGTCCGCTTTCGAGATCTTGCGGAGGATGTGCGGGAAGCGAAGCGGAGGCGGACACGCCCCTCGTCGTTCGCGGCGTTCGAGTATGCGTTAGACAAGGTCATCCTTCCGGAACTCGGACACCTCAAGCCGAGCCAGCTTGGACCTGACCGGATCGCTCGACTCATCCGTGATCTCGAAGACGGGAAGCTCACAGGGAGTCGGCTGGCGCCCGCGACCATTCGTCGCTACCTCACCGCCCTTTCTGCGCTGATCAAGCTTGCGCTTCGGCGCGGGTTGATACACGCGAACCCGCTCGCTGTGCTCGATGCTGATGAACGACCGACCGGAGGCGGCCTCCGAGACCACTACGAGTGGAGCACGCGCGACCTCGCCGAGTTGATCGCGGCTGCGGAGCGAGTTGGCCAGCGCCCCGAGGCACGTTACGACTACAGCCCTCTCATTCGAGTCCTTGCAACTCTCGGGCTTCGTGTCGCCGAAGCCCTCGCGCTCCGAGTGCGAGACGTAGATCTAGTCGCGGGCATAGTGCGCGTTGAGCATTCGCTCGGGCGAGACGGTCAGCTAGGCCAACCGAAGACGCGCGCAGGGTCGCGCGAAATCCCGCTCGCTCCGGGAGTGGTCGACCTCTTCGCGCAGCTCATCCCGGAAGCCGCGGACGAGAACGATTTTGTTTTCTCCACTACCGGCGAGAGACCGATCGCATATTGGAACTTTCGCCGGCGCGGGTTTGTTCCTGCCCTCGAAGAGGCCGGCCTAGGCGGTAAGGGAATCACCATCCACGATCTGCGCTCGGCTGCAATCTCGCTCTACGCGGCACGCGGTCTCACAGTGGTCGAGACAGCAGCCCTCATGGGTCAGAGTGACCCTCTTGTTACCTGGAAGCACTACCTCAAGCTGTTCGACCGTTCAGACGTAGCTGCCCGTGTCCGCGCTGCTCAAGAGTCGCTGTCGAGGGGAGGCGAAAGTGATTCGAGCTCCATTTCCCGATGACGCCTTCAGCGAGCCGGATCTCGAGCAGCGAGAGCGTTTCGCGGATGACGAGCGTGACGGCAGTGAGTCCGCTGTCGAACGAGAAGCAGAGCTCGATTTCATGGTCTACGCCGCGGAACTAGATGAAGCAGCGCAACGGCGGCGACCGCAGCCCATCGAGGAGTTGACGGCCATCCAGCGTCGGCGGCGCGCTTGGCTGTGGATGCTCTATCTCGGGGTTTGTTTCGGCGACACGGGGTTGGTGAAGCACGCGCTAGACCGCGTTCGATTGGCACCCGGCTTGGAGAAGCCACCCGATAGAGGTCATGAAAATGTTCGAATCCCACGTGGCTCGCCAGCTGCCGGAGAAAGACTCACACTCCCGGGCCAGATCGGTGGGAGCTGGGAGTATCCGGTGACAGAGACAGGCCCCGGACTTATCTCTCAAGAGGAGCTCGAGGAACTCGGGCTTGGTGATCCCGCGACGGAGTGCTGCGCTCGCGAGTTCGTCCGCAGACGGATGCGGGAACTACGCAACGAGGAACTCCTCGAGGCCGTCCGTGAAACGAGCGACCTCTCAGAAGCCGCCGCAGTGACGGCGCTGGAGGTAACAACCGGCCGGAAGTACAGCAAGCGTTGGGTTCGCGAGTTGCGGCGGCGCGCCCGCAAAGAACCAGACGCTGGAGACAACTCTCTTGCAGATCATGCAGCTTGATCAGGAAGTGAGCTGCACGCGCGGATACACTCAAGCGAGGCGAGCGCGTTAACTGAACGCGAAGGACGAAGTTGAACTGAGTCCTGAGCCTGGTAGCTCCGAAGACGCCGATCGGGCCGGGCCCGTGGCGTCGGGCTTTGCAGCTTGCCGAGCTGGCAAGAGAGCTAGTCGTGGCGATGATGGCAACGGTTAGCTGTACACATCGAGGTGGCTCCTCCAGCCTCCCGTGGGGCCTCGAGCGCATCGCCATGTGCTCTGGCCCATTGACGAGATCGTCGGCTTCACCACCACGACTCCCGAAAAGGCGAGGACCTGAGGGAACATCGACGCCGGCGATATTCCTGTCGATGCGCACACGTATGCCCGGCTGGATGCCACGCGAGATGCGGCACAACCGCTCCGCAATGCCCTACTTCTCGCGAGAACCAATGTCCACAGGGGCGCGTGGTTGAGCCACCTCATCGGCTGCGAGAGAGACGGACACGACACGCGTAGGATGGACGTCAGCGCGTCGGGCTCTGTGGTCGGGTGCTGGTGTGGCTCGAGGGAACCGGGACAGCGTCTACGTCGCCTGGCACTTCAGAGCGGGTGAGGTGGTCTACCCGCATTCGGCCTAATCAGGGGCTTGGCGTAGGTCGGGTCAAGGTCCGGTCAACCTGACGCCGGCTGTGGCGACTCAAAGAACGCGGGAGGAAACCCTCTCCGCCAAGGCATCGGGTCGTCCCAGCCCTTGACATTGCTACCGACGCTAGCGTCCGTCCAATGCGCGTAGTAGACGTCGGCTCTTGTCCTCGGCTCCGGCGTCCTTGAGCTCGTAGGCGGCCCGCGAGACCAGGCTGCGCAGCCGAGCGATCTCTTTCTGCAGCTCCTCGACAGCGCGGTCGAAGCCAGCCCATTGCCGCGCCAAAGCCCAGCCTGGCTGATACTCGCGGAGAAGGTCGTGCAAGTAGCGATCACCGGGCACGTTGCCCCGCCGTCGCAGCTCCTCCTCGTGGTCATCGATATACATGAGGACGTTTTCGGGCTCTGCGGCGGCGAAAGCCCGCGCTATCCGCTCGGCTCCATCGAGAGGCAGATGCACCTCGCCGTGGCGATCGACGAACCCGAGCGGATGGAGCTCCGTTGGTGTCTCGCTAACTCCGGCACGGTCGATGATCCGCTGGAGCTCGTCCTCCGGCATCGACAACCACTCGCCGCAATATGCGCTTGGCTCGCCACTTGCAGCAAGAACAGAGCTCACGGCCTCCTGGCGCGACGAATCACGCTTGACCGCGGAGCGGATGCGCTCGATTCGCTCCTCGTCGCGAAGCAGTGCCCGTACCTCGCCCCAAGGAACGACGAGCTGCCGGGTTTGGACGTACTCCTCTAGCCCAGGATGCTCGCCCTCCTCGTAGCGGATTTTGACGTGACCACGCCGCCCCACCTTGGCGATTAGCTTCACCTTCTCGAGTGGCCCCGAGCGGCGCACATGAAAGGCATAGAAGCGGCCCTCAACCAGCTCGGACGTTTGCACCGCCTTGACGTAGCAGCTCGATGCTCGGCAAGCAAGCGGATTCAGGCGGCCGCGATCAAGGGGCTGATCGTTGACAGCACTTAGCTGCTGGCGCTCCGACCGCCGCCTATGAGCAGCTCATGCTGCTCTCTCAGGGCACCGAGCACCCACCCCCGAGCGCGATGAGCCTCTCCATCGCGCTCGGGTCCAGGGGCGCCCGAGCCGGCCATAGCGCCCAAGCGGTCGCCTCTTGGCTGATGTCGTATTGAGAGCACCAGCAACTCGGCTTAGAGTTAGTAGACATGGTTCGCACGCAACGGGACACTTCGCGGTAGTGGAATCGCTTGCCGACCTGATCACCCGGGACATCTCTCCTGAACCCGGGCGAGCCAACACCCCAGCTGCCCATCGAGTCGACCGCCCAATTCTCGCCACAGGGGTGGAGACCGAGCCGCGCGCATTCGAGATCGCAGTCTTCAACTTCCTTCTCGAAAACCAAGGCCCGCTCGGCGTGAGCGCGGTCTGGCGTTGCAGGAACGTCCGTATGACGGGCTGATCGACCTAGCCGACGGACGGCGAATCGCGCTTGAGATCAATCGGATGAACTGGGAGAAGGCATGCCAGGCGTGTGCGCAGTTCGGCTGGTACCGAACTCACGTCGAGGCGAACGAGAAGCCACTGAGCAGTGGACTCGTCATCTTCGAGGCGTTCAGCGGCGACTGGGCCCGAAGAAAAGCGAAGTGGCTGCTCGAAAGTGGGTGGAGCTTCTTCTACACGGATCATCGAGAGGTGGAAAGGCTCCGTGTCGACCTCGCTCGCCTTCAGGGCGGAATGTTCGAAACGTTCCCTGCAGCGCTCGCTGCAGCGCGGGCAAGCGCAGGCCCGACGGCTGTGTGAACTGGCGCGCTCTGGGTAGCCTCCTGGCTAGGAGCGCGGCGACCGTCGCGACCCTAGACGGGTCGTCACTTCAGATCGCATGATGTGGTCGCAGCTCAAGTCCCGATCGTAGGCGGACATCGATGCCGCGTGTCAAGCGTGCGTCAAGCAAGAACGCTGAAACCCACGGCCGGAGGCTCTGCTTCGCCCGCCCGCCCAGGCCACCCCACCCCCGCAAACGATGAGCCTCGCCGACGCGGGTCCCTCGCGGCCCGTCCGAGCGTCAGAGATAAAGCGTACGAGCGTCAGAGATAAAGGTCGCTTGTAGCTCTCCGGGCCCTTCAGTCCAGCGGGAAGGCGGACGGGTCCCACATTCTTTGTCTTCCCACGGTTGCCGGACGTTCGACGCGCTGTCACGCACCCCAAACCTGCCGGCCGCGACTGAAGAGCCAGCCCAGCCCACCTAGAGAAACGCAGGCGAAGGAACCGCTTCGAGGTCGCCCCGTCGCCCTTCTCCTGTCATGAAGGGGTCACTTTCGAATGTCTCTATTCATGCGGTTTGGCGGAGCGGTGGGCCGGCCGTGGGCCGGCCATTTACGGCTGGCGCGCCCTACTAGTCCGTGCGATCTCGCTCGCGATCACGCTTTCTCGCGAGGGCTCGAAGAGTGCGAGCTGTGCGCGGGGGCACCCCCGCGCTATGTGGGTCCCATTTGCGCGGGTCCCTTCGGTTACTGGCCCGAGAGGAAGAGAACGACAACCTCACGCCGCTTGCAAAGACCCGTGCAGCCCTCGAAAGCAAGGCCGCCAAAGGTGATGTGCAGGCCGCCCGTGAACTACGGGAGCACCACGACCACTACTACGGCAGCGCCGCAGGCGGGGACGCCTGGCCTGCCCTGCTGGGCACCGGGGCGGATGCACCTGTCCCCGTCCCGGTCGAGGCTGAGCTTGCGACCGTGAGGGCGATCATCGATGCAGCCCTGAAGCGGCCCGACTCGCAGGCGGAGTGACGCGACTCGGGGCACCGCCGAGCGGGACTCGGCGCGCGGGGTTTGATCCCGGGAGGAGCCGGCGTCGTCGTGCCAAAGGCTTGCCAAACAGTCCCTGAGGCCGCTTCGCAACTGGGCTCACGCGGCGACCGCCCGTGGGCCGAGTAGACGCAGCCGCCGCCGCGACAGCCCGGCTGGAGCGGAACCGAAATTGAGCCGCCGCGGTCAGCTCCGGCCCCGCAACGGATGAGCCTCTCCGGCACGGTTCCCTGGGCCCAACAGGCAATAGACACAGGAGTAGGATTCGCTGCGAGCAACCAGGGAGGCGCATGCCGTCCGCGTGCAGCCGGTGCGGCAAGGAGGTCGAGACGACCGCGTCGTCTTGTCTCGCGTGCGGTGAGCCGGTGCGGAAGCCGGGAGGCATGGTGGGCGGAAAGGTGCGCGATCTCCAGCAGCGCACCGACACGGATTGGTTCACCAAGTTCCAGGTGACCGTTCTCAGCTTTCGAGTCTCGCTGTTCGACGCGGCTGGCAACCTCGAGCGGCTCGTCCCGGTGGAGATTCGGGGCTCGTCGTTCGAAGGCGCGCTCAACGAGAACGACGAGGTTCGCGTCTTCGGGCGCTACAAGGGCGGGATCATTCGCGCGAAACGGATCCAGAACCTGACCGACGGCTCAGAGGTCACGGCCGGGGGCCTTCCTGTCGCTGTCAAGGCCATCGTCGGGATCCTCTTCGTGGCGGTCGCGGCACTCTTACTCTTCATCGGCTACTCGGTGGTGACCGGGGGGTAGGCCCGACCGAAGCGTGGCTATGTCATCGCGGGACCTCACGACGCAAGCTGTTGACTACCTCCAGCGCACTGGTGACCGACCCCCGGCGCTGGACGCGCGTGGCCCCGGCACCCGGGACCGAAGGAACTGCGGAGGATGTGGCGGATAGGCGGCGTCGGGCGCCTGGAGAAGGAGGCCCTCCCGCGGCCCGGAGAAGAGATCCGAATGATCACGGAGGATCTCCTGGTCGGCCTCTACGGCCACGGGATCCCGGTGGCGTTCGAGATCGCGGCCGGATCCGGCGGCCTGACGCTGGCGCTCGGCACTTGGCTTCCCGCGGGCGCCGAGGCGGACGTCGAAAACACCGGTGTCCTCAAAGCGCTTCTTGCGTCCCTGTATCCAACAATCGAGCTCATCGAGGCGGAGACGACGCCGCGGCCTCGGGCGCATGGGGGGCTCGCGCTCGGCATACCGTCTGCCAAGCCGCCCGAAACGCTCGACGGCAGTTTGCCGGTCGACCGTCTCCTGCGAGCGCTGGATCGGTCGTCCTGGGCTGCCTTGGTTCTCGCTGAGCCGGTTCGCGAGGAGCTGACCCGAGACGTCAGGATGCGGCTCCTGAACGAGATGCGGGCGGTCAGCGAGGCAGCGTCCGGGTTGGGTCGTGGGCCGCTCGCCGAGCACTACACGGAACTTCTGAAGGGAGCCCTGACCAACCTGACGTCCGCGCAGGGCGCAGGAGCCTGGCGCACCGCCGTGTATCTCACCGGGGACGCGGTCGCCTATCACCGGCTCGCCAGCGTGTGGCGAGGGGTCTACTCCGGCGCCGCCTCTATCCCAGAGCCGATCCGCGTGTTCGATGATCCCGAGGGAGCCGAACTCGCCGACGCCTGGGCGCTGCCCGACCAGGACGACGGGCCGCCAGCGCCGGGCCTCTTTAGGCACCCGTTCGCTCATCAAACGCTTCTGACTTCGCCGCAACTGGCCGCGTACGTGCACTTACCGCGACTGGAGACACAAGGATTCGCGGTCACGCTCGTCCCCGACTTTGATGTCGTCCCGGCTCCTGTCGAGGGCGATCGACTCGTCCTCGGGAAGATCGTCGAGCGCGACAGCGTGAGTGGCATCGAGTTCGCGGTCGGCCGGGACCAGCTCACGACCCACGCCCTCGTCACTGGCGTGACCGGCTCGGGGAAGACGAACACCGTCTTTCAGCTCCTCATCCAGGCCGCCGGGGCGGAGGTGCCGTTCCTCGTGCTGGAACCGGCGAAGACCGAGTATCGCGGCCTCCTCGACCACGACGTACTGGGCGCCGGACTCCAGGTGTTCACCCTCGGCAACGAGACCGTCGCCCCGTTCCGGCTGAATCCTTTCGAGTTCCCGGCGGGGGTGCCGGTAGGCGTCCACCTCGATCTCCTGCGGTCGGTCTTCAATGTCGGCTTCGGGATGTGGACGCCGCTTCCGCAGGTACTGGAGTTGTGCCTACACGAGGTCTACCTGGATCGCGGCTGGGAAGTCACGACGAACACCAACGACCGACTCGGGCCTGAGGACGATCGCTCGCTGGCGTTTCCGACCGTGTCGGAGCTGCTCGCCAAAGTCGACGATGTCGTCGAGCGACTCGGCTACGACGAGGAAGTGAGCGCCGACATCCGGGCCGCTCTGCGGACACGGCTGAACAGCCTGCGCTCCGGCGCCAAGGGCCGCATGCTGGACGTCCAACGCTCGGTCGAGCTGGCCCAGATGCTCGCGAGCCCCGCTGTTCTGGAGCTGGAAGGACTGGGCGACGACAACGATAAGGCCTTCGTGATGGCACTGCTGATCGCCCGGTTAGCCGAGGAGCGCCGCGTCCAGGGCCAGTCGCCGCGGCTGCGCCACCTCCTCGTCGTCGAAGAGGCCCACCGTGTGCTCGCCAACCCGGAAGGCCAGCGCGACCAGTACGAGGCCGATGCGCGCCGGGAAGGCGGTCGAGACGTTCTCGAACTTGCTCTCCGAGGTCCACGCCTACGGACAGGGCGTGGTGACCGCCGAGCAGATCCCGACCAAGCTTGCGCCCGACGTCATCAAGAACACGAGCCTTAAGGTCGCTCATCGCATCGTGGCGGGAGACGACCGGCTCGTGCTCGCCGCCGCGATGGCGATGAGTGAGCGCCAGCAGCTTGCACTCGCCACGCTCCCCCGGGGCCGCGCCGCCGTGTTCGTCGACGGAGAGGACGTCCCGCTGCTCGTACAGGTGGAGAAGGTCGAGGTGAAGTCGCGGGCCGCGACGGTGAGCGACGACCGAGTGAGGGAGCATATGACGAGCCTCAGACCGCTATCGGCAGAGCTCGCGGGCTGCAGGCAGCGGTGCGGGGAGGACGTGGAGGCGTGCTGGGCCGCTCGCCTGGCCATCAAGCACGAATCAGTGCAGCGCACGTTCGCGCGGCTCGTGCTCTCGACGTTGTTCGACCACGCCGCGCTCGATCGGTGCTGGGCCGAGGTCACGGCGGCGATCGATCCTTTGAGACCGCCCTGGGTGGAGGCGGACTCCTACCTTCGCGCGGTCAGCGCTCACGCAACGGCCTGGCTCGCGGAGCGTCGGGGGGCGCAGGGCGGCTGGCCGTACGGCGCGACCGCAACCCTGGCGGAGACGCTAGGCGGCCTCGTCTTGACGCAGGCGGCGGGCGCGGACACTGAACCCGCATGGAAGCTCGTGCGTGCTGCGATCGAGCCACTTGAGACTCTACTGGGTCTCGGTCCCTTCCCAGCCTGCCGGCGCTTCTGGGCAGACGGAGATGTGATCTGCCCGTGCCGCTTCGCCGTCGCCGACGTGATCAACACAGGCGCTTTCGACGAAGAATGGCAGGAAGGCCTCGAGGCCGACGCCGGCACAGGCGGAGCGGCGCAGAGCTGGAAGGTCTGTCAGGAGGTGGCCTACCACGTAGTGGAGTTCCCGGAAGACAACTGGCCCGACGACCTCCGCGAACTCGTGGGTGAAAGCGCGATTCGCATCGCGTTGTGCGCCGGGCAGCAGTTGCTCTCCAGCGATCCCGCTGCCCACCCGCGGAGCGTCATGCGGGAGATAGAGAAGCTCGAAGAGGAGGCATTCCGGTGACGTTCGGCATAGAGGCCAAGAAGGTGTTCAAGGCGCCGGTGCGCCCGCGCCCCGTGTTCCGCCCTCCAGTCGTCCGTCCACGACCTGTTCGCCGACGCCTGAAGCTCAATGCGATCAGGCTTCGGCAAGCGACGCCGAGGCGCAGAGAACGGACCGCCCAGATACGACGGCGGGGCGACAACCGTCCAATCCCGGGCGCGAAGGCGCTCGGGTGGTGGCAAGTGATCGCCAGCGTCCAAGCCTGGCTGGCCTGAGCCTCCGGCGGCTATCCGCGACCAGACACGAACGCGGACTTGTCCGCCCGGGCCACCCGTGGGTAAGCGAGGCGCTGCGCCAAGTGCTGGCTCAGCGAGCCGGGCGCAAAGGCGTATCGGTTGCACCCAAGGGCGTCGTCGTCGGCAGGCCCGACGACAGGGGGAGGCCGGGCGGCGCGCGCAAAGCTCGCGCTTGGGAACAGCCGTCGCTGGCAGGACTCAGCGCAAAGTCGGGAATGCGAAAGGCGACACACCCGGAACGCGCCTCGCTCGAGGCGGCCGTGCAAAGCGGCTCGACCCCCAAGGAGCCGGACAGCCAATCTGGTCAAGCAAACCAACCCCCCGACCGCGTCGCGGACACCACTGACGCCGCCGGCAGCGTCGCTGAGCGTTCCGTCGACCTATCGAAGGCGACTCCGGACGAGCTTCGGGCCGAGCTCGGCGCCGTCGCCCGGCGTCTCATCGACTCTCCCAACTACGCAGGTCGGACGGACGACCTCAAGACGGGCTCCGAGCTGCTGACCGCGATCCTCGAACGTATGGGACCCAACGACGTCCGTGCCGAATTGCGTGAAACGGCGGATGCGCCGCGGGAGAGCGCGAGCTATCCGGGTCGCGAACTGGACGAGGCCTGGGCCGACCTGCTCCGGACGAAGCTGCTCCAAGGGGCGGATTGGCAATCGGTCGATATTGCTCGACTCAGCGTCGAGGAGGCTCGGGATCGGCTGACGGCTGTATGGGACCGTCTGCACGAGGGTGTCGAGTACGACGGACAAGAAGCCGACGTCGAGCACGCCCGTGAGCTCCAGGCCAAGCTGCTCTCGGAAGCTGACGCGGGGTGCCTACGCGCCGAGCTGCATGCGGCGCGGAACCGTGAGGCCGTCGCCGACGATCCCGCGGTCAAATCGGCGGAGCAGCAGTGGGCGAGCCTTCTGGCAGTCGCGTTCTTCCGACGGGCGAACACCGCGGACCTTGCCGCAGAGGCCGCGAGGCTTACAAGAGAAGCCCCGGATGACCCGTGGCGGACAAGCGTCGAGCATGAGCTGCGCGAGCGTCGGCTGGTTGACGGTATGGCCGACACCGCACTGGAGGAGCTCGCCCGCTGGGACACGTGGTCTGGGTCGCAGGCCGACGGTGAACGGCTGCGGCACCTCGCCGAGATGGTCGAGAAGTACGCGGGCGTCGATGGGCTTGCGCAGTTCCTCGATCGGTTGTCGAAGGCGGACCATGAACTCCACAGCAACCAGCTCAAGCACTTCAGCGCCGCGATCGGGACCGACGCCGCAGCCGCTATGGCGGAGAAGACGAAGGGCCGCGGCATCGACGTCGGGCCGACGCCGGCGATCGGTTCGTTCTTCGAGAGTTTCGCCGCTGACTGGGCGTCCGGAAAGGTGAACGACAATCTCGAAACCGTCAGGGTCGTACTGGTTGAGAAGCTCGCCGACGATATTGAGCGGCTGGCGGATGCCGTCGAGCACGCCGGCGCGCATCCTCTCGAGGCAGCGAAGCAAGTCGTCGACGCGGTTCGCGAGCTTCCCGCCGAAGTCGTCGACACCGTCCTCGCGATCCCCGACATCCCCGAGCGACTCGCCAAGGCGTGGAAACGCCTGGAGCAGGCCGACGAGACCGGCCAAGTGCGACAGCTCGCCGGTGGACTCTACGAGATTGAAAAGAGCATCCTCATCGACCACGCCGTCGCCAAGATCGCGTCCCGCGCTGTCGAGACCCTGCGGCGCGCCGGCGTCCGCGTTCCCGGCTTGGCGACTCCCACGCGGGGGGCTGCCGCGGAGCGCTCGGCGCTCGAGTCAGGCCCGGCGGCGCGCGGCCCCGCTGAGCGGGCAGCCGGTGAATCTGGAGGCCGTATCGGCGGAGCATCGCGCGATCTAATCCGCCAAGGGACTCCCTGGACGCCGGCGGAAACGGCTCGGCTAAGCCGGTACGACGGCGCCTTTACCGACGCGCAGGGGATTGCCGGGCGAACCGACGGGGTCAAGTTCATGGTGCGGATCGCGGAGTCTGGTCGGAAGCCAAGCGTGTGGGGGAATCGACTGTTCGACTCCTACGAGGAGGCTGTGCGACACGCCGATGACCTTGCCGCCCAAATCCGGCGGGATGGTATCGGCGCCACAACCAAGAGTATGGGGATCCCGGAGCGCTGGGAGGGAAGAGAATTGCCCGCGCGCGAGGGCGCCCAGGGCAAGTCCGCCTGGACGGGCGGCGACGACAACACGCTGCGACGCCTTCAGAAGGGGAGCGGTGGCGAAAGCAGGCCGGACAGCGTGCAGATCGATCAGGTGCCGAGCGGCACGGCGTACCGGGAGGGCGGCATCGCGCCTCAACCGGAGGCCGGGACAGTGCACGCCTCGATCCGGCCGGGCGAAGGAGGCGAGGAGATCCTCCAGGCGGGCCGGGCTGCGGCGACCGTGCCGGGGGGCGGACACCAGGTTCTGCTCGACCCTGCAGTCCGCCCTCGGCTGAAGCGCGTGGCGGAGCAGCGGGTGGCACCTCCGACGGTCGGGAACCCGAACCGAGCGGTCAGCGGCGAGACGGGTCGCGAACCGCGAGCACAAGGTCAGCATGAGCAGGCGGGGCAGCCCAGCGAGCAGGAGCTTGCGCGGCGGCACAAAGAGGTGAAGGCCCAGGTGCGTGCCGAGCAGAAGCGAGTTAACGCATCGCGGGACGCGCGCGAGGCCCGCGGTGAGCAGCGCGTCTTGCCGGAGCAGCGCGCCGCGGAGACGAAGCACCTCTACAACCTGCGCGAGCGAGACCACGTCCTCGGACTCCAGAAGACGTTCCCGAAGCAGAAGTTCTATGAGCAGGTGAAGATCGTCGGAATCAGGACGGCGGACGGGAAGCTCTGGCGCGCGCCGCGCGGAGAAGGCCGTGTCGCAGACTGGCTTGCGGACGACGGGAAGTTTGTGCAGCTCGGGGACATCAAGTCGCCGTCTACGATCAAGGACAGCGTCGCCGGCGGCGTCGAGCGCGGAGGGGCGCTAGGTGCTTTCCGGTCGAGCAGCGAGATCGCGAAGCAGCATGCGAACGAACAGCGAATTCTTGACCGCGCGAACCGGTTGCAGTCGGAGGGGCGCGGGCCGATGATCGTGCTCAGAGGGCGTGACCCGATTACGGGCGAGCCCGTCGAACGACAGGTCGCGCCGAGTCAGCTCCTGCCGTCCCGGGTGACGACGTACGGCGAGATGGGGAGTAACTAGCCGAGACGGAACGTCCTCTCGCAGTGGTGGGAGTCGGCGAAGGCGAGGCAATAGGTTCCGGGCGGGTCGCCAGTCTTGCTGGTGAGCGCCACATTCCCGGCGCCGTTGGGGTCGATCGTGACCGGCAGGAGCTTCGTCATGTACGGGAACAAGAGCCCCGTCTTGGGTCCGTACAGGTGGAGTGTCACCGGCGTGCCGGGCTCAAAGCCGTCAAGCGCGATTGTGAACGTCTCGCCTGGCGCGCCGTCAGCAGGCTCGACGAGTATCAGCGTCACTGTGATCATCGCTTTCGCCTCGAGCGTTTCGCCCGCTGGCTCGAGCGTCTCGACAGCGCGCACGTGGTAGGCGCCGGCCCTGCCGCCCGGCAGAATCGTCTCGCCGACCCCGTGGGCGTCCACTACAGCGGTCCCAATCACGGGGTTTCCGCCTCCGGGCGGCGACAGCGTCACCTCCACCGTCCCCCGTTGAAAACCTGTCGCGCAAACGCGGAAGGCCTCGCCCACCTCCACCTTGCTTGGGAGGAATGCGACCTGCGGCGCCGCGCTAGCCTCGCACGGCGCCTTATTGGGTATCAGTATCCCCGGGGAGGAGAGCTGCGCCGCGACCGCTCCCGGCGGTGCGTCGTGGTGCGAGAACGGGCTGCCTGTATTGGGGTTGCCCTGACCGTTGCCGTTGCCCTGACCGTTGCCGTTGCCCTGACCGTTGCCGTTGCCCTGACCGTTGCCGTTGCCCTGACCGTTGCCGTTGCCCTGACCGTTGCCGTTGCCCTGACCGTTGCCGTTGCCCTGACCGTTGCCGTTGCCCTGACCGTTGCCGTTGCCGTTGCCCTGACCGTTGCCGCCGCCGCTTCCGTTCGTCGCCGTGGTGCTCGACGTGACGGCCGTCGTCGCTGATCCCGACGAAGCACCATGTGTCTCGCCGCTGCCTCCGTTGCCGCAGCCGGCAAAAGCCGCGGCGAGCACCGCGAGCGCGACCGCCCACGCGAGCCGCGTTAGGGGCCGCACAACGGGGCCTTTGGTTGCTTAAGGCACTCCACCTGCTCGGCGATGAATTTGCGCTGGGAGAGGAAGATGCCCTTGCGGTCACGCCGGTCGGTGAGCCTCACGGCGGCGGCGTACTCCGCGTCGGCATGCCGGTAACGCGCAAGCGCGTCCTTGCTGGATCTGACTTCCGGCAGGTAGACCAAACCGAGATCGGCATGCGCCTCGGCCGCGAGCCCCTTCAGGCGGTCGTTCTTTCTCTCGTATAGGTCCACCACGTGACGGAGGTGCTGCTCCGCTTCTTGCCACGACGGCTCGATCCTGGCTTGGCTGAGGCAGAGGGCGACCCTGCCGAGCCCGTATTCGGATTTGGCGAGTATGTCCGCGAACGGCGGCTGCTCCTGCGCCTTGCTGGCGCGCCCGAACGCCGCGCGCGCCCGGCGCAGGCCGTCCGTGGACGCGGGCGGGTCGCAGGATCCGCGAGCAAGCTGGAACCGCGCCTCGCCGAGGCCGATATACGCGCGCGCGTAGCTCGGGTTCGCCCTACGGGCGCGCGCGTAGAACCTCGAGGCTCTTTGCAGGAGTTTCGTGGGCGGTGGGAGCTGTGCCCTAGCGGGAACTGTAATGTCCCCGGTCGCGGCCGCCTTCTGCAGCGCGGTGTTGCCTCGGAACAGATACACGAGCTCACGGCCGTTGAACGTCCACGCCCTCTCCGCGATTGCGAACCTTTTATCGGCTTGATTGAGATTTTCGGCTGCATACTCGCTCAAACCCACGAAGAAGTTCGTCACGGCCTGTGCGCGCTGACCGAGCGCATTACCCAAATCTCTGATGGTCGCCCCATTGTCCAGCCCCCCGACCTTCGAGATCTTGGGGCCCAGGAAGTACTGCCCTGCCGCGTCCACGCTCGGGAAGCTGTCGTCGTAGAGGCTTGTCTCGGGCCGGACATAGAACTTCGGCCAGAGCTCCACGTTTCCGTCATGCGCTCCGACGCGCCCGTATACGAGGACGTCTGCGTTGATCTGCGCGGCGCGCTTCTCCGCCGCGGGCGCGTCCTGCACAGCGTGTGTCAGCTCGGGGCCCCAAACCTTGGCGTCCGGTAGCGCTGTCCGCAGATTATTGGCGACTCTGGTCGCGAGCCGCGCGTCCGGATCGTCGAAATCGGCGACTGCGAGATTGAACACGCCCTGCATCCGAGCCTGCTTCGGATGGTGAAACCAGGGGAGATCCGCGTAGAGCCCCACCAACGTGCCGACGACCGCGAGCGCGCCGACCGCGGCCGCCAGCGTCCGCGAAAGGTGGGGGAGGAAATGCGGGCGCAACCTACGAGATCGCCGCTCGCCGGACGCGCTTGTCGCCGCCTCGTGCAGAGCTTGCGGCGCCGGCAGTCGCTCGGCGAGCGCACGATAGAGGGCGTGCAGGAATCTGGTCGCGGCGACGTCCGCCTCGCCGAGCGCGACGTCGATGAGGGCGGGCGACCCGTCCGTGACGTCGCCCGTGAAGCGTTCGCGATCCGGCTGCCGCGTCCCGGACGCCCCATCCACCGTTAGCAGCAGCGTCTCCAGGCGGTACCGTCGGCCGAGGTCGAGCAGCGTGTCCACCGGCAACTCGTCGAGGCCATCCGCGCTCTCAAGCAGGAGCGCGCGGATCGCTGGACTCTCGTCATACAGGCCCTGTCCCACGAAATGGAGCACGTCGAACGGCAACGGCGCTTCGTCGAGCGCCCGCTCGAGGCGTTCGCGCGTCGCGCCCGCGAGCAGCGACGGCTCGACGGCGCCGGTACGAACCAATCCGGCCACGGCAGCCTTGGTGGCTCGCGCGTCGAGCCGGTTCGGGCGACGGCCGGCCGGCCAGGCGTCGGCGACAAGGACTCTCAGCGCACCGGCGGCAGGGCCGTCGGCCCTCGACGGCGTCCTTCGCAACACAACGAGTCCGCCTCCTTGGACTGCCTCGTACCGAGTATACGACCGTCGGCTCTTTCGCAGAACCCTTCCGAGAAAGGCCCGTTCGTCGAACTCGCGTCCTCGTGCCTCCCGCTGCTGTCACTGGCCTCAACGCCCTGTACGTCCGCAAAAAGGCGTAAGGCACGCGGCTGAGTTCCGAGCGGCGCTCTCTCCCTGAAGGAGGTGTTTGACGGACGCATGCCCCGCCCCCATATGACGCGAGTCATGGGATCTAGCGAGCCCACTTCCCGCGAGCAACAGCGACCTCCGAGCGCCTCCTCCCCGACTTGCCAAGCTCTTGCCAAGAGGCGGTGAGCCCGTGTCGCTACAGGGCTCGCGCGGCGACCGCCTGTTAATCGAGTAGGCGGCGCAGACGATCAGCAAGGAAGACGCCTCGCACTCGACTCCCATGATGCTCAGCGCTGCCTCCACCGGTCGTCGTGTGTTGCGAAGCCGACCACCCCAACCCCCAAATGCGGGACTCCGGAACGGGGAAGAGGCCGCGGATGACGCGAGAGCAAGAGCGCGCCGACCTAGACCCTTTAGCCAAACAGCGGCAGGCCCTGGAGAAGAAGGCGAACGGTGGCGACGTAACCGCGATCCGAGAGCTACGGGAGAACCACGAGTGCTCAGGGTACGGCTTCAGCCATGCACCAGGACTGGGCTAAAACCATGTACGCCTCACCTCATGGGGCACGCCGGATCGCGGCCGCGCGTGCCGCGGTCATCGAGGCAGCGATACGGGCGCAGTGCCCAGACTGCCGGAGGAGGCCGACCTGGAGCCCCCTCGCGTCCCAGCTAGCGACCCCCCGACCCCCAAACGGGACTCCGGTGTGCGGGGCTTGACCCCGTGCAACCTGACACCTGAAGACCGACGCCACTCACTGGTCCGTCCAGCCCACGAGCCAGGGGTTCGAACTCGACCAGTGGCTGGCGTTGCGGGAGGTGGATCCATCCTTCCGCTCCGAGCAAGCTCCTGGAGCTCGAGAGGGATTGGTCCAACTCTCCCAGCACCGAGGCTTGAGCGAGCAATGCGCAGATAAGGGCGTCGAGCAGATGGTCGCTGGCGCTCACAAGCGCCCACTCGCTTTCGTCGAGCACAAGCCAGGAAGCTGACGCCGAGGCGATCCCCTCGACGAGCTGAGTGCGCTTAGCCCGTTGCTCAGGTTTCACTCCCCTTCTTGTAGCCACGCGGGTCATACCCCCAGCGACGCAGCGCGGCAGCCGGATGGACCTTGACGACCAGGCCGCCACCCGCGCGATCGAGGTTGCAGCCCCCCGCCTGCAACCCTTGTAGGAGCCCCGCACAGCGCATGGCAGTAACTGCGATCCGGTCACTCGAGACGCTCAGGGGCTGCTGTCCTGTCTGCTCGATGACGTTGAGGTCGGTTGCCCGCAGCCTCAGCGGCCGCGTGTCGGTCGCCGACCAAGGTGCGCCTGCGGCATAGCTGCTGATTGCGGAAACGAATGGCGCCGGCCAGCCGAAGGGTGCGTCAATCGCAACCTTCGCTGGCTCGTGAGCAGCGATGAGCTCGAGCAGCGCTTCGTCGTCAAGTCCGAGGGCGAGTGAGCGAATTTTGGCCGGCGCATTCTCCAGTCGATTACGCACCCAGCCGTGTGCTTGGCCTGGGCGGCCAAGTCAATTCCAATCGTTACTCCATCGGTGCTCACGACCTTGATTCTCCCCCCAGGTCGTCCAGCGGCGCCGCTTCCAAGTCCGGCACGTCGCGCTGTAGTCCTCTCGTGCCATGAAGAGTCAGGGCAGGATGCCCGTTCTCATGCGGTCGAGTGGTGACCCGGTGCTGGGCCGGCCCCTGCGACTCAGAGGCCGGAGAAGGTCGAACCCGTAACCGCACTTGCGATCGCGTTCTCCACGCGAGACCCGAGCCGAGGGTGGCACTCCCGCGATGCGGGACCGCATCCGCGCGGTCTTTCACCGTGCCTCCTCTGCTTGTGGGTGAAAATGACTTGACCCCAAGCAGCGAGGGCGAGAAGCTTGGGTCAGCCGGACGGCCGAAGGAGGCACCAGCGATGCGAATCGCATCCTTCAACGTCGAGAATCTTTTCGAACGCGCGAAGGCGTTTAGCCTGCAGGACAAGGACGCCGCGCGGATCGTGCTCGAGCAGTACGCCCGCCTCAACGATCTCTTCAACGAGCCCGTCTACAGCAAAGCGGCGAAGGCCGAGATGGTCGACCTGCTCGCAAAGCTCGGTCTGGCTGAGCGCGACGACGGGGGCGAGTTCGCGCTTCTTCGCCAGAACCGCGGCCGTCTGTTGCGGCGCCCGCTCGCCGGCGGAACGGAGATCATCGCCGGCGGCCGCAACGATTCGATCGGGTGGGTGGAGCTGAAGACGGAGCCGGTGAACGAGCTGGCGATGCAGCACACGGCGATGGTCATTCGCGATGTCGCGGGAGAGGTGCAGGCCGTCGTCGAGGCCGACAACAGGACGGCGCTGAAGAAGTTCTCTGGGATCGCTCTGGAGGCGATCGGCGGTCAGCCGTACGAGCACGTGATGCTGATCGACGGCAACGACGATCGCGGCATCGACGTCGCCCTCATGGCGAGGAGCGGCTACGAGATCGTCGGGATCGCCTCCCACGTAGACGACACAGATGCCCAGGGCGAGATCTTCAGCCGCGACTGTCCCGAGTACACGATCGCCACGCCAGCCGGCGAGCGCTTCGTCCTGCTCGTCAACCACCTAAAGAGCAAGGGATTCGGTAGTCAGAGCTCGTCAAACAAGAAGCGCAGACGCCAGGCGAGAAGGGTGGCACAGATCTACCGGCGTCTCACCTCCGAGGGTCAGAGCAACGTGATTGTCCTGGGCGACTTCAACGACACGCCCGACTCGGCACCGCTCGCTCCGCTACTCACTCAAACCGACCTTCGCGACATCACCACCCATCCGAAGTTCAAGAGTGACGGCCGAGCCGGCACCTTCGCAAACGGCACAAAAAGCAACAAGATCGACTACATCCTCCTCTCTCCAGCTCTGTTCTCGCGCGTCACCGGTGGCGGGATCTTCCGCAAAGGCGTCTGGGGCGGCAAGAATGGGACACTCTTTCCGCACTACCCCACGATCACTCGACTGGCCGAGGCGGCGAGTGATCATGCCGCGATCTACGCAGACATCAGCTAGCTGCCTCGCCAGTGCGGGACGTGAAAGCACTGTCCACCGCCACGTTGCCGGCCGGTCGTCAGCCACGCCGACTACGCGCGTCGCGTCACGAGCTATGGGCCAGTCTCAGGAACTCTCGCCTTGCCGGAGACGCCGCCATCTCCGGGCGTCCTCGGCTCCTGCGAAGACGAGCGGGCCGAAGAAGACCACGATCAGACCGAGGATCGCCAAGCCACGCGTGATGTCGTTCAGCCTCGTTTCGCGGTTCACGGCGGACTTTGCCTTCTCGGCGGACTTTTTGATCGCCTGGTTGCGCGCCGCGTTGGCCGCGGTGTAGCCCTGCACCTGGGCCCGGAACAGTTCGACTGCTTCGTCGCTCACCGCCGTAGCGATCTCGCTTGGGATCTCGGGAACTGTCGGTGCGGCCGGAATCTTTGTGGGCCGCGCGCTTGCCACGAAGGCGGCCGGGATGAACGCAACGCCTATTGCCAGGCTAAGAACGCTGGCCCTGATCGCCCACCGACGGTTAGTCACGGTCGCGTTCACCCACTTGGTCAGATACCCGGTGCGGTACAGCTGCATCTCGGTCAAGGAGCTTCCGCCCGGATAGAGAGCAGGCGCGCGAGGCTTCGTGATGAAGGCGAGATAGGCCGTCGCCAGAGCGATGGCGAGCCCGAGGAAGACGGCGGCATACACGCCACGCAGGGGCAGTGGGTTATCGGTGACGGAGAACACGAGCCCGAGGATGCCCGTGTAGACGGCCACGACCGCGGTCGAGGCCGTTTGGACGAACTTGGCACTGTCACGCGACCGCTCGATCGAGCCTTTGGCGACATCGGCGATCGTCTGATGAAAGATCTTGGCGAGCTCGGCTTCCGCATCCCAGCGGGATTTCTCAAGCGCCGTGAGAGCATCGCCCTCGGCTTTGTCAAGGGTGAGCTTCTGCTCCTCTGTGCGTTTCTCGGAGTCGAGATCGCGCTGACGGTAGAGCTTCTCGAGGTCGCGCTGAAACACGCGCACCGCCTCTTCGGCCTCGAGCGCCTTCTCAATCCGAACCTTGTCGCAGTCGGTGCAGGGCTCGGCGTTGGCCCCCGCCGGCCCGCTCATTCTTCTTCTTCGGCGGCAGGCTCGGGTACAGCGTCGACGGGATCGATCACTACGACCTTGCCGCCCTCGATTGTGACGAGCATGCCGTCTGTTTGGCGGTGCAGTGGCTCGACCTCGTGGAGCCGGGTGCCGTCCACAACCTTGAAGGCCGAGACGGCGAAATAGTCGTTCTCGTACGGGCAGAACTCCTTACCTCGAGGCATAGAACGCCTCCAGTCTCGACTGCCAACACGCCCATTATAAGGCGGAAAATGCCTCTGTTATAGGTCGAAGGTCGACGCCTCCTCTTGTCTCGACTCAAACGGGAGAGCGATTGCCTTGAGCACGACTGGGTGGAACGCAGGCTCAACTGCAGGTCTCCAGCCGTACGCGGAGGTCGGAAGCGGGGAGGTTGCGCTTTGGCGGCTCGAGCTGAAGCTAAACGACCTCGGACGCGAGACGCTCGCGCGGGAGCACGACGCTGACTACTGGGACTCGCCCATCAAGATGGACGCCGAGGAGAGACAAGCCGAGGCCGTGCACGAGGGCTACTACGAGGGCCAATACGGCGATGGGCCGATGGGACAGAGTCTTGAGCGAGTCCTGTTTTCTTCGGCGACGACCCGGATATCGTCGACGGCGAGGAAGTTCTTTGGACGGCGAGGGGCACGGCTCGAGCTGGCTCGCGCCGTGCTCATGCACGCTCTTCAGCGTGAACCGACACGTGCGCAAGCTGAAGCCTTCGTCGCTCGTTTCAAAGAGGTCCTCGATGACGCCGAAGGTCACGGGTGGACAATTCCCTACTCCGAGCTCCAGCAGTGGCTTCGTGAGCTCGGCGTGCGCGGCTAACCGGACAGCCGGTCGACCCCCACCCCCGCGTCGCAGTAGCCTCTCCAGCGCGTGTCCCTCGAAGGACTCTATGGTACGAATCTCCCCACCAAAATCGGAAGGGAGAACATCTGTGGCGCGCAAGACAATTCGGGTCAGCGACCAATCGGGTGACGAAATCCCGGACGGCAAGGGAGCAACGGTTCGCATCACCTTTGCGGATGCAAGGAAGGGTGTGCGTGAGCTTGACCTGACAGACGCCGAAGCCGACCGGCTTGGCGGACGAGCTGTCGCGCGGCGTGGGCGCAAGCCGAAGACTCCTGCGCGCTAGGTAGAGCCCCAAGACATCGACAATCGTCGTTGACACGAATCTGACGGAGTAGGGTCCCCGGGACTTTCCACGAGGAAGACACCCCGGCTCGACTATTCCTTGCATACAGAGACCTCGCTGCCTGCTGTGGACGCAGGCAGTCGCTCGTCTAGCCCGCATGGTTGAGCCGATCAGCGCAGACGTGGTCAGCGCGTGGTTAGTCGACGACGCCTCAGCGCTCTGAAGCGGCCGACCCGCGACCCGGTTGCGATCTCGTTTTCGTGCGAGACCCCGAGCCGAAGGGTGGCACCCTGCGCGCGATGAGCCTCTCCGCACTGAGTCTCCCCGGCGTCTCGGCCCTGCACGCCACCTATCGTCTTGCGAACGGTCACGCGGCCTTTGTTAAGCAGTAGACGAGGGGAGTCGCTCCGCCTTGGTACTGAGCGGGAAAGTCGGCATACCTGATCACCGACTCGCCATTGACGGGATCGCATACAAGCAGGAGATCGTTCAATACCCCTGCGATCGCGACGACGTGCTGGCCGACGCCTGAGTTCCAATTGATGTCTACGGCGATCGGGCGTCCCGCGGCGATCTCGGCAGCAATCTCGTCCAGCGTCAAGGAGGTGCGTTCCTCCGCCAAGTTGTTGTGAACATCCAAGGCGGTGTTAATGCCGCCGCTCTTGATGCAAACGTTTGGGATGCCGACGTTTTGCAGCGCGTTCTCGGCTTTCCTGTCATATGGATTGGCCAGCTTCTTCAACAACGCCGGGCTCAGCTGAATGTCTGTCGGGCAGCAGCTCGTTCCCGCCGGCCAGTTGTTGACGTTGAGACCGATCGTCGTCATCGTGAGGCACTGATCGACGCTGGTATGGCCGTAGTACTCCGCGATGCTTACTGCGACAGCTATCCAGCACCAAAGGCTCGTCTCTTGAAACTGCAGACGAAGGCCGATGTTCTGCGGACTGTCTTGTCCGGTATTTCCAGGGATATGGCCCTGCACTACCCAGTTCGTCCCGTCAAACGACGAGAAATAAAGCTCCTGATCGTCGTCGACGCCCTTCCACATTGCGTACAACTTGCCGGCGTATTCGGATAGGGCGGACCCGATGCTGCTCCCGACGTCCGGAATCACCTGTTGCGTTGTCCATGTCGTCCCATCGAACGAGGCGAACCACAGGGCCTGATCGCCGGTAACACCCTTCCAAGCGGCGCATAGCTTGCCGTTGAAGACGGCGAGCGAGGGGCCAACGGAGCTCGCCACTCCCGGTATGACCTGCTGAGGTGACCAGTTCGTGCCATCGAAGGACGCGTACCAGAGCGCCTGATCGTTGTTCATCCCCTTCCAAGCTGCGTATAGGCGTCCGTTGTAAACGCACAGTGCTGGCCCGACACTCGTCGCTACGCCAGGAATCGTCGCTTGCTGAGACCATCGGGCTCCGTCGTAATACGCGTACCAGATCGCCTGATCTGACTCGGCCCCCTTCCAAGCCGCGTAGAGAAGATTCTTGAATTCGGCCAGACTTGGGCCGATGCTGCTTGCTACTCCGGGTATCTGTTCCTGCGCGGACCAAAGGCCGTTATGCGCCTGGAGGAAGAAGAGACGTTCATCGGAATGCTCACCCTTCCAGGCAAGGACCATCCTGTCGCGAAAGTTCGCGATCGCCGGCCCGGCACTACTGTTGCCAGCGACCAATTGCTGGTCAGTCCAATTGCGTTCATTGAACTCCGAGAAGAACAACCGGTCGTCCTCGGTCTCTCCCTTCCAAGCCGCATAAAGCAAGCCGTTGTAGCTACAGAGACCTTGCAAGACACCCATGATCAACAACCTCCCCGTGATCGCGGGTTCATCGCTCCTGTCTTAGAGACGACTGCCAGTGGCGGCTTCTTCCGAATCCGGCCACCGCAAGATCCGGGAACGGCGGGGAGTTTTCTGATCGGTCGCGGGCCTCGGACTCCACTAAGCAAGTCGGCAGAGAGCATCCCTGACCTCCCGCCTGCCCTAGCGATCCTGACTTAGAGCGTTTTATCACGTGCGACTCAAGGTTCAAAGTGCGACAGACGCACCTGCTCGTCGACGGTGGCCGATTATGAGCGGCCGAGTCGATGGTCTGTCCTGCACGGTGGCAACCGCACACGGCACCCCGGCCTCTCGCGAACTTACGGCACGTCAGGCCACGTCGCTAGGCGGGCCAGGTCACATCAGTTCGCGAGAGGTGGTCTGGAGCGGAAGCGGCGCTCGCAAGCCGATTCGCCGGTCACGCGTGAAGCGCGCGTCATGCTCTGCGGTCATCGAGGGGTTCTCGGCCACGACATCGCGGCCCACCCTCTGCACGATGAGCTTCTTCTGCACGGGTCCCCCTCGCGAGCGCGAAAAAGCTCGACCTACTCTGCAACGGTCAGAGCCAACGTGAGGGCCGGTCAGTGGCGCGTGCGTGCTGCCTCCCTCGCTCCTTCACGCACACAGGATCGCGCCCTCGGCCACGGCATCGGTGGCAAATGTCGACAACGGTCGCCTGGCGAGGGCGAGCCGGAGCAGCGCCGCCGTCGTAAGCAGTGCGTCGAAGTCGCCGTCGTGCGCAACTGCGTCGGTTGCGCCCTCGATCCGGACGCCCTCATCACGGATCCACTCCGCCTGCTGCAACCGTGCCACCACAGCCATACGAACGTCACCCCTTGTCTTGGCGAGGCTTTGTGGTGTGGCGGGTAGCTCGGCTGCGAGTGCAGAGCCATACGCAGCTCGCGGATAAATCTCGGCGGCCACGACCGATGCCCGTGTGGCGAGTTCATCGAACGTACCGTCGAACGGCCAGATCGCCACGGTTGGATCGAGAGCCACGAGCGGGAGTTCCTGCCACAGCGCTTGAGCGGCTGGCGCCACTTGACCAGGGAGATTGAAAGCGAAGACGGAATTGCCGCGTGTCGCGTTTTCGATCGCACGCTTCAGCTCGAGGTTGTGAGCGGCGGCCGCAGCTACGAACGCGGTGAGGCTCCCTCGACCGGGCGGAACGAAGAAGAATGGTCGCATCGGAGACCAATCTTCAGCCCGTGCTACTGGCTGGAGAAAGTCCGGTCGCTCGAGAGCTGCCGGGAGCCAGTCGAGGAACGATGCCGTTGCAGGCGCGCCGAATAGAGAGCGAGCGACGGTCAGGTACGAGAGTGGCACGCCTATAGGAGCGTCGACCGCGACAAGCGAGAAGCCGCCCTTCTGACGACGAGCGCCCTCCTGGATGAGACTTTCGAAGCTCCACCCTGGGGCTGAAAGGGGGCAGATGCGTCGTTCGAAAGGGTCGGCGAGCCACGCCCGGCGGCGCGTGGTGTGTTTGCTCCAGTCCGCGCAGATGATGATGTCGGGCGCTGCGAACCCAGAAGACACGGCCGCATGTTGCTAGAAACGCCCGAGGCAGACGCCCGCGCTTGACGGCAGAACCGCCCGCTTAGCAGTGCCGCCAGATGCGATCCCGGAGGAGGGCCGCCCCGGAGCAACGGTCGCATCCGCGCTTACTAGGTGCGCTGCGACACACCGTGAACGGGCAGCGGGCAAGAGCTCCTCCGTGATCGGGGTACCTCCGTCCCCGAGAGTGGTCTCACCGCAACGCTGCCCGCAAGCGAGCTGCCGACCGCGCGTCAAGTACGCCTCAAGCTGTTCCGCCGCCGAGCTCTGCCACGGCAGCCACCCACCCACCCCCGCACGCGACGAGCCTCCTTAGGTCGTGTCCCTCAGGCGGGGTCATGACATCCCACTTGTTTCCGAGGGACGGGGGACGCTCACGGGAGTGAAGAGCGCAGCAGCGTCTCCGCGCGAACCTAGGCGCCGTCGATTGTCGCGGTCGAGGCTGAGAGGGCTGGCGGACCTATCCCAGTGGCCGTAGGTTGAGGAGGCTTGTCATCTCCCAGAAACGCTGAGGCGATAACGAGAATCGTCCCGACAAGCGCTAACACGGACTGAATGTTGAACTTGCCCCCTCGCGTTGTGATTTTCCAGTCTCCGCGCGCACCGGCGTCGATGATCTCGTACACACCTGCGCCCCCCACAAGGATGCTTCCAACGAGAGCGGCCGTGCCGAAGCCGCCGACGACATAGAACGAGATGAGGTGCTCCCGTCTGTCAATTACGAAGGTTGTGAGAACCGCTTGAGCTCCGAGGACAGCCAGCGCCGCTGTAATGACGTAGCTGCTGAGAGTTGTGACAAGACTTGATGCCGCGCGACGATCCTCTTCTGACCCGCCGGCGCTACTAATGGCGCACCTCGACCGGATGGAACCCCGACTCGGGTGGGCTCGAGCGCTCCCAAAGGTTGTAGCGGCTGATCCTCAGACCACCCCAGTTCCGACTCAGTGCGTCGATTACTGCATGACCAGTGATCTCCGGAACCCGTTGTTCTCGGTCAGCGGCAGCTTCGAGCACTAGCATTGCTGTGTCTCTCCGCACGTCCTCCTCGACCTGGGCTGTGTTGTGGCCGGCCGCGGAGAGGGGCACGAAAACTAGGTCCCTGAAATTCACCGCCAGGAGGGCCTTGGCGTCTTCGCGTAGCCGAGCACCATCGCCTCTTTCTCGCTCGGCCTCATCAAGCGCGGACTCGACCGCGCGACCAAACACTGGAGCAGCCTCACCGAATCGATCGACAAGCAGACGTGCCTCGGGAGAGTCCGCTTCGGGCTGCACCACCAACCTGAAGATCGACTCGTAGATCTCTCGGTATTGCTCGTCCATGCCAGCTCCTTCGTTGGGAGGTCCACAGTTTCGCCCGTGAAGTGAGAAGAGCCAAGGTCCGGAGCGCCGCAGCGCTTCCACGGAACCTAGGCGCGGTCGAACTCTGCGGCGCTCGCGAAAGAGGGTACGCCGATGACGCCCAGCGTCGCTAGACGCCTTTGCGACATGTCTCCTGCGGCTCGGCCCGTGTGCTCCGCAGAACGCCCCAGCCATCTAAGTTCTGCGATGCACTCAAATGGCGGGCGCTCGTGTACGAAATCTCGGTGAGGACGAAGGCCTTGAGGTCGTGGGTCACGGTCGGGTCCGACTCGACGGTTCCGCGTACCTCGGTGCTCCACTTGAGTAGTTGGGCCAGCGTCTGTGGCCTGGCTAAGAGGCGCTCTGAGTGAGGCACGTCCACACCGTCCAGGGCTCCCGAAGTTCAGCACCCGCTTCACTGACGCCACCGCCAGCGACCCCCAACCCTGCAAGGGCGACTCCGGCATCCGGGGAATCTCCGACGTAGGCGCAGAGGCCTGATGTGAACGGCGGCATTCCGGCCTGCGACTAGGACGCTGCGCTGCGGTAGGCATCGGCCAAGGCGCCGAGTAGCTCTTCCGACACGGCTTTGACGGTGGTTCCTTGGCCCACGTTCGCCGGCGCGATGATCGCCTCAATCTGGCTGATGGATTGTGGCGCTCGCCGCTCGAACACGTCCGCCAGAAAGAGATCGAAGAGAAGCTCTCCTCATTCCAGACCGTGATGAGGCCTGGGTCGTCGCTAAGTAGGTATGGCAGTAGGGTCGTCCTTCCGGTGGAGCCGCGAAAGGCAAGCAGTCGTATGACCCCTTCGGCCTCGAGGTCGCGAGCCCACTGATAGAGGAGGCGAAGAAGCGGCTGTGCGTCCGCAGCTGACTTCGCGATACCGGTTTCGAACTCCTCCGGAGGGATCAGGTGTCCCTGCTTGGACTGGGGCCGCGGAGTCGCCTCGAGTGAATCTGACCGCACGGCGTCGACGCGCTGTGGCACCAGGACTCGCGATCCGTTGACATCGAAGGCGCTGAGGGTGATGAGGTCGATGACAAGCCCCGGGGCGATCGACTCGAGATATCCGACGAGACGTACGAGCTCCGGGGGCGCGTCATCGAGGACGAGTACGAGGCGGAAGCAACCTTGCGCGAGGCTCTCCTCGAGTCCCGCTGCGAATGCAGCCTCATCGTAGGAGCCTTCCTTGTCTTGGGAAGCGACGAGATTCCCGATCGTCGAGGCTTTTTTTCTTCCGGAGGCTGCTGCGAAGCACCTCGCTCTCAAGGACGTCGGGAGAAGTTCCTTTCATGAAAGCCGCGTAAGCGAGGATCTGTGCCACAACCGCTCTCCGTGCCTCGGCGTTGCTTGCAAGCTTGACTTCGATCACGACCATTCGGCCGTTCGGTTCAACGGCAAGGAGATCGGCGTAGCCCCCACCGAGCGGGACTTCCGAACCCAGAATCACGAGCCAGGGCGATCCGGCCAGCGGGAGGAGTTCCGGGGTTTGTTCGACGAGCCGATGGAGCGTCTGCTCGTCTGGGAAACCAACTGGAGGCAGCAGGCGCCATCCCTCGCTGTCCGAGGCCCAGATTGAGGTCACCAAGCAACTATTACGCGGGGCACCGTGGCGGGCAAGACTGCCTCTCACAGAGCTCGAATGAAGTGAGTGGGAACCGACCCCCAACCCCGAGCTGAGACTCAACAGGTCAGAAGCAGGAACCGAAACAGTCTCGAGCTGCGTGAACGCTGCTTAGGACTGTTCAACCCGAGTCTTGTTGGCCTCAAAATTGTCGCGGCGACACCGACACATCACATCGCAATGTGATCCGGCGGCCAGCCGGCAGCCAAAGCCGACCGAGGGCTCGTGTCAAGAGCGCGTCAAGCCTTCTGGTCTCACGTCCGACCCTTCATCGAGTCCACGCTACGTGCGGGAATCGAGTCAGGCGCCGCCGACCCGAGTCTCTGCTCCCCGGCAGACGACACTCGCTGACGATGACAGTGAGTGCCGGAATGTCACCCGCAGCGCATCCCGCCGACATTCGTGCGCGCGTGGCGCGGAGCACGTTCGGCACGCTCCTCGCAGCCGAGACCCTCTCGCTCTAGCAACTCTGGGGGTGCCGGAGCGAACGGAGCGCTGCTCGACCAAATGACTCCGAGGGCTGGACCCGACCCGGGAGCAGCGGGTTTCGTAACGTGGGGTACAACCTCGGGCCGGACGCGACGGAGCTAGGCGGAGAGGAACCTGACGACGACGAGTCTGAATCCTGAAACGGCCTGGATGCCCGCTCTAGGCGAACATGGTTCGGAACGCGACCGCCAGGCCCTGGTCACATTGTCGCGCACGGTCGCGGCCCTTTGCTGGAGCCACCTGACACCGGCCATGGCGCCGAGGGCAGCGAATGAACGTCGTTTGTGCCGCGATGACGTGGCTTTCGTCTAGCACAGGGTTGCTTAGTAACTCGATACTTCGAACCAGCCTGACAGCTCGGCATGACTGCGAGATCGCCACGCCGATGACCCGCAACGAGGACGTCGATCCGCAAATGATCGAGCGGCCATGCGTGCCCGTCGGCCGGCCCGGCGATGCGCGGGAGGTCGCCTCCCTGATCGCCTGGCTCTGCAGCGACCACACCGGTTCGTGACGGGTTCGTCGTTCGTGGTCGATGGCGGGCTCCTGCTGGTGGCCGCGTCGAGCAACGAAGAGGGGGCTGACGAGTAGTCGCCTAGTAACGAGCCAGGAACGGCGGCGACTTCGATGGACGCCTCGGAGCCAGCCTCCTCTGTGGCTATGCGGGTACCTCGGCCTCCCCCGCTTCCGAAGGCTCGATCCCGAAGAGTGCCCCAAGCTCGATTAGCTCTTCGGGGCTCGAGGCACCATTCGCTTCCAGCTTCTCAGCGACCTTTTCTCTCAGATGCTTCATTTCGTCCTCGCGCCCTTCGTCATCCAGCGCGTCTGGGTGCTGGCGAGCGAGCTCCACAAACCATCCGACGACGGACCACTGATCGCGCGCCAGAAAGCGCTCGATGACGTTCGGCAGCTTTGCGTGAGAACGGAAGCCCGACTCACCTGCGAGAAAGTCACCGTACGTCTCAACGAGCTGTCCACTGACTTGACCATCTCGACCCTCCAGTTCGGCGCACAGCTGGCTAGCTAAAACGCGCCGCGATGAAGCGGTGAGTAAGCGCGTCAATCGCTTGAACGTGCTCCCATCGGGCTTCCAGACTTCAGAATCGTCCGCGAGCTGCTGAAAGTGGGCGTGAATCGCATCCTGGAGACCGGATGGACTCTTCGGAGCGACAGGGGTCGACGCGAGCTTGAGCGCAAGTCCAAGAAGGGGCTCGGTGGTATCGGACTTCATCGCCTCCTCCCACGCTTCCGGCGATGCTGCTGACAGAACGTCCGCTGCTGCCTTCTCGACGTCGCTTACGTAGGGAGCGGATTCGTCGGACTCTGAAGCATTAATTGCGTCGAGCGCGACGTCCGGCTCAGTCATCTTCGCAAGGATGGTCGCTCTCGCAGAGTCGCGGTCGAGGAGGCGACGGACGTGCCTCAAGAAGTGTTCGCGGTCAAGCAAGCCCCGGACGTACGACCAATTTTGAAGCAGCTGTCCCTCCGTGGTAACGAACGTGTCGGATTCCGCCAACGAACGGAGCTGCTGATCCGCCCACGGCGCCGCGCCGGGCCCTTTGCGAATCCGCGCAACGAGAACGAATGCTTCGCGGCGGTGCTGTTGCAACCACTCAAGCTGCGCCGTAATAGCTCGGACGGACTGAGGCCCGTAAGCGCCTGACGAAGTGTCGCAATGCCACTGGTCGATTGGCGGCTGTGGGCCGGCGGTTCGGGTAACTCCGGCCTCACTACCAGATGCAGCATCGATGCGGCTGCTGCTTCGGGGTACCAGCCGTTCGCGGTAGCGACGTAGACCAAATGCAGCAGCGTCCCATCGTCAGACGGAGCGGCGAGCGTGTCTTCGGCGTCAGCGGCGCGGCGGGCTCGGTCAAGCCAGTCCAGTAGCAGAGCGAGCTGCTCTTCGCTCGCAGGTTCGTTCGACCGCAACCACTCAGTCGTCTGTGACGCTAGCTCCGTCGCGTCGATTCGACCAGCCTTACGCCCCAGAAGCTCGACGGCGTTCGCCGATGCTTCGATACGGCCCGCCGCCGCTGCTTCTACTAGAGCGGTTGCCAACTCGGCTGGATCGGTGTCGACATCGAGTACGCGATGAGCGTTCGCGCGCTCGACCTGGCTACGTAGAAAGTCGAGCGAATCCACCACCGTCGCTGACGGCACGCTCAGGGTTACGCGCACGTCGCCACCTGAGCGGCCGAGAACGTCGAGCTCATCGACTAGGCCAGCAACGCCCTCCAAGTATCCCCTGCCTTCCGTATCGCCCTCAACTGGGGCTGGAGCGACGCGTCGTAGGAACTCCGTCAACCGCTGGTCGTCCGCACCGCTGGCGCGATTGAGAAGAAACGCGAGACCGGCGCCGCTGTCACGTCCCTGGACATGCCATGTCTGTGTGTGCGCTGCTAGAGGATCGAGTACCGCCGACGCCCACTGCCTAACAGTCTCGACACCCAACGCACCCGAGCGGTCTAGGACTGCCACCGCGCGTGTCAGCTCGATTCCGCCATTAGCCGCGCGCGCCTCGAAGTCCGCCCGTTCAAGAGCATCTATGAAACCCGGGCGCTCGGCCAGGTTCTCTAGTCGACTGGGGTCACCCGCGGCAAACGCCTCTTCAAGTGCGGGTCCGAGGAGAAGCTGCTGCGCCAGGAGCTGAGTCGCGCCGAAGTGAAGTGCCGCGAGGTCTTCTCGAACGGATGCTTCAAACAGGTGCGCGAGCTTCGCGTGAGGAAGGGTTCCATCAAGTAGCGCCCGCGGCAAATCGGAACTGTCGCGCCGCAAGAGGACGTAATAGGCGACATGCGCGAGCGGGACGTCGTCGCGCTGGAGGCAGATTGAGCCGACTTGGTTCGCGAATTGCTTCAGCTGCCGCGGCGTCGGAGCCTCAGCCGCGACGGCCCATTCTGGAACCGCGCCTGGATATAGACCTCGGAGGCGTACGACCGCCTCGAGGGTCGCATTTTCCTCGTCTGGCAATGCCTCCTGCAACAACCGGAGTGCATATCTCCGCCAATCTGAGAGCACTAGCGGCGGCGCTGCGAAGCGGACGTGGAAGAGCTTGTCCAGGAATGCCGATGCCATGCTCAGCTGCGGCTCAGGCTGGTCCTCCGAGTTCCCGCCCGAAGCGGCCCAAAGTCGCTCGAGCCCTTCGGCGTCATACGGAATCAAGATCCAGACGCGCGGCCCCCACTCACGGGCGTGGGTCGAGTCCACATCGAAGGTCTGCATCGTCGCCAGCACCTGGCGCGCATCAGTGGCGTCGACGCGATCAAGGTTGTCGAGAACCAAGACGAGGCAACGAGCCTCCGTCACCGAGTCACTTAGAACGCGGGAGAAGATCTGCTCAAATTCGACCGAGGTCGGATCGCTGCTCTGCACACCCTCGGTTGTCGTTTCCGTCGATTGGTCACGTGCGAAAAAACTCGACGGGTTCAAGGTCGCTAACCGCGGCCAAAGCCGACTGCCGACGTGCTTCGCCATCCATAGTCCGAGGACGAGAAGAAGGGGTGCGACAAGCAGGACCGCGCCGAGCGCGATAAACGGACGATGGAGATGCGAGAAGTGGTTCGCGAAAAGCGCTGCGCCCAACGCGATGAGCACCGTCGCAGCGGCCGCGAGCTTTCCCTCAAGTGAAAGGGTTGATGACGAAGTGGTCTTGACGCGAGACGTCCGACCTGTCAGCTCGTCGGATGCGCGCTTCGCCGACTCCGCACCGAGCCACTGCGCGGTCTCCAGCTCGCCGATGACCGTCTCCAGGAACGTCCGACGCAGCGGATCTCCTTGGTGCGCCCAGGCGTCGAAAACGAGGATTCGCGTCTCGCGTTCCGTCGCGAGCTTCCCGAGCTCATCAGTAAGCAAGCGAACGACCGTTGACTTTCCCGAGCCCCATTGACCCTCGAGTCCGATGACCTTCCCGCCATCCTCATTAGCGATCAGTTGCGCAATCGCCGAAGCAACGCGAGCATGCGCGCGGGCCTCGAACTCGTCCGTCGTGGCCGGTGCATCAGCGAGTAGCCGTACCCGATAACCCTCCCGCGCCTGCTCGCCCGCTGTCCCGTCAGTCATCGCCAGGGCAGGGTATGACGACGGGATGACGGAAACAAGAATTTTGTTGCCCCCCGGTAACGCCAGGTCGGACGCGCGACCCCTTTGCTACCGATCGATTCCTGGCCTTCGCAAATCGCGTGCTGTGCTGTTCGCCGTCGCGCGCTCAGGATTCCAAAACACACACATGGTTGACGGCTGCTAAGACCTTCGTTCTGCTAGACGGTGAAGGCGCCGAGGCTCGAACAAGACACGAAACTGCCTGAGCTCGTGGAGGCGGCTCGCACCGATCCTCAGGTGGAGCACGTGCTGATGCCGCTCATCAGGCCTCCTCGAAGCCGTGCTGGTCGAACTTGAGCGTTCGCGCGTTTTCGGTGACCGTGCGGACGACCTCGTCGGAGGCGCCGTCTGGAATCTTCGCGTCGATCTCGAGCCGGATCTCGACGTCCGCCCCGAGAACGCTCGCGAGATGCTGGACCACCGCCTCCGCGATCTCGCCTGCGTCGCGTCCCATCCGAACTGGGTCGAGGTGGACTGAGCCGTAGAAGCGCTTCGGCTTCCCGTTCTCCTTCGAAACGGCGCTTCGGCTTCGTCCGTCTCTTCTTCATCCGTCTGCACGGCCTCTCGTTCGCCCGCGGGAACGACCGGGCGCTCCTGCTCCAGCTGTGCCGCGGCGACCGCCGGCTTCACGACAAGGCCCGTCGCGTCGCGGAGCACGATCTCCTCCAACACGCGTAAGCCGACGTAGCGCTGTTGGCTCTCGTCGTACGAGTCCGCGTACGCGAAGCCGTCCTGCTCCCAGGTCAACTGGCGCACCCCGTCGGCGACCGCCCCGCACAGAACGCTCGCGTCACGCAACCGCGGAAGGTAGAGGTACTGGGCGTAGTAGCTCCACAGGTCGCGAACAGCCACGTGATCGTCTCGCCATAGCGGGATGCCATCGAGGTTCATCCGCAGCAGGGCGCCGCCGAACGCGACGATCAGGCTGTCGTCCGAGCGCAGCCGCTTCGACGCCCGCATGGCAAGGGCGTCTGAGCCGCCGGCGCGCGTCGCCTCCCAGCGCACCTCGGGCTCGCCTGGCGCCGCCGATGGCACGAGCAGCCACTGGTACGCCTCGCCGATCCGTTGCTTCGCCGCGTCGTCCCACTCGCCCAGCTGCGTCGCCACCTGCGAGCGCTGCACCGTGTCGAGGTTGAGCGCTTCCTGGTCGCGCTGGATCGACTTCCAGGCGAGGTAGCGTCCGGCCGCGTCACGTAGCTCCTCCAGTCGCGCCGTGTCCGGCTGCGAGGAAGACGAGCATGTTCCGGTTCAGCCGCGGCCCACCCGCGCGCTCGTCGAGGATGCGCTGCGCGAAATTCTTCGCCGGGCTCTCCTCCGTCTTCGACGAGTGCGAATGCTCCGGCCCAAGCACGACAAGCCGCGCTTCCGCTGCGTCCTCGACGTCGCCGGGCGAGGTCGGCGCCGGATGGACGCGCGCGAAGTCGCCGCGCTCGCGCTCGGCGAGCAGCCGCCTGCGGATCTCCTCGTCGACGTCCTCCGGCCGGATGAGCGCGGCGCGGTCGGCCGCCAGTCGCGTGACGGTCTGCTGGAGCGAGTACCAGTAGCGGCCGCCGTCCGTGCTCAGGAAGAGCGCGCGGTTCGCCAGATGCCGAAGCGCGTCGCCGAAAGTCGCCGGCGCCTCGCCCGGCTGCACGCAGCCGAGCTTGATCCGGCGGTCGTCGATGCCACGGTTCGCCGCCTCCGTAACCGGCGCCGATCCCATGAAGACGGTCCGTGCGACCCGGCGCGCCGCCGAGTAGCGACCGAAGGTCGGGTTCTCGTTGTCGAGGTGGAGCGGCGTCGCGTTCTCGCCGTCGACATCCTTGGCGATCACCGGCACCCACGCCTCATCGAGGTAGTTCTTCAGCTCCGAGACGACCGGCCCCTCGCCGAGCGGCAGCGTCCCCGGCATGATCAGCAGGCTGCGGTCATCGCGCCGCCACAGCTCGTAGATCACGGTCGCCATCAGCCGAAGCACGCCGCGCGTCCGCTGGAAGCGCTCGAGCGTCGACCACTCGCCGTAGAGCCGGTCGAACAGCTCCGGGTGGATCGGATACGACGCCTTCAGGCGCCGCTCGTACTCGGCCTCGCCGCACTCCGACGGGAAGTCGCCCTTCTGCGAGCGGTACAGCTCGCCGAAGCGATGGATCACCGAGTCGCGCTCGCGCTCGTTCTCCGGCGCGACCGGCTCGAAGAGCCGCCGGCGCACGATCTCGAAGCCCTCGTCTGCGGTCGCGGGAGTCCACGACGTCTCCATCCGACCGACGACGTTGAGGATCCGCGTCAGCGCCTGCCGACCGCCCTCGCCGCCGACCTCGATGTCCGAGGCCGGGATCGAGACAACCAGCATCGCGTTCGGCACCTCGCGCGCGGCGTCCGTGAGCGCCTGCGCGAACGAGAACTGCGCGTCGAACGAGCCGGCCGGAAGACCATCCTGCCCGTAGAGCTGGCGCGCGTAGGCGACCCACTCGTCGATCAGGATCAGGCACGGCGCAGCCGCGCGAAACAGCTCGACGAGCGCATGACCAGGATTCGTGCCGGTCCGGTCGGCATCGGCGACGAGCGCGTAGCCGTCCTTGCCGCCGAGCTGCCAGGCGAGCTCGCCCCAGAGCGTCCGCACCTCGGTGCCGTCGTCCTTCCGGTGCGTCGTCCCGGGCTGGAGCTTGTGACCGACGAGCACGGCGATCTTGGCGGCCGGCGGCGGCTCGAGCCCGCCTCGGCGAGCATCTGCTCGACGCCCGGAAGCTGCGCCGGCGGATAGCCGCCGGCAAGGTGGTAGAGCGCGATCAGCGAGTGCGTCTTGCCGCCGCCGAAGTTCGTCTGCATCTCGACGATCGGGTCGCCGCCCTCGCCGCGCAGCCGCCGGACCGCGTTCAGCAGCAGGTTCCGCAGGCCCTCGGTGATGAACGTGCGGCGGAAGAACTCGGCCGGGTCGTTGTACTCGGCGTCGCCTCGTCCGCGCCAGACCTGATGGAGGTCGGCGGCGAACTCGGCCTGCTGGTAGCGGCCGGACGCGACGTCGGGATGCGGCGTCACGACCTCGCGCCACGGCTTCAGACCCGCGACCGGCTCGCCTTCGGTCGCCGCGCGCGCCTGCCGCTTCCGGACGCTCCGCTCCTCCTCGGCGAAGCGCGTCCGCAGGAGCTCCTGGCGCATCTTCTCGATCTCGCTCGCGTGCTCGCCCGCGTTGCACGCATTGAGGAGCAGCTGCGCAGTGTCGAGCGCGCGATAGGCCTGGTCTGTCGTGAACGTCTCGTTGTGAGCCCAGCGGTTGCGGATCTCCATCAGCTCGCTGACCCAGCTCCGCTCGCTGTGGCCGAGGACGTCGCCGAAGCCGCCGTCGCGCCAGAGGTGGATCATCGCCTTGAGCAGGAAGTAGCCATCCGCACGCGGGCTTGGCGGGACGCTCCCGTCGCGATTGACTGCCGCCGGCCAGTCGTCGCCGAAGCGCTGCGTCAGCTGCTTGTCGACGAACGGGCCGATCCCCGCGGCGACAAGCTCGATCGCGCGCTGGATGCGCTGGTTGTTCGTGACTGCCACTACACCTCCAGGGCCTGCTGGCTTCTGCTTCGGGCGTGCCGGCGACGCGCCGCGCGATCTCGGGCCAGGCGACGACGAGCGCGTTGTACGGCAGCGCTTCCTGCGCCCAGCCCTTCCGCTCGCAGATCGAGTAGAGGCGGTAGGCGAGCTCGCGCGCCTGCTCGCCGTAGCCCCCGCCGAGCCGCCGCAGAAGCTCGGCCGCCGCGTCCTCGCCGCCGGTCTGGAGCCGCCGCGTCAGGTGCTGCGTGGCCTCCCAGGCCGTCGGCCGCGCGATCGGTCGACGGGATCCCAGTCGTCCGGCATCTCGTCGCGGCGCAGCAGCCGAACCTTGCCGGCGCGCGAGACGAGGACGCCGGCCTCGACCATTCCGTCGACGGAGGTGTCCTTCGCCCGCGCGAGGACGTCCGCCTCGCCGTACGGCCCCTCCGCCGTGCCGCGCTGCTCGAACCAGGTGACGGCGAAGCGCGTGTCGCGCGTCGAAATCGCCCTCCTGCTCGGCGAGGATCTCGTCGAGCGCCTGGTTGATGAGCCCGAGCGCCGTGCGAACCGTCATCGCCGAGCCGTCAGCTTCGAGCACCCTCGCGTAGCGGGAGAAGACGGCCATGCCAGGACCGATCGCCGCCTGCGCGAGATCAACTGGCGCGATGCTGCCGTGCTGCAGCTGTTCAGCGCCTCCGGCAGCTCGGCGCGGAGCGCGTTGACGAACTCGCGCCGGGTGGCGATCGGCGCGTCCGCCGACCGAGGACGACAGACGAGCACGATCGACGAGGCGAGGGCATTCGTCCCGACGCGATCATGCGATTGCTGCAGCTCGCTCCGCATCGGCCACGTCCCGGTGACGGCGAAGCCCGAATTCGAGCAGGCCGGTCAGCATCGTCTCCCATCCAGTTGATGCCGACGGCTCCGTCCGTGGTCTCGGTCTGCTTGAAGGCGTAGAAGAGTGTGAACGGGTAACTCGGATCTTGAAGCTCTCGCATACGCTGCGAATGCCTGGCGAAGCCCTGCTTCGAAGAATACGTCTGCGGCTTCTCGTTGCTCCCGCCGAACCGATACGGCGTCGCGACGAGTTCCTGCGTCTTCGGCGTCAGCAGGGTTGAGAATAAGTCGGGGTAAATATCGCCGAGTGAGCGGCGCAGCCAGACGTAGAAGAAATCGGACAGATCCGCATAGCCGATGTTGTCGTAATAGGGCGGATCGGTGCAGACGATCGCATCGGGACGATGCTCGCTCGACGGCACGCGGCATCGAGCTGCGCACGTGACGACGCGCATACCGGCGCCAGCGGCGCTCAAGCGCTTCGACAGCGTTGACGACTACGAAGCTCAGCCAGTCTCCAGCCGCATGCGCCGAACGGATTCGCCTCGGCGAAGTCCCAGGCCATCGGAAGCGCCTGACGGGCGAAAGGTGCACCTTCACCTGTTCGACTGCTCGAGTGCCATGTCGCGAGCGTCGCCAGTGTCGGCGACGCGACCGACCGCAGAACGCCAGATATGTCGCGATGGCGTCCGCGTATGCCTCGTCGCCCCGCTCGCCGAATGACGTCGCGTCACGAGCCTCAGTCAACGAGGTCGCTGAATGTGGTCAGCGCGACGAGCTGCCGCGGCGTGAAGAGATCGCCCCAAGCTGGTCAAGCCGTACGCGCATAGACACTCATGTGCCCAGGCGTTGTCAGCGAGTTCGCCGTCAGGTCGCCACTGTGGCGTCGGCCGTTGAGGCACCAGCTCCGAGCGACTGCGTCGGCGGCGACAGATAGATGCGCGCCGCGGGTCCCCTCGGCGACGACCGCCATCAGCCGCTGCCCCATACGTCCAGCTCGACTCTCAGATCTGACGAAGTCAAGCGTCACGGCGTTTCGCAGACGACGCAACTGCGCCGCTCCGTCCGACCGTCCCCTCCGGGGCATCTGTTCCCTGCCCGGATCTCGAATCGGATGGCTGCCGTCGTCGACGATTGGCTCGGACGTACCACTCCTTGCCCTTCTTCTTCGAAGCGCGAACGAGCGCACGAGCGGCATCTCTGCACCACAAGCTGGGTTCGGGCACTTCACGGTCCGCGCCCACAGCCACGCGATCACCGTCGCCTCGCCCCCGTCCGGCAGCTTCGCCTTCGGGTACAGGTGGCCGATGCGCTTCGAAGCCTCGTCGCGCATCCAGTTGCCGTAGTAGCGAACGTCCTCGGCAAGGCCCTGCGCGCCCTTCCAGGTCGCGCCGTGGCCGAGCTTCGCCCGCGCCTCCGGGTTGACGGCGGCTGCCCCGCGAACTTCGGCGGGATCTCGATCAGCGCCTTCGTGATCAGCACCGCGACCGGGTTCAGGTCGCTCGCGTGCGCCTCGAGCCCGAGCCGCTGCGCCTCGAGCGGGATCGAGCCGCCGCCGCAGAACGGGTCGAGCACGGGCGGCGGGTTGCCGTCGGTCGCCTTCATGATCTCGGCGCGCGCCTGCCTCCAGCACGGTCTCGTTGTTCGAGTTCTCCCACTTGACCAGCTCCTCGATGATCCGGAAGAGCCGCTGCCGCTCCGCTCCTGATCCTCCTCGGTCGGGAACTCTCGGGCCGGCTCGACGGGTCGTCGACGATCGAGGCGAACAGCACGGCCCGGCAAGCCGCGAGCGGCCGCCGCGCCCACCAGAGGTGCAGCGTCGACGGGTGCCCGTGCCGGATCGACTTCTCGCGCGCCGACTCGCGGTTGATCGCCTCGAGCGGCAGCGCGACCTCGATCAGCTTCTTCCGATACTCGGCCATCAGCTCGGCTGCTTCCCCGCGCCCGAAGTACTCGTGCCAGTCGTAGTTCGCGCTCGTCATGTCGAAGTAGATCTCCTCGGTCCCCTTGAACGGCTTACGGACGTAGCGAACGTCGGTCGAGTCGTCGTCGCCGACCTCGACGAGCGCGAGCACGAAGTGGTCGGGCTTGTTGAGCGACGTGAGGATCTCGCTCTTCGTGATCGTGAACTCCTTCGCGCCTCGACGCGGCCCTTGACCTCGATGAAGAGGAGCTCGCCGAGGTCGTTGAGACGCGACTGGATGTCGTAGCCCTTGTTGTTGTGCGGCATCTCCATCGGCCGTCGGCCGAGCCGCATGCTCGGCGGCGAGGACGGCGTCGACCGCGAGCCGCTCGACCCGCTCGGTCTCCTTCGCGTAGCGTCGCGGCTCCTCCGCACGCTCGCCGCGCAGGCGCTCGAGCAGTCCGCCCGGGATGACGAGCGCTCCGCCGACGACGACGGCGGCATCGCGGAGAGCTGCGCCTCCTTCTCGAGCTCGTCCATTCGGTGCTTCAGCCGCGCTTCGAGGTCGTCGGCGCGCTGGCGCGCGCGGCCCGAGTTCATCCGCGGCTGCTTACCGGCGAGCTCCTGCTCCTTGAGCTCGTTCGCGCGGTGGTCCCAGTAGGCGATCTCGCTGGTCAGCCGCCGGTGCACCGCCTCCTTCGTCTGCTCGACGCGCGCTCGAGCGTGTCCTCGCGACCTCCTCCAGGTGCTCGGGGACGGCTTGCGCGATCGCGTAGTCGAGTCCGGCCTGCTCGACGCCGCGGTCGAGCCACTCGGCCTCGATCAGGTGGCCGACGAGCTCCTGCTCGTCGGCCTCGAGCGGGCGGTAGTCGAGGTAGGGCGCGTAGCCGGCGACCGCGCCTCCCAGTCCTCGGTCAGCTCGACGAACTGCGAGCCGCCTGCGAGACGACCTGGCGCTGCCCGTCGCGAATCTCCTGCGCGTTCTGGATCGCGTGCTCGACGTAGACGAGCGCGCGCGGCTCCTCGCTCTCGTCGGCGTCGGCGACGAGGACCGCTCCCTGCTTGAGGAGCGGCCGGTAGCGCTCGAGGACAGGTCGACCGTCGCGTCGAGCAGCGGGATGGCCCGGGGCGAGCAGCTCGCGCCTGCGCCTGCCCTGCCGGGCGAGACGAGCTCCTTCTCGAAGGTGACGCGCGCGTAGCGGTCGACGACCGGGACGGCCGCGCCGAGCGCCTTGCCGCGCGCGCGGATCTCGGCGGGGACGTGCGTGATCTCGTAGCGGCCCGGCTCGCGCTTCGCGATCTGGCCGCCGAGCAGCCGGAACGCCTCGAGGAAGAAGGCGCGGATGAAGTGCGGCTGGAGCTTGCGCGCCTCGGCCTCCTCCATCTCGCTCGCGGATCTCCTCGACGTCGGTCGCGCTCATCATCTCCGTGAGGAGCGCGCGCTCCTTCAGCGCCTCCTCGAGCTTCTCGCCGACCGCCGCGTCGACGATCTGGTCGAGCTCGCCTTGACCTCGGGCTGCTCGCCGTAGCGGACGGCCTCGATCAGGAGGTCGCGCAGCGACGTGTCCTCGAAGATGTCGTCGCCGAGGACGTCGAAGACCTGGCCGCCGAGCGCCTTGCGACTGCTCGGCGAGCTTCGTCGAGCAGGCGCTCGAAGACCTGCCCCTCGCGCGTCTCGGCGGCGACGAGGTTCCACATGTGGCAGACCTCGGTCTGGCCGATGCGGTGGATGCGGCCGAAGCGCTGCTCGATCCGGTTCGGGTTCCAGGGCAGGTCGTAGTTGACGAGCAGGTGGGCGCGCTGGAGGTTGACGCCCTCGCCGGCGGCGTCGGTCGCGACGAGGACCGAGACGTCGGGGTCCTGCGTGAAACGCCTCCTGCGCCTCGCGGCGCGCCTCGCGGCGCATACCGCCGTGGATCGTCGACGACGGCCTCGGGCTGTCCGAGGAGCGTCCGGATCCTGTCGGCGAGGTAGTTGAGCGTGTCGCGGTGCTCGGTGAAGACGATCAGCTTCCGGCGCTTGCCGGTCTCGTCGAACATCTCGGCGTTGCTGTCCTGGAGCAGCCGCGCGAGCTCGCGTCCACTTCGCGTCGGTGCCCGAGCGCGCACGCGCGCGGCGAGCTCCTCGAGCCGACGCAGGGTCGCGATCTCGGCCTCGAGCTCGGCGATCGTCTCGGCGGCCGAGGCCTGGTCGACGACCTCGCTCCTCGAGCTCCTCGCGCTCGCCTTCGGGCAGGTCGTCGAGATCGTCAGGCGCGTCGAGATCCGATCGTCAGGTCGAATCGCATGCTCGCGCGCCGCGCCCGCCGAGACGCTCCTCGTTCAGCACGCGCCTCGAGCCGCTCGCGGCGCCGACGGAGCGACTGGTAGATCGCCTCGGGCGAGGAGGCGAGCCGGCGCTGCAAGCACGGTCAGCGCGAAGCCGACGATGTTGCCGCGACGCCCTTCGCCCTCCGCCTTCAGGCGCTCGGCGCGGTTCATCTCCTCGCGCACGTAGTCGGTCACCTCCTCGTAGAGCGCGCCTCTTCAGGCGAGAGCTCGTAGTTGACCGTGTAGGCGCGCCGCTCCGGGAAGAGCGGCTTGCCGTCGAAGCGTGAGCAGCTCCTCCTTGACCATCCGCCGCATCAGGCCCTGCGCGTCGGCCTGCTTGCCGCCCTTGCGCGGCTTGCCCTCGAACCGGTCCGGGTCGAGCAGCGCCATGAAGAGCTGGAAGTCCTCCGCCTTGCCGCTGTGCGGCGTCGCCGTCATCAGCAGGAGGTGGCGCGCGAGCGCGCCGAGCAGCTCGCCGAGCTGGTAGCGCTTGGTCTCCTCGACCTCGTTGCCGTAGAAGTGCGCCGACATCTTGTGCGCCTCGTCGACAACGACGAGATCCCAGTCGGTCTGCTCGAGCTTCGCCTGAACGTCCTCGTTGCGCGAGAGCTGGTCGAGCCGGCAGATGACGAGGTCTCGTCTCGGCGAACGGGTTGCCGCTGCGCGAGGCCTCGATCGTCTCGCGCGTGATGATGTCGAAGTCGAGCCCGAACTTCTGCGCCAGCTCGTCCTGCCACTGCTCGACCAGGCTGCCCGGCGCGACGATCAGGCAGCGGTCGAGGTCGCCTCGGACGATCAGCTCCTTGATGAGCAGGCCGGCCATGATCGTCTTGCCGGCGCCGGGGTCGTCGGCGAGCAGGAAGCGCAGCGGCTGGCGCGGCAGCATCTCGCCGTAGACCGCCCGGATCTGGTGCGGCAGCGGGTCGAGGTTCGACGTGTGAACCGCGAGGTACGGGTCGAACAGGTGCGCGAGGCGGATCCGCAGGGCCTCGGAGGCGAGGCGGAAGAGCTTCCCGTCGCCGTCGAAGCTCCAGGCGCGGCCCGGCTCCTCGACCTCGAGCGCCGCTTCGTTCGCCCGGTAGAGGAGCTGGTGGTCGACCTCGCCCTGTCTCGTCGCGGTACGTAAGCGTCAGCGCCTGCGTGCCGTGCCACTCGGCCGCGACGACCGTGACCGGCTGGTCAGGCAGCACGCCCAGCACGCGCGCTCCGGGGGTCAGTTCCTCAAGCGTCACACGACGAAGCCTCGCACGACGAGCCGATGACTGCCTTCCCCGCTACTTGACCAAAACTTGACCGTGCTCACTTTTCCACAGGATGGGCGATTTGTCAGCAAGGTAACGGGCCGCATTAGCAGGCTTTTGATGGTGAGCTAGCCGGAGTCGAACCGGCGACCTCCTGGGTGCGATCCAAGCAGTCGCGTCGTTGACTTGACACAGCGCTTGACGCACGCCGTTCTGGCTGACGCTTCTTGCGCGGAGAACGGCTTGATTAGGGAAGCCGACGCCCGGACTCGAACCGGGGACCCCTTCATTACGAGTGAAGTGCTCTACCAGCTGAGCTACGTCGGCGAGCGTTCTACTGTAGCCGTTCCTGTTTCTCGCTTCCGGCCGCCGAGGCTTGTGTGTCAGGGGCGCGTCACGTGCGCGAGCGCATGAATATCTAGCTCGCCTCGCACGAGCAATCGGGCGCCTCGGATCGGGCAACGACCGCCGATGAGTTTTCCCCCGTCGCATCGTCCCAAGGTGGGCGAGCCCAACGCGAAGGAGGTTCAAATGAAGGTCGGGACGGAGCAGCAGTGGCAGGCGGCGCGCAAGAAGCTGCTGGCCGCCGAGCGGGAGCTGGAGGATCACGCCGAGCACGTCGACGAGCAGCGGCGTGAGCTGCCGTGGGTCCCGGTCGAGAAGGAGTACAGGTTCGCAAGCGAGGGCGGGCCGAAGTCACTGGCCGAGCTGTTCGACGGGCGCTCGCAGCTGCTCGTCTACCACTTGATGTTCGGGGAGGACTGGGCGGTTGCGTGCCCGGGGTGCTCGTCGCTCGTCGACGGGCTGGGCGGCGTGGTCGTGCATCTGAACGATCGCGACGTGACGCTCCTCTGCATGTCGCAGGCGCCGCTCGACAAGCTCGTTGCCTACAAGAGGGGTCGTGGGTGGACGGTGCCGTACGTGTCGGCGCACGGCGGCGAGTTCCTGTTCGACTACGGCTTCGCATTCCGTCGGGAAGAGATGTCCGGCATCGTCCGAGAAGAGTTCGACATGGGGCAGCTGCTCCGCGAGGCCCCGCAGTGGCTGCGCGACTACCGCGAGGACGTCGGGGCGCCGGACCTCGAGTCGGCCGTGTCCGTGAGCGCGGGATGGAGCGTGTTCGCGATCCGGGATGGCGCGGTCTACAACACGTACCGCGTGTATCCGCATTCGCGCCTCGTCACGCCGCTGTTCTCCCGGCTGCTCGAGCTGCTGCCGAGCAAGGAGTGAGTCGCGCAACTTCCTGGGTCTTACAGCTACGTCGGCAGCGGCTGTCCCGCCTAGGCCGGCCTGCGCTAGGCCGGGACGGCGCGCCGGCCTCGCGTCCGCGCCAAAAGCAAGCGCAGCGTGGCGACGGCGAGCTTGCCGCGGCCGCCGCCGAGGAGCGCGATGCCGATCAGCAGCTCCGCCATGAGCTCGGCGAGCGCTGCGCGCGGGCCGAGCCAGAGATACAGGAGGAGCGCGAGCATGTCCGGACCACGTAACCCTGCCCGCTGACGCCTGAACCGACGCCGACCGGCAGGTGGCGTACACTCGCCGAATGCTGCTGCTGGCGCGCATCATTCTTGCGATCGCGATCAACATGCTCGCACTGTGGGTCGCGAACGTGCTCTGGGACAGCGTCGACATCCACGGCTTCTGGGCTTACTTCATCGGGGCCATCGTGCTCGGGGTCGCGAACGCGGTGATCAAGCCGATCCTGGCGATCCTGACGCTCCCGCTGATCGTGTTCACGCTCGGGATCTTCTACCTCTTCATCAACATCCTGATGGTGCTGCTCGCCGAGTGGATCGCGCCGAACTTCTCGATCGACGGCTTCTGGACCTACGTCGGCGTCGTCTTCATCGTCTGGCTCGTGAACTGGGTCGCGAGCCTCGCGGCTGACATGTTCGAACGCCCGCGCGAGCGCTACGCCTAGGAGGGTTTGGCGGAACGCTGCTCGCTCTCGGGGTGCGCGGCTCGCCCCGAGGGCATTGACGGTGTTTCGTCAAACCCTCCTAGCGGCGAGCGAGCCGCGCGACACAGAGATCCGGCCGCACGAAGACGTCCAGCCCTTCGACCTCGAGGTCGCTGCCGAGCGCCGATAGCGCGCCCGAGATGAGGCCCCTGTGGACGGCGCAGACGACCTCCGGCTGCGACTCGGCGAGGGCGTGGAACGGGCAGCGGGCCATGTGGATGTCGCCCTCGTGCGCGCTTGGCTCGAAGCCCTGCTGGTCGAGCAGGTCGACGACCTCCTCGACCGCGGCGGCGTCGTCGTCTGGCGCGCGCGCCAGCGGGTCCCTCGCGAGGAGGTAGCGACCCCAGGCCTCGCCGGCCTCCTCTGCTCGGGCGGTTCCGTCGTCCGAGCCGGCGAGCGCGCCGGTGAGGACAGTCGCCAGTAGCCGGTGCTCGTCGGTGCCCTGCTCCGCGGGCTGGGGCTCCAGCGAGTAGAGGATTCGCGGGCGGCCGCGCGCCGCGCGCGCCGCGGGCGCGGAGCTGACGAGCCCGGCGTCGGCGAGGATGCCCAGATGCCAGCGGACCGTGTTCGGGTGGAGCCCGACCCGGCGTCCGAGCTCGCTCGCGTCGAGCCCACCGTCCGCGGCGCGTAGCTCCTCGACGATCCGGACGCGCCGGGCATCCGCGAGCGCGCGGTGGCGAGTCGCCGTCTCCATTTGTACGAAACTACTCGGAAATTCAGGCTGGCGGAATCCGTAGAAAACCGCAGCCGCGCTCAGGAATCGCGCTGATGGAGCGGTGTCGCCTTCTTCCTACGCTCCTCGTAGAAATTCGACCGGGAGGCTTCGATGGCAGCGCACCCCACAACGCACGCGTACTACGGCCACCGGGAGGAGGAGTCGGGCGTCCTGCTGAAGCTCCTGGTGCTGTTCCTCGGCCTCGGCGTCGGCGTGCTCGCGGTCGCCGCGGTCTGGATGGGCGCCTCGGCACAGGAGGCCCGCAACGACGCGAAGCGTGCGGCTGCCACAGCGGCCACGGCCAAGCCGGCCGCGGCCGACTCGTCCATGCCCGGAATGGCGATGCCCGCCACGACGGAAGGCGCCCAGGCCACGCCGAGCTTCGCCGGCATCGCGCCCGCGAACGCCGACGCGCTGGCAACCGCGCACAAGGCGCTACCCGCCGAGCTCCCGGCGACCACGCCCGGCCCGTTCGTGAACGTGCACCTCGGCATTTCGCACCGCGTGCTGTCGGTCGCCCCCGGGATCAAGTACGAGGCGTGGACGTTCAGCGGCGGTGTCCCCGGCCCGGTGATCCATGCAAGGCAGGGACAGATCGTGCGCGTGACGCTGACGAACAACTCGCCGATGCCGCACTCGGTCGACTTCCACGCGGCCAGGATCGCGCCGGACAAGGCGTTCGTCGACATCCTCCCCGGGAAGTCGTTCACCTTCAGCTTCAAGGTCGACGACCCGGGCGTCTACATGTACCACTGCGGCACGAAGCCGGTGCTCGCGCACATCGCGAACGGCATGTACGGCGCGATCGTGGTCGACCCGGCGAACTCGAAGCTGCTGCCGCCGGTGCACCACGCCTACGTGCTGGTCTCGGGCGAGTGGTACCTCAACGCCCCCGGCGACAAGAAGCCGGCCGGGCTCGACATGGTCAAGGCGCACCAGATGACGCCTGACTGGGTGACCTGGAACGGCTACGCGGCGCAGTACGTCAAGCACCCGCTGACGGCGCACCCGGGCCACACGACCCGCTTCTACGTCGTCGACGCGGGCCCGAGCCTCAACACCGACTTCCACGTCGTCGGCACGGTTCTCGAGCGCGCCTGGGTCGACGGCGCCGTGACCGACCCGCCGGAGCACGGTGTCCAGACCGTCACCGTTCCCGCAGGCGGCGGCGCGATCTTCGACGTGAACATCACGAAGCCCGGCCTTTACCCGTTCGTGACGCACTCGTTCGCAAGCGTCGACATGGGCGCCGTCGGCCTGCTGAAGGTCGGCGACGTCGACGGCACGATGAGCCACTAGGGCAAGGGCTTGAATCTCCAGACGTCGCTGCCCGCGTAGCTCGTCACCCACATCGAGCCGAAGGCCCTGAGCGGGAAGAACGCCCCCGACCCGCCCGCGAAGTGATCGACCACGGTGGACTTCTTCGGGTCGACTCGGTGGATGACGTTCAGCTCCTTGTCCGGCAGCCAGATCGTTCCGTCGGCGGCCAGTGCTCCATGCGCGAGCGTACCGCCGAACGAGAGGCGGGCTCGCACTTTCCTCGTGCGAGGGTCGAGCCGGACGAGCACGTCGTCGCCCGCCTTGATCCAGAGGTCACGCGTGCCGACGGAAAACACCGCCGGCGCGCGAACGCCGACCGGAACGCGCTCGATCCGGTGCGTTCGCGGGTCGACTCTCGCGACCGCGGTCGCCGAGCGACCGAAGCCGACCCAGACGGCGCCCACGGCGGCTCGCAGTCCAGACGGCCGCGCACCGATCCGCGTTCGGCGGACGACCTTCAGCGACCGGGGATCGACCTCGACCAGACGCCCGGCCTCCCAGGCGGTCACCCACACGCGCCCGTAGGCCGCGAGCAGGCCATCGGGCACTGCGCCGACGCGCACGCTGCGCGTTCGCATGGTCGAGGGATCGACCCGGGTCAGGGTGTTGCGCTTGTAGTTGACGACCCACAGCGCCCCGAACCCGTGCGTCACCGAGAAGACTCCCGGCTTGAGACGGACCCGCCGCATGACCCGGTTCGTCTGCGGGTCGATGCGCGCGAGGGTCCCGGCGCCGTCGTTCGTCACCCACACGGCGCCGTACGCCGCCGTCGCGGCCCCCGGGGAGTCGCCCGTGGGAATGCGCGCGAGAACCTGCGGCGACGAGCCGGCGAGAGCGGCGGATGCGACCACGAGCAGCGCGAGCTTCGCCATCGCCCGAAGTACACCCGACGCAAGGCGGAGGTTCCGTCAGGCGTCGCCGAGGATCTCGGCGACGTCGTCGTCGCTGAGCTCGAGATCTGCCGCGGCCACGATCGGGTCGACCTGGTCGGGGCGGCGGAACCCCACGATCGCGCCGTGGACGGCCGGGTTGCGCAGCGTCCACGCGACGGCGACCGCTCCGGGCGAGACGCCGTGCCGCTCGGCGACGGCATTGACCCGCTCGACGATCTCGAGGGCGTCCGAGAGCTCCGGCTCGCGGAAGCGCGCGCTTTGCCGGCGCCAGTCGTCGTCGGGCAGCGACGCGATCCGCTCGCGCGTCATCCGGCCCGTCAGCAGGCCGGAGGACATCGGCGAGTAGACGATCACGCCAATCCCCTGCTCCCCGCAGTACGGGAGGATCTCCGCCTCGACCTCCCGGTCGAGGAGCGAGTAGGGCGGCTGCAGCGTCTCGACCGGCGCGATCGCCTCGGCCCGCTCGAGCTGCTCGACCGAGAAGTTCGATGCTCCGATGTGGCGCACGAGCCCCTCTTCCTTCAGCTCGGCGAGGGTCGACCAGCCCTCCTCGACCTCGTCGTCGGGGATCGGCCAGTGGATCTGGTAGAGGTCGATCGCGTCCACGCCGAGCCGCCCGAGGCTGCCCTCACACTCGCGGCGGAGCGAGTCCCGCTTCAGTGACTGGTACGAGGTGCGGTTCGGCCCCTCCGGTTGGCCGCCTTTGGTGAAGATCAGCGGGCGCGGCTCGACGCCTTCGACCGCGCGCCTGACGACCTCCTCGGAGTGGCCGAGCCCGTACTGCGCTGCGGTGTCGATCCAGTTGACCCCGAGCTCGAGCGCGTGCCGGATCGCGGCGATCGACTCCTCGTCGTCCTGCGCGCCCCAGCCGTACTCCCAGTCGCTGCCGCCAATCGCCCAGGCGCCGAAGCCGACCCGCGTGATCTCCAGGCCGGCGCGGCCCAACGTCACGGTTCTCACGCGGCCGCTCCAACCGCCCCGGCGAACGCCCGGCGGAGCTCGACGAAGAGCGCTTCGAGCGCCACGCCCGGCGAGAGCTGGAACTCTTCGAAGCGGCGCCACGTCTCGCGGACGAGCTCCGCCGCGCGCTCCGCTCCTTCCAACCGCTCGAGCGTGCCGTCCTCGCGCAGCTCCGCGGCGCGGTCGACGTGCACCAACGCGCTCTCGGCGCCTGCCGCGGCCGCGACGAGGTCGCGGTACCACGTCGCGAGCTCCTCCAGCGATGCGAGCAGCTGTTCCCGCTCGGCTCCGCGAGCGGCGCGGCGAACCCGCTGCTCGGCCTCGCGCGCTGGGAGGTCGAGCTCCTCGATGGCCGCCTCCTCACGCTCCTTCGCCTCGGCGGCGCGCTCGCGTGCTGCCTCGAGCACGCTGCGCGCGGCAGCCGACGGGTCGAAGTCGGGGCCGTAGACCGACCGCGCCGTCTCCAGCAGCGCCTCGCGTCGCCGTGCCGCCGCCTCGTCGAGAAGCCGCTCCGCGCGGTCGAGGCGACCGCCGGCGACGCGCGCGATCGACGTCACCTCGTCCTCGGAGAGCTCCGGCGCCCGCGCCCGCACCTGCTCCCGCACCGCCCGCTCCGAGAGCCGGCGGAACGGGACCGCCTGGCAGCGGGAGCGGATGGTCTCCGCGAGCGATCCGACCTCGTCGGCGACGAGCACGATGACCGCGTACCCGGGCGGCTCCTCGAGGTCCTTCAGCAGCGCGTCGGCCGCCTCGTCGTTCATCGCGTGCGCGGCGAAGACGAGGTAGACGCGGCGCTGCGCCTCGAACGGCCGCATGTGCAGGTCGCGCCGCATCTCGCGGACCGCGTCGATGCGGATCTGCTCGCCTAGCGGCTCGAGCACGTAGAGGTCGGGATGCGACCGGCGCTCCACCCGCGGATCGTTTCCGAGCAGCTCCGCGGCGAACGCGAGCGCGGTCGCGCGCTTGCCGACCCCGGCGGGCCCGTGGAAGAGGTAGGCGTGTGCAGGGCCCTCGGCGAGAGCTGCGCGAAGGAGCCGTTTCGCCTCCTTCTGCTCAGGAATGCTGTCGAAGCTCGTCGAGCACCTCCTCTGCGATCTCGCGCGGCGGGCGCGTGCCGTCGATGGTCGTGATGCGCTGCGGGAAGTACTCGGCGAGCTGGCGGTAGGCCGCGTCGACGCGCTCGCGGAAGCTCTCGGCCTCGCGCTCGATCCGGTCGCCGTCCCCGCCGACCCGGCGCGCCGACTCCCCGGGGTCGAGGAGCAGCAGGAACGTTCGGTCGGGGAGCAGCCCGCGAACGGCGTTCAGGTTCAGCTCCAGCACGCGCTCGAGGCCAAGGTCGCGGGCGATGCCCTGGTACGCAAGCGACGAGTCGAGGTAGCGGTCGCTGATCACGTCCGCGCCGCGCTCGAGAGCGGGAGCGATCACCTCGTCCACGAGCTGCGCCCTCGCCGCTGCGAACAGCGTGGCCTCGGCCCACGGAGAGACGTCCCCCTCGTGGAGCAGCAGCTCGCGGATCCGCTCGCCGAGCTCGGTGCCGCCGGGCTCGCGGGTGGCGACGACCTCGCGACCATCGGCGCGGAGCGCGTCGGCGAGAAGCTGGGCCTGCGTCGACTTCCCGGAGCCGTCGATGCCTTCGAACGTGACGAACATCAGTGCTCCTTCCGGTTACGTCGATCTGGCTCTCGGTCGTTAGCACCAAGCCAGAGATCGGGTTCGTCCGCAGCGCAGGCCGGACGCCTGCGCAAGGGCGAACGTGAGCTCTGGCGCAGCGTGATAGCGGGCGAGAGACGAACGGACGTTGCCGGGAGGAGCACCAGCCTAGGATATGAGGCAGTGCGGGCGGTCGTGACAGGGGGCGCGGGCTTCATCGGCTCGCACGTCGTCGAGGCGCTGCTGTCGCGCGGCGACGAGGTGACGGTCGTCGACGACCTCTCGAACGGCAAGCGCGAGAACGTCCCCGACGGGGCGCGGCTCGTCGTGCAGGACATCCGCGAAGGACTGGCCGAGGTCTTTGACGAGGCGCGGCCCGAGCTCTGCTGCCACCTTGCGGCGCAGGTCGACGTGCGGGTCTCGGTCGACCGGCCCGTGCACGACGCGTCGGTGAACGTGCTCGGGACGATCGCGGTGCTGGAGGCGGCGCGGGCGCACGACGCGCAGGTGGTCTTCAGCTCGACCGGCGGCGCCATCTACGGCGAGTGCCATGGCCCCGCGCCGGAGGGCTCGGAGCGGCGGCCGCTCGCGCCGTACGGCGTCTCGAAGCTCGCGGGCGAGGAGTACCTGGCGGCGTACAACCGGCTCTACGGCTCGCGACACGTCTCGTTGCGCTACGGGAACGTCTACGGGCCGCGGCAGGACCCGCACGGCGAGGCCGGCGTGGTGGCGATTTTCCTCGGCCGCCTCGCCGAGGGAGAGGCGCCGCGGATCTTCGGCGACGGGCTTCAGACCCGCGACTACGTCTTCGCGGGCGACGTGGCGCAGGCGACGTTGGCGGCGGCGGGGCACGACGGCGGCGCGTTCAACGTCGGCACCGGGATCGAGACCTCCGTCGTAGAGCTGTACGACGTATGCCGGCGCGTGGCGGGCTCCGAGGTCGAAGCGATTGAAGCGCCGGCGCGGCTCGGTGAGCTGCAGCGAAGCGTCCTCGACATCTCGCTTGCGGAGCGGGAACTGGGTTGGCGGCCCGCGGTGACGCTGGAAGAGGGCCTGCGCCTGACCTGGGAGTCCTTCAGGAGCTAGCAGGAGGGCGGCGCGCGGCGGCGAATCGTACCGTCCGCCGTGGAGCACGCTCTTCAGCCGTCCGGCCCCAGCGGCCACTCGCACCCGTGGCGCACGATCGCGGTCGTGGCCACGGGGATCGCGATGCTCGAGCTCGTCGGGCTGCTGATCGTCGCGATCGCGCTTCTGGCGAAGCCGGTCCTCCATCACGCGCAGAATGAGGCGGGAGCGGCCGCTGCGAAGCCCGCCGTCGTGAAGAAGCCGGCCGCGACGAAGGTCGGCCCGCTGCTCCCGCGCCGGCGCGTCTCGGTGACCGTGCTGAACGGCAACGGCGTCTCCGGCGCCGCGGCCGCCGAGGCCTCGCGCGTGCGCGCGCGCGGGTACATCCTCGGCGTGGTCGGCAACGCGCCGCACGGCAGCTACGGCCAGACCGTGGTCATGTACCGCGCCGCCCGCCGCGGCGAGGCGCTGCGACTCGCGCGCGACCTCAGGATCCGCCGGGTCTCGCCCCTGGACGGCCTGCGCCGCCGCGACCTCCACGCCGCCAAGCTGGCGATCATCGTCGGCGCTTGACGCTCAGCCGCTCGCAGAGTGACGGGCCGCGTCTCCGACGCCCGCTGACGGCGATCTACCGCTGACCGACGCGACTGCTTCCCACGTCGGCCTCAGCCCGCAAGCGAGCGGCGCGCCTCGACGCGCTTGCAGCCTCCTCGCTCTTCCCGGCTGCTAGCAGCAGTTCCGACCACTCCCGAGACACTGCGGCGGCCTCACGGTGCATGCTGGAAGCCGTCAGGGCCTCAACAGCGTGCTCGAAGCTGTGAGTTGCGGTGTCCAGTTCATCGCACCCTGCTTCGACAAGCGCCTGTGCCAACCAGAGGAGACCCTGCTCGGCGGGGGCATCGGCAAGCTCTTCGTGGGCGCGGCGGATGAGTGGACGCGCGCCCTCGAGATCACCCCGGCGGGCTAGCGCGAGCGCCTGCCCAGAGTGGAGTGCACCGAGGTCACGCGCATCCGCCGCGAGCGTCTCCAGCCGTTCGGCGAGCTCCAAGTGGCGCTCTGCTTCCGAGTTGTTGTCGGCCCACAGGTGGACCTCGGCCGCGAACAGGTGTGCTCTGGCGAGCTCGAGGCTGTCCTCCGTGTGGTCGAGAAGAATGATCGCCCGCCGGATCTCGTTGAGCGCGGCCCGCTGTTGGCCCTCCATGTAGGCGAGCCGCGCCAGCGACCAGTGCATTGTGACCTGCGCGTGCGCGTCGAGAGCGGCATCCGCGTCGAGCTCCTCGAGAACCGAGCGCGCTCGCTCGAACTCGCCGAGGTCGGTGAGCGCGTAGCTGAGGTACGTCGCGAGCCGCAGTCGGACCCCGACCCCCTCGGGCATCTGGCAGCCGGGATCGTCGAGCGCCTCCTCGAGCATCGCTACGGCCTCCTCGGCCTGCCCGAGGAACCTGAGCGCCTTCGACAGGCTGACGTAGACGTTCGTGTGCGAAAGAGGTGAGACGAGCGGCGAAGCCCCGGCGACCGCAAGGTATTGCGCGGCCTCGCGTTGGTTTCCCGCCGCGAGCGACGCGAGCCCCAACGCGATCTGCGCGCGCACCTCGATCTCGCCTTGGGCGGCTCGCTGCGCCTCCTTCAAGACTGCCTGGAGCGCGTGGCGTGCCTCGATGCTGTGATCGCCCAGTCGCAGTCGCAACTCGGCGTCTGTGAGTCGGAGCTCGAGCGCTTCGCCGGGTGCTATGTCAACGCCGCTTTCGAGGTATTCCGGCGTCACGCCGAGCCGCCGCGCGAGCACGCGGATCGCGCGGACCGATGGGATGCGCTGACCGGACTCGATTCGCGAGATGTAGGCATAGCTCACGCCGCTGGAGGCGAGCTTCCGCTGGGAGAGGCCACGCGCGACTCGGAGCCTCCGCACGCGTGCTCCGATGCTCTCGTCCGAGCCCTTCGTTGCAGGAGACGCGATCACGCTCGCGCATCTTCGCGACCAGACCTGCCAAGCGTCAAGCTGACGACTTGACAGGATTGCCGTGTTCGACTGTGGTCCCCCTCTTCCCATCTCCCATTGAGCCAGTGGTCCTTCCCTGGTTACGCCCATCCACAGCTGAGCGAAAGGAGGTGAGCATGGCCCGTCTGATTTCCATTGCGACAGCCACCGCACTGGTACTCTCAGCCGCCTTTGCCGCCGGCCTCACCTGCGGCGGCTAGCCGATGCTGGGCTGTGCCTCGGGGCGGCGCCGCATCCCGCCCCGAGGCACATACTCTCCTGCGCGAGGCAACCACTTCGAACCGCGGTTACGACTCGCACCATGCAAGATGGCGCACCGACCGCTGCCGGTGGGCAGCAGAACCATCAGCTCCGGCGCCTCGGTCACCCAGTCGATGGCGGGCGGCCAGGCTGCGGCTTCCCGGCCGCCCCGCCACTGCTGAGCATACGCGCCGTAAACCTGCGACGTTAGCTCGTGTCCGCGAGCGCCCTATCATCGACGCGTGCCCGCTGACGACTCGCGCAAGCAGGCCGAGATCGAGTACCCGCGCGCGGCCGGCGAGGAGGGGCGTGCCTGGATCCGCTCCAAGCCGTTCGGGCACCACCCGCGGGAAACCGCGCGCTTCCTGATCGACTTCGGTTACGTGCTGCAGCTGCTCGACCTGCACGTGGGCTCGAGCCTCGTCGAGCTGGGCTGCGGCTCCGGCTGGATGACCCGGCTCGCCGCGAGGCACGGCGTCCAGGCCGAGGGCTACGACATCTCGCCCGAGATGATCGAGATCGCCCGGGAGGAGGCCGCGCGAGAAGGGCTCGAGGTCACCTTCGAGGCCGGCGACTACGAGCAGCTCGACCTCGGCCGCCGGTTCGACGCCTGCCTGCTCTACGACGCACTCCACCACAGCGAGCGGCCCGAGCTCGTCCTCGCGGCAGCCAAACGCGCGCTGAAGCCCGGTGGCCGCCTGCTGCTCGCCGAGCCGAACTGGAAGCAGCGCTTCCAGGGCCGTGGCGCGGCTGACACCTATGGAACGACCGAGCTCGGCTACAGCCCGCGGCACCTGAAGAAGCTCCTGCGCGATGCGGGCTTCACCGACATCCGCCGCTTCCACAACAATCGCAAGCGGCTCTTCTCGAACGCGCCCGGCGACACGGCCGCGCACTTCGCCGAGCCGTTCGTCTACCGGTTGCTCGCGCCCTTCTGGACGCAGGTCTGGCTGCGCGCCCGGGCCGGCTAGCCGGCGGCGTCCTTCGCCTGCCGCAGCAACCCGGAGGGAATCGTGTTGAGCCGGTCGAGCTCCACCGCCCGCTCGAGCGGCGGGATTGCGCGGTCCCAGGCTTGCTGGTCGGTCTCGAAGCTGCCGAGCTCGTACCACGTGCGCCAGTTGAGCGGCTGGAGCCGGACGGCGTCGGCGTAGCGCCGCCGGGCTCCCTGGATGTCGCCGAGCTGCTCGAGCGCCGCAGCCTGGACGAAGAGTGGGTCGAGAGCCAAGGGATTGAGCGAACGTGCGTTGCCCGCTTCGCTGTACGCGCGCGCCGGCCGGCCCTCCGCGATCGCCGTCCGCGCCGAGTCGGTCGCACGCTCTGCGAACCACGGCGTCAGCAGCGACAGCGCGACCGCGATCGCCGCCGCAGCAGGCAGGGGCGACCACACGAGTCGCGGCTCCTCCCGCACCACCTCCGGGCCGCCCAGCAGCGCTCCGACCGTGAGCACGAACGGCGCCGTCACGGCGACGAAGTCCCAGTCGAAGTCGAGGAGCGAGTGCACCACGTACGCCGCGGCGAGCACGGCCAGCGCCACCGCCGCGGGGTCTCGGCCGCCCAGCCGCCGCACCACTCCGACTGCGGCCGCGCCCACCGCCATCAGCGCGAAGAAGAAGCCGACGAGACCGGTCTCGGTCAGGAACTGCAGCGGCACGTTGTGCGGCTCGGTGACGACGATGTTGTTCGTTCGCAGCATCCGGTGCGTGAGGTCGAAGCTGCCTGCGCCGGTGCCGCGCCACGGCTGCCGCTCCCACGCCCGCCAGGCCTCCTTCCACCAGAGCCACCGGCTCGACGAGCTGGCGCTCACGAGATGCTGTGGCCCGCCCTGTTGCGAGGGGTTGGTCGGCTGCGCCGTGAAGTCGTTGAACCAGCCCTCGGGCTTCGACTCCACGGCCAGGACGACGACGCCGACCGCCGCGCCCACGCAGAGGACGCCGAGCGCGATCCGCCCGACGAGCCGCCGTCGGGCCGCAGTCAGCGGCCGCTGCTCCTCCGCCAGCGAGCCGAGGTACGCGAGCGCGCCCACCGCGATCGCCGCGAGCACGAACACCACCGCAAACCACGCGCCGTCGTGGACACGCAGCGAGTGCGCTGCGCGGTCAGTCGTGAGGCCTGGCCGTGTGAAGGCCCACGCAGCCACGCCGATCCCGGCGCCGCCGCCGAGCAGCAGCGCCGCCGCGCTCTCGACCCGCGGCCGCCCGAGCACGAGCCAGAGCACGATCGCGGCGCTGGCCGCGAGCACGCCGCCGCGCGAGTAGGTCAGCAGCAGCCCGAGGACGAGCGCATAGATGTAGACCACGCCCGCGGCGCGCAGCCAGTGCCGGTGCTCCCGCCGCGCCGCGAGCCAGACCGCGAGCGGAAGCGCCATTGCAAAGAGCAGCCCGAGCGCGTTCCAGTAGCCGATCGGCGAGCTGAGCCGCGCGATGCGGCCCGAGCCCCCGAGCGCCGGAATCGCCTTCCCGAGCAGCGCCCACCCGAGCGGCAGCGCCAACACGCCGGCTAGCACGTATGCCCACTGGCGCAGCCAGGGCCCGAGCCAGAGGCCGATCACCGCGAGCGCGACGTAGACGAGCCCGCGGTTCAGGTAGGCCCAGGAGCGGTCTGCCTCGATCGACCACAGCACCGAGATCCCGTTCCAGGCCACGAAAGCAAGGAGGAATCCGAGCGCCACGAGCGCCTCCCGCGAGAGCTCCGGCCTGGGCAGCCCGACCAATGCGCCCGCCACAATCAACGCCGAGGTCACGAGCGCCGCGATGCCGATCCATGTCAATCGACCGCCGGAAGAGCCGACTGAAAAGAGCGCCGAGACCGCCGCCAGGACCCCGCCGGCGCCGAGCAGCAGCCAAGCCGCCCAGCGATCCAGCGCCCTGAGCATCGCCGCGGGAGGCTAACATCGGGTCAGACCGAACGTCTCCGTTTACAAAGTGCTTACCGGAGGCACACCTCCGCCTCACCGGAAGCGGGAAGACTGCCGTCGGTACCCCGCCACGTTGGAATGCGTAAGCACCTAGCCGTCACCGTCCTTCTCCTCATCGGCGTCCTCGCCGGCTTCGTCCTGGGGACCGCTTCTCCGGCGGCTGCGAAGGGCAAGCCGTGCTGGGAGCGCGTGCTCGACGACTGGCTTGACAACAACAACATCGACGGCAGGTATTCCGTGGCGTGTCTGAAGCAAGCGCTCGACCACGCAGGCGAGGACATGCTGGATTACTCGAACTTCCCGGATCAGATCGATGCCGCAATGCAAGCCGCTCTCAAGGGCGGCGGCCCGAGCGGCGGTAGCACCCAGTCGAGCGGCGGTTCCTCGAGCGGCAGCGGCAACGAGAACGGCGACAACACGCCGCGGAAGCTGCAGAACGTTCCCGGCCGCTCGTACTACCGCCGCGCGATCGACAACCTCGGCACGACCAGCGCCGACTCGCTTCCGATCCCGCTGCTCGTGCTCGCGGGCCTCGGAACCGCGCTGCTGCTGACCGCGGCCGGCCTCGCCGCGCGCAAGCGCCTCAAGGCTCGCGCCCGACCGCCGGCGACCTAGGTCGAACGCATCAGGCCGCGGGCGGGAGGTCCTCGTCCTCGTGGATCCGCTCGCCGCTGTGCAGCCGCCGCGCGATCTCGTACGTCTGGCGCTCTGACCGCGCGGTCGAGGCGTGCGCGGCCAGGTAGCGAGCAGCCGCGAGCAGCGGAAGGCCGGACTCCACGGTCCCGTCGAGCAGCTCGTGCTGGCGCACGGCCGCCTCGACGCACTGGATCGTGTGGAAGTTCCGGTCCTCACGGAGCAGGGAGGAGCCGAGCTCGGCCACGAGCCGATCGGCGTCCCCGCCCGCGCCGAGGTACGACGCGACCAGCTGCCCGGCCTCGTCGACCTGCTGCTGGCGGTCGTACAGGTCGCGTAGCTCCGCGAGCAGCGCGTCGGGCTCGCCGCCTTGCGGCTTCGGCAGCCGGGTGGCCGGCACGTTCAGGAAGCGGTCGAGGTAGACGCTCATGGCGGCGTCCAGCACCCCACGCACGAGCTCGGGCGACGCCGAGCGGCGCAGGCCCTGCTCGACCGCATTGGCGAAGGTGAAGGTGTGCAGCGCGGTGTCCCAGTCGCCGAACTCGTTGCTCGTCGGGAAGCGCGCGATGTGCGTGGCCGCAGCGAACGAGACCGCCGAAGCGAGCTCGACCTCGCCCGCGCCGTCGTGCAGCGCGGCGAGCAGCGCCTCGAGGACCTCGCCGGGCTCGGCGGAGAGCAGCGTCTCGACGAGTGCGTCGCGCCCGTCCCAGTCGCGCCGCTCGGCGGCGAGCGCCTCGGGGAGCCGCACGAACGCGTCCTCGAGCAGCGCGACGAGGTCGACCGGGTTGCGCCAGGCGTTCGCCTCCTCCATCCGCTCGGCGAAGGCGAGCTGCGCGGGAAGCGAGGCGAGCACCGCCCCGGCCCGCTCCCAGCCCGCCGCCTCGAGGGCCTCGAGCGCCTTGTTCACGAAGTCGAGCGTGTGGCCGCCGTCCAGGTAGCGGTGGTCGGTGGCAGCCGCGAAGAGCATGTCCGCGAGCTGCGCCTGCGACGAGCCCGCCCGCACCGCGGACACGAGCGCGCGCTCGGCGCCCTCGGCATCGCGCACTTCGATGAAGCCGCGGAACCAGCGCGCGAGGCGCGCGGGCTCGACCTCTTCGCCGGGCAGCGGCTGCAGCGGGAAGCGCGGCTCCATTCCGGCCGAGTCCGCGCCGACGTCCGACAGCCCGTGGTAGAGCGCCGCCGGGCGGTCTTCCGGCGCGAGCTTCGGCACGAGGTTCATCAGGCAGCTGAGCGTCGTCAGGCCGCGGAACCAGCCGCCGCCGCGGCGCCGCACGCCGAAGTCGAGACCGGCGCGAAATGCGTCCGTCCCGGTCGGGTCGGCCTCCGTCAGGACGATCGCCGCCTTCGCGACCACGAGCGAGATGTCGCGCTCGAGACCGACCTGCAGGCGCGCCCGCTGGTGCTCGACGGGATCGCGGCGCGGCGTCACGTCCACGTAGATCTCCCCGTCGTCGACCTCGACCGGGAACCGGCGCAGCTCGTCGGCCCACTGGTCGAACGTGCCGCCGCTGCAGAGGTCGAAGCGCGCGTGGTGCCAGTGGCACGTGAGGATCCCGTCCGCGACCGACCCCCGGTGGAGTGGGAAGCCCATGTGCGGGCAGCGGTTGTCGATGGCGTGCACCTCGCCGCCCTCGTGCAGCAGGCAGATCGTGTGGCCTTCGACCCCGACGACGAGCCGGCCCTTCTCCTCGAGGTCATTCAACGACGCCGCCCGCAGGCGCTGCGGTGCCTCAACAACCGTCATTCGGATCGCCTCCACCAGTAGCGGGGATCGGCGGGCTCGGCCGCCGCAAGCTGCTCGAGGCTCACCTCGCGGTACTGCTCGAGCGTGAACGAGGTCTGCGCGGAGAACCCGACGCCGGTCAACGAGAACGTAAGCGGGTGCGAGCTCAGCCGCCAGCCGTCGAGTGGGCCCGGCTCCTCGAGCCGCGTCTCCTCCTGCTCGTCGTGCACCTCGAGCACCACCGCGCCGCCGTGCTCGCCGACGAAGTGGTCGTGCCAGACCGCGAGCCCGCGGCTCCGGTCGGCGACGTACTCGTTCAGCAGGTCGTTGGCCCGACGCGCGCTCGTCCCGGGCGGCGCGAGTGCATAGACGAGGTGGCAGCGGCCGCTCACTGCGCACACCCTAGAACCTCAACTATGGTTCAAGTCAAGTGGCAGTCGACGAGCTCACGATCGGAGAGGTCTCGGCGCGCAGCGGGGTCGCTCCGTCGGCCCTGCGCTTCTACGAGCGGCGGGGTCTGATCGTTGCCGCGCGGACTGACGGGAACCAGCGCCGCTACGACCGCGCCGTCCTGCGCCGGCTCGCGTTCATCCAAGCCGGACGGGCCGCCGGGATCTCGCTCGAGCGGATCGGCGGCGCGCTCGGGACCCTGCCGCGCAACCGCACCCCGAGCCGCCGCGACTGGGAGCGCCTCTCGAACCGCTGGCGCGACGACCTGGACGTGCGCATCGAGACTCTGCAGGCCCTGCGCGAGCGGTTGACGACGTGCATCGGCTGCGGCTGCCTCTCGATCGACCGCTGCGAGCTACTGAACCCTGACGACGAGGCCGCCGCGCAAGGCGCCGGGGCCCACTACCTCAGAGCAGACGGCCCCCGGGCTTGAGCGTTAGCCTCGGCTAACCATGACCGAACCGCGACTGGACGGAACCGTCGCACTCGTCACCGGTGCCAGCCGCGGCGGCGGGAAGGGGATCGCGCTCGTCCTCGGTGAAGAAGGCGCAGTCGTCTACGTCACCGGCCGCTCCATCCGCGGCGAGCCGACCACGCTCGACCGTCCCGGCACGATCGACGACACCGCCGAGGAGCTGACCGCCCGCGGCGGCACCGGCATCGCCGTCCGCTGCGACCACACGGACGACTCGCAGGTCGAGGCGCTGTTCGAACGGATCCGCACCGAGCATGGCCGGCTCGACCTGCTCGTCAACAACGCGTGGAGCGGTTACGAGCTCCCGCTCTACTTCGAGACGCCGTTCTGGGAGATGGAGTGGCGCCACTGGGACCTGATGTTCCAGGGCGGGCTCCGCGCCGCGGCCTTCGCGTCGTTCCTCGCCGCCCCGCATGATGATCGAGTCGGGCCGCGGGCTGATCGTGAACATGACCTGGGTGCTCGACCGCCCGCACGGGGTCACGTTCTACGAGGTCGTCAAGAACGCGACTAACAAGCTCACCGAGCAAATGGCGGACGACCTTCGGCCGCACGGCGTTGCCTGCATCGCGGTCTCACCGGGCTTCATGCGCCTCGAGCGGATGGATCTGAGCCCGGAGACGGCGGCGAAGGCGGAGTCGCCGGAATTCCCGGGACGCGCGATTGCGGCGCTCGCTTCAGACCCGGACGTGCTCGAGAAGTCGGGCGGTGTGTTCACCACGCCCGCCCTCGCACGCGAGTACGGCTTCACCGACGTCGACGGCAAGCAGCAGTCGGCGTTCTGGGACGAGCACTGGGCCGGGACCTAAGGCCAGGGCGCTCAAAGCAGGAGGCCCATCTCGATCGCGTCCCAGAGCTCGCCGCTCGCCCGCCGGTAGTGCTTGACCCGGCGACCCTCGTCGACGAACCCGAACTTCCGGTACAGCGCGATCCCCGCAGCGTTGTGCGGGAAGACGCTCAGGCTCAGCTTGTGCAGGCCGCGCTCGCGTGACCACTCGATCGCCGCTGCGAGCAGCGCCGAACCGACGCCGCACCCCCGCCACTCACGAGCCACGGCCATCCCGATCTCGCCGAACCCGAACCGGCTCACATGGACGTCGAGGGACCCGACGATCTCGCCCTCTGCAACGGCGACGAGCGTTCCCTCGAGCCACCACTTCGCCGCCCACACCTCGATGTCCACGGGCGGCTCGGTAGCGATTCCGTCTCGCTCCTCGGCCACCGCCGCGAACAGCTCCGCGAGCGGACGGCGGTCCTCCTCGACCGCGGCACGGATCTCGACCTGCTCGGCGATCAGGCGCCCGGGCTCGGAAGCGCGACGTGCTCCTCGCGCTCCCCGGCCTCGATCTGGATGTGCGGAAGCCACTCGAGCCAGGTCGGGAGGTACCAGTTCCACTTGCCGAGCAAGACCATGGCGGCCGGCAACAGCACCGAGCGGATGATCGTCGCGTCGATCAGCAGCGCGACTGCGATCCCGAAGCCCATCTGCTGGAACATCACGAGATCGCCCATCGCGAAGCCGCTGAAGACGGCGACGATGATCAGCGCCGCGCCGGTGATCAGCCGCGCGGTTGAGGAGACGCCCCACTCGACGGCCTCCCGGGTCGAGCCGCTCACGTCGTACCGCTCCTTGATCCGGCTGAGCAGGAAGACCTGATAGTCCATCGACAACCCGAACAGCACTGAAAACAGGAAGAGCGGCACCCAGGCGTCGATCGCGTCCACGCGCTGGAAGCCGAGCAGGCCGCTGCCGATCCCGTGCAGGAAGACGAGCACGACGAGGCCGTACGCGGCGCCGACCGAGAGCAGGTTCAGCGCCATCGACGTCCCGGCCACGACGATCGAGCGGAACGCGATCGTCAGCAGGATGAAGCTGAGCCCGAGGACGAACGCGAACACCGGCGGCAGCCACGCGTTCATCGCGTCGATGTAGTCGACGTTGTCGGCCGTGTCGCCGCCGACGAGCACCTGCGCGTTCGTCCGCTGGAAGGCCTGCGGGATGGTCGTCGAGCGCAGGTGGCGGATCGCGTCGAGCGCCTGCTCGCCCGTCTTGTCGCCGCCGACCTCGACGCCGATCGCCGCGACACCGTCCCCGACGCGAAGGTCGCTGCGCCCGAAGGCGGGGTCGCGCCCCAGGCTCGCCCGCAACCTCGCGATCGCCGCCCGCACCTGCGGTGAGTGCATGTCGCCGCTGATGGTGATCAGCGCCGGGCTCGAGCTGGCCTGTGGGAAGTCCTGCGTGAGCGCCTCGTAGCCCTGCTTCGCCCCGAGCCGGTCGGGCAGCGTGCTCACGCCGCTCGCACCGAGTTTCAGGCCGATCGTCGGGATCGCCAGTGCGAGCAGCAAGGCCGAGAAGGCCACGAGGTAGATCACCGGGCGGCGCATCACGCCGCGCACCACCCTGCCCCAGAAGCGCCCCTCACCGCCGCTGCCGATGCTGCGCCCCACGTACGGCAGCCGCAGCGCGTTCACGCGGTCGCCGAGCAGCCCGAGCAGGGCGGGCAACAGCGTCAGCGCCGCGAGCACGGAGACGATCCCGACCGCGATCGCGGCCACGGCGAGGCTCTTCATGATGTTCGAGGGCACGAGCAGCATGCCGGTCAGCGCGATCACGAACACCGAGCCGCTGAAGAGCACCGCGCGGCTTGCGGTTGCGCTCGCTGCGGCGATGGAGTCGAGCTCGGCCAGGCCGCCGGCCCGCTCCTCCCGGTAACGGGAGACGACGAACAGCGAGTAGTCGATCCCGAGCGCGAGGCCCATCCCCGTGAGCATGTTCACGAAGAAGACCGAGAGCGAGAACGCGGCCGCGATGGGCGCACAGAGCCCGAGCGCCACGATGATCGCGACGAACGCCATCCCGAGCGGGATCACCCCGGCGACGACTGCGCCGAAGACGAGCAGCAGGATGATCAGAGCGGCCGGTAACCCGAACTTCAGCTCGCCCGACTCGAGGTCGTGCTGCGAGACCTCGTTGAAGTCGTGGTCGAGCGTCCCCTCGCCGGTCATCGCGACCTGAAAGCCGTCCTGCCCGTCGGCGCGCTCGATGACGGGGAGCAGGTTGTCGACGTCCGCTTTCCTCTGGATCCCGATCAGCACGGCGTGGTCGTCCTTCGAGACGGCGAGCACCCGCTCGCGGAGGACGACCCCGGTGGCCCGGGCCTGCGCGAGGAGACGCGCCCCGAACTGCCTGAAGGCCGGCTCGCGTGCGGTCAGCGTCGCCGACCGCACGACAACCAGCTCGTCAACGGCGTTCTTGTCCGGCGGGAAGCGCGAGAAGAACAGCCGCTCCGCCCGCGCCGACTCGGGGCTCCCGGTGACGTGTCCCTCTGTCGTCAGGTTCCCGGGGAGCAGCGTGGCGGCGAGCACCAGCGCGACGGCGATCGCCCCGATCCAGGCCAGGATCGCCCGCCACGGATGGCGGCTCGACGCCCGCCCCAGGCGCTCCGTCACACCCACGCAACCAGTATGCGCAACACCCTGCCGTTGGCAAATCGACGCCAGTGATATCCGGCCGCCGACCCGTCATGATCGGCGCCGGCCGAGCGCGTTCGGCGTCCGGCCGCAGCCGTCCAGGAGAAAAGTCCAAGGGGGAAGCATGGCTCCACGACCATGGAGGGCCAGCCGTGCCGTCATCGCCGCCCGCGCCGCGGGCACCTCGCTGGGCACGCCGATCGACGCCTTCTACACGATGCTCTCGGGCACCTCGATGGCGACCCCGCACGTCGCCGGCTCGGCGGCGATCATGAAGCAGGAGTTCCCGTCGATGACCCCGGCGCAGCTGAAGGCGGCGCTGATGAGCACCGCGCTGCCCGGCCCCTACTACACCGTGTACGAGCAGGGCGCCGGCCGCGTGGACGTCGCGCGGGCGTACTCGCAGAAGGTGTACTCGAACAACTCGCCGGTCGACTTCGGCTACTTCCCGTTCCCGCACGACAACGACCAGCCGGTGACGAAGTCGATCAGCTACTCCAACTACACCGCGGCGGCGGTCACGCTGAACCTGACCGCCGACGTGACGGCGCAGGACGGCTCGCCGGCCGTCCGACAGCGGCGGCAGCGGCATCAGGCAGACGATCATCCGCGCCTACCAGGTGGGCTAGGCGCCTATTTGGGGGAGGCGGTCTTCGGGCCGCCTCCCCCACCCTCCTCGGGGCCGAGAGTCAGACCAGCTCGACGGTATCGCCGACGCGGACCCGGCCGGGCTGGGCGACTGCCGCGTGGACTCCGAACGGCAGCGGCTCGGTCGTCTCGATCACTCCGCGGTAGACCGCGAGCGCCTTCAGCGTGTCGACGTCGGGCGCACCGGTGTCGGGGTTCTGCGTCGTCACCGCACAGCGGCCGACGTTCCCCTGCGGCACGACGATCGCCTCGCCGAGCCGGACGCGACGCCCGAGCCAGTCGTCCTCCTCGTGCTCGCCGACCCCGTCGATGCCGAAGTTCATGCGGAAGCGCCGCTCGTCGACCTCGTCCACGCCCAGTATCCGTGCGAGCGCGTGCAGGGAGCCGGTCCCGAGAAGCGTCGCGGCGCCGCCGCGCAGGCGATCCGGCGCCGGGCCGGAAGCCCAGACGAGCCGGAGGTCGCGGCCCGCGAAGTCGGAGATCGCTTCGCTCCACGGTCCGTCGACGACGCGCACCTCGACGGTTTCACCCCAGAACCGCGCGCCCAGCGAGCCGTCGAGGCCGACTTCCTCGGAGACCGTCGTGCCGTCGGGAAACGCGAGCGTCAGCAAGCCCGCCTCGCGGTCGTGGCGCGGGACGATCTGCTGGAGGACGCCGAGCCCCTTGCTGTTCACGAGCCGGTCGTTCTCGTCCACGAGAAAGAACTCCCGATCGCCCGTGATCCCGGCCTCGGTCAGCTCGCACCGATCGAGCTGGCGGACTGCGAGGCCCTTGACCGGGCAATGAGAGATCCAGGCGACGCGCAGGGGCACCCGGCGAAACCTAGCGTGAGTCGCAGCGCCGGTGCGAAAGCTTCCTGAACGGTCTCGCGGCCGAAGCCGTGGCGGCTCCGCGAACCCCTGGGGTCAGGTCTTGCATTGCCACATTCCTTTCGCAAAGGCGTCTCGAAAAGGCGAACAAGACCGCAACCGCTTCTCCCGAGTGTGGACGAGTTGCTTCACCTCATGTTCGAAAATGTGGCGGCGCAAGACCTGACCCCGGGTTTGGCCACCGTTGACGCAGCGCTGCAAGGGAGTCCCGCAGATCGTCTAGCGTCCGGCCGATGTCAGAGCGGACACGCGTACGGCTCAAGCCATGGAGCAAGGACGATCTCCCGCTGCTGCGCAGGCTCATGGGCGACCCGTCCATGACCGAGCACCTCGGCGGGCCCGAGAGCGAGGAGAAGCTCGTCAAGCGCCAGGCTCGCTACGAACACGTGGGCGAGCCCGGCGCGGGCCGGATGTTCAAGCTCGTCGATCCGGACACCGGCGACGCCATGGGCTCCGTCGGCTACTGGGAGAAGGACTGGCAGGGCGACACCGTCTACGAGACCGGCTGGTCCGTCCTCCCCGAGTTCCAGGGACGCGGCGTCGCGGTCGCGGGGACGCGCCTCGTCATCGACGCGGCCCGCGACGAGCGCAGGCACCGGTACCTGCACGCGTTCCCGTCGGTCGAGAACGCGCCCTCGAACGCCATCTGCCGCAAGCTCGGCTTCGAGCTCCTCGGCGAGCACGACTTCGAGTTTCCGCCGGGACACTGGATGCGCTGCAACGACTGGCGGCTCGATCTGTTCTAGAGCGCCTCGCGCAACTTCTCGAGCGCGCCGATCTCGATCTGCCGGGCGCGCTCGGCCGTCACACCGAGCTCGCGGCCGATCTGGTTCAGGGTCTGCGCGGGCCGTCCGAGCCCGTAGTGCGCGTGGAGCACCGAGCGCTCGCGCTCGTCGAGCCGATCGGCGAGACCGTGGACTTCGTGGATCTCGATGTCGTCGAGCACGTGCTCGAAGGCCCGCTCGGCACCGGGATCGACGACGCCGTCCCCGACCGTGGCCGCAGCTCCCTCGTCCGTCCCAACCCGCTCCTCGATTCCGCGCGGTGTTCGCTCGGCCACCTGCAGGCTCTCGAGCTGGGCCCCGCTGAACCCGGTCGCGCTACTCAGCTCTCCCGCCGTGGGCTCGTGGCCGTGGGCCTGCAGGTGATCGTGGCGCGCCGCGCTGACCCGGGCGAGATTTCGCACCGCACGATCGGAGAGCGCGAACGGACGCGCCAACTCGGCAACGAGCTCTTGCATCGCCTTCCTCACCCAGAACGAGGCGTAGGCCCAGAAGGGCGTGTCGAGGCCCGGGTCGAAGCGCCGTGCGGCGAAGAGCAAGCCCGCCACGCCGTCCTGGACGAGCTCGCGTTGCTCGACTCTGATTCCCCCGGGGAAGCCGCTGGCAAGACCGGCGATCGCCGGCAGGAAGGCCTCGACTAGTCGGCGAGATGCGTCCGGATCACCGGCCTCGGCTCCGATCACGAGGTCTCGCTCCTCACTCGGGGTCAGTCGCCTGCGCGTGCCCAACGAGGCCATGCGTCAGCGGGTCGCTGCAGAGGTTGTCGGCACTACCGTCCCCCCGGTCGTGGGACCCGATCGATTCTTGCAGCTTGGGTCAGGGCCGCGTCGGCTTATTGAGGTCGTAGCACCAACCCCCACAGCGGAGGAGGTCGTCATGAGCAGCACCGTCGCCACCGCAACCGAGATCAAGCCTTTCCACGTCGAGATTCCAGAGGAGCAGATCGAAGACTTGCGCCGGCGCATCGAGGCGACGCGCTGGCCGACCAAGGAGCTCGTCGAAGATCGGTCGCAGGGCGTCCAGCTGGCGACGCTGAAGGAGCTTGCCCGCTACTGGGCCAACGACTACGACTTCGGGAGGATCGAGAAGCGGCTAAACGCGCTCCCGCAGTTAACGACCGAGATCGACGGGGTCGACATCCACTTCATCCACGTGCGCTCGAAGCACGAGAACGCGTTGCCGCTGATCATGACGCACGGCTGGCCCGGCTCGGTGATCGAGCTGCTCGATGCCGTCGGCCCGCTCACCGACCCCACCGCGCACGATGGAGACGCCGAGGACGCGTTCCACCTGGTGCTGCCGTCAATCCCCGGTTACGGCTTCTCGGGCGAGCCGACGGAGATCGGCTGGGACCCCGGCCGCACCGCGCAGGCATGGGCGGAGCTGATGCAGCGCCTCGGCTACACCCGCTATGTGGCGCAGGGTGGCGACGTCGGCGCCTCCATCACCGACGCGATGGGCCGCCAGGCACCCGAGGGGCTGATCGGAATCCACACGAACTTGCTCGTGACGGCGTTGGGCGTCCCCCAAGCGACGGAAACCGAGCAGGAACGCGCGGCGGCCGATGCGCTGACCGCGTTCAGAGCGACGGGCTTCGGCTACTTCCTCGAGCAGGCCACGCGACCGCAAACGATCGGCTACGCCCTGCTGGATTCCCCCGTCGCCCTCGCGGCCTGGATGCTCGACCACGACACCGACAGCTACTACAAGATCTCCCACGCTTTCGTCGACGGCGAGCCTGTGGGCAATCTGACGCGGGACCACATCCTCGACAACATCACGGTGTACTGGCTCACGGGCACCGGGGCCTCGGCGGCCCGCTCGTACTGGGAGAGCGGACGAGCCCAAGCTCTTGCGGCCGGCCAGGCTCCTCGGGAGGTCTCGATCCCGGTTGGCTTCACCACGTTCCCGGACGAGATCTTCGCGGCCCCGCGCAGCTGGGTCGAGAAGTCGTACCCCACGCTCAGTTACTTCAACGAGGCCGCCAGGGGCGGCCACTTCGCGGCGTGGGAGGAGCCGGAGCTCTTCTCGCAGGAGGCCCGGGCCGCGTTCAGCTCACTGCGCTAACCGGTTCCAGACAAGAGAGGATGCGCTAGATGGACTCGAACCCCTCGGTCCTCCAGCCGCCCCTGACCCGTGACGAGAGCGGGACCCTGCTCGGCCAGACGATGGGCCTGGTCGCGGTCACCGCCGGCCTGTTCGCCCTGGGCGCGTACCTCGGGCGCGACCTCTCGTACGGGTGGGGCTTCGTCCTGTTCCTTGCCGCCTTCGGATGCCTGATCGGCCTCAACGTCGCGGCGCAGCGGTCGGAGCGAATGGCGATCACGCTCCTGTTCGCGTTCGGCGTGATCATCGGGCTCGCCACCGCACCGACGATCGCGTACTACGCGAGCACGAGCCCGCAGGCCCTGTGGCAGGCGGGTGGAGCGACGGCGCTCTTCATCGCCGGCTTCGGGGCGTATGGATACGCCACGCGGCGCGACCTGTCTGCGATCGCCCGCTTCTGCCTCTGGGCGCTGATCGGGCTGATCGTGTTCGGGATCGTCCTGATCTTCGTCCAGATCCCGAACGGCCAGCTGATCTACGCGATTCTCGGGCTCGCGATCTTCGCCGGCTTGACCGCGTTCGACTTCCAGCGCCTGCGCCGCACGCAGGACATCCGAGCCGCCCCGCTCCTCGCAGCGTCGATCTTCCTCGACATCCTCAACGTCTTCCTCCTGTTCCTGTCGCTCTTCGGCGGCAGGCGTTAGGCACGGCGTGGCCCTGTTCAGCCGCCATCGCAGCCACCCGTTGCCGGTCGAAGGCCACCTGGCCGGCTTCGACGGGGCGACCGGCTGGCTCAACTCGCCGCCGCTCGCTCCGGACGACCTCCGGGGGAAGGTCGTCCTCGTCGACTTCTGGACCTACACCTGCATCAACTGGCTCCGCACCCTCGCGTACGTGCGCGCGTGGGCAGAGAAGTACGAGGGCGACGGCCTGGTCGTGATCGGCGTCCACACACCGGAGTTCCCGTTCGAACGGGACGAGGACAACGTGCGCTGGGCCGTCGAGGACATGGCCGTCGGGTACCCGGTCGCGCTCGATCCCGACTACGAGGTGTGGCGCGCGTTCGCGAACCACTACTGGCCGGCTGCCTACTACGCCGACGCCGAGGGGCGAATCCGGCACCACCAGTTCGGCGAGGGCGGCTACGAGGAATGCGAACGGGTGATCCAGATGCTGCTGGGCGAGGCGGGACGCGAGGACGTCCCCGACGACCTGGTCTCGGTCACCCCGCACGGCTTCGAGCTCCAGGCCGACTGGGACAACCTGAGGTCGCCGGAGACCTACCTCGGCTACGAGCAGGCGCAGAACTTCGCCTCTCCCGGGTCCGTAGCCGACGAGCCCCGCGCCTACCGCGTGCCGGAACCGTTGAATCTCAACGAGTGGGCCCTGGCAGGGGACTGGACGATCGAGGCTGGAGCCAGCGTGCCCAACGGCGCGGGCGGGCGGCTCGCGTTCCGCTTCCACGCCCGCGACGCACACCTCGTCATGGGCCCGCGCGAGCGAGGGACCGAAGTGCCGTTCCGGGTGCTCCTGGACGGCGGGCCGCCGGGTGCGGCCCACGGCCACGACGTCGACGAAGAGGGCAACGGAACGCTTTCGCAGCAACGGCTGCACCAGCTGATCCGCCAGCCCGGCTCGATCCGCGAACGCACGCTCGAGATCACGTTCCCGGAAGCCGGCGCCGAGGCGTACTGCTTCACCTTCGGCTAACCGGCACGGACAGGTCTCATACCTCCAGGATGGGCAGATCTCGAATGTCGAGTGCGCCGCGGTAGAACACGTGCGGGAGGTAGCCCCACAGGAGCGGCCGCGTTCCCGTTTCCGCGCACTCACGGTAGTAGCGCCGACTCGCCTCGTTGAAACCGGCGAGGGCCGGGAGTGCGTCCGGTTCGAACGGCATCCACTGCGAGGCGTCGATCTCGTCGGAGGTGCTTGCTCGACGATTGATGAAGACGACGGTGCGTGCCGTATCGAGGCTGGCCGCATCGATCTCGAAGAAGCGATTGCGGAGAGGCTCCAGATCGACTGCACGGAGCTCGGCGACGATGTCCGCAGGGTGAACCGGGCTCAGGTGGAGCACGTCGTTCCACAGGCACTCCAAAGGCGGCACTCGCAGCTCGAGCACGTGCTCGCGACCCGCGTATTTCGCCCGTTCTCGTGCCCACGCGGAGCGATCCACGCGCGCGAGCTCGTTCAAGGCACAGAGAACGGTCCCGAGCATCTGATTCGGCACCGTGTGGAAGAGCGACGGCACACGACCCCCGACGACGGTCACAGCGGATCGTAACGTCACCCTCACCGAGGGAACACGAGCCTCGCGATTCCGCCGCATCGTCGGAAGCTACGTCCCTCCCGCGGGCAAGGTCTTCATCGGCGTCGGAGGCTCGATCGGCGCTGTCCACGTCGGCGGACTGCACGTGACGATCGAGGCGCCGGCCGAAGAGACGATCCTGGCCGCCGCGCGTGCACTGCAGCCGAGATCTGGCGGACAGGCACATCCGTCCGAACGCGTCTCTAGCCTGAGCGGTCCGCTCGAGCCGCGCAGGCACGCCGACCCGGGCGCAGTCAATACCATTCGGGACAAGCGCAGGAGGTCGGGAAAATGGCGTCAGCAAGGCAGTTGGAGACCGTCGAAATCGCGGACGAACAGCTCGAGAACACCGTCGTCGAGGACGGCTCGAGTCTCGGCGTGCGCCGCTTCTTCACGATCTCCGGCCGCGACCCGTTCGACGAGATCGAGTGGGAAACGCGTGACGCGCTGATCCCCGGCAAGGACGGCCCGGCATTCGAGCAGAAGGACGTCGAGTTCCCGAAGTTCTGGTCGCAAACGGCGACCAACATCGTCGCGCAGAAGTACTTCCGCGGCCGCATGTCCTCGCCCGAGCGCGAGCGCAGCGTCAAGCAGATGATCGGCCGCGTCGTCGACACGATCGTCGCCTGGGGCCGCGACGGCGGCTACTTCGCCGACGACGAGGAGGCCGAGACCTTCGAGGCCGAGCTGAAGGCGCTGCTGGTCAACCAGTACGTCGCCTTCAACTCGCCGGTCTGGTTCAACGTCGGCTTCGAGGAGACGCCGCAGTGCAGCGCCTGCTTCATCCTTTCGATCGACGACTCGATGGAGGACATCCTGGACTGGATCCGCCGGGAGGGGATCATCTTCCGCGGCGGCTCGGGGTCGGGCGTCAACCTTTCCAAGCTGCGCTCCTCGAAGGAGCAGCTCTCCAAGGGCGGCTACGCGAGCGGCCCGGTGTCGTTCATGCGCGGCGCCGATGCGTCAGCCGGGACGATCAAGTCCGGCGGCAAGACGCGGCGCGCGGCGAAGATGGTCGTCCTCGACGTCGACCACCCGGACGTCGAGCAGTTCATCTGGTGCAAGGCGCATGAGGAGCAGAAGGCGCGCGTCCTCGAGCAGGCCGGCTACGACATGTCGCTGAACTCGGAGGACTGGGCGTCGATCCAGTACCAGAACGCGAACAACTCGGTCCGCGTGAGCGACGCCTTCATGGAGGCCGCCGAGGCCGACGCGGACTGGAACCTGACCGCCCGCACCGACGGCGCGGTGGTCGACACGGTCAAGGCGAAGGAGCTGCTGCGCCAGGTCGCCGACGCCGCGTGGCAGTCGGCCGACCCGGGCGTGCAGTACGACACGACGATCAACAAGTGGCACACGCTCCCGAACACGGGCCGCATCAACGCATCCAACCCGTGCTCGGAGTACATGTCGATCGACGACTCCGCCTGCAACCTGGCCTCGCTGAACCTGCTCAAGTTCCGGCGCGAGGACGGCGAGCTCGACGTCGAGGCGTTCGAGCACGCGGTCGACGTCACCTTCCTCGCGCAGGAGATCCTCGTCGGCTACTCGTCGTACCCGACGCCCGAGATCGAGCGCAACGCGAAGGCGTACCGCCAGCTCGGGCTCGGCTACGCGAACCTCGGCGCGCTGCTGATGGCGCGCGGGCTGCCGTACGACTCCGACGAGGGCCGCGCCTACGCAGCCGCGATCACCGCGTTGATGACCGGTCGCGCCTACCGCAAGTCGGCGGAGATCGCCGCGCGCATGGGCCCGTTCGCCGGCTACCGGCCGAACGCCGGCGCGATGATCGGCGTGATGTCGATGCACCGCGCGGCGGTGGGCAACATCGAGCACTCCGAGTCGGTGCCGCGCGACCTGCTGTCGGCGTGCCGGCAAGCGCCTGGGACGAGGCGCTGAACCTCGGCGAGGTGCACGGCTACCGCAACGCGCAGGCGACCGTGCTCGCGCCCACCGGGACGATCAGCTTCATGATGGATTGCGACACCACCGGGGTCGAGCCCGACTTCTCGCTCGTCAAGTCGAAGAAGCTCGTCGGCGGCGGCGAGATCACGATCCCGAACAAGACGGTGCCGATGGCCTTGGAGAAGCTCGGGTACGCCCCGCGCGAGATCGAAGAGGTCGTTGCGTTCGTGGACGAGCGCAACACCGTCGTCGGCGCGCCGTATGTGAAGGCCGAGCACTACCCGGTCTTCGACTGCGCGATCGGGGAGCGAGCGATCCACTACACCGGCCACGTGAAGATGATGGGCGCGGTGCAGCCGTTCATCTCGGGCGCGATCTCGAAGACGGTGAATCTGCCCGAGACGGTCACCGTGGACGAGGTGTCGGGCCTGCTGCTCGACTCGTGGAAGCTCGGCGTGAAGGCGATCGCGATCTACCGCGACAACTGCAAGGTCGCGCAGCCCCTGTCGGGCCGGAAGGACGGCGAGGCGGACGCGCAGCTCGAGGCGACACCGCCCGTGGCGCTGACGCAGCGCCGCCGGCTACCGGAGGACCGCGTCGAGGTCGGCCGCAAGTTCCGCGTCGGCGACTACGAGGGCTACATCCACGTCGGCCTCTACGAGGACGGCTCGCCCGGCGACATCTTCGTCGACATCGCCAAGGACGGGACGACGATGTCCGGCCTGATGAACTCGCTGTGCATCGCGGTCTCGATGGGCCTGCAGTACGGCGTCCCGCCGGAGGTCTACGTCTCGAAGCTGACCCATATGCGCTTCGAGCCGAGCGGCATGACGAACGATGCCGACATCCGCATCGCGAAGTCGATCGTCGACTACGTCTTCCGCTGGTTCGGCAAGAAGTTCCTGACCACGGAGCAGCAGGAGGCAGCCGGGATCCTCTCGCCGGAGGTGAAGGCGCGGCTCGCAGCGCAGTACAGCGGCGAGGCTCCTGCCGCCGCCGGTGCCGAGCCCGCTGAAGCGGCCCCGCCAGGCCAGACGGCCCTGTTCAACGCGTGGGAGGACGCGGTGGAGTGCGCCAAGTGCGGAGGCCGGATGGTCCGAACGGGCAGCTGCTACACGTGCCGCGACTGCGGGACTAACACCGGCTGTAGCTAACTGTCCCACCCACAGACGTTGTGAACGCGGCTAATCGGCTGGCCGGTCTCCGAGCGAGCTGTGCGGCCTTCGCATGTTGTAGTGCTCCAGCCAGTGTGGCAGTGCCTGCCCGCGCTGTCGATGTGAGCGGTAGGCCAGGCCGTAGCGAGCGCTTCTCGCTGTCCGTTTCGGTCGGCGCCGTCGCCGTCGTGCTGGCCGCCTGCTCGCTCGCGACCGCAGGTTGGCAGGCGGCTCTGGGCTATCGACGGTCGAAGCGTGGACGCAGAACGGCGCCGATCAGGAAGCCGGCAACCAGAAGCTGAGCCCAGGCCGGAGCGCCCCCGCTTCTGTGCCAGCCGTGGAAGCGATGGCTCGGGAAGAGCTTGCGGCCGCGCGGGCGCGGGAGCCTGAGGACGTGCTCCAGGTCTGGAGAAGACGCCGCCAGCGCGCCCGTGACGGCGGGATCGAACGGCCCACGCACGAGAGCTAGAAGCACGACGGCGGCAATCCCGGAGCCGATCTCGAAGCGGCGATCGCCGATGTCGTGGTGCGGCATCCGGTCGCCGGCCAGGTGCAGCACGAGGCCGAGCGGAAGCGAGCGGCGCCGCGAGCCGACGAGTGCGCCGCCAACGGCGCCGGTTGCGACATGAAGGGAGACGATCACTCGATTCGCATTCGCCTCGAGCCGCCATCATCAAACACGGTGCGAGATGATGCCGTCATGGCTGGAGCGTCTGGCCCGCAGACGGTGGCGGCAAAGGATGGGCGGACGCTGACGGTCGCCGAGTGCGGCGACCCGGATGGGTTCCCGGTCTTCTCGCTCCACGGCACGCCGGGCTCGCGCTTTGTCGGGGAAGGCGACGCGAGCGCGTATGCGAGGTCGGAGCGCGGGTTATCACCTACGACCGCCCCGGTTACGGCGGCTCCGATCGGTTCCGCGGCCGACGGGTGGTGGACTGCGTCGCTGACGTTTCTGCGATCGCAGATAACTTCGGTATCGAGCGGTTCGCGGTGAGCGGCGGCATCGGACTGATCGAGCGGACCGGCTTCTTCGCTCCATGAAGATCTTCGTCTGGCACGGCTACCTCCTCGGCGGCACGGGCTCGAACATCTACGCACGTTCGCTCGCGCGCGAGTGGAGCCGTGAGGGGCACGACGTCACCGTCTTCTCGCAGGAGCCGCAGCCCGAGCGCCTCGACCTCGGGTCGGCCGCGACCGTGCGCCCCGACGTCGGCGGACTGCTGCCGGTCTTCGTGCTCGATCGCTACGACGGCTACCGCGTGGAGCTCGTGCAGGACTGTGCGCCTGAGGAGCTCTCGGCCTGGGTCGAGGCGAACGCGGCGGCGATGCGGGAGCGCCTGCCCGCCGATCTCGTCTTCGTCAACCACGTGATCCTCGGCGGGCCCGTCGGCGCCGCGACCGGGCGCGCCGTACGTCGTGAAGGCGCACGGGTCGGAGCTCGAGTACTCGATGCGCGGCAACGCCCGGCTGTCGAGCTGGGGCGCCGAGGCGCTCGAGGCAGCGGGGGCCGTGATCGCCGGGTCCGAGCACATCCGCGAGGTGCTCGAGGAGGTGTGCGGGCACGTCGAGCGCGTGCACGAGATCCCACCCGGCGTCGACGTCGAGCTCTGGCGCCCTCAGCCGAGAGAGGAAGCGCTGGCGGCGTTGCTGGAGGAAGCGCGGCGCGACCCGCCCAACCCGGGGAACGCGGAGGAACGGCTCCCCGACGAGGGCAACGCCGACCGGCTGGCCGCGTTCCTCGCGGGCGATCGGCCGACGGTCGTCTACTTCGGCAAGCTGATCTACAACAAGGGCGTCCAGCTTCTCCTCGAGGCGCTGAAAGAGGTCGACGCGCGCGCGGTGATCGTCGGCTTCGGCGACTATCGCGAGACGCTCGAGCAGCAGGCCGAAGGGCTGCCGGTCCTCTTCACCGGCCCGCTCGAGCACCGTCACCTCGTCCACCTGCTCGCGCTCGCCGACGTGGCGGTCGTCCCCTCGATCTTCCCCGAGGCGTTCGGGATGGTGGCCGCTGAAGCCGCTGCAGCCGGGTGCCCGCCCGTGGTCGCGAACCATTCGGGCCTCGCGGAGATCGCGCGAGGGCTCGACGAGGCCTACCCGCCGGCGCTTCGGCACCTGGCGAGCTTTCCCAGGGGCGACCAGGCCGCCCTCGCGCAGCGCCTGAACGAGATTCTCACGCTGTCGGAGAGCGACCGGTCGGCCCTTCGCGCGGCTGCGCGGAACGCTGCAGTCGAGCGCTGGAGCTGGACGAACGTGGCGCGGCGGATCCTCGCGGCAGTCGAGGGATAGCCCGGCGCCCCGCTACGCCGCGGTCCTCAGCTGCTTGACCTCGCTCTCGCCCAGGCCGCTCACGAAGCCCTCCCGCCAGCTCGGGTAGAGCGGCTGCCAGCCGAGCTCGCGCTTCGCTTTCGCGTTCGACGCGCCGCGGGTCTCGGTCATCATCGACACCAGCTGCTCGCCGGTCAGGAGCTTGCCGAGCCACAGAGGGACGTGTCGCGGCGGCTTCGCGCCAACCTCACGCGCGAGGTACGGCAGCCACTCGGACACCGGTGCCGGCTCGTCGTCGACGATGTTGTAGACGCCGCGCCGACCGCGCTCGATCGTGGCGAGCGTGGCGCGGGCTGCGTCCTCGATCTGGACGAACGACCACAACCCGGCACCGCTGCCGATGATCGGGAACTTGCGCTTCCGGATCGCCTCCTCGGCCTCGCCGCCGTGTGACAGCGACGTGCCCGGCCCGTAGAAGCCGCCGTAGCGAAGAGCGATTCCCTCGAGCCACTCCGCCCCGACCACGCGCTCCTCGAGCTGCCGGATCGCAGCCAGCGACTCCGTCGCGTCACTCGGTGGCCGCGGGTCGAGCGGATCGTCCTCGGTCTTGACGGGCCCGCCTTCGCGCGCGTACGGCCACCCGCCGTAGCTCTGCGCGACGAACTTCTTCACGTCGACTGCCCTCGCGGCCGCGAGCAGGTTGTCCGTCCCGCCCGTCCGCAGCCGGTTCGTCTGAGCGAAGGCCTTGTCGAAGTTGCGCAGGTTCGTGCCTGTCTCCGCCAGCGCGGTCGCCTGATGGACGATCACCTCGGGCGCCGCCTCGGAGACGACTCGCCCCACGTCCTCGGCATCCAGCACGTCGAGGATGACCGGCTGCGCGCCGAGCGCGCGCAGATCGGGAGCCTTGCGCTCCGACCGCGTGGTCGCGACGACCTCGTGTCCCGAGCCGACGAGCAGCGGCACGAGGTGCTTTCCGATTGCTCCGGATGCGCCTGCGATGAAGATCCGCATCGTGTGCTCCTTTCGTTTCGGTTCGATCCCTGAGACGAGGTAGGGCACGTGCCTGTGACACGTTGCCGCGCTGTCACAGACGCGCGTGCTATCCCGTCCGTAGTCACATGCAAACCGAAGCGCGCTACGAAACACTCAGGCCACTGCTGTTCTCGGTCGCGTACCGCATGGTGGGTAGCGTCAGCGAGGCGGAGGACCTCGTCCAGGAGGCGTTTCTCCGCATCCATCGCGCAGAGACCGAGGGAACGGAGGTCGAGTCGCCGAAGGCGTACCTGACGGCCGTCGTGACGCGCCTCAGCATCGACCACCTGAGATCCGCGCGTGTGCGCCGCGAACAGTACGTCGGGCAGTGGCTGCCCGAGCCGCTGCTCGCGGACCCGGCGCCGGACGCCGCGGTGCATGCCGAGACTGCCGACTCGCTCTCGATGGCATTTCTCGTCCTGCTGGAGAGCCTCACTCCCGTCGAGCGAGCCGTCTTTCTGCTCCGCGAGGTCTTCGGCTACGAGTACGGCGCGATCGCGAAGATCGTCGACCGCACCGAGGACAACTGCCGACAGCTCTTCGTCCGAGCCCGGAGGCACATCGACGAAGGACGACCCCGGTTCGAGGCGTCGCAGCAGCAACGCGACGAGCTCGCGCGGCGCTTCTTCGCGGCCGCGGAACAGGGCGACACCGAAGCGCTGGTGGAGCTGCTGGCTGCGGACGTTGTCGTCTACGGCGACGGTGGAGGCAAGGCGCCGTCATGGCCGCGGCCGATCTACGGCCCTGAGCGGGTGGCACAGCTCATGGCGGGCACGATTGCGCAGGCGAAGCAACTCGGGGCGTCGCTGCAGCTGGCCCACGTCAATGGGCAGCCCGGTGTCGTGTTCACGGATCCTGACGGCCGGATCGCCGTCGTCATGTCGCTGGACGTCGCCGACGGGCTCGTGCAGACGATCCGCTCCGTGATCAACCCGGAGAAGCTCGCGCATCTCGGCCCGGTCGCAGACGTGCGTGCGCTGCTCCGCCAGGCGCGTTAAGCCACCTCCTACGCGAGCACGGTCGACGACGTGTCACGTCGGCCGGCACTGGGGTGTCACCTCAATAGACACCCATGAAGGAGACCCCAGCCATGTCAGCAGAGACTTATCCGAAAGCGGTATCCACCCCCCGATCCCAGGACGCGACTTCCCTGTCGTCGAGGCGAGGCGTCGCGGTCCTGATCCTGCTCTGTCTCGTCCAGTTCATGGACGTGCTCGACGCCTCGATCCTCAACATCGCCCTCCCGTCGATCAAGCGCGACCTCGGGTTCTCCCAGGAGGGCCTGCAGTGGGTCGTCAACGGGTACATCCTCACCTACGGCGGGTTCCTGCTCCTCGGCGGCCGGGTGGCCGACCTGCTCGGACGCCGCCGGATCCTCGTCACAGGCCTCGTCGTCTTCGCGAGCGCCTCGCTGGTCGGCGGCCTGGCCCACGGCGAGGCGCTGCTGATCGGCGCCCGCTTCGTGCAGGGAATGGGTGCGGCGATGCTCTCGCCGGCCGCCCTGTCGTCGCTGACGACGATCTTCCGCTCGGGCCGCGAGCGGAACACCGCCCTCGGCGCCTGGGCCGCGGTCTCGGGCCTCGGCGGTGCCGCCGGCGTCCTCTTCGGCGGTCTTCTGACCGAAGGGCCGGGCTGGCGGTGGGTGCTGTGGGTCAACGTCCCCTTCGCCGCGATCGCGCTCGTCGGCGCCTTCGTGCTGCTCCAGGGAGAACGAGGCTCGGCCCGTCTGAGGAACTTCGACGCGCTCGGCGCCCTGCTCGTGACCGGCGGGATGCTGCTGCTCGTCTTCTCGCTCGTGAAGGCACCCGACGTCGGCTGGGGCGCGACTCGCACCGTCGGCGGGCTCGCCCTCGCCGGAGCTCTGCTGGTGGCGTTCGTCGTCAACGAGCTGCGAGTGCGCAACCCGCTCGTGCCGATGTCGATCCTGCGCGTCAAGGGAGTCGCCGTCGCCGACGCGACGCAGCTCGTCACGGCGGCCGGCTTCCTCCCGATGTTCTTCTTCCTGACGCTGTACATGCAGACCGTGCTCGACTACTCGCCGATCCAGACCGGCCTCGCCTACCTCCCGCTGACGGCCGGGTTCATCGTTGCGACGAGCATCGCGTCCCAGCTGTTCGCGCGCATCGGGACCAAGCCCGTGATCGTCGTCGGCGCCGTGATCGCGTCCGGCGGCCTCTACTGGCTGTCACGGATCCCGGTCGACGGTTCGTACGTGTCGGACATCCTGCCCGGCATGGTGGTGGCCTCGATCGGCCTCGGCGGCGTGTTCGTGGGCGCGACGACCGCCGCCAACGCGGGGATCAGCACGGACAAGGCCGGGCTCGCTGCGGGCCTGCTCAACACCGGGACGCAGCTCGGCGGCGCACTCGGCCTGGCGATTTTCTCGGCGCTCGCGACCGAGCGAACCACGTCGGTCCTACAGGCCGGCCAGTCGACGGTCGCCGACGCAGCGACCGAGGGCTACCAGCTCGCCCTCCTGGTCGGCGCCGTCTTCGTCCTCGCCGCCGCGGCCGTCGCGCTCCTGGCCCGCAACAAGCGCCAGTCCGCGGCGATCGAGGAAGAGCCGGCGTTCGACCTCGCGGCCTAGAGGAGCTCTGGGGAGCCGGGCCCAAGCCCCGGCTCCCCAGCGTCGTTGCTAGGGTGAGCCCACGACAGAGCGAGTACCTGGTTGGCCCAACGCCTCCCATCTACCGTTCGCGAGAGGTAGAAGGAGGTGTTTTTTCATGGCAACAGGAACAGTGAAGTGGTTCAACGACTCGAAGGGGTACGGCTTCATCAGCCCCGACGAGGGGGACAAGGATCTCTTCGTTCACCACACGTCGATCGCGGGTGACGGCTACAAGTCGCTCGCCGAAGGCGCGAAGGTCGAGTACGAGGCAGCCGAGGGCGCAAAAGGCCCCGAGGCGAAGAACGTTACGACAGTCGGTTAACCGAGCGTCGGCGCGCGCCGCAATCGCGGCGCGCGCTGCCTCCTAGCGAAAGGCACGCGATGCGAGGACAGATGCTCTGGTTCAACGAGGCGAAGGACCACGGCTTCATCTGGACCGACGAGGGTGAGCGGCTGGCCGTCCCAGGCGACGGCTTCGCCGTGGGCGAGCGGCCCGAGGGACGCTGCGCGCACCGGGTCGTCACCTTTGAGATCGACAGGACCAACGGATTGCGGCAGGCGCGCGACGTGGCGTTCGTCCCTGACGCCGTGGCCCATAGAGCCCGGATGCGCGGGCGCGCCGCTCGAGGTTAGGAGGTCACATGGGGAGCAATAGGCGGCAGCAGACGATCAACAAGCGCAACCGCGAGCGGGCGGTTGCAGAGAAACGCGCTCTGAAGATCCAGCGCAGGCAGGAGAAGCGCGAGGCTGCACGGAACGGCGAGCCGATGCCGTCGGAGGGTGAGCCCTTGGCTTCGGAGGGTGAGCCCTTGGCTTCGGAGGGTGAGCCCTTGGCTTCGGAGGGTGAGCCCTTGGCTTCGGAGGGTGAGCACGTGGCGTCGGAAGCCGAGTCCGAGCTCGGCTGACCCGCTCGCGCGGTTGACGGCCCCGCGGGCTTGCCGCAGGCTCGCGCCGTGACGCCCGAGCCGCAACCGCCCGAGCAAGACAACGACACAGCGCGCTTTTAGTCACGCAAGAAGCGGCCGATCTCGGCGGCAACGAGGTCCGGCGCCGTCATCGTGGCCGCATGGCCTTGGCCCGGCAAGATCGCGACACGCGCGTTCGGGAGAGCCGCCTCGATCCGCTCGGTTCCCTCACTCGCCCAGCCAGGGCTCTTCTCGCCGAGCAGCAGGAGCACGGGCGTGGCGAGGTCGCGGAACCGCTCGGAATCCAGGGTGTAGCCCTCTTCCGCTCGTACCTCGCGAGTCACCGTGTGGGCGGCTGCGACTCGAGCCGGCCAGGTCGGCAGGGCCCGAATCTGCTCGACCTCCTCGGGCGTCAATCCGAACACGCCGAGCGCGAAGACGAGCGCCTCCTCCGGCTCACCGCGGGTCACGAGCGCGTCGATCTTCGTGAGATCCTCGGGCGGCACAGCCGCGATCCCCGGCGAGGGCTCGTAGAGGACGAGCCGCTGCAGGTTGCGGGCGACGAGCCCAGCGCCGAGAGCGACCGTAGCGCCGGACGAGTGGCCGAAGACACTTGCCGGTCCGGCGATGGAGTCGACCACTGCGCCGACATCTTCGAACTCGCGCTCCATCGAATAGTCCGCGTGATCCCCGCTCTCGCCTCGGCCGCGACGGTCGATCGCGTAGACGGTGAAGCGGTCGACGAGCCTCGGGACCAGGAGATTGAAGCTCCAGTGGGCGCCGGTCGTGGCGTGAACGAGAACGAGTGGCGGCCCCGCGCCGCTTCGCCGGTATCCGATCCGGGTTCCGTCAGCCGACCTCACGTGCTCGAGAACGGCGCCAGCCTCAGCCACCGGCCGACCGTACCAAGGCGGACGTGAGTTGACGGCCTCCTGGCCTTTGGCGCAGGCTCACGCCGTGGCGCCGGAGACCAGGTACGCGAAAAGCGGCGACGTCCACATCGCCTACCAGGTGATCGGCGACGGCCCCGTCGACCTCGTCTTCGTGCCGGGCTGGATCACGCACGTCGAGCTCTCCTGGGACGAGCCGCTCGAGGCGGCCTTTCGCCGTCGCCTCGCGGGATTCTCGCGGCTGATCCTGTTCGACAAGCGCGGCACCGGGCTCTCCGACCGCGTGCCCGTCGACCAGCTGCCGATCCTCGAGGAGCGGATGGACGACGTCCGCGCGGTCATGGACGCCGTCGGGTCCGAGCGCGCGGCGCTGATGGGCGTCTCCGAGGGCGGCGCGATGAGCGCGCTCTTCGCCGCTACCTACCCGGAGCGGACGGCTGCGCTGATCCTCTACGGCTCCTTCGCACGGGCGGGGGCAGCCCTGCTCGGCCAGGACGAGCTCGACGCGCGGCTGCGCGAGCTCCAGGAGAACTGGCCGGACGCGATCGACCCGAGTCGTCCCCGCGCCGACCCTCGCCGCCGACCCGAGTTACCGCGACAGCTGGCGCACCTTCATCCGCCACGCCGCGAGCCCGGGCGCCGCACTCGCGCTGCTGCGGATGAACAGCCAGATCGACGTCCGCGACGTGCTGCCGGCGATCAGCGCGCCGACGCTCGTCCTCTACCGCCGCGACGCGCGCTTCGGGCACGGCGCCGCCGCGTGGCGGCAGGCCGGCGAGGATCCGATCACGCCGCGCGGGGAGGCCGAGTACCTGGCCGAGCACATCCCGGGTGCACGGCTGGTCGAGCTTCCAGGTGGCGACCACCTGCCGTGGGTTGGCGAGCCGGACGCGGTGCTGGGTGAGGTCGAGGAGTTCGTGACCGGCGTCCGCACCGCACCCGAGCCGGACCGCGTCCTCGCGACGATCCTGTTCACCGACATCGTCGGCTCGACCGCGCTGGCCGCGCGGCTCGGCGACCGGGGGTGGGGCGACCTTCTGGAGCGTCACAACGCGCTCGTGCGCCGCCAGCTCGAACGCTTCCGCGGCCAGGAGCTCGACACGGCCGGCGACGGCTTCGTCGCGTCGTTCGACGGCCCCGCACGCGGCATCCGCTGCGCCGCGGCAATCGCAGAGTCGGTGAGCGCCCTCGGCCTCTCGATCCGGGCCGGCCTCCACACGGGCGAGGCCGAGCTGGTCGACGGCAAGCTCGCCGGGATCGCCGTCCACATCGCCGCCCGCATCGCCTCCCTCGCCAAGGCTGACGAGGTGCTCGTCTCGAACACCGTCAAGGACCTCGTGATCGGCTCGCGGATGGCCTTCGCCGACCGCGGAGCCCACGAGCTGAAGGGCGTGCCCGGCGAGTGGAGCCTGTTCGCGGTCGACGCCGCTTCGGCTACCTGAGCACGCGACGCGCGCCCGCGAACTCCGGGCGGAGCTGCGTCAGAGGCACGTAGCGGACGCGTTCCCCCGTCTGCGGGGCCGAGATCGCGGCGCGCCTGGAGACCACGAGCTGGACATGGCCGCCGCCCTCGGTGAACAGCAGGTCACCGGGGCGCAGGCGCGCGAAGCGGATCGGCCTGCCGGCGCGCAGCTGGTCCCACGACGAGCGGGGGATCGTCCAGCCGATCGAGCGGTACGCGGCGTACACCAGCCCGGAGCAGTCGAAGCCTGTCGCACGCGAGGTGCCGCCCCAGCTGTAGGGGACGCCGAGCTGGTGCCGCGCATAGACAACGACCCTTCGAGCGAGCTTCTGCACGCGGGAGGCGTGGGGAGACTTGGAGCCGGAGGAGGGCCATTTCGTCTTCGCGAAACCGGCTTTCGGGAGGGCGGTGGCGATGGTCGCAAGCAGCACGAGCACGAGCAGCGGGCGGCGCATCGGGCCTACATCGGCGGGACCCACTCGTCCTCAAGGGGCTATCCCTCGTTCGAGGGATCCGCCACGCCGGAAAGCACGAAGCCCCGCCGAGGCGGGGCTTCGCTGACACCAACAGCCGACGTGCGCTAGAGCTGGTCGTCAGGCCGCATCGGGCCGCGGCCGTAGTAGCCCCCGAGCTCGTCGCGATACTTCTGTTCGCGGTACGTCTGCTCGTCGAACTCCGGCGCGTTCTTGATCTCGTCCTTATCGCGGTTGACGAAGATCGTCTCCGAGTCCGGGTCGATGTCCCTGATCACGCCTGCCGGGATCATGACCTTCTTGCCGAAGATCCACGGCCCGGTGTCGACGACGACGAAGCTGCTGCCGATCTCGTTCGTCGCCTCGTCGACCTTGCCGATGTCGCCGTCCATCGCCTCGACGTTGAAGCCGGTCAGGTCGATGGTCGGCGGTGTGTCGATCGTGTAGGTCCACATCTCGACGGTCGTCATTGACTGCACCCCCTCGTTTCGCTTTCGTTCCCGTTCGCGTACCCCGAGACCGCGACGCCAAACAGGAAAAACCTGGCGATTTGCAGGGTGTTTTAGTTCTTAGGGCGGTACCACTCGGCGGCGGCGCGCCGGTTGCGGAGCCACACCGCGATGCCGATCGAGATCGGCAGCACGACGATCAGCGCAAGGACGGCGAGCGGGACCACAAGCCACAGCGCGTCTGCACGTGAGCCCGTGTTGGCCGCCTCGACCGCAGCATCTCGCTTCGCAGCCTTGTCCCCCGGCAGCTTGTGCACCTTCGGCGGGCCCTCGCTCAGCGCGGACGCCGAGTCCGACGCGGCGGCCGACCCGGGGCCGTGGAACTTCGTGATCATCCAGTAGTCGACGCGCCAGCGCTCGTCACGGCCCTTGACGACGTCGACCTCGGCCGTCGCAACCGAGTAGCCCGAGCCCGGCTTCGGGAAGACGAGCACCTCGAGGCCGACCTTCCGCGGGTACGAGTAGTTGACGACGTCCCAGGCGCCCTGGCCGTGGCGCGCAGCCGGATACGGCGTGACGGGAATGTCGCCGGAGCTCCACTCCTTGCGTGTCATGCCCGCGCGAAGGCTCGGGCCGGCGATGTCCCATGAGCTCCCGACGTCCTTCCGCGCGACGGCGGTGCCGATGAACTGCGCGAGCGCCTTTCGCACCTGGCGCTTCTTCGCGGCCGTGAACGGCACCTGCTTCGCTTCGGCGTACCCCGTATCCGCGACCGCGGGTCCCGTCGCCTCGCCTTTCGAGCCAGGGCTCGAGAAGTGGACGCCCAGGTAGATCAGCGGGATCGCGAGGACGACCGCGACAGCGGGGATCAAGAGCCTGCGCCGCCGGCGGGGCGATTCGAGAACGCTCCACACGACGACTACTAAGACGCACGCGCCGACCGTGAGGTTGGTCAGTATCGGCGTCATGGGAGCGGCGTTCGGCTGGGGTGCGGTCGCTGCGTCGTCGCTCGTGCTCGGGATGTTCCTCGGCCTCCTGCGGTCCTGGTCGAGCCGCCTGATCGGGCTCGTGCTCGCGTTCGGGGCCGGCGCGCTCGTCAGCGCCGTCAGCTTCGAGCTGTTCGAGGAGGGCGTGCAGGTCGGCGGCGCGGGGGCGGTCGGGATCGGGCTGGGAGCGGGCGCGATCGTCTACTTCGTGCTCGCCCGCGCGGTCGAGAGCACCGGGCCGGGCGGCAGCTCGGGTGGGACGGCGCTCGCGCTCGGAGCCTTCCTCGACGGCATCCCGGAGCAGATGGTGCTGGGCATCGGAATCGCGGCCGGCGGGGGCGTGAGCGTCGCGCTGCTCGTCGCGATCTTTGTTTCGAACCTCCCCGAGGCGATCGGGTCGGCGATCGACATGCGCGAGGCGGGAACGGCCGTGCGTTCGATCCGTCTGCTCTGGCTCGGCGTCGCCGCCCTGTGCGCGCTGGCGACGCCGCTCGGCTACGCGCTCGCGGAAGGCACCGGCGGGCACTTCCAGGCCGCGATCAACGGCTTCGCCGCCGGCGCGCTGATCGTGATGCTCGTCGACTCGATGATCCCGGAGGCGACGACGAAGAGCGGCCGCGTCGCCGGCCTCGCGACCACGCTCGGCTTCGCGGTCGCCGCGGGCTTATCGACGTTCTCGGCCTAGTCTCGCCGCGTCCCGCGCCAGGGCCCCGGCACGAAGTCCAGAACGACGTTCACGGCCCAGACGATGATCGTTGCCCAGACCAGGGACATGAACCCGTGGATCTCGAAACCGCTGACGAAGAGATCGGTGAGCCAGAGCATCAGCATCGAGACGCCGAACCAGATCAGCCCGAGGGTGATGAAGGCGAGCGGCAGGGTCAGCAGCCGCAGGAGCGGCTTGAGAATCGTGTTCAGGATGCCGAACAGCAGCGCGGCCGTGATCAGGTCGCCCGCCGAGTCGACCTCGACGCCGCTGAGCACGGCCACGACGATGGCGAGCACGACGGCGTTGGCCACCCAGGAGAGGACGAGCTGCTTCGCGAGTCGGATCATCGGCTCTGAGAGGGCGAATTCGCCGCCGGGGGCGAGGTCCCTTTCGTTCGCGACATGACGTCGTCGCGGAAGAGCTGCAACTGCTCGCCGAGGCTCGGCAGCCCGTCGATCCTGATCCCGGCCCAGCTCTCGACGAGGAACGGGTCGGCGAACGTCACGAGGACGTGCCCGAAACCGCTCGGGGCGAAGTCACGCTCCAGCCATTCGAGCCAGTCCTGCGGAGTGCCCGCAACGATCAGAGCGTCCGCGACGGTCGGAGGTGTGAGCTCCAGCGCCCGCTGGACGTCTCCCGCCCTGAACGCCTCGACGGCGGGGCCGACCTCGGCCGGGTCGACGCCGTTTCGCTCCAGCAGCTCGCGCGGCATCGCCGAGATGTAGAACGCAGCGACGATTCGAGCAGCCTCGCGGGCGGGCTCGGCGTCGGGGGCGATGGCGCCGAGCACGTTGTTGGCGAGATCCAGCTCGGTCCAGTCGCGGCCGGCCCTTTCGGCTCCGCGGCGGAAGGCCGCGGCGGTGAAGTCGAGCGCTTCGCGGGAATACGCGCACGCCGTGTGCAGCCCGGCGGCGATCTCACCGGCGAGCTCGAACGAGCGCGGGCCGCGCATCCCGCCGAGCTTGATCGGGAACGGCCGCTGCACCGGCCGCGCCGCGGTGAACAGGCCCGAGTAGGCGTAGTGGGCGCCCTCGTGGTCGATCGTCCCGTCGGCCAGGAACCTCGACATCACCTCGTGCGCCTCGCGCAGGCGCGCGATCGGCTTCATTTCCGCGAGCTCGACGCCGTACTGCCGCAGCATCGCGAAGTTGCCGGTGCTGAAGACCAGCTCGGCGCGGCCACCGGTCAGCTCGTCGAGCGTCGCGGCCTGCTGCGCGATGATCGTCGGGTCCTTGAGGATCACGTGCGTGACCTCCGGCCCCATCCGGAGCCGCGAGGTCCGCGCGGCCGCCGCCGCGAACAGCGACCACAGGTCCTTGTGGTAGGTCTCGTCGGCGCTGTAGCACGCCCAGTAGCCGAGCCGGTCCATCAGCTCGATCAGGCCGAGGAGCTCGTTGAGCGGCTGGTCAGGGAGAAGCTGGTAGCTGAAGCGCACGGGCGATCGGCCCTAGCCGTCCGCGAGCTCGAGCAGCGCCTCGACCGTCGTCCAGTTCCGCGCCGTGGCGGTGACGCCCAGGCCCTTCCCGGCCAGCTTCGCCCAGAGCTTCGAGCGCGCCACGCCGGCCGGGTGCCACGCATAGAGCTCGCGGCCGTGCGCGGCCACTCGCTCGCTCGGCGCGGCGACGGCCTCGAGCTCCTTCAGCGTCTTCGCCGGGAGCTTCTTCTCGAGGAAGCTCACCTGGTAACGCTTGGGCTCTGTCGCGACCTTGCCGAGCGGGTTGCGCTTCACGACCGCGGCGAGCTCGGCGCGCGTTCGCACGACGACCGGGATCTCGAGGTCGAAGCGGTCGGCGATCGCCTGCTCGACCTTCAGACGGACCGTCTCGGGCTTGGCGCCGCTGCCGAGGACGACGTTGCCGCTCTGCAGGTACGTCTTCACGTCCTCGAAGCCGGCCTCCTCGAGCGCCTCGCGCAGCGCGGGCATCGCGACCCGGTTGCGCGGGCCGAGGTTGATCCCGCGGAGGAGGGCAACGTAGCGCGGCACGGGTCGAGCCTAATCGGGAGCCCTGCTCCGGCGCACGGGCACGACCTAGCAGCACCCGGTCTACCAGCTTCGATACGCCAGGTCGTTGCCACGCTGATCGTCGCCGTCAGGCTCCTCATGGTTTCCCCAGGCCTCGTAAAGGACTTCCGACCGAGACCTCTTGCGCGGCCTGGCGAGGCACCACTACGACCAAGGCTCACGGCTGACCTCCGCCAGTTCCCCTGGCCGCCGCGTTCCTGCTGTAGGGCGTAGCCTGGAGGGGTGGACGACGAGACGTCGGTCAAGCTCCTCCTGCAGCAGCCGACGCGCCGGCGCGAGTGGGAGCTTCGCCAGGGCGACGAGCTGGTAGCCGAGCTGAGCCTGCCGGCCATGCGTAGCGGTGGGCGAGGTTCGTCGGCCGGGCGGGAGCTCGAGATCCGCACCCAGGGGATCCTGAGACGCGAGCACGTCGTCGTCGACGCGGCAACCGGTGAGGAGCTGGCGCGCGTCCGCGGTCACACGGTCGAGCTGCGCGGAATCGAGAGTGCGGACTGGAAGTCGCTCGGCGGCGGCCAGGGCTACGGGCTCGTCGGCCCCGACGGCGAGCCGTGGCTCCGCGCGAAGGCGAAGAGCGGCGCGTTCCGCACGACGGGCCAGGTCGAGATCGCAGCCGGCCACGATCCTGCGCTCCCGTCGCTGATCGCCGCCTACCTGTTGATCCGCAAGGCCGACGAGGCTGCCGCAGCGGCCTCGGCGACCGTCGCCGCGACCTAGGCCGCCGCCGCTCGCCGCTCGGCCTCGCGCTTCAGGTGCTCGAGGCCCTCTTCGAGCGCGCGGTCGAGCTGCTTCTGCAGCGAGCCCCGCAGGAGCCGCGCGAGCATGCCCGAGAACGACTCGTCCGTCTCCACGTGCGTGCCGCCGTCCCGCCCTTCGAACCGCCACTCGTGGACCGCCGCGATGGACAGGGTGCGCCCGCGCCACCTGATGTACCTCGGCCGGTCGATCTCCTCGACCGTCGACACGATCGTCCCGGGCCCCGCCTTCCACCGAAACATGGCCCCAGGCGCGAGCGGCCCGTCGAACGACATCGACTTGACCCCGGGATTCCATTCCTGCCACCGGTCGAAGTCCGTCAGGACCTCCCAGACGACGTCAGGCGGCGCGGCGACGTCGATCTCGCGCCTGCTGCGGACCGGTGCCCCGGACGACGCCATGGCCCGATGCTAGTCGGACACCGGGGCCCACCGATGTGGCAGGCCCCGGTGCGCAACGTGTTACGTCGCGGCGATGCCCTCGATGCCGGCGGGCAGGTCGTCGACGGAGCCGATCGGAACGAGTGCTCCGTCGGGCCCCACGAGGAACCCGTCGACGGTCCCGGTGAGCCCCGTCTCGACGTAGAGGAAGCTGCCGCTCGAGGCGACGTCGATCGGCCCAGGGTTGGTCGTAGCAGCAACCGCAGCCAGCAGCGACGGCTGACCCGCCGGGTCGATCCGGAAGCTGCTCAGGTTGTTGCTGCCGGTGTTCGCGACGTAGTAGAAGCCGCCGACCCGGATGATCCAGCAAAGCGCCGTCTGGCCGTCGCTCGCCGACTTCGGGCCCGTGAGCGTGCCGGCGGCCTGGATCGCATAGGTCGTGACGGAGCTCGTGCCGGCCTCACCGGAGACGAGCCTGCCCGACGGATCGAACGTGAACGCGAACGGGACGGGCGTCGCCGACGGGTTGACGACCGGGGCCGCCGACAGCAGGCCGCCGGCGCCGACCTGGAACACGTCGATCGAGCTCGTGCTCACCTTCGTCGTGACGAGCAGCTGGCTCCCGTCCGGTGTGAAGCCGACCTGGCCGGGCGAGGTCAGGAAGTCCGGCGGGCTCGAGTTCGCCAGCCCGAGCGAGCGCGCAGATCCGGGAATCGGGGTGAGGCCGTGCTTGTCGACCGAGAACCCCTGGACGATCCCGGTGCCGCCCGAGTTGAGCACGTACGCGAGGTCGCCGTGCACCCCGATGCTGGCCGGGAACTGCCCGCCCGAGGGCTCCACGTCGACCAGCCTGAGGCGGTCGCCGTGCACCCGGAAGGCGGAGACCGTGTTGCTGCCGGCGTTCACAGCGAGCAGCAGCCGGTGCTCGCGGTCGTAGATCAGCGACCCCTGCGAGGCGAGCCGGTCCGATTCGGTGCCCGGGGCGGCGATGCCACCGAGGCCGCCCGTGGCATAGGTGCCCGCGCGGACGAGCTGACCGTCGGGGCGGCGGTCGTAGACGGCGATCTGGTTGCCACTGAGCTCGTTCGTCTGCACGAAGACGACCCTTTTGCCGTGTCCGTGGTGGCCTCCGTGCCCGCCGCGGGCGGTCGCCGCCTGCGCTCCGACGAGCGCGAGCACGACCCCGGCGAGCAACGCGACCAGGATTGAGCGATATGTCATGTTCCCTCCTTTGGTGACGCCGGCCACGCTAGGAGGGCGCGGGTCGAGCCTGCCTTACGATTTCGCGAACTCCGTCCCTCGACCAGCCCGTGCAATGGCTTGGTAACGAGTTTGCTCAGGGGCCGGCGTGGGATGAGTTAATGAACTCGTAAGGCTGGCCACCACGGTCCCGAGGTTTAAACGAGGCACACTGCCGAGATGTCAACCGTCCTTGTCGTCGACGACGAGCCGATGGTGCGGGACGTCGTCACGCGCTACCTCGAGCGCGACGGCCACCGTGTCCTGACGGCCGAGGACGGCGACGCCGCGCGCGGCCTGATCGAGCGCGAGCGGCTGAGCCTCGTCCTGCTCGACGTGATGCTGCCCGGCGAGACCGACGGCCTCGCGCTGTGCCGCTGGATTCGCGCAAGCTCCGAGCTGCCCGTGATCCTCCTGACCGCGCGCGTCGAAGAGGCCGACCGCATCGTCGGCCTCGAGCTCGGCGCCGACGACTACGTGACGAAGCCTTTCTCCCCGCGTGAGCTGGCGACGCGGGTGAAGACGGTTCTCCGCCGCGCCGGCTCTGGCCGGCCGCCACGCGAACGAATCTCGGTCGGCTGCCTGGAGCTCGACGCGGCGCGGCGTGAGGCACGGCGGGACGGCGATCTGATCGCCCTCACCGCGAAGGAATTCGATCTGATCTGGTTCCTCGCCTCCAACGCGGGGCGCGTCTTCTCGCGGGATCAGCTGATGCGCCGGGTCTGGGGCTACTCGGCCGCGTTCGACACCGGGACGGTGACGGTCCATATCCGCCGCCTGCGCGAGAAGCTCGAGTCCGACCCCTCACGGCCCGAGCTGCTGGAAACCGTCTGGGGCGCCGGCTACCGGGTGCGCTCGTGAGCATCAGGGCCCACCTCGCCCTCCTCGCCGTCGCGGCTGTCTGCCTCCCCGTCGCGGTGGTCGTCGGTTCCGGCCTTGTCATGTTCGGGATGCACGACGAGCGCAAGTTCTGGCTGGTCGTGGCCGTTTCGACGCTCTTTGCCCTCGCCGGCGCGCTCCTTCTGGGGAGAAAGATCCTGAGGCCGCTCGACCAGCTGCGATCGGCGTCGACCCGGCTCGCGGGCGGAGACCTGAGCGCGCGAGCGGCGGAATCGGGGCCTCGCGAGCTGCGCGAGCTCAGCGTGTCGTTCAACCAGATGGCGTCGAACCTCGAGCAGCTCTTCGACGCGCGACGCGAGCTCGTCGCCTGGGCGAGCCACGACCTGCGCACGCCGCTTGCTTCCTTGCGCGCGATGGTCGAGGCGCTCGAGGACGGGCTCGCGACACCGGACGAGTACCTGCCGGCGGTCCGCGCGCAGACGGAGATCCTCACGCGGCTCGTCGAGGACCTCTTCGAGCTCGCGCTGATCGACGCGGGCGCGCTGACGCTGGAGCTGCGGGACACCTCCCTTTGCGAGCTCGTCTCATCGTGCGTCGACGCGCTCGAGGCCGACGCGCGCGCGCACGACGTCCGTCTCGACCCACGGCTCGATCCTTCGGACCCGGCCGTCCGGGTCGCGCCGGACAAGGTTCAGCGCGTGCTGCTCAACCTGGTGAACAACGCGGTCCGGCACTCCCGGCCGAGCGGCGCCGTCGCGGTCGTGGTCGAACGGGACACCGACCACGTCCTGGTGGCGGTCGAGGACGACGGCGACGGCTTCGACGGTGATACCGAGCTGCGGATGTTCGAGCGGTTCTGGCGCGCGGACGAGTCGCGCACGCAAGCCAGCGGCGGCTCCGGGCTCGGCCTCGCGATCGCACAGGGCCTCGTCGAAGCGCACGGCGGCCGGATCTGGGCGGAGAACCGCGCGGGAGGCGGCGCCCGGGTGGCCTTCACGCTCCCGCTCGCCGGTTCGTCGTCAACGGCCGGCTAGCGCACGGCGAAACGCATGAGCCCTTCGGGCTCCTCGTCGGCCACGTCGACACGATCCGCCACCGCGCCGCGCGGGCCTTCGCGGCAGAAGCGGATGAGCGAGTCGACCGCCTCCGGGTCGCCCTCGAACACGGCCTCGACGGTGCCGTCCGGGCGATTCGACACCCAGCCGGCGACTCCGCGCGACTGCGCTGCGCGCGCGACCGAGTAACGAAAGCCGACTCCCTGCACGCGGCCGTGGACGATCACTCGGCGTCGAATCACGGGCGGAGCTTAGGAGGGATTGTCGGAACCCTGCTCGTCGCCTAGGGTTGCTGCGGATGGATGCCGTCGCCGCCGCCGCGGGCAAGGTCACGCCCGAGCAGACGATGGCGTTGCTGCGGCCGGACGAGGTCGCGCTCTCGCCGGACGGCTCCCGGATCGCGTTCACCGTCGCCGCTTCGTTCCGCGAGCAGGGCAAGGCGATCGAAAGGCAGCTCTGGGTCGGCGAGGTCGACGGCGACGTGCAGGCAGGCTCGGCGGGATCCCACCCGCGGTTCTCGCCGGACGGGTCGCGGCTGGCCTACGCCTCCGACCGCGGCCACGAGGGCCGGCTGTCGGTGTGGATCGACGACGGCGAGGTCGGCGAGGTCCCGGGCTCGGTCGAAGACATCTGCTGGTCGCCCGCGGGCGACCGCCTGCTGGTGCTCGCGGCCGACATGGGCGCCGACATGGCGGGCGCACAGTCGGCCAAGAAGATCGAAGAGGCGGGCGCGGAGGAGCAGGACCCCAAGGTCATCCACCCGGCTCGGTTCTGGCGCCGACTCTGGCTGATCGACCCAGCGAGCGGCGAGACGCACGACGTCACGCCCGAGGGCGTGAACGTGTTCGAGTTCGGCTGGGCCGGCGGCAAGGTCGCCGCGGTCTGCACCGACGAGCCGTCGGAGAGCGCGTGGTACGACGCGTGGATCGGCCTGATCGACCTCGATGAGCACACGTTTGAACGCGTGCACATGCCGAAGTGGCAGCTCCAGGCGCCACGCATCTCGCCGGGCGGACGGGTCGCGTTCGTGGAGGGCTTCTCGTCCGACCGCGGCACCCTCACCGGCACCGTCCACGTCCTCGGCCAGGGCCCGCTCGCGCCGGAGCTGCACGCGACGTCGATCGACTTCGCCGACGAGGACTCGCTCTGGGTCGCCGGCTGGCGCCGTGCGGGCTCGTTCGCCGGGCGCCTCTCGCTCGACGGCTCGTTCGACGAGGTCGTGGGCGGAGACGGCACGCTCGGGCCGCGGTACTGCCCGGCCGTCGCCGCCAGCGCCGACGGGTCCCGCGTGGCAACCGCCTGGGACAGCCCCGGCGAGCCGCCCGAGGTTGCGCTGTTCGAGAATGGCACGCGCCGGACGCTGACTGCTCTGAACGCCGAAGTGGCCCCGCAGCTCGCGACGATCGAGTGGCGCACCCACCGCTGGGAGTCGTTCGACGGGCTCGAGATCGAGGGCCTGCTCGCGCTTCCCCGCACCCGCGGCGAGGGGCCGCTGCCGCTCGTCGTGGACGTCCACGGCGGCCCGACCGGCTCGTGGTCGTGGTCGTTCGCGCCGGCCTACGGGTTCCCGCAGCTGCTGACGAGCGCCGGCTACGCGGTGCTCCTGCCGAACGTGCGCGGCAGCGTCGGGTGGGGGCCGGAGTTCGCGGAGGCCAATCTCGGCGACATGGGCGGCGGCGACCTCCAGGACATCCTGACGGGCATCGACGCGCTCGTGCGCGAGGGCCTGGTCGACGACGGACGGGTCGCGATCACCGGCGGGAGCTACGGCGGCTTCATGTCCTGCTGGGCCGTGACACAGACCGACCGCTTCGCCGCCGCGCTGCCGATGGCGGTCGTCACCGACTGGGTCAGCTTCCACTTCACGACGAACATCGGCCAGTTCGACCGGCTCTACCTCCAAGCTGATCCGTCGGACCCGGAAGGCGAGTACACGCGGCGCTCGCCCATCTATCACGCGCAGAGGTGCACCACGCCGACGCTGATCCTCCACGGCGAGGACGACCTCTGCACGCCCCTCGCGCAGGCGGTGGAGTTCTACAACGCGCTCGTCGAAGCCGGTTGCGAGACGGAGCTCGTCGTCTTCCCGCGTGAGGGTCACGGCTGGACCGAGCGCGACCACCAGAGCGACGGCTGGTACCGCATGCGCGACTGGCTCGCGCGATACGTCTAAGAAAATCCGCGGCGATATTCCCCTTGCGCGCGTCGTTATCAGCGTGTATTGTCCGTCGCCTAATTCCGGGAAAGGAGGAGCTTACTTGAACGGTCACCTTACGAAGAACCGCCAGATCGTCTGCTCCCGCCCGGCGAACGTGTTCGCCAACGTGGAGTGGCGTGACAGCGGTCTCGTCCTTCGGGAAGTCCTCACGTGGAGGCGCTCCGGCTAGACGCAAGCACCAGAGCGACGTCCACGAGGGCGACCCGGAAGGGTCGCTTTCGTCGTTTCTGAGACGAAAACGAGCCGGAGGCACGAGAAAGGAGCACGAGCGTGTCACTCAGCTCCAAGACATAGCCCGAGTCGACCCGACTCGGAGCAGCGGCTCACCGAAGGAATGAGCAAGCGCAATTGACGTGATAATTCGGCGTTAGCGATAGCATCGCATTTTTCGGCAGCCTCCTGTTTCGCCCGGCTCGACTCGCACAGCGATCGAGACCACAGCGAGAGGAGGTGTTCGAGGTGCAGTACTACGATTCCGAGGTCCACCGTCAGCGCCAGAAGGAGCGCATGTCGGAGATGCGGGACGAGTACCAGCGCGTCCAGGCGGCCGGCGAGTCGCGGGCGCGGAGCCGGATGAGGCGATACGCGCAGGCCGCGTGGTCGCACATGCCGATCCACCCGAGGCGCGCACCCGTCTACCGCGCATGAGATGGCGCCTGCCACCAGAGCCGCGCGTCGTTCGAGGAATCCGTGACCTCGAGGCGCGCGGCTCTGTGCTTTCAGCTCATCCTGAGCCCGCCTTCAGCGCGACAAAGGCCGCGACGTCACGGATCTGTTCCGGGCTCAGCTGATCCGCGAACGCGGGCATGCTGCCGCCCCCCTGCTCGACGCGAGCCCGCACCGTCTCGAAGTCGGGCCGCGCGTCGTCGAGGTTCGGGCCGATCTGGCCGCCGGCGCCGGCTGCCTTCAACGTGTGGCACGAGCCGCAACCGGCGGTCTTGAAGACCGTCGCACCGGCCGTCACGTTCGCCTCCCCTGGGACGGTCGAAGTGTGCGTTGTCGCGGGGGCCGGCGCCGCCGTGTTCTGGCCGTACAGCCAGAGCGCGCTCGTCCACCAGGCGCCGATCAGCACCGCGAAGAGCAGCCCGCCGGCGATCGGCAGCACCAGGCGCGGGAACCGGTGCAGCCGCACGATCGTCACCTTGGCCGCGAAGGCGCCGTAGACGGCGCACCCGAACAGCGAGTGCGCGAGCACGCGCGTCGTCGGCGAGCGGAAGCCGAGCTTGAAGATGCAGTGGTAGGCGACGGGAAGCGTGCAGAGGAAGGCGAGCCGGCCTGACCAGCGGTGCACCGGGTTCACCCAGGCGGGCTTCTCCCACGGCAGCCTGCGGAAGATCCACGCAGCGGTGAAGATCTGGAAGCACGCGAGCACCAGGGCTGCGCTCGCGAACGCCGCCTTCATGTGCAGCGTGTCGTCGAAGAAGAGCCGGAAGTAGCCCTTCGCGCGCGGATCGTGCGCCGCGAGCAGCCCCGCCGTCAGCGAGCCGAGCGCGAACGCGACGAGCGGCGCGGCGAGCCAGCGGTACGACCGCTGCTCCGGAGCGACGGCGGCGAGCTCCCCCACGGCGCTATCGAATCGCAGTTGCGCCGGTGAGGCAACCGCGGGGCGGCCCGGGCGCCGCCACCCCGCAGGGAACGCCTACGCGAGCGTCTCGCAGAGGTTCTCGATCGTGCCTTGGTGCACGAACGACCCCGGCACCGGGATGCCGTTCGCGTCGTCGAGGCTCGTCGCCCGCGTCGTCAGCTGGCCGTTGATGGTGACACGGCCGTCGCTGAAGGTGACCACCTTCTGGCGCTGCGGGCCGACGGCCTCGAGCAGCACTGGGAAGTCGCAGACGCCGTCGAACTCGCGCGGCCCGGCAATCGAACGATCCTCCCACGACTCTCGGACGGTGTTAGGGCACCTCCAGGTCGCGGCGCTCCACCAGCACCGCCCCTGCTGCGACAGCCGCTAGCGCGCCGGCAAGCACGACGAGGACGCCAAGGCCGTCCACGCCGTCCTGCAGCGGCGACGAGCCGATCAGCCAGAACGGTGACAGGAAGCGCAAGGGGTCGAGCCAGCCCGCCAGGTCGTGCAGGCCGCTGACCAGGTAGGCGGCGGCCGCGTAGCCCGCGGGAACGGCGATCGCGAGGAGCTTGCTCGGGACCGACGCGCCGACGGCGAGTGCAAGCCCGCCGTAGAAGAGTCCAAGGGCGGCGAGACTGCCGATGGCCGCGGCCAGCCGCCAGAAGCCGAGATCGAGCCCGAACACCGGGTCGAGCACGAGCAGGGCCAGGAAGCCCGCGGCGGAGAGGATCAGGATCTCGGCGGCCACGGCCGCAGCCTTGGCGAGCACGGTGCTGCGCCGCCGCACCGGGTACGAGAGCAGGAGCTCCAACCGGCCGGTCTCCTCTTCGCCCGCGAACGTGCGCGCCCCGGAGCCGATCGCCAGGACGAGCACCAGCAGCGGCAGCATCAGGCTGAACAGCTCGGCGTCGATGAAGCCCGCGCCGGAGCTGAGGTCTCCCGCCGAGCTGATCCCGAAGAGGGACTTGAGCGCGTCCGGGTAGTTCTTGACCAGGTCCGTGAAGGCCTCGGACCCCTTGATCGACGGGAAGATCGACGCCACGAGCAGGCAGTAGCCGGCGATCCCGAGGCACCAGCCGGCGAGGGCGCGGCGGTGGTCGGCGAGGCCGCGACGAGCGAGCTCAGCCGCCATTCGGCTCCTCCTCGTACAGCTCGAGGAACAGCTCCTCGAGGTCGGCCGGCTGCGAGACGAGGTCGACGACGGGGTGGCGCGCCGCCTCTTTCACGATCCCGTCCATCGCCCGCTCGGGCGCGGATAGGCGGAGTATCCGGCCGTCGGCGCGCTCGACGCGGACATCGTCGAGCCGCTCGAACGGCCCCGCGTCCGCAGGCTCGTCGAAGACGATCGCCACGTGTCGCAGGGCACGCTCGCGCAGGCGCTCGACCGCGTCCACGTCCACGAGCCGGCCCGCGCGGATGATCCCGATGCGGTCGGCGACGTGCTGCACCTCGTCGAGCGAGTGCGAGGACAGGAAGACCGTCCGCCCCTCCCCTGCGGTCTCGCGAACGAGCGAGCGGAACTCGGCCTGCAGCAGCGGGTCGAGGCCGCTCGTCGGCTCGTCCAGGATCACGAGCTGCGGCCGGTGCATGAACGCCTGCACGACGCCGACCTTCTGGCGGTTGCCCTTCGAGAGCTGTCGGATCGGCCGGTCGAGGACCACGCCGAAGCGCTCGCACAGCCGGTCGCGCAGCCCGGCGTCGACGCTTCCACGCAGGCGTGCGAGCGAGTCGAGCTGCTCGCGAGCGGTCATGCGGTCGTTCAGCCGCAGGTCGCCGGGCAGGTAGCCCAGGTGCCGCCGCGCCTCGACGCTGTCCCGCTGCGTGTCGAGCCCGAGCACGAAGGCGTGGCCCGCCGTCGGGCGGATCAGGTCGAGCAGCATGCGGATCGTCGTGCTCTTGCCGGCGCCGTTCGGTCCCAGGTACCCGAACACCTCGCCCGGCTCGACGCGGAGGTCGAGGCCTGCGACCGCCCGTACGTCGCCCGCGAAGGTCTTCGTCAGGCCGTGCGTCTCGATGGCGGCGGCCACCGGAGCAGAATATGGGCGATGCTCGAGCTCGACACTCCTCACGGACCTGCGCGGGCGCACCTCCACCCGGTCGACTCGCCTGCAGGCCTGCTCGTGCTCGGGCACGGAGCGGGCGGCGGGGTCGGATCGCCCGACCTCGTGGGCGCCACGGACGCGGCGCGCGAGGCCGGCCTGAGCGTGGCGCTCGTCGAGCAGCCGTACCGCGTCGCCGGGAGGCGCTCGCCCGCGCCGGCCACGCAGCTCGACGCGGCCTGGGTCTCGGTGATCTCACAGCTCCCGGTCGAAGGACTGCCGTTGCTCGTGGGCGGCCGCTCGGCGGGAGCGCGGGTCGCGTGCCGCACCGCCGCCGAGGTCGGAGCGGCGGCCGTGCTGTGCCTCGCGTTCCCGCTTCACCCGCCCGGAAAGCCGGAGAAAAGCCGACTCGAGGAGCTCGACGCGGTCGAGGTGCCGACCCTCGTCGTGCAGGGCGAGCGCGACCCCTTCGGACTTCCTCCTCCGGCCCCGAACCGAACTGTCGTCACCATCCCGGGCACGCATTCGCTGCGGAGCAGCTCAACCGTTGCGGCGGTCGTGCGTGAGTGGCTCGAGTCGCACCCCTAACCTGGGGACGTTTCCGGAGTCGAAGTGGTCACGTGAGGGCGGCCCTACCCCCGGTCGTGCTCGCCGCGCTCCTCTCGCTCACCGGCTGCGGAGGAGGTGGCGAATCCACACCTGCGAAGGCATCGGTTGTGGGCCCGATCGGCAAGGGAGGCGAGGGCGTCTACCTGTTCCGGCCGGCGGGCGAGCCCAAGCGGATGGTGATCTTCTTCCACGGCCAGGGCGGCCCCGAGGAGACGACGCCCGCGAACCACAGAGCCTGGATCGACCACCTCGTGCGACGCGGGGCGATCGTGCTCTACCCGCGCTACGAGACCGGCTACAGCGGCGCTGTCCTCGACAATGCCACGACCGGCGTGCGCACTGCGATGCGGCGGCTCGGGCCGCAGACGCTGCCGGTGCTCGCGCTGGGGTACTCGCGCGGCGCCGCGCTGGCGGTCGAGTACGCGGCCGCCGCGCCCGGCCGGCACCTGCCGGTTCCGGACGCGATCGAGAGCGTGAACCCGGTGCCGTACGGGGAGCAGGCGCGGATCGTCGACCTGCGGCCGATCCGTCGCGGCACAACCCTCTCGGTGCTCGTCAGCGAGGAGGACCCGATCGCGACGGACGGGATGACCCTGCTCCTCGACCGGCTTCGAAAGGCCGGCTTCTCGGCCGACGACGTGCTGCTCCACGTGGCGCGATCGCACGGCGGGTTCACCGCCGACCACCTGGCGCCGCTGAGCTCGTCAGCCCCCGCGCGCGCCGCGTACTGGGTTCCCACCGACGCGCTGATCGCCCGGCTCGCGCGAGCGGGCTAACCCGCGCGCGTGTAGCGGCAGGACGGCGAGGCACGCCAGCTCTCGCACGGCCAGGCTGAGCGACGGGCGGCCCGACGGCGATGAGCTCGTGACACGGACCTCGCGGCCGACCGCGGCCTGAACCAGGGCGCGCGCGCGGCGAGCGTGCCACGCGGAGGTGACGACGACGATCTCGTCCGCCCCCAGCTCATGCGCCGCCGCAGCGACGCCTCTCGCGTTCTCCCGCGTGGTGCTCGCGGCGCTGTCGAGGACGACCTCGGCACGCGTGGACGCGTCGCGCATCAGCTCGGCCTCCCCGGACAGGAGCACGGCGTCGTCGTCCCCTGCGAGCGCCTCGGCGTGGCGCAGCCGCGCGAGGCAGATCGCGTGCAGGCCCCGACCGCGGAACCCCGAGTAGCCGAGCACTGCGACGAGCCGCATCAGTGCCGCCGCCTCAGGAACGTGAGCAGGGTTCCGATCACGGTGAAGACGACCAGCAGCGCCTTCCACCCGCGCAGCTTCGACTCACCGCCCGCGCGCTCCCGCATCTCGACCGGCACCTCGTCCACCCGCAGGCCCTCCTCGCTGAGGCGCAGCAACGCCTCCACCTCGGGCGCCTCGGTCGCGTAGGGGCGAGCGAGCACCGGCAGCGCCCTGGCGTTGACCGCGTACATGCCGCTCGTCGCGTCGAGGAACGGCCGCCGCAGGAGAACACGCATCGAGCGGCGGAGGAGCGCGGTGCCGAACCGCCGCGCGCCCGAGGGCTTGTAGCGGTAGGGCGCGTAGCCGTCGCCGCTTGCGAAGCGCGACCCGACGGCAACGTCGCACTCGCCCTCGCGGACCAGGGCGAGCAGGCGCGCAAGCTCGTGCACCGGATGCTGGCCGTCGGCGTCGACGCGGCCGCAGAGGTCGTACTCGTGCTCGAGCGCGTAGCCGTACCCAGCCGCGATCCCTTCCGGGAGGCCGCGGTTCTCGCCAAACGAGACGACCTCGGCGCCGTGGGCGCGCGCGACGTTGGCCGTCGCGTCGATCGAGCCGTCGTCGACGACCAGCAGGTCGACGTCGGGAAGGTCCCGCCGCAGCTCCTCGAGCACTGCGGGCAGGTTCTCCTCTTCGTTCCACGCGGGAAGGAACACGAGCGTGCTCACGGGCGTACGCTAGCTAGGGTCGCGCTCAGCGATGGACGCGACGCCGCCCTTTACGACCAGGCCGGAGCTCCGCGGCACCGTCGGCATGGTCGCCTCGACGCACTGGCTCGCGTCCGCGGCGGGAATGGCCGTGCTGGAGCGAGGCGGCAACGCCTTCGACGCCGCCGTCGCCGCGGGGTTCGTCCTGCAGGTCGTCGAGCCGCACCTGAACGGCCCCGGCGGCGAGGTGCCGATCGTCCTTTACAGCGCCGATCGAGACGAGGTGCTCGTCGTCGACGGCCAGGGCCCGGCGCCGGGGGCGGCCACCATCGAGCGATTCCGGGAGCTCGGGCTCGACCTGGTGCCGGGCACCGGCTTCCTCGCGGCATGCGTCCCCGGTGCATTCGACGCGTGGCTCCTGCTGCTGCGCGAGTTCGGGACGCTCACGCTCGCGGAGGTGCTCGAGCCGGCGCTCGGGTATGCGGAAGACGGCTACCCGGTGGTGCCCGGGATCTTCCGCTCGATCGCCGCGATGGAGGAGCTCTTCCGGGCGGAGTGGCCCGAGTCGGCGCAGCTCTACCTGCCGGTTCCCGCACCGGGGAGCCTCTTCCGCAACCGCGACCTCGCGGCGACCTACCGCCGCGTCCTCGACGAGGCCGGCGAAGGCGGTCGCGAGCAGCAGATCGAACGGGCGCGCGACGCCTTCTACCGCGGGTTCGTCGCGGAGGCGATCGCCGCGTACCTCGAGGACGCCGAAGCGATGGACAGCTCGGGCCGGCGGCACGGCGCGCTCCTCGCCGGCGACGACCTCGCCTCCTGGCGGGCCTCGCTCGAGCCGCCCGTCGAGCTCGACTACCGCGGCTGGCGCGTCTCCAAGCCCGGCCCGTGGAGCCAGGGCCCGGTCTTCCTGCAGCAGCTGGCACTGCTGGACGGCTTCGACCTCGGCTCCCTCGACCGCGTGGGCTCCGCGTTCGTCCACACGGTCGTCGAGTGCGCGAAGCTCGCGTTCGCCGACCGCGAGGCCTGGTACGGGGACCCGCGCTTCGTGGACGTCCCGCTCGCCGGGCTGCTGAGCGCCGGCTACGCCGAGGAGCGGCGCGGCCTCGTCGGCGAGGAGGCTTCGGCCGAGCTGCGCCCGGGAAGCCCGGACGGCCGGGAGCCTCGTCTCCCGACCGTCCACGAGGAGAAGGCCGTCGCCCCCGGCGTAGGCGAGCCGACGCGCGGCGACACCTGCCACCTGGACATCGTCGACCGCCACGGCAACGCGGTCTCGGCCACACCCAGCGGCGGCTGGCTGCACGGCTCGCCGATCGTGCCGGGCCTCGGCCTCTGCCTGGGCACGCGCGCGCAGATGTTCTGGCTCGAGGAAGGCCTGGCGAGCTCGCTCGAGCCCCGGAAGCGGCCGCGCACGACGCTCTCGCCGACGATCGCGCGGCGGGACGGCGAGACGCTCGCGTTCGGCACGCCCGGCGGCGACCAGCAGGACCAGTGGTCGCTCGTCTTCTTCCTCTCGCTTGTCCACTTCGGGCTGAACGCGCAGGAGGCGATCGACGCGCCGATGTTCCACACCGAGCACTTCCCGCAGTCGTTCTACCCGCGCGGCGCGCGGCCGCGGACGTTGCAGCTCGAGGGCCGCTTCGAGAAGGGCGTGGTCGAGGAGCTCGCGAGCCGCGGCCACCTCGTCGAGGTCGACGAGCCGTGGTCGCTCGGCCGCCTCAGCGCGGCCGGCAGGGACGGCGACGGCGTCCTGTACGCCGCCGCCAACCCGCGCGGGATGCAGGGCTACGCCGTCGGCCGCTAGCCGGCGGCGATCCGCCGCTACATCTGCTGGTCCTTGACGAGGCCGATCACGTTGCCCTCGGGATCCCTGAACTGGCCCAGCTCGACCATGTCCATGATGTTCTCGGGGCCCATCACCCGTGTGCCCCCGAGGCTCTCGGCCTTCTGCAGCGCCTCCTCGACGTCCGGCACGGCGACGTAAAAGGTGACGTGGCCGTCGTAGCCGTCGGGGCCCTGGCCGATGCCGCCGCCGATCCCGTTGTCGCCGGTCATCGACTTGTTGTCCTTGGCGTCGACCATCCCGTACTGCATCGGGTTGTCGGCGTTGACGTTCCAGCCGAACAGCTCGGCGTAGTACCGCTGCAGCTTCTCGCCGTCCTTCCCGACGACTTCGAAGTGCACGACTGGCTGGCCCATCTCGCTCTCCTTTCCCCGGGGGTTCGTACGCTAGCTGGCTGCGGCTGAGCGGCTACTGGGCGCCGATCGAGATCACGTTGCCGTCGGGGTCGTGGACCATCGCCATCCGTTCGCCCGACTCCCTGTCCTCGGGCTCGCGCACGATCTCCGCGCCCATCGCGCGCAACCGCTCCACCTCGGCATCGACGTCGTCGCAGTAGAGCCAGAGCGACGCGCGCCCGGCCGGCTCGAGCTCGCGCACCGCGGCGAACCCGAGCGTCAGCGGGCCGGTGAGGCCGACGTACGCGTCCTCGAGCCGATAGGCCACCTCGCAGCCGATCAGCTCGACGTAGAAGCGAACCGCCCGATCGAGGTCGGCGGTGTGGAAGATCGGGAAGCCTTCGCGGAAGCCCAGGCCGCCGACCCTAGCGCGAGGCGATGTCCCGGGCGATCCGTTTCGCGTCGTAGCGCACGCCGCCGACGTTCTCGGAGGCGAACGAGTACTGGAAGTCGAGTCCGAGGAAGTACAACCCCGGCGCCGCCGCAACGCCACCCTCGTGAACCGGCTCGTTGGCCTCGTCGAGCACCCGCGCGTCGATCCAGTCGAAGTCGTGGCGGAAGCCGGTGCACCAGATCACGTTCTCCACGTTCAGCACGCGGCCGTCCTCCAGGAGCGGGAGCCCGTCGCGAACGCCGACGGTCCTCGGGACGAGCTCGACGCCTGCCGCCTTCAGGTCGTCGCTCTTGACCCGCACCCGCGGCGCGCCGCTCTCGAGCACGTGGGGCCGTACCTTCCGGCCGATCGGCGTCTTGACCGTCAGCACCCGCGTCGCGAGAAACCACAGCAGCGGCATGGCGACCCGGTAGCGCCAGCTCCCGATCCGGACGGGGATCTGGCCCTTGTCCGGCCCCGACAGCCACGTCCTGAAAGCCGGCGCGACCTCCATCGCGATGTCGGCTCCCGAGTTGCCCGCACCGACCAGCAGGATCGGGCCGGGGCGCAGCTGTGAGGGGCGGCGGTACTCGCTCGAGTGCATCTGGACGATTCGGTGGTCGAGCTCGGCGGCGAAGTCGGGCACGTTCGGTGTCCCGTAGAACCCGGTGGCGACGACCACCGACGTGGCGCTGAGACGACGCTCACCGCACTCGACGAGGTACCGCCCGTCGGCGCCCGAGAGACGGTCGACCTTCCAGCCGCTCCGCACCGGGAGCTCGAACCGCTCCGCGTAGGCCCCGAGGTAGTCGGCGGTCTCGCGCGCTGTGGGGAACGACCAGCCGGACGCGGGGAAGCCCCAGCCGGGGAGCCCGTTGTAGCGCGCCGGCGTGAACAGCCGCAGCGAGTCCCACGTCCGTGTTCGCCACGCGCCGCCGATGCGCGCGTTCGCGTCGAGGATCACGAACCGCTGGCCGAGTTGCTTCAGGTAGTAGCTGATCGAGAGACCGGCCTGGCCTCCGCCGATCACGATCGTCTCGAACTCCTCGAGCGCCGGTTCCGGCCGCTCCATCGCTGCTTGCGTCGCCGCCATCGGATGCCTCCTCGCTCGTCGTGAGTGCCTGCCTCGACCGTATGGCGGTGTCGTCAAGTGCACATCGCGCGGATCCGCCAACTTCGCGGCGGCCGCCGGTGGTCAGTTCTGACCAGTGTCAGACGAGGTCGTGCTCGAAGGCGAAGGCGCCGGCCGCCGAGCGCGAGCCGACGTCGAGCTTGCGAAAGATGTTCTGGACGTGCCGCGCGACCGTGTGCTGGCTGATCACGAGCTCGCTCGCGATCTCGCGGTTGCTGAGGCCCTTCGCGAGCAGGCGGAGCACCTCCAGCTCGCGCGAGCTGAGGCCGTGCGGCGGGGCCTCGGCGCCGGTCAGCGCGTCGACGGCCGCGACGTCTCCCGCCGCTCCGAGTCGCTCGAAAGTCTCCTTCGCCGCCTGGAGCTCGAGGGCGAACGCGTCGTCGTCGCCGACCTCCCGGCACGCGCGGCCGACCAGGAGTCGCGTGCGCGCGGCCTCGTACGGAGCCTCGAGCTCCCGCCACGCCCGGAACGCGCGCCGCAGGTCGGTCAGGGCCGCACCGGCGTCGCCCTCCGCGAGCGCGATCGCCCCGCGCGTCTGTGTGAGCTGCGCGCGCAGGAACTCGCTGTCGTAGTCGGCGCAGACCTGCTCGAGCTCCGCGCAGGCGGCGCGCGCCTCCTCGAGCTCGCCGGCCGCGATCATGATCTCGGCGCTCGCCGGCAGCAGGCTCGCCCTCGGCAGCGGGTCGGCGGTCTCCGCGAGCGTGCGCCTGATGCTGGTGGCCGCAGCCGCGGTGTTGCCTTGCGCGAGGCGCAGGAGCGCCCAGCCCGGTTGCGGCTCGAACCCGAGCCCGCTCGCGCGCCGGTACGCCTGCTCGGCCTCCGCGAGCTCGCCCTGCAGCCGGCGTACCTCGCCGCACAGGTAGGCGGCCCTGGCAACGGCGGCCTGGTTGGCGGCTGCCTCCGAGCGGCGGTCGGCCCGCTCCGCCTCCGCGAGCGCGTCCTGCCACGCGCCCTGCAGGCGCAAGATCTCGGCCCGGTGGACTGAGCAACGGCCCGTGAAGGCCAGCAGGTCGGTCTGCTCGTCGCACCAGCGGGTGAGCGCGTCGGTCCACTCACGTGCGCGCCGCAACTCGTGCACGTCTTCACAGGTGAGGATCACGCCGCAGTAGACGACTCCCGTCACGATCGGGTGAGCGTCCGCCGAGGTCACGACCACCATCGCTTCGTCGAGGAGCGCCAGCCCCTCCCGCATCCGGGCGTGGCGCACGAGGATGTCGCCCTGAGCGAACACGGCCAGTGCGAGGAGGTCGGGGTCGTCGAACCGCTTGGCCGCGTCGACCGCCGCGGCTACGGTCTCGACGGCGCCGTCGACATCGCCCTCGGCCTCGCGCTGCAGGGCGACCGGCATCTGGAGGTACGCATGCTCGACGCAGTCCGGCTCGTTTTCGAGGAGGCGGTGCGCGCGGCCGAACCAGCCCGTCGCCGGGCCTGTTTGCCCGCGTAGGGCGAGCTGCATGCCGATCCAGAACGCGCAGCGAGCGGCCCGGCGGGCGTCACCGCTCTCGGCGAAGCGCCCGCAGGCATCCCCGAGCAGGCGCATCCACTCGTCCTCCCGGCCGAGCATGTAGGCCGCGGTCGCCAGACGCTCGAGGTCCGGCGCCGCGAGCGGCTCGGCGGCCGCGAAGGCGTCGTACGCGACCGCCCACGACGACCGCGCGTATGCCTCGCGTCCCCGCTCGACCTCGCCTGCCACGGCCGCACAACCGTACCGCCCAGACGGCGAGAGGGGCCTCGCGGCCCCTCTCATGCAGCTCGTTCAGCGTGCGCTCAGACCCCCGCGCACTGGCCCTTCTTGGCGCCGGTGACCTCGTTCGGCGAGCCCCCGGAGTCGCCGATCTGAGGAGCCGGCGAGTTGCCGAAGCAGCTGAGGCTGCCGTGGATCGAGTTCGTCACGTACTCGTTCCCGTCGGGGTCGACGAGCACGTTGCCGCTCAAATTCACGGAGCCGTTGACGTGGTTGCGGATGAAACCCATCCAGAAACCGTCATAGCCGGAGATGCTGACGGCGCCGTTGATGTGGCTGTCCTCGATCGTAGTCCACGTGATGTCGAACGGGCCGCCGAAGGGGCCGGAGCCTCCGCTCGAGGTGACGCCGCCGTTGATCGTCATGAAATGGATCTGCAGGTTCGCGGGATTCGTCGCGTGGACGCCGCCGCTGATGGTGCCGTTGTCGCCGGGAGCCTCCTCGCTGCCCAGCACGAAGGTCGCCCCGTCCTGGACGAACAGGCCGCTCCGGATCGTGATGCCGCCGTCGCTGAAGCACGACTCGCCTGCCGGCACGACCACCCGCTGGTAGGTCCCCGGTGCGAGGAAGTCGGTGCAGCTCGTGCTGCTCGCGGCCTCGGCGCCACGCGCCGTGATGCCGACAGCGACCGCCGCCGCCACGAGCGCGAGCGCGGCCACTACCGCAGTCAATCGCCTCATCCTTCTCTCCCCTTTTCGCAGTTCGACCGCCCTGCGGCGGCCGTGTCACGGGAGAATCTACGCCATGCCCGTGGAGAAGACACTGGACGTTGGACCGGGTCTCTGGATCTGGCGGCTCTCGTACCCGGACTGGCACGAAGACGCGGGGTGGCCGGAGGTCGTGACCTCGACCTGCGTCGAGAGCGGCGGCGAGATCGCGGTGCTCGACGCGCTGGCGCCGCCGGAAAGCTCCGAGGTCTGGGAGCGGCTGGATGCACGGCCGCCGACACTGGCGGTGGTCCTCAAGCCTGACCACGTGCGCGACGTCGACTTCTTTGTGCAGCGCTACGGGTGCCGCGCCTTCGGGCCCTGGCTGTTCTGGCGGTCGAACATCCCGGAGACCGAGCTCGAGCCGATCGAGCCAGGCTCGGAGCTGCCGGGAGGCCTCCGCGCGCTCGACGACGGTCGCTGGCGCATGGAAACGCCGCTCTGGCTCCCGGAGCAGCGGACGATCGTGTTCGCCGACGGGATGATCGGCGGCGCCGACGGGCTACGGATCTGGGAGACGCCGCACATCGAGCGCGCGCGAGGCGCGCTGCGCGGGTTGTTGGAGCTGCCGTTCGAGCTCGTGATCACCGCGCACGGCGAGCCGCTGCACGACCGCGCCGCTTTCGAGCAGGCGCTCGAGCTGCCCGCCTGGCGCGAGTGACGCGTCAGGCCTTGCGTCCCACGAAGATCGCCCAGCCGAGCAACGCTCGCCTATAGTGGACCTGGTCGCTGCGGCGGCGCTCGTGCAACGAGCGCACCGCGTCGGCCTCTGGCGGCGGGGGATCTTCCGCGAGCCACTCTTCGACCGCTCGCCAGTGCAGGCTCTCGTAGCGGTCCCAGTCGTCTTCCGAGGCGGCGACCATCCCTGTGAGGCTGAAGCCGGCGTCGGCGAAGCGGTCAACCGTCTCGGGGAGCGTGACGAACTCTTGCGGGTCGACTCCCTCCGGAAGCGGCCACACCCGCCAGAACGGCTCGCCGATCGCCACGGAGGCGCCGTCGGGCACGACGGGCCGAAGCGCTGCCGCCGCGTCGGCGATCGTTCCCCACACGAACGCCGCACCGAGGCAGAGGGCCGCGTCGTAGGACTCCGGCTCCAGCTGAACCGTCGCCGCGTCGGCGGTCTCGACCTCGATCAGCGCGTCGAGCCCGGCTGCGGCTGCCAGCTCACGCGCCTGCTCGGCGAACACCGGGTTGAGCTCGATCCCGTGCAACCGACACCCGAACGTCGCCGCCAGGATGCGCGCCGGCCCGCCCTTGCCGCAGGCGATGTCGAGCACGCGCGTCCGGTCGTCGAGGCGCATGTAGTCGCCGACGAGGCGGATCTTCTCCGCGCTCGTCGGGTTCTGGAGCACATGGTCGCGCTCGACGACCTCCCACGGCCACGACATCCCCGGCACCCTAGCCCCGACCCCGGGGTCAGGTCTTGCGGTGCCGCAAATCAGCGCCGATTCGAGAACTCTTTCTCCACGGCGGAAGGGATCGTTGCTCTTTCGTTCCACGCTGGCGCGCGGTTTCATCATCCGATGTGTCGGTGCAAGACCTGACCCCGGTTGTAGCTCTACGCCCGAGCCGCGAGCTCTTCGCCGGTTACTGGTTCCACTTGTCGGCCGTCTTCTTGCCGTGGCCGCTGGGCTTGACGCGCGGGTCCGGCACGTCGGCCGGCTTGGCCGTCATCTGCCCATGCGAGCGGCGGGCGGAGAAGCGCTTGCGGAAGCGTTCCATCCTGCGGAAGAAGCGGTTCACGGGCCTCCTCAACGGTTGACGCTGGACATGTCGCCGTAGCGCTCGCCGGCTGCAGCGCCCCTCGGGAACACCGCTTCGAGGTCGGCGAGGTTCCCGGCCGTCAGCTCGACCTCGAGCGCAGCGACGTTCTCCTCGAGGTGCTCGACGGTCGTCGTGCCGGGAATCGGGACGATGTCGTCGCCCTGCGCCAGCACCCACGCGAGCGCGAGCTGGCCGGGCGTGCAGTCCTTCTCGGTCGCCAGCTCCTCCACGCGCTCCACCAGGGCGAGGTTGCGGTCGAAGTTCTCGCCCTGGAAGCGCGGGCTCGAGCGGCGGAAGTCGCCCTCGGGCAGGTCGTCCGGCGAGCGGAAGCGGCCGGAGAGGAAGCCGCGGCCGAGGGGGCTGTAGGCGACGAAGCCGATCCCGAGCTCCCGCACCGTCGGCAGGATCTCGTCCTCCGGGTCGCGCGACCAGAGCGAGTACTCCGTCTGCAATGCCGTGATCGGGTGCACGACATGTGCCCGGCGAATCGTCTCCGGCGCGGCTTCCGAGAGGCCGAGGTGTCGCACCTTGCCCTGCTCGACGAGCTCGGCCATCGCGCCGACGGTCTCCTCGATCGGCGTGTCCGGGTCGACGCGGTGCTGGTAGTAGAGGTCGATGTGGTCGGTGCCGAGCCGCTGGAGCGACGCGTCGCAAGCCTGCAGGACGTAGCTGCGGTCGCCGCGGATGCCGAGGCGCGTGCCGTCGGGATCGCGGACGTTGCCGAACTTCGTCGCGAGCGCTACCTCGTCGCGGCGGTCACGGATCGCCCGGCCGACCAGCTGCTCGTTTGCGAACGGCCCGTAGGCATCGGCGGTGTCCAGGAGGTTGACGCCGAGCTCGAGCGCGCGGTGGATCGTCCGGATCGCCTCGGCCTCGTTCGCGGTGCCGTAGAACTCGGACATGCCCATGCAGCCGAGGCCGATCGCCGAGGTCTGGAGACTGCCTAGTCGACGCGACTGCACGGGTCTGCGGGTTCCCGATCCGGCGGCTACCTAACCTGCTCCGACGTTGGAGAGGAGATTGGCCAGACCGAAGTCGGCCGGCCTGCCGCCGTCGTCGGCGGCGAGGCTCGGGTCGGCGCCGCGCTCGAGCAGAAGCCGCGCCAGCTCCTCGTCTTCGTTCTGGGCCGCGCTGTGCAGGGCCGTGAAGCCGCCCTCGCCGCGGCCGTTCGGGTCGGCGCCGGAGTCGAGCAGCACCCGCGCGAGCGGCACCGAGCGCACGAAGGCCGCGGTGCCGAGCGGCGGCACCTTCGCGATCTCGCTCGTCGAGAGGGCGTTCGGGTCGGCGCCGCGCTCGAGCAGCACCCGCATCGCCTCCTCCTGCCCGCCGAAGATCGCGAGGTGAAGCGCGGTGAACCCGTCGTCGGAGAGGGCGCGAGCCTGGTCGGGGTCGTCTGCGAGAATCCGCCCCAACCGCTCGGTCCGTCCGAAGGCGGCGGCCTCGAAGACCGTCAACTCCTCGTCTGGGGCCAGAAGCTCGAGCGCCTTCTGCTCGTCTCCCTGGTACAGCGCCTGCAGTGCCTCGCTCATGGCTACCCCCTCGTCCGATTAGTTAGGTAGGCTACCTACTGAAATGCCTCTACGCAAGACCGACGTCGCCGACCATCTCCATTCCGCTGCCATCCATCTGCTGCGCCGTGCGGCCGAGGAGGACCGAGCCGCGGGACTGAGCAGAGCACGCCTCTCGGCACTTTCGGTCGTCGTCTTCGGCGGGCCGCTGACGCTCGGAGAGCTCGCCACCGCGGAGGGCGTCCGCTCGGCGACGATGACCGGGATCGTCAACGGGCTCGAGGCCGACGGTCTCGTGCGGAGGCGGCCGCACGGCCGTGACAAGCGATCCGTCAACATCGAGGCAACCGACGCCGGCCGACAGGTCCTCGAGCTGGCACGAACCCGTCGCATCGAGCATGTGGCGTCGAAGCTGGACGACCTCGCGGATGAGGACCTCGAGCTGTTGAGCCGCGCCGCCGAGCTGATCGACGAACGGTTCGCGCGCTAGCCGGCCAGTGAAGCGAGCCGTTGCCGCGCGCGGTCGACCGCGAGGACGCTGCCCTTCCCCTCGGCCAGCGCGATCGCGAGCTCGAGCGACTCCCGTGTCTCGGCGTCCCGGCCGGCACGGCGGTTGACCTCGGCTCGTACCAGCGCCAGGTCGTAGTGGAGCAGCACCGCATCGGTCGGCTCGATCAGAGCTGCCGCTGCCGCGAGGAACTGTTCCGCTTCGACAACGTCGCCTCGCTGCGCGGCGATCCCGGCGAGCACGATGGTTCCGCGGGCGTGCGGGTCGAAGTCGTCCGGAGAAGCCATTGCGATAGTGCGGCGTGCAAGTTGCATGGCCTCGTCGTGCCTGCCGAGCTCGAGCGCGGCGTGCGCCTGCAGGCCGATGACCGTGGCGAGATAGCCGGTCTCCGACCTCGCCTCCAGAACGGCGGCTCCTCCAGCCGAGGCGTCGTACGCGCGCTCCGGCTCGCCGGCCGTGAGCTCCATCTCGGCCTCGATCGCCGATAGCCCGCCCCATGAGATGATGTCGCCCAGGTCGCTGAGCAATCCCCTCCCCGAAGCGATCCGCTCGCGTCCCTCCTCGAGCCGCCCGCCGGCGCCGATCGCGCCGCCGGCGATCACGTGCGCATACGCCTCGAGCCGCTTCGAGGACGCGGTTGCCACGGCCTCGTCCGCGAGCCGGATCGCTTCCGGGAACGCCGTCGGTCCCCACCACGCACCGAGGACCATCCAGCCGAGGACGTCGTCCACGAACCGATTGCTCGCATGTCCGGCTCGCTCCAGGGCGCGTCGCCAGAGCACCTCGGCCTCAGCGCTGTTCCCGAGCCAGCTGGTGAACGACCCGATCAGGCGAAGAGCCAGCACAGCTCCCTCCGCGTCGCCGATGCGCTCGAGGGTGGCGAGTGCGTCCTCGGCCTCCTCCATCGCGTCGGTGATCCGGCGTTGCGGCGCCGTCTGGGTCCCGAACTCGATCGCGACGAGCCTCCCCCGCTCGACCACTCGCACGTTGCCTTGCTCGCGCGCGGCCGCCACGATCTCTGCAACCCGCTCGAGAGCCCGCTCGAGGTTGCCCTGTTCGCCCAGCGCCCTTGCGAGCTCCAGCTCGGCCATCAAGCGCCTCGGGTCCCCGGCAGGCAGGAGGCCGGTCGCCCGGGTCAGCAGGCCTACCGTCGCCGAGGCGTCGCCGCGCTCCAGTGCCCGGTCGGCGCTCGCGAGCAGCCTCGTCGCGGCGCGGTCGGCGAGCTCGGCGGCGGCGCCGTCGAGCGGCCCGAGCTCGGCGCGGTAGCGGTACGCCTGCTCGAGGTGGTACCCGAGGATCTCGTCGAGCTCGACGAGGTCGGCACCGTGCTCCTCCAGCCACGTCGCGAACCGCTCGTGCAGCTCGGCGCGCGTCGCCTTCGGCAGCGCTTCGTAAGCCGTGTCGCGGATGAGGAGGTGGCGGAAGCGGTAGGCGTCGTCGTCCGGGAGCAGAGCCCGCTCCGGCCGCACGAGGTCCTTGCGGACGAGCGTGACCAGCCGCGTGTCCACCCGCTCCCCGGGCGCGAGCGCCACGACAGCGCCCCGGTGGAAGACCTGGCCCTCGACCGCCCCGCGCTCGAGCACGTCACGCTCTCCCGGGTCGAGCTGGTCGAGGCGCGCGGCGAGAAGCGCCTGGATCGTCGGCGGCACTGCCACCTCGCCGCCCTCCTCGGCGATCGCCAGCATCTCCTCGACGAAGAGCGGGTTGCCGCCGGCTGCGCCGAGGATGCGTCTCCGCAGCTCCTCGCTTGTTCTTTCCGAGAGCGCAGCGATGAGCTCCGACGTCTCCTCGGGCGCGAGCGGCTCGAGCAGGACATTGGTCGCGTTCAGCTTCCCGCCACCCCAGGACGGCTGTACGTCGAGCAGTTCAGGTCGCGCCATGCACAGCAGCAGAATCGGCGCGTCGCGGCTCAGGTCGGCTACGTGCTCGACGAGGTCGAGGAACGTCGGCTCGCCCCAGTGCAGGTCGTCGAAGACGACGACCAGCGGCCGCTCAGCCGCCCACGACTCGAGCAGCTTTCGGAAGGCCCAGGCGATCTCAGCCGGGGAGCCGGCGGCGGACTCGTCGCCAAGGATCGACGCCAGCGGCCCGGCCACGTCGCCGTCCGGCACGAGCTGCTTGACGACCTCCGTGACCGGCCAGTAGCTGATGCCCTCGCCGTACGAGAGACACTGGCCGCGCAAGACAGTCGCGTCCTCGAGGGCGGCCAGGAACTCCTGCGCCAGGCGCGACTTGCCCACACCCGCCGAGCCGAGGATCGTAAACAGGTGGCACGCACGTTCGCTGACCACGTTCGCGAAGGCGCCCTCGAGCAACTCGCGCTGCCGCTCCCGGCCGATCATCGGCGCGCCGTGGCGGCGCTCGCGGGCTTCGGCGCGCACCGACACAAGCCGGTGGGCGACAAGCGGTTCCGACTTCCCCTTCGCCTCGAGCGGCGGCGCCTCTTCGGCGACGACGGCATCCCGCACGAGCCGGTGGGTCTCCTCGCCGAGCAGCACCTCGCCCGGCTGTGCCGCCTGCTCCAGGCGCGCCGCGACGTTGACGGCGTCGCCGGTCGCAAGCCGCTCCTCGGTGCCCGTGACGACCTCGCCCGTGTTCACGCCCATGCGCAGCTCGAGATGCGTCCCGTAGTCCCGCTCGAGCTCCTCGTTGAGCCCGGCCAGGCGGCCGCACAGCTCCGCCGCGGCGCGCACCGCGCGCAGCGCGTCGTCCTCGTGCACGGTCGGCACGCCGAAGACGGCCATCACCGCGTCGCCGATGAACTTCTCGACGGTGCCGCCGTGCCGCTCGACGATCGTCTTCGCGGTCTCGAAGTAGCGCGACATCACGCGCCGGAGGCTCTCCGGGTCGATCCGCTCGCCGAGCGCCGTCGAGCCGCTGACGTCGCAGAACAGCACCGTCACGACCTTGCGCACCTCGCGCGCGGGCGCAGCCTCGGCCAAGGGAGCACCGCAGGAGTCGCAGAAGCGTGCGCCCTCCCGGTTTTCGGCCCCGCAGCTCGCGCAGACGAGCACGGCTCAGCTTAGGGCGATCTCGGTCTCCGGGTCGAAGAAGTGCAGGGTCGCCGGGTCGACGGCCAGCGTGATCATCTCGCCCCGGTCGCAGGGCGACTGGGAGCTGAGGCAGGCGCAGAAGTCCGAGTCGCCGACCGACGCGCAGTCGAGGTCGAGGTGGACGATCGTCTGCGAGCCGACCGGCTCGGCCAGCGCGACCGGTGCGCGCAGCACCGGCCTGCCGTCGGCGCTGCTCGCGATCTCGAGGTGCTCCGGGCGGAGCCCGACGATCACGTCGCCGCCGGCGCGGCCGGCGACCGACGCCGGCAGCATCCGCGTCGCGAGCTCGAGCCTCGTCGAGCCGAAGCTCGCGACGAGCGACCCGTTCGAGCCCTCGAGCCTCGCGCGCACGAAGTTCATCGCCGGCGAGCCGATGAAGCCGGCGACGAAGAGGTCGGCCGGGTGCGTGTACAGCGCCTGCGGCGTGTCGACCTGGATCAGGCGTCCGTCCCGCATCACCGCGACGCGGTCGCCCATCGTCATCGCCTCGACCTGGTCGTGCGTGACGTACATCGTGGTCGTGCCGAGATCGTCTTGGAGCCGCTGGATCTCGGCCCTCATCTGGACGCGGAGCTTGGCGTCGAGGTTCGAGAGCGGCTCGTCCATCAGGAACGCGGCCGGGTCGCGCACGATCGCGCGTCCCATGGCGACCCGCTGTCGCTGGCCGCCCGAGAGCTGGGCGGGCTTGCGCTTCAGCAGCTCCGTCAGCGCCAGCTTCGAAGCCGTCTGCTCGACGCGCTCCCGGATCTCCCGCTTCGGCTTGTGGCGCAGCTTGAGCCCGAAGCCGATGTTCTCCGCGACGGTCATGTGCGGGTAGAGCGCGTAGTTCTGGAAGACCATCGCGATGTCACGATCCATCGGGTGGAGGTTGTTGACGACGCGGTCGCCGATGCGGATCGCGCCCTCGCTGAGCTCCTCGAGCCCCGCGGTCAGGCGCAGCACGGTCGTCTTGCCGGACCCGGACGGGCCGACCAGGACGAGCAGCTCGCGGTCGGCGATCTCGAGGTCGACGTGGTCGACCGCGACGGTGCCGCCGGGGAAGATCTTGGTGACGCCTTCCAGCGTGACCTCGGCCATTGCTCAGCCTCCGTTCGCGTGTCGTGCGATCAGGTCGCGGTACCAGAGCGCGCTGCGCTTCGGCACTCGCCGCTGGCTCGCGAAGTCCACGGCGACGATCCCGAAGCGACTGTCGTAGCCGTGCTCCCACTCGAAGTTGTCGAGCAGCGACCACACGTAGTAGCCGCGCACGTCGACGCCCTCCCGGACCGCGAGCTCGACGGCCGCGATGTGGTCACGCAGGTAGGCGACGCGCTCGGGGTCCTCGACGACCACCTGGCCGTCTACCGGCGGGTCCTCGAACGAGGCCCCGTTCTCGGTGATCACGAGCGGGATGTCGCCGTAGTCCCGCCGAAGGCGCAGCAGCAGCGAGGTCAGCGAGGTCGGCTCGACCGCCCACCCCATCGCCGTGCGCGGCCCGTCGATGGGCACTTCCTCGACGGCGAGCGGCCCGTCGCCCGGTTCGGCGACCGCCGGCTGGTAGAAGTTGACGCCGAGGAAGTCGATCGGCGCCGCGATCTCGTGGAGGTCGCCGTCGTGCACGAAGTCGAGCGGCCCGACGCGCTGCTCGTACAGCTCGACCATGTCCATCGGGTACGTCCCGCGCAGCACCGCGTCGAGGAACCAGCGGTTGCGGTGGCCGTCCAGCCGCCGTGCCGCCCCGGGCTCGCCGGAGACATGGGTCAGGTCGAGCGTGATCCCGATCTCCCCCATGCCGCCGCCGTCGCGGTAGGCGCGCGCCGCGCGGCCGTGCGAGAGCAGGACGTGGTGCGCCGCGGCGAGGGCGGCGTTCCAGTCGGTGAGCCCCGGCGCCTTGACGCCGTACGCGTAGCCGAGGATCGACGTCACCCACGGCTCGTTGTGCGTGATCCACGACTCGACGAGGTCGCCGAAGGCGTCGAACACGAGCTCCGCGTAGTCGACGAAGCGGTCGACGACCTCCCGCGACGCCCAGCCGCCGCGGTCCTGGAGCTCCTGCGGCAGGTCCCAGTGGTAGAGCGTCGCGAGCGGCGTGATCTCGCGCTCGAGCATCCCCTCGACGAGGCGCCGGTAGAAGTCGAGCCCCTTCTGGTTCGCAGGCCCCTGTCCAGTCGGCTGGATCCGCGGCCAGGCGATCGAGAAGCGGTAGCCGCCGAGGCCGAGGTCGCTCATCAGCGCGAGGTCGGCGGGCCAGCGGTGGTAGTGGTCGCAGGCCTCGTCGCCGGTGTCGCCGTTCGCGACCTTGCCGGGCGTGCTGCAGAAGCGGTCCCAGATCGACTCGCCGCGACCGTCTGCGTGCGTCGCGCCCTCGATCTGGAAGGCCGCTGTGGCAGCGCCCCACGCGAAGTCCGCGGGGAAGGTCACTAGCCTTTCACCGCCCCGCGCATGATCCCGCTGATGATGTTGCGCCCGAGGACGAGGAAGACCACGAGCAGCGGGATGATCGAGACGAACGTGCCGGTGAGGACAAGCGCGTAGTCCTGGACGTAGCCGCTGGCGAGCGTCGAGACGGCGACCTGGACAGTCGGGTTCCGCGGGCTCAGCACCACCAGCGGCCAGAAGAAGTCGTTCCAGGTCGTCATGAACGTGAGCAGCCCGAGCACGGCCGCGACCGGGCGGACGGCCGGCCAGACGACGTGCCGGAAGACTCCGAACGTGTAGCAGCCGTCCACGCGCGCGGCGTCGATCAGCTCGTTCGGCACCGAGCCCACGATGTACTGGCGCATCAGGAAGACGCCGAACGCCGAGGCGAGGTTCGGCGCGATCACTGCCTGGAGGTGGTTCGTCCAGCCGAAGCGCACCATCTCGATGTAGAGCGGGATCACGCCGAGCTGGACGGGAACGAGCATCGTCGCGATCACGGCGACCAACAGGAACTTGCTGCCGCGGAAGCGCAGCTTCGCGAAGGCGAAGCCGGCGAGCGCGCTGAAGAAGACGACGGAGACGGTGACGACCGTGGCGACGATCGTCGAGTTGATGAGCGCCGTCCAGAAGTTGACGTTCACCTCGCCGGAGTTGAAGAGCCGGCTCACGTTGTGCCAGAGCTGGTTCCCGGGCGTGAGCACGGGCGGATACGCCGCGATCGCGGAGTTGTCGTGCGACGCGACGACGAGCGACCAGTAGAGCGGGAACAGCGAGAGGAACGCGACGACGATCAGGAACAGGTAGGTGAACGGACCGGCGGCGCCCAGCTTCCTCGAGAGCGGACGCCGCCGTCCGCGGACGCGGGCCTCGTGAGCGACGGTCGCCATCAGCTGTCGACCGCCCTGATTCGCCGCACGATGAGGAAATTGATCAGCGAGATGACCGCGATCAGCAGGAAGAGCGCCCACCCGATCGCGGCGGCGTAGCCGAAGTCGAACTGCGTGCCGGCGAACGCCTTCTCGTAGAGGTACATCACGACGGTCTGGTACTGGCGCGCCGAGCCGCCGGTCGAGCCCTGCGCCGACGGCTCGAACAGGTACGGCTCCGTGAAGAGCTGCAGGCCCCCGATCGTGGAGACGATGACCGTGAAGATGATCGTCGGGCGCAGCAGCGGGATGGTGACGTGGCGGAACTGCCTCCACGGCTTCGCCCCGTCGATCGCCGCCGCTTCGTAGAGCTCGTCCGGGATCCCTTGCATGGCGGCGAGGTAGATCAGCGCGTTGTAGCCGGCCCAGCGCCAGGTCACCATCACCGAGATCGCGACCCATGACGAGAGCCGCCCGGCCTCCCAGTCGATCTTGTGGATGCCGAACTGGCTGAGGACGTAGTTGATCAGGCCGTAGTCGTGCGAGAAGAGCTGCGTGAAGATCAGCGCGACGGCCACGAGCGAGGTGACCTGCGGGAGCAGGACGAACATCCGGAAGAAGGTGCGCGCCCGCAGCTGCGTGTTCAGCACGTGCGCCAGGAAGAGCGCGAACAGGAGCTGGGGGATCGTCGCGATGAGAAAGATTCCGAGCGTGTTCTCGAGGGCGTTCCAGAAGTACGAGTCGTGGACGAGAGTCGTGAAGTTCTGGAGCCCGATGAAGTTCCAGGTGGGATCGAGCAGCGTCCGGTCGGTCATCGCGACGTACGCCGTGTAGCCGAGCGGGAAGAGCCCGAACAGGCCAAAGAGGATGAAGAAGGGCGAGATGTAGAGGTAGGGCGCAGCCTTCGCGTCCAGCCGGTGCAGCCGGCGGCGAATGGTCCAGCGCCTGCGCGCGACCACGGGAGCTTCCACTGCCGTCTGTTCGCTCACGCCTTGGTCCACTCCTTCGCGCAGTTGCCGGCGAGTGCCCGGCTCGAGAGGAGGGCGCTTCTCGAGCCGGGCCGACTCACCGTCGGGGCAAACTGCTTACGCGACCGCCTTGACGTCCTTCAGGAACTGCTTCCAGGACTTGGCCGGGTCCTGCTTGCGCTGCTCGACCCGCTGGATCGCGTTCGTGGATGCAGTCTGGATGTCGCCCTGGTGCGGTCCCAGGATCTGCGGCTTCAGCTTCATCGCCGAGGTCCCGAAGATCTTGCCGACCGGCGCGTTGCTGAAGAACGGGTTCTTGAAGCCGAGCACCGCCTTGCTCTTGAGGAGCTTCGGCTGGCTCGGCAGGTTCCCGGTCTGCTTGAAGACGTACGTCTCCGACGCGGGCGAGGTCAGGTACTTCGCCAGGTCGTAGGCCTCCTTCGGGTGGGAGCCCTGCTTCGGGACGGTCAGGAACGACCCGCCCCAGTTGCCGCCGCCGCCCGGGACGGCCGCGATGTCCCACTTGCCCTTCGACTTCGGCGCCTGCCCCTGGATGTAACCCATCATCCAGGCCGGGCACGTGACGGTTGCGAACGTGGCCTTCTTGTAGCCGGTGTTCCACTCGTTGCTGAACGTGGTGAGGCCGGCGCTCTCGTGCGCCTTGACGGCCTGCATCGTCAGCGCCCACGCCGCCTTGACCTTCGGGTTCGAGGCCACGACGACCTTGCCCTTGGCGTTGTAGTACGCGGGGTTCAGCTGCCCGATCATCGCGTTGAAGACGTTGCTGCCGGAGTCGAAGAACGAGGCGCCCTTCGGCGCGTGCTTCTGGAAGCGCTTGCCGGTCGCGACGTATGCCTGCCACGTCGGCCAGAGCTTCGAGACGGCCGCGCGGTTGGTCGGCAGGCCGGCCTTCTTGAACAGGTCGCGCCGGTAGCAGATCGCGAGGCTGCCGACGTCCGTGCCGAGCCCGATCTGGGCGCCGTTCGGGGCGACCGACTGACGCCATTTCCAGTCGAGCCACTGGCTCTTGAGCTTCTTCACACCGAGCTTGTTCATGTTCACGAAGTTGCTCGGCTGTGACTTGAAGTTCGCGATGAAGCCGACCTCGATCGACTCGATGTCGTCCGCGCCCGACCCGACCGCCAGGTGCTTGGCGAGATTCGCATGGTGGTCGGGGTAGCTCTGGACGTCTTCCTTGATGTCGATGTTCGGGTGACTCGCCTCGTACTTCTTGTAGAGATCGTGGTAGCCGAAGTCGCCGAACAGGCCGACTCGGAGCGTGATGGTGGCTTGTCGGCCGCCCGAGGCCGTGCTCGCCACAAACGCGGTCGCGCACAGCCCGAGGACGATGACAGCCGCCGCGACCGTCGTCACGCGGCGCCGCGGGGTTTTCAGAAACGTCTTCATTCCGGTACTCGCCTCCCTTTGCCTTTGTGATCCGTTCGTCGACGTGACTGCCCCGCGGCGGACGGCTCCTCGGTGAGCCGCCGCCCCCAAACCTTGCTAGCCCACCTCCTCGCTCTCACGCGCCGCTGCCCTCGGCGCTGCGTTTGCCCCAGATGACGCGCGGACGACCAGCGTCGTCGGCACGAGCTGCCGCACCGGTGACGCGTCCGGGTCTTCGATCATGCGGCCGAGCCCCTCGGCCGCCGCCTCGCCCAGTGCGTGCATGTCCTGCCGCACCGTGGTGAGCTGCGGCTGGATCAGCGAGGCGAGGCCGATGTCGTCGAAGCCGACGACCGCCAGGCCGCCCGGCACCGTGACGCCGAGCTCGTTGGCGGCGCGCAGCGCTCCCGCGGCCATCAGGTCGCTGGCGGCGAAGAGCGCGGTCGGCGGCTCGTCCAGCTGGAGCAGCTGCCGCGTTCCGCGGTGGCCGCTCTCGTCGTAGAAGTCTCCCTCGACCACGTACTCGTCGCGCGGCTCGAGGCCGAGGCGCTCGAGCTCCTCGTGGTAGCCGTCGAGGCGGTCGGCGCCCGGCTTCGTGCGCAGCGACCCGGTGATGGTCGCGATCCGCTCGTGCCCGAGCTCGTGCAGGTGGCGCACGGCGAGCGCGGCGCCCTCGCGGTTCTCCGACATCACGTAGCCGGTCCGAGGGCCGTCGAGGTCGGCGTCGACGGCGACGCACGGAAGGCCGGAAGCGGCGAGCTTGACGATCTCTGCGTCGCCGTCGAAGCCCATCACGATCGCGCCGTCGACACGGTGGTGCTCGGCGCGCCGGAGATACGAGTGCGTGCCGCCGAACCCGTTCCCGGGCTCCTCGCTCGCGAACAGCAGCAGGTCGTATCCCTGCGCGCCCACGCCGTGCTTGAGGCCGACGAGCACTTCCTGGAAGAACGGGTGCTTCAGGTCGGGGTGGCCCGGGCCGGTCTCGAGCACCACGCCGACGACGTGCGAACGGCGGCTGACGAGCGTCCGCGCAGCCGCGCTCGGGGTGTAGTCGAGCTCCTGCGCCAGCGCGACGATTCGCTTGCGGGTCGCCTCGCTGACCTCGGGCGAGTCGTTCAGGGCCCGGGAGACGGTGGCGACCGAGACGCCGGATTTCGCTGCTAGCTGTTGGATGGTGGTCATTTTCGGAAACGTTTACGGAAACGATTGGGGGCGAGCGTAAACGTTTCCGGGAAATCTGTCAAGACCTGACCGGAAACGTTTTCAACGACGGAAGGAGACGAGCTCGTTCCGCTCGTCGCCGCCCTTGACCGTCTGCTCGAGGACGGTGCCGATCCCGCGCGCGTAGTACTTGTGGTCGATCACGCCCGGCTCGAGCGGCGTCCACTCCTTCGTCAGCAGCGCGCCGGTGAAGGGCTTGAACGGCACCGCCGCGGCCACGCCGATCGCGACAACCTGGAAGTGATCCTCGGCCTCGCCCTTCAGGTACTCCTGCCGCGCCGACTGGCCCGGCCTCGGGTGCGCGAACATGAAGATCCCCGGCTTCGCGCCGTCCACGCCGGCCGTCCAGCTCCCCGACGTGGTCGTGACCTTTCCGTGCTCGTCGACCTCGGCCGTCTGCTCGCCGAAGTACCAGACGTTGCCCTTCGCGTCCTGCGAGTACCAGTCCTCGGTGCGCTCCTCGAGCTTCCCGCGGATGTAGAGCAGGTCGGAGACGACGACGCACCGTGCCCCGTCGATCGTCTTCGTCCGGTGCGTGACCGTCATCACCTCCCGCGACGGCTCGCCGTCCTTGACGCCGCGGTAGCGGTAGACCGAGCCGCGCCGCAGCGGGAACCAGGGGTTGGTGACATCGGCGGTGAAGCCGGTGCGCTTCGCGGTCGCGGTCGACGTGGTCGTCTTGTGGCCCGAGCCGCAGCCGGCGACGAGTGCCACGGCGAGGAGGGCGACCAGCGGCGTTCGTTTCATGCGGCGCACCGTACGGAGGTCGGATGAACAGGCGATGAACGCCTCGTTTCATCTCATGTTCATCCGGAAGCGGCACCATTCGTCCATGCGGGTGCTCGTGGTGGAGGACGAGCTGCGGATGGCAAGCCTGATCCGCCGCGGCCTGCTGGCAGAGGGGCAGGCGGCGGACGTGGCGCCGAGCGGCGAGGACGCCCTCTGGATGGCCGAGGCGCACGAGTACGAAGCGATCGTGCTCGACGTGATGCTGCCGGGGATCACCGGCTTCGAGACGTGCCGGCGCCTGCGGGAGGCCGGCGTCTGGGCGCCGGTGCTGATGCTGACCGCGCGCGACGCGGTCGAGGACCGCGTGGCCGGGCTCGACACCGGCGCCGACGACTACCTCGTGAAGCCATTCTCGTTCGCCGAGCTGCTCGCCCGGCTGCGCGCGCTCGCGCGACGGGGCGAGCCGGAGCGGCCGTGCCTGCTCAGCGTCGGCGACCTGACGCTCGACCCGGCGAAGCGCGAGGTCCGCCGCGGCGGCGAGGAGATTCCACTCTCGGCGAAGGAGTTCGCGCTGCTCGAGACCTTCATGCGCCGGCCCGGCGAGGTGCTGTCGCGGCTGCACCTGCTCGAGCACGCCTGGGACTTGGCCTACGACGCGCGCTCGAACGTCGTGGACGTCTACATCCGGCACCTGCGGCGCAAGATCGACGAGCCGTTCGGGCGAAGCTCGCTCGAGACGGTGCGCGGGGCCGGCTACCGGTTGAAGGCCGAGGCGTGAGCGGCGTTCCGATCCGCGTGCGCGTGACCGCCGCCTTCGCGGTCGTGATGGCTCTCGTGCTGGCCGCCTCGGGCTGGTTCCTCTACTCGCGGCTCTCCTCGCACCTCTCCACGCAGCTCGAGCAGGAGCTCCGGGTGCGCGCGCAGGACCTGAGCGCCCTCGTCCGCCATCCCGGCGGCTCGCTCGCCGCGGATGCGAGCGGTCGGCTCGTCGAGCACGGCGAGAGCTACGCGCAGCTGGTCGACGGTGGCCGCGTCGTGGATGCAACGCCGCCGCTGGGCGGAAGTCCGGTGCTGAGCAACGAGCAGCTGCGGGCCGCGGCGGGCGGGCCGACGTACGCCGGCCTCTCGTCGGTGCCCGGCCTGAACGAGCCTTCGCGGGTGCTGGCGATCCCGGTCCGGCGCAGCGGGCAGCAAATGGTGCTCGTCGTCGGCTCGACGACGCAGAACGAGGCGGAGACGCTGGCCAGCTTCCGGAACGAGCTGCTGATCGCCGGGCCGATCGCGCTGCTGCTGGCGTCGCTCGCCGGCTACCTGCTCGCGGGGGTCGCGCTGCGGCCGGTCGAGGAGATGCGCAGGCGCGCGGCCGAGATCTCGGCGGAGACACCGGGCGAGCGCCTGCCGGTGCCGGCCACGAACGACGAGCTCGAACGGCTGGGAGCGACGCTGAACGAGATGCTCGAGCGGCTCGAGGACGCGCTCCGGCGCGAGCGGGACTTCGTCGCCGACGCCGGCCACGAGCTGCGCACGCCGCTGGCCTTGCTGCGCGCCGAGCTGGAGCTGGCGCTGCGCCACGCGGATTCTCCGGAGGAGCTGCGCGCGGCGGTGCGCCGGTCGGCGAAGGAGGTCGACCGGCTCGCCCAGCTCGCGGACGACCTGCTCCTGATCGCGCGCTCGGAGCGCGGCGAGCTCCCGTTGCAGGTGGAGACGCTCGCCGCGGACGAAGTGCTCGCGACGGTCGTGCGGCGCTTCCGTTGGCGCGCTGACGAGTCCCAGCGCGTGCTCCGCCCCGAGGCGGCGGAGGGCTTGCGGGTACGGGCCGACCGGCTGCGGCTCGAGCAGGCGCTCGGGAACCTCGTCGACAACGCGCTCCGGCACGGCGGCGGGAGCGTGACGCTCCGGGCCGCGGCCGTGAACGGGTCGGTCGAGCTGCACGTCAGGGACGAGGGCCCGGGGTTCCCGCCCGAGTTTTTCGCCCACGCGTTCGAGCGGTTCACTCTGCCGGCCCCGGGCCGCGACGGTGCCGGCGCAGGGCTCGGGCTCTCGATCGTCCGCATGATCGCGGAGGCGCACGGCGGCAGCGCGCAGGCGGAGAACGCCCCTGGCGGCGGCGCCGACGTCTGGCTCGCGGTTCCCCGCTAGCCGGAAGCGTCGACGCGCTCGAGGCCGTCGTCGGGGAGCGTCTCCCAGGACGCGACCGAGCGCGTGTAGAGGTGCTTCTGCGGCCGGCCCGGCACCGGGTCGTCGAGGGCGCTCAGGCGGACGCTCGCCTGGTCCGACTCCGGCCAGCCGCCGCCGAACAGGTTGGAGCCGCAGACCATGCAGAAGGTCTTGGCCGAGCCCTCCTCGGGCTGGTAGGTGCGCAGCAGCTCCTCGCCCTGGAGGATCGTCACCTGGTCGCTGTGGATGCGTCCGTTCGCGGTGCCGACGCCGCCGGAGAGCTTCTTGCAGGTCGTGCAGTGGCAGAACGTGCGGGCTTCGAAGTCGTCAGGAACCTCGAAGCGCACTCCCCCGCACTGGCAGCTGCCCCGTAGCGCCACGAAGCTCAGCGTATCCGTAGGATCGCGCGCATGAAGACGCGCGCCGCGGTGCTGGAGCGGTTCGGCGAGCCACTCGAGGTGCAGGAGCTCGATCTCGCGGAGCCGCGCGACGGCGAGGTGCTGGTGCGGCTCGTCGCCTGCGGGGTCTGCCACACCGACCTCTTCACGGCCTCCGGGGCGGATCCATCCGGCTACTCGCCCGCGGTGCTCGGCCACGAGGGTGCGGGAGTGGTCGAGGCGATCGGCGAAGGCGTGCGCGACGTCGCCGTCGGCGACCACGTCGTGACGCTGTTCTCGCCGCAGTGCCGCGAGTGCGAGCACTGTCTCGACCCGCGAACGAACCTCTGCACGGCGATCCGGGAGCAGCAGGGGCTCGGGTACCTCCCGGACGGGACGGCGCGCCTCTCGCGCGACGGCGAAGAGATCCGACACTTCATGGGCTGCTCGACCTTCGCGGAGTACACGGTGATGCCGGAGATCGCGCTCGCGAAAGTGTCGCCGGAGGCGCCGCTGGATCGCGCGTGCCTGTTTGCCTGCGGGCTCTCGACCGGCCTCGGCGCGGCCATCAACACGGCCCACGTCGAGACGGGGTCGACCTGCGTCGTCTTCGGGGCGGGGATGGTCGGGCTCGGCGCGGTTGCGGGCTGCCGCCTGCAAGGCGCGGAGAGGATCGTCTGCGTCGACCTGTCGGACGAGCGGCTCGAGCTGGCGCGCGGGCAAGGCGCGACCGACACGCTCGTCGGCGGGCCCGACGCGGTCGAGCGGGTGCTGGAGCTGGTCGGGCCGCTGGGCGCCGACTACACGTTCGAGGCGACCGGCATCGTCGCGGTGATGCGCCAGGCGGTCGAGTCGGCGCGGATGGGCTGGGGCCTCGCGACGATGTGCGGCGTGGCCGGCAAGGGTGAGACGCTCGAGGTGGTGCCTCGCTTTCTGATCACCGGACGCCGTGTGGCGGGGTCGTCGTTCGGCGGCTGCAAGGGCCGCGACCAGGTGCCCCAGTTCGTCGACCGCTGGCTCGCGGGGGAGATCGACGTCGAGCCGTTCGTCTCGCACAAGCTGACGCTGGACGACGTGAACCGCGGCTTCGAGCTGATGGAGGCCCAGGACGGCATCCGCAGCGTGATCGACTTCGAGCACGGTGTCTTCGAGCACGGTGTCTGACACCGCGCGGGATTCAAAATCCCCGCGCAGGCCTCAGATCCGCGCTGGGCGTCACACTTTCGTTGCTGTGTCTGACACCGGGGCGGAGAGAAGCCGCCGTGCGGCAGCAACCGTTTCGTCGAACGCCTGCGCCTGCGGGTCGATCAGCTCGAAGTGGCCGACGCCGTCCAGCGTCACCAGCTCGGCCTCTGCGCCCGCGGCCTCGACGTAGCGCTCGCTCATCTCGAACGGCACGCTGTCGTCGACGGTTCCGTGGATCACGATCTGCGGCGCGCCGAGCGGGACGAGCTCGATCGGCGAGCCGTCGGCGTAGTGCTCCGGCGCCATGAAGCGCGCGGGCGCGCTCTCGGGGCCGCGTCGCTCGGCCGAGTCGCGCACATCCGAGACCGGCGCGAGCGCGACCACGGGCAGACCGGTCGTCTTCGCGGCCCACAGCGCGAGCTGGCCGCCGGCCGAGTGCCCGACAAGCACGGTGCGGCCGTCGTGCTCGAACGGGAGCTGCCCGAGCTGCGACAGCGCCAGGCCGACGTCCTCCCCCGCGGCCGGCCATTCGCCGCCGGGGTCGCCGACGCGGCGGTACTCCAGGTTCCAGGTCGCGATCCCCTCTTCGGCCAGCGCGATGCACATGTGTCCGGTGTGAATCAGGTTGTAGGTCGACTGCCAGTAGCCGCCGTGGAGCACGACGGCCAGCGGGAACGGCCCGACGCCGGCCGGCACCCTCAGGTCGCCGAACTGCAGCGGCCCGCTGCCGTACGCGACGCGCGCCCCGGCCGCGGGAGGCGGTGGGTCGGTGAGGATGTCGCGGCTGTCCCGCACCGGGCGACCCTACGCCTCTGCACTAAGTAACAGACTGTTACTTGAAGAGGTCGAACCCGCCCCGCGCCTAGAGTTCGACCGTCCCAATCCTTGCAACAGTCTGTTACTTGGAAGTGTTGAGCGGGGCGTTCCAGACCTGGATCACCCGCTGCTCGCGCTCGAAGCCGAGCGTGTTGAGCGTCGCCGGGTCGAGCGCGAACAGCCGCCCCTCCGCCGGCTCAAGCTCCAGCCAGCGCGCGCAGAGAACCCGCAGCAGGTGTCCGTGGCCGAACACGAGCACGTCGCCGTCGACCTGCAGGATCTCCGCGATCACGCCGTCGACCCGCGCGCCCACCTCGGCGCCAGACTCGCCGCCGCGGGCGCCGTCGCGCCAGATCGTCCAGTCCGGAACCGTCTCCCGGATCTGCGCCGTCGTCAGCCCCTCGTACTCGCCGTAGTCCCACTCGGCGAGCTCGCTGCGCACCTGCGGCGCGAACCCCGCCAGGCTCGCGGTGTCCAGCGCCCGGCGCAGCGGGCTCGAAAGCACCAGGGCGAACTCGCGGCCGCGCAGCGCCTCCCCCACCGCGCGTGCCTCCTCCTCGCCGGCAGGAGTCAGCGGCAGGTCGGTGCGGCCCGTGTGGCGGAGCGCCGCGCTCCACTCGGTCTCGCCGTGGCGCACGAGGACGACTTCCACTCGCGCCACCCTAATGCGACGATCTGAGGATGGGGGGTAACGAGAGCGACGATCCGCTCGGGCTCGATTCCCAGACGATGCGTGAGCTCGGCTACCGAACGGTCGACCTGCTGATCGAGCGGCTGGAGCGAGAGCGCGGCGGCCCGCCGCTGCGCAGGGCGACCCCGGCCGAGATGCGTGAGCGGCTGCACGGGCCTCCGCCGGAGCAGGCGGAACCGTTCGACGAGATCCTCGAGCGGCTCGAGCGCGACGTCCTCCCGTTCGCGAGCCGGGACGGCCACCCGCGCTTCTTCGGCTTCGTTCCGTTCTCCGGCACGTGGCCGGGCGCACTCGGCGACCTGATCGCCAGCGGCTCGAACCTCTACGCCGGCTCGTGGATGGAGTCGGCGGGCGCCAGCCAGGTCGAGCTCGAGGTGCTCGGCTGGTTCAAGGACTGGATCGGCTACCCGCCGGATGCGGCGGGCTCGCTCGTCAGCGGCGGCTCGGCCGGGAACATCACGGCGCTCGCGTGCGCGCGCGAGGCGCTCGCCGGGCCGATGCGCGACGACCTGATCCTCTACGTCTCCGACCAGGCGCACTCCTCGATCGCGCGGGCGGCAAGGATGCTCGGCTTCCGGCCCGAGCAGGTGCGCGTGCTGCCGAGCGACGAGCGCTTCCGGCTGGCCCCGGAGACGCTGCGCGCCGCGATCGCTGCCGACGTCGCGCGGGGCCTGACCCCGTTCTGCGCCGTGGCGCAAGGCGGCGCCACGAACACCGGCTCCGTCGACCCGCTCGAGGGCCTCGCCGAGGTCTGCCGCGAGCACGGCGCCTGGCTCCACGTCGACGCGGCGTACGGCGGCTTCGCCGCGCTGGCCGACCCCGGCCTACTTCCGGGGCTCGCGCACGTGGACTCGCTCACGCTCGACCCACACAAGTGGCTCTACCAGCCGTTCGAGTGCGGCTGCGTGCTCGTTCGCGACGGCCAGGCGCTGCGCAACGCGTTCGAGATCCTCCCGGACTACCTGCGCGATGCCGAGGCGGACGCAGAGGAGGTCAACTTCTGCGACCTCGGCCTGCAGCTGACCCGCTCGGCGCGCGCGCTCAAGATCTGGGTCTCGCTCCGGTACTTCGGCCTGCAGGCGTTCCGGGAGGCGATCCGACGGTCACTCGAGGTCGCCGCCGCAGCGCGGCGGCGCGTCGAGGAGAGCCAGACGCTCGAGCTGATGGCGCCGCCGTCGCTCGGCATCGTCTGCTTCCGTCGCCGCGACCTCGACGAAGCTGCCAACGCAGGGCTCGTCTCCGCGCTCGAGCGCAGCGGCACCGGCCTGATCTCGACCACGCGCCTGCACGGCCGCTTCGCGCTCCGGATGTGCGTGCTCAACCACCAGAGCACGCCCGAAGACGTCGAGGCCGTGCTCGCGTTTCTGGAGACGGCGGAGCCGCAGGCGCCCGAGCCCGCGCGCGAACGGCACCCCACGATCGTCAGCGCCTGGCCTGGGTTCCCGCAGGCCGACCTGCCGTCGCTGCGCGAGCTGCCGCTCTTCGCGGGCCTCGAGCCCGGCCAGGCGGCGCAGGTCGCGGCGCGCGCATCGCTGCGCGAGATCGCGGCGGGTGAGCCGGTGATCGAGCAGTGGGACCTCGGCGCGGAGTTCTTCGTGATCGTCGACGGGACGGTGACGGTCACCGTCGACGGACAGCAGGCGCGCGAGCTCGGCCGCGGCGACTTCTTCGGCGAATTGCGGGCGCTCGAGTGGGGCGCCGGCTACTCGTATCCGCGCCTGGCGTCGGTGCTGGCGAGCTCGCCGCTGCGGCTGCTGGTTTTCCCCGAAGGCGTCCTCGCGCAGCTCGTCGAGCGTTACCCGGCGCTCGACCGCGTGATCCGCGAGGCGGCGGCCGAGCGGCTGCAGCGCCACTCGTGAGCGCCGCGGCCGTCCTCGGCGACGTCTGCCGCTGTCGCGAGCTGCGGCGGGTCGAGCTGGCGTTCGGCGGCTTCACCGCGGCCGAGTGGGGCGTCTGGATCGCCATGCTCGTCTACGCGTACGAGCAGGGAGGCGCGACGACCGCGGGGCTCGTTGCGGCGGCACAGCTCGTCCCGGCGGCGCTCTTCGCGCCGTTCGCGGCGATGCTCGCCGACCGGCGCGCGCCGGGGCGGGTGCTTGCGGCCGGCTACGCGGGACAGGCGCTCGCGCTGGCCGCAACGGCGGCCGCTCTCCTCGCCGGCGCTCCGCCGCTGCTGGCCTACGCGCTCGCCGCGGTCGCCGCCACGCTCATGACGATCACGAAGCCCGCGCAGTCGGCGCTCGTGCCCGCGCTGGCCCGCACGCCAGAGGAGCTCACGGCCATGAACGTCCTCTCGGGTTGGATCGAGAGCGTGAGCGTGCTCGCGGCCCCCGCGGCGACAGGCGTGCTGCTGGCGATCGGCTCGCCGGGCACGGTCTTCGCGGTGATGGCGGCTGTCGTCGGCGCGTCGACGCTGCTCGTCGTACCCGTGCACGGGCCCGCGCCTGCCGGTGACGCGCGGCCGCCGGTCGAGGAGGCGCTGGCGGGCTTCCGCCTGCTCGAGCGCGAGCCGGCTGCGCGCGTGCTGGTGGGGCTGCTTGCCGCGCAGTTCGTCGCGATCGGCGCGCTAGACGTGCTCTACGTCGTGCTTGCGATCTCGGTGCTCGACCTCGGCGGCTCGGGGGCTGGCTACCTCAACGCGGCCTTCGGCGCCGGTGGGGTCGCCGGGATCGCCGCGACGATGGTGTTGATCGGGCGGCGCCGGCTGCTGCCCCCGGTGGTCGTCGGCGTCGCCGCGTGGAGTGCGGCGTTCGCAATCCTCGCCGCGTGGCCGAGCGCGCTCGCGGCGCTGCTGCTGCTCGCGGCCGCGGGCGCGGGGCGGTCGCTGCTCGATGTCGCCGGCCGGACACTGCTGCAGCGCACGGTCCCGGCGAACGTGCTTGGGCGCGTCTTCGGCGTGCTCGAGGGGCTCTCGATGGCCGCGCTCGCGGTCGGCTCGCTGCTGACCCCGGCGCTGGTCTCGCTCGCGGGGGCGCGCTGGGCGATCGCCGGGGTCGGGCTGCTGCTGCCGCTGGCAGTGCTCGCCACGGCGCGGCGCCTGGCGGAGATCGACCGCCGCTCGCCCGTGCCGGTGGTCGAGATCTCGCTGCTGCGCTCGCTGCCGCTCTTCGCGCCGCTCGGCGCGCCGCAGCTCGAGGCCCTGGCACACGGGCTCGTGAAGACGCGCGTCGCCGCCGGCCAGGCCGTGGTGCGCGAGGGCGAGCGCGGCGACAGCTTCTATGTCGTCGCCGAGGGCGAGCTCGAGGTCGAGGCGGGCGGCCGCGAGCTGCGACGACTCGGCCGTGGCGACGGCTTCGGCGAGCTCGCACTGCTGCGGGACGTCCCGCGCACGGCCACCGTCACCGCGCTCGGCGAGGCACGCCTGTTTGCGCTCGACAAGACCACCTTCCTGGGCGCCGTCGGCTCACATCCGCGCGCGGCCGGCGAGGCCGAGCAGCTCATCCGCGAGCGCCTGCCCTCGGAGCAGGCGACAATCACCCCGTGATCGACCCGCTCGAGCGCTGGCGGCAGCACGGCGAGAAGCCCGACTACGCGGGCCTGCTGACCTACGGCGGAGCGCCGTACACGCAGGACCCGGCGGAGCTCGCAGGGTTCGACGTCGCGATCGTCGGCGCGCCGACCGACGACCTCGTCTCCGACCGGCCCGGCGCCCGCTTCGGCCCGCGCGCGATCCGCGCGGCCTCCTGCCCGCCAGGGCCGCACCTCGAGTCGAAGGTCGATGCGTTCGAGGTGTTGAACATCGTGGACTTCGGCGACGCGGCGGTGCTCCCCGCGGACCCGCTGCGCACCCACGAGGCGATCCTCGAGCTCGTCGGCCAGGTGCTGGACGCCGGCGTGCTGCCGGTCGTGCTCGGTGGCGACCACTCGATCGCGGAGCCCGACATCCGCGCCGTCGCAGCGAAGCACGGCCCGGTCGGCCTCGTCCACTTCGACACGCACACCGACACCGGCCGCGAGGTCTTCGGCGTCGAGCTCTCGCACGGAACGCCGATGTTCCGGCTGGTCGAGGACGGCAAGGTCGCGCCAGAGCGGTACGTCCAGATCGGCCTGCGCGGCTACTGGCCCGGCGAGCGCGAGTTCGCGTGGCAGGAGGAGCACGGGATCACGAGCCTCTTCATGCACGACGTGCGCGAGCTCGGGATCGAGGCCGTCGTCGAGCGCACGGTGGAAGTCGTCGGCGACGGCCCTGTCTTCGTGAGCGTCGACGTCGACGTGCTCGATCCCGCCTTCGCGCCAGGCACCGGCACGCCCGAGCCGGGCGGCATGACGAGCGGCGAGCTGCTCTGGGCCTGCCGCGAGGTCGCGCGGCGGGTGGAGCTGGTGGGCGCCGACGTCGTCGAGGTGATCCCGACAGCGGTCGGGTCGGCCGACGTCACCGCGCTCGTGGCCGACCGGATCGTCCGCGAGATCCTGAACGGGCTCGCACTCCGGCGCCGCTAGCGGCGCAGCAGCGGCAGGCCGTACCAGAACCAGGCGAAGCCGCCTGCGATCACCGCGGCCGTCAGCGCCGCCCACCAGCCGCGGAAGAGGATGTCGGCGATCAGGAACACGGCTGCCGTCATCCCGATCGCCAGGAAGACGGTGCCGGCGATCGCGAGGTCGTTGGCCCTGCGCAGAAGCCGCTCCTTGTCGTGCTCGCGCCACCGGAGACGATGCTGTGCCGATGGGGCGATCAGGAGGATCGAGGCCGCTGCGGTCGCGAGGAACGCGACGAAGAAGACGTCGCGCTGGAGGTCCGTGACGCGCGTCCAGCCGTTCGCGAAGGGAACGGCGAGCAGGAAGGCGAACAGCACCTGCACGCCGGGGAGCGCGACGCGCAGCTCGTTCAGCAGCTCGATCAGCTCGCGGTCGAGATCCTCCTTGTCGCGCTGCTGCGAGTCGTCGGCCACCCGGCCGACGATAATGCCCTAGTGCCGTGCAGGCGCGCCGGCCACGGCGAGCTGCACGATCCACATCCCGACGAGCAGCATGTACGTGATCGCCGGCAGCGCGACGAGGAACAGCGCCGCGAGCACCGATAGCTCCGAGGGCAGTCCGGGAACCGCGCGGACGGCCGGGCCGAGCACCGCGCCGACCACCAGCGTCGCGACGAGATGCACGGTGCCGCCGCGGAAGCTGGTCGGCGCCAGCTTCGGCAGCCGTAGCGCGATCCAGGCCGCGATCGCCGCCGCGCCGAGCACGAACAGCAGCAAAAACGTTTCCTTGCCCATCCCCACCTCGCAGTATCTCGCGAATACGCGCCTGCCCCACCGCCGGAAGGACGGTTCAGGCTAGCCGGACGGCTAGCGGAACAGGTCGCGCTCCACGGGCATCACCAGCTCGCTTGCCGTCCCCTCGCCGCGCGCCTCGACGCCCCTGATCACCGCCGCGGGCACGCCGTCGGTCTTGCCGAGCACGAGCTCCGCCGCGCCTGCGAGCTCGTCGGCGACGGCGATCACCGTCGCGTGGAACTCGTAGCCGACGCGGTCGCGCGTCCCCTTCAGGTCGAGCAGCGGCCGGATCCCCGCCGCGCCGATCGCGACATCGGTCGTGCCCTGGCGCCACGCACGGCCGAACGAGTCGCTCACGATCACGCCGACCTCGGCCCCCGTCAGCTCCCGCAGCCGCGCGCGCAGGCGCGCGGCCGACGCGTCGGGATCCAGCGGCAGCAGGACGACCGTCTCCGGCCCGGGCGCGTTCGACGAGTCGACGCCCGCCGACGCGCAGACGAAGCCGTGCCGCGTCTCGGTGATCACGAGCGGCGGCCGGCTGCGGACGATGCGCGCCGACTCGCGGAGGATCACCTCGTGCCGGCGCGCGTCCTCCTGCCCGGCGAGCTCGCGCGCCCGCTCGGACGGCTCGACGTCCGCGAGCCGCACCACCCGTCCTTCGGCCTTCGAGACCGCCTTCTGCGCGACGACGAGCACGTCGCCGTCCTCGAGCTCGGCCCGCTCGGCGATCAGCGCGGCAAGGTCGTCGCCCTCGCCGATCTCCGGCAGACCCTCGACGGGCCGGATCGAGATCACTGCAGGCCGGTGATGCGCAGGCCCGCGTGGACCCCGAACTGCCGGTTCACGTTCAGGATCACGGCGGTCATGCCTTCGAGCGCGCGCGAGTTGGCCAGGGGGCCGCAGTCGATCGCACGGCCGCCGACGAGCCGACCTGCGAGCTCGAGCGACAGCTTCTTGGCGCGCTCGTCGTCACCGCAGATCAGCGCGTCCTGGTCGGGCGGCTCCGGCCCGGAGAGGTCGATCGCGGAGACCGTCTGCAGCCCGGAGGCGAGCGGGGCACGGAGAACCAGCGCGAGCGCCTCGGCCAGCGAGCCCGCCTCGAGCCCCGGGACGATCCCGGTGTCGGTGAAGCGCAGGTCGCTGGCGACGCAGAGCACCGGCGTCTCGTCGATCTCCTGCGACAGCTCCGCGCCGGTCTCGAGCGCCGCGTTCGACTTGGTCGCGAGCACGACCAGGTCGACTCCGCGCACCACCTCGTGGTTGCCGCCGCCCTCGACGCCGAGCTCGAGGCCGCGCTCCACGCCGCGCCGCTCGTCGCGGGAGCCGATGAACACCTCCTCGCCGAGCAGATGCAACCGCCGTGCGAGCGCGCGGCCGAAGGTGCCGGTCCCGCCGACGATCGCGATCTTCACCGCAGCGCTCCCGCGGTCTCGAGCACGGCCTGGGCGACGCGCCGGCGATCATCCTCGTCCTCCATCAGCGTGCGCGTGACGATCAGGCGCACGTCGGCGTCCTCGTCGGCGTCGGCCTCGTCGATCACGAGCGCGTCCACCAGGCCCTTGTAACAGTCTGTTACTTGCTGCGGGCCGGTTCCGCCCGCGAGGCGCGCCAGCATTCGGTCGGCGGGGCCGCGGACGGCACGGCCGCCGATCAGAGGGCTCACCGCCACCGCGGGCACGCGTCGGCGCTCGATCGCCTCGCGGATCCCCCGCACCGCAAGGATCGGGCCGATGCTCACGTACGGGTTGCTGGGCGCGATCGCGATCAGGTCGGCCGTCTCCAGCGCCTCGACCACCCCGGGCGCCGGCCGGGCGGCGTCGGCTCCCTCGAAGCGGACGGCGTCGACCTCGTCTCGGTGCCGGCGCGCGACGAACCACTCCTGGAACGGCAGCTCGCCCGCGGGCGTGTCGAGCCAGGTGCGCAGCCGCTCGTCCGTCGCCGGAAGCAGCGCCGGCTCCAGGCCGAACGCGTGCGCCAACCGGGCGGTGACCGACGAGAGCGACTCGCCGCGCCGCAGCGCCTGGGTCCGCACGAGGTGGAGGCCCAGATCGCGGTCGCCGAGGCGGAACCACGTCTCGCCGCCGAGCTCGCCGGCGGCCTCGAGCGCGTGCCACGTCTCGTCGACGCGGCCCCAGCCCTTCGACTCGTCGAGCCGACCGGTGAGCGTGTAGAGGATCGTGTCGAGGTCGGGCGAGACGTGCAGCGCGAGGATCTCGACGTCGTCGCCGACGTTGCCGACGATCGTCAGCTCCGCCGGCTCGAGCGTCTCGGCAAGTGCGAGTGCCAGGCGTGAGCCGCCCAGCCCGCCGGCGAGGACGACGACCCTCACCGCGGCAGGCCGGCGCGCAGCGCCTCGAGTGCCGCCTTCGTCCTCGGGCCGACGCGCGCCTCGATGCGCTCCAGGTCCGAGAGCGTGTCGACGTCCTCCGCCAGGCTCGGGATCGCGGCGAAGGCCGCCGGCACCTCCAGCCGCTCTGCACGCGCGAGGAAGCGGTCGGCGCTGTTCGGCCCGTAGAGCGGCGCGAACAGGTGCGGCGCCGCGAGCGCGAGGGCATTCGTCGTCCCGTCGGCAGCCGGCACGAGCGCGAGGCCACCCTCGGGCAGCGCGCCGAGGAGCGTGAGCAGGTCGCGCGGCCGCGCGCACGGCAGGTCGGCGTTCACGACGAGGATCGGGCCCTCCTGGGCGTGTCGCAGCGCGGCTTCTACGGCAGGCCCCTGGCCCCCGGCCGCGTCCGCGACGACGACCGTCCCGACGGCCTCGGCGGCCGCGAGAACGTCCTCGAACATCGCCTGCGCCAGCCGGGCGCGGACCTCGTCGGGAGCGGGCGCGAGCCGCTGTTTTGCCGTCTCGCCGCGGAAGGGAACAACAACGGTCGGCATGCCGTCGAGAGACTATCCACCGGTGCACGGGCCACCGCTCGACAACGCCGGGATCGCCGACCGGCTCGACCAGTTCGCCGCGCTGCTCGAGCTCGCCGGGGCGGAGCCGTACTCGGCGCGGGCTTACCGGCGCGCGGCGGACCTGATCCGCTCGACGCCCGCGCCGGTCGTGGAGCTGGTGCGTCAGGGCCGCGCGCGGGAGCTCCGAGGGATCGGACCGGGCATCGAGCGGCGGCTGAAGGAACTGGTCGAGACCGGAGACATCGCGGAGCTGCGCGAGCTCGAACGCGAGGTCTCGCCGGAGCTCGTGGGGGTCGGCCGGCTCCTCGGCATCTCGGTCCGGCGGATGCTCGAGATCGGGCGCGTGCTCGGAATCCGCAGCCTCGCCGAGCTGCGGGAGGCGGCGCACGAGGGACGGCTGCGCGAGGTCCCCGGGATCGGTCCCGAGACCGAGCGCAAGCTCCTGGTGGCGCTCGAGCGTGATCCTGGAACGCGTAGCGTTGCCCCGAGGCCGCTGCTCTTGCACCAGAGCCGGCCGCTCGTGATCTCGATCGCGGAGGCCCTCGGCGGGCTCGCGGCCGGCGACCCGCGCCGCTGGCGGGACGCGTCCGAGCGGCTCGCCGTGGTCGTCCCCTCGGACGAAGCCGCTCCCGTGCACGACACATTCGAGTCGCTGCCGCAGATCGTGGCGGTGGTCGAGCGCAGCGACCGGCGCGCGCTCGGAGTGACCGTCGAGGGCGTCCCGGTCGAGCTCGTCGTCGCGGAGCCGACGAGGCTGGGCACCGAACTCGTGCGCGCAACCGGCTCGCCGGAGTGGGTCGCGGCCCACGAACCGCTGCCCGACGCGGCGGACGAGGAAGCGGTCTTCGCCGCACTCGGCATCCCATTCCTTCCGCCGGAGCTACGAGAGGCCGGCGCGTCCGCGGAAACACCGCTCGTCGAGGTGATCGACATCCGCGGTGACCTCCACTGCCATTCGACGTGGTCGGACGGCCGGGCGACGATCTACGAGATGGGCCTCGCCGCGAAGGAGCGCGGCTACGAGTACCTCGCGATCTGCGACCACACCGTCAGCGTCGGCGCCGTGCCCGGGCTCGACCCCGACGGCGTGCGCCGTCAGGCCGAGGAGATCGCGAAGGCGAACGAGCGGCTCGCGCCTTTCCGCTTGCTGCGCGGCACGGAGTGCGATATCCGACGCGACGGCTCGCTCGACCTCCCGGACGACCTGCTGGCCGAGCTCGAGTGGGTGCAGGTCAGCGTCCACGGCGGCCAGCGCGCCTCCCGCGAGGAGCTGACGAAGCGCGTGCTCACGGCGCTCGAGTCGCCGTACGTCAGCTGCCTCAGCCACCCCACCGGGCGACTGATCAACTACCGGCCGCCGAACGCGGTCGACCTCGAGACCGTCCTCGCGCGGCTGGCCGAGCAGGGCCGCGCGGTCGAGGTGAACGGGCTCCCGAACCGGCTCGACCTCCGCGACGAGCACGTGCGCCTCGCACGCGAGGCGGGCGTCCCGATCGTCTGCTCGACCGACGCGCACTCGGTGCGCGGCCTCGGGAACATCGAGCTGTCGGTGGCGACCGCCCGCAGGGGCGGGGCCGCGCCGGAAGACGTGCTCAACACCCGGAGCCTGGACGAGGTGCTCGCGCGGCGCTTCGGCGGCTAGGAGGCGCTGCCGGGCCCGCGGTTCGACCACTCGCGCAGCTCGAACCAGTGCGAACCGCGGAGCGCCTCGGCGACCTGCGGCTCCGTGTGCTCGGCGTAGAAGACGTTGTGGTCGAGGTCGGCGCAGACGGCGACGGCCTGCAGCGACACAGCCTGCAGCTCCGCGAGCACATCGGCCGGGAGCTTCGCCTCGGCGACGGTGTAGTGCATGAACTGCAG
>CAVSKX010000003.1:0-125292 GCA_963728765.1 uncultured Actinomycetes bacterium
TCACGGCCGGTAGTCGACCGCGCCGCGGGAGTAGAGATAGAAGGCGGCGTCCTGGACGGTCGTCGAGCGCGCGGGCCAGCCCGGCGCCGGCTCGGCAACGACGAGCGCCTCCTGCACCCAGCGGTCGGCGTCTCCGTAGGCCGCGGCGAGCTCGTCGAGCGTGTACGTCTGGCCGACGCGCCGGCGAAGCTGCTCGATCACCAGGTCCACCTCCGCGAGCAGGCGGTGGTAGAGCTGGTGGTCGCCGGCTGCCGCGTGCAGCCGGCGGTTCCCCTCCTCCCACTCGCGTCGGGTGGTCTCGAGCGCCCCCTCCATCGGCGCGACTCTAGTCGGAGCAGCAGCGGTCGGGCCAGGGCGTCTCGACCTCGGCCAGGATGCGCTCGCCGAGCTCGTAGCCCGGCCGTGCGAGCGCGAACGCGATGTGCGCGTGGAGGCACTTGAGCCCTCCCGGGCGCGTCTGGCCGCCGATCCCGCCCGGGAGCTCCGGCCTCAGCCGGCGCTGCTCGTCGTGGCCGCGCTCGAGGCTCGCCTTCAGCCTCTCGTCCTCCTCCGCGCGACGGCTCCAGCGCTCGACGCCGCCTTCGGCCTCGAGCCGCGCGATCGCAGCGGCCAGGTGACGGCAGGTGATCCAGTAGGTCGTCGGGAACGGCTCGTCCGACTCGTCGAACGGCGCCTGCTCGGTTACGGCTGGGCGGCCGAACGGGCAGCGGACGGCGACCCGCGTGAACGCGCGGGGCGGCCGGCCGAGCTGGCGCTCCACGATCGCGCGGTCATCGTCCACCCTGGAGGACCTTAGGCGCTCGCTCGCGACGCCGACCAGAGAGGCGACGCCGGCTTTGCCGGCGCGGCCGTCTATCTCACCGTCTTGGATGCAGAGGCACTTGGCCCACTACGGCGCTGGCCTCTTAGCTTTGCCATGTACCCAAGCGGACACGCCCTTCACGATGAAGAGGCGCTCGCCGGGGCGCACGAGCCCGAGCCGCCGCGCTTGCCGCGTCAGGGCCTCGCCGGTGCGCGCCTCCGCCAGCCGGTGCTGGAGCGCGCGCCGGTCGGCCTTCAGCGTCTTCACTTCGGCCGCGCGCTGCGCCAGGTCGTGCTTGGTCTGCACGTAGCTCCGCAACGGGCGCGCGTAGAGCAGCCCGACGAGCACGATCGCGCCGACGGCGACCCAGCGCATCAGCGAGCGCGAACGCTTGCGTTTTCTGGCGGCCACGGCGGCGCGTTTCGCCGCCCGAGCCCACAGCCCTGCTAGACGGTGTCGACTTTGATCAGGTCGGTTGTGCCCGGCAGGTTCACGGCCGTGCCCGCCGTGACGACGACGCGGCCGCCCTCGTCGACGAGGCCCGACGTGCGCGCCGCCTCGAGCGACCGGCGCAGGAGTTCGTCGAAGTTCTCCGCCTCCGAGATCAAAAGCGGCGTCACGCCCCACTCGATCGCCATCTGGCGCAGGGCGTAGTCGTGGTGAGTGAGCGCGATAATCGGGCGGCGGGGTCGCAGCCGCGCAACGGCGGACGCGGTACGTCCGCTGTAGGTCGGGACGAGGATCGCCCTGGCGCGCAGCGCCTCGGCGAGGTCACAGGCCGCGTTCGACATCGCCTGCCCGACCGTGGGCTCGTCGCCGACCTCCGGCAGCTGGTGCCGGTAGCCGAGGCTCGGCTCGACCGCGCGTGCGATGCGGTCCATGTAGGCGACTGACTCCACTGGGTACTCGCCCACCGCGGTCTCGCCCGAGAGCATCATCGCGGAGCTCCCGTCCAACACGGCATTGGCGACGTCGCTCGCCTCCGCCCGCGTGGGCTCGGCCTGGTGCACCATCGACTCCAGCATCTGCGTCGCGGTGATGACGGGCTTCCCACGCTCCAGCGCCGCGATGATGATCCGCTTCTGCAGCAGCGGTACGAGCGCCGGTCCGATCTCGACCCCGAGGTCGCCGCGGGCGACCATCACCGCGTGCGTCTCCTCGAGGATCTCATCGAGGGCGTCCACCGCCTCGGCCTTCTCGATCTTCGCGATCACGTGCGCATGCGACCCGGCCTGCTCGACCAGCGCGCACAAGTCACGCACGTCGGCCGCCGAGCGCACGAACGAGAGCGCGACGAAATCCACGCCCAGCTCGAGCGCAAGCTCGAGGTCGTCCATGTCCTTGCGCGTCAGGGACGGGATCGGGATCGGGACGCCCGGGAGGTTCACGCCCTTGTGCGAAGAGACGAGGCCGCCTTCGATCACCGCGCAGTTGGCGCGTCCGGCCTCGACCGTCTCGACGTGCAGGCGCACGAGTCCGTCGTCGATCAGCACCTCGTGGCCCGGCTGCAGCACCTCGCTGATCACCGATGGGCTGACGGGCAGCTCGCCGTTCATCGTCGCCTCGGCGGCGGCGACGACCACGTGCTCGCCACGCCGGAGCGAGACGGGCTCTTCGAGATCGCCGATCCGCAGCTTCGGGCCCTGGAGGTCGGCGATGAGCGCGATCGGCCTCCCGAGCTCCCTCTCCGTGTCGCGGACGAGGCGCGCCCACTCGCGATGCTGGTCGTGCGTTCCGTGCGAGAGGTTGAGGCGGGCGCCGTCGACGCCGGCGCGGACGAGTTGCTTGAGCTTCTCGGGCGTCGAGCTCGCCGGCCCGATGGTGGCCACGATCTTCGTACGACGCGTGGCGTCGGTCACGAGGCCACGATAGCTCGCGACGACGCTGCCGACTACGCCACACGGGCACAATCCACCGGTGAAGCTGGGCGAGGCATGGGACCGGAACGCGGCGGCGTGGATCCGCTGGGCGCGCGAGCCTGGGCACGACAGCTACTGGCGCTTCCACCGCGACGCGTTCCTCTCACTCGTCCCGTCGCCCGGCCGGTTGACGCTCGACGTCGGCTGCGGCGAGGGCCGCGTCTCACGGGACCTCGCGTCGCTGGGTCACCGCCTCGTCGGGGTCGACGTCTCCGAGCCGATGGTGGCCGCCGCGCGTGAGGCCGACCCCGGGGGCGAGTACGTCGTGGCAGATGCCCGCTCGCTGCCTTTCGCGGACGGCTATGTCGACCTTGCAGTCGCCTTCATGTCGCTGATGGACGTCGACGAAATGGCCGGGGCGGTGGGCGAGCTCACGCGCGTGCTCGAGCCCGGCGGCCGTGCAGTCGTTGCCGTCGTGCACCCGCTCAACTCGGCGCACCGGATCGACCGCACGCGGCCCGAGAGCGACCTCGTGCTCGTCCACGACTACTTCGACCGGCGTTGGTACAGCGACGAGATCGAGCGTGACGGCTTGCGGATGACCTTCAATAGCCGGCACTGGACGCTGGAGGACTACGCCGACGCGCTCACGGGCGCCGGCCTCCTCTTGGACGCCGTGCGCGAGGTCCGCGATCCGAAGCACGTGCGCTGGTCGCGATACCCGCTCTTCCTCCACCTGCGCGGGATCCGAACCTAGGCCGCTCGGCTCCGCAGCTCCTCCTCGCTGCGCCCCGGAGCGCCTACCGCGGGGTCAGGTCTTGCATTGCCACAAAACGCGTCACAACTCGTGTCGACGCTTCCACCGTGGACGAATCGGACCGCCTATGTCACACGGTTCCAGCGCGCCCGGGGCGTCGACGTTGCAGTGCAAGACCTGACCCCGGTTTTGGGCCTAGCGCCTGAAGCGGGGGAACGCGTCCCAGCCGGGATACGAGGCGCGGTCGCCGAGCTCTTCCTCTATGCGCAGCAGCTGGTTGAACTTCGCGACGCGGTCGGTGCGTGACGGCGCGCCGGTCTTGATCTGGCCGCAGTTCGTCGCAACCGCGAGGTCGGCGATCGTCGTGTCCTCCGTCTCGCCCGAGCGGTGCGACATCACGCACGCGTAGCCGGCCTCGCGCGCGAGCGCCATCGTGTCGAGCGTCTCGGTGAGCGTCCCGATCTGGTTGACCTTGATCAGGATCGCGTTGCCGACGCCCTCCTCAATCCCGCGGCGCAGCCGTTCCGGGTTCGTGACGAAGATGTCGTCGCCGACGAGCTGGACGCTCGAGCCCGCAACCTCGGTGAGAGCCCGCCACGACGTCCAGTCGTCCTCGGCGAGCCCGTCCTCGACCGAGACGATCGGGTAACGCTCCGCGAGCCGCGCGACGTACTGAACCATGCCGTCGCCGATCTCCTCGCGGCCCTCGAACCGGTAGCGCCCGTCGTCGTAGAGCTCCGTCGCGGCCGGGTCGAGCGCGATCGCGATCCGCTCGCGGTGGCCTGCGCGCTCGGCAGCCTCCAGCACCGCCTCGATCGCCTCCTCGCTGGAGGCGAGATCGGGCGCAAAGCCGCCCTCGTCGCCGACCGCGGTGCCGAACCCGCGCTCGTGCAGCAGCACCCTCAGCGCATGGAAGACCTCGACGCCGACCCGCAACGCCTCCGAGAACGTCGGCGCCCCCGCCGGGACGAGCATGAACTCCTGCAGGTCGATCGAGTTCTGCGCGTGGGCGCCGCCGTTGATCACGTTCAGCATCGGCACCGGCAGCGTCCGCGCCTCCTCGCCGCCGAGGTGGCGATAGAGCGAGACGCCCGCCTCCCCTGCCGCCGCCTTGGCCGCGGCGAGCGAGACGCCGAGGATCGCGTTCGCACCGAGGCGCCCCTTGTTCGGCGTGCCGTCGAGCTCGATCAGCCGCTCGTCGACCGCGCGCTGGTCGCCCGCGTCCATCCCCCGCACGGCCACCGAGATCTCGCCGTTCACGTTTTCGACCGCGCGCGTGACGCCCTTACCGCCAAACGCCTCCCCGCCGTCGCGCAGCTCGAGCGCCTCGTGCACGCCGGTCGACGCGCCCGAGGGCACGGCCGCGCGCCCCGACGCGCCCGACTCGAGCGCGACCTCGACCTCGACGGTCGGGTTGCCGCGCGAGTCGAGGATCTGCCGTGCGTGAACTGCCCTGATCGCACTCATAGGCCTCTCTCTTTCGCGAGGTCGAAGTAGCGGTCCTGCTCGTCGAGGCCGAGCTCGGCCCAGCGCTTGCCCTCGTCCTCCGCCAGCCGCTCCGCCCGCTCGACCCGCGCGACGAAGCGCTCGCTCATTGCGCGCAGCGCCAGCTCGGGGTCGACGTTCAGCCGGCGCGCGACGTTGACCGCTGCGAAGAGGACGTCACCGAGCTCCTCGAAGACGTGGGGATCCGGCTCGGTTTCCGGCGAAGGCTCGCCGCCAGCCTCGTCGATCGCCTCCTTCAGCTCGCGCACCTCGTCGTCGAGGTCGGCCAGCGCGCCGTCCACATTCGGGTACTCGAAGCCGACCGCGCGAGCGCGGCGCTGCACCTTGCGCGCAAAGAGCAGCGACGGCAGCGCGCCCGGGACCTCGTGGAAGACCCCTTCGCGCTCCTCCTGCTCGCGCTTGATCCGCTCCCAGTTCTGGCGGACGCGGCCGGGAGTGCGTGCGTCGACCTCCCCGAAGACGTGCGGGTGGCGCCGCACGAGCTTCTCGTGGACGCCTCGCGCGACCGCCTCCAGGTCGCCGGCGTCCTTCTCCTGCAGCAGCAGCGCGAGGAAGTAGACCTGAAAGAGCAGGTCGCCGAGCTCGTCCAGCAGCTTCGCGTTGTCGCCCTCGTTCGCGGCGTCGGCGACCTCGTACGCCTCCTCGACCGTGTGCGGGACGATCGTCCGCGCCGTCTGCTCGCGGTCCCAGGGACAGTCGCGGCGGAGCCGCTCCGTCAGCTGCTGCAACTCGAGCAGCGCCTCGCCGAGCGTCAAGTGCTTAGCCGGTGGTGGTCGTCGCCGCGCCGGTCGTGCTCGCCGGCTGCTTGCAGGGGTCCTGGCCCGGCGGCGGGGCGTAGCCCTGCGCGTAGCCGATCTTCTTGCAGTACGACTTCTTGATGCCGGCCAGCCACTTGTCCATCTCCTTCTGCTTGTTCTGCGAGAGGAGCTGCTGGCGGATGGCTTCCTTCACCTGCGAGTAAGGCGTCGGCTTCGCGGCCGTGCCGGCCTTGACCGGACCGAGCGCCTCGATGATGTGCCAGCCGAACTGCGAGTGCACGGGCTTCGAGATCTTGTTGGCCGGGATCGAGAAGGCGACCTTCTCGAACTCGGGCACGAGCCGGCCCTTGACCGCGGTTCCCGGCGGCAGCTTGCCGCCGTTCTGGGCCGACGAGGTGTCGGTCGAGTACTTCTTCGCGAGTTGCGCGAACTTGTCCGGGTTCTGCTGCAGCTGCGAGTAGAGGTCGTCGGCCTTCGCCTTCGACTTCACGAGGATGTGACGGACGTCGCGGCTCTCGGGCTGCGCGGGCGTCTCGTACTGCTTCTTGTTCTTGTCGTAGTAGGCCTTGACCTCGTCGTCGCTGACCTTGACGTCGTTCGTGACCTTCTGGAAGACCCTTTCGCGGATCAGCTGGAGCTTGATCCCCTGGCGCACTTCCTCGTCGCTGAAGCCCTGCTGCTTCAACGCGTCCTGGTAGCGCTTGTCCATCTGCGCCTGCGTCGCCTTCTTCTGACCGGCGGGGTTGCCGTAGTACTGCTCCTTGATCTGCTGCAGCCGCGCGTCGATGTCCTTGTCGCTGACCTTGGCGTCGAGCTTGTCGGCCTCCTGCTGGTACTCGCTGCTCTGGATCAGGAACTGCGTGGCATTGGCCTTGAGGTTCGCGAGATCGACCGAGCCCGGCTTCGGGAACGCTCTGTGCGTCGCCTTGAAGTTCCGGCGGGTCTGCTCGATCAGCGCGTCCCAGTCGGATTTCGAGATCTGCTGGTCGCCGACGACCGCGACCGAATCGTTCGATACCTCCTGCGCGCCGCTGCTGCCGCAGGCAGCAGCCAGCAGCGCAACGGCCGTACAGAGTGCAATCAGGATGACCCGCTGTCTCATGAAAAAGCGCCAGCAGCAGCACTTTTGCTCAGGCTGCCCGGCGCGCGGCGAGTATAGCATCGACCAGGCGCACCGCTGACGAAAATTCATCTGATCTCAACGAAACCTCGCGGCGGGCGCCCGTGTACACGGCCGTGTCGAGCTCGCCGCGCAGCGCGCGGAGCTCGCCGGAGCCAAGCAGCAGCGGCCCGACCGTGGTCTTGCCGCCCCTGAAGACGAGATAGTCCGCTCCCGCCTGGGCGAGCTTCAGCTTCGCCTCCTGGATCGAGAAGAGGTTCTCGACCGGCTCGGGCAGCGGGCCGAAGCGATCCTCTGTCGCGGCCTGGAGCTCCCGCAGCTCGTCCTCTGTCTCGGTCAGCGCGAGCCGCCGGTGCAGGTCGATCTTCAGCGCCTCGGCCTCGATGTACGGCGCCGGCACGTACGCGTCGACGCTGGCCTCGACCCGCACCGGGCGCGTCGCCGGACGCCGCTCGCCCGAGAGCTCCGCCACCGCCTCGGCGAGCAGCTCGACGTAGAGCTCGAACCCGAGCGCCGCCACGTGGCCCGACTGCTCTGCGCCGAGCAGGTCGCCGGCGCCGCGGATCTCGAGGTCGCGCATCGCGATCGCGAACCCGGCCCCGAGCTCGGTGTGGTCGGCGAGCGTCGCCAGCCGCGCACGCGCCTCCTGGGTCAGCTCGCGTGAGTCGGGGTAGAAGAGGTACGCGTGGGCGAGGACGTCCGAGCGGCCCACGCGCCCGCGGATCTGGTAGAGCTGGGCGAGCCCGAGCGTGTCCGCACGCTCGACGATCAGCGTGTTCGCCTGGGGGATGTCGAGGCCGGACTCGATGATCGTCGTCGAGACGAGCACGTCCGCGTCGCCGCGCAGGAACGTGTGCATCTTCTCCTCCAGCTCCCGCTCGCGCATCTGGCCGTGCCCGACGAGCACGCGCAGCCCCGGGCAGAGCTGCTGGATCTTCGCCGCCGCCTCCTCGATCGTCTCCACCCGGTTGTGCAGGTAGAAGCTCTGCCCTCCGCGCTCGTGCTCCCGCTCCAGGGCGGCTTTCACCAGCTCCTCGTCGTACTCCCCGACGTAGGTTCGGATGGGACGGCGGCCTTCCGGCGGGGTCTCGATCACCGAGATGTCGCGCAGGCCCGAGAGCGACATGTGCAGCGTGCGCGGGATCGGCGTCGCGCTGAGCGAGAGCACGTCGACCTCCAGGCGCAGCGCGCGCAGCAGCTCCTTCTGCGCGACTCCGAAGCGCTGCTCCTCGTCGACGATCACGAGGCCGAGCTCCTTGGGGATCACGTCCCGGCTGAGCACGCGGTGCGTCCCGATCAGCACGTCGACCTTGCCGGCCTCGAAGTCGGCGACCACCTGCTTCTGCTCCTTCGGGCTGCGGAAGCGGGAGATCATCTCGACCCGTAGCGGGAAGTCGCGGTAGCGCTCGCGGAAGGTGTGCCAGTGCTGCTCGGCGAGGACCGTGGTGGGGACGAGCATCAGCGTCTGCTTGCCGTTCACCGCGACGGCGAAGGCCGCGCGCACCGCCACCTCGGTCTTGCCGAACCCCACGTCGCCGCAGACGAGCCGGTCCATCGGCCGCGGCGCCTCGAGGTCCTCCTTCACCGCCTCGATCGCGGTGCGCTGGTCCTCTGTCTCGCGGTACGGGAACTCCGCCTCGAGCCGCTCGAGCCACTCGTTCTCGAGCTCGTACGCGACCCCGGGCGCCTGCTGCCGCCGCGCGTAGAGGGCCAGCAGCTCGCCTGCCAGCTCGCGCAGGCTCGTCCGCGCGCGGCTCTTCAGGTTCTGCCACGCCTTGCCGCCGAGCTTGCTCAGCGCGGGGGCGCTGCCGTCCGCGCCGATGTACTTCGAGACCTTGCCGATCTGCTCGTGCGGCACGTACAGGCGGTCGTCGCCGCGGAAGCCGACGAAGAGGTAGTCGCGCGTGACCTGGGCAACGGTCTTCGTCTCGAAGCCGAGCAACTTCCCGATCCCGTGGTCCTCGTGGACGACGAAGTCGCCCGTGCGCAGGTCGGCGAAGCTCTGCAGCGCCCGCCCGGGCGGCGCGGCCCGGGTGCGCGCGCGCTTGCGGAAGACCTGTGTGTCCGGCAGCAGGACGAGGCCGAGGTCGCGCCAGACGAAGCCGCGCCGCGCGGGCGAGACGGCGAAGAAGAGCTCCGGCTCGTCCGGGAGCCGGTCGCCCGCCTCGAGGATTCTCGGCTCGACGCGTCGCAGCAGGTTCGCCGTGCGCAGAGCCTCGCCGCGGTGCGGGAAGGCGACGACGACGCGGTTGCCGGCACGGACGAACCCGGCGAGCTCGGTCTCGGCCTCGGCCAGGCCGCGCGCCGCGACGGCGGGTCGCTGGGCCTCGAAGGAGAACGCCTGGCCCCGCGGGAAGGGCTCGAGCTCCGCGGCGCCCGCGAGCGGCAGCTCCTCGCCGAACTCCTCGCGCCACGCCTCGCGAACGTCGTCCGGCTCCCAGACCAGGTCTGGCGGGCGGTGGAGCGGCGGGACGAGGTCGTCCGGGATGGTCGGCGGCTCGTCGCCGTCGCGGAGGCTCGGCTCCTGCAGGTCGGCGCGGCGTTCGGCTGCGGGGTAGACGACGGCTCCGTCCATCTCGTGCAGCGCACGCTGGGTGAACGGCGAGAACGCGCGCACCGCCTCGATCTCGTCGCCGAAGAGCTCGATCCGCATCGGCTCGCGCCCGGTCGTCGGGAAGACATCGATCAGCCCGCCGCGAACGGCGAACTGGCCGCGCTCCTGGACGCGGTCGACCCGCTCGTAGCCGGCGAGGGCGAGGCGCTCCGCGAGCGCGTCCAGGCCGGGCGAGTCGCCGGCCGCGAGCTCGATCCGCTCGGGCCGGGCCTCCGGAGGCGGGAGCGGCTCGGCGAGCGCCGCCGCGGAGGCGCACACGAGCCCGCCCGCCGCGAGCACGTCGAGCGCGCGGGCCCGCTCGCCGACCAGGTGCGGCGGCGGCTCGAGGCCGGAGCCCCAGCGCACGCCGCGGCTCGGCAGCAGCGCGACCCGCTCGTCGCCGAGGAACCAGCGCGCGCCCTCCGCCGCATCGCGAGCATCCGCGTCCTCGGGGAGCAGCGCCACGAGCCCGCGGTCGAGCTGTTCATGGAGCGCCGCGAGCAGGACGGGCAGCGCCGGTTCCGACACGCGCGCAGGAGCGGGCAGCGCTTCCGCGTACGCCGCGAGGCGCTCGTCGGCGAGCAGCTGCTCGACGAGCGGGTGGAGGACGGGCCGTGTCGTCTCGCGCAGGTCCATGACGAAAGGCGGAACCGGCGGTTCCGCGCTCGCCAATCCTAGCCCGCTGCTGCAATGATCCCCCGAGGTGACGAGGAGCGGGATTTGCGGCGTGGTGGCGGCCCTTGTGGTGTTGGCGGCCGCCGGGTGCGGAGGCGGCGACAACCGCCAGGCTGCTCCCGCGGAGCGGCACCTTGTCTACACCGCGGGCGAGTCGGCAAAGGACGCGAGCGTCTGGATCGCGGCCGTCGACGGCACGCACCCCCGGAAGCTGTCGGACGGCTCTGCTGGCGTGCTCTCCCCGGACGGGCGAAACGTGGCGGTGCTGCGGCGCGGCGGCGGCATCGACCTGCTTTCGACGGACGGCAAGCGCTCGCGTCACCTGACTGCGCGGAAGCTCCGCCCGCAGACGTGGTCGCGCGACGGAAAGACGCTTTACGCGACGGCGGCGATCGGCCCGGCCATCGTCAAGTTGCTCGCCCTGGACGCCGACTCCGGACGCTCGCGCACGATCGCGAGCGGGTCGCTCTACGGCCTGGACACCTCGCCCGACGGCAAGCAGATCGTCTACTCGCGCGCGCCTGAGGCGACCGACCAGGGCATCTGCGGCGACCAGTTCGACCTCTACGTCGCCAACCCGGACGGCAGCTCGAAGAAGCGCATCACGAACGACGGGCTCAGCGCGTTCCCCGTCTGGGGCGAATCGGGGATCGCGTTCTCACACTTCCCGTCGGGCCGGTCGCTCGAGGATTGCTCGTCACCGGGGATCTGGACGATCGATCCCGACGGCGGCGAGCCCTCGCCGGTAATCGCGCGCGCGCCCGCGTCGATCGTGCTGCTCGGTCTGTACGGCCTGCAGCCGATCGGGTGGCTGGACGATCGGCGCCTGCTCGTCGGCCTCCGCTCCGAGTTCGGGACGAAGGCCGCGGTGCTCGACACCAAGACCCGCCGAATGCGGCAGTTCAACGACTACGCCGAGCACGCCTCGAGCGACGGCCGCTACTACGTCGGCAGCGGGGGCGACACGGGCGTTGCGCTGACGATCCGCCGCGTCGACGACGGTCAACGCATGCTGCGGCGACAGAACGCGTGCTGCCCCAGCTGGAATCGCTAGTTGAAGCGCTGCTGAGCGGCCTCTAGCCCTTCGGCGACGATCGTCTCGACGGCGTCCCCCGAGCGTGAGACGAGCGCCTCCGCGTCGTCCTCCGGTGCGAACGCCGAGAGCACCCAGTCGGCGACCGAGCGCGGGTCGCCCCGGCCCGGCCTCCCCACGCCGATCCGCAGCCGCAGGAAGTCCTGCGAGCCGAGGTGCTGCGCGAGCGAGCGCAGGCCGTTGTGCCCCGCGAGCCCGCCGCCCGCGCGGGCCTGCAAGCGGCCGGTCTCGAGGTCGACGTCGTCGTGCACGACGAGCACCTGCTCGGGCTCGACCTTGAAGAAGCGAGCCGCCGCGCCGAGCGACTGGCCGGACTCGTTCATGTACGTCTCGGGCTTGAGCAGCGCGACCCGGGCGTCCCCGAACCGGACCTCCGAGAGCGACCCCGAGAACTTCGAGCGCCACGAGCCGCCGTGCCGCCGCGCGAGCTCGTCCAGCACGAGCCAGCCTGCGTTGTGCCGGGTGCGTTCGTACTCGCGGCCGGGGTTGCCCAGGCCCGCGACGAGCAGGTCCAGCGTCGAGGCGCGCTCGCCCCGACGGAAGAGGCGCACGTCAAGACTCGTTTCGAAATGAAGCCTTGTGCCTCCGAGCCGCGCTGAACGGCGCGAACCGGCGTCCTCGGGAGCGCCCGTATCCTCCGGATACGCGCGCTCCGCTACGTCCTTGCCTCGCACCGCCCAGCGCACCTCGGCGGCGAAGCGTCTTTCCCAAACGAGTCCTCACTCCTCGCTGGTTTCTTCTTCGGCGGGCGCCTCGGCCTCGCCCTCGGCCGGAGCCTCCTCGCCCTCGGCCACTGCCTCTTCGCCCTCGGGCAGCTCGCCCTCCTCGAGCTCCTCGCCCTCGACCTCCTCGGGCTCGGGCTCGACGATGCGGGTGGGCATCGTGACCGTCGCGAGCACCGTCTCCTCGGGATCGTCGAGGTACTCGACGCCCTCGCTCGGCGGGAGCTCGGCAAGGCGCAGCGTGTCGCCGATCGCCATCCGGCTGACATCCAGCTCGAGGTGCTCGGGGATCTCCATCGGCAGCGCCTGAACAGTGACCTCGCGGTTGACCTGCGACAGCACGCCGCCTTCGGTCACGCCGACCGGCTCGCCCACGAGCTCGACCACGACGCGCGCCTGGATCGGCTGGTCGAGGCGCACCTCCTGCAGGTCGATGTGGATGATTCCGCCCTTCACCGGGTGCTGCTGGAACTCCTTGAGGATCGACGGGTGGGTGGTCTTCTGGCCTTCGAGCTCCACGTCGAGGATCGCGTGCAGCCCGCCGGCGCCGGTGAGCACGCGGCGCAGCTCGCGCTCCGGCAGGCAGATCGCGTGCGGGGCCTTCCCGCGCCCGTAGAGAACGCCCGGGATCAGCCCCTGCTTGCGCAGGCGGCGCGACTCCGCGGAGCCTCGGCTCTCGCGTTCCTGGACCAGCAGCTTGACTCGCTCTCCGGCCATTCGGCGGCGCAGTGTACCTACGCTTCCTCCACGACCTCCCGAAGCGACTTCGCGGCCAGCGCAGCCGTACCGATCGCAGAAAGGCCGATTGCCAGCTCGTGCGAGTCGTCGAGCGGAAGGTCGTCAAGCGTGCGGTCGAGGCGGTCGCGGTGTCCCGGGTCGAGGTCGGCGTGCTCGATGAGCGTTTGGAACGCGTCCTCGGCGTAGCCGGTGCGCTCGATCAGCATCGCAATCAGGTCGGGCGTCGGCGGGTAGCCCTCCATCAGCCCCACGTATCCGAGAAACGCGACCGGGTGGTGGTGGAGGATCCAGTAGTACTGACCGCCGACGAGCGCGGCGACCGAGGGTGACGGGACACGGGCGAGGACCTCGGCGCGGCCGAGGCCGATCCGCTCCAGGTCGCCGAGCAGCGTCTCGTCATGACCGAGCTCCTCGTCGACATGCTCCTCGAGGTACGCCGCAAGCGGCGGTCCGAGCGAATCGTCGAGGCGGCCGGCCTGCACGAGGGCCGCCTCGGTCAGCGGCACCGTCGCGCGGATGATCTGGTGCTGGAGGATCAGGTACTCAGGCCAGAGCTCGCGCAGGCGCGGATGATCGACAAGCGCCGTGTACGCCGCCGCGAACGGCGCGACGAGGAGGTCGAGCTTTGCCCTGAGCCGAGCGCTCGGGGTCTCGAGGGTCGTCAGTGAACCGCGGAGATCTTCGTGGGGTTGTCGACGGGGTCGTCCTTCATCAGTGCGTCGCCGAGGTCGTCGACCTTCTTCAACTCGCCCTTGCCGAACGCGTTGAACTTCTTGATCACTTCGTCCGAGAGCGTCTCCGGGTCGATCCCGCGCTTTCTCAGGTGCTCTTTCACATCGTCAGTCGGTTGCGTCATGCGGGGCCGCCTTTCCGCGTGGTTGTCGCGTGCGGCGACTTATCTCGCCTTCGCATCAGGTTGTCAACCGGCCGGTGCGAGCCGCTCCGCGTGCTCGGTGACCCGCCCCAGTGCAGTCAGGTTGCCCTTCGACTCGTAGAGTCGCGCGGCCTCGCGGAGCGACGCCAGGGCCTCGTCGCGGGAGCCGACCAGCTCGAGGACGTCGGCGAGGTCGGCAAGGGCGTCAGCGCGGGCGCCGAGGAGGTCGCTCGGCTCGCTCAGCCGAACGGCCTCGCGCGTCAGTGCCTCGGCCTCGCCGAGCAGCCCCTGCCGCGCGCGGAGCTTCGCCCTTGCCGTGCGCCAAAGGACCTGCGAGAGCACGTCGTCGGGCGCAGCGGCATCCTCGCTCTCGCGGCTGAAACGCAAGGCCTCGTCGTCTCGTCCCTCCGCGAGCAGCGCGTGTGCGAGGTAGCCCGCAATCGACGACAGGTAGGCGCGCTCGCCACCCTGGTCGAGCGTGTCGAAGCTTTCGAACAGCGTGCCGACCGCCGCCTCCGGCTTGCCGGCGAGCGCCTCGACCAGGTACGCCTCCTGCGCGTTCACGGCCGCCCAGACCGTGAGGCCCAACTGCTCGATCGTGCGCATTCCCTCGGCGAGGAGCGTCCTGGCCAGCGGAAAGTCGCCGCGCATCGCCTCGAGCACTGCCCGCTCGACCGAGCACGTCGCGCGGACCGTCGGATCGTCGCCGTCGGTCGCGAGGAACTCGACACACCGGGCGATCCCCTCGTCCACCGGCAGCGGGCCAAAGACCGCGCTGACCATCAGCCACTGAATGCTCTCGGCCTTCTCCGCAAGGTAGTTCCCGCGGCGCGCGTGCGAGAGCGCCTGCCTCCAGGCCTCCTCGGCGGGACCTAGCGAGCCCATGATGCTTCCGTCGACCCGGCCGACGAGATTCCACGCCTGCGCGAGGCTGTAGTCGTCGCCGAGCTCTTCGCACGCCGCGAGCGCCTCGCGTGCCGCGGCGCGCGGGTCCTCGCTGCTGCCGCTCAGAAGCCGCAGCGTGCCGAGGCCGAGGAGCGCGCGGGCCGGGCGCCGGTCGCTGAGCTCTAGCGCGTCCTCGAGAGTGCGCCGCCCCTCCTCGCCGTAGCCGCGTGACGACCAGAAGCCCCAGAGCCCGGTCGCCAGCCGCAGCAACAGCTCTCCGTCGCGCCTCTGCCGCGCCCACGCGATTGCCTGCCGGACGTTGGCGTACTCGTCGTCGACCCGTGCGAGGAAGGCCGGATGATCCCCGGTCCGCGACTCGGCGTCCAGACGGTCGATCTCGACTGCCGTCCAGTCCGCGTGGCGGGCGGACGCGTCGTCGAGCTCTCCCGACGACTCGAGCAGCTCGACCGCAAACTCGCGGATGGTCTCGAGCATCCAGAACCGCGGCTCGCCGTCCGAGTCCGCGCGCTGGCGCAGGAGGCTCTTCTGGACGAGCGAGTCGAGGCCGTTGAGAAGCTCGGAGCCGAACGACCCGTCCGGATCGCAGACCGCGTCGGCGGCCTCGAGCCGGCACCCGCCCACGAAGACACCGAGCCGCGCGAAGAGCGCCTTCTCCTTTTCGAGCAGCAGGTCGTAGCTCCACTCGATCGTGCCGCGCAGCGTCCGCTGGCGCTCGTCGAGGTCCTGTGCTCCGCCGGTCAGCAGCGCGAGCCGCTGGTCGAGGCGTCGCAGCAGGGCCGGGGGCGTGAGCGTCCTGACGCGCGGGGCCGCGAGCTCGATCGCGAGCGGCAGGCCGTCGAGCCGAACGCAGATCTCGGCCACCGCCTCCACGTTCTCGTCGCTGACGACGAAGTCGACCGCCGCCGCCTGGGCGCGGTCGACGAACAGCCTGACCGAGTCGTACTCGGCCACCTCCGCGGCGACCGCCGGCCGGCGGAGATCGGGAACGTCGAGTTGCGGGACGCGGTAGGCGTACTCACCCTGCAGGCGCAGCGGCGTCCGGCTGGTGACGAGCAGACAAAGGCCCGGGGCCGAGGAGAGCAGCCCGGCCAGCACCGGCACGGCCGCAAGCAGCTGCTCGACGTTGTCGAGCAACAGCAGCAGCTCCCGGTCGCGCACGTACTCGGTCAGCGTCTCGAGGACTGTCTCGCCCGGCTGCTGGCGCAGGTTCAGAGTCCGGGCGATCGTCGGCGCCACGAGCTCCCAGTCCCGCACCGGCGCGAGCGAGACGAAGAAGGCGCCGTGCAGGAACTGATCGGCCACGTCGGCGGCCAGCTGCAAGGCGAGGCGCGTCTTGCCGGTGCCACCGGCCCCGATGAGCGTGAGCAGTCGAACGCCGGGCCGTTCGAGCAGCGCCTGGGCCTCGGCGAGCTCCCGTGTGCGGCCGATGAAAGCGTTCGGGGGCGTGGGCAGGTTCGTGGCGCGCTCGAGCGACTTCAGCGGGGGAAAGTGGCTCGGCAACCCGTCGATCTCGAGCTGGAACAGCCGCTGCGCGCCCGAGAAGTCCTTGAGCCGGTGGGAGCCCAGGTCACGGAGGGCGATGCGCTCGTCGAGGAGCGCCCGGGTCGACTCGGAGACCAGCACCTGCCCGCCGTGCCCGGCGGCCATCACCCGGGCGGCCTGGTGGACGTCCAGACCGACGTAGCGTCCGTCAATCACTTGCGGCTCGCCGGTGTGCAGGCCCATCCGCACTCGGATCTCGTGCTCTCCGGGCCACTCGTACTCGGCGAGCGCCAGCTGCGCTTCCGCGGCGGCCGTGGCCGCGTCGGCGGCGGAGGCGAACACCACGAAGAACGCGTCGCCCTCGCTGTCGACCACGTGGCCGCCGAACCGCTCGAAGGCCTCGCGCATGAGGCGCCGGTGCTCGGCGAGCAGCCCGGCGTAGGCGTGCCCGGAACGCCGAAGCACGCGGGTGGAGCCTTCGATGTCGCTGAACAGCAACGTGACCGTGCCGCCGGGGGAATCGGCCATGGCTCAGAACTATTGCGCGCCCGAGCGACGCAGAAAAGGTCCTGTCAGGCGGTGAGGTCGGCCGCCATCTCGTCGAATGCGGCGACGAACATGTCGCAGTCCTCCTCCGAGTGCGCGACGGTCAGCGTCCACTCCTCCTCGCGGCCCGGCGTCATGTAGATGCGGCGGTTCATGTTGTAGAGCCAGGCGAGGTCGGCCAGCTCGCCGTCCTGATTGGCCTTGAAGGACTCGTAGTCGACGACCGGCTCCGGCGAGAACGTGACGCAGCCCTTCGCACCGAGCCCGACGGCGTAACCCGGGAGGTTGTGGCGCTCGATCACGTCCTGGCAGCCGCGCAGCAGCCGCTCCTCGCGCGCCTCGAGCAGCTCGTACGCGTCGCGCGTCAGCACCTCGGTGAGGCTCGCCCGCGCGGCCGCCATGGCGAGCGGGTTTCCGTTGAAGGTGCCGACCTGGTAGACGTCGCCGGCCTCGACGGCGCGGAACGCCTCCTCGGTCCCGCCGATCGCGCCTGTCGGGAGGCCGCCGCCGAGCGCCTTCGCCAGCGTCACCAGGTCGGGCGTGACGCCGAAGCGCTCGACTGCCCCGCCCGCGGCGATGCAGAGGCCGGTCTTGACCTCGTCGAAGATCAGCAGCACGCCGAGCCGCTGGGTCAGCTCGCGCACGGCCTCGAGGTAGCCGGGCTCGGGGAGCACGACCCCGAGGTTCATCATCGCCGGCTCCATGATCACGCACGCGGGCGGCCGACCCTCGTCGAAAAGCCGCTCGATCCTTCGCTCCATCGCGCCGGCGTCATTGAACGGCACCGGGACGGTCAGGTCCGCGACCGACTGCGGGATGCCACCGCCGTAGGGAAGCGACTCGTAGCTGTCGCGGATTCCGATCCGGTGGTACGGGACGCCGATCGAGACCATCACGTAGTCGTGGTGGCCGTGGTACGAGCCGAAGATCTTCACGATCGTGTCGCGCCTGGTGTGGGCGCGGGCGATGCGGATCGCGTCCATCGTCGCCTCCGAGCCGGAGTTGACGAACCGCCAGCGCGGCAGGCTCCAGCGGCGCTGGAGCTCCTCGGCGACGATCACCGCGTCCTCGGTCGGCGCGGCGAAGTGCGTGCCCAGCTCCATGCGCTCGGTCACAGCGCGCGTGATCGCCGGGTGCGCGTGGCCCTGCGGCATCGAGCCGAAGGCGTTGTGGAAGTCGATCCGCTCGGTGCCGTCGACGTCCCAGACCTTGGAGCCGACGCCGCGCTCTAGGTAGATCGGCCAGGGTTCCCGCGCCTGGTACGCGGACGCTACGCCGCCGGCCAGCGCCTGGCTCGCGCGCTCGAACATCGCCCGCGATCCCGGGGTCGACTCGTCGAGCCGACGCTGCTCCCGCTCGGTCAGCTCGGCGATCCGAGCGCGGTCGAGCTCAACGGGGGTTCGGGTGCTCATGGCCCCATACTAGGACGTAGCGGTTACGCGCTATGGTCGAGCGCGTGCGCACTGACGTGTCGTTTCCACAAGGCACCGTCACGTTCCTGTTTACCGACATCGAGGGCTCGACGCGGCTTCTGCAAGCGCTCGGCGACGGCTACGCGGAGGTGTTGGCCGAGCACCGCCGCGCGCTGCGGGAGGCATTCGCGCGCTACGGCGGCGTCGAGGTGGGCACGGAAGGAGACTCGTTCTTCATCGCGTTCGCGAAGGCATCCGACGCGCTGGCGGCGGCGGAAGCGGCCCGCGAGACGCTCGCCGAGGGACCGATCCGCGTGCGCATGGGATTGCACACCGGCGAGCCGACGGTGACCGACGAGGGGTACGTCGGGATCGACGTGCACCGGGCCGCGCGTATCGCCGCAGCGGGTCACGGCGGTCAGATCCTCGTCTCACAGGCAACACGTGATCTCGCCGGCGCCGATCGCCTGCGTGACCTCGGCGTGCACCGGCTCAAGGACCTTGCTGCCCCCGAGCGGCTCTACCAGCTCGACGACGACGAGTTCCCGCCCCTGAGAAGCGTCGACCAGACGAACCTGCCGGTGCAGCCGACACCGTTCGTCGGGCGCGAACGCGAGCTTGCCGAGGTGCTCGCACTGCTCGACCAGCACCGCATCGTCACGCTCACCGGCCCCGGCGGCTCCGGCAAGACTCGGCTCGCGCTGCAAGCAGCGGCGGAGAGCGTCGAGCGGTACGGCGACGGCGTGTGGTTCGTCTCGCTCGCCGCGGAGCGCGATCCGAACCTGATCGAGCCGACGGTCGCGCAGGTGGTCGGGGGCCCGGACGACCTGGGCGAGTTCCTGGCGGGCAAACGCACCCTCCTCGTGCTCGACAACCTCGAGCAGCTCCTCCCGGACGCCGCGGACATCGTCCTGCGGCTCGATGCCCGCATCCTCGCCACGAGCCGAAGCCGCCTCAACGTCGCGACCGAACAGGAGTATCCGGTGCCGACCCTTCCGCTCGACGACGCAACGGCCCTCTTCGCACAGCGCGCACGGCAGCTCCAGCCCCGCTTCGAGGCCGACGCGGCGGTCCGTCAGATCGCGGAGCGCCTCGACGGCCTTCCGCTCGCGCTAGAGCTTGCCGCCGCGCGTGTGAAGGTGCTCACGCCGGGGCAGATCCTCGAGCGCCTAGGCGGGAGCCTCGACCTGCTGACGTCCGGCCTCCGCGACGCACCCGAGCGGCAGCGCACGCTGCGCGGGACCGTCGAGTGGAGCTACCAGCTCCTCAGCGTCGAAGAGCAGCGGTTGTTCGCGCAGCTGGCCGTGTTCACCGGGAGCTTCGAGCTCGAGGCGGCGGAAACCGTCTGCGCCGCCGAGCTCGACGTCCTGCAGTCACTCGTCGACAAGAACCTGCTCCGACACGGGGAGGACGGACGCTTCTTCATGCTCGGGACGATCAACGAGCTCGCCCTCGAGAAGCTGCGCAAGCTCGCGGATGAGTCGTCGCTGCGCCGGCGCCACGACGACTACTTCCTCGCCGTCGCGGAAGAGCTCGACGCGCGCGACCGACTGTCGGGGATGCGTGACCTGAGTGCCGAGTCCCTGACCCGCTTCGAGCGGGAGCTGCCGAGCTTTCGCGCGGCCCTGGCCGGGCTAGCCGAAGGCGGCCGGCACGTCGAAATTCTCCGTCTCGGCGCAGCCCTGTGGCGGTTCTGGCTCAACAGGGCGCAGTACCGCGACGCCGCGGGCTGGCTCGAGAAGGCGCCCCTGGACGACGCGACGCTCCCGGTGGAGGTACGCGCAGCTGCGCTGGGAGGAGCGGGTGCAATCGCGTACTACACGCATGACGACGTCGATGCGGCGGAGGCGTCCTGGCGGAAAGAGCTCGAACTGCGTCGCGCGCAGGACGATCCACAGGAGCTGGGCTCGGCATTGAGCATGTTGGCCAGCATCGCCTGGCGCCGGGGCGACTTCGACAGCGCCATCGCCTACCACAAGCAGGCCTTGCCGTTGCTCGAGCAAGCGGGCGCCGAAGCCCTGGTCATGGAACAGCTCCACTGGCTGGGCGACGCCTACCGCGACCGCGGGGACTTCGACGAGGGTGAACGCGTCCTCGAAGAGACGGTGGCGCGCGCCCGAGAGCTCGGCCTCGACCAGCAGCTGACGAGCACGCTGCACAGCCTCGGGGATCTCTCGCTCGACCGTGGGGATCCCGAGACGGCGCTGCGCCAATTTGCCGAAGCCCTCGACTACGCGGTCTCGACCGGAAGCCGGCGCGTGCAGATCTACTGCGTCGCCGGCATCGGGTGCGCGCTGCTGCAACAGGGAGACGACCGCACGGCGGCACGCCTCTGGGGGATCGCGGAGGATCAGGAACGCCGGTTCGGCTTCCGGATGCTCCTGAACGAACGGCAGCGCTACGAACGCTTGATGTCGGGCGTCCGCGAGCGCCTCGGTGCGGCGTACCAGGCCGAGCACCGCGCCGGCGCGGGCATCACGCTCGAGCAGGCGGTCGCCGAGGCGCGTCTACACGTGCCGGCGTGATTCGTGCCAGACGCACGCCCGCGTAACCGCACGCACGCCCCCTCCGTTGGAACGAGAAGCGACGAAAGGACGGTGTTGTACATGGCAGACCGCGAGCTCAGCACACGCGACCTAGCCCGGACTCCCGAAAGGGATGCCGACGAGGCAGAGGCCCGGGACGCACCCGATCGGCCCGCCGGCGATCATGCGGAGGAGACGGCCCCCGCGGACGAGCCGCTGGCACGCGAACGGTCCGAGCTGGAGGACGAGCCGATGGACGCCGCCACGGATCGCTCAGGCGACGACGTGACAGGCCCCCTCCTGCCCGACGACGAGACGAACCGCTTCACGACGCGCTGGCGAGACATCCAGATCGCTTTCGTCGACGAGCCGCGGGATTCGGTGGCCGAAGCGGATGCCCTCGTGGCCGAGTTGATGCAGCGGCTTGCCGCGAGCTTCTCGGACGAGCGCCAACGGCTCGAGCACCAATGGGACCGCGGCGACGACGTCTCGACCGAAGACCTCCGCGTCGCCCTGACGCGCTACCGCTCCTTCTTCGACCGGTTGCTGTCCGCGTAGCCGGCGTCCGCTCCAGCACCGCAGAAGGGCCGCCAGCAGGCGGCCCTTCTGGTGCTAGCGAAAACCGAGAAAACCGAGCAAAGCCAGAACGATGACGTCTGACTAAGATCAGAGAATGCGCGCGAGGCAGGTCGCCCAGGTTCGGCGTTTCAATCGAGCTGTTGCGCAGCGGATTGGAGCGCTCGACGAGGACTACCTGGCGCGCGGGCGCCCACTCGCGGAGGCTCGGGTCCTCTGGGAGATCGGCGAGGAGGGCTGTGAGGTACGGGCGCTCCGGTCCCGGCTGGGCCTGGACTCGGGTCACGCAAGCCGTCTCCTGCGTTCGCTGGAGAGAGACGGGCTTATCGAGGTGGCAACCGGCCCGGGGGATAAGCGCGCACGCGCGGCGAGGCTCACACCCACCGGACTCGCCGAGCGCGCGGAGCTTGATCGGCGAAGCGAACAGCTGGCCAGCTCGATCCTGGAGCCACTCGATTCCAGGCAGCGTGCGCGGCTCGTTGAGGCGATGCGCGAGGTCGAGCGGCTTCTTACGACCGCACTTGTCGAGATCAGACAGATCGATCCAACGGCCCCGGACGCTCGGGAGTGCCTTCGCTCCTACTTCGCGGAGCTCGAACGGCGTTCAGCCATGCCTTTCGACCCCAACCTCGGTGCGACAGCGAAACCCCACGAAGTCAGGCCACCCGCAGGATTGTTCCTCGTGGCCTACCTACGAGACGCGCCGGTCGGCTGCGGCGCCCTCAAACATTTCGCGGACGGCGTATCGGATATCAAACGAATGTGGGTGGCCGAGCCGGCGAGGGGACTCGGGATAGGACGGCGTTTGCTCACTGAGCTGGAGGTGCGCGCCGGCGAGCACGGCACTCGCATCGTCCGCTTGGAAACGAGCCGCCTCCTCACCGAAGCGATCGCCCTCTACGTCTCGGCGGGTTACGTCGAAGTTCCCGCCTTCAACGAAGAGCCTTTTGCCGACCATTGGTTCGAGAAGCGACTGTAGTCGGCGCAATCAGCGCAGGCTCTCGCCCGCGTCGCTCGCGGGCAACACGGCACTAGGTCGGCGACTCGCTCGTCACGGGCTGCCGGGCGCGAAGCCGGCGGCGCGGCGCGCGCAGGCCGGCGCTCGAGCCCCCTTTCCCGTACAGGTGGATGCGCGGGTCGACGAGCGGGTAGAGGAGGTCCACGACCAGGTTCGCGATCACGACCGCAAAGCAGACGACGAGCACGATCCCCACGATCACCGGGAGGTCGGGCCCAGCTCCGCCGAGTGAGGACACGAGCAGCTGGCCCATGCCCGGTAGATCGAAGACGGTCTCGATGAAGAGGGTGCCGCCGAACGCGATCCCGACGTCCATTCCGATCATCGTGATCACGGGCAGCATGGCGTTGCGCAGGACATGCTTGCGGATGACGCGAGCCCTGCCCGCCCCCTTCGCGCTAGCCGTGCGAACGTAGTCCTCGTTCAACACCTCGAGTACGCTCGCGCGGATCATTCGCGCGTACAGCGCTGCGAACAGGAAGGCGAATGTCAGCCAGGGCAGGATCATGTGGTAGGCCCAGTAGCGCGGCCCGCCGCAGAGATTCGTGCTCTCCGGGTTGTAACGGAGGTCGCAGTACCCGGCCACCGGGAGCCAGCGGAGCTTGACGCCGAAGAACCATGAGGACATGAGCCCGAGCCAGACCGGGTGCGCGCAGAGGCCGAGGAGAACGAACAGCATCAGGCCCCTGTCGACCAGCGATCGCGGTCGCAGCGCCCCCAGCAGCCCGATCGGGAAGGCCATCACCAGCCAGAACACCAGCCCGCCCAGCACGAGCGAGGCCGTGACGGGGAGCGTGTCGCGGATGACCGTGGTGACCGGCTTTTCCGTGTGCATCGACTGGCCGAGATCGCCGTGCAGCACGACGCGCTCGACGAAGTGGACGTACCCCAGCACGAACGAGCCCTGCGCGTGGTACTGCGTCTGCAGGTCCGGCACGAACCCTGACTGGCCCTGCTGGAGTGGCCGGTGGTCCTTCGGCAGAACGAAGAACATCACGTACGTGATCAGGGTGAGGACGAACGCGAGCAGCACCCCTCCCACCAGCCGCCTCGCCACGAATCCGAGCATCAGACGCTAAGCCTCGTCTCCCCAGGTCAGCCCAAGGTTCGCCGCCGAGATTGTGTCATCCGTGAGCCCGCCGCGCTCACGCGCCAGGAGCGCTCGGGCCAGTAGGAAAACGCTTCGAAAGGTCAGTCCTCATCGGCTGCAAGCGGCAAGGCTTCGACTTTTCCTGAGTCAGTCAGCTCTGGCGGGCTACTTCTTGCGCGGCTGCCTGCGCTTCCGTACGAGCTTGGCTTGAGTCTTTACATCGACTCTGTATGCGCTCAGCTCTCTGAGGACCTTCTCTTCATCGGCTTCACCATCGCGGATCAGTTGGACAAGGCTCTTCGGCGCATCTACTTCCGCGACGTATTGCCCTGGCTCCGTCACGATCGCTACTGGAGGCCCGTTCGCCGGCCCGAGGATGAAGCTGACGAGCTGACCGTCGCTTTCGTAGGTGACAAATGCCTTCATCAGAAACCTCCTGAACTCACGGCGCGATGAGACCCATGAACAGGGTCCATAAAACGATTGGATCGGGACCGACGTTCTTGACATCGACAAGAACAACGTGATGAGGCGGGAAAGGCCCTGTATCGGGGAAAGGCCTCGTTTCAGTGCGAACCCTCACGACCTCGATCGACCGAGTCGCAGTCGATAGGTCAAAGGGCCAGGCCGTAAAGCTGACTGACTTCCCAATAAAGCCATTCCACGGCCCAATTCGGATGCCGCGGACGTCACCTGGTTGCCAGACGGGGTTCGACCCGAAGTCGAACCTAAAGAACGAGACCGTTGCCATCGCGCTACTCCTTTACCGAGGTATCCCGGTTGCCTGACGGGGGGCCCGGCGCGGAAGGCGGGAACTCCAAAGTCTCGGCGGCTTCCGCCTGGGCTCCGGCGCTGAGGCGATTGTGTCACCTGACTCGGGCAGGTCAAGGACTGCGGCTCGCGCACGGCGCCTACGTGAGTGAAGGGCCGAGGCGAGGGTCACTCGACTCCCGCACGGTGGCACCCGCACACACGGCAGCCCGGCCCCCTGAACCTACGAAACGTCACCCCGCGTCGGTAGAGGCTGTTTCGGCCAGTCCCGAATCGGAACCGACACGAACCGTAAAGGCGAGCCGGGCGACCGCCCCGCCTTGCCTGGGCGATACGCGGGCCAGTTCCCGGGCGGTGCTCCAGCCGCCCGGCATCCCTCGGTTCTCCCTTGCGTACGTCTCTTGGGCCGCGCCTGGTTTTCGGAATCCGGCTGGCCCTCACCACGAAGGAGCGGCCCAACCGCTTAGTCGGTCAGGCCGCTCAGATCAGAAGAGCTGATTCTCGCCGCCGAAGATGGCGGAGACGGAATCGTCCTCGAACACGTTCATGATCGTTTCCGCGAGGAGCGGGGCGACGGTGAGGACGGTCATGTTCGCCGGCTTCTTGATCGGGTCGATCGGGACGGTGTCCGTGACGACGATGCCGGCGACGTCGGCCTGCCCGAGCCGCTCGAGGCCGTCGTCGCTCAGCAGCGCGTGCGTGACCGAGAGCCAGACCTCCGACGCCCCGTGCTCCTTCAGCGCCTGCGCGCCCTGGATCAACGTGCCGCCGGTGGTGGTGACGTCGTCGCCGACGATGCAGACCTTGCCCTTCACGCGACCGGTCACCTCCGTCATCTCGACCTGGTCGTGGGCCGGGCGCGTCTTGTGCATGACGGCGAAGCTCGCCTCGAGCATCTCCGCGAAACGGACGGCGACCTTGGCCCGGCCGGCGTCGGGCGCGACCGACACGACACCCTCGCCGTGGAGGCCGAGGTCGCGGAAATGGCGCGCGAACAGCTGCTGCGCGGTCATGTGGTCGACGGGGATCGTGAAGAAGCCCTGAATCTGACCCGCATGCAGGTCCATCGTCAGCACGCGGTCGACGCCCGCGAGCTGGAGCATGTCGGCGACGAGACGCGCCGAGATCGGCTCGCGCGGCTTCGCCTTGCGGTCCTGGCGCGAGTACGGGAACCACGGGATCACCGCGGTGATCCGCTTCGCGGACGCGAGCTTCGCGGCCTGGATCATGAACGCCAGCTCCATCACGTTCCGGTCGACCGGCTCGCATCCGGTCTGGACCAGGAACACGTCAGCGCCGCGGATCGACTCCAGGTAGCGGCAGTAGGTCTCGCCGTTGGCGAACTGCTCGAGCTGGATTTCACCCAGCTCCACCCCGAGCTGTCGCGCGATCGCCTCGGCTAGGTCGTTGTGCGACCGGCCGGAGAAGACCATCAGGCGCTTCAGGGGGCCGCGCTCGATCCAGTGGCCCATCGCCGGTGAGACGCCGACAGCAGGGGTCTCGGCCGACTCGAGGCCAGGAATCGCCACGGTCTCAGTCATCGGCTGCTCCCTTCCGCTGCTCGTCGACGTAGCCCTCCTTCGTCACCTGACGCGCACGCGCGACGGCCAACGAGCCGGGCGGGACATCCTTGCTGATGACCGATCCGGCCCCGATCCAGGCATCGTCACCGATCTCCACGGGCGCAACGAAGGCATTGTGGACGCCGGTCCTGACGTTGCGCCCGATCGTCGTCCGCGCCTTGGGCCGTCCGGGCTGATGCGGAAAGTTGGCCGTGATGTTGCCCGCGCCGATGTTGGTCCCTTCTCCGATGTCTGCGTCGCCGATGTACGACTGGTGTGAGGCCTTCACGCCGGCGCCGAGGCGCGAGTTCTTGACCTCGACGAACGCGCCCGCTTTGGCTCCGCTCTCGAGGATCGTTCCAGGGCGAAGGTAACAGAAGGGGCCGACCATCGCACCAGGGCCGATCGCCGAGTCGACTACGACGACATGCGGCCCGACCTCGGCACCAGTGGCGACCGTTGTGGGGCCGCGCAGGACGGTGAAGGGATGGACCGTGGAATCAGGCTCCAGCTCGACGCTGGGGTCGATCCACGTCGAGGCCGGGTCGACGATCGTGACTCCGGCGAGCATGTGCTCGTGGTTGATCCGGTCGCGCAGCACCGCGGCCGCGGCCGCCAGCTCGGCGCGGGTGTTCACTCCCTCGCACTCGGTCGGATCCTCGGCCTTGTGGACGGCCACGCGCTCGCCGGCCGCCACCAGGTCGCGGACGGTGTCGGTCAGGTAGAGCTCGCCCTGCGCGTTGTCCGGCTGCAAGCGCTCGAGGGCCGGCCACAGCTTCTGCGCGTCGAAGACGTAGATCGACGAGTTCACCTCGCGGATCGCGAGCTCAGGCTCGCTCGCGTCGCGAGCCTCGACTATCGCCTCCAGGGTCCCGTCGGCGCCGCGGACGATGCGCCCGTAGGCGCCCGGCTCCTCCGGCTCGAAGGACAGCGTCGTCGCCGCCGCGCCCGCGTCGCGGTGGGTCTGAACCAGGCGGCCGAGCAGGTCGGAAGTGATCGTGGCGGCATCGCCCGTAACCACGAGCACGTCGCCGTCGAAACCTTCGAGGCTGCCGCGCGCCGCGGCTGCGGCGTCGCCGGTTCCGCGGGGCTCCTCCTGGACCGCGACCTCGACGCCCTCGAACGCGTTGCTCGCGTCGGGGGAGGCGACGACGACGAGCGGCTCCGGCCCGAGCTCGCGCACGCCTTCGATCACCCAGTCCGCGAGACGCCGACCGAGGAGCGGGTGCAGGTGCTTGGGAGTAGCGGAGTGCATGCGCGTTCCCAACCCTGCAGCGAGCACCACGGCTGCGAGTCGGCTCTCGGTCACGGCAAGGATGGCTGGGGCGCCAGGATTCGAACCTGGGATCGCGGGACCAAAACCCGCTGCCTTACCACTTGGCTACGCCCCACCGGAACGCGTGGTTGCGGAACATTGTGCGTAAGACGGCCGAACGGGCGAAGCCCGCACGGCCCCTAGAACGGCGTCGCAAGCGACGCCTCGGCACTTGGCTAGGCCTCATCAGTACGGAACATCTTGTAGCTGTGCATAGCCGGCTCATCGAGCCGGGAGAGCTTAGCCCCGTTCGTGAAAGAGGAACACCAGCGCAATCACCGCGAAGATCGCGGCCAGCACGAGCGGGAGCCAGCTCAGCAGGACGCCGAGGATCACCACGACGACCGCGAGGGCCTGCGAGGCCCCGGCGATCCACGCGATCTGGTAGGCCGTGTCGGACTTGGCGTTGCGGCCCCAGAGCGCGTAGATCGCGAGCACCGGGATCGCGATCGCGATCACCGTCCACTTCGTAAAGCTCGGTGAGACCGCCACGATGATTCCCTCGATGACGGCGATCCACAGCGTGATCCGGACCCGGCGTGCTTTCAGCCAGCGTCCCCACTTCGTCGAGCCGTGCTCGACGGTGGTGCCACGCTCCAATGACTCGTTCGTGCCCATCGTGCTCAACCGTACCAAGTGGGAACCGTGACCCACGTGCGGCCGAGGCCACGCAACTCGCGCTCTGCGGCGACCGCAGGCTCGCGGTGCAGGAAGAGGCCGTAGACGGTCGGTCCCGCGCCGCTCACGTCCGCGCGTAAGGCGCCTAGGGCGCGCATCGTCTCGGCGTGCGACGAGGACGCGAGGTCGTTCGGCGGGAGGCCCGCGAGGTCGAGCGGCCGGTGGATTTCACCGAGGGCGCGCTCGAGCTGCGCGAGCCGCTCGTCGAAGCCGTCGGCGCCGCCACGACGGTCGAAGGCGCCGTAGACCTCGGCGGTCGAGAACTTGCGCGTGTCATGCGGAAGGAGGAGCACGACCCAGTAGTCCTGCGGCAGGTCGAGCGGTGCGAGGTGTGTACCGGTACCGGTTCCGAGCTGCGGCCCGCTCGCCAGGAAGAACGGAACGTCGGCGCCGAGCTCCGCGGCGAGCTCGTGCAGAAGCTCGGCGGGGAGCGGCTCCGGGAGGGTGGCGTTGGCGAGACGCAGCGCGGTCGCGGCGTCCGAGCTGCCGCCGCCGAGCCCCGCGGCGACGGGGATGTTCTTCCAGATCCGGGCCTCCCAGCACGGTTCGGCGCGAACGGCCTCCGCGAGGCGCTCGAGAGCTTCGCGCACGATCGTGTCCTCCGGGAAGCCCTCGATGCGCAGCACGTCTGCGGGCTCGACGCGGACCCGGTCGGCGAGATCGATTCGCTGTAGAACCGTCGCGACCTCGTGGCGGCCGTCGTCCCGCTCCGGCCCGACGACGAGCGCGAGGTTCAGCTTGGCGGTGGCGGGCGCGCGGTTCACGGCTCGAGCGCGCGCGTGAGCTCGACGAACTCCGTCGGCGCGAGCTCCTCGGCTCGGGTCGAGGCATCACGACCGATTGCCGTGAGCGCCTGAGCCGCGCGGTCGCGGTCGGCGACGCCGGCCAGTTCGAGCGAGTTCGCGAGCTGCTTGCGCCGGTGTGCGAACCCGGCGGTGACGACTCGTTTCACGCGCGCGAAGTCGTCGGGAAGCTCGTGGCGGCGAAATGCCACGAGCGCAGAGTCGACGTTGGGGCGCGGTTGGAAAACCGTGCGCGAGACCGGATGGAAACCGGCCCGCTCGGCCGCGAGCTGGACGAGAACCGACACCGCGCCGTACGCCTTCGTCGACGGCTGCGCGAAGAAGCGGTCGGCGACCTCGCGCTGCACCATCACCGTCCAGTGGCCGACGGCCGGGAGCCCGTCGAGGCTTTCGACGACCAGCGGGGTGGCGACGTTGTACGGGAGGTTCGAGACGAGCTTCGTCGCCTGCGGGTCGAGACCGGCGAGGTCGAGCCGGAGCGCGTCACCGAAGTGGAGGGCGACGTTCGCACGCTCGCCGAGCGTCTCGCGGAGGCGTGGCTCGAGCGAGCGGTCGAGCTCGACCGCGTGCACCCGCGAGACGCGGTCTGCGAGGTACGTCGTCAGGACGCCGAGGCCAGGCCCGATCTCGAGCACGACGTCGGCCGGATCGAGCTCGGCGAGCCGGCCGATGACGCCGAGCAGGTTCTCGTCGACCAGGAAGTGCTGGCCGAGCTCCTTCTTCGCCGTGGGCCGGCTCACGGGAGGCCGAAGGCGGCGGCCGCGTTCGCGTCGAGCTGCTTCCCGAGTTCGTCTTCGGGCTCGTCGCGTGCCGCCGCCAGGGCGGCGACGGTGTGGACGACGTGCGCGGGCTCGTTGGGCCGCCCCCGGCGCGGCTGCGGCGACAGGTATGGGCTGTCCGTCTCGGTGAGCAGGCGCTCGCGCGGAACCGCGCGCGCGGCCTCGCGCAGCTCGTCCGCGTTGGGATAGGTGACGTTGCCGGCGAACGAGACGTAGTAGCCGCGCTCGAGCGCGACCGGCACGAGCTCGGGCGCGGAGAAGCAGTGCAGGACCACGCGTCCCGAGAAGTCGGCGAGCGCAGCAGCCGTCTCGTCGGAGGCCTCGCGCGTGTGGATCACGACGGTCTTGCCGAGCTCGCCCGCGAGCTCGAGCTGCCGCGCGAACAGTTCGAGCTGGCGGTCGCGCGGCGCGTAGTCGCGGTAGTGGTCGAGCCCGGTCTCCCCCACAGCGACCGCATTCGGGTCGGCAAGCAGCTCGCGCAGCTCGTCGACGGCGGCCGCGTCCGGGTCTCCGGCCTGGTGCGGGTGGATGCCGAGCGCGGCGAAGACGCCCTCGTGTCGCCGGGCGATGGCGAGCGTCTCGCGGCACGACTCGAGCCCTGTGCCCACGGACACGATCCGTTCGACCCCCGCCTCGCGAGCCCGCGCCACGAGATCGTCTGCCGGTTCCGCGCACGCGTCGAGGTGCGCGTGCGTGTCGATCACGCCGCGGCGGTCGGCTGGTCGACGCGCGGAAAGAGCGGAGCCGCCGCGGCGATGCCGTCGGTGGGCGGCGTCACGCCGTACGCGACTCGCTCGAGCCCGAGCTCGACCGGCTGCCCGAGCGCGGCAAGAATCTGCGGCGCTGTCTCCGGGAGATACGGCGAGAGCGCGACCGCAACCGCGCGCACGCCGTCCGCGAGGTCGTAGAGCACGGCGTCGAGCTCGTCAGCACGCGCTTCGTCCTTGGCGAGCTGCCACGGGGCGTTCGACTCGACGTAGCGGTTCGACCACCGGACGAGCTCCCAGGTGTCCTCGAGCGCGCCGGTCAGGTCCCAGGCGTCGAACCGGTCGACGAGCTTGCCGCGCAGTGCATCGAGCGCGTCCGCGAGCTCCTCGTTCGGCCGCCCCGGGGCCACCCGTCCGTCGCGGTAGCGAGCGATCATCGCGGTCGTCCGCGAGACGAGGTTGCCGAGGTCATTCCCGAGCTCGCGCTCGTACCGCTCGTGCAGCCCCTCGAGGGACGTGTTTCCGTCCTGGCCGAACGACACCGACCGCAGCGCCCAAAAACGGACCGCGTCCGCGCCGTACACGTCGACGAGGTCGAGCGGGTCGAGCGCGTTACCGAGGGACTTCGAGATCTTCCGGTCCTCCAGCAGCAGCCACCCGTGCACGAACAGCTGCTTCGGAACCTCGTAGCCCGCCGCGAGCAGCAGCGCCGGCCAGTACACGCAGTGGAAGCGAAGGATGTCCTTGCCCAGGAGGTGGCGCACTTCGGGCCAGAACCGCTCGCGCAGATCCTCGCCGTCCCGCGCGTACGTGAGAGCGCTGAGGTAGTTGATGAGGGCGTCTACCCAGACATAGGTGACCTGCCCTTCGTCCCAGGGGATCGGCACGCCCCACGGCTGGCCGGCCCGGCTGACGCTGAAGTCCTCGAGCCCGCCCTCGATGAAGCTGCGCGCCTCGTTGTATCGGTTGCGTGGGAGCACGAAATCGGGCCGCTCGTCGTAGAGCTCGAGCAGACGGTCCTGATACGCCGAGAGGCGGAAGAAGTAGTTCGTCTCCTCGATCCGCTCCGGAGGGATCCCGTGCTCGGGGCACAGCCCGTCGACCAGGTCGGCCTCGCTCTTGAACTCCTCGCAGCCAACGCAGTACAGGCCGCTGTAGACGTCCTGGTAGATGTCGCCGTTGTCGTAGATGCGCTGCAGGAGCTCCTGCACGAAACGGTGGTGGCCCTCGTCGGTCGTGCGGATGAAGAAGTCGTACTCGGCACCGACGCGCTCAGGCAGCGCCCGCCACTGTTCGACGATCTCGTCGACGTACACCTTGGGATCGAGCCCCTGCTCCTCGGCGACCCGGTAGACCTTCGACGCGTTTTCGTCGGTGCCGGTGAGGAAGAAGGTCTCGTCCCCGCGCTGGCGGTGGTGTCGGACCACCACGTCGGCAGCGATCGTCGTGTACGCGTGGCCGATGTGCGGCGCAGCGTTCACGTAGTAGATCGGTGTGGTCAGGTAGTAGCGCATCGCGGTCAATGATACGAGCGGGCCCGTGCTGCCTTCGCGCGCGGTACCCCCACGCCGCCGCGGCAGCTGCCGCGAGCAGCGCGGCGACGATTCCCGCCACGAGCGGTCCCGGGAAGCGGCGCCCAGGCCGGCCCTCGGCGGCGCTCGGCGCGATCCGATCCGGGCGAGGCGACACCGCGAACGCCTGGGGAACGGCAACAGACGCGGCGCGCTCTGCCCGCTGCGGCGCAGGCGGAGCTTCATCCGTCGGCTCCGCGGCGATAAGCCGCTCGGCCCGCGCGGACGCCGGGCGCAGCGCAGCACGGGACTCCGGGGCAGACGTCGCCGAGCGCGGCTGAGCGATGGCGTGCATCGTCCGCTCCACCTCAAGGACGGGCGGCTGAGCCCACGGCCGCGGCGACCTGCGAGGCCGTGGCCGCACCGGCGCGTGTCGCGGTTCCGCAAGCGGCGGGGCGTCGGCCGGCGGCGCAATCACGACCGGTGCCGGAGGAGGCGGAGGCGCAGGCTCCGTCCTCGGAACCGGGTCGGGCGCCGGCGGCTCGCTCGGCGGAGGCGCCTGGGCGAGCGGCGGCAAGAAAAGGAGCGGGTCGAGGTACCCCTCTGGGTCGGCGGCCTCGCGGACGCCGAGGTGCATGTACGGGACGGGCTGCTCGGACACCCCGCTCGAGCCCACCGCACCAACGGCGTCACCCTCGGCGACGGCCGCCCCACGCCCGACGGACACAGAGCCGAGATGCAGCAGCGTGACGGAGTAGCCGTCAGGCGTCTGGATCGCGACCGTCCGCCCGCCGGTCGGCACGGTTCCGGCGAACGAGACAACGCCGCCGGCCGGCGCGACAACCGTGGCACCAGTTCCCGCGCCGATGTCGATACCACGGTGGAGGCCGCCCGCGTACGGATCGGAGCCGAAGCTGAACGCGTGCAGAACCGGCCCCTGAACCGGCCAGGACCACCCGTTCGCCGTTGCGGGCGCGACGAGCGCGGCCGCCGCGGCGCAGCACGCGAGCCGCGCGAACAGAGAACCGATCTGTTGCCAGTTCTGCAAACCGAAACCACAGTAGCAGGCGGCCTCAATCGTTGTCAAATCTGATTACAGTGACGAGCGGTAAAGCCGGTTTCGCGCCACCCCGGTCAGCTTCGAGACGACCTCAGCCGCGCGCCGGCGCGGCAGGCCTGCCTCGACGAGCTCCGCGACCGCCTCCTCCGCCCCGGCTTCGTCCGGAGCAACGGCCGTTTCGCCGAGCACAAGCGTGACCTCGCCGCGAACCGGCTCCGGGAATCGCTCCGCGAGCTCCGCGACCGTGCCGCGCGCGACCTCCTCGAAGCGCTTCGTCAGCTCACGGCAGACCGCGGCCGGACGTTCCGGGACCACGCGCGCGAGGACCCGAAGGGAGCGCGGCAACCGCTGCGGCGACTCGAACGCCACCACCGCCCACGGCCGGTGCGCGAGCTCTCCTCCGAGCTCCAGCAGGGCGCGCTCACCGCGCGGCAGGTAACCGATGAACTGGTACTGCTCGCCGACCAGGCCGCTCGCGACGAGCGCGGTCTCGACCGCCGACGGCCCCGGGAGCACGGTCACGTCGATCCCCGCCTCCAACGCAGCCCGTACGAGGCGCGCACCCGGATCGTTGACCCCCGGCATCCCCGCGTCGCTCACGAGCGCGAGCCGCTCGCCGGCCTCCAGCCTCGGCAGCAACTCCGCGGTCCGCTTCGCCTCGTTGTGCTCGTGGTACGAGAGCAGCCGCGCCGAGACTCCGTGCTCTTCCAGCAGCGCGCGAGTGTGCCGCGTGTCCTCCGCGAGCACGACGTCTGCCTCGGCGAGCTGCCGCAGCACGCGCAGCGTCACGTCTTCGAGGTTCCCGATCGGCGTCGCGCAGACGGCGAGCGGCACTGCTACGTCCCCGCGTCGAGCGCCTCGAAGGCGATCATCCCGGCACCGATCACGCCCGCGTCGCCGCCGAGCTGCGCTTGCACGATCCGCAGGTTGTCGCGTCCCGGCGGAAGGGCGTCCTGGGCGAGCACGTCGCGCGCCGACCCGAGGAGGAACTCGGCCGCGGCCTCGCCGAAGCCTCCGCCGATCACCACCAGTGCCGGCTCGAGCGCGTTGACGAAGCCGGCGATCGCCGCGCCGAGGTAGCGACCTACCGAGGCGAGGGCCTCCAACGCCGCCGCCTCACCGGCTGCGGCTCGCCGCACCAGATCCCGCGCGTCGGAGCCGGGGCCGAAGCGTTCGCGCGCCAGCTCATCCGCGACGACGCCCGTGGCGAAGGACTCGAGGTGCCCGCGGCCGCCGCAGCGGCACGGCGGCCCGTCGAGCTCGACCACGACGTGGCCGAGCTCCGCCCCGCTTCCCGTTGCGCCCCGGTACGGCTTCCCGTCGAGGATCAGGCCACCGCCGACGCCCGTGCCGAGTGTCAGCATCACGACGTCGCGAGCGCCCCGCGCCGCTCCCGACTGCCACTCGGCGATCGCTGCCGCGTTGGCATCGTTGTCGATCGCGACCGGCAAGCCGTGCTGGGCGCGCATCCGATCGCGGAAGTCGACGTTCACGAGCGGCACGTTCACCGAGGCGACGGCGCGGCCGCGGCGCTGGTCGATCCGTGAAGGGATCCCGAAACCGAGCGCCGCGACCTCCACGCCGCTCCGCAGGTCCTCGACGATCGCGTCGAGCTGCGTGAGCAGCGCGTCTTCCGAGTCGACGTCCGTCGACTGCTCGATCCGGCCCTCGATCGAGCCTTCACGGGTGACGAGCGCCGCGGCGATCTTCGTCCCGCCGACGTCGACTCCGATGACCCGAGTCGAGGCGCGCTGCGGTTCGAGCGAAGTCATCGTCGGGTCACGGTGGCCGTCAGTCACGCGTCATCCTAGGACGCGTAGCGTGGGTACCATACGCCGCCGGATGTCGCCCCCCGGCGGAGAGAAGCCCTATCGCCTCTACCGCGGTGGACGAACCAAGGGCCGCGTCCCGACGGTCGGCCGCCCGGAGAAGACGCAGCGCGTGCGGGCCGATCGCGACGGCCGCCGCCGCTACCGCGGGCCGGGCCCGAAGCCCGCAGCGCGCCGGCCGCGGCAGATCCGCTGGGGCCGCGAGATCGGGATCGCGCTCGTCCTGATCGTCCTCTTCTTCATCGTCTGGGGCGCGCTCGGGTACCTCATCTTCCGCGGCGGCGTCAAGGACGCGAACAAGCGGTTGCCGCCGGCCGCGCGGCGCGCGCTCACACCCGTCAAGGGCAGCCTGCTCTCGGAGCCGAGCGCGATCCTTCTCCTCGGTACCGACCACTCGCTGGCGGCCTCGCGATCCGGCGACCGCCATTCGGACTCGATCACGATCCTCCGGACCGACCCCGACCACCACCGGCTCTACTACCTCTCGATCCCCCGCGACCTCCGCACCGACATTCCCGGGTATGGCAACGCCAAGATCAACGCCGCGTACCAGCTGGGCGGGCCGCGGCTCGCGATCCAGGCGGTCGAGAACGCGACCGGCCACGCGATTCCGATCAACCACGTCGTGCTCGTCAACTTCGGCGAGTTCAAGGAGCTGATCGACGCAGTCGGCGGGATCGACATCGTCGTCCCGAGGCGAATCCAGTCGAAGTTCGACTGCCCCTACGGGACCGAGGCGCGTTGTGCGCGCTGGCCCGGCTGGCGTTTCCAGCCCGGGAAGCAGCACATGAACGGCCAGCGCGCGCTCATCTACTCGCGCGTGCGCAAGAACCTGCTCGACCCGGCCGAGAGCGACATCACCCGCGGTGAGCGCAACCAGCAGGTGCTGCAGGCGTTGATGAGCAAGCTCGCGAGCTTCAGCACTTTCATGAAGCTGCCGCTCATCGGCGGCGACCTGATGAAGCCGCTCGCGACCGACCTCTCGGCAAACGACTTCGGCGCGCTCGGCTGGGCGAAGTTCCGCGCTGGACGGACGATCCACTGTCGGCTCGGCGGGACGTCGACCGGCGGCGACATCACGCCGAGCGAGAACAACGCGAACGTGATCCTGATGGTGCTCGGGAGGTCGGCGGTGCAGCCGCCGGCACCGACCGGAGACACCTACCCGCCGGGGTGCCTGATCGGCTCGCCGCGGGCCGGGCGCTAGCAACGCTGGACGGCCGGGAGTAGGGTCGCCGGCTCAGGGTTCTCCGACGCGAGGAGCTGCCGATGCGCCAGCGACGCCGACCGCGAACCGTCTCGTACTCCCCCGTCACGCGACGCTTCCGGGAGCTGATCGCCACCCATGCGGAGGCGGAGCGACGCGGACTCCCGGTCGACGAGGTTGCCGGTGAGCGGCGCGAGCGCGAGCTGTCCGAGGAACGGCGCCTCACTCGCAGCAGGCTGCTGGCCGAGGCAACTGCAGCCGGGATGGCGCTCGCCGGGGCGGGCATGCTCTCGAAGACGGCTCGCGCCGCCTCGACGGCGCGAGTGGCGATCGTCGGGGCGGGCCTCGCGGGCATCCGCTGCGCACACAGGCTCTGGACCGGCGGCTCCCGTGTGGCGTCAACCGTCTACGAGGCCGACACCACCCACGTCGGCGGCCGCTGCTGGAGCCTCCGCGGCTACTTCGGCGACGGTCTCGTGGCCGAGCACGGCGGAGCCTTCGTCAACCACGACCAGACGGCGATCCGGAACCTCGCCAAGACCCTCGGCCTGAAGGAGGAGGTCGTGAACGGCGGCGACCTTCCAGGCGGCGAGGAGATCTACTGGTTCGACGGCGAGCCGTACACCTACGGCGAGGCGAATTCCGACTGGGGTGACATCGGCTACCGCGTCTTCCAGGATGCATACAAGCTCGCGCCCTGGCCGCAGCGCTACGACGGCAACACCGCCGAGGGCCGAAGGCTGGACCTCCTCTCCGTCCCGGAGTGGCTCGACGAGATCGGGATCGGCTCGAGCAGCCGCTTCGGACGCCTGCTGCTGGCGGACGTGGTCTCGGAGTACGGTGGCGACCCGAGCGACCAGCCGGCTCTGAACCTGCTCTACCTGCTGGCGTGGAACAACCAGAACTCGCTCGAACCGCTCCCCGGCGACGACGAGAAGTACCACATCGTCGGCGGCAACGACCAGATCGTCTCCCGCATGGTCGCGGAGCTTCCCGAGGGCACGATCAAGCAGGGACACGAGCTCGTTGCGCTCAGGGAGAACGGGACCGGCACGTACACGCTGACCGTCCAGGTCGGCAACAACACGAGCCAGGTGATCGCCGACCACGTCGTGCTCGCACTGCCCTTCTCGACGCTCCGCGAGGTCGACCTCTCGCGCTCCGGGCTCTCGCCGCTCAAGCTGCAGGCGATTCAGCAGCTCGGGATGGGCCAGAACGCGAAGCTCCACCTCCAGGTGCAGCGGAAGACTTGGCCGCCGCTCGGCTACGCCGGTGTCAGCTACACGGACTGGGACGCGTTCTGTGTCGCCTGGGACGACTCGGTGCCACGCGGAACGACCGGCCCCGCGATCCTGCTCGCGTTCCCCGGCGGGTCGACGGGCGAGAACGTGCTCACCGGCGCGAGCCACGGCAAGGCGCCGAGACGGGACGTGAACTGGTTCTTGAACCAGATCGAGCCGATCTTTCCGGGGACGTCGGCGGCGTACTCCGGGCTCGCCTACGAAGATCATTGGTCGGTCGATCCATGGCACCGCGGCGCCTACTCGTACTGGCGCCTCGGCCAGTACACGGCGTTTTCAGGCTACGAGGGCGTGCAGGAGGGGAACATCCACTTCGCCGGCGAGCACACCGACCCGGAGGAGCAGGGGTTCCTCAACGGCGCCGTGACCTCCGGCGAGCGGGCCGCGTCCGAGGTGCTGCACCGGATCTGAACGCGGGCGCGCGGGCGGCTAGGCCTCGGCGGCCTTCTTCTCGTCCTTCTTCTTCGGCTCGCCGCCGCCCTCGGGGCCGGCGCCGTCCTTCGAGGGCTCCTTCTTGCGGGAGCCGCGCCCGTAGTCAGTCGTGTAGAAGCCGGAGCCCTTGAAATGCACCGCCACCGGGTAGAGCACGCGCTCCACCGGCCCCTCGCCGCAGACCTCGCAGGCCTCGGGCTGCGCGTCGCCGATGCGCTGAAGCAACTCGAAGACGTGCCCGTTCGGGCAGCGGTACTCGTAAATCGGCATGAACTGGCGAAGCTTAGCGGCGTGACCCTACGACTCCCGCTCGCGATCCAGCGTCTCGCGATAGCACGGTGCATCCTCGAACGCCGCCAGCCCCGGCTGCGTCGGGCGCGGGCGTGGACGCTTGCGGCGCACGGCCGCGAGCGCCGCCGAGGCGCCCACGAGACCACCGATCACGAACGAGCGGATGCGGTCGGCCTGAGTCTCGCGGTCCATGGCGCGATTGTACGGTTGGCTCCGTGATCTCGACCCTCGGCGACGTGCTGCTGGACGTGCTCGTCCGCTCGCCCGGCGCGCTGGCTCCCGGGGCCGACACGCCGGTCGAGACGAGGCTTGCGACGGGCGGCCAGGCCGCGAACGTGGCGGCGTGGGTGGTGGAGCTCGGCGGTGCCGCGCGCTGCATCGCCAGGCGGGCGGACGACGCGGCCGGGGAGCTCGCGCGCTCGCTGCTGGAGGCACGGGGAGTCGAGCTCGTCGGGCCTCGGGGCGACGGCTCGACCGGCGTCGTGGTCGCGCTGGTGGCCGAGGACGGCGAGCGGACGATGGCGACCGACCGCGGGATCTCGACCGAGCTGCGTGCGGACGAGGTCGAGCCCGGTTGGTTCGAGGGCTGTGAATGGTTCCACCTCTCCGGCTATGCGCTGCTGGCGGAGCCGATCGCGGAGGCCGCGCTGACAGCTGCGCGCCTCGCGCGCGGCCGCGGAGTTCGGATCGCGGTCGACCTGTCGTCTTGGAGCACGATCCGGGCGTACGGCGCCGAGCGCTTCCGCGCGAACCTGGATGCGGTCGCTCCCGACGTCGTCTTCGCCAACGAGCCCGAGTGGGAGATGGTCGGCGGCGCCTACGCGCTGGCGGAGACCGCGGTGGTCAAGCGCGGCTCGCGCGGCGTCGAGTTGCGGACGGCCGACGGCGTCGAGAAGCACGCACCGCTCGGCGCCGGGGTGGTCGACACGACGGGCGCGGGAGACGCACTTGCGGCCGGCTACCTCGTCGACGGCATCGAACTCGGCCTCGAGGCCGCGGCGCGCTGCGTCGGGCAGCTGGGGGCGGTGCCTTCGTGACGGATCTGTTGCGACTCGCGCCGGAGGTGCAACAAGCCCTCCACGATGGAGGCGCGGTGGTCGCGCTCGAGACTACGCTCGTCGCACACGGTTTCCCACCCAGGGTGGGGGTGGAGGTGGGACAGGCGGCGGAGGCGGCGGTCAGGTCCGAAGGGGCCGTGGCCGCAACGGTCGGTGTGCTCGACGGCGCCGTCGTCGTCGGGCTCGACGAGAGCCAGCTCTCGCGCTTCGGCGAGGCCGGCCCCGAGGCACGGAAGGCCGGCCCGCGCGACCTCGGCGCCTGCGTCGCGAGCGGCGAGCTCGGCGCGACCACCGTCGGCGGCACGCTCGCGGCCGCGCGCCTCGCCGGGATCCGGTTCATGGGCACCGGCGGGATCGGCGGCGTGCACCGCGGCTACGCCGAGCGACCGGACGTGTCCGCCGACCTCGCTCAGCTCGCGCGCACGCAGGCGCTCGTCGTCTCCTCCGGGATCAAGTCGCTGCTCGACGTGCCCGCGACCGCCGAGCTGCTCGAGACGCTCGGCATCCCCGTCCTCGGCTACCGCACCGGCGAGCTGCCGCTCTTCTACAGCGCGGGCGGCGGCCCGCCCGTATCCGCGCGAGTCGAGTCGCCCGAGGAGGCGGCGCACACCGCGCAGGCGCACTGGGAGCTCGGCGGCGCCGCACTGCTGCTCGCGCGCGACCCGGACGACGGCATCGACGTCGAGCCGCTGGTCGAGGAGGCGCTCGCGGCCGCGGCGGCGCACGACATCAGCGGCCAGGCGGTGACGCCGTTCGTTCTCTCCTACCTGCACGAGCGCAGCGGCGGGCGCACGCAGGAGGTGAACCGCGAGCTGATCGTCGCGAACGCGCGCCTTGCGGCGCAGGTCGCGGTCGCGGCTGTCTAGGAGATCTCGACGCCCCATCGACTGAGCCGCCGGAACGCGCGATGGCCCGTCAAGACCCTCCTACTCGCTGAACGACGAGAGAAACTCGTCCACCGACAGCGCCGTCAGTGTCTGCAGCTTGGCGCTGCCGCGTGCCCCGAGCGCCACGGACACGCGCGCGATCGTCTCGGCGTCTGGAGCCTCGACCACGTTGACGAAGTCGAACGGCCCGAGCGTCGCCCACTGGTGCACGACCTTCGCGCCGAGCTCCTCGACGTCACGATTGACCTCCCGCAGCCGGTCGGGGTTCGCCTTCAGCGTCTGCACGCCCTGGGCGGTCAGGCTCGTCAGCATGATGTAGGTCGGCATCGCGTTTCCTCCTCGATCGCGGACCGCCCGACTCTACTCGGGCCGCCTGATCGAAGTAGAGGAGGCTCGCGCCGAACACGACGACCGGCCAGAGCGCGCCCTCCGCGAGCGGCCGCGCGATCTCTGCAGCCTGGCCGCTGCCCGCGTTGAGCGCCAGCGCGAGCACGCGGGTGCTGAGGTAGAACGCGATCCCAAGGGCGGCCATCCCGCCGAGGGAGTGGACATAGTCGGCGCGGCCGAGCTCGAAGCCGCGCTTCAGCGACGCGAAGACCCCCGTCCCTTCGATCACCGCCGCGGGCACCGCGAGGCCGATCAGCGCCAGCCATGCGATCGCCGGCAGCACGTAGCCCATGACCAGAATCGGGAACGGGATGAAGACGATCAGCCCGGCGGCGAACGCGACCACGAGCCGCCTGCGCGGCACCGGTCGGTCGGCCACGATCACCGAGGCGGCGACGTAGGTCAGGGTGATGAGCACCGCGCCGGGGACGAGCGCGAAGAGCAGGTAATCCCGGCCGTGCAGGCCGTTCGTCAACGCGCCGAAGACGCCGATCGGGATCCCGATGGCCAGCGCAGCCCAGAAGCGGCGGCCGTAGAGCCGGATCGCCTCCGCGATCAGCTGCCCGACCGGCCGCGTCTCCGGCGGCAGCGGTGGCGGCAGCGGCTCCTTGGCACCCTTCCTCGCCATCGCGCGAACGCTAGCGCCGCGTTTCCGCCTATGCGGCGCGGCGGAACGGGAGCAGACGGCCCAGCGCCGCACGACGGCGCTCGCGCTTCTCCTCGTCGGCTGCGAGGCGAGCCTGCTGGCGCTCGATGATCGCCTGCAAGTTTGCCCGGGCCTCACGGCCGCTTTCGATCAGCCGCTCGAGTCGCTCGCGTTCCTCGGGTGTGCGCTTAGCCATCGTCCTCGTCCTTCAGAAGCTCGACGATCTCTTCGAGCTTAGCGTCGATCTCCTGGAGCATCCGTCCGACTCCGTGAAGCAGTTCTAACAACGCCGGGTCGGTTGGACGGGGTCGGCGCACCGGAAGATCGTGGCGACGGCTGCGGGTCGCCGCAAGATGGCCCGTGGAGGCTAGGCGGCCGCGGGCTCGTGCGCGCCGGCCTTCTCGAAGACGAGGCCGTCCTCGCCCGCGTCCACCCGCACTACGTCGCCCTCGGCGAACTCGCCCTCGAGCAGCCGTAGCGCGAGAGGGTTCTCCAGCATTCGCTGGATCGCCCGCTTCAGCGGCCGCGCCCCGTACGTCGGGTCCCAGCCGGCCTCAGCCAGCGCATCGCGCGCCCGCTCGGTGAGCTCCAGGCGCAGACCGCGCTCGGCCAGCCGCTCCTCGACCCGCCGCAGCTGCAGCCCGACGATGTCGGCGATCTGCTCCTTCGACAGCGGGTGGAACTCGACGATCTCGTCGATCCGGTTCAGGAACTCCGGGCGGAACACGTCGCGCATCGCCTCGGCTGAGCGGACGTTCGAGGTCATGATCAGCACCGTGTTGCGGAAGTCGACTGTGCGGCCCTGGCCGTCGGTCAGGCGGCCGTCGTCGAGGATCTGCAGCAGCACGTTGAAGACGTCCGGGTGCGCCTTCTCGATCTCGTCGAGGAGGACGACCGAGTACGGACGCCGCCGCACGGCCTCGGTCAGCTGCCCGCCCTCGTCGTAGCCGACGTAGCCGGGCGGGGCGCCGACGAGCCGCGAGACGGTGTGCTTCTCCATGTACTCGCTCATGTCGAGCCGCACCAGCGCGCGCTCGTCGTCGAACATGAACTCCGCGAGCGCACGGGCGAGCTCGGTCTTCCCGACGCCCGTCGGGCCGAGGAAGACGAACGAGCCGATCGGGCGGTTCGGGTCCTGCAGGCCGGAGCGGGCGCGCCGCAGCGCGTTGGCGACGGCCTCGACGGCCTCGTCCTGGCCGACGACGCGCTCGTGCAGCCGCTCCTCCATGTGGATCAGTTTCTGCGTCTCGCCCTCGAGCAGCCTGTCGACCGGGATCCCGGTCCAGCGCGCGACGACAGCGCCGACGTCGTCCTCGTCGACCTCTTCCTTGACCATCGGGTCCGCCTCAGGCGCGGCCTCGCGCTCCTCGAGCTCCTTCTCGAGCGCGGGCAGCTCGCCGTAGCGGATCTCGGCGACTCGCTGCAGGTCGCCGTTGCGCTCCGAGCGCTCGGCTTCCATGCGCAACTCGTCAATGGCGCGCGTGACCTCCTTGACCCGCTCGAGCTGCTCCTTCTCACGCGACCAGCGCGCGGCCAGCTCGTTGCGCCGCTCCTGCGCCTCTGCGAGGTCGCGCTCGAGCGGCTCGCGCACTTCGTCCGACTCCTTGCCCATCGCTGCGAGCTCGATCTCCAGCTGGCGCACGCGGCGCTCGGCCTCGTCGAGCTCGAGCGGCGAGGAGTCGATCTCCATCCGCAGCCGCGAGGCGGACTCGTCGACCAGGTCGATCGCCTTGTCGGGGAGGAAGCGGTCGGCGATGTAGCGGTCCGAGAGCACCGCCGCAGCGACGAGCGCAGCGTCGCGGATGCGGACACCGTGGTGCGCCTCGTAGCGCTCCTTCAACCCGCGCAGGATCGCGATCGTGTCAGCCACCGACGGCTCGCCGACGAGGACCGGTTGGAAGCGCCGCTCGAGCGCGGCGTCCTTCTCGATGTGCTTGCGGTACTCGTCGAGCGTGGTCGCGCCGATCGCGCGCAACTCGCCGCGAGCCAGCATCGGCTTGAGCATGTTCGCGGCGTCGACCGCGCCCTCGGCCGCACCCGCGCCGACGATCGTGTGCAGCTCGTCGATGAACAGGATCAGCTCGCCGGCCGCGTTCTGCACCTCGGTGAGCACGGCCTTGAGCCGCTCCTCGAACTCGCCCCGGTACTTCGAGCCGGCCAGCATCGCGCCGATGTCGAGCGCCCAGACGCGCTTGCCCTTCAGGCCCTCGGGCACGTCGCCGGCGACGATCCGCTGCGCCAGCCCTTCGACGATCGCCGTCTTGCCGACGCCGGGGTCGCCGATCAGTACGGGGTTGTTCTTCGTGCGCCGGCTCAGAACTTGGATCACGCGGCGAATCTCCTCGTCGCGGCCGATGACCGGGTCGAGCTTGCCGCTCTCGGCAAGCTCGGTCAGGTCGCGGCCGAACTTCTCCAGCGCCTGGTAGGTGCCCTCCGGGTCCTGCGAGGTGACGCGCTGGCCGCCGCGGACGTGCTTGATCTTCGCTTCGAGCTGGTCGCGCGGGACGACGTCGAGCGCCAGCAGCAGATGCTCGGTCGAGACGTACTCGTCCTCGATGCGCCGCGCCTCGTCGAACGCGGCGTCGAGCACGCGCGAGACCGCGGCGCTCACCGCGGGCTGCTGCTGCGCACCCTGCGTCGAAGGCTTCGTGCGGAGCGTCGCCTCGGCCTGCGCGCGCAGCGCCGCTGCGTCGGGAACGAGCTCCTGCGGCAGCTCCTGGTCGAGCAGCGCGAGCAGCAGGTGCTCGGGATACAGCTCGGGGCTGCCCATACGGCGCGCCAGCTCCTGGGCGGCTGCAACCGCTTCCTGGGACTTGAGGGTCAGCTTGTTGAAGTCCACTTTCGCTCCCGTAGATCGGTGGGGCCGTAGAGAACGAGCTCGCGGCGGTACTGCCTGTGCACGTTCGCGATCGCCTCCCGCATGTCGCGCTCGAGGCGCTCCATCCGCGCCTGCATGCGCTGCAGCTGCTCCTCGAGACCGAGCACGGCCTCGACGCCGGCGAGGTTGAGCCCGAGCTCCGTCGTCAGCCGCTGGATCAGGCGCAGCCGCTCGAGGTCGGCCTCGGAGTAGAGGCGCGTGTTCCCGGGGGTGCGCTGCGGGCGGACAAGGCCCTTCTCCTCGTACTGGCGAAGCGTCTGCGGGTGCATGCCGACGAGCTCGGCGGCGACGGAGATCATGTAGCGCGGACGGTCGTCGATCATGCTCCCGCCTTCTTCAGCTCTTCCAGCAGCTCGCGCTGCTTCTTGCTCAGCTTCTTCGGGACGGTCAGCTTCACGCGCGCGAGGAGGTCGCCCTTACCCGAGCCCTTGAGCTTCGGCGCCCCCTTGCCCTTTACGCGCAGCAGCGTGCCGTCGTTGGTTCCGGGCTTGACCTTCACGGTGACCGTGCCATCCGGTGTGGGGACCTCGACCTGCGCTCCGAGCGCCGCGTCCGGGTAGGCGACGGAGACATCGACGACGAGGTCGTCACCGCGGCGGGTGAAGACCTTCGACGGCGCGACGCGCGTGACCACGTACAGGTCGCCCGCCTCGGCGCCGCCGTACCCGGCCTCGCCCTTGCCCCGCAGCTTGATCCGCGAGCCGTCCTTGACGCCCGCAGGAATCTTCACCGTGTAGCGCTTCGTCCGCCGCTCGCGGCCGGTGCCGCGACACGTGGGGCACGGGTCCTCGATCACGGTGCCGTTGCCGCGGCAGCGCGGGCACGGCTGCGAGAGCGCGAACAGGCCCTGGCTTTCCGAGATCACCCCGCGGCCCTTGCACTCGGGACAGAGGATCGGCGCCGTGCCCGGCTTCGCGCCGGAACCGCCGCACTCGCGGCAGGCGGTCTCGAGCTCGACCGGGATCTTCGTCTCGACGCCCTGCAGCGAGTCCTCGAACGAGAGGCGCACCTCGATCTCGAGGTCGCTCCCGCGCTGGCCGCGCTGCCGCTGCTGCTGCCCGCGGCCGCGCCCGCCGAACAGGCCGCCGAAGATGTCGCCGAGATCGCCGAGGTCGGCGAAGTCGAAGTTCTCGAAGTTCACTCCGCCCGGCCCGTGGCCGCCGCGCCCGTTTTCGGAGCCGAAGCGGTCGTACTGCTTGCGCTTCTCCGGGTCGGAGAGCACGTCGTAGGCGTGCTGCACCTCCTTGAAGCGCTCCTCGGCGGACGGGTCGCCGGGGTTCGCGTCCGGGTGGTACTGGCGCGCGAGCTTGCGGTACGCCTTCTTGATCTCGTCCTGGCTCGCGCCCTTGGCGACTCCGAGTGTCCCGTAGAGGTCCTTAACGGACGCCATCGTCCTCCGGCTTCGGCGCGGCCACGACGACGCGCGCCGGCCGCACCACGCGGTCGCCCAGCGTGTAGCCCTTCTGGACGACCTCGATCACCGAGCCCTCCTCCGCGTCCGAGGGCTGCGAGAGCAGTGCCTCGTGCACGTGCGGGTCGAACTGGCCGCCCGTGTCGATCTCGGCGAGCCCTTCGCGCTGGAGCGCAGCCGCGAGCTCGCGATGCACGAGCCGGACGCCTTCCTCCAGCTTCTGGCTATCGCCTTCAGAGTGACGTACCGCAGCATCCATGGCACGTTCCAGTCCGTCGAGCACGGGCAGCAGCTCCTTCACGAGCCGCTCGTGGGCCCGCGCGACCAGGCTCTCCTGGTCGCGCGCGACCCGCTTGCGGTAGTTCTCGAACTCGGCCGCGACCCGCTTGAGGTCGTTCAGGTGCTCGTCGCGCTCGGCCTCGAGCGCCGCGACCTGCTCCTCGAGCGCGACACCGGCGTCCGCCCTGTGTTCAGCCTCGGTCACGAGGTCTTGGCCTCCTCGTCGACGACCTCGGCGTCCTCGATCACCTCGTCGTCGGAGTCGGACGCCTCGCCGTTGCCGCCGGCCCCCTGCGCCTGCTGCTGCTGCGCAGAGGCCTGTGCGTAGACCGCCTCGGCCAGCTTCTGCGACGCCTCCTGGAGCGCATCGCTCTTCGTGCGAATGTCCGCCAGGTCGTCGGTCTCGAGGGCCTGCTTGAGCTCCATCACGCGGCCCTCGATCGTCGAGGCCTCGCTCTCGTCGAGCTTGTCGCGGTGGTCCTTGAGGCTCTTCTCGGTCGCGTACGCGAGCGACTCGGCCTGGTTCTTCGCGTCGGCCAGCTCCCGCAGGCGGTGCGCCTCCTCGGCGTGGCCCTCGGCGTCCTTGATCATCTGGTCGACCTCCTCCGGCTTCAGGCCCGAGCCGCCCTCGATCTTGATCTGCTGCTCGTTCCCGGTGCCCTGGTCCTTGGCCGACACGTTGATGATCCCGTTTGCGTCGATGTCGAAGGTGACCTCGATCATCGGCATGCCCCGCGGCGCCGGCGGGATGCCGACGAGCTGGAACTTGCCGAGTGTCTTGTTGTAGAGCGCCATCTCCGACTCGCCCTGGAGCACGTGCACCTCGACCGACGGCTGGTTGTCCTCGGCCGTAGTGAACGTCTCCGACTTCTTCGTCGGGATCGTCGTGTTGCGCTCGATCAGTCGCGTGAAGACGCCGCCCTTGGTCTCGATCCCGAGCGACAGCGGGGTGACGTCGAGGAGCAGCACGTCCTTGACCTCGCCCTTGAGCACGCCGCCCTGGATGGCCGCGCCCACGGCGACGACCTCGTCCGGGTTGACGCCCTTGTGCGGGTCCTTGCCGATCAGCTGCTTGACCTTCTCCTGCACCGCAGGCATGCGGGTCATGCCGCCGACGAGCACGACGTGGTCGATCTTCGAGGCGTCGATGCCCGCGTCCGCGAGCACCTGCTTCGTCGGGCCGACCGTGCGCTCGAGCAACTCGGCGGACAGCTCGTCGAGCTTCGCGCGCGTGAGCTGCAGGTCGAGGTGCTTCGGCCCCTCCGGGGTGGCGGTGACGAACGGCAGGTTGATCTGCGTCGTCATCGTCGACGAGAGCTCGATCTTCGCCTTCTCCGCGGCCTCGTAGAGCCGCTGCAGGGCCATCCGGTCCTGTGCGAGGTCGATGCCCTGGTCGCGCTTGAACTCCGCGACCATCCAGTCGACGATCGCCTTGTCGAAGTTGTCGCCGCCGAGGTGGTTGTCGCCGTTGGTCGCCTTCACCTCGAAGACGCCCTCGCCGAGCTCGAGCACCGACACGTCGAACGTGCCGCCGCCGAGGTCGAAGACGAGGATCGTGTGGTCGGAGGCCTCCTTGTCGAGGCCGTACGCAAGAGCCGCGGCGGTCGGCTCGTTGATGATCCTCAGGACGTTGAGCCCGGCGATCTTGCCGGCGTCCTTCGTCGCCTCGCGCTGCGCATTGTTGAAGTAGGCCGGGACGGTGATCACCGCGTCGGTGACCGTCTCGCCGAGGTACGCCTCGGCGTCGGCCTTGAGCTTCTGGAGGATCATCGCGCTGATCTCCGGCGGCGCGTACTCCTTGTCGCCGGCCTTCACGCGCACGTCGCCGTTCGGGCCCTCCACGACCTCGTACGGGACGATCTTCATCTCCTCGCTGACCTCGCCGTACTTGCGGCCCATGAAGCGCTTGATCGAGAAGATGGTGTTCTGGGGGTTCGTCACCTGCTGGCGCTTTGCGGGCGCCCCGACGAGCCGCTGGCCGTCATTCGTGAACGCGACGACGGACGGCGTGGTGCGTCCGCCCTCCGCGTTCGGGATGACCGCCGGCTCGCCGCCCTCGATCACGCCGACACAGGAGTTGGTCGTGCCGAGGTCGATGCCGATTGTCTTTGCCATGCGTTAGCTCCTTCCAGCGGACGCACGGGCAGAGCCGCACGTCCTCTTAGGCGGCGTCGCAAGCGACACCTTAGTGCTGAGAAAATCTCAGTCAGATGGTAGCAAGGTTGGGCGCTGACGGACGAGGCGTCGCAGGGTCGCCGCCGCGCTCGGCTCGGCGACGACGATGCCCGCCAAGATGACGGCGCAGCCGCCCCAGCCGAGCCAGCCGAGGCGGTCGCCCGACAGCCAGTAACCGAAGAGGCCGGCGAAGACCGTCTCGAGCGAGAAGACGAGCGCGATCCGCGCGGCACTGAGCCGCCGCTGCGCCCAGACCTGGATCAGGTACGCGAGCGCGCTGGCGAAGACGCCGGTGACGAGCAACGCGCCCCAGACCGTCCAGCCGCGCGGTACCCCGAGGTCGCCGAGCGCCGCGGCGATCACGAGGAACCCTACGAAGCAGCCAGCCATCTGGACGAGCGTGAGCGCGATCGCGTCGTAGCGGGGCGCGTAGCGCTCAACCATCAAAATCTGCAGCGCCTGCGCGCTCGTCGAAGCCAGTACCAGCAGGTTGCCTCCCGGCGAGCCGACGTGGACGCCGCTCAGCATGGCGAGCCCGGCCACGGCGAGCGTGACGCCGAGCCACACCTCGAGCCCGACGCGGGTCCGGAAGAGCACGAGCCCGAACAGCGGGGTCAGCACGACGTAGAGGCCGGTGATGAAGCCGGTGCTCGAGACCGTCGTCCGCTCGAGCCCCGCCGTCTGCAGCCCGATCCCGAGTCCGAGCAGGAGGCCGAGAACTGCACCGGCCGCCAGCCCCGAGCGGCCGAGCATCCGCACCCGCCCGCCCCCGACGAGCGCAAGCGCGCCTGTTGCGATCGCGTAGCGCACGGCCAGGAACGCGAACAGCGGGTAGATCTCGACGGCGTCTTTGACCTGGACGAACGTGACGCCCCAGACGGCCGTGACCGCGATGAGCGCCAGCAGCGCCACCGCGCGAGTCTAGGGGGTGCCCCGGAGCGTTACGCGGTTTCGCCACGCGAATCGTCGGCTAGGCTGATCTCGTGGAGCCGCTGCTGGATTCCTGGGGCCGCGAGATCAAGAGCGTCCGCGTCTCCGTCACGGACAAGTGCAACTTCCGCTGCCGCTACTGCATGCCGGCGGAGGGGCTCGAGTGGCTCCCACGAGACGAAGTGCTCAGCTTCGAGGAGACCACACGGCTGGTGCGGGTGCTCGCAGCGATGGGCGTCGAGGAGGTGCGGTTGACCGGCGGCGAGCCGCTCGTGCGCCGCGACCTGCCGGTCCTCGTCCGAATGCTGGGCGACACGCCCGGCGTGACCGACCTCTCGCTGACGACGAACGGCGTCCTGCTCGACCGGCTGACCGAGCCGCTCGTCGAGGCCGGGCTGACGCGGCTGAACGTCTCGCTCGACTCGCTCTCGCACGTGCGCTTCGCGGAGATCACGCGCCGGGACGCCCTCGACCGCGTGCTGGCAGGGCTCGAGGAGGCCGAGCGTTACCCACAGCTGCGGCCGATCAAGGTCAACTGCGTCGCGATGCGGGGGTTCACCGAGGTCGAGGTTCCCGCACTCGCCGAGCTGGCGCGGCGCAAGCCGTACGTCGTCCGCTTCATCGAGTTCATGCCGCTCGACGCCGACGAGTCGTGGCGCGGGGACGACGTGCTCTCCGGCGGCGAGATCCGGGCGCTGATCGAGGAGCGCTGGCGGCTCGAGGAGATCCCCGCGAAGCCGTCCTCGACCGCGCGCCGCTTCCGCTTCGCCGACGGCGCCGGCGAGATCGGGTTCGTCAACCCCGTCTCGGAGCCGTTCTGCTCGAGTTGCGATCGGATCCGGCTCACGGCCGACGGCCAGCTGCGCACGTGCCTTTTCTCGCGGCGCGAATGGGACCTGAAGACGCCGATGCGCGAGGGCGCCTCGGACGCCGAGCTCGAGCGCTTGCTGCGTTTCGCCGTTCGCCACAAGGAGCTCAAGCACAAGATCAACGATCCTGGATTCGTGCGGGCATCCCGCTCGATGAGCCAGATCGGCGGCTGACCCTGGCCGTACGGAATAGGCCGCGCCGAACAGGTCGTTAAACTTTTCGAGTTCCCGTGAGCGTGCTCGTCTCAGCAGGCCGCCGAGTCTTGCCCCGCGGGTGGGGAGACTTCGGGCTTCAGTTGGCCATTTGGTTCGGCTTTCTCGGCGCCTACCAGGTCGCCCGCGGCCTCGCGGACCGCAACCCGCCGAAGGCGTTCGACAACGGCCTGCACGTCATCGGGATCGAGCGCCACGCGAACGCCCTCTTCGAGCTGACGCTGCAGCGCGTGGTCGACGGCTCGCAGGTGCTTGCCACTGCCGCCTCGTGGACGTACTGGAACTCGGAATTCACCGTCCTCGGGCTCGCACTGCTCTGGGTCTACCTGCGGCGCAACGAGGCTTTCGTCAAGTTCCGCAACTCGATTCTGCTCGCGAACGTGATCGGGCTCGTCGGCTACGTGCTGCTGCCGACGGCGCCGCCGCGGATGTTCCCGGACCTGGGCTTCAGTGACACGCTCTCGAACTTCAGTGAGCTCAACCACGGCAGCGGGGTGATCGAGTTCGCGGCGAACCCGTACGCGGCGATGCCGAGCCTGCATGCGGCCGACGCGCTCATCGTCGGGCTCGTGCTCGCCTCGGTCTGCCGCTCGAAGGTGGCGAAGGTGCTCTGGCTGCTGTGGCCGGCGTGGGTGTGGTTCAGCGTAATGGCGACCGGCAACCACTTCTGGCTGGACGTGCTCGGCGGCGTGATCGTGGCGGCGATCTCGCTGGTGGTCGTCTACCGGAACCCGCTTCGCCGCTTCCGCGCGCAGACCGCGTGACCCGCACCGAAACGCTCGCCTGGGTCAAGCGGAGCTACACCGACGGGACGCGACGGCTCGCGTCTCGGTGGATCGGCGGTCTCGCGCGCACGCGCGTGACCCCGAACGCGCTCACGGCCGCGGGGATCACGCTCTGCTTCGGCTCGGCGGTGATCGTCTTCTACGCGCACGAGCGGCCGTGGCTCCTCTACTGGCTCGCCGCGGTCGTCTTCGTCGTGGGCTCCGTGCTCGACATCCTCGACGGCGCCCTCGCGCGGTACGGCGGGAAGGCGACGCCGTTCGGCGCCTTCGTCGACTCGATCTCGGACCGCGTCAGCGAGGGGTTCGTGCTGACCGCGGTCGCGCTCGTCTTCGCGCGCGAGGGCAACGACATCGCCGTCGGGTTCACGATCGCGGCGATGGCGGGCTCGTTCCTCGTCTCCTACGCGCGCGCGAAGGCCGAGCTGCTCGGCCTGAAGGGCGATGTCGGCCTCGGCAGCCGCGCCGAGCGCGTGGTCGTGATCACGGCCGGCCTCGTGTTCGCGCCCTGGGGCGGACTGCAGTGGGCGATCTACTTCCTGGCCGTGACGGCGTGGTTCACCGTCCTGCAGCGCGTGTTCTCCGTTCGCTCGCAGCTCCGCCGAGACTGACCCGCTATACTGCTAGCACTTCTGTGCTAGCACCAACAGCCCGCAAACATGTGCTCGTCCGGATGCCGGGTGAGCTCAAGCGGCTCCTCTCGGAAGAGGTCAAGAGCTCAGGCCGCAGCCTCAACGACGTCGCCGTCGGCCTGCTCGCCGCCCGCTTCGGCGTCTCCTTCGACCCGAGCGGCCGCCCAGGGAAGCCGCCCGGCTCGAGCGGCGCGGTGCTCCTGCGCATGCCCGCGGAGCTGAAGGACAAGCTCGCAGCCCGCGCGCGGCAGCGCAGGCGGAACATCAACGACCTGATCGTCGAGACGCTCACCGAGCGGCTCGCAGGAAAGGAACCCATGGCTTCGACCAACGGCAAGGCGCGCCGCTCGGACGAGAAGGTCCGCGTCGCGATCATCGGCGTCGGCAACTGCGCCAACTCGCTGCTGCAAGGCGTCGAGTACTACAAGGACGCGCCCGACGACGAGTTCGTTCCCGGCCTCATGCACGTCAACCTCGGCGGCTACCACGTCCGCGACGTCGAGTTCACCGCCGCGTTCGACGTCACCGCCGACAAGGTCGGCAAGGACATCTCGGAGGCGATCTGGGCGCACCCGAACGACACGATCAAGTTCGCCGACGTGCCGAAGACCGGCGTGAAGGTCTCCCGCGGCATGACCCACGACGGCATCGGCCAGTACCTCTCGGACGTCGTAACGAAGGCGCCCGGCGAGACCGACGACGTCGTCGGCATCCTCCGCAACACAAAGACCGACGTGGTCGTGAACTACCTCCCCGTCGGCTCGGAGATGGCGACCAAGTGGTACACGGAGCAGATCCTCGAGGCCGGCTGCGCGATGGTGAACTGCATGCCGGTCTTCATCGCGCGCGAGAACTACTGGCAGCGGCGCTTCGAGGAGCGCGGCCTGCCGATCGTTGGCGACGACATCAAGTCGCAGGTCGGCGCGACGATCACCCACCGCGTCCTCACCTCCCTGTTCCGCGAGCGCGGCGTGCACCTCGACCGGACGATGCAGCTCAACGTCGGCGGCAACTCCGACTTCCTGAACATGCTGGAGCGCGACCGCCTCGAGTCGAAGAAGATCTCGAAGACGAACGCGGTTACGTCGATGCTCGACTACGACCTAGGCGACGGGAACGTGCACGTCGGCCCGTCCGACCACGTGCCGTGGCTGACGGACCGCAAGTGGGCGTACATCCGCATGGAGGGCAAGTCCTTCGGCGACGTGCCGCTGAACGTCGAGCTGAAGCTCGAGGTCTGGGACTCGCCGAACTCCGCCGGAATCGTGATCGACGCGGTGCGGATGGCGAAGCTGGCCCTGAACAACGGCGTCGCGGGCGCCCTCGAGGGACCGTCGAGCTACCTGATGAAGAGCCCGCCGAAGCAGATCGTCGACGACGATGCGCACGATCTCGTCGAGCAGTTCATCGCCAAGAACGCACGCAAGCAGGTCAAGCAGACCGCCACGGCCTAGCCGGCTCGCGCGCCGGGGCACCTCTCCCGCGCAGGCGCCTCGGCGCGCCCCGGATACACTCGCCGCGATGGGCCTGCGCGTCTGTCTGGTCACGCCGTTCGCCTGGTCGCGGCCCCACGACGTGAACGAGCACGTGGCGGGAGTCGCCCGCGAGCTGCGCCTGCTCGGACACCACGTCACCGTGCTCGCGCCGTCGACGCGGGCCTCCGACCTGATCGAGGGGCGGCGGGCGCTGCTGGACGGGGACGGCGCCGAGGTGATCGCCCTCGGGCCGGCGCTGCCGGTCTCCCGGCGGAGCCGCATCGGCGTCCCGGTCGGCGTGCGCGCGAACCTCTCGCTTGCCCTCGCGCGCGGGGCCTACGACATCGTCCACGGCTTCGAGCCGGGGCTGCCGAGCCTCTCGTATCTCGCGCTGCGCGACGCGCGCGCCTTCGCGGTCGCGACCTTCCTCTCACCCGAGCGGCTCGGCTACCCACCCGGCCGCGCGCAGCGGGAGCGGCTGCTCGGGCGCATCGACGCGCTCATCGCCACCTCCGAGAACACGGCTCAGGCGGCGGCCGAGCGCCTGCCCGGCGACTACCGCGTCGTCACCCCCGGGGTCGACCTCGAGCTGTTCCAGCCCGGGGGCAAGCGGAGCCTGGTCGTGCTGGAGTGGCGGCCGGGCGAGCGGGCGCTGACGCGCGCGGTCGTCCGGGCGCTCAGCGCGCTTCCCGGCTCGGAGCTCGTCTTCCTGCGGACGAAGCCGCTGGCCGGGCGCCCGGCGTTGCCGGGCCTACTGCGCGGGCGCTCGCACGTGCGGACGCTACGGAGCGGCGAGGCGCGGGCACCGCTGCTGAACGAGGCGGCTGTCTTCGTCCCGGCCCTCGACGGCCTCGACCGTGTTGCGCTGGAGGCCGCCGCCGCCGGCTGCGCGATCGTGTCGCCCCCGGGCCTGGCCGAGCAGCCGGAGCTCGCGGCAGCCGCGATCCTGCGCCTCGCCGAGGATGACGCCTATCGCGAGCGTGAGCAGGCCCGCGCGCGGCAGGGCGCCGAGGACCAGAGCTTCGCCGCTGCGGCGCGCGACCTCGACGCGCTCTACACGGACCTGACCTCGCGGCGTCGAGACCGGATCGCGGCGCCGCTGAGCAACGGCGAGTGGCTCGTCGCCGACCTGCACCTGCACACGAACTGGTCACACGACTGCCAGATCCCGGTGGAGGAGCTGCTCGACCACGCGGAGGCGGAAGGCCTCGGCGCGATCGCCGTCACTGACCACAACGTCTTCGGCGGCGCCCTCGAGGCTGTCGAGCTGGCACGCGACCGCGACCTGATCGTGATCCCCGGCGAGGAGGTGAAGACCGCCGACCAGGGCGAGGTGATCGGGCTCTTCCTGTCGGAGGAGATCCCGCGCGGGATGTCCTTCGGCGAGACCGTCGAGGCGATCCGGGCGCAGGGCGGCGTCGTCTACGTCCCGCACCCGTTCGACCGTCTGCACGCGATCCCGGAGCCGGTGACGCTGCACCGCCACCTCGCGGAGATCGACGTGCTCGAGGTCTACAACGCGCGGTTGCTCTTCGAGGCCTACAACGACGAGGCGCTGCGCTTCGCCCGCAAGTACGACCTGACGATGGGCGCCGGCTCGGACGCGCACGTGCTCCAGGGCGTCGGCACCGGCGCAATGCGCATGCCGGCCTTCGACGGCCCCGACGAGTTCCTCGCCAGCCTTCGCACCGCGCACGTCCTCAGGCGGCCACGCTCGCTCCTTTACCTGCAGTCGCTGAAGTGGGCGGCGCAGGCCAAGGAACGTGTTCGGTAGCGGAGAAGGTCCATCGGCCCACGCTACGCGTTTGGTTTCGCCGCAGAACTGTTTCCGTGAATCCCCTCTTACTCCCGCAACAGCTATCTCTCTGGTAAGCGAAGCGGATGCCTGCCGTGACGGACGAGATCTTCGAGAAGTACCTGCAGAAGGCGATCGCCGAGACAAACGAGCTCGGCGACGAGATCGCGCGCGCAGCCGGCGAGGCGCAGGTTCCGGTGCTCGGCTCGGGCCACCCGCTCGCGGATGTCTTCCTGCTCAAGCACGACCCGAAGCAGGCCGAGGTGCAGGAGGGGGTCGCATTCTACGGCCGCGCGGGCCAGGCGCTGCTGAAGTCGCTGCAACGGCTACGGGTCGACCCGCTTGCGGTGTACGGGACGAACTGCCTCAAGTTTGCGGGCGGCGACGAGGAGGAGGCGCGGCCGTGGCTGACGCGTGAGCTGCACATCGTCCAGCCGAAGCTGATCGTCGTGATGGGTGAGCCGGCGCTCGAGTTCCTCAACTCGCTCGAGTTCCCGCTCGCCGACCCCCTCGAGGTCAAGCCGGGCGAGCTGCAGAGGTTCACGCCGACGATCCAGGCGCTCTACGTGCCCGACATCGACGAGTCGCTCGACGAGGCGCCGGCGAAGACGCGCTTCTGGAACGCCTTCAAGGCGCTGGGGCCCTGGTGGGCCGAGCTGCCGCCGTACTGAGCACGCCGCGGGCGCTCGGCTTTCTCGCGCTCGCCGTCGTCGTCGGGGTCTACTACGGCACGCACCAGTGGTGGTTCGGGCTCTCGCTCTGGCCGGCGCTCGCCTGGATCTGCCTGCTGGTGATCCCTGCGGTCTTCGGGCTCGTGTGGCTCGCGCTTCCGCTCTGGCGGACGCCGCTACGGCAACTGGTCGTGCTCGCGGTCGCGTGCGGCGCGGCCGCGGTTCTGCTGCAGTGGGCCGGCGCCGGGATCCTGGCGAACTTCGGGAAGCTCGCGGCGATGACGTTCGCCGGGTGGTGCTTCCTGCGCTTCTTCGAGGAGCTGAGCTGGGTCGTGCTCGTCGCCTGCATCGTGCCGTGGGTGGACGCGTACTCGGTCTGGCGCGGCCCGACGAACACGATCACGCACAAGCACGAGCACGTCTTCTTCTCGCTCTCGTTCGAGTTTCCTGTGCCGGGCTCGGACGCCGGCGCTCGGCTCGGCCTGCCGGATCTCCTCTTCTTCGCCCTCTACCTCGGCGCGGCCGCTCGCTGGAATCTCCGCGTCGGCTGGACATGGGTCTGCCTGACGGCCTCGCTCGGCGGCACGCTGGCACTCGCGACGTGGCCGGCGCTCGATGTCTCCGGCCTCCCCGCGCTGCCGCTGCTCTCGGTCGGCTTTCTGCTCCCGAACGCCGACCTGCTCTGGCGCGCGGTCAGGGATCGACGCGCCAAAGATCCCCGTCGAAGTCCGACGTGACCCAGGCCGAGCCAGCGGCCTCCGCGACCGCCAGCGGGCTCGTGCCGACGGGAATCGTGCGCGCCACGGCGTTCGTGGCCGGGTCGACGACCGAAACGGTGGCGTCGTCGATGTTCGGGACCCAGAGCCTGCCGCCGATCCACGCGCTCGCGAGCGGGTTGGCGCCCACGGTCACGACCGCTTGGACCGCGAGCGAGACCGGGTCGACCCGGTAGATCTTCCCGGTCTCGCTCGAGACCCAGAGGGCATCGGCCGACGCGGTGACCCAGTCGGCCTTCGGGAGGGAGATGCGGCGCTCGATGCGGTTGCGGACGGGGTCGATTCGGATCAGCCGGCCACGGCCGTAGTCGGCCACCCACACCTTGCGGAACGCGACGGTGATCCCATTTGGCTGGCCGCCGACGCGGATCGTCTTCACGACCTTGTTGCGCTTCGGGCCGATGCGGCTGACCGTTCCCGAGCCTTCGTTCGACACCCACACCGAGCCGCTGCCGAACGCGAGCGCGTAGGGGCTTGCGCCGACGCGGATCCGCGCCTGCCGCCGCTTCGTGGAAGCTTTCACGCGCGTCACGCGATTTCCGTCACGCGAGCCGACCCAGACGCTGCCCGCGCCGTAGGCGAGGCCGAACGGGCGGTCGGCCACGGTGGCGCGCCAGACGACCCGCCTGGCGACGGGGTCGACGCGGATCACACGGTTGTCGGTGCGGTCGGTGACCCAAAGCGCTCCGCCGCCGGAGCGGACGAACGACGCCGAGATGCCGACATGCACCTTCGAGGGCGGCGCCGCGCCGGCCGCGGCGCTACATACCGCCGCCAGCACCACCAGCACGCCTGCCGTTCGTCGCAGTAGAGTTACCACAACCTTGAACTACATTACCACAAGGTTGCGGTAATGCCCGACGCCGGCCCGGACACCATCCTGCTCGACCTCTTCCGCACTAACCAGGTTCGCGAGCGGCTGATCGAGTCGGCGCTCGAGGGCGTCGACCTCCCGCCCGAGGACTACCCCTTCTACGTCCTGATCGGCGCCGAGGGCCCGTGGACGCCGACCGCGCTGGCCGGCCGGATGGAGATGCCGCTCTCGACCGTCCTCTTCCGGGTGGGCCGGCTCGAGAAGCGGGGCCACGTCGAGCGGTTCCCGAATCCCGACGACCGGCGCTCCTACCTCGTGCAGCTCACCGCGTCCGGGACGAAGCTCCTCGGCGAGGCGCGGCCGCGGTTCCGCGCCTACGCCGAGGCGGTCGAGAAGCGGCTCGGCGCCGAGCGGGTCGGCTCGCTGCGCGGCGACCTCGGCGAGCTGCGGGAGGCGATCGAGGCGGAGCTCAGCTCCGGATGAGGAGACCGACCGCCTCGACGTGCGGCGTGTGCGGGAACATGTCGACCGGACGCACGCGCTCCAGGCGGTAGCCCCACTCCTTGCCGAGCTCCTTCACGTTTCCGGCCAGCGTCGTCGGGTTGCACGAGACGTAGACGACCCGGTCGGCCTCGAGCCGGGCCAGTCGCCGCAGGGCTTTCCCGGACAGCCCCGCGCGCGGCGGGTCGACCACGGCCACATCCGGCGGCCCCGCCCGCGCCGCGAGCTCCTCCAGCGAGGCACCCACCTCGCCGGCGAAGAAGGCCGCGTTCGCGATCCCGTTCAGGTCCGCGTTCTCGAGCGCGCAGGCCACCGACTCCTCCGAGACCTCCACCCCCCACACCGTCAGCGCGCGCGACGCCATCGTGAGACCGATCGTCCCGATCCCGCAGTAGAGGTCGTAGACGGTCTCGTTGCCGGTCAGCCCCGCGTAATCGCCCGCGAGCTCGTACAGGCGCTCGGCCATGCGCGAGTTCGTCTGCAGGAACGCGTTCGGCCGCACGCGGAAGCGCAGCCCGCACAGCTCCTCCTCGATCGCCTCGTCACCCCAGAGCAGCGTCGTGGGCAGGTTCGTGACCTCCGCCTGCGAGTCGTTCACCGACCAGTGAATCGAGCGCACCTCGGGGAAACGGCGCAGCACCTCGACGAGCTCGTCGCGGTCGAAGCGCTCCCCCCCGGCGGTCACGAGCTGCACGAGCAGCTGGCGGGTGTTGCGGCCCTCGCGCAGCACGAGGTGGCGCAGGTACCCGGTGTGCTCGGCCTGGTCGTAGGGCTCGAGGCGCTCCGCCCGCGCCCAGTCCCGCACGGCGTTGCGGACGGCGTTGCCGACGTCGGAGCTGAGCCAGCACTTCTCGACGTCGAGGACCTCGTCCCAGCGGCCGGCCCGGTGGAACCCGAGCGCCGGCCCCGCTTGCGTCTGCGTGAACGAGTACTCGAGCTTGTTGCGGTAGTGGAAGACCTCGACGGCCGGGACGATCGGCTCGAGCGGCGGCTCGGCTATCCCGCCGATGCGGCGCAGCGCATCGCCGACCTGCTCCTCCTTCGCGGCGACCTGGACCTCGTACGCGAGGTCCTGAAAGCGGCAGCCGCCGCAGGCCGGGTAGTGCGCGCACGGGGCGTCGACCCGGTTCGGCCCCGGCTCGACCACGTCGACCGCGAGCGCTTCGGCGTGGTTGCGCTTCACCTTCGTCACGCGCGCGAGCACCCGGTCGCCGGGGAGGCCGCGGCGGACGAAGACGACGAAGCCGTTCAGCCGCGCGACGCCGTTCCCGCCGTAGGCGAGCGAGTCGATCGAGAGCTCGAGCTCCTGGTCCTTCGTGACGGGCGCGGCCATAGGGCCGCTCAGACTAGGAGAACGGCGGGTGCAGCGGAAGGATCAGCGGTGGCCGCGGCTTTTGGCGGAAGTCGAAATCCTGCGCGAGGTCGCCGATCTGCGGCATCGCGTTGCGCACCCACGGTCGCGGGTCCGGGCGGCCGTCCGTCTTCGGGTCGAGTCGCTGGCCGCCGAGGAAGTCGTCCTCCATGAACTTCACGAAGGAGTCGAGGCTCGCCGTGCCGTGGTCGATGAGGCCGCGTCGCGCGTAGGGCGAGATGACGAGCGCAGGCACGCGCATCCCGAAGCCGTCGCGGTCGACGATCGGCGGCACGACGTGGTCGTAGAAGCCGCCCAGTCGTCCCAGGCGAGCAAGATCGCGGTCGAGGGCCAGTCCGGGCTGCCCATGATCGCGTTGATCGCGCTGGTCACATAGGTCTGGCCGCGGCTGATGCGGGCGGGCGGATGCTCGCTCACACGGTTGCTCGGCGTGAGCCACGAGACGGCCGGCAACGCGCCGCGCTTCGCCGCCGCCGGCATCGATGTGCTCGTGTGGGCCGCCGCTGTTCCGGTCGCGTGCGTCGTGGAAGGGGTAGACGCAGAGATGCGTGCGCTGATCGGGCACGCAGACGGTGAAGCAGCCGTTCCGGCGCGGCAGCCCGTCGGCTCCCCGGTAGGTCCCGAAGTAGGAGTCGAACGAGCGGTTCTCCTGCAGGATCACGACCACGTGCCGGATCTTGTGGATTCCCACCGGATGCGCGTGTGGTCGCCCGCCCGAAGAACACGACACCCGAGACGAGCGCGACCGACAGCGCGAACGCAATCGGCAGCCGCCGTGCACTCGCTGAACCTAAACCGGTTGCCTTGAGTTGAAGTGAACCGCCGGTTGTCGTTCAGCCAAGGCGGACGGTTCAGCCCAGCGCCGTGACGTAGACCTTGCGGTCGCGCGGGCCGTCGAACTCGCAGAAGAAGATGCCCTGGTAGCGGCCGAGCGCGAGCCGTCCCTCGCGGAGCGGCACGAGCACCTCCGGGCTGATCAGCGACGCGCGCACGTGCGAGGGCGCGTTGGGGCCGTCGGCGTCGTCGTGGCGCCAGTTCCAGCCGTCCTCGACGATCTTCTCCATCGCCTGCTCGAGGTCGTTGGCGAGCTCCGGGTCGATGTCTTCGTTGATCGTCACGCCCGCCGTCGTGTGCGGTACGTAGACCAGCGCCGCGGCCGCGCCGTTGGCGCCGTTCATCGCCTGCTCGACCTGGTCGGTGATGTCGAGCAGCTGCGTCCGCCGGTCGGTCTTGAGGCTGATCTCGTGCACCCGGATATCCTACGACCTATGCCGAGCGACCCGTCCCCCTCGCTGGACCTCGACACCTACCGCGCGAGCGCCGACCGGTTCATCGCCGAGCTCGACGAGGAGTACTACCAGCACTACGCCGGCCTGAAGGACCGGCTGGAGCTCGAAGAGATCTACGAGCGCCACTCGGCGCTGACCGAGCTCGAGCACGTACAGGCCGTCGGCGCGGCCGTCGACGGCGACCGGCGCGTGCGTGAGCTCTGGCACTTCGGCTGCGAGGGGTACCTCGGGAACCTCACGCGCGAGCACGCGGAGAAGGTCGCCGCGATCGAGGCCGAGCTCGAAGTGACCGTCGACGGCAAGCAGATCCCGTTCCGCATGTTGCGGCCCGAGATGGCGAACGAGCCGGATCGCGACCGGCGCGAGAAGCTCGACCGGGCCATGTGGGAGGCGACCGAGGAGCACCTCAACCCGATCTACCTCGACGCCGTGGAGATCGAGCGCCGCGAGCTGCCCGCGCTGGGCGCGTCGAGCTACGTCGACCTGTACGAGCAATTCGGCTTCCGGCTCAAGGAGCTCGCCGCGCAGTGCGAGGCGTTCCTCGCCGACACCGAGCGGCTCTACGAGGACGTGCTCGGCCGTGCCGCGCGCGAGCAGCTGGGCCTCTCGCTCGACGACCTGGCCCGCTGGGACCTGCAGCGGATGATCCGCTCGCCGCAGTGGGACGAGGGCTTCCCGGCCGACAAGCTGGTGCCCGCACTGAAGGCGACGCTGAGCGACCTCGGCATCGATCTCGACAGCCAGGAGAACATCCACCTCGACATCGAGCAGCGGCCGCAGAAGACCCCGCGCGCCTTCTGTTCGCCGATCGAGATCCCCGACAAGGTGATGCTCGTGATCCAGCCGATCGGCGGCGCGGACGACTGGCGCGCGTTCTTCCACGAGGCCGGGCACGCCGAGCACTTCGGCGGGACCTCGCCCGACCTCTCGATGGAAGAGAAGCGGCTAGGCGACGTCGCCGTCACCGAGGGCTGGGCGATGCTGATGCAGCACCTCACCGACGAGCCGGCGTGGCTCTCGCGCAAGCTCGACTTCCCGGGCCCGGAGGAGTACGCGGCCGAGGGGATGCTCTGGCTGCTGTTCTTCGTCCGCCGCTACTCGGCGAAGCTGCTCTACGAGCTCGAGTTCCACTCCAGCGACGACATCGACGGGATGGCCAAGCGGTACGCCGAGGTCCTCGGCGACGCGCTCAAGTTCGAGATCGCCGAGGAGAACTACCTCGCCGACATGGACTCGGGCTTCTACGTCACCGCGTACCTGCGCTCGTGGGCGTTCGAGTGCCAGCTTCGCGACCACCTGCGCGAGCGGTTCGGCACCGACTGGTTCACCCGTCGCGAGGCCGGCTCGCTGCTGCGCGAGCTCTGGGCGGAGGGCCAGCGGCCGACTGCCGACGAGCTGCTGAAGGACGTCTCGGGCTCGGAGATCGAGATGTCCGCGGTCGGCGACCGCGTGCGCGAGCGGCTTAGCTAGCCGATTCTGCTTTACTCTCCCCGACCGCGCCGATCCGACCAGGAGCGACGAATGCGCACTGCGTCATTGCCAAACGAGGAGGCCTTTGTGACCTATTCGGAGGGAATGACGCTTGCTTCGACGAACGCTCAACCTGGGGATCCTGGCGCATGTAGACGCCGGTAAGACAACGCTCACCGAGCGGCTGCTGCATGCCGCCGGCGTCATCGACGAGCCCGGCGACGTCGACCGCGGCACGACGCAGACCGACTCGCTGCCGCTGGAGCAGCAGCGCGGCATCACGATCAAGTCAGCCGTCGTGTCGTTCGAGATCGACGACGTCACCGTCAACCTGATCGACACCCCTGGCCACCCGGACTTCATCGCCGAGGTGGAGCGCGTGCTCGACGTGCTCGACGGCGCGGTGCTCGTCGTCTCGGCGGTCGAGGGCGTCCAGGCGCAAACGCCCTTGCTCATGCGCGCGCTGCAGCGCCTGCGGGTGCCGACGCTCCTGTTCGTGAACAAGACCGACCGGGCGGGGGCCGACACGGGCCGCGTGGTGGAGGCAATCGCCGAGCGGCTCACGGCTGCGGTCGTTCCGATGCCCGTCTCCCCCGAGAGCCTCCCCGTGCTCGCCGAGCGCGACGAGGCGCTGCTCGCTGCGTTCGTGGACGACCGGAGCATCCCCGCCGAACGCCTCGGCGACGCGCTCGCAGACCAGTCTCGGCGGGCGCTCGTGCATCCGGTCTTCTTCGGCTCGGCGAGGACCGGGGACGGCGTTCCGGCGCTGATGTCGGGGATCGCGGCGCTGCTGCCCGCCGCCGCGCCCGACGGCAACGGCCCGGCTGCGGGCACCGTCTTCAAGATCGAGCGAGGCCCGGCGGGGGAAAAGATCGCGTACGCCCGGATGCGCTCCGGGGTGGTCGCCGTGCGTGACCGGCTCCGCTTCGGACGCGAGGGCGAGGACAAGGTGACCGCGATCCGCGTCTTCGAGCGCGGCTCGTCGGTCCAGCGCTCCTCGGTGGCAGCCGGGCAGATCGGACAGCTCCGGGGCCTCGCCGACATCCGGATCGGGGACGCGATCGGCGCGGCGAAGCCGACCGCACGGCACCAGTTCGCGCCGCCGACGCTCGAGACAGTCGTCATTCCCCGCGAGCCGGATGGCAAGGCCGCGCTCCACGGCGCGCTTGCGGAGCTTGCCGAGCAGGATCCGCTGATCAACCTGCGCCAGGACGATGTCCGCCAGGAGCTCTTCGTCTCCGTGTACGGCGAGGTGCAGAAGGAGGTCATCCAGGCGACCCTGCTCGCCGACTACGGCCTCGAGGTCGAGTTCCGCGAGACGACGACCATCTGCGTCGAGCGGCCGGTGGCCTTGGGCGCGGCGGTGGAGCGAATCACGCAGGAGCCCAATCCGTTTCTGGCCACGGTCGGGCTGCGGGTCGAGCCGGCGCAGCCCGGCAGCGGCGTCAGCTACACGCGAGAGGTCGCGGTTCACGGGACCATGCCCGCCGCCTTCTTCCGCGCTGTCGAGGACACCGTCCACGCAACGTTGCGGCAAGGGCTTCACGGCTGGCAGGTGATCGACTGCACGGTGACGCTGACCGACACCGGTTACTACCCGCGCCAGAGCCATGCCCATCAGGGCTTCAGCAAGGCGATGTCCAGCACCGGCGAGGACTTCCGCAAGCTGACGCCGCTCGTCCTGATGAACGCTCTCCGTAAGGCGGAGACCGTCGTCTGCGAACCGATCCACCGCTTCCGCCTGGACGCGCCGGCAGACACGTTGGCGGTCGTCTTCTCCACGCTCGGTCGCCTCGGCGCGATTGCCCAGACTCCGACGGTGGGCGATACGTGGACGACCATCGAGGGCGAGATCCGGGTCGCCCGGATCCAGGAGCTGCAGCGCTCGCTCGGGTCCCTGACGCACGGCGAGGGCGTGCTCGAGCTCTGGTTCGACCGCTACGAGCCGGTCACCGCCGATCCGCCGCCGGCTCGGCGCCGATCGGACGCGAATCCGCTCGACCGGCGCGAATATCTTCTACGGCTGAGCGGCCGTACTACCTCGTCGCCGTCCTGACCGCCCTTGCGGTCAGCCGAATCACGGCCGAGAGCTTCGCCGTGTCCAGCCGGCCGACGCGGTCGCACGCGCTGTGCCAGCAGGGGTCCCAGCGCCATTCGATCCACGCGGCCGGGACGCCGCCGCGCGTCAGCTCCTCGTGGTCTGAGAGTCCGCGGTCCGGCAGGTACGTCGCGCGGACGCCGATCGAGCGCGCCGCCGCGAGCGCGGCCCGGGCCGAGTGGTTCGGCCCGCGCACCTCGATGCCGCGCACGTTCAGCTCGGGTCCCCACCCGACCATGTCCAGCGAGAGCGCGACCCGCACGCTGCGCCGTTCCGCGCGGGTAAGGCTGCGCAGCAACCGCGCCGAGCCGAGGTGGAGGCTCGAGCCCGTCGTCACCTGTTCCTCGGCGCCGAGCGCCGCGTAGAGAACACCCGCAGTCTTCCCCAGCTCGCGGGCGACCTCGACGAGCACGCCGACCCCCGAGCCGTTGTCGTTCGCAGCAGGCCCCGCTGAGACACCGTCGAGGTGCGCGACCACGATCGCGCGCAGCGGGCCGCCGCCGGTCCGGAAGACGAGGTTGCGCGAGAAGCCGCCGCGCGGCAGCGGCACGCGCTGGACGACCGGGGTGAGACCGAGCCGCACGAACCGGGCGCGCACGACCCGGGCGGCGCGCAGCTCGTTGGCGGAGCCGGCCACGCGCGGGCCGAGCACGGCGAGCGCCCGGACGGTCTGCTTCGCGCGCACGCCCGTTTGGTCGACGCGCGCCGCCGAGCCCCCGGCCAGGAGCGCCGCGGCGCAGGCGCAACCCACGATGTGGACGAGCATCCCCGGGAGCGTACGCAGCCCGCTGTCCTGTGTAGCTGCATAAGCTCTATGCATGCTGAGACATCGCTTGCGATGTCGACTCCAGGACGGACGAGGTTCGCTCGTCCGTCCGTCGGAGCCGACCAATCGACACATGCTGGATGAGGACGGAGACGCATGAACAGGACACGTGTGCTCATCGCGGGCGCGGCCGGCCGCGACTTCCACAACTTCAACCTCGTCTACCGGGGCCGCGACGAGTACGAGGTGGTCGCCTTCACAGCGACGCAGATCCCCGACATCGCGGGCCGCGTCTACCCGGCCGAGCTCGCCGGCGAGCTCTACCCGAACGGGATCTCGATCGAGGCCGAGGACGAGCTCGAGGCGCTGATCGCGAAGCACGAGGTCGACGAGGTCGTCTTCGCGTACTCCGACGTCACGCACGAGCACGTGATGCACCTCGCCTCACGCGCACTCGCCGCGGGCGCGTCGTTCAAGCTGATCTCGCCCGCCGACACGATGCTGACCTCCACCAAGCCGTCGGTGGCGATCTGCGCCGTGCGCACCGGGTCGGGCAAGAGCCAGACGACGCGTCACGTCGCCGCGCTGCTGCGCGAGTCCGGCAAGCGCGTCGCCGTCCTGCGCCACCCGATGCCGTACGGCGACCTGACGAAGCAGGCCGTGCAGCGCTTCGAGCGGTACGAGGACCTCGACGCCGCCGACACGACGATCGAGGAGCGCGAGGAGTACGAGCCGCACCTCGCCGAGGGCAACCTGGTCTTCGCGGGTATCGACTACGCGGCGATCCTCGACCGTGCGGAGCAGGAGGCCGACGTGATCCTCTGGGACGGGGGCAACAACGACACGCCGTTTGTGAAGCCGAACGTCCACATCGTCGTCGTCGACCCGCACCGACCCGGGCACGAGCTGCGCTACCACCCCGGCGAGACGAACCTGCGCATGGCCGACGTCTGCTTGGTGAACAAGGTCGACAGCGCGACCCAGGAGGGCGTCGACGCCGTGCTCGACTCGATCCGGGCGAACAATCCTGGCGCGAAGATCGTGCTCGCGGCCTCGCCGTTCGTGGTCGAGGGCGACGCGGGTGGAATCGTTGGCAAGCGCGTGCTGGCCATCGAGGACGGCCCGACCCTCACGCACGGCGAGATGACCTACGGCGCCGCGGTGCTCGCGGCCAAGGCGAACGGCGCGGCCGAGCTGATCGACCCGAGGGAGGCCGCGGTCGGCTCGATCGCCAAGACCTTCGAGGACTACCCGCACGTCGGCGCGCTGCTGCCGGCGATGGGCTACGGCCGCAAGCAGATGGAGGACCTGAAGGCGACGATCGAGGCCTCCGGCGCCGAGCTCGTGCTGATCGGAACGCCCATCGACCTGCGCAAGCTGATCGACTTCGACGTGCCCGCGCTGCGGGTGACGTACAGGCTCCAGGAGGTCGGGGAGCCGACGCTTGCCGACGTCCTCAGCGAGCACGGCCTGATCGGCGACGCCGCCTTGGTTTGAGCGCTCGCGTCGATCCCGGCGCACCAGGACAGCGGCGCAGACGGCCGAGCCGGCTAAGCCGGCTCGGCCTGAAGGCGACATCGCAAGCGACGTCGCTGTGACTTCGGTCGTCGCGCTCGGCGGCAACGCGCTCATGCGGCCCGGCGAGCGCGGCACCGCTGCCGAGCAGCGCGCGAACCTCCGCGACGCCTGCGCGGCCCTGCGGCCGCTGCTGAGCGAGAAGCGGCTGGTCGTCACCCATGGGAACGGGCCCCAGGTCGGCAACGAGCTCCTGCGCCAGGAACGCGCAGCCGCCGAGGCGCCGCCGCTGCCGCTGTACCTCGCGGTGGCGCAGACACAGGCCGAGATCGGCGCACTGATCGAGAGCGAGCTCGCCCCGGTCGCGGGGCGCGCGGTCGCGTGCCTGCTCACGCACGTGCTCGTCGCCGAGGACGACCCCGCGTTCGAGGAGCCGACGAAGCCGGTGGGGCCCTTCTACGACGAGGCGAAGGCGCGTGAGCTCGAGGCCGAGCGCGGCTGGAAAGTCGTCCACGACGCGGGACGCGGCTGGCGGCGCGTCGTCCCCTCCCCCGCCCCGCTCGAGGTCGTCGAGCTGGACGCGATCCGCTCGCTGCTCGCGTCCGGGACGATCGTCGTCGCCTGCGGCGGCGGCGGCATCCCGGCGACGCGGCGCGGCGAGCACCTCGCCGGAATCGACGCCGTGATCGACAAGGACCGCGCCTCCTCCCTCCTCGCGCGCAGCCTCGACGCCGACCGGCTCGTGATCCTCACCGAGGTGCCCGCGGTCTACTCGGGCTTCGGCACCGACCGCCAGGAAGAGCTGCGCGAGCTCTCGGCCGACGACGCGGCCGCCCTCCTGCCCGAGCTTGCCGCCGGTTCGATGCGCCCGAAGGTCGAGGCCTCCGTCGAGTTCGTCCGGGCCACCGGCCACGAGGCGCTGATCACCTCGCCGGCCGCCCTCGGCGACGCGCTCGAGGGCCGCAGCGGAACCCGCATCCAGGCCTAGTCAAACCGCTCCGCGGGCTCGGGCGAATCAGGTCGACGTCATCGACCTGAAAGGAGCCGCCAACGATGCGCAAGGCACCTCTCGCACTCGGCCTCGTAGCCGGGATCGCGGCGCTCGCAGCCGTCATCCTGCTGCGTGCGCCGAGCCCGCAGGCCGGGAACGCCTCGAGCCATCGCGAGGCACCGCTGATCTCGGAAGACCCGACCGCGGACAACACCGACCTCTACGCGTTCCGCTCGCCGGACTCGCCCGAGTTCCTGACGGTGGTCTCGAACCTGATCCCGGCCGAGGACCCGGCCGCGGGCCCGAACTACTACCGCTTCTCCCAGGGCGCGCGGTACAAGATCAACCTCGACCGGAACGGCGACGGCAAGGCGGATGTCACGTACGCGTTCCGCTTCAAGAGCATGGATGGGCCGCTCTTCCTGGGCAACACCGTTCAGTCGTACACCGTGACCCGCACGATCGGGAACTCCTCGCGCGTCATCGCCAGGGGCATGACGCCTCCCGACAACATCGGGCCGCGGACGCTGATGCAGTTCTACGGCACGAGCGACTACCGCGCGCTGGCCGCCAAGCAAGTCACCTCGCTCGACGGTGGCGGCAAGGTCTTCGCCGGACAGCGTGACGACCCCTTCTTCGCGGACATCGGCGCGATCTTCGATCTCGTCGCGATCCGCAAGGGCTTCGACAACGGCGGCAAGGACTTCTTCGCCGGCTACGCGGTACACACGCTCGCGCTGCAGATCCCGATCTCGCAGATCGACACCAAGAGCCACGTCGTAGGCGTCTGGGCGTCGACCGAGCGGAAGGCCGCCTACGTCCGCAAGCACAGGCTGCAGCACGGCTGGCGGCAGGTCTCGCGGCTCGGCAACCCGCTGATCAACGAGGTCGTGATCCCGACCAAGCTGAAGGACCGCTGGAACCGGCTCACCCCCGCGAGCGACCGCCAGTTCTCGACCTACTACGAGAACCCGATCCTCGCGGCCGTCATCAACCAGCTGTACAACGTCGGCGCCCCGGAGCACAACCGGGACGACCTCGTGCAGGTGCTGCTGACGGGTGTTCCCGGACTGAACAACGCCGGCACGACCCGCGCCGATGAGCTGCGGATCAACCTCTCGATCCCGCCGAAGCCGCGCGGGACGGAGAACCGCCTCGGCGTGCTGGGCAACGACCTCGCCGGCTTCCCGAACGGACGGCGGTTGACCGACGACGTGGTCGACATCGCCGAGCGCGCGGTCGCCGGTGCGCTGAAGGGCAACAACGTCCCACTCGGGGACGGCGTGAACATGGACGACAAGGCGACGCTGCCGGTCTTCCCGTTCGAGCCGGATCCCGAGAGCGGGGCCGACAACTCGAAGGGCCGCTAGTGACCCGGATTCGGGTTGGGGCGGCGGGGGCGGCGGTCGTGCTGGCGACCGCCGCCCTCCTGCTCGGCAGCGCGTTCCGCGGCTCGTCGGCGGCCGCGCCGACGCCGCCCTCCGGTTCTGCCGACCGCCTCCAGGCCGGCTTCGCCCTCGGCGACACCGCCTCGCTGGTGGTCAGCCTCCAGCACCAGCTCGCGTCGCGCCCTGAAGACGCGAAGGCCTGGGGGTTGCTCGGCCTCGCCTACCAGCAACGCGCGCGCGAAGTGGCCGATCCCTCGTACTACTCGAAGTCGGAGGGCGCCTTGCGGCGCGCCCTGCGGCTCGCGCCGAACGACCTCGTCGCGACGAGCGGCCTCGCCTCGCTCGCGGCCTCGCGACACTGGTTCCGCGAGGCGCTGAGACTCGCAAGGCAGGCGCACGCGCTGTCGCCGAGCACGGCCCTGACCTACGGCCTGCTGGGCGACGCGAAGCTCGAGCTCGGCCGCTACCAGCAGGCGTTCGCGGACTTCGACCGGCTAGCGCAACTGAAGCCGAGCCTCGCCGCCTACTCCCGCGTCTCGTACGCGCGCGAGCTGCTCGGGCGGCCGGGCGAGGCGATCGCGGCCATGCAGCAAGCACTCGACGCGGCGACGGGCGAGGCCGAGCCGACCGCCTGGACCCGCGTGCAGCTCGGGAAGCTGTACTGGTCGACGGGACGCCTCGGCGCGGCCGCAGCCCAGTACCGGGCGGCGCTCGCGGTCTTCCCCGGGTACGTCCATGCGCTCGACGCACTCGCGCAGGTCGAGGGCGCACGCGGCCGCTTCCGGCCGGCGATCGCCCTGGAGCGGCGCGCCGTCGACCAGACGCCGCTGCCGCAGTTCGTGGGCTACCTCGGCGACCTCTACACCGCCGCCGGACGACCCGGGCTCGCGCGGCGCCAGTACGCGCTCGTCGACGTCATCGGCCGGCTGTTCGTCGCGAGCGGCGTGAGGACCGACCTCGAGACCGCGCTCTTCCGGTCCGACCACGGCATCCGCCTGCGCCAGACGCTCGAGCTCGCGCGGCTGGCCCGGGCCGAGCGGCCCTCGATCGACGGCGACGACGTGCTCGCGTGGACGCTCGAGCGCAATGGCCGCTGCGGCGAGGCCCTGCCCTACTCGGAGCGCGCGCTCCGCCTGGGGACGAAGGACGCGCTCAAGCTGTTCCATCGCGGGATGATCGAGCGCTGCCTCGGCCACACGTCTGACGGCGGCCGCTTCCTCCGCCGCGCGCTCGAGGTCAACCCCCACTTCTCCCTCATCTGGGCGCCGGTGGCGCGGAGGGCGGTGCGATGAGGAAGCTCGTCCTCGTCCTGCTCGCGCTCGCCGCGCTCGTCGCTCCGGCCGCGGCGGCCGCGCACCCCCTTGGCAACTTCACCGTCAACCGCTTCAGCCGCGTCGAGGTCTCGGGGCCGCGCCTCTACGTCCGCTACGTCCTCGACCTGGCCGAGATCCCCACCTACCAGGCCGGTCGCATCGACGCCCGCACGTACGCACGCGAGATCGCACAGAACGCGCGCCTCTCGGTCGACGGGAAGACGGCCGCGCTCAGGCCGGTCCGCACGCGCCTCGCACATCCGCGCGGCGCCGGAGGCCTCGACACGACGCGGCTCGAGGTCGTCCTCGCCGGCCCTCGACTCGGCGGGACGGGCCGGATCGCGTACCGGGACAGGAACTACCGCAACCGCATCGGCTGGAAGGAGATCGTCGTCGGTGCGGTCACGCCGAGCCGCAGCCACGAGCTGCGCGCGTACCCGAAAGATCTCTTGCAGAGCCCGCTCGACCAGACCTCGGTCACCACGGACCTCGCGCCCGTGGACGGGCCCGAGGTCACACCCTCGCTCTCGAGCGGACGGAGCCTGCAGGCGCCCGACCGCGTCGCCGACTCCGGGTTCGCCGCGCTCGTCGGCCGCTCGCACCTGAGCCTGCTCGTGATCCTCGCGTCGCTCGGCGCCGCGCTCTTCTGGGGCGCCGCCCACGCGCTCTCGCCCGGGCACGGGAAGACGATCGTCACCGCCTACCTCGTCGGCCGCCGGGGCACCGTGCGCCACGCGGGCCTGCTGGGGCTGATCGTGACGATCACGCACACGATCGGCGTCTTCACGCTCGGGCTGGTGACGCTCGCGCTGTCGCAGTTCATCGTCCCGGACCGCCTCTACCCGTGGCTGAACCTCGTCTCGGGCCTGCTCGTGGTCGGGATCGGCGCGTCCGTCTTCTACTCGCGCTGGCGCCACCGCCGGGCGCATTCGCGCGGCCACCACCATCATCATCACCACCACCACGCCGAACCGGACGCGAGCTTCCGCTCGCTGCTGGCCGTCGGCGTCTCCGGCGGGCTGCTGCCCTGCCCGTCGGCACTCGTCGTCCTCCTGGCCGCGATCTCGCTGCACCGGGTCGCCTTCGGTCTCCTGCTGATCATCGCCTTCAGCGCCGGCCTGGCGCTGACGATCACCGCGATCGGCTGCGCCGCCGTCCTTGCCCGGGGCGCGTTCCGCCGCGTGAGCCTCGAGGGCCCGCTCGTACGGCTCTTGCCCGCAGCGAGCGCTCTTGTCATCCTCGCGGCCGGTCTCGCGATGACCGTCCGTGCCGTCCCGAAAGTGAGCTGACCATGTTCGGACTCGACGACTGGATCGCATCCTTCTCCGACGGCGCCACGCTGGGCGTGGTCGCGGTCGTCGCGGTCGTGCTCGGGCTGCGCCACGCCTCCGACCCCGACCACCTCGCCGCGGTCTCGACCCTGATCGCAGGAGCCCGCGAGCGGGCCGCCGGCGCGGCCGCCTGGCTCGGCCTCTCGTGGGGCCTGGGCCACGCCCTCAGCCTGTTCGCCTTCGGCCTCCCGATCGTGCTCTTCAAGGCGTACCTGCCCGAGCCGGTCCAGCGCGGTGCCGAGACGAGCGTCGGCGTCCTGATCGCCGGTCTCGCCGTCTGGCTGCTCGTCCGCTGGCGCCGCGGGCTCTTCCACCTCCACGTCCACTCCCACGAGCGCGGGCTCCATGCGCACGGGCACGTCCACGACGGCAGCGCGCACGCGCACGGGAACCGGCCGGCGCGCACGCCGCTGCAGGCGCTGGGCATCGGCCTCGTCCACGGGATGGGCGGGAGCGCTGGCGTCGGCGTTCTCCTGCTCGCCTCGATCCACGACCGGGCTCTCGCCGTGGGCGCGCTCGCGCTGTTCGCCCTCTGCACGGCGATCTCGATGGCGGCGCTCTCGACCGGCTTCGGCTTCACGCTCAGCCGCGCGCCGATCGCCCGGACGCTGCAGCGGCTCGCGCCGGCGCTGGCCGTGGTGAGCCTCTCGTTCGGCGTCTGGTACGCCCTCGGTGCGCTCGAGGTCGCGCCGTACTATCTCTAGATGGCCGCGGATCCCCATTCGCTGGTCGCGCCCTACGCCCTCAATGCGCTCGACGACGAGGAGTGCCGGGCTTTCGAGCAGCACCTGGCCGTGTGCGAGCGCTGCCGGAACGAGCTGGCCGGCCTGAAGGAGGCCGCCGCGTCGCTCGCCTACGGCGCCGTCGGCCCGGCCCCCCCGCCGGAGCTCCGGGAGCGGATCCTCACGCAGGCGCGCAGCGAGCGGACGAACGTGGCCTCGCTGCCGCAGCGCCGCCGGAGCTGGACCGCGCCGCTCGCAGCGGCGGCTGCGATCGCGGCATCGGTCTCGATCGGCCTCGGCGTCTGGACCGCCACCAGGCCGGCGAGCACGGACCCGTTCACGAAGGTGGTCTCGCAGGCCGGCTCTCGCGTGATCCCGATGGGAGACCAGGGCGCCCTCGCCGTGGCCCGCGACGGCGACGCCGCCATCGTCCTGCGCGTGCCAAAGGCCCCGGCCGGCAAGATCTACCAGGCCTGGGTGATCCGCGACGACGGGATCAAGTCGGCCGGGCTTTTCGGGGGCGGCGATGCCACCGTCGTCGAGCTCTCTCGCCCCGTCCCGCGCGGCTCCGTCGTCGGCGTCACGGTCGAGAAGGCGGGCGGTGCCCAACAGCCCACGCAGCAGCCGTTCGTCGCGAGCGGGGAGAAGACATGACGGCGCTCCTGACGACGAGCCCTCCGCCCGCGGCTAGCCGAGACCTCGCCCACCTCTCCGACGAGGCGCTGCTCTCCCTCGTCGCGAGCTCGGACGACCAGGCGCTGGCCGAGCTGTACGACCGCTTCGGCCGCGTCGCCTACGGGCTCGCGCTACGCATCCTGCGTGACGAGGCGCTGGCACAGGACGCGGTGCAGGAGGCGTTCCTCGCCATCTGGCGCTCCGCCGACCGCTTCCTCGCCGAGCGCGCGATGGCGAGCACCTGGATCCTCACCCTCGTCCACCGCCGCTCGGTCGACCTCGTCCGTCGCGAGGACCGCCGCCGCGGCGAACCGCTCGAGAGCGCGGGCGAGCCCACCGCCCTGGAGACGGTCGAGGACGAGGCGACGCTCGGCTTCGAACGGCGCGTCGTCCAGGAAGCGCTCTCACGGCTGCGGCCGGAGCAGCGCGAGGCGCTCGAGCTCGGCTACTACGGCGGCCTCACCCAGAGCGAGCTGGCGGAACGGCTCGGCCTGCCGTTAGGCACGATCAAGAGCCGGATGTTCACGGGCCTCTCACGCCTACGCGAGCTGCTGGCCGAAGCCGGCCTCGAGGGCTCCTACCCCTAGGAGGGCTTGGCGGAACGTCGCTCGTTCCGGCGGCACAGCCGTCGTTTCGTCAAGTCCTCCTAGACGCGAGCGCGCCCCTGACGCGACGTAGCATCCCGCCAGCGGAATGAGCGGCGTCGCCTAGTGCTCCCGATCAAGGACAACGTCCCGACGCGGACGTTCCCGCTCGTCACCGTCTCACTGATCGCGGTGAACGTGGTCGTCTGGCTCTGGGAGTGGCGGAGCGGCGTGAACAGCGAAGTGCTGCAGTACGGCTACTACCCGTGCTCCCTCGACGGCCCCTGCGTCTCACCGGCCTCCACGGTCAACCACGTCCCGTGGTACGAGGGCGCCTTCACCTCGATGTTCCTGCATGGGAGCTGGATCCACATCGGCGGCAACATGCTCTTCCTGTGGATCTTCGGGAACAACGTCGAGGACTCGCTCGGGAGGATCCGCTTCTTCTGCTTCTACATCGCCGCCGGGCTCACTGCGATCGCCACGCAGACCGTCGTCACGCTGGCCTTCTCCGATGCCGCGGGGGCCAGCGTCCCGAACGTCGGAGCCTCGGGCGCGATCGCGGGAGTTCTCGGCGCGTACTTCGTCATCCTCCCGAAGGCCAGCGTGCTGACGGCGTTCATCTTCTTCTTCGTCCTGCTGCGCGAGATCCCGGCGATCTGGTTCCTCGGCTTCTGGTTCCTCCTGCAGCTCGTGGAAGGCGGTTTCTCGGTCGTCCAGCCGCAGTCGGGCGGCGGCACCGCGTTCTTCGCGCACATCGGCGGGTTCGTCTTCGGCTTGGTCACGATCCGGTTCCTGGTGAAGCGGCCGCCGCTGCAGCCGGCCTGGTAGATGAGCTCGGGCGCGCTCACGGTGGTGGCGATCGCGGCGGGCGTCGTCGGGCTCGTGGTCATCGTGCTGTTCCTGCTAGGACCGCGCGATTAAGGAATGTCTACGTCGGTGAGATCGTTTTTATGGGCATGAGAACACCAGAGGAAATCCACGCGGAGCTCGAGACCGCATCCGAGCGGCGATCGGAGCTCTTCCACCTACTTTCGAACCGCCACGACCCCACGCTCTCGCAGGAGCTGCACGAGCTCGAGGAGCGCATCGCCGCGCTCTGGGACGAGCAGCGCACGCTCCGCGCGCAGAAGCGCTTCGGCAACCGCGACGAGATCATCAAGCGGGCCCGCCACGAGGAGCGTCTCGCCCGAGCGGCCTAGAGAAAAGGTCTTTCCGTGACGAAGAGCCGGCGTGACCCCGCCGGCTCTTTCGTCTCTGGCGGCGTTACTCGAGGTGTGGGCTCTCGCCGCGCCTGCGGCCCGTCGTGGGGTCGCGGAACTGATCGCCGTGATGGGCGAACGGGCTCAGCTCGAACAGAGCCCAAACGATCACTGCGGCGACGGCGACGACGAACGCGAAAACCACGAAAACCATCAACGCGTGCATCTCAGCCTCCCTTCACCGAGATGCGCAGCTTGCCCCTTCTCCTCCGCGGACGCATCCGTGCAGCTACTGAAGCTCCCCGCTCGAAACTACTGACGTGGTGGCAACCCTGCGGACCGCGAGGCGCGGTCGCCGTTCCGGGCGACCGACCAACGCAAAGCCGGCGAACATCAGGGCGATCCCGAGCAGCTCGCCCACGTAGACGAACTCGTACGAGCCGGTCCGCGACAGACCGGTGGCCAGGGCGACGACGACGGCGCCCCCGCCGATCCAGAGGTTCGGCCTGACGCGGCGTCGGCGCAGGATCGAGTACAGCGAACCACCGATCAGGAACGCGCTTCCGAACGTGTTCAGGGCGACGGCCCACAGGAACGCGTGACCGCCCAGGGCGTCGTTCGCCGGTGGCCGGCCGTGCGGCGTCGCGGCGAGAATCGCGGAATCCACGGGCGCGACCAGGACCGTCACCATTGCGGCCACGCTCGCGACGACGAGTCCGCCGAGCAGCACATCGCGCGCTCGCCTGGGCAGAACGAGCCAGGCCGAGCCGGAGCCGAGGTACGCGACGGTGAGCACCGCCCCAGCGAGGTAGTAGGTCCGGAAAAGCGCGGGGCTCCAGCCGCTCCGCTGGGCAACTGCCTCGGAGCCCGCCGCGACCGCGAAGAGGACGAAACCGATTCCCCAGAGCGCTTTCTCGCCGGACGGGCGCCGCAACAGCGAGCGAAGCAGGAGCGCGGCGAACGCCAGGGCCACGAGCGCAGCGCAGAGCGGCAGGAGGGCGTCCAGCACCGCGGGGGCGGCAGCATGCGGACGGGAGCTGATCGTCGAGACACGTGCGGAGGGGGCGACCACCCGCAGGTAGGCGAAGTCGCGCCCGCCGAACATGCCCTCGTGGGTCGCGACGAAGGCGTACTTCCCCGGCCGCAGCGGCCGTCGGGGGGTGAGGACGAGCTCTCGCGGAGAGGCGTTCGCCGCACGCAGCGGCACCGCGCCGCCTCGTTCGAGGTCGAAGAGCTGGTAGGCCTTCGGCGCATCGACGGCCGCCGCGCGCACGAGCAGCGAGCGCACGTCGGCGGCGTGGAGCCTGAGGGCGTCGTGCGGGTAGCTCGCCTGCGGGCCGTTCCAGGCGAACAGCTTCACCGGGCCGTGCTTCGTGCTCACGAACTGCCCGGTCACTTCCCGCGTCAGCCGCGGCTCGTACGAGTACCGCACCGTGCTTCCGCCCACGCCCGCGAGCGCAGGCACGAACGGGATCGCGACCAGCAGGAGGCCGATCGCGCCGATCGCGGCGGTCACCCGGGCGCGGTAGCTCTGGAGCCGGCGCCCGTGCCCGCGGGGAGGCCGGCCCTCCAGCTTCGCTCGCCGGCGCGCGTGCGCGCGGTACAGCAGCGCCGAGGAGAGGAGCGCCATCGCCGGCAGCCAGACGAGCTCGACCCGCCAGCCGACCTCACGTAGCGGCCCGTCTCCGTAGGGGCTGAACGCGACCGGAATCACCGCCCACGTCAGCGCGGGTCCCGCCATGAGCAGGATCGAGGCGACCAGTGGGAAGCCGGCGAAGAGCCAGCCGACGCCGGGGAAGCCCATCAGCCCGAGCGGGAGCTCGTACGCCGCGAGCGCCGCCGGGCTGCGGCGGCGCACCCGCCTCGGGATCCGTCCGGAGTAGACACTCGGCGTCGCGGCGAGCGCCGCACGGCCCGCCGCGCGCTGCCGTGCCGTCATCCGCCAGGTCGCCTGCGCGAAGGCGCCGAATCCCGCCAGCACAACGAGCGCGGCGGGAACGAGCACGAGCGCCTGCCACGGCTCGAGCGCCGCGAATGCCGCGCCGAAGGGCGTTCCCGCCGCGACCCGGTGGGCCTCGATGGCGGAGAAGGCGACGCCGAAGGCGTAGTAGACGCCGATGCCCAGCGGGACGCACAGCCAGGCCAGCCTCGCCAGCCGCGGCTGCCACTCGGCACCGAGCTTCCGGAGGGCCGCCAGCGAGAGGCCCATCAGCAGCAGCATCAGCCCGCCGAGCATGTTCAGCTGCGCGTGCAGATTGACGATCACGTCCCCCGCCTCGCCGCCTCGGTCGAGCGCCTCGTTCACGAACGGAACGGCCTGCACGGGCCCCTGCAGCGTTCCCACCGCGAGCGCACCGCACCCCACGAGCACGAACGGGCGCAAACCCCCTCGCGCGCCGCGGACCGAGCGCACGATCACTGCGAGCAGCAGCCAGAAGGCCCCGAACATCGCGATCCCGGAGCCCATGATCAGGAACGGGTGCAGCGCCGTCGACTCCTCGGCCTGCTCGGGCGTGAGCCCGCGGTTGATGACCAGTCCGCCCTCGTGGAAGCCGAGGTAGAGCGTCGAGAAGTAAAAGGCCAGCGACCCGCCGAGCAGCGCGAAGAAGCAGGCGTCGACGAGGCGGCGCGAGGGCTCCCTGCCCCCGGCCGAGCGCACGAGCGCGAAGAAGGACCCGGCCACCAGCATGGTCAGTCCGGTGACGAGGTTGATGTGCGCGTGGCTGATCGGGTCGATCCAGTCACCCGCATGGCCGGCCTTGTAGAGCCAGTCCGCGTTCTTCGGCTGTACCTGGATCACGCCCTGGACGGTCCCCGCGGTGAGCGCCGCGGCACCCGTCGCGAAGAACTTCCAGAGGTGCCACTGGGGCTTCGGCACCTTCACGAGGCGCGACTGAAAGATCGTGAGGCACACGTTGGTCGCGAAGCACCAGTAGCCGAGGCCCATCACCCCGGCGCCCATCCCGGTCGGCGCCTTGTACCAGTTGCCGAGGTGCTCCTTCGCGGCCGGGTAGGTCCAGCCATGCTCCATCAGGCGGCCCATCGCGATCCCGTTGCCGACAAGCGAGACGTAGAAGACCGCCAACCCGATGGCCGTGAACCAGAACGCGCATTGCGCCAGGCCCTCGCTCGTGAGCGGCCTGCGGACGATCCGCGGCAGCGCGAGCCAGCACAGGCCGGTCGCGAGCAGCGTCCCGCCGCCGACGATCATCACGTGCGTGTTCGAGAGGTCGCGCACCAGGTGGCCCGCGTAGCCGGTGCGGGCGAGGTAGTCGGCGAGCCACGGGAGGTTCTTGACGACCATGTGGAGCGACCCGAGGACGAGGAACGCGCCGCCCGCCAGGAAGTACTTCGCCACCTTGCGGTCGTGCGCGTGGAGCTCCTCGTCGGGGTACGCCTCTTCGCGTACCGGCGGAGCTCGGCCGGGGACGAACCGGAAGAGCGCGGCCAGGACGACCGCGAAGAACGCGACGTACGTCAGGAACTGGAGCGACGTCAGGTGCTTCAGGTACACGGCCTAAGGCCTCAGCGGAGGCCGGGCTCGAGGAAGTAGATGATCAGCGTCCAGCCGAAGTAGAGGAGCACCAACACGCCGAGGATCACCCAGGCGCGGATGACGGCGCTGCGGGAGTGGCGGATTTCCTCGCCCACGTCCCGGTACCCGACGAGGGGGCGCGCAGGCCGCGGCTTCGGTTCTTCGGCCATCAGAACACCTTCTCCATGATGCGGGCCCGCTCGGAACGGATGCCGCCGACGTCCGACAGCATGCGCTCCGCCGTGTAGCCACGCTCGAGGAACGCCTCGAGCTGCTCGAGCGTGTCCCACACCGAGTAGCAGTGGAGGAGGATGTCGCCGTTGCTCTCGAGCGCTATGAACGCCTCGATCTTCTGGCAGCCGGGGTACTCCTGGACGTGGGCCTTCAGGCTCTGCAGCGAGCCGTAGATCTCCTCCCACTTTTCGGCGGGGATCCGGGCGAACGTGCCCGAGGCCCAAGAGACATAGGGAAGGACGAGCGACTGTTCCTGAGCGCTCATCAGAACTTCTGACCCCAGACGATGTGGCCGACGATGATGGCGACGGCCCAGCCGGTGAGCAGCACGGTCAGCAGCAAGAAGAAGGACGTCGCGGGACCGGCGAGCTCGGTGGTGTACCCGCCGAAGCTGTCTGCCCGGTAGATCTTCTGCTTCGTGGTGCGGTACTGCCAGACCCACCAGAGCGCGATCAGCACGAGCGCGATCACGAACCCCCACAGCCAGGCGAGGTCGATCCAACGAATCTCCCACGTGGCCGCGCGCTGCATCGTCTCCTGATGGGCCTGGAGGTACTGGTAGTACGCCTGCGCGTCTTGCGGAGAGTCGCCGCTGGGCATCCCCATCAGGTCCACTCCTCCTCGTCGAGCGCCCAGTCGGGCGTGTAGTAGTCCTCTTCGTCCACGTACAGCGGGATCGATGCGACGCGGTCGAGCTCCTGGAAGTGGCCCGCCTTCCACGCGGCCAGGAACGCCACCACCGCCAGCCCGGAGAAGATGAAGAAGGTGTCGAGCATCCAGTCCGCCATCACCCAGCGGGACTCTTTCGTCTCGGGCTGGTCGTGCGCGAACGCAAGTGCAGGCCAGATGAGCGAGGCTGCGATCGTGACCGCCGCCGTGAACAGGAACGCTCGGACGCGGCTCATTGCTGGCCCGGCACCTCCGGTGGGATCGCCCGCTGGCCTTCCGGGGGCAGCTTCTCGCCGCGCGCTCGCGCGTCGCTCCAGGCCCGGTCGAGCATGTCCTGGTAGAGCGACTTGATCCCAGCCGCGGCCGTCTCGAGCGACAGGTCCGTCTTGCCGTCGTTCAGCATCATGCTGTCACCGTGGGCAAGCCCGGGGAAGACGCGCATCGCCTCCTGCACGTACGGGTCCTTCGCGAGCCTCGGGTCGAAGTCGGCGTTGTTCGCAAGCTTCTGGTGGACCTGCACCCAGGCGAGGAGCTCTTTCGAGGGTTGCCAGATGATGTAGTCCTTGGGCTCCGGGGTCCGGTTTGGCTCGAGCGTTCCGTTCGGGATGGTCTTCACGAACAGCACGACGCGCCAGATGTCGTCGACCGAGAGACGGTCGCCGAAGTTCTCCATCGCCGTCCCCGGCCAGCCTCGAAGGATGCGGTAGTAGAAGTCACCCGGGCCCGTGTCGCCACCGCAGCAGGCGTCGTCCTTGTCGGTGAAGTCGGCCGGCGGCGGCGAGAGGAACCTCGCGCCGGGGCCTTTCCCGTCGCCCTTGAGCCCGTGGCAGCCGACGCAGCGGTTCAGGAAGACCTCCTTCCCCCTGAGCAGGTTCTGCTCGGTCACCGGCAGCGGGTCGCCCGATAGCCAGTAGCTCCGGTCGATCTGGGACAGGTTCGGCGCTTCCTCGAGCTGCTTGCTCGGGGGCTTCAAACCCTTCTCGTTCGCCTCGACGATCGGCTTGTGTGCGCCCTGGAACCCCTGGTAGGGGGGCGGATAGCCCTGGTTCACGAGCACGACGTGTTTCGCGTAGAGCTGGCCCGCGTAACGGAGAAGCCCGGACTTGCCGCTGCGCTGCTCGACGAAGGCGACGAGCTGCTGCACCTGCTTGTCGGAGAAGAGCGACTTCATGTCCGGCATCAGCGAGAGCGGGTCCATGTAGCGCGGGTCGTAGAAGTGCGCGTTCTGCCAGTCGTCTGGGTGCCAGCCCGATTCCTGCGAGAGGTCCGGGCCGGTGCGCTCGGTGCCTAGCAGGTTCGGCGACTGGTCGCTGCCGTAGAAGTCGCCAGGCTGGGAGACCTTGGGGTACAGGAAGTAGAGCGCCTCGCGCACGTCCTGCGGGCGCGAGTAGCCCGAGTGGCAGACGTAGCAGCCGTTCTGCGCAAACAGGTTCCGCCCCTTGAGCGCCGGATCGGCGAGCGGAGCCCAGTCGGTCGAGGCGGGCGGGTCGAACGTGTGCACGGGCAGCCAGACGACGACCGCGACCACGGTGAAGAACGCGAGCAGCCCGCCGACGCCGGCGACGAGCGGCGTGATCAGCATCCGCTCCTTCGGGTGGCGAACCCAGCCGCGCGGAAGGGGCGGCCCCCCGCCGTCGCCGCGGTCGCCGCTCTCCGCCATCAGCTGATCACCGGAGGAGCGACCGCCTCGGCCACCCTGCGCGTCTCCTCGGCCCGACGCGCTGCGGTATTCGAGAAGATCGTCATGCCGATGTTGACGATCTGGACGATCCCCGAGACCACGATCATCGCGCCGAAGATCCCGCGCGCGATGTAGTACGCATGCAGCTGCGGCAGGACGTTGACCTCAGGGATCCCGTCCTGCCAGGCGAAACCCTGCTGGAAGCCGGCCAGGGTGAGCACGCTGAAGAAGCCGGTGAAGCCGACGGTGACGAGCCAGTACTGCCACTCGGTCAGGCTGCGGCTCCAGAGTGGCCTCGCGTAGATCTGGGCGACGATGTAGTCGATCACGCCCATGCCGAGGATCGTGAACGCGCCGAGGAGCGCCAGGTGCGCGTGGGCGACGACGAAGTTCGTGAAGTGTGTCAGCTTGTTGAACGGCTGGATCGCCTCGAACGCACCCTGGATGTTGACCAGGAAGTAGAAGAAGAACGCCGTCATCGTGAAGCGCAGGGGTAAGTTCGTGAAGAACCGATCCCAGTTGCCCTTCATCGTCCCGAGGATGTTGATCGTGAACGCGAAGACCGGAACGAGGAGCATCCACGAGGAGACCTCCGCGATCGTCTTCAGCCAGGCCGGCGTCGGCGACTGGAGGATGTGGTGGTCGCCGACGCCGGTGTAGAAGAAGGCCATCCCCCAGAAGCTGATCAGCGAGAGCGTGTAGCTGTAGAGCGGCGTGTTGGTGACTCTGGGGACGATGTAGTAGGTCAGCGCCAGCAACATCGGCGTCAACCAGAGCCCGAAGAGGTTGTGGGCGTACCACCAGTTGAGGATCGCGTCGGAGAGGCTGCCGGAGAGCGCGCCCGAGGACGCGCCCCAGACGTTGCCCGGTCGCCAGATCACGTTTCCGATCGCGTAGTCGACCGCGAGCCACAACGGGCTTGCGATGAAGAACCAGACGGAGACGTAGAGCGGCCGGATCGTGCGGATCGCGACCGTCGCGAGGATGTTCACGATGTTCGCGCACCAGATCACCAGCAGCGCGATGTCGATCGGGTAGATGAACTCGGCGTACTCGCGGCCCTGGCTATGACCGGTGAGAAGCCCGATCACGCCGAGCAGGTACATCGCGTTCCAGGCCCAGGCGCAGATGATGCCGAGGCGCTCGCTCCACATGCCGCGGGTGCCGACGAGCCGGGGCAGCATGTAGAAGAGGGCGCCGAAGTACATCATCGACAGCCAGGCGAGGATCACGCCGTTCACATGCGAGGGGCGGACCCGGCTGAACGACAGCCACGAGATCCCGCCGAAGGCCTGGGGCGTCACGAACTCCGTTGCGAGGACGAGCCCGAACAGGTCGACGACCGTGAGCCAGATGATCGATGAGAGGATCCAGTGCTTTGCCGCGCCGTCCGGGAAACGCCAAGCACCTGGGCGCGTGGCCCTGTCGGTCAGGGGCGCCGGAGCCTCGGCGGTCAAGGTGGATCCGCCGCCCGGAGGGCCTCCCTCGAGGTTCCGCTCCCCCATCGGCGCCGACCCTACGAAGCCGGCGCGGCGGCGTGTCGCTAGATGACGGAACTGTCATGTCCACGTCATCTCGACGTCATCTTCGCGTTAGGCTCCCCGACGGACTCCGATGCGGATCCTTGTCATTGAGGACGAGCCGCGGATCCTCGCGTTCGTCGCCCGCGGACTGACGGCGGAGGGCTTCGCGGTCGACGCGGCGGGCGACGGCCCCGAGGGGCTACGGCGTGCCGTGCTCGAGTCGTACGACCTGGTCGTGCTCGACCTGCTGCTACCGAAGCTCGATGGGCTGACCGTCTTGCGCGAGCTGCAGCAGCGGCGGCCCGAGCTGCCGGTCGTGATCGTCTCCGCACGCGGCGACCTCGAGACGAAGCTGCGCGGCTTCGGTCTCGGCGCCTGCGACTACGTCTCGAAACCGTTCTCGTTCGACGAGCTGCTCGCGAGGATCCGCGCCCAGCTGCGCCGCGGCGGCTGGGGCGGCGACGGCACCGTCATCTCGGCAGGCGCGCTGACGCTCGACCTCGCGCGCCGGCAGGCGCGGCGCGGGGACCTAATCGCCGAGCTCTCCGACCGCGAGTTCCGGCTGCTGCACCACCTCGTCCGCCACCAGGGCGAGGTCGTGAGCCGCGAGCGGCTGCTCGCGGAGGTCTGGGGCTACCACTTCGACCCGCGCTCGAACGTCGTCGACGTATGCGTCCGGCGGCTGCGGAAGAAGCTCGGCGCGGACGCGCCGATCGAAACGGTGCGGCATGGCGGCTATCGGCTTCGCGCGGCGTAACGCCGTCGAGCTCGCGTGGCTCGTTTTCGCCGTCGCGAACCTCGTCGCGATGGCCCTCTCTCCGAGCTGGGAGACGATCCCGTTCCACTTCATCTGGATCAGCCTGACGCTCGTCTACGGCTTCCGGGTCTGGGAGCCCGGCGCGACGGGATTCGTGCTCGGCCTCGTCGCGCTGGCCACCGGCGGGCTGATCCTGGGCGACGCGTTCAGGGGCGACCAGCTCTGGGGCGAGCTCTTCGAGGTTCCGCTGATGTCGGCGATGTTCCTGGCGATGGTGTGGCACGCGCGGCGCAGGCAGGACGCGCTGCGCAAGCTCGAGGGGGAGGCCCGCGAGCGGGCGCAGCTGCTGGCGCAGCAGAAACGGTTCCTCCACGACGTGTCACACGAGCTTAGGACGCCGGTGACCATCGCTCGCGGTCACCTCGAGGTGCTGCAGCGGGTGAACGGGTCGCACGCCCAGGAGATCGAGATCGCGCTCGACGAGCTCGGCCGGATCGAGAACATCCTCGAGCGGCTCCTGCTGCTCGCCAAGTCCAAGCAGCCCGACTTCGTCGTCCTGGCTGAGCTCGAGGTCGAGCCGTTCCTCGAGGACGTCTTCCTGCGCTGGTCAGACGTCGTGCCCCGCAACTGGACGCTCGGGCACCTCGCGACGGGAACGCTGCGCGCCGACGCGGACGCACTGCGGATCGCGCTCGACGCGCTGCTCGAGAACGCCGTCAAGCACACTGCCACGGGCGACGCAGTGGCGCTCTCGAGCCGAGCAGAGGGGGGCGAGCTCATCATCGAGGTCGCCGACGAGGGAGACGGCATTCCGCCCGAGGCGATCGACCGGATCTTCGACCGGTTCGCGCGCGCCGACTCGTCGCGCTCGCGGGCTCAGGGAGGCGCCGGCCTCGGCCTCGCGATCGTGGAGGCGATCATGAGGGCGCACGGCGGCCGTTGCGAGGCAGCCGGCAACGGCAAGGGCGCGACCTTCACGCTACGGCTCCCCGGCTTCAAGGCGCAGGCGGCCGGCGAGTGGCAGCCGCCGGCGCCGAGCGCGCGCCTCTCTCTCGGTTAGGCGCGGCCGAGACTCTCAGGAAGGTCTTAGCCCGGCCTCAGCCGCCTCTTATCCGCCCCCGCTTCGATGGAGTGGATGTCGACCGAAGGAGGAGCGATGAGAACCACCTCGAAGCGGAGGCACCCGCAGCCTCGGCTGCTGTTCGGGAGCTTGACCCCGCCCACGCCGGCCGAGGTTGCGGCCGGCGACGAGCGGTGGGAGCGGCGAGGGCCGCTCTCGAGGCTCGTTCGGCGCCGCTAGCTCCGACCAGGCCGGCTGCGGAAGGAGAACGGCTAGCGTGTCTTGATGCTCGCGCCGCTCGCCGCGGCCGCGCTTCTTAGCGGCCTCGCGCCCCCGCCGCCGGGCGCGCCGATTCCGCGCGACCCGGGGCGGCTCGCGGTGCGGTTGCACGAGACGACGCAGGGGCTCGATTCCGCAGTCGACCGCTGGCGCGAGACGGCACCCGCGGCGCGGCCGCCGGCCGACGTCACGCTCTACGCGCTCTACGAGCAGCGAATCGTGATCGCGCTCTCCGCTCGGCGCACAGTCGGCGACGCCGTGCTGCGCCGGCTGCCGGCGAGCGAGGCGCGGCCACTGCGCAGCGAGCTCCTGGCGCGGCGCGAGCTCGGGCGGCTGTCCCGCCCACGCCCTTTGCGCGCGTTCAGGACGGGGCCCGCGGAGCCGGCCACGCTGCTGCGGCGGCACTACCTCGCGGCCCAGCGGCGCTTCGGCGTCGCCTGGCACGCGCTGGCGGCGGTCAACTTCGTCGAGTCGGCCTTCAACAAGCTGCGCAACACGAGCACCGCGGGCGCGCAGGGGCCGATGCAGTTCCTGCCCGCCACGTGGCGCGCCTACGGCCTCGGCGGAAACGTGCGCGACCCGCACGACGCGATCCTGGGCGCCGCGAACTATCTGCACGCCAACGGGGCGCCGCGGAACTACCGCCGCGCGCTCTTCCGCTACAACCCGTCCTCGAGCTACGTCGACGCGGTCATGCGGTACGCGCGGCTGATCCGAACCGCTCCGCAGGCTTTCTACGTCCTCTACAGCCGCCAGGTCTTCGTCCGCACCCCACACGGCCTCGTCCGCCTGACCGGCCCGCGATGACCCGCTTGCGGCTCTACACTGAATCCGTTCGGGGCGTTAGCTCAGCTGGGAGAGCGCCGGCTTTGCAAGCCGGAGGTCACCGGTTCGATCCCGGTACGCTCCACTAAGAGAACCCGCTGGAAACGGCTGGTTTTCTCATCCGGGGATCGTTGTACCGGAACGGCGAGAACAAGTGCTCTATCAGTCGACTTTCACGATCGGCAGCCCTGCACGTCGCCACGCAACGAACCCGCCTGCAACCTCGGCGGCGCCATTTCGCAGCGTGACCTTCGACCGCACGGCGTGCTGGCAGAGGTAGATCGAGCCCTCCGCTTCGGGCTTCACAACGTGCCGCGCGAGCGACACCCGAATTGCACCGGGCGGCGCGCCGTATCGGCGGCGCTCGACTTCCGTCCGAAGGTCGAGCAGTCCCGCCTCGCCACGCTGGAGCCGCGCCCAAACCTCCTGGGGCGGGATCGAGCGTGCCCCGGTGTGAGCCTTGTCGTCGTTCTCCGGCGGCCTGGCCATGGGCGCATTGACTAGTCGGGCGTGACGAGCCAGACCTCGGGCGCACCCTCGACGCCGGCTCGTTGCATCACGTCCCTCACGGCCTCCGATGAGGCGAAGGCCTGCGCCTCGTCCGCCGTCTGGAAGTCATGCCAGACGGTCACGTCGTTCGGGTCATCGATCGACTGAAAGACGGCCTCACCGATCACGCCCATCGGGCGCCGCGTAGCGTCGAACTCGTCGTAGACCTTCCGCCACGCGGCGTAGTCCGCGACGCGGTGCCGCACAAACAACCGAATCATCAGCAGCCCTCCTCGCTGGGGTAGAGACTCGCCCGCAACAGCCTCGTGCGCACACGACCGAGGTTACGCAGATTCAGGTTCCCGTTCTAGACTCGGCGGGCCGTCTCGGCCTCAGGGAGGAAAGACCGTCGACCTCGTAGGGCTATCCATAACGATGATTCTCGGCGAGCGAAAGCTGCCGCTGACGTGGGCAGAAGCGAACGAGCTGCACGACATGCTCGTCGAGCGCAATCTTGCCTTGCTGGCACTCCAGTCCGAGCTGGCGCGAGCGCTGCAGACCAACTCGGGAAAGCCGAGCGTCCTCGCGGATGAACAGATGCGGCAGGAGCTGCTGCTATGCCTCGATGCCGCAGATGCCGAGCTCCAACTGGCGGAGGGGCTGCGAAGCCTCCGTCAGGCTGCCCGCGTCCCGATCTCACCTAAGCCCGAGTATTGAGCCTGCTCTGCGCTGAGACCTTCGGGCCATGGCCGAACGGGCCACCAGGCGACGAAGGGAGCGGGGCGTAGCGTGAGTGCCGCGGTGCAGCGCCCGGGGGCTGCAACTCCTTTGCTCCCGGTCTGAAACCGTCAGCTCGTCCAGTTGGCAGTGATGTGGAACGGGCGAGACAGAGAGGAGCAGAACATGCGCGAGGGCGACCAGTTCGCAGGCGTCGGCTCGGTTGTCGAAATCGCTTGTGAGTGCGGACGGAGCGGATGCGCTGAGGTCATTACGCTCCCGCGGTGCGTCTACGAAGAGGCTCAGAGGGAGCCGCGACGACTTCTGCTTGCGCCTGGCCACGAGCTGCCGGGGGTGAGCCCCCTGATCCGATGTGACAGCTTCGTGGTCGTCTCGAGCGAGCAAGCCGAGGGCGGCCACGAGCGGAGAGAACGACTCAAGCGCCGAATCTGATCAGCAAGCGAGCCGGGCACCCTTGCAGCCGAACTTCTTTCGCATCGGTGTCACGCGCCCAGGTGAGCGCGTAGACGGGACAGGTACGCCGCCGGCAGCGAGAGACCGCGAGGGGAACGGCTTTCCGCAGTGCTCGCAGCTCTGGTATCCGCGGGCCTGGAGCCGAGCATCCTCGAACCGGCCCGCCGGCTCGCAAACGCGGGCCTTTCGTTACCCGCAGCGTAGATGAGCCCGGGTTCCCAAGACGGGCTCCACCGTCTCGAGCCCCGTAGAGCAATCGCCGCAGAGTCGGACCGCCGCCTTCGCGCGGTGGAGCAGGCTCGAGTACACGGTCAGCGGGAGATGGGCGGAGCCGAGTTCCAGGATGACCTTTCCGGTCAGCCGCTCCTGCCCCGGCGCCCCGCGTTGCGAGAAGGTCTGCATCCGCGCTTCGATGCTCTGCAGACGCCGTATGTCGGCGCGCGCCCGAGCAACGCCGCGACGCTGGGCCTTGTCGAGCTTGCACGACTCCGACCTGGTTGACGTGCTGGTCACCGTCGGGGTCGCGGCACGATGCTCGCTGCCGTCGCTGCAGCCGGCCGCCATCAACCCAAGTACGGCGACGGCGGGCACGAGAACCCCGGTCGCCGACGGCGTTACCCACAGCCGGTCAGAGAACTGCGACATCCCGACCGAGGCTAGCCGTAGAGCTCGGCCACATCGCGGAAGAACCCCCGTCTCTGCACCGTCCCGTTTTCAACAGTCAACGAGTGCGGCGGCGGTGCCCCGGAATCGGCCCGCCGCCTCGGGGGAGGATGGAACCTGGCGCGTGCAGACCTGAGCTTCAACGACAACTTCTTCCCGCGTTGGGAGACGCAGAGCTTCATCCCGGAAGAGGACGGCATCTGGCTCGGCCAGCGGTCGGGCAACGTCGTCCACCTGCGCAAGCACCTGGACCCGACGCTGGCCTAACACATCCACGAGGGCCGGGCCGCCCAGCAACGCGCCGACGCGACGCGGCCCGGCCCCGGCGACGAGAGCCGAGGGGGGCCAGTATCGTCCTCGCGTGGCCGAGCTCGAGGCGATCGGGATCACGACCTCCAACCTGGCCGCGTCGCTTCGCTTCTACGGCCTGATCGGGGTCGAGGTCCCGGATTCCGACGAGGACCACGTGGAAGCCCCGGTGCGCGGCGAGGTGACCCTGATGTGGGACACGGAGGAGCTGATCAGGCAGATCGAGCCGGACTTGCCGAGCCCGGTTCGTCAGAGGGTCGTGCTGGCCTTCCGCTGTGCAGACCCCGCCGAGGTCGACGCGATTTACGCGCGTGTCGTCGACGCCGGTTTCGAGGGGAAGACCGAGCCGTGGGATGCCTTCTGGGGGCAGCGCTTCGCCTACCTGCTCGACCCAGAGGGGAACACGGTCGCGCTGTTCGCGCAGCTCGGCTAGGCCGTGCCCGCCTCAGGACGAAGTGGGAGTTGCGTGATCCAGTACGGCGTGGTCGGCTCGGGCGGCGTCGTGAAACGCAGGTTGACGGCCCACAGCCGGCCCGCGGCCACGGTGGCGGTCGAGGGAATGTCTAGGCTCGGGTCGGTGATGTCGCCGAGGACGACGCCCCTGGCCATCCTCGCTCCGAGCGAGATCAGCGTGACCCGGTTGTCGAAGGGGCGGACGACATAGAGCTTGTGACCGACCAACTCGAGCCCGTCGGTGTACCCGAGGCTGGCGCCGCCGAGGTCGAGCTCGTCCGCGACGCCGGTGGCCGGATCGACGCGGAACAGCTTGCCCGTCGAGGACTGGTCCACGAGCAGCCCACCGTTGTCGGCAATGATCCCGTTGAGGTTGAAGCCCGGGGTCTCGATGAAGTCGCCGCTCAGCGGCAGGACCGTCGCCGCCGAGGGCGGCGGGAGCGACCCGTGTTGCCCGAGTGGGATCACGACCAGCTGCGGAAAGCCTGAATCGGTGACATAGATCGCCTCGCGCGTGACGGCGACGTCGTTCATCAACGCGACCCCTGGCACCTGGTAGGTCTCGAGGAGCGCGCCGCTCGACGCGTCGTACACGCGCACGTCGCCCCGACCGACGAGCATCGGCCCCACGCCCGCGACCCAGATCCGGTCGTGGCGAGCGTCGTATGCGATGCCGGCGGAAGCCAGCCCCGGTGCGCCGGGCGCGAGCACGGACAACGACCCGGTCCGGAAGTCGCCCCGCCAGATCGTTCCGTCCGTCATGGAGCCGACGAAGAACGAGGTGCCGCGGCCGCTCTCGATGCCCTCCGGGAAGGACCCACTGGGCAAGTCGATGCGGGCTGGGAAGTTACCGCTGTGCCCGGCCGGCGAAGCACCGGCGGCCGGGGACAGAGTGACGAACACGAACGCAGCGACCAGCGCGATGAAGTAGTTCGTGGACTTGCGGGTCATCATGGGCCTCCTTCGGCATCCTTTGCAGCGCGGGCGCGCCGGGTGAGCTCGGCCAGCTCGCGGTTGAAGCGCTCGGAATCCTCGAGGTGCGGGACGTGGCCGACGCCGTCGTACCAGGACACCTCGCTGGTCGGGCACGTGGCGAGCACGTGCTCGGCCATCGCGGGCAGCACAACCGTGTCCGCGCGGCCCTGGGTGACGAGCAGCGGAACCTCGAGACCGCGCAGCACGTCGTCGTAGTCGAGCTCCCGGGCTCCGAGATGCGCGCGAACCGCCGCCGGCACGATCACGTTCCAGCAGACCGCGGCCTCGAGCTCGTCGCTCGACACCCGCTTGACGAAGCACGCGCGTACGAACGAGCGCATCGCTTCGATGTTGGTGGGTAGGTCGTCGGCCGTGGCTCCGACGAAATGGTCGAGAAAGGCGGGCCCGATCAGGGTGCCGAAGGCGGCCTCGCCCAGCCTGACCGCCCCCTCGACGAAGTTGATCGCCGCGACGCTGTCCTGCCCGTAGGCGCGGATGTAGTCGCAGATGACGAAGGCGCCGTACGACCAGCCGACGAGTACCGGCCGGCCGAGACCCAACGCGTCGACGATCGCCGCGACGTCGTCACCCCACCACCTGTCGTCGGTGTAGTGCTCGGGCTCGAGCGGCGCCTCGGACATGCCGTGGCCGCGGAGGTCGTAGGCGACGAGCCGGAACTCGTCGGCGAGCGCGCTCTCGTACTGCCTTGCCCAGCAGAGGTGGTTCTGCGACCAGCCGTGGATGAACAGGATCGGCGGCCCGTCCGGATTCCCCCACTCGCGCACGTGCAGCCGCAGACCGCCGCCGCCCGGCACCGTTCGAACCTTCATCCGCCAGATCCGTTTCTGTGCTCTCTCCGCGACCGTTGTCATGGCCGTAATGCTCGGGCCGGACGGGCACGCGCACATCGGGCGGACCGTCTTATCTTTCCCCCGCGGCCGCCTTATCTTCGGTCCCGAGCTGCGCGATACTGGAGGGAATGGAGGCTCGCGCGAGCGACGTGTTCGTCGGACGCGCACGCGAGCTCGAGGAGCTCGAGCGCGTGCTCGCCGCAGCGCAGACTGGGAGCGGCGCAACCGTCCTCCTCGCCGGTGAGGCGGGCATCGGCAAGACACGACTTGCCTCCGAGCTCGCAAGACGTGCCCGGGACGCCGGGTTCGAGGTGCTCCTGGGGCGCTCGATCGACCTCGTCGGCACGGAACTGCCGTACCAGCCGTTCGTCGAGGCCCTGCGAGGGCTCGGAAATCCGTGGCAGTTCGACGGGAAGGTGCCCGGCTCGCAGCTGCAGGTGTTCGAGGAGACGCTTGCGCTGCTCGCCGAGCGGGCTGCTTCCACCCCTCTGCTGCTCGAGCTGGAGGATCTGCACTGGGCCGATACGTCCACGCTCGATCTCGCCGTCTTCCTCGCGCATAACGTCGACAACCGGCCAGTTGTGCTGCTCTCGACCTACCGCGCCGACGAGCCCGACTCAGCCGAGCGAGTGCGCCGGCTCGCCGTCGGCGTTCGTCGCTCGGGCTCCGCCCTCGTGCTCGAGCTGGCGCCGCTCGGCCGGGAGGAACTCGCCGAGCTGCTCGAGGCTCACGCCGACCAGCCCCTCCCAGGGGCGCTGACCGACGCGATCGCCATACGCGCCGAGGGGAACCCGTTCTTCGCCGAAGAGCTTCTCGCCGCTGCCGGCGAAGGGAGCACCGAGCTACCGCAGGGCCTGCGCGACGTGCTACTGGCGCGCGTGGAGGGGCTCGTCCGCCCGACCCAGAACCTGCTGCGCGTGGCCTCTGCCACCGGACGCGACGTCGAGTACTCGCTGCTGCGCGCAGCCGCAGCGCAACCAGAGGCGCAGGTGCGCGCCTCGCTCCGCGAAGCGGTTGCGCAGGGCGTCCTCGTCGCCGTGCCCGGGACGAGCGTGTTCCGCTTCCGGCACGCGCTTCTGGCGGAGGCGATCTACTCGACCATCTTGCCCGGCGAGCGCGAGGAGCTGCACGCGCGGCTTGCCGAGGAGCTGGCGCGGAGCGACGCCGCGACACCCGCAGAGATCGCGCCGCATTGGGCGGCGGCGGGTCGCAGCACGGAGGCGCTCGTCGCGTCGGTCGACGCTGCACGTCAGGCGGAGGCCGTCTTCGGCCTCGCGGAGGCTCACGGCCACCTCGAGCGGGCGCTCGCGCTCTGGCTAGCGGTACCCAACGCGGCCGAGCTGGTCGCGCTCGACCTCGCCGAGCTGTGCGCTCGGGCAGCCAGGCTCGCCAGTCAGGTCGGCGCCTCCACCCGCGCAGTCGAGCTGGCGCCGCAAGCGATCGAACTCCTCGCGGAGAATCCGCATCGAGAGGCGATCCTTCATGTGGACCTCGGCGAGTACCTCTACGAGCTCGGCAGCGATGATGCCGGCTTCGCGGAGCTCGAGCGGGCAGTCGAGATCGCACCGACCGAGCCGCCCTCCCCCGAGCGCGCGTACGCGCTTGGGTCACTCGCGGGGGGGTTGATGATCGCCTGGCGTCATCGGGAATCGTTGGCGACCGCCGAGCAAGCGCTCGAGGTCGCTCGGCGGGTCGGCGCAGGCGAGGCAGAGGTCCGAGCGCTGACCGTGATCGGCACGGAGCTCGCGCACCTCGGCCGTGGCGAGGAGGGTGTCGGCTGTCTCCGCCAGACCCTGGAGCTGGCCGAGGAGATCGGCGATCACTGGGGACTCGACCGTGCGTACGTCAACTTCACCGACACGCTGGCGATGCTGGCCAGGCCCCTTGAGTCGGCGCGGCTGGCACAGGCCGGGCTCGAGGCGATGCGCGGCTTCGGGATCGACAACCCGCTCCTCGTCTCTAACCGGATCGAGGCCCTGCACGCGAGCGGCGACTGGGATGAGGCCGACAGGCTCAGCGCCGGCGCGCTTCGCGGCATCACCACGAGCTTCCGGTGGGCGCTGCTCATCGCCCGCGCCCTCGTCGAGACCGACCGTGGCGAGTTCGACGCCGCACGAGCTCACTTCGAAGCCGCCGAGCCCACCCTGCACAGAGACCGCAGGCCGGGCCTCTACGATGGTTGGCTCGCCGATCTCGCCCTCTGGGAGCACCGCTGGGCCGATGCGGAATCCGCCGTCGAGAGGGGCCTCGCCGACGCGTTTCGGCCCGAGGCCGCAGTGATCCGCGTCGAGTTGTCCGCTAAGGGAATGCGCGCCCAGGCGGAGCTCGCGGCACTCGCGCGCGCCCGCCGGGACGCCGACGCGCTGCACGAGCGTCTCGAGCGCGCGCGGGAGCTGCGCGACGTCGCACGGGAGGCGGCCTCCGAATCCTCCAGTGTCACGCCGAACGCCACCGGGTGGCTCGCTCTGGCCGAGGCCGAATACGTCCGCGCCTGCGCCGAGCCTCGACCAGACATGTGGTCGAACGCCGCAACGACCTGGGACCAGCTCGAGCGCCCGCCCCTCGCCGCCTACTGTCGCTGGCGGCAAGCCGAAGCACTGGTCGCCGTCGGCGCGCCCCGCACCGAAGCGAGCGTGCCGCTGCACGAAGCCCACGCGGTTGCCACCCGACTCGGAGCAAAGCCCCTGCTTCGAGAGCTCGAGCTGCTGGCCCAGCGCTCGCGGCTGGACCTCGCGGCGGCGGAGGACGAGTCACCCGCTCGACGGCGTGGCCTGGAGGAGACTCTCGGCCTGACACCACGCGAAGCGGAGGTTCTCGCCCTCGTCGCCCGTGGCTACACGAACCGCGAGATCGCCGAGGCGCTCGTCATCAGCATCAAGACGGCGAGCGTGCACGTCTCTCACATCCTGCAGAAGCTCGACGTGCCGAACCGGCGCGAGGCGGCGGCGATCGCCCACCGCCTCGCTCCGCCCTCGGGCGGACGAGCCGGGCTGCAGGCTCAGCCGAGCTCGACGCCGTAGCGAAGGTAGACGGTGCCGTTGCCGAAGCGGCGTTCGTCGAGTAGCTCGAGGCTCAGGCGGACGTCCGGGAGGGCGCGCTTCCCGGCTCCCACCACGACCGGCACCAGGAACAGGTGGTACTCGTCCACCAGCCCGGCCCCGATTGCGTGCGCCGCAAGCTCGGCGCCGCCGATGCCGAGGTCGCGCGGCGTGGTCTCCTTCAGCCGCCTGACCGCCGCGGGGTCGAACTCGCGCTCGACGCGGGTCCTGGCGGTCGCCACGGTCTCCAGCGACCTGGAGTAGACGACCTTGTCGGCGGCTCGCCAGATCTCGCCGTACTCCTGGACGACCGCAGGCCCTCGGGCGGTGTTGGCCGGGTCCTCCCAGTAGGCCATCGTCTCGTACATGCGGCGCCCGTAGAGGTAGGTCGCGACCGGCCGCTCTAATTCGTTCACGAATGCGTGCACCTCTTCGTCCGGCGCCGCCCAGTCGAACCTGCCGTCCGCGTCCTCGACGAACCCGTCGAGCGACGCGAGCGCCGAGTAGATCAGCTTGCTCACGCCGGCGCGTAGGCCGCGAGGATCGCGCCCAAGCTCGTGATCTGACCGTCGACGAGCCGCCACGACCTGAGCTCGCCGTCGTCCGGGAAGATGCGCTTGCCGCCTCCGACCGCGACCGGGTCGATCATCAGCCTGAGCTCGTCCACCAGGCCGTCGGCGATCAGCGCCCGCACCAGCTGCGTGCTGCCGATCACGTGCAGATCGCCGCCGTTCTCCTGCTTCAGCGCGGCCACCGCGTCGGCCATCTCGCCCTCGAGCAGCGTCGAGTTCTCCCAGTCGAGCGGCCCGGCCAGCGTCGTCGAGACGACGTACTTCGGCTTGCTGTTCAGCGGCTCGGCCACGACCTGCTCTTCCTCGGGCGCGTTCGGCCAGAAGGCGGCGAAGATCTCGTACGTCCGACGGCCGAGCAGGAAGCCGCCCGCCTCGTCGATGCTCTTGAGCACCCACTCCTGCGTGGGCTCGTCCTCCATGTACTGCATGTGCCAGCCGCCGTTGGCGAAGCCGCCGTCGGTGTCCTCCTCGGCTCCCCCGGGTGCCTGCGCGCCTCCGTCGAGGGTCAGGAACTCGTTGACGATCACCTTGCGCATCTCGGTCCCTCCTGTCGTGGTCTGTCGTTCAGACGTGGGCGCGCCGCGGATGTCATCGGTCGCTCAGCACCCCCGGTGTGGCCGCCAGTCGACCCCGTCGCCGCTCAACTCGATGCGCGTCGTGCGGACGTTGTTCCGCTCGTTCGACTCCTGCAGCCGGTTCTCCGGGTCGGCGCGTGAGACGAGGCAGTACGCGCCGGCAGCCAGCGAGGTGACGTCGAGCTGCTGGCCGCTGACCCGCGCCCCGTAGAGGTCGCCCCACCCGATCGAGATGCCGCCGACCGAGTCGCGCCGGCAGCCGCCGTAGTACTTCCGGCGCGGCGAGCCGGGCGCCTTCGGCAGGCGGCGCCGCGTGTCGAGCACGCACGAGCTGGTCTTCTTGCCTCCGGCGAGGAGCGGGCCGGCCGAGAAGACCGGGCGGACGGCGTATTCGGCCAGGGCGTCGAAGTGCCAGTGCCTGTGGGCCGGGTGGTAGCGCGTGCAGCCCGCGCTCCGCGTGCGGAAGCGCGTGTCGACCTCGCGGATGAACCGGCCGTCTCCATTCCCGTCGCGGTAGATCCGCTGCCACGAGGCACGGTCGTCGGCGGGGTCCCCGTTGTGGTTGCAGTCGCCCACGCGAGGACGCAGCTCGAGCGGGCCGGCGCCGACGTTCACGACCTCGTTCGAGAAGCGCACGAAGTGCCTGCCGCGCGGCGTGATCTGGAGGTGGATCTTCCCGGGCGTCCGGGTGACGAGGTCGGGGAGAAGCTCAGGCGCCGCGCCGCGGCTTGCCGCCGCGCTCGGAAGCACCAGGGCGAGCGCGAGCACCGGCACAGCGAGCCTCGGAAGCACCGGCCCGAGGGTAGCTGCGACTCAGCCGCCCAGCCTCTTGATTCGTACCTTGAGCTTCGCGCAGTTGACGCGGTGCGACTTGACCTCCGCGACTACGCGCTTGAACGCCTGGTAGGACGGCTTCGGCGTCCAGTCGCTGAACAGGACGCCGGACTGCCAGCCGCGCAGGCTGGGCTCGTCGGCGAGGAGGAAGTTGAAGAAGGCTCCGACAGCCGGCTGGCAGTAGGCGAGCCGAACCGCGTCGGTCAGCTGCGACGCCTGGTCGGGCTTCGAGGTGCTGCCGAGAGACGGGACGACTGAGCGGTCGGTCTCGTTGCTGCCGTAGAAGGAGCGCTTGGCGGCGACGCTCGTCTGGAACCCGCCCTCGAGGTACCAGATGCGAACGTCCTTCTGGCCGGGAACCGGCTGACGCGTGCCTCCGAAAGCTGTCCTCAGGTACGAGAGCAGCCGCGGGTAGTCGCCCTGGCCGATGTCGACACGGTGACGCGCCCACGGGCGCTCCTTCGAGCTCGCGCCGTAGACGTTCTGCCCCCAGGCGTCGAAGATCCGCGCCCGGCGATGCGAGTGTCGAAACGCCTGCCCCATCTTCTTGATGAAGTTGCCAGTCGAGTGGGAGACGTTCGATCGGGCGCGCGGGTTGTCGTTGCCGCGCGGCGAAACGGAGGTGAGCACCCGCACGGCCGGGTGCCGATTCTTGATCGTGTCGTAGCAACGCGCCATCAGCGCCTGGTAGGCGGCGGGGGCGGCGCTCTTCCCGCGGCTGAACTGCGGCTTCCAGAAGTAGCTGAGGTTGGCCTCGTTCCAGATGTTGACGGCCGCGACCTGCGGGTAGCGGTCGAGCAGAGATGACACGAAGCCGCAGTACGCCCTGCGCGAAAAGAGGCTGACCGGTGCCGAGTTCGCAGAGCCGAAGACGCTCAGGAGAACCTTCTGCGAGCCTGCATTCCGCAGCGCGGCGGCGACCGAAGCGGCGTCGGCCGCGCTGGCCTGTGAGCGTCCGGCCTCCCACCGCTGGGTCACCCGGTAGTAGCCGAGCCCGAGGTCGTTCGCGGTCGAAGAGATTCCCGGCCGCGACTTGACCGCGTCCTCGTTGACGCCGACGACGAGGCTCCTCCCGGCCAGCGCCGGTGACGCGGACGCCGAGACCGCGACGAGCGCGAGCCCGAGAACGCACAACCACTTCTGCCCCGGTCCGAGATGCACCTGTTCCCCCGACTGTCGCCGCGCGCTCCTACCGCGCGCGATTCGGATTCAGCGTACGCGCGGCTGGGCTTCGGCGCCCTAACCCAGATGGGTCGTTCGTCGACTCGTTACGCGGCCTGCGTTTCCTTCGACGGGAGCAGGACGCCGATCAACCACAGGATCGGAAAGAGCATCCCGAAACCGAAAAGCCACCAACGGCCCCTGTTCGCGCACGCGATCCCGAGCGTCAACAACAGGGTGCAATACAGGATCGCGCCGAATCCGATGCCCCACCACATGCTTGCCTCCCGGTCGCGTAGTCGTCGAGGATCGAGGAGCATACGCGGACCCCTCGCGAACCACCAACGGAGGATGCGGCCATGGAGTACAGCCACGTCAACCTGACCGAAGTCGACGACCAGGCGGTCAACCTCGGGCTCGACCCGACACAGTTCAACCTTCGCTTCGGTCGCGTCCCGCTCGGGTGCGAGCACTGCGGCGTCAGCTACCTGCGCTTCGCCCCCGGTGCCAAGGCCCACGGGCACCGGCACAAGCGGCAGGAGGAGATCTACGTCCTCGTCAGCGGCTCGGCGGAGATGAAGGTCGGCGACGACGTGCTCGAGTTACGACCCTTCAGCGCCGTCCGCGTCCCGCCGCACGTGATGCGCGGGCTCAAGGGCGGGCCGGAGGGCGCCGAGGTGATCGCAGTCGGTGCGCCCAACACCGGGCCCGGCGACGGCGACACGCCAGACCCGAACTGGACCTGGGACTAGAGGGAGCTAGGCCTCGCGGAGCCGCGGGTCGACAGCGGCGAGCGCGATGTCCGAGGTCGACACCGTGCACGGAGCGGCCGGGAAAGGCGGCCGCGCTACGTCGTGAAGCGGGGCCGCACGGGCCGAGGCGGCCGGCGGTACTCGAAGACGCGCCAGACCCTGCGCGCGAGGGCTGGTTGAGCGGGCTGCTCCCGACGCGCGGTCGTGACGGCCTGCTGCGGCTTCATCGGACCTTCAGCGACCGGTACGCGGGCTGGTAGCCGGCCTTCGTCGCGCTGAAGACCAGCTTGCCGCGTTTCCTCGGCTTCAGCGTGAAGACGACCTGCCCCTTCTTGTTCGTCCGCTTCGCGACTGCGCGGACGCCGACGCCGCGCACGCGCACCCGGACACCCGCGACGGGCCGACCCTGGCCGTTCAGCACGCGGGCCGTCACGCGGGTCTTGAACTTCCGGCGAGCACCGCCGAGGAGGGACAGCTTCAGCCGGGGCTGGAGCCTGATCTGCTGGACCTGCGTCCAGTCGCCCTGGTTGCGATCCTCGTCCACTCCGGCGACACGCCAGTAGAGGTTGCCGCCCGACTGGTAGCCGTACGAGGTCATCGTCGGCGCGTAGCCCGGGTTCTCGGTATCGACCGACTCGACCACGCGGCTGAAGTCGGGCGTCGAGGAGATCTGCAGCTTGTAATGGTCGACGCCCAGGCGCGGGTCCCAGCCGAGCAGGACGTGCGTCTTGTCGCTGTCGGTACGCGCGTTCACGGGCTCGCCGATCGTCCGTGTGAACGACTGCGTCGCGGAATACGGGCCGGGGACGGTTCCCGTCGTGTCCTTCGGGAACTCGGCCCGCACGCGCCAGTGGAAGACACCCGTGCCGGTCATCTTGATGAACGACGCCACGGGGGTGCGGAACCCCTCGAAGGTGGAGTGCGTGCCGTCGGGCTTGTCGACGGAGATGTCGTACGAGGAGGCGCCCTGCACGGGACTCCATGCCCAGACCGGCAGCGCCTCGCCCCTCGTGGCATTCGCGGCGCTCGGCACCGGGGCCGCCAGCTTCTTCTGAAAGGTTCCGATCGCCGACCAGGTCAGGCCGGTCAGGTTCTCGTCGTCCGCGCGAACGCGCCAGTAGAGGACGGTGTCCGCCGGGTAGGTCGTGTCGCTCGAGTAGGAGGTCGCGTCGGTGACGACGTCGTCGAGCGGCGAGCCGAACGTGGGGTCGGCAGAGACCTGCAGCCGGTAGCGCCGTGCGCCGAGCGTCGGCGACCAGCGGAAGGTCGGCTGGTCGACGAACGCCTGCACGCCGACCGGCGAGACGAGCGAGGGCGGGGTCGACTGCTTCTGGAACGACCCGTTGGCCGCGCTGAGCGAGATCGTCAGGGCGTCGTTGCCGTTTGCCAGCGTGGCGGGCAGGACGAGCCAGTAGAACGTCGTCGTCTCGTCCGGATAGGTCGTGGGCTTGAGCTGGTTCCGCGGGGCGTACGCCGGGATCCGGGTGAACGCCTCGTCGATGATGTTGCTGAAGTTGGCGTCCTTCGCCACGACGACGAAGTAGCTGTTGGCGCCGGCCATTGCATGCCACGTGAACAGCGGCGTGCGCACGCTGGTGCTCCCGGTGACCGGCGCGAGGTAGTCCCCCGAGCATGGGTAGCCGCCCGGGCACGTCGGCGAAGCGCCGGCCGGGTACGCCGTCCAGGTGAACGCCGGCCCGACGGGGTCCTTGGAGTCCGTGTTGCCGTTCTGGAGGTAGGTGTAGTCCCCCCAGACCTCCTGGTTCCCCGGCGCGCGGTCGGCGCGCGCACGGACGCGGAAGCAATAGTCGCCCGGGGTGATGATCGGGAGCACGTCCTCGGCCAGCGTGCCCTGCCAGGGGGCGGGGTCGGCGCTCGTGCTCGCCAGCGGAGCCCACTCGGGAACCGCGGTGTTCTTCAGGTAGTCGGCGGTGCCCCACAGGCAGGCACTGCCGTTCCAGTCGGCGACCTGGACCTCGTAGCTCGCGGCGCCGGGCACGGGGTCCCAGCGGACGACGGGCACCGCGGTCTGGTAGCCGGCGGTCCCTCCGTCGTTGTCGGTGCCGGGATCGGCCAGGTTGTCGCGCATGCGCAGGTTCTTGATGCTGGTCCCGGTCACCGGGCCGGCCGGCGCGACCTTGTCGAAGGTCTTGGTGAACGAGCCGCCGTAGTTCCAGACGCCTGCATTTCCATCTGGGTCGAGCGCCCGCACGCGCCAGTAGTAGACGTTGTCCTTCATAACCTGCGTGGGCGACAGCGAGGTCGCGATGGTGTTCCCGTTGCAGCACACCTTCGAGCCCGGCGCGAAGTCGACCGACGAGTTGATCTCGACCTCGTAGCGCGCAGCTCCCGGGACGGGGTTCCAGGAGAAGCGCGGGTCGAACGCTTCGGGCGCGGCGTTGAGGTCGTCCATGTGCACGGCGGTGACGGAGTTCCACTGCCACGAGAACGACGAGATCGTGGTCGCGACGCCGCGGTTCCCCTCGGCGTCGACCGGCATCACGTTCCAGTAGTACGGGCCCGGGGCGAGCGCCGAGGTGATCGCGGCCGAGGAGGCGGCGACGTTCGGCGCGCCCTTCGGGTCGTCCTGGTTCGAGTAGTGAAGGACGAGCGAGCCCAGAGACGGGTCGCTCGCGACGGAGACGAGGTAGTGCGCGGCTCCGGGGACTCCGGCCCACTTCAGCACCACGGGGTTGTTCGGGAAGCTGAGCGCGGAGCCCGAGAGGGGCGTCTGGAGCGCGGGCTGGAGGTTCCAGAGCTTGCGGAAGGAGCGCGGCTGCGTCCACCGCGAGACCTCGCCGGCGGCGTTCGACGCGCGGACGCGCCAGTAGTACGTCCCGTTCGGGATCGTCTGCTTCAGCGTCGCGCGGGTGTTGCGCGTGAAGAAGTCATCCTTGCCGGTGCCGAGCACGGGCGAGTTCATCCCGGCGTCCGCGCTGATCTGGAACTCGTACTTGTCGGCGCCCGCGACCGGCGACCACGCGAAGGCCGGAAGGAACTGGACGGTCGCGCCGGAGGCCGGAGCGGTCTGGGCCGGGCGGCCAACGGCGCCTCGGGCGGGCCCCGCCGTCAGGAAGGCGATGGCGGCAAAGGCGGCGGCGAGAAGTCTGCGGTCAGCGGCCATGGAGTCGGGTGAGACGAGAGGAACGAGCTCGGCCGCTGAGCTCGGGGTTCGTCCGTATGTCTCGAACCCTCCATCGGGGCAACTCGCAGATCGGTCATCCCTCGGACGAGGGAACTCGAACGGTTCGAGCAGTTAGCGGGTGCCGACGGACGTGCCCACGCAGACCCCGGGGTCAGGTCTTGCAACGACGTGTCGTCCACGAAAACGAACCAACCAGTGTGTGCCGATACCGCGACAACTCATCCCCAGCCCTCCCGCACCGTTGGGGCTGGGCGTACGTTCAGCCTCATGGCCCGACCGCTGCGCCTCTGCTACGAGGGGGCTCGCTACCACGTGATCTCGCGGGGAACTGGTGACGCCGCGATCTACGAAGACGATCTCGACCGCGAGCTCTTCCTGGCGGACCTCGCACGCACGGTCGACCGTCATGCCTGGCTGTGTCACGCGTACTGCCTGATGACCAGCCACTATCACCTCGCAATCGAGACGCCGCGAGCGAACCTGCCGAGCGGAATGCAGCAGCTGAACGGCAGACACGCCAGCCGCTTCAACGATCGTCATGGGCGACACGGTCATCTGTTCGGCGCGCGCTACCGCTCGATCCTGATCGAGGACGAGCGATACCTGCTCAGCGTCTGCAGATACGTCGTGCTGAACCCGGTCCGCGCAGGCATCTGCCAGCACCCGCAAGAGTGCCGTTGGTCGAGTTTTCGCGCCACGGCCGGGCTGGAGCCGACTCCGCGGTTCCTTACAACTGAGGATGTTCTGGGCGCGTTCGACGACACGTATCCGGCGTCGCAGGCTGGGTATCGCGAATTCGTCGAGGGCGGCATCGCCGACGCGCTCTCGGAGCGTGTACGAGGGGAGCGGCTCGGCAGCGACGGCTTCCTGCGGCGGCACTTTGGGATCGACCCGCCGCTGGCCGAGATCCCGCGCGTGCAGATCGAGCCTGAACGCAAGCCATTGGCGCAGCTCTTCGCGGATGCGCCGTTTCCGGTTGCGTCTGCGTATCGGGCACACGGCTACTCGCTGCGGGAGATCGGCGAGTACCTCGGCTGTCACTACTCGACGGTCAGTCGGCGGCTTCAGCGAGAAGAGGCGGAGCTCCGTTGGGGATCGGTCGGCACGGGCTCGTGACAGGTATGTCGCAGTGCAAGACCTGACCCCGGGGTTAGCGGGTGCCGACAGACATGCCCAGGAGGCGCGGAAGTGCGGCGCCGGCCCTGGCGGGAAGCGGGCCGCGGCGACCTTCCTCCTCCGCCTCCTCGCACGCCATGATCGACGCGCGGACGAGGCCGCCGCCGAGCCGCCGGAAGGGCTCCGGCGGGAGCTTCGGCACCTTCCGGGTCACGAGCGGCAGGCGCGTGAGCTCGTCGTCGATGCCGCGAGCGAGCCGCGCGAGGATCTGGCCGCCGAGCCAGCTCGGCCCGGCGCCGTTGCCCGAGTAACCGGCGCCGAAGTGGATCCGCGTTCCGGGCACCGTGCCGAAGAACGGCAGGTGGTCGGACGAGACGTCGATCGGGCCGCCCCACGCGTGCGTGATCTTCGCATCCGCGAGGTCCGGCAAGAGCCGCCGCAGCCCGCGCTCGGCGCGCGCGACCGTCGGCCTGTCGGACCAGAAGCGCTCGTCGATCTTGCCGCCGAGCCCGATGGGGCCTGACCCGCTGCCCATCAGCACACGGCCGTCTTTCGTCGTGCGGAAGTAATGCAGGAACATCCGGCCGTCGAACACCGCCTCGCCGCCCGTCCAGTTGATCTGCTCGAGCAGCTCGGGCACCGGCTCGGTCAGCACGACGTAGCTCCCGAAGACGGTCAGCCGGCGGCGCAATGGCTTCCACCCGGCCGCCGCGGCGTTCACGCCGACGACGATCTCCCTGGCGCGGACACTCCCCCGCTCGGTCGTGACGACCCCGTCGGAGACGTCGGTCACGCGCGAGTGCTCATGCAGCCGCGCATCGCGCGCGACCGCCCGGCGAAGCGACTGCGCGAGCCGCGCCGGCTGGATGGTAGCGCCGTCGCGGAGGAAGACGCCCTTGCGGAAGCGCTGGGAGCTGATGCGCCGGGCGAGCTCTTCGGCCGAGAGCGGCATCGCCTCGTCCGGCACGCCGAGCTCGCGCGCGGCCTCGACTTCCTCGTCGACCCCGCCGTCCTGCGCCGGCGCGGCCGAGACTCTCAGCATCCCGGCTTCCCGCAGCCAGACGTCGACGCCCTCGTGCTCGGCGAAGCCGCGGACGCCGGGGATGATCCCCTCCGAGGCGCGCGCGACGTCGACGGCGCCCTCCTCGCCGAAGCGCGCGACCAACCGCGGGAGATGGCTCCAGTAGCCGTGGCAAAAGCCGCCGTTGCGCCCGCTCGGGCCGCGGCCGCACTCGTCGGCCTCGAGGACGACGACGTCGAGCCCGGGCTCGCGTTCCTTCAGCGCCAGCGCCGTCCAGAGCCCCGTGTAGCCACCGCCGACGATCGCGACATCGGCCTCGGCGTCACCTTCGAGCGGCGGCGCAGGCTCGTCACCGAACCCGGCGGCGAGCGCCTCCTCGAGCCACCAGACGTCGCCTAGATTCGCTGCCAGGCCTCCGCCAGGACGTCGCCCAAGATGCCGACCAGCTCCTCGATCTCCGCGTGGCCCGCGACGAGCGGCGGCGAGATCTGGATCACGGGATCGCCGCGGTCGTCGGCGCGGCAGATCAGGCCCGCCTCGAACATCCGCGGGGTCAGGAACCCGCGTATCAGCCGCTCGCACTCCTCGTCGGTGAACGTCGCGCGCGTCTCCTTGTCCTTCACCAGCTCGAGGGCGTAGAAGAAGCCGGTGCCGCGAAGGTCGCCGACGATCGGCAGCTCGAGTAGCTCGGCCAGCTTGTCGCGCACCCAGCCCTGCTCCTCGGCGACGTGCTCGACGATCTTCTCGCGGCGCATGATCTCGAGGTTCTTGAGGGCGATCGCCGCCTGTACGGGGTGACCGCCGAACGTCATCCCGTGGGAATACATCCGTTCGCCCTCGAGGAACGGCTCCATCACCTTGTCGGTTGCGATCACCGCGCCGATCGACGCGTACGCCGACGAGAGACCCTTCGCGCAGGTGACGAGGTCGGGCCGGATGTCGTAGCGCTCCGAGCCGAACCAGGTGCCGAGCCGGCCGAAGCCGGTGATCACCTCGTCGGCGCAGAGGAGGATCTCGTAGCGGTCACAGATCTCCCGAACGCCCCGCCAGTAGCCCTCCGGAGGCGTGAACGCCCCGCCTGCGTTCTGGACCGGCTCCATGAGCACCATTGCGACGGTGTCGGGGCCGGCCGCCTCGATCGTATGCTCGAGGTCGTCGAGCAAGAAGCGGGTGAACTGCTCCTCGGTCTCGTCGGGCGGCCGGTGGTAGCGGTTCGTGTTCCGCACGTGCAGGACATCGGGCACGAGGGGCTCGAAGGGCGCGCGCAGGGCCGGGATGCCGTTGATCGAGAGCGCGCCCATGGTCGTGCCGTGGTAGGCGACGTGCCGCGAAACCGCCTTCCAGCGCCGCTCGCCGGCGAGCTTCGCGGCCCGCTCCGCGTCGAAGTCGTGCCCGGGCGCGTGAGGGTGCGACGGGATGGACGCAGCGACCGCCCGGTGCTGGCCGCGGGCCGAGTAGTACTGCCGCGCGAGCTTCCACGCGGCTTCGACCGCCTCGGAGCCACCGGAGACGAAGAAGACGCGGTTCAGGTCGCCGGGCGCGAGCTTCGCCACCTCCGCGGCGAGCTCGATCGCGCGCGGGTGCGCGTACGACCAGTTCGTGTAGAAGGGCAGCTCCCGCATCTGCGCGGCGGCCGCCTCCCCGATCTCGTCGCCGTACGAGTAGCCGATCTGCACCGCGAAGAGGCCGGCGAGCGCGTCGAGGTAGCGCTTGCCGTTGGCGTCCTCGAGGTAGCACCCCTCGCCGCGCACGATGATCGGCACCTCGCCGTCGAGGTAGCCGCCCATGCGCGTGAAGTGCAGCCAGAGGTGATCGCGGGCTGCCTGCTGCAGCTGCTCGGGCGAGAGGCCGGGCGAGACCGTGGTCACGCGAGTCCCCGCTTCTCGCGGCGCATCTGGACGAGGACGTTGATGAGCATCAAGGTCACGGCGATGAGGAAGATCGCGGTGCCGATCACGTTCACCTGCGGCGGCGCGCCGATCCGCGCGGCTCCCCAGACGAACAACGGGAACGTGACCTCCGAGCCCGAGTTGAAGTAGGTGACGACGAAGTCGTCGATCGAGATCGCGAAGCAGAGCAGCAGCGCGGCCAGGATCGCCGGCGCGATCAGCGGCAACGTCACCTTGCGGAAGGTCGTCCACTCGTTCGCCCCGAGGTCCATCGCCGCTTCCTCCAGGTGGCGATCGAACCCGACGAGGCGCGCCTTCACGGTCACGACCGCGAAGCTGATGCAGAACATGATGTGCGCGATCAGGATCGTCCAGAAGCCGAAGACGACGTTCATGTTGAGAAACAGCGTCAGGAGGGAGGCGCCGAGCACGATCTCGGGGGTCGAGAGCGGCAGGAAGATGAGGATGTTCGTCGTGGCCCGCCCGCGGAAGCCGTAACGGACCAGCGAGAGCGCGATGAGCGTGCCGAGCGCCGTCGCGATGATGCTCGCGACGAGCGCGATCTGCAGCGAGAGGACGATCGAGCTCCTGATCCCCGGCACCGCGTCCCAGTGGAGCCAGTTGTCCCAGGTGAACGCGTTCCAGGTGTAGTTGAACTTGCCCGGGGGGTTGTTGAACGAGAAGACGACCACGACCGCGATCGGGAGCAGCAGGTAGACGAAGAAGAGGATCGAGTAGGCCGTGAGGATGTGGTGCTTGACGAACGCCCACACCTTCGCGAGGACGCTCGGCCGCGCCCGTTCGACCGCGACCGCACTCATGCCGCGGTCCCCGTCAACTGCTCAGTGCCGACCAGACGGGCGTAGAGGAAGACGGCGATCAGGATCCCGGCCATCAGGATGAAGGACATCGCCGCGGCCGCCGGGTAATCCGTTAGCTCGAGGAACTTCGACTGGATCACGTTCCCGATCATGTGGTTGTCCGGTGAGCCCAGCAGCTGGGCGTTGATGAAGTCGCCGGCGGCCGGAATGAACGTGAGCAGCGTCCCCGCGACCACGCCCGGCAGCGAGAGCGGGAACGTCACCCGCAGGAACGCCTGCAGCTTGCTCGCGTAGAGGTCCTCGGCCGCCTCGATCAGCCGCTCGTCGATCTGCTCGAGCGAGACGTACAGCGGCAGCGCCATGAATGGGAGGAAGTTGTAGGTGATGCCTGTCACGACGGCGGTCGAGGTCGCGAGCAGCCGACCGCTCGGACCGAGGACGTGCAGACTCTGCAGCGTGTTCACGACGAAGCCGTTGTCCGAGAGAATCGTCTCCCACGCGAGCGTGCGGATCAGATACGTGACGAAGAACGGCGCGACGATGAAGAGCAGGAGCAGGTTCTTCCAGCGCCCACCGCGGAACGCGATCCAGTAGGCGACCGGGTAGCTGATCACCAGCGCGAGCAGCGTCGCGATCCCCGCGTACTCGAGCGAGCGGACGAACTGCGCCCGGTAGGTGTGGAGCGCGTCCCAATAGTTGCTCCACGACCACGTGAAGGAATAGCCGAAGTCGATGTTCCCCGACTCCAGCGACTGGTAGGCGAGGAACCCGAGCGGCACGAGGAAGAACACGGCCAAGAAGAGCACGCCGGGGGCCAACAGCAGGTAGGGCGTCAACCCCCGGTGGCGGTGGAACAAGCTCACGAGGCAGCGCTTGCGGTGCCGTCTTGAGGGCGGGCGGGCTTTGCCCGTCCGCCCGCCTGGATCAGCCCGAGATCAGGTTCTGCCACTGCTCGAGGTACTTCTGGTTGTTGAGCGCCTTGCTGTCGAAGATCTTGACCTTGCTCAGCGTCTTCGCGGTCGGGAAGATAAGCGGGTTGTTCGCCGCCGCCGGGTCGAACTGCTTCGCCGCCTCGCCCGCGCCTTTCACCGGCGGGATGTAGTAGATGCCCACGATCTTCCGCTTCGGGTCTCCGGCCGTCATCAGGCCTTGCACCTTCGGGTCGTAGACGTAGTTCATGTACACCGACGCGGTGTAGACGTTGCCGCCCTTTGGGATCAGCATGTTGTCCGTCCAGAGGGCGCCGCCGGCCTCGGGCACGTTCCAGTGGATGTGCTTGTTTCCGAGCTGCGCGATGTCGCCCGACCAGGACATCGCCGCGGAGAGGTCGCCCCGGGCGAGGATCGGCGCGTAGTCGTTCCCGGTGAACTGGCGGATCTGCTTGTTGTTCACGGCCGTCTGGATCCGCTTGAAGGCGGCGTTCCAGCTCTTGTCGGTGACGTTTGTCGGATCGTCGCCGTTGGCCATCATCACGATCGTCATCGCGTCGCCCATCGAGTTCAGGACCGTGATCTTTCCCTTGAGCTTCGGGTTCTCGAGCAGGTCGTCGACGGACAGCACCGGATCGGTGAGCGTGTCGTTGTAGGCGATGCCCGACATCCCCGACTGCCACGGCAGCGAGTACTGGCGATCGGGGTCGAAGTTCGGGTGCTTCTGGACATCGACGAGGTTCTTGATGTTCGGGATCGCCGACTTGTCGAGCTTCTCCGCCCAGCCCTTCTTGATCATCAGCGACAGGTACCGGTCGTTGTCGGTGAGGACGACGATGTCGCGGTCGATCGACTGGCCGCGCGACAGCGGGCCCTGGATCTTCCCGAAGAACGAGGCGTTGTCGTTGATGTCCTCGACGTAGTTGACGTGCACGCCGGTCTTCTTCTGGAACGCGTCGAGCGAGGGGTGCGCTGACCCCTTCGTGTCGATGTAGAGCGTCCAGTTCGAGAAGTTGAGCGTCTTGGCGAGCTTCTGCTCGACGCTCGTCGTGCCGCCGCTCGCCTTCGACCCGCTGCTGCCGCAGGCGGCGAGAATTCCGGGGAACGTGATCGCGGCCCCTCCCATGGCTGCCCGCTCGAGCAGCTGCCGCCTCGTGAGCTGGTCGGTCATTCGGCTCCCTCCATTGAGTCGACGACGAACGTGGAGTCGGGGCTCCACGAGATTTCGGCCGGCGCCTGGTCGCGGGCGCCGGGATCGCTGTTCTGGACGTACACGCTGACGTTGCCGGCCCTCGTCTCGAGGACGTACTGCGTCGCCACACCCACGTAGGCGGTCTCGAGCAACCGGCCGGTCAGCCGGTTCTCCTCGACGTGGCCGACGCGGATCTTCTCCGGGCGGACGCCGACTGCGACCTTGCCCGTGCGGCCGTTCAGCGCCTCGCGCGGCACGCGAACCTCGGTGCCCTCGTCCAGCCGGACCGTCCCGGGGCCGGTGACGGTCCCGAGGAGGAGGTTCGAGATGCCGAGGAAGCTCGCCACGAACGCAGTCTGCGGCCGCTCGTAGAGGTCGGCAGGCGCGCCGAGCTGTTCGATCTTGCCGCCGTTCATGATCGCGATCCCGTCCGCCATCGTCATTGCCTCTTCCTGGTCGTGCGTGACGTGGACGAAAGTGATGCCGACATCGTTCTGGATCGCCTTCAACTCGAGCTGCATCTGCTTGCGCAGCTTCAGGTCGAGCGCGCCGAGCGGCTCGTCGAGCAGCAGCACGCGAGGCTTGTTCACGAGTGCGCGTGCCAGCGCGACGCGCTGCTGCTGGCCGCCCGAGAGCTGTCGCGGCTTGCGCTTCTCGAACCCCGAGAGGCCGACGAGCTCGAGAATCGAGAGCACGCGGCCGCGCAGGTCGCCCTTGCCGACGCCCTTGCGGCGGAGGCCAAAGGCGACGTTCTCGAAGATGCTCAGATGTGGAAAGAGCGCGTACGACTGGAAGACGGTGTTCACGTCGCGCTTGTACGGCGGCTTGCCGCTGACCGGCTCCTCGCCGAGGTAAATCGTCCCCGCGGTCGGCTCCTCGAAGCCGCCGATCATCCGCAGCGTCGTCGTCTTGCCGCAGCCGGAGGGGCCGAGCAGCGCGAAGAAGCTGCCGCGCTCGATCTCGAGCGAGAGGTCGTCGACGGCGACGACGTCGTCAAACCGCTTCGTGACGTTCTCGAGGCGCACGTCGGCGACCGTGGGTGCCGTCGTGGCCTCCGGCTTCTCGGTCACCGCCATCAGTGGGCCTCCACCCCGTCGCCGTTCTGCACGTGCGCGCCCCAGTCGTAGAGCTGCTTCCGAAGCTCGAGGTAGAGGAAGCTCTCGGTGGAGGCGACGCCGTCCAAGCCTCGGATCCGGCTGGTCAGGTCGAGCAGCTGTCGCCGGTCTTCGCAGATGAGCTCGACCAGCACGTCGAACTGCCCTGCGGTGATCACGACGTAGTCCGCCTCGTCCCATTGCGCGATCGCCTCGGCCACCGGCTCCGGCGAGCCGCTCGTCCGGATCCCGACCATGGCCTGGGCATCGAAGCCGAGGCCGAGCGGGTTGGTGACGCCGGTGACCTGGAGGATGTTGTCCTCGCAGAGGCGCTGATAGCGCGCGCGGATCGTCGCCTCCGAGACGCCGACCTCGGCCGCGATGCGCCGGAACGGCTCGCGGCCGTTTGACTGCAGCGCCTCGATCAGCCCCTGGTCGATTCCGTCGAGGTTCGGAGCCGCGCTAACCGCGCCCCGCCGCCGCTCGCGTTGCTCGGGTCTGCGCAATGCGAGGCTTTACTACCACTTGGGCCTCGCATCGCGCAACCGACAAGCGTCGCTGGCCCGCGAACGGCACCCCTCGGGGTCAGGTCTTGCACCGCCGCATTTCCGCGCCGAAAGCGCAACAAGTTGTCCGCAGCGTCCGCGCCCGCGAAGAAATAGTCACGCAATCGACGCACGGTTCTTTGGCGTCCGCCGACCGCCTGTCGCGATGCAAGACCTGACCCCGGGGTTACGCCCCGCGGTGCCAGGTCACTGCGGCTGAGGGTGAAGCCGTTTGGATCGCCGGAGCAGCCGCCGGCCTAGCAGCGGCTGAAGCTCGCAAGCGCTCGCAAGGAGGGTGCTCTTGGGGCAACCAGGGGTTCCCCCATGCTCCTAATCGATTTTGGCCATCACGTGCTTGATCTGCGTGTAGTCCTCGAGCGAGTACGCGCTCAGGTCCTTGCCGTAGCCGGACTGCTTGTAGCCGCCGTGCGGCATCTCCGAGACCAGCGGGATGTGGTCGTTGATCCAGACCGTCCCGAACTGGAGCTTGCGCGCCGCGTTCAGCGCACGGCCGATGTCCCGCGTCCAGACCGAGGCGGCGAGGCCGTAGTCGACGTCGTTCGCCCAAGCGATCGCCTCGTCGTCGTCGGCGAACCGCTGGACGGTCACGACCGGCCCGAAGACCTCGCGCTGGACGATCTCGTCCTCCTGCCCGACCTCGGTGACCACCGTCGGCTTGACGAAGAAGCCCCGGTCTCCGTTCGTGCCGCCGCCGGTGAGCACCTTTGCGCCCTTCGCGCGGTCGAGGAAGCCGAGCACGCGCTCCTGCTGGTCCCTCGAGATCACGGGCCCCATCTCGATCTCGTCGCCCTCCGCGGGGTCGCCGACGTGCAGCGACTCGACCGCGGGGACGAGCTCGTCGAGGAGCTTGTCGTAGATCTTCGGCCCGGCGACCACGCGCGAGGCGGCAGTGCAGTCCTGGCCCGAGTTCCAGTAGCCGCCGATCTTGATCCCCTCGGCGACGGCGGCCGGGTCGGCGTCGTCGAACACGAGCACCGGGGCCTTGCCGCCCAGCTCGAGGTGCACGCGCTTCAAGGTCTCCGCCGCGGTGCGCGCGATCTCCTTGCCGGTCGCGACGTCGCCGGTGAGCGAGACCATCCGCACGTCCGGGTGCTTCACGATTCCCTCGCCAACGGGGACGCCGTCGCCGGTGATCACGTTCAGCACGCCCGGCGGCAGGATCTCGGCGGCGAGCTCTGCGAAGCGCAGCACCGTCAGGGGCGTCTGCTCCGACGGCTTGACGATCTGCACGTTCCCGGCCGCCAGCGCCGGCCCCATCTTCCACACCGCCATCATCAGCGGGTAGTTCCAGGGCGCGATCCCGCCGACGATCCCGACCGGCTCGCGCCGGATCATCGAGGTGTAGCCCTTCATGTACTCGCCCGCGGACTTGCCCTCGAGCACCCGCGCCGCGCCGGCGAAGAAGCGGAGGTTGTCTGCCGAGACCGGCATCTCGTCGCGTGCGAAGCCAACCGGCTTGCCGACATTCTGCGACTCGAGCTCGCCGAGCTCCTCGGTGTTGTCGTCGATCGCGTCCGCGAGCTTCAGCAGTGCCTCGGAGCGCTCCTGCGGCGTCGTCTCGAGCCACTCGGGCAGCGCCTTCTTGGCCGCCTCGACGGCCCGGTCGACGTCGGCCTGGGTCCCGCGCGGAACCTCGGCGATGACCTCGCCCGTTGCGGGATTCAGCACCTCCATGGTGCCGCCCTCGACCGCGTCCACCCAGTCGCCGCCGACGAAGTTCTTGTGCTGAGAAACGGTCACGCTCATTCCGGGCCTCCCCGCTCGAGTCGCGGCCAGCCTACCGCGAATCGTCGTCGTCGCTCTCGGTCGTCTCGGCCGCCGTGCCTGCGCCGCGGACCGCGCCCGGCCGCTCCGCCGTCACCTTCTGCGCGATCCAGACCGGGATCAGCGACATCACGATCACGAACAGCGCGACCACGTTCACGACGGGCTGCTCGACCGGCCGGAAGAGGTTCGCGAAGATCCAGATCGGAAGCGTCTGCTGCGCACCGGCAGTGAAGATCGTCACGACGACCTCGTCCCACGAGAGCGCGAACGCGAGCAGGCCGCCCGCGAGGAGCGCCGTGCGCATCTGCGGAAACGTGACGAAGCGGAACGTCTGCCAGGCGTCGGCGCCGAGGTCGTACGACGCCTGCTCGAGCGACCCCGCCACGCGGCGGAGGCGGGCCAGGGAGTTGTTGTAGACGACGACGATGCAGAACGTCGCGTGGCCGATGATGATCGTCAGCAGGCCGAAGTCGATTCCGACCGTCGTGTAGGTCGTCCGGAGCGCCAGCCCGGTGATGATCCCCGGAAGGGCGATCGGCAGGATGACGACGAGCGAGATCGCGTCCCGCCCGAAGAACTCGAAGCGCGAGACGGCGAGCGAGGTCAGCGTCCCGAGCACGAGCGCGACCGCCGTCGCGCCCAGTGCCGCGCGCACCGAGAGCCAGAGCGCCTGCCGCACGCCTTCGTCGTGGTAGGCGGTCGAGAACCACTTCGTCGTGTACGTGTGGATCGGCCAGCTCTGTGTGACGCTCTCGTTGAACGCGTAGAGCGCGATGAGGATCAGCGGCAGGTAGATGAAGACGAGCGTCGCACCGGCGCCAAGCCGCAGCAGGATGCGCGTGAGACGCGACTCGACCATCAGAGCGCCTCGAACGCGTGCAGCCGCCTGGCGACGAGCAGGTAGACGATCATCACGATGATCGGCACGAGCGTGAACGCGGCCGCGACCGGGAGGTTGGTGCCGTGGTTGTCATAGATCACGGTGCCGATGAACTGCTGGCTCGTGATCAGCTTCGGCGCGATGTAATCGCCGAGCGTGAGCGAGAAGGTGAAGATCGACCCGGCCACGACAGCCGGGAACGCGAGTGGCAGCGTCACGCGGAAGAACGTCCGCAGCGACTTCCCGCCGAGGTCCGCTGACGCCTCGAGCAACGACGGCGGGATCCGTTCGAGGCCCGCGTAGATCGGCAGGATCATGAAGGGGAGCCAGAGGTACGTGAACACGAGCCAGAGGCCCGTCGTGGAGTAGCCGTCGAACGAAACGCCGAGCGGGTCGAGCGCCCAGTTCAGCACGCCCGCGCCCGACAGGATCGTCCGCCACGCGTAGGCCTTCACCAAGTAGCTCGCCCACAGCGGCATGAGCACCGCGACGACCAGGAGGTTCCTCGTGCGCGGCGACGCCACCCGGGCCATGTAGTAGGCGATCGGGAATGCGAGTACGGCGTCGGCGATCGTGACGAGCCCGGCCATGCGGATCGTCCGCCAGGCGACGTCGCGGTAGACGGGCTCGTCGATGATGCGACGGAAGTTGTCGAAGGTGTACGTGTGGACGACCTCCGACGTGAACGGGTCGGTGTTCCACACCGACGCCAGCAGCAGCACGGCGAGCGAGCCGAGGTACGCGATCACGAGCCACCCGATGGGCACCGCGAGCAGCAGCGCCAGGCTCAGGCGAGGGTGGCGGTAGAAGTAGCGCGAGAGCCGCCGCCCCAGGCTCTCCCGGGGCGGCGGCTGCTCGTACGGAACCGAGGTCAACGGAGAGCCGCTAGCCGCGGATCTCCGTCCAGGCGTTCACCCAGTCCTGCTGGGTCTTGCAGGTCCCTCCCTTCCCGCCGCAGTCGGCGGTCGGGGTCGTCCAGTAGTAGATGTTCTTCCAGTAGGCCTCGTCATTGGCGTGCATCGCCGTGCAGAAGCCCTTGTCGGTCGTGAAGGAGCACGCCTTGGGATTGGATGGCGCCTCGCCGAACCCCTCGGCGACCTTCGCGTTCGCCTGCGGCGAGATGATGTAGTTCATCCAGAGGTACATGCAGTTGGGGTGGGCGGCCTTGGAGTAGATCATCCAGGTGTCGGACCACCCGGTCGTGCCCTCCTTCGGCTTGACCGCCTGAACCGGCTTCTTGTCGCCCTTCAGGATGTTCTCCTGGTACGGCCAGGTCGTCCCGATGACGACGTCCTTGTTGGCGTACGACTGGATCTGCTTCGCGTAGTCGGCCCACCACTCGCCGACGTTCGGCTTCAGGCTCTTCAGGAGGTTCACCGACGCGGTGAACTGCTCGTCGTTCAGCTGGTACGGGTTGCCGATACCGAGGTCGGGCTTCGTCGCCTTGAGGTAGAGCGCGGCGTCCGCGATGAAGATCGAGTCGTCGTAGATCGAGATCTTCTTCTTGACCGTCGGACTTGCCTTCCAAATCGCCGACCAACTGTTCGGAGCCGGATTCACGACGTCGGTCCGCCACATCAAGAGGTTCGGGCCGCGCCCGTGCGGGACGCCGTACGCCTGGCCGTCCATCGAGTTGTAGTCCTGGTTCTTCAGGCCCTGCGAGACATCGGCGTAGTTGGGGATCAGGGCGGTGTTCACCGGCGCGACGTCGCCGCGCTTCATCAGGCGGACGCTCGCGTTGCCGGAGGCCGACACGCCGTCGTACTGGCCCGTCGAGATCAGGTCGATCATGTCGTCGGACGTGCTTCCGTCCTTGGTCACGACCTTGCAACCCGTCTGCTGGGTGAACGTCTTGGCCCAGGACTTGTCCGCGTAGCCGGGCCAGATGACCAGGTCGACCTGGCCCTCGTCCCTCGCCATGGACTTGATCTCGTCGACCGACGAGCCGAGGCCTTCGATCTCGGTGCTGGCCTGACCTTCGTCACCGCCGCCGCCTCCGCCGCCGCCTCCGCCGCCGCAGCCTGCCGCAACCATCGCCAATGCTCCCACCAGTAGCACTGCCGCGGCCCAGCCGGCGACCCGCCTGTCCTGCTTCTTCATCTCTCTCCTTCCGTTGCCCCCTGGTTGCCGTCGATCTCGAGCTGGTGTTCTGGGCGCCACTCGAGGAGAACCGCGCGGCCATGGGCGTCCAGCGCCTCGGCCGACGAGGTCTCGAGGTTCTGCCGGACGACCTGCAGCTCCCCGCCGCGGTCGAGCTCGACCACGAAGCGGGTGACCATGCCGGCGTACACGACGCCGCGAATCCGTCCGGGCTCGGCGTGCATTCCGCCGCCCGGGGTGGAACCGGCGTCTCGCAGGTGGATCTTCTCCGGCCGAACCGCGTAGCGCTTGCCGTCGCGCTCGATCACGTTCGAGACGCCGACGAAGCCCGCGACGAACGCGCTCCGGGGCCGCTCGTAGACCTCGGCCGGCGCGCCGAGCTGCTCGATGCGTCCGTGGTTGAACACGGCCAGGCGGTCGCTCATCGTCAGCGCCTCGTCCTGGTCGTGCGTGACGTAGACGAACGTGATGCCGAGGTCCTGCTGCAGGCTCTTGAGGAAGAGCTGCATCTCCTGGCGGAGCTTCAGGTCGAGAGCGCCCAGCGGTTCGTCGAGGAGCAGCACCTCCGGCTTGTTCACGAGCGCGCGCGCGAGGGCGACGCGTTGCCGCTGGCCGCCGGACAGCTGGGCCGGCTTGCGCTTGGCCAGGCCTGGGAGGCGCATCCGACGCAGCACCTCCTCGACGCGCGCGCCGCGCTCGCGACGCGGCACGCCCTTGACGCGAAGCCCGTAGGCCACGTTGTCCGCGATCGTCATGTGCGGGAAGAGGGCGTAGTCCTGGAAGACCGTGTTCACGTCACGCGCGTACGGCGGGTCGCGCGACACATCGCGGCCGCCGAGCTCGATCCGGCCCTCGTCCGGCCGCTCGAACCCGGCGATCAGCCGCAGCGTCGTCGTCTTGCCCGAGCCGGACGGGCCGAGCAGCGTGAAGAACTCCCCCGCGCGGATCTCGAGGTCGACGCCGTCCACTGCGACCACGTCGCCGTACGACTTCCGCACTCCTTCGAGCCGCACCGCGGCGCCCGCGCCCTTGCGCGCGTCGTCGGACCGCAGCTCGGTTCGCTCCTGCAATGACACCGGCCCCCCGGATTATCGCCTGTTCTGAGGCGGAGGAGGCGGGCACGACTGAGGCTCGCCCTCGCAGCAGCCGAGCTTCAAGCGGCACCTCGAGCACTGCCAGGTCTGGTGCCGCCACTCCATCGCGGCCCCGCAACGCAGGCAGCGCTCGCCGGTGTCCCGCTTCGCCTCCAGGTCGGCGACGCTAGCCGCGGCCTCGGACGCTACCGATGCATCGGGGCCGGCTGGCCCGGCGTGTGAAGGAGGTTCTCGACCTCCTGGACACCCTGCACCTTGCGCGCCTTCGAGACGAGGCTCTCGATCATCTCCGCGGACTCGACCTCGCCGCGGAGGACGACCTTGCCCTCCTCGGCGTTCACGTTGATCTGGCCCTTCGGCACCTCGGCCTCGCCGAAGATCTCGGACTCGACCTGGCGTGCCAGCGTCACATCGTCGGGCTGCGGCTTGGCTCCCTCGCGCAGCTGCGTGGCCTTCGCGGTGAGAAGCCCGCGTTGTCGCTGGCTCAGCTGCACGACGCGCTTGATCGCGTCCTTGCGGCGGGCCCGGCCGTTCTGCGGGTCGAAGAAGTACGCCAGCGCGGCGCCGAGGGCGGCGTAACGAAGTCTCGTCATCTCGGTCCTCCCGGTCGGTGAACCCGGGAGCCTAGGCGATGTCGGTCAGTCGCCCCAGTCGAAGTCGCGCGAGCGGCTCCAGAGGCCCTCGGTCTCCGACTCCGTCTCGTCGGTCGGCCATGCGAGCGGCTGGCGCTCGGTCGTGATGGCCGACTCCTCGCCGTCCATCGTCTCCTCGATGCGGGCCTGCTCTTCAGTTTTGAAGAGCGGATGGTTCTCGAACGGGTCCTCGGACTTGTAGCGCTCGAGAGGCAGCTCGTCCTCGAGCTCCGAGTTCTTCTGCTTCAACTCCAGATGGTCCTGAATGACTTGTGCGAACAGCGAAGACGTCTCCACCTCAGATGCTCCTCCTGGGTGTTCGTGGGGCAGCGCGCGATTGTAACGAGTAAAGCCGCCGGTAGCGGCGATTATGCGTGACGGGCCCGCGGGCGCGCCGTGACGACCCGGTTCTTGCCGCTTCGCTTGGCCTCGTAGAGAGCGCCGTCCGCGGCCGCGACGAGCGCATCGCCGGCGGCCGCCTCGGGGAACGCGGCCACGCCCAGGCTGACCGTGACGTAGATTCGCGACCCGTCCGGCGCGAGGATGATCCGGTCCTCGAGCGCGATGCGCGTGCGCTCGGCAAGGCGCGCGGCGCCGTCGAGGTCGGTCCCCGGTAGCACGATCGCGAACTCCTCGCCACCCCAGCGCGCGGGCAGGTCGATCTCGCGCACCGACTCGCGCAACGTCTCCGCGAACTCGATCAGCACGCCGTCGCCGACCGGATGGCCGAAGCGATCGTTGACGGCCTTGAAGTTGTCGAGGTCGGCCAGCACGAAGGCGATCGAGCCGCCGAAGCGCTCCGCCCGCATCAGCTCGCTCGCCAGCGCCTCCTCGCAGTGGCGGCGATTCGCGAGGCCCGTGAGCATGTCGACGAGCGCCTGCCGGGCGACGATCCGGTGCAGCCGCGCGTTCTCAAGCGCGATGGCGGCGTGGGCCACGAGGGTCGCGGCCGTGCGCCGCTGCTCGACGGTGAAGTCGCGGCCCGAGAGCGTGAGCGTGCCGAAGCTCTGCCGCCCGGCCGTGAGCGGCAGCTCGAAGGTCTCACCCCGGTCCGAGATCGTCCCGGACTGCACGATCTCACCGCCGAGCCCGACGACGAGGCCGCCCGTCGCGCCGGTCGTCTCGACCACCGTCTCGACGATCACGCGCAGGAGCTGGTCGACGTCGTGCGTGGCCGCGAGCGCGTCGCCGAAGCGGACGGTCGCCTCGCGTAGCCGCGCGCGCTCGGCGTCGAGCTCCTCGAGCCGCGCCTCGAGCTGGTCGGCCATCTCGTTGAAGGCGAGGCCGAGGCGGCCGAACTCGTCGCGCCCGTGGACCTCGACCCGGCGGTCGAGCCGTCCGCGAGCAATCGCGTTCGCGGCGTTGGCGAGGCGGCTGAGCGAGTCGACGATCGAGCGGCCGACGACGTAGGCGACGATGCCGACGAGCAGGAGCGAGAGGAGCAGGCCGAGGGCAAGGCGCTTGTCGGCCGTCGCGACGGCGTCGTCAATCTGGGCCTGCGACGCGAGCAGCGCGAGGGCGGGCCCACCGGCTCCCTCCTGCAAGCTCGCCGCGAGGGCTCGGTAACTGTCGCCGGCCGCGTCGACCGTGCGCGCCCTGGGCGGTGCGGGCACCGCCTCGCCGATCAGGCCGGGCGGGCCGCCCGTGACGCGACCGCCGTCGAGCACGACCAGCTTGTCCTCGGAGTCGAGGCCGGCGCGGTCGCTCAGCTGACCGAGTGAGGACGACGCCAGCGGCACGCCGGCGATGAGCCTTCCGGCTGGGCCCTTCCCGGTCACGATCGAGATCGCCCTCCTGGGCCCGATCATCTGCGCCGGGCCGACGGAGAACCCCTTCGTCTCGAGCCGCACGCCGGGTCGGGCCTCCACGAGGCTGCGCAGCGCGGCCCGGTCGCCGCGCTGCAGCGCCTGCTGGAACCGCGGGAACTGGGCGAGACGCGCCGCCCGGTCGCCGGCGGCTGTGAGCTCCGTCCTGTAAGACGCGAGAACCGCGTGGAGGCCGGCCTCGAGCCGAACGTCCACGCGGCGCGTCTCGCTTCGGCTCGTCACGGAGTGCAGAGCCCATCCCGCCGCGCCCAGAGGCAGCAGCGAGAGAAGCAGGAAATACGCGACGAGCTTGAGCTTGAAGCTCATGGATTCCTCACAAATTTAGGGAGACCGCAGATCCCGCCGATACCATTGGCCAATGAATCGGCAAAAGTCGAGGAGCTCGTGAGCAGGGGCCTTGCCATTTTGGCGACCGCGGCGGTCACCGGAAGCGCCTTCGCGGCGGCTGTCACGCTGCCTACGCTCGTCACGCTCGGGTCGGACGCGCCGCCGGAGTCGCTCGCGCTGCCGCCTGCAGCGGGAAACCGTCCTGCCATCGTCGTCAAGGCTAAGCCGCTCGAGTCGAAGCGCGCGCACCGGCGCGGAAGGAACGCCCGGGCCGGCGTCAACCGCAACGCGCCAACCGCCAGCGGCGGCCCAGCGCTGATCGCAATCGCGCGCTCGTCGGCGTCGAGCCGGCCCACCGGCTCGAGCTCGCGCTCGACGAGCCCGTCGCCCGGTTCACCGCGCCCAACGCCTCCGCCTCCTGCCGCGCCCCCGCCGCCGCCTCCGCCGCCTCCTCCGCCACCGCCACCTCCACCCCCGCCGCCGCCTCCGCCGCCGCCTCCTCCCCCACCGCCACCGCCACCTCCACCCCCGCCTCCGCCTCCGCCGCCGCCACCCCCGCCACCGCCACCTCCACCCCCGCCTCCCCCGACGTCGCGGTTCCCGCCGCCTCCGCCCCCGCACGGCCGCGCGCTCGGGCACGACAAGTCCAAGGGCAACGGCCGCGCCGTGGGGCACGACAATTCGAAGGGCAACGGCCGCGCGACCGGCCACGACAAGTGGAAGGGCCGCGGTGACACGTCGCAGAAGCAAGGGCCGCCGTCAGGCCGCGGTCACGGCAACGGTGGCGACCAGAGCAGCCACGGGAATCGCGGTGGCGGTGGGCAGGGCAGTGGCGACACCGGGCATGGCGGCGGCAGTCACGACAGCGGCCGCAGCGGCGGTGGCCACGACGGCGGCGACAGCGGCCACGGCGGCGGCAAGGACCACGGCAAGAAGCGCTAGTCTCCGGCCCGTGGCTCGTTTCCCGATGAAGGGCGCCGGTCCGATCGGCGTCGCCCTGACGGCCTACGACATCTGGCGGCGCATCCCGAAGCAGCACCGGAAGACGATCGTCCGACAGACCCGCAGGCACGGGCCGAAGGTCGCGGCCGCGGTGATCGCCTACAGCAAGCGGCGGGCGGCGAACCGCCGGAACCGCCCCGAATAGCCCCAGGCGCTAGGCGCTCAGGGCTTCGCGCACGATCCGGTCCTGCTCCTTCAGATGCGCGGTCGGGTAGCCCTCGGACGGGCTCGCTCGCCACGGCCGGCCGACGAAGCGCAGCCGGACGCCCTCGGACAGCGCCTCCTCGAGGCGGTGCCTGATCGCGCGCCACGGCCCCATGTTCTGCGGCTCCTCCTGCGCCCAGACGAGCTCCTCGAGCTGCGGGAACGACCGTACGAGCGCGGCCGCCTCCGTGACCGGGAACGGGTAGAGCTGCTCGAGGCGACCGACGGCGATCCAGTCCGCCTGGCCGCGCGACTCGTGGCCGACGAGGTCGTAGTAGACCTTGCCCGAGCAGAGCACGAGCCGGCGCACGCGGGCGGGATCGACCGTCGCGTCGCCGAGCACCGGCCGGAACGAGGACTCGGCCAGCTCTGACAGCTCCGAGGCCGCCTGCTTGAGGCGCAAGAGGCCCTTCGGCGTCATGACGACGAGCGGGCGGGCACTCGGGTCGAGCGCCTGGCGGCGCAGCAGGTGGAAGTACTGCGCGGCCGTCGTGCAGTTCGCGATCCGGATGTTCTCCTGCGCGGCGAGCTGGAGAAACCGCTCGAGCCGCGCGCTCGAATGCTCGGGGCCGTTGCCCTCGTAGCCGTGCGGCAGCAGCAGCGTCAGGCGTGAGGTCTGGCCCCATTTCGAGAGGCCGGACACGATGAACTGGTCGATCGCGACCTGCGCCCCGTTGACGAAGTCGCCGAACTGCGCCTCCCAGGCGACGAGCGCCTCGGGCGCAGCGACCGAGTAGCCGTACTCGAAGCCGAGGCAGGCCTCCTCGGAGAGCGGTGAGTTGTGGATCTCGAACGACGCGGCGGCCTCGTTCAGGTTCTGGATCGGCGCGTAGGCCTGGCCGTTCTGCGCGTCGTGGAGGACGAGGTGGCGGTGGGAGAACGTCCCCCGCTCGGTGTCCTGGCCGGTCAGGCGGATCGGGATTCCCTCGACGAGCAGGCTCGCGAAGGCGAGCTCCTCGGCCTGGCCCCAGTCAATGCCGCCCTCGTCCAGCGCGCTCTGGCGGCGCTCGAGCTGCTTGGCGAGCTTCGTGTTCACGGTGAAGCCGTCGGGCACGCGCAGCAGCTCGTCGTTGAGCGCGTGCAGCCGCTCTCCGGGGACGGCGGTGACGACCTGCGCCCCGGTCGAGGCGGGGATGCGGCCTTCGTAGGCGACCTTGGACACGCCCTGGCCGAACGTCGTCTTCAGCCGCTCGTGCGCCTCCTTCAGCGTCGCGTCGACGCGCTCCGACATCGCGTCCACCTCCGCCTGGGTGACGACGCTCTGCTCCACCAGCGCCCGCGCGTACTGCTCGCGCACGCTTGGCTGCTGCTCGATCCGCGCGGCCATCAGGGGCTGCGTGTACGCGGCCTCGTCCTGCTCGTTGTGGCCGTGGCGGCGGTAGCCGACGAGGTCGATCACGACGTCGGTGCAGAAGTGGCGGCGGAAGCCCATCGCCAGCCGCACCGCCGAGAGCGCGGCCTCGGGGTCGTCGGCGTTGACATGGATGATCGGGAGGTCGAACCCCTTCGCGAGGTCGCTCGAGTAACGCGTCGAGCGGGCGTCGGCGGGCTCGGTGGTGAAGCCGATCTGGTTGTTCGCGATCAGGTGGAGCGTGCCGCCCGTCGAGTAGCCGTCCAGGTCGGCGAGGTTGAGCGTCTCCGCGACGACGCCCTGCGCGGGGAACGCGGCGTCGCCGTGGATCTGAACCGGCATCGCGACGGAGGAGTCGACGAAGCCGGTACGGGTCGAACGGTCGGTCTGCTCGGCGCGGGTGCGGCCCTCGACGACCGGGTCGACGGCTTCGAGGTGGCTCGGGTTCGAGGCGAGGGTGACGGTGATCTCGCCGGCGGCCGTTCGCCGCGTGCCTTCGGCGCCGAGGTGGTACTTGACGTCGCCCGTGCCGCCCTCGGTGTCCGCGACGACGGCCTCGAGCGTTCGCTCGCCCTCGAACTCGCGCAGGATTGTCTCGTACGGACGGCCGATGACGTGCGCGAGCACGTTCAGGCGCCCACGGTGCGCCATCCCGAGCACGACCTCGTGGCCGCCCTCCTCCGCCGCCAGCGCGATCGCCTCGTCGAGCATCGGCACCATCGAGTCGAGCCCCTCGACCGAGAATTGCTTCTGGCCGAGGAACGCTCGGCGCAGGTAGCGCTCGAAGCCCTCGACCTCGGTCAGGCGCTCCAGCAGCCGACGCCGGTCGTCAGCGGAGAGCGCGTGGTGGTAGCGCCGCGACTCGATCACCGTGCGCAGCCAGACGCGCTGCTCGTGGTCGGCGATGTGCTCGATCTCGTACGCGCTCGTGCCGCAATAGACCTCGTGCAGCTGCGGGAGGACGTCGGCGAGCGTCTCGCCGGGGACGTGGACGCCGAGGATCTCGGCCGGGATCAGGCGCTGGAGCTCCTCGGTGAGCTCCGGCTCGCGCCGCTCGGGCTCGAGCGCCGGGTCGCCGACCGGCTCGCTGCCGAGCGGGTCGAGGCGCGCCGCCAGGTGTCCGTGCGTGCGGTATGCGGTGACGAGGGCCATCGCGGCGGCGACCGCGGCGAGGAGGGTCTCGTCCGGCGCCGGCGCGACAGCAGGCTCGGCGGCCGGCGGTGCGGGCGCGGGCTCGGCCGCGGTCGCAACCTCCGCAGGCGCGGGCGCGGCGGCAGCGACGTTGCCGTTGCCTTCCTCACGCAGCAGCTCGGCGAGGCGTGCGAGCCCCGGGTGCGAGGCGACGAGCTCGCTCGCGCCGCTTTCGAACAGCGCCCGCCACTCGCCCGGCACGGTGTCCGGGTTCTCGAGGTACTGCTCGAGCAGCGCGCTCGCGTAGCCCGCGTTCAGCCCGTCGACGTCCTGCATGCTCATCGTCTTTGTTGTACCAACCGGGATCCCTCCCGGCGCGCGGTGACCGGTCTTTGCCCCGAACCTAGAAAATCGGGTTGTCGGTGACCACTGCGACCGCCATCCCGACGATGAAGCACACGCCGCCGATCGCGATCGCCCACGCGGCCAGCCGCGTCGCCCGGCCACCGATCCCTGCCGCGAGGAGCGCGAGCAGGAGCGCGAACGGGATCACGCGTCCCGGGCGGTACGCGACGGCGATGCAGCTCCCGAAGATCGAGACAGCCGCCAGGAAGCTGGCGATGGTCTCGGCGGTCCCCGACGACGCTGCCCGCGGCTGCGCGCTCACTCAGGCACCGTCGCGCGCCGCGCCCTGGTCCCCGTCCGCTGCGGGCCGCGCCGCGGCCCGCGCCGAGGCCCTCGCCGGCGAGACGGCCGCGTCCACGGCGAGTGGGACTCAGGCGGCTCCGGCTCGGCGACACCGGTGCGCGAAGGCTCCGGCGGCGTCGGCTCGGCCCTCACCGCCCAGTACACGACCAGGCAGAGGTACACGATCGGGATCTTCAAGACGAGCATCATGAAGACGAACTCCCAGACCTCCATCCGGGGAGTGTACGAGATGGTGCTCCGGCCCGGATTGCAAGGGCGGCCGGCCGCGCCGCCCTTGCACTGCACACCAGCAGCATCCCTCACCTAACCGCGCCTAGCAGGGCAAGCGTCAGGACGGTCAGGACAAAGATGAGCGTGATCGCGATGATGAGCTTGGCTACCAGGATCACGACCTCCCGGCGCTTCGCCACGAGCAGTAGCCCGCCATGTTGCAGCGCCACACCTGCCAGTCATCGACGTGGATCACGATCCAGGGGAGGTTCGTCGGGCAGTCGAAGTGCACCCCCGAGTTCACGTCGGTGAAGAAGTAGCCGTTCCCGCCGGCCACCTTGTAGACATGCATCGGACCGCCCCAGTTGCAGAGCGTGGCCGCGCCGTGGACTCCCGACGTGCGAGTGGTCTGGTAGGCGTTCAGGTAGCCGCACCAGTGGCGCGTCTCGTACACCCACTGCTGGTACGGGTACGTCCCCCAGCGGGTGCCGAGATCGTTCCAGCCTGTGGCGTAGCAGACGAACGGGGTGTCCACCCCGACCGCCGGGAGTGGATCCTCGGCGGCGTTCTCGAACCCGCCGGCGGGCGTGATCGTGACGCTCGCGCTCACGGGCGTGCCGCTCTCCGTTCCCACGAGCGTCTCGGCGCTCGATGGCAAGACCGGCGAGGGCGGTTCGGCGGCGGCGGTTCCCGCGAAAGGGAACCCGACGAACAGGGCGAGCACGAGTAGCGCGGCGGGCCGCCACACGATGCGATGCATTGATACCCGTGCCTTGTGTCTTCGTGTCTCCATCTTCCACCTCCCGTCGACTCATGCCGACGGTAGGCGTGGCTGGCGCACGGGTGTGAAACGCCTTCGTGCCGAAACTGGAACATCGTTCGAAGGTCTAATCGACTGCCGCGCCGTCGGCTAGTGGCCGTTTCGGACACGGCCGTACGCGCCGCCGGCGGGGGTCTCGACGCGCACCACGTCGCCCGCCGAGAGCGCGCGGGTGATCTTCGCTGGTAGCTCCTCGTCGTTGAGCAGGTTCCGGCCGGGAAGCCCCTCGCCGCCTCCCTGCGCGCCCTGCGGCGCGTGCGCCCGACGCTCGCCGATCAGCGACAGGCGGCAGTCCTCGAGCACCCGCAGCTCCCGCACGACGCCATCGCCGCCGCGATGCTCGCCGAGCCCGCCGGAGCCGAGCCGCAGCGCATGCCGCTCGACCCGCAGCGGGTACGCGAGCTCGAGCGCCTCCGCAGGTGTCGAGAGCGTGTTCGACATCGCCACGTGGATGCCCGACGGACCGTCCGCATCGGGACACGCGCCCTGGCCGCCGCCCACGGTCTCGTAGTACGTGAAGCGGTCGTTGCCGAGCGTGAGGTTGTTCATCGTGCCCTGTCCCTGCGCCGGCACGGACACCGCCTGGCCGAAGGCGGCGAAGACGACATCGACGATCCGGCTCGAGGTCTCGACGTTGCCCGCGGCCACGGCAGCCGGCGAGCGCGCGTTGACGAGCGAGCCCTCCGGTGCCCGAACGTCGACCGGGACGAAGGCTCCGCCGGAGGCCGGCACATCCGGGTCGGTGAGGCAGCGGACGACGAAATAGCAGGCCGAGCGCGTGACCGCGAGCGGGCAGTTGAGGTTGCCGTCGTGCTGAGGCGCGGTTCCGGCGAAGTCGAGCCCGAGCGCGTCGCCGGAGATCGTGAGCGCGACGCTGATTCCGAGCTCGCCGCCGCCGGCCGGCTCGAGCACGTCGGACGCCTCGAAGCGACCGTCGGGAAGCTGGGCGATCGCGGCCCGCACGATCCGCTCCGAGTAGCCGTGCAGCTCGTCCATGGCCGCCTCGACGCGCTCCAGCCCACGGCGCTCGCACAGCTCGTCGAGCCGCCGCGCCGCCAGCGCATGCGCCGCGAGCTGGGCGCGGAGGTCGCCTCGGCGCTCGTCGGGGTTCCGCATCTGCGTGACGAGCCCCTCGAGCGTGGCGTCGTCGAGGCGGGTCGGCGGGATGACGACGCCTTCGTCCTCGAGCCGGCGTGACTCCGCCGGGAGGCTGCCGGGCTCGATGCCGCCCACGTCGGCGTGGTGGGCGCGTGTGACCGAAAAGCCCACGCGTGTGCGCGTGATCAGGGTGATGTCCGGCAGGTGCGTCCCGCCGGCGAAGGGGTCGTTGAGGATCCACGCCTCGTCGAGAGCCGGGTCGTGCGCGCGCACCGCGGCGACTGCATCGGGCATGGCGCCGAGGTGGACGGGGATGTGCTCGGCCTGCGCGATCATCCGACCGCGCGTGTCGAAGAGCGCGGTCGAGCAGTCGCGGCGCTCCTTGATGTTCGCCGAGAAGGCGGAGCGGACGAGGACGGCGCCCATCTCGTCGGCGATCGAGCGAAGGGCTGCACCGATGACCTGGAGCTCGATGTTCATTTCACAGGTTCGGCACGGTCTCGTGACAGTTTCGTGAGCTGCAGCGTGCTACTGGTCCCATCCCTAACCCCCACCCACCCCGGGGGAATCCAGCAGGTGGCGCCGTCGAGCTCGAGCACGCGCGGGCCTCGCGCTTCCAGCGGGTCCGCTCCCGGAAGCTCGAGGCGCGGGCCGGGTTGCACGTCCGCGGTTCGCACGGCCACCAGCTCGATCGGGCGCTCGCGGTCGGCGTAGCCGTAGCGCGCCTCATGCGCACGGTGGAACGCGTCCGCCAGCCGCGGCTGCAGCGGCACCGTCAGCTCGAACGACTGGCCCCGGTAGCGCAGCTCCGCCTCGCCCTCCGCCGGCAACTCTCCCGCGTCCTCCAGCGCGCAGACGTACGAGCTCACGGCGTCGCGCCGCTCGTCGGCAACGGCGAGGCCGAGCGCCGACAGTACTCCCGCGGCGGCCGGCACGAGCACCGTCTCAATCCCGAGCTCCTCGGCCAGTGCACACGCATGGAGCGGCCCGGCGCCTCCGAACGCGACGAGCGCGAGCTCCCTCGGGTCATGTCCTCGCTCGACGGAGACCAGCCGCAATGCCCGCAGCATCTCCGCGTTCACCACCTCGACCGCCTCCGCCGGATCGAGGCCCTCGAACGCGCGCTCGGCCGCGCCACGATCCAGCTCGAGCCCGCCGGCCAGCCGCGACGGGAGCCGGCCCAACAAGAGATTCGCGTCGGTCACCGTGGGCCGCGTCCCGCCGCGCCCGTAGCACGCCGGCCCCGGATCGGCGCCCGCGCTCTCCGGCCCCACGCGCACCGCCCCCCCGGAGTCGCGCCAGACGGTCGAGCCGCCGCCCGCGCCGACCGTCTGCAGGTCGACCGTCGGCAGGCGCAGGGGCAGCCCGCCGATCTCGCGCTCGGCGCTCCGCCCGCCCTCGCCGCCGCGGATCAGGCAGACGTCGGTCGAGGTGCCGCCCATGTCGAACGAGATCGCGTTCTCGACCCCGGCCGCGTGCGCGACCCGGGCCGCGCCGACCACGCCCGCCGCCGGGCCCGACACGACCGCGACCGCCGGGTGCGCGGCCGCTTCCGCCAGCGCCGCGACCCCGCCGGACGAGCGCATCACCAGCGGCTCGGGCAGCACGGCGTCAGCAGCGGCCTCGCCGAGCGCCTCGAGGTACCGCGACATCACAGGCCCGAGGTAGGCGTCGGTCGCCGCCGTGGAGGCGCGCTCGTACTCGCGGAACTCCGGTGAGACCTCGTGCGAGGCAACCACGCGCGCCCCCGGCAACCGCCGCCGCAGCTCCTCGGCGACCGCCCGCTCGTGCGCCGGGTCGCGAAACGAGAAGAGCAGGCAGACCGCGACCGCCTCGACCGACGGGTCGAGCTCAGGCAGCGAACCGAGGTCCAGCGGCTCGAGCACGCCGTCCGGGCCCATCCGCTCGCGCACGCCGACGCAGCGCTCGAGCGGGACGAGCGGCTCGGGGTGCGCGGCGCAGAGCCGGTACAGGTGCGCCCGGTCCTGGCGGCGCAGGTGCAGCAGGTGCTCGAAGCCGGCCGTCGCCACGAACGCCGTGCGCGCGCCCTTGCGCTCGAGCAGCGCGTTCGTGGCCACGGTCGTCCCGTGCGTGAACCGGTCGACCTCGCGCGCGCCGACCTCGGCCGCCACCGCCAGCACCGACTCCTCCTGCCGCGACGAGCTCGGAACCTTCGCCGTCCGCAGCTCGCCGTCGGCCAGCAGCACGGCGTCGGTGAAGGTCCCGCCGACGTCGACGCCGAGCACGTTCATGTGTGCAGACTTCCACCATGGCGGGTCTGCCGGAAGCCGCACGCGAGCTGATCGAGTCCGGCGCGCTCGGTCACCTCGTCACGCTGAGCCCCGACGGCTCGCCCCAGGTGACGTGCATCTGGGTCGGCCTCGACGGGGACGAGCTCGTGTCCGGCCACCTGGCGGCCTCGCAGAGGAAGCTGGAAAACGTCCGCCGCGACCCGCGCGTGACGCTCTCGTTCGAGGGCACGCGCGTCCACCCGCCCGGGCTGAAGGAGTACCTCGTCGTGCACGGCCGCGCGCGGATCGAGGAGGGCGGCGCGCCAGAGCTGCTGCAGCGGCTGGCCCACGTCTACCTGGGCCCGGACGTCAAGTTCCCGCCGATGGACGACCCGCCGCCGGGCTTCACGATGCGCGTCACCGTGGAGCGGGTCGGCGGCGTCGGGCCCTGGACGTAGTTGGCGAGGCGCTGGTCGAAGGAGCTCGAGCTCGTCGGTACCGGCGGCGGGCCGGTCGACC
>CAVSKX010000004.1:0-938332 GCA_963728765.1 uncultured Actinomycetes bacterium
GACGACTACAGAGCGAGACCACCTCTGGTGACCGCTCATCAGAACCCCCGACGACACTCTGCCCGCCTCCTGGACGTGCAGCTGGTTGACGATCTGTAACGGCGTCCTTCGGCAGCGTCGATCGCCGCTTAACGGCGCAGCGCCGCGGCCTCGTGCTCGGGCATGGCAGAGCCTCCTGGCCGACGCGAGGAATCACGCACTTGCAAGACTTACGGCATGACCAAGATCCAGAAGACCGAAGAGCAGTGGCGGGCGGAGCTGACGCCCGAGCAGTACACGGTGCTGCGCGAGAAGGGCACCGAGCGCCCGTTCAGCGGGGAGTACGACCATAGCTTCGAGCCGGGCACCTACCGCTGCGCCGGGTGCGGGGCCGAGCTGTTCGCGTCGGAGGCGAAGTACGACTCCGGGTGCGGCTGGCCCGCCTTCTACGCGCCGGCCTCCGGGGAGGCGATCGAGGAGGAGGCGGACACGACCTACGGCATGGTGCGCACCGAGGTGATGTGCGCGAACTGCGGCGGCCACCTCGGCCACGTCTTCCCGGACGGGCCGCACCCGACCGGGCTGCGGTACTGCATCAACTCTGCGGCACTGCAACTGGAAGAGGAGTAGTGCAGAGGAAGGCAACGTTCGGCGCCGGCTGCTTCTGGGGCGTCGAGGCGGCGTTTCGTCAGATCGAGGGCGTGACGAAGACCGAGGTCGGCTACGAGGGCGGCACGCTCGAGAACCCGACCTACGAGGACGTCTGCTCGCACACGACCGGGCACGCCGAGGTCGTCGAGGTGACGTACGACCCCGAGCGGGTCTCGTATGAGCGGCTCCTCGAGGTGTTCTGGGGCAAGCACAAGCCCACGCAGCTGAACCGCCAGGGTTGGGACATCGGCGACCAGTACCGCTCGGTGATCTTCTTCCATGATGACGAGCAGCACGCGGCGGCCGAGCGCTCCAAGGCCGAGCTCGACGCCTCGGGCCGCTATCGCAAGCCGATCGTGACCCTGATCGAGCCTGCGCAGACGTTCTACGCCGCCGAGGACTACCACCAGCAGTACCTCGAGAAGCGCGGCCGCTCGAGCTGCACACCCGCGCTCGCCGAGACGGCCTAGCGGGGATTTCAACCAGGCCGCGCGTGAGCGTAGGCTTCACGCGTGGGCGCCGTCCGCCAGAAGCACCTCGTCCTCATCCTCGCCCGCGAGTTCGCCTCGAATCTGGCGACGCCAACTGCCATCACCGACGAGCGTGGCGTCCTCGTCTACTTCAACGAGGCCGCCGAGGAGGTGTTCGGCCAGTCGCTCTCGGAGGTGGGCGAGATGCCCTACGACGAGTGGACCGCGCGGTTCTCGCCCCGTGCGATCGACTCGGACGAGCCGCTGCCGATCGCGCGGCGGCCGACTGGAATCGCGCTCAACGAGCGGCGCGCCGCACACGAGCGGGTCCGCATAACGAGCGTCGACGGTGTGGCGCGCGAGGTCGCGGTGACCGCGTTTCCGCTCTACGCGCACCTCGACGAGCTGGTCGGCACGGTGACGATCTTCTGGCGCGAGTGAGCATGCGGGTCAAGGTCTGGGGTTGCCGCGGTTCGGTGCCGACACCCGGTGCGTCGACGGTGCGCTACGGCGGGAATACCTCGTGCGTCGAGGTGACACTCGGCGACGGCTCGCTGCTCGTCCTGGACGCAGGTACGGGGATCCGCTGCCTCGGCGACGAGCTGGCGGAGCGCGGGATAACGCAGTTCCACCTGCTGCTCACGCACCTGCACCTCGACCACCTCGAAGGGCTGCGCTTCTTCGGGCCGCTCTGGAACCCGAACGTCTCGATCGACATCTGGGGGCCGCCGTCGCCGAACACGAGCCTCCGCGACCGCATCGCGCGCTCGTTCTCGCCGCCGCTGTTCCCGCTCGACCTGAAGGACGTCCCGTCGAACGTGACGTTCCACGACGTGCCACGGGAACCGTGGGTGCTCGGCCCGTTCACGGTCGCCGCGGTGCTGGTCGTCCACCCGGGGCCGACCGTCGGCTACCGCATCGAGGCCGGCGGCGCGACCTTCGCGTACGTGCCCGACCACGAGCCCGCCCTCGCTGGTGGGGCCGACAAGCCACTCGACTGGATCTCCGGAGCTGCGGTCGCGGCCGGAGCGGACCTGCTCCTGCACGACGCGCAGTACTTCGAGGACGAATACGACGCCCGGATCGGCTGGGGGCATTCGAGCGTCGCGGATGCCGTCGCGTACGCCGAGGCTGTGGGCGCGCGCCGCCTACTGCTCTTCCACCACGAGCCGGTGCACGCGGACGCGTCGCTCGACGAGCTCGAGGATCGCGCGCGCGAGCTCGCCGGCCGCAACGGCCGCGGCCCCACCCTCGCCCGCGAGGGCATGGTCATCAACCTGCCCTAGTCGTCCAGGAACACGGCCAGCGTCGCGGTGAAGCCGTGTAGGAATGGCTTGCCACCGACGGGGCCGATCTCGCCTGCGCAGAAGAAGCCGGCGAGGGCGTCGCCGCCGAGCGCCTCGCCGACCGCGCGAGCGTCGTGGTCGGGGGCGGCGAAGAGGCTCGTCCCGCGGCCGTTGCAGGTGAAGAGGAGCGCGCCGGCGGTGTGGTCGCCGTCGATCGCGTTCGCGAGGTTCTCGCGCAGGTCCTCGTCGGCCGCGTCCGCGTCGCGCACGTGGAAGCGCAGCGTCTGCCCGACGCGCACCGCCTCGGCGATCGCGAGCGCGCCGGTCTCCTCGTCCACGCCCATCAGTCCGCGCATCAGGTAGTCGCCGCGGCGGTACTCGGAGCGGTTCTCGTCGATCACGAGGCCGGCGAGCACGCCGCCGCTCGCGGCGCTGCGCTGCTGCTGCTCGGTCATGTTCGCGAGGTCGCCCTTCAGCCGCTCCAGCGCCGGCTCGCCCGCGAGCTCGAAGACGACGTTCCCCTCCGCGTTCGTGATCACGGCGTCGCGGCCGACGGGCTCGCAGCCCTGCGAGACCACCGTTCGCACCGGCACGCCGCGCAGCACCGCGCCGACCGCGCCCTCGTAGACGACCTCGCCGTCGACGAACAGGGTCTGTGTGTCCGGCTCGCCGCCACCCGCCGCGAGCCCACCGACCACCGGTGCGCGCTCCTCTTCCTCGTTGAGCTTCGACAGGAAGCCCGCGGCCGGGAAGCTGAACGGGTCGACGAGCAGCGCCACCAGGTCGGCACCGTCGAGCTCGGGGAAGCTCGTGACCGCCACGCCGTCGTCGGTGCCGACCGCAAGGCTGTGGAACGTCTCGATCTCGGCTCCCGGCAGCGAAGCGGCCCAGACGGCGGCGCCCGGCCCGCTCTCCAGCTCGCGCCTGCCCGCCAAGACGCCCTCGGCGACACAGCCGAGCAGGTGCCGCGGGGCCAGCTCCTCCTCGAGCGCCGCCAGCGCCTCCTCACTCGCCGTGAAGTGGTCGGGCGAGAGGAACAGGAACGCGAGGTCGACCTCGCCGCCGCCCAGCGCAGCATGCGCCTCCCGCGCGGCCTCACCGGCCGCCTCGGCCGCCACCGGCGAGACGGACAACCCCGCCCCGACCCGGCGCCTGCGCGTCCCGGGGCTCATGGGCGGAGTGTACGCCTCGTCCCGCGCGTCAGCTCTTGCGCGCCGACGGCGTCGCTTGCGATGCCGTGATCAGGATGTGCGGGCTCTGCCCGCACATCCGTCTGCGGTGACCGAGCCAAACGCGTTGGTCTAGGACTTGCGTGCGGAAGCCCGGCCGCCCTTGCGGCCGGCCGCCTTCTTCTGGGCGGTGGTGCCGCCCTGGCGCGAGCTGCTCTTCGAGCTCGAGCCCGAGCCGGACTGCTTGCCGCCGCGGCTCGATGAGCCTGGCGAGTTGGCGATCCGCGCCGCGCGCTCCTTCGACATGCCCTTGTCCTTCAGGGCCTCGTACTGCTTCTCGTTCTTGACGCTCGCTCGCTTGTTCGGCATCGGTGTCTCCTCCTCAGTCCTTGGAAATCTCTTCGACGAGCTCGCCGGTCTGCTTGTCCTTCGCCTCGCGCGCGACGTCCGCCTGGGCGACGACGCCGACGAGCCGGCCGTCTTCCTCGACGACGGGCAGCCGCCGAACCTGGTTGCGCGCCATCAGCTGGAGCGCCTCGTCCAGATCCTGCTGCGGGTCGATCGTGACGAGATCGGTCGAAGCCACCTCGCGCACGGCGACCGACTGCGGATCTTTCCCTTCGGCGATCACGCGCGTGACGATGTCGCGGTCGGTCAACGTTCCGACGAGCCGGTCGCCCTCGACGATCGGCGCGAGACCGACGTCCTCGTCCTTCATCATCCGAGCCGCGTACGCGACGGGCTTGTCCGCCTCGATTGCGCACGGGCTCGGCGACATCAGCTCGCTGATCTTCTTCTTCCCCATTTTGCCTGGCCTCCTTACGGTTTGCGAGTCGTATTCGACTGCCCTGCCCGGGAGGCCCCCAAACGGCGAGAATGCGGGCGGTGCGCAAAACGACGATCGAGCGGCGGATCACGGAGCTCGCGCTCTCGTTCCCGGAGGCCTACGAGGACCGGCCGTGGGGCGACTTCCCTGTCTTCAAGGTCGGCCAGAACAAGGTCTTCGGCTGGATGGTCACGCGGGATGAGTCGGTCGACGTGACGATGAAGCTGACCGCCGAGGAGCGAGAGATAGCGCACCTGCTCCCGTACGTGCGCACCGCGAGCCACGTGGGCCGCTACGGCTGGGTGACCGCAGCGGTGACCGACGAGGAGTCGCTCGAGTCCACGCTCGAGTGGCTGCGGGAGAGCTACTGGCTCAAGTGCCCGGCCGAGCTGAAGGCCGCGGTCGAGGGCGACGACTGACCCTGTCCAGTTCGGACCGGTCTTTCCAAGTGACAGTCTGTTACTTGGTCTCCGACGTCAGTCGGCCTGCGGGTCGTCCTGTGCCGAGGTCTCGCCCTCCTCGGGATCGGGTGCGGGCGAGTCTTCCAGCTCCTCGTTGCGGTCGTCGTCGCGGGGGTGCGAAGTATCCTGCTCTGCCATGAAGGTCGTCCTTCCCGACTCCTCCGAACTCGAACTTCCCGACGGCGCGACGGGCCTCGACGCCGCGCGCGCGATCGGGCCGAAGCTGGCCGAGCAGGCCGTCCTGGTGCGCTCGAACGGGAACATCCAGGACCTGCGGGCGCCGCTGGAGGAAGGCCAGGAGATCCAGATCCTGACGACGCGCGATACGCACGACCCGGACGCGCTCTACGTCCTGCGCCATTCGACGGCGCATCTGCTCGCGGAGGCAGTGCGCCGCCTCTACCCTGGCACGAAGATCGCAATCGGGCCGCCGATCGAGAACGGCTTCTACTACGACTTCGAGTTCCCGGAGCCGATCGGCGAGGAGGCACTCGAGCAGATCGAAGAGGAGATCCGCAAGGAGCTCGGCGAGGGTCGTTCCTGGAACCGCGAGGAGGTCGCCGCAGAGGAGGCGAGGCGCTACTTCGCCGACCAGGGCGAGGAGTACAAGGTCGAGCTCGTCGACACGGCGGACGGCCCGATCACGCTCTACACGCAGGGTGAGTTCACCGACCTCTGCCGCGGGCCGCACCTGCAGGACTCGAAGCCGATCAAGGCGGTCAAGCTGACGGGCCTCGCGGGCGCGTACTGGCGCGGGGACGAGCACAACAAGCAGCTGACGCGCATCTACGGCACGGCCTTCTACGACCAGGCCGACCTCGACGCCTACCTCGAGCAGCTCGAGCAGGCGCGGGCGCGCGACCATCGCCGCCTCGGCGTGCAGCTCGACCTCTTCCACCTCTCCGACCACGCGCCGGGGATGCCGTTCTGGCACCCGAAAGGGATGGTGATCTGGAACGCGCTCGAGGACCTGCGGCGGCGCGAGAACCTGAAGCGGGGCTACGTCGAGGTGAAGACGCCGCTGCTCTACGACGTCGAGACCTGGGTGACGTCGGGCCACTGGGAGAAGTTCCGCGACGACATGTTCCTGGTGCCGTACGGCGACCGGCAGCTCGGCCTGAAGCCGATGAACTGCCCGGGGCACATGCTCCTCTTCGGCAGCGGGCTGCGCAGCTACCGCGACCTGCCACTGCGCTACGCGGAGTCGTCGACGCTGCACCGCAACGAGCGCGCGGGGACGCTGCACGGGCTGCTGCGCGTCCAGCACGTGACGCAGGACGACGCTCACATGTTCGTCACGCCGGAGCAGATCGAGGAGGAGATCTTCGGCTGCCTCGACTTCGCGACCTTCCTCTACGACCTCTTCGGGATGGAAGCGCGGTTCGAGCTCTCGACGCGGCCCGAGAACAAGCTCGGCACGGACGAGGAGTGGGACTTCACGGAGGCCGCGCTGCGCAACGCGCTCGAGCGGCGCGGAATCGAGTACACGGTCAACGAGGGCGACGGCGCCTTCTACGGGCCGAAGATCGACCTCCACATGACCGATGTCCTCGGCCGCTCGTGGCAGATGGGCACGATCCAGCTCGACTCGCAGATGCCGGCGCGCTTCGGCCTCAGCTACATGGGCGAGGACAACGCCGAGCACACGCCGTACGTGATTCACCGCGCGCTCTTCGGCTCGCTGGAGCGCTTCATCGGAATCCTGATCGAGCACTACGCCGGCGCCTTCCCGTTCTGGCTCGCACCGGTGCAGATCCGGGTCATCCCCGTCGGCGAGGGCCACCGCCCGGCGGTGCACGAGCTGGCGGAGAAGCTCGCCGAGTACCGCGTCGAGGTCGACGAGCGCGACGAGACCGTGGGCAAGCGGATCCGCGACGCCGAGGTCGAGAAGATCCCGGTCACGATCGTCTACGGCGACAAGGAGTCGGACGAGTCGCTGGCGGTCCGCGAGCGCGGGGGCGAGCAGTCGACGAGGTCGCTTTCGGAACTGCGCGAATACATCTCCTCGCTCTCCTGACGTGCCGCCGGTTGCGCGGAGGGCGGGAGGACAGTGCTCGAGCACGGCCTCCCGCCGGGAGCGCGGCCGGCGGTGCGAGGCTCGGCGGAGGCCGGCTTCGCCGGCTGCAGCCGGGCCGGTCAGGTGGGCGAGGAGCTTGCTACGCTGTGGTCCTGGTAAGCAGGGTCCGAGCCCTCACCTCCCAGGCCGAGCGCTTCCGGAGGTTCAACCGAGTCGATTCGACGAGGATTTTCGGGCCGCTGCTTGCAGCGGTTTTGTCGTAGAGAAGGAGGAAACGAGAGCTTGGTGACACGCCTTTGAGACCACGCCGAAACGTGGAGCCCGACCGCGCCCCGGTACCGCAGGCGCGAATCAACGAGATGATCCGTGCGCCGAGGGTGCGCCTGGTGGACGAGGACGGCTCTCAGATCGGCGTCAAGGACACCAACGAGGCGCGTGAGTACGCGTGGGGCAAGAACCTCGACCTCGTCGAGGTCGCCGCGCAGGCCGATCCGCCCGTCGCGCGGGTGATGGACTACGGGAAGTACCGCTACGAGCAGGAGCAGAAGGCCAAGCTCGCCCGCAAGCACCAGGTGTCGGTACACGTCAAGGAGATCAAGCTCAGGCCGAAGATCGGAATCCACGATTACAACACCAAGAAGGGCCACGTCGTGCGCTTTCTCAACCAGCGCGCGAAGGTCAAGGTGACGATCATGTTCCGCGGCCGGGAGCAGAGCCACCCGGAGCGCGGGCGCGACCTGTTGATGCGGCTCGCCGAGGACGTGAAGGAGATCGGGCAGATAGAGTCCCCGCCGCTCCAGGACGGCCGGAACATGGTGATGGTGTTGGGTCCGACGAAGAACGCCGGAGTCAAAAAAGATGCCGAAGCAGAAGACACACAGCGGAGCGAAGAAGCGGTTCAAGGTGACGGCCGGCGGGAAGCTCCTGCGCCGCCGCGCAATGAAGAGTCACCTGCTCGAGAAGAAGTCGGCTAAGCGCAAGCGGCGCTTCCGCCGCCAACACGACGTCCACGAGTCGAACGTGCGCGAGGTCAAGAAGCTGCTGGGGAGGTAGGCCGTGCCGCGAGTCAAGCGATCCGTTCACGCGCGCAAGAAGCGCCGCAAGGTGCTCGAGCAGGCGCGCGGCTACTGGGGCCTCAAGCACTCCAGCTACAAGCGCGCCAAGGAGCAGGTCGACAAGTCCCTCGTCTACGCCTACCGCGACCGCAAGAACCGGAAGCGGACGTTCAGGCGGCTGTGGATCATGCGCATCAATGCGGCCGCGCGCCGCGAGGGGCTCTCGTACAACCAGCTGGTCTCGGGCCTCCGCAAGGCGGAGATCCCGCTCGACCGCAAGGTGCTGGCCGACCTCGCGGTGAGCGACCCCGAGGCGTTCGGCAAGATCGCGGCGCAGGCCAAGGCCGCGCTCGAGGCCTGAGCTCCAGCACCGGCACACGGGGCCGCGAGGCGATCTTCCGCCGGCAGGCGGAGCAGTTCGAGGCCTCCGGCTCACCGGTCTACGCGCACCTCGCGCGGCGCTGCGCCTCGGAGCCGCTCGTGGACGAGCTCGTCGAAGAGCTGCGCTGGGACATCCCGCTGCGGCTGTTCGGCGGCGTCCACTACCTCGAGCTCGCCGGCGTCGAGCCCTACGCGCTCTCGGGCGAGTGGAGCGACTTCCGCGCCGCGCTGGAGTCCCAGCGCGACTTTCTGGCCCGGTTCGTCCGCGAGCAGGGCGTGCAGACGAACGAGGTGCAGCGCTGCTTCGCGCTGCTACCGGCCTTCCTGACGCTCGCGCGCGACCACGGCGCCTCGACGCTCGACCTCGTCGAGCTCGGCCCGGCGGCCGGGTTGAACCTGCTCTGGGACCGCTACGCCTACCGGTACCGCGCGGGGCACTGGGGATCGTCGGAGCTGCTCCTGCAGGGCGTCGAGTACGCGCCGGTGCCGCGCGAGGTGCTCGCGCGCCGCGTCGAGGTTCGCCGGCGCGTGGGGATCGACCTCAACCCGATCGACGTCACGACCGAGGAAGGCGCGCGGCTGCTGCGGGCGTTCATCTGGCCCGGCCGCGTGGAGCGCGCGCAGCGGTTGCGGCAGGCGATCGGGATCCTGCGGCGCGAGCCGCCGACGCTGATCCGCGGCGACTACGTGGAGCTGCTGCGGTCCCTGCTCGCCGAGCGCGACGACGAGGCGCTGACGGTTGTCTTCCAGACCGCGTCGACCGGCTACATCGGAGCCGATCGGCGCGCTCAGCTGCGCGAGCTGCTCGAGGCCGCGGGGCGCGAGGGGCCGTTGGGGTGGGTCTCGACGCGGGCTGCCGAGGAGCTGGAGGAGAACCGCGACGACAGCTACGAGCTCGAGGTCGGGCTCTGGCCCGGCGGCGAGCGGCGCTTCCTGCTGCGCTGCGACTTCCACGGCAACTGGATCCGCTGGCGCATTTGATCAGCTCACGCGACAACCCGAAGCTGAAGACGGTCCGCAAGCTCGGCTCGCGGCGGCAGCGCGAGAAGCTCGGGCTGTTCGTGGCGGAGGGCGAGGACCTCGTGGCCGCGGCGCTGGAGAACGGGTGGGAGCTCGAGTTCGCGCTCGTGGACGCGGCGCGGCCGCCGGTCCTGGCGCTCCGCGCCGAACCGGTCGCTTCGCAGCTGCTGGCGGAGATCTCGACGCTCGGCCATGCGCCGCGCGTCATCGGCGTCTTCCGCAGCGCGCGGCCTCAGCGCGAGCTGCCGCCGCTCGGGCTCGAGCTGTGGCGCGTCGGCGATCCCGGGAATGTCGGCACCCTCGCGCGGGCATGTGACGCGTTCGGCGCCTACCTCGCGCTCTCGCCGGGCTGTGCCGATCCGGCCGGGCCCAAGGCGTTGCGCGCGTCGGCGGGCTCGATCTTCCGGGTGCCATTGGCGGAGTTCTCGCCGGAGGGTGCGGTCGCGCTGGTCGCCCACGGCGCGCCGCCGCTCACGGAGCTCGACCCGCTGTTGTCGCGCTTCGTGCTCGGCTCCGAGCGGGAGGGGCTGCCGGAGGACGTCGTCGCCGCCTGCGCCGCGAGCGCGACGATCCCGCTTCCCGGCCGCGCGGAGTCGCTGAACGTCGCCATGGCAGGCGCGATCGCGCTCTACGATTGGCGGCGCAGGCATGAATCCGGCTGAGTGGATCGAGGGCTACCGGCGCGCGTGGGAAGAGCGCGACCCCGAGGCGGCCGTGGCGCTGTTCACGGAGGACGCTTCCTACCGCTCGTCACCGTTCCGGGAGCCGCCGAGCCTCGGGCACGAGGGCGTTTTCGCGTACTGGACCCGCGCGACGAGCTCGCAGGAGGACGTCCAAGTCGAGATGGGCGAGCCGCTCGTGAACGGGAACCACGCGGCGGTCGAGTGGTGGACGAGGATGCGGGCCGACGGCGAGGAGATCACGCTGGTCGGCTGTCTCCTGCTTCGCTTCGCACCCGACGGCCGCTGCGAGGATCTCCGTGAGTACTGGAACTACGAGAGCGGCCGGCTGCCGCCTCACGAGGGCTGGGGAAGCTGGGCCCGTCGATAGGATGCCACCGATGCCGACGATCACAGGGGTCTGGACCTCTCCAGGGCGCAACAGCGGGCGCTCCGTCGCGCACGAGCGGCGGCGCGCGACCGCGGGCGAAGGCCTCGAGGGCTGCGCGCACGCGAACCCGCCGATGCGCGAGGTGCTCTTCGTCTCGGCCGACCACCTCGACTCGGTTGGCGTCGAGCCCGGCGCGATCCGCGAGAACCTCACCGTCGAGGGCGCCGACGTGCAGGAGTGGCCGATCGGCCAGCGCGTTCGGGTCGGCGGCGACGCGGTCTTCGAGATCACGATGGTGTGCGACCCGTGCGCGCGCATGGACGCGCTGCGCGACGGCCTGCGCGCCGAGCTCGAAGGCAAGCGCGGGATGCTGGCGAAGATCGTCGAGTCGGGCGAGGTCGCCGTCGGCGACCCGGTCGAGCTGCTCTAACCCGTCCGTTTTTTCGGCCAGCGCAAGATCTGAGCCCGGCGCGGTTCGCCCGGAGGCTTGCATTCGTTCAGCGTGCTAGTAACGGCGACGTGCAGGTATTTCCTGCGCCGAAGCCGTCCCGAACAGCCACGCCCGGGGACTGTCCCCGGGCATGGCCGAAACGGTCAGGGCGGGCGGCGCGCGAGCCAGATCGTGTCTTCGCCGCCCTTCCAGGGACGGCGGTCGAACCACCCGTAACAGCCGACGATCTGGAAACCGGCCTGCTCGAGCAGCGAGCGCCATTCGTCGTTCGAGAGCCAGGCCAGCACCATGCTCGTCCTTCCGTTCTCTCCGCGCACCGACAGCCTGAGTCTCCGCGCCCGCGTGTCCCAGTCGGCCCGCTCGTAGATCCCGGGCTCGCGCTCGAGCCAGCGTCCGTGGGTCGAGGCGATGTCCGCCACGCTCGGAGCGAAGATGTCGAACACGAATCGGCCCCGCGGGAGCAGCAGCTCGTACGCCGCCCGCAGTGAGCGCAGCCGCGATTCGTCGTCGAGCAAGTGCAGGTACGAGCGGAAGGGGCACGTGACGAGCGCGACCCGCTCCTCCTCGACGGGCGGCGCTTCGAGCTCGCCGAGCCGCAGGTCGAGCCGGTCCGCAACTCCCGCGAGCTCCGCGCGTTCGCGGCAGACTTCGAGCATCCCCGGTGAGGAGTCGATGCCGATCACACGCGCGCCCGCCGCAGCCGTGGGGATGGCGATCCGGCCGGTGCCGATGCCGAGCTCGACCACAGGTGAGTCCACCCGCAGGGCCTCGTCCACGTAGAACTGGACGTCCTCGGTGACGCTCACGCTCCACGGGTCATAGAGCCGCGCGATCGAGTCGTACAGGCTCACGCCGGCCGGCGCGTTACCCACACGTACTCCCGGGACTCGTCGTCGAACGGCCGCCTGTCGAAGTCGCCGTAGAGCGCCTCGACCTCCAGGCCGGCCACGTCGATCAACCCGAGCCACTCGTTCTTCGTCGCCCACCACAGCGACGAGGTGCCACCGCCGTCGAGCGTGATGTCGATCCGGTTGTCGCCGACGGCGTAGCGCAGCGAGTGGGGGACGGGCTCGTCCTGGGGCTCCCCGTCCAGCCTCGCCGCGATTGCGTGGTCGAACGCGAAGGCGTTCCAGGCAAAGCGCCCGCCCGGCCGCAGCGAGGCGGCGACGCGCTCGAAAACGCGGCGGCGGTCGGACCAGGTCGGCACGTGCAGCAGGCCTCGGAACGGGCAGTACACGAGGCCCGCAGGCTCGTCGAGCTCGAGGTCGCTCATGTCGCCCTCGCGGAGCTCGAGCTCGACTCCCGCCGCCGCGGCCCGCTCGCGCGCCTGCGCCAGCATCGCGGGGGACGTGTCGATCCCGAGCACCAGCCGACCAGTCGCCTCGGCTACCGGGATCGCGACGCGCCCGCTGCCGACGGCCAGCTCGACCAGCGGGCCCTCCGTCTGGCGCGCTAGCTCGACGTAGAACGGAACGTCCTCCGTCATCTCGGCCGACCACTCGTCGTAGCGGTCGGCGAAGCGCTCGTCCCAGCTCATCTCCCGCACGATGCTACGACCGATACAGTCGCCGCGTGGACTGGGAGGAGTACCAAAGCCAAGCGCAGAGCGCGATCGCGGCTGCAACGGAGGCGTCCGAGCTCGACGAGGCGCGTGTTCGCTACCTCGGCCGCAAGAGCGATCTCGCGCAGGCACTGCGCGGTGTCCGCGAGCGCGAGACCGGCATCACGCTCAACACGCTCCGAGCGACGCTCGAGGCCGCGCTCGACGTCCGCCGCGAGGAGCTCGAGCGCGCCGAGCTCGACCGGGCGCTCACCGAGGAGGTCGTCGACGTCACGCTCCCCGGGGACGAGCTGCCGCTCGGGCACGACCACCCGATCACCCAGGCGCGGCGCCAGATCGAGGACGCGTTCCTCGGCCTGGGTTATGAGATCCGCGACGACCGCGAGGTCGAGACCACCGAGTACAACTTCGACAAGCTCGCCTTCGACCCGTGGCACCCGGCACGCTCGCACCGGGCGACGTTCTTCTTCGACGAGAACCGGCTGCTGCGCACGGAGACCTCACCGAGCCAGATCCACGCGCTCGAGGAGCGCGAGCCGCCCATCTACATGGTCTCGATCGGGCGCTGTTACCGCCGCGACGCGGTCGACGCGACCCACTACCCGATCTTCCACCAGTTCGAGGGGCTCGCGGTCGACCGCGGCCTCACGCTCGCCGATCTGAAAGGGACGCTGCTGCACGTGATGCGTGCCGTCTTCGGGCCCGACCGGCGCGTCCGGTTCCGCACGCACTACTTCCCGTTCACGGAGCCCTCGATGGAGCCCGACGTCTCGTGCGGGATCTGCGGCGGCTCGGGCTGTCGCACGTGCCGCTACTCCGGCTGGATCGAGATGGGCGGCTCGGGGATGGTCGACCCGCGCGTGTTCGAGAACGTCGGCGTCGACCCCGAGCAGTGGAGCGGGTTCGCATTCGGTTGCGGGATCGAGCGCGTGGCGCAGCTGAAGTACGACTTCCCCGACATCCGCGCGCTCTGGGAGGGGGACCTCAGGGTCCTGACCCAGTTTTGATGCGCGTCCCGGTTTCGTGGCTCAGGGACTACGTCCCGGTCGAGATGGCGCTGCCGGAGCTGGCGGAGCGGCTGTCGATCTCGAGCGCCGAAGTGGAGGGGATCGAGCGGCGCGGCGTTCCCGACGAGGACGGCAACCTCGGGCTCTTCCGCATCGGGCGCGTGCTGGAGGCAGAGAAGCACCCGAACGCCGACCGGCTGCAGCTGTGCCGGGTCGACGTGGGGGAGGGGGAGCCGCGGCAGATCGTGTGCGGCGCCTGGAACTTCGCCGCGGGGGCGACGGTGGCCGTGGCGCTTCCGGGCGCGCGCCTGCCCGGCGGGCTGCAGCTCGAGCAGCGCAAGGTGCGCGGCGAGCTCTCCGACGGGATGATCCTCGCCGAGGACGAGGTCGAGCTCGGCACCGACCATTCCGGGATCATGGTGCTCCCGGAGGCAGAGCCGGGGACGCCGCTCTCGGATGTGCTGCCCCTCGTCGAGGACGTCCTGCTGGTCGAGTCGACGGGAAACCGGCCCGACCTGCTGTCCGTCTACGGCGTGGCGCGCGAGGTCGCGGCGCTCTACGACCTCGAGCTGCAGCCATGTCCGGGGACAGACCCCGGCCCTGTCCCGGAGGAACAGGTCGAGATCGAGGTTCGGGACTTCGAGCGCTGCCCTCGGTACATCGGCCGTGTCTTCCGCGACGTGCAGGTGGGCCCGTCCCCCGTGTGGTTGCGCGCGCGCTTGACGAACGCCGGAATGCGGCCGATCTCCAATGTCGTCGACGTGACGAACTACGTGATGCTCGCGCTGGGGAACCCGCTGCACGCGTTCGACCTCGCGAAGCTCCACGGCGGGCGGATCGTGGTGCGTCTCGCCGAGCCGGCCGAGACGATCCGAACGCTCGACGGTGTCGACCGCGAGCTCGAGCCGGACGACCTGATGATCGCCGACGCCGACCGCTCGGTGGCGCTGGCCGGGATCATGGGCGGCGAGGAGACCGAGATCGGCAAGGGCACTACGGAAGTCCTGCTCGAGGCGGCGAACTTCGAGCCGACCGGGATCTTCCGCACCTCCGAGCGCCTGCGCCTGCGCACCGAGGGCTCCAACCGCTGGGAGAAGGGCGTCGACCCGTACCTCGCGGAACCGGCGGCGCGCCTGGCGACCGAGCTGATCGTCCAGACAACGGGCGCCACCTGGACGGGCCACGTCGACGTGCAGGATGGCCTGCCGGAACGGCCGGTGATCCGCTTCCGGCCCGAGCGCGCCGACGAGCTCATCGGCCTCACCACGCCGCCGGGCGAACAGGTCTCGTGGCTCGAGCGCCTCGGCTTCGAGTCTCGCGACGGCGAGCTGGTAACGCCGACCTGGCGCGCCCGCGACGTGACGCGCGAGGTCGACGTGATCGAGGAGGTCTCCCGCGAGCAGCTCGGGGCAGTGCCGTTCACGCTGCCGATGCGCCGCGAGATGTTCGGCGCGCTCACGCCCGTCCAGCGGCTGCGCCGCAGGATCGAGAACCTGCTCGTCGGGCTGGGCCTCACCGAGACATACACCCCCTCGCTGCGTCACGACGACGCGAGCCCGCAGGCGTGGCGCCTCCCGGAGCCGATCTCGGCCGAGTTCGCCGTGCTGCGGACGAGCCTGCTCCCGAGCCTGGTCGAGGCGGCCGCCCGCAACGTCGAGCTCGGCGCCGAGCGCGTGGGGCTGTTCGAGGTCGCCCGCGTCTACCTCCCGGACGGTGAGCTCCCAACCGAGGAGACGCACGTCGCGGCGATCGTCGACGGCGGCTGGGGCCGCGCGAAAGGGATCGTCGACACGCTCTACTCGGCGCTGAAGGCGGAGCCGGCCTTCGAGCGCGCCGAGCACGGCCTGCTGCACCCCGGCAAGTCCGCCGCCACGGCCGCCGGAGTCGTCGGCGAGCTGCACCCGGGCGTCCTCGACGGCGTCTGGGGCGCCTTCGAGCTCGATCTACGGAAGCTGCTCGAGATCGCGCGCGAGGAAGTGCGCTACGCAGACGTCGTCTCGTTCCCCGCGGTGCGGCAGGACCTCGCGTTCATCGTCCCAGAGGACGTGCCCGCGGCCGACCTGGTCGCGGCCGCGCGCGAGGCTGCGGGCGCGGAGCTGCGCGACATGCGGCCCTTCGACGTCTACCACGGAGAGCAGGTGGGGGAGGGGCGCAAGTCGATCGCCTTCGCGGTCAGCTTCCAGTCGCCGGAGCGGACGCTGACCGACGAGGACGCGGCCGAGCTGCGCGAGCGCATCGTCGCCGCTCTCGGCGAGCGGTTCGGCGCCGAACTGCGCGCCTAGAGCATCTCGGGCGCGACCCGCGCGGCGAGCGCGGCCAGCACCTTGCTCTGGATCTCCGGCTGGTCCTTGAGCAGCCGGCGGAACGAGCGGTCGGTGATCACGAGCGCCCGCACGGGCGTGGTCGCGGTGACGGTCGCGGTCCGCGGCGTGTCCGACACCAGCGCGATCTCGCCGAAGAAGTCGCCGCCCGAGAGCAGGTTGATCCTGCGGCCGTCCTTCGTGACGTCGGCCTCGCCCTCGAGCAGGACGAAGAACTCGCGTCCGCGCTCGCCCTGGCGGGTCATCTCCTTGCCCTCGCGGAGGTCGATCTCGTCGGCGAGGTGCGCGATCTCCTCCAGCTCGCGCTTCGAGCAGTTCGCGAACAGCGGCGCGTGTTTGATCAGCTCGACCTTCTGGTTCCGGTGGAGCACGGGGATGAGTCTAAGGCACCGACTCGGCGGTGCCGACCAGGAGAGGCCGTGCCGGCTTTGCCGGTGCGGCCGGTTAAGGCACCGACTCGGCGGTGCCGACCAGGAGAGGCCGTGCCGGCTTTGCCGGTGCGGCCGTTCAAGCCTCTCACGACAACCGGCAAACCGAATCGACGTCTTATGCGGTATAGCTGGCGTGATGTCGATTTCGAGGAGGGTCTAACCGTGCCGTCGTTTCGTCCCCTTTTGCTGGTTCCACTCGTGCTCGCAGCCGTGCTGGTGCCCGGCTCGGCCAACTCTGCCGCCAAAGGCATCGCGCTCACCGCGACCGTCGGCCCGGGCTTCACCATCAGGCTCGTCGACGCCAACAACAACCCCGTGAGGCAACTCGACGCCGGCGACTACTCGATCACGATCAAGAACCTCTCGCCGACCCAGGAGCACAACTTCCACCTGACCGGGCCTGGGGTCAACAAGGCGTCGGCCTTCGACAACACGACCGTCACCTGGGACGTCAAGCTCGTGAACGGCACCTACAACTACAAGTGCGACGCGCACTCGTTCATGAAGGGCTCCTTCTACGTCGGCCCGTTGCCGCCGGCCCCGAAGAAGCTGAGCGGCAAGGTCGGCCCGAAGCGCACGATCGTGCTGAAGACGGCCGCCGGCGCGACGGTGAAGAAGCTCAAGGCCGGCGCCTACAAGATCGCTGTCAGGGACGCGACCAAGGCGGACAACTTCCACCTGATCGGGCCCGGCGTGAACAAGAAGACCGGCGTCAAGTTCCGCGGCGTGGTCACCTGGAGGCTGAAGCTGAAGGCCGGCAAGCACACCTTCCGCTCCGACGCGCACAAGAAGCTGCGCCGGGCGTTCACGGTCACGCCGGCGGCGTAGCCGTCAGTCGCGGTCGACGAGGGAGAACGGGCCGAAGCGCGCCTTCTCCGTCCCCTCGCGGCCGCGGCGCATGATCAGGCGCATCGTCGCGCCGATCCCGCCCGCGACGACGAACCCGACCCCGAGGGCCGCGGCCGAGGCGATCGGCAGCTTGTCCTTCAGGATCGTGTTCACGTCCATGCCGGCGCGTAGGTCGTCCACGGCGTCGGCGAGCCGCTCCCGCTCCGCCTCGATGTCCCGCCGGACCTGCTCCGGCGTGCGTCCGTTAGCTCCCGCCATTGTGCTTCAGCGCCTCCGTGGTGCGCTTCGCTTCCGTGATCGCCTGCTCGGGGAGCGGCGGCGTCCCCTTGTTGATCAGGCGCCTGCCCAGCAGCCCGAGGATCGCCGCGACCAGCAGCAGGCCGGCGGTCACGATGAGGAGGGAAGCCCACCACGGCAGCGCCGTCGCGATCCCTGCCGCGATCGTGGCCAGCCCGAAGCCCAGCGCGTACAGCAGGAAGAGCGCCGCGCCGATGGCGAGGCCGATCCCGATCCCGAGTTGGGAGGCTTTCCGCTTGAGCTCGAGCGCTGCGAGCTCCATCTCGAGCCGGACCAGCGCGCTCGCGTGCTCGGCGACGCCCTTGGCGCTGGTGCCGAGACCCGGGGAGTCGTGCTCAGTCTCTGGGGTGTGCATGGCCTCTCCAGTCGATGATCTTCGCGAGCACGATCCCGGCGACGAGCGCCGCACCGACGATCACCACCGGCGGCGGGCCGCCGCGGCGCTTCTTCGACTTCTTCTTGGACTTCGACTTCGGCGGCGGCGCGGCCCGAGTCTCCGTGGGCTGCGACTCCGCAACCGGCGTCTCCGGGGCTGTGGCGGGCGGCGGAGCCTCGGGCTCCGGGTTCGCCTGTGCCTCGTTCGTCGCGCCGTTGCGCGTTGCGCGGGCCTTCACCAGGCTCGGCTTCAGCTTGCGCAGGAAGGCCGCGTCGTTGCGCAGCTCCTCCGAGAGCCACTCGCCGATGCCGTCCCCGCGGGCCGCGACGCGGTCGGCCAGCTCCTGCAGGCGCGTCGCTCCGCGCTCGACGAGCTGGTCGCCCTTCGTCACTTCTTCACCGGGGGTGACTCGCCCGTCGCGACCCGCCAGATGCCCGATGCAGCGCGGCGCGCGGCCATCGTGGCGCCCGCTGCGAGCCCCGCGTAGAGACCGGTCCAGAGCAGCTTCCGCAGCATGCCGGGTTGGTTGCCTGACGATGACTCGGCCAAACCTGAGGGCTACTGTAACGCCGTGGACGCCCCGCTGGCGAAGGCAGAGCGGCAGCGGCTGATCGCGAGCGTCGTGTCCCGCAGGCGCATCGGGAGCCAGCTCGAGCTGGCGGAAGCGCTTGCCAAGGCGGGTTGTCGAGTGACCCAGGCGACCGTCTCGCGCGACATCCGTGAGCTGCGCCTGGAGAAGACGAGCGACGCGCTCGGCCGGCCGCGGTACGTGCTCCCCGGCCGCGCGCGGCAGACCGACCCACGCGACGCGCTGAACGGCGTCCTGCGCCAGTTCGGCGTGCGAGCGACGGCCGCGCAGAACATCGTCGTCGTGCAGTCGGAGCTCGGCTCGGCCCCCGCGATCGCGCGGGCGCTCGACCGGCTCGAGCACCCGAAGATCGTCGGCACGCTGGCGGGCGACGACACGTGCCTCGTGATCACACGGGGCCTGGGCGACGCGCGCGGCGTCGCACGCGAGCTCACACGGGCGATCGGCTAGGCCTCGGCGTGGCCGGGCCTGTCGTACTCGTCGAGCCGCTCGAGCTCGTCCTGCCCGATCGAGAGGCGGACGCTGCCCTCGACGATCCCCTGCACGAGCTCGGCCGGGACGTAGCGCGGCTTGCCGAGAAGCCCGGTCGCGATGCTGAGCCCGTCGAAGATGTCGAGCGCCATGTCGCCGAGCACCTCCTCGACGGTGCCGAGCTTGCTCCCGTCGCCTCCCGCGACCTCCCAGCCCCGATCGATCACGAACCAGGAGACGGGGTCGGGCACTGGGCTTACACCGGCCGGCCGCCGACGTACCAGACCGGCCCTTGCGTGTAGACCGGTTTGGTGTCGGAGAGTGCCCAGAGGATCCGCAGCGTGCCGCGGATGTTCTCGGAATCGAGCCGCTCGAAGCAGCGGTGCGACATCTCGGGCGAGGCGCCGTAACCGAAGCGTCGCGCGACGCGGAACCGGAACGCGGTCCGGTCGGGGACGCGCGACGGGTTCACGGGCGCCAGTAAGAGCGCGCTACGCTCGAGGTGGTCGCTGGAGGCGAGCTCGACCTCGGCGTAGACGTCGCTCCAGTCGTCGGGCAGCCCGTCGATGAGGCGCTGCCACTGGGGCGCGAGGCTCCCCGTAGGCGCTGACGCCGCGGAGGCGGCTTCCTCTACGCGGACCACGTCGAGCGTGCCCGCGAACCCCTCGGCGTCGAGGCGCGCCAGCAGCCGCCGCACGAGGTGCGGCGACGGGCCACCGCCGCGCCGGGCGACGTCGAAGCTGACGAAGCTCCCGTAGCGCCCCGGATTCGCCGGCCCGAGCAGCGCGGCCGCGCGTTCCGCCCGCGAGCGGTCGCTCACGATCAGCCGCAGCCGCGCCGACTCCCAGCCTTCCGGCAGGGGCTCTTCCATCGCCCGCCACTGGTCGACGAGAGTCATGGGGCTGAGCATAGGCGATGCCGCTGCCCGTGAATCGTCCTCTCCGCGGAGAGTGCGAGGCGCGGGCCGCGGGGTCGCAATTACACTCAGGCCGATGGCGAAGGTCGAAGCCAAGCGGGGTCTGTCCGAGGATCGGCTGCGCGAGTTCCTGCGCGAGATGCTGCTGATCAGGCGGTTCGAGGAGAAGGTCGAGGAGCGCTTCCGCGCGGGCGAACTTCCGGGCTTCCTGCACGTCGCGATCGGCCAGGAGGGGGTCGCGGTCGGCGTCTGCCAGGCGATGGACGACGGCGACGTCTTCGCCTCGACGCACCGCGCGCACGGGCACACGCTCGCGCGCGGCACCCACCCCAACGCGGTCATGGCCGAGCTATACGGGAAGCTCGAGGGCTGCTCGCACGGCTACGGCGGCTCGATGCACCTCTACGACGTCGAGCGCGGCAACCTGGGCGCGAACGCGGTCGTCGGCGGTGGCCTGCCGGCGATCACCGGCGCGGCGCTCGCCTTCAAGCTGCGCGGCGAGCCGCGCGTCGCGGTCGCCTTCTTCGGCGACGGCGCGACGAATATCGGCACCTTCCACGAGTCGCTCAACCTCGCCCAGCTCTGGCAGGTGCCGGCCGTCTTCGTGCTCGAGGACAACCACTGGGCCGAGTCGACGCCGGAGATCCAGCACTCCCCGATCCGCGACCTGAGCAAGCGCGCCGAGGCCTTCGGCATGAAGGTGATGAAGGCCGACGGCCAGGACGTCGAAGAGGTGTACCGCGTCGCCTCACGCGCGCTCAAGCACGCTCGCGACGGCAAGGGGCCGATCTTCCTGCACCTCGAGACCGAGCGCCTCGTCGGCCATTACATCGGCGACCCGCAGATCTACCGCGACAAGGAGGAGCTGCGCCGGCTGCAGGAGACGCGCGACCCGATCACGCTGCTGCGCGAGAAACTCGGCGTCTCGGACGAGCAGTTCGAGGCCGAAGACCGCGACGTGCAGGAGATCGTCGAGGCCTCGGTCGAGTTCGCCAAGGCCGGCACCGACCCCAAGCCAGAGGACGCGCTCAGAAACATCTATGCCTGAGCTCTCCTACCGCGAGGCGGTTCGCGACGCGCTCGCGCAGGCGATGCGCAAGGACGACGGCATCTTCATCATGGGCGAGGACATCGCCGAGATGGGCGGCTCGATGGGGGTCACGCAGGGGATGCTCGACGAGTTCGGGGGCGAGCGTGTCCGCAACACGCCGATCTCGGAGATCGCGATTGTCGGCGCCGGGATCGGCGCGGCGATGCAGGGCATGCGACCGGTCGTCGAGGTCATGTACGAGGACTTCCTGACGGTCTCGATGGAGCAGATCGTCAACCAGGCCGCCAAGCACCGCTACATGTCGGGCGGGCAGCTGAAGGTGCCGCTCACGATCCGCACGCAGGGCGGCGCGGGCTGGTCGCCGGGCGCGCAGCACGCGCAGCAGGTCGAGGCGTGGTTCGTCCACGTGCCGGGGCTGAAGGTCGTCTTCGCCTCGACGCCGACCGACGTGCGCGGCCTGCTCTGGTCGGCGATCTACGACGACAACCCGGTCATCTTCTTCGAGCATCGCACGCTGTATGGGTTGAAAGAGGACGTGCCCGACGACCTCGAGCCGATCCCTATCGGCCAGAGCCGGGTGCACCGCGAGGGCTCGGACGTCACGGTGGTCGCCACTGGCCGGCTCGTGCACGAGGCGCTCAAGGCGGCGGAGGAGGCGGAGTCGGAGGGAGTCTCGGTCGAGGTCTGGGACCCGCGCACGCTGCAGCCGCTCGACCTGGACGGGCTCGTCGCGTCGGTGAAGAAGACGAACCGCGTCGTGGTCGCACACGAGGCGATCACGCGGATGGGCTTCGGCGCCGAGATCGCCGCGGTCGTGCAGGAGCAGGCGTTCGACTGGCTCGACGCGCCGATCGAGCGCGTGGGGGCGAAGTTCGCGCCGCTGCCCTTCGCGCCGGTGATGGAGGAGTACGTCGTCCCGCACGCCGCCGACGTGCTCGAGGCGATCAAGCGGACGGTCGCGCGTGGCTAGCGAGATCAAGCTCCCCCGCCTGGGCCAGGGCATGGAGTCCGGCACGATCGTCAAGTGGCTCAAGTCCGAGGGAGAGCGGGTCGAGAAGGGCGAGCCGCTCTACGAGCTCGACACGGACAAGGTGACGCAGGAGGTCGAGGCGGACGCCTCCGGAGTGCTCTTGCAGATCGCCGTGCAGGAGGGCGAGGTTCCCGTCGGGCGCACGATCGCGGTCATCGGCGAGGAGGGGGAGGAGGTGCCCGCGTCCATGAACGGCGGCGAGGAGCCGCCCCCGGGGTCGGCCGAGAGCGAAGTGCAGACGGTCGAGGTGCCCTCGCAGGCGCCGGCGCGCGAGCCCGAGCGCGAGGCGGTGCGCGAGGCGCCCGCCGAGAAGGAGGTTTCCGCCCAGCGCGACGGCGGGCGCGTGAAGGCGTCGCCACTCGCGCGCCGGATCGCCCGCGAGCGCGGGATCGACCTCTCGTCGCTCGCAGGAACCGGGCCAGAGGGGCGGATCGTCGCCGAGGACGTCGAGCGCGTCCAGGTCGGCGCGGCTCCTGCGCCAGTCGCTGCGCCGGTCCCGACCGGCGAGGTCGAGCGCCGGGAGCTGACGAGCATCCGCAGGACGATCGCGCGCCGCCTCACGGAGGCGTGGCAGATCCCGGTCTTCCAGCTGCAGACGTCAGTCGACATGACGCGCGCGAACGCGCTCGTCGAGCGGCTGCGCGAGGGCGGCACGAAGGCGACCGTGACGGACGTGCTGACGAAGGTGTGCGCCGCCGCGTTGATGCGCCACCGCGAGGTGAACGCGCAGTGGACGGACGACGCGATCCTGCTCTTTCCCAGCGCGAACGTCGGGATCGCCGTGGCGACGCCGCAGGGCCTCGTCGTGCCGGTCATCCACGGAGTCGAGCGCCTGCGCCTGGCGGAGATCGCCGCCGCGCGGGCGGACGTCGTGGGGCGGGCGCGCGACGGAAAGCTTGCGCGTGAAGACCTCGAGGACGGGACCTTCACGATCTCGAACCTCGGCATGTTCCGGGTCGAGAGCTTTACGGCGGTGCTGAACCCGCCGCAGGCGGCGATCGTCGCGGTCGGCGCGACCGAGGAGAAGCCCGTCGCGCTCGACGGCGCGGTCGCGGTGCGCCCGATGCTGACGCTGACGGCGACGTTCGACCACCGCGCGGTCGACGGGGCGCCGGCCGCCGAGTTCCTCCAGACGGCGAAGGAGCTGCTGGAGGAGCCCGGGCTGATGCTCTAGCGTCTGGCGATGCGCATCTGGTACCGGGTCAGCGATCTGGAGGCGGCGCGGGGGTTCTACCGGGATGTGCTTGGCTTCACGGAGACGTTTGTCGACGAGGAAGAGGGCTGGGTCTCGCTCGACCGCGGTGAGACCGAGATCGCGATCGGCGAGGCGGACGAAGTGGGCGCGGACGCGGAGGGCCAGGTCGCGACGATCGACGTCGAGGACGTGAAGGTCGAGCGCGAGCGGCTCGCGGCCGCGGGTGCCGAGGTCGGGACGGTGCTCGAGCTGCACGGCACGATGCGCCTGCTCGACGTGTTCGATCCAGACGGCAACCGGATCCAGCTCACGGAGGACCTCGCGTGATCCGGCCGGGCGGGCCGCAGGACGTGCCGTTCATGCGGGACATGCTGCGCCACGCGTACTACTGGCGCGTCGACCGCGTCTCGTCGAGCGGCGAGCCGCCGGTGCGGCGGTACGTGGAACGCTGGGGCCGGCCGGGCGACACCGCACTGATCGCGATCCAGGACTTCCAGCGCGTCGGCGCAGCGTGGTACCGGCTGTTCAAGAGCGAGAACCCGGGCTACGGGTTCATCGACGAGGAGACCCCCGAGCTCTCGATCGCAATCGTCCCGAGCAAGCGCGGCGGCGGCCTCGGCTCCGAGCTGCTGGAGGCCTTGCTCGCGCAGGCGCGTGCCGACGGGCACGAGGCGATCAGCCTGAGCGTCGAGCAGGGGAGCCCGGCGATCGGGCTCTACGAACGGCACGGCTTCAGCGTGATCGGCGACGACGACGGCGGCGTGACGATGCGCAGCGAGCTCGCCTGACCCGCGGCCCGGGTTAATGGACCACGCGCGCGCGAGGAACCGTTTCCCCCGGGGCCTTCGGCCCTTCGCCCCCGGTTGTTCAGGGTAGCGGCGAAATCGTCACGTGTCTGTGACGCGTCCGCACCGAAACCGTGACGACGCATCCACAGCCGCGAGCAACCCCAAGCGACCCACCCTCGCTAGGATCGCGCCCGACCCGAAGCGACGAGAGGAACCACGATGGAATGTGACGTTGCCGTCCTCGGAGGCGGCCCCGGCGGCTACACCGCGGCGATCCGCGCCGCGCAGCTGGGCGCGAAGACCGTCTGCATCGAGAAGGAACCCGAGCTCGGCGGCACCTGCCTCCGTATCGGCTGCATCCCGACCAAGGCCTGGGTGCAGACCGCATTCGCCATCAAGGAAGCCGAGGAGACCTTCGGCAAGCTCGGCGTCAACGTCGGCGCACCGACCCTCGACCTCGCCACCGCGAACCAGTGGAAGGACGGCGTCGTCAAGCAGATGACGAGCGGCGTCGCGACCCTCTTCAAGGCGAACGGTGTCGAGTGGGTCGAGGGCACCGGCCGTTTCTCCGACGCAAACACGATCCAGGTCGAGGGCGGCGAGCCGGTCACGTTCAAGCAGGCCATCGTCGCGACGGGCTCCTACCCGCTCCGGCCGCCCATCGACGGCATCGACTCGCCGCGCTGCGTCGACTCCACCGGGCTCCTCGCGCAAACCGAAGTCCCAAACAGGCTGGTCGTGCTCGGCGGCGGCATCATCGGCTGCGAGTTCGCCTCGATCTTCCAGCGCTTCGGCTCCGAGGTGACGATCATCGAGATGCTGCCGCAGCTGATCCCGCAGGAGGACGCGGATGCGGCCAAGGAGCTCGCCAAGCAGTTCGGCCGCCGCGGGATCACGCTCCATCTCGAGACCACCTGCGACCGCGTCGAGGACACCGGCAGCGGGCTGCGCATCCACCACCGCGGCGAGACGACCGAGGCCGACCTGATGCTCGTCGCAACCGGCCGGGGTCCGACCGTCGAGAACCTCGGCCTCGAGGAGATCGGCGTCGAGCTCGACCCCCGCAAGGGCATCGCCGCCGACGAGCACCGCCGCACGACCGTCCCGCACATCTACGCGGTGGGCGACTGCGCCGGCTACTGGCAGCTCGCGCACACCGCCTTCCGCGAGGGCGAGGTCGCGGCCGAGAACGCGATGGGCCACGAAGCCGTCGTCGACAACCGCGGCGTGCCGCGTCCGATCTACACCGACCCTGAGATCGCCGGTGTCGGCCTCACCGAGACGGAGGCGCGCGAGCAGTACGGTGACGACGTCGCCGTCGGCGTGTTCCCGTGGGTCGCGAACGCCCGCGCGGTGATGCAGAACGAGACGGTCGGCTGGGTGAAGTCGATCCACGAGACGCGCTACGGCGAGCTGCTCGGCCTGGTCATGGTCGGCCCGCACGTGACCGACCTGATCGAGGTGGGAACGGTGGCGCTCGACGCCGAGGCAACGGTCGAGACGGTTGCGGACGGCATGACCGCGCACCCGACGCTGAGCGAGGGCATCAAGGAGGCCGGGCTGCTCGCCCTCGGGCGGGCGATCCACATGCCGAACCGAAAGCGCGCGGCCGCCAGCGCCTGACCCGTATCCGGAGCGGCCCCGCCGCCGTTGCAGACAACGTGGAGGCTCCCCGCGTCCGTCGACCGCTGCGCGCGCGCAAAGGCCCGGAGCGGGCATTCGAGCAGCTCTACCGCCGGCACGCGCGGGAGGTCTACCGGTACGCCCTGGCTGTGCTCGCGAACCCCGCTGATGCCGAGGACGTCACCCAACAGACGTTCCTGAACGCCTACCGAGCGTACCAGCGCGGTGACCGGCCCGAGAAGCCGCACAACTGGCTCATCGCGATCGCGCACAACGTCTGCCGGATGCGGTGGCGCCAGGCGGGGGCGCGGCCGAAGGAGGTCGCCCTCGAGGAGGCGCCGGAGCCGGCGGCACCGGATGTCGAGCGGCCGAGCCTCGACGAGCTCCTCACCTCACTCGCGGGGCTGTCGTTCAACCAGCGAGCCGCGCTCGTCATGCGCGAGCTCGAGGGCCGCAGCTACCGGGAAATCTCGGAGGTGCTCGGTGTCTCCATCAGCGCCGTCGAGGCGCTGCTCTTCCGCGCGCGGCGACGGCTCCAGGTCGACCGGAAGGCTCTCGGCGCGCTCACGACCGTGCCGCTGCCCGGGTCGCTCAGCTCGTTCGGCGGCGCCGGCGGAGCCACGGTCGCCGCGGGTGGCGGCTTCATCGGCGCGGATGTCGTCCTGAAGGCGGCCGCGGTCGTCGCCGCCGGGGCTGTCACCGTCGGCGGCGGCTACAAGAGCGTCGAGGCGGTGACTGCGGAGCTCCACAAGGACGCGGCGCAGGCGTCCGCTGCGGCGGCGGGGAGCCCGGGATCGCAGGCGCGGGCGCGCAACGAACGTGCCGCCGCGGCAGCGACGGCCCGCAGCAGGAAGAAGGGCATCCCACGCAACACCACCACGCGTGGCGCAACACCACCGACCTCCACCCGTGCCGCAGGCGCGGCCCCTTCCTCGTCCGGGGGAACCGCGCCGCCGCCGCCCGCGGCGGCATCTCTGCCGTCGGTGACCCTGCCGTCGGTCACCGTGCCCGCCCTGCCGCCGCCACCCTCCGTCACGCCACCGACGTTGCCTCCACCGCCGCCGCTGCCGCCCCTTCCACCGCCCCCACAGCTCCCGCCGCCGCCGGCGCTTCCGCCGCCACCGCCGCTGCCGCCACTGCCGCCATCACCGCCCCTTCCTCCGCCACCACCATTACCGTAATGACCGAATACCCCGTCAGCGTGGTGCAAGAAGCTCCGAAATCCGGCATCTTTTGGTCAGATGACACCGGTTCTCGCACGTCGCCTGAGTAGCGACCGCGCTTTCGAGCGCCTCTACCGCAAGCACGCGGGAGACGTCTACCGCTACGCGCTCGTCGTTCTCCGCAACGAGGCCGACGCGGAGGACGTCACCCAGACGACCTTCATGAACGCCTACCGCGCGATGGAGCGGGGCGAGCGCCCGCGCCAGCCGCAGAACTGGCTGATCACGATCGCGCACAACGTGTGTCGGCAGCGCTTCCGCCAGTCGCAGCGCCGGCCGAACGAGGTCGTCTACGAGGAGGAGCTCGCCGAGGCGGTCGTCGACGAGGACGCGATCGGCGCCGAGGACATCCGCCGCGCGCTCGGACACCTCGCCTTCAACCAGCGCTCGGCGCTCGTGATGCGCGAGCTCGAAGGCCGCAGCTACCAGGAGATCGCCGAGATCCTCGGCGTCTCCGTCAGCGCGGTCGAGACGCTGATTTTCCGCGCACGCCGTGCGCTGCGCGAGCAGCTGGAGGAGGGCATCACCTGCCACGAGGCCGAGCTCGCGATCTCGAAGCAGCTCGACGGCCGCCTCTCGCGCAAGGACAAGGCCGCGCTCCGCGCCCACCTCCGCGAGTGCGAGGACTGCGCAGGCTTCGCCCGCAGCCAGCGGGCCCAGCGCGGAGCGCTGAAGTCGCTCGCCGCGATTCCGCTGCCGCAGTCGCTCGCCGGGCTTTTCGGCGGCGGCGGTGCCGCAGTCGGCGGCGGCGTGGCCGTGAAGGCGGCCGCTGTCGCTGCAGGTGCCGTGCTCGCGACCGGCGTCGGCTACGAAGGCGTCAAGCACGGCATCGTGCGCTCGGGCGGCCCGACGGCGGCCCCTGCGGTCGTGAAGAAACAGCCGAACGGCAGCAGGACCGGCTCCACGCACACGGGCATCGCCACGGTCGTCCCGCGCACGCACGAGGCCGCGACCGACCAGAAGCCCTTCCGGAAGGCGGCGGTCAAGGCACGCGCGACGGCGAAGCGCCATGCGAAGCCCACGGCCGCTAAGCCGCTCGTGGCCAAGCCGGTGAAGGACGTCAGCTCGCCCTCGCTCGGACGCGGCTCTACGAACAAACTGACGAAGCCGGCACACCCAACGCATCCGACGACTCCGGTAGCGACCCGCAACCACCGCCAGAACGCCGGCGGTAAGGGGAAGGGCAAGGGTGGCGGGGGCACGCCCGAGAAGAAGAACTCGCCGCCGGCCAAGGCCAAGGGCGGCGGCAAGGGTGGCGGCACCGCGGCCAGCGGCGACGGGACTGCCGGCCACGGCAAGTCCGGCCGCTAGCGCGGAACCGCGGCCGGTTTGCTACAAACCCCCGCGTGACGATCGTCAACCGCAGAAACGCCGTCTTCGGCTGGGCCATCTGGAAGCTCTCGAAGAACGCGATGAAGTACAAGGCGCAGGCCGCCAAGCCCTCGGTCGAGGACGGTCGCCCGAACAAGTCGCTGGTTGCCGCAACCGCCGCGGGTGCCGCGGCTACCGTCGGCGCCCTCGCCGTCTGGCGCAAGCGCCACGGCGGCGACGAGGACGAGAGCTAGCGTCCTCGCCCGCCGTGACAGGAAGGCGGTGGCCGGCTCCGCGCTGCCACGTTTCCGCGATTTGGCGTTAGGCTCGCGCTACCGGAGCGGGCAACGTCAACGCGAGGGAGAGCCATGCGCATCGAGTCATCGGTCACGTCCATCACGTGGATCCCCTCGGAGGCGATCGAGGGCATGCCCAAGCTGCCGTTCGAGTGGGGCATCGCGCATTACGACGATCCGCCGCACGACCGGCTGCTCGACATCGACGCCATGCACGAGAACGACCTCTTTCGCGAGGCGAACGAGCTGAAGGCGTGGATCGAGGTCGACGACGACGGAGCGATCACGGACTGCGGCTACTCGGGCGGCGGTCGCGTCGGCGTCACGCGGATGAAGCTTTTCCGGCGCGAGCTCGCGTTCCCGGCCGTGCAGTACCCGCTGATCCAGGCCGAGCCCGAGGTGCACGACGGGTCGGCGCGCTTCGTCCAGTCGGCCGGCGGCCACATGGGCCTGCCCGCGCCGCGCCGCGTCGTCGGCAAGCCGTTCATGCGCATCTCGTCCGCCTCCGCGTGGACGACGCTCGAGCTCACTATCCGCGCGGACGGCTCGTCGGAGGGCAAGTTGCTCGGCGCGAGCGCGTTCCCGCGCCACTGGGTCTACGACAAGGACGGCGTGCTGGTGGAGAAGTCGGCTTCGATCGACTTCGAGCGCTGGTACCGCGAGTCGCACGGCAAGAACACGCCGTGGGGCGAGGAGGACTCGCCGGCGATCGCGACCGCGGTCGAATCGGAGCTCGAGCGCGAGCTGTCGGCGTCGATCATGAAGGCCGGCGCCGAGCTCGAGCGGCGGACCTACGAGCAGGGCCATGCGATCGTCCAGCAGGGCGAGGAGGGGCGAGAGCTGTTCCTGCTCCTGGACGGCATCGTCGACGTGGAGGTCGACGGCGAAGAGGTCGCCGAGATCGGCCCTGGCGCGCTACTGGGCGAAAAGGCGTTGTTGGAAGGCGGCAAGCGCACCGCGACGCTGTGGGCGACGACGCCTGTGCGAGCGGTGGTCGTCCCGCCTGAGGCGATCGACCAGTCGAAGCTGGAGGAGCTCGCGGCCGGCCGCAGGGCGGAGGGCTAGCCCAGCAGCAGCAGAAACGGGTTGACGTGCGCTGCAACCGCGCGCAGAATCGCGCAGCGAGCGACTCTTGAAGGGGGGCCACATGAGAAGGTCTGTTCTGCTGGTCTTGGCGGGTCTCGTCCTGGTGGGCCTCGCCACCGTGATCCCGGCGACGGGCGTCGTGTTGCCGACGACACACGCGGCTCCGCCCGAGCCGGACGACAGGGTCACGCCGGCGACGCAGTACGTGCGCCATGACGGAGGCACTGACCGGGCCATTCAGCACTGCTCCGACACGTCGACGAGTACGGCTCCCGACGTGCCGGGTGACGGCGACAGCGACTCGAATGACGGCGGCGCGTTCCGCCAGGGCAACGAGCCCACGGTCGCGATCGACCCGACGAACCCGGAGCTCGTGTTCGCCGCCTGGAACGACTACTGCGACTCCGACCTCGGCGGAGGGTGGATGGGCCTCGCGTTCTCGACCAATAGCGGCGAGGACTGGACGCCGTCCAAGATCCCCGGCTACCCGAGCGACACCTCGGTCGAGGGGATGGCTTCGCCGCTCCACCTGCGGCAGGCCGAGGCCGGCGACCCGCTGCTCGCGTTCGACAGCGACGGCAGGCTGTTCGCGGGCGGGATCGCCTTCAATCGCGTCAACCCGCAGAACGGGGACGTCTGGGTCGCGAGCTACGCGGCCACGCCGCACTCGAGCGGCTACCCGAAGGACTACCTCCGCACGGTGGTGGTCGGGCAGGGGACGCCCGCGTTGAACGGCATCTTCGAGGACAAGCCGTCGCTGGAGGTCGACCGCACGGGCGGCGAGTTCGACGGCAACGTCTACATCTGCTGGTCGCGCTTCGTCGGCCTCGCGGGCCGCACGAAGATCTCGTTCGCACGGTCGACGGACTCCGGGCAGACGTTCTCTCGGCCGATCGAGCTCTCGTTCGGCAGGGACGTCCAGGGCTGCGACATCGCGATCGAGAGCGACGGCGACGTCTACGTGACCTGGGGCACCCGCAACACGCCTGCGGCGATCGACGCGCAGGGGCTGGCGATCGCCCGCTCGGACGACGGCGGCGCGCACTTCGAGCCCGCGCACCAGATCGCGGAGTTCACGCGCTACTTCCCGTCCGACGGGGCGCGTGACTGCGGCGACGGCCCGTTCCTCTGCCCGAGCGGTTTCGTGTTCTTCCGCGTGCCGCTCGAGCCGCGCGTCACCGCCGACCAGAGTGGGATGCTGCCCGGGATCTACGCGACCTACAACGCCGTCGACCCGGCGACCGTCGTGGCGAGCAACTCGTCCTACAGCTCGGCCGGCGCGAACTCCGGCCTCGTCGGTCGCTCGGTCGTGTACGTGATCCGCTCGACCGACGACGGCGCGACGTGGTCGGCCCCGATCCCGGTCGACCCGGCAGGCGGCCGCGGCCACCAGTTCTTCTCGGACGTCGACGCGCTCGGCGGGAAGCTGGTGGCGATCTGGCAGGACAACCGCACCGACGACGCCTACAGCGTGCAGCTCCCGATCGGGAACACGCTCGACGCGCAGGAGCGGCCGATCGCGTCGGGCACCGACGTCGTCGGCACCTACGCGTCCGTCTCCGACAACGGCGCGTCGTTCACGCCGCTAGGCGAGATGTCCTCGACGACGCACCAGCCGTCGTACGAGATGTTCGGCAACCGCGACATCCCGTTCCAGGGCGACTACAACTGGATCGCGCTCGCCTTCGACGGCGCGACGTCGCTCTTCGGCTACCTGGGGTGGACGGACAACCGCGACGTGCTCGCCGGGGTAGACATCCGCGAGCCCGACTACGTCGACGGCTTCGACGTGCACCAGTGCCGCACACCCACGGCGCTCGAGCCGGACACGTGCCCGAATTCGCACGGGCTCGACCAGAACATCTACGGCCAGTCGCTGACGCTCCCTGTCGGCTAGTGCCGTAGTGTGGGGACCGCCGCCCGCCTATGCGGCGCGGGTGGCGGTCCCACAGTCGTCGATTTCTGCAAGGAGGAGTGGTGACCGCGAAAATCGGAGACCGCGTCGTGGTCGAGGCCGAGGGAACGTCCCGCACGCCACGGCACGGCGTCATCGAGGAGATCCTTCAGGAGCAGCCGCCGCGGCTGCGCATCCAGTGGGACGACGGCCACGAGAGCATCTTGAGCCCCTCGGCCGGCGCCTTGCGCGTGGAACCGAGACGGAAAGCGTCAGCCTCCCGGAAGCGCGCTTCCCGCACGTCCGCCCGCAGACGATGACAATCGAGACGCGACGGCCGCCCGCTGCGAGCGGCCGGCCGTCGACGTCGGCTTCCTGTCGAGCCTAGGCGCGGACGAGCTCCTCCTCGGACTCCTCGTCGGCCTCGACTTCGCGCTCCCGCGGCGGGGCCGCGGAGACCAGCCGGATCCGCTCGGCCTCGAGCTCGGCCTCACGCCGTTCGCGCTCCCACTGCTCACGCTCGTGCTTCGACCAGCACATGGAGACCCTCCTTTCGCGTGGGCACCGACACGGTAGCGCGTCCTACCGGGCCGGGGCCACGAGGCGACCCTCCTCCTCGTGCACGTCGGTGCCGAGCTGCGCGCAGGCCTCCCGGAACCGCTGCCGAATCCAGTCCAGCTCGTCGCCCCGCGCCGGCCGGGTGAAGGCGTACTCGAGCTTCAGCGGCACCGCCTCGATCCGTCGAGGCCCATCCGGCTCGAGCTCGACGAGGAAGAGCAGCCCGAGGTCGTTCCGCAGCAGGCGGTCGGTGGCGTAGTCGTCGAGGAAGTCGCCGAGGTCGTAGAGGACGTTGGCTTCGATGCCCTGGAAGACGTGAGCAGAGGTTCCTGCGACGAGCGCCGGGCCCGCCTCGCGCAGCTCGCGCGCCGCCCTCCGCACGTGCGGGACCGGCGACTGCGCCATGTTGGGCCCCCAGTGCGGGCAGATCAGCGCACCCGGCGCCGAGACGCGCAGCCACGCCGGCACGCCCTCGGCGAGGTCGGCGAACGCGATGCCCGGGCGGTCGAGGCTCGCGGCGGAGCGAGGCTCGTGGTCGGCCAAGGCGACGATCGGCAGGCCTCGCGCGACTGCCGGCGACCGCGCCTCTTCGACGTCCTCGCCGGCTCCTGCGTAGGCAATGCCCGCCTCGCGCAGGTGGCCGAGGGTGTCTTGCAGCGCGTCGGGGCCGTAGTCGAGTGCGTGGTTGTTCGCAAGCGTGACGCAGTCGACGCCGAGATGCCGCAGCGTCTCGACCGCCGCCGGCGGCGCTCGGAATGTGAAGACCTTTCCGCGCACGGGCTCGCCTCGGTCGGAGATGCAGCATTCGAGGTTGAGGACGAACAGATCCGCCGCGCGCGTGATCTCGACGATCGCGCCGTCGACGAGCGAGTCCGCCGGCCGTCTCCCGAGCTCCTCGCCGACACCGCGCCCAAGCATCGTGTCGCCGGCGAGCGCGAGCCTCACGAGAACCCGTGCCGCCCGTGCAGGCGGACGAAATGCGCGCCCCCGAGCGAGCGAATCCTTTGCAGCGCGCCGCGCCGCTTCTCGAACAGAACGACGTCCTCGTCCCCGCCCGGCCCCAGCGGTTGCACGAGCCGTCCGCCGTCGGCGACCTGCTCGGCCAGCGGCGTCGGCACGCTCGGATACGCGGCCGAGACGAGGATCGCGTCGAACGGCGCCTGCTCGGGCAGCCCCTCGCTCCCGTCACCGACGACGACATGGACGTTCTCGCGCCCGCCGAGGGCCGCGAGGGCTGCCTCGGCGATGTCTTCGAAGCGCTCGACGCTGAACACCTCGCGCGCGAGTCGAGCGAGCAACGCCGTCTGCCAGCCGTAGCCGGTCCCGATCTCGAGCACGCGCTCTTCCCAGTCGAGGGACAGCGCCTCGATCATCCGGGCGACGAGCGAAGGCTGAGTCGTGACCTGGCCGTGAGCAATGGGGATCGGCGCGTCGAAATCCGCCCCGCCGACGAATTCCGCGGGAACGAAGCCGGCGCGCGGCACCGCCGCGATCGCCGCCAGTACCCGCTCGTCCCGCACGCCGGCGTCGCGCGCCGCTGCGACCAGCGCGTCCACGACGCCAGTATGAGCGCGTGGGCGAGTGGCCGGGCACGCGCGAGGAGCTGGTCGAGGAGCAGCTGCGCCTGGCCGCCCTGGACGCTGCGCCGTGGTGGTTCGAGCCGGGCGCGCGGATCGGTGCGGTTTTCGTCTGCTTCGCCCGCGGTGGCAGCGGGCCCGGTCGCGCCGGAGACCGGGCGTGGGCAGCTGCGTCGGCGGGCCGCAAGACCGTCGCCGTGGCCGGCCGCGCCGGCGCTCCTTACGAGCCGGGCCTGCTCGCTCTCCGCGAGGGAGCCCTGCTCGAGGCCGCCGTCCGCGCGCTTGCGCATCCGCCGGACGCGCTCCTCGTCGACGCGACCGGGCGCGACCATCCGCGCCGGGCGGGCCTCGCGCTGCACCTCGGTGCGGTGCTGGACCTGCCGACGGTCGGCGTGACGCACCGCCCGCTCGTCGCCGAGGGCGCATGGCCACCGGACGTGCGAGGCGCCAGGAGCCCGCTCCTCCTCGACGACGAGCTCGTTGGTTACTGGCTCCGCGCGCGTCCGGGCACGCGCCCGCTCGCCGCCCACGCCGCATGGCGAACGGATGCGGAGACTGCCGCCGGCGTCGTCCTCGCCACGAGCCGAGTGCGGACGCCCGAGCCGCTCCGACGAGCCCGGCGCCGGGCGCGAGAAGCCCGGGCAGCTTCTCAGTGAGGGTTACGCCTTCGCGCGAAGCAGCGAGCGCAGGTCGTCGATCGTGTCCGCCTCGTCGGCGCGCTTGTCCGGCCGGTAGCGCTTCACGCGCGCGAAACGGAGCGCCACGCCGCCGGGGTAGCGAGTCGAGGCTTGCACGCCGTCCAGCGCGATCTCGACGACGAGCTCCGGCCGGACGAACACCGTGATTCCGCCGCGCTCGGTCTCGCGCTGCAGGAGCTCCTTCGTCTGCCACTCGAGCAGCTCGTCGGTCAGCCCCTTGAAGGTCTTCCCGACCATCACGAACTCGCCGCTGCGCGGGTCGCGGACGCCGAGGTGGAGGTTCGAGAGCCGGCCCTGGCGGCGGCCGTGGCCCCACTCGGCGCCGAGGACGACGAGGTCGTAGGTCCGCACGGGCTTCACCTTCCGCCACGCCTTGCCGCGGCGGCCCGCGGCGTAGAGCGACCCGGCGTCCTTGACCACGACGCCCTCGTGCCCGGCCGCCAGCGACTCCTCGAGCGCTCGCTCGCCGTCGCTCGGCTCGGAGGTGAGGATCGACGGCACCCGCAGGTGCGGCGCGATCGCCTCGAGCTTCGCCGCGCGCTCCTCGAGCGGCGTGTCGAGCAGGTCCTCGCCGTCAAGGTGCAGCAGGTCGAAGACGAACGTGCTGATCCCCTCGGGCGGCGTGTCGGCGTCCAGCTGGGCAACCGTGTCCTGGAACGCGGCCGGGCCGTCGTCGGCCATCCAGATCGCCTCCCCGTCGAGCACGGCCTGCTCCACGTCGAGCCGACGGACCGCCTCGACGATCCCCGGCAGGGCGTGGGTGATCTCGTTGAGGTTGCGTGTGTAGATGCGCACCTCCTCGCCGCGCCGGTGGATCTGGATGCGGATGCCGTCGAGCTTCCACTCCACCGAAGAGCGGTCGAAGCTCGAGACCGCGTCGGTCACGCTCTCGGCCGTGGAGGCCAGCATCGGGAAGATCGGGCGGAAGAGCTCGAAGCCGACCTCGCGCAGTCCTTCCTTGCCACTGCTCATGGCGATGTCGGCGGTGCGCGTGAGGTCTCCCGAGAGCATCAGCGCCCGGCGGGTGAGCTCCGCGGGGACGCCGGCTGCCCTGGCCACCGCGTCGACCATCACCCCGGCCAGCGCACCCTGTCGCAGCTCGCCCGTGAACAGACGCCTGACGAAGCCGGCTTCCGGCTCGGTCGCGCGGTCGAGCAGCCCGGCGAGCAGCTTCTTGCGCCGCGCTCCCGACCCGCGTCCCGTTGCCGCCTGGATCTGCGAGATCGCCGTGTCGAGGTCGGCGACCGTGAGCGTCGGCTCCTCCGCGGGTGCGCTCTCGATGTCGTGTATCGTCGAGTAGCCGACGCCGACGCGGCCCTGCCGCGGAACGCCCGAGAGCAGCCCCGCCGCGATCGCGACCTCGCTCGGGTCGAGCCTCCGGAGGACGTCGGCGAGGACCGCCACCTTCCGGGAACGCGCGCTGTTCGCTGCGACCTCCTGCGACGCGGCCACAACCTCGGCGAGTTGCGTCACGGGCGCCCGTTCAGCCAAACGCTCGCGCGAGGCGCTCGAGCCCGAGCTCCAGCGTCTCGTCGCTCACCGCGAGGCTGAGCCGCGCATGGCCCGCGCCGCTCGGCCCGAAGCCCTCCCCGGGCGCGAGCACGACGCGGTGCTCGGTGAGCAGGGTCTCGAAGGTGACACCCTCCGGGAGCTTCAGCCAGACGTAGAAGGTGCCCTCGCAGGCGATCGGCCCGAGCAGCGGCTCGAGGACCTCGAGCACGCGGTCACGCCGGCGCTGGTAGGTGTCGCGCCGCTCGGCGACGGAGTCCTGCGGCCCGGTCAGCGCCGCGATGCAGGCTTCCTGGATCGGCCGGAAGATCCCGACTCGGCAGTGGTCGTTCAGCAGGTTGATCCGCTCGACGATCTCCGCGTTGCCGACGACGAACCCGACCCGCCAGCCCGCCATGCCGTAGGACTTGGACATCGAGAACATCTCGACCCCGACCTCCCTCGCGCCGGGGGTGGCGAGGAAGCTCTTTGGGGTACGCCCGTCGAAGACGAGGTCGCCGTAGGCAAAGTCGTGCACGACGGCGGCACCGGTCGTCTCGGCGTAGGCGACCGCCTCCTCGAACGCCCCGTCAGGCACGGCAACGGCTGCGGGGTTGGAGGGGTAGTTCAGGTAAACGGCTGCAACGTTCTCGGCCGGCGCCTGCGTGAAGTCGGGCGGCCACCCGTTCCCGGGATCGAGCGGCACGTAGGCGATGTCAGCGCCGGCGAGCGCGGGCCCGGACGGGTAGTCCGGATAGAAAGGATCGGGCAGCACAACCGTCTGCCCCTCCTCGGCGAGCGCGAGGGAGAGCTCGACGATGGCCGTCTTCGTCCCCGGCATGACGGCCACGTCCGAGTCCGGATCGAGCGGAACGGCGTAGACGTCGCGGTACCGATCAGCCAGCGCAGCACGCAGTTCCGGGAGTCCGCGGAACGGCGAGTAACCGTGCACGTCGTCCCGCCCAGTCGCACGCGTGAGCGCTTCGACCACGTGAGCCGGCGGCCCAGTCTCTGGATTTCCACGTCCGAGGTCAATGAACGGGATGCCTTCTAGGGCGGCCGCCCGTGACACGACTGCGAGCAACGAGCCGAAGTACTGCCGTGGAAGCCGCTCGAGTCGTTGTGGAGATTCACCCACGGAGCGGGAGCCTAGTTCCGTTGACGGCGCCGAGCTTCGTCGGGCCGCGAGTGAAGCGAGGCAGTCAACCGTAGAAGGGTGATGGATCAACCAGCCGCCCCCGCCCGATACTCCTCGTGCAACCGAGAGCGCGCCCCGATGCGGCGGGGGCGCCTCGGAGACACGAAGGGCCCTATGCGGCGGGGCCTGGAGATTTACTGCGGCTCTCTCACGGGAGACTTGAAGCGGGGCCAGGCGGCGGCCCCGCTTCTTGGTTGCCGAAATATCCCCCTTCAGGGTGAGGCACAGAACCGCGAGCCGTCGCAGTATGGGTCTGCGCGACCGGACGCCTGGGCCGCAGAGACGGACGGGACGCGCAAAGTACGGGGCGGCCGACGGGCCGCCCTTTCTTTTGCCGTCATACCTGTCCCTTTTGGACATGTCCCTTGCGGCCTAGAGTGAGGCGGTGTTCGAGCCCGGCGAGGTCATTTCTGTCCTCCGACTCGTCGATGCCTGGGATGAGGCGAGCAACGGCCGACAGGTCTTCAAGTTCCGACTCGAGCTCGACCCCGAAGCCTCAGGCGCCTCGCCGCAACCCCGAGCAGCCCTCGAGGCAACGCGCATCATTCCAACGCCAGTAAAGCTCGCCGTCTGGAAGCGGGACGGCGGACGGTGTGTGCGGTGCGGAAGCAGTGAGAACCTGTACTTCGACCACGTCATCCCGTTTTCTCGCGGCGGCTCGTCTCTAAGGGAAGAGAACGTGCAGCTTCTTTGCGCGAAGCACAACCTCGAGAAGCACGACGCAATCGTCTAGCTACGGCGGCGGGATGGAGGACTCTTCGGGCTCGCCGACCGCTTGGATCACGACTGCGCCGAGGACGATGGCGCCGCCGACGAGGGTTGTCGCGCCGGGCTGCTCGCCCAGGGCGAGCCACACCCACAGCGGGCCGAGGACGATCTCGAGCAGCGTGATCAGGGCGACCTCGGCGGCCGGGATCAGGCGCGCGCCGATCGAGAGGAAGATCAGGCCGAGGCCGATCTGCGTGATCCCGAGGCCGGCGAGCAGCGCGAGATCCTCGGCGCCGATCGAGCTCGCCGACGCGAACGGCGCCGCGCACACGAACACGAGCGCCTGCGAGAGGCACGTCGCCGGCGCCATCGAGACCTGCCGCTGGTGCCGCGTGATCACGATCGTCCCGGCGAACGAGACCGACATCAGCAGCGAGAGCGTGAAGCCGGCGAGGCTCGGGTGGCTCGGGCCGCCAACCATCAGCCCGACGCCCGCGACCGCTATCGCCATTGCGACCCACGTCCGTCTCGCAACGGGCTCACCCACGAACGTGCCGAACACGGCCGCCAGCACTGGTGCCAGCGCCTGCATGAAGAGCACGTTCGCGACGGAGGTGTAGTTCAGGGCAGCGATGAAGGCGCCCGACGAGACCGCCATCAGCGCGGCCAGCACGAGCCCGGCGCGGCCGATGGCCAGAAACCCTCTGACGACGCGGCCGCGCTCGGCCACGGCGACGTACGCCAGGATCGCGAGGACAGCAAAGAAGGCGCGGCCGGCGAGCTGCGTCGCGAGGTTGACCGTCAGCTCGCGCTGGAAGAGCCCCGCCGTCGACCAGGCGATCGCGGCCAGCGCGACGTACGTCCGCCCACGCCGGTGCTGGCGCGCGACGTCGACTGCGAGCGTCGCGGTCGTCACGGCCGCGAGAGCCTAGGAGGGTTCGACGCAACGCAGTCGATGCTCCCGGGCCGCGCTGCTCGCCCCGATGCTGCGTCCTCTGTCGCGTCCGTACCTCCCGGTACGGACGCTCCCTGCGTCCTTGCCTCGGAACGACCATCGCGCCCCGGAAGCGCGCGGCGTCCCGTCGAACCCTCCTAGTGTGCGGGCATGCCGCGCTACGTCGGTCGCGAGAACGTGCGCAAGCGGCTCGAGCCGCTCCAGGATCAGCCCGGCCGCACGACCTACGCGGACGGGGCCGTTCGGATCGAGACCGCGGACGAGACGATCACCGTCCGGCCGCCGTTCGGCCTCTCGCACGCGCGCGTGTACCAAGATGTCGAGCTCGGGCCGCTGTTCGAGGAGCTCGCGCTCGACCACGTCGTCGCGGCGGTGCTCGTGCGGCTCGGCGGCTTCGCGATCGGCGTCTTCGAGGGCGAGCGGCTCGTCGTCTCGAAGGTCGGTTCGAGGTTCGTGAAGGGCCGGCACAAGAAGGGTGGCTCCTCGTCGAACCGCTTCCGGCGGCGGCGCGAGGAGCAGGAGCGGGCGCTTATCGAGGCCGCGGCCGGCACCGCCGGCACCGTCCTCGAGCCGCACCGCGAGCGGATCGAGCACGTCGCGCTCGGCGGCGACCGAGCGGCGGCGCGCAAGGTCGTCGAGCAGCTGCCGTGGCTCGGCGACAAGGCGCTGCCGCGCTTCTTCACCGTCCCGGAGCCGAGGCATCGGGAGCTCGAGCGGCTGCCCTACGACCTGTACTCGGCCGAGATCAGCGAGGAGCCAGCCCGGCCCTGAGCCGCTCCTCCGCGACCGCGTCGCCCGCGGCCCGCACCGCCGAGTGCGTGACCGCCGCCAGGAAGTCCTCGCGCTCGAGCGCGTAGAGGTCGGACGGCGCCGTGGCGCGGACGGTCGCGGTGCGCGGCACGTCCCGCAGCAGCGCGATCTCGCCGAAGAAGTCGCCGCCATGGGCGCTGCCGCGGGCGCCGTTCGTGATCTCGAGCTCGCCGTCGCCGACGATGTAGAAGCGGTCGCCGGTCTCGCCCGCGCGCACCACCACCTCGCCGGGCTCGACGTGGATCCTGGTCAGCCGTGAAGCCAGATGCTCCTTCGCGGAGATCGAGAGCGGCTCGAAGAGCGGCACCTCGGCGACGACGTCGAGCTCGGCCGCCGGCGCCTTGACCTCGCGGTCGATCGTGCGCAGGCGCTGCCACGCGAGCAGCGTGACGGCCGGCAGGATCGCGCCGACGACGGCGAAGGCGGCGCGCGGGCCGAGCGCGGCGACGACCGCGGGCGCGGTGATCGAGCCGAGGGCGACGGCGCCCATCACGGCACCCCAGACGAGGCCGAGGGCGCGGCTGAGCGCGACGTCCGGGACCGTTCGCTGCAGGAGCGTGAAGCCGGCCACGTCCTCGACGCTGTTCGCCGCTCCGACGACCGCGAGGAGGAGCACGGCCGCGGGCAGGTACGGCTTCGGCGCGAGAAGCGCGATCGGCAGCCCCCAGAAAATCAGCGCGATGCCGAGGGCGACGGCCAGCCGCCGGCTCTGGAGCGTCATCGCGCCGAAGGCCCCGAGCAGCCCGCCGAGACCGAGCGCCGCGGTGAGGATGCCGACGGCGCCGTCGCCCGCGTCGAGCACGCGGAAGGCGGCGACGACGATCAGCACGTTCAGGCAGCCGCGGACGAATCCCTGCGTCGCCATCAGCGCGAGGATCAGCAAGGCGGGGCCTCGCCTGACGGCCTCGAAGCCTCCGGCCAGGAGCTGGCGGGCGGGGACGCGGGCGGCCGTCTCCTGAATCACGCCCTCGACGCGCAGCGGCGCGAGCAGGAGCGCGCCAACGGCCATGACCCCGCCGGCCGCGGCGAAGGCGACGCCCGGGTTCCAGACGGCGACGAGCAGGCCCGCGAGCAGCGGGCCGAAGAGGGTGCCGAGGCTCTCGATCGTCGAGGTCGCACCGTTGGCGGCGATCAGCTCCTCCGGCGTGCGCGCGAGCGAGGGGAGGATCGCCTGGAGTGCGGGACGGAAGAGCGTCGAGGCGACGCCGATCACCGCTGCGAGCGCGAAGACGAGCGCCTCGCTGTGGGCGGCGTGGAACGCGAACGCCGACGCGCCCAGCGCCGCGGCGGCCGTGGCCGCGACGCCGAGGAGGAAGCGCTCGCGGCGGAAGCGGTCGCCGAGGGTGCTGGCAAGCGGCGCCGCGAGTGCGGCCGGGAGCATCCGCGCGAGCCCGGCGACGCCCACGGCAGAGGTCCCGCCGGCCTGGTAGGCGAAGACGCCGAGCGCCACGAAGTGCGCCCACTCGGCGCCGATCGCCGCTCCCCAGGCGAGCTCGACGCGGCGAAGGCCGGGGTTCCGCATGGCCGCCCGCAGGGCAGCCGTCGCTTGTGCCGGACGGCTCATGCAGGGATTGAGTGCAGCGCATCGCGCCGAAGTCAAGACGAAGGGTCGCCGCCCGATGTGGCGCTGTGGTTAAGAAGCGGAGACGCGGCCTGTCGGCCGTCCGGTCTCATCTAGACTCGACGGCGACCGCCAAGAGGGGAGGGCACATGGCCGTAAACCCGATTCCCGAGGGGTACAACACCCTCACGCCGTACCTCGCCGTCGAGGACGCCGAGCGGGCGATCGAGTTCTACAAGGACGCGTTCGCCGCCGAGGAGATCCACCGCATGCCGGGGCCGGACGGCAAGATCGCCCACGCCGAGCTGCAGTTCGGCGACTCGAAGCTGATGCTGTCGGATCCGTTCCCGCAGTCGAACGTGCGGCCGCCGTCGGAGCGGGGCGGGCCGACGGCGTCGATCTTTATGTACTGCGAGGACGTCGACGCCGCGTTCGAGCAGGCCAAGAAGGCGGGCGCGACCGTCGTCATGGAGCTCGAGAACATGTTCTGGGGCGACCGCTTCGGCACGCTCGTGGATCCATTCGGGCAGGTCTGGTCGCTTTCGCAGCACGTCGAGGACCTCTCGCCGGAAGAGATGGCCGAGCGCAGCAAGGCTGCGATGGCCGAGATGAGCTCGTCGTAGATCTCGCCGAGGCGCGGGCGCCGGCTTCGCGCGCCCGCGCCTCGTTTCGACAGGAGCGAAGAGACACAGTTTGGTGACGTTCCCGTCACACACTCGTGACGGGTTCTCTGATGCCATGTCGGCGTGGACGAGAGGCCGACGGTGAGGCAGGTGTACGCGCTCGCGGCGGCGTTGTGCGAGCAGGCCGGCGAGGCGTTTCCTGAGACGCGCGAGGAAGCGAGTGAAGCGATCGAGCGACTGCGGCTGGAGAGCGGGCATCCGGCGCCCCGGCTCTCGGATGTGCCGCTGCGGCCTCGGCGGCGTCGGGGCGGGCGGAGGTCGCGGCGTTGGCGGCGCGTGCGTGTGCGGGACCACGAGCGGAGGGCGAGCGAGGTTGCGGCTGAGCTCGTGAGCGAGATGCGCTGAGCCAGGCGACAACCTGGGAAGGGCCGAGGGCGGTTGCCGCTAGGCCGGGACGGCGGTGCGCTTCGAGAAGACGTTCTCGAGCGCGGCCTGGAGCCCGACCGCAAGCGCGCCCGTCAGGACGGCGGCCTCGCCGAGTGTCGAGACCTCGACGCGCGGAGGGAACGGCAACCAGTCGCCGAGCAGCCGGCCGACCGGGTCGAGCAGGAGGTCGCCGTTGGCGCCGATCCCGCCGCCGAGGACGACGAGCTCGACGTCGGCGACGCCAGCGATCGCGGCGACGTGAAGGGCGATCCTGCGCGCGATCTCGTCGACGACTGCTCGTGCTGCGGCGTCGCCGTTGCGGGCGGCGCCGAACACGGCGCGTGGGTCGGCGTAGAACCCCGTGAGGTCTCGCGCCAGCTCAACGACCTCCGGTGCGGACGGGTCGAGCGTCTGGCCGATCCCGGCGAGCGCGAAGTCGACCTCGCCGGCGGCGCCGTTGCGGCCGCGGTGGAGCTCGCCGCCGAGGACGAGCCCTGCGCCCATGCCTGTGCCGACCGAGAGGAAGGCGAAGTCGTCGACCCCGCGGGCCACGCCCTGCCACTGCTCTCCGAGCGCGGCCAGGTTGATGTCGTTCTCGAGCGCGACTGGCAGCCCGAGCGCGTCTTCCAGCTCGCGCCCGAACGGGCGGCCCTCGAGGCCGGAGACGTTCTCGATCAGGCGGAGCGTGCCGTCGCCCGCGACGACGCCCGGGACCCCGACGACGACGCCGTCCACGAGCGCCGGGTCCAGCGCCGCGGCCTCGAGCAGCGACGACTGCAGTCGCGCGATCGTCTCGACGGCCTCGGCTGCGTCCGCGACCGCGAGCTCGACGTCCTGGCGCGCGCGGATCGTCCCGGCGAGGTCGCACACCGCGCCGCGGACGAAGTGCGCGCCGAGGTCGAGCCCGACGATGAGCGCAGCCTCCGCGACCGGCTCGAAGTAGACGGCGCCGTACCCGGGTCCGTCGGGCCCGCGCTCGGCCTCGCGCACGAGGCCCGCCTCGCGCAGCGATTCCAGCGCAAGCGAGACCGTCGGCTTCGAGATCCCGGCCCGGCGGGAGATCTCCGCACGCGAGATCGGCGCGCCCGTGCGGATGGTCTCGAGCACCTCGCGCTCGTTGATCCGCTTCAACAGCCCCGGTACCGCCCGAGACTTGCGGCCGACACTCATGGCAACAAACCTAACGAAACAGCACGACGATTCCTAGGTGCTTGACTTCTCCAGCGCCACTACGAGAAGATCGCGTTCGGAACCCTAACCAGATCGGAGGAGGCACCGGATGAGACGGGCGCTGACGCTAACGCTGCTGGTCGCACTGACGCTGGGGGTCAGCGCCTGCGGGGGCTCGAAGAAATCTTCGTCGAGCACCTCGAGCGGCTCGACGAAGGTCGAGCCCGCGAACATCACCATGTGGACCCCCTTCGTCGACCCCGAGCTCAAGACGCTGAAGGCGGTCGTGAAGGACTTCGAGGCGACGCACGCCGGGATCCACGTGAAGGTGATCGGCGGCACGAACGACGACAAGATCGTGGCCGCGATCCGCGGCGGCAACGCGCCCGACGTCGCGCAGTCGTTCAGCTCCGACAACACCGGCGCCTTCTGTCCGAGCGGCGCCTGGATCGACCTCGGCCCGTACATGAAGAAGGACGGCGTCGACGACTCGATCTTCCCGACGGCTCCGCGCGACTACACGACCTTCGAAGGCACCCGCTGCGCCCTCCCGATGCTGGCGGACACCTACGGCCTCTACTACAACAAGGACCTGCTCGCGAAGGCCGGCTACAAGAACCCGCCGAAGACGATCTCGCAGCTGACCGCGATGGCGAAAAAGCTGACGCAGCGTGATGCGAACGGCAAGCTCAAGGTCGTCGGCTTCAATCCCTTCCCGAGCTGGTACGAGAACGTGCCCGCCCATTACGGGCCCTCGTGGGGCGCGCAGTGGATGAAGGGCGACAAGTCGAGCCTCAACACGCCGCCGTGGCAGGACCAGCTGCGCTGGCAGAAGAGCCTCGTCGACTGGTACGGCTACGACAACCTCGTCCGCTTCAACGCGGGCGCCGGCGACGAGTTCTCCGCGTCGAACGCGTTCGAGACGGGCAAGGTTGCGATGCACATGGACGGTGAGTGGCGGGTGAACTTCATCAAGAAGGAAGCGCCGAAACTCAACTACGGCACCGCCCCCTTCCCCGTGGCCGACAACAAGCAGGACCTCTACGGCGCGGGTTACGTCACCGGCAGCATCATCGGCATCCCGAAGACGTCGAAGCACAAGGACCAGGCGTGGCTGCTGGTCAAGTACCTCGGCACCAACACTCCGGCCCTCGCGAAGCTCTCGAACGGGATCCAGAACGTCCCCACGACCACCGCTTCGCTGAAGTCGCCCGCGCTCGCGCCGCTCCCGGGCTTCCAGACGTTCCTCAACGTCTTCGGCGACGCGAGCACGACGACAACGCCGATCACGCGCATCGGCGCCGCGAACCAGGAAACGTTCCAGAGCTTCATCTCGAAGTACGTCTCCGGCTCGAAGACCGACCTCGAAGGCGGCCTCGCGAACGTGGACAAGCAGATCGACAACCAGCTCGAGCAGGCCCAGGCGGGGCAGGCGCCGTGAGGTGAGCGCGCCCGCAGCGTCCCCGCCGATCCAGCTCGACCGGACCGCGGCCAAGCGCCGCGCGGCCTGGCGACGCCGCGGGATCGTGCTTGCCTTCATGAGCCCGTGGATCGTCGGCTTCACGGTCTTCTTCGGCTATCCGCTGGTGATGAGCGCGTACCTGTCGTTCACGCACTACGACCTGCTCTCCTCGCCGCGCTGGATCGGCCTGGCGAACTACAAGTTCCTCTTCACCAAGGACCAGACGGTCTGGCCGGCGGTGAAGAACACGCTCTGGTTCATCGCGATCGCGGTCCCGCTGCAGGTCCTGTTCGCGCTCGGGATCGCGGTCATGCTCTCGCGCGCGCGTCGAGGGGTCGGCGTCTTCCGGACGGTCTTTTACCTGCCGGCCCTCGCGCCGCCCGTCGCGGCCACTCTCGGCTTCGTCTACCTGCTCAACCCGGCGACGGGGCCGGTGAACACGATCCTCGAGAAGCTCGGAATCCAGGGGCCGCTCTGGTTCGACTCGCCGCAGTGGTCGAAGCCGTCCCTGACGATGCTCGCGCTCTGGGGCGTCGGCAACACCATGATCATCTTCCTCGCGGCGGTGCTCGACGTCCCGCAGCACCTCTACGAGTCGGCGCAGCTCGACGGCGCCGGCTTCGTCTCACGCGTGCGCTTCGTGCTGCTGCCGACAATTAGCCCGGTGATCCTGTTCGCGGTCGTCGTGGGAGTGATCGAGGGCATGCAGTACTTCACGCAGGCCTACGTCGCCGCGAACGTCGCGGGCGGCTCGGCCTCCTACTCGGCGGAGACCGCGAGCGCGCTCGGCTACCCGGAGGACTCGACGCTCTTCTACCCGGTGCTGCTCTACCAGCAGGGCTTCCGCTACTTCAACATGGGCTACGCCTCAGCGATGGCGATGCTGCTGCTCGCCGTCTCGTTCGCGGTGACGTTCATCATCGTCCAGAACTCGCGCCGCTTCGTGCACTACCAGGGGCCCGGCCGGTGAGCACCGAGGCCGCACCCGCACGCGCCGTCCCTGGGACCTTCGTCCGCCGCCGCCCGCCGGTCGCGGTTCGCCGGAAGCGGTTCCTGATGGGCGTCGCGACGCACAGCCTCCTGATCGTCGCGGCGATCGTCTTCCTGCTCCCGTTCGTCTTCATCGTGCTGACGTCGCTGATGACGAACCACCAGGCGCTCTCGTCGCGGCTCTGGCCGGAGCCGTTCGCCTGGCACAACTACATCGACGTCTTCTCGAAGGCGCCGCTTTGGCGCTACGCGCTGAACACGCTCCTCTACGGCGGCCTCGCGACGCTCGGGTTGCTGCTCTCGAGCATCCCTGTCGCCTACGCGCTCTCGCGGCTTCGCTGGCGCGGGCGCGACGCCGTCTTCCTGATCACGCTGGTCGCGATGATGCTGCCGCCGCAGGTGACGATCGTGCCCGTCTACGTGCTGTGGGCGAAGCTGCACCTTGTCGGCTCGCTCTGGCCGCTGATCCTGCCGAACTACCTCGGCGACGCCTTCTCGATCTTCCTGCTGCGCCAGTTCTTCCTGACGATCCCCGAGGAGTACCTCGACGCGGCGCGCGTGGACGGCTGCGGCGAGTTCCGGATCCTCACGACGGTCGTGCTGCGGCTCGCGAAGCCGGCGATCGCGGCGGTCGCGCTGTTCTCGTTCTTGTTCTGCTTCAACGACTTCTTCGGGCCGCTGCTCTACACCGGCGAGAGCTCGCAGCACTGGACGCTCTCGCTCGGGCTGTCGCAGTTCCGCTCGCTCTACCAGGTGCAGTGGAACCTGGTCATGGCGGCGACGCTGGTCGTGATGACGCCGGTGATCATCCTGTTCTTCCTGGCGCAGCGCGCCTTCGTGGAGGGAGTGACGCTGACGGGGGTGAAGGGCTGATGAAGGTCGCGGTCATCGGCGCCGGCTCGACGTACACGCCGGAGCTGGTCTCGGGGCTCGGCCGCGAGCGCGACGCGATCGACGTGCGCGAGCTGGTGCTGCACGACATCGACGCCGAGCGGCTCGAGGTTGTCGGCGGCCTGGCACAGCGGATGCTCGACCGGCAGGGCTACGAGGGGCGCCTGGAGCAGACCGGCGACCTCGACCGCGCGCTCGACGGCGCCGACTACGTGCTCGTCCAGATCCGCGTCGGCGGCCAGGAGGCGCGGCTGCGCGACGAGACCGTTCCGCTCGCCTGCGGCTGCATCGGCCAGGAGACGACCGGCGCGGGTGGGCTCGCGAAGGCGTTCCGCACGGTCCCGGTCGTGCTGGAGATCGCGGATCGCGTGCGGGAGCGCGCGGCCGACGGCGCCTGGATCGTCGACTTCACGAATCCGGTCGGGATCGTCACGCGCTCGCTGCTCGACGCCGGCCACCGCGCAGTCGGGCTCTGCAACGTCGCGATCGGCGTCCAGCGCACGTGTGCGCGGCTGCTCGGGGTCGAGCCCGAGTCGGTGCTCGTCGACCAGGTCGGCCTCAACCACCTGACGTGGGTGCGGGCGGTCCGCGTGGGCGACGACGACGTGCTGCCGAGGCTGCTGGACGCGCACGGCGACGAGCTGTCAGGCCTGGCGGGCGGGCTCCCGCTGAGGTTGCTCGAGCAGCTCGGCGCGGTGCCGTCGTACTACCTGCGCTACTTCTACGCGCACGACCGGGTGCTGGCCGAGCAGCTGGGCGAAAAGCCGCGGGCGGCGCAGGTGATGGAGATCGAGCGCGCGCTGCTCAAGATGTACCGCGACCCGCAGCTGACGGAGAAGCCCGCGTTGCTCGAGCAGCGCGGCGGTGCGTTCTACAGCGAGGCTGCGGTCGGGCTCGTCCGCTCGCTCGCCACCGGCGACGGCCGCGTCCACGAGGTGGACGTCCGCAACGAGGGGACGCTCCTCGGGCTCGCGGACGACGACGTGGTGGAGGTGCCGGCCCGGGTCGCCCGCGACACCATCGTGCCGCTCCCCCAGGAGCCGCTGGCGCCGGAGCTGCTCGGGCTCGTCCAGCACGTGGCGGCGTACGAGCGGCTGGCCGCGCAGGCCGCGGCCGCGCAGGATCTCGCGGTCGCGCGCAAGGCGCTGCTCGCACATCCGCTGATCGGCCAGGACGCGCTCGTCGAGGAGCTGCTGGAGCCGCTGCTCGAGCCGCGGGAGGCACCGGTATGAGCGCCACGGCCGTGGTTGCCGTCGACGGCGGCGCCTCGAAGACGCACCTGGCGCGGCTGGGCCGCGACGGCGCCCTGCTGGAGCTCGTGCGCGGGCCCGAGAGCTCGCCGCAGAACCTCGGCCTCGAGCGCGCACTCGCCGTGCTCGACCGCCTGTTCGAGCAGGCCGGCGGCCGCTCGGGCGAGGCCGAGGTGGCGCAGTTGAACATGTCGGGCGTCGACTTCCCGAGCGAGGAGCGCGAGCTGCGCGAGGCGATCGAAGCGCGGCGCTGGGCCGAGCGGGTGGTCGTCGACAACGACACCTTCGCCGTCCTGCGCGCGGGCACCGAGCGCGGCTGGGGCGTCGCCGTCGTCTGCGGCTCGGGGATCAACTGCGTCGGCGTGGCCGCGGACGGCCGCCACGCGCGCTTCCCCGCCCTCGGCACGATCACCGGAGACTGGGGCGGCGGCTGGGACGTCGGTAACGCGGCGCTGTTCGCAGCCGCGCGAGGCGAGGACGGCCGCGGGCCGCACACGGCGCTCGAGCACGCGGTGCCGACCTACTTCGGGCTCGAGACGCCCGCCGGGCTCGCGGAGGCGATCCACCGCGACGAGATCCCTCTGCGCCGACTGGTCGAGCTGCCACCTGTCGTGTTCGCCGAGGCCGAGCACGACGCCGTCGCGGCGGAGATCGTGGAGCGGCTCGCCTCCGAGATCGTCGCGATGGCCCGCGTAGCCCTCCAGCGCCTCGACCTCGTCGAGGAGTCGGCGGAGGTGCTGCTGGGTGGCGGCCTGCTGCAGACCGGCGACGGCCGCCTCAGTGCGGCGGTCGAGGACGAGCTGCGGCGGCTCGCACCGAGGGCGACGGTGACGGCGCCGAGCTCGCCGCCGATCGTCGGCGCAGCACTGCTCGGCCTCGACGCGATTGGTGCGGACGCACAAGCCCAGCGGCGAGCCCGCGAGGAGCTCGAGGCCGCGGTGGAGGCCGAGCGTGGCTGACGTCCGCTACGTCCAGGCGACGAAGCTCTACCCCGGCAGCTCCACGCCCGCGGTCGACGCGCTCGACCTCCTGGTCGGCGACGGCGAGCTGATGGTGCTCGTCGGCCCGTCGGGCTCCGGCAAGACGACCGCGCTGCGGATGCTCGCGGGCCTCGAGGAGGTCGACGCGGGCGCGGTGCTGATCGGCGGCCGCGACGTCACCGACCTGCCGCCGAAGAAGCGCGACATCGCGATGGTGTTCCAGAACTACGCGCTCTACCCGTACCTCACGGTCTCCCAGAACATCGCGTTCCCGCTCAAGATGGCCGGCGTCAAGAAGGCCGAACGCGAGAAGCGGGCGGCCGAGGTCGCGCGGCGGCTCGGCCTCGAGCGCTTGATCGACCGCAAGCCGGCGCAGCTCTCCGGCGGCGAGCGCCAGCGTGTCGCGATGGGCAGAGCGATCGTCCGCTCGCCGAGTGTCTTTCTGATGGACGAGCCGCTCTCGAACCTCGACGCGAAGCTGCGCGTCCAGATGCGCGCGGACGTCGCCGCGCTGCAGCACGACCTCGGGATCACGACCGTCTACGTAACGCACGACCAGAGCGAGGCGATGACGCTCGGCCACCGCGTCGCCGTGCTCGACCTCGGGGAGCTGCAGCAAGTCGGGACGCCGCGCGAGCTCTACGACCGCCCGGTCAACCGCTTCGTCGCCGGCTTCATCGGCTCGCCCGCGATGAACCTCTGCGAGGTCGCGCTCGGCTCGAACGGCGCCGTCTCGTTCTGCGGGCAGCGAGTCGAGCTGAGCGTGTCGACCGACGGCCGCTCGGCGGTCGTGCTCGGCTTCCGCCCCGAGGCGCTGGAGCTCGCCACCGACGGGATCCCCGCGTACGTCGAGGTCGTCGAGGAGCTCGGCGCCGACGCGTACGTCTTCTGCTCAGCCCGCCTGCACGAGGGCGCGGACGGGACGACGCGGCTCGTCGCACGCACCGAAGCACGTGAGGCTCCGGGCCAGGGCGACCGCGTCTCGCTGCGGGTCAGGCCGGCCGACGCGCACGTCTTCGACCCGGAGACCGGAGAGCGCATCGATAGCTAGTTGCGCGGCGAGCTTGCCCGTGACCGTGCCGACCAACCTAACCCCGGGGTCAGGTCTTGCGCTGCAACATCGACGCGGCAACCGATCGAGTCGCGTGTGACGAGACGGCGAATCTTCGTCCAGATGGTGTTCGAATGTGGAGGCGTTCGTGCAAAGTCGGCACGGAAATGCGGCATTGCAAGACCTGACCCCGGTCGGGCGGGCCTGCGATCCGGGCACGTCGGACCGTCGAACTAGACTCGACTTCCCGTGGCTGACGCCGGCTTCGTCCACCTGCACGTCCACTCCGAGTACTCGATCCTCGACGGGGCGTGCCGGATCCCCGCGCTCGCGGCGCGCGCGGCCGAGCTCGAGATGCCGGCCGTCGCACTCACCGACCACGGCTCGCTGGCCGGCGCGGTCGAGCTCTACCGCGAGACCGGCAAGGTCGGCGTCAAGCCGCTGATCGGCTGCGAGGTCTACGTCGCCGAGGACCGACGCGCGCAGCGCAAGGGGTACGCGCACCTGACCCTGCTGGCCGAGGACAACACCGGCTACGGGAACCTGATCAAGCTCGCCTCGGCCGGCTACCTCGAGGGCTACTACTACAAGCCGCGGGTCGACTGGGAGCTGCTCGAGAGCCACTCGCAGGGCCTGGTCGCGCTGTCCGGCTGCCTCTCGGGCCGCGTCTGCAAGGCGCTCGAGGAGAACCGCGACGACGACGCTCGCGCCGACCTCGACCGGCTCGCGCAGGTCTTCGGCCGCGACTCGACCTACGTCGAGATGCAGAACGCGGGCCTCGAGATCCAGCAGCGGATCAACCCGGCACTGTCGAAGCTTGCGGGCGACTCGGGGCTGCCGCTCGTCGCTACCGGCGACGTCCACTACCTGCGCCACGAGGACGCGAAGGCGCACGAGGCGCTCCTCTGCATCCAGTCGGGCGACTCGCTGAAGAACCCGAACCACTGGAAGTTCGACACCGACCAGTTCTTCTTCAAGTCACCGGAGGAGATGGCGCTCGACTTCCCCGGCCACGAGGAGGCGATGCGGCGCACGCTCGAGATCGCCGAGCGCTGCAACGTGGAGCTCGAGCTCGGGAACATCCTGCTCCCGAAGTTCCCGCTCCCCGACGGCAAGGACGCCTTCGAGTACCTCGTCGAGCTGTGTGAGAAGGGCCTGCACAAGCGCTACGACCGGGTCACGCCGGAGCTCCAGGAGCGCCTGCGCTTCGAGCTCAAGACGATCAAGGAGATGGGCTTCGCGGACTACTTCCTGATCGTCTGGGACTTCATCGCCTTCGCGAAGCGGAACGGGATCTCGGTCGGCCCGGGCCGCGGCAGCGCGGCCGGCTCGCTCGCCGCCTACTGCCTCGAGATCACCGACGTCGACCCGATCCGCTACGGCCTGCTCTTCGAGCGGATGCTGAACCCCGGCCGCAAGTCGATGCCTGACATGGACATCGACTTCGCCGTTGCCGGCCGCGACCAGGTCATCAACTACGTCGCCGAGAAGTACGGCCGCGACCGCGTCGCGCAGATCATCACCTTCGGGACGATGATGGCGCGGGCAGCCGTCCGAGACGCGGGCCGCGTGCTCGAGATCCCCTACGGCAGCGTCGACAAGATCGCGAAGCTGATCCCCGAGGGGCCGAAGGTCTACCTGGACGACTGCCTCAAGCCGGGCGCCGAGTTGAAACAGGCCTACGACGCCGACCCGCTCGTGCGCGAGATCGTCGACCTGGCCAAGCCGCTCGAGGGGCTGATCCGCCAGGACTCGATCCACGCCGCCGGGGTCGTGATCGCGGACCGGCCGCTGACCGACGTCGTGCCGCTGCAGCAGAAGGGAGCCGACCAGGAGGTCGTGACGCAGTTCGGGATGTGGGACGTCGAGGCGCTCGGCCTGCTGAAGATCGACTTCCTCGGCCTGCGCAACCTCGACGTGATCGAGAAGGCGGTCGAGCTGGTCGGCGGCGTGGACATCGGCAAGCTCCCGCTCGACGACGCGGAGACCTACAAGATGCTGCAGCGCGGCGACACGGTCGGCGTCTTCCAGTTCGAGTCGTCGGGGATGCGCGAGGCGCTCCGCCAGGTCAAGCCGACCGAGTTCGAGGACCTGATCGCCCTCGTCGCGCTCTACCGGCCGGGGCCGATGGGCTACATCCCGGGCTACGCGCGGCGGAAGAACGGCCAGGAAGCGATCAGCTATCTCGATCCCCGCCTGGAGCCGATCACCGGCCTCAGCTACGGGATCTGCATCTACCAGGAGCAGTACATGGAGATCGCCAAGCAGCTCGCGGGCTTCACGCCGGCCGAGGCGGACGACCTGCGCAAGGCGATCGGGAAGAAGATCCACTCGCTGATGGCGTCCCTCAAGGACAAGTTCCTCGAGGGCTGCGCCGCCAACGAGGTCACGCCGGCGGTCGCGAACCAGCTCTGGAAGGACATGGAGCAGGCGCAGGACTACTCCTTCAACAAGTCGCACGCCGCCTGCTACGCGCTGATCGCCTACCGCACCGCGTGGCTGAAGGCGCACCACTCGAAGGAGTACATGGCGGCGCTGATCTCCTCCGTGATGAACACCAAGGACCGCGTGCCGTTCTACGTCAACGCGTGCCGCGAGATGGACGTTGAGGTTCTGCCGCCCGACGTGAACGGCTCCGAGTGCGACTTCGCGGTCGTCGAGGGGCGGATCCGCTTCGGTCTGAACGCGGTGAAGAACGTCGGCGACGCGGCGGCGCGCGCAATCGTGGCGGCGCGCGGGGAGGGCGGGCCGTTCACCACGCTCTGGGACTTCACCGAGCGCGTCGACCCACAGGTGGTGAACAAGCGCGCGCTCGAGTCCCTCGTCAAGTGCGGCGCGCTCGACTCGACCCAGGGCTCGCGGCGCGGGATGCTGGAGGCGCTGGAGCACGCGCTGTCGCATGGCCAGCGCGCCTCCGATGAGCGCCTGCGGGGCCAGAGCTCGCTCTTCGCCGAGGTCGAGGAGAAGCTCGAGCACCCGCCGATCCGCAGCGAGGAGTTCGAGAAGAACGAACTGCTGCGGCTGGAGAAGGAGACCCTGGGGCTCTACGTCTCCGAGCATCCGCTCGAGGCGATCAGGGCCCAGCTCCGGCGCAAGACCGATGCGACGCTGGCCGACCTCGGCCACCGGCGCGACGGGGAGATCGTCACCGTGGCCGGGATCGTCTCGGCGGTCAAGCAGCTGACGACGAAGAAGGGCGAGCCGATGGTCTTCCTGCGGCTCGACGACGTGATCGGCAGCGCGGAGGTTGTCGTCTTCAACTCGGTCTACGCGGCCGCGCGCGAGCTGCTGATCACGGACGCGGTGCTGGTCGTGAAGGCGCGTGTCGACCACAAGGAGGGCGAGTCGAAGCTGATCGCGCTCGAGGTCGCGTCGTTCGAGGCGACCCCGGAGCGACGCGAGGTGCGGCTCAAGGTCGACGCGCGGCAGGCGCGGGCCGGGATCATCCGCGAGCTCGCGGCGGTGGTGCGCGACTTCCCGGGCGAGGCACCCGTCGTTGTCGATCTCGTCACCTCCGAGGGCCCGCGCACGCTCCAGTTCGGCAACGACTACCGCGTGAAGCCGGAGCCGGACTTCTTCGCCGAGGTGAAGGCGCTCCTCGGCGAGGCCGCCGTGGCGTGAAGCTCACGGGCCACGCGACGGTGCTGCTCGTCGAGGACGTCGGCCGGTCGGTCAGGTACTACCGCGACGCGCTCGCGTTCGAGACGCACGCGTGGGAGGTCAACCCGGAGCACTACGGCTACGCGGAGCGCGACGGCTGTCATCTGCACTTCGCCTGCGTCCACGGGGCGCCGGCCCGGCCGAACCACGTCTTGGCGCCGCCGGACATGTTCGACGCGTACTTCTGGGTGGACGACGTGGAAGCGCTGCACGAGGAGCTGCGCGGCCGCGGTGCCGAGCTGCTGCACGGGCCGGTCGACCAGCCGTACGGGCTGCGCGAGGTGCGCGTCCGCGACCCCGACGGGTACATCCTCGCCTTCGGCCAGTTCCGGGACTGAGCGCAAAACGAAGCCGGCCCTCCGCTGCACGGTGTGCCGCGCGAGGCGGCCGTCAGGTCGGAGCAGCCCGAGCCGGCTTCTGAGCGGAATCTACTCTAGTCGCCGTTCCCACTAGTCCAATCGTCTCGTGCGGACCATTTCAGACGGACGCACGAGCAGACCCCGCGCGTCCTGAGGTCGGCATCGCAAGCGATGACTTTAGCGGGCGAGGATTTCCCGGAGCTGGGCGGGACTGATGTTGCCCCCGCTCAGGATCGAGCGCGACCTTCTTCCCGGCGAGTCTGTCGCTCAGCCGGAGCGCGGCAGCCAGTGGGGCGGCTCCCGCCGGCTCGACGAGGTTTCGGGTGCCCTCGATCATCAGCACCACCGCCCGTTCCAGCTCGTGCTCGTCCACGAGGACGAAGTCGTCGAGGTGCTGCCACAGGATCCGCTGCGGGAGCTCGAAGGCGACCCGGGTCGCCAGGCCCTCGGCGCTCGTCTCCATCCGGTCCTCGAGCAGCTCGCGCGCCTGCCACGAGCGGTAGGCAGCCGGCGCCGCGGACGACTGGACGCCGATTACCTCCAGGTCCGGTTTGACCGCCTTGCCGGCCACGCACGCCCCAGCTGCCCCGCTGCCGCCGCCGACCGGCACGATCACGACCTCGACGTCGGGTTCGGTCTCCAGCAGCTCGAGCGTCGCCGTTCCAACGCCGGCGATCAGGTGCGGCTCGTTGCCGGAGTGGACGTAGCGGTATCCGTGCTCGCGCGCAAGCCCCTCGCAGTGCTCGCGCGCCTCGTCGAAGTCGCGGCCGTGAACGAGGAGCTCGGCGCCGAGCCGCTCCATCGCGGCCAGCTTGACCGGGTTCGCCCCCTCGGGGACGCAGACGATCGCCCTGACATCGAAGATCCCCGCCGCGAACGCGATCGACTGGCCGTGGTTCCCCGTTGATGCGGTGATGACGCCGCGGCGGCGCTCGTCGTCGCTCAGCCGCGACACGAGGTTGACGCCCCCGCGGACCTTGAAGGCGCCGATCGGCAAGTGGTTCTCGTGCTTGACGAAGATCTCGGCGCCGACGAGCTCGCTCAGCGCGCCGTTGGCATAGAGCGGCGTGGGTAGCAAGTGCGACGCGATCCGCCGCCGTGCATCCTCGACGTCGGCGAGGGTCGGGATCTCCAGCACCGCGGAGCTCATGCGTGTTCGAGCCTAGCTGGCTAGGGTTCGCCGCCGTGAGACCGCGGCGGGTCTACGAAACGGTTCTCTACTCACACGACGTCGCCGCCACGGCCGCGTTCTACTCGGACATGCTCGGGTTGCGGGTCGTCGACGGGCCGGACGACCTTGCGGCCGCCTTCCGGCTCGACGACGACGGTGTCTTGCTGCTCTTCGACCCGGAGCGCTCCGGGACGCCGGGCCGTCCGGTCCCCTCGCACGGCTCGGAGGGGCCCGGCCACGTGGCGTTCTCGGTCGGTGACGGCGAGCTCGACGCCTGGCGCGAGGAGCTGGTGGCGCGGGGCGTCGAGCTCGAGCAGGAGAAGGAGTGGTCGCGCGGCGGCCGCTCGATCTACGTCCGCGATCCGGCCGGGAACTCGGTCGAGCTGGTCGATGGCGACCTCTGGCCGCGCTGACGCCGCCACATGACGAAACCGCCGGCGGCCACAACGGCTCCTGCCGCGAGGAGACCAAGGATCAGCGCGTAGCCCGTCCCGCTCGAGTCGCCCACCGCGGGCGCCCGCGCCGGTAGGCCCAGCCCGACCAGCGTCCCCTTCAGCAGCGGGTTGCGGTACCAGCCGCCGACCGTCGTCATGTCGAAGATCGGCTGCCCCGGCTTTGTGTAGGTGACCGCGCCGCCGCGCGCGTACGGGTAGAGGTCCTGGCGCACGCGGGTCGTGGTGTCGGCCGGGACCGTCCAGACGATCGTGTAGCGCGGCCCCAGCTTGCCGCTCGGCCGCCCGGGCAGCATTGGGTTCGGCGACTGGCCGACGGCGGACGGGAAGAACCCGCTCTCCTCCGTCAGCTCGGCGAGCTTCGAGCCGCTGAAGTGGTCGAGGTCGCGCATCTTCAGCGTCTTCGAGAACCCGGGCCCCGAGATCGAGGCCCGGCTCGGCTCCTTAGCGGCCGCGACCGCGGGCACGACGAGAGCGGCGAGCGCGACGGCGAGGCTGAGGCGGATCATGACCGGCTCCTTTACGAGGGTGTACTCGCGGATACACCGCTCGCGGCGGCCGGGTTCCGCGTGCCTGCCTCGCTCAGTCGCCGGCCCGGCCGAGCTCCTGGGCGACCTCGAACTTCTCGACCGAGAGGACGGAGCCGTCGACGGACTCGGCGGCGCGGCGGCGGGCCCTTGAAGCGACGGACTCGCTGTTCTCAAGCACTGCCGCGTTCTCCCACAGCGTGAGCGTCATCGTGCGCCCGTCCTCGGGGTCGACGAGGACGTAGCCTCCCGCGAATCCCTGGAGCTGCTCGACCTGGACTGCCGCCTCGGCAAACGCCTGCACCGCCGCGTCGATTCGCGCCGGGTCAACCTCATACCGTGCAACGCGTGCCAGCATGGCCCGGAACCCTATCGCGTCGGCGGGTGTAGGTACGGCAGTGGTGGACCGGCCACTGGACGAAGCCGAGCTCGTCGAGCGGGCGCGGCGCGGCGACCTCGAGGCCTGGGAGACGCTCGTGCGCACATATCAGGGAATCGCGTTCCGGACGGCGTACGTGCTGGCCGGCAACGCCGCCGACGCCGAGGAGGCGGCGCAGGACGGGCTCGTCAAGGCCCACCGCGCGCTCGGCCGCTTCCGCCGCGGCGCCGCGCTCGAGCCCTGGCTGCTGCGGATCGTCGCCAACGAGGCCCGCAACCGCCGCCGCTCCGCCGCGCGGCGCGAACGCCTGACGCTTCGTGCGGCCGCTGAGGACCGCCTGGGGGACGCGGTCCCGTCCCCCGAGGCGGCTCTCCTCGCGCGCGAGTCGCACGAGCGACTGCTTGCCGCGGTCGAGCGGCTCTCCGAGAAGCACCGCGACGCGGTCGCCTGCCGCTACTTCCTCGAGCTCTCCGAGGAGGAGACTGCGGCGGCGCTGGGGATCCGCAAGGGGACCGTCAAGTCGAGGCTCTCGCGCGCGCTCGAGCGGCTGCGCGAGGCGCTGGAGGAGGAGGCGTGAGCACGCTCGAGCAGCGACTGCAGGAGCTCGGCCGCGAGCTGGCCTTCCCGCCGGAGCCGGACCTCGCGCCGCGCGTGCGCGAGCGCGTGCACGGCAGGCCGTTCCCGTGGCGGGCCGTGGCGATCGCGTTCGCCGTCGTCGCCCTGGCCGTGGCGGTGGCGTTCGCGGTCCCGCCGGCGCGCAGCGCGATCCTGCGCTTGTTCCACCTGGGTGGGGCAAGCGTCGAGCTCGTCGACACGCTTCCGCATGCGACCGAGCGCGGGCAGGCGCGCGGCCTCGGGCGGCCGGTGCCGCTCGCCGAGGCGGAGCGCCGCGTCGGCTTCGAGCTCGCCCTGCCGCCGCTCGACCGCAAGCCCGCGCGGGCCTACGTGATCGGCGACTCGATCGCGACCGTCCTGCTGCGCTCGCACGGCAGGACGGTGCTGCTCTCGGAGTTCCCGTCCGTCGGAGAGGTGGGGGTGCTGAAGAAGCTGGCCGTGAACGCGACGGTCATCGATCCTGTGCAGGTCGGCCGCGAGCCGGGCCTCTGGCTCGAGGGCGCGCCGCACGTCCTGACGTGGATGGACCGCGAGACCGGCTACCGGCAGCGGCCGATCCTGGTGACGGGAAACGTGCTGCTCTGGCTCGACGGCGGCCGGACGCTGCGGCTTGAGGGCCGCTTGAGCAAGGCGCAGGCGCTCGACTTGGCGCGCAGCATCCTCTGAGATCCCCCTGCCGGGGGAGAACCGGCCCCGCCGTTCGACCGAATACCAGGTGTATGGCTGCGGCAGAGGTTCACATCACCACCGAGACCGAGATGGATCGGGTCGAGCACTGGCGCGCCGAGGAGCTCGTCCGGGCCGGCTTCGACCCGGGCGACGCGGTCGCGCTCGCCGCCAGGCACGACATCGACCTGCACTTCGCGATCGAGCTCGTCGAGCAGGGCTGTCCGTACGAGACGGCCATCGACATCCTGATTTAAGTCGGGCTCGACGAACCGGCGGCGAGCCACGTTCCGTCGATCCCTCCCGATCTGGACCGCACACGGAGGCAGGCGTCGCACGCCGAGGGCAGAATGTCGCCCGCGTGAGCCTCGCCTTCATCCCCTCGCCGGGCACCGGCACGCTCGACCTCGGGCCGCTGACGATCCACATGTACGGCCTGACGCTGCTGGTCGCGATCGCGGCCTGCATCCTCCTGACCGGCTACCGCTGGACCAGGCGCGGCGGCGACTGGGACCTCGTGCTCAAGGTCGCGGTCTGGGGAGTCGCGGCCGGCATCGTCGGCGCGCGCATCTACCACGACGTCACGAGCTGGGACGAGGTCTCGAGCCCGAAGTGGAAGGGCGTCTTCGCGGTCTGGGAGGGCGGCCTCGGAGTGTGGGGCGGGATCGCGCTCGGCTGCCTCGTCGGCGCGATCGTCGTGCGCCGCGAGGGCGCGCGGGTGCGCGACATGATGGACGCGGTCGCGCCGGGCCTGCTGCTCGCGCAGGCGATCGGCCGCTGGGGGAACTGGTGGAACCAGGAGCTCTACGGCAAGCCGACCGACCTGCCGTGGGGGCTGAAGATCGACCCCGAGCACCGCGTCGCCGGCTACGAGGACCGCGCGACCTTCCACCCCACGTTCCTCTACGAGTTCGTCTACGACCTGATCGGCGTCGGCCTCTTGCTCGCGCTCGACCGGCGCTTCCGCTTCAAGCCGCCCGCGCTCTTTGCGCTCTACGTCTCGTACTACACGGCCGGGCGCTTCTGCGAGGAGCTGCTGCGGATCGACCCGGCCCACGAGCTCGCCGGGCTACGGCTGAACGCGTGGGTGTCGATCGTCGTCTTCATCTGCTCGACCGTGTTCTTCGTCTGGTGGCAGTTCCTGCGCGGCGGCGAGGAGGGCCCGCGGTGGGTCGGCCGCCGTCGGCGCGAGCGGCGCGAGCCCGAGGGGCCCGCGATGGCGATCCCGCGCGGCCGCGTCCGGTAGCGCCGTTAGGTTGCGGCCGTGGTCGTGCGCGAGCTCGAGCTGGACCTCGACGCCTTCGAGGGCCCCTTCGACCTGCTGCTGACGCTCGTCCTGAAGGAGGAGCTCGACCTCGCCGAGGTTGACGTTGCCGGGATCGTCGTCACGTTCGTCGAGCGCCTGGCCGAGCGGGGCGAGCTCGACCTCGAAGCCTGCGGTGAGTTCCTGGTACTTGTCGCGGCGCTGCTGGAGCTGAAGGCGCGCGGGCTCTTCCCGGACGAGGAGGCCGAGCTTTCGGAGCTCGAGCCCGAGGAGGCGGCCGAGGAGCTGGCGCGGCGGCTGGCCGAGTACCGGCGCGCCAAGGAGGCCGCGGCCTGGCTGGCGGAGCGGCTGGAGGCGGAGAGCGACCGGTTCTTCCGGCTCGGCCCGGCACCCTCCTACGGAGTCTGGAATCACGAGCGGCGGCTCGCGCCACAGGAGCCGGAGTCGCTTGCGGCCGCATTGCGGGCGCTGGGTGCCGAGCCTCCGGCGTTGTCACTGGCGCACCTCGAGCTGCGCTTCCCGCCTGTGGCGCAGTTCCTCGAGCGCTTCCGCGCGGTGCTCTCGCGGCGCAGGGTCTTCGACCTCGACGCGGAAGTGGAGGGGATGTCGAGAATCGAGCAGGCGGTGGCGTTTCTGGCGCTGCTGGAGCTCCGGCGCGGGGGAGAGGTCGCGCTGGAGCAGGCCGCGCCCTTCGCGCCGATCCGGGTGCGCCGCGCCGCCCCTGCTTCCGAGGAGAGGAGACCGGAATGGACCGCCCGCTCCGCCTGATCACCGCGAGCCCGGTCGACCGGCTCGCCCGGACGATCGAGGCTCTGCTGGTCGTCGCGTCGCAGCCGCTGTCGGCCGACGAGCTCGCCGAGGCCGCGAACGACGACGCCGAGCGCGTCGAGATGGCTCTGCGCCTGCTCGGCGAGCGCTACGCCGAGGGCCGAAGCGGGATCGTGCTCGAGCACATGGCCGGCGGCTGGGCCTTCCGCGCGTCGCGCGAGGCGGCCGAGGCGTGCGGACGGCTGTTCGAGCGGCCCGTCGAGCGCGGGCTCTCGGCGGCGGCGCTCGAGACGCTCGCGATCGTCGCCTACCTCGGCCCGGTGAGCCGGCCGGGAATCGCGCGCATCCGTGGCGTGGCCGCCGATTCGGTGGTCGCGGGCCTGGTCGAGCGCGGGCTGATCGCCGAGGCCGGTCGCGAGGACGGCGTGGGCGGGGCGATCCGCTACCGCGCGACGCCGCTCTTCGAGCGGGTCTTCGGCCTCGACTCGCTGTCCGCGCTGCCGCGCCTGGACGACCTCGGCGAGAGCACGGACGAGATCCGCGAGCGGCTCGAGTCGGTCGCCGAGCGCCGGCCTGCCTGACGAGCACGATCTCCAGCGGCTGATCCGCGCCGCGGGCTTCGAGGCGGCAACGCCCGTGGCCGTCGGCGTGGGCTCCCGCGGGACGGCGCCCGTGCTCGCCGCTCACGGAGGGCTCAGCTGCGGCGCCGTGGCCTAGGAGTGCAACGGCTAGAGCCGGCGGATGATCGCTTCGGCTTCGTCGCGCGTGAAGGCGCGGAGGGTCTCGGTGTGCTCGGCGCCGTGGCGCTGGAGCTTCATCAGGATCTCGGCGGCGGTGTCGTCGTCGGGCGCCTCGAAGATCTCGACCACGTCGTAGCGCCCGAGCGTGACGTAGACGCCCACGAGCGAGCCGCCGGCCTCCTGGACGATCCGCTCGCCCTCCTCGACCCGCTCCCGCCACGCGGGCAGCCCCGCGACGCCCTTGGACGTCCAGCGCATCAACGAGACGTAGTGCGGCACGCGGTGGCGCTGCTACTTCCAGGGCGGCGGGTCGGCGAAGTCGCCGACCGCGTGCGGGTTACGCGCCCAGTGGCGCCGCTCCCAGCCAGTCATCGCCCAGAACGCGACTGCGGCGAAGACGGCGCTGCCGCCGAGGATCCATGCAAACAGCGCCGGCCGGAAACCGCCGGCCATGATGTCGACGACCAGCAGCACGGGCCAGGCGTACACGAGCGCCGCCAGCACGCCGGCGAAAAGGCACATCAGGGGCGGCCCGAGCTGCAGACCGGCCTGCCCAGTCGATACCACCGGCCGAGGCATGCGGGTGAGCCTCGGATCGATATCGAGATCGTCCTGCGCGCCCATCGACCAGTCCTTTCGCATGTGCCGATCGTAACAGTGTCGGCGCGCTGGAATACTGCCGCGGTGGAGATCGACGGGAAGGTCGCGGTCGTCACAGGCGCCGCGGCCGGCATCGGCCTGGCCGTGGCGGGGGCGCTCGCCGAGGAAGGCGCTGCCGTCGTGGTCGCCGACGTCGACCCTGAAGGAGGGCGGCGGGCGGGGGAGGAGCTCGGAGGCCGCTTCGTGCAGGCGGACATGCTGGTCGACGACGACGTGCGTGCGATGATCGACGCCGCCGAAGGCCTCGAGATCCTCGTCAACAACGCGGGCGGTGCGCCCGGCCCCCACTTCCCCGAGGCCCCGATCGAGCACTGGAGCCGGACCCTCGAGCTCAACCTCCGCAGCGCGATGGTGGCCACGCAACTCGCGCTCCAGGCGATGACCACGGGTGGGGCGATCGTGAACGTCTCCTCGATGGCCGGCTACGGCCTCTTCCCGCACGGCTCGCCCGAGTACGCCGCTGCGAAGGCGGGGCTCATGCGCCTGACGGGCGCGCTATCCCCGCTCGCCGCCTCCCACCGGGTGCGCGTCAGTTGCGTCTGCCCGGACTGGGTCGACACGCCGGCCGTCCAGCGCAGCCTCGCCTCGATGACCGAGGAGGAGCGCGCCGAGGTACCCGGGCTCGTGAGCGCCGACGAGATCGCCTCACTCGTGCTCGACCTGATCCGGGACGACGGTTCGGCCGGGCGCGTGGTGATCCGCCCGGCGGACGGACCGGCGATGACGATGCCCGTCGAGGGCCCGTGCGGCTGAATGCCTACCTCGCGCGCGCCGGCGTCGCCTCCCGCCGTCGCGCCGACGAGCTGATCAAGGCCGGCCGCGTCACCGTCAACGGCGACCCTGGGCAGCTGAACACGTTCGTCGCCGCGCGCGATCGCGTCAAGATCGACGGCTCCCCGGTCGAGCTCCAGCCCTTGACCTACGTGCTCCTGCACAAACCCGGGGGCACGGTCACCACCGCACGCGACCCGCAGGGCCGCCGCACAATCGTGGACCTCGTCGACCACCCGGCGCGGGTCGTTCCGGTGGGCCGCCTCGACGCCGACACGACCGGCGCGCTGCTGCTCACGAACGACGGCGAGATCGCGCATCGCCTCGCCCACCCGCGCTACGAGGTCGAGAAGGTCTACGAGGCCGAGGTCGAGGGCGAACCGTCAGAAGACGCGCTCGAGCGCCTTCGCGAAGGGATCGACCTCGACGACGGCCCGACCGCGCCCGCCGGAGCCAGACTCCTCGCCCCGAGCACGGTCGAGCTCGCCCTCCACGAGGGCCGCAAGCATCAGGTGAAGCGGATGCTGGCCGCGGTCGGCCACCCGGTGCTCGAGCTTCACCGCAGCCGCTACGCGGGCCTGACGCTCGAAGGGCTCGAGCCCGGCGCATGGCGCGAGCTCGAGCCCTCCGAGGTGGAACGGCTCAGGACGAGGCAGCCAGAGCCTGCGCCTGCGAAAGCAGGTCGTCGGCCGCCTGAGTCCAGTCCTTGATCTGGTTCTCGCTCAGCATGACGCCGTCGAACTCGGCCGAGTTGATGCCGGCCCTGATCTCCGACGCCAGCGCGTTGCGCTGGTCGGTCAGCGAGGCGATCGCGTTCTCGATGTCGGTGTAGGTCTGATCGCCTGGCGAGTTGCTCGCCAGAGCACGTGTTGACGCCATCAGCGTGTCGATCGAGAACGAGCCGAACGACGCCATCAGCTGCTTGTACGTGTCGCCGAGCCGCTCGAGGCTCGGGTGGTGTACGCGCAGGCTGACGGGCAACGCGTTCTCGTTCGCGATCTCGGTGACCGTGCGTCCGTCGGTCTGGTAGTCGTCCTTCAGACCAAGCAGTGTCAGGACGGTCGGGCGGTGGTCGGTGTGATCCGTCCACACGCTCCCGGTGTCGCCCAGCCTCTTGATCCCGGGGCCGACGTACCCGGCCCACGTGGATGCGATCTGGTCCTGGATCGAGCCGTGATTCCATGCGAAGCTCTGGCTCGACCGCGGCGGGACGGAGGCACAGGCCGCGTCCGTCGCGCAGGTCGCCGGTGAGCCCGAGGCGAAGAAGAACCAGTCGGGATCGGCGAACGGCGTGAACGTCGGTGTCCTGAACGGGTCGGCCGTGATCATGTGCAGCGTCTTCATCTCGGTCTTGTCCGCGAGTGCGACCATGATGTTGTGCTGGTCGACGCCCGTGTACGGGTTCGTCCAGTGCAGCTGCGCCATCTCCCGCTCGAGTTGGCGCGTCGCCGGATCCGTCTGCGACGGGTTGCCGGTGATGTAGACGTTCGGCGCGACGTCCGAGTGAACGGTGAACGGCGTCGTGTCGTTGAACTGCGTCCTGATCATTGCGCTCAGGTTGCCGTTGACCTCGCCGACCGGAAGGCCGGTGTAGTCACAGGCGACAGTCACGCCGTCACAGCTCGGGTTGTTGGGCTGCGAGCCGGCGAAGTGGTCGCCCTCGTCGACGGTGAACAGGAACAGCGTGTTCGACTTGTTGATCCCGTCCGCGGCCAGGCGGTCGAAGAACTGCTGGAACGCCACGTCGTAGTCGTGCAGCTGCTGGACGTAGCCGGCCTCTCCGGGTGCGTAGGCGAAGTGGATGTTCCCGGAGTTCCCGTGCGCGTCGTGGGCATCGGAGATGTACCCGTAGGTGACCGGGATCCCCGCCTCCTGCATCTGCGCGATCCAGGAGAGCGAGACCGTGGCCTCCACCCCGTCGAAGCCGGGGAAGCCGATGTGGCCGTTCTGGTCCTGGATCACGTTGCCGCTCAGGTCCGTCATCGGCCCACTCGGCTTGATCACCGGATCGACGTACTTCGCGCCCATGAGCGCGTCGAAGCCGTTGTAGCCGCCCGGCTCGTCCGGGAGGGCGTCCGCGTGGGCGTTCGGCGAGGCGCTGCAGATCGCCGAGCCCTTGGCGCAATGGACGCCGATGCCGACGTAGTCGGCGAAGGTCTGCGTCGCCGATGCGCCCGGGCTATCGCTCGCGGCCTGCATCGCCTCCGGCGAGTTCGGGCCGAAGAACGTCGGGACGTCGATGCCGGTGTTCTCGAGGATCGTGTTCGCGGTCGAGACCGAGCCGAAGTCACAGCCCGCGCGGGTGAACGGAACCCACGGCGCCGGGGCGATCTTCCCGTTCTCGTTGATCATCTCGGGCGAGAGGTCGGTCTGCCCGGGCGGCGGGAACGGCGGCCCGGCGGGGTCGTAGAGCGGCGCCGTCCAGTACGCGAACGAGACGCCGGTTCGGCTCTGGCCGCTTGTCGTGAAGTACCGGAAGCTGTTGGCGATCGGGATGCCCATCCGGTCCGGGTAGACGCCTGTCAGCGTCGAGAGGATCCCGGTCGCCGTGTGCGAGATAAGGACCGTGTGGTCGTCGGTGAGCAGCGTGCCGTTGCCGCGGATGAAGTTCAGCAGGTGCGGCATCTGCTCGAGGTCCGACGGGACGTTGCCGTGGTCCCGCAGGAAGTGCGTGTTGTCGAACTGGATCTGGATCACGTGCTTGATGCCGTTGGCGAACGTGCAGCTGCCCGCCGCCGCCGGCGCGGTCGGCTTCGCGCCGGCCGTCTGCGACGACACGCCGAGCACGACGGCCGCCGCGAGCGCAACGACCGCAAGTGCGGCGAGGACGCTCCTCCGTCTCCCCTTCATGAGCCCTCCTCGGTGGTTGGCGAGGCTTCCGCGCGAATCTAGAGCCCGATATGGGGTAGTCCAAGCGGCACCCGTCCGGCAGACTGCAGCGCGATGAAAAGGGCTGCGATCCTGCTTTTCCTCACCGCCTTGGTGCTTTCGGGCGACGCACGGGCGCACGGGCGAACGGGCCAGAGCGGCTACGTCTCCACCGTCTCCGCGCTCGACCCGCCGGTGCTCGGCGTGAGCGTGAACGTGCTCGGCGGCGACAAGCGGCTGCGGCTGAGCAACTACAGCGGGAAGACCGTCGTCGTGCTCGGCTACGCCGGCGAGCCGTTCCTCCGCTTCGGCAAGGACGGCGTCTTCCGCAACGTTCGTTCGCCCTCGACGGCCGCGCCGCTCTGGCGGAAGGTGGCGACCGGCGTCAGCTTCGACTGGCACGACCGGCGCATCCACTGGCCGGCTTCCGAGCCGCCGGAGGGGGTGCGCGAGGAGCCGGACAAGGCGCACCTGGTCTTCAACTGGCGTGTGCCCGCGCGGGCCGACGGCAAGGCGTTCGCGATCGAGGGCTTCCTGGGCTACGTCCCGGGTAGCAACGTCGACGCGGGCCGAGACTGGTTGCTGGCGCTGCTCGGGGGAGGGGGGATCGCGCTCGCGGCGGTGGTGGTGGGAGCCGGGGCCCGCCGCCGCGCGCGGCGGGCCCCATAGCTCCGCTTACGGGGAGGGGGTCAGCGTCGGGCAGTCTGGCGCCGTCGCGCCGTTGCTGTCCGCGCAGTTGATCCGGCCGTCCGGTGCCGCCTTGACGACCGGGGTCAGGGGCGAGTGCGCGGTCACGTAGTCCGCCGCCACCTGATCCATGATGTCCTGCGTCGTCATGCGCGGCGTGAAGACCGGATACCCGTCGCCGCCGTTCGCCATGAAGTCGTTCTCGGCGATCTTGTAGGTCGCCCCGGCGGTCAGGTCTACAGGGGTCGCGGTGCAGTTGCCGGAGGCGTCCGCGAGCACCGCTCCGGTGACGCGGCTGCCCGCCGGGGCTGCGATGTCGTAGGTGAAGCAGAGCCCGGACACCTGCGGGAAGCGGCCGTCCACGGCCGGCATCGCGCGAGACGCCGTTCTCGAGCATCGTCTTCAGCTCGGCGCCGTTGACGTCGAGCGTCGCGACGATGTTCCCGAACGGCAGCACGCCGAGCACCTGTCCGCGGGTGATCGGGAACGGCGGCGGGCGTGTACGGGCCGGGCAGAAGTCGCCCGAGACGTCGGTCGTCGGGCAGGTCAGGTCGGCCCGCAGGCCGCCCGAGTTCGTGATCGCGAACTGGACGCCGGTGGGCGCGTACTCGTCCGCATCGCGTCCGTCACGACGTTGCCGACGAGCGACTCGCAGGTCCGGCCGACGCTGTTGCCGCACTGGTCGGCACGCGGGATGAACTTCGTCGACGCTCCCGATCTGCGTGCCGAGGATCGGCGTGCAGCTGCGCCGTCAGCTCGTCGAGATTGGCCTGGATCGCGGCGTCGGGCGTGACGCCGATGTTCCACGGCTTGTGGAAGTCGGCCGTCTTGTAGACGACGCCGTGCTTGCCCGGGCCCGATCACGAGCCGCACGCGGGTGAAGCGGATGCCCTTGCTGCGGTTCTCGGTCACGAGCACGCCGTTCGGGCGCGTCGTCAGGACCTGGAAGTCGGTGTGGTCGCCGATCACCGCGTCGACGTTGCTGACGCCGTCGGCGAGGTCGACGAGCGGCCCCGTCGGAGCCGTCAGCGTCCCCGCCGTCGCGCCGAGATGGCCGATCGCCACGACAGCGTCGGTCTGCGCGGCGAGTGCTCGCCGCCTCCGCGTTGACGTGGTCGGTCGAGTTCGCGACGTGGAACGGCACCAGCGCCGCCGGGTTGATCAGCGTCGGCGGGTCATCGTTCGAGAAGCCGACGATGCCGAGCTTCACGCCGTGCGCGAACGTGAAGAGGTGCGACGGGGACCACTCCGGCGGCGTGTTCCCGTTGGCGTCGACGATGTTCGAGGAGACGAACGGGTAGTCGCGCGAGCGGGATCAGCGTGTGCCGGAGGTAGTCCTGGCCGCGGTCGAAGTTGTGGTTGCCGAGGCCGTCGATGTCGATCCCCATCATGTTCATGATCTCGATCGTCGGCGTGTCGCCGAAGAAGGCCGAGATCGGCGGCGTCGCGCCGACCGAGTCGCCGGCGGCCATCTCGATCACGCTCGAACTGCCGTCCTTGCTGGAGAGCGCCGCCTCGACCTCGTAGTCGTCGAACCACTCCTTCAGGAAGGCCGAGCCGCCGATCGCGAAGGCCGGGCCGACGGTGTCGGCGGTCTCCGTGAGCGGCGTCAGCTGGCCGTGGTAGTCGCTGATGTCGAGGATCGTGACCTCGGTCAGGTCGTGCGCGTCGCTTGACGACGTCGTAGAGGATCCGGCCACGCGCGTTCTGCGGGCCGGGGATGTCCATCAGGAACGCGAGCGTCGGGGCGACGTCGATCGCGCGCAGGCCCTGGACGTTGTCCTTGTTGTTGATGCCCGGGCCGCCCAGCGACGAACGTCGCGTGCATGTTGACGTTGTTCGCGAGGTCGACGAGGTCGGGCAGGTAGCCGTGCTGCCCGAAGAAGTGCGACAGGGCGATCGCCACATCGTTCGTCCCTGCGTCCGACTGGTACGGCGGCCGCAGGATCACGGCGAGGTCGCCGCTGCGGTTCGGGTGCAGCGAGTCCGAGCCGTCGACGTTGCGCAGCTCTCCTTGTCGAGCACCTGCGAGACGACGTGCTCTGCGACGGTGTCGTTCAGCGCGAGGAACGCGTCGCGCGCGGCCGTCCTGACCGCGGCGTTCGTCACGCCCGCCGGGAGCGTCGGGTTGACGTAGATCTGGATCGTCCCGCCGGCCCAGCACGCCTTGGCGAGGTCGGTCGTCGCCGCGCCGCAGTTGCTCGCGTTCGCGTTGCTCGCGTGCAGCGAGACGCCGTTCACGGTCGCGGCGTTCAGCACTTTGTTCGCATTGACCGCGTACCACTGAGGCGCGAAGCCGTGGTCGGAGCCGGCGAACGTCGTCGGGTTCCCGCCCATCAGATCGCGGGTGATGCCGAGCTTCTCGTCGGCATCCTGGTAGCCGCTGCGGATGTACTCCTCGCGGATCGCGACGCGGTGCGCCGTGCCGCGGCCCGTGCAGGTGACGTCGTCGAACTTCGGCGTCACGTCGTAGCACGGGTTCGGGTTCCCGTCGATGTCCGTCTTCGTGACGAGGGCCATGAACTGGTGCGAGACCTCGTCGGTGAACGGGTAGCCGACCATCGCCAGGTCGGTGTCGGGCTGCAGCGTCCCGAGGATGTAGTTGATGACCTGCAGGCTGTAGGCCCGCTCGAGGTCGCGTCCCTGCTCGACGTAGGTGTCCTCGTCGACCACGCCGCCCTCGAGCGGCGCGAAGTCGGCCGCCGCCCACGGCAGCAGGTTGTCGGCGATGTACTTCTCGAGCCGGTCCTCGCCCGGGCCGCCCACCGGCAGGCCGTCGCACGGCGTGCCGCACTTGGCGATCGCGCGGGCAAGCGAGGTGTCGTAGAGCTTGAAGTTGCCCAGGTCGGGCGCGAGCGAGATCAGCTTCACGTAGTGGCCGACGCTCTGGCCGGCGCGCGCGCCGATCAGGCCGTTGGCGCCCATCAGCTTGACCGGCAGGAAGTCGCCGACCTTCAGGTCGACGGACGGCGAGGATCCGGTCTTGCCGACCGGGCTCACGATCGCGTGGTCGTACCGTGCGCCGCCGCCGGTGACGCTGTCGTAGAAGTAGACGTTGTAGGTCCGCGCCGGGTTCTGCGCGGCGAACGTGGTCGGGATCGTCCAGGTCGTCTCCTTGGGCGTCGCGGCCGGATCGCCGGAGGGGACGTTGCTCCAGCCGACCGCGTTCACGGGCGCAGCGGAGACCTGGTACGTGACGCCGAAGAACGCGGCGCCGGCCTGCTCGGTCGCGTCGGCCTGGCCGACGAGGACGCCGCGGTTCGAGAAGAAGTTGGTGAAGTCGACGGTCGGCCCCTGGATGTTGGCCGCCGCGCCGCCGACCCAGTCGATCTGCGCGACCTTCTTGCCCTCGCGCTCGGCCGCGTTGGCGATCGTGTCCGCCTGGAGCACGCCCGCCCCTGAGAACGACGTGCGATTGCTGAAGGTGTCGCCGCTGCGGAAGAAGGTGTTGTTCGTCGAGCCGTGCTCGGACGGGTACGTGCCGGTCGCCATCGTGTACCAGCCCACGCCGGTGTTCGGCGGGAAGGCCTGAACCATGCCGTTGGCGCCGGTGACGCCATCCTTCATCAGCGTCTTGTACGTGGGCATGAAGCCCTGCTTCGCATAGCGCTCCATCAGGTCGGGGCGCATGCCGTCGGAGGCGAACATGACGACCTTCTCAACCGGCCGCCCGTCGCCTCGAGCCGTCGCCGTGCCCGCGGCGACGGTGAGGATGATCGCTGCCGCGCCGACCAATGCGGGCGCGAGCCAGCGTGCCCAACGTCTCATGTAGATGCTCCTCTCCCCGTAGTCTCGAAAGCCGCCGAGGAACCTATACCTAAGTGCCTATGAAGGCAACCGAGGCGCAGATCGGGCGCGGCTTTGACGTGGACGAACGTGGTGCGAAGGTCGGGCCGCAGCACCAGGGGAGACACCAACCGAGGAGGTCTTTGCATGTTTCGGCGCCTTGCGGCGCTCGTCGTAGTGTCTGCAGCCGCGCTCGCGGCGCTCGTGCTCTCGGGCGGCGCCGCCGCCAAGGGGAACGGCGACGCGAACAAGCTGCGGACGGTCGACCACATCGTGGTCATCTACGAGGAGAACCACAGCTTCGACAATCTCTACGGCGGCTGGGAGCGCGTTCGCGGGCTCTCCGACGCCGACGCGGCGCACACCACGCAGCTCGGCCAGACGGGGCCAAGCTCGTTCGCGCCGTACGAATGCCTCTACCAGGACGACGCGAACCTGCAGGCGCAGTCGGCGGCGAACCCATCAGGGCCGCTGAGCACGACCTGCAACAACACGACGGGCGGCACGTTCCCGAGCCACTTCGCGAATGCGCCGTTCTCGATCGACGACTACCTGTCGCCGACGGACGTCACCTGTCCGCCGGTGTTGCAGGCGTTCAGCTTCCCGAACGGGCTGCGCAAGCAGGGCATCAACCCGGCGAACGGCCAGCCCGTTCCGGGTGCGCGCTCGGGCGGCTGCACCCGCGATATTGTCCACCGCTTCTACGAGGAGCAGTTCCAGCTCAACGGCGGCCAGCAGAACCGGTACGTCGTGCAGAGCGACGCAGGTGGTCTCGTGATGGGCACCTACGACACGACGAAGCTGCCGGTGTACCGGTACCTGCACCAGCCGGGCCATCCGAAGTACGCGATCCTGGACAACTTCTTCCAGGCCGCGTTCGGCGGCTCGTACCTGAACCACCAGTGGCTGATCGCGGCCGCCTCGCCGGTCTGCAACGCGGCGAACAGCTGCCCGGCGAACGCGACGCACTCCGTGCTCGACCGCAACGGCAGCCCGACGTCGGTCTCGCCTCCCGCGAGCAACCAGCCGCCGGGGATGGGCGCGCTCTACACCTCGCCGGACAGCGGACTCGTGAACGGGCCGCTGACCCAGGCGTGCGGCCTGCCGACGACGCGGACGTGGCTCGCCTGCGGCGACTTCAGCGTCAACACGCAGCAGCCGGCGTTCCAGCCGTCGGGCCTCTTCGGGGCGAAGCTCCCCGCGCAGACGAACCCGACGATCGGCGACCGCCTGAACGCGGCCGGTGTCAACTGGGCCTGGTACTCGGGCGGCTGGGCGAATGCCAACGGCGAGTACCGCTCGCCCTACTACACGAACGGCTCCGCGCCGTCCGACACCCCGACCGGCTGCTCCGACCCGAACGTCGACCCCGGCGTATCGCATTGGCCGGAGTGCCCGGACAACCTGTTCCAGTACCACCACCAGCCGTTCAACTACTACGCCGCCTTCTCCACCCAGACGGCCGCGGGGCTCGCTAACCGGGCCGCGCACCTAAGGGACGAAGGGGAGTTCATCGACCTCGCCGACGGTTCGTCGAGCCACTGCAACCTGAAGCCGGTCAGCTTCATCAAGCCGATCGGCGAGGAGAACGAGCATCCCGGCTACGCGAGCGAGCCGGACGGCAGCGACCACCTCGTCGACCTGCTGCAGTCGATCGAGAACAGCAAGTGCAAGGAGAACACGCTCGTGCTCGTCACCTACGACGAGTTCGGCGGCGAGTGGGATCACGTGTCGCCTCCGGGCCAGGGCAACGACAACGGCCCGCACGACCAGTGGGGCCCTGGGACGCGCGTCCCGGCGCTCGTGCTCGGCCCGCACCTGAAGGGGCCGTTCGTCGTCGACGACACCGAGTACGACACGACCACGGTGCTCTCGACCATCGAGCAGCGCTACGGGCTGGCGCCGCTCAGCTCGCGCGACGCTGCGATGAACAGCCTCGCGAACGTCTTCGACGCCCACTAGGCGCCGGAGGGCTGGACTGCGACGCGGCCCCTCCTCGGAGGGGCCGCCGTCGTTCTAGCGCGGCACGAAGCCCATGCGCTCGTACATGCGCTCGAGCGTGGGCGTCGAGGCCTCGCGCGCCTTCTCCGCGCCGCGGGCGAGCAGCGCTTCGAGCTCCGCCGGATCGGCGCGCAGCTCCTCGTACCGCGTCGCGATCGGGTGCAGGAGCGCGACGACGGCCTCGCCCACGTCCTCCTTGAAGCTCCCGTACCCGGCGCCGTCGTAGCGCGCCTCCACGGCCTCGATCGGGTCGCCGGTGGCCACCGACATGATCTCGAGCAGGTTCGAGACCCCGGCTTGTCGGCCGGCGCGTAGCCGCACATCGGTTCCCGAGTCGGTGACGGCGGTCTTGAACTTCTTCCGGACGCCTCCGGCGGGTCGAGCATCCCGGACGGTGCCCTGCGGCGGCCCCGCCGGTCGTCGACATCTGCTTCTCGGGATCCTGCAGGTTCTTGATCCGCGCGCCCTGCCGGGGATAGACCCTCCGGGACGACGAAGGTCTCGCCGAAGCGCTGTTGAAGCGCTCGGCGATGTCGCGCGCGAGCTCGACGTGCTGGCGCTGGTCGTCGCCGACGGGAACGGAGTCGGCCTGGTAGAGCAGGATGTCGCCGGCCATCAGGACCGGGTAGTTGAAGAGGCCGGCCGAGACCGAAATCCTGTTCGCTCGCTCTTCTCCTTGAACTGCGTCATCCGCCGCAGCTCGCCGAAGCTCGCGACCGCGCCAGCAGCCACGCGGCTTCGGCGTGGGCCGTGACGTGGCTCTGGGCGAAGATGGTCGACCGCTCGGGTCGAGCCCGGACGGCGAAAGCATCGCGCGCCAGATCGAGCGTCGCCTCGCGCAGCGCCTCGGGCTCGAAGGCGACCGTGATCGAGTGCAGGTCGACGATGCAGAAGAACGCCTCGCCCTGCTCCTGCGTGGCGACGAACTGGCGGAATCCGCCGCTGTAGTTGCCGAAGTGTCTTCGCGCCGGGGGCCGGATGCCGGAGAAGATGCGCATCGGCGATCAGTATGGCAACTACCCGCGCGCCGCCCATTTCGGCCGCGCGGCGGGTACTTACACGGCGGTAGCCTGAGATGGCCGTGGCGACGAACGGATCCCCCGAGCTCCTGATCGTGATGGCGACCGGCGCGACGGCGGACCAGACCGAGCACGTGCTCGCTCGGCTGCAGGAGGCAGGGGTGGACGCGCGCGTGTCGCGCGGTCGCGAGTCGACGGTGATCGGCGCGATCGGCGAGCGCGAGCTGCTGGCGACGCTGCCGCTCGAGGGCTACCCGGGAGTGGAGCAGGTCCTGCCGATCCTGAAGCCGTACAAGCTCGTCTCGCGCGAAGTCTCCCCAGACCCGACGGTGATCGAGGTCGACGGCCGCAAGATCGGCGACGAGTACTTCGGGCTGATCGCGGGGCCGTGCACGGTCGAGTACCGGGAGCAGACGCTCGAGACGGCGCGGGCGGTCGCGGAGGCGGGGGCGACGTGGCTGCGGGGCGGCGCGTTCAAGCCGCGGACGTCGCCGTACACCTTCCAGGGCCTCGGCGAGGACGCGCTGACGATCCTGCAGGAGGCGCGCGAGGAGACGGGCCTGCCGGTCGTGACGGAGCTGATGGACCCGCGGCACGTGGAGGCGGTGCTCGACGCGGCCGACGTGATCCAGATCGGCGCGCGCAACATGCAGAACTTCATGCTGCTGGCCGAGGTGGGGCGGGCCGACAAGCCGGTGCTCCTGAAGCGCGGGCCGTCGGCGTCGGTCGAGGAGCTGCTGATGGCGGCGGAGTACGTCGCGCGCGAGGGCAACGAACGGATCGTCCTCTGCGAGCGCGGGATCAAGACGTTCGAGCGCACGACGCGCTACACGCTCGACCTGGGGTCCGTCGCCGTGCTGAAGCACGAGACGCACCTACCGGTGATCGTCGACCCGTCGCATGCGGCGGGGCGGCGCGACCTCGTGTTGCCGCTCGCGCGGGCGGGAGCCGCGGTCGGAGCGGACGGGATCATCGTCGAGTCGCACCCGAATCCCGAGCAGGCGCTGTGCGACGGGCCGCAGCAAATCCCGACGGCGGAGTTCGGCGAGTTCGCCCACGAGGTGCGCCAGATCGCGGAGCTGCTCGGCAAGCAGATCGGCTGAGCGCGCCTGGCTCGCCGCAGCGCCTGTGGACGAAGAGCCACATCTCCGCCACGCCTTCGTTACAGACACGCGACACCTCCGCCGCTAGCGTGGCCGTACCCCTGGGTGGGTGGGGGTTAGGGATGGGACCCGCCTGCGCGCTGCTGCCCGCGCCACGCTGCGCGGTTAGCCTGGCCCAGTGGAACTTCGGCGCCTTGCGATCGTTGGGACCGGCCTGATCGGGGCCTCGGTCGCGCTCGCGGCGAAGCGCGCCGGGGTCGTGAGGGAGGTCGCCGGCTTCGATCCCGACCAGGTTGCGCTCGATGCCGCCGCGGAGCGGGGCGCCGTCGACGAACGCGCGCCCTCGCTGGAGGCAGCCGTCGCAGGTGCCGAGCTCGCTGTCGTCGCGGCGCCCGTCGCGCAGCTCGCCACACAGGTGGAGGCGGTGCTCGGCGCCACCACCGACGACACGACCGTCACCGACGTCGGCTCGACGAAGGCCGGCGTCTCGACGGTGACGCGCGGCTCGACCCGCTTCGTCGGCGGGCACCCCGTCTGCGGCTCGGAGGCGCGCGGCCCCGAGCACGCCAATGCGGAGCTCTTCGAAGGCGCGACCTGGTTCCTGACCCCGGTCGCGGAGACCGATCCGGCGCGCCACCGGCTCGTCCACGGGTTCGTCTCAGCGCTCGGGGCCACGCCGGTCGCGGTCGACCCGGAGACGCACGACAGGCTCGTCGCGCTCACCAGCCACCTCCCGCATGCGCTCGCGAACCTGCTCGTCAACCAGGCGGGGGCCACCCGCGTGGAGGGCCACGAGCCGCTGGCCGCGGCCGGCGGCTCGCTTCGCGACATGACGCGCGTCGCCGGCGCTAACCCGCGCATCTGGGTCGACATCTTCGTCGAGAACGGGGCGCCGCTGCGTGAGTCGCTGGCCGAGCACCGCCGCCGGATCGAGCAGCTCGAGGCCGCGCTGGATGCCGGCGACGCAGGGTTCCTCGCGCGCTGGATCGGCGAGGCGGCCGGCAACCGCCGCCGCATGCTCGCCGACGCCTATCCCGACCCGGGGCAGCTGCACCAGCTCCGCGTCCACGTCCCTGACCGCCCCGGGATCCTGGCGGCGATAACCCAGGCGCTCGGCGCGCAGCGGATCAACATCGAGGATTTCGAGCTCCACCACGTCTCACCGGAGCGTGGCGGGACGCTGACGCTGCTCGTGACCGGCGAGCGCGAGGCCGAGCGAGCGGCCGCGCTGCTCGAGTCCCAGGGCTACGGCGTCGTCGTCTCGCCGGTGCTGACGCCGTGAAGATCGAGCCGGCGGCCGCCCTGCGCGGCCACATCGCCGTCCCCGGCGACAAGTCGATCTCGCACCGCGCAGTCCTGCTCGGGGCGATCGCCGACGGGGAGACGAGCGTCCGCGGCTTCGGCCGCTCGCAGGACACCGAGGCGACGATCGGCGCCGTTCGCGCGCTCGGGGCCACGGTCCACGAGGACGACGTGGACGCGCTGCGGATCGAGGGTGTGGGTCTCCGCGGCCTCCAGGAGCCGGACGAGCCGGTCGACTGCGGCAACTCCGGTACGACGATCCGCCTGCTGGCCGGGATCCTCGCCGGCGAGCGCGGCCGCTTCGAGCTGACCGGCGACGACTCGCTGCGGCGGCGGCCGATGGGGCGGATTGCCGGGCCGCTCGCGCAGATGGGCGCGCAGGTACAGACCACCGACGGCACGCCGCCGTTGACGATCGACGGCGGCGAGCTCCACGGGATCCGCTACGAGCTGCCGGTCGCGAGCGCCCAGGTGAAGTCGTGCGTCCTGCTCGCCGGGCTCTACGCGCAGGGCCGCACGACGGTGGTCGAGCCGCTGCCGACGCGGGACCACACCGAGCTGATGCTGCAGGCCGCAGGTGTCCAGGTGCAGCGACAGCAGCGCCGCATCTCCGTCGGCCCGGCCGAACGCCTTTCGCTCGGCGAGGTCGTCGTCCCCGGCGACTTCTCGGCTGCCGCGCCGTTCATCGTGGCCGCGACGCTGCTGCCGGGCTCGGAGCTCACGATTCACGACGTCGGGCTCAACCCGCGCCGGACCGGGCTCCTCGACGTCCTCGCCCGCATGGGCGCTCGCGTGACGATCTTCCACCGCCACCGCAGCGGCGGCGAGCCGGTCGGCGACCTCGAGGTGCTCTCGGCCGAGCTCGTCGCAACGACCGTGACCGGGGACGAGGTGCCGCTCCTGGTCGACGAGCTGCCGCTGTTCGCGCTCGCTGCCTCCTCTGGCCACGGCACGAGCCGCGTCGAGGGCGCCCGCGAGCTGCGCGTGAAGGAGACCGACCGCATCGAGACGGTAACGGCGTCGCTGCGCGCCGTCGGCGCGCGAGTCACCGCGACCGACGACGGCCTCGAGATCCGAGGCGTTCCCGCGCGCCTCAAGGGTGGCGCGATGAGCTCCCACGGCGACCACCGGATCGCGATGCTCGGCGCCGTCGCGGGGCTCGTCTCGCGAGACGGCGTCCTGCTCGGGAGCCCGGAAGCGGTCGCTGTAAGCTTCCCCGGGTTCTTCGAGCTGCTCGACTCGGTCACACAACGATGATCGTCGCCATCGACGGGCCGGCGGGGGCCGGCAAGAGCACGGTCGCCCGGCGCCTGGCCGAGCGCCTCGGCTTCCGCTATCTCGACACCGGGGCGATGTACCGGGCGCTCACGTGGTTGGCGCGACAGCGCGGGATCGCGCTCGCGCACGGCGAGGAGCTGGGCGAGCTCGCGGCCGACAACCCGGTCAGCTTCGACGAGCGCGGCCGCGTCTCGATCGCCGACACCGACGTCACTTCCTCGATCCGGCGGGCCGAGATCGACAGCTTGGTGCCGGTGGTCGCGCGGCACCACGCCGTGCGCGAGGTGATGCGGGAGCGCCAGCGCGAGCTGGCGGACGAGGGCAACGTCGTGATCGAGGGCCGGGACATCGGCACCGTGGTCGCTCCGCAGGCGGAGGTGAAGATCTACCTCAATGCCGACCGCTCGGTGCGCGCGGGCCGCCGCCTGGCGGAGCGGCCGGAGATCGGTGCCGACGCTCTCGCGACCGACCTGCGCCTGCGCGACCAGAGCGACGCCGCGCGCATGCGGCCCGCGGAGGACGCCATCCAGATCGACACCACGGAGCTCGACGTCGAGGACGTTGTCGCGCAGATCAAAGAGCTGGTTCGGGCCCGCCAGCCGGCGTAGCCGCGACCCCCGGCGACCCGGGGTCAGGTCTTGCACTGCAACAACCACCAGTGTCGGCGTGCGCCGAGTTCGCCAAAGCTCGTCCACAGGGTCGGACAGAAAGTCACGGTTCTGTCTGCGAAATGCCTCACTGCAAGACCTGACCCCGGGTGAATGACCCGGGTGAAACGTCTTCGCCCGGTGGCTCGGGCGTTGCAAGCGTCTGCACGGCCGTTGCGTCTCGCGGCGGCCCGGGCGAGGCGCCCGCCGTACCCGGCCCGACAAGACGGCGCTTAGTGGAGGCTTCCATGACCCAGGCCGTCCAGGTCGCCGGCGCGCTGTGCGCGAGGTTCGTGGGACGAACCGCGTGTCGCCGGGCCAGTAACATCGCCCGCGCGCCAGCGTGGTCAGAAACGCGTCCGAGCCGGGGGATGAGCGCGGCGCCGCCGCGACGGCGGAGCCCATGCTCGGAACCGTCGCCGTCGTCGGCTTTCCGAACGTCGGCAAGTCCACCCTCGTCAACCGGTTGACGGAGTCGCGGGACGCGGTCGTGCACGAGACGCCCGGCGTGACGCGCGACCGCAAGGAGGTCGTCGCGGATTGGAACGGCCGCCGCTTCCGCCTGATCGACACCGGCGGGGTCGACATCGCCGACCCGACCCCGATCACGCGCTCGATCGCCGACCAGGCCCGTGCCGCGATCGCGGAGGCCGACCTGATCCTGTTCGTCGTCGACGCGCGCGCCGGGATCACGCCCGGGGACGAGGAGCTCGCGGCGATCCTCCGCCGCGCGCGCAAGCCCGTGCTGCTGCTGGCGAACAAGATCGACGACCCGCGCCAGGACGCGCTCGCGTTCGAGTTCCACCGGCTCGGGCTCGGCGACCCGGTGCCGCTCTCGGCCCAGCACGGTCACGGCACCGGCGACCTGCTGGACGCGGTCGTGACGATGCTGCCGGGCAGCGGCCCGCAGGAGGTCGGCGAGGAGGCGATCCGCGTCGCGATCCTGGGCCGGCCGAACGTCGGCAAGTCGAGCCTGTTGAACGTGCTGCTGGGCGAAGAGCGCGTGATCGTCTCGGAGGTCCCGGGAACGACACGCGACGCCATCGACACCGTCCTGCAGCGCGGAGACCGCACCTTCGTCCTTGTCGATACCGCAGGGATCCGCCGCAAGCGCAAGCAGCGGCAGGGCATCGAGTACTACTCGGAGCTGCGTGCGCTCGCCGCCGCGGAGCGCGCGGACGTCGCGCTCGTGCTCGTCGACTCGAACGAGGGCCTGGTCGACCAGGATCTCGCGGTGGCCGACATCGCGCGCAAGGCCCAGGACTCGACGATCGTCGTTCTCTCGAAGTGGGACGTCTCGGAGACGAAGATCGAGGACGTGCGCCCGCGGATCGCCTCGCGCCTGCGGCAGCGTCCGCCCGTCGTCACCGTGTCCGCGAAGACCGGCCGCGGCATCTCGCGCCTACTCGACCGCATCGAGGAGCAGTTCGAGAAGCACGCGGCGCGGATCGGCACGCCCGAGCTGAATCGCTTCCTCGCCGAGCTGCGTGAGGCCCGCGAGCCGCCGTCACGCAACGGCCGCCGCCTGAACCTGCTCTACGGGACCCAGGTGCAGGCGCGCCCGCCACGCTTTCGGTTCTTCGTCAACGATCCGGGTCTGATCACGCGCGACTACGGCTACTGGGTCGAGAACAAGCTGCGCGAGCGGTTCGAGCTCCAGGGCGTCCCCGTGTCGATCGACTTCGTGCGTCGGCCGCAAAGCGGCCCGTCCGCGAGGCGGACCGGGGGAAGGGGTCTGGGGGAACCGGGAGGTTCCCCCAGGGGCCGATGAGAGCCGCGGTCGTCGGCGCCGGGGCATGGGGGACGGCCTTCGCGTACGTGCTTGCCGGCCGCGGACACGACGTCACGCTCGCCACCCGCGACCCGGAGCAGGCGCGCGAGATCGAGGAGACCGGGCGGAACCCGCGCTACCTGCCGAACGTCGACCTCGAAGGGGTCGCTGCGACGACCGTCGACGACCGGTCGCTCGCGGCCGCGGACCTGCACGTCGTCGCCGTGCCCAGTCGCGCGTTCGCCGAGGTCGTCCGCTCCCTGCCCGGCGCCGCACCGGTGCTGAGCCTCACCAAGGGCCTCGACCCCGAGAGCGGCGGCCGCCTCTCGCAGCTCGTCGAGCGGCGCGGCTTCGCGGTGCTCTCCGGCCCGAACTTCGCGGAGGAGATCGGCGCGGGGTTGCCCGCGGCAGCCGTGATCGCGAGCTCGGACGCCCGCCTCGCCGAGGAGCTGCAGCAGGCCGTGAACTCGCTCGCCTTCCGCGTCTACGTGAACGAGGACCTGGTCGGGGTCGAGCTCTGCGCGGCCGCGAAGAACGTGATCGCGCTCGCAGCCGGTGGCGTCGACGGGCTCGGGCTCGGCGACAACGCGAAGGCGGCGCTGATCGCGCGCGGCCTGGCCGAGATGGCGCGGCTGGGCGAGGCCTGCGGCGCCCGGGCGGAGAGCTTCTCCGGGCTCGCGGGAATGGGCGACCTGATCGTCACCTGCTGGAGCCGGCTGGGCCGGAACCGGCATGCCGGCGAGCTGATCGCCCAGGGCGCTTCGCCGGACGAGGCCGCGGCGCAGATCGGTACCGTGGAAGGCCTCACGACCGCGCCGGTGCTGCGGGATCTCTCGCACCGCGTCGGCATCGAGCTGCCGATCACGGAGGGCGTCTGCCAGGTGCTTGACGGGCAGGATTTGAACGACTTAGCTGCGAATCTGATGGGCCGCCAGCCAACCCGGGAGTAACCGTGCTTCGCCTCCGCCTCCTGCTGCCCGTTCTGTTGCTTGCGTACCTCGTCGCCGGCTGCGGTAGCGGCGGCCCGAACACCAGCGCCGGCGGCAGCTCGATCCCGGCCGGCGCGAGCATGGTGCGGGCCGGCGTCGTCGGGTTCGTCGCGATCGACAGCGACACCGGCTCGGACCAGTGGCAGCAGCTCGACGACCTCGCGCACAAGTTCCCGGGCCGCGACAAGGCGATCGCGCACATCGAGGACGAGCTGACGAAGGAGGGCCTCGACTACGAGAGCGATGTGAAGCCTGCGCTCGGCCCCGAGCTCGACCTGGCGATCGCCTCCGCCGGAAGCGAGAAGTCGACCTGGGTGGTGGGGCTCACGAAGCCGGACGACCCCGCGAAGTTCAAGGCGCTCGTCGTGAAGCTGAACAAGAGCGAGTCCGGCGACGAGAACGCCGTCTACCGTGAGCTCGAAGGGGGGTGGTACGCGATCTCGGACAGCCAGCTCGCGATCACCTCCGTGCTCAAGGGCGACCAGACGGCGCTGGCCGACGACGACACCTTCACGCAGGCGATGGGCAAGCTGCCCGCCGACACGCTCGTCAAGGCGTTCCTCGACGGGCAGCGGCTCAGCGCGCTCGTCTCGCAGGCCGCTGCGAGCGGCGGCGGCTCCGTCGACCCGTCGCTGCTCGGCCTCGACAAGCTGAAGTACGTGGCGGTCTCGGCCAGCGCCGAGGACGACGGCATCCGCATCCGCGGCGCCTCGAGCGGTGGCCCCGCTGGCGGGGGCGAGACGACGCTGGCGGAGGGCGTCCCTGGTGACGCGTTCGCCCTGCTCGACTTCCTCGGGCAAGGAACGACCGATCAGCTGGGCCGGCTGAAGTCGAGCCCGCAGTTCGCCCCGGCGCTCAAGGAGCTGCAGGAGTACGGCGTGACCCTCGACGAGCTGCTCTCGCTGCTGCAGGGCGAGGTCGCGTTCTACGCGAGGCCCGGCGGCCTCATCCCGGAGCTCACGCTCGTCCTCGAGCCGCGGGACGAGAGCGCGGCGCTGGCGACCCTCGACAAGCTGATGGCACACCTCGCCACGGCCTCGGGCGGAACGGTCGAGAGCGGCACGCAGGACGGCCATCCGGTGAAGACGGTCAACTTCGGCAACTTCGCGATCCACTACGGCGCCGTCGACGGGAAGGTGCTGCTGACGAGCGGCATGAACGGCATCGCCGCCTACGGCGCCTCCGGCGACCGCCTCCCCGACAGCGCGGACTTCAAGGAGGCGAAGGACGCGGCGGGAATGCCCGACTCGATCGGTGGCTTCGCCTACATCGACGTCAAGGACGTACTGCCGCTGCTCGAGGGCCTCGCGGCGCTCTCGGGCAAGAGCGTGCCGAGCGAGGTCACGGAGAACCTGCGCCCGCTGCGCTCGTTCCTCGCCTGGTCGAAAGGCGGGTCCGACTCGCGCACCTACGACGCATTCCTGGAGATCAAGTAGCCTGCCGCGCGGAATGGCGGCACGCGAGTACCTCTTCACTTCCGAGTCGGTCACCGAAGGCCACCCGGACAAGGTCGCGGACCAGGTCTCCGACACGGTGCTCGACGCCGTGCTCGCGAAGGACCCCGAAGGGCGAGTTGCGTGCGAGACGCTGATCACCACCGGCCTGGTGGTTGTCGCCGGCGAGATCACGACCGAGACGTACGTCGACATCCCGGCGCTTGTCCGCGCCCGGATCGCGGAGATCGGCTACACGCACTCCGAGTGGGGGTTCGACGCGCACACCTGCGGCGTCGTGGTCGCGCTCGACGAGCAGTCGCCTGACATCGCGCAGGGCGTGGACTCGTCGTACGAGACGCAGCACGATCCCGGCGACGACGACCCGCTCGACAAGGAGGGGGCGGGCGACCAGGGGATGATGTTCGGTTACGCGACAAACGAGACGCCCGAGCTGATGCCCCTGCCGATCATGCTCGCGCACAAGATCGCCAAGCGGCTCGCGGAGGTGCGCAAGGTCGGCGAGCTGCCCTACCTGCGACCCGACGGCAAGGCGCAGGTGACGGTGCGCTACGAGGTCGACGAGGAGGGGCGCCAGACACCAGTCGAGATCGAGCGGATCCTCGTCTCGACCCAGCACGCCGACGGCTGCGACGCACAGACGCTGATCAAGCCCGACCTGATCGAGCGCGTGCTGCACCCGATCCTCCCGCCCGACCTCTACGACGAGAAGCGCCTGCAGGACCGCGACTTCGTCTACGTGAACCCGACCGGCAAGTTCGTGATCGGCGGGCCGATGGGCGACACGGGCCTCACCGGCCGCAAGATCATCGTGGACACCTACGGCGGAGCAGCCCGGCATGGCGGCGGCGCCTTCTCCGGCAAGGACCCGACCAAGGTCGACCGCTCGGCCGCCTACGCCGCGCGCTACGTGGCCAAGAACGTCGTCGCGGCGGAACTCGCCGATCGCTGCGAGGTCAACGTCGCCTACGCGATCGGCGTCGCGCACCCGGTCTCTATCGCCGTGCGAACGTTCGGCACCGAGCACGTGCCGGTGGCGCGGATCGAGGAACTGATCCGCGAGCACTTCGACCTCCGCCCGGCGGCGATCTTGCGCGACCTCGAACTGCGCCGCCCGATCTACGCGAAGACCGCGGCGTACGGCCACTTCGGCCGCGACGACCACGACTTCACGTGGGAGCGCACGGACAAGGCCGCCGCGCTGCGCGAAGCCGCCGGCGTCGCCGCTCCCGCATCGGCCTGACCCCCTAGTAACAGTCTGTTACTTGGAGGGCGTGGGGCGGACGAACAGGCCCGCGGCGGCCTTCTCGGCGATCGTCTGCTCGTGGCCGTCGAGGCGGACGGTGAGCTGCTCGGCCGCTGGCTGCGTCTCGCGCAGCTCGACCTCGGCGCCGGGGACGAAGCCCTGGTCGTAGAACCAGTGCAGCAGCTCGCCGTCGTGCTCGGCGAGGCGCACGATCTCCGCGCGCGACCCGGGTGAGAGATCCGCGAGCGGCGAGAGCTCCCGGTTCTCGGCCTGCTCGAAGTCGGTGTCGACCGGCCAGCCGTGCGGGCAGCGGTCGGGGTGGCCGAGCTTCTCGCTGACGCGCTCGATCATGTCGTCGCTGAAGCTCTCGCCGATCTCGTCGGCGTGAACATGGGCCTCGGCGGGTGTGTAGCCCATGAAGTCGGTCAGCAGCCGCTCGACGATGCGGTGCTTGCGGACGACCCGCTCGGCGCGCTCGCGGCCCGCGGCGGTGAGGATGGCCTCCTTGCGCTCGCCGCGCTCGACGAGGCCCTCGGCCTCGAGCCGCTTCAGCATCTCGCCGGCCGAGGCGCGCGAGACGCCGAGCATCTCGGCGACTCGCGAGGCCAGCGTGGGCGAGCCGGTTCGCTGCGGCCGGTACTCGCCGATCGGGAAGGCGAGGAAGTAGATCGTCTCCAGGTACTCGTCGACCGAATGCCCCTGGGCCACGCGCGGAATGCTACTTGCGCGTTCTTGTAAGGGTGCCCTTACAAGAGCTGCTACGGTGCGCAGCGCATGTCGACGGGACACATCCTGCTGCTCGGCCTGATCGCCGGCGCAACGATTTTCATCGGCCTCCCGATGGGCCGCCTGCACAACGTCGGCATGGGTTTCAAGGCGTTCCTCAGCGCCACCGCGACCGGGATCCTCATCTTCCTGCTCTGGGACGTGCTCCTGGAGTCGATCGAGCCCGTCGAGGACGCGCTCAACGCGCGGGACTGGAGTCAGTTCGCCGGCTACTCGGCGCTCGCCTTCGGCGGCTTCGCATTCGGACTGCTGAGCCTCGTCTACTACGACTCGTGGATGAAGGCGCGCCGGCGCAAGGCGTTCCTCGGTCCGGGTGCGGCCTCGGCCACCGAGCTCGAGCGCTCGCACTTCACCGGCCTCACGCCCGCGCGCTGGCTCGCGCTGTTCATCGCGACCGGGATCGGGCTGCACAACTTCTCCGAAGGCCTGGCGATCGGCCAGGCGGCGGCCCTCGACAATCTCAGCCTCGCCTACGTGCTGGTGATCGGTTTCGCATTGCACAACGCGACCGAGGGCTTCGGGATCGTCGCGCCCCTGACGGGCGACGCCGAGCCGCCCAGCTGGCGCTTCCTCGCGCTGCTGGGCGTGATCGGAGGCTTCCCGACCTTCTTCGGCACGATCGTCGGACAGGCCTGGACGTCGACCGGCGTCTCGATCCTGTTCCTGTCCCTCGCGGCGGGATCGATCCTCTACGTCGTGATGGAGCTGCTGAACGTCTGCAGGCTCTTCTCGACCAAGACCGTCACGGCGTGGGGGCTGCTGCTCGGGCTGACGCTCGGGTTCGCGACGGACTTCGTGCTCGTCGCGGCCGGCATCTAGTCTCGACGGCTTGCGCTACGGCACCGTAGTCCCGCTCGTCACCACGCGCGCGCTCGGCGGGCGCGAGTTCACCTACGAGCTTCCCGAGGGCGCGGGGAAGGGCGCGGTCGTGTCCGTGCCGTTCGGGCGGGCTCGGGCCCGGGGCGTGGTGGTGGATGTCGTGGACGCACCGCCCCGCGGGGTCGAGGCGCGGCCGGTGGAGAAGGTCGTGCACGAGCTGCCGCCGACACTCGTCGACCTCGCGGTCTGGCTCGCGGAGTACTACGGCTCGACGACCGCGCGGGCGCTCGAGCTCGTCGCACCGGTGCGGCGCGTTCCCCGTCATCCCAGAACGCGTAGCGTCGCGGAGCGGCAGTCGCTGGACGGCGAGGCGCCGCCGGAGCGGCTGAGCGAGCCACAGGAGGCGGCGCTGGCGCGGGTGAGCGATGCGCTGGGCGCCGGCGGCGGGCACTTCCTGCTCTACGGCGCGACCGGCAGCGGCAAGACCGAGGTCTACCTGCGGGCCGCGGCGGCCGCCCTCGAACGAGGGCTCGGGACGATCGTGCTCGTGCCGGAGATCGCCCTCGCACCGCAGACCGTCGGCCGCTTCCGGGCGCGCTTCGGCGACTCCGTCGCGATCCTGCACTCCGGTCTCACCGACGCGGAGCGGCGTGACGAGCGGGAGCGGATCGCCAGCGGCGAGGCGCGCGTGGTCGTCGGCGCCCGGTCGGCGATCTTCGCGCCGATGCACGGCGTCGGCCTGATCTGCGTCGACGAGGAGCACGACCCGTCGTACAAGCAGGAGTCCGACCCGCGCTACGACGCGCGCACGGTCGCCGCCAAACGCGCCGCGCTCGAGGGAGCCGTCGCGCTCTACGGCAGCGCGACGCCGCGGCCGGAGAGCTGGGAGCGGCTCGAGCGCCTCGAGCTCGGCGAGCGGCTCGGCGCGAAGCTGCCGCCGGTGCGCGTCGTCGACCTCCGCCGCGAGGCCGGCTACCCGCTCTCGGCGCCGCTGCTCGCGGAGCTGGGCAAGCTTGCGGAGGACGGCGGCAAGGCGATCCTGCTGCTCAACCGGCGCGGGATCGCGCCCGCGCTGCACTGCCGCGCCTGCGGCACGACCTTTCGCTGCCCGCAGTGCGACGTTGCGCTCGTGCTCCACCGCGACGAAGGGCTGCACTGCCACCACTGCGGCCATGCCGAGCCGCGGCCGGAGGAGTGCCCGGCCTGCCGCTCCGTCGAGCTGGCGCGGATCGGCGCCGGCACGCAGCGGCTCGAGCGCGAGCTCGAGGCGAAGGTACCCGAGCTCGAGCTGATCCGACTCGACGCGGACACGGCCTCGGATCCAGAGGAGCTCGCGGCGGCGCTACAGCGCTTCCGTGACGCCGACCGCGCGGTGTTGCTCGGGACGCAGATGGTGGCGAAAGGGCACCACTTCGCCGGCGTCGCCCTGGCCGCGGTCGTCGACGCCGACACCGGTCTCGGCCTGCCGGACTTCCGCGCCGAGGAGCGCACGTTCCAGCTCCTCACGCAGCTCGCCGGCCGCAGCGGGCGCGACGCGCCCGGGCGCGTGCTCGTGCAGACGTTCCAACCGGACGCGCGGCCGGTCGCGCTCGCCGCGAACCACGACGTGCCGCGCTTCCTCGCCGACGAGCTGGCGCGCCGGCGCGAGCTGGGCTACCCGCCGTCCCGCCACCTCGTCCGTGTCGTCACGACCGGCCCGGATGAGCGAGCTCCGGCCGCGCTGCTCGAGGAGCTGAAGGCAGGGCTGGGCGAGGAGCTGCTCGGCCCCGCGCCGCTGCTGCGGCTGCGCGGCCGCTACCGCGCGCAGCTCGTAGCCAAGACGGGCGAGCCTAGGCGGGTCGCCTCCCGCGCGGCGCAGCTGCTCGCCGCCGCTGCGCCGGCGATGCGCAAGGCCGGCGTTACCGCGGTCGTCGACGTCGACCCGCAGAGCCTCTGACCGCTCATACAATCTGAGCGTGGCGGACGAGACCGGCGAGGTCCGGAACCAGAAGCTCGATCCCGAGGCCGAGGCGCGGCGGCGGCTCGCCCTCGCCCAGATCCGCCAGTACCCCGACCCCGTGCTGCGGATGCGCGCGCGGGAGGTCGAGGAGTTCGACGGCGACCTCGCCAAGCTTGCCGAGCGGCTGACGCACCTGCTGAGCGAGGCGAACGGCCTCGGGCTCGCGGCGACGCAGATCGGCGTCCTGCGGCGCGTCTTCGCCTTCCTGCCAGACCCCGAGCAGGAGCCGGTCGTGCTCGTCAACCCGACCTTCACCGCGACCTCGGACGAACGGGAGAGCGATACCGAGGGCTGCCTCTCGCTGCAGGGCGTCGTGATCCCCGTCGAGCGGCACGCCTCGCTCACGATCGAGGGCAAGGACCCGGAGGGCGACGACGTGCGGCTCGAGCTCGAGGCGCTCCCGGCACGGATCGCGCAGCACGAGCTCGACCACCTCGACGGCGTGCTGATCATCGACCGCACGACGCCCGAGGCGCGGCGCGAAGCTCTCGCGACGCTGCGGCCCCAGCCCGTCCTCGTTCGCTAGTGCCTCTCCCGGCAAGGGCCGCCCGTCTCTCGCCCGCTATCACGCTGCGCCAGACACCACCCTCGAGCTTGGCCAGGCAACCAGCCTGGCCTGCGGCCGAGCGCGACCTCTGGCTTGGTGCTAGCGACCGAGAGCCAGAGCGCCATTTCCGGACGAGGCACTGGTGAAGCTGGCGATCGCCGCGACCGCGCCGCTGGGGGCGGACGTGCTCGAACGCGTCGCGTCCAAGCACCACGTCGCGTACCTCTTGACGAGACCCGACCGGCCGCGCGGCCGCGGGCGGAAGCTTGCGCCGCCGCCTGCGAAGGAGACCGCGGAGCGGCTCGGGATCGAGGTGCGCCAGCCCGAGCGGCTCGATGGCTTCGACCCGGAGGTGGACGCGCTGGTTGTCGCGGCCTACGGCGTGCTGATCCCCGAGGACGTGCTCGAGCGCGCGCTGTGGCTGAACGTCCACCCGTCGCTGCTCCCACGGTGGCGCGGCGCCGCGCCGATCGAGCGCGCGTTGATGGCCGGCGACGAGGAGACCGGTGTGACGATCATCGAGCTCGTTCGCGAGCTCGACGCGGGGCCGATCGCGGCGCAGCGTGCGTTCCCGATCGAGCCGGAGGACGACTTCGGCACGGTCTCGGACCGGGCCGGCGAGCTGGCCGCTGAGCTGCTGGAGGAAGCGCTGCCGGAGCCGCAGCTGCGGCCGCAATCCTCGGATGGGGTGACGTACGCGGAGAAGATCCGCCCCGAGGACCGCGAGCTCGACTGGAGCCGCCCGCCGCAGGAGCTGCTGAACCGGATCCGCGCGCTCTCGCCTCACATCGGCGCGCGCGGCGAGCTGCACGGACGGTCGGTCACGATCTGGCGCGCGCGGATCGCGGACGGCGAGCTCGTTCCGGTCGAGGTGCAGCCGGACGGGCGCAGGCGCATGAGCTACGACGAGTTCCTGCGCGGCCTGAGATGAGACGTCGCTTGCGATGCCGACTTCAGGACGCGCGGGCTTTGCCCGCGCGTCCGTCTGCGTTGATCGCCCTGGAATGCTGGCCGGTATGAGTGTTGCCCCGGCCAGACGGGCGGCGTACGACACGGTGGTGCGCGTGTTCGAGGACGACGCCTACGCGGACCGAGCCTTCCCCAGCGCCGCGAAGGGGCTCGACCCGCGCGACCGCGCGCTGGCTCAGCGGCTGGCGTACGGCACGGTTCAGCGCGTCCGCACGCTCGACCACGGAATCGAGGCGCTCGGCAAGCGGCCTGTCGCGAAGCTCGATCCGCCGGTTCGTGCGGCGCTCCGGCTCGGCGCGTACCAGCTCGCGTTCTCGGAGGTCGCGGCGCACGCGGCGGTGAACGAGTCGGTCGAGCTCGTGCGCGCGGCGGGCCTCGAGCGGGCGGTCAAGTTCACGAACGCCGTCATGCGGCGGCTCGGTCTCGGGCTGCGCGAGCTCGTCGAGTCGCTCCCGGAGACGACGCCGGAGGAGGCTGCCTTGCGCCATTCGTACCCGGACTGGGTGGCGCGAATCTGGTGGCGCGACCTCGGCAGGGAGGATTCGCTCGCGCTGATGCGCGCCCAGAACGAGGCCCCGGAGACCGTCGTGCGGCTGAACAAGCTTCGCCGCGGGCCGGTGGCGGGCGAGCCGGATCCTGAGATCCCCGGCGCGCTGCGGGTCGACCGTGTGGACGAGTGCGACCTCGCCGTCGGCTTCGTCTGGCCGCAGAGCCGGGGCTCGCAGCTCGCCGGGCTCGCCGTGGGCGCGCAGGATGGTGAGCGGGTGCTCGACCTCTGCGCCGCGCCGGGAGGGAAGACGACGCAGCTCGCCGAGGCGGCCACGGAAGTCGTCGCGGTCGAGAAACACGCAGGACGGGCCCGCGACCTGAAGGGCAACTGCAAGCGGCTGGGCGCGAAGAACGTTCGGGTCGTGCATGCCGACGCGCTCGAGCTGCCCGACGACCTCGGCGACTTCGACCGTGTCCTGGTCGACGCACCGTGCTCCGGGCTCGGCGTGCTCGCCGCGCGGCCGGACCTGCGCTGGCGCGGGGAACCGCTGCCGGAGCTGCAGCGCGACCTCCTCCGCGCCGCGGCCGAGCGCGTGAAGCCGGGCGGCACCGTCACGTACTCGGTCTGCACCATCAACGCGGACGAGAACGAGGCCGTGGTCGACGCGAGCGGCCTCGAGCCGGAGCCGCTCGGCGAGGAATGGCCGCACTTCGCGCATCCGCGGCGGCCGGAGTTTCTGCTCACGCTGCCGCACCGTCACGGCACGTCGGGGTTCTTCGTGGCCCGCCTGAAACGGCCGCACCGGCAAAGCCGGCACGGCCTCTCTTGGTCGGCGTCGCAAGCGACCGCCTTGGGAAGATCAGCCGCGTGAGCTGGAGCGACTGGATCAGGACGATCGAGGTCGAGCCGTCGATCTACGCGGCCGACTTCTCGCGCCTCGGCGAGCAGGTCGAGACCCTGCTGCGCGCCGAGTGCCGCGTCTTTCACTGGGACGTCGGCGACGGCCACTTCATCCCGCCCGTCACGATGGGGCCGATCGTGCTGCAGTGGATCGCGCCGATCGTCCACCGCGCAGGCGGCGTGCTCGACTGCCACCTGATGGTCGACTCGCCGGAGCGCCACATTCCCCAGTTCGCGGAGGCTGGTGCCGACAGCGTGACCGTCCACTTCGAGACCGCTCCGGACCTCCCGCGGGTCGCGTCGCTCGCGCGCGAGCATGGGCTGCAGGTCGGGATGGCGTTCAACCCCGACACCGAGGTGGAAGCGGCCGCGGCCGCTGCGCGCGAGGCCGGAGTCGATCTCGTGCTGTGCATGACCGTCCACCCGGGCTACTCGGGCCAGGCATTCATCGAGGGATCCTTCGAGCGGGTGCGCGCGCTGCGGTCGCTGCTGCCGGAGTCGGTGCACGTCCAGGTCGACGGCGGAGTGGGGGTGGCGAACATCCGCGAGCTCCACGAGGCCGGCGCGACGCTGTTCGTAGCCGGGGCGTCCGTCTTCGGCGCGGACGACCCGCCGGCCGCGTACACGCAGCTCGTCCAGGCATCGACGTGAGCCTCGAGCGGGCGCTCGAGCTCGCCGAGCGAGGGCGCGGGGTTGTGGAGGAGACGCACCCGCTTGTCGGTGCCGTGCTCGTCCAGAACGGCGAGGTCGTCGGGGAGGGGTGGTACTCGGGCCGCGGGACCCCGCACGCGGAGGCGGCGGCGCTGGCTGCGGCGGGCGAGCGGGCTCGCGGGGCGACGCTATTCGTCTCGCTGGAGCCGTGTTCGCACCATGGCGCGACACCCCCGTGCGCCGACGCCGTGGTGGAGGCCGGGGTGTCGCGGGTGGTCGCCGCAGTGGGCGACCCGAACCCGAAGGTGAACGGCCGCGGATTCTCGCGGCTGCGGGAGGCGGGCGTCGACGTCGAGGTGGCGGATCTCTGGGAGGCGCGCGTGCAGAACGAGGCGTGGCGGGTGTGGGTCGCGCACGGGCGGCCGCTCGTCACCTACAAGGTCGCTGCGACGATCGACGCTCGCGTGACCGTTCCCGGCGAGCGCTGGGTGTCGGGCGAGGAGAGCCGCCGCCGTGTGCACGAGCTGCGGGCGGCGTCGGACGCGGTTGCGGTGGGGATGGGGACGGTGCGGGCGGACGACCCGGCGTTGACGGCCCGCGGCGTCGGGGCGGAGAAGCAGCCGCGCAAGCTCGCGTTCGGCCGCGGCCCGCTGCCGGAGGGGTCGGGGCTCGAGCTTCGGTCGGCGCGGCTCGAAGACGAGCTTGCGACGTTGGCCGGCGAGGGGGTCCGGTCGCTTCTGCTCGAAGGCGGGCCAACCCTGGCCGGGGCGTTCCTCGCGGCGGGTCTGGTGGACAAGCTGATGGTGTTCGGGGCACCGACGCTCTCGGGCGCGGGCCCGGTCGCGTTCGGCCCGCTGCCGGCGTCGCAGGTGTTGCGGCACGTCTCGGTGGAGCGGATCGGCGACGACGTGCTGCTGACCGGCTACCTGCGAGAGCCGTGACCGCCCCTAAGTACGGTTCGCCCAGCCTCCTCCCCGAGGCGAGCGTATCCGGGCCCGGCGCACGTGTCTGTGACGCTTCGTGCCGGAACCGTCACGGCCGCCCCGGACTACGCTTCGAGCGTGTTCACCGGGATCGTCCGTGAGCTCGGCCGCGTCGTCTCCGCGCAGGAGAACGGCGGCGGTGTCCACCTGCGGATCCAGGCGGCAGGGACCGCGGCCGCGGCTGCGCCTGGCGATTCGGTGGCGGTCAACGGATGCTGCCTGACCGTCACGGCGGTCGCGGACAGCATGCTCGCGTTCGACGCCGTCCCGGAGACCCTGGCTCGCACCACCCTCGGCGGCCTCGGCCAGGGCGCGGAGGTCAACCTCGAGCCCGCCCTGCGCGCCGGCGAGCCGCTGGGCGGCCACTTCGTGCAGGGCCACGTCGACGGCCGCGGCCGGGTTGCGGCCCTCGATCGCGAAGGCGACGGCGCGCGGCTGCGCCTCGAGCTCGGGGCCGAGCTCCTCCGCTACTGCGTCGAGAAGGGATCGATCGCAATCGACGGCGTCTCCCTGACGATCGCCGCGCTTCGCGACGACGGCGTCGAGATCGCGCTCGTCCCGTTCACGCTCGAGCACACCACTCTCGCCCGGCTTCGCGCCGGCGACGAGGTGAATGTCGAGGTCGACTTGCTGGCGAAGTACGCCGAGCGGCTGGCCTCCCGCTGAGGGTTACGATCCGACGCGAGATGAGCACCGAGCGCGCCACCGCCTTCGCCACCGTCGAGGAGGCGATCGAGGACATTCGCCGCGGCAAGTTCGTGGTCGTCGTCGACGCTGCCGACCGGGAGAACGAGGGCGACCTGACGATCGCCGCGCAATTCGCGACGCCCGAGGCGATCAACTTCATGGCGACCCACGGGCGCGGCCTGATCTGCCTCTGCCTGACCGAGGAGCGCTGCGACGAGCTGCTGCTGCGCCCGATGACGGAGCGCAACGAGACGCCGTTCGGCACCGCGTTCACGATCTCGATCGAAGCGCGGGAGGGCATCTCGACCGGGATCTCCGCCCAGGACCGCTCGCGCACGATCCAGGTCGCGATCGACCCGAGCAAGGGCCCAGGCGACCTCGTCCAACCGGGCCACGTCTTCCCGCTGCGCGCCCGCGCCGGCGGCGTGCTCCGGCGGGGCGGCCAGACGGAAGCCGCTGTCGACCTCGCGCGTCTCGCGGGGCTCAACCCGGCGGGCGTGGTCTGCGAGGTGATGAAGGACGACGGCACCATGGCGCGCGTCCCCGACCTGGTCCCGTACTGCGAGGAGCACGGCATCAAGCTGATCACGGTCGCCGACCTGATCGAGTACCGGCGCCGGAACGAGAAGCTGGTCGAGCGCACGACCTCGGTGCGCCTGCCGACCGCGTTCGGCGAGTTCCAGGCCGTCGCGTTCCGCGAGAAGCTGAGCGGCAAACACCACCTCGCGGTCGTCAAGGGCGAGGTCGACGGCGCGCATGACGTCCTCGTCCGCGTTCACTCTGAATGCCTGACCGGCGACGTCTTCCACTCGCTCCGCTGCGACTGCGGCGAACAGCTCGACCAGGCGCTGCAGCGCATCGCCGCCGAGGACCGCGGCGTCCTCCTCTACATGGCGCAGGAGGGGCGCGGCATCGGCCTGCTGAACAAGCTACGCGCATACGAGCTGCAGGAGCAGGGGCTCGACACGGTCGAGGCGAACCTCGAGCTCGGCCTCCCGGCCGACGCGCGCGAGTGGGGGATTGGCAACCAGATCCTGGCCGACCTCGGCCTCTCGACGATCCGCATCCTCACCAACAACCCGAAGAAGATCAGCGGGCTCGAGGGCTATGGCCTCACCGTCACCGAGCAAGTGCCGATCGAGCTGCCGCCGAACGCCGAGAACCGCCGTTACCTCGCGGCCAAGCGCGACCGGCTCGGGCACCGGCTGCACCACCAGGACCTGAAGTTCGACTCGGAGGAGCGATGAGCGACGGCCTCGACCAGCCCCGCCTCGGCCTGACGCCCGAGCCCGACGAGGAGCGCCGCGAGGACGTCCTTCCCGAGCGCGTGGAGCTGCACCAGGAGGGTCGCGAGGACGTGCTGCCGGAGCGGGTGGAGCTCGAGCAGGAGGAGGAGGAGGAGGAGGCAGAAGCCCAGCCCGAGGCCGAGGAAGAGGAGGAGCTTCCCGCCGAGGAGGACGAGCTGCCGCGCTCGGCGGTGGCCCAGCACGCCGCCGGGGAGCTGCGCATTCCAGACGGCTACGGGGTGATTGCGGGCGAGCCGACCGGCAACCGGCGCGCCGTGGGCGTCGTCGTCGCTCGCTTCAACGGCGAGCTGACGAGCGAGCTCCTCACGCGCGCCCTCAACGAGCTCGAGCGCGCCGGCGTCGGGCGCGAGGCGGTCACGGTGATCCCGGTTCCCGGCGCCTTCGAGCTGCCGCTCGCCGCGATGGCACTCGCGAAGACGCGCCGCTACTCCTGCATCGTCGCCCTCGGCGCCGTGATCCGCGGCGAGACGCCGCACTTCGAGTACGTCGCGAGCGAGGCGGCGAGCGGCCTGCAGCTGGCGGGCCTGGAGACGGGCGTGCCCGTGGCGTTCGGCGTGCTCACGACCGAGAACGAGGAGCAGGCCCGCGCACGGCTCGACAAGGGCGCCGAGGCGGTCCGCACCGCGCTCGAGATGGCGGACGTCTTCTCGCAGCTGCGCGCGGCCGCAGGCGCGGCGCCCGCCTGAGGCGTCGCCGTGCCGGCTTCGCCGGTGCGGCCGGCCTTGGCTACACTCCGCCGCCGATGTCCAAGGTATGCGCGATCTGCGGGAAGAAACCGTCTTTCGGTCACAACCGGAGCCATTCGATGGTGGCGACGAAGCGGCGCTTCAACCCTAACCTCCAGCGCGTGCGCGTCCTGCTCGACGGCAAGGCGACGCGCGCGTACGTGTGCACGCGCTGCCTCAAGGGCGGCAAAGTCCAAAAAGCGGTTTAGACGGCCGCCCCGGCGAAGCCGGCACGGCCTCTCTGGTCGGCGCCGCCAAGTCGGCGCCTCAGAGCGGTCTAGCAACCGCTATCGCCCGCGAGGGCGTCTAAGTCCGCGGTGGAAGACCGTGGCCTGACGATCCCGTCCGACCTCGGACGGATCAGCGTCTCCCCGGCGGCGATCGCGCAGATCGTGGGCCGCGTCGCGACGCAGTGCTACGGCGTCGTCGGCATGTCGCTGCGGGGCCCCGCGCGGGAGCGCGTGACGCAGCTCCTGCCAAAGGGCCGGCCGGGGCGCGGGATCGTCGTTCGCAACGAGAACGGTGCGGTCGCGCTCGAGCTCCACGTCGTCGTCGCGTACGGGCTCAACCTCGCGGAGGTCGCGGCGACCGTGCGCTCGCAGGTCGCGTACGAGGTCGAGCGGCTGACCGGGCTCCGGGTAGCGTCGGTCGACGTCCACATCCAGGACGTGAAGCGGACGGCGTGAGCGACCTCGAGACCGTTCGCAGCTTCGCCCGCGGGGCGCTCGACTCGCTCGAGCTGAGCCGCGAGCGAATTGACGACCTCAACGTCTACCCCGTGCCCGACGGCGATACCGGCACGAACCTGACGCTGACCGTGCGCGGCCTGGTGGAGTCCCTCGACGCGTCCACGGCCGCCGACCGCCCGGCGCTCGCGCGCGAGGCGACGCGCGCGGCGCTCATGTCGGCGCGCGGCAACTCCGGCGTGATCCTGTCGCAGATCGTGCGCGGCGCCGCCGACGTGCTTGGAGCGGCGGACACGATCGACGGGCGCGCGGTCGCCCGCGCGGTCCGCGGCGCGAGCGACGCAGCCTACGGCGCGGTCCGCAAGCCGGTCGAGGGGACGATGCTGACCGTCATCCGCGCGCTCGCTGAAGCCGCCGAGCGCTCCACGAACCGCGAGCCGCGCGACCTGCTCGCCGAGCTGGTCCAGCGCGGCGAGGAAGCGGTGGCGCGGACGCCCGAGCAGCTCGACGTCCTGCGCGAGGCGGGAGTGGTCGACGCGGGCGGCGCCGGCCTGGTCGAGCTCGTGCGCGGGCTCGCAGCCGCTGCTGCGGGCGGGACCGTCGTTGCACCGCAGCCTGCCGAGCCGCTGGCCGTCGAGGCCGTGCACCAGGAGCTCTCCCGTTACCGGTACTGCACGACCTTCGTCTCGAGGGCGACGCGTTGGACGCGCAGGTGCTGGAGGCGGAGTTGGAGCGGCTGGGCGACTCACTGCTCGTCGTCGGTGACCGGACCGCGCTCAAGATCCACGTGCATACCGACGATCCAGGCGCCGCGCTTTCCCTCGGCACCCGCGCGGGCGCGATCGAGGGCGTCGAGATCGCCGACATGCACCGCCAGACCGAGCAGCGCGAGGAGCGGCTGCTCGCCGCGCTGCCCGGCGAAGGCTCACGCACCGGCGTCGTCGCGGTCGTCGCGGGCGAGGGCAACCGGCGCCTGTTCGAGGACCTGGGTGCGGGGCACGTCATCGAGGGCGGGCCAGACGATGAACCCGTCGACAGCCGACCTGCTCGCCGCCGTGGAGTCGGTCGGCGCGGAGGAGGTCGTCCTCCTGCCGAACAACTCGAACGTCGTGTTGGCGGCCGAGCAGGCGGCGCGCGTCGCCGGCCGCCCGGTGCAGGTCGTGTCGACGATGTCGATCCCGGCCGGTCTTGCCGCGCTCGTCGCATTCAACGCCGAGCGCTCGGCGGAAGAGAACGCGGCCGCGATGCAGGACGCGCTGGCAGGCGTCGCGACGGGCGAGGTCACGATCGCGTCGCGCGATGCCTCGAGCGACGGCGTCGCCGTGCGCGAAGGCGAGTACCTCGGCCTGCTGGACGGCGCCGCGGTCGCCTCGGGCCCGACCTTCGACGGCGTCGCCCGTGAGCTCCTCGGCCGCCTCCTCGCGGAGCCGCGCGACGTCGTCACGCTCCTGCACGGCGAGGGCGCGCCATCGCTCAACGGCCTCGTCGAGGAGCTGGCGGCGCAGCATCCGGAGCTCGAGCTCGACGTCCACGAGGGCGGCCAGCCGCACTACCCGCTGCTGCTGTCCGCCGAGTAGTCTCGGCCGATGAGCGAGTCGATCCGCGTCCTGCTCGTCGAGGACAACCAGGTCTTCCGCGAGGCGCTCGAGCTGACACTCGGCCTCCGTTCCGACATGGAGGTCGTCGCCGCGGTTCCCGACGGCACGAGCGCCGCTGCGGCCGCGCGCGAGGTCCGCCCCGACGTCGTGGTGATGGACTACCGGCTTCCCGGCCTCGACGGCGTGCAGGCGACACGAGCGGTTCGCGACGCCTGTCCGACCGCCGCGGTCATCTGCCTCACCGCCTCCGCGAGCCTGCGCGAGCGCGACGCGCTCACGGACGCGGGGGTCGTTGCCTGTCTGCGCAAGGATGACGGCCTCGACGCGGTCGTCGCCGCCATCAAGCGCGCCTCCCAGGCCGCGGCGTGAAGCTCACCGCCGAGAACACGGCAATCGTCGTCGACTCCACTGCCGATTTCCCCGAAGCGGCGCAGCGGTTCCCGAACTGGCGCGTGGTGCCGCTCTATGTGCGGTTCGGCGACCAGAGCTTCCGTGACTACGTCGAGCTCGACCCGGACGCGTTCTACGCGCGCTTGCGTTCCGCGCCCGAGACGCCGACGACCTCGCAGCCGACTCCCGGCGACTTCCTGAGCGTCTACGAGGAGCTGGCGGGCTACGACCGGATCCTCTCCCTCCACATTGCGGGCAAGCTCTCGGGGACGATCGAGAGCGCGCGGGCGGCTGCGAACGAGGTCGGCGACGACCGTGTGCGCACGATCGACTCCGAGAGCGCCTCCGCGGCGATCGCGATGCTCGGCCTCGCGATCCAGCGCCGCCTCGAAGCCGGCACGACGGACGAGGAGGTCGACGCGCTCGTCGAGCGCTACCGCCGCGACGCCGGCCTGCTCTTCACAGTCGACACCTTCGAGTACCTCGTCCGCGGCGGCCGGGTCGGCCGGGCGCGAGGCTGGGCCGGCGAGCTGCTGCAGATCAAGCCGATCCTCTCGATCCGCGAGGGAGAGGTGCTGCCGGAGAAGCGCGTGCGCGGCAACCGGAAGGCGTTCCTGGAGTTCGAGACCGCCTTCGAGGCCGACACCCGCGACGAGCCGACCCTGCGCGTGGGGATCGCGCACGCGGAAGCGCCCGACCGGGCCGAGGCGCTGCGCACGATGGTGCGCGAGAAGCGGCCGGCGGCCGAGATCGAGATCGTCACTGCGCTCGGGCCGGTCGTGGGAGCGCACGCCGGGCCCGGCACGGTCGGCTTCTTCTGGTTCGACGATTCGTAAGGCGCCGACTAGGCGGCGCCGACCAGGAGAGGCCGTGCCGGCTTTGCCGGCGCGGCCGTTTCATGCGCCGACTAGGCGGCGCCGACCAGGAGAGGCCGTGCCGGCTTTGCCGGCGTGGCCGTCTCATGCCGCGAGCAGCTCGCCCTCGAGCGCAGCCGTCAACTCGTTGCGAAGCGAGGCGACCTCCGTCGGCCGGTTGACGGCGAGTGCGGCGACGGTTGCGCCGTTCTCGAGGTAACGGGCCACAAACGAGCCTGGGCCGCCGTCGAGCTCCACGGTGTCCCAGCGCTCGGCGTGGCCGACGTACTGCAGCCGGAGCCCGAACTGGTCGGACCAGAAGTACGGCAGCGCCGCCGCCGGCGGCTCTTCGCCGAGGATCGCGTGCGCGACCGCCGCGCCCTGTCCTGCGGCGCTCGTCCAATGCTCGACGCGCAGGCGCCGGCCGAGGAGCGGGTGCCAGGCCTCGGCCACGTCGCCGGCGGCGTAGACGCCGGGAAGCTCGGTGCGGCCGCAGGCGTCAGTGGGGATGCCGTTCGCGCCGCCGAGAGCGGCCGTCTCGGGCGAGACCCCGACTGCGACGACGATCAAGTCGGCCTCGAGCTCCGACCGGTCGACCGGGCTGCCGAGGCGGAGCTCGATGCCGGCCGCCGTGTAGCGCGAGGCGAGGAGCGCACCCACCTCTCGGCCGAGCACCCGCTCCAGCGGGACGTCTGCCACGTCGACCAGCGTCACCGAGGCGCCGAGGGAGACCGCCGTCGAAGTGAGCTCGGTGCCGACGAAGCCGGCGCCGATCACGGCCACGCGAACGCCCCGCCGAAGTTCGGCACGGAGCGCGGCCGCATCCGCGAGCGTCCGCAGCGTGTGCGCTCCTTCCCAGCCGGGCAGCACCCGCGCGGCCGCCCCCGTCGCGAGCACGAGCGCGTCCCAGGCGAGCTCCTCGCCGCGGTCGGTCGAGGCGGTGCGCGCTTCGGCGTCGACGGAGACGACGCGCCGCCCGAGCAGTAGCTCGATCCGGTTCTCGTCCCAGAACGAGCGCGGCCGCAGCTGGAGCGACTCCGCGTCGCGGGAGCCCGCGAGGTGCTCCTTCGAGAGCGCGGGCCGTTCGTACGGCGGCACCGGCTCCGCGCCGACGAGGCGTACCTCGCCGTCGAAGCCGTTCGCCCGGAGCGTCTCCGCACAGCGGGCTCCGGCGAGGCCGGCGCCGACGATCAGCACTCGCCGCGCGGGGGTCATGCCGCCTCCTCGACGGCCTCGACCGAGATCGCGCCCATCGGGCACGTACCGGCGGCCTCGACGACGGCTGGGTCGTCGGTCTCGTGCACGAGGGCGTTGGCGATACCGTCGGCCCCGAGCTCGTACGCGTGCGGCGCGAGCTCGACGCAGGAGCCGAAGCCGCTGCAGAGGCTGCGGTCGATGGTGATGCGGTAGGTGGTCATCTCGATGTACCTCCGGTCGGTGTGTCGGTTGCGGGAACTGGTGCGGGCCGCGGGGCGCGGGCCGGGGCGGGGCGCGCCGGAGCAGCCGTAAGCACGCGCCACGCGGTCGCGGCGCACACGGCGCCGATCGCCGCGAGGTAGAGCCAGAGGGCCCACGGCCGCGTCGAGTCGGTGCCGGCGGCGAGCCCGTGCACCGTCGCGAGCGCGAAGACCGCGTAGGTCGCGTAGTGGAGCCGCCGCCAGTTCTTCATCCCGATCCGCTTGCGCAGCGCGAACGAGACGTAAATCAGCGCCATCAGCTCTCCCGCGAGGACGCCGAGCGCCGTCCACAGCGGCCGATACGGCACGAGCCCGGGGAGGAGCAGCGCCGCGGGCGTGATCTTCACCGTCGTGTCGAGCACGAGCGTGATCCCGTGGATCGCGACCGCGCCCAGGCCGAGTAGGGCCAGGAAGCGGTGCAGGTCGGTGACCGCGGGCAGCCGCAGAGTCTTGAACGGCTTGGACTTGACCGTCAGCCCGGCGAGCACGGAGAGCGTCAGCAGGATGTAGGCGGTCAGGCCGGACGCACGCGCGAGGATCCAGAAGGTCGGGTCCCTCACGCGAGGCCTCCCGCGAGGACGGTGCTGCCGTCGCCGGTGACCAGCACGCACGGGAGACCGAGGCTCGCGGCCTCCGCCGTCGCGCGCGCCTCCCCGGCGAGGAACAGTGACTTGGCGAGCACCTCGGCTTCGACGGCCGTGCCGTGGACGACCGTGACGCGTACCAGGTCGGTCTCGGCCGGACGCCCCGTCGCCGGGTCGATCAGATGGTGGCGCTCCTCGCCGTCGCGGCGCCAGCGGCGGCGGTCGCTGCCGGACGTCGCAATCGCGGCGTCCTCGAGCGCGACGGTGATCGTGTCATCCGCCGTCTGGATCCCGACGCGCCACCCGAGGTCGTCTGGGCGCCCGATCGCGGCGATGTCGCCCCCGGCGTCGACGAGCGCCGAGCCCGCGGGCGAGAGGATCGCAGCTGCTCGGTCGACCGTGTAGCCCTTGCCGATCCCGCCGAGGTCGAGGTGGACGTCGTGCTCGAGCTCGATCGTTCCGCGCGCGCGGTCGACGAGCACGGGGCCGCCGCAGGAGCCGCCTGTGCCCGTGGCGGCGCCGTCGCGGGCGACGTGCTCGAAGGTGCGGTCGTATCCGGCGGCGACGAGAGCGTCGTGCACCGTTGGGTCGAACCGCCCGCCGGTGCGCTCACGCGCTTCCAGCGCGAGCTCGACGACGGTCAGCAGGTCCTCGCTCGCTTCGACGCGGCCGGCGCGGTTGAGCGTCGAGAGCTCGGAGTCGGGCCGGAAGCGCGAGAGAAGGGCCTCCACCCGCTCGAACTCCGCCCGCGCCGCATCCAGCACGGTGTCGGCGGCGGGGCCCCGCTCGGCGGCGAGGAAGAGCTCGACCTCGGTGCCCATCGCGCGAAAGCTGCGCCGCAGGATCACGACGACCTCGTCACGGTCACCGGCGGGAGCGAGACGACGCGCACCGAGGGTGCGGCCGGAGCCGGCGCGGACGCGAGCGCCGCGCGCTGCCGGGTCGCCGCCGCGATCTCGCGACGGCGCGCTGCGAGGCGGACGCGGTACACCTGCCAGCGCCTCGCGACGACGCGCTGCACGACGACGGTCTCCTGACGGAGCCGCTGCTCGCGACCCGCGAGCGCGGCCCAGCGCGGATCTGCCTTCGGGGCCGAGCTTGTCCACGGCTGCGCGGCGATCGCCGCCCAGGTCGCAAACAGGACGAGCAAAGAGCACGCGAGTGCGTACAGCCGGACAACGTGGTTAGTCATCGTCGCCCCCGCCGCCGTGGGCGCCGTGGTCGTCGCTGCCGTCGTCATCGCCGTGGCCCGAGTCGTTTCCGAAACTCGCGGCCTGCACGACCCGAACTGCGGTCGGCGCCGGAGCCGGCTGTGCGGGCGAGGCGGGAACCGAGGGAACGGCCGGGAGCCTGGGCGGGCGCCTGGCCAGCGCAAGGCGCAACGCCGCCTCCTGGCGGTCGAGTGCCTTCGCGCGGGCCGAGAGCGAGGTCGCGGCCGGCTTGGTGACTGCCGCGGGCGTGCCGAGCTGGGCGGTCCGTAGTGCTGCGGTCGCGCCGGCGATCGCGGCCAGTCCGAGTGCGATTGAGATGACGAACGCGTGCTTGCGTGACATGGCTTCCTCCTGGTCGAGTCCACGGTAGGAGGCGGCCGTCCAAGCCCGGGACAAGCGCGGGTAAAGGTTTGGCAGCGGCCGGTAAAACTTCGGCTGCTCGCCGGTGTCCACGGCGGTTCCTAGACTGGCCGCGTGCCAAGAGGCTTCGCCGGAGTGGACGCGCCCGCGGCCTGGCCGCGCCTGCCGGGGACTCCTCGGCCTGAGCGCGCGGACGCCTCGGTCGCGACGCTGAGCGGCGTCGGCCCTGCGCTTGAGAAGAAGCTCGCCAAGCTCGGCCTGCGGACGGTGCGCGACCTGCTCGAGCACCGGCCGCATCGCTACGAGAGCGCGGTCCCGGAGCGCCCGATCGCCGAGTTGCTGATTGGCGAGGAGGCCGCGATCTCCGGCGAGGTGCGCTCGGTCTCGGTCCGCCGGCCGCGGCGCAATCTCGCGATCGTCAACGCTCGCGTCGCCGACGGGAGCGACGAGATCGTCGCGGTCTGGTTCAACCAGGCCTGGCTTGCGGACAAGCTGCAGCCGGGGACACGTGTGCGCTTGCGCGGGCAGCTGAAGCGCAGCGGCTTCCAGGTGCGCTCGTATGACCTGAACGGCGTCGCCGCGACGGCGGACTTTGCTCCCGTCTATCCCGCCAGCGAGGAGGTGACGCCGCAGCGGCTGCGCGGCCTCGTCGAGCGGGCGCTTCCTGCGGCGCGTGACCTGCCGGATCCCCTGCCCGTCGAGCTGAAAGCCGCCGAGCGGCTGCCGCTGCGGGCCGACGCGCTCTGGGCGCTGCACCGGCCGCGCTCGCTCGAGGAGGGCGAGGCGGGACGGCGGCGGCTCGCGTTCGACGAGCTGCTGGTGCTGCAGGTCGGTCTCGCGCGCGCCCGCGCGGGCCGCGAGGCCGCGGTCGCGCCGGCGCTCGGCAAGCCCGGCGAGCTGGTCGCGAGCTACTGCGGGCTGCTGCCGTTCGAGCTCACGGCCGACCAGGAGTCGGCGATCCGCGAGATCGACGGCGATCTAGAGCGTGAGGCGCCGATGCAGCGGCTGCTGCAAGGTGACGTCGGCTCGGGTAAGACGGTGGTCGCGCTGTACGCGCTGCTGCGCGCCGTCGAGGCCGGCCGGGTCGGCGCGCTGATGGCGCCGACCGAGACGCTGGCCGAGCAGCACTTCCTGACGATCGAGCCGCTCTGCACGCAGCTCGGCGTGCGCGTCGCGTTGCTGACCGGGTCGGTGAAGTCGGAGCTCGAGGGCGCGCAGATCGTCGTCGGGACGCACGCGCTGATCCAGGAGGGCGTCGACCTCGGCGAGCTCGGCGTAGCAGTCGTGGACGAGCAGCACCGGTTTGGCGTGGAGCAGCGGAAGGCCTTGACCGAGGGCCGCACGCCGCACGTGCTGCACATGACGGCGACGCCGATCCCGCGGACGCTCGCGTTGACGCTCTACGGCGACCTCTCGGTCACGGAGATCGCGAAGCCACCGGCCTCGCGGAAGCCGATCGTCACGTCCTGGGTGACGGCCGAGCGCTCGTCGGAGGCCTACAAGCGGCTGCGACGGCACCTCGACGAGGGTCGCCAGGCGTACGTGGTGTGCCCGCTGATCGAGGAGTCGGAGACCTCGCAGTCGCGGGCGGCCGAGGCCGAGGCGGAGCGGCTCAGGCGGGCGGAGCTGCGCGACTACCGGGTCGGGCTGCTCCACGGGCGGCTGCGGCCGGCCGAGCGGCGTGAGCTGATGGCGCAGTTCAAGGCGCGGGAGCTGGACGTGCTGGTGGCGACGACGGTGATCGAGGTCGGCGTCGACGTCCCGAACGCGACGATCATGATCGTCCAGGAGGCCGACCGCTTCGGGCTCGCGCAGCTGCACCAGCTTCGGGGTCGGGTGGGACGCGGCGCCGAGCAGTCGTACTGCCTGCTGATCTCGCGGCCTCGCGAGGGGCTGACCGACAACGCGCAAGAGCGGCTGCAGGCGCTCGTCGACTCCGCCGACGGCTTCGAGCTCGCGGAGAAGGACCTCGAGCTGCGCGGCGAGGGCCAGCTCCTCGGCACCCGACAGGCAGGCATCTCCGACCTCCGCTTCGTGCACTGGCGAGCCGACCGGCCGCTCCTGGAGCGAGCGCGTGCGGCCGCCGAGGGCCTCGTCACGTACGAAGGCCCGCTCGTGGAGGAGGTCGAGCGAGTCTTCGGTGAGCGCGAGCTCGCGGCATGAGCGCGCTGCGCCGTCGCCGGCTCGTCCACGGGCTCTCGGCGCGCGACGACGCGCGGCGGTGGGCGGCGGCGTCGGAGCTCGCTCGAGCCAGTGACGAGCGAGCGCTTCGCCGGGTCGAGCGCGTGCTCGAGGGTCGAGGGAGCGAGCAGGGCCGCGCGGCCGCCGCCTACGTGCTCGGCTTCAGTGGCGACAGCGCGTTCGCCGACGTGCTCGCGCGCCGGCTCGCAGACCCGAACGAGAGCGTCGCCGTCCGCGCGCACGCCGCAGAAGCTCTCGGCCACCTGCTCCAGTACCAGCCGGTGCTTGCGGAGATCCGGACGGCGATCGTCACGTCGCTGACCGACGCGGAGCCCGAGGTGCGGTTCTGGTCGGCGTTCGCGGTCGGCGCGCTGACGTTGCAGGAGTCGCGGCCCCGCCTAGAGCGGCTGCTGGCCGATGAGTCGTTCATCGAGGGCTGGTGGACGATGCGGCAAGAGGCCGAGTGGGCGCTTCGCTGCCTCGACGGAGAGGAGCACCCGCCGCTCCCGGACCGGGTGTAGCCGGGTGCGGATCATCGCCGGCTCGCGGAAGGGCGCTCGGATCTTCGCGCCGAAGGGGCTCGACACGCGACCGACCGCCGACCGCGTCCGGGAGGCCGCGTTCAACCTCCTCGGGCCTGGCGCAGCCGAGGACGCGACGGTGCTCGACCTCTTCGCCGGCTCGGGCGCGATGGGGCTCGAGGCGCTCTCGAGAGGCGCCGCCCACGCGACCTTCGTGGAGAACGACCGCGAGGCCTGCCGCACGATCAACCGCAACCTCGACAAGCTCGGGCTCGACAACGCGACCGTCTTCTGCCAGGACGCGTTGACCGCCCTACGAGCTGATGCGCGCACGGGCACCGGATACGATCTCGTGCTGGTCGACCCGCCCTACCGGAGGTTTTCTTCCCTGCAAAACGCCATGATTCGACACCTGCCAGACATCCTCGCTCCGGGCGGCACGCTCCTGATCGAGACCGCCGCCGACGAGGAACCGGAGCTGCCGCTGGCGAAGCGGAAGAGCCGCAGCTACGGCGCAGCACGACTCACGATCTTCGAGCACGAATGATCACCGCGATCTACCCCGGCACCTACGATCCCGTCACGAACGGGCACGTCGACGTGATCACGCGGGCGGCCGAGATCTTCGACCGCGTCGTCGTCGGCGTCGTCGGCACGCCACAGCACAAGCAGCCGATGTTCACCCTCGACGAGCGGGTCGGCTTCCTGCGCGAGACCCTCGCCGACCTCGAGAACGTCGAGGTCGACGTCTTCTCCGAGCTCGTTGTCGACTTCGCGCACAAGTGGGACGCGAAGGTGATCGTGAAGGGCCTGCGCGTGATCTCCGACTTCGAGTGGGAGTTCCAGATGAACCAGCTCAACCGCACGCTCGCGCCCGACGTCGAGACCGTCTACGTGATGGCGAGCCCGTCGGTCAGCTTCGTCTCGTCGAGCGGCGTGAAGGAGATCGCGAGCTTCGGCGGAAACGTGGACGAGCTGGTGCCCGAGGCCGTCGCACGCAGGTTCAAAGAGCTCTTCCCGGACGGACGGCCCGGGACCCCGGAGAACCCACAGGAATGAGCGAGCCCGCCACCAGCCTCGAGACGCTGCTAGCCGCCGGCGGAGAGGTGCGGCTCCAGAAGCGCCAGGCGCAGGACGTGCTCCAGAAGCTCCGGGCTCGCGGAGCCGTCAGCGAGACCGCCAACAACATCGAATCGCAGCTGGCGCACGGCGACGAGGTCGTGCTCGCGCCCGACGAGGCCGGGGCGGTGCTCGAGGAGCTCCGGGCGAGCGGGCGCCGCTGGGTCTTCGGCAGCGAGGCGCCGCGCGAGCACGAGCCGCCGCGTGCCGTGCGTCCGGAGCCCGAGCCGGAGCCCGAGCCGGAACCGCGCGGATGGCTCAGCCGGCTGTTCCGGTCCTAGAGGACGCGCGGGCTTCGCCCGGGCGTCCGTCTTTCGCGCCTCTGTAAACTCCGCGCACCGATGGACGTACTGGTTCTGATCGACAAGCTCGACGACCTCGTGCACAACGCGAAGGCCGTGCCGCTCACCGACCAGGTTCGGATCGACCGCGAGGAGATCTACGACATCCTCGACCAGATGCGTGCGACGATCCCCGAGGAGATCAAGCAGGCGCGCTGGATCGTCAAGGAGCGCCAGGAGATGCTGGCCGAGGCGAAGCGCGAGTGCGATCGGATCCTCGGCGAGGCGCGTGAGCAGGCCGTACGCGAGGCGTCGCAGACCGAGATCGTCAAGCTGGCCGAGCGCCAGGCGGGCGACATCATCGACGACGCCCGCCGCCAGGCCCGCGAGACGCGGCTCGAAATGGAGGACTGGGCGGACTCGATCCTCTCGACGCTCGAGGTCAACCTCGACAAGTTCCTCGCGGCGGTCAAGCGCGGCCGTGAGCGGCTGCACGAGCGGTCGCAGGAGTCGGTCGTGGCCGGCGTCGCGGCCGGTGTCGAGAGCAACAACGACGACTTCCCCGGCTAGGCGCGGCATGGACGTGTACCTCGCGGTCGCGAGCAAGCGCGACTGGCGCAGCTATTCCGATCGGCCGGTGCCCGAGGACGTGCAGCGGCGGATCCTCGACGCGGGCCGGCTCGCTGGGAGTGCGGTGAACAAGCAGCCCTGGCGGTTCGTCGTCGTCGAGAGCGAGGACGCGAAGCAGCGGGTCTCGCAGGCCGTCTACGCGGAGGGCAACATCCAGACGTGCGCGTTCGCCGTCGCTATCGCGACGGAGGGAGGTGGCTCCGCCATCGACGTCGGCCGCGCCATGCAGAACATGTTCCTCGTCGCCTGGAACGAGGGCGTCGTCTCCTGCCCGAACGGCATGGGCGACCAGCAGGCCGCGGCGCGCGCTCTCGACCTAGGCGAGGGCTGGCTGCCGGTGAACATCCCGAGCTTCGGCTACCCGAAGCGCGACCTCCAGCCGGAGTCGAAGAGCGCCGAGGAGTGGAGCGTCGAGGCGAACCGCAAGCCGCTCGACGAGTTGATTCGGCGCATCTGATCTTGGCTACGGTGGCCGCGTGACCACCCTCGACCTCCGCAGCATCAAGCTTCGCTCCGGCGAGCAGTTTCGCGACGAGCAGGAGATCCGGCTCGAGCCGTTCGAGCTCGGCGGTCAGCGCTACCTGCCGGTGCCGCAGGTCGTCCCCGCGGCGCTGACGATCACGCGCGCGTCGACCGGAACGGTCTTCGAGCTGCGCTTCGACGCGCGGCTACACGGGCCGTGCTTCCGCTGCCTCGACGACGCGGTGCTCGGCGTCCGGGTCGCCGCCCGCGAGTACCAGGCGGCGAGCCCGGGCGACGACGACGAGCTGCGGACGGCGTATCTCGAGAACGACAAGCTCGACCTGTCCGCGTGGGCGCGCGACGCGGTGGCGCTGGAGCTGCCCGACAAGATCCTCTGCCGGCCCGACTGCGCCGGCCTCTGCCCGGTCTGCGGCAAGAATCTCAACGACGAGCCGCACGATCACGGCGAGCCCGAGCCCGACTCCCGCTGGGCCGCCCTCGCAGAGTTGAAAGACCGTCTCTAGGCCGCTCGGCTAGTCGTCCCCGCCGTGGCCGCCGCCACCGCTGCCGCTGCCACCACCGCCACTCCCACTGCCACCACCGCCGTGCCGGTCGCCGCCGTGGTCGTCGACGGTCGTCGTGGGCGGAGGCGGCGGAGGAGGCGCGATGGTGCGGGTCGTAATCGTCCGCGCTCGCTTCCGCGCCTTGGCCTTCGCGGCCTTCGCCCGCGCGGTCGCGCGCACCTGCTTCGGCGTCAAGTTTTGTGGCGCCTGCTGGAGCCTCGTCACTGGCACGGCGACCGAGCCGCGCGAGACGACGTAGGCGCCGTAGCCCATTCCGGCCGCGCAGAGCAGCCCGATGACGGCGAGCGTGGCGACGATCAAGCCTCGACCCATGGCTCCTCCTTCACTGTAGCCGCGGCCGGGAAACGCACCTCGGCGCGCGTCCCGCCCTCGAGCCGGTTCGAGAGCGAGGCCTCGCCGCGCCAGCGGCGCGCGAGCGTCTGCACGATCGCGAGGCCGAGGCCGGTCCCCGAACGGGCGCTCCCGGCACTGCCGCGCGCGAACCGCTCGAACAGCTGTGTCTCCTCGCCCGCCTGCAAGCCGGGCCCCTCGTCGAGGACCGCGAGCCACGCCTCGCCGCCGTCGCGGCCCCAGTCGACTGCCACGCGGGTGGGCGAGTAGCGGAGGGCGTTCTCGATCAGGTTGTCCAGCAGGATCGCGAGATCCTCCTCGGAGGCCGCGATCGCGGCGTCGCCATTCCCGACGAGCTCGAGCTCGCGGCCGTCCTGCGTGGCGGCGGCAACCCAGCGCTCGTAGGCGCGCTCGGCCGCGCGTGCGAGCGAGACCGGACGCGCGGCGGCGGGCTTGTCACCCTCGCGCGCGAGCGTGAGCAGCGAGGTCAGCAGGCGCGCGAGCCGCTCGACCTCTCGTTCCGCGGCCTCGAGCTCCGCCACCGCCTCCGGCCCGGCCTTCGTCCGCGCCGACTCGATCCGCAGCCGCAGGCCGGTGAGCGGAGTCCGTAGCTGATGTGACGCGTTCGCCACGAACTCACGCTGGGCGGCGAGCACGACGCCCAGCCGCTCGGCCATGTCGTTGAAGGCCGCCGAGACCTCGCGCTGCTCGGCCGCACCCGCGACCTCAGCTCGCGCGCCCAGATCGCCTGCCTCGAGCCGCCTCGCCGTGGCGGCCAGGTTCCGCAGCGGCTGCGAGAGCGAGCTCGCGAGGAACCAGGCGAGCGCCAGGCCGACGACCAGCGCAAAGGCGCCGATCGCGATCAGGGCCAGCACACCACGGCGGATGCGGGAGTGCACCGCGGACAGGCTCTGCGTCACGCGGGTCACGCCGACGACCTTGCCGTTGTTCGTGATCGGAACCGCCGTGTAGAGCAGGTCCTGGCCGAGCGTGTCGCTGTGGCGCTCGCCCTGGGCCCGGTTTCCGCGCAGCGCCGTCGCGATCTCGGGGCGGGAGGCGTAGGAAGCGTTCGGCGGGGCCGCGACCGTCGAATCCGCGAGCAACCGCCCGCGAACATCGACGACGATGACGCGCGCGCCGAGCGTGCGGCCGGAGCTGCGCGCGAGCTTGGCGAGCTCAGGGCGGTTGGGGCGGTCGCCCATGTGGCCCGACGCGTTCGCGGCCACGATGAACGCCTGCGAGGCGGCCTCGTTCTTCACCTCGGCGTCGATCCGTCGCGCGAGGTTGAGGGCGAGCGGCACCTCGAGCGCGACGATGATCAGCAGCAGCACGTACGCGAACGCGCCCAGAAGCTGGTTGCGGAGAGTCATTCGACCTCATCCGGCGCCGAGAAGCGGAAGCCCACTCCGCGCACCGTGTGCACGTACCGGGGGGCGGCAGGGTCGTCGGCGAGCTTGCGCCGGATGCCGCTGACGTGGACGTCGAGGGTCTTCGTCGAGCCGAACCAGTTCGGGTCCCAGACCTCGTCGATCAGCCGCTCGCGCGTCACGACTGAGCCCGCGTTGCGCATCAGCAGGTGCAGGAGCTCGAACTCCTTGCGGCTCAGCTCGAGCACGTCTCCGTCGAGTGTCACCTCGCGCCGCGCGGGGTCGAGCCTTACTTCACCGACCTCCAGCGGCCGGTCCTCCCCGGGCTCCGGCGCGGCAACGCGGCGCAGGACGGCGCGGATCCGCGCAACCACCTCGCGCCCGCTGAACGGCTTCACGACGTAGTCGTCGGCGCCGAGCTCGAGCCCGACCACGCGGTCGGCCTCCTCGCCGCGGGCGGTGAGCATGATGATCGGAACCTGCGAGCGCTGCCGCAGCTCGCGGCAGACGTCGAAGCCGGAGCCGTCCGGCAGCATCACGTCGAGGAGCACGAGGTCGGGATCGCGGCGCGCCTGCTCGAGCGCCTCGGCGACCGTGCCTGCCAGCAGCGTCTCGAAGCCCTCGCTACGGAGCACCTCCGCGAGGGGCTCGACGATCGAGGTCTCGTCCTCGACGAGGAGGATCGTGCGCTTGGGCCTGCTCATGGCGGAATTGTGACGACCGAGAGGCGGCGCCGGGAGAGCGGGGCCGCCTCGTTGTCGGGATGAGGGGATCAGTCGTCGCCGCCGTGGCCGCCGTGGCCGGACTCGCCACCGCCGCCCGGGCCGGAGTTCCTGCCGCCGTGGCCGGAGTCCCGGCCGTGGTCGTCGCCGCGGTTGGGGCCGCGTCGGTCGTCGACGCGCGTGGTGACGGGAGCGGCGCCGGCGCCAGGCGCGCAGCGCGGGTCGTTCGCGTGCTCGGCCTCGTCGCAGGGGCCGCGCAGGTCCTCGCCCGCCTCGTTGGCGCGTCCCCGTGCCTTGTTCTCGCGGCCGCGGTCTTCCTGCTCGGCCGTCGTGGCGGTCGTGGCCGTCGTTGACGCCGCCGGGCGGCTCGAGATCGAGGGGCTGGTGGTCGTGCCGAGGCTCGTCACCGTGCCGGCGAGCGCCACGCCCGCCAGCAGGAGAACGCCTCCGATGATCGCTGCGATCTTGAACATGTCGTGGCTCTCCTTCTCTTCGTGTCCCTTGCCAGGACAGCGTCGCCCGCGGCTGGTTCCGCGCGGGCAAGCCGAGATGAACGTCGCGCCAAGCCTCGGTAAAGGTTCGGCAAAGCGAGCTTGTAGGAGGGTTCGACGAAATACCGGCTGTGTCGCCGAAACGCGCTGCTCGCCCCGATGCTGCGTCCTCAGTCGCGCCCGTACCCTCCAGGTACGAACGCTCCCTACGTCCTTGCCTCGGAACGAGCATCGCGCCCCGGCGACGAGCGCTATTCCGCCAAACCCTCCTGTGGCTATACTCGCCCGCCGATGGCCGTCCCGAAGAAGAAAACCTCCAAGTCGCGCCGTGACAAGCGGCGCGCCACGCACCGGCTCGAAGCGCCGCGCGTGAACACCTGCCCGCAGTGCGGCCGCCCGAAGCAGCCGCACCGCATGTGCCCGAACTGCAAGACCTACGGCGGCCGCGAGATCGAGCCGCTCCGCACACCGTCTCCGTAGCGTTGAGCGGACGCACGAGCAAAGCTCGTACGTCCTCGTGTCGGCATCGCAAGCGACGCCTCAGGTGACGAGAGTCGCCGTCGACGCGCTGGGCGGTGACCGCGCGCCGGAGGAGGTCGTGGCGGGTGCGCTCGAGGCCGCGCAGGACGGCATCCAGCCGATCCTCTTCGGCCCCGCCGGGCTGGATACGGGCGGGCTGCCGCTCGTCCAGGCTCCCGACGCGATCGGGATGGAGGAGAAGCCGGCCGACGCCGTGCGCGCGAAGCCGAACAGTTCCCTTGTCGCGGCCTGCCGCGCCGTCGGCCAGGGCGAGGCCGACGCGGTCGTCTCCGCCGGGAACACCGGGGCGATGCTCGCGGCGTGTTTCGTCGAGCTGCGCCGCCTGAAGGGCGTCGGGCGGCCGGCGATCGCGGTCGTCATCCCGTCCAAGCGGGGGCCGTCGGTGCTGATCGACTCCGGCGCGAACGCCGACGCGCGGCCGGAGTACCTGCTGCAGTTCGCGCACATGGGATCGGTCTTCGCCGAGGAGGTGCTCGAGATCCGCGACCCGGAGGTCCGGCTGCTCTCGATCGGCGAGGAAGCGGAGAAGGGCAACCAGCTGACCCTCGAGGCGCACGCGCTCCTGGCCGAGGCCGAGGGTCTGCGCTTCGGCGGCAACACCGAGAGCCGCGACCTGCTGCTCGGCGCCGCCGACGTGGTCGTTTGCGACGGCTTCACCGGAAACGTCGTCCTGAAGCTGCTCGAGGGGACGATCAAGGAACTGCTGGAGGCGCTGCGGGAGGAGATCACCGCGACCCGCCGCGGCCGCGTCGGCGGCCTGCTGATCCGGCCGGCCGCGCGCGGGATACGCAACCGGCTCGATCCCGAGACCTACGGCGGCGCGTACCTGCTGGGCCTGCGCGGGCTCGCGGTGATCGCGCACGGCAACTCCTCCCGCCGCGCGATCGCGAACGCAATCCGGCTCGCCGCGCGGGGTGTGGAGCACGACGTCGTCGGCAGGCTCGCGCAGCGCCTTTCGGAAAGAGTGTTAGCATCCGCGCGCTCTGAACCCCCCGGCAAGTGAGGTGAGATGGCAGCATCGCGAGAGGAAGTCTTCGAGCGGGTCAAGGAAGTCCTGACGGAGCAGCTCGGAGTCGACGAGAACGAGGTCACCGAAGACGCCTCCTTCCAAGAGGATCTCGATGCCGACTCGCTCGATCTCGTGGAGCTCATCATGGAGCTGGAGGACCAGTTCGGAATCAAGATCTCGGACGAGGACGCGCAGAAGATCCAGACCGTCGGGCAAGCCGTCGACTACGTCTCAACGCACCAGTAGCCGAGCCCCGAGCGGCCGCCCGGAGCAGCTGGCGCGGCTGATCGACGGCCTGCCGGGGGAGCTGCTGGAGAATGTCTTCACGCACAGCTCGTGGGCGCCCGACCGGCCGTCCTCGTACGAGCGGCTCGAGTTCCTCGGCGACAGCGTGCTCGAGCTGGCGATCGCGCGGGCGTTGTACGACAGGTATCCCGACTTCTCGGAGGGGCGGATGGCGAAGATCCGCTCCCACGTGGTCTCGCGCGCCTCGTGCGCGGTGGTCGCGCGCGAGCTCGGGCTTGGGCAGCGGCTCGGGGAGCGCGGGGAGGAGTTGGCGCCGTCCGAAGAGCTGGAGCGCTTGTCGCGCAACCGAAACGTGCTCGCGGCGCTGCTGGAGGCCTCGCTCGCGGCGCTGTACCTGCAGCACGGGTTCGAGTCGATCCGCGAGGCCGTGGTGGCAGCGTTCGACGGCCGCATCGAGTACGCGCTGACGAGCCACGTCGACCACAAGACGGAGCTCCAGGAGGAGCTCGCGCGGCAAGGACGGCAGGTCGTCTACAACGTGCTCGACGTCAAGGGGCCGCCGCACGACCGCACCTTCACGTGCGCGGCGGTGATCGACGGCGAGGAGGTCGGAGTCGGCAGCGGCCGCTCCAAGAAGGCCGCGGAACAAGCCGCCGCGCGCGAGGCGCTCGACCGCCTCGCACCGGCCGTGTAGCCGAGCCCGCCTACCCCGGGGTCAGGTCTTGCATTGCCACATTCCCGTCACAAGTGCGTGACGATGCGTCCACGCGCCGGTGGATGAGATGTTGCGGTTTAGGCGCTGAAATGCGTCGTTGCAAGATCTGACCCCGGTTGAGGCGCGCGGCGATATCCGCCGCTCCGAGTAGCCTCCCGCGCGCGTGCACCTGCGTGCGATCAAGCTGCGCGGCTTCAAGTCGTTTCCGGAGCCGGTCGAGGTTCGCCTGGAGCCGGGCGTCGCCGTCGTCGTCGGCCCGAACGGCTCGGGCAAGTCGAATGTGGCCGACGCGCTGCTCTGGGCCTCGGGCTCGCTGAGCCCCCAGGAGCTGCGCGCGGAGAAGCCCGACGACGTGCTCTTCGCGGGCTCGCCGGGCCATCCGCCGGCCGATTTCTGCGAGGTCGAGCTGTTGTTCGACAACGAGGACGGCGCATTGGGCGAGCTCGACTTCAGCGAGGTCTCGATCGCGCGCCGCCTGCACCGCGGCGGCGAGGGCCAGTACCTGATCAACCGCGCCGCAGTGCGCCGCACCGACCTCGTCGAGCTGCTCGCGGACGTGGGCCTCGGCGGCAGCCACGGCTCGGTGATCAGCCAGGGGAAGGTCGAACAAATCCTCGCGAGCAAGCCCGAGGAGCGGCGGGCGCTGATCGAGGACGCCGCCGGGCTCGGGAGGTTCAAGCGCCGCCGCCACCGCGCGGAGCTGAAGCTGGCGCGGGTGCAGATCCAGGTCGAGCGAGCGCGCGATCTCGAGGCCGAGGTGAAGGGCCGGCTGCGGCCGCTCGCGTTGCAGGCCACCGCGGCCCAGCGTGCAGAGAAGCTCCGCGGCGACATCGCTGGGCTGCGGGCCCGCGTCGCGCAGCTCGACCTCGCCGGCATCGACGAGCGCCTGGCGGAGGTCGAGGAGCGGCGGACGGCGGCCGCGCTAGAGCGTCGGCGTACTACTGAGCGGCTCGAGGCGCTGCTGGCCGAGCGCAACCGCGTCGAAGAGGAGCTCGCTGCGGCAGCGGGGCGGGGCGACGGAGCGACCTCTGCGCTCTACCGCCTGCGCAGCGTGAACGAGCGGCTCGAGCTGCGGCGCGACGCGGCGCGGGAGCTCTGCGACCGGCTCCGGGCCCAGCCTCTGCTGGCGCCCACGCGCGCCAACCCCGAGCGGGAGACGCTGCGCGAGAAGGCGCGCCTGGCGCGGGAGCGGCTCGCGGCGCTCGAGCACTCGCTTGCGGAGCGCGAAGGCCTCCCGCCGGCCGCGCGGGCGCTTGCCGAGGAAGGCGAACGGCTGGCCCTATCGCTGCTGGAGGTCGAGGCGGGGTACGAGCGGGCCGCCGCCGCGGCGCTCGGCGCCCGTGCCGCGGCGCTCGTCGCGGCGGACACGCCCGGTGCGCTCGCCCTCGTCGAGCGCGCGCGGAAGGCCGGGCTCGGCGACCTGGCGGTGCTCGTCCCGGCGTGCGGCGAGGACCGGCGCCCGGCTCGGCCGCCGCTGCTCGGTGCGGAGCCCCTGTCGTGCCGGGTGCACCCGCGACCTGGCGGTGAGCGGGTCGCCGAGCTGCTCGAGGACGTCTGGCTCGCCGAGCCGTCCGAGCTCGCTCAGGCGGAGAGCGGCATCCTCGTCACGCGGGAAGGGCATTGCTTCGACGCGGCGCGCGGCGAGCTCTGGTTCGCCGGCGAGACCGCGGAGGCCGTCCTTCTCCAGCTCGACGCGCGGCGGCGCGCGCTGGCGCAGGAGGCGGACGAGCTCGAGCAGCACGCGGAGGAGCTCCCGGCGGAGGCGCCGCCGGTCCCGACCGGGCCCCTCGCGGCGCTTGCGGAACGGCTCGCCTCGGCGCTGCAGGACGCGGCCGGCGCGGCGGAGCGTTTCGAGGCGCCGCTGCGGGCGCGCGTCGACGCGGGCGCGACCCGCGCAGGCGAGCTCGCGGCCGAGCTGCGCAGGCTCGGCGGCGAGGAGGCGGAAGTGCGCCGGGCGGCCGCAGAGGCCGGCGAGCGCGCGGCGGGCATCGACGTCGAGGGCGCGCGGCTGGAGGCGGAGGCGGACGAGGCGCGGCGGCGGCTCGAGGAGGCAGGCGCCGAGCCAGCCAAGGGTGACGACCGCGAGGAGCTCGCCGAGAAGATCGAGCGGCTGGAGCGCCGGCGCGAGACGCTCGGCCAGGTCAACCCGCTCGCCAAGGAGGAGTACGAGCGCGAGAAGGAACGCCTGACCGAGCTCACGGAGCAGCGCGCCGACCTCGAGGCGAGCCTGAAAGAGCTCGAGGAGCTGCGCGCAGAGCTCGCCGACACCGTCGAGCGCCGTTTCGACGAGACCTTCGCCGCGGTGAGCGCGCACTTCGAGGAGGTCGCGGCGACCCTCTTCCCCGGCGGCCGGGGCCGGCTTCGCCTCACCGAGCCCGACGAGGACGTACCCGACGCCGAGCCGGGGGTCGAGGTAGAGCTGCGGCCGGCAGGCAAGCGGGTGACGCGGCTCTCGCTGCTCTCGGGCGGTGAGAAGGCGCTCGGCGCGATCTCGTTCCTGTTCGCGCTCTTCCTGGCCCGGCCGTGCCCGTTCTACCTCCTCGACGAAGTCGAGGCCGCGCTCGACGACGCCAACATCGGCCGCTTCGTCGAGCTCCTGCGCCGCTACTCCGAGACGGCCCAGTTCATCGTCGTCACCCACCAGAAGAAGACCATGGAGGCCGCCGACGTGCTCTACGGCGTGACGATGGGTGGCGACGGCGTCTCGCAGATCGTCTCCCGGCGCCTGCCGCAGGACGAGCCGGTCACCGCCGTCGCATAGTGCTCTACCGGCCGGAGGCCTTCGAGCCGCTCACGGACGAGGCGTGGGCGGAGGACCGCGTCCGCGATGGGATCGCGGCCGTCGTGGCCGACGCGGACGCGCACTTCGACGCGCACGGGCTGTGGCCGGCGAACGAATGGGACGCCTGGAACTCGACGCCGCCGCTGAAGGATCTCTACTGCGGAGGCGGCGGCGTGGTGCTGGCGCTCGACATCCTGCGCAGGCGCGGGTTGGCGGAGACGGCGATCGACCTCGCGGCGGCCGCGCGCCGGACGCTCGAGCGCTGGCAGGCCCAGCCGGACCTCTCCGGCGGGGAGATCGAGCTGCCGTCTCCGAGCGCGTCGTCGCTGCTCTCCGGCGAGACGGGGCTGCTGCTGGTCGCGTGGCGCCTCGACCCGAGCCCCGAGCTCGCGGACAGGCTGCTCGACCGCATCCGCGAGAACGTCGACAACGAGGCGGACGAGCTGATGTGGGGCTCGCCCGGGACGATGCTGGCCGCGCGGCTCATGCTCGGCTGGACCGGGGAGGAGCGGTGGGAGGAAACCTGGCGCGAGAGCGCGGTCGCGCTGCTCGATCGCCGGGACGCGGACGGCATCTGGACGCAGCGGCTGCACGGCTCGGAGTATCGGGGCCTCGGCCCAGTGCACGGCCTCGTCGGCAACGTGCACGCGCTCCTGCAGGCCGAGAACCGGCGCGAGCGGCTCGAGCGGGAGACGGCGGCGATCCTCGCCCGGGAGGCGATCGTCGAGGACGGCTTCGCCACGTGGCCCGCGGTGGCGGGAGGGTCACTCGTGCCCAAGGACGGCCAGATCCGGCTGCAGTGGTGCCACGGCGCGCCGGGGATCGTGGGCACGGCCGCGCCGTACCTTGACGAGGAGCTGCTGCTCGCCGGCGCGGAGCTCATCTGGCGCGCGGGCGCGCACGGGGAGGAGAAGGGGCCTGGGATCTGCCACGGGACGGCCGGCAACGGCTTCGCGCTGCTGAAGGCGTTCGAGCGGACCGGCGACGAGCGCTGGCTGGAGCGGGCGCGCCGCTTTGTCGTCCACGCGCTCGGCCCAAGTCGAGCGGACGCGCGCCAAGGTCGGCCGAGGCCGCTACTCGCTCTTCACCGGCGACCTCGGCGTCGCGCTCTTCGCGTCCGCATGCGTTGACGGCGAGCCGTCCTTCCCGGTGCTGGACGGCTGGGGCTAAGCGCGTGCCGGAACCGGTGCCACGCTTGTCGTTGCCGCCCGAGGGGATTCGGGGCGGTGACCTGATTCTCCGCCTTCCGGTGCTCGACGACATCGATGCATTGCTGCCGGCGTTCGGCGATCCCGAGCTGCGCGAGGCGGGCAATCTGCCCGCCTTCGGGCGCGAGGAGCTTGCCGCCTCCCTGCGCGAGCTGCCGGCGCTCGCGGAGACCGGCCGGTTGCTGCCGCTCGCCGCGGTCGAGGTGGCAAGCGGGGAGGTGATCGGCGCGGGCATCCTCCACCATCTCGACGCAGAGCGGAGGATCATCGAGATCGGTTACTTCGTGTTCCCCGCGGCACGCGGCCGCGGCATTGCCACGACGATCGCACGCCTACTGGCCGAGCACGCGTTCTCGCTCGGCATCGCGCGCGTCGCCGCCTATGTGAATGTCGGCAACGCCGCCTCCGAGCGCGTGCTCTCGCGAGCCGGCTTCACCCGCGAGGGCGTCGTCAGGTCGATGCCGAAGCCAGAACGGCCGGCGGATCGACAAGACGCTCTTCTCGCTCCTTCCGGGCGAATAGCGCCGCTATCGTCCGCGCGTGCCGCGGAGCTGGTCGGAGCTGCTCGGAGAGGACGGCGCTGCGCCCGAGCCGGACGCGCAGGGCGGCGGCATGTTCGCCCGGCTCCGCGACTCGCTGGGCCGCAGCCGGCGCGCGCTGACCGAGCAGATCGCCGTCGAGTCGTTCGACCCGGCCGACGTGAGCTCGTGGGAGCGGCTGGAGGAGGCGCTGATCGCCGCCGACGTGGGCGTGCCCGCGACCGCCGAGCTCGTGCAGCGGCTCGAGGCTCGGAACCCGGCCGACCTCGGCGAGGCGTTGCAGGAGGAGGTCGCGCGGCTGTTCGGCGAGCCCGCCCGCCTCGACCTCAAAGGCCGGCCGAGCGTCGTCCTCGTCGTCGGCGTGAACGGCACCGGCAAGACGACGACGATCGGCAAGCTCGCGCAGAAGCTCTCCGAGCACGGCCGCACCGTGCTGGTCGCGGCCGCGGATACCTTCCGCGCCGCGGCCGAGGAGCAGCTCGAGATCTGGGCCCAGCGCGCCAAGGCCGACTTCGTCGGCTCGGAGAAAGGCGGCGACCCCGCAGCGGTGGCCTTCGACGCGATCGCGGCGGCCGAGTCGCGTGGCCGCGACGTCGTGGTCGTCGACACGGCGGGACGGCTGCACACGCAGTCGAACCTGATGGACGAGCTCACGAAGGTGCGGCGCGTGATCGCGCAGCGGCTGGAGGGAGCCCCGCACGAGACGCTGCTGGTCGTCGACGCCACGACGGGTCAGAACGGCCTCCAGCAGGCACGGCTCTTCGGCCAGGCGGTGGACGTGAGCGGCATCGTGCTGACCAAGCTCGACGGCTCGGCCAAGGGCGGGATCGCGATCGCGATCGCCCACGAGCTCGGGCTGCCGGTGAAGCTGATCGGCATCGGCGAGGGCCTCGACGACCTGCGGCCCTTCGACCCGAAGGACTTCGCCCGAGCGCTCGTCGGCGAGGGCTAGCCGTGGCTCAGCGCATCGGGATCGTGTTCGACAACGACGGGCTGCTGCTCGACACCGAGCCATGCTGGACCCGCGCCGAGGCCGCGGTTTTCGAGCGCCACGGCCGCGAGTTCGACCTCGACGCAAAGCGTGCCCTCGTCGGCACGGCGCCCGAGACCGCGGCGCGCGTCCTCGAGCGGCTACTCGAGCTTCCCGGGCGAGGTGAGGAGCTCGCCGCTGAGCTGTACGCGCTCGCCCTCGAGGAGATCGCGGCCGGCGCCGAGCCCAGGCCGGGTGCGGTGGAGCTGCTCGGCGCGCTCGACGGGCGCTGGCCGGTCGCCGTCGCTTCCAACTCGCCGAGAAGCCATCTGCTGGCCGGCCTGACCCGCACCGGCCTCACCGACCGCTTCGAAGCCGTGATCGGCGTCGAGGACGTCGCGGAACCGAAGCCCGCGCCCGACCTCTACCTGCGGGCGTGCGAGCTCCTCGGCGCAGCCCCCGCGGGCTCGCTGGCCCTCGAAGACTCGCCCCCGGGGGTCGCGGCTGCGCGGGCGGCCGGCCTCTACGTGGTGGGCGTGCCGTCGGTCGCCGGCGTCGAGCTGGAGGCCGACGCCGTCTTCGAGTCGCTCGCCGAGCCAGGCGTGCTGACGACGATCGTCGGGCAGCTCGACTGACGCGACCCCGCCCGCCGCCACGGAGCGGCGAGCGGGGTCACGCGGTTGATCAGTGGTGGTGATGGAACGTCGACAGGCGGAAGATCGTGGTCGACGTGAACACCTGACCGGGCCGGAGCACGGTCGACGGGAAGCTCGGCTGGTTCGGCGAGTCCGGGTAGTGCTGCGTCTCGAGCGCGAACCCGTCGCCCTGCCGGTAGAAGTTCCCGCTCGTCCCGACCAGAGTCCCGTCGAGGAAGTTCCCCGAGTAGAACTGGACGCCGGGCTCGGTCGTGTCGATCTCGAGCTTGCGCCCGCTCGCCGGGTCGAAGACCTTGGCGGCGGGAACGAGCGCCGTCGAGTTCGGCCGGTTGAGCACGAAGTTGTGGTCGTAGCCGCGGCCGAACACGATCTGCTGGTTGCTCGCGTCACGGATGCGGGCGCCGATCGCCGTCGGCCTCGTGAAGTCGAACGGTGTTCCGGCCACCGGGTCGATCGCGCCCGTCGGGATCAGGGTCGAGTCCACGGGCGTGTAGTGGTCGGCGTTCAGCCAGAGCACGTGGTCGTAGATCGCGCTCGTGCCCTCGCCGGAGAGGTTCCAGTAGCTGTGGTTGGTGAGGTTGAGCACCGTCGCCGCGTCCGTCGTGGCGTGGTAGTCGATCCGCAGGTTGTTGTGGGTGTCGAGCGTGTAGACGACCGTGACGTCGAGGTTGCCCGGATAGCCCGTGCAACCGGGCGTGCGCGAGGGGACGCAGCCCTCACCCTCCTTGCTGAGGCGATGCAGCGTCAGGCTCACCGACTTCCTGCTCTGGGACGGCGTGGCGTCCCACACCTGCTTGTCGAACCCGAGGTAGCCGCCGTGCAGGCTGTTCGGGTCGTTGTTGATGTCGAGCGTGTACGTGTTGCCGTCCAGCGAGAACGTGCCCTTCGCGATCCGGTTGCCGTAGCGGCCGATGATGGCGCCGAAGTACGGCGAGTTGGGCGTGGGAGCGTCTGGGTTCGTCGGGTAGCCCTGCTGGAAACCGTCCGTGTAGCCCGCGAGGTCCTTGAACCCGAGAACGACGTTCGCCGAGTTGCCATGGCGATCCGGCACCCACAGCTCCTGGACTATGCCGCCGTAGGTGAGGATCTTGACCACCATCCCCTTGCCGTTATCGAGGGTGTAGCGGTCGACGGCGATTCCGCCCGGCGCCGTGCCGAACGGCTCGCTGGTGATGCTGGGCTTGCCGTGGTGGCCATGATGGCCATGGTGCTTGCCCTTCCCTCCCGACGCGACCGCGCCGGTGAGGCCAACCACCGCGAACACGAGCGCGACCAGCACGCCGCCGATCGCGATGCTGCGAAGCGGTCTAGCCATTTCTGCTCCTCCTTCAGTCCGCTGACAACGACTGCCGCAGGAAGCAGGTGAGAGAGAGCCTGTCCGTCAGCTCCCTCTCGTGCCCCAGGTCCGCCTACCCGAACGCGTCACTTTCAATCACCGCCCGCTGAAGGGCGCGAAGGCGCTTCATCGCGTCGACTCCGCCTCGCCCGAAAAGATCGTGGAGGCGCACGTACTCGGCGTAGAGCTCGTCGTAGACCGACCTGTTGGCGGGGTTCGGGACGTACCGCTCGTCTCCGAGCCGGGCCATCTGGCTCGAGGCGTCCTCGATCGAGTCGAAGCCTCCGAGCTCCGCGCCGGCCGCGACCGCCCCGAACATCGCCGACCCGAGCGCCGGGGTCTGCTTCGACGCGGCGACGGCGTACTCGCGGCCGGTGACGTCGGCGAAGATCTGCATCAGCAGCCGGTTCTTCTCGGGCAGCCCGCCGCACGCGACCATCCCGTTCACCGCCACGCCGGCCTCCAGGAAGGCATCGACGATCACCCTCGTCCCGAAGGCCGTCGCCTCGAGCAGCGCGCGGTAGGTCTCCGGTGCCTTCGTCGCGAGCGAGAGGCCGACCAGGAGCCCGCTCAGCTCGGCGTCGACCAGGATCGAACGGTTGCCGTTCCACCAGTCGAGGGCCAGCAGCCCGCTCTCCCCGGGACGCAGCTTTGCCGCCTCCGCCTCGAGGAGGGCGTGGACGTCGGTGCCCTGCCGGGCCGCCGCCTCGTGGTACTCGGGAGGCACGGCGTCGTGGGCGAACCAGGCGAAGATGTCGCCGACGGCGGTCTGGCCCGCCTCGAAGCCGAACAGGCCGGGCACCACCCCGTCCTCGACGACGCCGCACATCCCTTCCACGAGGGCGGGCTCGTCGCCCAGGAGGATGTGGCAGATGCTCGTGCCCATGATCAGCACCATCGTCCCGGGCTCCGTCACCGTCGCCGCGGGCGCGGCGACGTGGGCGTCCACGTTCGCGACGGCCACCGCCGTTCCCGGGCGCAGGCCCGTCCAGGCGGCGGCCTGCTCGCTCAGCCCCCCGGCCCGGTTTCCGAGCGGCGAGATCGTCCGGGACATCTTCTCGTCGACGACGTGCTCGAACCTCGGGTCGAGGGCGGCGAAGTAGGCATCGCCCGGAAACCCGTCGCGCTTCGACCAGATTGCCTTGTAGCCGGCGGTGCAGCTGTTGCGCGTCTCGGTGCCGGTGAGCTGCCAGACGATCCAGTCGGCTGCCTCGATCAGCCGGTCCGCGCGGGCGTAGAGCTCGGGCGCCTCGTTCAGGATCTGGAGCGCCTTCGGCGAAGAACCACTCGGACGAGATCTTCCCGCCGTAGCGCGGCAGCCAGGCCTCGCCCCGCTCGGCGGCGACCTCGTTGATGCGGTCCGCCTCGGGCTGGGCCGCGTGGTGCTTCCACAGCTTCACCCACGCGTGCGGGTTGCCCCGCAGCTCCTCGAGCACGCACAGCGGCGTGCCGTCCGCCAGCGTCGGGAGCATCGTGCAGGCCGTGAAGTCGATCCCGATCCCGATCACCTCGGCCGGGTCGACGCCCGTCTCGGCGAGCAGCGCGGGAACCGCCTCCTGGAGCGTGCGGACGTAGTCCTCCGGGTCCTGGAGCGCCCAGTCGGGCTCGAGCTCGACGCCGTCGTGCGGCGCAGGCAGCCGCTCGTCGATCACGCCGTGCCGGTACGGGTAGACGGCCGTGCCGAGCTCCCGCCCTTCGGCGCAGTCGACCAGGACGGCCCGGCCGGACTCGGTGCCGAAGTCGATCCCGAGCGCGTAGCGTCCGCTCACGGCCGCCTCCGCCCGCTGGGGCTCGACGACGACCTTCAGGCCGCGTCGCTCCACCAGCTCGTCGAAGGCCTCGCGCCACTCCGACAGCGCGTAGCGGCCGCTCACGAGCCCGCCGAGCTCGACCTCGCCGGCCTCCACGAGCCGGATCGCCCGCGGGAGATCGGTGGGCTTCATGCGCCGGCAGAGCGCCAGGGTCAGGCCCTTTCGCCGCGCGGTCGAGGCGGTGAAGCTCGTCCGGTCGCCCTCGGGGATGCCGACGAGGACGACGCGGCCTCCGGGCCGGACGGCGGCCATGGCATCCGCAAGCGCCGCGTCCTCGCCCGCGGCTTCGAACGCCACGTCGACCCCTCGGTCGTCGAGCGTCGCACCCAGGGACGCGGCTGCGTCGGCCCGGTGAGCGAGCGGGTCGCTCGCCACGACCGTCTCCACCCCGGCGGCCCTCAGGGCCTGGACGAGCAGCAGCCCGAGCGGCCCGCAGCCGAACACACCTGCGGTCGACCCGGGTCGCGCCTTCGCGAGGTCGAGGGCGTGCAGCGCCACGCCGAGCGGCTCGAGCAGCGACCCCTCCGTGTCCGAGAGGCCCCCCGGGAGGGTGTAGGCGAGCCGTTCGGGCCAGACGAGGCTCGTGCGCAGGGCGCCGTCTGTCGAGCCGTGCCCGGCGAACCGAAGGTCGGGGCAGAGGTGCGGATTCCCGCCCAGGCAGACGCTGCAACGGCCGCACGGCACGGCGGGGTCGAGCGCCACGCGCTCGCCCGAGCGGGAGCCGGACTCGATCGTCCCCACGAATTCGTGCCCGAGGACAAGGGGGCGGTCGAGGACGGCGTCGCCGATCCCCCCTTCGAGGAACCAGTGCCGGTCCGACCCGCACAGGCCGACGGCGGTCACGCGCACGAGAACCTCGCCGTCGCGCGGCTCCGGCGCCGGCTCGTCGTGGAGCCTGAGATCGCCTGTGCCGTGGAGGCGAAGGGCCTTCACGGGCGCTGGCCGTAGTACGCGCCGGGCCCGTGCTTGCGCAGGAAGTGCCGGTCGAGCAGCTCGGGCTGGATCGGCGCGGCGCCGGGCTGCAGCGTCTCGGTCCGGAGCGCGCTCTCGGCGACGACCTCGAGGGCGATCGCGTTCTCAACCGCCGTCTCGGCGTCCGGTCCCCACGCGAACGGCCCGTGGGAGGCGACGAGCACCGCCGGCCGCTCGAGCGCGCCGAGCGCGAAACCGGTCACCGTCTCGACGATCACATCGCCGGTGCAGCGCTCGTAGTCACCGCCGATCTCCTCGCGGGTGAGCTCGCGGGTCACGGGCACAGGCCCGTGGAAGTGGTCGGCGTGCGTCGTGCCGAAGCACGGGATCTCCCGGCGGGCCTGGGCCCACGCCGTCGCGAACGGGGAATGCGTGTGGACGATCCCGCCGATCTCCTCGAAGGCGCTGTAGAGCACGAGGTGTGTCGGCGTGTCCGAGGAGGGCCGCGCGGATCCCTCGCACACCTCGCCGCTCTCGAGGTCGATGACGACCATCGAGTCCGGCCCGAGCTCGGTGTACGGAACGCCGCTCGGCTTGATCGCCATCACCCCGGCCGCGCGGTCGACGGCGCTCGCGTTGCCGAAGGTGAGGACGACCAGGCCGGCCTCCACGATCTGCCGGTTCGCCTCGAAGACCCGCTCGCGCAGCTCGTCGAGCCCCATCAGCCGCCCCGAGCGGTCTGGAAGTACGCCTGGTTCCAGCGGACTTCCTTGGCGAAGTCGGCCATGCGCGTCTCCGCATCGATCACGAGCAGCTCGATGCCTGCGATCTCGGCGAGGTCCACGAACGCCTCGCGTCCGATCGCGCGGCAGAACGCCGTGTGGTGAGGTCCGCCTGCGACGAGCCAGGCCTCCGCGGCGGTCGCCAGGTCGGGCCGCGGCTCCCAGAGCGCCCGCGCCACCGGCAGCCGGGGGAGATCCTCACCCGGCTCGACCACGTCCACTTCGTTCAGGACGAGGCGGAACCGGTCGCCGAGGTCGAGCAGGCCCACGACGACCGCCGGCCCGGGGCCGGCGGTGAAGACCAGGCGCACCGGATCCGCCTTCTTGCCGATCGACAGCGGGTGGATCTCGCACCGCGGCTTCCCGCCCGCGATCGACGGGCAGACCTCGAGCATGTGGGCGCCGAGCACCTTCGGCCCCTCGGGAGCCAGGTGGTAGGTGTAGTCCTCCATGAACGAGGTGCCGCCCTCGAGGCCGGTGCTCATCACCTTGGCGACGCGGACGAGGGCAGCGGTCTTCCAGTCGCCCTCGGCGCCGAAGCCGTAGCCGTCCGCCAGCAGGCGCTGCACCGCGATCCCCGGAAGCTGGGGAAGCTCGCCGAGGTCCTCGAACGTGTCCGTGAAGGCCATGAAGCCGCCGGCCTCCAGGAACGAGCGCAGGCCCGCCTCGATCCGGGCGGCATCGCGCAGGGACTCGTGCCGCTCGCCGTCCGCCCGCAGCTCCGGCACGACGTCGTACTCCTCCGCGTACGCGTCCACGAGCTTCTGCACGGCCGCGTCGGGAACGGCCAGCACGGCCTCGACGAGCTCACCGACGCCATAGCCGTTCACCGAGATGCCGAGCCGGAGCTGCGCCTCGACCTTGTCGCCCTCGGTGACGGCGACCCGGCGCATGTTGTCGCCGAAGCGCGCCACCTCGAGACTCCGGGCCTCGTTCCAGCCGCACGCAGTGCGCGTCCAGGTGCCGATCCGCGCGACGACCCCGGGATCGCTCCAGTGACCAACGACCGTCTTGCGCCTCAGGCCCATTCGCGTCGCCATGAACCCGAACTCGCGATCGCCGTGGGCGGACTGGTTCAGGTTCATGAAGTCCATGTCGATCTCGGACCAGGGGAGGTCGCGGTTGAACTGCGTGTGCAGGTGCAGGAGCGGCTTCTGCAGCGAGCCCAGTCCGCCGATCCACATCTTCGCGGGCGAGAACGTGTGCATCCACGCGACCACGCCGACGCAGCTCTCGGCCGCATTCGCCTCGAGGCAGACCTGCCGGATCGACTCTGGGCTCTTCACGACGGGCCTGTGCACCACCCGGACCGGCATCGTCGCGTCGGCATCGAGCGAGCCGGCGATCTCGCGCGCATGGTCGTCCACCTGGCGGAGCGCCTCGTCTCCATAGAGATCCTGGCTCCCGGTCAGGAACCAGACCTCGTGCGCCCCGAGCGCTTTCCCGGTCGCCATCGAGCGTGATCCTGACAGAGGCCGCCCGCGGGTGATTGGATTCGTGCATGCAGTCGCGACGCCTCGGGAAGACCGGTTGGGACGTCTCCGAGATCGGCTTCGGCGCGTGGGCGATCGGCGGCAGCTGGGGCGAGACCGACGAGGGGGAGTCCCTGGCGGCGATGCACGCGGCGGTCGACGCCGGGGTGACGTTCTTCGACACGGCGGACGTCTACGGGGACGGGCGCTCGGAGCGCCTGATCGCGCGGCTGCTGCAGGAGCGCGACGAGCGGCTCGTGGTCGCGACCAAGTTCGGTCGGCGCGTGGAGCTGGATCCGGCGCTGTACACCTACGAGAACCTCCGTGGCTGGCTCGAGCGTTCGCGCGAGAACCTGGGCGTCGAGACCGTCGACCTCGTGCAGCTGCACTGCCCGCCTCGGGAGACGTACTACCTGCCCGAGGTGCACGAGGCCTGCGACAGGCTCGTGCAGGAGGGCCTCGTCCGGGCGTACGGCGTCAGCGTCGAGAAGGTCGAGGACGCGCTGAAGGCGATCGAGTTCGACGGGGTCGCCACGATCCAGCTCATCTTCAACATGCTCAGACAGCGGCCGGCCGAGCTCTTCTTCGACCAGGCCCGGCGCCGCGACGTCGGGGTGATCGTCCGCGTCCCGCTCGCCTCGGGACTGCTGACCGGGAAGTTCGACCGCGACACGACCTTCGCGGCGGATGACCACCGTGAGTTCAACCGCCACGGCGAGGAGTTCGACGTCGGCGAGACCTTCTCCGGGGTCGACTACGAGGTCGGGCTCAAGGTGGTGGAGGAGCTCGAGCCGCTCGTGCCTCCGGGTGCGACGCTGGCCCAGCTCGCGCTGCGCTGGATCCTCACGTTCGACGCCGTCTCGACGGTCATCCCCGGCGCAAAGACGCCGGAGCAGGCGCGTGCGAACGCCGCTGCCGCCGACCTGCCCGCGCCTTCGCCCGAGACGATGGAGCGGATCGCGGAGATCTACCGCCGGCAGGTCGCCCCGCTCGTGCACCAGCGCTGGTAACCGTTACCCAGGCACGAGCTCGTGCGCGCCGTCGACCGAGGCGCAGACGTACGGCGTCGCCTCCCGCCCGGCACGGTCGGCGTAGCCGCGCGTGACCGCGTCGGCAAGGCGCTCAGCCTCGTCCTCGCGAGCCAGGGCGAGCACCGAGCCGCCGAAGCCCCCGCCGATCATCCGGGCCGCGGTGGCACCGTGGTCGTAGGCGAGCTCGACGAGCACGTCGAGCTCCGGGATCGAGACCTCGAGGTCGTCCCGGAGGCTCTCGTGACCCTCGCGGAAGAGCCTTCCGAGCGCCGGGAGGTCGGGTCCGTCTGGCTTTTCCAGCGCGGCCACGACCTCGCGCACCCGCTCGTTCTCGGTGACGACGTGGCGAAGCCTGCGCCGCGCGACCTCGTCGACTCCCGCGGCGGCCGCCTTCGCCTCTGCCTCGGCGGCGCTCAGCGTTGACGGGCGGTCCGTGCCGATCCCGGACAGCGCGCGTTCGAGCTCGAGGCGCCGGTCGCCGTAGCCGCTGGCCTCGAGCGCGTGGCGCACCCCTGAGTCGAAGACGACGAGCGCGATCCCGGGTGGCAGCGGGACGAGCCGGTGCTCCTCGGTCCCGCAGTCCAGCAGCAGCGCGTGCCCCTTGCGCCCGAGCAGCGAGCTCGCCGGGTCCATCAGGCCCACCGGAACACCGACCGCGAGGCGTTCCGCCGCCTGCGCGATCCGCGCCAGCTCGATGCGCGGCAGCTCGTACGAGGCGGCGCTCGTGAGCGCCAGGCCGACCGACACGGTCAGCGCCGCCGACGAGGACATTCCGGCTCCGATCGGGACGGTGGAGACGATCTCGCCGTCCAGCCCGGTGATCGGCGCCCCGTGCTCGCGGAGCAGGCGTACGACCGCGGCGACGTAACGGCCCCAGCCCTCAGGCGGGATCGGAGGCGGCGCGTCCGCCGGAAGCTCGACCGAATCGCCGAACGCCGCCGAGCGCAGGCGGATCGTCGCATCTGCCGCCGGAGCCCACGTCACCGTCGTCGCGAGATCCACGGCGACGGGCAGGACGAGCCCTCCCGAGTAGTCGGTGTGCTCGCCGATCAGGTTGACACGCGCCGGGGCGAGGACGACGCGGCTGGAAGGTTCTGGGCACATGGTGTTATGGTCGCCGCTCACGCTTGACGGGGTCCTAAGGAGGTGCCGGGTGGACCGGAAGAAGTATCTGGAGACGCAGCTCGACGAGTTCGCGTCGCGAGTCGAGGATCTCCCCGAGTCGGAAGTCCCGGCCGGGATGGATCGCAGGAAGCTGCTCGGCATCATCGGCGCGGGCGGCGCGGCAGTTTCGCTCCCCGCACTGCTTGCCGCGTGCGGCGGGGGCGGGGGCAACAGCTCGAGCAGCGGCGTCGGCGACTATCCGGAGACGCCCAAGTGGAAGTGGGTCTTCGTCAACCACGTCACGACGAACCCATTCTTCGTCCCGACGCAGTACGGGATCGAGGACATGGGCGCGATCTTCAACACCGAGCACCAGTGGACCGGCTCGGAGACCAGCGATGTCGGGCAGATGGTCTCCGCGATGAACACTGCGATTTCCTCGGGCGCCGACGGAATCTGCGTCTGCCTGATCGACGCCAAGGCGTTCGACGAGCCGACCAAGAAGGCGCTCGACGCCGGGATCCCGGTCCTCGCCTACAACGCGGACGTGCCGCCCGGCAGCGCGAACGAGCGGCTCGCGTACATCGGCCAGGATCTGTTCGTGTCGGGCCAGAAGATGGGCGAGCGGATCGTCGAGCTGATCCCGAGCGGCGACGTCGCCGGCTTCATCGCGACGCCGGGCTCGCTGAACATCCAGCCGCGCATCGACGGCGCGAAGCAGGCGATCAAGGACTCGGGCAAGCCGATCAACTTCACGCAGATCGCGACCGGCGCCGACACGGCCGGCGAGCTCTCGAAGATCGATGCCTACTACCAGGGCCACAAGGACCTGAAGGGCATGTTCGCGGTCGACGCGGGAAGCACGCAGGGCGTTGCGCAGGTGATGCAGAAGTACAACCTGCCGTCGAAGGGCATCCACGGAGGCGGGTACGACCTCCTGCCGACGACCCTGAACCTGATCGACAAGGGCTTCCTGGACTTCACGATCGACCAGCAGCCCTATCTCCAGGGGTTCTACCCCGCGGTCCAGCTGTTCCTGTACAAGATCTCGGGCGGGCTGATGGCGCCTTCGGACACGAACACCGGTCTGCTGTTCGTCACGAAGGACAACGTCAAGCCGTACCTGACGACGAAAACCCGCTACGAGGGAAGCTCCAGCTCCCAGCAATACGTGAAGTCGACCTAGCCGCCTGAGGTAGTCGGGGATGGCGGTAGCGGGGTCAGAAGCCGGACGCCGCGAAGGAGCGCGTGGCCTGGGCTGGCGCGCGCTCGAGGCGTTCGCGAACCGGCGTGAGGCCAGCATCCTCGTCGTCGCGATCGGGCTGATCGTCTACTTCTCGCTGCGGTCGTCCGCGTTCTACTCGAGCGCGACGATCAAGAACATCGCCGAGTACGTCGCGCCGATCGCGCTGATCGCCTGCGGCGAGGTGATGCTCCTGATCTGCGGCGAGATCGACCTGTCGGTGGGACGGGTCTTCGCGCTCACGCCGATCATCATGTATCTCACGACGGCGCCCGAGCCCGACGGGCTCGGGCTGCCGATCTGGCTGGGGGTGATCTTCGGCCTCTTGGCGGCCGCCGCCGTCGGTCTTGCGAACGGGTTGATCACGACCTACCTCGGCGTCCCCTCGTTCATCACCACGCTCGGGATGTTGTTCTTCCTGAACGGGATCAACCTGCGAGCATTGCACGGCTTCCAGGTGGCGACGCCGGGCGGCCACACGTTCAGGGAGATCTTCGGTGCCTATCCGCTCTGGTTCAACTCGGAGTTCTGGTGGGCGCTGTTCGCGGTCGTGGTGCTGCAGATCGTGCTCGTACGGACGAGATGGGGCGTCCACACGGTCGCGACGGGCGGCAACCTGATCGGCGCGAGAGAGAGCGGCGTCAACGTCCGGTGGATCAAGATCGGCAACTTCATGCTCTGCAGCATGCTCGGCGGCTTCGCCGGGATGATGGACTCGACCCGGATCACGTCGATCCTGCCGCTCCAGGGCGGCACCGACATCATGTTCCTCGCGGTCGCGGCCGCGGTCATCGGCGGGACGTCGCTGATGGGCGGTTCGGGCACGATCATCGGCGGCTTCCTCGGCGTCTGCGTGCTCGCCATTCTGAACATCGGCTTCACGATCCTCGGCGTCAGCGCATTCAACTTCGACCTGATCATCGGGATCGCGATCCTGGGTGCGATGATCCTGAACGTGCAGATCCAGCGGCTGAAGAACCTCGGTGTGCTCGGGACGGGAGGCAGATGAGCGAATCGGGCAACGGCCGAGAGGCCGACGATGTGATCCGCGTCGAGCACATCTCGAAGCGGTTCGGAGCCGTACGCGCCCTCGAGGACGTCTCGATGCACCTGAAGCGGGGCGAGGTGCTCGGCCTGATCGGCGACAACGGGGCCGGCAAGTCGACGCTGGTCAAGATCATCAGCGGCTTCCAGAAGCCGGACAACGGCACGATCTTCGTCAACGGCGAGGAGGTGTCGATCCGCTCGGTCGCGCACGCCCGCTCGCTCGGGATCGACACGGTCTACCAGGACCTGGCGCTCGTGCCGGGCATGTCCGTCTACCACAACATGTTCCTCAAGCGGGAGCTGCTCGGGAAGCTCGGCGGCGTCGCGCTGCCGCTGCTGAACAACGGCGAGATGCGGAAGCGGGCTCGCAAACACCTCGACGAGATGGGCGTCCGGATCCCGGACGTCGACGCGGAGGTGGCCCAGCTCTCGGGAGGCCAGCGCCAGTCGATCGCGGTCGCGCGCTCGGTCTACTCGGACGCGAAGATCATCCTGCTGGACGAGCCGCTGGCGGCGATGGGCGTGAAGGAGGGAGCGCTCATCCTCGACCTGATCCGAAAGCTCCGGGACCAGGGCGAGGTCTCGATGATCCTGATCCTGCACAACTACGCGCACGTGTTCGAGGTCTGCGACCGCGTGAACCTGCTCCAGCACGGCGAGATCACGCTCGACAAGCCGACGAAGGAGACCTCGGTGGACGAGCTGACGGAGCTCGTCGTGCGCGAGTACCGGCAGGTCGCCACCGGCTGACCACCCGCGGGGGGTGAAGCATCCGCGTTCTCGTCACGGGCGCGAAAGGCAAGGTCGGCTCCGCCGCCGTCTCCGCGCTGCTCGCAGCCGGCCACGACGTGCGCGCCTCCGACCTGGCGCGCGGCGTGTTCGAGCGGACGCTTCCCGACGAGCCCGGGGAGTACGTCCAGGCCGACCTGACCGACGCCGGCGACGCGTTCGCGATCGTCCGCGGTGTCGAGGCCGTCGTCCACGCCGGCGCGATCCCCGACCCGACCAAGAACCCGCCGCACGTCGTCTTCCTGAACAACCTGATGGCGACGTTCAACGTCCTCGAGGCGGCCGTCCGCTTCGGCGTGGGGCGGTTCGTCTACATCTCGAGCGAGACGATTCCCGGGTTCTTCTTTCCGGAGCGTGACTTCCTGCCCGACTACGTGCCGGTCGACGAGGAGCACCCGGTCAGGCCGCAGGATCCCTACGCCCTCTCGAAGTGGTTCGGGGAGCTGCTGATGGATGCGGCCGTGGCGCGCTCCGACATCCGCTGCATCTCCCTTCGCCCGAGCTGGGTGCAGAACGAGGAGAACTACGAGCGCAACCTCGGGCCCCAGGTGCGTGATCCCGCGGAGCTGAGCCCGAACCTCTGGAGCTACGTGGACGTCTACGACCTCGCGGACGCGATCGTGCTCGCGGCCGAGTCCGACCTCGCGGGCCATGAGGTCTTCTACATCGCGTCTCCCGACAACGTCGGCAGCCGCCCGTTCGCCGACCTCGTCCGCCGCTACTACGGCGACGAGATCGAGATCCGCCCGCTCGCGCGCGAGGACGCGTCCGGAATCTCGTGCGCCAGGGCGGAGCGCATGCTCGGCTACTCGCCGAGCCGCTCGTGGCGCGACTACCTCGACGCACACGGGCGAGCACGCCCGCGGGAAATCTGATCGAGTTGGCCCGACGATGAGCGACCGCCTCAAGACGAGCCTCGGAATCTGGGCGTTCGGGCCGATGGTCACGCGCTTCGTCCCGGGCGGCTACAAGCCGGAGCGCGCCGGGCAGACCACCGTTGAGCGCGTCCGTGAGGCGGTAGAGGGTCTCGGCGACCTCATCGACGGCTACGAGTTCCACTACCCGCAGGAGCTCTCGGCGGACAACCTCGACGAGGTACGCGGCGCGCTCGACGGCCACGACGTGTACTGCCTGGCAACCGGGCTCCACCTCGACGCGCGCTTCGGCAAGGGGGGGCTCGTCTCGCCCGACGAGGCGACCCGGAACGAGGCCGTAAAGCGGACGCTCGAAGCGATCGACTTCGCCGGCGAGCTCCAGGCGAACTTCATCATCTGGCCGGGGATCGAGGGCTACAACTACCCGTTCCAGGCGCCGTACACCGAGACGTGGGCCTGGTTCCTCGACGGGATCGGCCAGGCGGCGCAGCGGTGCCGCGACCGCGGGATCACGCTTTTCCTCGAGCACAAGAACTCCGAGCCCGCGATGAAGATCCTGATGCGCAACATGGGGATGACGCTCCACGTGATCCACACGCTCCGGCGCCAGGGCCTCGACAACGTGCAGGTCAACATGGACTGGCAGCACCTGATCATGAACGGCGAGAACCTGGCCGAGTACGCGGCGCTGCTCGCCTCCGAGGGCCTGCTCGGCCACCAGCACGCCAACTCGGGCTGGGGCACCTTCGACGACGACAACATGGTCGGCGCGACCGCCTTCATGGAGACGCTCGAGCTGGCCGTCGAGCTGCGGCGCGCAGGCTACGGCGACAACGGCGAGCGGCTCGGCTTCGACCTCTACCCGTACACCGAGGACGCGGTCGAGGCCGTGCGGCGCAGCGTGCTGCACTGGCGGTTCATCGAGGGCGTGGCCGAGCGGCTCGACGGCGACGCGCTGCGTGAGGCCCAGATGCGCAAGGACGCCGTGGCCGCCTACGAGCTCGTCTACGCGGCGCTTGGCGCGTCGTAGCACGTTCGTCGGCCTCGACGTCGGCACGACCGGCGTCAAGGCGATCGCCGTCTCCCCGAACGGCGAGGTGGTTGCGCGGGCGGAGCGAGAGTACCCGCTGTCCACGCCCGCGCCCGGCTGGGCCGAGCAGGATCCCGAGGACTGGTGGCGCGCGAGCGAGGCTGCGCTGGCAGCCGTCGGTGCCCAGCACGCTGCGGGAATCGGCCTCTCCGGCCAGATGCACGGGCTTGTGGCGCTCGACGGCAACGACAGGGTGATCCGGCCCGCGATCCTCTGGAACGACCAGCGCACCTCGGCCGAGTGCGAGGAGATCGAGCGGCGGATCGGGGTCGAGCGGCTGATCCGCCTCACGGGCAACCGGGCGCTCACCGGCTTCACCGCGCCGAAGCTGCTCTGGCTGCGCGAGCACGAGCCGGGGGCCTACGGCCGGATCCGCCACGTCCTCCTCCCAAAGGACTACGTGCGCCTACGCCTCACGGGTGAGCGCGCGACCGACGTCGCCGATGCCTCGGGGACGCTCCTGTTCGACGTCGCCGAGCGGCGGTGGAGCGGCGAGGTGCTCGACGCGCTCGAGATCCCGCCCGAATGGCTGCCCGGGGCCCTGGAGTCGCCCGAGGTCTCCGGCCGAACCGCGAACGGGACACCGGTCGCCGCCGGAGCGGGTGACCAGGCCGCCGGCGCCCTGGGGGTCGGCGTCGCCGGACCGGGGCCGCTCTCGGTGGTCCTCGGCACCTCGGGGGTGGTCTTCGCGGCGCTGCCCGCCTATGCGCCCGAGCCCGAGGCGCGCTTGCATGTCTTCTGCCACGCCGTTCCCGGGACCTGGCACGCAATGGGCGTGATGCTCTCCGCCGCCGGTTCACTGCGCTGGTTCCGGGACGCGTTCGCCCCGGGCGAGCCGTACGACGAGCTCCTGGCGGGAGCCGAGGACGTCGAGCCGGGTGCCGACGGCGTGCTGTTCCTCCCGTACCTCTCCGGCGAGCGGACGCCGCACGCGGACCCGCACGCACGCGCCGCGTTCACCGGCCTCGGGCTCGAGCACGGCCGCCCGGCGCTCACCCGCGCCGTCCTCGAGGGCGTCGCCTACGGCCTGCGCGACTCGCTACAGCTCCTGCGGCAGCTGGGCGTCCGCGCGGAGAGCGGGCGCGTCTCGGGCGGCGGCGCCCGCAGCCGACTCTGGCTGCAGATCGTCGCCTCGACGCTCGGCATCCCGCTGGAGCTCATGGCCGCCGAGGAAGGAGCCGCCTTCGGCGCTGCCCTGCTCGGCGCGGTTGCCGCAGGTGCGTTCTCGGACGTCCACGAGGCGGTCGGCGAGTGCGTCCGGCCCCGCGAGCGGTTCGAGCCCGATGCAGGCTGGGTGCGCGCGTACGAGGCCGGTTACCCTCGCTTCCGCGCGTTGTATCCGTCCCTCGAACACCTGGAGGAGCGATGACACTGGAGGGGAAGGCGGCACTGGTCACCGGGGCGAGCCGCGGGATCGGTCGCGCGGTTGCGCAGATGCTCGCCGCAGCAGGCGTGAGTCTCGGGTTGGCGTCTCGCAGCGGCGACGACCTCGGGCTCGACGCCGTGGTCGCGCGCCCGTGCGACGTCCGCAACCCGGCCGACCTCGAGGCGATCGTCGGCGAGACGGTAGACCGGTTCGGGCGCCTGGACATCCTCGTGGCCAACGCCGGGGTCGGCGCCTACGGCCCCTTCCTCGAGCTCTCGCCCGAGCACCTCGAGGAGATGATCGACGTGAACGTCAAGGGAACGCTGTACGCCGTGCGCGCCGCGCTGCCGCACTTGCTCGAGAGCGGCGAGGCCGACCTCGTCACGATCGCGTCCGAGGCGGGCCGGCGCGGCCTGCCGCTGGAGGCGGTCTACTGCGCGTCGAAGTTCGCGCAAGTCGGCTTCACCCGCGCGATGGACCACGAGCTGCGCGAGCACGGAGTCCGGTGTACGAACATCTGCCCGGGCGGGGTCGCGACCGACTTCGCCATGGGCCGCGGACGAACCCCCGAGATGCCGGAGCTCGCCGGGATGATGAGCGCCGAGGACGTGGCCGAGGTCGTCCTCTTTGCCCTGACGCGGCCTCGGACGCACCGCATCCTCGAGACGGCCTTCCGGCCGGTCACGGAGTCGTCGTGGGGATGAGCCCGGTCAAGTGGGGCATCGTCTCCACCGCGCACATCAACCGGAGCGTGATCCCGCCCGCGCAGGCCTCCGAGAAGTGCGACCTGATCGCGGTCGCGAGCCGCGACTCCGCCCGTGCCGAGGCCTACGCACGCGAGTGGGGGATCGAGCGCTGGTACGGCAGCTACGAGGCGCTGCTCGCTGACCCCGACGTCGAGGCGGTCTACATCTCCCTGCCGAACTCGATGCACTGCGAGTGGTCGATCCGCGCCGTCGAGGCGGGGAAGCACGTGCTCTGCGAGAAGCCGCTGTCGCGCCGGGCCGCGGAGGTCGAGGCCGCCTTCGACGCCGCCGACCGGTCGGGACGCCTGCTGTCGGAGGCGTTCATGTGGCGCCACAACCCGCAAACCCGGAAGCTGACCGAGCTGGTCGAGGGCGGCGCGGTCGGGGCGCCGCGGGTGATCCGCTCGTCGTTCAGCTTCACCATCGAGGACGATCCGGACAACGTGCGGCTGCTCTCCGGGCTCGACGGCGGAGCCCTGATGGACGTCGGCTGCTACTGCGTCAGCGCGTCGCGGCTGCTCGGCGGTGAGCCGCGGCAGACCGCGGGCGCCCAGGTGCTCGGTGGAGACGGAGTCGACGTCGTGTTCGCCGGCGTGATGCTCCACGACAACGGCGTGACGTCGCACTTCGACTGCGGCTTCGTGCTGCCCTCGCGCGACGAGCTCGAGGTGACCGGCGAGGAGGGCTCGCTCTTCCTCGACGACCCCTGGCACGTCCACGAGCCGCTGATCGAGATCCGGCGCGACGGCACCGTCGAGCGCGTCGAGACCGAGCGGGTGAACTCCTACCAGCTCGAGCTCGAGAACCTGAGCGAGGCGATCCGCGGCGAGGCCGAACCGTTGCTCGGCCGCGCCGACGCGGTCGGCAACGCCCGGGCGCTCGAGGCGCTGTACGCGTCCGCGGCGAGCGGTTAGCGCTCGATCGCGAAGGCGATGTTCACCGTCGTGCGGTACTCGCTGATGCGGTCGCCCTCGACGACGGCGCTCATCGAGACCACCTGCGCGCCCGAGATCCCGCGCACCGTCTTCGCCGCCTCCTGAACTGCCGCGTCGGCGGCCTTCGCGAAGCTCTCCGGGGACGAGCCGATCACCGTGATCACCTTGGCGATGTCTGCCATGTCGCTCCTTTCGGCCGTTACTGCCTGGCGATGCCGAGCATGTGCAGCAGCCCCTGCTGCCCTTCCTTCGCGTCCTCGCGCAGCAGCTCGTCGACCTCGACCCCGACCAGGAAGATGATCGCCGAGGTGTAAACGTAGCCGGTCAGCACGAGGAAGACGCAGAGCTTCACGAAGCGCTTCAGGCGCGTCTGCACGCGGTTCGCGTACCCGAAAACGCTCCTGGCTAGACTGGCGGGCCGTGTTCGACACGCTTTCAGACCGGCTGCAAGGCGCCCTGGGCGACCTGCGCAAGCAGGGACGCCTGGACGAAGAGGCGATCTCGCGCGCGATGCGCGAGGTCCGCCTCGCGCTGCTCGAGGCCGACGTCAACTTCGAAGTCGTCAAGGACTTCGTCGGCAAAGTGCGCGAGCGGGCGCTCGGCGCGGACGTGCTCAAGAGCCTCACGCCGGGCCAGCAGGTCGTGAAGATCGTGCAGGAGGAGCTCACGGCGCTGATGGGCTCGGGCGACTCGCGGCTGGCGTTCGCGGGGCGGCCGCCGACGGTGATCCTGCTCGCCGGCCTCCAGGGTTCCGGCAAGACGACTGCGGCCGCGAAGCTCGCGCTACTGCTGCGCAAGGACGGCCGCAAGCCAGGGCTGGTCGCCGCCGACCTGCAGCGGCCCGCGGCAATCGACCAGCTCGAGCAGCTCGGCCGCCAGATCCAGGTGCCGGTCTTCAGCGAGGAGCGCTCGGACCCGGTGGCCGCGGTCACGGAAGGGCTCGAGCGCGCCCGCGCCGAGCTCGACACGGTGATCCTCGACACGGCAGGCCGCCTGCACGTCGACGACGAGTTGATGGACGAGCTCGCGGCGGTGCGTGACGCCTCCAGGCCGACGAACGTCCTGCTGGTGCTCGACTCGATGACCGGCCAGGACGCCGTGCGAGTCGCGGAGGCGTTCGCGGAGCGCGTCGCCTTCGACGGCGTGGTGCTGACCAAGCTCGACGGCGACGCCCGCGGCGGGGCGGCGCTGTCGGTGAAGGCCGTCACCGGGAAGCCGATCAAGCTCGTCTCGGTCGGCGAGCGGCTCGACCAGCTCGAGTACTTCCACCCCGACCGCATGGCCCAGCGGATCCTCGGCATGGGCGACGTGCTCAGCCTGATCGAGAAGGCGGAGGCCGCGGTCGAGGAGGACGACCGCGCCGAGCTCGAGCGCCGCATGATGCAGGGCGAGTTCACCTTCGACGACTTCCTGCGCAGCTACAAGATGCTGCGGCGCATGGGCCCGCTGCAGGGCGTCCTGAAGATGATCCCCGGCATGGGCAAGCAGCTCGAGGGGCTCGACGAGGTCGACGAACGCCAGATGGCGCGCGTGGAGGCGATCGTGCTCTCGATGACGCCGCATGAGCGGCGCCTGCCGCATGTGATCGACGGCTCGCGGCGGAAACGAATCGCGGCCGGCAGCGGCACCACGGTCGAGCAGGTCAACCAGCTGCTCGCGGCGCGCAAGCAGATGGCGAAGATGATGAAGCAGCTCGGGAAGGGCAAGATGCCTGCGCTCCCCGGGATGGCGGGGTTGCCCGAGGGTCAGAATGGCCCGACGCGCTCGGCAACCAAGAAGAAGAAGAGCAAGCGCAAGAAGAAGTCCAAGTCACGGAGGTAACCGTTTGGCAGTCAAGCTGAGGCTGACCCGGGTCGGGTCGAAGAAAAATCCCGTCTACCGCATCGTCGCGGCCGACTCGCGCTCCCCGCGCGACGGCAAGTTCCTCGAGATCGTCGGGCGCTACAACCCGCAGACCGATCCGTCCACGATCGAGCTCGACGAGGAGAAGGTGCGCGACTGGCTCTCGAAGGGCGCGCAGCCGTCCAACACGGTCGCCCGCCTCCTCAAGGCCAAGGGCGTCTCCTAGCGTGTCGGCCGACCTCGTCGAGTACCTGGCTCGACGCCTGGTCGACGAGCCGGACGCCGTGCGCGTCGAGGAGATCCAGCGCGACGGCGACACCATCCTGCAGCTCCACGTCGCCAAGGACGACGTGGGCAAGGTGATCGGGCGCCAGGGCCGCATCGCCCGCGCGCTGCGCACGGTGGTGCGGGCCTCTTCCGCCCGCCGCAGCGGCCGGACGCTGCTCGAGATCGTCGAGTAAAGCGGATCAATGCGCGTCGCCGCGCTCTACGACATCCACGGGAATCTGCCTGCGCTCGAGGCCGTGCTCGCCGAGGTCGAGCGCGAGGGCGTCGACGCGATCGTGATCGGCGGCGACATCGCGTCGGGCCCGCCGCAACCGCGCGAGGTCGTCGAGCTCGTCCGCTCGCTCCCGAACGCGCACTGCATTCGCGGGAACGCCGACCGGCTGCGCGACCGGGAGCACGAGGGCGACGAGGGGCTCGCCTGGCTGCTGCAGCAGCTCGACGAGGAGGACGTCGAGTGGCTCGTCTCGCTGCCGTTCTCGGCCGTCCTCGACGACACGCTCTACGTCCATGCGACGCCGGTGGACGACATGACCGTCGTCACGGACGCGACCACGGACGAGAAGCTCGCGGGCTTGCTGGCCGAGGTCGAGCAGCCGCGCGTGGTCGCGGGCCACACCCACATGCAGCTCGAGTGGCGTGTGGGAGACAAGCTCTTCGTCAACGCGGGCAGCATCGGCTGGCCGTACGAGGGCCGGACGGGCTCGTACTGGGCGCTCCTCGACGAGGGCGTCGACCTGCGGCGGACGGACTACGACCTCGAGCGGGCCGCCGAGCTCGTCCGCAGGTCGGGCCACCCGCGGGCCGAGGAGATCGCAACGGAGAACATCCTCGCCTCGGCGACCCGCGCCGAGGCGATCGCCGTCTTCGGCGGATGACGAAGGAGCTCGTGAAGGTCGGCCGCGTCGGCAAGCCGCATGGGCTCGACGGCTCGTTCTTCGTGGAGCACGCGAGCGAAGACGAGGAGCGCTTCGCGAAAGGCGCGACGCTGCACGTCGACGGCGAGCCAGCCGAGATCGTCGTCTCCAAGCGCTCGCGGGGCCGGCCGGTGATCAGGCTCGACCGCGAGGCGCCGCGCGGGGCCGAGCTCGCAGTCCCGCGCGAAGAGCTCCCGCCGCTCGGGGAGAACGAGTACTACGACTTCCAGCTCGTCGGCCTCGCGGTCGAGGAAGAGGGCGGCCGGCCGCTCGGCAGCGTCGCGGCGGTGATCCCCAGGCCTGCGAACGACGTGCTCGAGCTCGACTCGGGACTGCTGCTGCCGCTCGTGGGCGCCTGCATTCAGCAGGTGGATCTGAACGCGGGCCGAATCCAGATCGCGCAAGGCTTCGCGGACCCCAGCTACCCTGACCGCTGATCCGCGCCCTCTCCTGTTCCTGTGCAGCTCGACGTCTTCACCCTTCTCCCGCATGCGTTCGCCAGTCTCACCGAGCAGCGGCCCGTCGCGGCCGTGCTCGGCGACGAGCTGGAGCTGCGCCTGCTCAACTACCGCGACTACACACCACTCACGGGCGGCCAGGTCGACGACGAGCCCTACGGCGGCGGCGCAGGGATGGTGTTGCGGGTGGACGTGGTCGCGGCCGCGCTCGACGCCGTCTACGGCGGGACGCCGGACCACCGGGTCGTGGCGCTCACACCGCAGGGCCGTCAGCTGACTCAGGCCGTGGTCGAGGAGCTGGCCGAGGAGGAGCTCCTGACGCTCCTGTCGGCGCGTTTCGAGGGCTTCGACGAGCGCGGCCTGATCCATCTCGCCTCCGACGCGATCTCGATCGGGCCATACGTCCTCTCGGGCGGGGAGCTGCCGGCGATGGTGGTGGTCGACGCAATCGCGCGGCGGCTGCCGGGCGCACTTGCGCAGGATTCGAGTGCGTTCGAGAGCTTCTCGCCCGGGCTCGAGGGCGGCCTCGAGTACCCTCAGTACACGCGCCCGGCAGAGTTCCGAGGCTGGCGGGTGCCTCACATTCTGCTGTCAGGGGATCACGGGAGAATCGACGAGTGGCGGAAGGAACAAAGCCGACTGAGGACGGGGGGGTCGTGAGCGGCGACGGCTTCGAGGACAGGCCGAGCACGGGCAGCGACTACCGCTCGGAGTACCCACCGCCGGCCTACCCGCCGCTGCTGAAGCCGTCCGATACCGAGAAGGCGAAGAAGCACTCGCGCAACCCGATCGACCGGCTGACCGCGGGGCTGCCGCGCCCGTGGCGGATCGCGATCGACTGGATCGTGACCATCGCCGGCGCGATCGCGATCGTGCTCGCGATCAAGGCGTGGGTGGTGAACCCGTACCGGATCCCGTCCAGCTCGATGGAGCCGACGCTGCACTGTGCGAGGCCGGGCCAGGGCTGTGAGGCGGGGCTCTCCGATCGCGTGCTCGCGAACCGCTTCATCTACCACTTCCGCGACCCGCACCGGGGCGAGATCGTCGTCTTCAACACGCCGAAGGAGGCCCAAGAGATGTGCGGCGCCAGCGGCACGTTCGTGAAGCGGCTGATAGGCCTGCCCGGCGACACCGTCACCGAGAAGGACGGCGGCAACGTCTACATCGACGGCAAGAAGCTGAACGAGCCCTACATCAAGCCCGATCGCAGGGCGCGCGACTCGACGACGGGCACGTGGCACGTCCCGAAGGGCGAGTACTTCTTCATGGGCGACAACCGCGGGGAGTCGTGCGACTCGCGCCGCTGGGGCTCCGTGCCGCGCAAGAACCTGATCGGCAAGGTCTTCGCGACCTACTGGCCGCCGAACCGCCTCTCGCTGCACTGAGGAACCCGCTCGAAGGGCTGACCGGGCGGCTGCCGAGGGCGTGGCGGATCGCGATCGACTGGGTGGTCACTGTCGCGGCCGCGATTGCGATCGTGCTCGCGATCAAGACCTGGGTCGTGAACCCGTACCGCATCCCCACCGGGTCCATGGAGCCGACGCTCCACTGCGCGCACACGCAGCAAGGCGACGACTGCGAGGCGCACTACTCGGACCGCGTGCTCGCGAACCGCTTCATCTACCACTTCCGTGACCCGCACCGGGGGGAGATCGTCGTCTTCAACACGCCCAAGGCCGCGCGGCAGGAGTGCGGCGCCGGCGGCACCTTCGTCAAACGGCTGATCGGTCTCCCGGGCGAGGTCGTCCGCGAGGACGAGAAGGGCTTCATCTGGATCGACAACAAGAAGCTGAACGAGCCCTACATCCGGGCGAAGCGGCGCGACGAGGACGTCACCAACCGCGAGGAGACGTGGCGCGTCCCCAAGGGCGAGTACTTCTTCGTGGGTGACAACCGCGGCGAGTCGTGCGACTCGCGCCGCTGGGGCTCCGTGCCGCGAAAGGACCTGATCGGCCCCGTGTTCGCGACCTACTGGCCGCCGAAACGGATCTCGCTTCGCTAGGATTCTCCGCCGGCCCGACGGGCCTCTTTCTATGAGCCGCGTGATCGAAGACCTCGAGCAGCGACAGCTGCGGACGAACCTGCCGCCGTTCAAGGCAGGCGACACCGTGCGGGTGCACTTCCAGGTGATCGAGGGCCAGCGCCGCCGCGTGCAGGTCTTCGAAGGGATCGTGCTCAAGCGCCAGGGCGCGGGCGTGCGGGAGACGTTCACGGTTCGCAAGCAGTCGTTCGGCGTCGGCGTCGAGAGAACGTTCCCGGTGCACTCGCCGAAGATCGAGCGCATCGAGGTGACCGCGATCGGCGACGTCAACCGCGCCAAGCTCTACTACCTGCGCGGCAAGGTCGGCAAGCGGGCACGCGTGCGCGCGAGGCGCGGCGTGGCGCTGCCGGAGTCCGAGCTGCTGACGAGCGCAGGCGCGATGCCGCCGGAGGGCGAGGCGGTCGACGAGGAGCTCGTCGCGGAGGTCGCCGAGGCCGCGGAGGCGGACGTCGCCGAGGAGGCACGGACAGAGGAGCCGGCCGCAGAGGAGCCGGCCGCCAAGGAGCCGGCCGCCGAGGAGCCTGAGCCTGTCCCCGAGGAGCCGAGCCCCGAGCCGGAGTCGGCGGTCGAGCCCGAGCTCGAGCCGGCCGAGACGACCAAGGAGTAACGAAAGCGTCACGCTTGCGGGCGCCGGCTGCGGCCCGCGCTATGCTCGCGCCCGTGGCTCGTCGCACCGGCCGGAAGCTTCTCCAGTTCGATCGTAAGCTCGGTGCGCGCTTCGTCGCGGGCGCCGACGAGGCGGGGCGGGGGCCGCTCGCGGGGCCGCTGCTGGTGGCCGGCGTGCTGCTCGACTACGCGAAGCTGCGCGACCACAAGGTCCGTCCGCTTGCCTGCCTGAACGACTCGAAGCAGTGCAGCGAGGCCGAGCGTGAGGAGCTCTACCGGGCCGTGCTCGGCTGCGCTGAGCGGGTCGTCGTGCGGGCGGTGCCCTCCTCGCAGATCGACCGGGCCGGGCTGCACCGCTCGAACCTCGCGGGCCTGCGGGCGGTGCTGTCGGAGCTGGCGCCGCCGGCGGAGGTCTGCCTCGTGGACGGCTTCCGGCTCGGACCCCTTGCGCCCGAGCACCGCGCGGTCGTCGACGGAGACGAGAAGAGCGCGGCGATCGCGGCGGCGTCGATCGTCGCCAAGGTGACGCGGGACCGGATGATGCGGCGGATCGACGCGCTCTACCCGGCGTACGGCTTCCGGTCGCACGTGGGGTACATCACGCCGAGCCACACCGCGGTCGTGCGGGCCGTCGGCCCGTCCGAGATCCACCGCCGGTCGTGGCGCGCACGGGCATACATGACGGACGAAGAGCTTGCGGAACTCGTCCGAGCAGAGAGCGCTTAGGCACTACCGCCTTCGCTGCTATCGCATCCTCGGCACGAACGTCTGGATCGGTGGCTACGAGATCGATCTCGTGGTGCGTCGGGGACGCACGCTTGCGTTCGTGGAAGTGAAATCGAAGAGCGGCGATCGCATCGGCGACCCGCTCGAGATGGTCGGACCGGAGAAACAGCGGCGCCTCCGGCGAGCCGCCGAGGCATGGTTGGCGGCGCATCCGGAGACGGCAGAGCTCGAGGCGCGTTTCGACGTCGTCGCGGTCCGCGACGGTCGCATCGAGTGCCTGAGGCAGGCGTTCTAGGCGCGTTGTCGAACCGGGCGGGGCCGTGGCCTCGACCCAGGACGCGCTCTACCGCCGCATCGACCTCGACCTCTCGTGGTCGGAGCGCGAGCTGCCGGAACGCGAGCGCACGAAGCACGTTCACCGGCTCCACCCGTACCTCGGCAAGTTCATCCCGCAGCTCGTCGAGGCGCTGCTCGAGCGGCACGTGGCCGGCGGCGGCCGCGTCCTCGATCCATTCGCCGGCTCGGGCACGACCCTGGTTCAGGCGCTCGAGTCCGGCTACGACGCCTGCGGTGCCGACGTCGCGCCGTTCAACTGCCTGCTGATGCGCGTGAAGACGCACGAGTACAACCCGTTCGTGCTCGAGTCGGAGCTGCGCGACGCCCTCGCGCGCCTGGACCGGTTCGAGCTCGCCCGGCCGGCAGGGCCACGGTCGAGGTTCGTGCGCGACTGGTACGGTCGGAAAGCTGCCGCGGAGCTGCTCTTCTTCCGTAGCCTCGTCGGTGACTACGAGCACGCGGACGTTCTGCGCGTCGTGCTCGCACGGGCGGCGCGGTCAGCGAGGCGGACGACCCACTTCGACCTCGACTTCCCGCGGACGCCGCAGCGGACGCCGTACTGGTGCCACAAGCACCGGCGCGAATGCCGGCCGGTCGGGGAGGCGCGCCGGTTCCTGCGACGCTACTCGCTCGACACGCTCGCTCGGGTGCGGGAGTTCGCGCGCGTGCGCGCGCGGGGGCGCGAGGCCGTCGTGCTGCACGGCGACGCGCGCGAGCTCGACTTCGGCGGCGACTTCGACGGCGTCCTCACCTCGCCGCCCTACCCGGGGCTGATCGACTACCACGAGCAGCATCGCTACGCCTACGAGCTGCTGGGGCTCGAGGAGTGCCGCGAGCTCGAGCTCGGCAAGGGCTCGTCGCGGGCGGCGCTGCGGTCGTACGTCGAGGGCGTGGCGGCGGTCTTCGCGAACGTCCGCGGTTCGCTACGGCCGGGGGCGCCGGTGGTGATCGTGATCAACGATCGGCGGGAGCTGTACCCGGAGATCCTCGAGCTCGCGGGGCTGCGGCTCGAGGAGCGCTACCGGCGGCACGTGAACCGGCGCACCGGGCGGCGGGCGGGCGAGTTCTTCGAGGACGTGCTCGTGGCACGCGCTCCCGACTAGCTTTTCAGGCGCGGGCGACATCGCTCGTGCCTCAATCGAGCAAGCGCTTGAGCGCGAACGCTGCCACCGAGGCTGCCGCTGCAAGTGCGACCACGTCGGTCCGGGTCAGGATTCGCTTGAACTCGGCGCCGTCGTCGCGCACCTCGATGTAGCCGACCGGGCTGACGACAGCAGCTCCGCCTCCACCTCCGCCCGAGCCCTCGTTGCGCTCTCCGCCGGCACCGGAGCCGCCGCCTCCACCGAACCCAAAGCGCGCCTTTGCGACAGGAATCACCGTCACGCGCTCCCGCTGGACGGGCTCGCCGAAAACGGTGGACACCTGAGCCTTGTCGCCAACCGCCTCGCCGATCCGCTCGAGAAGCTCCGTCACCATCTCCGAGCGCTCGGGTGTCTTCACCGCCATCGCAGACTCCTTATGCGTACGACACGTCGGAGTCTAGAGCTAGTCCGCTCGCGGGCGTTCGAAGCACCAGTTGCGGCCTGAAGTCACACTCTCGGCACAACCCCGGCACTGACGTGTGACACGCCGCTCTCTACCGTGGCTTTCGTGCTCGCACGGACGGTCACCCACGCGTTGGTCGGGCTCGACGCGCGCCGCGTCGAGGTCGAGGCGCACCTTCAGCTCGGCGTCCCGGGCTTCGCGATCGTCGGCCTGGCCGATCGCGCCTGCCAGGAGGCGAAGGAGCGGGTCCGGTCCGGCATAGCCTCCGCCGAGCTCGAGTGGCCGGTTCGGCGGATCACCGTCAACCTCGCGCCGGCTGAGCTCCGGAAGGAAGGGTCCGGCTTCGACCTGCCGATCGCGCTGGCCGTGCTCGCAGCCTCGCGACAGGTGCCGCCCGAAGCGCTCGGCGGTCACGCGGCGGTCGGCGAGCTCGCGCTCGACGGGCGGCTGCGGCCGGTCGGCGGCGTCCTGGCCGCGGCGGAGGGTGCGCGGCAGGCCGGGCTCTCACACCTGCTCTGCGCGGCCGAGTCAGCCGCAGAGGCCGCGCTGGCCGGAGTCGACGCCGTGCCGGTGCACCACTTGGCGGAGGCGGTCGCCTATCTGCGCGGCGAGTGGCAGCCGCCTCCGCCGGACTCGACTGCCTGGTCGAACGGAAACGACCCCGAACCGGCTGTGCCCGACCTCGCCGATGTGCGCGGCCAGGAGCGCGCGCGGCGAGCGCTCGAGCTCGCGGCCGCGGGCGGGCACAACCTGGTGCTCGGCGGCCCGCCCGGGACCGGGAAGACGATGCTCGCGCGGCGGCTGCCCGGGATCCTGCCGCGCCTGCCTCCGGAGGAGGCACTGGAGGTCACGCGCATCCACTCCGTCGCCGGGCTACTGCCGCCCGGCCGGCCACTCGTGACGGTGCCGCCCTTTCGTGCGCCACACCACACGGCGTCGGTCTCGGCGATCGTCGGCGGCGGGCCGTCGCCGAGACCTGGCGAGGCGAGCCTCGCTCATCGTGGCGTGCTCTTTCTGGACGAGCTCCCGGAGTTCCCGCGGAACGCCCTCGAGGCGCTGCGCCAGCCGCTCGAGGACGGCGCCGTCTCGATCGCGCGGGTCGGCGGGAGGATCGTCTTCCCGGCGCGGTTCCAGCTCGTGGCGACGATGAACCTCTGCCCGTGCGGCGCGCGTGGCGATCCAGCGGCCGAGTGCTCGTGCTCGGCGGCGCGGCTCGCCGCGTACCGCGACAAGCTCTCGCGCGCCTTGCTCGACCGTTTCGACCTCGTGGTGACGGTGCCGCGCCCCCGTGCGCGAGAGCTCGAGGGGGCGCCGGGCGAGGCGTCGGAGCCCGTCCGGTCGCGGGTGTCGGCCGCACGCGAGCAGGCCCGCGGCGAGCCGCTGCGGCGAACCAAGCCCGCGAACGAGCTGCTCTCACGGGCGGTCGAGCGCCTGCCGCTTTCGGCGCGGGGACGGGCCCGGGTGGCGCGCGTGGCCCGGACCGCAGCGCTGCTCGCCGGCGCTGCGGCGGTCGCGCCCGAGCACGTCGCAGAGGCGTTGTCCTACCGCTCGCCGTCGGAGCTGCGGACGCCGTGAGCGACCTTGCCCTCGCGGCATTCGCGGCCGAGACGGGTGCCCACCTCGTCGAGCAGCCGCGCCAACGCCGCTTCCACCGCTTCCGGCGCGCCTTCGACGAGGGCGCCTACCGAGCGTCGCTCGCCGCTCGGAACCTCCGCTTCGTCGGCCGCGGCGAGCCCGAGTACCCGCCGCTGCTGCGGGAGCTTCACGACCCGCCGCCGGGGCTGTTCGTGCGCGGGTCGCCCGGGCTCGACCTGCTCCACCGCCCGGCTGTGGCGATCGTCGGGGCTCGCGCGTGCTCGGCGTACGGATCCCAGGTAGCCCGGCTGTTGGCCCGTGACCTCGCCGGAGCGGGCCTGGTAGTCGTCAGCGGACTCGCGCGCGGGGTCGACGGCGAGGCCCACCGCGGCGCCCTCGACGCGGGTGGGATCACCGTCGCGGTGCTCGGCTGCGGCGTCGACCGCGACTACCCCGCCGCGCACGCGCAGCTGGCAACGCGGATCTGCGAGCGCGGGCTCGTCGTCTCGGAGTACGCGTTGGGGGTCGAGCCCGCGCCCTGGCGCTTCCCGGCCCGAAACCGCGTGATCGCCGCGCTCACGGCCGCGACCGTCGTCGTGGAGGCGCGTGAGCGCAGCGGCGCCCTGATCACCGCCGACTTCGCGCTCGAGGCCGGGCGTGAGGTCTTCGCCGTTCCGGGCGAGATCACCAGCGCGCTCTCGAGCGGCACGAACGCGCTGCTCCGCCTCGGCGCGACGCCGCTCACGGCCGCGAGCGACGTCCTCGAGGCGCTCGGAGTCGAAGCTCCCGAGACACCGCCGCTCGAGCTGGACGAGGGCGCAGCGCGGGTCCTCGACGTGCTGGCCGCGGCCGCGGCGGGTGTCGACGAGCTCGTTCGCGGAACCGGGCTCGACGCTGCCGCCGTCGCGACGGCGCTCGCCCAGCTCGAGCTCGCGGGTGCGGTGACGGAAGCCGAAGGCGTGTACCGGGGGGTGAGGCCCTAGACCCGCCGCGATCGTCTACTAGGTCTAGCGGCGCTTAGCCCGGACGCCGCGGAACGAGTAGACCGCGGAGGTCGTCTGGCCTTCGAGCGCGACGGTCGAGCCGCGCGGCAGCGTCACTGCGAGCCTCAGGTGCACGGTCTGCCCGCCCCCGAGCCGGAGCCGCTTCAGACGCGTCCGGCCGACGAGCGGCCGTCGCGACAGGACTATCCGGCTCCGCTTGCACGTGTAGACGGCACCGCGGCGCCGCCAGCGTCGCGAGCAGCTCCGCAGCTCGACCTGTAACCCGTGTACCCGGTCGGCGTTGAGGCGGGAGTTGCGGCGGGCGCGGGCGGCGAAGTACACGGCGGCGAAGCGCCCGCGCCCGCGCGCGCGAAGCTCGACGAGCCGCTCGACACGGTCGCCGGGCGCGAGCAAGCGCGCCGGCGCGATCCGCCCGGGCTTCGCCACCAGCCGCAGCGAGTGGTGCCTGGAGGCCGGGCGCGCGGTCGCAGTCGCGGCCGAGGTCCCGATCGCCAGCGTCGCCGCAGACAGTGCCAGCGGCGGAACGACGGAGAGGACGCGCCGGAGGCTCATTTCAGTCGAGGTAGTAGCTCCGGTCGACCTGCGCGAGCTCGATGCTGGCCTTCCGCGAGCCGGAGTTCCGCATGTAGGCCCTCAGGACGAGGTTGTTCGCCTCCGCGACGGTGTCCACCTCGGGGATCGACACCGTGTCCGTCATATAGCTCGTGGTCGCGTTGCAGGAGACCGGCGTGCCGGAGCTCCCGTGTGTGCCGATCAGCGTCGCACCGTTGTAGACCTCGAAGTACCAGCACGTCGTATCGCCGGCGGTGGCCGACTTGTACGCGAACTGCACCTGCGCGCTGGTGATCGCGGCGCCGGACGGCACTACCTGGTTCGGCGTGAACTGGAGGTAGCGCGCGGCGTTGAACGCCGTCGCGAAGTTGCCGACCGTCGTGTAGGCGGTCCCGTCCGTGGCGGCGAGCGGCCAGAGCGCGACCGTGGAGGCGGCGTTCGCCTCGTCGTCCCAGCGCTTCTCTAACAGCGTCGTCGTGAACCACGGCGTGGTGAGGCTCACGCTGGCGAGGTCGATCATGAGCGGCCGGTTCTTGCTGTTGTTCGCGTAAACGCGGATGCGCAGGTCGTTGGCGATGTCCGTGTTCGTCACCTCGGCCGACACCGAGACGGTGGCCGAAACCGTCGAGCCGGTGGAACAGGCGGAGGGGGAGCCGGAGCTGCCGTGCGTGCCGAGGAGCGCGTTGGTCGACGCGAGCCGCACCTCGATGTAGAAGCAGGCGTCGTTGTTCGTACGGCTTGGCGCAAAGGTGAAGTTGAACGTCGCGCTCGAAACCGGGACGCCGGCGGGGCGGCCGCCGCTGAAGTCGAAGTCGTCGAACCGGGTCGCGCCGAACGCGCTCGACCAGCTTTTCGTGGTCACCGTGACCCCGTCCGCGTAGGAGAGCGTGTCGGAGCTGTTCGTTTCGGCCCCACCTCCGGAGGCGTCGCGCACGTCCCACGGCCACGCCGACCGAATGCCAGGGAAGATTTGCTTCGTCGAGAGGCTACCGCCGCCCCCGGAGGCGAGCGACGAGAAGCCGGCGAGCGCCGCCGAGGTGGTCACGAACATCGCCGCAGCGGCTCCAACGGCGACGCCCCAGCGAACTGGGCGACGAAGACCCGAATCAGGCGTTCGGCGTCCGAACCGCATCAGGTTCCTCCGGGGCACGCTCGGCCGGTCGCCGCCAGATGTGCGGCAAGGCGAACAGGGCGAGCAGGAGCGGGGCGAGGAAGACGGTCAGCTGGTGCAGCAGGGGCGTGCGCAGCCAGAAGACGATCCAGCCGAGCTTCGGCAGCACCGCCCGTACGTGCCAGACAATCGTGCCGTGCAGCGTCGCGGTCCAGGGATCGGGAGCCGCGTTGGCGTCGCCCTTGGTCCGCACAGACACCTGTCCGTCACGGCGGATGACGGCGATCACGCGGTGCGACTGCACGTGGTGGTCGCCGACCGGGATCCGGTAGCTGATCACCTGGCCGACGCGCACCCCGCTCAGGGGCTCCGGCGTCACGACGACCATGTCGCCCGGCGAGAAGGCCGGTTGCATGCTGCCCGAGAGGACCGTGACCGGCCGGTACCAACCGGTCCGCGGAAGCAGTCCCAGCCCGACGAGCGTCGCGAGCGCGAGCACGAGGGCGAGCTGCGCCGCCGCGGCGACGAGGCGCCGGGGAACACGGAGGAGCGCCACCGGGGTGGCGCTCCTCTCGCTGGAGATCCCAGCGGGCACGTGCGTGCGCTACCGGTTGGTCGCGGCGCGCTGCGTGCCGGTGAACGCGTACGTGAGCGTCGACGACTGGTTCTGGAACGTGTTGTCGGCGCCGCTCGGCAGCGTCAGCGTCACGCGCAGGTGGTCGGTCGCGCTGGGCGCCGTCACGCTGAGGTTCGACAGCGAGAGGTTGCTGCCGATGACGGGGCGCGAGGCGAGGACGGTCGAGGTCGTGCCGCCGCACGTGTACGTGTAGGGCGGGCCGGCCTCCGTCCAGGCCTGCGAGCACTTGTCGACCACCATCTGCAGGCCGTTGGTCGCGTCGGTGTCGAGCAGCGAGCTCGGGGACGCGGTGGTCGTGAGAGTGACCGAGGCGAGATCGATCGAGCCCGAGTTCGTCAGGTCGACCGAGCGCTGGATCGTGTCGCCGGGCACCAGGCCGGACGCGCCGATGTCGAGGCGGTTCGTCGAGGCGCCGGTCGCGCCGAGCGAGATGGTGACGGTGCCGGTCGCGATCGTGTGGCTCTGGGAGGTCGTGCTGGTCCACGTCGCGTAGGTGCCGAGGCCGGCGATGCTGGCCGCGGCGCCGAGCACGGCGACGGTGGCGAGAAGCTTGTGCACGGTCGGGCGCGCGGCGGTAGGCCGCCCACGCCGCAGGGAGAAGGAAGGCATGCAGGGTCTCCTTGTCGCAGGGGCTTGCCCCTGACGAATCGGCTGCTGAGGCGATGCCCTTTAGCCCTTTAGCGTGAGCTGCCCGCGGGGCCCTGGAGGTCGAGCGTCGGGAGGTCGAGCTCGTCGGCGCGTTCCAGCGCAGCCAGGGCGATCGCGAGGTCCTGGATGGCGAGGCCGGTGGAGTCGAAGGTCGTGATCTCGTCGTCCGCGCGACGGCCGTCCGCGTCGCCGGCGAGGAAGGCGCCCAGCTCGGTTACCTGCCCGCGCTCGAGCGCGCCTGCTTCGACGGCGTGGGCGAGCTCGCCGTTGTGGCTGGCCTGCTCCCAGTCGTCGCAGAAAACGCGCGTGCGCACGAGCTCCTCGACCGCGATCTCGGCCTTGCCCGGCCCGTCGGCGCCCATCAGGCTCACGTGCTGTCCCGGACGGAGCGAGCCCGGATCGAACAGCACCTCGTGCCCAGGCGTCACGGTCACGACGGCGTCTGCTGCGAGCGCCTGCTCGCGGGACGGGGCCAGACCTGCGCCCAGCTCCTCCGCCGCCCCGCGCGCCCGTTGCTCGTCGAGGTCCCAGAGCAGCACTTGCCGCCCGCGGGCGACGAACGTCCGCGCGGCGGCCCGGCCGTTGACCCCCGCGCCGACGACGGCCGCGGGGCCCGAGCCGGATCCCAGCGTCTCTGCCGCGAGCACCGCCGCGGCCCCGGTCCGCAGCGCGGTCACGGCTCCCGCGTCGAACACCGCGACGAGCGAGCCGTCGGAGGCGTCGGAGAGCAGCACCAGCCCGGTGACGGTCGGCAGCCCGCGCGCGGGGTTCCCCGGGTACGACGTCACCCATTTGAGCGCGGCGTGCCCGGCGCCGAGCGCAGGCATCGCGCGGAAGTCGCCGGCGGGATAGGCCGGCACGTACACCTTCGGCGGCATCGACCACTCGCCCCGGGCGTAGGCGACGAAGGCGTCGCGCACGGCCTCGAGCGCCCGCTCGGGCGGGACCGCCGCCTCGACGTCCCGGGCTGCGAACACGGGCACCATCCGGCCGGGAAGCCTAGTCGCGGGATACTGGGCGGCGATGTCGGCTGGACCGGGGATCGTCGTCGAGGGGCTCGAGGTCGTCCGGAACGGCCTGGTCGTCCTGCGCGGGCTCTCGCTGACCGTCGCCCGCGGCTGCGTCACCGGCTTGCTCGGGCCGAACGGCAGCGGCAAGTCGACGCTGATGCGCTCGATCGTCGGTGTCCAGCGCGTCCGCGGCGGCGCGATCACGGTCCTCGGCAGGCCGGCCGGCTCGCCGGAGTTGCGCCGCCGGGTCGCGTACGTGACGCAAGCGCCGTCGGTCTACGGCGACCTCACAGTCCGCGAGAACCTGCGCTTCTTCGCTCGCGTGCTCGACGTCCCGGCCGCGCGCATCGACCCGGCGCTCGAGACCGTCGAGCTGCTCGGGCTTGCCGACCGCGTCGTCAACCGCCTGTCGGGTGGCCAGCGCGCGCGCGTCTCGCTGGCGAGCGCGCTGCTAGCAGATCCGGAGTTGCTCGTGCTCGACGAGCCGACGGTGGGGCTCGACCCGCTGCTGCGGCGAGACCTCTGGAGCACCTTCCACGGCCTTGCCGGCGAGGGGCGGACGGTGCTCGTCTCGAGCCACGTCATGGACGAGGCCGACCGGTGCGACGAGCTGTTGTTGTTGCGCGAAGGCCGGCTACTCGCGACAGCGAGGCCCGACGAGCTCCGGCAGCGCACGGGGGCGCGCGACCTCGACGAGGTCTTCCTGCGGCTGATCGAGGAGGAACGCGGGTGAGCCCGCGCGTCGCCGCCGCGGTGGCACTGCGTGTGCTCACGCAGCTGCGGCGTGACCCCCGCACCGTTGCGCTCCTGATCGGCGTCCCGTCGCTCCTGATCGTCCTCCTGCACGAGCTCTTCGCAGGACGAGAGCAAGTCTTCCAGCACGTCGGCGGCCCACTGCTCGGGCTCTTCCCGTTCGTCTCGATGTTCGTCGTCACCTCGGTCACGATGCTGCGCGAGCGGACGACCGGAACGCTCGAGCGGCTGATGACGCTGCCGCTGGCGAAGCTCGACCTGCTCGCCGGCTACGCGGCCGCCTTCGCCTGCATGGCCGCGGTGCAGGCCGCCGTGGTCTCGGCGATCGCCTTCACGTGGCTCGACCTCCACACCGACGGGCCGGTGTGGGCCGTGGTCGTGCTCGCGATCGGTAATGCGGTGCTGGGGATGGCGCTCGGACTCTTCGCGAGCGCGTTCGCGTCCACCGAGTTCCAGGCGGTGCAGTTCATGCCCGCCATCGTCCTGCCGCAGATGCTGCTGTGCGGGTTGTTCGTGGCGCGCGACCAGATGGCGGACTGGCTGCGGATCGTCTCGGCCGCGCTGCCGCTCACCTATGCGTACGACGCGCTTGCGCACGCGATCGCCGACGAGTTCGACCGGCGGTTCACGCTGGACGTCTGCGTCGTCCTCGGCGCGACCCTGCTCGCGCTCGTGCTCGGCGCCCTGACGTTGCGGCGCCGGACCCCCTAGAGGCCCTTGACGTCCTCGATCAGCTTGACAATCGACTCCTTCGCGTCGCCGAACAGCATCACCGTCTTCGCGTTGTAGAAGAGCGGGTTCTCGACCCCTGCGAAGCCCGGGTTCATGCTGCGCTTCAGCACCACCACGGTCTGCGCGTCGTCGACGTTGAGGATCGGCATCCCGTAGATGGGGCTGCCCTCGTTCGTGCGGGCGTCGGGGTTGACGACGTCGTTGGCGCCCACGACGAGGGCGACGTCTGTGCGCCCGAACTCCGGGTTCGCCTCGTCCATCTCCTTCAGCTGCGGGTACGGCACGTTCGCCTCGGCGAGGAGGACGTTCATGTGCCCGGGCATGCGGCCGGCGACGGGATGGATCGCGTAGCTGACCTCGACGCCCTTCTCCTCGAGCAGGTTGGCGAGCTGGCGGACGTCGTGCTGCGCCTGCGCGACCGCGAGGCCATACCCAGGCACGAAGACGACCTTGTGTGCGTACGCGAGCATCACCGCAACGTCCTCGGCGCTCGCGGAGCGCACGGCGCCGCCGTCGCTGGCGGCCGCTGCCGCGGCGCCGGCCGACACCTGGCCGAAGGCGCCGAAGAGCACGTTCGCGATCGAACGGTTCATCGCACGGCTCATCAGCAGCGTGAGGAACGTGCCCGACGCACCCACGAGCATCCCGCTCACGATCAGCACGTTGTTCTCCAGTTCGAAGCCGGTCGCGGCGGCCGCGAGGCCGGTGAAGGCGTTCAGCAGCGAGATCACGACCGGCATGTCGGCGCCGCCGATCGGCAGCACGAAGAGCACGCCGAAGAGTGCGGAGCAGCCGAGGAGGAGCCACATCAGCCACTGGTCCTCGCCCCCGGCGGCGATCGCGATCCCGGCCCCGACCGCGATCCCGAGCACGAGGCCGTTGACGACCTGCTGGCCGGGATAGGTGATCGGTCGGCCCTGGATCAGCTCCTGGAGCTTGGCGAAGGCCACCATCGACCCCGCGAACGAGATCGCACCGATCAGCGCCGAGAGCATGATCGCGAGACTGATGTCGACCTTCAGGTTCCCCGGGAGGGGGGCGCGGTTGTGGAACTCCGCCCACGAGACCAGCGCCGCCGCGCCGCCTCCGACGCCGTTGAACAGCGCCACCATCTGCGGCATCGCGGTCATCTTCACGCGGCGCGCGGCGACCGCTCCGAAGCCGCCGCCGATCGCCATCCCAAGCGCGATCTCCCAGTAGCTGACGATCTCGTTCTGGGCGAAGGTGACCGCGATCGCGAGCAGCATCCCGGCCGCACCGATCCGGTTGCCCCAGCGCGCCTTGTCCGGCCGCGAGAGGAAGCGGAGCGCGAGGATGAAGGTCACGATCGTGACCAGGTAGAGCAGGTCGGTGGTCGTGCGGCTCACTGCTGCGGCGGCTGGCCGTCGTCCTCGGCCGGTGCGCGCTCGGGGCGGCGCCGCTTGAACATCTCGAGCATCCGGTCGGTGACGACGAAGCCGCCGACGACGTTCGCGGATGCGAGGATCACGGCGACGAAGCCGATGATCCACGTGAGCGTGTCCTTGCCGCCCGCGCCCATCACGAGCATCGCGCCGACGATGATGATGCCGTGGATCGCGTTCGTGCCCGACATGAGCGGCGTGTGCAGCAGGGTCGGCACCTTCGAGATCACCTCGAAGCCGAGGAAGATCGCGAGGACGAGGATGGTGAGCTCGAAGACGAGCAGAAGTCCGTGACTCACGGCGCCACCCCGCCGCCGACGGGAGAGTGTTCACGCGAGAACCAGAAACCCCCACCCAGGGTGGGGGTTGCAGTCCCACCGCCCTCGGCGGGGACGCTAGCTCGTTCCGGCGCCCGTGTCTGTGTCGGGAACGCGCCGAGTGTGGGCCGATCGATGCACAGGCTCCGCGGTAGCACGGCCGGCCTCACGCTGTGACCTCCTGCTTGCCGGCCACGCACGCGCCGGCGGTGATCTCGTCGTCCCAGTCGAGCGTCAGCTCGCCCTCCGGGGCGAGGTGGTGCAGGAGCGCCGAGACGTTGCGCGCGTAGAGCTGGCTCGCGTGAAACGGCATCGAGCTCGGCAGGTTGGTGAAGCCCACGATCGTGACGCCCTCGCGCACCGTCTCCTCGCCGGGCTCCGTCAGCTCGCAGTTGCCTCCGGTCTCGGCGGCCAGGTCGACGATCACCGAGCCAGGTCGCATCGCGCGGACGGCCCCGGCCGGGATCAGCCGTGGGGCCGGGCGGCCGGGGATCAGCGCAGTCGTGATGACGACGTCGAACTCCGGCAGCCGTTTCTCGAGCTTCTCCTGCTGCTGCCGCTGCTGCTCCTCCGAGAGCTGCTGCGCGTAGCCGCCCTCGGTTTCCTCGCCGACGATCCCGAGGTCGAGCCAGTTCGCGCCGAGGCTCTCGATCTGCTCCCGCACGACCGGCCGCACGTCGAAACCGGTGACGACCGCGCCCAGCCGCCGCGACGTCGCGACCGCCTGCAGCCCTGCGACGCCTGCGCCGAGCACGAGCACCTTGGCCGGCGCCACCGTCCCAGCGGCGGTCATCAGCATCGGGAAAAAGCGCGGCAGCCGCTCGGCCGCCAGCAGCGTGGCCTTGTACCCCGAAACGGTCGCCTGCGACGACAGCGCGTCCATCGGCTGCGCGCGTGTGATCCGCGGAATCGACTCCATCGCGAACGCGACGACGCCGCGCTCCGCCAGCCGCTGGATCCCCTCCGCGTCCGTCAGCGGCTGCAGGAACCCGATCAGCACTTGCCCCTCGCGCAGGCGGGCGATCTCCTCGCCGGACGGCTTCTGCACCTTCACGACCGCGTTGGTCTCCGACCAGGCGTCGTCGACGATCCGCGCTCCGGCCTCCTCGTAGGCCGCTTCCGGGAACGCCGCCGCCTCGCCTGCGCCGCGTTCGACCAGCACCTCGAAGCCGGTCGGTGCGAGCTTCCCGACTATCTCCGGAACGAGCGCGACCCGACGCTCGCCGGCCGCAGACTCCTTCGGCACCCCGATCCTCATGCCGCGGGGATGCTATTCCCTTGCGCAGACGCCGAGGCGTCGCTTGCGACGCCGACCAGAAGAGGCCGTGCCGGCTTTGCCGGTGCGGCCGTCTTAACGTCGCTTGCGACGCCGACCAGAAGAGGCCGTGCCGGCTTTGCCGGTGCGGCCGTCTTAACGTCGCTTGCGACGCCGACCCGAAGAGGCCGTGCCGGCTTTGCCGGTGCGGCCGCCTTTATCGTCTGCCGAGCATGGCCGTGCCGGAACTGCCGCTGCGCGAGACGAAGTTCGGCCTCGTCGCCGACGGCGACGGCTGGTTCGTGCTGAACGCCCGCGAAAGCCGCTGGCGCGACACCGGCCACTTCGGCCACTACTGCGACTTCGAGGGGAAGCGCCCCTTCCGCCAGCTCGGGATCAACGTCAGCGTTCTCCAGCCCGGGCAGCCGATCGGCCTGTACCACCGCGAGCGTGCGCAAGAGGATTTTCTCGTGCTCGCCGGCGAGTGCCTGCTGCTCGTCGAGGGGCAGGAGCGCACGCTGCGCGCCTGGGACTTCTTCCACTGCCCCGGCGGCACGCACCACATGATCGTCGGCGCGGGGAACGGCCCGTCGGTCGTGCTCGCCGTCGGAGGCCGCGGTGGGCGCAAGGGGATCGTCTATTCGGTCGACGGGCTGGCGCTCGCGCACAACGCGGGCGTCGAGCAGGAGACGACCAAGCCCCAGGAGGCGTACCGGCCGTTCCCGAGCTTCTCGCGCTGCCGCTACGAGGAAGGGTGGCTCCCGGAGGCGCCGGGTTAGAGTTCGCGATCGTGGCCGGAGCGCTCGCGGAGATCGCCGACAGCTTCTTCAAGCCGGCCGTCAACGACCTCGTCCCGTACGAGCCTGGCAAGCCGGTCGAGGAGGTCCAGCGTGAGCTCGGGCTCGACCGCGTGGTCAAGCTCGCGTCGAACGAGGGGCCGTACGGGCCGTTCCCGCAGGCACGTGAGGCGATCGGGCGCACGGTCGACGAGCTGAACCGCTACCCGGACGGGGGCGCATATCGGCTGCGGGCGGCACTGACTGAGCGCTTCGACCTCCGCTTCGAGGAGGTCGCCGTCGGCCCGGGCTCGGACGGGCTCGTCGACTGCCTCAGCCAGGCGGTGCTCGAGCCGGGCGACGAGATCGTCTGCGGCTGGCCGTCGTTCCCCAGCTACGTGATCGACGCGCGCAAGCTCGGGGCGGTGCCGCGCACGGTGGCGCTCCGCGACGGCCGCTACGACCTGGACGCGATGCTCGAGGCGATCGGGCCGCGGACGAAGCTCGCCTACGTCTGCCTTCCGAACAACCCCACCGGGACGACGAACTCGCGCGCGGAGCTCGAGGCGTGGTTCGGGCGCGTTCCCGACCACGTCGTGACCGTGCTCGATCAGGCCTACGCCGAGTACATCGACGACCCGGACTACCCCGACGGCGTGGAGGAGCACCTCAAGCAGGGACGTCGCGTGGTCGTGCTGCGGACGTTCTCGAAGATCTACGGCCTTGCGGGGCTGCGGATCGGGTACGGCCTCGCGCCCGCGCCGATCGTCACGGCGATCTCGAAGGTGCGCCGCGCGTTCGACATGACGACGCCCGCACAGGAGGCGGCGCTCGCCAGCCTCGACTCCGCCGAGGAGCTCGCCCGCCGCCGAGCCGCGAACGCGGAGGGGCGCACGGAGCTCGAGCGGATCCTGCGCTCGCACGGCCTCGACCCGGTCGGGCCGTCGGTGGCCAACTTCCTCTTCGCCGAGGTCGGCGAGGACTCGCGCCCGTTCTTCGAGCAGCTCCTGCGGGAGGGCGTGATCGTGCGGCCGACACACGGCTTCGGCGCGTCGGGCGCGGTGCGCGTCACGGTGGGCACGCACGAGGACCACGAGCATCTCTCGGAGGCGCTCTCGAAGGTGCTCGCAACGGCCTAGGCCGGGGCGGACAGGGCCGAAAAACCCCTCGTTCGAGTGCGGGTCCCGGTGTTACCGTTCGACGCGCGATGCGCCGTCCTCGCGTGACCGGCAGCCAGCTCTCGCTCCTGGGTCGCGAGCCGAGCTTTCGGCGCTTGTTTCTCGCGACCCTCGGCTCCGGTGCGGGCACCTGGCTCGCCCTCGTCGCGCTCGAAGTCGACATCTGGTTGAAGACCCACTCCTCGGGCTGGGTCGCAGCGCTGCTGATCGCCGACCTCCTGCCGACCTTCGCGATCGGCATCCTCGTCGGGCCGCTCATCGACCGCCTCTCGCGCAAGCGCCTGCTCGTGGGCGCGGACCTCGCACGCTTCGGTGTCTTCGCGGTACTGCCGTTCACGAGCAGCGCAACCCAGGTCGTCGCGCTGGCGAGCGTGGCCGGGGTCGCGACCGGATTCTTCCGGCCGGCCGTCTACGCGGGGCTGCCGAACCTCGTCTCCGACGAGGACCTGCCGCAGGCGAACTCGCTTCTGCAGGCCGTCGACAACCTGACGTGGGCCCTCGGCTCGATCCTGGGCGGCGCGCTCGTCGCGGCCTCGAGCGTGGACGTCGCCTATTGGCTGAACGCGTGCAGCTTCCTGATCTCGGCGGTCTTCCTCGTCGGGATCCCGCACCGGCTGCTGCAGGCGACGCCGGCCGCCAGCCGCGGTCACTGGGCCGACCTCAAGGACGGCTTCTCGGTCGTCCTCCGGTCACGGGCGCTGCTGACGGTGCTGATCGCGTGGAACGTGGCGATGCTGCACAACGCGGCGGTGAACGTCGCGGAGGTGCGCCTCGCCTTCCGGGCATTCGACGCCGGCCAGTTCGGGCTCGGGCTGATGATGGGCTGCGCGGGCGTCGGCCTCGCCATGGGCGCCTACCTCGCCGGCCAGTGGGTCGAGCGCCGCGGCCTCGCGAACGTCTACGGCGCCTCGCTCGGGCTGATGGCGATCGGCGTCGGCCTGGCCGCCCTGGCGCCCAACGTCTGGGTCGCCGCCGCGTGCGTCGTGGTCTCCGGCGCGGGGAACGGCTCGGCGGTCGTCTGCAACGCGCTGCTCGTCCAGCGTGGCGCTCCCGACCAGTTCCGCGGACGCGCCTTCGCCGTGCTGATGAGCTCGAACGTCGCGATGCTCACGATCGGGATGATCTTCGCCGGCCACTTCACCGACGCCTACGGCCCGCGCTGGGTCTGGGGCGTCGCCGCGATGATGGCCGCGGTCGCAGGCGCGATCGGCTACTTCCTGGCCCGCGGCGTGGGCGCGAGCGAGCGCGCCCGCACCGAGGAGCCGCCGGTGCCGGTGCCCACCACGTAGCACCGTCGCTTTAGCATCCCGCCCGTGGCAGCGCGCCGCGAATACACGCGCGAGTCGCTGGCCGCCGGCGTGCGCTCCGGCGACCGGCGCGCCCTCGCCCGCGCGATCACGCTGGTCGAGAACTCGGAGCCGCTCGCGTACGACCTCGTCCGTGACCTGTACCCGGAGACCGGCGGAGCCTACGCAGTCGGCGTCACCGGGCCGCCCGGGGTCGGCAAGTCGAGCCTGATCAGCGCCCTCGTGCGCCATGTGCGCGAGCAGGGCCGCTCCGTGGGCGTCATCTCGGTCGACCCGTCGAGCCCCTTCTCGCAGGGCGCGCTGCTCGGCGACCGCATCCGGCTCGCCGACCACTTCCTCGACCCGGAGGTCTTCATCCGCTCGATGGGCAGCCGCGGGCATCTCGGCGGCCTGGCTGAGGCGACCCTGCAGGCGCTGCTCGTGCTCGACGCGGCCGGGAAGGAGCTCGTCTTCCTCGAGACCGTCGGCACGGGCCAGGGCGAGGTGGAGGTGATCGGCATCGCGGACACGGTCGTGCTCGTGCTGATGCCCGGCTCGGGGGACTCAATCCAGGCGCTGAAGGCCGGGATCATGGAGATCCCCGACGTGATCGCGATCAACAAGATGGATCACCCGGCCGCGAAGACGATGCTGAACGAGGTGCGCTCGGTGCTCTCGCTCGACACGGAGCGCCCGTGGAAGCCGCCGATCGTCTTGACCGAGGCGATGCGCGGCGAGAACGTCGACACGCTCTGGGAGAAGGTGGAGGCGCACCGAGCCTTCCTGGAGAGCGAGGGGGTGCTCGAGCAGCGCCGCCGAGAGAACCTCGCGGGAGAGGTGTTCGCGGTTGCGTCGGCGCGCGCGAAGGCGCACCTCGAGCGGGCCGTGGCCGACGACGAGGCGCTGCGGCGCTTGCTCGACGAGGTGCAGTCACGCAAGCTGGACCCACTCACGGCCGTCCGGGAGATCATGAGAGAGGTGTTCAAGCTTGAAGACGAAGACGGCACCCGGGCTTAGCGAGATCCGAGAGGCGCGGGCCCGCCTCGAGGGCCACGCGCGGGTCACGCCGGTCTACGGGACGGAGACGCTGACGAAGCGTGTCCGACGCGAGGTCTGGCTGAAGAGCGAGAACCTGCAGCGCACGGGCTCGTTCAAGATCCGCGGCGCGGTCAACAAGATCGCGACGCTCTCGGAACGGGAGCGGCGGGCCGGCGTGGTGGCGGCGAGCGCCGGGAACCACGGGCAGGCGGTGGCGTGGGCCGCCCGCGAGCACGGCGTCAAAGCGACGGTGTTCATGCCGCAGGACGCGCCGATGGCGAAGGTCGAGCCGACGAAGACCTACGGGGCGACCGCGGAGCTCACCGGCGCGAGGTTCGAGGACGCGCTCGCGGCGGCGCTGGAGCACGTCGAGACGACCGGCGCGACGTTCGTCCATCCGTACGAGGACGAGGTCGTGATCGCCGGCCAGGGAACGATCGGCCTCGAGCTCGCCGAGCAGGTTCCGCACGCGGAGACCGTCGTGATCCCGGTCGGCGGCGGCGGCCTCGCTTCCGGGATCTCGCTGGCGCTGCGGGCGCTGAAGCCGGGAATCCGCATCGTCGGCGTGCAGGCCGGGCTCGAGGGGCCGACGATCGCCGACGGGATCGCGGTCAAGCACGTGGGCGAGACGACCGGCGCGATCCTGGACGACGTGCTCGACGACCTGGTCTCGGTGACCGACGACGAGATCTGCGAGGCGATCGTGCTGCTGCTCGAGCGCTCGAAGCTCGTCGTGGAGGGCGCGGGGGCAGTGGGCGTCGCCGCGCTGCTCACGGGAAAGGCAGGCGGCGAAGGCCCCGCGGTCGCGCTGCTCTCGGGCGGCAACATCGACCCGACAGTGCTGATCTCGGTCATGCGGCACGGGCTGACCACGGCCGGCCGGTACCTCGTCGTCCGCAGCCGCGTGCAAGACCGCCCCGGAGAGCTGCTGAAGCTCCTCAAGCTGGTCGCACAGGAGCGCGGCAACGTCGTCTCGGTCGAGCACCACCGCGAGGGCATGGACGTGCCCGTCTACGAGAGCGAGATCGAGCTGACGCTCGCGATGCGCGACGAGCACCACTGCGCGGTGCTGCTCGAGACACTGCGCAGCCTCGGCTACACCGTCGAACGATTGAGGTAGACGGCGCGCGTCTATGAGCGCTGCGGCCGCGAGAACGCCCACGACGCGTGGGGCGGGGCCTTGCGGGCCGCGTCAGCCTGAGCCGCCGCAGCGGCGGAACGCAGTCAGCTGGTTGCCACGCTCCTGCCATTCGCCGATGCCCCCGTCGAGCACGGGGCGCACGTCGACGCCCTCGGCCGCCAGCACGCTTGCCGCCACGCCCGCCCGCGCGCCGCTGGAGCAGATCGTCACGACTGGCCTGCCGTTGTCGAGTTCGTCCCGATAGGCACGGACCAGCCTGTACGGGATGTGGCGGCTGCCGGGGATGTAGCCCTCGTCGCGCTCGTCCTTCTCACGCACGTCGACCACCGCCACCGCGTCGGCTCCAACGAGGCGTTCGAGCTCGTCGATCCCGATCGGCTCCACGCGCTCGGGCAGGTCGAGCTCCACGACATAGCCCGCGATGTCGAGCAGCCCGACTGCATAGACGCGGCGCGCCCCGTCTTGCGCCTCGTCGACGCTCGAGGCGTGGATCGTGATCGGCGTCGCGTGGTCGAGGACGAAGCCCGCCTTGGTGCCGACCGAGCCGCCGTCGAGCGGGATGTTGACCGCGCCGCGTGCGTGGCCGGCTGCATGCTCCTGCGCGGGCCGGACGTCGAGCAGCTGCCCTTGCACGGCGTCGAGCGTCTCGAGCGGGGGTTGTGCGGCCAGGAACGGCCCGCGGTTCATCGCGACGACGCGATCGACCGTCGGCGGCCGCGGCGCCGCGATTCCGGCCGAGTGCGCCACGAATTCCTGCACGTCCTGGATCGCGAGCGCCTGGTTGGACAGCTTCTCCATCCGCAGCGTCGAGACGCGCTCACGGCTGAGGCCGGCGCCGCAGAGCGAGCCGCCGGTGTGGCCAGGGTCGATCTCGGTCTCGTCGGGCAGGCCCGCCAGCCGCTCGAGGGAGCTGAAGAGATCCTCGGCGCCCTCGCGTGCCTCGACCGCGAGGTCGGGGCGGGCGGCGTCGCCGATCAGCAGCGAGTCGCCGGTCAGCAGATGCCCTTCGACGAGGAAGCAGCAGTGCTCGGGGCGGTGGCCGGGCGTGTGGAGGACGCGGATCGGGATCGAGCCCACGAGCACCTCGTCGCCGTCCTCGAGCGGCTCGCAGAGGTACTCGGCCTCGGCGAGCCGGTGGAGCGCCACTGGCAGGTCGTGCTCGAGCGCGAAGCGCCCGTGCCCCGAGACGTGGTCGGCGTGCGTGTGCGTCTCCAGCACGCGCACGATCCTCAGCCCCTCGCGCTCGGCGGCCTCGAGGTAGGGCTCGATCGCGTAGGCAGGATCCACGACCACGGCCTCCCCGGCCGCCTCGTCGCCGATCAGGTAGGACGCGCAGCCGAGGTCGTCGTCCACGAGCTGCTTGAAGACCACCTCGGGACGAAGCTACCACCCGTCCCCGCTAGCTTTCTTGAAGTGATGAGCTCGCGCCTTTGCAGGCGGTTTAGCTCTCGACCTCGCCGCGCCATGATCTCGCGCAGCGCGTCGGTGCGCGCGAGAAAGCACGCGCCCGAGGTCAGCCACGGACGGAAGTGGCGGCTGAGCATAGCCATCCGGTATTCGAGTGCCTGCGGCTTGGTGACGACGTTCGTCCGGTTGCCGACAGCGCACTGATCGAGCACAGATCGGCTCCGGCAACATCTGCCGCAGCGACTGCGGCAAGATCGTCTCCGATGTCGGTGTCAGAGTCGAGACGGAACGTGTACGTAGTGTCGACGGCTGGCACTTCACGATCGTCGTCTCTGTCTTCCTGCCCATGCGAGGGAACATCGCGCATCCGAGGCAACGCCGCAGCGCGCCGCTGCGCCTCGCATCGCTCGGCGACGAGGCTGCGGCCACAAGAACGCTCTAGACTGGCGAGGCCGTCTGGGCCCAAGAAGGAGAAGCCGTCAACCTCACGGGGCCGTCCATAGTGATGACTCTCGGCGCGCGAAGGTTGCCGCTGACGCGGGCTGAGGCAAACGAACTGCACGACCTGCTCGTCGAGCGCAATCTGGCTCTGCTGGCGCTCCAGTCTGAGCTAACGCGAGCGCTGCGGGCCGATTCGGGGCAGCCGGATATCCTCGCGGATGAGGAGATGCGGCAGGAGCTGCTGCTTTGCCTCGATGCCGCCGACGCCGAGCTCCAACTGGCGGAAGGACTGCGAAGCCTCCGCCAGGCTGCCCGCGTGCCGATCTCACCTAAGCCCGAGTATTAGCCGCTGCTGTGCGCTCGAGGAGTGCGACGACGCGACGGATCGACGGGAGGCTGCCGATGGTCGCCGCATGGGATCCGTAGCACAGCCGGGCAACCAGTGAGCCCACCGGGGACTGGCCATTCCAGCCCGGCGGTGGTGGGGGGAAGGTCGCCCGGCTTAGCTCCAGATTTTCACTCCGAGGGGCGGTGCGATAGGCATCTCAAATGGCAGAGATGGGCGCGCATCGACGCCGCTCAAGGTGATTGCCGCAGCTTCGGGGAGCTCTCCCCATGCATCCCCCTAGCGCGACGATGCGCGCGCCGGAATTGTCCGACGCTCGGAACGGGAAGTCAAGAAGTCGGAGGGGCACCCAGGGGCGCGCCTAAGTTGCCGCTCAGGCTGCCCCTGGGTCATTGCCAACCAGGCTTCCTGCGCGTCGGGGGAGAGATTGAGGAAGAAACGACAACTCACACTTGTCGTCCCTGGCGGCAGGGTGACTCTGACACCGATCCGCAGATGGTCAAGACCCAGACGGGCTAGACGACCGGGTCTGTGGGCAAACCCACACTCGACTCCGGCATCGGCAAAAGACCAGAGCCACGCGTCCCTTCCTCTCCGTCGGTCCCCGAAGAAGGAGCGCGGCTCTCAATCACTCCAGATCTCGCTTCCCGGCCTCCCTGAAGTAGGGGAACGCGTCTCGGCGCCGTAACAGCAAGGCCGTCGGGGGTCGGGTGGGCCAGCACCTGCCCCCGATGCCTTCCGAGCGCTACTGAACGAGGCCACACCGAGACCACACGTGCACCGCGCCTAGCGACCCCAGGGCGGGGACAGCACTGGAGAAATGCGGCTTTGCGCATGGCTGCGGGTGCCGGAACGAGCTTTCTTGAAGTGAGGCGCGCCGGCTGCGGGAGCGCCAAACGTTGTTCCGGCGGGTACCTACAGGACGATGCGGCTTCGCCTTGGCATTCTGGCGGTGCTTCTCGGCACGGCCGCGTGCTCTGGGAGCGCGGCCGGGGGTGCCGGCGGGTTGCCCCGTCTTCTCCTACCCGACCTCGACCAGCGGCCGCCGGTCGCGGTCGCCGTCCGCTGGGGCGGTCCGCCGGATCACCATCCGCTGCTCGTGTTCACGTCGAGCGTGGAGAACGTGGGCTACGGCCCGCTGATCGTCGAAGGTCGCCGCGCGACGCTGCGCGCGCGAACGATGCGCGCCGCTCAGCTTGTTCAGCTACGCGGAGGTGGGCTCCGCCGGATCGCCACGGTGGGTCGCCTGCGCTACAACGTGAGCCGCTCCCACAGTCACTGGCATCTGCAGCCGTTCGAGCGCTACGAGCTCAGGACGTTGGGCGGCACGCAGATCGTGCGCGACCAGAAGAGCGGCTTCTGCCTGACGAGCGACCATCGCTCGCCGCTGACCACCCTGGGCCCCGCAGCGTCCCGGCCGGTCAAGGGGAGCGACTGCGCCCGGAACAAGCCGCGCGCGCGTCGGCTGCTCGAGGGGATCGCGGTCGGCTGGGGCGACATCTACATCCCTGCCAAGGAGGGCCAGTCCATCGACCTCGCCGGATACACACCCGGGGCCTACGACCTCGTCCATCGCGTCAATGTCGGCCGGGTCCTGCGCGAGACCAGCTACTCGAACGACGCTTCCTCGATGCGGATCAAACTGCTGGCGCCGGCGACGCCGAACGGCCTCCCCGGGCTCGTGGTGCTGAGGACGTGCGAAACGGGGATCCGCTGCTAGCTCCCCGTTCGCGCTAGCTAGCGTTCTCGAAGTGTGGAAGCCGCTCGTCGCCGGCGCCGTGGCGCTCGCTGCCGGTGCGACCGCGTGCTCCGGCGGGTCGGTCTCGAGGCGCGCGCTGACGGTCGGGGTCGAGAACCCGCCGCCGCCGCCGCGCGGGGCGCTCGTTCTCGGGGGCGAGTCCGGGTCTCGTGCGGTCGCGCTCGCGGTCACGCCGCGACGGCTGACGGCGACCGTCCTCTCACCCGACGGCGGGCCGCTCTCCGGGCTGAAGGTCTCCTTCGTGGCCGGCCCTCGAGTGGTCCAGACGCACCCGTGCGGGCCGGGCTGCTACTCGGCTCGAGCGCCGCGCGCTTCGCGCGTCGTGGTGCGTTCGAGCGGCAGCAAGCCCGTCGTCTTCAACCTCCCCGCCAAGCCGCGACCCGGCGCCGCGATCGTCGCGCGCGCGGCCCGCACGACGCGGGCGCTGAAGAGCCTCGTGTACTTCGAGTCGCTGCGCTCGGGGCCCAAGGGCGGCCTGCTGACCACGTGGGAGCTTCAGGCCCCGGACGAGCTCGAGTACCGGATCCGCGGCGGCGCCTCGGCGATCGTGCTCGGCGAGCGGCGCTGGGACCGCTCGCGGGCCGGCGCCCCGTGGCGGCGCTCACAGCAGCTTCCAGCGCTCCGCGTCCCGCAGCCGGCGTGGGGCTCGCGCGCGACGAACGCCTACGTCCTGCGCGGAGGGCGCGTCGACGGGCGGCCGGTCTGGGTGGTCTCGTTCGCGAACCCGAACACGCCTGCCTGGTTCACCGTCTGGATCGACCGCAGCACGTATCGCCCGCTCCGCCTGCGCATGACGGCCGCGGCGCATTTCATGACCCATCGCTACCTCGAGTTCGACCGGCCGCTGGCGATTCGCCCGCCCAGGTAGAACTCCGGTTATGCCGATGTTCCACGTCGTCCTCCGTCAGGCAGGGCCCCAGTGGCGGGCGGGGAAGCCGATGGAGGAGCAGACCGGTTGGCAGGAGCATGCCGAGTACATGGACGCGCTGGTGGAGGACGGTTTCATCGTCCTGGGCGGGCCGGTTACGAATGACGGGCGGGTCGTGCACGCGGTCGAGGCCGAGTCGGAGGAAGCGGTCCGGACGACATGGGCGCGCGATCCGTGGAGCGAGACGCACCTCGTGGTCGACTCGATCGAGCCGTGGACGATCCGGCTCGACGGGCGCGAGCGCGCGCAAATCTAGCCGTCGTCTCGATCACCCCCCCCCCGCGAAACCGCTCTGGCTGCCCCGTTGAGTCCGCCGAGCGCTTCGATCACGATCACCCACGCCGCGGCCGCTGCGGCCACGGCGATGAGGGCGAGGGCCAGTCTCGTCCTCATCCGCTTGCCTTGTCGAGCAGCGTGACGACGAACGGCTTCGCGCCGGGCGGCGTCACCTCGAACAGCAGCGCCCAGTGGCCGACCATCACGAGCGCGGGCGCCGAGTGCTGGAAGACGCCGGGCCGGCGCTCGCGGAGGCGGTAGCTCTGCTCGCCCATCTCCATGTCCAGCATGTCGAACTTCGTGATCACCTCGGCGCCGCTCACCGGTCGGCCGTTGCGGGTGAGAGCGAGCTCGAAGGCGTTGTTGACGGCGGCGCGGTTCGGCGTCACGCGCACGTGGACGCGGTACGGGCCCTTCGCGACCGCCTCCGACACGGGGCCGGGGCCGACTCGGGCGGAGATGTCCTGCACGCGCGCGAGCGCACTCGACGGCGGTGCGAGGCTCGCGAGCACGCCCGGCGGCGAACAGCGCCGCGAGGACGAAGACGATCTCGCCCTGGACGAGCCGCCGCAGGAGGAGCGGCGCCGAGGCGTCGCCGCCCTGCAGGCGCGGCTTCGTCCGCGCGAGATTGACCGCCGCGAGCACGAGCGCAGCTGCCAGCAGGCCGATCTTCCAGATCAGCGCCTGCCCGTAGGACGTCTGCCAGAGCGAGGCGAAGGTCGGCAGCTCCTGGAAGGCCTGGCCGATGCCGGTTCCGATCAGGAGCAGCACCGAGCAGAACGCCACCGCCGAGAAGCGCGGGACGACGTAGGCGAGCGCGGCGGCGCGCCCGGCCCGGCCGACGGAGAGCCAGAAGACGACGAGGCCGATCAGCCCGCCGAGCCAGATCGACGCCGCGGTGAGGTGCGCCGTGTCGAGCGGCAGCGACAGCCCACGCGGCGCCTTCTGTCCAGCGTGGCCGGCGAGGGCGGGAAGGACGAGCGCGGCAAGGCCGGCGGCGAGCGCGGACGGCAGCGCAAGCAGCTCGGCGACCGAGCGCTGCTCCCGCTCGGGCCGGTCGACGACCAGTGCGGCGATCGCTGCGATCGCGAACAGCCCGAGCACGAGCTCGAGGTCGAGGAAGTCCTCGCCGAACCCCGACGAGCGCACCGCGGGGACGACGCCGCCGAAATCCCAGAAAGAGCGCAGGGTGAACTGCGCCGTCGCGAGGAGGGCATAGATCGGCGTCGCTACCAGCGCCACGGCGAGGGCGACGCCGAAGGCGATGTTCAGCGACCGCAGGGAGCAGCCGCGCACGGCGCGCACGACCGGCCGCGCGATCACGGCCCGCAGCACGAACAGCCCCAGCGCGCTCAGCGCCGAGAGGAAGACGACCCAGCGCGCGACCAACAGCTGGGTCGTCGTGGCGGTCTCGCTCAGCGACGGCACCCGGAACTGCGGCGGCGGTCCCGGGTTCGGGCCGACGGCGAACGTGAACGCCCCCCGCACCGGGTGGCCGTCCGCCGAGATCACGCGCCAGAAAACGAGGTACCAGCCCTCGGGCACGCGACGTAGAGGCGTCACCAGCGTCTGCGGCGACCCGGGAGCCGCGGCCGGGTCGCCGTCCGTCACCTGCCGTCCGGCCGCGTCGGTGACCGAGACGATCGCGAAGCGCGGCTCCACCGGCTCGCTGAAGCGCATACGCACCTCCGGCGGTGCGACGTTGACGGTGCGGCTCGCTTCGGGGACCGTCTGCAGCAGGGCGGCGTGTGCCCACGCCGAGGCCGGCGACGCGAGCGCCGCCGCCGCAACGATCCCGACGAGCCCCGAGCGCCTCACGCCACGGGGCGCCCTTTCGTCACCAGCCCGACCACCGCCAGGACGACGGCGATCCCGGCCACGATCAGCGCGATGATCGAAAGCGTCGAGCTCGAGCCGCCACCGAGCGAGGAGACGCCCTCGATGCGCGGCGCGGGCGTGTCGGAGCTCTCCGATCCGCTCCAGTCGACGACCTTGCCGCTCGAGTACGTCTGCCGTACCGGAGCCTCGATCGTCTTTTCGGAGTCGAGGCTGCCGTTGAAACGGAAGACGGCGTCCTCGTCGGTTGGCACCTTCCCGCCACTCCATGTGACCTTCTGGATCACGCGCTCCTCGCCGGAGCCGCTCGCCTCCTCGTTCCGGGTCCAGCCCGGGGTGGGCTCGAACGAGTCGATGGAGAGCCCGTCGGGCACGGTCAGCTCGATCTCGGTGGTCGTCGCGCCTTCCTCCTCGGTGGGCACAGACAGGGTGAACTGCTGGGCGACCTTCGCCTTGGCGACGGGCGGGCTCAGGATCGCGTGCCCGAACGCGGGGCTCGCGAACACAAGCGTGACCGCGGCCGCCGCGGCGGCAAGCAGGGCGGTTCTCATTGGGCTCCCTTCTTCGCTGGGTCCGGGGTCAGCCCGGGAGCGGCGGCGCGCGCGGCTGCGGCCGCGCCGTGAGGGTGCGCGCCACGGGCGTGCCGGGCGCTACGAAGCGGAGCGGGAGGGGGAGCGAGACGAGCGCGTGGCGTTGCAACTCGCGGACGACCGCGCGCATCCACGCGAGCACGTGCCCGCCCGCCTCGGCGAGAGTGGCCGCCAAAAGCGCGAGGGCGGCCAGCAACGGGATCGCGTTCCGGTGCACCGGGCCGAACAGGCACGAGAGTCCATGGAAGCCGAGGCCGGCCCGCCAGTGAAGGTACGACTCGAAGAGCGCGAACGCGACGGAGCTCGTGACGTAGAGGGCGACGGTGCGGACGGCCAGCCGTCGCAGCCGCAGCTTCGGGGCGACGCACTCGGGTCGGAGCCGCGCGCGCTCGCGGACGCCGAGCGACGCGAGCCAGACGACCGCGGTCGAGGCCGCCAGGGCGAGGCCGAGCGAGACGAGCGTCACCGTCACGAGGCTCGGCCCGCCGGCCGAGTGCTCGAGCACGCGCGCGAGTGGGCTCGGCGCCAACGCGTACGCGAGCCAGCGGGCCGTCAGGACGAGCAGCGCGACCGTCCCTGCCCAGAGCGCGAGTCGTGGTTTCATCGAACGTGCAGCGTAAACGGCGCCGTGACGATTCGCCCGCGGTCGCGGAACTGCAGGAACAGGCGCCAGGTCCCTGCCACCGGCAGCAGCAGGCCGACGTTCAGCTTGCCGGGGCCGGCGGGGCGGCCGACGACGCTCGAGCCTCCGAGGACGCTCGAGCACCCCGGTGTGGCCGGACCGCAGATGTGCGTGTGGAAATAGTCGAGTGAGCCCGCGCGGAAGAAGACCGCGTGCGCGAGCGCGCCGTACCAAGGGTGGAACACGACTGGTTTCCCCTGCGGGTCGGTCACCGTCGCCTTCAGCGTCGTCGCCTCGATCGCGTGGATCCGGGGCGGCGTCCTCAGCACGAACGTGTATCCGCCGACCTGCTGGCGCGCCTGGAACGGCGGCAGCGGCTGTGGTTTGTAGGCCCCGCCGACGCGAACGTCGGTGTGGAGCTGGAAGTTCCGCGGCGCGCCTTTTGCCGCGGGGTAGGCGTCGACCAGCACGCGGTACGGTCCCGGCGCCGGAAAGTCGACCGTCTCGGCGACGCGCCCGTTCGGCGCGACCGGCGGGTGCTTGTGGATGATCACGCCGAGGTCGTGGCGGACGATGATCAGGTGGATCCCGGTGTGCGGCCCCGCCCCGCGGCGGTAGTCCACCAGCGCCGACCCCGAAGGCTGCCGGATCGCGAACGATAGCGTCACGGGCCCCGGGTGCGCGATCCGCAGCGGCTTCACGCCGGTGAGCTCGTACGTCCGGGCGGGAGCGATGGTGGGCGCGCCCAGCCGCGACGACGAGCCGCAGCCGGCGACGAGCACGACTGCGCAGCACACGGTCAGGAAGCGCCCCATCCACCCGGAGGATCACGATCCCTGGGCGCCAGTGTCAAACGGTTACCCTGACGCAGCGGTGCCGCTAGCCCATTCCTCCGCGTCCTGGGAGACACCGCCCGCGGTAATCGTGGGCGCGGCGCTCGCGGCCGTGCTGTTCGCCCAGGCGTTCGTGCGGCTGCGCCGCCGCCGGCCCGACCATGCGCCCTGGAGCCGCGCCGTGCTGTTCGCGGCCGGGCTCGCGCTGCTCGTGCTGCCCCTCGTCTCGCCGCTCGACCACGTCGGCGACGAGGAGCTGCTCTCCGCGCACATGCTCCAGCACGTCCTGATCGGCGACGCCGCGCCCGCGCTGATTGTCGTCGCCGTCCGCGGGCCGTTGCTCTTCTTCCTGCTGCCGCCGCTGCTGCTGCGGCCGCTGGCGGCGTTCCGGCCGCTGCGCGCTCTCCTCTCGTTCCTCTTGGTCCCCTTGGTCAGCCTGGGGATCTGGGCGGTCGCGTTCCTCGCATGGCACGTCCCCGCCGCCTACGACTACGCGGCCGCGCACCCGCTCGTGCACGACCTCGAGCACCTGAGTTTCATCCTCGCCGGGTTCCTCGCGTGGACGCAGCTCGTCGACCCGGCCCGCCACGGGCGCCTGAATCGCCCCCAGCGCGTGTTCTTTGCGCTCGCGATGCTGGTGATTTCGCAGCCGCTGGTCGACGCGCTGCTCTTCACGGCGCCTGCCTACGACCGCTACACCGGGGCGCACGGGCTTTCGGCGCAGACCGACCAGCGGCTCGCAGGCGCGGTGATGATGGTCGAGCAGCTACTCGCCCTCGGCGTGTGCGTCGCGCTGCTCCTGCGGCCGTATGTCCTGGAGCGACTGCGCAGGCCGGCGTTCACGTGAGCGCGCCCGCCTCGACGTCGTTCAGCTTCGAGCCGCTCTTCGTCGTGCTTGCCGCGGCGGCGCTTTGGGGGTACGTGCGGCTTGCGCGGACGGTCGAGCGCCCGTCGGGGTTCCGCGCCACCCTCTTCGGGCTGGGGCTCGTCCTCGTCGTGGTCCCGCTGAACTCGCCGCTGGAGACGATCGCGATTCACTACCTGCTCGTCGTCCACCTACTGCAGAACGTGATGATCGCCGACTGGGCGCCGCCGCTGCTCGTGCTCGGCCTCACGCCCGCCATGCGGGCTGCCGTCGCCGAGCGCGGAGGCCGCTGGCTCGCGCTCCTGACGCGGCCACGGTTCGCGCTGCCGTTCTGGCTCTTCGTCTGGTACGGCGTCCACCTCCCGGCCTTCTACGACTACGCGCTGCGACACCCGTGGCTACTGAACGTCGAGCATCTGCTCCTGCTCATCGCAGGGCTCATGTTCTGGTGGCCGGTGTTCTCCGAGTTGCCACAGCGGCTATCCAGCGCGGTGAAGCTCGTCTACCTCGGCGCGGCGTACGTGGGCTCCGCGTTCCTCTCGCTGGCGTTGATCTTCTCTGCGAGCGCGTTCTACGGCTTCTACGAGGCGGCGCCGCGGCTGTGGGGGCTGAGCGCCGAGAAGGACCAGAACCTCGGCGGGATCCTGATGAACGGCGAGCAGATGATCGTCTTCTTCGCTGCGCTGTCGTACTTCCTGATGCGGCTGCTGTCGGAGGAGGAAGAGGCCCAGCGGGCGCTCGAGGGCCGATGAGACGCCTTCTCCTTGTCGCGGCGGTGGCCGCGCTCGTCGCCGTCCCGGCTGCGCGGGCAAACGGCGACCCGGCGAGCGACGTCCTGATCACGAACCAGGTCTACATCGGGCCGGAGGTGCCGCTCTCGAACTCCGATCGCGACGCGTTGGTCAAGACCGTGGCGGCGGCGAACGAGCGCGGCTACCCCATCCGTGTCGCGCTGATCGCGTTCACATCGGACCTCGGCACCGCCGTCAGCCTCTGGGGCCATCCCGAGGACTACGCGAAGTTCCTGGGGAGCGAGCTCGCGTTCGTCTACACGAAGCGGCTGCTGATCACGATGCCGTCCGGGTTCGGCATCTACCACGGGCGCAAGCCGGTAGCGAAGGAGCAGCGTGCCCTCGAGCGCATTCCGCCCGGGAAGACGCCGGGCGCGCTCGCGCAATCGACCACCCGCGCCGTCCGCACCCTGGCTGCCTCGGAGGGCATCACGCTGCCGACGTTCGAGCACAAGAGCACCGCGACCCGCGACCGCCTGCTGATCGCCGCCGCTGGCGTGTTCTTCCTGCTGATCGTGCTCGTGCCGGGGCGGTGGCTTAGGCGCGCGCGCGGCCGCGGGGCCGTCAAAGACCCAGGTGCCGCGCGATGACCATGCGCTGGTGCCTTTGCACGCCCGAGCCAGACTGAAGTCTGGCACGGGATTGCCGGGATCACGAAGTCCTGCTAGAGGCCCAGGTGGCGGGCGATGACCATTCTTTGGACTTCGTTGGTGCCCTCGCCGATCTCCAGGATCTTCTGGTCGCGGTAGAGCCGCGCGATCGCCGACTCCTCCATGAACCCGTAGCCGCCGTGGATCTGCAGCGCCGCGTTCGCCGCGCGGTGTGACAGCTCGCCCGTGTAGAGCTTCGCCATCGCAGCCTCCTTCGCGAACGGGCGCCCCTCGTCCTTGAGCCACGCCGCCTTGTAGGTCAGCGCGCGGCCGGCCTCGATCTCGACCGCCATGTCCGCCAGCTGGAACTGCACCGCCTGGAACTTCGAGATCGGCTTGCCGAACTGCTCGCGTTCCTTCGCGTAGGCGAAGGCGAGGTCGTAGCAGCCCTGGGCGAGCCCGACCCCCATCGCCGCGACCGAGATGCGGCCGCCGTCGAGGATCTCCAGGAACTGCGCGAACCCCTTGCCGCGCTCGCCGAGCAGGTTCCCCTCCGGAACCGCGCAGTCGCGGAACGAGAGCTCCCGCGTGTCCGATGCGCGCCAGCCGAGCTTCTCCATCGGCGGCGAGATCTCGTAGCCGGGCGCGCCGTTCGCGACGATCAGGTTCGAGATCTCGTCGTCGCCCGTACGCGCCGTGATGGTCACGCAGGCCGTGATGTCGGTGCCCGCGTTGGTGATGAAGATCTTCGAGCCGTTGACGACCCACTCGCCGTCGCGCAGGTCCGCGGTCGTGCGCGAGGCCGCGGCGTCCGACCCCGCACCTGGCTCGGTCAGCCCGAAGGCCGCCAGCTTCCGGCCGGACGCGAGGTCCGGCAGCCACTCGCGCTTCTGCTCCTCCGTCCCGAAGAGCAGGATCGGCATCGTCCCGAGGGAGGTGTGCGCGGCCACCGTGATCGCCACGGACGAGTCGATCCGCGTCAGCTCCTCGACTGCGATCGCGTACGAGAGCGTGTCGGTGCCCGCGCCTTCGTACTCCTCGGGCACGGGCATGCCCATCAGGCCGAGCTCGGCCAGCTCTGCCACCAGCTCGTAGGGGAACCGGTGCTCGCGGTCGAGCTCGGCGGCGACCGGAGCGACGCGCTGCTCCGCGAACTCGCGGACTGTCGAGCGGACGAGCTCGTGCTCGGGCGAGAGGTCGAAGTTCACGGCATCTACGCCGACAGACGTGAGGCGAGCTCGACGATCAGGCGAACGCCGTAGCCCGTGCCGCCGCGCTGGCTGAGGTAGTCGCCGCGCGACCGCTCGAGGAAGGCCGGGCCCGCGATGTCACCGTGCGCCCACGGCCCTTCGCCGGCGAATTCCTCGAGGAACGCCGCCGCCAGGACCGCGCCGGCCTGGCGCAGGTCGGACGAGTTCTTCATGTCGGCGTAGACGGAGTCGACGTAGCGGCGGTAGCGCGGGTGCATCGGGAACGGCCAGGCGTGGTCGCCGCTCGCCTCGCCGGCCTCGACGATCCGGTCCCGCCACGAGTCCTCGTTCGCGAAGAACCCTGCGTAGAAGTCGCCCAGCGCGACCTCCATCGCACCGGTGAGCGTGGCGAGATCGAGGATGTGCGTCGCGCCCTGGCCGCGCGCGTACCAGAGCGCGTCGGCGAGGACGAGCCGACCCTCGGCGTCGGTGTTCGTGACCTCGATCGTCTTGCCGTTGGCGGCCGTGATGATGTCGCCCGGCCGGTAGGCGCGCCCGCTCGGCATGTTCTCGGTCGCGCCGGCGACCGTGACGACCCGCAGGGGCAGCCCGAGCTCGGCGATCGCGCCGGTTGCCTCGAGCACGGCAGCGCCGCCGGCCATGTCGCCCTTCATGTCCTCCATGTGCAGCGACGGCTTGAGCGAGATCCCGCCGGTGTCGAAGGTGACGGCCTTGCCGACGAGCCCGAGGACGAGGTCGGTGCGCGCCGGCGACGGCGGGTCGTAGCGCAGCACCACCAGGCGGGGCGGGTTGTCGCTTCCCTGCGCGACCGCCCCGAGCGCGCCCATGCCCTGCGCGCGAATCTCGTCCGGCCCGAGCGCTTCCGCGGTCAGGTGCTCGACCGACGCGGCGATCTCCTGCGCCCGCTCGGCCAGCCGCTCCGGCGTGGCCTCGTTCGGCGGGCTGTTGACCAGGTCGCGCGCCCGGTTCGTCCATTCGGCGATGGTGGCCGCCCGCGCCGCGGCCTCGTCGAGGCCGTCCGCCTCGCCGCACAGCACGAGCGTCTCGACCTTCGTCCGCTCGCCCTCGCCCTTCCAGCGAGCCGGGTCGTAGCCGCCGAGCACTGTTCCGTCCACGAGTGCGCGGGCCTGCTCGGCGGGCGAGAGCGGGAGGGAGTCGTCGATCACCCACGCGATCCGCTTCGCGAACTCGCCCGATGCGTGCACGACGGCGGCGGCGGCCGTGCGCAGCGCGTCGGCGTCGACGCGCTCGCGCGGCCCGACTCCGGCGCCGGCGACGCGCGCGGCCCCGAGCTTGCCGTCGACGTGCACGACGGCGGCGCGACCGATCTCGTCCCTCAACTCGCCCTGGTCCGCAAGCCGCGCCAGCAGGCCGTCGAGCGGGCCGTCCAACCGGGCGAGCGCGCCGTCTCCGGCACCCGCCGCCAGCGGAACAGCGAGGACGTCGGCCTCCACCTGCTCGGGCGCAACCGCCTGAACCTCGACCTGCATCGCGGCGCGATGCTAGCCGACCGCCTTCATAGGCTGCCGCACCATGAGGGGTATTCACCCCGGGCGCCGTCGTGCCGATACCGCGTTCGTGGCGAGCGGCACGTCACTTCGGCCCCTGCGGCCTGCGCGGTTCCGGCGCAGCCGCACCCGCGCGAGCGCGGACGAGCTCGCGGCGAGGATCGCGAGCCTCGTCGCCGAGCGGCAGCGCCTCCGCGAGCGCGGTGCCGGCGACGCCTCGCTCGAGCGCAACCGGCTCCAGCTTGCCCGGGCGCAGTGGGAGCTCGGCCACGCGCTGATCGAGCGCAACCTCCCGGCGCAGCCGACGGCGGCCTAGCGCTCGAGCTCCGACCAGCTCCCGTGCCCGGCCGGCGTCAACTCGACCTCGACCGGAAGCGCAGAGTCCCGCGCGGCATCCGGGAGCACCTGCGACAACCCGAGGCGCTCGGCCAGGAACGGCGCGAGATATCGGCCGACGATCTTCGCCGGGGGCCACCAGAGCGGCTCGGTGTCGATCGCGGAGACGCGTGCTCCGGCCTCGGCGCGCAGGAAGCGCGGCGCCATTCCGGTCAGCAGCAGCCCGCGCAGCACCGGCCTGAAGGGGCGCGGCTCGACCGAGGAACCGGCTCGCGCCGCGATGGCCTCTGCCGCCGCGTCGGCCTGCTGCGCGGCGACCCCGCCCTGCTTGAGCGGGAACGTCGTCGCATCGCCGGCCGCCCAGACGTCGATCTCGTCGCGGACCCCACAATCGTCGTTCACGGGAATGAAGCCGCTTGCGTCGTGGAGCACTCCTGTGAGGCGCGGGCCCTCGAGCCGCGGCAGTGCGATCACGCGATCGGTCGGGATCACGCCTCCGGGCGCGGTGGAGAGCCCGCCGTCGGCAAACGCGAGCGGCGTCGTCGAGAGCGAGAGCTCGATCCCGCGCGCCTCCAGCAGCTCGCGGATTGCGTCGCTTGCGGTTTGGCCGAAGAGCGCGAGCGGCGCGTCCTCGGGAGTGACGATCGCGACCGAGACGTCGACCGCGCCTTCATCGACGAGGTAGGACCGTGTCAACAGTGCCAGCTCGTACAACGGCAGCGGCCACGTCGTGCTCGACGGAACAGCGAACGTGATGCGGTCGATCATCCCGGCGCCGGCGTCGGAAAGCACCTGCCGAAGCGCCGCTGCCTCGGTTGGGCCGCGGAAGCAAATCGCACCCGAGACGGCCGTGATCGGCACGGCACCCGGTGCGAGGAGCAGGAGGTCGAACGGGAGCTCGTCGCCTGCTGCCGTGCGGACGATGTGACGGTCGGAGTCGACGCGGGTCACGATCGCCTCGGTGAAGCCGGCGCCGGCCGCCTCTGCGAGGCGCTGCATGGGGAACGTGCGGACCTGTCCTGCGCCGAACGGCTCGGCGACGAGCAGCGGTCGGTAGACGAAGTTCTGATCGGGCGCGACGAGCTCGACGTCCACGAGCTCCTCCGCCAGCTCCTGCAGCGCCAGCGCTGCCTCGAGCGCGGCGACGCCGCCACCAACGATCACGACCTTGTTGAGCCCGGCTTCCATCGTCCACCTCCCGTCGTCACCAAGAGTGTGCGGTCGCGGACGCCGGGTTCCATCGGCATGATCCCCGATCCGGCTGCGGGGTTTTCCGCAGCTAGTCTCGTCTCGAACCGTGCGGGCGGAGCTGGACAGACGGGCGATGGCGGCTCTCTCGGCCGGGCACTTCGCGACCGACTTCGCGAACGGCGCGCTGCCGGCGCTGCTGCCGTTCTTCGTCGACCGCTTCGGCCTCTCGTACACGCTCGCCGCAGCCGCGATGCTCGCCTCGACGGCGGCTTCGTCGCTTGTGCAGCCGCTCTTCGGGGCGTGGTCGGACCGCCGCGGCGCGATCTGGCTGCTCCCGGGTGGCGTGGCGCTTGCAGGGATCGGGATCGGGCTGGCGGCCGCAGCGCCGGCGTACTGGCTCGTGCTCCTCCTTGTGGTGGTCTCGGGCCTGGGCGTCGCCGCGTTCCACCCCGAGGGGTCGAAGTTCGCCGCCTACGCGAGCGGAAGCAAGCGCGCGAGCGGGATGAGCCTCTTCTCCGTCGGCGGCAACGTCGGGTACGCGCTCGGGCCGACTGTGACGACGCCGATCGTGCTCGCGCTGGGCCTGACGGGTGGGCTGCTGCTCGCGCTGCCCGTGCTGGCGATCGCGGGCGCGCTGCTGCTGGTGCTCCCGTTCCTCTCCGGCTTCGCCCCGCAACCGGGGGAGCGGGCGGCCACGAGCGGGGAGGACCGGCCGGGCGCGCTCGTGCTGCTGCTCGGAGTGATCGCCTTCCGTAGTGTCGCCTGGTTCGGGCTCATCACCTTCGTGCCGCTCTGGGAGGTCTCGCTCGGCAATTCGAAGGCCCACGGCTCGCACCTGCTCTCGCTGATGCTGCTCACGGGCGGTCTCGGCACGCTGGCAGCGGGGCCGCTCGCCGACCGGTTCGGCCGCAGGCCGGTGCTGCTCGCGACCACCGGGGCCACCGCGCCGCTGACCTTCGCGTACGTGGCAGTGGGCGGCATCCCGGGCGCGATCGCCCTGGCGCTCGTCGGCGTCTGCGTGATCAGCACCTTCGGCGTGACGATGGTGATGAGCCAGGAGTACCTGCCGAGCCGGATCGGGATGGCCTCCGGGCTCTCGATCGGCCTCTCCATCGGTCTCGGCGGGATCGCCGCCGTCGGGCTGGGCGCGCTGGCGGACTCCGTTGACCTGCAAGCGGCGATGTACGCCGCCGCTGCGGCGCCGCTCGTCGCCGTCGCGCTGGCTGCGCTGCTCCCGGCGACGCGCCCGCCGCAGCGGCGCCTCGAGCCCGAGCCCGTCCTGTGAGGCGCCGCTTGCGGCGCCGCTCTCAGGGCGCACAAGGACTCGTGCGCCCGTCTGAGGTGACCGCACGGGACGTCGGCAGTTCCAAAGAACGCTGTAGGCTGCGCGCCCCATGGAAGACCCGAGAGAGTTCTTCGAGACGCTGGAGTCGCGCGTCGACGCTTCGAAGGCCGCGGGGATGACCGCGAGCTACAAGTTCGACATCGACGGCTCCGGCTCGTGGCTCGTGGACGTCGACGACGGCAAGGTCACCGTCACCGAGGACGGCGGCGACGCCGACTGCACGATCTCGACCTCATCGGAGACGTTCCTGAAGATCGCCAACGGCGAGCAGAACCCCACCGCGGCCTACATGTCCGGGAAGCTGAAGGTAAAAGGGGACATGGGCCAGGCGATGAAGCTCCAGAAGCTGTTCTAGGCGAAAGGCCGCACCGGCAAAGCCGGCACGGCCACTCACGGTCGGCGTCGCAAGCGAGCGCCTTATTCCTCGAGCTCGACCAGCACATCGCCGCCGGCGACGCTGTCGCCCTCCCGCACGTGGACGGCACGCACCTCCGCTTCGTACGGCGAGACGACGGGCGTCTCCATCTTCATCGCCTCGAGCACGACCAGCGGCTGGCGGGGCTCGACGCGCTCTCCCTCGGCGACTAGCACGCGGATCACCGTCCCGGGCATCGGCGCGCTCAGTGAGCTCTGCTCGTGCCGGCCGCCGTGGTCGGCCGACGCAGCCAGATCGGGCGGCGCGGCCGGCGGGGGCGTGGGCAGATTGAGGCGGAAGCCGCCGCGCCACGGCCGGTCCGGGAGGCGCAGCGGCGCCGCGGAGAGCGGCGGATGCTCGGTGAGGAAGGCGGTCGTCGTCTCGCCTGCGCGCAGGGCCGGGTGCGCGACCAGCCAGCGCAGGAAGGGGAGGTTCGTCACTACGCCGCCGACCTCTGTCTCCGCCAGCGCGGCGGCGAGCCGGTCGAGCGCATCATGCCGCGTCGACCCGTGCGCGATCAGCTTCGCGATCAGCGGGTCGTAGGACGTGCCGACCTCGTCGCCCTCGTCGACCCCGGCGTCGACCCGGACCGACGAGGGCAGCTGCAGGCGTTCCAACCGGCCGGTCTGCGGCAGGAACGTCTTCGGGTCCTCCGCATACAGGCGCACCTCGACCGCGTGCCCGACCAGCCGCGGCTCGGCGCGCAGCGGCTCGCCCTGAGCGATCCGGATCTGCTCGGCCACGAGGTCCGCGCCCGAGACGAGCTCCGTCACCGGGTGTTCGACCTGGATGCGCCCGTTCAGCTCGAGGAACCAGAAGTCGCCACTGTCGAGCATGAACTCCGCGGTGCCGGCGCTGCGGTAGCCGATCGCGCGGGCGAACGCGACCGCGGCTTCGCCCATCCGCGCACGCAGCTCGGGGTCGAGTGCGGGGGAGGGCGACTCCTCCAGCACCTTCTGGTGTCGCCGCTGCACCGAGCATTCGCGCTCGCCGAGCGCCACCACCGTTCCGTGGGAGTCGCCGAGCAGCTGGATCTCGACGTGGTGCGGCCGTTCGACGTAGCGCTCGCAGAAGACGCGGTCGTCGCCGAAGGCCGCCTTCGCCTCGCGGCGCGCCGCCGCGAGCGCCTCCTCGAGATCCGCCGGCTCACGGACCACGCGCATGCCGCGCCCACCGCCGCCGGCAGCGGCCTTGATCATCAGCGGGAACCCGATCTCCTCCGGCTCGCCCTCCGGCACCACCGGCACGCCGGCCTCACGCGCCAGCCGCTTCGCCTCGAGCTTGTCGCCGCCCGCCCGCAGCGCCGCGGGGGGCGGCCCGACCCACGTCAGCCCTGCCGCCTCGACCGCCTCCGCGAACTCCGGGCTCTCGGCCAGGAAGCCGTACCCGGGATGGACGGCGTCGGCGCCGGTCTCGCGTGCGGCGCGCACGTGCTCCGAGACGTCGAGGTACGACGAGATGCGCACCGTCTCGTCCGCCGAGCGGGCGTGCAGCGAGCCCGCATCGTCCTCGGGCGCCACTGCGACCGTCGCGATGCCGAGCTCGCGACACGCGCGGAAGACCCGCAGCGCGATCTCGCCGCGGTTGGCTACGAGGAGCTTCTCGACGCCCACGACGGGTCGCGCTTCTCCAGGAACGCGCGCAGGCCCTCCTGGCCCTCCGCTCCCGCGCGGAGCCCGGCGGCGGTCTCCGCCAGCTCGCGCGGGTGGGTCGGCCGCTCCCGCGTCAGCCGCTTCGCCGCGCGGGTAGCCTCCGGCCCCGATCGCAGGATCGAAGCGACGCGGCGCTCCACGGCTCCGTCGAGGTCCTCGGCGATCTCGTCCACCAGTCCGATGCGGAGCGCCGTCTCGGCGTCGAAGCGATCGCCGGTCACGAACAGCGACCGGGCCGTCCCGGCGCCGATGCGCGCGAAGACGAACGGCGAGATCACGGCCGGGATGATCCCTAGGCGCACCTCGGAGAAGCCGAAGGTCGCGTCGGGCGCCGCAACGACGACGTCGGCGCACGCAACGAGGCCGGAGCCTCCGCCGAGCGCGTACCCCTGCACGCGCGCGACGAGCGGAGCCGGCGAGGCGTCGACCGAGGCCATCATCGCGTGCAGCCGCAGGGCGTCCTCCACGTTCTCCTCGAAGGGCAGATCGATGGAGGAGCGCTGCCATTCGACGTCGGCCCCGGCGCAGAAGCTCGGGCCTTCGCCCGAGAGCAGCACCGCGCGCACGTCGTCGCCGACGGAGGTGAACACCTCCGTCAGCTCGGCGATCAGCTTCGCGTCGAATGCATTGCGCCGCTCGGGTCGCGCCAGGGTGACGCGAAGGAGATCGCCGTCGTGCTCGACTCTCAGCGCATGCATCACGGTGATCGTAAAGTTGCCCGCATGCTGCGTGGAGCACTCGCCGCCGCACTCACGCCTCTCCGGGACGACGGCGCCGCCCTGGACGAGGAGGCGTTCCGGCCGTACGCGGAGTTTCTGGCCGCGGCCGGGCTGGACGGGACGCTTGTGCTCGGAACGACCGGCGAGGGAATCCTGCTCTCGGCGGCCGAGCGCCGTCGCGCGGCCGAGCTCTTCCTCGAGGGGCCGCTGCCGGTGATCGTCCACTGCGGCGCGCAGACCACCGCGGAGACGGCTGCGCTCGCCGAGCATGCGGCCGGCGCGGGAGCCGCGGGCGTCGCGGTGATCTCGCCGCCGTACTTCGCGCTCGACGACGAGGCGCTGCTCGGGCACCTGACCGCGGCCGCACGCGCGGCAGGGGAGGTGCCGTTCTACGTGTACGAGTTCAAGGCGCGGAGCGGCTACGCCGTGCCCATTCCCGTGATCGAGCGCCTGCGCGAGCGCGCGCCGAACTTCGCGGGGCTGAAGGTCTCCGACAAGCCATTCGACGCGGTCGAGCCGTACCTGCTCGAGGGGCTGGACGTCTTCGTGGGGGCGGAGGAGCTCGTGCTCCAGGGAATCGAGCGCGGAGCGGTCGGCACGGTCTCCGGGCTCGGCTCGGTGTTCCCGGAGCGCGTGGTCGCGCTCGTTCGCGACGGGGACGGCGCCGTCGGCGCCCTCCGGGCGGCGCTCGATCGCTTTCCGTTCCATGCCGCGGCAAAGTACGTGCTCGGCCGGCGCGGCGTCCCCGTGCGCGAGGACGTTCGCGCACCGCTGCGCCGGCTTCGCGACGAGGAGAAGCGGGAGCTGGACGCGTGGCTCGAATCGTCATAGCCGGAGCCTCCCTCGCCTGCGGCTCGGTCGCGTGGGGGAGACCCTGTTTCCCCCACGAGCCCCCTCCTTCTCCAAGCACGCTCGGAGTTCGTTTGGGGGAACCTCCCGGTTCCCCTCTTCCCCCTCCACGCACCGGCCGCGGGAGGGAGGCCTGATGCCAAGGATTGTCGTGGCCGGGGCCGGGGCCGCAGGAGCCTCTGTCGCGTACCACCTCGTGTCGCTCGGCGCCCGAGAGGTCGCCCTCGTGGATCGCGGCCGCGTCGCCGGCGGCGCGACCTCGAGGGCGATGGGCGGCGTGCGCCAGCAGTTCTCGACCGCGGCGGAGGTGCGGCTCGCGCAGGCCAGCATCCGCTTCTTCGAGGAGCTCGGCCCGCCGCTCTTCGACCAGGTCGGCTACCTGTTCGTGGCGACGACCGAAGCAGGGCTGGCGGCCCTGCACGAGCGGCGCGCGATCCAGGAGGAGCTGGGCGTCCCGGTCGAGACGGTCGACCCGTCCTACGTCGAGGGCCTGCGGACCGACGACGTGCTGGGCGCGGTCGTCTGCAAGACCGACGGCACCGCCGATCCGCCCGCGGTGACGCGCGAGCTCGTCCGCCTCGCGACCAAGCTCGGTGTCGAGGTGCGCGAGGGCTGCGACGCCACCACGCTCGAGGCCGACACGTTCGTGATCGCCTGCGGCCCGTGGTCGGCGCAGGTGGGGGAGACGCTCGGCGTCGAGCTCCCGGTGCGGCCGCTCGTCCGGCAGCTGCTGGCGACCGGTGAGCTCGAGCTGCCGGAGCGCCTGCCGATGGTGCTCGAGGAGGAGACCGGCTTCCACTTCCGCCGCCGCGGCCAGCGGCTCGTGCTGGCGATGGTCGACCCCGAGCCGCGATGGGGCTTCGAGGCGGTCGTGGACGAGTCGCTCTTCGACGACCGCCTCGCGCGGCTGCACCACCGGTATCCCGGCGCCGCCGACGCGGCGATCGAGGACGCCTGGGCCGGTCTCTATGACATGACACCCGACGCGCACCCGATCCTCGGCGAGGTCGCCGACGGCGTGTACGCCGCTTGCGGCTTCAGCGGCCACGGCTTCATGCAGTCGCCCGCGGTCGGCCGTGCGCTCGCGGAGGAGATCCTCGGCGAGAGCCCGAGCCTCGACCTCGGGCCGTATCGCCTGGCGCGGTTCGAGGAGGGCGCGGACTTCCCCGAGACGCTCGTCCTCTAGGCCGCTCGTCGGACCTCTAGACGATTCCCGGCAGGAGGTCTAGCCTCGAAAGCGTGGCCCGCGCTCTGCACCGGCTAGGCCTGCTGGCAGCTCGGCGGAAATGGGTCGTCCTCGGCTGCTGGATCGTCCTGCTCGCGGGCCTGGTAGCCGTCTCGCAGAGCCTCGGCAGCAACACCAGCAACAACCTCAGCCTCCCCGGGACCGACAGCCAGGCGGCGTCCGACCTGCTCGCCTCGCGCTTCCCACCGCAGCAGAACGGCAGCAACCCGCTCGTCTTCCACGCGCGCACGGGCAAGGTCACGGACGCCCAGGCGAAGCAGGCGATCCAGGCGTCCTTCGAGCGAGCGAGGAAGCTGCCGCACGTCGTGGCGGCAGTCGACCCGTTCAGCCAGCGCGGCGCGGCGCAGATCAGCAAGGACAAGACCACGGCGTTCATCCCGGTCCTGCTCGACGTCAGCGGTGACGAGCTCACGCAGGAGATCGCCGAGAGCGTCCTCGATGCGGGGAACCCCGCGGCCAGGGCGGGGCTCCAGGTCGCCGTTGGAGGCTCGGTGGGCAGTGAGCTCTCGGAGCCGGCCACCGAGAGCAGCGAGGTGATCGGCCTCATCGCCGCGATGATCATCCTCGCGTTCACCTTCGGGACGCTCGTGGCGATGGGGCTCCCGATCGTCTCGGCGGTCTTCGGCCTCGCCGCGGGGCTATCGCTGATCGTGCTCCTCGGCCACGTCGTGACCGTGCCCTCGATCGCACCGACCCTCGCGACGATGATCGGCCTCGGTGTCGGCATCGACTACGCGCTCTTCCTCGTCAGCCGCCACCGGCTCAACCGCCAGCAGGGGATGGGGCTGGAGGACTCGATCGCGCTGGCGGTCGCGACATCCGGGAGCGCGATCGTCTTCGCGGGCACGACGGTCGTCATTGCACTGCTCACGCTGCTCGTGGCCGGCATCCCGCTCGTGACCGCGCTGGGCTATTCGTCCGCAGTCGCGGTCGTCACCGCAGTGCTGGCCGCGATCACGCTGCTACCCGCGGTGCTCGCCCTCGTGGGACGGCACATCGAAGCAGGCCGCCTGCCCACGTTCCTCAGGCCCAGGTCCAAGGGTCCCGAAGCCGGCTTCCTGGGCGGCTATAGCCGCGCGGTGACGCGGCATCCCTGGTGGGCAATCGCTGCCGTGCTCGCACTTCTGATCCCGCTGATCGTTCCCTTCTTCTCTTTGAACCTCGGCCAGGAGGACGTCGGCGCGACGCCGAAGTCGACGACGGAGCGCCAGGCGTACGACCTGATGTCCGTGGGCTTCGGGCCCGGCTACAACGGCCCGTTGCTGGTGGCGGTCGAGCTGGGAACGCCGCCGAAGCCGAGCAGCGAGTACACGAGCCAGCAGCAGCAGGCCCAGTCGCTGCAGAAGCAGCTCGAGCAGGAGCAAAAGCAGGGGAAGAGCCAGCAGGAGCAGCTGACCGCGCAGGCAAACGTGCTCAATGCGCAGGGCCAGAAGCTGACCGAGCAACAGCAGCAGCTCGAGCAGCAGCAGGGAAGCCTGAAGGCACAGCAGGCGGAGCTCGAGCGGCAGGCGCAGGCCGACACCCAGGAGCAGGCGCAGCTGCAGGCCTCAGCGAACAAGCTCGAAGCGCAGCAGGTCGCGCTGAACAAGCAGATCGTCTCGACGGGCTCTCAAGCGCGCTCGGTGGTCAGCGACGGCGCGAAGACGACGAAGCAACTGACCTCGGTCATCCGCCGGCTGACGAAGAACCAGGCCGACCAGCGAAAGGTCGAGGCCCAGATCAACCACGCGAAGAACGCGAAGCAGAAGGCCAAGCTCCAGGCGAAGCTCCGGGCTCTCCAGGACGAAGAGACGAGGCTCGAGAAGCAGCTCACGAAGCTCGTCAAGGAAGATCAGGCGAACCGCGAGGCGTCCGAGGCTCTGCTCGCGAACGCGAGGAACCTGCGCGAGCAGGAGGTGAGCGTCGCCAACCGGGCGATCGCGCTGGCGGGCCAGTCTGCTGCGCTCGCGACCGAAGCCGTGGGGCTCGTGAAGCAGAAGCAGGCGCTCGTCCAGCAGGCCTCGAGCCTGCAGGTCCAGGCGGCGAAGCTGCAGACGCAGGCGGCGAACCTCCAGACGCAGGCCGCACAGCTGCAGACGCAGCAGGTGAAGCTGCAGGGCGAGCAACAGACGGCTCAGGGCCAGCAGTCGCAGGCCGAGCAGCTCAAGAGCGAGCTGACGGACGAGCTGACGAAGGCCGGGGGCGACGCCCGCGGCACCGATCCCCGCCTGGTCAACCTTCAGGACGCGCTGGCCGATACCGACGGCGTCGATGTCGTCTCGCCGCCGCAGATCAACAAGACCGGCGACGCGGCGACGTTCACCGTGATCGCGACGACCCGCCCCGCGGCACCCGCGACCGCAGACCTGGTGAAGACTCTACGGACCTACGTCATCCCGCAAGCGACCCAGGGCACCAACCTCGAGGCCTTCGTCGGCGGCCAGACGGCGAGCTACGTCGACCTCGCCGACGAGATCTCCTCGAGGCTGCTGCTCGTCATCGCGGCCGTCATCGGGCTGAGCTTCTGCATCCTGCTCGCGGCCTTCCGCTCGTTCCTCTTCGCCGTGCAAGCGGCCGTCGCCAACGTCCTCTCCGTCACGGCGGCGTTCGGCGTCCTGACGGCGGTCTTCCAGAAGGGCTGGGGCCTGAGCCTCGTCGGCCTCGACACCGCGAGCGGGACCGATCCGATCGCGAGCTACGTGCCGCTGATGATGTTCACGGTGCTGTTCGGGTTGTCGATGGACTACCAGGTCTTCCTGATCAGCAAGATCGAGCAGCATCGGGCCGAGGGCGGCGACGACCGGGACGCGATTCGCGAGGGTCTGGCCGGGGGAGCCCCGGTGATCGTCGCTGCGGCGCTGATCATGATCTCGGTGTTCGGGAGCTTCGTCCTCAACGCCGACCCGACCGTGAAACAGTTTGGCGTGGGGCTCTCCGTCGGCGTCGCCCTCGCCGCCGTGACGGTTCTCGTCTTCGCACCGGCCGTGCTCGTCCTCGCCGGCAAGGGCAGCTGGTGGGTTCCCGCATGGCTCGACCGGGTGCTCCCGCACATGGACGTCGAGGGAGCCGGTGCGGAGGAGGCTCCGCCCGCGGCGCTCGGTCCATCGGGCGCGCCCTGAGCCTAGGTCTCGAGCTCGAACTCCTCGCCGACCTCGGGGTCCTTGCCGACGAGGTCGCGCACCTCGGCCGCCGGTTCGTCGGCGTCCGAGAACGTGATCAGGCCGAAGCGCTCGCCGGCGGGGTCGGAGATCCAGTGGTCGCCCTCCGGGAGCTCGGGCAGCTTCGCGCGTAGCTCGTCGAGGGTCGTCTTCGAGTCGGCGAGGCTCCAGAGGAGCAGGCGGACGGTCACGGCGTCACCGTTGAACGCACGCGGTTCGGCCGGTCTTTTCAGACGGACGCACGTGCAAAGCACGTGCCTCCTGAAGTCGGCATCGCAAGCGACGCCTCACTCGTCGGGAACGCCGGCGGTCGGGAGCCGCGCGATGAGCTCCTTGATCTGCCGCAGCACGTCCGCCTCCTCGTGGCCGAAGTCGTCGAGGTACGAGTGCAGCGCCGACTGCAGCAGGCGCAACTCGTCTTCGGTCAGCTCCAGCGTGTGGTTCAAAACGGCCCCCTAGGCTCGTAACTGCCCCGTCGCGCTCCCACCCCGATCATCGTCATCCCATCGGGGCCGGCAATGGGCTGCCGCGTCGTCCCCGGGTCGAAGCGAAGGAAGCTGCCGACGCTGACTGGCACGTCCTCGCCCTCGATCCGGTAGACGCCCGACCCGGCCACGATTACGTTGACCTCCTCCTGTTGCGTCTCGGTCTCGTCGTGCTCGAAGCCCTCGGCGTTCGGCGGGATCTCGAACCAGTTGATCCCGAACGCCTCGACTCCCAGCTCGCGCCGCACGAAGTGCACCGCTCCGCCCGGGCCGGTCCCTTCGATGTCGTCGACGTGAACGATCGAGTACGCCATGCCTACATTCTGAAAACGCCGAAAGTCGTTTCCGGGATCGGTGCGTTCAGAGCAGCCGCGATCCCGAGGGCCAGCACCCGCCGCGTGTCGAGCGGGTCGATGATGCCGTCGTCCCAGAGCCGCGCGGTCGAGTAGTAGGGGTTGCCCTCGGCCTCGTACGTCGCGCGGATCTCGTCCGGGTCGGCGTCGCCGACCATGGTCAGCACCGTCGCCGCCTGCTCGCCGCCCATCACCGAGATGCGCGCGTTCGGCCACATCCAGAGCTGGCGCGGCGAGTACGCGCGCCCGCACATCCCGTAGTTGCCAGCGCCGAAGGACCCGCCGGTGATCACCGTGAACTTCGGCACCTCGGCGCACGCGACGGCGGTCACGAGCTTGGCGCCGTCGCGCGCGATCCCGCCGGCCTCGTACTCCTTGCCGACCATGAAGCCCGTGATGTTCTGCAGGAAGGCGAGCGGCACGCGGCGCCTGCACGCAAGCTCGACGAAATGCGCGCCCTTTGCGGCGGATTCGCCGAACAACACGCCGTTGTTCGCCAGGATCCCGACGGGGTAGCCCTCGATTCGCGCAAAGCCGCACACGAGCGTCTCGCCGTAGAGCGCCTTGAACTCGTGGAAGCGCGAGCCGTCGACGATGCGCGCGATCAGCTCCCGCGGGTCGACCTGGTGGCGGAAGTCGGTCGGGATCAGGCCGTAGAGCTCGCTCGGGTCGGCGGCCGGCTCCTCCGGCGCCGCCTGCTCCCACGGCGGCTCCTTCGGCGGCAGGTTGAGGTTGCGGACGATCTCGCGCACCAGCGCGAGGGCGTGCTCGTCGGAGGTCGCGTAATGGTCGGCGACACCCGAGAGGCGCGCGTGCACGTCCGCGCCGCCGAGCTCCTCGGCGCTCACCTCCTGTCCGGTCGCCGCTTTCACGAGCGGCGGGCCGCCGATGAAGATCGTCCCGGTGCCCTTGACGATGATCGTCTCGTCGCTCATCGCCGGGACGTAGGCGCCGCCCGCGGTGCACGAGCCCATCACCGACGCGATCTGCGGGATTCCGGCGGCCGAGAGCCGCGCCTGGTTGTAGAAGATTCGCCCGAAGTGGTCGCGGTCGGGGAAGACCTCGGCCTGCAGCGGGAGAAACGCACCGCCCGAGTCCACCAGGTAGATGCACGGCAGCCGGTTCTGCTCCGCGAGCTCCTGCGCCCTCAGGTGCTTCTTCACCGTCAGCGGGAAGTACGTGCCGCCCTTGACGGTGGCGTCGTTCGCGACGATCACGCACTCGCGGCCCTCGATCACGCCGATACCGGTGACGATCCCCGCCGCGGGCGCCTGGCTGTCGTAGACGTCCCACGCGGCCAGGGCCGAGAGCTCGAGGAACGCGCTGTCCGGGTCGAGCAGCCGGTCGACCCGCTCGCGGGCCGTCAGCTTGCCGCGGGAGCGATGCTTCTCGAGCGCCTTCTCGCCGCCGCCACGCGCGACCTGAGCCGTGCGCTCGCGCAGCTCGGCCACCAGCGCTTCCATGCGCGCGCGCCGCTCGTCGAACTCCTCCGGCGGTCCGGCCTGCGACGTGAGCACGCTCACGCCGCCAACTCTAAAGCCGCGGGCGGTTCGCGCCGCCAAACAGGGGTACCATCGCTGAAGACCTCGCATCCGCCAACCGACCAAAGGACACGCTTGCCTGGGGAGCGACGCAGAACCGGGCACGACCTCGTCGTCATCGGCGCGTCGGCGGGCGGGGTCGAAGCCGTTCGAACCGTGGTCGCGAACCTCCCGCCGGACCTACCCGCCGCGGTCGTCGTCGTCCTCCACCTCGCGGCCGGCGGCACGAGCGTGCTGCCCTCGATCCTGGACCGGGCGGGCCCGCTGCCCGCGCAGCCCGCGCGTCACGGCGAGGAGCTCCGGCCGGGGACGATCTACGTCGCGGTCCCCGACTGTCACGTCGAGATCGACGACGGCCACCTCCGCGTCGAGGGCGGGCCACGTGAGAACGGTCACCGGCCGGCGATCGACCCCCTCTTCCGCAGTGCAGCCCACGCACGGCGCGAGCGCACGATCGGCGTGATCCTCTCCGGCGCCCTCGACGACGGGACGCGCGGCCTCCGGGCGATCAAGGCCCACGGCGGGGTGACGCTCGTCCAGGACCCACGCACCGCGCTCCACCCGGGCATGCCGACGTCCGCCATCCGCGTCGTCGCGCCCGAGCGCGTGCTGTCGCCGGAGCAGATCGCCGCCGCGATTGCCGAGTTCGTCGCGGGAGGGGGCTTCAGGAGGCAAAATGGACGCAGGACCGGCGAGATGAGCGACCGCGAGCAGGTGCGAGAACAGACGGGTGATCAGCTCGGGAACGAGACCGGCCTCACCTGTCCCGAGTGCGGGGGCGCGATTTACGAGCAGGACGACGAGGGCGACGTCGTCTCCTTCCGCTGTCGCGTCGGCCACCGCTTCTCGGCGGACGCGTTCGTCGTCGAGCAGGCGACCACCGTCGAGAGCTCCCTCTGGGCCGCGCTGCGCCTGCTGGAGGAGCGTGCGGTGCTGATGCGCACGCTCGCCGAGCGCCACGACCGCCAGGAGCGGACCTCCGAGCGCTTCCGCTCGAAGGCCGAGGAGCTCGAGCGTCACTCCGAGCAGCTGATCGAGCTCCTGCGCGAGGTCACCTCCTCGACCGAGCCTGTCCCGACCGCAAGCGCGGAGTAGCCCATGGCGGAGGACGTGCGCGACCCGGCATTCGAGTCACTGCTCGCGTTTATCAGGGACGAGCGCGGCTTCGACTTCACCGGCTACAAGCGGCCGAGCCTGCAGCGGCGAATCGGAAAGCGGATGAAGGACGTGCGCATCGACGGCTACGACGACTACCAGGAGCTCCTCGCCGCGGACCCCGACGAGTTCGCCGGCCTGTTCGACACGATCCTGATCAACGTCACCTCGTTCTTCCGGGACGAGGTCGCATGGAACTTCCTGCGCGATGACATCCTGCCGCGTCTGCTCGAGCAGAAGCCGAAGGGGGAGGCGATCCGCGTCTGGTCGACCGGATGTGCGACCGGCGAGGAGGCGTACACACTGGCGATGGTGCTCGCGGAGGCGCTCGGCCCGGAAGCCGTGAAGAAGCGGGTGAAGGTCTACGCCACCGACGTGGACGAGGACGCGCTCGCGCACGGGCGGCACGCCAAGTACGACGGCAAGACCGTCGAGTCCGTGCCAGAGCCGTTGCGCGAGAAGTACTTCGAGCACCAGAACGCCGCGTTCGTCTTCCGCGGTGACCTAAGACGCGCCGTGATCTTCGGCCGCCACGACCTGATCCGCGATCCGCCGATCTCGCGCATCGACCTGCTCGTCTCCCGCAACACCCTGATGTACTTCGATGCAGAGACGCAGGCGCACATCCTGCGCAGCTTCCATTTCTCGCTCCGCCCGTACGGGGTGCTCTTCCTCGGCAGGGCGGAGTCGATCGCGAACCGCTCGCAGCTGTTCGAGCCGCTCGACCTGAAGCGGCGGGTCTTCGCGAAGGTCTCGAGCGAGTTGCCCGCCCCCGTGGACAGGTCCGCGCTGGATGACGGCCACGAGCTTTCGCGCCTGGCGACCGAGGCGTTGATGCGCGAGGTCGGCTTCGAATCGGCTCCCGGGGCGCAGTTGGTCGTCGACCCCGAAGGCCGGCTCGCCCTCGCGAACCTCCAGGCGCGCATGCAGTTTGCCCTCGCGCCGCGTGACATCGGGAGGCCGTTCCAGGAGCTCGAGGTCTCGTTCCGGCCGGCGGAGCTCCGCTCGCGTATCGAGCAGGTGTACTCCGACCGGCACGCGATCAGCCTGCGCGACGTCGAGTGGCGCGTCGACGACGAGCTGCGCTTCGTCGACATCCAGATCGCGCCGCTCCTCTCCTCGACCGGCGACGTCGTGGGCGCCGGCATCACCTTCAACGACGTGACGCGGTACCAGCGCCTGCAACAGGCGCTCGGCGACGCGAAGCGCGAGGTGGACTCCGCCTACGAGGAGCTGCAGTCGACGGGCGAGGAGATGGAGACGACGAACGAAGAGCTGCAGTCGACGAACGAGGAGCTCGAGACGACGAACGAGGAGCTGCAGTCGACGAACGAGGAGCTCGAGACGATGAACGAAGAGCTGCAGTCGACCAACGAGGAGCTCTCGGCCATCAACGACGAGCTCCAGCAGCGCACGGACGAGCTGAACGAGACGAACGCCTACCTCGAAGGGATCCTCAGCAGCTTCAGCGCGGCGGTCGTCGTGCTCGACCGCGAGCTCGCCGTCCGCCGCTGGAACACGGGCGCGCGCGAGCTCTGGGGCCTGATCGAGGACGAGGTGCGCGGCCAGCACTTCCTGAACCTGGACATCGGGCTGCCGGTCGACCAGCTGCGCAAGCCGATCGGGAAGGTGCTCGGCTCCGGGCAGCAGGAAATCCTCGCCTTGCCCGCCGTGAACCGTCGCGGACGGACGATGCAGTGCAAGGTCACGCTCACCTCGCTCGGCACGGGGGAGGAGGCACCCGGGGTGATCCTGATGATGGAGACCACGTGAGAGCGACCACGAGGATCGTCACGGACCCGCAGGGGCGAATCCTCGAGTCGGCGGAGTCCGCGTCCGACCTCCTTGGCATTCCCAACCGGTGGCTCGTCGGAAAACCGCTCGCGGCATTCGTGCCGGAGCACGGGCGGCGGGCGTTCCGGACGATGCTGCTGGAGCTCGCCCGCGGCCGAGGTCCGACCGGCACGTCGCTCGAGCTCAGGCGCCGGGACGGTTCGGAGCTGAGCGTGGCGGTCGAGGCGGCGCCCGAGCCCGCGGGCGACCGCCTCGAGTGGCTGATCGCGTCGCCCGAGGAGGAGGGCAGTCCCTCTGCCGATCCTGGGGCTCCGGTCCCGCCGCTCGGCGCGGCGTCTCTCGGACGGCTGTTCGCGCAACTCCCGATCGGAGTGGTGAGCGTCGACAGCGACCTCAACGTCGAGTACCTGAATCCGGCGGCGCGCGTGTTCCTCGGTGGCGGAATCATCGGCGGGTTGCTGCCTGACACCTTTCCGCGTGTCTCGCTGCACAAGTTCGCCCAGCGGCTCCTCGGCGGGCCACCGCCGCTCCGTCAGGTCGTCGAGACGTCGTCGGGCAGGCTCCTCGAGCTGGACGGGCTCAAGGGCGGGCCGGGGGCCGGCGCGGTGCTGATCCTCCAGGACGTCACGGCCCGCGAGCAGCGGCGGCGGGCCGAGCGAGACTTCGTCTCGAATGCCGCCCACGAGCTCCGCACGCCGATCGCCGCGATCACCAGCGCGGTCGAAGTGCTGCGCGGCGGGGCCGACGCGACGGCGGCCGACCGCGAGCTCTTCCTCGGCCACATCGAGCGAGAGAGCGCGCGACTCGAGCGCCTCGCCGACGCGCTGCTGCTGCTCGCGCGGATCCAGACCGGCCAGGAGCACCCCACGCTCGAGCTCGTCGCAATCGCCGCGCTGCTCGAGGACGTGGCAGAGAACCTCGAGCCTTCGCGGGGGGTCGAGGTGAAGGTCACGTGCGCTCCCCGGGTGGGTGCCCTCGCGGACCCCGTTCTCCTCCGGCAGGCCGTGTGGAATGTGGCCGCAAACGCCGCGCGCCACACGAAGGCAGGGCAGATCTTGCTGAGCGGCCGCGACCTCGGCAAGGTGACCGAGCTCGAGGTCGACGACACCGGCCCCGGAATCGCGACGGCCGAGAAGGAGCGGGTCTTCGACCGGTTCGCGAGCGCGGGACGGAGCGCAGGTGGCGGAGCCGGGCTCGGGCTCTCGCTGGCCCGGGAGATCATGCATGCGCTCGGCGGGTCGATCCGACTCGAGTCCGAGGTGGGGAAGGGGACCCACGTTCGACTGCAGGTGCCATCGGCGCGGGTGGTGCACCAGTGAGCTCGCGGATCCTGGTCGTCGAGGACGAGCCGGCACTGGCGGACGCCGTGGGCTACTCGCTCCGCGCCGACGGCCACCACGTCGAGACCGTCGGGACCGGCGAGGACGCCATCGCGGCGGCGCAGGACCGGCCCTTCGATCTGCTCGTGCTCGACCTGATGCTGCCGGGGGTGTCCGGGATCGAGGTCTGCCGGCAGCTCCGGGCGGGCAGCGCCGTGCCGATCCTGATGCTCACCGCCCGCGACTCCGAGGTCGACCGGGTTCTCGGGCTCGAGGCCGGCGCGGACGACTACGTCACGAAGCCGTTCTCGATGAACGAGCTTCTGGCGCGGGTCCGTTCGATCCTGCGCCGCCGGGAGCTCGACTCGCGCGCCCTCGGGTCGGTGCGCGAAGCGGGTGGCCTGCGCCTCGATCTCGAACGCTACGAGGCGACGGTGGACGGCGAGCCCGTTCAGCTGACGCCCTCCGAGCTGAAGCTGGTGGCGCTGCTCGCGCGAGAGCTCGGGCGAGTCTACTCGCGTCGCGAGATCATGCAGCACCTCTGGGACAGCGAGTACGTCGGCGACGCGCGCGCGGCCGACCTGCACGTGTCGAACATCCGCCACAAGATCGAGCGCGACCCGGAGAACCCGCAGCGGCTGCTGACCGTCCGCGGGGCGGGCTACAAGCTCATTCCGGTGTAGGCGGACCCATACGAAAGCTGGATGCGGCCCTAAAGCGGTCGCTCCTAAGGTGCTTGCGTGGTGGCCATTGCGCCCTTTCGTGCAACCGTCGCGGAGATTGGAGGGCGGATCGCTCTGGTCTCGGTCAGCGGCGAGCTGGACCTGTACGTCGAGCGTGAGCTGCGCGACGCGCTCGAGGCCGCCGCCGCCCTGGAGGGGTCGACGGTGGTCGTCGACGTAAGCGGCGCGAGCTTCCTCGACTCGACGGTCTGCGGGATCCTGGTCGCCGAGGCGAAGCGGCTACGGCGCGAGCAGGCGGAGCTCGTCCTGGTCTCGAGCGGACGCACGTCGCGCGTGCTCCAGGTCGCCGGCATCGACCGGGTCGTCCGCGTGTACCCGACGCTGCACGCCGCGTTCCGGGATCTCCTGCCGGAGCCCGCCACGTGAGCGCTCCGGCCGCCCAGCCCCGCCAGGGCCGCGCGGCGACCCAGCGGCCGCGCCTCGTCTTCTTTTGCGCCCGCAACTCCGGTCGCTCCCGCCGCGTCGAGGGCTACCTCTCGCAGGTGCTGCAGCGTCGCCGGAACCACGAGTCGTTCCGGGTCATGCACGTCGACGTCGCCGAGCACGCCGACCTCGCCGAACGGTTCCGGGTCGAGGACGTGCCGACGATCGTGGTCGTCGACGACAAGCGCGTCCGTGGGCGCCTCGCGAGCCCGCGCGGCTGCCGCGACATCGAGCGGCTGCTCGCGCCCTGGCTGCGCTAGCTCTTCGAGACTTCCTCGGCGCCGACCCGTTCGATCTCGTCGATCGACTCGGGCTCGTCGGGCTCATCCGGCTCGCGGGCGGCTGCGGCGTCAGCCACCTCGAGGAGCGTCGTGCCGCGCACGCGAATGTCGTCGAGCAGCTCGCGGCGCTCGCCCCGGACGCGGTCGGTGTCAGCTTGCAGCTCGCGCATCCGCGCCTCGGCCTCCTCCCGCTTCGCCGTCAGCTCCTCTTCCAGCTCCTGGCGGCGCTTCTCGGCATCGGCCTGCGCGGTGGCGCGCGTGTTCTCCGCCTCCTGGCGCGAGCGCGAGAGGATGTCCTCGCCCTCCGTGCGCGCGTCGGCGAGGACCTGCTCGGCGTCCGCCTTGATCCCGTCGGCTTCGGTGCTGACGTTCACGTGTAGGTCGGCGGCCTCGGCCTTGGCCTTGGCGATGATCTCGTCCGCCTCCTGGCGGGCGCTGGCGGTGATCTCCTCTCCGGTCTCGCGGGCCCGCTGCAGGAGCCCGCTCAACTGCTGCTCGGTCTGCTCGAGCGCGTGCGTCACGGCCGCGCGCGGGGAGGAGCTGACCTTCAGCTCCGCGATCACGCGGTTGGCGCGCTTCACGTACGACTCGACCGCCGCGCGGTCGTAGCCACGCACGGCCACGGGGAACGAGACGTTCAGCAGGTCGGGCGGCACGTAGTGGCGCAAGTCGCCGAAGCCGGGCCGAGCTTCGGCCGTCGGCGCCGACTCGTCGGCGCGATGTCTACCGCTGGGCGAGGACGGCTCGCCGGGCATGGGCCGCAGTATGACGAACCCCACGCGGTGCGGCTGGCCACACCCCGAGACGGAGGGTGGCCGTATTCCGCCAGGCGCCTCGCCCTGCGACGTTCGATGCACAACCCCGCAAAGGAGCAAGAGAACCATGTTCAAGTCGAAACTCACCACGATCGTCTCCATCACCGCCCTCGTGATCGCGGTGTTCGGTGCGACGCCCCTCGGCCAGGCCGCAGGCAGGCTCGTGCTGCCGAAGAACTCGGTCGGCGCGGCGCAGCTCAAGAAGAGCGCCGTCTCGGGCAAGAAGCTCGCCGCGAACGCCGTCAGTGGCGCCAAGATCGCCACAGACGCCCTCACCGGCGCGAAGGCGAAGGACGGCACGCTGCTCGCCACCGACCTCGGTGCCGGTCAGCTTCCCACCGGCCCACAGGGGCCGAAGGGCGACCGGGGGCTGCGCGGACCGACGGGCGACCCGGGCCTCAAAGCCCGCAGGGTGACAAGGGCTTGCCGGGCTTCAAGGGGCAACCGGGGGCGCAAGGCGCAAAGGGCGACAAGGGCGACACCGGTCCATCCGGCCTCAGCGGCTACGAGCGAGTGACGGGTGTGTGGGCGCCGATCGCCGTCGACGGCGAGGTGACGGTCTTCGCCATCTGCCCGAACGGCAAGAGGGCGCTCGGGGGAAGCACGGAGACGTCCCCTTCCCTGACCTGGACATCATCTACTCGGGATCGTTCGCCGACTGCTCTAGGGCGGTTCGGGTAGCTCAGGATGGGAACTTCGGGCCGGGGAACGTCCGGTCTGGGCCGTCTGCGCGTACGTCGGCTAAACGCGCAATTCAAGTTGTCCTGAGGACGAAACGCTCGAAAGTCACCATGGCTGCGAAGTGGCCGGACTTTCGAGGGCCAGCAGGGGCGGCAGGACTCGAACCTGCAGCCCGGTTTTGGAGGCTTAGTCTCGACCGCTTAGCAGCGCGGGTTTCATGCCCTGCGGGCCAGTTTGTGGGCCAGCCAGGAAGGCATCGAGCCGTTGGGCGGCGCGTTCTCGCTGCCCGTCGAGCAGGTGACGGTTGGGATGACGTTGTGTGCGGATGCACACACAAGTCGCTGAGAGCGGCTTTTTCGGCTCGCTGCCATTGCGGATTGATCGTCGATCGCATACAAGCGCAGGGGCAGCGCGCTGGGCGAGCCGTTGCGGGCAAGGGGACGATGGGCAGGCCAGCGGAACGTGGGGGAGAGAGGCCTGCCCATCGTCTTTGGACCGACTCAAGCCGCAACTCACTTGGTTCTGACCCGGTCGTCAAGCCCACCGGATTCCAGTGGGCTGGCTCGGATTTCTGACACATCGTGGACCCGAGTACCAAGCCCCGGCCGTCCGAGCTTTGCGCTCTTAGCGGGAAAATCGCCCGCCCGGAGGTGCGCGCACTAAGGGCTGACGTGAAGCGCGGCTCTCGCCGCTAGCCGCCACGGGGTCGCGTTGAGTCATCGCCCGCAATGGAGAAGACCGCGGCAGGGGGTGCAGGGCTTCCTCACGCGCTGCCAGGCAATGAGCGCGTCGGCCGCCAGGATCTCCCCGTCCTGGGCCGGTGCCACAGTCACCCCTGCCGCCAAAGACATTCGTAACGGGGGGACAGCAACTCTTCAATAGGCCGAGCGGGCAGCAGTGGCCTTCCCGCGAGGTCAGCAACTCGACAGCTACGACGTCGCAACGATCAACGGCTAGGGAGCCGAGCGACCGCAGAGAGTCTCCTCCCCCTAAAGCTCCACTCGGCTCCGTCCGCATGTATACCCGCCGGCGGCATCCCCCGGCAGCACCCGTAATCCAGCGGCCGAACGCCTCGCCGCCTGAAGGTGGAGCCGGAGCGCGGCTGCCGTTCCCCTGCGGCTAGGAAGGCAGCCCTCGGGGGGAGGTCGAGCTGCTCCGGCTCCATGTGCCGCACCTCGATTCTTCCGCGCAGACGTCCGTGGTAACACGCGCACAGCAGCCTTTCAATAGGCCGAATGGCTCAGTCCTGGCCTTAGCCCTTGCTCATGCACACGAGCGCGATTTGCCGTGCACGGCTCGTTGATCGCCGAGCCGAACGCGAGCGTAAACGGGCGCGCCGACCGGTGAAGACGACGCGCCCGTTGTGCTACCCGACCTTGCTGCCTAGGACTCCTGCGGCTCGAGTTGCTCGAAGGAGAGGTGAGCGCCCGAGGCGTGACCTACGACTCGAGAGGAGCTGCGCTCCTCGGGGGGGAGAGTGGGTAGGTCGGCGGCGAATCTTTCCCAACGCCCGCGCCATCGCCCCGGACGCCACTCCTCGACCGTACTACTTAGCGTCGATCGCTACGAGCGCCGAGTCCAATAACTTCGCAAATAGCGGCGGTTCACCGCTCGTGCCGCCTTGACGCAGCATGTGACTCGGCGGAATCTGTTTGGACAGCGGGAGCCGGGTCTGACCCATTAGGGGGAGAGACGGTCCGCACCGCTCCCGGCTCCCGCTCCTTCCGGGGGCCCCACCTCACGGCTTGAGCACCCTCGCCGCAGCGGCCAGGGCCGAAACTGCCATTGTTCTCTTCGCTTCGAGCCTCGTGCACGCGGAGACGGGGGAGGTCACGATCACGACGCCGAGCGCCTGCCGGGGCCGCTACCTCTCCGCAGGCGACGGCTGTTGGCAAACGCACACGCATACCTGCCCTCAGGCAGACAGGAGCTCTATTACGGTCCCCGCCGTCTCGCCTCCAAGAGACAAACAGTCGGCGAGCCGACAGGACCCTCCCAAGCCGCCGATGGGGGACTGAAAGGCCAGGTGCCCCATCAACGCGGGTGCCCAGTCACACAGTCCTGTCGGCTCGTCGCACACATGCCCGAAATACGAAGGTCGTAATCGGCACAGCTGAGCCTCGGCAGGCCGGCTGCTCGCGGCGCTACCGCCCGTGCTTCACGTTCGCCAAGGGGCTCTAGGTTGCGTTCGCGGTTGTCTCCTGGCTCGTCCAGAAGGGAAGCACCCTTTCTTGACCGGCCACTGCTTGTAGGACCGTTCCAAGGCTTCCTGCTGCTGGTATGAGCACGAGCAAGAGCCAGTCGTCAAGTCCCGTAGCACCCCTCCGCGCGACGTCCTCGGCCATCTCAAAAGGGGAGTCGCCCGTGAAGATTGGGCTCAAGTCGTCGATCGCCACCACGAGATCGCCCGCGGCGGCCAGAGCCTTTTCTCACCGCCGCGAGTCTACGAGGCGCTCCGGCGCACCGAAGACGCCTCGCGGGGCTCGGTCACGGCGTGCCGCCCAACTGAGGCGGAGCGCTGTGGGCGAGCTTTGGGCCAGTGAGGGCCAGCGCCGAGCGGTTCTGAGCGGTTCTGAGCGGTAAAGCGAGAAGGGCGCCAGAGAGGCCGAAACCCACCTAAGCAAGCGGGTTCCGGCTTGTTCTCGCCAGCAGGGGCGGCAGGACTCGAACCTGCAACCCCCGGTTTTGGAGACCGGTGCTCTGCCAGTTGAGCTACGCCCCTAGAGGGTTGCGGAGCCGATTGTAGCCGCGGCCCCCGCCGAGCCCGAACCCCGGGGACAGTCACAGGGACAGTCACAGGGACAGTCACTGGTTCTAGATTTCGGGCATGGCTCCGCCGCCTCCCAGGCACTCGCTCGGCGCGCTCTTCTTCGTGCTCGCGGTCGTCTTCGGCGGGATCGCGGCAGCCGCCGCGGAGGCCGTCGATACCGAGCCCGGCCTGGTCGTAGTGGTCGTCGCCGCGGGCGCGATCGGGCTGTGGCTTCTCACGCTCAGCATCCGCAACCTGAGGAAACCGCGGCCCTGAGTCGTATTCTCTGCGCGTGGCGCAGGACGAGACACAGGCCCTCTGGCGCGAGTACGCGAGGACGAAGGACCAGGGAATCCGTGATCGCCTGATCCTTACGTACGCACCGCTCGTCAAGTACGTCGCCGGCCGCCTCGGCAGCGGCCTGCCCGCGCACGTCGACGAGAACGACCTCGTCTCGTACGGCCTGCTCGGCCTGATCGGCGCGATCGAGCGCTTCGACCCCGACCGCGACATCAAGTTCGAGACCTACGCCATCGCGCGCATCAAGGGCTCGATCATCGACGAGCTGCGCGCGCTCGACTGGGTGCCGCGCTCGGTCCGGTCGCGCGCCCGCGACATCGAGCGCGCGATCGCCGACCTCGAGCGCACGCTCCACCGCGCGCCCACCGACGAGGAGATCGCCGGGAAGCTCGGCCTCACGACCGACGAGCTCGACGACAGCCTCTCCGAGATCGGGCGCTCCTCGATCGCCGCGCTCGACGAGCTGTGGACGATTTCCTCGAGCGGCGGGGACCAGGTCGCCCTGATCGACACGATCGAGGACACGCAAGGCCCCGAGCCGCAGGCCGAGCTCGCGCAGACCGAGCTGAAGGAGGCGCTCGGCGAGGCGATCGCGCGGCTGCCCGAGCGCGAGAAGCTCGTCGTCACGCTCTACTACTACGAGGAGCTGACGTTGCGGGAGATCGGCGAGGTCCTCGGCGTCACGGAGTCGCGCGTCTCTCAGCTCCACACCAAGGCGATCCTCCGGCTGAAGGCGCGGCTGGCGGGCTCGCCGGCGCGCGAGCCGCTCGGCCGGTAGAGCGGTTTCCGTTCCGTACTTTCCCCCTTGACACCGTTCGGGCGGATAGACAACGTTTCCCTCGCAGTCCATTGGGGTCTAGGGAAAGGACGTGGGAGGAATGAAGCACCGACTGCTTCTCCTCGCGGGGCTGGTGGGAGCGATCGCGCTGATCGCGTCCCTGAGCGTTGCCGCCGCGAGCAGCAACAAACCGTCGAGGGCACACAAGGCGACAGCGGTCGCCGCGCCGAAGGTGCCGAACGCAAAGGCCATCCGCAAGAAGTACGGGGGCCAGAAGATCACCTTCGTCGGCGACTCGGTCGGCGACGGGCACATCCGCGACATGAGGCTCGCCAAGCGCTTCACGAGGGACACCGGCATCAAGGTGAACGTCGTGCCGCACCCGGCCGCCTCTGACCAGTCGTACTCGCAGCTCGTGAGGGCCTTCTCGCAGAAGTCGTCCTCGATCGACGTGGCGATGATCGACGTCGTCTGGCCGGGCGCCTTCGCGCCGTACCTGGTCAACCTCAAGCCGAAGCTCGGGAAACAGTCCAAGCTGCACATCCAGAGCATCGTCCAGAACGACACCATTGGCGGAAAGCTGGTGGCGATGCCGTGGTTCGGTGACTACGGGATCCTGTACTACCGCACCGACCTGCTGAAGAAGTACGGCTACAAGGCTCCGCCGACGACCTGGAACCAGCTCTTCACGATGGCGAAGAAGATCCAGACCGGCGAGCAGAAGACGAACAACAACTTCTACGGCTTCGTCTTCCAGGGCAATGCCTACGAGGGGCTCACGTGCAACGCGCTCGAGTGGATCGCATCCGCGGGTGGCGGCTCGCTGATCTCCGGCGGCAAGGCCACGATCAACAACGCCAAGGCGCGGACGATCCTCGATGCCATGCGTGCACAGATCGGCAAGACCACGCCTCGCGGCGTGACCTCCTACCAGGAGGACCAGACCGAGCACGCGTTCGACGACGGCAACGCCGCGTTCGCCCGGAACTGGCCGTACCAGTACGGGATCGGCGCGGGCGCCGGCTCGAAGGTGAAGGGCAAGTTCAGCGTGACCGTGCTTCCGCATGGCACAAGGGGCAAGTCCGTCGGCACCGTCGGCGGGTGGCAGCTCGCGGTCTCGAAGTTCTCGAAGCACAAGAACGCCGCGATCGAGCTCGTCCGCTACATGACGAGCCCGGCTGTCGAGAAGTTCGACGCGCTGACCAACTCGAACGTCCCGACGATCGTCTCGGTGGCGAAGGACAAGCAGGTCCGGGCGAAGAACCCGTACCTGAAGCCGTCGATCGCAAGCGTCCCCCGCGTGACGCGGCCGGCGAAGTTCCTGAAGACGCACTACAACGAGGCGTCGAAGGTCATCTACCAGGGCATCAACCAGATCCTCAACGGCACGCCTGCGAAGAACGTGCTGCCGGGGGTCCAGTCGAAGCTCAACCAGATCATCAAGTAGAAGTAGCGCCTAGGTCGTAGCGAGGGAGGATGGCACCTGTCATCCTCCCTCCGTCTTCTTCGTGAGCACGGTCGCCACCCCAGCACGCGCTCCGCGCCGCCGCCGGCGGACGAAGCTCCAGCGCCGGCAGACACGCATCGGCTGGCTCCTCCTGGTGCCGGCACTCGCGGTCGTCGCCTTCGTCGCGATCTATCCGCTCGGCAAGACCATCTACCAGAGCTTCACGAACCAGGAGTTTCTCGCGGGCCTCGAGCCGACGAAGTGGGTCGGGCTCGAGAACTACCGCACCCTCTGGCACGACGAGCTCTTCCGCCACTCGGTCTGGGTGACGGTCAAGTTCACCCTGATCACGGTCTCCTTCGAGTTCGCGCTCGGGCTGATCATCGCGCTCGTCGTCAACTCGAGCTTCAAGGGACGCGGAGTGATGCGCGCGGTGATGCTCGTGCCCTGGGCGATCCCGACCGTGGTGGCCGCGAGGATGTGGCAGTGGATGCTCGACGACGTCTTCGGCGTCGTCAACGACATCCTCATGAAGCTTCACATCATCTCGCACCCGCACGCCTGGATCTCCGACCCGGCCACCTCGTTGGCGGCGGTGAGCGCGGTCGACATCTGGAAGACGACGCCGTTCGTCGCGCTCCTCCTGCTGGCCGGGCTCCAGGTGATCCCGCAAGACCTCTACGAGGCGGCCGACGTCGACGGGGCCAGCCAGCTCCAGCAGTTCTGGCGCATCACGCTGCCGCTGCTCCGGCCGGCGATCCTCGTCACGCTGATCTTCCGCACGCTCGACGCGTTGCGCGTGTTCGACGTCTTCCAGGTCTTCTTCGGCTACCGCCAGGACACCCAGACGATGGCGATCTACGCGCAGAGCACGATCGTCGGTGACGGCCACGTCGGCTACGGCGCGGCCATCAGCGTCGCGATCTTCCTGATCATCTCCCTGTTCGTCGTCGTCTACACGGTCGTCAACCGGGTGACGGAGGAATGAGCACGGCCGCCGAGACCGAGACCGCCCGGGCACGCGCCCGGCCGGTCAGCCGCTCGCGGGCGTTCCGGCGCACGCCGCTCGGCCGCGCGCTGGTGAGGATCCCGTTCTGGATCCTGATCGTCGCGATCTTCATCTACGCGCTGTTCCCCTTCTACTGGGCGGTGCGATCGGCATTCATGCCATCGACCGAGCTGTTCTCGACGCCCATCAAGTACTGGCCGACCGATCCGACGCTCAACCACTTCCGTGAGGTCCTCGAGTCGAGCTTCTTCCGCCACGCGCTGTTGAACTCGACGATCGTCGCCGGCTCCGTGACGCTGATCTCGCTGGCGATCGGGTCGCTGGCCGCATACGCCCTCGGCCGCTTCCGCTTCCACGGCCGCTCGTTCGTGCTCTACCTGATGCTCTCGATGACGATCTTCCCGCAGATCGCGATCCTCGGCGCCCTCTACACGATGATCAGCAACTTCCACCTCTACGACAAGCTCGGGTCGCTGATCCTGACGTACCTGATCTTCACGCTGCCGTTCACCGTGTGGGTGCTCACGAGCTTTATGCGCGCGCTTCCCGGCGAGCTCGAGGAGGCGGCCTACGTGGACGGGGCCACGCCGCTGCAGGTCTTCTACAAGGTGCTGCTGCCGCTGATCGCGCCGGGACTCGTGACGACCGGGCTGCTCGCGTTCATCGCCGCCTGGAACGAGTACCTCTACGCGGTCTCGTTCATCCAGACGCCGTCGCACTACACCGTGCCGGTCGCGATCGTCTCGTTCACGCCCGAGGGCGGGAACGCCTTCCAGGTGCCGTGGGGACAGATCATGGCGGCGACGGTGATCGTGACGCTGCCGTTGATCGTGGCGGTGCTAATCCTGCAGAAACGAATCCTCGCCGGCCTGACCGCAGGCGCTGTGAAGGGCTAAGACGGCCCGCCGGCAAAGCCGGCCGGTCTCTTATGGTCGGCGTCGCAAGCGACCGCCTTGGGGTAGTTCCTAGATCGCGTCCCGGCTCTCGGGGTCGAAGAAGTAGAGGCGGCTGGTGTCGACCGCGAGCTCGACCTCCTGGCCGACCGCGATCCGGGTACGCGGGCTGACGCGGGCGACGAGGTGGGTCGTTGGCTCGCTCTCGTCGTCGTCTCCGCCGCCGAGCTGAACCTCCGCGTCCTCGCCGGCGTCGGCGGCGGCCGCGCTCGAGACGACCTTCGTCGCCTCGGTGCCGAAGTACACGAGGACCTCCGAGCCGAGCGGCTCTTCGAGGTCGGGAACGACCTTGAGGCGGCGGTCCGGCGGTGTGTCGGGCTCGAGGCTCGCGTCCTCGAAGTCCTCGGGACGGATGCCCAGCATCACCGTGCGGCCGACGTAGTCCTTCAGCCCCGAGCGGTTGCGGGCGGCCTGCTCGTCGACGGTCAGCCGGTGGCCGCCGAACTCCACGGAGAGGGCGCCGTTCGCGCTCTCGAGCTGGGCCTCGACGAGGTTGATCGCCGGCGAGCCGATGAAGCCGGCGACGAACTCGTTGACCGGGCTGTCGTAGAGCACCTGCGGCGTGTCGACCTGCAGCAGATGGCCGGCGTTCATCACCGAGACGCGGTCGCCCATCGTCATCGCTTCGACCTGGTCGTGCGTCACGTAGATCGTGGTCACGCCGAGGCGCCGCTGCAGCTGGTGGATCTCGGCCCGCACCTGGACCCGGAGCTTCGCGTCGAGGTTGGAGAGCGGCTCGTCCATCAGGAAGGCCTGCGGCTCTCGCACGATCGCGCGCCCCATCGCGACGCGCTGGCGCTGGCCGCCCGAGAGGGCACGTGGCTTGCGCTTCAGGAACTCCTCGATCTGCAGCGTCCTCGCGGCCCGGTGGACGCGCTCTTTGATCTCCTTCTTCGGCAGCTTCCGCAGCTTCAATCCGAAGGCGAGGTTCTGCTCGACGGTCATGTGCGGGTAGAGCGCGTAGCTCTGGAAAACCATCGCGACGTCCCGGTCCTTCGGCGTCAGGTCGTTCACGATGCGTTCGCCGATCCGGATATCGCCCTCGCTGATCTCCTCGAGCCCGGCGAGCATTCGGAGCGCCGTAGTCTTGCCGCAGCCCGAGGGGCCGACGAGCACCATCAGCTCGCCGTCCTTGATCTCGAGGTTGAGGTCGTGTACGGCCCGCGTGCCGTCGTCGTAGACCTTGGCGACGGAGTCGTACTCGATCTCTGCCATGCGCGTACTAGTTTCGCACGATCACGGCTGCGTTCGCGGGAAGGCCGTCGCCGTCGTGGGTCGCGAGCACGAGCTCACCGGTCGGCGCGGTGCGGGGCTCCCGCGTCGTGTTGACCGCGATCGTGTGCCCGCCGCGCCGGAAGGCGACAACCCCGGGCTCGCCGCCGAGGATGCGGAAGCCCTCGCCGAGGTCGCGGCGCAGCTCGAGCAACCGCCGGTAGAGCTCGAGCAGCGAGCCGCGATCGCCGCGCTGGTCATCGACGTTGAGCTGCTGCGGGTCGACGAGCGGCAGCCACGGCGTGCCCGAAGTGAAGCCCCCGGTCTCGTCCCACTGCATCGGGTGGCGAAGGCGGTCGCGGCCGGCTCGGTCGAGCGGCGGGTCGACGCCGGCGCCGTTCGCGAGGCCGATCTCGTCGCCCTGGTACACGAAGGCGGCTCCGGGCAGCGTCAGCAGCAGGACCGCCGCGGCGCGAACGTTTTCGGCGCCGACGTGGCTGGCGAGCCGTTCGAAGTCGTGGTTCGAGAGCACCCAGGCCGCGCGCTCGGCCCGTGCGCCCGACTCGATCGCAGCGCGCAACCGGTCGGCCTCCCACGGCGAGAACATGAACTCGAAGGCGAAGACCAGGTCGAGCACCTCGAGCCAGCGCGCATACTCGGCGGCCGGGCGGTAGAGCTCTCCGACAAGCAGCGCGTCGCCCGCGGCCTCGCGGAGCGCACGCATCGCCTCGAGCCCAAGCGGCCCGTTGCCGGAGTGCCGCATTTCGAGCGGCGCGCCCGCCGGCTGACGTGGGAACGGGAACGATCCGGTCGCCGGCGGGTCGTCGCGCAGGTGCTCGTCCTTGCCGAGGCGGTCGATCGCGTCCAGGCGGAACCCGTCCACGCCGCGGCCGAGCCAGAAGCGGACGACGTCCTGCAGCGCTCGCACGACGTCGGGATTCCGCCAGTCGAGGTCCGCCTGCTCCGGGTAGAACGAGTGCAGGTACCAGCGCCCGGATTGCTCGTCGCGGCTCCAGGCCGGGCCGCCGAAGGCCGAGACCCAGTTGTTCGGCGGCCCGTCGACCGGCGACCAGACGTACCGCTCAGGGTGCTCGCGGAACCACGGGTGCTCGGTCGAGGTGTGCGAGGGCACCAGGTCGAGGAGCACCTTCAGCCCGAGCGTGTGCGTCTCGCGGACGAGCGCGTCGAGGTCGTCGAGCGTCCCGAGCCGCGGGTCGACGTCGGTGTAGTCGGAGACGTCGTAGCCGAAGTCCGCGAGCGGCGAGGGGTAGATCGGCGAGAGCCAGAGCGCGTCCACGCCGAGGTAGGCGAGGTAGTCGAGCCGCCGCGCGACCCCGGCCAGGTCGCCGACGCCGTCGCCGTCCGAATCCTGGAACGAGCGCGGGTAGACCTGGTAGACGACCGCGTCCCGCCACCACATCGCCGGCCGAGGATAGATGTGGGGCGACGCTAAGGCGCCGCCCTCAGCGGCGCCGACCATAGAGGTCGTGGCGGCTTGGCCGGCACGACCGTCTAACGCACCTGGTGCTTCGGGAGCGAAGCGGGCCCTGAGCAGACAGGCGGGTAACATCGCGTGACATTTCCCGCGCCACGAGGAGGAGTCGCCGCAGATGCCAACCGAGCCCGGAAAGATCCGCAACGTCGCCGTCACCGGCCATCGCGGGACCGGCAAGACGTCGCTCGTGGAGGCGATGCTTTTCCAGGCCGGGGCCGTCAACCGCCTCGGCACCGTCGAGTCCGGCACGACCACCTCGGACTGGGACGACGACGAGCAGCGGCGGCAGATGTCGCTCGCCTCGTCGCTCTGCCACCTCGAGTGGCAGGGGCGCAAGATCAACCTGATCGACAATCCGGGCGACCCGGGCTTCACCGGGGACACCGTGGCCGCGCTGCGCGTGGTCGAGGGCGCGCTCGTCGTGGCCAGCGCCGTGATGGGCGTCGAGGTGCAGACGGGCCGGGTCTGGGAGCGCGCCGAGGCGCTCGAGCTCCCGCGGGTCGTGTTCGTGAACATGCTCGACCGCGAACGGGCCGACTTCTACCGCGCGCTCGAGGGTTTCCGGTCGCAGCTCTCCGAGCGCTGCGTCGCCGTGCACCTGCCGATCGGCAGCGAGCACGAGCTGACCGGGATCGTCGACCTGCTGCACATGACCGCCTACGGGAGCCCCGACGGCGAGCGCGAAAGCGGCCCGATGGAGATCCCCGAAGAGCTGCACGACACCGTCGAGACCTACCGGACGCAGCTGCTCGACTCCGTCGTCGAGACCGACGAGGGGCTGATGGAGCGCTACCTCGACGGCGAGGAGCTCGGCACCGAAGAGGTCGCGCACGCGCTCAAGGACGCGGTCACGCGCGGAGAGCTGTTCCCGGTTGCGTGCGGGGTCGCCACGAAGAACCTGGGCACAACCGCGCTGCTCGACCTGCTCGTCGAGGGCGTGCCGTCGCCGGCCAGGCGTCCCCCCTCGATCGACGTGAACGGCGCCGGCACGGCCGCGTTCGTCTTCAAGACCGTCGCCGATCCGTTCGCGGGCCGGATCAACCTCTTCCGGGTGCTCAACGGGACGCTCTCCTCGGACGCAACCGTCGTCAACGCGCGCTCCCACGCGAAGGAGCGCGTCGGCGCGCTGCTCACGCTGCAGGGCAAGGAGCACGAGCCGGCGAAGGAGTTCGGCGCCGGCGACATCGGTGCCGTCGCGAAGCTGAAGGAGACGACCACCGGCGACCTGCTGCTCGACGCCGAGCGCGAGCTCGAGCTGCCGCAGCTCGACTTCCCGGAGCCGGTGATGAGCTTCGCGGTGACGCCGAAGGCAAAGGGCGACGAGGAAAAGGTCGCGTCATCGCTCCGTCGCCTCGCCGAGGAGGACCCGACCCTCGTTCTTCGCCGCGACCCGCAGACGGGCGACCAGCTGCTGAGCGGGATGAGCCAGATGCACGTCGAGGTCGCGGTCGACCGCCTGAAGGGCCGGTTCGGCGTGGACGTCGAGCTGCACCAGCCGCACGTCCCGTACCTCGAGACGATCCGCAAGGAGGCGCGGGCGCGCCACCGCTACAAGAAGCAGACGGGCGGCCGCGGCCAGTTCGGCGACTGCGAGATCGTCCTCGAACCGCTGCCCGAGCGCGAGGGCTACGAGTTCGTCGACGAGATCGTGGGCGGCGTGATCCAGCAGGGCTTCCGGCCGGCCGTCGACAAGGGCATCCAGGAGGCGATGCAACACGGCGAGCTCGCGGGCGCGCCGGTGCAGGGCGTGCGCGTGCGCCTCGTCGACGGGCAGCAGCACAACGTCGACTCCTCGGAGATGGCCTTCAAGATCGCGGGCTCGATGGCGTTCAAGGACGCCTACGCGAAGGCCGACCCAGTGCTGCTCGAGCCGATCATGGAGGTCGAGGTCAGCGTCCCGGACGACGCGGTCGGCGCGGTCAACGGCGACCTCAACTCACGGCGCGGGCGGCTGCAGGGGATGGAGCCGCGTGCCGGGATGACCTCGATCAAGGCCGAGGTGCCGATGGCCGAGATCCTCACGTACTCGCAGGCGCTCACCTCGCTCACCGGCGGCCGCGGCGACTACCACATGCACTTCCTCCGCTACGAGGAAGTCCCGTCGCACATCGCGCAGAAGATCATCGACGAGACGAAGAAGGAGCTGGAAGAGGCCAGGGTCTAGAGCCCGTTTCGGGAACTGACCTTGTTGGCCAAGGCGCCGCTTGCCGGCGCCGCTTTCAGAAGCCGTGGGCTCTGCCCACGGCTTCGTCTGCGGTGGCTAGGCCGTACACCGCGGTCTCTGTCATACGAGACGCTAAGGTCCCCCGCTCATGCGCATCACCCCGCAGGCAGTTACAGCGGTGCGCACGTGTGCGATCTGCGAGCGGACGCTCCTCGTCGGCGAGCGCACAGTCCGCTACGCACCCGACGGCCACCACTTCGTCGACGTCTGCCCGCTCTGCCAGGAGACGGCGAGCGAGTACGGCTGGATCAAGGAGGGCAGCCCGACGTCGCCCGTGGTCGCGGAGCGGCGCAGGCGCAGGCAGTGGCTCGGCGGCCTGTTCGAGGCGAAGAAGCCGGTGGTCGAGCCGGTGGTCGAGGAGCCGATCCTGCGCCGTCTCTCGCAGCACGAGTTGGCGATGGTCGAAGCGGCGGACCTGTTCAACGAGAGCGACTTCCGGCGCACGATCGCCGGGATCGCGAAGAGCCTGGGGGAGCCGAAGGCCTCGATCGTGCCGCTGTCGGGAACGAGCAGCGAGGTCGTCCTGACCGTCGCCTGGGACATCTCGTGGTACCAGTACCGCGTCTCGCCGGAGTCAGCGCAGCCGGTGCGGCTGGCCGAGCGAGGGCACGACCCGCGCGAGCTGGAGTCGATGTTCACGAGCTGGAACGCGAAGCTGACGCGCGACGGTCGAATAGCGCCGGACATCTCTCCGGTCTAGCGCGCGGGCGGGCCCTCCCTACAATCCGGAGCAGGATGATCTACTGCGTGATCCCCCGCGAGCTCGAGGACGAGCTCTACGAGAAGATGGTCGAGTACTACAGGGACAACCCGAACGTGACCGTCATCGTCGACCGCCGCGAGGGGAACGATCGCCGCGGGGGGCGGGCCTACGGCGGCAAGCGCCTGATCCGGGATCGTCGCCGCAAGCGCGCCGAGGGCACCTTCCCGAGCACGGATCTTCCCGACGAGGCGTAGCCTCGGGGCATGTCCGGAGGCCGCTACTGGGTCAAGCGGCTCGACGAGCTGCCCCTCGTGCCCACCAACGATCCGAATGACTTCGACTGGTATCCCGTGCAACACCACCTCGGGCTCGGCGCGTTCGGCGTGAACGGCTTCGGCGGTGACGTGGGGACGATGCTGGTCGCCGAGCACGACGAGTCAGAGAGCGAGCAGGAGGAGCTCTACGTCGTCGTCGAGGGCACCGTCCGGTTCACGATCGCGGGTGAAACCTTCCAGGCGAGCGCGGTGACGTTCGTGGCCGTCCCCGACCCGGCGGTCACCCGTTCCGCGATCGCGGCGGAGGACGGCACGCTGCTGCTCGCGATCGGCGCGCCCGTCGGCTCCGGCTTCCAGACGACGTGGAGAGCTGAGCATTTCGAGCGCGTACCTCGCGCGGACTAGAATCGCCGCCGTGGCCACGGCGACCAAGACCTTCAAGAACTTCATCGGTGGCGAGTGGGTGGACGCCGCCTCCGGCGAGACCTTCGAGACGACGAGCCCCGCGAACGGCGACGTGCTCGGCGTCTTCCCGCGCTCGAGCGTCGAGGACGTCGACCGCGCCGTCGAGGCCGCCAAGACGGCGTACGAGGACTGGCGGCTCGTGCCGGCGCCGCACCGCGGCGAGATCCTCTTCCGCTTCGGCCGGTTGCTCGCCGACCACAAGGACGAGCTCGCCGAGCTGATGGCCCGCGAGATGGGGAAGGTGCTCCCCGAGGCCGCGGGCGACGTCCAGGAAGCGATCGACATGAGCTTCTACATGGGCGGGGAGGGGCGGCGGCTCTTTGGCCACACGACCCCGAGCGAGCTGCGCGACAAGTTCAACATGAGCGTGCGCCAGCCGATCGGGGTGATCGGCGTGATCACGCCGTGGAACTTCCCCATCGCGATCCCCTCGTGGAAGATCGCGCCCGCGCTCGTCTGCGGGAACACGATCGTCTTCAAGCCCGCCACCGACACGCCGCTGCTGGGCGAGCGCTTCGTCGAGCTGCTGGTCGAGGCCGGCGTCCCCGCCGGCGTGATCAACATCGTCCACGGGGGCGGCGGCGCGGTCGGCGACCGGCTCGTGCGCCACCCCGACGTGCCGGTGATCACCCTCACCGGCTCGCGCGAGACCGGTATCGAGGTGATGCGCAACGCGGCCGAGAACCTGAAGCGCATCCACCTCGAGCTCGGCGGCAAGAACGCGATCATCGTGCTCGACGACGCCGACCTCGACCTCGCGGTCGAGGGGATCGTCTGGTCCGCGTTCGGCACCTCGGGCCAGCGGTGCACGGCCGCCTCGCGCGTAATCGTCCAGCAGGGGGCCTACGACGAGCTGCAGAGGCGGCTCGTCGCGGCCGCGGAGCAGCTGCGTCTAGGTCCCGGCTGGGAGCAGGGCGTCGACGTCGGCCCGGTGATCAACAAGCGCGCGCTCGAGAAGATCCACTCGTACACGGAGATCGGGAAGGACGAGGGCGCGAAGCTGCTCACCGGCGGCGAGGTCGCCGGCGGCGACGGGCTCGGCGACGGCAACTTCTACCGGCCGACGATCTTCGGCGACGTCGACCCGCAGATGCGCGTGGCGCAGGAGGAGATCTTCGGGCCGACGACTGCGCTGATCCCAGTCCGTGACGTCGACGAGGCGGTCCGCGTCTCGAACGGGATCGAGTACGGCCTGTCGTCCTCGATCTTCACGCGAGACGTGAACACCGCCTTCCGCGCGATGCGCGACCTCGAGGCCGGGATCACCTACATCAACGCGGGCACGATCGGCGCCGAGGTGCACCTGCCGTTCGGCGGCACGAAGAACACCGGCAACGGCCACCGTGAGGCCGGTCAGGCCGCGCTCGACGTCTTCACCGAGTGGAAGTCGATCTACGTCGACTACTCGGGGAAGCTGCAGAAGGCGCAGATCGACACCGCCGAGTAGGCCCGTGGACGTTCGCCCGCTCGGCGAGAGCGATCGCGACTGGGTCGAGCGGCTGATCGTCGAGCGGTGGGGCGCACCGCTGGTCGTCGGCCGGGGCCGGTCCTGGAATCCGGTCGAGCTTCCGGGCTTCGCGGCGTTCGACGACGATCGCTGCGTCGGCCTCGCCACCTACGAGCTCGACGGCGACGCCTGTGAGCTGGTGACGATCGACGCGCTCGAGGAGGGGAGAGGTGTCGGAACGGCGTTGTTCGGCGCGGTCGTGCAGGCGGCGCGCGAGGCCGGCTGCAAGCGCGTCCGGCTCGTGACGACGAACAACAACCTCCGGGCGCTGGCCTTCTACCAGAAGCGCGGGTTCCGCCTGGTCGCCCTGGTTCCCGGCGCGGTCGACGAATCTCGACGGGTCAAGGCTTCGATCCCGACGGAGGATTCGACCGGCCTTCCCATCCGCGACGAGCTGCACCTCGAGCTCCTGCTCGACCACGCCGTCTAAGGTCCGCGGATGGATCGCAAGCTGGTGGTGTTCGTGCCGCGCGAGGCCCTCGACCCCGTCCGCGAGGCGCTGTTCGCGGCGGGCGCCGGCCGGATCGGCGACTACGAGCGCTGCTCTTGGTACACGGAGGGGACGGGCACGTTCCTGGGCGGCGCGTCGACTGCGCCGAACGTCGGCCAGCCCGGCCGCGAGGAGCGTGTCGCCGAGCTCCGGCTCGAGACGGTCTACCCGTCCGCGCGGGAGGCGGAGGTCGTCAACGCGTTGCGGAAGGCGCACCCGTACGAGGAGCCTGCCTTCGACCTCTACGTGCTCGCCGACCCCGCGGCCCACCACCGCCACGGCGTCTGACGTGAAGGCGCGGCTCTCGACCGACGGCGGCTCGCGCGGGAACCCCGGGCCCGCGGCTTACGGCTACGTGCTCGAGGCGGAGGACGGGACCGTGCTCGACGCGCGGGGCGACACGATCGGCGTCGCGACCAACAACGTGGCCGAGTACCGGGCGCTGCTCGCCGGGCTGGCCTCGGCGCTGGAGCGCGGAATCGGCGACCTCGAGGTGATCTCCGACTCGGAGCTGCTCGTCAAGCAGATGCGCGGCGAGTACAAGGTCAAGAGCCCGACGCTGCGCGAGCTCGTCGACGAGGCGCAGGCCCTGGCCGGCCGGCTCGGGAGCGTCCGCTTCACCGCGGTCCGCCGCGAGCACAACGAGCTCGCCGACCGGCTCGTCAACGAGGCGCTCGACTCGGCCGGCTGACCGACCGCGCCTCGAGGTGCGCGGGGACGTAGAAGCGCTCGGCGTACTCGCCGACCATGCGGTGGCTGGTGAAGCGGGCTCCCGCCGAGGCGATGGCCGCGCGTCCGGTCGCGAGCCAGGCCTCCGGCTCGCCGTAGTACCTCGGCAGGACCTCCTCGCGCAGGAGCCGAAAGAGCTCGGCCGCGTCGGCGTCGTCCTGCTCGGCCTGGGTCTCCGCGCCCGTGCCCGGGATCGCCCACCCGGCCTCCGGCGTGTAGCCCTCGTCCCACCACCCGTCCAGCACCGACAGGTTCGGCGTGCCGTTCAGCGCGGCCTTCATCCCGCTCGTTCCCGAGGCCTCCTCCAGGCGCCGCGGCAGGTTCAGCCAGACGTCGACGCCCTGCACGAGCGCCCGGGCGAGCGCGAGGTCGTAGCCGCGGAGGAAGACCACCCGGCCTCGTGCGCCCGGGTTCTCCGCGAGCGCGACGACCTTCTCGAGCACGCCCTTGCCCTCGGTGTCGTCCGGGTGCGCCTTGCCCGCGTACACGAGCTGGAGCGGCCGCTCGTCGTCGGCGAGCAGCGCGGCGAGCTCCTCCGTTCGGCGGAGGAGGAGGTCGGCGCGCTTGTAGGTCGCGAACCGGCGCGCGAAACCGATCGTCAACGCCTCGGGATCGAGCGAGACATCGGTGCGGTCCGCGACGAGCCGGAACAGCTCGGCTTTGCTTGCGCGATGTACCCGGTCGAGCTCGGCCGGTTCGAGCTCGTGCGTCCGCTCCCAGTCCGGCTCCGGCGCCGCGACGTCGACGCCCGCGGCGGCCAGCGCCTCCGAGAGCGCCGGCGAGACCCACGTGGGCGCGTGCACGCCGTTCGTGACGTGGTCGATCGGAACCTTCTCGACCGGCCGCCCCGGCCACAGGTGCGCCCACATCGCGCGCGCGACTTCGGCGTGGAGCCGCGAGACCGCGTTGCAGCGCTCGGCGGTGCGCAGCGCGAGTGGCGTGAGGCCGAAGCTCTCGTCCCTTGGGCGTGAACGGCCGAGCGCGGCGACCGTCTCCCACGCGACGTCCAGGCTCTCGACGAGCGGGTGGAGGCTCCGCCGCGCGAGCTCGCCGTCGAAGGTCTCGTTCCCGGCCGGCACCGGGGTGTGCGTCGTGAAGACCGTCGCGCGACGGACGTCTTCCAGGGCCTCGTCGAACGACGCCCCACGCTCCTCGACCAGGACGCGCATCCGTTCGAGCCCGGCGAACGCAGCATGCCCTTCGTTCAGGTGGAAGACGGTCGGCTCGAAGCCGAGCGCCGAGAGCGCCCGGATGCCGCCGACGCCGAGCACCAGCTCCTGCCCGATGCGCGTCTCCCGGTCGCCGCCGTAGAGCCGCGCGGTGAGCGCGCGTGCCCACCCCGGGTTCTCGGGCAAGCCGGTGTCGAGCAGGAGGAGCGGAACTGCGCCCACCTCGAAGCGCCAGACCGCCGCCGCGATCTCGTCGCCGCCGATCTCGACCGGGACCGAGACGTCGGTCCACACGAGGCCGAGCTCGGCCGGCGCGTTGAGCGCGTACTGCTCGCGCTGCTGTCCCTCGGCCACCTCCTGACGGAAGTAGCCCTCGCGGTAGAAGAGCCCGACGCCGACGAGCGGCACCCCGAGATCGGACGCCGACTTGAGGTGGTCGCCGGCGAGCACGCCGAGGCCGCCCGCGTAGATCGGGAGCCGTTCGTCGACCGCGAACTCGAGCGAGAAGTAGGCGACGAGGAGGTCGTCCGGCAGCGTCACGCGCGGCAGGCTAGCCGGGACCGGCCGCACGCGAGCGAGGCTATACTCGGCGGGCCGGGCGGATGTAGCTCAGTTGGCTAGAGCATCTGCTTGCCATGCAGAAGGTCGTGGGTTCGAGTCCCATCATCCGCTCCATGTGAAAGCCCCGCCCCGGCGGGGTTTTTGTTTGAGGCAGCTCCTTTTCACGCCGCTCAGCGTCCTGGGTAGTCATCAGTGCCACAAGAAGACGTACCGGGGCACGGGTGCGGCCGGGGAAGAGTCGAAGCACCCATTCAGCCAGGTTCTCGCGAAGGACACTCGGCCCGTGATCGGCGGCGGCATCGTTCGCCGCCGCCAATCCGAAAGCAGGGTCTAATACCCGGCGCCGCCACCGCCGCCGCCGAGGATTGCCGCGACAACCACGAAAGCGACGACGGTAACGACAGCGGCTCCAACGATGACCATTCGCTTCATAGAGTGACCTCCTCAATCGAGTACGCGTCGTCTCCCCTTACAGACGCCTCCCTTCGCCATTCCTTCCCAGCCGGGGGAACGAAGGTCGCAGGGCGGGATCGCGAGCACGAGGCGACTTCCCTACGCCTCCTCGCGCACTCCGCTGGGAGCAGCCACACCCCTGACGCTCGGAATCTCAGAAGCAAGGCGGTGAAGAAGGCAACAAGGCCGACCGCGCCAAGGAGCCCCGCATGCGTAGCGAAGAGCACCGACACTAAGCAGGTCGAGGAGGACACGGCCGAAGGAGACGCGGCCTAAAAGGCGTCTAGCGCGGCGAGTCGAACGGCCCTACGCTCAAAGTCGGGCCGTTTCGCCTTCAGGCAGGCGCCGTAGCAACCGCCTCGGGCGCTTTCCCTTCCCAGTAGCGGTTGAGTGCTTCCTGCACCTTCACGAACCAAACGATTGCCGGGACGATGAAGATCCCGAACGGGAAGAGCCAAAGGCCCGTCCAGCCGGAGACCGGCGGCTGCTGCCCGTCCTTGGCGTACATGTTCTGGATCTCCGACGGGATCACGAACGCCATCACGGGGCTGAGCAGGATCCAGATGACCAGGCCGAGCACACCGCCGATACCGTCGCCTGTGTGCTGCTTCATCTCCTCCTCCGTCTTGAAGACCCAGTACCAGCCGTAGAAGCCGAGCGTGACAATGAACAGGAGAATCCCAAAGCCAATCCCGCGTGGTTGGCCTACAGGTCTGGTATTGGCGGAAGTGTTCATCGTTGCCTCCTCGATCGAGTGAAGTGACTGAATCACGCCCGGGACTGAAAGGCCAGTCGAAACGCGCCACCTTCCACAGCGCTGGCCGCGTCCTGCGTGATGGCGCTTCCGGGCTCCGGCTACCGGGAGGCGTCGCAAACGCTCAAGGCCCTGGCGGAGGCGGACAGGGCGAGTGGCCGGCGAAGGGCGCAGGGCTAAGCGTGTGAGCCCGGGCTGGTTTCGTAACGAGCCCACTTGGAACCTCGTCGATCGGCCAGTTGCTCCTGCAGGGCTCGTGCGCGAGCATCGGAGCCACGGAAGGACGCGGTTCGAGCCTTCCGAGATGCGGCGCTCGGGACGTTCGAACTCCATGTCCGCCAAGGAACGTGACCCGAAGGCCGCCTTCACCGCGATGTTCGATCGCCCTCTGGCGCGGCTACGTTCGTGCGCAGTTCTACGCTCGTGAGCAGAACGGCGACGGTGAGCAGAACGGCGACGGTGAGCAGAACGGCGACGAGGGGGCATTGGCCTTCTCGCCGACCTTTCGGACATGGCGCTTGCCGTGGCAGACGCGTCTCTCTTTGACCAAAGATCCGGCCGCACTCGCCGCGCTCGAGGCGCTCACCGTTGATCTGCAGTCGAGAGGCTGGGATCGTATGCGGCGCGCGTCCGGCTCCGACTGGTACGAGTATCGCTTCCGCTTCGGGTCGGAGGCGATTGCGACACGACCTTTGCGGCCTGTCTCGACACGCTCGGCGGGAACGGTTGCGAACATGCCGCGCAGAGGCGAAGGCCATGGCCGAACAGGCCACTAGGCGGCGACAGGGGCGAGGCGTAGCGTGAGCCTGGGCCGAGTTGCAGCGCGACGGCGTTCGGCTTGCCGTCCGAGGCCAGTTGCCACTGCTCTTCGAGTGTGAGAAAGTCGCCGCCGCCGGTTTCCGGGGCCTGAAGGGAGGACGCACGGTTGGGCTGCATCTTCGTCCTGATCGCGCTCGTGTCGTCGCGTCTGGCGCTGGCGCTGATGTGGATCTTCACGCCCTGGGTCGACCGCGCGTTCGGCCCGCTGATCTGGCCGATCCTCGGAATCATCTTCCTGCCGCTAACGACGCTCCTCTACGTGATTCTCTGGAACACCGGCGGGCGAGGGGTGACGGGCTGGGAGTGGATCTTCGTCGTCCTCGCGGTCCTCGTTGATGTGGCTTCGCACGGAGCTTCTGCACGGCGGCGCGCGGCGTTCTGACGTTACGACTGGACTGTCGAAGCCCCGGCGTAGCGTGAACTCGGCCGCGCGGCTGCAACCTGGCTGCTTCTGACGCTCCGGGCCATGTACGAACGGGCCACTACGCGGAGCGAGGCGTAGCGTGAACGCGGACCGGGGGCGCTCCCGCGCACTCCGGGCTCTCGAGAGCTCGGCAGCAGAGGGTGGTCGACGCCGCAGTGTCGACCACCCCACTAAGTGCAGCGCCTCGACGCGCACCCCGCGCTGTACGAAGGACCTAGAGGCACCGGCCTAGCAGGCAGTGTGCCGCACGCTACGACTGACCGAGCTCACCGCCCGCCACTCCGGGCAAATGCCGTGTTCGGCCGGCTTGACACCTCAACGCTCGATACATAGAATCTTGATGTATGAGGCGTGACGTCCTCAAGAACCACCTCGAGCTGCTGGTCTTGACGGCGCTCGAGGCCGGCCCGGGTCACGGCTACTCGATCATCCGCGCGATCCGCGAGCGCAGTGACGGTGAGTTCGAGCTGCTCGAAGGGTCGCTCTACCCGGTCCTGCATCGCCTCGAGCGGGATGGACTGGTGAAAAGCAGCTGGTCCGAGGTCGGCGGCCGCAGACGCCGGGTCTACGAGCTACGCCCAGGAGGCCGGGACGCGCTCGAAGAGCGACAGGGCAACTGGCGGCGCTTCGAGCGCGCAATGAACTCGATCCTCGCGAGCAGCGGATGACGATCGGCGCGTACCTCGAGCAGCTCGAGCGGGAACTACGGCTCCGCCGAGCTCCGCGCTTGCGGTTGCTCGAAGAAGTCGACCACCACCTCCGCGACCTGGCCGACGAGCTCGCTGGCGGCGGCCTCTCACGCGCGGAGGCAGAGGAGCGGGCGATCGCGCGGTTCGGCGACGCCACGACGGTCGCCGCCGGTTTCGCCGAAGCGGCCGCTTCCACCACCACCCGTCGCGCTGTCCGCGCCGCTGTCGCTGCCTTCGCCGGCTACGCCGTCGTCTTCGTCGCGTTCGCGACCGCGGCGTCGCCGGTGCTGCGCGACTTCCCGCAGGGAGCAGCGAGCTTCTTCGCGATTCAGGTCGCCGCCGTCGCAGTTGGTGTCGCCGCCGTGCGCTCGCTGCGCTGGCGCGGCGTGGTGGCCGCGCCGAGCGGCGAGCTGGCCGCGATCGCACGCTGTCTGTTCGTCGTCTGCCTCGCCCTCCTGGCTGCGGGTGTCTGCGAAGCGGGCGTCGCCCTTTCGCGACCGGCCGGTGTCATCGCCTGGAGCGAAGGGCGCTGGTTGACGCTCGGCTTCGCCGTTGCCGTCCTGCTCCTGCTGGCGTCGGGGCTCTCCGCCGCCCGCGCGGCCGCGCAGGCGTCAGCGGTCGCAGCGTTGCCGACGCGGCGTGAGCGCACGCGCGCCGAGTCGCTGGCGGCCAACGTCGACGCGCTGCTACGGGGAACGCGCCTGCCGGCTGTGCGGCGTATTGCGCTCACCGCACTTGCCCGACCGTGGCAGACGATGTCGCTGACGGCCGTCGCCGCCTTCCTCGCGGTGACGGCCGCCGGTTTTCGAGAGGGATTGGCCGGGGCAGTGGTGCTCGGCGCTTTCGAGACGACGGCGATCGTGGTCGCCTTCCTCGCCCTCGGGGGTCTCCTCGGGCTGCGCGCACGGCCTACGCGGTCACGTCGCGCCGGCTGAACACCGTCGCGGCGATCGCCGCCGCGAGCGTGACGTAGACGGCAACCATGAGGAAGGCGCGGGTAGCGCTCACCGCTGACGTCCCGCCGGCGACGAAGGCCTCGAGCAGCAGTCCCGGGAAGTACCGGCTGGCAGGCCCCCAGGCGTCCTGCAGGATGTGCTCGAACGGGCCTGCCCAGGCGATCCCGATCGCCAGGGCAACCGGCACCGACCGCACCAGCACCGCGAGCATCGTCGCGAGCAACGCGTAGCCGCTGACCCAGAACACAACGGAGCCGTAGTCGGCAATAGCCTGGCCGAGCGCGTCGGCGCTCAGCCAGCGGCCGGTGGCGATGTCCTGCGTGGGCGCGAGGACCCGTGCGGCAATCCACGTGAGCACCTCCGTCACCGCGAGCACCGCTGCCGCGAAGCCGAGCAGGGCCGCGGTCTTCCCGGCCAGCAGGCGAATCCGGCGGGGCTGGTGGATCAGCATCGTCCGGAACGTCCCGCGCGAGAACTCGATCGCGACGACACCGACGAAGAGGACGAACAGGAACGTCCCCGCGAACGAGACCGCAGTCGTGAAGACCTCGGTGCCGCCTCCCGCTCCGGACAGCGACTCGACCGTGACGCCACGGTCGGAGAAGCGCCCGCCGGCGGGCTCGGCGGACGCAAGGACGAGGGCTGCGGAACCGACGGCGAACACGACGGTCGTGATGGCGGTGGTGACGAGCACGCGCCGGCGAAAGATCTTCACGAGCTCTGCTCGAATGGCGGCGATCATCGTTCTTCTCCTAGCGCTGCGAGGTACTGGGACTCGAGGCTCGGCCGGCGCGTGTGCAGCTCGGCCAGCACGATGCCGTGGGCGACCGCGGCCTTGTTGAGTGCCGCGGCCAGGGCCTTGGCGTCGTCCTCGTCGACGGGAACCGTCAGCGCGCCGTTGTCCCGGCGCGGGTCGTGTCCGTCGGCGCGGATCAGCGCGGACAGGCGGTCGAGGTCGCCGGGATGCTCCGGGGCGAGCGCGATCGTCGTCGGCACCTGCCCGAGGAACCCGTCGGCCGGACCCTGGTAGAGCAGCGAGCCGTCGTTGATGACGATCAGCCAGTCGGAGACGTGCTCGAGCTCGCTGAGGATGTGTGACGACACGAGCACGGTGCGCTCGCCGTCCGCCAGCTCGAGGATGAACTGGCGGATCTCGTTGATGCCCACGGGGTCGAGCCCGTTCGTGGGCTCGTCGAGGACGAGCAGCTCGGGGTCGCCGAGCAGAGCCGCGGCGATCCCCAGGCGCTGCTTCATGCCGAGCGAGTACGCGCCGAACCTGTCGCCGCCGCGGCCGGCCAGGCCGACAAGGTCCAGCACCTCCGGGATGCGGCGCGTGTCGTGGCCGCTCAGCGTCGCCAGAACGCGGAGGTTCTCGGTCCCGGTCAGGCCCGGCCAGAAAGCAGGCGTCTCGATCAGCGCGCCGACGCGGCCGAGGTACGCGCCCGGGTCGTCGAGGCTCGAGTCGAGGACCGTTGCGCTCCCGGCCGTCGGCTTGACGAGGCCGAGCAGCATCGCCATCGTCGTCGTCTTGCCGGCGCCGTTCGGGCCGATGAAGCCCGCCACGACGCCGGCGGGAACCTCGATGCTGAGGTTGTCGACGGCCGCACGGCCGCCGTAGCGCTTCGTCAGGTCGTGGGTGACGAGTGCGGGTGTGGTCTGTTTGGTGTTCATGCAGCCACGGTAGGCCGCGGCGACCGCGCTCCGAAACGCCCCGGAGGAGGAACTCGACGTCCTCCTGCGGGGGGACGCCAGATCCTCCCGCGAAGGGACTCGGGCGGCGCCTACCCATCGCTACGCTCGGCTCGAAGTGACCGTCGAGACCGCGTCGACAAGCCGTCCGTGGCGCAGCCACGGCGAAGCCGTGCGCGACGCGGTGCTGGCCGTGGCCGTGTTCGCGGCGTCGCTGGCGCTGCTCGCCGCTCGCGGCGACTCGGACACCCGCAGCCTCGACGCGCTCGGCGTGCTGCTCGCCGCCGCCGCCTCGCTGCCTCTCGCCGCTTGGCGCCGCGCGCCGCTTGCGGTCTTCGTCGTGACGGCGGCTGCCAGCGCGGCGCTGAACGGCGTCGGCTACCCGCAAGGGCCGCCGCTCGGGCCGACGATCGCCCTATTCCTCCTCGCGCTCAACCCCGAGAGGTCGCGGGCGTCCAGATGGACGATCGGCGGCGTCGTGGTCGGCCTCTTCGTCGTCCACGTCTCCTCGGTTGCCGTCGCCGAGGACGCCTTCCCCACGGTGGCGCTGCTCTTCGGCACGGTCGTCTGGGGCGGGGCCTGGGTGATCGGCGACCGCGTCCGCCAGCGGCGCGCCCGGATCGTCGAGCTCGAGGAGCGAGCCCGTCGCGCCGAGCGGGACGCCGAGCGCGAGCGTCGCCTGGCGGCGGCCGAGGAGCGCACCCGCATCGCGCGCGACCTCCACGACTCCGCCGGCCACGCGATCAACGTCATCCTCGTCCAGGCGGGCGCCGCCAGGCTGCTGAGCACGCGGGACCCCGAGGGCTCGCAGGCCGCGCTCGAGACGATCGAGGAGGTCGCCCGCGAGACGCTGGGCGAGATCGACCAGCTCGTGCGCGCGCTCCGCGACGACGACGGCTCGAACGGAGCGGGGGAGAGGGTGGAGCCGCCGACCGGCCTCGCCGCGGTGGAGACGCTGGCGGCGCGCCGGCGGTCCGCGGGGCTCGCGATCGACATCCGGGAGCACGGCTCGCGACGCACGCTCTCGCCGGGTCTAGACCAGGCGGCCTACCGGATTCTCCAGGAGGCGCTGACGAACGCCGCCCGGCACGGCGCCGGGAGCGCCGTGGTCGAGATCGGGTTCGGCCCGACCTCGCTCGAGCTGACCGTGACCAACCCGACCGGCCCAGGCTCATCGGCGGGAACGGACGGCCACGGCATCGTCGGCATGCGCGAGCGCGCTGCCCTGTTGGGCGGCAGCCTCGAGGCCGGGGTGAGCGACGGCCGTTTCCGCGTCCGCGCGAGCCTGCCCTACGACTCGGAGGGAGCGTGACCCGGCCGAAAGTGCAAGTGCTGCTCGTCGACGACGACGATCTGATGCGGGCCGGCCTGAAGGCCGTGCTCTCGACCGACGACGCAATCGAAGTCGTGGCTGAGGCGGGCGACGGCCGCTCCGCCGTTGCGGCAGCCCGCAGGCATGGGCCGGACGTCGTCCTCATGGACGTGCGCATGCCGGACCTGGACGGCATCGCGGCGACGCGCGAGGTCGTCGCCGTCTCGCCCGAGATCAGGGTCGCGATCCTGACGACCTTCGAGCAGGACGACTACATCTTCGGCGCGCTCAACGCGGGCGCGTCGGGCTTCCTGCTCAAGCGCACGAAGCCCGAGGAGCTGATCGCCGCGATCCACACGCTGGCGTCCGGCGACTCGCTGCTGTCGCCCTCGGTCACGCGGAGGGTGATCGAGCGGATGACGGAGCAGCCCGTCCCGGATAGCTCCGCCAAGGAGCTACTCGAGCGGCTCACGCCGCGGGAGCGCGAGGTGCTGGGGCTGATTTCCGGCGGCCTCTCGAACGCCGAGATCGCGGCCACCTTCGTGATCGAGGAGTCGACGGTGAAGACGCACGTGAAGCGGATCCTGATGAAGCTCCGGCTGCGCGACCGCGTGCAGGCCGTGATCTTCGCCTACGAGAGCGGGCTCACCACGCCGGGTGCGACGCCGGCGGCCGATATCGAGGCCGCACCGCCGCCGTAGCGGCTCGACGCCGAATCGCTTGTCCGAGGGATGCGGGGCCGCCGCCGCGGGCGCCGATTACTGCTCCAACAGACCGGGCGGTGCGGCCCCGCTGAAGTAGCCCCAAATCGGAGGAGTCGCGGCGTGGTGCCGAGCACCGTCCAACCTGAACAGTCCTCTCGACCCTCCCCGACCGCTCGAAGGGAGGTCAACAAGTGCTGAAGCTCTTCGCTTTCACCCAGACGTTCGTCGGCTCGACGGTGGATGCTCTTCGCCGTCGCGAGGAAGGCCAGACGATGGCGGAGTACGGCGTCGTTCTCGCCGTGATCACGCTTGCCGTGATCGGTGCGATCACGCTGCTCTCCGACAACGTCCGCAACGCGATCGAAAACGTCGCTGGAATCATGCCTGGCTAATGAACTTCCGAGACCTGTACGAAAGCCTCACTGCCCGCGAACAGCGGGCGCTTCGCTGGAGCGCGGCCGCCACGGCGGTCGCGCTCTGGCTCTCGACGGCGTGGGCCGACCCGCGCTTCCTGCTCGGGATCCCGCTCGCGGCCGGCGGCTTCTGGTTCTACCGCCGCCGCTATCGCGACGCGGCGCCCGAAGAGGACGACCTCGACCTGCTCTAGAGCAGGCGCGCAACCACTTTCAAGTCCTTCACGAGCTGCGCGTAGTCGCGTTCGCGCGTCTCCGGGTCGGCGCGCAGGATCGAGCTCGGGTGAACCGTCGCGAGGACGTGCTCGGCCAGGTCGGACTCGACCGGCTTCCCTCGCTGCTGCGTGACCCGGAACTGTCGGCCCAGGAGCGCCTGCGCTGCGACCGCGCCCAGACAGACCAGCACGCGTGGCTCGACGACCGCGAGCTCGGCGTCGAGCCACGGCCGACACGCAGCGATCTCCGACCAGTTCGGCTTCTGGTGGATCCGCCGCTTCCCGCGTGCTCGCCACTTGAAGTGCTTGACCGCGTTCGTGACGTAGACCTGCGTGCGATCGATCCCCGCGTCTTCGAGCGCCTCGTCGAAGAGCCTCCCGGCAGGGCCGACGAACGGCTTGCCCGCTTTGTCCTCCTGGTCGCCGGGCTGCTCGCCGACGAACATCACCTCCGCGCTGCGCGTGCCTTCGCCGAACACCGTCCGGGTCGCGTCCTTGAAGAGGTCGCAGGCCGTGCACCCGGCGGCCGCCTCGCGCAGCTTCGGGAGGCTCCGCTGCGCTGGCACGAGCGGCGCCGCCGTCTCGTCGAGGCTCAGCTGGCGAGGCATGGTCCGCTGGGTACCCGGTGGCGAGGAGCGAGAACCACCCCGCTACGATGGTCGCCGCTGGCGCCGTGGCCGAGTGGTTAGGCAGAGGCCTGCAAAGCCTCGTACACCGGTTCGATTCCGGTCGGCGCCTCTTTCTCCCCGATCGGTGCTCGACATCTCCGCGAGTGGGTGCTAAACCGCTTTCGACCAAGGAGGCCTCGAGCTGCTCGGGTGGCGCTGGCCGGTTCTGCTGCTGTGCCTCATCGCTGCCGTCACGGCCGTCGCGGTGGCGGGCGCGGCCGACGCCGCGGGAAACCACAGCACGCGCCGCTGGGCCTGGCTCGTCGTCCGGTAGCGCCAACCCGTGGCCAGGACGCGTGCTGTTACAGAAAGTGGTCCGACCTTCGCTGCGTCGTTGCGGGAAAGTACGGGTCTGCATCCGGGTACGTCCGGATGCTGTGGAGCGCGCACTGAGGCAACATGACTGTTGCGCAGGAACGGATCGCGAGTAGGACGAAGCCTCAACGAGAAGGGAAGTAGGAAGAACCCACCGAAACCCTCCACGAAGAAGCAGACGAAAGCGAAACCGCTCCACGAAGGTCAGAAGGGCCCGCCCAAAGCGGGCCCTTCTCTGTGCCTGACGGCCGGTGCCGTCGGCTCCGTAGAAAGAGGAAGCGGGTTCAGCGTGCTCGCGGATTACGGGAGTGGTGCGGCGCGAGATGATTCGGGGTTGGCGGGGCCTTCCGGATGGCCCCGGACAACAGAGGAGGTTGGGATGTACACGTACGTCGGCTTGTTCCGGCTGACACCGGTGGCGCTGAAGCAGATCGAGAGGACCCCCGAGTACCTCGACAAGATCCGCGAGATCGTCGAGCACGAGGGTGGCAAGCTCGAGCGCTTCATGGCGACGATGGGCCCGTGGGAGTACTTCGGCATCTTCACGTACCCGGACAACGAGATCGCGTTCCGCGTTCTCGGCAAGATCGCGAAGCTCGAGATCTTCGAGACCGAGACCTTCCCGGCGGAGGACGTCGAGATCTTCTTCAAGACGCTCGTCTAAACAGCGATCTCCGTCGCAAACGGCTTCGGAAGCCGCTCCTCGGAGCGGCTTCCGGCTTCAGCCGCCGAATTCGTCCAGCAGCATGTGCACCTCGCCCACCCGCTCGAAGCCGATCCGCTCGAGGATCGGGCGCGACATCGTGCCGCCCTGCGTGATCAGGGCCGGCGTGCCCAGGGCGGCGGCGTCGTCCCAGCGGGCGCGGATCAGCGCGCGGTAGGCGCCGCGGCCGCGGGCCGACTCGCGCGTCGCCCCGCCGTAGAGCAGGAGACCATGCTCCGTCGGCGCCGAGGTGCCGGTGCAGACGAGCTCGCCCTCGAGCCAGACGGCGTGGCGGAGGTTCACGCTCTCGCGGAAAAGCTTGGGGAGGAGCGTCTTCGACTCTTCGATCTGCTCCGGCGGCGTGCCGAACGCCTCCCACTGGACTGCGTTCGCGTCGAGGTACTCCTCGTAGGTCTCGATCTGCCGCGCGACCAGGCCCTCGCGCGGCGGCGGAGGCTCGCTCGTGAGGACGAGCGCGACGGCGTAAGGGTCCCTGTCGAACCCGATGCCGCGCTCGAGCAGCGCGTCCACGAGACCCGCAGGAGCCGAGCTGCCGACCTCCCACTGGGTTTGCGTGCGATCGCGGTCGCGCAGGTGGGCGCGAACCTCCTCGAGCACCTCGTCGAGCTCCTCCAGCGCGAAGCGCTGCCGCTGGACGGTGTTCCAGGTCGAGCCGGGGCCGAGGCAGAGCGTGTAGCGATCGGTCTCGATCCGCTCCGCGCCGGGCCCGAGCGGCCCGAAGCAGTTCGGGTACTCGGCCACCTCGCGCAGCACACTTGGAACCTACACCGGCCCCGACCTTGCCTTCTGTGACACACCTGTTCCCCGTTGACGTGGCGTCAGCCGCGGCCGCAGGCGCTAGCTCAGCTAACCCGCCGCGGCGGTCGACTCCACGCGGGCCGGGCAGCGCCAGTACTCCACGGAGCCGCTCTGGCCGCGCCGTGTGCAGGACTGGCCCGAGAGATCGGGACGGCCGTCGAGCACGCCTTTCTCGCACGTGCGCCAGTGGCCGGTTGTGCCTGCGGGCCGAGGGGCCGCGGTGCAGTAGCCCGTCAAACCGGCACGGTGGAGGACGTCGGTGTGGCGAACCACGCCGAACATCGCTGCCGCGAGCATCGCCATGAGCCAGATTCGAAGCATTTCGCTCACCTCGGGGTCTGGCCGCAGATACGTCGCTTTTGTCACATGATCGGCAGCGGGCACCGAGGCGTCAATCACTCGATCTAGCGAAGACCCCCGCGTTCGTGGTGCGCGCGGAAGAACTCCGCGGAACCGGCGGTCGCCATTGCCGCCGAGGCGGAGATCTCCAGCGCGAGCGTCGCCGCGGCGACGATCTGGGCGAAGCGGTAGACCTTGCCGGCGCCCGCGCAGCCGAGCAGCTCCAGCCAGCGGCGGGCGAACGGGAGGGTGGTGCCGCCGCCGATGGTCGCCACCTCGAGCCCCGGGAGACGGAGCGAGACCTGCAGGCCGTCCTCGACCCGCCGTTCGGCGCCATGGCACATCGAGCTGGTGCCGATCATCCCGAGGTCCTGGCCCGTGGCGGCGAAGACCGCGGCGATCGCGGTCGCCGGCGTGAAGGCGACGGACTGCATCCCCGAGGCGACCGCGCCGTGCGTGCCGGCCCAGGCGAGCTCCTCGAGGTCCTCGAGCTTCGTCCGCAGCACGCGGCGGACGGCATCCTCGGTCAGCGTCGCCTCGGCGACCACCGTCTTCCCGTGGCCGCTCTGGAAGTACTCGAACGACGGCTTCTTGTCGCCGCCCATGTTCGCCTCGAGGATCGAGCGCTCCGGCGTTACCGGCGCCCGCTCCATCACGTAGCCCATGTTCAGCACGTAGGCGTTGCGCGTCATCATGTTCGCGCCGACGGCGTCGCCGGCCGTCCAACGCCAGAGAACGTGGCACATCGGCCCGACGACGTGCGTCTTCACCTCCCGCAGTCGCGCGAACTTGGACAGGGACGGGTCGTCCTGCTGCTCGAGCCACTCGCGCATCGCGTCGAGCTCGTCCTCGATCCAGCGCGCGAGCTCGATCGCCTCTCCGGCCGAGCCGCAGACGAAGCACGAGGCGCGCGTGATCCGGTCGGCGAGGACGTACGTGCGGAAGCCGCCGGACTCCGCGACCGCGCGCGCCCCGCGGTGCAGCGACGCCGAAAGCCCGCCCTCCGTGTGCGCGAGCGGGACGAAGACGGAGTCGCGCGCGCGGCCGGTCTCGACGACGGCGCCGTCGGGCTCGCGCAGCTCGTACTCGCCGAGCTCGATTTCGAGCGGCCCGACCACCGCGACCGGGATCACCGCGGCGCCCGTCAGCATCTCCTGGGCGCGGGCGAACGGCTCGAGGTCGATGCCGGTCACCTCGCCGTCGAGCCCGAGCGCCTCCTGCCGTGCCTGGATCGACTGGGCGTCGTTCTTCCGCGGCCACTTGCGGGGCTCGGGCTCCACGGAGCGGAGCTTATTCGTGGGCCGCGGCGAAGATGTCCAGCAGCGCCTCGTCGAGGAAGACGAAGCGGACGAGCTCGAAGTCGTGCTCGAACTCGGCGATGGCCCCGACAGCGACGGGCGCGGCGAGCTCGGGCGGGTAGCCGTAGATGCCGCAGGAGATCGCCGGGAAGGCGACCGTGCGTGCGGCGAGATCGCGGGCGACCTCGAGCGCCCGGCGGTGGGCTGAGGCGAGCTGCTCGTCCTCGCGTTGGCCACCGCCGCGCCACACCGGCCCGACCGCATGGATCACCCAGCGCGCCGGCAGCTGTCCGGCGGTTGTCGGCTTGGCGTCGCCGGTGGCGCAACCGCCCAGCGTCCGCGACTCGGCGAGGATCTCCGGTCCGCCGGCCCGGTGGATCGCGCCGTCGACGCCCCCTCCGCCGAGCAGCGACTCGTTGGCCGCGTTGACGATCGCGTCGACCTGCTGCTCGGTCAGGTCGCCAATCTCGAACTCGACGCGCATTCCCTGACGATAAGGTCCGGGCGTGCCGACCGAGACGGTCATCGACCAGGAGCGCGAAGAGCGCGAAGCGTTCGCGGGGGTCCTCCGCTTCTACGAGCTGGCCAAGCGGCAGGAGTGGCAGGTGCGCGACCTGCCGTGGGGCGAGCTGCCGCCGATTCCCGAGGGCAAGGGCTCCCCGCAGCGCCAGGCCCGCCGCAAGGACATGTGGCGCTCGGTGCTCACCCAGCAGCTGCAGGCGGACATGCTCGCGTGCGAGATGTCGTCGCAGCTTCTGAACATCGCGCCCGACGCCGAGGCGAAGCTCTACTACTCGACGATGGTGCAGGACGAGTCGCGTCACACCGAGGCGTGGCTGAAGCTGATCGAGGAGGCGGGCGGCACGGCCGAGCGCGACCCGTATCTCGACGAGCTCGCGCACATGACGCTCGAGGCGGACACGCTCGAGGAGAAGGTGTTCCAGATGCAGGTCTTCTACGAGCGGCTGATCATCTCGCGCTTCCGGCTGATCGCCCGCGCCTCGCGCGGGACGGTGCTCGAGGACCTCTGCAACCGGCTGACGACCGACGACGGCATCCACCACGGCGCCGGGATGGCGTACGAGAAGGTGCTGCTCCGCGGCGCGGACACGAAGACGAAGCGCGCGCTCGTGGACGCCGCCAACCGGCTGTTGCCGACCTTCGTCCAGCACGCGCTCTGGCGGCCCAAGGAGCGCGCGTTCATCGGCTCGGCCATGCGCTCGCGCGACATCGAGAAGCTGAAGGAGGACATCGAGATCGGCGTCCGCCTCGCGCAGTCGCTCGGCCTCGACGTCAGCGACGTCCAGCTGCCGGTCTCGTAGCGCGTTGACGGCGACGTTGATGGAGGGCCGGCCGCTCGCCGAGCGGATCCGGGCGCAGGTGGCCGACGACGTGCGCGAGCTCGGCGCGATCGGCCTCGCGACGGTGCAGGTCGGCGAGGACGAGGCGTCGACGATCTACCTGCGGCTCAAGCACCAGGCCGCGTCAGAGGTCGAGATCGCCTCGGTCGACCGCAGGCTGCCGCACACCATCTCCGAGGAGGAGGTGCTCGAGGAGGTCGCGGCGCTGAACGCCGACGATGCGATCGACGGGATCCTCGTCCAGTTGCCGCTGCCCGAGCACATCGACGAGGCGCGGGTGATCGCCGCGGTCGACCCGGTCAAGGACGTGGATGGCTTCCACCCCTTCAACGCTGGGCAGCTCTACCTCGGGCGTCCGACGCACGTTCCCGCGACGCCGCTCGGCGTGATGGCACTGCTCGCTGAGTACAAGATCCCGCTCGACGGCGCCCGCGCAGTGGTGGTCGGCCGGAGCACGATCGTCGGCAAGCCGGTCGCGCACCTGTTGCTGCAGGCGCACGCCACGGTCTCGATCTGCCATTCGCATACGGACGACCTCGAGCGCTACACGCTGGATGCGGATGTCCTGGTCGTCGCGGCAGGCGTGCCGGAGGTTGTCACCGCGGACATGGTCAAGTCCGGCTCCGCGGTCGTCGATGTCGGCATCAACCGCACCGAGGGCGGCATCGTCGGCGACGTCGACCCGGACGCGGCGACGCGCGCCGCCTTCCTGACGCCCGTCCCCGGGGGTGTGGGGCCGATGACGATCGCGATGCTCCTGCAGAGCACCGTTCGCGCGGCCAGGTTCCGTCGCGGCCTGCTCGCGTTCCCGGATACTCGGCGCTAGGGCCCAGCCGTCACGCGATACCGGCCAAGGCGTCGCTTGCGACGCCGACCAAAGAGGCCGCGCCGGCTTTGCCGGTGCGGCCGTCCAACGCACGAGGCAGGGTTAGCAGCGATCTTGCCCCGCAAGGCGATTGCGGCCAAGGCGTCGCTTGCGACGCCGACCAAAGAGGCCGTACCGGCTTTGCCGGTGCGGCCGTCCAACGCACGGGCAGGGTTGGCAGCGATCTTGCCCCGCAAGGCGATTGCGGCCCGTCCAACGCGCGGGGCAGGGTTGGCAGCGATCTTGCCCCGCAAGGCGATTGCGGCTAAGGCGTCGCTTGCGACGCCGACCGAAAGAGGCGGCGCCGGCTTTGCCGGTGCGGCCGTCCAACGCACGGGGCAGGGTTGGCAGCGATCTTGCCCCGCAAGGCGATTGCGGCCAAGGCGTCGCTTGCGACGCCGACCAAAGAGGCCGCGCCGGCTTTGCCGGTGCGGCCGTCCAACGCACGAGGCAGGGTTAGCAGCGATCTTGCCCCGCAAGGCGATTGCGGCTAAGGTTCGCGCCGCTTCACAGTAGGTCGGCGGCTCGGTGCCCGGGCCGTCGTTGTTTGTGTACGAAGGGAGAACGTTTTGCCCAAGGGCACCGTCAAGTGGTTCTCGAACGAGAAGGGCTACGGCTTCATCGAGCGCGAAGGCGGCGAAGACGTCTTCGTCCACTTCTCGGCGATTGCAGGGGAAGGCTACAAGTCGCTGACCGAGGGTCAGCAGGTCGAGTTCGACGTCGTGCAGGGCGATAAGGGCCTGCAGGCGGCGAACGTGCAGGCGATCTAGACCCTTTCTGGAACCGAAAGCTGGCGGGGCTCCGAAAGGGGCCCCGTTCTTTTTTGGAAGGATGAGCGCAGATGGCGATCTCGCGGGATGAGGTGGTGCACGTCGCGCGGCTGGCGAGGCTCGCGCTGACCGAGGAGGAGCTGGACCGGTTCGCCGGTCAGCTCGACGCGATCCTGGAGGCGGTCGGGAAGGTGTCGGAGCTGGACCTGAGCGAGGTGGAGGCGACGCTGCATCCGCTCGCGCTCTCGAACGTGTGGGCCGAGGACGAGCCGGCGCCGTCGCTTCCGGTCGAGGACGCGCTTGCGAACGCGCCCGATCGCGAGGACGACGCCTTCCGGGTGCCCGCCGCCTGAGGGGTCGAGCGGTGCCTGCCGAGATGTTCCACCTCCGTCACACCCCCGGCTCAGACCCGTGCGCCCACGGCGGCTACGGTGTCTGCAGGGGTCCCGGGGGACCCCTGGGGGGCGTTTGGGGGAGGGGAGCCGGCGCGTGATCGACACGCTGCGATTGACCGCCGAAGAGGCGATCGGGTTGATCGAGCGCGGCGAGGTCAGCGGCGCCGAGCTGCACCGCTCGTACTCGGACGCGATCGCCGAGCGCGACCCCGAGCTCCACGCCTACCTCTGCACCGTCGACGAGCCCGTAGGCGACGGTGTCCCGATCGCGCTCAAGGACGTGATCTCGACGCGCGGCGTCGAGACGACCGCGGCCTCGAAGATCCTCGCCGGCTACAGGCCGGTCTTCGACGCAACCGTCGCAGCCCGCTGCAAGGACGCGGGCCTGCCGCTGCTCGGCAAGACCAACCTCGACGAGTTCGCCATGGGCTCGTCGACGGAGAACTCGGCATACGGCCCCACGAGAAACCCGTGGGACCCGGACCGCGTCCCGGGCGGCTCCTCGGGCGGCTCGACCGCCGCGGTCGCCGCCGGGCTCGCTCCCTGGGCGCTCGGGTCCGACACCGGCGGCTCGATCAAGCAGCCGGCCGCGCTGTGCGGGGTCGTCGGCCTGCGCCCGACGTACGGCACCGTCTCCCGCTTCGGGATCGTCGCTTTCGCGTCGAGCCTCGACCAGGTCGGGCCGATCGCGAAGACCGTGCGCGACTGCGCGCTCCTGCACCGGATCATCGCCGGCCGCGATCCCGCCGACTCGACTACCGTCGAGCTCCCGGAGCCGATCGAGATCCCCGAGGCCGAGGATCTCGAGGGCCTGCGGGTCGGCGTCCCAAAGGAGCTGAACGCGGCCGAGGGAATCGAGCCCGGCGTGACCGAGGCGGTCGATCGCACGATCGAGCTCGCCCGTGAGCTCGGCGCCGAGGTGGGGGAGTGCCGCCTCCCGCGATCGGTCGAGTACGGCCTGCCTTGCTACTACCTGATCGCCCCCTCGGAGGCGTCGTCCAACCTCGCACGCTACGACGGCGTCCGCTACGGCCTGCGCGTCGGGAACGGCGACGTCCGCACGATGTACGACCGTACGCGCGACGCCGGCTTCGGCGACGAGCCGAAGCGCCGGATCATGCTCGGCACCTACGCGCTCTCGGCCGGCTACTACGAGGCGTACTACGGCCAGGCGCAGAAGGTGCGCACCGTCATCCGGCAGGAGCACGACGCCGCGTTCGAGCAGTTCGACGTGCTCGTCAGCCCCACGTCGCCGACGGTCGCGTTCGAGCTCGGCGCGCGCACCGCGAACCCGCTCGCGATGTACGCGGCCGACCTGCTCACGATCCCGTCGAACATGGCCGGTCTGCCCGGTCTCTCGATCCCGTGCGGCCTCTCGGAGGGGCTTCCCGTCGGCTTCCAGCTGATCGGCCCGCAGTTCTCGGAGAACCTGCTCTTCCGGGCCGGGCACGCGCTCGAGGGCGCGATCGGCTTCGACTACGTCCCGGAGCGCTTGAAGTGACGTGGGAACCGGTGATCGGCCTCGAGATCCACGTCCATCTAAAGACGCGGACGAAGATGTTCTGCAGGTGCGAGGTGGCGTACTTCGACCCGCCGAACACGCACACGTGCCCGGTCTGCCTCGCGTTCCCGGGCGCGCTACCCGTGCCGAACCGGAAGGCGGTCGAGTGGACGATCCTGCTCGGGCACGCGCTCGGTTGCAGCGTCCCCGAGCGGGCGATCTTCCACCGCAAGAACTACTTCTACCCGGACAACCCGAAGGGCTACCAGATCTCCCAGTACGACGAGCCGCTCTGCGTGGACGGGGCCTTCACGGTCCCGGGCCCCGACGGCGACGCCGTGGTTGGGATCGAGCGCGCCCACCTCGAGGAGGACGCTGCGAAGACGATCCACGTCGGCGGCGCCGAGGGCCGGATCCACGGCGCGGACCGCTCGCTCGTCGACTTCAACCGCTGTGGCACGCCGCTGGTCGAGATCGTGACCAAGCCGGACATCCGCTCGGCCGAGGACGCGAAGCGGTTCCTGCAGCTGCTGCGACAGACGGTCGTCGAGCTCGGCATCTCGGACGCGGAGATGGAGAAGGGCTCGCTGCGGTTCGACGTCAACGTGTCGGTGCGGCCCGTGGGCTCGGACGAGCTCCGCACTCGCACCGAGCTGAAGAACATGAACTCCTTCAACTTCGCCGCCAAGGGGATCGAGCGCGAGGTGCGACGGCAGGTCGAGATCTGGGAGTCGGGCGGCGAGGTCGAGCAGGAGACGCTGCACTTCGACCCGGGCAACGAGTCGGCGCCGCCGTTGCGCTCGAAGGAGGAGGCGCAGGACTACCGCTATTTCCCGGAGCCCGACCTGGTGCCGCTCGAGCCGTCACGCGAGCTCGTGGAGCGGATGCAGAGGGAGTTGCCGGAGCTGCCGTCGGCACGGATCCATCGGTTGGAGGCCGAGGTCGGGTTCTCGCTCGCGGAGGGCCTCGTGACGAGCGGGCGCGACGAGCTCTACTCGCGGATCCCTGGGGATCGGAAGGCGGCTGCGAACGTGGTCATGAATGAGTTCGCGGCAACGGGCCTCGATCCATTGAAGGTCAACGCTGAGGAGCTCGGGAAAGTGATTGCAGTGCGCGCGGAAATACCGCGGGCGGCGTTTGCGGAGGCGGTGGCCACGAGCGCCTCTCCGACATTCACAGCGGCGGATTTCATAAGCCTGAGATCAGTTGACGATGTAGGCGAGCTCGACCCGGTGATCGACCGGATCCTGAGCGAGAACGAGCAGCAGGTCGAGGCGTACCGCGGCGGCAAGGAAGGGCTGCTCGGCTTCTTCGTCGGCCAGGTGATGAAGGAGACCGGCGGCGAGGCAAATCCGAAGGTCGTCAACGAGCGCCTGCGCGAGAAGCTGAGCGGCTGACCCGGCGCTCGGGGTACCTACTCGGTAGCGGCCGGAATGTCCGGCCAGTGGTCCGAGACAGGGAGTGGTATGGGTACCCGCGGCCTCAGGCTCACTATGGTGCTGGTCGTCCTTCTGGCGCTGCTGCCGTCGCCTGCGGCCGCCTCGCGCGACGCCGGCGTCGCTGCCTTGCAGGTCGCACTGCGCGCGCGCGGGCTCTATGCGGGCTCGATCGACGGCCTGAAAGGGCCGCTGACGAGCGCGGCGACCAAGCGCTTCCAGCGGCGGGCCGGGCTGGCGCCGAGCGGTCTCGCCGGCACGAACACCCGCGCGGCGCTGGGCCGCTACGGCCGGCACGTCCTCGGCAGCCGGCCCCTGTCCCGCGCTACGCGAGGCTGGGACGTGGCGGCGCTGCAGTTCCTGCTCGCGTGGCACGGGTTCCCGTCGGCGACGATCGACGGCGCACTGGGCTTCCACACCGACCGGGCACTACGACGCTTCCAGCGCTGGGCGGGTCTCCGCGTCGACGGCGTCGCCGGCGCGAGCACCGTCGCCGCGCTCCGGCGCGCGCCCCCAACGTGTCCGATCGCGCTGGCGTGGCCGCTGGAAGCGCCGCTCGGCAACGGGTTCGGGCCGCGAGGCAACCATTTCCACGCCGGCATCGACCTGCTCGCTCCGGCGGGGACGACGGTCAGAGCCGCGGCGCCGGGCCGGGTCGCGTACGCCGGCCGGATAGACGGCGGCTGGGGCAAGCTCGTCGTCGTGGTGCACGCGCGTCGAGTGCGCACGATGTACGCACACCTCTCCACGGTCGCAGTCGACGTCGGCGAGCGCGTGGCCACCGGCGCGCGGGTCGGCGCCGTCGGGTCCACCGGAAACGCGACCGGCCCACACCTGCACTTCGAGGTGCGCCTCCGCGGCGCGTCGGTCGATCCGAGCACGGCCCTGCCGTGATCCGGGCCTCTCACGGCCGCCGGTAGCGCTACCCTCGTGGTCTTGGCCGAGAAGCGCTATCTGATGACACCCGGCCCGACGCCCGCGCCACCCGAGGTGCTGGCGGCGATCGCGCAACCGGTGATCCACCACCGTGGGCCGGATTACCGCAAGCTCTACTCGGAGGCGCTCGCCCGGCTGCGCGAGGTCTTTTGCACCGAGCAGGAGGTGCTGCTGTTCGGCGGCTCCGGGTCCGGCGCGATGGAGTCAGGAGCCGCGAACGTTCTCTCGCCCGGCGATCCGGTGCTGGTCGTCTCGGCCGGGTACTTCGGCGAGCGCTGGGTCGCGATCGCGAAGGCCTACGGCGCCGAGGTCGACCACCTGCGCTACGCCTGGGGCGAGATCCCGTCGGCCGACGACGTGGCGGCGCGCTTGCGCGAGCGCGAGGCGGCGATCCTCTTCTTCACCCACTCCGAGACCTCGACCGGGGTCGTGATCGACCCGCAGCCGTTCGCCGCGGCCGCGCGCGACGCGGGAGCCCTGAGCGCGGTCGACGCCGTTTCGAGCCTCGGCGCGGTGCCGTTCGAGACCGACGCCTGGGGAATCGACGTCGTCGCCTCAGGAGCGCAGAAGGCGCTCATGACCCCGCCCGGCCTCGCGATGGTCAGTGCCTCCGAAGCCGCGTGGGCGCGGGCCGCCGACGCGACGTCACCGCGCTTCTACTGGGACTGGGAGCGGACGCGCAAGGGCCAGGCGACCTTGGACGCGCCGGTCACGCCGCCCGTCTCCCTGGTCGCCGGCCTGAACGTGGCCCTCGGGATGCTGCTGGAAGAGGGGCTCGAGGGCGCCTTCGACCGGCACCGCCGACTCGGCCGCGCCTGCCGCGAGGGCGTGAAGGCGATGGGACTCGAGCTATCGTCGCCGGACGACGACAGCTCGGCGGTGGTCACCGCCGTGCGCGCGCCCGAAGGCATCGACTCCGGCGAGCTGGTGCTGCTGCTGCGCGACCGCCACGGCGTCACGCTTGCGCCGGGCCAGGGCGAGCTGAAGGGGAAGATCTTCCGCATCGGCCACATCGGCTACTACGACGTCTTCGACATCACGACCGCGCTGGCGGCGGTCGAGCTCGCGCTCGTCGAGCTCGGAGCCGAGATCGAGCGCGGCGTCGCGGTCAGCCGCGCGCTCGAGGCGTTCGAGCACACCCCGGTGTGACCCGGGCTCGCGTTCTCGTCCGTGAGCAGATCGCCGATGCGGGGGTCGAGCTTCTGCGCGAGCGTTTCGACGTCGACGTGGACTCGAACGGCGACCTCGCCGCCACGATCGGCGACTATGACGCGATCGTGATCCGCTCGGCGACGAAGCTCACGGCGGACGTGATCGAGCGGGCAGAGCGGCTGAAGGTGATCGGCCGGGCCGGGGTCGGCGTCGACAACGTGGACGTCGACGCGGCGACGCGGCGCGGGATCGTCGTCGCCAACGCGCCCGAGTCGACTGTCACCTCGGCGGCCGAGCACACGGTCGGCCTGCTGGTCGCGCTCGCGCGCAACATCCCGCAGGCGCACGCGGCGCTGAAACAGGGCCGGTGGGAGCGCTCGGCCTGGGGAGGGATCGAGCTCGAGGGCAAGACCCTCGGGGTGCTCGGCTTCGGCCGGATCGGCCAGCAGGTCGCGCGCCGCGCGCTCGGGCTCGGCATGCGCGTGGTCGCCTACGACCCGTTCGTGGCGAAGGAGCGCTTTCGCGAGCTCGGCGCCGAGCGCGCGGAGAGCCCGGACGAGGTGCTCGCCGTCGCGGAGTTCCTCACGCTGCATCTGCCGTCGACCGCCGAGACGCGCGGCTTTCTGGACGACGAGGCGATCGCGAAGCTTCCCGACGGCGCGCGCGTGATCAACGCTGCTCGCGGCGAGCTCGTCGTCGAGGAGGCGCTGATCGAGGCGCTGCGCTCGGGCAAGCTCGCCGCCGCTGCGATCGACGTCTACGCGCAGGAGCCGTACTCGGGGCCGCTGCTCGAGCTCGAGAACGTCGTCGTCACGCCGCACCTCGCGGCCTCGACCGAGGAGGCGCAGGACCGCGCGGGCCTGATCGTCGCCGAGCAGGTGGCGGCCGCGTTGGAGGGCGCGCTCGTGAGCAACGCCGTCAACATCCCCTCGATCGGCGCGGAGGACCTCGAGGTGCTCGGGCCGTACGTCCCGCTCGCGGCGAAGCTCGGACGGCTGGCGATGGAGCTCGCCGAGGGTCGCGCCGAGCGGATCACGCTCTCGTACTACGGCGCGCTCTCCGGCTACGACACCCGGCTGCTGACCGTCGCGGCGCTGAACGGCGCCTTCCAGGGACGCTCGGACCAGCCGGTGAACTACGTCAACGCGCCGGTGATCGCGGCCGAGCGCGGGATCGAGGTCGCGGAGGAACGGCGCCGCGCGTCGCGCGACTTCACCAACCTCGTGCGCGTCGAGATCGCCTCCAACGGCGAGCGCGTGCGCGCCGCGGGGACGACCATCGGGACCGAGAACCGGCACTGGCTCGTGAACGCCCTCGGCTTCGAGCTCGAGATGGAGCTCGCGCCGCTGATGGTGTTCTTTCGCTACGACGACGTCCCGGGGGTGATCGGGCGCGTCGGAACGCTCTTCGGCGAGGCCGGCGTGAACATCGCCAACATGGCCGTCTCGCGGACGCGGCGCGGGGGCAAGGCGCTGATGGCGCTCTCACTCGACGGCGAGCCGCCGCCGGAGCTCGTCGAGGCCGTACGCGAGCAGGGCTATGACGACGCGCACGTGATCAGGCTCGGGCCGGCCTGATCGAAGAGAGCTCAGACCTGTTCGGTCAAGGCGGCCCCTTGCGGGACCTCGGGTTGAGCCGGCGCACGATCGCCGCCGCGGCGCGATCGACCTTCTCGACGATCGCGTAGCGCCGCCGCTCACGCACGACCTCCTCGACCTCCGGCTCGACGTGCTCGTGGCGCACGACGAAGCGCGTCGGGTGCGCGCGCACGTTCTCGTACTCGTCCAGCGGCACCTCGATCCGATGCATGCAGTGCGCATCGCCGCACTCACAGAGGAACTCCGCCTCGTTCGACTCGAAGCGCTCGGACGCCTCCGCGATGCCTTCGTTGACGGCGCGGAAGAACGCTTCGTTGCGCGCGTTGTCCGACCGGGGGGCCATCGGTGCTAGAACGGCGAAGCTTGTCAAACGGTTGCGCGGGTACCCTTCCGGCCATGGCGACCAAGGAGTGGCCAGAGGCGGTCGAGCGCGTTTCCTCCTACCTCCGCGAGGCCCGCGCCGAGGTTCGGCTCGAGGAGTTCCCGGACGGGACGCCGACGGCGAAGGACGCGGCGCGTGCGGTGGGCTGCGAGCTCGGGCAGATCGTGAAATCGCTCGTGTTCGACTGCGACGGCCGCGCAGTTGTCGCGCTGATTCCCGGCGACCGCCGAGCCGACTCGGACAAGATCGCCCGCGCCGCGGACGCCCGTTTCGCACGCATCGCAGGCAGTGAGGAAGTGCGCGACGCGACCGGTTTCGAGCCCGGCGCGGTGTGCCCGTTCCCGCTGCCCCGCGTCTCCGCGATCTTCGTCGAGCGCACGCTCCTCTCGCAGCCGGTGCTCTGGGTCGGGGCCGGCTCCGAGCGACACATGGCCGCGCTGTCCCCGACCGAGCTGCTCCGCCTCTCGCGCGGCCGTCCCATGGACGTCGTCGAGCAGGCCCCTTACCATCCGTCCTGAGAGGAGACGTTTGTGCGCGAGACCGAGAAGATCTGGATGAACGGAGAGCTCGTCGACTGGGCCGACGCGCGCATCCACGTGGGCGCCCACGGGCTCCACTACGGCTCCGGCGTCTTCGAAGGGATCCGCGCCTACGAGACCCCGAAGGGAACGGCCGTTTTCCGGCTCAGCGAGCACCTGAAGCGGCTCGACAACTCCGCGAAGCTGCTGAACATGGAGCTCCCGTACTCGATCGAAGAGCTCCGCTTGGCGTGCCACGAGCTGATCGCGGTGAATGGCCTCCCGGAGTGCTACCTCCGCCCGATCGCGTTCTTCGGCTACGGGGAGCTCGGCGTCTCTGCGATGGGCAACCCCGTCGACGTGGTGATCATGAGCTGGCCGTGGGGCGCCTACCTCGGCGAGGACGGCCTCAAAAACGGCATCAGCGCCAAGATCTCCAGCTGGGAGCGCATCGGGCCGAACGTGATCCCGCACGTCGCCAAGGCGACCGGCGTCTACCTGAACTCGATGCTCGCCGTGACGGAGGCCAACCGGGCCGGCTACGACGAGGCGATCCTCATGACCGCCGACGGCTTCGTCGCCGACGGCTCCGGTGAGAACGTCTTCATCGTCAAGGGCGGCGAGCTGTACACACCTGACCTCTCGACCTCGATCCTGCCCGGGATCACGCGCGACACGGTCATCCAGATCGCACAGGACCTCGGCTACACGGTTCACGAGAAATCGCTGATCCGCTCCGACCTCTACCTCGCCGACGAGGCCTTCATGACCGGCACCGCTGCCGAGGTGACGCCGCTGCGCGCCGTCGACGACATCGAAATCGGGGTCGGCGCGATCACGCTCGAGATCCAGGAGGCCTACCTGGACACCGCGCGCGGCCGCAGTGAGCGCTGGGCCCAGTGGCTCGAGTACGCCACTCCCGCGCCTGCCACGACCGCCGAGGCTTGAGCACCGGCGTTCGCGCGGTACCGCTGGCTCGACCGCTCCTCGACGAGCGGGAGGAGGAGCTCGTCCTCGAGGTTCTCCGCTCGGGCCGGCTGTCGCTTGGCCCGACGATCGACCGCTTCGAGGAGCTGCTGGCGGAGCGGATCGGCGCGCCGTACGTGGCGGCGGTCTCGAGCGGGACTGCAGGGTTGCATCTGCTCGCGCACATCGCGGGGTTGGGGCCGGGAGACGAGGCGATCACCTCACCGATCTCCTTCGCGTCGTCGGCGAACTGCTTCATCTTCGAGGGCGCTGTCCCGGTGTTCGCGGACGTCGACCCGCGGACGCTGAACCTCGATCCCTCGGCGCTCGAAGCCGCGATCACACCGCAGACGAAGGCGGTCGTCGCGGTCGACATGTTCGGCTACCCGTGCGAGCTGGACGAGATCCGCGACATCTGCTCGCGGCACGGGCTGACGCTGATCGAGGACGCGGCCGAGGCGCTGGGCGCGGAGTACAAGACGCGCCAGGTGGGCTCGCACGGGCCGTCGGGGGTGTTCGGCTTCTACCCGAACAAGCAGCTCGCGACCGGTGAGGGCGGAGTCGTCTTCACGCACTCCGAGCGCGAGTGGCAGCTCGTGCGCAGCCTGCGCAACCAGGGCCGAGCCTACGAAGGCGGGGCGTGGTTCCACCACGTGCGGCTCGGGTTCAACTACCGCTGGACCGACGTGCAGGCAGCAATCGGAATCGGGCAGCTGGAGAAGCTCGACCGGCTGCTCGAGCTGCGCGCCGCCGCGGCCGAGCGGTACCGGCGGCTGCTCGAGGGCGTCGACGTCGAGCTCCTGTGCGAGGACGACGAGGATCACCGCCGCTCGTGGTTCGTCTACGTCGTGGCACTGCCCGAGGGCTCCGACCGCGCGCGGGTGATGGCCGAGTTGCGCGCGCAGGGGATCGGGACGGCCGAGTACGTCCCGTGCGTGCATCTGCAGCCGTACATGCGTGAGGCGTACGGCTTCCGCGAGGGGATCTGCCCGGTCGCGGAGGACTTCGCGTCGCGGTCGCTCGCGCTGCCGTTCTACCCCCAGCTCGAGGCCGAGGATCAGGAGCGAGTCGTGGACGTCCTGCGCGCCGCGCTCTGACGCGCCTGTGGACGAACCGGCGCCGAACCGGCACGAAGCCGTGACAGACCTGCGCGCCGCTACCCGGTAGCGTCGGCCGCGAGGGAGGCGGGTCGAAAGCCCCACCCTGGGTGGGGGATTGGGTTCTCGCGTGCGCGCGTGAACATTCACCCCTCGCGGTCACGTCTCGCGGGCACGCGATAATCCGCCCATGGCGGACGCCAACCGCATGGTCTTCCTCGGCTTCGGCAAGTACGCGCGCGCGGACAAGATCTACGCGATCGAGCCGATCCGCGACGAGCGCCGGGGACACGGCCGCCGCACGCTGGTCTGGGTCGAGGGCGTCAGCGAGCCGATCGTCGCCTCCCGCACCGAGCGCACGATTCTCGCCGACATGGGCCAGGAGCAAGCGATCGGCAAGCCGCTCCTCGACGACGCGCTCGACCTCGCGCAGCGCCTCGCCGAGCAGTCGCAGACCGGCCGCGTCGACCTCGCCGACCTCGGCCGCCGCGCGCGCCGCCTGCTCGAGGCGACCGCCCGCCCCGACGAGGGCGACAAGCTCTTCTAGGGCGAGGTCGTGCGCACAGCGTCACCCGTAGCGACTGCCTGCCGGCTCGGACGGACGCACGAGCAACGCTCGCGCGTCCTGAGGCCGGCGTAGCGACGCCTTAGTGGAACCCTCAGAGATCCGCGAGCCCGGCCTCCTGGGCCGGCTGGTCATCGATCTCGGCCCGCTGCGGCGCTACCCGGCGTTCCGCCGCCTCTTCGTCGGTCAGACGATCTCGACCTTCGGCAGCGAGGTCGCCGCCGTCGCCGCGCCGTTCCAGCTCTACCAGCTGACGCACTCGACGCTCCAGGTCGGCCTGCTCTCGATCTGCGAGCTCGTCCCGCTGCTGACCCTGACGATCGTCGGCGGCGCCATCGCGGACGCCGTCGACCGCCGCCGCCTGCTGCTCGTGACCGAGGTGCTGCTGGCGCTCGTCGCGCTCGGGTTCGCCTACAACGCGAGCCTCGACCGGCCCCGCGTCTGGGCGATCTACGTCCTCGTGACGCTGGCGATGTCGTTCTTCTCGCTCGGCGTTCCCGGGATGAACACCGTCATCCCACGCCTGGTGGAGCCGCACGAGCTCGCGACTGCGAACGCAATCGAGAACGTCTACGGCAGCTCGACGAGCGTCGCCGGCCCGGCGCTCGGGGGCGTCTTGATCGCGGTGCTCGGACTGAAGGCCGCGTACCTCCTCGACGCTGGCACCTTCGCCGCCTCGCTGTGGTCGGTTTGGCGCCTGCCGCCGCTCCAGCCCGCGGGCGACGCCGAGCGCCCGAGCCCCCGCACCATTGCCGAGGGGTTCCGCTTCGTGAAGCAGAAGAAGGTGCTGCTGGGAATGTTTCTGGCCGACTCGAACGCAATGGTCTTCGGGATGCCCAGAGCGCTCTTCCCGGCACTAGCGCTCGAGCGCTTCAACGGCGGCGCCGGCGTCCTCGGCCTGATGTACGCCGCGCCGTACGCGGGCGCGCTGACCTCCTCGCTGCTCTCCGGCTGGATCGGACACGTCAGGCGGCAGGGCCTGATCGTCGCGATCGCCGCCGGGCTCTGGGGAGTGGCGATCGTCGCCTTCGGGTTCGCCGAATCGCTCTGGCTCGCGCTGCTCATGCTCGCCGCGGCAGGCGCCGCCGACAACGTCAGCGCGGTTCTCCGCGGGACGATCCTCTGGACGGTGACGCCAGACGAGCTGCGTGGCCGCGTCTCCGGAATCGAGTTCGCCCAGGTCGCGGCCACGCCCGCGATCGGCAACGTCGAGGCCGGCGTCGTCGCGTCGCTTACGAGCCTGCGCTTCTCCATCGCCTCGGGCGGGCTCCTGTGCGTCATCGGTAGCGTCGTGATCGCCCTTGCCGTCCCGGCCTTCACCCGCTACGACGCGCGCGCTCCCGGCTGACCTTTTCGCGCGCCGCGTCCACGACCTGGCGCCGGAGCTGATCGGCGCGACGCTGCTCGTCGACGGTGTGGGCGGCAGGGTCGTCGAGGTCGAGGCCTACGATCACGAAGACCCGGCGAGCCACGGCTACCGCGGCCGCACGGCGCGCAACGCGTCGATGTTCGGCCCGCCCGGACACGCCTACGTGTACCGCTCCTACGGCATCCACTGGTGCCTGAACCTCGTCTGTGAGGCCGTGGGCGTCGCCAACGCGATCCTCGTGCGCGCGCTCGAGCCGACGCACGGGCTGGCGGTCATGCGCCTGCGCCGCGGCCTCGAGGATCCGAGGCTTCTCTGCAGCGGCCCGGGCCGGCTCTGCCAGGCGCTCGGGATCACGCGCGAGCACGACGGCCTGGCGCTCGACCGCCCACCGTTCGAGCTCTTCGAGCGCGACCGCCCGGTCGAGGTGGTTACCGGCGAGCGGATCGGCATCACGCGCGCAGCCGAGCTGCCGTGGCGCTACGTGGAGGCCGGGTCGCGCTTCGTCAGCCGCGCTTTACCACGAGCGTGACAACCAGGCCGCGCTTGCCCGCGACGCCCCAGAGCGGCGTCTGGGCGATCACCTTGGCGGCAAGCGAGGGATGGCCGGCCACCTTCCACTTCAGGTGCTTTCGCTCGAGCCGTGCCCGCGCGCGGCCGAGCCGTAGCCCGACGACCTTCGGCACCACCCCGTGCAGCGCCTTCGGGAGCACGAGCGTCACCCGGTCGTACGAGGAGAGCGTCCCCTTTGCGGGGATCTGGCCGACCACGACTCCGAGCTTCTGCAGCGGGCGCGCCGGCTCGTAGACGTACGTCGAGCGCAGCGGCTGCGCCGCGAGCCGCGCGTTGGCGGCGGCGATGGTCTGCCCGACGACATGCGGCACCGCGACCTCGTTCACCTTGCAGTTCGCCGTGCGCGCCGGCCGCTCGCCCGCGAGGTAGAGGAGTTGCTTGACGTTGTGGCAGTTCCCGTTGTCGAGCTCGAGTTGGCCGTTGCGGTAGATGACGTTCCGCGACACCGAGTACGGCAGCGAGATGCCCGGGAAGTCCTGCGGCGGCTCGTGCAGGTGCGCGAGCGCGCGTTGCATGAACGTCTTCCAGATCAGCGCCGGGAAGGTGCCGCCCGCGACCGAGTCGCCGTTGTACTCGGTCAGCATCGGCCGCAGGGTCGTCGGATAGCCGACCCAGACGGCCGTCACGAGCTGCGGCGTGTAGCCCACGAACCACGCGTCGCCGTAGTTCTCGGTCGTCCCGGTCTTTCCCGCGACCGGACGGCCGTCGTCGAGCTGGGCTCGCTTGCCCGTGCCGGCCCGCACGACGCTCTGGAGCAGCGACGTCTCCAGAGCGGCGGTGTTCGCCGTCAGCACTGGGCGTCGGACGGGCACGTTGTTGTCGACCATCCGGCCAGCCTCGTTGCGCACCGTCGAGATCGCGCGCGGCCGGTTCCCGAAGGCGGCGCCGTCGATGCGCCGGCCGCCGTTCGCGAACGCCGAGAACGCCCGCGCCATCTCGAGCGGGTTGACCGCTTCGGCGCCGAGCCCGATCGCGAAGTAGCTCTTCAGCGGGCTCGTGATCCCGAGCCGTCTCGCCGTGCGCGCGATGTTGTTCGGCCCGACGAGCTGCGTCAGCTGCGCGTACACGGTGTTGTCGGAGGCCTCCGTGGCGGTAGCGAGGTCGATGCGACCGAGATCCTCGTTCTCGTAGTTGTGCACCGACCAGACCTTGTCGCCGAGCGGAATCTCGACGGGCCCGGACTCGAACTCCGAGTCGGGTGAGATCCCGTCCCTCAGCGCCGTTGCGAGGACGAACGGCTTGAACGAGGATCCCGGCTGGCGCTCCCCCTGGACCGCGAGGTTGAACTGGCTCTTGCGGTAGTTGTTGCCGCCGATCATCGCGAGCACCTTGCCGTTGCGTGGGTCGACGGCGACGAGCGCAGCGGAAGGGCCGTTCGGATCGGTCAGCCACTTCGTGATCGCCTGGCGCGCGATGCGCTGGACGTTGAGGTCGATCGTCGTGTTCACTCGCAGGCCGCCGCCGAAGACCCGGCCCGAGCCGTAGCGGTCGATCAGCTGCTGCTCGACGTAGTTGGTGAAGTAGGGCGCCGGGCCGCGCAGGCCGGAAAGGTGCACATCGTCCGCCCCGGGCAGCTTGGCGGCGGTTGCCCTGAGGAACTCGGCCTGGGTGATGTCGCCCTGGTCGAGTAGCGCCTTCAGCACCGTGTCCCGCCGCTCACGGGCGGCGGTCGGGTTCGTCACCGGGTCGTAGCGCGAGGGGTCGCTCGGGATCCCCGCGAGCAGCGCAGCTTCGGCCCAGGTCAGGTGCTTCCGGTCCGCCCCGTGGTGGAAATACGTCAGCGCCGCCTGCTGGACCCCGTACGCGCCGTTCCCGAAATAGATGGTGTTCAGGTACGCGGTGAGGATCTTGTCCTTCGACCAGCGCTGCTCGAGCTGCCACGCCAGCGCCGCCTCCTTCAGCTTGCGCGCGATCGAGCGCTGGTTCGCCGAATAGGTGTTCTTCACGAACTGCTGCGTGATCGTCGAGCCGCCCTCGACCACGGCCTTGTGTTGGATGTCTTGCACGACCGCGCGGAAGATGCCGTGGACGTCGACGCCGCGGTGCTCGTAGAAGCGCTTGTCCTCGATCGCGACGATCGCGAGCTTCATCCGGTCCGAGATCTTGTTCGAGGGGACGAGAATGCGGCTCTGTTTGCCCCGCAGCACCGCGAGGACGCGCTCGCCTGTGCGGTCGTAGATGTACCCGTCGACTTCCTTCGCCTGCAGCCGGGCCGGGTCCAGCGACGGGATCTCGCTGGCCACCGACGTCACCAGACCGAAGGTGAACGACAGCGTCCCCAGCACGAAGAGGATCAAGAGGAGGCCGAGCAGGCGCAGCTTGCGAATCCTGCGCCGCGGCCTCGAGGGCGCCGGCTTTCGAGCAGAACGCGGCACGAGAAGTCGGAGATTGTAACGGTAGACTCGCCGCCGGCATGAGCCTTTCTGAGCTAACTCGTAACGCCGTTCACGTGCTGCCGGAGGGAGGGCTCGAGGAGAAGCTGAAGCTCGGGCGGCCGCTGCGGGTGAAGCTGGGAATCGACGTGACGGCTCCGGACGTCACGCTCGGGAACGGCATTCCGCTCCAGCGGATGCGAGCCTTCCAGGACGACGGCCACCAGGGCGTCCTGATCGTGGGGGACTACACGACGCGCATCGGCGACCCGTCCGGCCGCAAGACCGAGCGCCCGATGATCGACCCGGCCGTGATCGACGCCAACGCCCAGCGCTACTTCGAGCACGCCTCGACGATCATCGATCCCGACCGCACCGAGCTGCGGTTCAACAGCGAGTGGCTCGGAAAGCTCGACTTCGCCGAGGTGCTGGGTCTGACGCGGACGACGACGGTTGCGCGAATGCTCGAGCGCGACGACTTCGCCAAGCGGTTCGCGGCAGCAGAGCCGATCTCGGTGTCCGAGCTGCTCTACCCGCTGATGCAGGCCTACGACTCCGTCGCGGTGGAGGCGGACATCGAGCTCGGAGGCACTGACCAGCTCTACAACCTCCTGATGGGACGCGACGTGATGGAGGCTTACGGCCTCGAGCCGCAGGTCGCGCTCACCGTCGAGTACCTCGACAGCTGGGACGGAACGGGCATGAGCGCGTCGCGGGGCAACTACATCGGTCTGAAGGAGGCGCCGGAGGAGCAGTTCGGGAAGGCGATGCGCATCCCCGACACGCTCCTGAGCCAGTGGTACCGCCTGGTGATGCAGCGCGACGACGTGCCGGCCGACCCGTTCGCGGCGAAGCTCGAGCTGGCGCGGTTCATCGTCGCGCGTGCGTGGGGCGAGGAGGCTGCTCGTGGCGCGGAAGAGCACTTCAACCGTGTGGTCCGTGAGGGTCAGGCGCCCGAGGAAGTGCCCGAGGCTCCACTGCCGGAGGGGGATCCGCTACACCTGCCGGCTCTGCTCGTCGACGAGCTCGGGCTCGTGTCGACGAGCGAGGCGCGACGCCTCATCTCCCAGGGCGGCGTCAAGCTGGAAGGGGAGATCGTGACCGCCCTCGATATCCCCCGCGAGAAGCTCGCGGGAGCGCTTGTCCAAGCGGGAAAGCGACGCTTCGTCCGCTTCGGGCCCGCTTGATACGCCGCGCCCGACTTTGCGCTATCATCCCCTGGCTGCTCGGAAGGGCGGCGTGTGAGAACGTCCCTGCACCTCGACCAGGAGCGCCTTCGGACGCCAGACGGATACGACAAGAATCCGCTGCAACGGAGGCCTCTGGCGCGAGTCGGAGGCTTTTTTACGCGCCGGCCGCCCACGGCGTCGGTCTTTGAAAACTCAGCAGTGCGAATACGCCGAGACCTCATGTCCTTGGACGTGAGGCCTTAAGAACCCGTCACCGTCTGAGGCATCGCTCGCGATGCCGTGAAAGAGGTGGGCCGGCTTTGCCGGCACGCCGCTCTCGAAGGACGGAGACAACTTTGAGCACAAGCTCGAAGTGATCGGTTTGCGTCGGCCTAGCCGGCGCAACAATCTTCACGGAGAGTTTGATCCTGGCTCAGGACGAACGCTGGCGGCGCGCTTAACACATGCAAGTCGAGCGAGAACCCAGGCTTCGGCCTGGGGGACAGCGGCGAACGGGTGAGTATCACGTGGGTAATCTGCCCTCGGCATCGGGATAGCCCGGGGAAACCCGGATTAATACCGAATGGCCCAGCAGCTCTTCGGAGCGGCTGGAAAAGGTAGCTTCGGCCTCCGGCCGAGGAGGAGCCCGCGGCGGATTAGCTTGTTGGTGAGGTAACGGCTCACCAAGGCTCCGATCCGTAGCTGGTCTGAGAGGACGATCAGCCACACTGGGACTGAGACACGGCCCAGACTCCTACGGGAGGCAGCAGTGGGGAATCTTGCGCAATGGGCGAAAGCCTGACGCAGCGACGCCGCGTGAGGGAAGAAGGCCTTCGGGTTGTAAACCTCTTTCAGGAGGGACGAAGCCACTCGGGTTAATAGCCCAGAGGGTGACGGTACCTCCAGAAGAAGCCCCGGCTAACTACGTGCCAGCAGCCGCGGTAATACGTAGGGGGCTAGCGTTGTCCGGATTTATTGGGCGTAAAGAGCGTGTAGGCGGCCAGGTAGGTCTGCTGTGAAAACTCGAGGCTCAACCTCGAGACGTCGGCGGAAACCATCTGGCTAGAGTCCGGAAGAGGAGAGTGGAATTCCTGGTGTAGCGGTGAAATGCGCAGATATCAGGAAGAACACCCGTGGCGAAGGCGGCTCTCTGGGACGGTACTGACGCTGAGACGCGAAAGCGTGGGGAGCGAACAGGATTAGATACCCTGGTAGTCCACGCCGTAAACGATGGGTGCTAGGTGTGGGCGGTGTCGACTCCGTCCGTGCCGAAGCTAACGCATTAAGCACCCCGCCTGGGGAGTACGGCCGCAAGGCTAAAACTCAAAGGAATTGACGGGGGCCCGCACAAGCAGCGGAGCATGTGGTTCAATTCGACGCGACGCGAAGAACCTTACCGAGACTTGACATGCACTGGAATGTCGTAGAAATACGGCAGCCCTTCGGGGCTAGTGCACAGGTGGTGCATGGCTGTCGTCAGCTCGTGTCGTGAGATGTTGGGTTAAGTCCCGCAACGAGCGCAACCCCTGTCCTATGTTGCCAGCGAGTAATGTCGGGGACTCATAGGAGACTGCCGGTGACAAATCGGAGGAAGGTGGGGATGATGTCAAGTCATCATGCCCCTTACGTCTCGGGCTACACACGTGCTACATTGGCCGGTACAGAGGGCTGCAAACCCGTGAGGGGGAGCGAATCCCAAAAAGCCGGTCCCGGTTCGGATTGGAGGCTGAAACTCGCCTCCATGAAGGCGGAGTTGCTAGTAATCGCGGATCAGCAACGCCGCGGTGAATACGTTCTCGGGCCTTGTACACACCGCCCGTCACACCACGGAAGCCGGTAACACCCGAAGCCGGTGTCCTAACCCGCAAGGGAGGGAGCCGTCGAAGGTGGGATCGGTGACTGGGGTGAAGTCGTAACAAGGTAGCCGTAGCGGAAGCTGCGGCTGGATCACCTCCTTTCTAGGGATACCGGAGCTCTTGTACTCCGGTGGGCTACTCGGCTGTCGATGGCACATGCGCTTTCGGATCTGCAGATTGTGGATCTCAGAAGGCGTAGCCTGTCCAGTTACGAGCTCGCCTAGAACAACGTCGAGCTCGACGTATGTCGTACTGCTGAGTTTTGAGAGACCGCGCCTCGCGCGGCTTTCTGGTCTGGCCGGAAAAGCGCCGGCGTGCACCTTGAAAACTCCATAGCGGCATACAACGTGTTCTTCACGATCAAGAGACGAAGGGCACACGGTGGATGCCTTGGCGCCAAGAGCCGATGAAGGACGTGGGCGGCTGCGATAAGCCCGGGTTAGGTGCTGACCAACCTTTGACCCCGGGATTTCCGAATGGGGAAACCTACGCGTGGTAATGCGCGCGTGTTCCCGCCTGAATACATAGGGCGGGTTACGGTAAGCGGGCGAACTGAAACATCTTAGTAGCCCGAGGAAAGGAAAGAAACCTCGACTCCCTGAGTAGTGGCGAGCGAAAGGGGAAGAGCCCAAACCTGTGTGATGCCAAAGCGGCAGCTGTTGTCACGCAGGGGTTGTAGGACCTGCTTCGATCCGTCTGCCGGCGGGTCGGGAAGTTACAAAGTCATGTGTTAGCCGAAGCGGCTGGAACGCCGCACCGCAGAGGGCAAGAGTCCCGTACGTGAAAACGCATGGCCTTCCTTAGCAGGCACCTGAGTACGGCCGGGCACGGGAAACCCGGTCGGAATTTGCGGGGACCACCCCGTAAGGCTAAGTACTCCTTGGCGACCGATAGTGAACTAGTACCGTGAGGGAAAGGTGAAAAGTACCCCGGAAGGGGAGTGAAATAGCACCTGAAACCGTGTGCTTACAAGCGGTCGGAGCGGCTTCGTGCCGTGACGGCGTGCTTTTTGCATAACGAGCCAGCGAGTTACTCTTCAACGGCAAGGTTAAGGAAACGGAGCCGTAGCGAAAGCGAGTCTGAACAGGGCGATTCAGTCGTTGGAGGTAGACCCGAAACTGAGTGATCTACCCATGGGCAGGTTGAAGCGGGGGTAAGACCCCGTGGAGGACCGAACCGACTTGGGTTGAAAACCGAGCGGATGACCTGTGGGTCGGAGTGAAAGGCTAATCAAACTCAGAGATATCTGGTTCTCCCCGAAATATATTTAGGTATAGCGTCACGCGTTCAATTTCAGTTGTAGAGCACTGTTCGGGCTAGGGGGCCTACCAGCTTACTGAACTCGGGCAAACTCCGAATGCTGGAATTCCAGAGCGTGGCAGTCAGAGTCTGGGGGATAAGCTTCAGGCTCGAAAGGGAAACAGCCCAGACCGTCGGCTAAGGTCCCTAATTCCTGACTAAGTGGCAAACGATGTCTGATTGCTGAGACAACCAGGATGTTGGCTTAGAAGCAGCCACCATTCAAAGAGTGCGTAACAGCTCACTGGTCAAGTGATCGGGCGCGGATAATTCAACGGGGCTCAAGTCAGGAACCGAAGCCACGGACTTCGCTTTTGCGGAGTGGTAGGGGAGCGTTCCCAGGCCGGCGAAGCGGCGGCGGAAGCCAGCCGTGGAGGCCTGGGAAGTGAGAATGCTGGCACGAGTAACGAAAGACGAGTGAGAAACTCGTCCGCCGAATGCCCAAGGGTTCCTGAGTAAAGCTAATCTGCTCAGGGTTAGTCGGGACCTAAGCCGAGGCCGAAAGGCGTAGGCGATGGCCAACAGGTTGATATTCCTGTACCACGTCACCCACCGCTATCACCGATGGCGGGACGGGGTAGGCTAGGGAAACCCAGGCGATGGTCGACCTGGGGCAACCGCGTAGGGCGACCGGTAGGGAAATCCGCCGGTCAGTAAGCCTGAGACGGGACGCCGAGGCCCACCAGGGCCGAAGTTCCTCAAGCCATGCCTCCGAGAAAAGCGTCTAGGGAGGTGGGGCGTGCCCGTACCAAAACCGACACAGGTGGGCAGGTAGAGAATACCAAGGCGATCGGAAGAACCCTCGTTAAGGAACTCGGCAAAATGGCCCCGTAACTTCGGGAGAAGGGGCGCCCCGGTAGAGTGAAGGCCCTTTACGGGCTCAGCTCGAGGGGGCCGCAGTGAAACGGCCCAAGCGACTGTTTACCAAAAACACAGGTCTCTGCGAAGTCGAAAGACGACGTATAGGGGCTGACGCCTGCCCGGTGCCGGAAGGTCACGCGGAGAGGTTAGCCTTCGGGCGAAGCCTTGAAGCTAAGCCCCGGTAAACGGCGGCGGTAACTATAACCGTCCTAAGGTAGCGAAATTCCTTGTCGGGTAAGTTCCGACCTGCACGAATGGCGTAACGACTTGGGCGCTGTCTCAACGAGGGATCCGGTGAAACTGTAGTCTCGGTGAAGATGCCGAGTACCCGTGGTTGGACGGAAAGACCCCGTGAACCTTTACTACAGCTAGATGTTGGAGTTCGGGGCATGTTGTCCAGGATAGGTGGGAGACTTTGAACCGGAGGCGCCAGCCTTCGCGGAGTCACCCTTGGGATACCACCCTTCGTGTTCTGGGCTTCTAACCCGAGGCCGTGATCCGGCTCGGGAACAGCATCTGGTGGGTAGTTTGACTGGGGCGGTCGCCTCCTAAAACGTAACGGAGGCGCGCAAAGGTTCCCTCAGCACGGTTGGAAATCGTGCGTAGAGTGCAAAGGCATAAGGGAGCTTGACTGCGAGACTGACAAGTCGAGCAGGTGCGAAAGCAGGCCTTAGTGATCCGACGGTAGAGAGTGGAATTGCCGTCGCTCAACGGATAAAAGGTACTCCGGGGATAACAGGCTTATCCTTCCCAAGAGTCCACATCGACGGAAGGGTTTGGCACCTCGATGTCGGCTCGGCGCATCCTGGGGCTGGAGTAGGTCCCAAGGGTTGGGCTGTTCGCCCATTAAAGCGTTACGCGAGCTGGGTTCAGAACGTCGTGAGACAGTTCGGTCCCTATCCACCATGGGCGTTGGAAGCTTGAGAGGAGTCGTCCTCAGTACGAGAGGACCGGGACGAACAGACCTCTGGTGTATCAGTCGTCGTGCCAACGGCGCTGCTGATTAGCCACGTCTGGATGGGATAACCGCTGAAAGCATCTAAGCGGGAAGCCCACCTCGAGATGAGGCTTCCCATCCCCTTCGAGGGAGTAAGGGCCGTGGGAGACCACCACGTCGATAGGCGGGACGTGCAAGCACAGCAATGTGTTCAGCGGACCCGTACTAATTGCCCGAGGTCTTGATTTTGAACGCGTTGTCGCTGCTATGGAGTTTTGAGGGTGCGCCCGCGCGCGGGCTGCACCCCGAGGACAGACTGAAGTCAGTCCCCGGGCATGACAATCAAAGTTTCGGCGGTGATAGCGGCGGGGGTACACCTCTTCCCATTCCGAACAGAGAAGTTAAGCCCGCTCGCGCCGATGGTACTCGGAGGGCAACCTCCCGGGAGAGTAGGTCGCCGCCGACTATTTGAACCATGGGGGGAACCCGGTTCCCCCCATGAACCCCCTCGCTAGGTAGACGCGCTTCCCGCGAATGAATGCTCCGCGGAGCAGGCTCCGCTCCGCTAGAAGAGGCCTATGCAGCGCGGAGCTTTTCCCGCCAGTCGGGATCGAGCGAGCGCAGCCGGCGGATCCGCTCGCCCACCGGCGGATGGGTCACGAACATCTTCGCCAGGCCTTCCTCGGCGAAGGGGTTCAGCGTGTAGAGCGGCTCCGTGGTCGGGCTCGCGCGGAACTCGACGAGCTCGGCGGCCTGCTCGAGGCGCAGCAGCGCGTCGGCGAGCCCGTGCGGAGAGCCGCACACGGCGGCCGCGGCGGCGTCGGCCGCGAACTCGCGCTTCGGCGAGAGGAGCAGGTGGACGATCGCGGCGGCGAGCGGCCCCAGCACGAACAGCAGGGCGCGCTGCAGCCAACCTCCGACGCGGCTCGTCTCGACGAGTGCGCCGGCCACGATCACCGCGGCGGTCTGGACGACGATGTCGCGCCGGCGAATGTGCGCGAGCTCGTGAGCGATCACGCCCTCGAGCTCGGCCGGCGGCGCGGCGGAAAGCAGGCCGCTGCTGACTGCGAGCGCGGCGCCGCGCGGACCGCGGCCCGCCGCGAAGGCGCGGGGAAGGCCGTCCGGCAGCAGGTAGAGCTTCGGCTTCGGCAGGCCGGCGATTCCGGCGAGCGACTCGACCGCCGCGTGCAGCGCGGGCGCCTCACCGACCGGCAGATCACGCGCGCCCACCATGCCCAGGACGACGCGGTCGCCGTACCAGTACCCCGCCGCGGCGACGAGCAGCGCGAAGAAGATGAGCAGCGAGTCGAGCCGGTAGCCGCCGATCGGCCACCCGATCGCCGCGATCGCGGCGCAGCCGACGGCGACGAGCAGCCACGCCTTGAGGACGTTCCAGACAGGGACGAGCCGTGTGCGCACGCTCAGGTGTCGTCCGTCTGCTCGTCCTCCTCGAGCCCGCGAGGCGGCCAGTCCGGCTCCGGCGCGTCGCAGCGGCTCGAGCAGTGCAGCGAGGCGATGTTCTGCAGCGGGATCAGGATGTGCCCGTTGAGCTCGAGGTGGGCGACATCGTCGAGGAGGCAATAGGCGGTAAGCACGCCGTCCTGGTAGTCGCCGCCGAAGAGCGCGACCTCGACCTGCTCGCCTTTGTACTTGTTGGTGTAGTCCTCCACCCGACTCTGAGTCTAGACGCGCCGCAATGCGCCGTCCGCGACGGCGAGCTCCGCCACGAACGTGTTCCCGATCCGGGGGCCGCGGCGGCGCGCCTCTGCGTGCGTCGTGCCGTCGGCGAAGGCGAAGGCCGCGCGGATCGGGCCGCCGTGGGTGACGGCGAGCACGCGCCCGCCGTCGTGCGCCGCCGCGAGCCGGAGCAGTGCGTCCACTGCGCGCCGACCCATCTGCTCGTAGGTCTCGCCGTCCTCCCACCCCTGGCCGAAGTCGAGCCACCGCGCGAACTGCGCGGGGAAGCGCTCCTCGACCTCCGCGCGCGTGAGCCCGGACCACGAGCCGACGTCGACCTCACGCAGATCGTCGACAGGAACGGGCTCGAGCCCGTGGGAGGCAGCGACGACTTCGGCGGTCTCGAGTGCCCGCCGGAGCGGGCTCGAGTACACCGCCGCGAGCTCTTCCGCCATCAGCGCGACGGAGAGATCGACGGCTTGCGCGCTGCCGGTTCGATTCAGCGGCGGGTCTGCGTGCCCCTGGAAGCGGCTTTCGCGGTTCCAGTCGGTCTCGCCGTGGCGGGCCAGGAGGATCGTCGTCACGGCGGCACTAGAGTACTCGCCCGTGGACCTCGGCCTGCGAGACCGCCTGTGCCTCGTGACCGGCTCGACGGGCGGGATCGGGCTCGCGACCGCGCGGCTGCTCGTCGAGGAGGGGGCGCGCGTGGTCACCTGCGGGCGCAGCGAGTCGCCGGGAGTGGGGGAGGCGCTGCACGTTCGGGCCGACCTCTCGGTCCCCGGCGATGGCGAGCGCGTCGTCGCGGAGGCCGGCCAGCTCGACGTGCTCGTCAACAACGTGGGGTACGCAGAGCAGCGCGACTTCCTGTCACTGGCCGATAAGGAATGGGACGAGGCCTGGCAGCTGAACGTGATGAGCTACCTGCGCGCGATCCGCGCCGCCGTCCCGGGCATGCGGGAACGCGGCGGCGGCGTGATCGTGAACGTCTCCTCGACGGCGGGGAAGCGGCCGTCGACGGGCATGCCGGAGTACTCGGTGACCAAGGCGGCCGTGCTGTCGCTCTCGCGCCTGGTCGCCGACCTCTACGCCGGCGACGGGATCCGTTGCAATGCAATCGCGCCGGGGCCGACTGCGACCCAGGCCTGGCTCGGCGAGGGGGGGTTGGCCGACCAGCAGGCCGCGACGAGCGGCAAGAGCCGCGACGAGGTCCTCGAAGCCGTCGGCAAGGGGCGGCCGCTGGGCCGGCTCGCGGAACCGGAGGAGATCGCCGCGGTAATCGCCTTCCTCTGTTCCGACCGGGCCTCGTACGTGACCGGCGCCGCCTGGAGCGCGGACGGCGGGACCGTCCCGATCATCGTTTGAGCGCACGAGGCCTGTGGACGGATCGGCACGAAGTTGTCACGCCGAGGTCTCACCTGCGTGCGCAGTCCACGGGTAGCGTCGACCGCGAGGGAGGCGGGTCTGTACCCCACCCAACTGAGGGTGGGGGTGCGCGCCGACCCCGCGGTGCGTCATTGCCCGATGGAGGGGCTAGCATCGGCTTCGTGCCCGAGCTTGCCGGACGGACTGCTGACGCCTTCGAGGCGGGCGTTCGCGAGCACGAAGACCGCTGGCTCTCGCCGCTGGCCGTGCGGTCCTACGAGACGCGCGGGCGCGCGCGCGAGGAGGAGCCGTGCCTGCTGCGGACGCCATTCCAGCGAGACCGCGACCGCATCGTCCACACGAAGGCTTTCCGGCGGCTCATGCACAAGACGCAGGTGTTCGTCGACCCCGCCGGCGACCACTACCGCACGCGGCTCACGCACACGCTCGAGACGACCGGGATCTCGCGGGGGGTCGCGCGGGCGCTGCGGCTCAACGAGGACCTCGTCGAGGCGATCGGGCTCGGCCACGACCTCGGGCACACGCCGTTCGGACACGCGGGCGAGGAGGCGCTGGACGAGCTCCTGCGGGAGCGCTTCGGCCGCCGTTTCCGCCACAACGAGCACTCGCTGCGGGTGGTCGACGTGCTGGAGCGCGACGGCCGCGGGCTCAACCTCACCCACGAGGTTCGCGACGGGATCCTCAACCACACGGGGCCGAACGAGCCCGACACGCTCGAGGGCAGGATCGTCCGCCTGGTCGACCGCGTCGCCTACATCAACCACGACATCGACGACGCGGTGCGCGCCGGCGTGCTCGACCCGGCTGAGCTTCCGCAGGGCGAGATCGAGCTGCTCGGGCCCACCGGGTCACGCCGCATCGACGCGCTCGTCCACGACCTCGTCGAGAGCTCCGCGAGGGCAGGAGACATCCGGCAGAGCGACGAGGTTGGGACGGCGATGCTCGCGCTGCGCTCGTTCATGTTCGACCGCGTCTACCTCGGCGAGGCCGCCCGCGCCGAGCACGCGCGGGCGCGGGCGACGGTGCAGCGGATCTTCGAGCACCTGCTCGAGCGCGGTGACTCCGTCGACGATGCCGTGGACTACGTCGCGGGGATGACCGACCGCTTCGCCCTCAGCTACGCGGAGTCGCTGAACTAGTGCCCCTCCCAGCAATGAGCGCCCACTTCTCGTCCGCTATCACGCGGCGCCAGATCCCTCCCTCGCCCTTGCACGGGCTACCAGCCCGCGCCGCGGTCGAGTGGGGACTCTGGCTTGGTGCTAGCGATCGAGAGCCGGTGCCTCATCACTGGAAGTGGCACTAGTGGCCCGCATCCGCGACGCGTCGGTGCGCGAGGCGGTGGACGCGGCCGACATGGTGGAGGTCGTCTCGGCACGGACGCAGCTGCGCCGCTCCGGCGCACGCTGGACCGGCCTTTGCCCGTTCCACGACGAGAAGACGCCGAGCTTCTCCGTCAACCCGGCCGACAAGCTCTTCTACTGCTTCGGGTGCGGGAAGGGCGGCGACGTGATCAGCTTCGTGCAGGAGACCGAGCAGCTCGATTTCGCGCAGGCCGTCGAGTGGCTGGCCGAGCGGTACCGGGTGACGCTCGAGTACGAGGAGTCGTCGCCGGAGCAGGACGCGGCGCGCGGTCGCCGCGAACGGCTGCTCTCACTGCTCGAGCAGGCGACCGCCTTCTACGAGCGGTGGCTGTGGGAGTCGCCCCGCGGCGAGGCGGCACGCGCCTATCTCCAGAGCCGAGGCCTCGACGAGGCGGTGTGCCGTGAGTACCGGCTCGGCCTCGCACCCGGCGGCGCGACGCTCGCGCGGAAGGCCCGGGAGAAGGGCTTCACCGGCGCCGAGCTCTCCGCCGCGGGGCTCGTGAACCGCCGCGGGAACGACTACTTCAACAGCCGCCTGCTCTTCCCGCTCGCCGATGCGCGCGGGCGCGTGCGCGGGTTCCAGGCGCGCAAGCTGCGCGAGGACGACCCGCTGCGCGCGAAGTACGTCAACTCGCCCGAAAGCGAGCTCTTCCGCAAGGGCGACCTGCTGTACGGGCTCGACCGCGCGCGCACCGCGATCGCCAAGCAGGAACGGGCGGTCGTCGTCGAGGGGAACACCGACGTGCTCGCGCTGCGCCAGGCCGGGCTCGAGCCGGTGGTCGCGTCGATGGGCACGGCGCTGACGGAGCGGCAGTTGAAGGAGCTCTCGCGCCTGACGCACAAGGCCTGGCTCTGCTTCGACGGCGACGCGGCCGGGGAGGCGGCGACCCTCCGCGGAATGGAGCTCGCGGCCGCGCAGGGGTTCGACGTGCGCGTCGTGACGCTCCCGCCGGGGCGCGACCCGGCCGATCTCGCGGGCGAGTTCGACGAGTTGCTCGCGCGCGCGGAGAGCTACCTCTCGTACCGCGTGCGGCTGGAGATCGAGCGCGCGGCGGACCGCCAGGAAGGCTTTGTACGCGTGCGCGAGGTCCTCGTGCGCTTCGAGGACTCGCCCGAGCGGCAGGACGCGGTGCGGCTTGCTGCGGACCGGCTCGACCTGCCGAAGGAGACGCAAGCGGGCCTCGCGCCGCACCGGCGGAGAGGAGCGACCGGCGAGATCTCGCCGCGTCTGCTCGAGAAAGGCGCGCGGCTGGAGCGCGACGCGCTTGCCGGCGTCGCTGCGCACCCCGCTTTAGGGGAGCTACTGGCCGAGCTTTCTCCGGAGCACTTCGACTCGGAGCTCCATCGCCAGGCCCGGGAGCACCTGCTCGAGCCGGGCGCGCCGCCGGCCGACGAGCTCGTGCCGTTGCTTGCCGAGCTCGACGCGCGGGCGGCGACCGAGGGCATCGACCAGGAGACCGCCAAAGAGCTCCTCCTGCGCCTGCGCGAGCGCCAGGTCCGGCGCGAGCTCGAGACGGCCGATCTCGAGCGGACGAAAGAGCTGCAGGAGCAACTCGAGAAGATCCGCGCGACCGCGGCGAACCTCGCCTAGAGCAAGGAAGCGGCCCGCGTGCGGCGCGCCGCCGTCCCGGACCGCTCCGCTAGTGGATGTGCAGGTTGATCCCGAGGAGCAGCAGCGGCCAAAGAGGGTCGCCAGAACCGTCGAGACGACCTGCCTGAGGGTGTTCAGGTTCGCCCAGTGGTCGTGTGAGTACGCGACCACGGCGCCGATAGCGACGTAACGGTTGACACGTAATGGCCCTGTATGAGAAAGGGAAGTGACGACATACAGGCGCTTGGCGAGGCAGTGGGTGTCACTGCCTTCATCGGTCGAGCGGCTCGACGAGCGCCCTGTGTTTCCGGCAAGTTCGGCACGACAACCTCCTCACTTCGGTCGTTCATCCATGCTCTCCAAGACGGGCTCTCTAACAAGGCCTCGCGCCGGCGGATAGGGCTTCCGCGCGATCCCACACCGAGCGCCAATCAGTGAAAGAAACGCTCAGCTTCCGCCTGGTTTGAGAACGACACGCGGAGGAACGACCTGTGGACAACGCGTAGGGAGCAAGGAGGGAGTTCGTAATGGCAGACATGGAGAAGCTTTCGAGGCAGATGGTCGAATACGCGGAGCGATTCGCCGACATCACCGACGCTGCAAAGGGTCGTGGACGAAGCCACAGCGGTGTGGGCACTCGCTGGCTGATTTTGCCGGCGGCGGGTGCGGGCCTGTACGCGCTCTTCACCAGCAAGCGGACGAAGGGCGTGATCGAAGACGCGAAGTCCCGGGCAACCGACCTGCCGGAGGACCTCGTGAACCGCGTGCGACAGACGTCGGAGAGCTCGGGCGGGCGCAGCACGCCCAGGCGGACGGGTCAGAACGGCTCGACGAGCCGGTCTCAGACCCGCCGCAAGACGAGCTCGAGGAAGTCGACGTCGTCCCGCTGACTGGCCGGCGCGCCGGAGATGGCAGGCCAGCGCTCGTCGCGGAGCCGCAACGGGAGCCGCGGGAAAACCAGCGGCGGCGGGAAGAACGCGTCACGCGCGCGTAGCGCCACAAGCCTGGACAGCGCGCACCTCGAGGGGCGCGACCCCAGTCATGACCCTGACGTCTACGTCGACGTCCGCAAGCTCAAGGTCGACGAAGTCTACGTCGACGTCGAGCATCTGGAAGCACACCTCGCGCTGCGCGCCAAGCTGGCGAACCTGCTCCAAGTCGTGGCGGGAGTCCACATCAGTCTCGGCAAGGTCGAGATCGACATTGCAGGCGTTGAAGCCGAGGCGCAGCTGAAGGTACGGCTCGAGAACCTGTACGACATCCTCGACCGCGCGCTGTCGACGCTCGACCGGAACCCCGAGATCCTCGAGAGCCTGGTGAAGACGGTGGACGATACGGTCGGGAGCATCGGCGACATTGGCGGCAAGGCACTCGGCCCCGGCGGCGCAGTGAGCCAGACCCTCGACGACGTAGGACAGGCGGCGCAGCAGGCCGTCGGGCCGGGGGGCGCGGCGACGGAGGCGCTCGGAGGACTGACCAATGCTGCGGCGGGTGCACTCGGCCCGGGCGGCGCCGTCCCACAGGCCGCGGCCGGCGCCGGACAGGCGCTCGGCGGGGTCGGCCAGGGAGTCGGCCAACTCGCCGGCCAGGCAGCGGGAGGGATCGGAAACGCGGCCGGCGGTGCCGTGGGACAGCTCGGCCAAGAGACGGGCCAGTTGGCGGGCCAGGCCGGCCGGCAGGCCGGCCGGCAGGCCGCGGCTGTTCCACAGCAAGCTGCGGGCGCCGCCGCAGGCGGCGAGGGCGGATCCGGCGGCTCGTCGTCGGGCACCAGGAAGCGGGCATCAGGCAAGAGGAAGCGCGGCACCAAGCGTGGCTCCTCGCGCTCCGGTTCGACAAGGAAATCGGGCTCGGGCACGAAGGCGAAGAGCCGAAGCTCATCGAGCGCCTCCGGAAGCCGCAGGAAGAAGTGAGCGACCCCGCGTTCGTCCTCCGTGCGCGCATGCACGCTGAAGAGGTGGAGTGGCTCGAACGCGACGAGGCCCGACTGGACCTCGAAGGCGACGCCGTCGATGCCGTGCGGCACGAAACGCGAGCGGGGCTTCCGCCTCGACCGGAGGTCGGCGTCCGGTACCGAGACGTGACGATCGAGCGATTTGTCCTCGGGACAATTGCGCCGAACGACTGCTAACGACGCGCAACGTCCGCACGTATGACAGATGCGATGAGGAAGCGACGACCGAGGTTCTCCCGCAACGGGCTCCACAATGTGCGCCAGTGCGGTCCTTGCAGGGTGAAGATCAACTCTCGCCCTGTTCACGGCCCGATTCGTTGGCGGTGGCAAACGCCCCACTCGCCGCCTCCTGCGCGATTGCTCGCCCCGGTCAACCAGCCTCGCCTTCGCGGCGTCCGTTAGGCGATCGGACATCTCGCCAGCAGCTCGTTCTCGACGCGCGTCTGCGGCAGCAATGCCAACGAGAACGGCGACAAGCGCCGGCAGCCGAGTCCGGCTCGCTTCACGTTCGGATGATCTCGTCTGAGGCACAACCCGCGAGGTTTTCATCAGGCTGAGAAGGGGCACGCGGGGGTACGGAATTTGCGTGTTTTCGGCGGAAGGAGCTGACTGATGTTTGAGCGAACGCGAACTGGATTACGGGAGATGCCGTCAAATGCCGTCTGGCTCGTGTCTCGAGCGCTGAAGCCGGCTGAGGCACTTGAGGATGTCGCCACCGGCGCACGCGACAAGGGGCGGAAGATGACGGCCGCCGTGGTAGACGCCGCACCGGTCGGTGACTCCGTTGACATCCGCGCACGGCGCGCACATGACGCCGCGGAGCGCGCGCGGGACGCCGAGGAGCGGGCAGTCGAAGCCGCGCGGATGTCCAAGGAGCGTGCCGACCGCGCGCGCGAGGTGAGCGAGTGGGGTGAGGCCCGCACCAAGGAAATCGAGCGAGAGACGACTCGGCAGGTCAAGCAGCGTGTCGCTGAGGCTCAGAAGGCCGCCGAGGAGTTCGTCAAGCGCGAGCGCCAAGCCGCCGAGGCGGACGCCGAAGAGCAGCGCCAGGAAGTCCAGGAAGAGGTCGAGAACGAGATCGAGGAGGCCGAGAGCGACGCAGAGGCCTCCCAGCGTAGAGCCGAGGAGCTCGTCGAGGACGCGACCGAGGCGCTGGCGGAGGCAAGGCGGCTGGCCGAGGAGGCCGCCGAGGCCGCGCGAGCAGAGGCGCAGGAAGCGAACCGTCAGGCCCAGCAGCTTCAGAGCGAGGCGAGTCAGAGGGCAAGCGACGCCGAGGCGCGCATAGAGGCCGCCGAAGAGTTGCGCGAACGGGCAGCGGCAACCGCGAGGCACACCGCGCGCCAACTCCATCGCGAGACGGTCGACAACGGACTCGATGCCTACAAGAAGCCCGAGCTCGTCGAGCTCGCGGCCAGCATCGGCATCGAGAAGAGGACGAGCATGACGAAGGACGAGCTTGTCGAGGCGATCACGAAGGCCGCTCGTCGGGCGAAACAGGGAGCGAGGTCATGAGACTTGTCCAAAGCAAGAGTGAACCGGACCGGCTGTTCGACACGGTCGAAAGTTCCCTTGGCACTGTGAGCCGCGGCGTGAACAGAAGCACACTCGTGAAGGCGGGCCTGATTGCCGGCGGGCTGGCGGCACTCACGGCGGGAAGCGCCGCAATCTCCTCGATCCGGCGCCGCATAGAGGGGAGCGATTCGTGAGGCAGCGCCGTGCTGTGCGCGGCCTCGGAACGCGAACTCCAGCCGCACTTGCTGCAGCGGTCGATCCGACCAGACGCCTCTCCGAGGGAGGACTTGTTCAGGCATCCGTCCGTGCGCGTCTGCTCGGCATCCCGCTCTTACGGCTGGACGCAACGATTGTGCTCATGCCGGCGGCGATCACGGCACCGTCCTCCGCACTCGCCACGGAAAACGGCCTGGCCGAGGCAGTGCGCAGTATCAACGACGGAGCAGAGGTCCTTGCCCAGGTGCGACGCAACAGCCGACGCTGAGTCGACCTGACCAGTACGAACACTCGCTAGACCGGACGTTCTGGTGTCATTGCGAACACTGGCCGCCTCATGCACGGAGGTGAACGAAAGTGGCGGCGGCCACCGCCGCGGCCGCGCTTGCAGCGCGGAAGGTCATGTCCAGCCGCGGCGGCTCGAGCGGCATCGCCCGCGCTGTTGCTGACGCTGCTGCTGCTCGCCCTCGTCGTCGCCGTCGCTCATCAGCTTTCTCGCCACGGTCACTGCGGCAGGAACCGCGATCCCGCAGTCGCAGCGCGCCTCGGGTGCACAACGCTCGAGCGGGGGGTCGAGCCGTTTTGGGGCGCAGCAGCGTCTCGGGGTCGAAGAGCCGATCTCGCTCGGGGTCTTCGCGCGGGTCGAAGTCGTCCAGCTCGTCGAGCTCGAGGAGCTCGCGCAGCTCGGGCAGCAAGTCCCGCTCGTCGAGCGGCTGCTCGCGGAGCCGCAGCTCGTCCGCCGGTCGCCGATCCGACAGCAACCGCACGAAGGAGCAGCTCTACAACCAGGCCAAGCGCCTGAACATTCCGGGCCGCTCCAGCATGACGAAGCAGCAGTTCGAGCGCGCGATCGCGCGCAAGGGGTCGTAGGCACAGGCCAGCGTCCCGGCGCGGGCCTCGTGCTTCATGCCCGGCTACAATTCCGCCCGCTGAGCACCGTTCCCCGGTAGCTCAATTGGCAGAGCATCCGGCTGTTAACCGGAGGGTTGTTGGTTCGAGTCCAACCCGGGGAGCTGGGCATGGGGGAAACCCGGTTTCCCCCATGAGCCCCCTCATTGGGTTCCACAGGAGAAGAATCGGAAAAGCGGATCCTTCTGCTTCTTAGAGCAACTTCGGGTTGCTACATGGCGGGGCACAAGGTATGAGTTCCCGCGGCGTCGGCTGAACGAAGGAGGACGCTGTGGCTGCGGCGGGTGGGCGGCAGAGCGGGCATGGTTGCGCGGCGGGTTTCGGTTCGAGCTCGCTGCCTGCACATTCGCCTGCGGCCGAGGCGCTGCAGGATCTTTGCAAGTTCCGATCCCATTGAACTGGGGGTGAGAGCTCATGCTGCGGAGCAGCTGGTTCGACGGTCACTAGGCCAACACGCATGGGCGGGCTCACGTTGCGGCATGAGCTCGCCCACCTTCTCGATTTGCGAGCATCGCCCGATGACGCTTGCCGATCTGAGCCGCCTGGCCGCGGAGCTCCACGGTGTCGTCGAGCGCCGCCGCGACGGCCTGCTCGACTGGCGGTACCAGGGGCGCCTGGTCGCGCGACAGCTCGACAACAGCCATGTCGTCATCCGGGCGTCGTTCGAGTTCCGGGACTTCCTGCTCTTTTCGTTCCCGGAGACCTTCTCGGTGCCGAGGCGCTTCGCCAAGCACATGATGGTCGTCGCCGACCTCGAGCACGGGAACGCCGATGCCGTGGAGGACGCCGTCATCGCCGCCTGGGAGCTCCAGTCGGGCAAGTAGTGGTCAGCTCGGGTCGGCCGGAACGAGCTGGCGGAGTGCTCCGGCGGTCGCCGGCCAGCGGAGGAGCGCTACCGCCTCGTCGGGCTCGCACCACCGGTGGTCATCGTGTTCCCAGTCGAGCGTCGGCTCCCAGTCATCCGGAGCTGCAACGCGACCAGCGACCACGTGCCAGTACCCGCCCTGTTTGGGTGATCAGTGCAAGATGAGCACTCCGAAGCGCTCTTCCGCGTGACGAAGATCGCCACTTCCGCACCGGTGCGCACGGCACGAGCATAGGGACGTCGCCCGGCCTCACAGTGGCGTGGTGGCGCGCTCGAGGACCCGCGCGATCAGCGGCATCCGCGGGGAGTGCCACACGTGTCGCTCTTCGAAGGGCCAGCGTAGATCGGGTTGCCCTCGCGAACCAGCTCGACGACGCGTGGGCTCACCGAGCTCTCCCGCCGACCACTCGTAGAGGCGCTGCAACCGCGGCACGATCACCGCGTAGTCGAGCAGCCGGCGAGACGCTGCTCGTCGGCGATGTAGCGCTCCACGTCGAGTGCGAGCGGATAGCGGTTCGGTAGCACGCGGCGCAGCGAAGAGCACGCCGCGGTGCGTCTGCCAGCGCATGAACGACAGCGCCGCGCGACGGAACGGCAAGTGCTGTGGGGCGCGCCCGGTCGGCCCGTGGTAGGTCCGCGCGATCAAGGCCAGACGCGCCGCAGGATCGTCGCGTGCGGCCGCGACCTGCGTCTCCGCCGAAGCGAGCGCGGCGCCCGGGTACTGGCTCATGTCTGCAGTCGGGAGCATAGGGCGGAGGCAAGCGCGGTCTCGCTGGCTACAGTGGGCGCGGAACCGAACGAAGGAGCGGATCGTGGACGCAGCAGTCGAGAAGGTGATCCTTGCCGGCGGGTGCTTCTGGGGCATGCAGGACCTCTTCCGGAAGCGGCCCGGAGTTGTCTCGACGAGGGTGGGGTACAGCGGCGGCGACGTCCCGAACGCGACCTACCGCGACCACGGGACGCACGCCGAGGCGATCGAGATCCTCTTCGATCCCGAGCAGACGTCCTACCGGGAGCTGCTCGAGTTCTTCTTCCAGATCCACGACCCGACGACGGTCAACCGTCAGGGCAACGACATCGGGACCAGCTACCGATCGGCGATCTTCTACCTCGACGACGACCAGCGCCGCGTCGCCGAGGAGACCATCGCTGACGTCGACTCCTCCGGCCGCTGGCCGGGGAAGGTCGTGACCGAGGTCGCCCCGGCCGGGCCCTTCTGGGAGGCAGAGCCCGAGCACCAGGACTACCTCGAGCACTATCCCAACGGGTACACCTGCCACTTCGTCCGCCCGGACTGGGTGCTGCCCGAGCGGACGAAGGTGGAGGCGGGCTAGGCGCGCTGCGCCAGCCGGAAGTGGTTCCCTGAGGCGTCGCGGAAGCCGGCGTCGATGCCGTACGGCTGCTCCGTCGGCTCCTGCGTGAACTCGACTCCGCGGCCCTTGAGCTCGTCGTAGCTCTTCTGCGCGTCGTCGGTCGCGAAGAAGAGCCCGCCGCTCGCGCCCTTGGCGAGCAGCTTGTTGATCGACTCGCGGGTCTCGTCGTCGAAGACGGGCGGCCCGGGGATCGCCATCAGCGTGATCGAGACATCCTGGCCGGGAATCCCGACGCTCAGCCAGCGGAAGTTGCCCATCTCCGGCACCGTCACGTCCTCGCGCAACTCCATCCCGAGCTTGTCGGTGTAGAAGGCGAGGGCTTCGTCCTGGTCGTGAACCCAGACCTGCACGTGCGTCAGCTTCATCTCTCACTCCTCGACATCAGGTGAACGGTCGCTAGCGACGGTAGTGCTAGGCGGCGTTGCTGTCTTCTCGAAAACTGCTGCTCCGCGGACGCGCGTACGCCTGCACGACGCAGGTCGGAATCTGCGCCCGCTCGATCGGTGGGTGAGCCGCCCGGTAGGCGGTCGGGGTCACGCCGTATACGCGCCGGAAGCTCGTCGTGAACGAGCCGACGCTGCGGAGCCCGACCATGAAGCAGATCTCGGCGACCGACCTGTCGGTGTTGCGCAGCAGCGCCGCGGCGCGCTCGAGCCTGCGCGTGAGCAGGTACTGGTGCGGGGTCTCGCCGAACGCCCGCCGGAACTCGCGGCTGAAGTGGGCGGGGGAGAGGTATGCGGCGCGGGCGAGCGCGGGCACGTCGAGGGCCTCTCGGAAGCGCGCGTCGACGACGTCCTTTGCGCGCAGCAGGTGTCGTTCGGGTGGGACGGGGGTCACGTCAGTTTCGACGCCCTGCGCCGAGGAAACTCAGCGCCGCGCGCGTCATGGTCTCGATGAGAACCGGAAGCGCCGCCTCGTCGATCGTGAAGCGCGGATGGTGGTGCGGGAAGCTGCCGTCGCCTCCGGCGCCGACGAAGAAGAAGCACCCGGGCGCCGCACGAAGATAGGCGGAGAGGTCGTCACCCGCCATGAGCGGGTCGAGCTCTACGACCCGGTCGTCAGCGGCCGCTTCGCGCACGAGTGCGGCGACGTTCGGATCGTTCACCACCCGGTCGTAGCCGAGCGTGTAGTCGAGCTCGTAACGTGCTGCGTGTGCTGCTGTGACGCCGCCGAGGATCCGCTCGATCGCCGCGCGGGTGTGCTCGCGCAGGTCTTCCCGGTGGGTACGGACCGTGCCGCCGAGCTCGACCGCTTCCGGGATGATGTTGTTCGTCGTTCCGGCGCTGATGCGCGTCACGGATATGACGACGCTGTCGAGGGGCGGCGTATTCCTCGACACCACGTGCTGCAGGTTCGTGATCGGCGTGGAGGTGTCGCCGCCAGGCGACCGCGTCCGCCGCAACGCCCGTCTCCATCGGTCTAGCGTAAAGGTCAGCGCCGTCTGGGCTGCTTTCGCCACCATGTGGTGGTGCGCCCTCGCCGCCGCCGCGCGCTGATCATTGCCGCCGCGTTCCTCCTGGAGCCCCTCGCGATGTGGCTGCGCGGCTACCCGCTCGGCGGCAACCTGGTCGTTCGCTGCCGGGACGGTCACCTGTTCAGGACGCTCTGGATTCCGGGCGTGTCCCTGAAGGCGCTTCGCTTCGGATGGTGGAGAGTCCAGCGCTGCCCGGTCGGGCACCACTGGTCGGTCGTGATGCCGGTCAAGGAATCCGAGCTGACGCAGCGTGAGCGGCAGACGGCCGACAGGCACAGGGGCATCCGCATCCCCTGAACGCGCGCTGCCCGACCCTGCCTAGGCATTGCCTAGTAGGATCTCGGCCGTGCCGAAGCAGTTCTACAACGCCGGCGAGGCGGCGAAGTTGCTCGGGATCAGTCTCGACACGCTCAGGCGGTGGGATCGCGCCGGGCGGATCGAGACCGCTCGGGACAGCGGGAACCGGCGGATCGTGTCCGCTGCCGAAGTGCAGCGGCTACGGGGAGAGCACGAGGGCGCGCACCTCAGCGCGCGCAACCGGATCCAGGCGACGGTCACCGACGTTCGAGTGGAAGGGCTGATCGCACAGGTCGAGCTGGCCGTGGACGAGCCGGCGCGCCTGGTCGCGATCGTGACGGCCGACGCGGTCGACGACCTGAAGCTCCAGCCGGGAATGGCCGCGGCCGCGGTTGTCAAGGCGACCTCCGTGATGGTGGAGCACTCGTGAGGATCTTGCTCGTCGCAGTGCTGGCGGGCGTCGTGGTCGGGACGGCGGGCGCGCAGCGCGACACGACGCGCGCAACCGTCTTCGCGGCGGCCTCGCTCACGGACGCGTTTCCGAAGATCGCGCCCCACCCGCGCTACTCGTTCGCGGGTTCCAACGCGCTTGCGGCCCAGATCCGCCAGGGCGCGCCCGCCGACGTCTTCGCCTCCGCGAACGTGAAGCTGCCGTACGGGCTCTACGGTGACGGCCACTGCTCGAGGCCCGTCGTCTTCACGCGCAACGCGCTCGTGCTGATCGTCCCACGCGCGAACCCGGCGAAGATCAAGAGCGTCTTCGACGTGCGCCGCAAGGGCGTGAAGCTCGTGATCGCCGCCAAGGGCGTCCCCGTGGGCGACTACACGCTCCAGGTGCTGCAGAAGCTCAAGCTCAACGGCGCCCTGAAGAACGTCGTGAGCCGTGAGACGGACGTGCGCGAGGTCCTGGCCAAGGTCGCCCTCAACGAGGCAGACGCGGGCTTCGTCTACTCCACCGACGCACGGACGGTTCCGCGGAAGGTGCGCAAGCTGGCGATCCCGCCGGGGGGGCGGCCGAACATCGAGTACGGGATGTGCGTCGTGCTTCGCGGTGACAAGGCGGCGGGCCACACCTTCGTGAAGCGCGTCCTGAGCAAGGCGGGCCAGAAGATCCTGCTGACTTACGGCTTCCTGCCGCGCAAGCCGCGATGAGGCGCCGCGGTCTCGTCGTCGGCGCCCTCGCAGCGGTCGCGGCCGCGGTCGCGCTCGCGTTCCTGGTGCTGCCGGTGGCGGCGATCTTCCTGCGCGTGCCGCCGGGAGAGCTGCTGCACCAGCTCACGAGGGGCGTCGTGACCGACGCGCTGATCGTGAGCGCGAAGACGTCGCTGATCGCGCAGGCGCTCGTGCTCCTGTTCGGGACGCCGCTGGCCTACCTGCTCGCGAGCCGCCGCTTCCGCGGGCGCACGTTCGTGATCACGCTGGTCGAGCTCCCGCTCGTGCTCCCGCCCGCCGTGGCAGGCCTGGGCCTGCTCGCCGCGTTCGGCCGCTCGGGGCTCCTGGGAACGAGCATCCCGTTCACGCAGACTGCGGTCGTGCTGGCGGTTGCGTTCGTGTCGAGCCCGCTCTACATCCGGCAGGGGATCGCCGCGTTCGAGGCTGTCGACGCCGATGTGGTCGCCGCCTCGCGCACCCTGGGCGCCGGCTCCACGAAGACGTTCTTCCGCATCGTGCTGCCGCTCGCGCGCGGCGGCCTGGCGGCGGGCGAGGCGCTGGCGTTCGCCCGGGGTCTCGGCGAGTTCGGTGCGACGATCATGTTCGCCGGGAGCCTCCAGGGCGTCACACAAACGCTGCCACTCGCGATCTACGACCAGTTCTCGGTCGACTTCGACACTTCGATCGCGATGGGAGCCCTGCTCGTCGTCGTCAGCGCGGTGCTCCTCGTGTTTCTCAGGCTGGTGCTCACGTGGCAACCCTCTCGGCGGACTTCGAGCTTCCTCTTCGCTCGTTCGACCTGAGGCTCGCGCTCGAGGTCGAGCGGCCGGTCGCGCTCGTCGGGCCGTCGGGCGCGGGGAAGAGCTCGGTTCTGCGCGCGATCGCGGGGCTCGTGCGGGCGACGGGGCGGATCGCGCTCGACGACGAGGTCTGGCTCGGCCCCGAGATCGACCGTAGCCCCGACGAACGGCGCGTCGGGCTCGTCTTCCAGGAGTACGCGCTGTTCCCGCACCTCACCGTTCGCGGGAACGTCGCGTACGGCGGGAAAACCCGGGCGGACGAGCTGCTCGAGCGCTTCCGCATCGCGGACCTGACGGACGCGAAGCCGCGCGAGCTGTCGGGCGGCGAGCGCCAGCGGGTCGCGCTGGCGCGGGCGCTCGCGCGCGATCCGGGCGTGCTCCTCCTGGACGAGCCGCTTGCGGCGCTCGACGCCCACACGAAGGCCGCGGTGCGCGGGGAGTTGCAGGAGCTGCTCGGAGAGCTCGGCCTGCCGACGCTGATCGTGACCCACGACTACGAGGATGCGGCCGCGCTCGCCGAGATCGTCGGCGTCCTCGTGGACGGCGAGCTGCGCCAGCTCGGGACCCCGCGCGAGCTCGTGTCAGAGCCTGCCGACCCGTTCGTCGCGTCCTTCACCGGCGCGAATCTCCTCCACGGCGCGGTCGAGCTCCACGATGACGGCGTCACGCGTGTGCGACTGAAGAGCGGGGAGGTCGTGTATTCGACGGATCGCGCGGACGGGGAGGTCGGTGTCGTCGTGCACCCGTGGGACGTCTCGATCGGGCGTGTCCATGCAGACGACTCGGCCATGAACCTCGTCCAGGGCGAGGTCGCGTCCGTCGCGCCGGTCGGGAACCGCGTGCGGGTGCGCGTCGGGCCGCTGACTGCGGAGGTGACCGAGTCGTCCGCGGAACGACTCGAGCTCAGGGTTGGCTCACGTGTGTACGCCTCGTTCAAGGCGACCGCGACCCGTCTCGTCCCGCTGGGCGGTCGGTACGCATCAGTTCGCAGCAGCCCGCACCCTCCAGGTTAAGAGGCCGTTAAGCGGCCGCCGGCTGCTAATCCCGCGCTTGCCGGCCTCCCGTACCCCGGGCACCCCGGAGAGAAAGGAGCATCATGAAGCGCCTACCACTCGCAATCCTCGCCGTTGTCGTGGCACTCGTCGCGACAGCCGTGCTCGGCGCCGGGCTCGCCGCTGGCAGCCCCGCCGCCAAGGGCACGATCGTGAAGGCGGCGAAGTCCCGCTACGGCAAGATCATCGTCGACGGCCGCGGGCGCACGCTCTATCTGTTCGAGAAGGACAGGCGCGGCCACAGCGCGTGCAGCGGAACGTGCGCAACCTACTGGCCGCCGCTGCTGACGACGGCGAAGCCGGTCGCCGGCACGGGAGTCAAGAAGTCCCTGCTCGGCACCATTCGCCGGTCGAACGGAAAGAAGCAGTTGACCTACAACGGACACCCGCTCTACCGCTACGTCCAGGACACGAGGCCGGGCCAGATCACGGGCCAGGACTCGCACTTCTTCGGCGCGAGCTGGTACGTCGTCTCGCCGTCCGGAAAGAAGATCGGCGACTGAAAGCGGCTCAGAGCTCGAGCGTCTGGGTCGAACCGAATGCCTCGAGGAAGCGGCGGTCGTGGGTGACCAGGACCGCCGCTCCCTCGTAGCTCTCCAGCGCCAGCTCGAGCTGTTCGATCGCCGCCAGGTCGAGGTTGTTCGTCGGCTCGTCCAGCACCAGCGCGTTCACTCCTCGTGCCGCGAGCAAGGCGATCGCTGCACGGCTCCGCTCGCCGGGTGAGAGCGAGCGGCCGGGGCGCAGGACGTCGTGCGCGCCCAGCGCGAAGGTCGCCAGCAGCGAACGTGCCGCGCCTGCGCCCAGGCCGCTCAGCCCGCAGAAGCGGTCGAGCAGCCGCTCCTCCCCGGCGAACGGCCCGTGGCCCTGTGGCAGCTCGCCGAGCACCGTGCCCGGCCCGAGGCGGCGCTCGCCACCTGCAAGCGGGAGCTCGCCCAGGAGCGCCTTCAGCAGCGTCGTCTTGCCGGCGCCGTTGCGGCCGAGCAGCGCGAGCCGGTCGCCGTGCCGCAGGTCGAGGTCGACCGGACCGATGCGAAAGCCGTTGCGCTCGACGACTGCGCCTGAGAGCCGCGCGATCAGGTCGCCCCCTCGCTGTGCGGGGCTGAACGAGAGCCGCAGCTGCCACGGCGTCCAGGGCTTCTCGACCTGCTCGAGTTGCCCGAGCTTCTTGGCTGCGGCCTTCTTGATGTCCTTCGTCTTCTTCTTCTTGCGGCCCTGACCGTAGCCGCGCTCCTCCCACTGGCGCATCCGCCTCGCCTGCTCCTGGAGCCTCGAGCGTTCGTAGGCGTACCCCGCGTAGGCGGTCTCGTGCCGCTTGCGGCCGGCTGAGCGCTGGGTGACGAACTCGCTCCAGCCGCCCGCGTACACGCGCACGCGCCGCGTCTCGGCCTCGAACTCGACGATGCTCGTCATCCGCTCCAGGAAGGCACGGTCGTGCGAGACGGCGACGATGCCACCGCGGTGGCGGTCGACGAAGCGCTCCAGCAGCTCGAGCGCCGCGAAGTCGAGGTCGTTCGTGGGCTCGTCGAGGAGAAGGACGTCGGCGTCGGCGGCCAGGATCGTTTCCAGGTTCCGCCGCGCCGCCTCGCCGCCGGAGAGCCCGTCGACCGCGCGCTCCTGCACCAGGTAGGCGACCTCGAGCCCCGGCGGCTCGCGCGACACGCGGCCGGTGTCGGGCTCCTCCAGCCCGGCGAGCACGCGCAGCAGCGTCGACTTGCCGATCCCATTCGGGCCGACGACGCCGATCCGGCTGGACGGCGTAACCGAAAGCGAGAGCCCGTCGAGAACGACTGTGTCGCCGTAGGACTTGGTGATGCTGTGTGCGGCGAGCGTGCCGCGAGGTCGATGCATGCGGAGAACCCCCTGACGAAGGAACGAGAACGCGTGTGTTCGGTCAGCGGTTCCGCATAGAGCGGGCGCGAGGCCCGCAGGAAATCTAGTCGACAGCCGTCACTCGCGCGTGGTACAAGCTTCGGCAGGATGCTGCGCTCAGCGGCGCTCGGCGCCGCGATTGCGTTGGTCTCCGCCGTTGGGGCCTCGGCGGAAGTCGTTGCGCGCGGCGTCCAGGACGGGTTCCTTGCGCTGAACGGGAAGGCGGTGCCGTCCGTCGCTTTCGTGCGGGGGTCGACGCTGTACATCTCGACCCGGTCGGCGAACGGCAAGTGGACGCCGGCCGCCGCCGCCTCGGTTTCGCCCGGTTCGACGGTGACCGCCTTCGAGGTCGGCCCGGCCGGGCCGGTCGTGCTGGTCGAGAGCGCGGACGTGCGGACGCTGCTGCTTGTGCGGCGCCGGTCGGTCGGCTGGCAGACGATCCGCCTTGCCAAGGTCACGGCGCCTCGCTTCCGTCTCGGCTGGCCCGGGCTCGTGCTCACCCGCGCGGGCCTCCCGGTCATCGCCTACACACGCTGGAACGGCGTCAACCTGAACAGTCAGCTGCTGGTCGCGCGAGTCGACGCAAAAGGCCGGCTGACCACGCGCAGGATCACGGACGAGGGCTTCCCGAAGAGCCTCGTCCCGCCGCCGGCCGCACCGGTGCTGTTCGGCAACGTCGTCCACGTGGTGGAGTCGTACGGCTACCGGGGCGTGCTCGGCGCGCTCGAGTGGTTCCCGCGCGGGAAGACGTGGACCGGCTTCGGCCTCGACGCCGGGGTCGGCGACTTCCCGGTTGGTCCCGTGCTCGCGGGGCTGAGCCCGAGCGGGGTGCTGCACGCGGCGTGGACCGAGTCGTTGACCTCGTTCGACACCGCGCCTGTCACGCTCGCCGTGCGGCGGAAGATCGCGAGCTCGAAGTTCGTCCTCGACCGCGCGCTCGTCACCGGCCTCGCGCTCCCGTCGACGGGCGCGGAAGTGGCCGCGAATGCGTGGGTCGGGCGCGACGCCTTCGGCCAGACCGGCGACCGGTACGTGTGGGCCGGAACGATCGCGCGCGGGAAGAGCTCGATCGAGGTCGACGGCTGGCTCGCGGGCCTGGCAGTCGCGCCTCGCGGCGGGCGCGACCTGCTGCTCGGCGGGCCCGAGGGGCTGCGCTGGTTCCGGGCGCCGCAACGGCCGAACACGCGCGTCACGCTCGACGCGAGCGACTTCGGAGACTCGATCGCGCTCGACGGGACCGTCAGCGGCGTGTCCTCGGGCAGCGTGCAGATCTTCCGCGAGCGGCCGGGCGAGCCTCGCCGGGCGATCGGCCGTGCGGCGATCAGCGGCGGTTCGTTCTCCTTGACCGACCGTCCGACGACACGGCCGCTCCTTTACCGCGCCGTTTACACGGGTGGTGGGGGCGTGCCATACGCGGATCTGACGCCTGAGCCCGTCGGGCGCTGAACTAGAGGGCTTGACGAAACGACGGCTGTGCCGCCGGAGCACGCTGCGAGCGACGTTCCGCCAAGCCCTCTAGCGCCCGCAGCTACAGATCGGAGCGCCCAGCTCGTGGCGCTCCAGGCGCATCCCGCAGCGGCCGCACGTGGCCGGTAGCAGCTGGGCTCGGACGAACAGCGCGCGCATCAGGGCCGCCCAGAAGGCGAAGTACAGCACCACGAAGGCCGGGGAGTTCACGAAGGGCTTATCGGCTGCGCTTGGCCAGCGGTTTAGCGTCGGTACTATGCGTGGCGTGAGCTGGCTGTCTGTCGCCTTGCTCCTCTGTGCGGTCGCCGTGGTGATCGGGGCCGAATGGCCCCGGCTCAGCGAACGGCTGGGCATCGAGGCTCGCCGCAAGCGCGAGCGGGCCCGGCGGAAGTCGCAGCTGAAGCTTCTCCACAACGAGACCGACGAGTTCGCCGCGAGCGTCGAGCGCGACCTCGACCAGCTGCCCACGATTGAGGACTACGACCGCCGCAACTAGCGGACGGTGAAGGTGGCGCTGAGCCGCCGCGTGTTCGGCAGCGCCGCGGCGCCGTTCTCGTTGTTCTTCGTCTCCTGCACGTCGGAGGCGGTGAAGACGAGCGTGTGGCGGCCGCGCCCGAGCGCGCCGAGCCGCACGTCGGCGCGGTTCGCGCCCGGGAAGTAGGCGACCTGCCGAGGGCGGCCGTCGACGGTCGCGAGCAAGGCCGGCCAGTCTACGCCGGACCCCCGGTCGGTGACGCGCAGCACGAGCTTCCCGCCGGACCGGACGCTGCGCGTCAGCAGCCGCACCGACGGCGGCGTGACGTCGTTGACCCAGAAGCGGAAGCGGAACGGGCCCGCGGCTCGGCGGCTGCGGGTGTCGAACACGAGGTCGTACAGGCCCGGCGCCGGGCGGAACACGCCCACCGCAGGCTCGAGGCGGAAGAAGCTCGGCTGGTAGGGGTTCAGGCGGATCGGCAGGGCGGTGTAGCCGGCGAGCCGGTCCTCGCTCCCGGCCTGAACCAGGCGCGGTGAGACACTGCCCGAGAGGACGACCGCGCCCGCGTTCGCGACGCGACCGCGGATGCGGAAGCGGAAGACCTGCTCGGGCCCGGGCAGACGTTGGGTCACCCCGAGCCTCCCGGGCGTGGACGGATAGCGGTACGACGAGACTCGCGCCGGCCGGCCGCGCGTGTTCCCACGGTAGACGCCCGGCCGTCGCAGCAGCGTGTGCCCCTCCGTCGCGAGGCGCGTCGAAGCCACCCGCAGCCAGTACGGGAACCGGCGTGTGACGCTGCCCCGCGTCAGGACGACGAAGCCTGTGGCTTCGTTGGGGCGCGCGCGCTTCGAAACCACGGCGCGCAGCGTCAGCCTCCCCGGCACCGTCACCGAGGCTGGTACCCGCAGCGAGACGCCTCGCGCGCGCACGAGTTGGCGAAGCGACACCTGCCATGCTCCCGCGCCGCCGCCCGCGTCGGCGAGCGAGAGCCTCAGCGCCCGTGTGCTGCCGCGTGAAAGGAGCCCGAAGGAAAGGCTCGTGGGCCGGCCGAACACGAGCGGCTGGTCCGCGGCCGGCATCCAGATCATCCCGCCGCCCTCGCGCGTCGGCGGCACCTCGCGGCCCCGTGACGTCACGGCGGCCCCCGTCGAGACGAGCGCGGACCGGATCTGCGCCGGCGTCCACTGAGGGTGCCGCTGCAGCAGAACGGCGGCTGCCCCGGCGACATGTGGCGCGGCCATGCTCGTGCCGTCGAGGTAGCCCCACAAGCCGTCGTTGCGAGGCACCGACGACAGGATGTTCACGCCGGGCGCGGTGACGTCGGGCTTGAGGAGGAGCGAGACCGGCGTCGGGCCGCCCGAGGAGAAGTACGCGATCACGCCGGTCTTGCTCGCCGCGGCGACCGAGATCGCCCCGGCGGCGGTCGAGGGCGAGCCGACCGACCCGGATCCGACGGCGTCGAAGTCGTTCCCCGCCGCCACGACGGAAACTACTCCCGCCGCCGCGGCGGCGTTCAGCGCCTTGACGACGATGTCGCGCGAGGGCGTGATCTCGGGCTCGCCGTACGAGAAGTTGATCACGTCCATGCCGTCCTTGACCGCCTGCTCGATCGCGGCCGCGATCTCGGGTGAGTTGCCGTCGAGGCCGGAGCCCGGTGTGGAGATCGTGCCGATCCGGTAATTGCCGATGTAGGCGCGCGGCGCGATCCCGGACACCTTCGCGCCGAGGGCCGTCGTATCGTGGTCCCCCGCCACTATCCCGGCGACGTGCGTCCCGTGTTCCGACTCCTTCGGGTCGAAGGGCGCCTTGGCGTAGGGCCAGTTCGCGCCCGGAGGCGGGAAGGCGCGCGCGACGATCACCTTGGCCGTCGTGTAGGCCCGCTGCCCCTTGGGGAAGCCGGCAGGCATCGTGAACCCGGCGGGGGAGAAGAACGGGTGCGTCTGGTCGACGCCGTCGTCGATCACCGCGACTTTGATCCCCTGACCGGCCGTGGCGAGCGTGGGGCCCCAGACCTGCGGCGCCCCGATCACCTTCGGGCTCTGGAAGAGCGTGCGGCGGTAGGGGACGCTTGCCTGCACCTCGCGCACCCCTGGAACGGACGCGATCAGGCGAGCCGCGTCCCGCGGGGCGACCACGGCGAGTCCGTTGAGGACGACCTGGTAGCGCCAGCGGATCTTCGCCTCGGGCACCAGCGCGCGAATGCGACCTGCGACCGCGTTCTGCTCGCGCTCGATCTGCGTCCGGGCGTGCGGCCGCCGGGCGAGCGGCGCGCCGTCGAGGAGCGCGACCACCTCCACCAGCGGCCCGCGCGACGAGGCCGGCGGGTTCGCCGACGCACCCGTGAGCGGCAACGCGAAGGCGGCCGCGGCGATGACGAGAAGACCCCTGCGCAAGCCGAAAACCCTAGATAGGCCGAGCCAGGCCGCCGCTACACTGTCCCCGCCGGCGGATGTGGCGGAATTGGTAGACGCGCACGGTTCAGGTCCGTGTGGGGGCAACCCCGTGGAGGTTCAAGTCCTCTCATCCGCATCTTTGAGACGAGCAGGGGTTTCGTGTAGTTAGCGGCCTGCCTCGTCCACAGTCAGTCCACGAACGTCGGGGCGGCCGGTCTCAAGGCTCAACGAGTCACGCCGCAGAGAAGAGCGATCGCAAAGACGATCACGCCCAAGAAAATGATGTCGATTCCTAGCTGGAATGCGACCAGGCGTCGGGCCCGGCCTCGGATCGTCCAGCGCCTCGAAAAGAAGAGTCCGAATCTCACCTCCGGCGCCACTCCTGTCCGATCGCGAAACTGTCGGCTCTCCGGGACGAGCAGGGTGGCCGTCTTCAACAGCGTCGCCCCAATCTCGGAACTTGCTCAACATGTCGCGGCTGCGCAGGTCGATGATCCAAAGCCCGAGGGTGATGGAGAGCAGTAGCGCACCCACCCAACGGGAGTAGTGGCCGAGACCGACGATGAACCCGACGGCGGCAAGGAAAATCGCGAGGGTCTGAAAGCGCATCTGCGTCATCGCGATCTCGTAGTCAACGAGCGTCTTGTACTTGAGACGACGGTCTTCGGCTTCTGTCGAGTCGTCATTCAACGTCGGCACGGCCATCGCGGTCAGATCGCCTCTGCGCGGCTGTCGTAGTCATCGAGCAGCCCGCGCCTCGCCTCGCCGGCGGAGCCTCACTTGATCTCTATCACCGAGCCGCAGGGCCTTGTGAGAAAGGGCCTCTTAGCGTCGTGCGAGATGACGTCGTCGAGACCCGACGCACGAGGGCGGATGTGCGGCTGGAGTCTCAGGAGCTGCTCGGGCACGCGGATGCCGAGCGGCCGAAGTCGCTCGGCAAGCTGGCGGAAGTACAACTGCTCGGTGGCCGCGATGTCGGCGTCGAGCACGGCCCGCTTGAGCTCGGCCTCGCTGGCTCGCCCCCGGCGCTCGGCCAGAACCTTGCGGTACTCACTCCGCAGCTCGTCGATCGTTTGGATGTGCGCCAGCGCGGTCTTAGCCCACGCCATCGTCGCCTCCGACGCAGCCTGAGACGGAACCCCACAGTCGGCCGCCCAGGCTGGCGCGCGGCACGGCCGGCGCCTCGGTGTCGGCATAGAGCGAGCCAAGCGGAACCGCCGCTTCCTCGCCGGCTCCCTCGACGGGCAGCTCGTAGCCGAAGTCGACCGGGCCTTCCTGCTCAAGCTCGTAGCCGCGCATCGAGGATTGCGGCTGCACGAGCTCGCCGCCCCACGCGCGCGGATCTGAACGGTCGACGCTCGCGCCTTCCACCCCGAGCGCCCGGACTCCATCGTCCGGACGAGTTGCCTGCTTGGAATACGAATCGTGCCGCCGACGCTGAGAGCGGGAAGCTGGCCTTCTCGCCCCCACCGGTAGGCGGTGGGCCGGCTGACCCCTAGCGCCGTCGCGACCTCGGCGATCTTGAGCAGCCGCGGGAGCGGCTCATATGGTGCGTCTGTGTTGTCCATGGCGCAAACATAGCAGGCGTCTCGGCCAACCCCGTCCGCGTTCCCATACCCGCTGCGTAGGAGATAGAGCCGATGCTGCTCGTCCAGATGGGGCGCGCCGTAAACGCCGCGAGCGATCGGTCGTGCATTACCCCGCCCCAAGCTCGGGGGCGGCCGACTAGAGGGGGTCGATGACCCGGGCCACGGCCGAGCGGGCTACTAGGCGGCGGGCGACGCGGAAGGGGCTAATACCACTTCCCGCGTACGAACCCACCGAAGGCGACGAGCCCGATCAGGCCGATGATCAGCCCGATCCAGAAGCTCCAGAAGACAACGACGATGATGCCGACGATGACCAGGATCCCGCCAAGCGTTAGTCCCCCGTATCGACGTTCTGGCGCGGCCATTTTCTCCTCCCTGCCTTGAGGATCGTTCAGAGACGATCGGAGTGTGTCATCCAGGACTGGCCCGGGCCAGGACACCTAGTTCTTGAACTCCCGCTCGGCACACGCCGGCCAGTAGAAGAAGACCTCGGCCACCTCATCGACGTTCTCATCGCAACCGAGGTACGCACGCCAGCGCTCGTCGTCGGCGGGTAGCCAGGCGGCCTGGCACTCCTGGCATGTCGGGATCAGGGCGACGCCCTCGGCGCTCATCCGTACTTGCGCTTGTAGGCGAGCTCGGCCTTCTGCGCCTGCTTGAGCGTCAGCGTCCCGTTGCAGACCTTCCGCTTCCAGGCGGTCTCCTTCGGGTCGCTCTTGTGCGCCTGCGGCCAGGGCTCGGGCCAGAGATTCTTCGGTGAGCGCGGGGCGCCGCCGAGCTCAAGCGAGATCAGGTGGTCTTCCTCGTAGTGCGCGGGGAACGGGTCGACGTAACCCCACTGCGACAGCTGCTGTTTCTTGAGCGCGTTGGTGTAGCTCGCAGGCGGCCGGATCTTCGCCGTCCAGCCCTTGACGCAGATCGTCTTTCCGATCCTCGCCTGGGTCACCTTGTAGGTAGCGGGCACCGGGCGTGTGGGTCGGGAGGATCACGGCGCTCACGCGCCCGTACGCAATGCCGCCCACAAACAGCGCGACGAGAGCGGCGAGGGCCACAGCTACTGACAGACTGCGGAGGTTCGAGGGCACTCGCCTGAAGCTTAGGGCGTAGGCTCGCCCTTCAACCAGCGCAGAGGATGGGTCGCTTGGAGCCATGAGTGCTAGATCGCTTCGACTCCTGCCGGCCTGCGCACTGGTCGCGCTCGCCGTGGTCGGTGCTGCGGGCGCCTCGAACTCCGCCTCCTTCACCGACCGCCTGAGCGACAAGGTCGATGTATACGAGGGCGTCGACATCATCGGCCTCCAGGTCTCGAACGACGACGCCGGAATCCTCACCTTCCATGTGACTGTCGCAGGCCACAAGAAGAAGCTTGGGTACAACGACGGCATGATCGACGTCCTGCTCGACCTTGACCAGAACCCCGACACGAGGAGCATCTACTACGGCACCGAGGTCGGGTTCGAGCTGCAATCGAGCGGCATCGGCTTCCTGCGACTCAGGGGCGCCACCATCAGGGGCGCTCCCCGCCCGCCATCTCTGCACGGAGCGTTCAGCAATGGCACCGCGAGCTTCACCGTCAAGGCGGCAGACCTCGGCCTTGCGCCGAGCGCCGGCTTCAACGTGCCCGTGCGCGCCGTCGCAGACTGGGCCCCGGACTACCGCAGCTTCAACTACCAGATGGTGCCGGGAACACCACCGCTCGATCCCGGCCCCGATACCCGCGCGCCGTTCGTTCACGCGATGTCCTCGGTGGGGCACCACCGCTACGGCGCCGAGCTCAACTACAGGGCTGGCCGATGGTCGCGGCAAGACTGCCGATGTGATTCGCATCTGGCGCGGAGCCCGACTGCTGAAGGAGTTCCGCGAACGACTCCAGAACACGAATCCGTTCGTCTGGTACACCGAGGTCTGGCGGATCCGCCACAAGGTTCGCCCTGGGCGGCTGCACTTCTGCGTCCGCTCCTTTGACGCGGCCAGGAACGAGAGCAAGTCGAGCTGCGCGAAGCTTGAACTCTTGTAGTCACAGGCGCGCGGGCCTCGCACCACTAGACTCGAGGGCCGTCTGGCTTCGGAGGGGAGAGAAGCGTCACCTCGCAGGGCCATTCCTGCGTTCTCGCTCACGCCGGCCGGACGGACGTGGTTGACTCAGTACGTACCTGCCGCGTCCCGCGTGCCGCCGATGATGAGGTTGCTCTACAAGCCGTTCGCAATCGTTGCTGGTCTCGTTGCCAGCCGGGCAGCGGGGGCGATCTTTAAGAGGCTGTGGGCGTTTCTCGCCAAGGAGACGGAGATGCCACAGGCCATGGAGCAGTCCCGGCGCTGGACGGAGGTCGTCGCGGCGGCGATGCTCAAGGGCGCCGTCTTCGGTGGTGTGAAAGCCTTCGTGGATCGGATGTTCGCAACCGAGTACTTTCGCCGGACCGGCGTTTGGCCGGGAAAGATCGGTAAGCCTCAGGACTAGGACGGGCCGGCGTGCGCATCCGAGACGACGAACACCGGGGTCGCGTTGCAGCGCCCGGGCGTTCGGCTCGCCGCCCGGCCCTCAGTCGTACACCAATGAAGGCAGAAGCCGCGCGCTCGGCGCGGGCAGCCCGCCCTCTATGTCAGCGCAGCGCAGATCGCAGCGGTTGTCGCCGCGTAGGTGCCGCTCATCGAGACGATGCCGCTCGTCTCAAACGTCGTGACCGGCACGCCGAGGTCGTCGAGGAACAGGATCGTCCCGTCGGCGACGAGCTGCCCCGAGCCGGGCGGGGCGGTGCCGGTGAAGCTGGACGTGTTCACCCCAGTGATCGTGAAGTGAGCCGGACTCCCGGGCTCGATCCCTTCCGGGTAGACGGCCTGCGACGTTCCGTTCATCGGCCGGGTGAGCGAATTACCCGTGTCCGGCGAGCTGTAGGTGATGCTCCCGTTCAGCGTGTCGACCTCGTGCGCAGGCGAACCGTGAGCCGCGGGGAAGAACGTCACCGACACGCTGACGGTGGCGGTGTCGAGCACCGTCGTGCCACAGGCATTCGACAAGTAAAAGTCGTCAAACGTGACGTCGCTAAACACGACCTCCTCGCGGATCGGCGCATTCGCACCCGCAGTTGGGATCACGATTGCAGCGATCAGCGCCACGAGGGTCGCGGAGAAACCAAGCCTGCCTAGCATTGCCCTCTCCCTCCCAAAGCCGCAGTTGTAACCAGCGGCACGATCTTCTCTCACTCGCGACCCCGGGTCAACGAGCGCAGCGCCGGCAAGGCCACTAGCGCCGTGGTCTCAGACTCCGTGGCTTCAGCGAGGGGCCGGGTCGCGTTGCAGCGCCCCGGCGTTCGGCTCGCCGCCCGGCCCACGGGACTGAGTTAGTCCACGCTCAGTCCACAAACCCAGGCCGAGACGGCACTTCGGGCGTCAGCTAGTGAGCCGCAAGCCCGCTTCCCGCCACGGTTCGCCAGATCCCTCCACGGCCCTCAGAACCCCGTGGAGGTTCAAGTCCTCTCATCCGCATACGTGAGACGTTCAGGGGTTTCACGCGGTTAGCGCAGCAGGTGCCGTACGTCGCGTCGATCTGCGCGATCGAGGTCCCATGATGCACGCGAGGTCGAATAGCTGCACGCCTCCGGCGATCGCCCACGAGGCGAATGTGTGGCGCATGTCGTAGACCTTGCCATGGACGATGCCCGCGGCACGAAGCGCCGGCGACGATCTCGATCAGCCGGCCGAACTCGTCTTCTACTGCCCGGCATGCGCCAAGCGCGAGTTCGGCGATGGTTTGTAATCATCCCCAGGTGCTTCGGGTGAGCGGCGCAGCCTTCCCGATGCAGTAAGAGCGGCCTCTCGCGTCGTCGCTCACTCGGGCCTGATGATGCCCAAGTGGAAAGGGGAGCCATGTCGGCCATCGAGGCGCCTTACGAGCAGGACATCGAACGACTCGTGGAGCGGCTTGACCGCGAGGAGAATGCGGAACTTGCGTTCCTGGCACGCGAGGCGATGATCATGCTCAACCTGGTCGACCGCGTGCGGCCTGGCCTCATCGACACGATCCTCGACGAGTGGGAGTCGAATGCCGACGTCTTGTGACGTTCTGCTCGTCTCTCGGCCCGTGCGGATGCACATGCGATCCAAACAGCCTTCACACCGCCCGGGCCGCATCCTTCGGGCCGCTCCCTCAGAACGCCCGGTGCTTGGCCTGCAAAAGGAGCAGACCCCGAGTCGGCGGATGATCCTTCGTCTGATCATCCGCTGACCCGGGCCTGTAGTTGGCCCCACAGCGCCATACGACCTCCCTTTCGCCGCGGGAGACGAGCCGGCAGAGGCGTGCCCATGCTCCCGGGAGGTCGGTGCCACGGCAGCAGCCTTCCCCCTGGAGGGGACTCTGCCGGTTCGGCTCCGCCGCTCGCCGGGCCCACCACGCTTGCAGAGCGGACCCGGCGGTGCGATGGAGTCAGTCGATCAGAATCGCGTCTCGGCCTGGCGCCTGAGCGTCTCGGCGCCCTCGCCCCAGCGGACGATCAGGGTGTAGAGCACGAGGATGTTCAGGGCCATCATCGTCAGCGCCCACAGCGGGTACGAGGAGCTCCCGACGAAGCCGAGCTGCAAGAGGAAGTTCAGGCTGGCGATGACGATCGCGGTCCAGCGCGCCCAGTTGGCCCCGGCGAGCAGCGCGAAGCCGACCACGGCGAGGACGAACGACCAGAGCAACGTGATCCAGCCCCAGGTGCTGAGGTCGAAGACGATGATCTGGTCGGGGGTGACGTGGTAGTACGAGCCCCGGATGATCGCCGTCAGCCCTTCGAAGAAGTCGATCATCGCGATGATCAGGATCAGGATCCCGCTGAAACGGATCCAGCCTGCCCAGGTCTCGCTTCCTGCCATTTCCGGCTCCTTTCGCGGCGGATGTGCTGCGCCGTTCTGCGGTCAGGGCCGCTTTCCTGCAGGGGCTTGCATCGCCCTTTACGGCAGTTCGAGTCTGCCCCACGCCTTCGAGGGAGCCGTTCTCAGCCGCCGAGCGCGGCGAGGACTTCGTCGGCATGCCGGTCGGGGTTCACCCGCCGCATCACGCGGGCGACGTTGCCGTCGGCGTCGATCACGAATGTCGAGCGCTCGTATGAGTTCTTGCCCTCCCGCGCGACGCCGTAGGGCTCGCCGAGCTTGTGGTCGGGGTCGGCAAGCAGCGTGAACGGGAGCGAGTACTTCGACTTGAAGCGCTCGTGTGAGGCCTGTGTGTCGGCGCTGATGCCGAACACCTCGGCGCCGGCTCGCTGGAACTCCGACCACGCGTCCCGGATCCCGCAGGCCTGCCGTGTACAGCCCGGTGTGTCGTCCTTGGGATAGAAGTAGAGGACGACCGGCTTGCCACGGAGATCCGACAGCTTGACGGTCCCGCCGCTGTCGCTCTCGAGCTCGAAGTCCGGTGCGGGCCGGCCCTCTTCGACCACGCGCGGACTCTAGCTACCCTCACCGGAATGAGGCGAGGCTTTCGCGACATGAATCCGACGCTGCGGGGATTCCTGATCATCGCGCTGATCGCGCTGGTGGTCGTCGTCCTCCAGCTGGAGGCGACGCTGACGGCGCTCTTCCTGCTCGCGCAGATCGCGTTCTTCCTCGCGATCGCCTACTTCATCTTCCTGCTCTGGCGCGACCGGCGGCAGGAGATCTCGATGTGGTCACAGCGCTCGCGGGTCGTCTTCTACGGCTCGGCGGTGTTGATGGTCGTGAACGTGGCCGCCCGCTTCTTCGTCGGGGTCGGGAACGGGCTCAACCTGCTCGTCTTCCTGGCCGTGTTCGTCCTCGCCGGCTTCGCCATGTGGCGCGTCTGGCGCGACGAGCACTCGTACGGCTACTAGACCTCGCTTCTGACCGCGGCGCCGTCGAGCTCGTCGAGCGCATCGCGGATCGGGACATGCTTTCCGACGAAGATCGGCGTGTCGCGTTCCGTGTAGCGGCTTGCTTCTGACTCGCGCAGCGTCAGCATCAGATGCATGAAGTCGGCTGGCTCCTCGCACTCGAAGACCGTCATGAACTCCTGGTCGTCGATCCCGAACGAGTACGTCGTGTGGTTGTAGATGGTCGAGAACTCGTGCCCGACGCGCATGTGCTCGTCCATCGCGCGCTGCCGGTCCTCCTGCGACAGCGAGTACCAGGAGCGCAGCTTCACGAACGGGTAGACGACGAGGTACGGCGAGCCCTTCGGGACGACCTGACGCGGCTTGCGCGCCTTCGTGTACTCGGACGCCTTCGTCGTCGCGAGGTACGAGTACGGCGTCGTCAACCAGCCGGCGAGCGGCGTCCCGTTGAGCGCGGCGCCGAGCTCGCCCAGGTCCTCGTAGCGCTCGGTGATCTTCCAGAGGAAGAAGTCGCACTCCGGCCGCACGCCGGTTGTCGAGTAGGCGCGCAGCGACGCCATGCGGCCGGCGAACTCCTCGACCACGTCCGCGAAGGCGTCCTTGCCGGCCGCGCGCTCGTCGATCGGGAGCCGCCGCCAGGCGGGGTCGACGCGGAAGAACGTGTAGGCGACGTACTGGCCGGCCACGGCGGAAAAGCCTAGCGGTGGCAGGGCGGAAAGCGGTCGTTGCGCAGGTCGGCCACTGCCCGCTTGAAGGCCGGGAGGCTCGGCTTCTGCGTCCGGTCGGCGAAGTAGAGCCCGGACTGCCAGCCGCCGAGGCCCGGCTCGTCGAAGGTGTGGAAGAAGAACAGGCCGCGAACCGTCGGCTGGCAGTAGGCGAGCTCGAGCGCGCGGCGGTAGTACGCGGCCTGCACGCGGAACGGGACGGCGTCCCTGCGAGCCGGCGAGTCGAGGTCGACGTAGAAGCGGCGCTTCTGCGTCGGTACCCGTGTCTGCACGCCGAACTCCGTGTAGTAGATCGGCAGGGTCTGCCCACGCTGGGCGGTGCCGTGGAAGGCCTCGTCGAGCAACGCGACGAGCTTCGGGTAGTCGGCGATCGTGATCGTCGTGTTCTTCGGATGCGCTCCCGTCGGCGAGAAGCGCGACGCCTCCATGTAAGGATGGAAGGCGAAGGCGTCCATCAGCGGGCGATCTCTGTGGCTCGCGCGGTAGGCGGCGCCGAGGTCGCGGATGAACGCGGTCGGCGAGTGCGTCGGCCTCATGCCGTTGAGTCGGTCGGCTCCGCGGGGCGAGAGAGCGCCTCCGAGCACGCGGACGCTCCGCCGTTCGGCCTTGATCGCGTCGTAGCTCCGCGCCAGCAGGTCGACGTACGCGCGGGCCGCGAGATCGCGGCCGTCGGCGCCGAACTGCGGCCGCCAGAACGTGCTCAGGTTCGGCTCGTTGCCCACGATTGCGAGGCGCAGCCGGGGCAGCGCCTTGACGACCGCCGCTGTGTACGCGGCGAAGTCGGCCCGCTCGGCCGGCCCGCGGGGCGTGTCCTCGCCGACCCCGTGCCAGAAGACGACGGCGAGCTTCATCTGCGCGCGGCTGGTCGCCGCGCTGACGTTGCCGAGGACCCGGACGAGACGGGCGGGAGGCCGCCGCTGCCCGCGGTGCCAGGTCGCGGAGACCGCGGCCACATCGAAGCCGGCGTCGCGGGAGACGTCGGCCTGCGCCCGCGCAAACTGAAGGCCGTCCTGGGCCAGCGCGTCGTCGACCGTCCCGACGAGGAACGTCCGCCTGCGCCGGCTATGCCGCTTCGGCGGCGGAGGCAGGTCGATGTGAGTCGTGTCGACCGGGGCCGTCGCGCTGTCGAATCCGCGGGTAGTCGAGTTGGTGGCGGTTGTTTCCCGGGACGACGTGGTCAGACCGCTGGTCGCAGGGGTCGTGTCGCCTGCCGTCGAGCCCCTCGAGGCCGGCGGCGCAGCCTCGTTTCCACCACCGCCGGAGAGCACGATGGCGACGACGACGCCGGCCGCCGCGGCCGCCGCGACGACCGCTGCGAGCACGGCCTTCTTCACGGGGCCGGAGGCTACCCTTGCCCGGCCATGGCTACACCTGTGGAAGAGCAGCTGAAACGGCTTCCCGCGAAGCCCGGCGTCTACCTCTTCCGCGACGACAGGGGCGAGGTTCTCTACATCGGCAAGGCGAAGTCGCTGCGCCCGCGCGTCCGCAGCTACTTCCAGAAGACTCCCGACTCGCGCTCCACGATCCAGCGCCTCCCGGAGCGCGTCGCCGACGTCGAGGTGATCGTCACGAACACCGAGGCCGAGGCGCTGCACCTGGAGCAGAACCTGGTCAAGCGCCACCGGCCGCCGTTCAACGTGCGCCTGCGGGACGACAAGTCGTTCCCGTACATCGCGGTGACGGTCGAGGACGACTACCCGCGCGTCATGTTCACGCGCGAGCGGCACCGGCGCGGCGTCGTGTACTTCGGCCCGTACGCGAACGCGAAGAAGGTGCGCGAGACCCTCGACGTGCTGAACCGGGTCTTCCCGTACCGGCCGTGCGAGGGGCCGAAGCCCGGCCGCCACAGCGGGATTCCGTGCCTCGACTACCACATCGAGCGCTGCCTGGCGCCGTGCGTCGGCTACGTCTCGAAGGAGGGCTACCGGCAGATCATCGACGGTGTGATCGAGTTCCTCTCGGGTGAGACGCGGCCGATCCAGCGCGAGCTCGGGCGGAAGATGAAGGAAGCCGCCGAGGCCGAGCGGTTCGAGGAGGCGGCGCGGTATCGCAACCGCCTCTTCGCCGTGCGGCACCTGGTCGAGCGGCAGGCCGCCGACCGACGTTCGGTCGGCAGCGTCGACGTGATCGGGATCGCCGTCGACCGCTACCGCGCGGCGGTACAGGTCTTCCCGCTGCGCGACGGCCGGCTGATCGACCGGTACGCCTTCCACCTCGAGAACGTCGAGGGCCAGGACACGCCGACACTGCTCGAGGCGTTCGCGATCGAGTACTACGGCTCGTCGCCGAGCGTGCCGCCGCAGATCGTCGTCCCGCCGGACTCGGGCGACACGAGCGCGCTGGAGGAGTTCCTCACGGAGCGGCGCGGGTCACGGGTCGAGGTGCGGGCACCGTCGCGCGGCGAGAAGCGGCGCCTGCAGGAGCTCGCGACCGAGAACGCGCGGCTCGCGCTGGAGTCGGAGGCCGTGCAGTCGGAGCGAAAGCGGCTGCGGCGGGTGGAGGCGCTGGAGGAGCTGCGGGAGGCGCTGAACCTCGAGAGCCTGCCGCTGCGGGTCGAGTGCTACGACATCTCGAACATCCAGGGCGAGTCGGTGGTCGGCTCGATGGTCGTCTTCCAGGACGCGATGCCGAAGAAGGCGCACTACCGCAAGTTCGGCGTCCGCACGCTCGACGGCCAGGACGACTACGCCGCCCTGGAGGAGGTCGTCTCGCGCCGGTTCGCGCGGCTCGAGGCGGGGGCGGCCGCCCAGGACTACGACGAGTCATTCGCGGCGACGCCGAACCTGGTCGTGATCGACGGCGGCAAGGGCCAGCTCGCGGCGGCGCTGCAGGCGATGCAGGCGTACGACCTGCCGCGCGTCGCGGTGATCGCGCTCGCGAAGCGCGAGGAGGAGGTTTTCGTCCCCGGGCAGCCGGACCCGATCGTCCTCGACCGCGACTCGCCCGGCCTCCATCTCCTGCAGCGCATCCGGGACGAGGCGCATCGCTTCGCGCTGGGGTTCCACCGCCAGCGCCGCGACGCGAAGGCCCGCGAGTCGATCTTCGACACGTTGCAGGGCGTCGGCCCGGCGCGGCGGCGGGCGCTGCTGCGGCACTTCGGCTCCGCCGAGCGGTTTCTGGCGGCCAGCCAGGATGAGCTCGAGGGCGTGCCGGGCATTCCGCAGCGCACGGCGCGCTCGATCTACGCCCAGCTGCACAAGGCCGGCCGCGCCTGAGCAGCGTCTTTTTGCGGGTAATCACTCCCTCGAAATCCGGGCGGTTACGTACGGAAAGGGCGTGCGCACGCGGATGAAGCGGGCCGCGAGCGCGTAGAATGTGTGGCATCGGCTCCTCGTGAGCCTTGCGGCATCAGCGGCCAAGGGAGGCTGGCCATGGCTACGGCCATCACACGTCGTCGTTTCCTGCAATACGGAGCGGCGGGAGGCGCGGCGTTGTTCCTGCCGTGGCCCCGCTCGCACGCTGCGACCACCGTTGCGGGGAGGCTGACGAAGTACGTCCAGCCGATGCCGCTGCCCGGCAGCGGGATCGTCGTTGCCACGCCCTCCGGGACGAACGCCTACGCGTTCACCCAGGTCGAGATCGAGCGGCAGCTGCACCCGTTCCTGCCGCCGACGCCGCTCTGGGCCTACGACGACGGCTCGGGCCTCGCCGGCCAGGCCGGGTCGTTCGGCATGGCGGTCGTCGCCCAAACCGGCACACCGGTGCAGATGAGCTTCACGAACCAGCTGCCGGACACGTACCCGTCGTGGATCCCGGTCGACACGCGCCTGACACCGCTCGGGGACGAGGTGCGCCTGATGACGCACCTGCATGGCGGCTTCGTGGCCGGCGACAGCGACGGCAACCCGGCCGTCACCCCGAACGGGTTCGGCCGGAACGACACCCAGACGGTGCAATACCCCAACCAGGCACCGCAGATGCCCGCCTCCCTGCTGTGGTTCCACGACCACGGCCTCGGCGCGACCCGGCTGAACGTCTTCGCCGGCCTCGCCGCCGCATACATCCTGCGCGACGAGTTCGACACCGGCTCCGAGCCGAACCCGATCGGCATCCCCGGCGGAGCGTACGAGATCCCGCTCGTGATCCAGGACCGGCTGTTCAACGCGGACGGCACCTTCCTCTACCCGACGAGCGACATCCCCGACGCAACCTGGATCGGCGAGTACTTCGGCGACACGATGCTCGTCAACGGGAAGGTCTGGCCGTTCCTGGAGGTGGAGCCGCGGATGTACCGCCTCCGCATCCTGAACGGCTGCAACGCGCGGATCCTGAGCCTCGATCTCAGCGGACCGAGCGTCTGGCAGATCGGCGCCGAGGGCGGCCTGTGGGACCGACCGTTCGAGATGAAGCGGCTGGTGCTGGCTCCCGCCGAGCGTGCGGACATCCTGGTCGACTTCCGGCGGTTCGCCGGCCAGAGCATCGTGCTGAAGAACCACAATCCGAAGAAACCGGTTGTGACCCCCGCCCCTTCGCTGGAGCAGGTGATGCAGTTCCGGGTGGGGACGACGGTCACCCAGCCCGGTCCGACCACGGTTCCCGCGAGCCTGCCCGGCCGGAAGGCGGACCTGCCGAGCCCCGCCAGGACGCGCTACCTCACGCTGAACGAGATCGACGTCGACGAGCCGACCTGGTTCCTGAACATCAACGGCGTGCCCTTCGACTCCCCGGCGACCGAGCTCCCGACGGTGGGCGACGTCGAGGACTGGGTGTACGTCAACATCACCGGCGACACCCACCCGATGCACATGCACCTCGTCACCTTCCAGGTCGTCGGGCGGACGCCGTTCGACGTGCAGGCGTACGAGGAGGCGTTCGAGGGCGAGCACGGCGTGCCGGGAGGGCATGACCCGACGCCGTTCGCGACGGGCCCGATGCAGCCGCCCGACCCGAGCGAGCGGGGCTTCAAGGACACGGTCAAGGCGAACCCGGGCACCTTCACGACGATCCGGTCGAAGTTCGACCTACCCGCCGGCGTCACCGCACCGCAGAAGTACGTGTACCACTGCCACATCGTCGAGCACGAGGACAACGACATGATGCGGCCGTTCACTGTCGTGCCATAACCAAGCGCGGTTCCGGATAGAAGTCCGGCGTGAGCTCCCGCGTCGGTCCCGCCGCAGCCTTTGCGCTGCTGCGGCGGCGCACCTTCGGCCCCTACTTCGCGGGCAACGCGCTCTCCGCGAGCGGCACGTGGTTCCAGAACCTGGCCGCGGCGCTCCTGATCTACCGGCAAACGCACTCCGCCCTGCTGCTGGGTGTCCTCAACTTCTCGCAGTTCCTGCCGATCCTCCTGCTCGCGCCCTGGGCGGGCGCGGCCGCCGACCGCTGGAACCGGCGACAGCTGCTGCTGGTCACGCAGCCGATCTCGATCGCGCTCTCGGCCGGGCTGGGGTTGCTCGCGTACCTCGACCTCGCGCCTCCCGCCGTCGTGATCGCCGACGCCGCGGCCCTCGGAGTCGTGAGCGCTTTCTCCGCTCCCGCCCAGCAGGCGATGATCCCCTCGCTCGTCGAGGAGAGCGAGGTGCCGACGGCCGTCGCGCTGAACTCGATGACCTTCAACCTCGCCCGGGCGATCGGCCCCGCGAGCGCCGCGCTCGCCGTCGAGTACCTCGGCATCCCGGCGGCGTTCGGGCTGAACGCGCTGTCGTACCTGATCTTCGTCTGCGCGCTGCTGCTGATCGGCCCGCGGCCGCAGGAGTTGGCCGAGCGCCCGGCGGGGGGCCACGTGCGCGCGAGCATCGACCTCCTCCGCAGGCGACCGCAGCTCGTGATCTTCCTGGTCATCGTCGCCGCGGTCGGGTTCGCGTCCGACCCGGTGAACACACTCGCGCCGGCCTGGGCGCACGCGTTCGGCCGGAAGGACACCTTCGGCGGCTACATCGTCGGCGTCTTCGGCGCCGGCGCGGTGACCGCGGCGTTCGTGGTGGCCGGTCGGGTCGGCGGGAGCAGGCGGCGCATGTTCACGACGTTGCTGCTGCTGGGCGGCGGGATGGTCGTGTTCGCACTGACGCCCTGGCTGGCACTCGCCCTGCCGGTGCTGTTCGTCGCGGGCTTCGGCTACCTCGCCTCGAACACGCATGCGACCGCGCGGCTCCAGCTCGGGGTCGACCCGTGGCAGCGCGGGAGGGTGATGGCGCTCTGGAGCGTCGCGTTCCTCGGCCTGCGCCCGTTCGCGAGCCTGCTCGACGGGGCGATCGCCGGCGCGTTCGGCGTGCGCGTCGCCGCGGTCGTGCTGGCGCTGCCCGCGCTGGGCTGCGCCGCGCTGGGTGGCCGCAAGAGCGCGCACCCGCGGGTGGGGGGCGGCGCGCGCCGAGATCCCGCCGGCCTGACGCTCAGCGCACGGCCAGCGACGTCGCGAACGTCGCTTCGTGCAGCTTCCCCCGCGACGGCGGCGAAGCGAGCACGAACACCGGCACCGCCCGGCCGCCCGCGAACGAGGTCGAGACGTAGTCGCCGACCATCGAGCCGAGCGAGGTCGGTGCGATTCCGCTCATCGGCACGCGCCGGGAGTTGAGCAGCTGGGGCCGGGTCCAGCTCACGCCCGCGTTCGACGACGAGACGAAGCGGACGTCGAGCGATGAGCCCCGGTACACGTAGTAGGCGAGGGCGAGCCGCCCGGGCCGCGAGGGGTCGCCATCGAGCCCGGGAAGCTCCGCGTCGCCGACGCCGGTGGGGATCCGGGTGACGGGGGTCCAGGCGACCCCGTCGACGGTGGACGTGTAGACGATGTCGTTGGACGCACAGCGGGGCCGGAGCGAGCAGTCGGCCCAGGCGACGTAGGCGCGGCCGTCGGAGCTCAGGGCGGAGGTCGGCAGCGGCGCCGCGCGCAGGCCGCCGTGGGTCCGGTACGAGGCGGGAGCGATGCCGAGCTGCGCGATCCATGTCACGCCGCCGTCGTCCGAGCGCAGCACCGAGAAGTCGTCCTGGTCGTAGTACGCGACGAGGACGCGGCCGCTCGGGAGCACGACCGGCTGCACCCCGGGAGCGAAGGCGCCGCGGATCGAGACGCGGCCCGGGAAGCCGGGCGCGGTCGTTGCGTCCGACCACGCCAGGCCGGCGTTCGACGAGGTCTGCGTCACGATCACGTCCTCGACGACGTCGCTGTAGCTGAGGTAGCAGTGGCCGTAGAACGGGCTCTGCGGCCAGTTGTCGCAGGCGATCCACTCCTTGTCCTGCCCGAGCTCGTCGCTTGTCGCGACCGCGGTCACCGGGCGCCCCCAGTGCAGGCCGTCGCTCGAGCGGTTGACCCGCAGGGACGATCCGCCCGGGCCGAAGACGAGCGAGACCGCGAGCCAGACGCGGTGCTTGCGGTCGTAAACCACCGACGGGTCGCTGGCGCGTGGGCCCAGCCCCGGCAGGAAGCCGCGCTTCCAGCGCCGCCCCGCGTCGCGGGAGACGGAGAAGCCGATCGCGTGCGCGCCGCCGTCGAAGACCCGGCCGACCTGGAAGACCGCGACCACGGTCTTGCCGAACGCGAACGAGTCGGGCTCGACCTCGGTCGCGTGCTGGCTCTCGCCGGTGCGGAAGGGGTCGCTCGACGCGCGCCTGGTGACGACCTCGCAGTCACGGGCGACGCGGTCGAGCTCGTCGACCGTGGCGAGGTCGTGACCGCCGCCGCAGAAGACCCGGTCGCGCAGCCCGTTGACGGCCTGGAGCCGGTCGGGGCCGCGGGTCCCACGGATCCGCGCCGCTGTGGCGGCCGAGGCGGCGACGAGCAGGAGCGCGAGCGCTACGACAAGAGGACGCTTCAGCGCGAGCCGCCGGGACCGCCCGGCGCGCCGTCGTCCCCCGACAGGAACGCGTAGCGGTAGTCGCGCGGCGGCACGAAGGTCTCCTTGATCGTGCGCGGGCTGACCCAGCGGATGAGGTTCCACATCGACCCCGCCTTGTCGTTCGTCCCCGAGGCGCGCGAGCCGCCGAAAGGCTGCTGCCCGACGACCGCGCCCGTCGGCTTGTCGTTGACGTAGAAGTTACCTGCGGAGTAGCGGAGCGCCTCCTGCGCCTCGTCGATCGCGGCGCGCTCCTGCGAGAAGATCGCGCCGGTGAGGCCGTACGGGGCCGTCTGGTCGACGAGCTCGAGGGTCTGCTCCCACTGATCCTCGGGGTAGACGTAGGTGGTGACGATCGGGCCGAAGAACTCCTCCTGCATCAGCCGGTCGCGCGGGTCCTTCGTCTGGATCACGGTCGGCTCGACGAAGTAGCCCTCGCTGTCGTCGACGCCGCCGCCCGCGATCACGCTACGCGTTCCAGAATCCACGGCCGCGTAATCAATCGCTTCTTTCTGCCGCGCGAACGACTTGTCGTCGATGACCGCGCCCATGAAGTTCGAGAAGTCGCTGACGTCGCCCATCCGGATCGTCCCGACCTCCTCGACCAGCCGCTCCTTCAGCTCGGGCCAGATGTTCGAGGGGGCGTAGACGCGGGATGCCGCGGAGCACTTCTGTCCCTGGTACTCGAACGAGCCGCGCAGGATCGCGGTCGCAACCGCGTCGACGTCCGCGCTCGGGTGCGCGACGATGAAGTCCTTGCCGCCGGTCTCGCCGACGATGCGCGGGTAGTTGCGGTACTTGCCGATGTTCTGGCCGACGGTCTGCCAGATCGAATGGAAGACCTCGGTCGAGCCCGTGAAGTGGACGCCCGCGAGGTGCTCGCTCGCCAGTACGGCATCGCCCACGGCCGCGCCGCTGCCGGGGATGAAGTTCACGACACCCGGCGGGAGGCCCGCCTCCTCGAACAGCTTCAGCGTCCAGTACGAGGAGTAGGCGGCGGTCGAGGCCGGCTTCCAGAGCACGACGTCGCCCATCAGCGCCGGGCTCGAGGTCAGGTTCGCGCCGATCGCCGTGAAATTGAACGGGCTGATCGCGAAGACGAAGCCTTCGAGCGGCCGGTACTCCAGGCGGTTCCAGACCCCAGGCGAGGAGATCGGCTGCTCCTCGTAGATCCGGACCATGAACTCGACGTTGAAGCGGAAGAAGTCGATCACTTCGCAGGCCGAGTCGATCTCCGCCTGGTGAGCCGTCTTCGACTGGTTGAGCATCGTCGCGGCGACGAGGGTCGAGCGCCACGGGCCCGCGAGCAGCTCGGCCGCGCGGAGGAAGACGGCCGCCCGCTCTTCCCAGGGCAGCCGGGCCCAGTCCTCCCAGGCCTCGGCCGACGCGGACACCGCCTGCTCGACCTCGTCGGAGCCGGCCTTGTGCACGTCGGCCAGGACGTGGTCCTTGTCGTGCGGCATGACCGCCTCGAACGTGTCGCCGGTGCGAATCTCCTCGCCGCCGATCACGAGCGGGATCTCGAGCCGCTCGCCCTTCATCTGCTCGACCCTGACGCGGAGCTCCTCGCGCTCCGGCGATCCGGGCGCGTACTCGAGTACCGGCTCGTTCCGCGCGGGCGGCGGCCGGAAGATGCCGGGGCGGCTCATGGCCGTGATTCTACGATTCGGGCGATGGTGCGTCAGGTCTCCTACGAGGTGGCGGGCTGGGGAGTCGGCGAGCTCGTGCTGGTGGACGAGCTCGTGGCCTGGCACGAGCTGCCTTCGCCGGCGGGCACGGCGGCCGGCTCGCACCCGCTGGTCGCCCGGATCCGCGGGTACTTCCGAGGCTCCCGGGACGGGTTCGAGGACGTCGAGCTCGACCTCGACTGGTGCACGCCGTTCCAGCGCGCGGCCGTGGACGCGATGCGCTCGATCCCGTACGGCGACATCGCGACCTACGGCGAGGTCGCGGCGCTCGCCGGGCACCCGAACGCGCAGCGGGCGGTCGGCTCGGTCTGCGCCTCGAACCGCTTCGGGCTTTTCGTGCCGTGCCACCGCGTCGTGGCCGCAGGCGGGATCGGGTCGTACGGCTCGCTCGGCCCCGGATACAAGGAGCGGCTGCTGGAGCTCGAGGGTTGCGCGGTTTGATCGGCAACGAAGAGCGGCTTCTGGGCGGCTGCAAAGCGGCGCCATGCCGCGTCCTCAGTCGCGCCCGTGCTATCGAGCACGGACGCTCCCTGCGTCCTTGCCTGGCTTGCTTTTCGCGCGCCAGAAGCGCGCTTTCGTCACCGACCAAACTGCATGTTCTCTGAGGACGTCCGGGCCGAGCTCGCGGGGATCGCGCCGGCCCGCAAGTGCGACCGGCTCGCGGAGCTCTCGGCGCTCTTCCACTTCGCCGGCCGGCTCCACCTGCTCGGCCGCGGCGAGGTGAGCCTGCACCTCGACCTCTCCAGCGCGGCCGTCGCGCGGCGGGCGTTCACGCTCCTGCGGAAGCTCGGCGTTCGCTCCGAGATCCGCACCTACCAGCGCCACGCCTTCGGGCGCGAGACGCGCTACCAGCTCCACGTCGACGGCGGGCCGGCCGCGCTGGAGGTGCTGCAGCAGGCCGGCGTCGTCGACTCGCGGACGCGGCCGCTCGACCGGCCGCCGAAACGCGTCGTCTCCCGCTCGTGCTGCCGCTCGGCCTACGTGCGCGGCGCGCTGCTCGCGTCCGGGTCGGTCAGCCCGCCGCCCTCGCCCCACCTGGAGGTGCGGAGCGAGACGCGAGAGGGCGCCGAGGCGGTCGCGGCGGCTGCGGCCTCGGAGGGCGGCGAGCTGCGGGTGACGGAGCGAGGTGACCACGCGCTCGCGTACGCGAAGGGGATCGACCGCATCGCCGGGGTGCTCGCCGCGGCGGGGGCGAGCGAGGCCGCACTCGCGCTCCAGGAGCGGGCGGTGATGGGGTACACACGCGCGCGGGCGAACCGGCTCGCGAACGCCGACCACGCCAACGTCGCCCGCGCTGTCGGCGCCGCCAAGACGCAGCTGGAGGCGGTCCGGCGACTGGAGCGGGGAGGACGGCTCGACGAGCTCTCACCCCCGTTGCGCGAGATCGCGCAGCTACGCCTGAAGCACCCGTCGCTCTCGCTCCGTGAGCTCGCGGCGAAATGCGATCCGCCGACGAGCAAGTCCGCCGCCCAGCGCCGCTTACGCACGCTCGTGCGCATTAGCCGGCGCTGACAACGGGCGTTTTTTCGTATTTGCAAACACCGTGGTCTTGGCCGTGTGCGTTGAGTAATACTTGCCTCCGGCGGGTTTGCGCTCGTCCGGCGATGGATTCAGACCCCGTCCGTCGCCAAGGTCCGGAGCGCGACAATGCGGAGGGGGAGGTCGTCCTCGGAGCTTCCCCTCCGGCCCGCCCCTGGCCGGACGCCGGGGGCGGGCCGGTCGGGATTGACACGCGCGCACGGGCAGAGCCCGCACGCGCTCTCGACGGCGTCGCAAGCGACGCCTTGGCGGCCCGTCCACGCCTGAGATGAAGATGCCGGCCCGTTCGCGAACCGATCCGCCTCCTGCGCAGTAGGACGTGCAGACGCTTCAGGTCCGGGCGTATCGTTGCGGTACTGCGGTCAAGGCCATCTCGGGCGGCAAGGGAGGTCTCCTCGTGTATCCCGCCAGGTTCGAGTACTTCGCTCCAACGACCGTCGAGGAAGCCTGTGAGCTCCTCGACCGATTCGACGGCGAGGCGAAGGTCCTCGCCGGGGGCCAGAGTCTGATTCCGCTGATGAAGCTCAGGTTCGCGGCTCCGCAGGCGCTCGTCGACATCAACACGGTTGCCGGCCTGGACACTCTCGCCGAGGAAAACGGGGGTCTCCACATCGGCGCACTCGTCCGTCACAAGACATGCGAGCGCTCGGAGCTGCTCGGCGGGCGGTTCGGCGCTCTCGGCGCGGCAGCCCCGCAGATCTCCGACCCGATCGTGCGCAATCTCGGCACGGTCTGCGGCTCGCTGGCACATGCCGACCCGCAGGGCGACTGGGGCTCGGTCATGCTCGCGGTCGGGGCCGACCTCGAGGCCCGATCCTCGGCGGGAACGCGGACGATTCCGATCGAGGAGCTCTTCCAGGGCCCGTTCACGACCTCGCTGCAGGAGAACGAGGTGATCACCGGGCTGCAGGTGCGCGATCCGGGCCCGAAGGCCGCGGGGACGTATCTCAAGCTCGAGCGCAAGGTCGGCGACTACGCCACCGTGGGGGCCGCGGTCCACGTCTCGTTCGACAACGGAACGGTCGGACGCGCCGGGATCGCGCTCACCGGCGTCGGGCCGGCCAACCTCAAGGCGACGGCCGCCGAGGAGGCGCTCGCCGGGCGTGAGCTCGACGACGAGGCGATCGTCGAGGCGGCGCGACTCGCCGCGGAGGCGGCCGAGCCTCAGGACGACGTTCGCGGGAGCGCCGAGTACAAGCGCAGCGTCGCACGCGTATTCGTCGAGCGCGGACTACGAGCCGCGGCGGAAGGGAGGAGCGATGGCTGACACCGCGATCGAGCCCACGGCGGCGCAGACCACGCGAGCCGTCAGTGTCACCGTCAACGGCGAGGCGCACGCGGCCGAGGTCGAGCCGCGGCTGCTGCTCGTCCACTTCCTGCGGCAGACGCTCGGCTTGACCGGCACGCACTCCGGGTGCGACACGACCCACTGCGGGGCCTGCACGGTCCTGCTCGACGGCGTCCCGGTCAAGTCGTGCACCGTGCTCGCCGTCCAAGCCGACGGCCGCGAGATCACGACCGTCGAAGGCCTGCAGGAAGGCGCCGAGCTGCATCCGATCCAGATCGCGTTCCGCGAGGAGCACGGCCTCCAGTGCGGCTTCTGCACTCCCGGGATGATGCTTACCTCGGTCGCGCTGCTGAAGGAGAACCCGAATCCCACGGACGAGGAGATCCGCTGGGCGCTGTCCGGGAACATCTGCCGCTGCACGGGCTACCAGAACATCGTCAAGGCGGTGCACCACGCCGCCGCGACACAGGCGAACGAAGGGGGGTCGTGATGGCGACGACGGAGGTTCGTGGGCTCGGGCACTCGGTCAAGCGCAAGGAGGACGAGCGCTTCATCCGCGGCAAGGGCAACTACATCGACGACGTCACGCTTCCGGGGATGCTCCACATGGAGCTCCTGCGCAGCCCCTTCGCACACGCCCGCATCGTCTCGGTCGACGCCTCCAGGGCAGAGGCGCTGCCGGGCGTCGTCGCCGTCGTCACGGGCGAGCTGATGGCGCAGCACAACCTCGCGTGGATGCCGACCCTCTCGGGCGACACCCAGGCGGTGCTCGCCACCGACAAGGTGCGCTTCCAGGGCCAGGAGGTAGCCGCGGTCGTCGCCGAGTCCGCCTACGTCGCCAAGGACGCGCTGGAGCTGATCGACGTCGAGTACGAGCCGCTCCCGGCCCTCACGACGCCTCAGCAGGCGCTCGAGGACGACGCCCCGCTGATCCGCGACGAGAAGGACGGCCAGACCTCCAACCTCATCTACGACTGGGAAGCGGGCGACAAGGAGGCCACCGACCGCGCCTTCGCCGAGGCCGACCAGGTCGTCGCCCTCGACACCTTCTATCCGCGCTGCCACCCGTCGCCGCTCGAGTGCTGCGGGTGCGTGGCGGACGTCAACCCGGCGACCGGGAAGGCCACGATCTACATGACCTCGCAGGCGCCGCACGCGATCAGGACGCTCTTCGCCCTCGTGACGGGCCTGCCGGAGCAGAACATCCGCGTCATCTCGCCCGACATCGGCGGCGGCTTCGGCAACAAGGTGCCGATCTACCCCGGCTACGTCGTCGCCACGGCGGCCTCGCTCCTGCTCGGCAAGCCGGTGAAGTGGATCGAGGACCGCACCGGGAACCTGATCTCGACCGGGTTCGCGCGCGACTACCACATGCACGGCGAGCTGGCGGTCAAGGACGGGAAGATCACCGGCCTACGCACCTCGCTCGTCGCGGACGAGGGCGCGTTCTTCGCGGACGCCCAACCGTCCAAGTTCAAGATCGGGCTCTTCCACATCGTCACGGGCTCCTACGACATCCCGGCTGCTCACGTCCGCGGCGAAGGCGCGTATACGAACAAGGCTCCCGGCGGCGTTGCGTACCGCTGCTCGTTCCGGGTGACCGAGGCCTCGTACCTGATCGAGCGCCTGGTCGACGTGGCCGCGCACGAGCTGGGCGTCGACCCGGCGGAATTCCGCGTCCAGAACTTCATCAAGCCGGACCAGTTCCCGTACGAGTCGGCCACGGGCTTCGTCTACGACTCGGGCGACTACGAGAAGGCGCTCCGCCTGGCGCTCGAGAAACTCGGCTACGACGAGCTGCGAAAGGAGCAGGCCGAGGCCCGCGAGCAGGGCAGGCTGATCGGGATCGGCCTCGCCTCGTTCACCGAGGTCGTCGGCGCCGGCCATGGGAAGGACTACGACATCGTCGGGATCCGCATGTTCGACTCGGCGGAGCTCCGCGTCCACCCGACCGGCAAGGCGATCCTCAAGCTCGGCGTCAAGTCGCAGGGCCAGGGACACGAGACGACCTTCGCCCAGATCGTCGCGGAGGAGCTCGGGATTCCCTACGAGGACATCGAGGTGCAGGAGGGGGACACCGACAACACGCCGTACGGGCTCGGGACGTACGCAAGCCGGTCGACCCCGGTCGCCGGAGCGGCGACCGCCGTGATCTCCCGCAAGCTGCGCGACAAGGCGCGAACGATCGCTGCGCATCTCCTGGAGGCGTCGGAGGACGACCTCGAGTGGGAGAAGGACCGCTTCTCGGTCAAGGGAGCCCCCGACCGCGCCAAGACGATCCAGGAAATCGCCTTCGCGGCGTACACCGACCTGCCCGACGGCGTGGAGGCCGGTCTCGAGGGCGTCCACTACTACGACCCGCCGAACATGACGTTCCCGTTCGGCACGTACGCCGTCGTGGTGGAGGTCGACCGTGGCACCGGCGCCTGGAAGGTCGACCGAATGGTCGCGGTGGACGACTGCGGCGTGCGCATCAACCCGATGATCGTCGAGGGCCAGATCATGGGCGGCCTCACCGAGGGCTTCGCCATCGCCGCCATGGAGCTGATCACGTTCGACGAGGACGGCAACTGCATCGGTTCCAACTTCACCGACTACCTGCTCCCGACCTCGTGGGAGACGCCGTCGTTCGAGCTCGGCGAGACGGTCACGCCGTCGCCGCACCATCCGATCGGCGCGAAGGGCGTCGGCGAGTCGGCCACGGTCGGCTCGCCCGCCGCGTACGTCAACGCGGTGGTCGACGCGCTCGCCCACGCGGGCGTCCGGAACCTCGAGATGCCCGTGACCTCCGCCAAGGTCTGGGAGGCGCTGCAGGAAGCGGGCCTGGCCGAGTGACCGAGGACGTCCTGATCCGGGCGGGCCGGCTTGCGGCCGAAGGCGAGCCGCACGTGCTGGCCACGGTCGTCAACGTCGAGCGCCCGGCGTCGACGCGCCGGGGCGACCGCGCGCTCGTCACGCCCGGAGGCGACCTCTTCGGCTGGGTCGGAGGTGCCTGTTCGGAGCCGATCGTGATCCGCGAGGCACTGCGGGCGCTCGCCGACGGCGAGACGCGCCTGCTCCGCATCGGACCCCGGGGCACCACGGCGGAGGAAGGAGATGTGGTCGTGGCCGAGACCATGTGTGCGTCCGAAGGGACGGTCGAGGTCCTCGTCGAGCCGCACCTGCCGCGGCCGCTCCTGGCCGTCGTGGGCGACGGGCCGGCCGCGCGAACCCTGCGCGAGCTGGCCGGCACGATCGGCTGGCGTGTCGAGAGTGAGCTTGCCGACGGCGCCGACGCGGTCGTGATCGCGTCGATGGGGCACGGGGACGAGGAGAGCCTTACTGCAGCGCTCGCGGGCGGTGCGGGCTACGTCGGCCTGGTGGCAAGCGCCCGCCGGGCGCAGGCCGTGGTTGTGGAGCTGCGCGGTCGCGGGCTCGACGAGGAGGCGCTCGCGCGCATCCGGAGCCCCGCCGGCCTCGACCTCGGGCCCTCCACCCAGGAGGAGATCGCGGTCGCGATCCTCGCCGAGCTCGTCGCGTGGCGGCACACCACGGGTGTCTCGCCAGCCGAGGAGGTGGGGGAGGCGATCGACCCGATCTGCGGGATGACCGTCGCGATCGCGGGCGCCCGTGAGACGCTCGAGCTCGACGGGACGACGTACTACTTCTGCGGCCCGGGCTGCAAGCGCCGGTTCGAGGCGGCGCACGTCTGATGCGGCTCGAGAACAGCTTCGAGGTGCCCGCGCCCCCGGAGGCGGCCTGGGATCTCCTGATGGACATGCCGCGCGTGATCCCGTGCATGCCCGGCGCGAAGCTCGACGAGACCGTCGACGACTCCAATTGGAAGGCGACCGTGCAGGTGAAGCTCGGGCCGATCTCGCTGAGCTTCTTGACGGACGTCAAGCGCGAGGAGGCCGACGAGGCGGCGCGTCGCACGAAGCTGAGCGCCAGGGCTCGTGAGCAGCGAGGACGGGGCAATGCGCAGGCGACGATCGAGTCGTCCCTGGCCGCGATGAACGGCGGCACCAGGGTCGATCTCGTCACCGACCTCAGCCTCTCTGGTGCGGTTGCCCAGTACGGGCGGGGCATCGTCGGCGACGTCTCGTCCCAGCTGGTGAAGAGCTTCGCCGAGTGCCTGCAGGCGCAGCTGACCACCGTTCCCGCGCAGGCGCAGGCGGCCACCGAGGCGCAGTCGGAGCCCGTGCGGGGACTGTCCCTCGGAGCCGGCGCGCTCGGCCGGTCGGTCGGCCGCTTCTTCCGCCGGATCTTCGGCCGCGGCTAGCTCAGACAGCGCGCTCGAAGGCGTGCCGCAGCGCGCTCTTCGCGAGCACGCCCGCCAGGTGGGCTCGGTACTCGCCGGAGGCATAGGTGTCGCTCATCGCGTTCGGGAGGGCCGCGGCGACCTTGTCAGCCGCGGCCGCTGCCGACTCCTCGGAGGGCGTCGCGCCGACGACGGACTCGGCTGCCTCCGTGGCGTCCACCGGCGTGCCCGTGACGCCCCCGATCGTCAGCCGGGCACTCTTGCAGCTTCCGTTCTCGACCACCACGACCGCCGCGACTCCGACCACCGCGTAGAACGAGGCCGGATGGCGGTGCTTGACGTAGGCGGCTCCGGTGCCGGCGGGCGTGGCGGGCACCTTCACCGCGACCACGAGCTCGCCCGGCTGCAGGGCCGTGGCGAACATGCCGACGAAGAAGTCGTCCGCCGCGATCTCGCGCTCCCCGTTCTCGCCGGCCACCGAGATCGTCGCGCCCAGGGCCGTCAGGATCGTCGGGTAGTCGGCGGCGGGATCCGCGTGGGCGACGCTGCCGCCGAGCGTCCCGCGGTTGCGCACCTGCGCGTCGCCGATCAGGGCCGCCGTCTCCGCCAGCACCGGGCACCTCGAGCGCACGAGGTCGGACGCCGCGACGGAGGCGTGCGTCGCGAGCGCGCCGACCCGAAGCCCGTCGCCGTCCTCGGAGATCTCGTCGAGGCCAGGCACGTCTGCGAGATCCACCAGCGCCTCCGGCGTGCTCAGCCGCATCTTCATCAGCGGCAGCAGGCTGTGGCCGCCAGCGAGCGGCCGCGACTCCTCTCCGAGCAGCGCCAGCGCCTCGTCCAGGCTCCCCGGCCGGTGGTACTCGAACTCGGCCGGCCTCATCGTGTACATCAGGCGCCCGCCTCTCGCATCGCTCGCCAGACGCGCTCCGGAGTGAGCGGCATGTCGAGGTGCCGTATACCGAGCGGCGCCAGCGCGTCGACCACCGCGTTGACGACGGCGGGCGTCGAGGCGATCGTCCCGGTCTCGCCGGCGCCTTTGATGCCCAGCGGGTTCACGTCGGTCGGCGTCTCTGTGCGCTCGACTTCCAGCGACGGTAGGAACTCCGCCTTCGGCACCGCGTAGTCCAGCAGGCTCGAGGTCGTCAGCTGGCCCTGGTCGTCGTAGACCGCGCCCTCCCAGAGGGCCTGGGCCACGCCCTGCGCGATGCCGCCGTGCACCTGCCCGTCGACGATCATCGGGTTGATCACCCGCCCGACGTCGTCGACCGCGACGTAGCGCTCGAGCGTCACCTGGCCCGACTCCGGGTCGACGTCGACGACCGCCACGTGGGTGCCGAACGGGAAGGTGCAGTTGGGCGGGTCGTAGTAGGTCGTGTCGTCGAGGAACGGCTCCTCGCCTTCCGGCAGGTCGTACGCGAGCGCGGCGGCTCCGGCGATCTCCTGGATCGTCTTGCCGGTCTCCGGTGAGCCCTTCACGAACGCCCTGCCTCCCTCGAGCTCGACGTCCTCGACGTCGGCCTCGAGCATGTGGGCGGCGATGCGGCGCGCCTTCTGCTTGATCCGCTGGAGGCTGTTGTAGACGGCGATCGCCCCAACCGCCGCGCTCCGGCTCGCGTACGTGCCGTAGCCGAAGGGCGCGCCCTGCGTGTCGCCCAGCTCCACGGTCACGTCCTCGATCGGGATCCCCAGCTCGGACGCGACGATCTGCGCCGTGGTCGTCTCGTGGCCCTGGCCCTGCGGCTGCGTCCCGATCGTGACGACCGCCTTGCCGGTCAGGTGCACCCGCACGTTCGCGCTTTCCCACATCGACGCGCCCCAGCCCTCGCCGACGGTTCCGATCCAGGCCGAGGGCGCGGCGCCGCAGATCTCGACGTAGGTCGAGAACCCGATGCCGCGGTAGCGGCCCTGCTGCCGCGCTTCGGCCTGCTCGCGGCGAAAGTCCTCGTACGCGACGATCTCGAGCGCGCGGTCGAGCGCCTTCGTGTAGTCGCCGGTGTCGTACTGGAGCCCGTTCAGGATGCCCGGGTCGTAGGGGAACGCGTCCGGCGGGATGAAGTTCTTGCGCCGCACCTCGACGGGGTCGAGCCCGAGCTCGTGCGCGACGAGGTCGACGGCGCGCTCGACGGCGTACGTCGCCTCCGGGCGGCCGGCGCCGCGGTAGGCGTCGACCATGCCGGTGTTCGTGTAGACGCCGAGCACCTGGCAGTGGATGTTCGGGATTCGGTACGCGCCGGAGAGCATCCGGCCGTAGAGCGTGGTCGGGATTCCCGGCGCGATCGTGGAGAGGACGCCGCCCAGGTTCGCGAACGTCTTGGCCTTGAACGCCGTGATCGTGCCGTCGCGCTTCGCGCCCACCTCGAGGTACGTGATGTGGTCGCGGCCGTGGCTCGTCGCGACGTAGTTCTCGCGCCGGCCCTCGACCCACTTGACCGGCCGTCCGACCTTCTCGGCCAGCGCGGCCACGAGCACGTACTCCGGGTACAGGAAGATCTTCGTGCCGAAGCCGCCGCCGACGTGCAGCGCGATGCAGCGCATGGTGGTCTCCGGGATGCCGAAGACGAACGCCGTCATCAGCAGGCGCATGATGTGCGGGTCCTGCGAGGTCATCCAGACCGTGTAGCGCCGGGTCGACGGCTCGTACTCGGCAGCGGCGCCGCGGCCCTCCATCGGCGTCGGGATCAGACGCTGGTTGACGAGGCGCTCCTTGACCACGACCTCCGCCTCGCCGAGCGCCGCGTCGGTCGCCTCCGCCTCGCCGCAGGACCAGTCCATGACGATGTTGCCGGGCGCGTTCTCGTGCAGCTGGAGCGCTCCGTCTGCGGCGGCCTGCTCGGCGTCGACGATCACCTCGAGCGGCTCCCAGTCGACGTCGATCAGCTCGAGCGCGTCCTCTGCCGCGTACACGCTCTCGGCCACGACGGCGGCGACGCCGGCGCCGGTGAAGGTGACGCGGTCGATCTCGAGCGCCCTCGGCGTGTTGACGAAGTTCTCGACGCCGCCCGCCTGCCACGCGCACGGGAGTGCCGGCAGGTGCTCGAAGTCCTTGCCGGTGAAGACCGCGACCACGCCCGGGTGCGCCTCGGCTCTGGTCGTGTCGATGCTCCTGATGCGGGCGTGCGCGTACGGCGAGCGCAGGATGGCGACGTGGGCCATGCCCGGGAGCTTCAGGTCGGCAAGGTACTTCGCCTGGCCCGTGAGCATGCGCGCGTCCTCGACCCGGCGGACCGGCTCGCCGACGAGGTTGCCCGGCTGCTCGACCGTCGTCATCGCGCCGTCCCGGCCGCCTCGCGCACGGCCTTGACGATGTTCTCGTAGCCCGTGCAGCGGCACAGGTTGCCCTCGAGCCCGTGGCGGATCTCCTCGTCGCTCGGGTCGGGGCTCTGCTCGAGGAGTGCCACCGTCGCCATCACCATCCCGGGCGTGCAGAAGCCGCACTGGAGACCGTGCTGCTCGTGGAACGCCTCCTGCACGGCGTGGAGGTCGCCGTTCTCGGCGAGACCCTCGATCGTCGTGACCTCGGCGCCGTTCGCCTGGACGGCGAGCACGGTGCACGACTTCACCGCCATCCCGTCGAGGTGCACGGTGCAGGAGCCGCACTGGGAGGTGTCGCAGGCGATCTTCGTCCCGGTCAGGCCGAAGCCGTCGCGGATGAGGTCGACCAGGAGCGTCCGAGGCTCGACTTCGGCCTCGCGGGCAACGCCGTTGACGGTGATCGCGACGTTCAAGGCTCGACCCCCTGGGTCGGTCGCAGGCGGATAGACGATAACCGCTCGGCAGTCCCTACGATGTCGCCATGCGGTTCGGTTCGGTCGACAACGTCGAGCGCGCCCTCGAGGAATCCTCGTACCTGCCCGACCGTGGCCTCGCGACCTCGATCTTCCTCGCGCTCGAGATGCGCCGTCCGCTCCTGCTCGAGGGCGAGGCCGGAGTCGGCAAGACCGAGGTGGGGAAGACGCTCGCGTCGCTGCTCGGCGCCGAGCTGATCCGGCTCCAGTGCTACGAGGGCATCGACGCGGGGCAGGCGCTCTACGAGTGGGACTACGCGCGCCAGCTGCTGCACGCGCGGGCGCTTCAGGCCGGCGAGATCGACCCGAGCAGCCGCGTCGAGGAGCTCTACGGGCCCGAGTTCCTGCTCGAGCGCCCGCTGCTCCGCGCGATCCGCGCCGGCTCCGGAGCGTTGCTCCTGATCGACGAGCTCGACCGTGCCGACGACGAGTTCGAGGCGTTCCTGCTCGAGGTGCTCTCGGACTACGCGGTGACGCTCCCGGAGCTCGGGACGATCGCGGCCGACGAGCCCCCGGCTGTCGTGATCACGTCGAACCGGACGCGCGAGCTCCACGACGCCTTGAAGCGCAGGTGCCTCTACCACTGGATCGACTTCCCCGGCCTCGAGCGGGAGGTCGAGATCATCCGGCTGCGCGTCCCCGGTGTCTCGGAGCAGCTGGCGCGCTCCGTCGCGGCCACGGTGGCCAAGCTGCGCGGCCTGGAGCTCGTGAAGCGGCCCGGTGTCGCCGAGGCGATCGACTGGGCGCAGGCGCTCGACGTTCTCGGTGCGGGCTCGGCCGACGGCGACGAGGCGCGGCAGACCCTCGGCTGGGCCGTCAAGAACCACGAAGACCTCGCCCGCGCCGAGGCGGCGCTCGGTGACTGAGCCCGTCGCCGTGCTGGCCGGCTTCGGCCGCTCGCTGCGGGACGAGGGCCTGCCTGTCGGGACCGGGCGGATCATCCGTTTCTGCCGAGCCGCGTCCCTGCTCGAGCCGCGCGACCTGTACTGGGCCGGCCGCGCGACGCTCGTCTCCCGGCCGCGGGACGTCCCGATCTACGACCGCGTGTTCGCCTCCTTTTTCGGGAGCTCGGGCGGCGCGGCGGCCGAAGCCGCGACGCGCGTCCGCGTCGTCTCGGAGCTGGTCCCCGAGGTCGAGCTCGCGCTCGCGAGCCCCATCGAAGTCCTTCGCCACAAGAGCTTCGCCGACTGCTCCCAGGACGAGCTGCAGCAGCTGGCCGTCCTGATGGCCCGCGAGTCGCTTGCCGTGCCGCTCCGGCGTTCGCGCCGCCGGCGAGCTGCGCGGCGCGGGGCGCCCGACCTCGACGGACGCTTCGCCGCTCGTTCCGGACCGGCGGCGAGCCGGTCGAGCGGGCCTGGCGTGAGCGGCGTCTGCAGCCCCGCCGCCTCGTGCTACTGCTCGACGTCTCGGGCTCGATGGCCGACTACTCTCGGGCACTCGTGATGTTCGCCCACGCGGCGCTGCGGGCGAATCCGCGCTGGGAGGCCTTCTGCTTCGGGACCCGCCTGACCCGCGTGACGAGGCCGCTCCGGAGCGCCGGGCACGACGAGGCCCTTCGCCGCGCGGCCGCCCAGGTGGTCGACTGGGACGGCGGGACGCGGATCGGCGAGTCGCTGAAGTGTTTTCTGGACGAGTTCGGTCACCGCGGCATGGCCCGCGGCGCGGTGGTCGTCTTGTGCTCGGACGGGCTGGAGGTCGGCGACCCGGAGCTCCTCGGTGAGCAGATGGCGCGTCTCTCGCGCCTCGCGCACAGGGTCGTCTGGCTGAACCCGCTGCAGGAGGACCCGGCCTACGAGCCGCTCGCGCGCGGGATGAAGGCGGCGCTTCCGTACGTGGACGACTTCTCCGGCGGGCACAACCTCGCGACCCTCGAGGCGGTCGCGGAGCGACTCGCTCGTTCGACCGTTCGTTAGTCGACGGCTGCGTGGATGCGGCCCGAGGAGGTCTGGAGCGGCCCACCCGAGCGGTCGGCGCGCCTGGCCAGCATCTCCGCGAGGATCGAGACCGCCGTCTCGGCCGGGCTGATCGCCCCGATGTCGAGGCCGCAGGGCCCCGAGATGCGGTCGAGCGACTCTTCGGGGACGCCCGCTTCGAGCAGCCGCCCGCGGCGCCGCTCCTGGTTGCGCCTCGAGCCGAGCGCGCCGACGTAGAACGCGTCGGTCTCGAGCGCGCCCTTGATCGCCGGGATGTCGAACCGGTCGTCGTGCGTGAGCACGAGCACGGCGGTCGCCGAGTCCGGGCGGACGCGCTCGAGCGCCTCCTCCGGCCAGCCGACGATGAGCTCGTCGGCGCTGGGGATCCGCTCCGCGGTCGCGAACTTGCTGCGCGCGTCGGCCACGAACGTGCGCCAGCCGAGCTGCTTGGCCGCGGCGCAGAGCGCCTCCGCGGTGTCGACCGCTCCGATCACGAGCAGCCGCGGCGGCGGCTCGTAGACGTCCGCAAAGACCGTCTGGCCCTCGTGCTCGAGCACACGGCTGCGCCCGGAGCGGAGGATCTCACCGACCTCGGCCGCCAGGTCGGCCGGTGCGGACGTCTCCTCGCCCTCCACGGCAAGCCAGGTTCGGCCGACGTCGGCCCCGTTCACCACGGTGAACAGGACGGCGCGCCGCTCGTTCTCGACGATCGCCCTCAGGCGCTCGAGCAGCACCTCGTCGGCCTCGTCGACGAAGACGTCGATCTCGCCGCCGCACGGCAGGCCGACCTCGAGCGCCAAATCGTCCGAGATCCCGAACGTGATCAGGCGCGGCTCCGCGCCGTCGAGCACCTCCTGCGCGGCTCCGTAGACCTCGTTCTCGACGCAGCCCCCCGAGACGGAGCCGGCCAGCTCTCCGCCCGAGGAAACGCCGAGCTTGGCGCCGACGGGGCGGGGCGCGGACCTGCGCGTGGCGACGACGGTGGCGACCGCAATCCGGTCGCCTCCGCGCCTCCAGCGTGCGATGTCTCCGAGGATCTCCTTCACCGCTAGGGGCATTCTGCCCGTCGGTTCCCACCTCGGGCGGGGCGTTAGACTCGAAGGCGGAATCGACGGGGAGGGCTCAGTGGCTATTCGGGTTGGGATCAACGGGTTCGGGCGCATCGGGCGCAACTTCTTCCGGGCGCACTTGCAGCGCGGGGGCGACTTCGAGGTGGTCGCCGCGAACGATCTCGGCGACGCCGAGACGATGGCGTACCTGCTCAAGTACGACTCCGTCCTCGGCCCGCTCGGCCGCGAGGTCTCGCACACCGACGGCTCGATCACCGTCGACGGCCAGGAGATCAAGCTTCTCGCGGAGCGTGACCCGGGGAGCCTTCCCTGGAGCGACCTCGGCGTGGACGTCGTGGTCGAGTCCACCGGCTTCTTCACCGACCGCGCCGGCGCGGCCAAGCACCTGGACGGCGGCGCGAAGAAGGTGATCATCTCCGCCCCCGCCAAGGGGCCGGACGTCACGATCGTCCTCGGCGTCAACGAGGACGAGTACGACCCCGAGGCACACGACGTGATCTCGAACGCCTCCTGCACGACCAACTGCGTGGCGCCGCTCGCAAAGGTTTTGCACGACGAGCTGACGATCGAGCAGGGCTTCATGACGACGATCCACGCGTACACGAACGACCAGCGCGTGCTCGACCTCCCGCACGAGGACCTGCGGCGGGCCCGGGCCGCGGCCATCAACCTGATCCCGACCTCGACCGGCGCGGCGAAGGCGATCGGGATCGTCATGCCCGACCTGCAGGGCAAGGTGGACGGCATGTCCATGCGGGCGCCGGTGCCCACGGGCTCGATCGTCGACCTCGTCTGCCGCGTCGGCCAGGAGACGACCACGGACGCCGTGAACGAGCTGTTCCGCTCGAAGGCCGACACCGGCCGCTTCGAGGGGATCCTCCAGTACTCCGACGAGCCGCTCGTCTCGACCGACATCCAGCACTCGGCGTACTCGTCGATCTTCGACAGCAAGCTGACGATGGCGAACGGGACCCTGGTCAAGGTGTTCGGCTGGTACGACAACGAGTGGGGCTACTCGTGCCGGCTGGTCGACCTCGTGGCGAAGGTCGGCGCGACGCTGCCGGCCACGGTTTCCGCCTAGTTGCTGAGATCAGTCCGCCAAGCCGAGGTCGGCGGCAAGCGCGTGCTCGTGCGCGCCGACCTGAACGTACCGCTCGAGGACGGGCGCGTGGCCGACGACACGCGCATCAGGGCCTCGCTCCCCACGTTGGAGTACCTGCTCGGGCACGGCGCGGCGGCCGTGCAGGTCTGCTCGCATCTCGGACGACCAAAGGGCCCGGACCCGGCGTTCTCGATGGAGCCGGTGCGCCAGCGGCTGCGGGAACTGCTCACGGACGAGCGCGTCGAGGTGCTCGAGAACACGCGCTTCGACCCCGGCGAGACCAAGAACGACCCCGACTTTGCGCGGCGTCTCGCCGACGACAACGACCTGTTCGTACAGGACGCCTTCGGGTCGGTGCACCGCGCCCACGCGTCGACCGTTGGCGTCGCGGAGCTGCTCCCCGCCTACGCCGGCCTGCTGCTCGAGCGCGAGCTGACCGAGCTGGGGAAGCTGCTGGGTGAGGTCGAGCGCCCGTTCGTGCTGATCTCGGGCGGCGCGAAGGTGGAGGACAAGCTGGGCGTCCTGCGCAACCTCGGCGGCAAGGCCGACACGGTCCTCGTCGGCGGCAAGATGGCAGAGGAGCTGCGAGAGGGCTCGCCGCTCGGGTTTCCGGTCGAGCTGCCAACCGATGTAGTCGCTGCCGCAGCGTTCGAAGCCGACGCCGAGACCAAGGTCGTCCCGTACGACGCGCTCCCGGAAGGCTGGCTCGGCCTCGACATCGGGCCGGAGACACGAGAGCGCTTCGCCGCGGCGATCGCGCGCGCGAGGACGATCTTCTGGAACGGCCCGATGGGCGTCTTCGAGTGGCCCCGCTTCGCGGAGGGCACCAAGGCCGTGGCCCAGGCCGTCGCGGATGCGGACGCGTTCTCGGTCGTCGGTGGCGCCGATTCGATCCGGGCGCTGAACGAGCTCGGCCTCGGCGACCGGGTGTCGTGGGCGTCGACCGGCGGCGGCGCGGCGCTGGAGCTGCTCGAGGGCAAGGAGCTGCCGGGTGTGGCAGTAATCCCGGTCGAATGAAGCTGATAGCCGGCAACTGGAAGATGTTCAAGGGCCCGCGCGAGACGCGGGAGTTCTGCGCCGCCTTTACGGCGCCCGAGGGCGTGGAGGCCGTGCTCTGCCCGCCCTTCGTCTCGCTTGCGGCCGCCCTCGAGAGCGGCCACACCGTCTTCGCGCAGAACGTCCACTGGGCCGGCGACGGCGCCTACACGGGCGAGATCTCGGCGCCCATGCTCGTGGAGCTCGGCGTCACGGGCTCGATCGTCGGCCATTCCGAGCGGCGGCAGTACTTCGGCGAGACGGACGAGACGGTCGCCCGGCGCACGGTCGCGGCCCTCGAGCACGGCCTGCGGGTGATCGCCTGCGTCGGGGAGTCGCTGGAGGAGCGCGAAGCCGGCCAGATGGAGCTCGTCCTGCGTCTCCAGGTCGAGGCCGTCGCGGATGCAGTGGGAGCGCACGAGCGGCTCGTGATCGCCTACGAGCCCGTCTGGGCGATCGGCACCGGACGGATGGCGACGCCCGAGCAAGTGCGGGAGGCGCACGCGTTCATCAAGAGCCTGCTCGACGTGCCCGTGCTCTACGGCGGCTCCGTGAAGCCGGAGAGAGCGGCGGAGGTGCTCTCGCAGGAAGGCGTCGACGGCGCTCTCGTCGGCGGCGCGTCGCTCGAGGTCGAGTCGTTCGAGGCGATTTGCCGGGCCGCCGCGACCCAGTAGTTCTCGTCATCCTCGACGGCTGGGGCTGCGCGCCGGCCGGTCCCGGGAACGCCGTCGACCTTGCGGAGACACCGGTGTTCGACCGGCTCTGGCGCGACTACCCGCACACGACCATCAAGGCGAGCGGGGAGGCCGTCGGGCTGCCGCCGGGCCAGATGGGCAACTCGGAGGTCGGCCACCTGACGATCGGCTCCGGCCGCGTGCTCGACCAGGACCTGCAGCGGGTCAACCGCGCGATCGCCGACGGCTCGTTCTTCGAGAACCCGGCCCTGAAGGCTGCGTTCGAGCACGGCGGCGACGTCCACCTGCTCGGGCTCGTCTCGCACGGCGGCGTGCACTCGCACATCGACCACCTGCAGGCGCTGCTCCACTTTGCGCCGGAGCGCACGTGGGTGCACGCGTTCACGGACGGCCGCGACGTTTCCCCGACCTCGGCAGCGCGCGACCTCGCCGAGCTTCCGCTCGACCGCATCGCGACCGTCGCGGGACGCTACTGGGCGATGGACCGCGACCAGCGCTGGGACCGCACGCAACGGGCGTTCGACGCGATCGTGAACGGCGAGGGCGAGCACGCCGACGACCCGGTTGCGGCCGTCGAGGCGAGCTACGAGCGAGGGGTCACCGACGAGTTCATCGAGCCGGTCGTGCTCGACGGCAGGCCGCGGCTGAAGCCGGGCGACGCGGTGATCTTCTTCAACTTCCGCCCCGACCGCGCGCGGCAGCTGACGAAGCTCCTGCTCGACGCCGGCTTCGACGTCACCACCATGACGCGCTACAGCGACGAGCTCGACACGCAGGTCGCGTTCGGCGAGCAGAAGGTCGACGAGACGCTGGCCGAGGTGCTGTCCGAGGCCGGCCTGCGCCAGCTCCACGCGGCCGAGACCGAGAAGTACGCACACGTGACCTACTTCTTCAACGGCGGCCGCGAGGAGGAGTGGGAGGGGGAGACCAGGCTGCTGGTGCCGAGCCCGAGGGACGTCGGCACGTACGACAAGAAGCCGGAGATGTCGGCGCAGGAGGTCGCGTCCCGCTTCTGCGCGGAGCTCGAGGGCGGCGGTTACGCGTTCGCGGTCGTCAACTTCGCGAACCCCGACATGGTCGGCCACTCCGGTGTCATCCCGGCCGTCGTCAAGGCCGTCGAGACCAGCGACGCGTGTCTCGGCCGCGTGGTGGAGACCGTCGAGCGGCTCGGCGGCGTGTGCCTCGTCACGGCCGACCACGGCAACGCGGAGACGATGCTCGAGGCCGACGGCACGAGCCCGCACACGGCCCACACGTCGAACCCGGTGCCGCTGGTCGTGACCGACGAGGCCGTGACACACCGCGACGGCGGTGAGCTGAGCGACCTCGCGCCGACCGTGCTCGCTTACCTCGGCCTAAAGAAACCTTTACACATGACCGGGGAAAACCTCTGCAATTAGCCCACTTAGGGTGTGTGCAGATCGCCGCATTCCGGTCTATACTCGGCGAGCCTTGTCTCTGGCCCAGCCGGATCTCGGGGTACTGCGGAAGGCGCAAAGGGGTGACGAGCGAGCGTTCTCGCTCATCCTGCGAGCCTACGAGACCCCCGTCTTCAACTACGTGCTCCGCCTCGTAGGCGGTGACCGGGCGCTCGCCGAGGATCTGACGCAGGAAGTCTTCCTGCGGGTCTATCAGGGCCTGCCGAAGTTCTCGCTCCGTTCCAAGTTCACGACCTGGCTCTTCCAGGTGACGAAGAACCGCGTGCTCGACGAGCTGCGCGCGAGCGAGCGGCGGCCGCGGGCGCTGGTGGCGCTCGACGACATCGCCCCGCTCGAGGTGCTCGACCAGCCGGTCGAGCGGCTCGAGGAGATCGACGCGCTCTGGCGCGCGGTCGAGAACCTCAGCACCGACCTGAAGATGGCGCTGTTGTTGCGCGACGTCGTCGGCCTCTCGTACACCGAGATCGCCGACGCACTCGAGGTGACGCTCGCGACCGTGAAGTGGCGGATCTACAAGGCGCGCGAGGAAGTCCAGATCGCGCTGGTGCGCGAGGGCGTCAGCTTCACCACCGAGCGGCAGCCGGCTAAGGCGCAGCAGCTCTAGCCCGCAGCCACGCCGCGACGTTTCGGGCCTGCTCCTGCGCGTTCGCGCCGGGCGGGATCGGCCGCACCGCGGCGGGAGCCGGCCGAGGTGGAGGCTTGCTGTCGTCGTTCGTGATGAAGACGACTGCGGCGGCGACGGCGCCGATCGCTGCGGCGGCCGGGACGGCGAGCCACCACCGCGTGCGGCTGCGCCCGGCAGGAGCCTTCGAGGCGACGCGTGTGGCTGCCGCCGGCTGATCTCCGAGCTCCGAGGCGAGCTCGTCCGCCGACGCGGGGCGGTAGGCGGGGTTGCGGGCCAGGGAGCGCATGACCGCGTCCTCCACGTGGCGCGTCACCTGTGGTGCCAGCTCGCTCACGGGGCGGATCTCCGGAGGATCGGCGAGGTCGGTGAGCGACGCAGGCTCGTGGGGCGGCCGGCCCGCCAGCAGCTCGTAGAGCACCGCGCCCAGCGAGTAGACGTCAGCGGCCGCCGTGACCTCCTCACCTGCGGCCTGCTCGGGAGCGAGGTAGGCCGCTGTCCCGAGGACGCTGCCGATCTGCGTGAGCGCGGTCGCCTCGGCCGCCCGGGCGATTCCGAAGTCGGCGACCTTCAGCGTCCCGTCGGTCCGCAGCAGGAGGTTGTGCGGCTTCACGTCTCGGTGGACGAGCCCGGCGGCGTGGGCGTGCGCCAGGCCGTGGCAGGCCTGCACCGCCAGCGCGACCGCCTCGGCCGCCGGGAGCGGCCCGCGGCCCTCGAGCGTCGTCCCGTCGACGTACTCCATGACGATGTACGGCCGGCCGCCGTCGGCCTCGCCCGCGTCGAAGACGGCGACAACGTTTGGATGCGAGAGCCGCGCCGCCAGCCGCGCCTCGCGGAGAAAGCGCTTCCGGAATGCTATGTCGCCGGCAAGGCTCTCCGCGAGCAGCTTCACCGCCACCGGCCGGTCGAGCTCGGCGTCGTGTGCGAGGTACACCGAGGCCATGCCGCCGTGGCCCAACGGCCGCTCGAGGCGGTAGCGGCCGCCGACGCTGGTCTCGCTCGTGCCTCTAGCCATTGCCCTGGTCGTCGCCGTCGTGGTCGTGCTTCTTCCGCCCGTGCTTCTTGCCGTGGCCCTTGCCGTGCTTCGGCTCGGCCGGCCGGGGCTCCACGCAGGCCGCGAGCCGGTCAGCGAGGGCGTTCGCAGCCGACATGAGCGGCTCCTGGTAGCGCGGCGGAATCCGGCCGATCGAGGCGATCACGTGGCCGCGAAGGCGGGCGGCCGCGTCGCGGGCCTCGCAGGTGCGGGGGGTCAGCGTGGCCACGTGGTCCGCCTCAGCCGCGAGCTGCTGCGCAACGCTCGCCGGGATCCGCGGCGGCTTCGGCTGGGGCGCCGTGTGGTCACCGCCGCCGCAGCCGGCGAGCATGAGCGCGCTAGATGCCGTGAGCAAGCCGCTCCGCCAGCGCATCCGGCAACCCCCTTTCGCGAATCTCGGCCTGCGTGCGCTCGACCTCGTACTCGACTCGCCGGAACGATGCCAGGCCCGCGCCAAAGTCGAGCAGCAGCCACGCCGCCCGCGGGTCGCCGTCGCGAGGCTGGCCCACGGAGCCCGGGTTGAGCAGCCGCCTTCCCGGCCCGAGCTGCGACTCGGTGCCGCCGGGGGCGAGGCCGCCGTCGAGCACGTCGCTCGTAAGCGAGATCGCCAGCGGGACGTGGCTGTGGCCGACGAGCACGAGCGGCGCCTCCGTCAGCTCGAGCGCCGCGCTGGCCGCCTCGGCCGAGAGGACGTACTCCCACACCGCGTCGCGCGGGCTCGCGTGGAAGAGCTCGACTCCCTCACACGCCGCCGAGGAGCTCAGCGAGAGCAGGAACGACCGCGAGGGCTCGGCCAGTACCCCACGCGTCCAGCGCGCCGCGACCGCAGCGTCGCCGGCGAACTCGTCCAGGTCGATCGTCCCAAGCACCCCGAGATCGTGGTTCCCCGCCAGGCAGAGCGCGGCACGCCGCTCCACGGCGACGCAGCACGGGTTCGGCCTCGGCCCGTAGCCGACGAGATCGCCGAGGCACCAGAGCTCGTCCGGCTCCTCACGTTCGACCTCCGCGAGCACGGCCTCGAGGGCGTGCCGGTTAGCGTGGACGTCGGAGATGACCGCCACCCGCGTCGCCAAGTGGTCAACCTTAGTTGCGCTCGCCGTGGGGTGGGTCGTGGGCGCGTGGCTGCTCACGCGGACGACGATCCCGGGCAACCTGCACGCGCCGCACGTCAGTGCGGCAGCCGAGTTCCAGGCCTCGCTGCTGCACCGTTCGGCCCGCTACGAGAGTGTGCTGCGCTGGCTCTGGCTCGCCGGGACGCTCGTGACGCTGGCGGCGCTCCTGGTCTTCACGAAGCTCGGGCCGAGGATCGCGGCCGCGTGGCAGCTCGGGCGTGTGGCCAAGGGGATCATGGTCGGCACGGTCACGACGCTCGGCATCTGGGCCGTGACCCTCCCGGTCGGGGCGGTCGCCCTCTGGTGGGGTCGGCGCTACCAGCTCGAGAAGCAGGACTACGCCACCTGGGTGCTGGCGCAGTGGCCGAGCCTCGTCTCGCAGGTCGTCGGGCTGACGATCGCGCTCACGATCCTGCTCCTGCTCGCGGGCCGCTTCGGCAAACGCTGGTGGCTCGTGGCGGCGCCGCTGTTCACGGTGCTCGGGGCGGTGCTCGTGCTCGTGTTGCCGTACGTTGAGTCGATCGGCACGCGCAAGCCCCATCAGACGGCCGTCTACGCGCGCATCCGCCAGCTCGCGCGGGAGGAAGGCGTCGGCAGCACGCCGATCAGGATCGAGACGGTGAGCGACGAGACGAGGTCCGCCAACGCCTACACGACCGGGATCGGCCCCTCGGCGCGCGTGTTCATCTGGGACACGTTCTTCGACGGGCGCTTCACGAACCGCGAGATCGAGCTCGTCGCCGCGCACGAGTTCGGCCACGTGGCGCACCGCCACATCTGGAAGGGCCTCGCGTGGTCGCTGCTTCTGACCCTGCCGGCGTTCCTGGTGGTCGAGTGGGCGACGCGCCGCCGCGGCGGGCTGCAGCGGCCGGAGCTCGTGCCGTATGCGCTGTTCGTGCTCGCGCTCATCGGGCTCGTGATCACGCCCCTCGGGAACGCCGTCTCGCGGCGCTACGAGGCCGAGGCGGACTGGTCGGCGCTGCGGGCGACGCGCGACCCGGGCTCGGCCGAGGGCCTCTTCCGCAAGTTCACGCGCTACGACCTCGTCCAGCCGAACCCGCCGCTCTGGTCGTACCTGATGCTCGACAACCACCCGACGGTCGTGCAGCGGATCGCGCTCGCGCGCGCCTACCGAGAGCGAGCGCGCTAGGTGTCGTTATCGGGCGTCTCCGGAAGGTTCCGGATGCCCTCCCGCGACGACCACTTCGACCACGAGTCCTGCATCGCGTCGAGCAGCTCGCGCATGAAGCGGGTCGACATGTTCACGCGCGCGACGACGACGCCGGGGACGTCGCCCTCCTCGACCTCGTGGTCGATTCGCGCGAACGTCAGCGTGAACTCGTAGTCCGAGAAGCTGATGTTGGCGAAGTTCGAGTAGACGCCGGCGAGGTTCTCCGGGTCGAGGTGGATGTTGAGCTGGCGTTCCTGGCCTTCGTCTTCCACGGGGCCACGATACTACTGCCATGCTCCGATCGCCCGGCGTCCGCAGAGTCGTCTACGCCCTCGCGGCTCTCGTGGCCGTCGTCGTCGGCGGCACCATCGCCTTCCACGAGTCGCTGCACGAGACGTGGGTGCAGTCCGTCTACCGCACGACGGTCACGATCTCACTCGCCGGCCTCGACACGGTGCCGCGCAACGACGAGGCCCGCGTGGTCTCGATCGTGCTCGTGCTGGCGGGCATCACTATCTTTGCCTACATCGCGACTGTCCTCGTCGAGGGCATCGCAGGAGGCGTCTTCACCGGCGCGATCGCAGAGCGGAGGAGGCAGCGCGAAATCGAACGCCTGAGCGACCACTACATCATCTGCGGCTACGGGCGTGTCGGGCGGCGGATCGGGGCCGAGTTCCGCGACGAAGGCGTGACCTTCGTCGTGCTGGACTTCAGCCCCGATGCGATCGCCGCGGCGCGCGAGGCCAACGTCCTCTACGTCGAGGGCACCGGCACCGAGGACGAAGACCTGCGCGAGGCCGGGCTCGAGCGCGCGCGGGGGCTCGTCGCCTCGTCCGACTCGGACGCCGACAACCTCTACATCACGCTGTCGGCGCGGAACGCGCGGCCCGAGCTGCTGATCGTCGCGCGCGCCTCCGACGAGGACGCGGCGAAGAAGCTGCGTCTTGCAGGCGCCGACCGCGTCGTGCAGCCGTACTCGACGGCGGGCAAGGAGATGGCCAAGCTCGTCCTCCGCCCGCAGGTGGCGGCGTTCCTGGACATCGTCTCGACGAGCGGCGGGCCTGATCTGTTGTTCGAGGAGATCGAGGTCAAGGAGACCTGCGCCGAGGCCGGGAAGACGATCCGCGACATCAGCATCCGGGAACGCACGGGCGCGATGATCGTCGCGCTGCGCAAGCACGACGGCACCTTCGACGCGACGCCGCAGCCCGACGCTGTGCTCGAGGCCGGCGACGTGATGATCGCCGCCGGTGCGCCCGACGAGCTTCGCCTCCTCGAGGAGCTGTTCGCCCCAGCGGAAGCCATTGCCTGAGTCAGTCGCGCGGCTGGAGGCGCGACTGACCGAGCTCGCGGGCGCGCCGGTCGAGCTCGAGCGGCCGAACGACCCCGAGCACGGCGACTACGCCACGAATGTCGCCATGCGCCTGGCGCCCGCGCAGCGCCGCTCCCCTCGGGAGCTCGGCGAGGAGCTGGCGGCGAAGACGGTCGAGTTGGACGAGGTCGAGCGTGCGGAGGTGGCCGGGCCGGGATTCGTCAACCTCTGGCTCGCGCCCGCGTGGTTCGGCGAGGCGCTCGGCGAGATCCTCGAAGCTGGGTCCGGCTTCGGCGCCGCGTCGCCGGAGCACCCCGAGCGCGTGCAGGTCGAGATGGTCTCCGCGAACCCGACCGGCCCGATCACGGTCGCCTCGGCGCGGAACGGCGCGATCGGCGACTCGGTCGCACGCCTGCTCGAGCTCGCCGGCCACGAGGTCGAGCGCGAGTACTACTACAACGACGCGGGCGCGCAGATGGAGAAGTTCCGCGACTCCGTCGAGGCCATCAGGCGTGGGGAGGAGCCGCCGGAAGACGGCTATCAGGGCGACTACGTCCGCGACCTCGCGGCGCAGGAGGGCGACCCGGTGCCGCCGATGCTGTCGCAGATCGAGGCGTCGCTGGAGCGCTTTCGGATCCACTTCGACTCGTGGGCGCTGCAGAGCGCGCTCGAGCAGCGGATCGGCGAGTTCCTGCCCCGGCTCGACACGTTCGAGAAGGACGGCGCGGTGTGGGCCCGCTCCTCCGCCTACGGCGACGACGACGACCGCGTGCTGATTCGTTCCCCCGAGCGAGGCGGAGCGCCGACCTACCGCGCCGCGGACGTCGTCTACCTCGCCGACAAGCTCGATCGGGGATTCGACCGGGCGATGTACGTGCTGGGCGCCGACCACCACGGGACACGCCGTTGGTACGCAGCGATCGCGCGGATGCTCGACTACGACCCCGAGCGCGTCGAGGTGCTGCTCTACCAGCTCGTCCACCTGACGAGGGCGGGCTGCAGAAGAAGATCTCGAAGCGGCGCGGCGACGTCGTCTTCCTCGACGAGTTCGTGGACGAGGTAGGCGTCGACGCGGCTCGCTGGTTCCTCGTCAACCGCGGCCCCGACCAGACGATCGAGATCGACGTCGACCTCGCGGCGGAGCGGTCGGAGAAGAACCCGGTCTACTACGTCCAGTACGCCCACGCGCGCATCGCCGGGATCCGGCGCAACGCGGGCGACGCCAAGGTCTCCGGGGAGGTGCCGGCCGGGCTGTCACCGGAGGAGCGGGACCTGGTGAAGCGCCTCGCCGACTTCCCGGCGATCGCGGCCGAGGCGGCCGAGCGCCGTGGCCCCCAGGCGATCCCGACGTACGCGATCCGGGTCGCGGACGACTTCCACCGCTTCTACCACCACCACCGCGTGCTCGAGAGCGAGGCGGAGGCGTTTCGGCTCGGGCTCTGCGTCGCGACGCAGACCGTGATCGCACGCTGCCTCGACCTCGTGGGAGTGGAGGCGCCCGAGCGGATGTAGGATCGCGGCCGATGGCGCAGGCGTCCGTCGAGGAGGGACGTACCGGGAACCGCCCGGACCGCAACCTCGCGCTCGAGCTCGTCCGCGTGACGGAGGCCGCCGCGCTCGGCGCGGGAAGGTGGATCGGCCGGGGCGACAAGGAGGCCGCCGACCAGGCCGCGGTGGACGGCATGCGCGTGATCCTCGACACCGTCACGATGGACGGCGTCGTCGTGATCGGCGAGGGCGAGAAGGACGAGGCGCCGATGCTCTTCAACGGCGAGGAGGTCGGCGACGGCAACGGGCCGCCGGTGGACGTCGCGGTCGACCCGCTCGAAGGAACGCGGCTGACGGCCAAGGGCCAGCCCAACGCGATCGCGGTGATCGCTGTCGCCGAGCGCGGGACGATGTTCTTCCCCGGTTCGGCCGTCTACATGGACAAGATCGCGACCGGCCCCGAGGCGATCGATGCGGTCGACATCGACGCGCCGCCTCGCGAGAACGTCGCGCGCGTGGCCAAGGCGAAGGGCCGGCGGCCGAGCGAGATCTCGGTGGTCGTGCTCGAGCGCGGCCGCCACGAGGCGCTGATCGACGAGCTGCGGGAGACCGGCTGCAAGGTGCACCTGATCCCCGACGGCGACGTGGCGCCGGCGATCGCGGCCGCGCAGCCGGCGACCGGCGTCGACCTGTTGATGGGCATCGGCGGCACTCCAGAGGGCGTGATAGCGGCGGCGGCGCTGAAGTGCGTCGGCGGGGGCGTGCAGGGCAAGCTCTGGCCGCGCAACGACGAGGAGCGGCAGGCGCTCGTCGAGGCCGGCTTCGACCTCGACCGCGTGCTCACGACCGACGACCTCGTCTCCGGCCAGGACGTCTTCGTCGCGGCGACCGGCGTCACCACCGGCGCGCTCCTCCGGGGCGTGCGCTACCTGAGCGGCGGCGCCGTCACGGACTCGATCGTCATGCGCTCGCGCAGCGGCACGGTTCGCCGCATCGAGGCGACGCACGCGTTCGACAAGCTCGAGGCCCTCAGCGGCCGCGAGTACCGCTAACCAAGTAACAGTCTGTTACAAGCGCCGCGGAACCCGGCATGCCGCCGAGGGTTCCTCCGCCTCCGATCCAAGTAACAGTCTGTTACTAGCCGCTACCCGACGCCCGCCGTCTCCATCTCCGGGGCGTACATGCCCGTTCGCGCCGCGCCGTTCATCTTTGCCCGGTGGTAGTACGCCCGCTGCGCGGCCTCGACGTTCTCCGGCTTCCCGCCCCAGGCCTTGAGCGCCGGAGCCTGCAGCGCCCGGCCGTACGAGAACGACAGCTCCCACGGATGCGGCCCCAGCGCGTTCATCGCGTTCAGGTGCGCCGTCGCGTCCTCGTCGGACTGGCCGCCCGAGAGGAAGACGATCCCGGGCACCGCCGCCGGCACGTGCTTGTAGAAGCACTCCAGCGTCGCCTCCGCGACCTCCTGCACCCCTGCGCGGTCCGTCGCGTCGTACCCCGAGAGCACCATGTTCGGCTTCAGCAGAGTCCCCCGGTAGTCGAGCCGCTGGTCGTGCAGCTCGGTGTAGACAGCCTGCAGGACGCGGCCGGTCGCCTTGCTGCTCTGCTCGAGCGTGTGTGTGCCGTCCTGGAGCACCTCCGGCTCCACGATCGGGACGAGTCCGGCCTCCTGGCACAGTGCCGCGTAGCGCGCGAGCGCGTGCGCATTCGTCCAGACGCAGTACTCGCTCGGCTTGTCCGGCGCGATCGAGTACGTCGCGCGCCACTTCGCAAAACGCGCGCCGAGCTCGCGGTACTCGTTCAACCGGTCGCGCAGCCCGTCGAGGCCCTCGGTGATCGTCTCGTCCTCCGAGAGCGCCAGCGGCTTGGCGCCCTTGTCGACCTTGATCCCCGGGATGATCCCCTTGCTCTCGAGCAGCTTCGGGAACGGCGTCCCGTCCTTGGCGCTCTGGCGGATCGTCTCGTCGAAGAGGATCACGCCGCTGATGTAGTCCTCCGCTCCCTCGGTTGCGAAGAGCAGCTCGCGGTATGCGCGCCGGTTCTCCTCGGTCGACTCGGCCCCGATCGAGTCGAAGCGCTTCTTGATCGTGCCGTCGCTCTCGTCCGCCGCCAGGATTCCCTTGCCCTCGGCGACGAGCGCTCGGGCAGTGTCCTCGAGTGAAGTCATCTCTCGCCTCCCGTTGGTCTCGCTGGGTCTGATTATCCCCGTTAGCGCGAGTCCGACGCGCTGCCCTGGATCAGGGACTGCACCGCGCGCAGCTCGGCCGCGGTCGCCGGCTGGATGCGGCCCGCGCTGACCCACCAGGCCGGGTGGATCTCGTTCCAGCCGTGCTCGGTGTCCTCGACCCAGGGGCCAACGACCTGGACCCGCGTGTCGACCTCGGGCACGGCCACGCGCGAGCGGTCCTGCGGGATCACCTCGACCACGAGGTTGCCGCCGACCCGCCCGTTGCCGTCGTCGAGGAGGCCTTCGTAGACCCGGTCGAGCCGGAGGTCGACGTGCACGTCGCCGTCGTAGTCCTCGAACTTGACCGCGCGCACCGTGCCGACCGCGACACGGCAGCGGCTCTTCACGACGAGGCGCTGCGGGTGGTAGACGCCGGCGAGCGGCGGGCCGCCGCGGCAGTACGGCGAGAGCGGCTCGGCGTGTCTGCGGAGCGTGCAGGCGGCGGTGCAGGAGACGATGAAGACACCGATCACGACCGCTGCTCGCCGCATCGAGCGAGCGTGCCTGCGGCACGCCGGCAGCGAAAGTGGCTCTTTCGGCCCTGTCCATCCGAATCCGGGGCAGAGCAAGAGTCGTACGCAAATGGGGATCTATAGATACGAGCCGGGCGACCGGAGCCCCGCCGGGGACTGGCGGCTGTCCGTCCCCAGCAGGTGGGGGGAAGTCGCCCGGCTTGCACTACTTTGCACCCCTCGAGCGGACAAAACACCTGGTCGGCGGTGGAGTTTGACTCTCCGCTCAGCCCTGTTTACTCGTTTCTGACACCGGTCATGCCCGCTTGCGCGCGGGAATGCCGTCAGGCAGGGGCTAGAATCGAACGCACGCGGACGTAGCTCAGTTGGTAGAGCATCAGCTTCCCAAGCTGAGGGTCGCGGGTTCGATCCCCGTCGTCCGCTCTCTCTAGAGAACTCGCTGGAGATGGCGGGTTCTCCGACTTCGAGGGCCACGCCTGATCTTCGCACCGACACGTGAGCGCGCACTACCCGAACCACACTCTCCCGTCGTTCAGGCATTCCCGGGAGCGCTTCGCGGTGAGGCTCAGCGACCTCGAGCTGGAACGCGCGGCACGAGAAGAGGGCGAGTCGGGGTGAGGCGTTCAGGCGGCCCGAACCTTCGCTCTCAGGGTTTCGAGGGAGAAGTGGGAACGACTACCCCGACCCGCTCTCCGAGTCCTACAACGCCTGCCGCACTGTGCCATCGGTAGGAACTACCGCGAGGCGATTCTCGGGGTGATAGCGCTGCGCCCATGCCTCGACTGCGGCCGACCCTCACGCGGTAGCCGCTGCCAGCAGCATCAGCGCGACCACGAGCGGAGACGCGGCTCGCCGGCTCAGCGTGGGTACACCCGCCAGTATTTCCGCAACCGCAACATCGTGATCAGAGCTCACCCCTGGTGCTTGGCTGCGGCAGAACGGCCGCAAAGGCAGGAGCTAGATGGACTCTCGGAGTGCGTTCGCTGCAGCTTGCAGACGTGCGCTGACTTCGCCGAGCTCTCGCGCCGCGAGATCGATGCGTTCCTGCTGGACATCTGCTCGCGTTTCCGCGTCCTGGGCCCGCCCGAGAAGCGTGTCCAGTTGTTTCGTCAGCTCGGCAACTTCTTTCGTCAGTTCTGCGAGCTGGCCGGCGATAAGCGCTGTGTCCGACTCGGAGGTCATCTCTCCCCCTGACGGATCTCATTATGAAGGCTTCGGGCACACCAAGCCCGACACATACCGGGGAAACGGGGCCAACGGGCATCAGGCTGCGCTACCTCGCGCCATCCTTTTCGAGTCTTGTACGGCCTCTGACAAACGGAGAGACGAGACTGCCAAGGGGCCGCCCCGCCTCTCGTCACGCACAAGGGTTCCAGGGGGGATTGATCCCCTTGGTCGCTGACGGAACTACGAAGACGGACGCGGATTAGATTCCTCGACGAGCTGCGGAAGGCTGACCGGTGGTCGATGGCAGACATGTGATCACCGCGCAGCGACGAGTCCGCAACGATCCCTGATCGGGCAGAAGGAACCGCAGCGACTTTCCAGGGTCGGTGTCCACTGGCTGCAGCGGTAACTAGAAGAGGAGGAGACGAGGCTCGAGGACGTGGCGCTAGTCGTGTCAGCGTGACGGTTCCGGGTCGTTCACCTTTCACTTCTTCTTTGATGGTCCTGGATACACAGTGTCTTCGGACTTCATCGACGGCAGCGGCGTTAATGCCTCTGTCACCTTCGGGCCCAGCATCAACTGCCAGCAGTAAGTCCGCGAAGTCACCATCCGCCAACGAATTCGGGAACGGCCGCCAGCCCGGCGGCCGTTCCCCCTCTCTCATTTCGCGCCGAGTTCGCGCTCCGCGCAGTCCGGGCAGTCCGCACGGACGAACCGGGCATGGAAGCGATGCAGGCGGCGATGGGGCTATTTGGCAAGTCATTGGCAAGTACAGCCCGGAATGCCGCGTAATCTCTCCCGCCGCCGCCAAGAGCCCAGTGCTCGGCTTGTGACCCTGCCGGCGTGTGCGGAAGTTCCGTGAACAAGTGAAGGGAGGATCCCGGTCGACACAGTCTGGATAGGTCTGTGTCTGGCGCTCGTCTCTGCACTTGCAGTGAACTGGGCTTACACGAAAGAGCACGACGCGGTAGCCGCGCTGCCGCCGCTTAGCCCCCGGCGACCGTTCCACTCGCTGCGCTTGCTGCTGGGCGACCACGGCTGGTTGCTCGGCTTCGCTACCGAGACGGTCGGCTGGCTTGTCTACGTGGCTGCGCTCCGGCTCGCGCCGCTGAGCCTCGTGCAGGCCGTCAGCGCCTCAGGCATCGCCGTCCTCGCGCTCTTCAGCGTGCGAGGCCACATAGGTGCGCTGACAGTCCGCGAGCGACTCGCCGTCGGGATCGCGCTGGTCGGGCTGGTGTTGCTCTCACTGTCACTCGTCGGCGCCAAGCCCACATCCCACACACCGCACGTGGCCGCCGTCCTGCTCTGGCTCGCAGCCGCTGCTGGTGGCGCGGTCGCGCTGATTGCCGTGCGCATCCGCTTAACGCGGGCGGCCGCGCTCGGGCTTGCCACCGGGCTGCTCTTCGCGGACGGAGACATCTCCGCGAAGCTCCTCACCTACGGCGGGATCTGGTTGCTCGCGATCCTCTCGCTGGTTGCCTGCTACGCCGCCGGCACCAGCGTGCTCCAGGCTGCGTTCCAGCGCGGCAGCGCGCTAACTGCCGCCGGCATCGCGACCCTCGTGACGAACGCCGTCCCGATCGCAGCAGGCTTTGTGCTCTTCCGTGAGGCGCTCCCGCCCGGCGCCCGCGGAGTGCTGCAGATCGCCGCCTTCGCGTCCATCGTCGCAAGTGCCGCTCTCCTCGGACGTCCCGCCACCACCCGATCAGACACGCCGGGGACTCTTGCCGAGGCTGCATCGAGCTCGGCTGGGAGTAAATAGGCGAGCCACAGGCCGATATCCACGAGCGTGGGTAGGCCAGACAAGGAGTGAAGCGCGGCAGTCAACCGTAGAAGGGTGATGGATCAACCAGCCCCCGCCTCCCGATACTTGGCATGCAACCAAGACGCGCCCCGATGCGGCGGGGGCGATCTCGGAAGACACGAAGGGCCTCAATGCGGCGGGGCCCGACGATTTACCTGCGGCTCTCTCACGGGAGACCTCGAAGCGGGGCCGGGCGGCGGCCCCGCTTCCTGTTGCCTGGAGATATCCCCCTTCATGGGGAGGCACCGGCAGCCCACGAGTCACACGATGGGTCAGCGCAGACCGGCCGCCTTGGCCGCAGAGACGGACGGAAGCGCAAAGGTACGGGGCGGCCGACGGGCCGCCCTTTTCTTTTCCGCAAGCGACTGGCGAACAACAGCCATGGCTCATCCGTGCCGACGCCACCATCGCGTTTGTGCCGGTGTGCGCGACGAGCCGACGGGACTGCGTGGGGCTGACGCAACCTGCGCGCCGATGGGGGTTCTGGGCGGTCCGTACGCTTCCCATCTGTAGCCCGGGGGAAGCCCGGTCCTGTCGGCTCGCCGACTCTTAGTCTCGGGGGAGAGACAGAGGAGGAGCGTATTCGGGGCTCTGTGCGCGTGCTGCGGGGATGCGTGTGCGTTTGCCAACGGCCGTCGTCGACGAGTACCGAGCGCCCCCGAGGCTACCTTCGACGTCGAGCTCCACGGAAGAGCCGAGGCGGCGACCACGCTCCAGTCGACCGCCGTGGGGTCGGCCTGTCGTAGGGGGCAAGGCCCCAGCCCCGACTCACTGGCGGGGTGGTCAGCGCCACAGGGCCGACCACCCCACGTAGTTCAGCGCGTGACATGCACGGCGGCGCCCTACGAACGGCGGGGTGATGTCAAACGTTTGGAAGAGCCCTTAGAACCTCCGCCGGCTCCCATCCCTCTTACTGCTCTCTCGGCCCCCGGCTGGCGCGAGGACGACCTAGGCGGGGATCCGCAGACGGGGTTTCACCAAGCTCGTGATGCGCAAGGCGCTCGACGCTCCTAGGGCACGACCTCGAAGCTGAGCATCATCCCGCTTTCGTGGTGCTCGGCGATGTGGCAGTGCGCCATCCAGCGGCCCGGGTTCGTGACGTCGAGCAGGATGTCCACGGTCTCGCCGGTGCGGACGAGCACGGTGTCCTTCCAGACGAGGTTCGGCTCGATGACGTCGTCGCGGGAGAGGATCAGGAAGCGGCCCGCGCCGTGGACGTGGAACGGGTGCGGCATCGGGTGGTCGGAGTCCAGCTCGTTGACCAGGCGCAGCTTGACCTGGTCGCCGACTCGGAACGTCCAGTCGATCTGCGCGTTCTCCGCTCCCGTCTCGCGGTCGACGAGCTTCCAGCGCATGTTCGAAGGCGTCGTCATCCGGTTGACCTCGACCATGTCGTCTTCCCATTCGATGCCTTGCGCGGTGTCGTGGGCGTGGTCGGGCTCGCCGTGGTGGTGATGGCCGTGGTCGTGGTGCCCGTGTCCGTGGTGCTCGTGGCCGCCGCCGGCCGGGACCAGGCTCTCCGGTACGAGCCGCATGCCACACTTCGGGCAGCGGTCGGGCCGCTCGCTCGTCACCTCCGGGTGCATCGGGCAGACGTACGTCGTGTCCTCCGCGGCGCCGCCCAGGTTCATCTCCGCCACGAACGCCAGCGTCTTGTCGGGCGCGGCCTGCAGGAACGGCTCGAGCCGCTCGCGTAGCTCGACCATGTCGCGGTTGCTGCGCAGGCGCGAGAACTCGTCGGCGTGAGACGGCTCCGCCGGCTCGTTGCTCACCGAGATCGAGGCGAGGCGGTAGCTCCGTTCGGGCGTGCGGTGCTCGAGCTGAAGCTCCCCGGCCTCCGTGAACAGAACGTCGACCACCACGCGCTCCGACGGCGCGAGCAGTACCTCGTCGACGAGCTCCTCGTGCTCGTAGTGCCCCGCGTCGGCGCCGACGAGCTTCAGCTGCGCCCCCGGCAGCGCGACGTTGAAGACGCGCGTGTTGGCGGTGTTGGTGAGGTAGAGGCGCACGACCTCGCCCTGTCTGGCGTCGAGTCTCAGGTCCGGCTCGCCCGAGACGACCATGACGTTGCCGAAGCGGCCCATCGCGACGTGTGTGGTCTCCTCCCCGAACGGAGCGATACGGCCCTCCTCGATCAGGATGTCGTCGAGCGTCAGCAGCAGCTCGCGGTTCGCCGGCGGCCAGTAGTCGGGGTCGCTCGGCGTGACCAGGATGTTCCCGTAGAGCCCGAGCTCCTGGCCGTAGTCCTCGCGGATGTGCGGGTGGTACCAGTAGGCCCCCGGGTCGGGCACATGGACCTGGTAGGCGAAGGTCTCGCCGACGGGAATCGGCGCCTGCGTGTCGTGCGTGCCGTCGTAGCGGTTCTCGAGCCGCAGACCGTGCCAGTGCACGGTTGTGTCGATCTCGCCCCGGTTGGTGGCGTGGACGGTGACCGTCGCGCCCTGCGGGACCTTCAGCGTCGGGCCGGGAACGGAGCCGTTGTAGGCCAGCATCCGCACCGTCGCGTCGCCGATCTGCTTCTTGACGGGGCCGATCTCGAGCCGGAGCTCGTCGCCGTCGGCGAGCTCGACGAGCTCGGTCTCGCGGGCCCGCGGGAGTGCCTCGACCTCGGCCATTGCTAGGCGACTCTTGCACGTTCGCGCGCTGCGGCGTGCTCCTTCGACTGCCGGTACGCGGCGATCTGCCCGGCGATGAACTCGGCGTCGTCCTTGACCCATCCGATGAGCGCCGAGCCGCGCGTGTGCTGCCAGGTGAGGCCGAGGAAGTAGAGACCCGGAACGTCGGTGACGCCCCGCCGATGGCGCAGCCGGCCGTCGTCGTCGAACACGGGTAAGTCGATCCAGGAGTAGTCGGGGCGGTACCCCGTGGCCCAGACGACGCCGTCGACCTCGAGCTCGCTTGCATCCTCGAAACGCACGGTTCGGCCTTTCGCGTCGACGGCGCGCGGCTTCAGCTCGACGCCGTAGCGCTCCGCCAGCTCGCGTGGGCTCGAGCCGATCAGCGTGTCGCGCGTGCTGAGCCTGCGGCCGAGGCGTGACTCGACTGTCACGTCGAGGAGGCGCGCCTTCGTCAGCCACCAGAAAAGGTCGCGGCCGAGCACGCGCTGAGGCAGCGGTTTCTGGCGGGAGCCGATCGAAAGCACGACGCGGTGGGTGACCGAGAGCTCTTTCGCGATCTGGAAGCCGGTGTTCCCGCCACCGACGACGAGAACCGTCCACGGCAGTTCCTCCGGCCTGCGGTAGCGGACGGCATGCAGCTGGAAGACCTCGCGTCCCAGCCGCTCGGCGAGCTTCGGCAGGTACGGCATCTGGAACGGGCCGGTCGCCACGACGACCTGGTCGGCGGTGATCGACGCGTCGCCGCGCTCGAGGCGGAAGCGGCCGTCGTCGCCGCGGTCGAGCTTCTTGACGTCGGCGCTCAGCTCGACCGGCAGCTCGAACGCCTCCGCGTAGCTCTCCAGGTACGCGATCACCTCGTCGCGGGTCGGGTAGCTGTCCGGATCGCCCGGAAACGGCACCCAGGGGAGCGCGCTGTAGCGGCGCGGCGTGAACAGCGTCAGCGAGTCCCATCGCTCGCGCCAGGCGGGGGCGATCTCCGAGCCCCGCTCCAGGATCACGAAGCGGCGGCCCTGCCGCTCGAGGAAGGAGCCCATCGCCAGCCCGGCCTGGCCGGCTCCGATGACTGCGACCTCCACGTCGTTGGTCATCGTATTTCGGCTTCCCGCGCGGCCGCAGGCCAAACCGCGGTGCTGACGCCTCTCCGATGGAGCATCACGGCCCACACACGTCGCTCAACCGGATGGCCTTCGCGGCGACCTGGCACTGCCTGACCGGCTGCGCGATCGGTGAGATCCTCGGCCTGGCCATCGCAACGGCGCTCGACTGGGGCAACGTCGCCTCGATCGCCCTCGCCGTCGTTCTGGCTTTCTTCTTCGGCTACCTGCTCACCCTGCGGCCGCTCGTGACCGGAGGGCTGCCGTTCCGCAGGGCGGCGCGGATCGCGCTCGCCGCCGACACCGTGTCGATCGCGGTGATGGAGATCGTCGACAACGGCTTCATCCTCCTCGTGCCCGGCGCGATGGAGGCGGGGCTCGGCGACTTCCTCTTCTGGTGGAGCCTCGGCGTCGGCCTCTTCATCGCGTTCTGGGCGGCGTTCCCCGTCAACCGGGCGCTGATCGCCCGCGGGCGCGGGCATGCGGTCGTCCACGCCCACCATTAGCGACTACCTTCCCGTCGTGCCCGACGCCACATTTCTCTTTGCCGACATCGCAGGGTTCACTGCGCTGACGGAAGCACACGGCGACGAACAGGCCGTCGCGCTCGTGGACGAGTTCGCCGAGGCCGTGCAGCGTGAGCTGCCGCCGGTTCGGGGGGAATACGTGAAGAGCGTGGGGGATGCCCTGATGCTCCGCGTGCCGGATCCCGCGGACGCGATTCGTCTCGGGCTCACGATCGGCCACGACCTCCTCCGCGGCCACGAAGCGCCGGCGGTTCGGGTCGGCCTCAACCACGGTTCCGCGGTCGAGCGGGGCGGCGACTATTTCGGCGGGACCGTCAACGTCGCCGCGCGCGTCTCGGCCCTCGCCGGCGGCGGCGAGGTGCTCGTCACCGGCCACACGGCTGCGCTCGCGCCCGACCTCGAGGGCGTGTTCTTCGAGTCGCGCGGGCGGCAGGTTCTGCGCAACGTGTCAGAGCCCGTGGAGATCTTCGCGGCCTTCCCGATCGGCCGGCACGCGGACGAGCTTGCGATCGACCCGGTCTGCCGGATGGCGGTCGATCCGCAGCGGGCCGTCGGCCGCCTGATCCACGACCAGACGCCGTACTTCTTCTGCTCGCTCACCTGCGCGGCGGCGTTTGCGCAACACCCCGAGCGATACGCGTAACGTCGGACGCTCGCGTGTCCGAGCAGCCTTCGTCCCTCAGCGGCAGCGCCTACCCTGCGACTCGTCGGGCTCGGAGCCGTGATCGGGATCCCGGCCGCGCTTCTTGCCGCGCTCTTCCTGGCGGTGGTGCACGACGTCGAGCGCTGGCTGTGGGACAGCCTGCCGAGCGCGCTCGGGTACCTCGTGATCACGCTGCCGGCCGCAGGCGCGTGCGTCGTCCTCCTCGCGCGGCGGCTGCTCCCGGGCGACGGCGGTGCTCGCCGCCTGCGCCGCCTGGATCACCGCCCAGGCCCTCGACCGACGCGCGGCCGCGACGGAGGCGGGTTTGCCCGTGGCAGACCCCGGCTAGAAGCCCACCATGCCTCCGCGAGCCCTCTGGAGCGGTTCGATCTCGTTCGGCCTGGTCAACGTGCCGGTGCGCCTGTTCAGCGCCGTCTCCGAGCACAAGCTGCAGTTCCACTTCGTCCACCGCAAGGACGACAGCCCGATCGGCTACCAGAAGATCTGCAAGCTCGAGGAGAAGCCGGTCCCCGACACGGAGATCGTCAAGGCGTTCGAGCACCGCAAGGGCAAGTACGTCTACATGGAGGACGAGGACTTCGAAGCGGCGCGCGTCGAGGGCTACAAGACGCTCGACATCACCGACTTCGTGCCGTACGAGCAGATCGACCCGATCTACTTCGCGCACACGTACTACGTCGCGCCGCAGGACGGCTCGGAGAAGGTCTACTCGCTGCTGGTCAAGGCGATGGAGGACTCCGAGCTCGCCGGGATCGCGAAGTACGTGATGCGCGATCGCCAGTACCTCGGCGCGCTGCGCGTCCGCGAGGGGACGATCGCGCTCGAACAGCTCCACTTCGCGGACGAGATCCGCCCGGTCAAGGACATCCGGCCGAGGCGCCAGCGGGTCGCGAAGGGCGAGCTGGACATGGCGCGGCAGCTGATCGATGCCTTCGCAGGCGACTGGAAGCCGGAGAAGTACCGGGACACCTACCGCGACGCTCTCTCCAAGGTGATCAAGGCCAAGCAGCAGGGCAAGGAGGTGCACGTCGCGGCCGAGCCGGAGGAAGAGGGCCCGACCGACCTGCTCGAAGCGCTGCGCGCGAGCGTCGAGTCGTCGAAGCGCCGCGAGCGGCGGCCGCGCCGCGCGAGCAAGACCTCGAAGCGCAAGGCCGCCTGAGCCGTATCCTCCGCGTCGAAGGTGGATCTGGAGCCGGAGCTCGACCGTCTCTACCAGCTGCCTCCGGGCGAGTTCACGTCGGCGCGCGACGAGCTGGCCAAGCGCCTGCGCGACGAGGGCGAGCGCGACCAGTCGGCGGAGGTCAAGCAGCTGCGCAAGCCACCGGTCGCGGTGTGGCTCGTAAACCGGCTGGCGCGCGAGCGTGAGCTCGACGTCCAGCGCCTGGCGAAGGCCGGCCAGGCGCTGACGAAGAGCGGCGGTGGGTCGGGCGCATTCGCGGCGGCCCGCGACGACGAGCAGCAGGCGCTCGAGCGCCTCTCCCAGGCGGCCCACGAGATCGCCGAGCGCGAGGGCGCCGGCGCCGGAGCCGTCGACCGGGCGACCCGGACCTTGCGCGCAGCGTCGCTGACCGACGAGGGGCGGCGCCTGCTGAAGCAGGGACGCCTGACCGAGGAGCTGGAGCCGCCCGGCTTCGAGGCTCTTACCGGGCTCACGGTCGCGACCCCGAAGCCTTCGCCGAAGCAGGCAAAGGCCAGGACGGACGACCGCGCGGAGCGCCGCCGCGCTCGCGACGAGGCCCGCGAGGCAGTGCGGCGGCTCCGTGCCCAGGAGCGCGAGCTGAAGTCGGCGGCGCACGCCGCAGTGCGCGAGGCCGACCGGGCGGCGACCGAAGCCGAGCGCCTCCGGAAGAAGGCGGACGAGGCCGAGGCGGCGGCGCGCGAAGCGGCAGAGCGGGCGGCACGAGCCGAGGCCGAGCTCGACCGCCAGAAGGCGTAGGAGCGCGGCCGACTTTCATTCTCGATTCCTATGGCGGCCTTGCCGCGGGCCACCTACGCGGCCTGGAAGCAGAGCCGCTACGGTAGGAGGGAGACAACGGCGAAGGTCGAAGCACAGGCTCATGTCCGAACGGTCAAAAGCCCAGGAGCTGTCGCTTCTCGCCACCGAGGTCGACTCGCTCGAGAAAGCGCTCGTACTCGCGCAGACCGAGCAGGTGCACGAGTCCGAGCGTAGGAAGCGAGCTGACGTGCAGGCCGAGAAGCTTCGGCAGGAGTTGCGCCATGCGCGCCGCCGCGCGAAGGCAGCCGAGCGCGAGCTCGCGAGGCTGTCAGCAGGGGTAGGCGCAACGGAGCACCGCGCCAGGTCGACGGAGCGCGAGCTGCGCGAGCAGCTCGAGCAGGAGCAGCAGCGCAACGAGGTGCTAAGCCACGAAGTCGAGCGGGTCGAGGCCGAGCGCCGCACCCTGCAGCGGAACCTGCGTGAGGTGCTCGGGAATCTCCGTCACGCAGCGCAGGAGGCACGCGGCTCGCGCGCCCGCTCGGCGGAGACGCTCGACGATGCGACGCTCGTCTCGGTGCGGCGGCCCGACGTCGGCTGGTAGGCCGCTGACGCTCGGCGCGTAGTTCCCGTCTTCGGTACGGGGGCGGCTTCGGCGACTCTCAGACGTCGAGGGTCATCGCGGGTCCAGTTCCAGCCGCTCGATCAGCCGGCCGTACTGCTCGAGGTGGCGGTCGCCGAGGAACTCCCGGACCGCCCGTGCGCGGGCGTTGTGTGCGAGGCGCGCCGCCTCGTCGCGATCGCGGAGGACCGTTTCGACCGCTTCGCCGAATGCGCGCAGGTCGGTCGGATCGTCGATCAGCAGCCCCTGCGTACCGTCGTCGATCTGGTCGGCGATGCCTCCGACGGCACTCGCGACGATCGGCCGCTCCTTCCACATCGCCTCGGCGACCGTCAACCCGAATCCTTCGGCGAGGCTCTTCTGCACGACGACGGCCGCGTGCCGTTGGATCGCGTTGACGATGGCCGCCGCCTCGTCTGGATCGGCCATCGGCGTGCACGCGAGATGGGTGCGGCTTCGAATGGCGTGGGGGAGTTCGCGCCAGATCGAGATGCACTCGTCGAGCACCTCTGCGGCCTCGGGGTCGTCGGCGACGCCCCTCACCGCCGGCCCGCAGAGCAGGAGGTGCGCCCCGAGGGAGGGGTCGACGTGCTCGGCGAAGCCCGTCAGCACGCCGGGCATGTCCTTCATGCGGTCCCAGCGGGAGACCTGTGCGACGAGCGGGGCATCGGCAGGCGGCGGCGGCCCGGTCTGGAGCACGTCCACGCGCCGGTTGATCCGACCGCGCGAGCCGTCGCGACGGGTGAACGGCACTGCAGGCGGCGAACCGACGCCTTCGAGCAGGCCCACATACGACAGGGACAGCAGGACGTTGTGCCGTGAGATCGGTTCGTTCTTCGCCGAGAAGGGATCGATGGAGGGCGGAATCACGTGCACCTGCGCCGCGTCCGCCCAAGGCGGCGCGAACGCGGTGCGCGAGACCACGATCGCTTCGACGTCCGCGAGGTACGGTCGCAGGAACTCCCAGGCGCGCTCGGTCCACCGGTTCGGCTCGTCCAGCCCGACGTGGCAGCGCCAGACGACGCGCGCGCCGGCACGCCGCGCCGGCGAGGCGAGGCCTGCGGGTTGCGGGTCGTGGACGAGCACGATGTCGCCCGGCTGAACGAGGGCGAGCAGCTCGTCCGCGTTGCGCCGCTGGACGGCCTCGTAGTGGCGGCGCTCCTCTTCGCCGAGCTCGCCGCCGTCGCCGGGGGTTCCGTAGAGGCCGTTGTGGATTCGCTTCGTGATCGCGAAGAACGCCGGGTCGCCTTCGATCACGACCCAGCGCGCATCGATGCCGGCGCCCCGCGCGTAAGCGAGCAGCGTCTGCAGCATCTCCGCGACGCCGCCCCCGGCCGCGGTCGAGTTGACGTTGATCACCGAGCGGCCGGCGAGCCTCGCCTGCGTCGCCTCGGCGATGTGCTCGAATTGGGCCAGCCGCTCTGCTCCGATGAGGGGCTCGAGCCGGGCAGCGTCGAGCGCCTGAACCTCAACCTCATGGAGCCTTGAGGGTTGCCGCACGGTCATCGTGCACCTCCTGTTTCAGCGCGCGATCGATGCGTTTCCAGCGAACGTCTCGCACAGTCGCGGGCGGGCTGCCATCGGGGAGATCCCCGATTCGAACGAGTGGGCAACTCGATCGACACTCCGTCGGTCGAGCGCGCAACCCATCCGCGATCATCCGCGCGTGCAGCGCGGGGAGCTCGTCCGGATCGGTATCGCGGCCGTGCTCGTGCTTGCCGCGGGCCTGGCGCACCAGCTCGACGCCGCGCTCGTGTTCGTCAGCCTCCTATTCGCGACGGAGCTGAGCCTTGTCTTCCCGACGCTGCTCGCAATAGCGCTGCTTATCTCCGCCACCGGATGGCGCTCGTCGTCTACGCCGGCGAGAGCAACCGGGAGGAAGGCGCCATCCTGATCGGCCTCTACGTCGTGATCGCCTCGAGCTTCTGGTGGGGCGCCTAGGGTTCTGCCCCAGGTAGCATCGCTTGCGGTCCCTGTGCCAGCGGTCACCCCGGACGTCTCGGATCGCCTGCTCGCGGTGGGTGTGTCGCACCACCACGCACCTCTCGAGGTGCGCGAGCGCCTCTACCTCCAGGACGGCCACGCGGCGGAGCTCGCAGCCGATCTCGGTGAGGCGGTCGTGCTCTCGACGTGCAACCGCACCGAGGTCTACCTCGCCGGCGGGAGCCCGGACGCCGCGAAGGCGGAGCTCGAGCGCCGCTCCGGGCTCGAGCTCGGCGGCGTGCTCGCGCGCTGGGACGACGGCGAGGCGGTCTCGCACCTCTTCCGGGTCGCGGCCGGGCTCGACTCGCTCGTGCCGGGCGAGTCGCAGATCCTCGGCCAGGTGCGCGAGGCGTACGACGCGGCGCGGACGGCCGGCGCGACCGGCCCGCTGCTGAACCGGCTGTTCGAGGAGGCGCTGCACGCCGGAAAGCGCGTTCGCACCGAGGCGAAGCTGCACGAGCTCCCGGAGTCGGTCGCCGCCTCCGCGGTCGAGCTCGCGGTGCGCGAGCTGGGGGGAGCGGAGGGGAGGCGCGCGCTCCTGTTCGGCGCGGGCCGCATGAGCGAGCTCGCCGCCCGCGACCTGCGCGCCCGCGCGGCGGAGGTCGTCGTCTCGAGCCGCACGCTCGAGAGCGCGCAGGACCTCGTCGACCGGGTCGGCGGCCGCGCCGCGGCGTTCGACGCGGTCGCGGTCGAGCTCCCCGACGCCGATCTCGTCATCTCGGCCACCCGCTGCCCGTACCCGATCCTCCATGCGGAGGCGGTGCGGCCACGCGACAAGCCGCTCGTGCTCGTGGACGTCGCCGTGCCGCGCGACCTCGACCCCGCGATCGGCGAGCTCGACGGCTGCACGCTCTTCGACATCGACGCGCTCGGCGAGGGCCTCGTGGGACGCGAGGAGGACGTGCGCGAGGCCGAGATGATCGTCGCCGAGGAGGCGGCCCGCTTCGCGGAATGGCGGCGCGCCCGCGACGCAGCCGGGGCGATCCGCGACCTGCGGCAACGGGCCGAGGAGATCCGCTCGGAGGAGCTCGCGCGCGCCGGCTCGCGTCTGGCCGATCTATCGCCACGGGAGCGCCAGACGGTCGAGACGCTGACGACGCAGATCGTGAACAAGCTCCTGCACGCGCCCACGGTTCGCGCCAAGGAGGCGGGCTCGGAGCCGCTGCGCGATCTCTTCGCGCTGCGCGACGAGCGGGAGTGAGCTCCGGAGAGCTCTACGCCCGGGCGCTGAAGGTCATCCCGGGCGGGGTCAACTCGCCCGTGCGCGCGATGAAGGCGGTCGGGCTCGAGGAGCCGCTGTTCGCCGCGCGGGGTGAAGGCGCCTACCTCACCGACGTCGACGGACGCCGGTACGTCGACTGGGTGCTCTCGTGGGGCCCGCTGATCTTCGGGCACGCCGACCCGGAGACCGTCGAGGCCGTGGTCGCGGCGGCGCGCGACGGCACCACCTTCGGCACCGCGACCGAGCGGGAGGTCGAGCTGGCGGAGGAGATCGTCGCGGCGATCCCGTCGGTCGAGATGGTGCGGCTCGTCTCGTCGGGGACCGAGGCGGCGATGACCGCGCTGCGGCTGGCGCGGGCCGTGACCGGCCGCGAGCCGTTCGTGCGCTTCCGCGGCGGCTACCACGGGCACGCCGACCCGTTTCTTTCGGAGGCAGGCTCAGGCGTGCGGACGCTGGGGATCGATGCGCAGGGCGAGGGGCGCGTGGTGGATTACAACGACCTCGACGCGGTCGAGGTCGCGATCGACGGCGCGGCGTGCGTCTTCGTCGAGCCGGTCGCGGGGAACATGGGCGTCGTCCCGCCTGCGGACGGCTTCCTCGAGGGGCTGCGGCGGCTCTGCGACGAGAGCGGCGCGCTGCTCGTCTTCGACGAGGTGATCACGGGGTTCCGGGTGGCGCGCGGTGGCGCCCAGGAGCGGTTCGGCGTGCTGCCCGACCTGACCGTGCTCGGGAAGATCGTCGGCGGCGGTCTCCCGCTCGCGGCCTTCGGGGGCCGCGCGGAGCTGATGGAGCGCCTCGCGCCGGCCGGCAACGTCTACCAGGCGGGGACGCTGTCGGGGAACCCGCTTGCGACGGCGGCCGGCCTCTCGGTCCTGCGGCGGCTCACGTCCGAGGTGTACGAGCAGCTCGAGCAGAAGGGGCAGCGGCTCGACGCGCTCGCGCACTACGGCCGCTTCGAGCGAGTGGGGGCGATGGCGACGCTGTTCGTCGACGACTACCCGGCGCTGTTCCGCCACCTACTCGACCGCGGCGTCTACCTCGCGCCGTCGCAGAACGAGGCGATGTTCCTCTCGACTGCCCACGGCGACGAGGAGATCGACCGCACGATCGCGGCGGTCGGCGAGCTCTTCAGCTAGGCCACGTCTCGGCGAGGCGGCTGCGGGTCTCGGCCAGGTGCTCCGGGAGGACCTTCACGTCCGCGAGGACGGGCATGAAGTTCGTGTCGCCGGCCCACCGGGGGACGATGTGGAGATGGACGTGGTCGAGGACTCCAGCGCCTGCGATCCGGCCCAGATTCCAGCCGAGGTTGTGACCCTGCGGCCCGTAGACCTGGGCGAGCGCGCCGATCCCGCTCTGCGCGAGCCGGTGGATTTCCAGCGCCTCGTCGTCGGTCATCTCGCCGAACTCGCCCACGTGCCGGTAGGGGGCCACCATCAGGTGTCCCGAGGCGTACGGAAACCTGTTCAGCAGGACGAATGCCAGCTCGCCGCGGTGCACGACGAGCTTCTCCTCGTCGTCGCCGGCCGCTGCCTCACAGAACACGCAGCCGAGCTGCTCGTCCGCTTGCTTGATGTATTCGAGCCGCCACGGCGCCCAGAGCTGCTTGGTCACGCGGGCGAGCCTATCGCTCGGCGCTCTGGGTGCTTAAAATCCTGCACGTGAAGCGGTTCGTGCTGTTCGTCGCATTGGCTGCCATCGCTTCCGGAGCCGCCGCCCCGAGCGCCCAGCGAACGGCGGTGGTACCGGCGGGGGTCGGGATCGGTGGCATTCGCCTGGGCGGGCTCAGCTCCGAGGAGGCCAGGAATGCGGTCACGTGGTGGTACAACCGCCCGCTCCACTTCTCCTTCCTCAAGAAGCACTGGGCCGTCAGGCCCGCGGCGCTCGGTGCATCCGTCGACGCCGACGAGGCCGTTGCCCAGGTGCTCAAGGCGCGGCCGACCGACCACCCGTCGCTGCGCGTGAGCGTCGACCCGGCGAAGGTTCGACGCTACGTGCGCGCGCTCAACGGGCAGCTGTCGATCGAGGCGCAGGACGCCACCGTGGCGCTCAGCGGCCTGCGGCCGGTGGTGCAGCCCGGCAAGGCGGGGCTCGAGCTGAACCAGCAGAAGACCGTGACTCTGATCCAGGCCGCACTGGCGGTTGCCCGGCGCCCGGTGCTGAAGCCGGCCTCGCGTACGGTCGCCCCGTCGGTGACCTCGAGCAACTTCGGCCCGGTCATCGTCATCTACCGTGGCTCGAACCAGCTCCATCTCTACAACGGCTCGCGGGCGTGGCGCACCTTCCAGGTTGCGACCGGGCAGGCGATCTACCCGACCCCGCTCGGGTCGTGGCACATCGTGGACATGCAGCGCAACCCGTGGTGGCGGCCGCCGGACTCGCCGTGGGCGCAGGGGCTCAAGCCGATCCCGCCGGGACCGGGGAACCCGCTCGGCACGCGCTGGATGGGCCTGGACGCCGCGGGCGTCGGCATGCACGGCACACCGGACGCGGCCTCGATCGGCTACTCGGCCTCACACGGCTGCATCCGCATGCGGATCCCGGACGCGGAGTGGCTCTTCGGCCACGTCCACATCGGGACACCGGTCTTCATCGTCAGCGCGTAGGCGCTACTCGACCTTGCCGATCAGGTGGTGGGCGAAGGTCCACCAGCCGATCAGGCGCACGTGGTCGCTGCCGCCCTCGCGCGCGATGCCGAGGACATCGCGGTGGTTCGCCTGCCCGCGCCGCTCGTGCGTCCAGACGACGACAGCGTCGTCTCCGTCGAAGTAGCACAGGCGCCGTCCACCCGGCTTGCCGGGACCGTGCGCCCAGGCGCCCTCGCCGCCCCAGCTGAGCGAGTTGCACTTGCCGGTGTTGCGCCCGAGCTTCTGGCCCTTTCGCGCGGAGTCGTACGCCGCCCGCACGGCCTTGCCGCTCGGGTAGATCGAGACCTGCCACCGGTCCGGGCGGAAGCCCTGTGCGCCCTCCGGCGGTAGGCACACGGCCGTCGCGACCGCGCCGACGTCGGCGACCGTCTGCCGCACGCACCCCTTGCGCAGGCTGGTGGGGACCAGTGCGATCACGTCCGAGGCCGGCGCCACGTGCTGCGTGGCCGAGGCACTCGTTCCGGTCCCGGTTCCGGTCGGCCCCCTCGCCGCGCCGGCGCTCGTCCCACCGCTGTTCCCGGAAGTCAGGTAGACGACTGCGGCGGCGGTCGCGGCGGCGATCAGGACGACTCCGAGCCCCACGCGCCAGCCGATACGGCCTGGCTTGCCGAAGATCATCAGGATCCAGGGCTGGGACTGCTGCTCGCCCTCGGGAGCGACGCGGATCAGGCGGACGGTGTCGGCGATCCCCTTCAGGTGCGCCCGGCCGCGATCGAGGTAGCGCAGCCCCGGCACACGGCCGGCGAGGTGGCTCGTACCTTCGCTGACGATGATCTCGCCGCTCTGGGCGAGCCCGCAGAGCCGCGCGGCGATATTGAGCGCCGCACCGCGAAACGACCCGTCCTCGAGCTTGATCGCCTCGCCCGAGTCGATTCCGATCCCGACGCGGATCGGGCAGTTCGAGACCATGTCGGTCTCCTCGGAGAACTGGCTCTGCAGGTCCATTGCCGCGCGGATGGCCTGGCGCGCAGAGTCGAAGACCGCCAGGGCCTCGTCCCCGCGAATCTCGATCAGCTCCCCGCCGCGGACCTGGACGCCGTCGCGAACGATCTCGCTGAACCTCGCGGCGAGCTTCGCGGACGCCTCGTCGCCGTGCTGCTCCGTGAAGCGCGTGTAGCCGCGGATGTCCGCGATCAGGAAAGTGCGAACCAGTGTGCTGCTCTCGTCTTCCACGCCGCCCCCGAGTGTGACGCCTCCTGCTTGCCAGCTCAAGCCTGCGACCCCGAATGCCTATCAGACGGGGCTCGGGGGCGTCTTCTTCCGCCGGGGGCTCAGAGCCAGCGCTTCAGCCGGAAGAACGCGGTCAGGGCCAGCGCCAGGCCGGCCATGAAGCCGATGATCCCCCAGAACGCCGCGGCGGTCTCGAACCCGGGGAAGTGGACGTTCATGCCGAAGATGCCCGTGATCAGCGTCAGCGGCAGGAGGATCACGGTCACGACCGTCAGCACGCGCAGGACGTCGTTCTGGCGGTGCGAGATGACCGACTCGTTCGTGTCCTCGAGCGCCTCGACGACCTCCTTGTAGTTGTCGAGGAGGTCCCAGATCCGCTCGGAGGCATCGACGATGTCGTCGAAGTAGAGCTCCAGGTCCTCGGGCAGGAAGCGCTCGATCTGCCGCTCGAGCAGCCGCAGCGTCGAGCGCTCCGGCTTGATGATCTTGCGGTAGGAGATGATCTCCTGCTTGACGTTGGAGAGATCGCGCACGACGTCCTCGGCGCGCTCCTCGAACATGTCGTCCTCGACGGCGTCCAGCTTGTGCCCGATCTTGTCGAGGATCGGGAAGCAGTAGTCGAAGAGGTCGTCGAGGATGTGGTAGAGCAGGTAGCCCGACCCCTTGCCGAACAGCTGCTCCCGCAGCTCCTCCTCTTCCTCGCAGCGGTGGAAGAGCCGCGTCACCGGCAGCAGCTCGACGGCCGGCAGCGTGACAAGCCACCCGTTCCCGAGGAAGACGTCGAGCTCGGCTGCGTTCAGGCGCTGGATCGCCTTGTCGTAGACCGGGAAGTGGAGGACGCCGAAGAGGTAGTCCGGGTACTCGTCCACCTTCGGGCGCTGGCGGCGCGAGAGGACGTCCTCGAGGTCGAGCGGGTGCCAGCCGTACCGATCGGCGAGCTGCGACGCCTCCTCGAGGGTCGGTGCGTCGAGGTGAACCCAGGTCAGGCCGTGTGCTTGGAGCTCTGCGACGCGCGGCTCAGGCCGTGTGTCGACGTCCCTCGCCTGGGTGCGAGGCCTCAGGGGGCGCTTGATGCGGGGCAGGCTCGGCACCGGGACTGAGAGGGTCGTCGACTCGCATTGTGGTTCGCCATCGTACCCGGAAAGCCTTGCGGCGAACCCGCTCCGGGCCTGGCGCGAGCGCCAGTTCCGGAGCGACGTTGCGTTCGAGGATCAGAAAGCCCATCGCGGCCAATGCGCACATCGCGGCGGCCCCGTACCACAACGCCGTGGACGACCGGGCGAGCACGATGCTGCCGAGCGCCGGGCCCGCGAGGAACCCGACCTGCCAGGCTGAGGTGCGCAGCGCCATGTAGCGGCCGATCAGCTGCGGTGGGGCGAGGTCGGCGATCAGCGGGTTGTTGACGGCGCCGTGCAGGCACTCGCCGATGCTGAAGGCGATGATCACGGCACAGAGGAAGACAACGGCGGTCGTCCCGTCGAGCCACGTGCCGACCGCGAGCACGCCCAGGCACGTTCCGCTGAAGATCGCACCCGCGGCTGCGAGCGCGCGCAGGCGGTTATGGCCGCTGAGCGCTTTCGCGAACGGCAGCTGCGCGAGCACGAGCACAAGCGTGTTGACGAAAAAGATCGCGCCGATCCCGGCCTCGCCGACCGCGGCGTTGTCCTTCACGTACGGCGGCAGCATCGTGGCGATCTGCGCGTACGAGGCCGTGACGAGGATCGCGGTGAGCACGAGCAGTGCGACGAACGGGCGGTCGCGCGCGACCTGCCGGTAGCCGCTGCCGGAACCCACGACCACGGTGCGCGGCGGCTGGGGCACGAAGAACAGGAGCGCCATGAAGGCGACGAAGGTGCCGGCGTCGACGGCGAAGAGCAGGTCGTAGCTCTCGGGCACCTGCGTGGTCGCGATCAGGCCGCCGATCAGGCCGCCGATGCCGAAGCCGAGGTTGTCGGTCACGCGGGTCAGTGCGTACGCGGTCGTGCGCTGCTCGCCCGAGGTGAGTGCGGCGAGCAGGCTCGAGTGGCTCGGCGCGAAGCCGGCGTTCCCGGCTCCGGCGACCGCAGCCAGCGCGAACGCGAGCCAGGGCCCGCGCACGAACGGGAAGCCGCCGTAGCCGGCCGCGAGGAGCGCCAGCGAGATGAACAGCGTCGTCCGGGCGCCGACGTGGTCGACCACGCGCCCGGCGAGCGGGCTGCCGACGACTCCGATCCCGAGCAGGACCGCGACCACGGCGCCCGCGGTCTCGATCCCGATCCCCCGCACGTCGTGCAGGTAGATCACGAGAAACGGGATCACGATCCCGTTGCCGAGCGAGTTTGCGACGCCGCCGGTCTCCAGCAACCAGACCGGTCGCGGAAGCTGCGGCTTCAGACTTTCAAGATAGGTGGCGACGGCTTTCAGGGCGGCAAGAGGGTACTCCCGAATCGGGAGACTTGCCCAGAGGGCTCGACCCGCTCGGCCGTGCCCCCTCTTGCTGCCGCGTTGCTCCTGGTCTGCAACCGACGCCTCGTCCGGTTGGCATGAGGAGCAAACGGCACGCCAGAGAGGAGCACGTCATGAAGAAGCTCGCCATCATCGGAATGGTCTTCGCCGGCCTGATGCTGTCGTCCGCCAGCGCGTGGGCGCAGCCGACCGGGATGACGAAGGCCGAGTACCGGGCGCTGATGCTGCGGAGCGAGGGCCTGAACCAGAAGTACGGGCTGGGCCAGTACTCCCAGCAGGCGATCGTCCGCAACAAGCTCGGAGAGATCGGAGCCTGGGCGGTTCCTTCCCCGCAGCAGAAGAACACGACGCCGCTCGTGAGCGAGAAGCTCGCGGGCCTGAATCTCCCGCCCACCACGACGGCCACGTCGGGCGGAGGGTTTGACTGGAACGACGCGGGCATCGGGGCTGCGTTGGCCTTCGGCTTCGTCGTTCTCGGGGTAGGCAGCCTGCTGACCGTGCGGCAGCAGCACAAGCCGATTCCGCACTGAGACAACCGACTCGGGGGGCGAAGGGGCCGCCACCGGCGGCCTCTTCGGCGTCTTGGGACGCCGAGCGCCGCGAAGGCGGATGCGCCTCCTTCCCATAGACCCCCGACCTGTATTCGGGAGGCGAGGCGAAAGCGGCCGCACGGTGACCGCAGCGTCGTCGCAGCGCGATGTCCTTCCGAGCGCTCACGCTACGTCTCGCGTGCGCCTCGACTAGGCGCTCGTTCGGCCGCGGCCCGAAGCATCAGCGCCATGTCTCAACGTCTCGGCGACTCCGCGCTTGTGGCCGGGGTCTGGTCTCTGACCCCGCGCACGGCGATGGGCCTGGGGAGCCGAACGCGGTCGCGCTGCGACGCAACCCGGCCCAACGTTCGCCGCTGGGGCGCTCGCCTCGCGCCACGAGCCCCCTTGGAAGCCCCGTCGCCGAGCGATACCGTGGGGAGCTGTCTCGAGGGAACCAGTCTGCGGCACATGGAGCCGGAGCACCTCATCGTCTCCCCCCAATGAGGGGCACGTTTCTGAGCCGCAGTAGGAACGTCGCCACGCTCCGGCTCCTCCGCTTGAGTACTGCCGCGGAAGGTGTAACCGTGTTAGCGGCGGGTACTCAGCTTCGGAGCCGAGCGGAGGCCGGGGGAGACTCGCCTGCGGTCGCTCGGCTCCGACTGGCGGACGTCGACGCTGCTCCTCCGTTGGCGGAGGTCGAACTTCTCGCTAAGAGCGTAAAGCTTGAATGAATAGCCCTTGAAATGCGGCGGGCATTTGAGTGAATCCGCCGGGTCCACCAGCGGCCCAGTGGATCTTGCGATCGGCCAGGCGGCGAGCTCCCCCCTCGCGCAGTAGCCAGGCCGGTCATGGGCGATGGGCAGGCTGCTCTCCCCAGGTCCGCGCCTGCCCATCGCCTTTCCCTCGCTCCCCCTCGCGGAACCAGGTTCCGTCAGCCGTCTGTAAAGCAGTCGTGCGCTGCCTGCGTCAAGGCAGTTGGTGGCGAAAAGCCGCACAGAGCATCGAAATTCGTGTGCTTTCACAAACGCGTCGCAGACATGACGCATATTCGCTCGCCTGCCACCACCTGTGACGCTTCGGGACCCTTCCGCGAGGGCGACTCCGGTCCGCTCGGCTCGCGGCCGCAGTCGCAGTGACTCTAACCGTCTTGGTCGCGCTTTCCCTCGCGGCCAGAGGCGTCATCCTGCTCGCCGGCAATCCAGTCGCCAGTCAGGCGCGACTCGCGTCGAATCGCGGCGCGCGTCCGAAGTTCGTCGAGGAAGCGGGCGCAGTCGGCCCGCATCGCCTCGGACACGAACTCGCCCGGAAGCTCCGGCTCAGCAGCAGGCGACGACGTAGCCTCGGGCTCAGGTCCAGACTGCACTCCCCACCCTCGTTGTGGAAACTGTGGAAAACTTGCTTGTAGAACCGCAGACGCGCCCATTCGGGCTTTGCCTGGCGCGTTCCGGCGACTTTACGACGATCTGCCGCATTCGGGGATCACTCGAACGGGGGACGCTCGCTCAATCTGCGGAAAGAGCGGAACTTTTGTGACGGCTTCTCTCGAGACCCTCGCAGCTGTGCCTGCCCTCCGCTCGGCGAGTCGGCGCGGGCAGGTGTGCTCGGCTGAGCATCGGCATGGCGAACCGGCAGGGCCAACCGTTGTTGGGGAAACCCATGCCAACCGGTTGGGAATGCGTTGCGCCTCACACGGCAGCACGGGGTTGGTCCTGCCGGTTCGGTCTTCCTCCGCGGATCGGAGGGTAGGAGGTCGGGCCGAGCGTATTCCCTATCCCATTGTCTCAGGATGGGCGTTGGGTGTAAGTCTGCTCACAGTGCCCCGTCGGAAGGTCACCGCGTTTGCGACGGCGATGCGCACTCCCGCTCAGCGGAGCTTGGTTCGGCGCGCGTTCGACGCCGACACGCGCTTCACAAGGCCTGAGCCCTGACGTTCGCGGGCTGCCTCGGTCACACCTCGATCACGACGACTGCCATACCTACGTCGACTGGGCCATCGACCAGCTGGCCGAAACCTTGGGGCAGCGCTCGAGGCGGAGACGGAGGAATAAATCGTTCCCGCCAGGTCCGCAGGAACCCCTGCAAATAGCGATTTCATGCGCCTGGGAGGAATCGAACCTCCGACCTCGCGCTCCGGAGGCGCGCGCTCTATCCCCTGAGCTACAGGCGCTCGGCCGCCAAGTCTAGCGGCGGTGTGAGCGGCGTCACGGGGACGGGCTCCGGCTTCGGGGTTCGGCGCACGCGGGTCGGCAGCCTCCGCTCGAGCGCCAGGCACGCTGCAGCCGAGAAGACGCAGATGGCCGCGGCGAGCGGCCATACGGCGAGCGGGTGCCAGCCGAGTAGCGGCCCGCCGATCGCGGGGCCGAGGATGGAACCCGCGCTCCACGACATCGAGCCGAGGGCGAAGTACCGGCCCCGCAGGTGATCAGGCGCGAGGTCGGCGACGAGCGGCGCCTGCGTCGGTCCCTGCAGCGTCTCGCCGAGGGCGAAGACCATCGTCGCGGTCATGAAGACCAGTGCGGCCGAGGTGCCGTTCAGGAGCTCGCCGCCCGCGAGCACGAGTAGCGCGGCGGTCGCCCAGAGGACGTTCATCAGCGCGAGCGCCGCCATCCGCCGCCGTCCCTCGAGCGCCTTCGAGACCGGCAGCTGGATCAGAACGATGAGCAGCGTGTTGGCGAGCCAGATGAAGCCGACCCAGCGCTCGCTCACCCCGGCGTAGTTCTTCGCGAACGGCGGTAACAGCGCGAACACCTCGTAGCCGACCGCCACGAAGAGCACGTTGAGGCCGGTGAGCGCGAGGAAGTTGCGATCGCGCAACACCGCGCGGTAGCCGCCCTGCTCCTCCTCATGCGCCTCAGGCTCGTCCGGATACGGCTCCCGCACGGCCGCCAGCACAGCTGCGAAGACGAGAAACGTCGCGGCGTCCAGCATGAACATGCGCGTGAAGCTCCCCGGGTCGGACGTGGTCGCGATCAGGCCGCCGACCACGCCGCCGATCCCGATCCCGAGGTTCATGCTCACGCGCTGCAGCGCGAAGGCCGCGTGCCGGTCCTCCGCGGGAGTCAGGCGCGAGAGCAGCGTCGACTGGCCTGGCCAGAAGCAGGCTGTCCCGATCCCGTCCACGGCAAAGAGCGCGTAGGCGTGCCACGGCTCGCGGATGAACGGAAACAGCGTGAACGCGACTGCCTGAACCAGGAGGCCGAGCACGAGCGTGTTCCGCCCGCCGATCCGGTCGACCAGTGTGCCCGCGACCAGCCCGGCGGTCAGGGCGGCCGCGCCGCCGATCGCGAGCGCGAAACCCGCGTCCGCGAACGAGATCCCGCGCACGTTGTGCAGGTAGATGACCGCGAATGGGAAGACCACGCCGTTTCCGAGCGCGTTCACGACGCCGCCAGCCTGGACGAGCCAGACGGTGCGCGGGAGGTGCGGGTCGAGCCCGCGGAGGTAGGACGCCAGCGATTTCACGAGGGGGACGTTCTAAGGCGCCGTCTTGCGGCGCCGACCATTGAGGCTGCGCGGGCTTCGCTCGTGCAGCCGTCTGGCTCGCTTCATGGCAGTGGAAACCGGGGGAGCTCGGTCAACAATCGTCGTAAGGTATCCCGCGTGGAGCTCGAGGCCCGGATCGCGACGGTGCGGATGGCCGAGACTTTCGTCATCTCACGTGGCGCGTCCGACGAGGCCGAGGTGGTCTACGTCGAGCTCCGGCACGACGGCGTCAGCGGCTTCGGCGAGGCGGCGCCGATCGAGCGCTACGACGAGTCCGCGGAGTCGGCGCGCGCCTTCGCAGTGGAGGCGGGGGAGCTGCTCTCCGGGATGGACCCATTCGCGTTCGAGGAGATCGAGGCGCGGCTGCGCGAGAGGCCAGGCGAGCAGGCGGCAAAGGCGGCGATCGACGCGGCCCTTCACGACCTCTGCGGGAAGCTCGTCGGCCTGCCCGTGTGGCGGTTGCTCGGGCTGCGGCGTGAAGGGCCGCCGACGTCATGGACGATCTGGCTCGGCGATCCCGACGACATGGCGCGACGCGCGGAGAGGGTGCGCGGGCGGTTCAAGCGGCTCAAGCTGAAGCTCGGCGCGGGGGACGGGCGGGACGTGGAGCGCGTCCGCGCGGTGCGGGAGGTCTCGGACGTGCCGTTGCAGGTCGACGTGAACGAGGCGTGGTCACTGGACGAGGCGCTCGAGGCGCTGCCGCAGCTCGCGGAGCTCGGCGTCCAGTACTGCGAGCAGCCGCTGCGCGCCGGCGACCCCGGCGGGCCGGAACTGAAGCGCCGCTCGCCGCTTCCGATCTACGTCGACGAGGACTGCCACACGCTGGACGACGTGGCGGCCTGCGCAGAGCGCGCGCACGGCCTGACCGTGAAGCTCGCGAAGTCGGGTGGGATCCGCGAGGCGGTGCGGATGGCGCACGCGGGCCGCGCGCTCGGCCTCGGGCTGATGCTCGGCTGCATGAACGAGTCGGGCCTCGCGGTCGCGGCCGGCGCGGCCTGCGCGAGCCTGTTCGACCACGTCGACCTGGACGGGAACCTGCTGCTCGTCGAGGACCCCTGGCCGGGCGTCCAGCTCGTCGACGGCGTGCAGCTCCCCGCCGACGCCCCAGGCCTCGGTGTCAGGCACGCAAACGAAAGTGTCACGCACATGTGACGAGACCGTCACGGCGGGCCTCGGAGCAGGGAAAACACTTCGGGCCTGCTGCCGCCTCTTGTGTCAGACACGGTGTCGGAAAAGCGCTACCTGATCCTCGCCGAGGGTCGCTCCGACGACCCGCACTACGGCAAGACTGCGCGCGGGATCATGCGCTACGCGCCCGACCCGACCGTCGCGATCCTCGACTCGACGCACGCGGGCGAGAGCTACGGCGGCATCCCGGTCGTGGCGACGGTCGGAGAGGCGCTGCCGTTCGGGCCTACGACCGCGGTCGTCGGCGTCGCCACGCAGGGCGGCCGCTTCCCGCCCGAGTGGCGCGACCTGCTGAAGCAGTCGATCGCGGCGGGGCTCGACGTCGACAGCGGTCTGCACGAGTTCGTCAGCGAGGACCAGGAGCTCGTGGCGCTTGCGCGCGAGCACGGCGTCGAGTTGCGCGACCTGCGTAAGCCGCCCGGGGGCCTCAACGTCCCGACGGGCGAGAACCTCGAGCTCCCGGCCACGATCGTCCTCACGGTCGGATCCGACTGCGCGATCGGCAAGAAGACCGTCGCGCTCGAGCTCGACCTCGAGGCCCGCGGCCGCGGGCTCAGCTCGGTCTTCGTCCCGACCGGCCAGACGGGCATCGCGATCGCCGGCTGGGGAATCGCGGTCGACGCCGTCGTGTCGGACTTCCTCGCCGGGGCGGCCGAGCAGCTCGTCGTGCAGGGCCACCGCCGCGGCGGGGAGCTGCTCTTCGTCGAGGGCCAGGGATCGCTTTCGCACCCTGCGTACTCGGGCGTCACGCTCGGGCTGCTGCACGGCTCGGCACCGCACCTGCTCGTTCTCTGCCACAAGGCCAACGCGACCGAGATCGAGGGCTACCCGGGCCACCCGCTGCCGAGCCTCCCGGACCTCGTCGAGCTGCACCAGCGCGTTTCCCTGCCGCTGCGGCCGGCGCGGGTCGCCTGCCTCGCGCTCAACACCGCCGACCTCGACGAGCAGGAGGCACGCGCGGCGATCGCGGATGCCGCTGCCGCAACTGGCCTGCCCGCAGACGACCCAGTACGCTTCGGTCCCGGGTCGCTGCTGGACGCCGTCCTCGCGGCACGTTCGAACTAAGGAGCTCGCCCATGTCCGCCGAAGAAGGTGGGAAGCTACTTACGGCCGCAACGAGGAGGAGAACGATTTGAAGACGACGAGGGCGTGGGGACTGCTGGCGTGTGCGTCTGCGACGCTGGCGTGTGCAGGAATCGCGAGCGCCGGCATCGACGTCGGCGTCACCGAGGACGCGGGGAAGGCCGGCAACGGCGCGGCGTTCTTCGCGACGCTGGGGGACGTCGGCCTGAAAGTGAACCGCATCTCGATCAACTGGGACCCCGCGGCGCCGACGAAGATCGCGGGCCAGGCCGAGATCGTGAAGTGGCTGCCACAGGCGCAGGTCAGCGGGACGCGGATCATCTTCGCCGTCGCCCCGCACGATGCGAAGGATTTTCGGGACACACCCGACGCCACGACAAAGTTCGTCGCCTTTGTGCAGAGGGTCGCCCAGACCTTCCCGACCGTGAAGGACTACGTGATCGGCAACGAGCCGAACCAGCCCCACTTCTGGCTGCCGCAGTACTCGCCCGCAGGCAAGCCGCTCGCGGCGGCGCGTTACTTGCCGGCGCTGGCGGGCTCCTACGACGCGCTGAAGGCGCAGGACCCGACGATCAACGTGATCGGCGTCGGCCTCTCCCCGCGCGGCAACGATCTGTCGCAAGGGAAGAAAACCCGCTCTCGTTCGCCGGTCCGCTTCCTTGCCGACCTCGGCCGTTACTACAAGCTCAGCGGGCGCAAGACGCCGATCATGGACGAGCTCGCGTTCCATCCTTACCCGCAGCCGCAGCAGGGCGCGCCCAGCGTGGGCTACGCCTGGCCGACGGCGGGCCTGGCGAACCTCAACCGGATCAAGCAGGCGGTCTGGGACGCGTTCAACGGCACCGCGCAGCCGACCTTCGCCGAGACCGGCAAGACGTTCACCCGGCCGCTGCGCTTCGATCTCGACGAGGTCGGCTGGCAGGTCCAGATCCCGCCCGCGCTCGCGCCCATGTACCACGGCACCGAGACGCCGGGGCTCCGACTCGTCAGCGAGGCGACGCAGGCGGACTATTACGCCGACACGATCACGAGGGTCGCCTGCGACCCGACCGTGCGGATGCTCAGCTTCTTCCACCTGATCGACGAGACCGACCTCGATCGGTGGCAGAGCGGCCTCGAGCGCGCGGACGCCTCCAAGCGGCCTTCCTACGACCGCGTCAAGCAGACGCTCGCGCAGAGCCACGGCACCTGCCAGGGGCCGGCGGTCAGGTGGAAGCACGCGACCGGGGTCGTCTCGCCGGTTGTGGCCTGGGGCAACCTGCGCAAGCCGTTCCCGCGGAAGCAGAAGCGCCGGAGCTTCAAGGCCGGCGCCGCCGAGCAGGCCGACTTCCGGGCCGGGATCTTCAAGGCGGGACCGCGCAAGGCCGTCCTCGGCAAGCGGCTCGCGAGGGGGAGACCGAAGCCGCTGCTCTACGTCCAGGGTGTGATCAAGGCGCAGCGCCGTCTCGTCGTCTTCCGGGCTCGGAAGCTGAAGCCCGGCAGGTACGTCTTCGCGATCAGGATGACCGCCTCGATGAACCCCAAGCGCGCGACCGTCTTCGTCAGCCGCGCCTTCCGCGTCCGCTGATGAGAGACCAGCGACTCGGGCGGCTCGCCGACCTGATCGTCGACTACTCGCTCAGCCTCGAGCCCGGAAAGGTGCTGCGCATCGACGCGCCGCCCGTGGCGTCTCCGCTCGCCGTCGAGCTCTACCGGGCCGCGCTCGCTGCGGACGCGCACCCGTACGTCCACGTCGAGCCCGAGCGCGTCCCCGAGCTGCTGCTCGAGGAGGGCAACGACGAGCAGCTGGACTTCGTCTCGCCGATCGCGAAGGCGGAGCTCGAGGAGGTCGACGCGATCGTCACCGTCTGGTGCCACTCGAACACGCGGGCGCTGAGCCGGGTCGATCCCGAGCGGCACCAGCGGCTGATCGCGTCGTCGCAGCAGCTCGCGAAGCGCCGCTGGGAGCGGATGTCGAGCGGCGAGCTCGGGTGGTGCGGCACCCTCTTCCCGACGCAAGCCCACGCGCAGGACGCCGAGATGTCGCTCACCGAGTACGAGCGCTTCGTCTTCCGCGCGTGTCACGTCGAGGAGCCGGGCGACCCGGTCGCGCACTGGCGGAGCGTGCGCGAGGAGCTTTCTGCCCGCGCAGGCTCTCTCTCCGAGGCGCGCGAGCTACGCATCGTCGGCCCCGGCACGGACCTGAAGGTCGGCGTCGAGGGCAGGAAGTGGAAGCCCGCGGACGGCCGCTACAACGTGCCCGACGGCGAGGTCTACACGAGCCCGCTCGAAACCGTCACCGAGGGCGAGATCGCCTTCGCCTTCCCCGCGCTCTTCAACGGCCGCGAGGTCGACGGGATCAGGCTGCGCTTCCAGGGCGGCCGGGTCGTGGCCGCCGAGGCCGTCCGGGGCCGTGAGTATCTCGACGCCATGCTGAGCCTGGACGAGGGCGCGAGCCGGCTCGGCGAGGTCGCGTTCGGGCTCAACTACGAAATCGACCGGTTCACCAACAACACGCTCTTCGACGAGAAGATCGGCGGCACGATTCACGTCGCGCTCGGCTCGTCGTTCGAGGACCTCGGCGGGCAAAACCGGTCGTGGCTGCACTGGGATCTCGTGTGCGACCTGCGCGCCGAGGGCGAGGTGTACGCGGACGGCGAGCTCGTCTGGCGGACCGGCCGGTTCCTCGAGCAGCCGCAGCCCGCGGTCGAGCATGTCTGACCGCCTGCGGAGCCTGGCGGAGGTGCTCGTCGGCTACTCGGCCGGCGTCGAGCCCGGAGATCTCGTTGTCGTGCAGGGGCCGACGAACGTGGAGCCGCTCCTGGACGAGCTCTACGCGGCGGCGCTTCGCGCCGGCGGCATGCCGTCGATGCGGGCGACGCTGGAGGTCGACGACCTGCTGCTGTCGGAGGGCAGCGACGAGCAGGCCTCGTGGGTCAGCCCCGCCGACCGCGAGGACGTCGAGCAGGCCGACGTCTGGATCGTGGTCGAGGCGCCGAGCAACACGAAGGCGTTGGCGGGCATCTCGCCCGTGCGCGAGGCGCTCCAGCAGCGCGCGCGGAAGGAGCTGCGGGAGCGGTACCTCGAGCGCGCGCTGCACGGCGAGCTGCGCTGGGTGCTGACGGCGTACCCGACGCAGGCCGCGGCCCAGGACGCCGAGATGTCGCTCGCGCAGTACGAGGAGTTCCTCTACGCCGGCGCCTTGCTCGACGACGGCGACCCCGTCGCGCGCTGGCGCGCCTTCGCCGAGGAGATGCGGCGCGTCGCCGAGTTCCTGAACTCGAAGCAGGAGCTGCGGATCGTCGCGGAGGACACCGACCTCACGCTCGCCTTCGGCGGGCGCACGTGGATCCCCTCCGAGGGGCGCGAGAACTTCCCCGACGGCGAGGTCTTCACCGCGCCGCTCGAGACCGGCGTCGACGGAGAGATCCGCTTCACCTATCCCGCCGTTTTCCGCGGCCGGCAGGTGGACGACCTGCGCCTGCGGTTCGAGGAGGGCGAGGTCGTCGAGGCGACAGCGGCGCGGGGGCAGGACTTCCTCGAGGAGATGATCGCGGTCGACGAGGGCGCGAAGCGTGTTGGCGAGCTGGCGTTCGGCCTCAACGACGCCATCCAGGTCTTCACGCGCAACATCCTCTTCGACGAGAAGATCGGCGGGACCGTGCACCTCGCGCTCGGCAGCGCCTACCCCGAGTGCGGCGGCACGAACCGCTCGGCACTCCACTGGGACATGATCTGCGACCTGCGCTCGGGCAGCGAGGTCTACGCGGACGGCGAGCTCGTCTACCGCGACGGGCGCTTCCTGGCCGTCTGAGCCGCGTCGCGGTCATCGCCGACACCCACCTGCCGCGCGGGGCACGCCGGCTGCCCGAGGCGTGCGTGCGCGAGCTGGAGCGGGCCGACCTGATCCTGCATGGCGGCGACGTAGTCGCGGCCCCCGGTGCTGCGGGAGCTGGAGGCATTCGCGCCCGTCGAGGCCGTGTTCGGGAACATGGACGAGCCGGCGCTGCGGGAGGCGCTTCCGGAGCGGCGGGTGGTCTCGGTCGAAGGCGTGCGGATCGGGATGGTTCACATCCCGGGCGAGCGAGCGGGGAGGGAGGAGCGGCTGGTGTCGTGGTTCCCCGGCTGCGACGCGGTCGTCTACGGCCACACGCACGTGCCGCAGCTCGAGCGGCACCGCGGCGTCTGGATCCTGAACCCCGGCAGCCCGACCGAACGCCGCCGCGCTTCGCAGCACTCGCTGATCGTGCTCGACATCGCGGAAACCCGCTTGAACGCACGGGTGGTGACGATCGCTTGACACGAACAGACGTTCGCTCTATTATGCGAACACATGTTCGCCAAGGTACTTCTGATCGCAGCGCTGGCGCTGGTCGCGTGGGCGGCGCTGGCCCGGGCCTCGCACGGCGCGGGGCCGGAGCAGCGGTACACCGTCAAACCGGGGGACACGCTCTGGTCGATCGCGGTCGGGCACTACGCGGGCGACCCGCGTGACGCGATCTACCGCATCGACCGCCGCAACCACCTCGGCGGGAGCCTGATCGTCCCCGGCCAGCGGCTCGTCCTGCCGGCGTCGCGGTAGCTCAGCGGGCAGACGACGCGGCCAGCCTAGAGCTTCGGCGGGCTCGGTTGCCAGTCCGGCGAGTACAGGCCGTCGTCGAGCACGTGCGCGATCTCCGTCTCCGTGCCGGTCGCGAGCTCGACGACGACGATCGAGCTCTTCTCCCAGCCCGACGTGCTGCGGTCGTAGGCGATTCGACGACCGTCCGGCGACCACGTGGGGCCCATGTCATCGACGGCGTTGTGCGTGATCTTCTGCAGCCCGCTGGCATCGGCGCTGACGACGTAGATGTCGTGGTCGCCGTCCAGGTCGCTCGTCCACCCGCGAGCGGGCGGAGCCGGATCGACAAGCCCTCTCCGACCACGGCGATCCGGCGCCCGTCGGGCGACCAGGCCGGCATCGTGTCCAGGTCGGCCGCGGGCAGGCGGGCCTTGCCCGAGCCGTCGCCGCCGAACGAGTACGCCTGGCAGGAGCCCTCGAGGTCGACGGCCGCGAACCGCTCGCCGTCCGGGGCACGCGAATGCCCTCCGCCCGAGTCGCCTACAGCATCACTCGGACGACGCCGCGGGGCCTCGTGGCGCGCGCAGAGCGTCGTTGCGGGAACCCTCAGGGCTACGAGGGCAGCGGCAGGGCGGCGGTGTAGACGCGCTCGCCTCGGAAGAGGCGCCGCTCGCGGTCCCACGGGAAGAAGATCGTCACCTGCCAGGCGAGGCGCTCGCCCGTTGGGGACACGCCGAGCCACTCGTTCTCGAACGTGCCGGTGACGTCGGCCTCCTCGCAGACGCCCTGGGGCCCGATGACGATGTTCGTCAGCTGGAAATCGATGTCCGGAAAGCCGCCGAGCAGCCCTGCGTAGAAGCGCGCCGCTCCCTCGTGGCCGACCCAGCGGTGCCCGGTCTGGACGAGCTCGTAGACGCAGTCCTCGGTCAGCGTCGAGAGCAGTCCGGAAAGGTCACGGTTGTCCTCGGCGATCGAGTGGCGCTTCCAGAGCTCGCGAATCGCCTCGTGCTCCTCCGGAACGGGCTCGCGCCGGATGAGCTCGCGGACGGCGTCGCGGGGGTCGGCCATGACGAGGCAACCCTACAATCGGCCCGTGGACCTCGACCTCGTCTTCTTCGGCACCTCGGGCTCCGTCCCGACCGCCACGCGCGCGCCCTCGGCGCTGCTAGTTCGTCGTGGCGGCGAGCGCCTGCTCTTCGACTGCGGCGAGGGGACGCAGCGCCAGATGCTGCGCTCGTCGGTCGGCCTCGTCGAGCTGCGAGAGGTCTTCGTCTCCCACTTCCACGCCGACCACTACCTCGGCCTGCCGGGGATGCTGAAGACGTTCGCGCTGCGGGGTCGCGAGCTGCCGCTGACCGTTTACGGGCCGCCGGGCCTGCGCGAGCTCTTCGGCGCGCTCCGGCGGATCTTCGGGAAGCTGACGTACGGGCTGGAGCTCGTCGAGGTCGCTCCCGGCGAGCGGCTCGACCGCGGCGACTACGACCTCGTCACGTTCGCTGTCGCCCATCGAGTGCAGTCGCTCGGTTTCGCGCTGGTCGAGCGCGAGCGGCCGGGCCGCTTCGACGTCGACGCCGCGGATGCGCTCGGCGTGCCTTCGGGCCCGGAACGCGGCCTGCTGCAGGCCGGCGAGCCGGTGACGCTGGCGGACGGCCGCACGGTCACGCCCGACGAGGTGCTCGGCCCACCGCGTTCCGGCCGGAAAGTCGTGCTCAGCGGCGACACGGCGCCTTCGCCGACGGTGCTCGAGGCCGCGCGCGGGGCGGAGGTGCTCGTGCACGAGGCGACGTTTCTGGAGGAGGAGCGCGACCGCGCGCGGGAGACCGCGCACTCGACCGCGCTCGAGGCGGCGGAGCTCGCGCGGGAGGCCGAGGTCGGTCTGCTGGCGCTGACGCACCTCTCGAACCGCTACTTCGGCCCCGAAGCAGCCCGCGAGGCGCGTACGATCTTCCCCGACACCGTGGTGCCCAAGGACTTCGACGTGATCGACGTGCCGTTCCCGGAGCGGGGCTCGCCGTCCCTGACCAAGGGCGGCGTCGCCCACAAGCGCGACGTCCCCGAGCCGCAGCCCGAGGCCGTGTCGTGAGCGGTCTCGTGCAGGTCGCCCTGGCCGAGAGCGTCGCGGAGGCCGAGGAGATCCAGGAGATCCTCCGCTCGGCGGGCATCGAGGCGGAGCTCGAGACGGCGGTCGAGCACCACCCGCGCGCGGTCGAGGACGCGCCGCAGAAAGTGCTTGTCCCGGAGTCCGAGCTCGACGCAGCCCGCGACGCCATCGAGTCGCTGACCGAGCCTGACGAGCTCGCCTGAGCTCGAAACCAGATTTCTCGGCGCGAGCGGCCGTCTACGACCGCCTGCGGCCGTACGACGAAAATTGGCGCGAAGTCGCCGAGACGCTGATCCGTGAAGCGGACCTCGCCGGCCGGCGCGTGCTCGACATCGGCTGCGGGACGGGGCGCTTCCTCGCCCGGCTCGCCGAGATCGCGAAGGCCTGGGGAGTCGACGCGTCGCCCGAGATGCTCGAGGTAGCGCGCACCCGTGCCGGCGGCGCAGGCCTCAAGCTCGGCTCGGCGGAGGAGCTGCCCTTCAAGGACGGCTGGTTCGAGCGGGCGACGATGTGGCTCGTCGCGCACCTCGTCGACCGGCCGCGCGCGTTCGCCGATGCGCACCGCGTGCTCGCCGGCGACGGTCGCTTCGCCGTGGCGACCTTCGACCCGTCGTACTTCGACGAGTTCTGGCTGAACGAGCTCTTCCCGTCGATGGAGGCGGTCGACCGCGAGCGCTTCCCGACGGCGTCCGAGCTCGAGGCCGAGCTGCGCGACGTCGGCTTCGACGTGCGCCTGCTCCGGCTCTCGCAGCGCGGCTCGCTCGCCCGCGCCGACGCGCTCGAGCGAATCCGCGGGAAGCACATCTCGACCTTCGACCTGATCTCCGGCGAGGAGTACGAAGCGGGCCTCGCCCACGCCGAGCGCGAGCTTCCGGACCGCGTCGACTACCGCGTCGAGTGGCTCGTCGCGGTTGCCGTCCGTGCCGCCCTGTAGGCTCCCGCACCGACACGTACCCCTTTAACCCGGTCCCGTGAGGCCGGAAAGGAGTCGAAGGTGAATCACGCCCTGAACGGCCCCCAAGGCGTCGCTTGCGACGCCGACCATGAGAGGGCACGGCGGCTTTGCCGGCGGGCCCGTTGAACGCCCAAGCCTCTGCAGCGCGCACGATCCTCGACGCCGACGCGATCGCGAAGGCGCTGACGCGGATCGCGCACGAGATCGTCGAGGGGAACGCCGACCTCGCGCGGGTCGCGCTCGTCGGCATCCACACGCGCGGGGTGCCGCTCGCCCAGCGGCTGCGCCGCCGCATCCACGAGCTGAGCGGCATCGAGGTCGCGTTCGGCCAGCTCGACATCACCTTCCACCGCGACGACGTCCACGTCCGGGGCGGCGAGGCGCCGCGGCACCCGCAGCCGCTCGTCCGCTCGACGACGCTCGACTTTCCGCTCGAGGGAATGACGTGCGTGCTCGTCGACGACGTCCTCTACACGGGCCGCACGATCCGCGCGGCGATCGACGCGCTTTTCGGCTACGGCCGGCCGGAACGGGTGCAGCTGGCCGTGCTCGCTGACCGCGGCCACCGTGAGCTTCCGATCCGCCCGGACTACGTCGGCAAGAACCTGCCCACGGCCCGCCAGGAGCGCATCCAGGTCGAGCTCGTCGAGGTGGACGAGGTCGACCGCGTCCTGCTCATCACGAAGGAGCCTGGGTGATCCACTCGGCAACATTCGGCGGCGCCTGGCCCGCGATCACGCGGCGCCAGGCCGCGTCCTCAGTCGCCCCTGGGCTTCGCAGCCCAGGGACTCCCTGCGTTCTTGCCTGGCTTGGTGCTCACGACCCAGGCATCCACCAATGTCACCGGGAGGATCACGATGGCTGACATCCACGTCATGCGGGAGGGCTTCCTCCCGCCGAAACAGCCGCCGCGGCGGCACCTGATCTCGATCGGCGACCTCGAGCGCGAGGACGTCGAGCGGCTGCTGGCGACCGCGTCGAGCTTCTCGCGGAGCCTCGAGCGTGAGGTGAAGAAGCTGCCGACGCTGCGCGGCCGCACCGTGGTGAACGTCTTCTACGAGTCGTCGACGCGCACGTCGTCGAGCTTCGAGCTCGCAGCGAAGCGACTGAGCGCGGACACGATGTCGATCAAGGCCGCGGGCTCTTCCGTCGACAAGGGCGAGTCGCTCAAGGACACGGCCCTGACGCTCGGCGCCTACGACCCGGACGTGATCGTGATCCGGCACCCGCAGATCGGCGCGCCGCAGCTCGTCGCGCGTTTCACCGACGCCCACGTCGTGAACGCCGGCGACGGGAAGCACCAGCACCCGACGCAGGCGTTGCTCGACCTCTACACGATCCAGGCCGACCTCGGCCGCATCGAGGGAGTCCACGTCGCGATCGTCGGCGACGTCCTGCACTCGCGCGTGGCGCGCTCGAACGTGCAGGCGCTCGCGCTGATGGGCGCGAAAGTGACGCTCGTCGGGCCGCCCCCGCTGATCCCGCGCGGGATCGAGGCACTCGGGTGCGAGGTCTCCCACGACATCGACGCGATCGGCGCGGCCGACGTCGTGTACGTCCTGCGCATGCAGCGCGAGCGGATGCAGGAGGGCGCGAACTACGTGCCGTCGCTCCGCGAGTACACCGCGCGCTGGGGCGTGACCCCGGAGCGCATCCGGCCGGGCCAGAAGGTGATGCACCCCGGCCCGATGAACCGCGGGGTCGAGATCGACCCGCGCGTCGCCGATGCGCCCGAGGCGCTGATCGAGGCCCAGGTGCGCTCGGGGCTGGTCGTGCGGATGGCGGTGCTCTACGACCTGCTCACGACCGGGCCCGTGCCCGTCGAGGTGACCGAGCCGCTGGAGGTGGCGTGATGCTCTTCATGAAGAAAGGGCGGAGCCTGGAGGACCTGGTCGTGCGCGGCGCCCGTGTCATCGACCCGACGGAGGGGCTCGACCGCGTCTGCGATGTCCGCGTGGACAAAGGCGTGATCGCGCAGATCGGGACCGACGTCGACGTGAACGGCCATCGTGTGGTCGAGGCCGAGGGCCTGGTGCTCGCGCCCGCGTTCGTCGACCCGCACGTGCACCTGCGCGTGCCGGGCGGCGAGGACGAGGAGACGATCGCCTCCGGCACCGCAGCCGCGGCCGCGGGCGGCTACTGCGCGATCCTCGCGATGCCGAACACCGACCCCGTCGTCGACTCGGCTTCCGTGCTCGGGTCGCTGGTCGAGGACGCGAAGGCCGAAGCGACCATCCCGGTCGGCTTCCTCGCGGCCATCACCCGCGGCCAGCAGGGCGCGGAGCTGACGGAGATGGCCGAGCTCGCGGAGGAGGGCGCCGCCGGGTTCAGCGACGACGGCCGGCCGGTAGTGGCGCCGGGCCTGATGCGGCGCGCGCTGCAGTACCACGGGATCACCCGACGGCGGCTCGCGCTGCACTGCGAGGAGCCGACCCTCTCGAAGGGCGGTCAGATGCACGAGGGCGCGGTCTCGGCCGAGCTCGGCTTCTCGGGCTACCCGTCGGTCGCCGAGAGCGTGATGGTCGAGCGCGACCTCTCCCTGGCCGCCTACGAGCAGGAGCCGCTGCACCTGCTCCACCTCTCGGCCCGCGAATCGGTGCACGCGCTGCGGGTGGCACAGGCCAGGGGAGTCGCGGCGACCGCCGAGGTCACGCCGCATCACCTCTGCCTCACGGACGAGGCGGTGCGCTCGCTCGACTCGAACCTCAAGATGAACCCGCCCTTGCGCAGCGCGGCAGACCGCGCCGTGCTGGTAGAAGCGCTCGCTGACGGGACGATCGCGTGTGTCGCGACCGACCATGCGCCGCACCTGCGGCACGAGAAGGAGGTGCCGTTCGAGGCGGCGCCGTTCGGCGTCACCGGCCTGGAGACGGCCTTCGCGGCGCTGTACACGCACCTCGTCGAGCCGGGACTGCTGAAGCTGGAGACGCTGCTCGAGCGCATGTCCGCCGGCCCGGCCCGCGCGTACGGCCTCGAGCCGCCGCGCATCGGGCCGGGTGCCACCGCGAACCTCGTCCTGCTCGACACGGAGCGGACGTGGCGCGTGCAGGAGGACGGCTTCCGCTCGCTCTCGGCGAACTCCTGGCTGCTGGGGCAGACGCTGCGCGGGCAGATTCGGCTGACGGTGGCCGCAGGACGGACGGCCTTCGCCGCATGACCGTGGCCGAGGCGCAGCTCGAGACCTACGTCGCGGAGCTGGTCGACGCCATCGAGGGCGTGGCCCCGGTGGCGCGTGCGTTCGTGCTCGGGTCGGCGCTGGTCGGCGGCTTCGACCCGGACACCAGCGACCTCGACGTGGTCGTCGTGGTCGAGCGGACGCTGGCGCAGGAGGAGCGCGAGGCGGTCGTCGCAGAGCTGCACGAGCTGCCGCAGCCGTTCCGCAAGCTCGAGCTCGTCGTCTACGCGGCCGGTGCGAAGCCGCCTGCGTACGAGCTGAACTATCCCGACGGCCCGGGCGAGCCGGAGTTCTGGTTCGTGCTCGACGCCGCGCTCGCGCAGCGGTTCGCGGCGCGGGAGTGGGGCGAGCTGCTGCAGCCCGTGTCCGATACCGAGACCCGAAGCGCGGCCGAGGAGCTGCTGCGCTGGGCAGAGGCGCACGACGAGCCCGTGCACGCCGCCCGCGCGCGGCACTACCTCGAGCACGGCGAGTGGATCACGAAGGAGGAGGCACGAAAATGACCGGGTTCCTGGCACTCGAGGACGGCACCGTCTTCCGGGGCGAATCGGCGGGCGCAGAGGGCTTCGCGTTCGGCGAGGCGGTCTTCACGACGTCGATGACCGGCTACCAGGAGGTGGTCACCGACCCCAGCTACGCGGAGCAGATCGTCTGCTTCACGGCGCCGATGATCGGCAACTACGGGGTCGCCCGCGATCGCTGCGAGTCGCCGCGGCCGCAGGCGCGGGCCGTGGTGATGCGGGAGGCGCGCGGGCCTGCCTGGACGGACTGGCTCCACCGGCACGGAATCGTCGCGCTCAGCGGGATCGACACGCGCTCGCTGGTGGTACACCTCCGCGAGCGCGGCGCCATGCGGGCGATCGCCGTGTCGGGAGACGCGTCGGTCGAGGAGGCGCTGGCGGCCATCCAGGAGCAGCCGACCATGACGGGCCGAGCGCTCGCGGCGGACGTCTCGACGCGGGAGTCGTACGTCTACTCCGACGCGGGCACCGCGAACATCGCCGTCGTCGACTACGGCTGCAAGCGCTCGATCCTCGACCGGCTCGCGTGGGCGGGGGCGGCCGTCACGGTCTACCCACACGACGCCGACCCTGCCGAGCTCGTGCACTACGACGGCGTCCTGCTCTCGAATGGCCCGGGCGACCCGGAGCCGCTCGCGGCCGAGGTCGAGGCGGTCAAGGCGCTGCTCGGCAAGGTGCCGATCCTCGGGATCTGCCTCGGCCATCAGCTGCTCGCGCTGGCGGCCGGGCACGAGACGTTCAAGCTCCCGTTCGGCCACCGCGGCGCGAACCACCCGGTGCTCGAGAAGCGGACGAACCGCGTGCTCGTCACGAGCCAGAACCACGGCTTCGCGGTCGCGCGCTCTGACGCGCCCGAGGTGACGCACGTCTCGCTCTATGACGGGACGGTCGAGGCGCTCGACTTCCCGGATTTCACCGCGCGATCCGTGCAGTTCCACCCGGAAGCGCGGCCCGGGCCGCACGACGCGTGGCCGCTGCTGTCGCGCTGGGTGGAGGGGGTTGCCCTTGCCCAGGCGGCCTGATCTCCGCTCGATCTGCCTGATCGGGTCCGGGCCGATCGTGATCGGCCAGGCCTGTGAGTTCGACTACGCGGGTTGCCAGGCGCTGAAGGTGCTGCGCGAGGACGGCTTCCGCACGATCGTCGTCAACTCGAACCCGGCGACGATCATGACCGACCCCGGGTTCGCCGACCGGACGTACCTGGAGCCGCTCGACGTCGAGGCGGTCGCGGACGTGCTCGGCCGCGAGCGCCCCGACGCGCTCCTGCCGACGATGGGCGGCCAGACTGCGCTCAACATCGGCCTCGAGCTCGCCGAGACGGGAGTGCTCGAGGCGCTCGGGGTCGAGCTGATCGGCGCGCCGCCGGACGTGATTCGGCGGGCCGAGGACCGCGAGGTCTTCCGCGAGACCGTTCGCGAGGCGGGGCTGAAGGTGCCCGAGTCGCTGGTGGTCAAGTCTCTGCACGACGTGCCCGCGGATCTCGCCTTCCCGGTGATCCTGCGGCCGGCGTTCACACTGGGCGGTCACGGCGGCGGCACCGCCCACAACCGGCGCGAGCTGGAGACGCTGCTCGAGCGAGCGCTGAGCGAGAGCCCGGTGGGCCAGGTGCTGGTCGAGGAGAGCCTGCTCGGCTGGGACGAGTTCGAGCTCGAGCTGATCCGCGACCGCAACGACAACGTGGTCGTCGTCTGCTCGATCGAGAACCTCGACCCGATGGGCGTCCACACGGGCGACTCGGTGACCGTGGCGCCGCAGATGACGCTCTCGGACGAGGCCTACCAGGAGCTCCGCGACGCGGGTGCGGCGGTGATCCGCGCGGTCGGTGTGGAGTGCGGCGGCTCGAACATCCAGTTCGCCCGCAACCGCGAGAGCGGCGACGTGCGGGTGATCGAGATGAACCCGCGCGTCTCGCGCTCGTCGGCGCTGGCCTCGAAGGCGACCGGCTACCCGATCGCGAAGGTCGCCGCGAAGCTGGCGGTCGGCTACACGCTCGAGGAGATCCCGAACGACCTCACCGGCACCACGCCGGCGAGCTTCGAGCCGACGCTCGACTACGTGGTCGTGAAGGTGCCGCGCTTTGCGTTCGAGAAGTTCCCCGGCGCCGACACGACGCTAGGGACGCAGATGAAGTCCGTCGGCGAGGCGATGGGCATCGGGCGGACGTTCACCGAAGCGCTCTCGAAGGCGCTCCGCTCGCGCGAGCTGGACGGCGGCGGGGTGACGCCGTGGCCGTCGCTCGACGCGCTGCCCGAGGGACTGCATCCGTGGTTCCGGGCCGAGCTCGAGCGGCTGCGACCCGGGCGGATGAGCCTCTCCGACCTGGTCGCGGACGACTGGCTGCGGCTGAAACGCCTCGGCCACTCGGACGCGGCGGTCGCGGCGGCGTGCGGCGTGAGCGAGGAGCGGGCGCGCGCGGCGCGCCGAGCCTGGGGGGTATGCCCGGCGTACCGGCGTGTCGACTCCTGCGCGGCCGAGGTCGAGGCGGCCTCCAACTACTTCTATTCGACCTGGGGTGAGGCCTCGGAGAGCGACCCGGACGGTGGCTCCGTAGTGATCCTGGGGTCCGGCCCGAACCGGATCGGCCAGGGGATCGAGTTCGACTACTGCTGCGTGCACGCGGCGCAGAGCTTCCGCGCGCTCGGCTTCGAGGCGGTGATGGTCAACTGCAACCCGGAGACCGTCTCGACCGACTACGACACCTCGGACCGGCTTTACTTCGAGCCGCTCGGCGTCGAGGAGGTCCTGGCGATCTGCGAGCGCGAGCAGCCGGCGGGCGTCGTGATCCAGTTCGGCGGCCAGACCCCGCTCAAGCTCGCGCGGGCGATCGAGGCCGCCGGATACCGGATCCTCGGCACGCCCTTCGAGGCGGTTGACCTGGCGGAGGACCGCGAGCGCTTCGCGGCGCTCTGCGAGGACCTCGGGATCGCGGTGCCGGCCTGGGGGATGGCGGCCACCGCGGACGAGGCGGTCGAGGTGGCGGACAAGGTCGGCTACCCGGTCCTCGTGCGGCCGAGCTACGTGCTCGGCGGGCGGAGCATGCGGGTCTGCTACGACGCGGAGGCCGTGCGCGAGGCCTCGGCTGCCGGCGGCAGGCTGCTCGTCGACCGCTTCCTCGAGAACGCGATCGAGATCGACGTCGACGCGCTCTGCGACGGGACCGCGACGTTCGTCGCCGCGGTGATGCAGCACGTCGAGGAAGCGGGCGTCCACTCCGGCGATTCCAGCTGCGTGCTGCCCGCGCCCTCGCTGACGCGCGCCGAGCGGCGGGCGGTGGCGCACGCAGTCCGCCGTCTCGGGCCGGCGCTCGGCGTGGTTGGCCTGCTCAACGTCCAGCTCGCACTCGCCGACGGGAAGCTCCACGTGCTCGAAGCGAACCCTCGCGCGTCCCGGACGGTGCCGTTCGCGAGCAAGGCGACCGGCGTCAATCTCGTCCAGGCCGCGTGCCGGCTCGCGGCCGGGGAGACCCTCGCCGACCTCGAGCTCGCTGCGCCCGACCTCAGCCAGGTCTCCGTGAAGGCAGCGGTGCTGCCGTTCGCCCGCTTCCCGGGCGCCGACCCGGTGCTCGGGCCGGAGATGCGCTCGACCGGCGAGGTGATGGCGAGTGCCTCCGACCTGCCGACCGCCTTCGCCAAGGCGGAGCGCGCCGCCGGCCGCAGACTCCCCGCGAGCGGCACCGCGTTCCTCTCCGTGCGCGACGAGGACAAGGACGTGGTCGTGCCGGTTGCGCAGGCGCTGGCGGGCCTCGGCTTCCGGCTGCTCGCGACCGCGGGCACTGCCCGCACGCTCGCGTCGACCGGGCTCGCGGTGGAGTACGTGCGCAAGGTGACCGAGGAAGGCGATGGCCCGAGCGTCGTCGACCTCGTGCGTCGCGGGCGCTGCGACCTCGTCGTCAACACGCCGCAGGGCTCGGGTGCGCGCACGGACGGCTACCGGATCCGCGAAGCGGCGCTTGTCGCGCGGGTGCCGTGCATCACAACGGTCTCGGGCGCGGCCGCGGCGGTGGAGGCGATCGCCCACGCGCGCGACGAGGTCGCGCTCAGCCTGCAGGAGCGGATCGATGCCGAAGCGCGAACTGCGTAGCGAAGCATGGGGGAACCCATGGTTCCCCCATGAGCCCCTTCCTTTTCGCCTTGAGCAAGGCTGCCGCTTGCTTGTCTGCGCCGGGCAAAGCCCGGCTCCGGCGGGTTGTCGCACCCTTTCCATGGCTGGAGGACGACCCTGACGGCGCGTGAGCGCGTTCGTGTAAGAGGGACGGAGCAGGTCGGGCCGTACACGCTCCTGCGCGTCGAGCGCGACGGCCTCGACCCGGGCGTGCCCGGTCAGTTCTTCATGCTCGAAGCGCCGGGCCGACTGCTGCCGCGGCCGATGAGCGTCTGCCTCGCGCCGCCGGGAGAGCTCGCGTTCCTGATCGACCCGATCGGTCCCGGCACGCGGGCGCTCTGCTCCGTCGAGGCCGGCGACCGGATCGGCCTGCTCGGCCCGCTCGGCAACGGCTTCCGGCTCGACATCGAGCGGCCGCTGCTCGTCGGCGGCGGCATCGGCGTCGCGCCGTTTCCGTACCTGTCCGACCGGCTCGGCGGCCCGCCGGCCCTGCTCGGCTTCCGCAGCGCCTGGCACGCCGAGGCAGCGGCACTGGTGCCGAACGCCGAGGTGGTGCTCGAGCCGACCTACGTGACCGAGGCGATGCCCGCCGGCCACGACGTCCTCGCCTGCGGGCCGGAGCCGATGCTCGAGGCGGTCCGCCGCCTCGAGCCGAGCGCGCAGCTCGCCTGGGAGGCGCCGATGGCGTGCGGGTATGGCGCGTGCTACGGCTGCGCGGTCGAGATCGACGGCGAGCTCAAGCGCCTCTGCGTGGAAGGACCGGTCCTTGCGGCTGCTTAACGCCAGCGGCTGCCTCGACGCGCTGACCGCGCCGGAGGCCGCGCGGGAGCTCGACGCCTTCGTGACCAAGACCGTCACGCCGCTCCCGCGCGAGGGGAACCCGCCGGTCCGGATCGCCGAGACGGATCTCGGGATGCTGAACGCGATCGGGCTCGCGAACCCCGGGGCGGACGCGTTCGTGGCCGAGCACCTGCCGCGCCTCGCGCAGCTCGGCGTGCCGCTCTGGGTCTCCGTCGGGGGCTTCGCCGTGGAGGAGTACGTGCACGTCGCGCGCCGGGTCGGCGCGCGCGACGAAGTCGAGGCGCTCGAGCTGAACCTTTCGTGCCCCAACGTCGACGAGGTGCCTGAGAACGTCGGTGAGGTCGTCGCCGCGGTGCGCGCGGTCACGACCAAGCCGCTCTACGCGAAGCTCTCCGCGACGGTCGGGGACCTCGGCGCAACGGCACGCGCAGCCGAGGCGGCCGGCGCCGACGGCCTCAGCCTCGTCAACACCGTCCGCGGCCTCGCCCTCGACGAGCGGACGCTGCGCCCGGTGCTCGCCTGCGCGACCGGGGGCCTCTCCGGCCCGGCGCTGCGGCCGATCGCGCTCGCCGCGGTCCACACCTGTTTCCGCGAGACGCGCCTGTCGATCGTCGGCATGGGCGGCGTCACGACCGGACGGCATGCGGTGGAGTTGATCGCTGCCGGTGCGACCGACGTCGCGGTCGGCACCGCGCTCTTCTCCGACCCCGGCGCGGCGGCGCGGATCCGGTCCGAGCTGCAGGGGGAGCTGGCGGCCTTCGGGTTCGTCAACGCTGACAACGCGATTGGCGCCGCGCACGCGTCCGCAGACGGCACCCTCGACTCGAGGTCGAGACTATCGTCCCCAAAATCCCTGCATATGCACACAAACATGGCGGGTTGACCAACTCGGCGAGCTTGTTAGTATCCCCCGCCGTGGCCGCGCTCAAGACTCAGGCCCAGGCCCCCCTTCGCTCCCTCGACCAACGGATGGAAGCGCTCAAGCGGGCGAACGACATCCGCGTGCGGCGCGCGCAGCTGAAGAAGGACCTCAAGTCCGGCGACGCGCAAATCGAGGAGATCCTGAGCGATCCGCCCGAGTACGTCTCGACGGCAAAAGTCTTCGACATGCTGATGGCGGTGCCGAAGTTCGGCCGGGTCAAAGCCGCCCGGTTCCTCAACACATGCAGGATCAGCCAGTCGAAGACCGTCGGCGGACTCTCGGACCGGCAGCGGGCGGAGCTGATTGGCCTCTTCAACCGCTGAGAAGCGTTCACGCCCTGTCTTCGTCCTGACGGGGACGTCGGGCGAAGGCAAGAGCACGCTCGCGAAGCTGCTGGTCGAGCGCCTGCCCGACGAGCTCGAGCTCGCCGTCTCCGCGACAACCCGCCCGAAGCGCCCCGGCGAGCACGACGGCCGCGACTACCGGTTCCTGAGCGACGAGGAGTTCGACCGGAGGCTCGAGCAGGGCGACTTCCTGGAGTGGGTCGAGCTGCCGTGGGGGGAGGGCCGCCGCTCGGGAACGCTCTGGTCGGAGCTCGATCGCATCGTCGCAGAAGGCCGCTCACCCGTACTGGAGATCGAGACCGGCGGCGCGCTCGCGGTTCGCGACCGCGTCCCGGCGGCGGTCACGATCTTCGTCACCGCCCCGAGCCGGGAGGAGCGCGAGCGACGGCTCCGGCTGAGGGCAACGGAAAGCGAGGGCGAAATCGACGAGCGGCTCGACATCGCCGAGCGCCAGGTCGCGCTCGCGCCGGAGTTCGACCACACCATTGTCAACGACGATCGCGAGCGGGCCGTCACCGAGCTCGAGGGAATCGTCCGCAAAGCCCTGGACGGCGCAGGTACCATGCCCGCCCATGATCCATCCCCGCATTGACGAACTGCTCGAGAACGTCGACTCCCGCTACGCGCTGGTGATCGTCGCGGCCAAGCGCGCGCGGCAGATCAACAACTACCACCACCAGCTCGGCGAGGGCACCTTCGACCAGTTCCTGCCACCGCTGGTCGAGTCGCGCTCGAAGAACTACTTGACGATGTCCCTCGAGGAAGTCTCCGAGGGCAAGATCAAGTACGCCTACGCCTCGAAGTAGCGCCCGCCGGATCCGGCGAGTTCGCGGATTGTCTGCCTGAAGGCACAATGTGCCGATGGCGCGCGTGCTTCTCGGGGTGACGGGCGGGATCGCGGCGTACAAGGCCTGTGAGCTCACGCGCCTGCTCGTGCGCGCGCGCCACGAGGTGACCCCGATCCTCACCGCCGAGGCGGAGACCTTCGTCTCGGCGAAGACCTTCGAGTCGCTGGCGCGGCGCGAGTCGCCGCGCGAGCTCTACCCGCACCTCGTCGAGGCCGACCTGCTCGTGATCGCGCCGCTCTCGGCGAACACGCTCGCGAAGCTGGCGCACGGGCTGGCGGACAACGTGCTCACGCAGACCGCGCTCGCCTTCGAGGGGCCGGTGCTCGCGGCGCCGGCGATGAACCCGCGCATGTGGCGGAACCAGGCCACGCGTGCGAATGTAGAGGCGTTGGAGGCCCGTGCCTGGGAGCTGGTCGGGCCAGAGGAGGGGGACACCGCGGAAGGCGAGGTCGGCGTGGGGAGGATGAGCGAGCCCGAGGAGATCCTCGAGCGCGCGTCGTCGCTGCTCGAGAAGCGCGACCAGTTGCGGGGCCGCCGCGTCCTCGTCACGGCGGGCGGGACCCGCGAGCCGCTCGACGCCGTCCGCTTTCTCGGCAACCGGTCGTCGGGCCGGATGGGCTCCGCCGTTGCAGCGGAGGCGCGCCGCCGCGGCGCGGACGTCACGCTCGTCGCCTCGAACCTCTCGGTTCCCGTTCCCGTAGGAGTGGACGTGGTGCAGGCGCCGACCGCCGAAGACGTCGCCCGGGAGACGCTCGCCCGCGGCGACGCCGACGTGGTCGTGATGGCCGCCGCGGTCGCCGACTACCGCCCTGCCGGGGCCGAGCAGGACAAGCGCCCGAAGGACGACCGGCCGTGGACGGTCACGCTCGAGCCGACGACCGACGTCCTGAAAGAGCTCGGGGCGGGGCGTGATCCTGGAACGCGTAGCGTGCTGGTGGGCTTCGCAGCGGATCGCGGAGAACGCGGGCTCGAGCGGGCGCGCGAGAAGCTCGGCAACAAGCGGGTCGACCTGATCGTCTTCAACGATGTGAGCCGCGACGACATCGGCTTCGACGCCGCCGACAACGAGGTCGTCCTCGTTTCGGGTTCGGGTGAGCGGCGCATCCAGAAAGCAGCGAAGGAACGGATCGCCGCGGCGATCCTCGACGAGGTGGCGGCCCGCCTGGAGGGAGTGAATGGACGAGGCGGTCGGTAGAGAGCGCGTCGACAGCGAGGGCGCCGAGTCGGTTCAGAAGATCGTCGACAACCTGGCGCAGGTGGTGCACGCGCCGGACGAGACGCTGCGGCTGGCCGTTCTCTGCCTGGTCGCCGAAGGCCACCTGATCATCGAGGACTTTCCGGGCGTGGGGAAGACGATGCTCGCGAAGGCGCTGGCGCGCTCGATCGACTGCTCCTTCTCGCGCCTGCAGTTCACCCCGGACCTGCTGCCATCGGACGTGACCGGCGTGAACGTCTTCAACCAGAGGACGAACGAGTTCGAGTTCCGCCCGGGCCCCGTGTTCGCGAACCTGCTGCTCGTCGACGAGATCAACCGCGCCTCGCCGAAGACGCAGGCCGCGCTCCTCGAGGCCATGCAAGAGAACCAGGTGACCGTCGACGGCGTCAGCTACGAGCTGGCGGCGCCGTTCATGGTGATCGCGACGCAGAACCCGATCGAGTACGAGGGCACGTACCCGCTGCCTGAGGCCCAGCTCGACCGCTTCACGCTGCGGATCGAGATCGGCTACCCGCCGCTGCCGGAGGAGGCGCGGATGCTGACGGAGCAGACAAGCGACCCGCCGCTGGAGTCGCTGCGCCCGGTGGCGACCGCCGCCGACGTCCGCTCGCTGTCCGCCGCGGCGAGCGAGGTGTTCGTCGAGGAGAGCGTGAACCGTTACGTGGTCGCGCTGCTGCGGCACACGCGGAGCGACGGCCGGGTCTACCTCGGCGCGAGCCCGCGCGCGGGGATTGCGCTCCTGCGCGTCGCCAAGGCGCGCGCGCTCGCCGACGGCCGCGGGTTCGTCTCGCCGGACGACGTGAAGGCCTCCGCCGAGCCCGTGCTCGCCCACCGCCTGATCGTCGCGCCGGAGGCTCGCGCTGCAGGCCTCGCGCCGCGCGACCTCGTGCACGAGACACTCGAGCACACACCAGTCCCGGTATGACCCACCGGGGCCGGCTCGCGCTGGTGCTCGGCGCAGCGACGTACCTCGGCGCCTGGGCGTTTGGCTCCAAGATCCTCTACCCGGTCGCGCTCGGCCTGCCGTTGGCGGTGCTGCTCGGGTGGCTGTGGACGGCGCTCGCGAACCGGCCGTTGCAACTGCGGCGGACGATTCCGCCGGGCGAGCGGCTCGAGGGCGACGACGTCAAGGTCGGGCTCGAGCTCGTCTCCGAGCAGCATCTCGTGCCCGCGCGCTGGACGCTGCGCGAGCAGGTCGGGCGGCTCGGCGAGCGCGTGATGATCGTCGGCCAGAACGGCCGCGCTCGCTACATCCTGCGCAAGGTGCCGCGAGGCCGCTACGAGTTCCAGGACACGGTCGCGCTGATCGAGGACCCGTTCGGCCTCGAGCGGGTCGAGCAGCGGCTCGACGCACCCGGCGCGCTGCTCGTCTACCCGCGCCTGGTCGAGCTCGACCGGCTTTTCTCCGACGCCGGCTCGCGCTCGCACGACGGCCGTCGGCTGCTCCTGCGGAGGCCCTCGGGCTTCGACCTGCACAGCGTGCGCGAGTACGAGCACGGCGATTCGCTCCGCAAGGTGCACTGGCGCTCGACGGCGCGGCGGGCGCAGCTGATGGTCAAGGAGCTGGAGGACGCGCCGCGCGACGAGATCGCCATCGTGCTCGACGCCGACCCGGAGGCGGTCGTGGGGGAGAGCTTCGACGTGCAGGTGCGCGCTGCGGGCTCGCTCCTGCTCGCGCACGTGCGGCGCGGACGGCGGGCGCTCCTCGTGATCAACGGCGCGCAGCGCGAGCACCAGGGCGTGCGCTCCGGCGAGAGCGACTGGCGGGCGGCGCTCGACCTGCTTGCCGCCGCCGAGCCGGAGCCCGGGCCACCGCTCGCGGCGCTGCTCGCGGACGGGAACAGCTCGGTCGGGAGGGCACTCGAGCTCTGCGTGGTGACCGCGTCGCTCCCCGCGCGGCTCGTCGAGCGGCTTGTCGATCGGGCGCTCGGCAGCGGCCACGTCTCGCTCGTCCTGGTCGACCCTTCGAGCTTCGCCGGCACGGAGCCGACACCACGGCCGGAGCTCCTGCGGCTGCAGGCGGCGGGCGTCGCCCTCGTGGTCGTCCGCGCGGGCGACGACCTGGGCGGGCGGCTCGGTGATGTGCGAGTGACGGAGGCGGCACGTGCGTAGGGCGCTGGTTGTCGTCGCGCTCTCGGCGCCGCTGCTGGCCTGGAGCTGGTTGCGGCTGGAGGACGGCTCCGCCGTGGGTGTCGCGACGCTGCTCATCCTCCTGGCCGTGCTGCCGCTGTTCGCGCGGACGCGACGGCTGAAGGCGGTTGCCGTGCTCGTGGTCTTCTTGCTCGCCGGCGCGATCGCCTTCGACCTCGGGCCGAGCTGGGCCATGCCGGGGCGCGTGTTCGGGCGCTTCGGCGACGGCTTCCTCGAGTTCTACGACGTCCAGATTCCGTTCGACCCCGACGCGCACTCCCGCATGCACGGCGTGCTGCTGCTCGCGCTGTTCGCGTTCACGCTCTGCATCGCGCTCGCCGCGGCCGCGCGCCGGCCCGGGCTGGTCGCGCTCGCCCTTGTCGTCGGCGTCGGCTGGCCGGGCACGCTTCTGCCTGGCCACGACCTGCTACGCGGCGCAATCTTGCTGATCGCGGTGCTGGCAACGACCTCGATCCTGCGCCCCGGCCCGCTCCGGGGCCTGGGGGTCGCGGCCGCCGCGGGGACGCTGATCGTCTCCGGCGCGCTCATCGCCTCCGGGTCGCCGGCCCTGGCGAAGCGCGCGTTCCTCGACTGGCAGCACTGGGACCTCTACACGAAGCCCGCGAAGCCGGTGGACGTCGCGTACGTCTGGGACTCGAGCTACCGGCCGCTCAACTTCCGCGGCAAGCCGACGACCGTCTTCCGGGTCAAGGCCGGGCCGCAGCCGCACTACTGGCGCTCGTCCGTGCTCAACACCGTCGAGGACGGCAAGTGGTTCGAGGAGCTCGCGCCGGAGTTCCGCATCCCGGGCGACCCGACACCGATCGGCGAGCCGGGGATGATCCCTGCGCGCGAGAAGCAGCCCGGCCGCTGGGAGCACGAGGTCGTCACGATCGAGGCGCTGCGCGACCACCGCCTCCCGGGCGGCACCGTCCCGGTGAACTACCAGACGAGCACGAGCATTGGCACGGTGCAGTACGACCCGAGCGGGGTCGCCTACGCGAGCGACCCGACGTCGCGTGGCGAGTCGTACGAGGTCGAGAGCTACTCGCCGACGCCCACACCCCGCCAGCTGTCGCAGTCGAGACCGGTCTACTCGGGCCCGATCGTCGAGACGGGCAAGTACCGGGAGGTGCAGCCGCGGATCTACCCGCCGCTCTTCGGGCGGCCGGGGCGCGTCGAGGACGTCAAATACCTGTTCACCCGCTTTGCCCGCGCCTACCAGCTGCGGCCGTTCCAGGCCCTCTACAGCGATGCCTTGCGAGTCGCGGGTGGTGCCAAGAGCCCCTACGCGGCGGCGGTCGCGCTCGAGCAGTGGTTCCGCTTCGGCGGCGGCTTCGTCTACGACCAGCACCCGCCGCAGCCCCCTGCCGGCGTTCCCGCGCTCGAGGACTTCGTCGCGCGGACGAAGCGCGGCTACTGCCAGCACTTCGCCGGCGCGATGACGCTGATGCTGCGCTTCCTCGGCATCCCCTCGCGCGTCGCCGTCGGCTTCGCAAGCGGGCACTACGACCCCGGCCGCGGCGAGTGGATCGTCTCCGACCGCGACGCGCACATGTGGGTCGAGGTCTGGTTTCGCGGCTGGGGCTGGCTCCCGTTCGACCCGACGCCCGGCCGAGGCGGGCTCGCGGGCCGCTACTCGGCGTCGTCGCCGAGCTTCGACGTGAGTGCCGTCGCGGGAGTACTGGCCGGCCGCGAGGGCCTGAGCCGGTTCTCGTCCCTGGCCGGGACGCTCGGCTTCGGCGACAAGCCGCGGACCTCGCCGGACGTCCCGGAGCTCGGGGCGACGCAGTCGGTAGGAGCCAATGCGTCCCACCACGGCCGCGACTGGGGGATTCTGCGCCTGCTCCTGATCGGCCTCGCCGGGGCGGCGGTGGTGCTCACCCTGGCGAAGCTCGCGCACCGGGCCCTGCGATTCGTGACGCGCGACCCACGCCGGCTCGCGGGGGCCTGCCGCAAGGAGCTGCGCGACTTCCTGCTCGACCAGGGTCTCGAGATCCCCGCGAGCGCGACGCTGCGCGAGCTCGCCGAGCTCGTCGAGAAGGAGTTCAGCGTCGAGGCGAGCGCGTTCGGCCTGCACGCGACCGCGGCCCGCTTCGGCCCTAGCCGCAGCGCCGGCGAGGCGGCGCGGGCAATGCGGCGCGACCTGCGCGCGGTTCGCCGGGGCCTGCGCCGTGAGCTGACGCGCGGCGAGCGCCTGCGCGGCCTGCTCTCTTTGCGTTCGCTGGGCCTGGCGTAACCGGTGGTTGCGACGGACAGATTCGCTTCACTTAGAGCTGAGCGATGAGCGAGACCTTCGACCTCTTCCAGCAAGGCCGGGCCCACCTGAAGAAGGGCCGCGCCGCCCAGGCGACTGTGGCACTGGAGAAGGCGAAACGCCGCGAGCCCGAGAAGGCGTCGATCCGCGAGTCGCTCGGGATCGCGTACTTCCGCATCCACCGCTACGAAGAGGCGGAGTCGGAGTTCCGCAAGATGCTCGAGCTCGCGCCGGTGGACGACTACGCGCACTACGCCCTCGGGCGCTGCCTCGAGAAGCAGGGTCGCCAGGCCGAGGCGAACGGGCACTACAAACTCGCCAGCTCGCTCAGGCCCGGCCAGGCCGACTACGAGTCGCGCATCCGCGACCTCGACTGAGGAGGGTTTGGCGGAACGCTGGTCGCGCGAGGGCATAGACGGTGTTTCGTCAAACCCTCCTACTAAGCTCGGTCGCCGGTGACGCGGCGGATCTCCTCCAGCGAGGAGACGCCCTCGACGCAGAGTCGCACGCCGTCCTTGCGCAGCGTCGTCATCCCGCCGCGCACAGCGGCTTCGAAGATCTCGTCGGTGGACGCGCCGACGAGGTTCCGGATCTCGCCGGTCACCGGCAGCACCTCGTAGAGCGCGACCCGGCCGCTGTAGCCGGTGCCCCCGCACCGTCCGCAGCCCTTCGCGCGATGGAGGTAGACCTGGCCCTTCTGCTCGAGCAGGCCGATCGACTCGAGCTCCTCGTCGGTGGGCCAGTAGGACTCGCGGCAATCCGTGCAGAGGCGCCGCGCGAGGCGCTGGGCGACGATGCAGTTGACGGCGCTCGCGAGCAGGCCGGGCTCGACGCCCATGTCCTTCAAGCGCTCGATCGCGCTCGCCGCGTTGTGCGCGTGGACGGTCGTGAGCACGAGGTGGCCGGTCATGCCCGCCTGCATGGCGATCCGCGCGGTCTCCTCGTCGCGGATCTCGCCGACGAGCAGCACGTCGGGGTCGGAGCGCAGGATCGTCCGCAGTCCGCGCGCGAAGGTGAGGCCGCTCTTGGGCGAGATCTCGATGTGGTTGATCCCGCGGATCTGGTCCTCGACCGGGTCCTCGATGGTCATGATCACGTGGCCCGGGTCGTTGAGCAGGTGCAGCGCGGTGTAGAGGGTCGTCGTCTTGCCGCTGCCGGTCGGGCCGCAGACGACGACGGCGCCGTACGGCTGGCGGATCGCCTCCTCGAAGTGCTCGCGCGCGGCCGCGGTCATCCCGAGCTCGCCGAGATCGGGCTTCGAGACCGCGCGGTGCATGATCCGGAGGACGACCTGCTCGCCGTGGGTGGTCGGCATGATCGCGATGCGCAGGTCGAGCGGGTTGCCGTGGAAGCGGATCGAGACGCGGCCGTCCTGCGGCGCGCGCCGCTCGGCGATGTCGAGGTTGCCCATGATCTTCAGCCGGCTGACGACGCCGAGCTGCATCTGCTTCGGGATCTGTGCGACCGGCCGCGTGACGCCGTCGATACGCGCGCGGACGATCATGTCCTCTTCCTCCGGCTCGAAGTGGATGTCGGAGGCGCCGTCCTCGATCGCCTGGGCGAGCGTGGCGTGCACGAGCTTGACGGCCGGGGTGTCGTCGGTCGACTCGGCGATGTCCTCGCGGTGCGCAATCGGGTCGAAGGTCAGCTCGGGGGCCTCCTCGACGGACTCGACGACCTCGATCTGCGTGCGGTAGAGCTTCTTGATCGACCGCTCCAGGTCGTCCGGCTCGGCGACGGCGAGGCGGACGTTGTGGCCGAGCGCGAGCCGCAGGTCGTCCGCGCGGCCGATGTCGGTCGGGTCGCCGACGGCGACGAGCAGCAGGTCGTCGGCGAGAAACCGCACCGGCACGGCCTCGTAGCGCGTGGCGAGCTCCCGGGGGAGGAGCATCGCGACCTCGTGGTCGAGCTCGGTCTCCGAGAGGTCGACGTACTCGAGCCCGTTCTGCTCGGCGAGCGCGCGGGCGAGGTCCTGCGGCGTGATCCAGCCGTGCGCGACGACGATCTCGCCGAGCCGCTTGCCGGTCAGCTGCTGCTCCTCGAAGGCGTGCTTGACCTGCTCGACGTCGAGCAGGCCGCGGTTGATCAGCAGCGAGCCGAGGTGCTGCCAGGGAAGGTGGGCCGCTTCCACCCCGCTTGTATCGTCATTTCCCAGCCAGACATGAAGGCCGTGCTGCAACGGGTGTCGCGCGCGTCGGTGAGCGTGGAGGGCGAGATCGTGGGCGCGATCGGGCCCGGCCTCTGCGTGCTGCTCGGCGTGTCGAGGTCGGACCGGGCCGAGAAGGCGTCGCGGCTGGCGGGCAAGGTCGCGCGGCTGCGAGTCTTCGAGGACGAGAACGGTCGGTTCGACCGCTCGCTGCTCGACGTGGGCGGCGAGGCGCTCGTCGTCTCGCAGTTCACGCTGCTCGGCGATACCACACGCCAGAAGGGAACTAGGCCTGACTTCTCCGAGGCAGCGCCGAGAGAACGGGCCGAGCCCTTGTACGAGGCGTTCTGCGACGCGCTCCACGCCCTCGGCGTGCGGGTGGGAACCGGCCGCTTCGGAGCGCGGATGGCGGTCGAGCTCGTCAACGACGGGCCTGTCACGATCGTGCTCGAGGTCTAGTCGCCGTCGATCAGCCGAGGCGCCGCTGGGCGCTGACGCAGACAACCCGCACGCAGCTGCGCGTCGAGACGGCAGCCGGGAGAGGCTCGAGCGATTGGAGCCGAGCACATGGCTCCAAACAGGGGAGAGTGTGCTGTGGAAAGGTTCGTGGCGAACCCGACGCACGCGCGCTACGTTTCCCACAGCACCATGCTCTACGAGGTACTCGTCCTCTCGAGCGGCGGGGAACGGTTCACGATGGAGCGGGATGGGCCGCTTTCTGACGGTGACGCCTTTGAGCAGGACTCTGAGTCCTATCGGGTCATCACCGTGCACACCAGTCACGGACCCTTCGACGGTGTGATCGAGGCCGAGCGGTTTGCAAGTTCGGACCCAGGCGCACAAGCCTGAACGCGTGAGTCTGGGCGGCAAGCCGCAGTCGACAGAGGTCTTTCAGACTTTCTGCAGGTGGTCCAAGCGATCGGCGAGCAGGTGAAACGAACGCTGGGCCGCGTTTGCCAAGCCCATGATCAGCTGATTCATTTCGTCGACCGGCGGCGCGACGCCGGAACCACTTGCAGCCTGCGCCTTCGCGTAAGCGGGCAAAGACTTCACCTCGCGCCTAAAGATCTCGTCGACTTCGTCCCCGAGTGCCACTTGCGACCTCCTGTTCGGTTGCGGGCAACACTAGAACAGGCAGTCGAGTCGGTTAGGTGCCCGGCGGCGAAACGCGCCGGCGACGCTCGGGGACGCCCTGATCGTCGATCGCCCAGAAACGGGACAGGTGACGGCCCGAGGCGTAATTGGGATAAGAGGCGACGATGCTGACGAGCCGCCGGGGAGAGGACACGAATCAGCGGTCGGAAGGCCGAGTGGCTAGACTGCAGACTCAGGCCACGGCGAGCAGTCGTAGCGGACGCCGAAGCCAGCCCATCGGAGTCGCCGGCTCCTCTACTCGTTGCGACCGGTTCCGGTCCAGAGAGAGGGACATCCGATGTCGAACGACGAGGCGCCGACGGATTCGCTCGACCTCTTCCTGCGCGATGCAAGTCGCCGTCCGCTCTTGACCGCCGCCCAGGAGGTCAAGCTGACGAAGCTGGTCGAGCGTGGCGACGCGGTCGCGAAGCAAACGATGATCGAATCGAACCTGCGCCTGGTCGTCTCGATTGCTAAGAACTACCGCCATCAGGGGCTCCCGTTCCTCGACCTGATCCAGGAGGGAACGCTAGGGCTGATGCGCGCGGTCGACAAGTTCGACTGGCGCCGAGGTTGCAAGTTCTCCACCTACGCGACCTGGTGGATCAGTCAATCGGTGGCGCGCGGGCTTGCGGACAAGGCCCGCACGATCCGGATGCCGGTGCACATGGTCGAGCGGAGGCAGCAACTCGACCGGGCAGAGCGCATGCTCTCGGTGGAGCTCGGGCGGGAGCCCACGTTGCAGGAGATGGCCGAAAGAGCAGGCCTCCCGCTTCGGCAGGCGCTCGATGTCGAGGCGGCGGCCCGCACCTCGACCAGTCTCGATCAGCCGCTCGTCCCGCAGGAAGACGCCCTCTTCGGAGAGATGATCGCCGGCGACGGCCCGCAGCCAGAGGAGAGTGTGGACAGCACGTTCCGCCAAGAGGTTCTGGGAGAGGGCGTGGCGCTGCTGGGCGAGCGCGAGCGCACCGTGATCGCGCTCCGCTTCGGCCTCCACGGCACCGAGCCGAAGACGCTGGCGGAAATCGGCGATCGGCTCGGGTTTTCGCGCGAGCGAGCGCGCCAACTCGAGACGAACGCGCTCAAGCAGCTTGCTCAGCTTCGGGAGATGGCGCCACTGGCCAACCAGCGCGAGTAGTAGAAGGCCGGGCAAGCGTGTGCGGCGGGGCAGGCCAATTACATGTTTTCGACCTCCGTCAGCCGCGCCTCGAGCGCACGGAGCTTGTTCCCGACGCTGTCCAGTTCCTGCGCAACTCAGTCAGGAGCACTCGATACGAAGGAGGCCATGCAATGGCCACCAGTCCTGCGCCACCAACGATGGATGCTCGTAAGACGAGCATCCTCGCTCGCTTCACGCCCAGTCCTGAAGGACGTTGGGATCGAGGCGGGTAAGCCCGAGCTGCTCGAGATCCACAACATCATCAGGCGCTAACCCGGCGGCGGGAACGTGCCTGGCTTGGGCTAGCGTGCGGGATGTCCCCTCGGGGCGAGAGCAGAGCGCCTGAGGCGCTTGGAGCGCGGGTCGACAGCTCGCCTCTGGTGACTGTGAGACTCGCGGGGTCGTGTCTGTCTGAGGCCGTCGCCAGCCTGGTGTCTCCGTGCTGCTCGTGACACGTCGGGTGACTGGCCGCTTTGGTGCGCGCCTTGGGAATGAACCGTCCGGGCGGCACGGCGGCGCCGGTCTGGCGCCCGCTGCTGGCTTGATCAGGAGCTTGTCCGCCTTCCCGGCGTGACTGATCACCGTCCTGCCGCCGCGGTTTCCTCGCACTCAGACCGGCGTCACCGGACCCTACGAGCGAAGCCGGAGGATCGATCGAGATGGTTGCAGAGCTGGTGGACTACGTGGTCGGCGTCGGCACGCACCGGGACGGGCACACGCTCGCCCTCGTCGAGGCAAGGAGCGGGGCGGTCGTCGCGCAGCGGAGGGTCGCGAGCAACGGCCGTGGCTACGCGCAGGCGCTCCGTTTCGCGCAGCAGCACGCCGAGGCCGGCCGTCTGTGGGCAGTCGAAGGCGCGGGCCATTACGGTGCCGGGCTCGCCCGCTACCTGAGCGAGCGCGGCGAGACGGTGCTCGAGGTGAGTCGTTCGCCGCGTAGCGAGCGCTTGCGCCGGTCGATCTCTCAACCAGCGCCGATCTCGAGGCTGCCGCCTGACTCAGCCGTCGGGCGCGCGCCCCAATCACCACTGATGCCCTTGCGGCCAGCTCCCGCCGCCACGCCCCCAGCCTGGACGGCCTCCATAGACAGAGCGGCCGTAACACCGCAGCGGGAACAACACTCGATCCATCATCTCGTCGCCGGAGCGATCCGCGCACCTACGATCCGCCCGCACGCACCAAGACCCGGTCGAAAGACAGTCCAGCCCGACACTTGACCCACCAACGCCACTACAGATAAGGAGCTTCATTCCCGCACGAGCGCGGCCGTGGCGGTGTCCTCTGCAGCGTGTTTCGCGAAGTGCCAGATGGGTGGTGTCAGAGCCGTGCGTCCGTCGAGCCCCCGTGCCTCTCCCGATGCACTTCTGAGTGACATGAACCACTTCAGCGGAGCGCCGCTCGGCGCTGCCCGCAAAGGTCGCGTCCGGGGGAAGCGCTAGGTCTCGTCGCGGTCGGCGCCGGAGAACGACTGCTCCCAGCCGACGTTGACGAGCATCGCACCGACTTCGCGGACCGCAAGAGCGATTTCGAGACCGATCTCCCGGATCGCCTCCGTCTCGCGCGCCGTCGACGCACTTGCCCGCAGCTCGTCGAGCAGCCGCTCGAGGCGCTCGATCTCCGCGTAGTTCTTCTGCTCTGGGTTGTTAAGTGCCATCGCCGGGATGGTTAGAGGGAGCCTCGGTTCGCCGTGGGGAGTCGCTTGGCTGCACCTGCTTGCCGAGCCGGCCGATGCCCCTGTGACGCTTCGCTACTCCTCGTCATGACCCCGGTGTCGACGGCTTCCGTCGGCCTCCAAACAGCCGCCTCTTCTTCCGACCCTTCTCCTGCTGCACGAGCCGGGTGCCAACGCTCGCGGTGAGATCTCTCTGGGCACGCTCATGAGTGCCGTCCTCATCCTTTGGGGTCTTCGCGTCTTGCGCCATCTCCGCTCCTCCCGCTCTGGTGTCGCATGGATTTCCAACTGGTGGTCCTGCACATCGGACATGTGGGAAGCGCGCCGCTAACGATGATTCCGTATCCGCAGGCAGCGCACCGAAGCTCGCTCGAAATCGCGCGTGGCGAGGAGACGGTCACGGACTTCCCTTCAACGAAAGGGGCAGAACGTGGATGGCCTCTGGACCCATGCCTCCTTCGCGTGGCTCGAAGCCGACGCGTGCCCCTTCGGACAGTGTCCGGGTGCGCCAGTCGCCGACGATGCTGCCGCGGTGGACGAATAGATCCCTGCCGTCTTCGTCGGCCCTGATGAAGCCGTAGCCGTTCTCTTCGTCGAACCACTTGACCGTGCCACTCGCCAAGAGAGAAGCACCTCCTACCTTCCTTCTCTCTGCGATCACGGGAGCCCAAAACGAGCATCCCTCTGCACCTAGGCCAGATGTGACAGTCGAAAAGGGTACGAGCCTCGACGGCTTCCGCGCTAAGCCCAACGCGCCGAACCAGTCTAGCCGCGATCTCCGGAGCCCGTCCGGTTTTCGGCGCTTCGGCGCGGCCTAGGGCGCGCCGGTCTCATGGCCTCGGATCGTGAGGTAGCGTCGGGGGTCGGACCGCACCTGTTCGTACTCCTCGAGCGTGAGAGAGATACGCGCGAAGCAGTGCCTGTCTCGGCACTCACAGAGGAACGGGAGAGGATGCGCGAACTTGAGCTCGCCTGCCTTCGCGGCGACTCTCTCGTTCGCCTCGCGGAAGACCTCCTCTGCTCGCACGTGTGACCCCCATGTGGCTTGAAAGAGGAGCTTTTCCATCTCGTGGACATCGAACCTTGCGATCCGGGACGCGTCGTCGGAAAATGGTTCTCGTGGGGGCACGAGAGGAACGACTCGCTCAGAACGAGGCGCTGTTCCGCGAGGTAAACGAGCGCGTGGCCGAGGTCGCGACGCAGTTCATCGAAGTCGAGACCAAGGGCGAAGCGGTCGAGTTCATCTGTGAGTGCGGGCGCCGAGACTGCGCCGAGCCGATGGCGATGACGGTGGCCGAGTACCAGGCGATTCGCGCAGAGTCGACCCGCTTCGCGGTCATCCCAGGCCACGAGCTTCCCGGGGTCGAGAGCGTAGTGAAGCGGCACCCGACCCACGTGGTCGTCGAGAAGCGCGAGGCGGATGCTCAAGAGATCGCACGCGAGACGGACCCGCGGACGTAGCGCCCACGCCGGGTCAGCGTCCGGGCATGAACTCGGGCGCTAGCGCCGCCCGGCCCGACAACAAAGGGATCCGCGCGTTACCCTCGAAGGGCGCCGTGCCGGGGCGGTGGTTTCCGAGAGCCGCAGTGGCTTCCTCCTCCATCGTCCCGGCGCCACGACCAGCTCAGGCTCAGGGCAAGTATCCGGCCCTCCCGGGATCAACTCCTCGGGTGAGCCGAACGGCTGGAGCCGCGGAAGGCACGGCGGCCTGTGCCGACCGGGGCGAGGAGGAGACGTTCGGCTCCCCGCCCTTCGCTCGCAGGTAGGCTCGACCCGTGCCTGCCCTGAACGCGATCGGGATCGTCGTCTCCGACATGGCGACCTCGATTCGCTTCTACCGGACGCTCGGTGTCGACATGCCCGAGACGCCGGACGAGGGCCACCTCGAGGCGACCATGCCGAGCGGCGTGCGCCTGATGCTCGACTCGGAGGAGATCATCCGGAGCTTCCAGCCGGAGTGGTCGCGGGAAACGGGGAACCAGCTCTCGCTGGCGTTCGAGTGCTCGAGCCCGGCCGAGGTGGACGAGGTCTACGCGCGCGTGACGGGCGCGGGCTTCGACGGCGAGAAGGAGCCCTGGGACGCCTTCTGGGGCCAGCGCTACGCGCTCTTGCGCGATCCGGACGGCGTCGAGGTCAACCTCTATGCGGCGCTAGAGAGCGGTTAGCCAGTCGACGAGCCGACGGTCGTACTCCGGCGCGACGCTGCCGTCCGGAAGCGCCACGTCGTGCTCGGCGCCGGCCACCACGACGATCTCGAGTTCTGACACTCCCGCGGCGCGCCACGCCTCGACGCTGGGCTCGACCGGCGTCCAGGAGTCCTCGGCGCCGTAGAAGAGCAGCGTCGGCACGCGCACCTGCGCGAACGACGGCCGCGGGTCGAAGTCCATCTCCTCGATCCAGAGGCGGACGCCTTCCTCGTCGAGCAGCCCGGGTGGCAGCCAGAGCTGCCCCGCCCACGGCTCGTCCAGAGCCGCCAGGAGGTCTTGCGCGAGCTGTTCGTCGGGCTCGGGCGCGATCGTGTGCACCCACTGCTCGAACCGCCGGCGCAACTCGAGCGCGCGCTCGACGGCCTCGTCATCGAACCCGGCGAGCCGAAGCTGGCGCTCGACCGCGTACATCATCTGCTCGGCCGGAGTGACGCCGGTCGAGGCCACCAGGACGAGGAACGCCACCTCGTCCGACGCCGCCGCCGCGAGCGGGCCGATCCAGCCGCCCTGGCTGATCCCCCAGAGCCCGACGCGCTCGGCTTCGACCGCCCGCAGCACCGCGAGCGCGTCGTCGACCTGAAGCTCGAACCGCCCACGGGTGGCGTCTCCGGTGGACTCGCCTTCGCCGCGCCGGTCGAACGTGACGACCCCGATCCCGTGCTGAGGCAGGAGCTCGTGCAGGTGGCGGAGCGACGGCGAGTCGCGCGTGCCCTCGCCGGCGCCGTGCAACCCGACGAGCGCGGTCGGACCGGCCGGCGAGTAGCTCGCGGCCAGCGTGAAGCCGTCGCGCTGGATCAGCAGCTCCTCCACGCTCACAGGCCCAGCTCCGGTGGCAGCGGCCGCGCGTGGACGAGAACGAGCGTCGTCGTCGGCCGCGTGAGCGCGACGTAGAGCTCCCTCAGCCCCTGGCCCTTGACCGCCTCCTCGACGATCTGCGCCGGCTCGACGACGATCACGTGGTCGAACTCCATGCCCTTCGCCTCGCGTGGGGTGAGGACGGCGATGCGGGTGTCGTCGAACAGCGCGGTCTCGCCCTCGCCGCGCAGCGACGCAGGGGCGATCACCGCCAGCAGGCCCTCTGCGCCGGCCAGGCGCGCCGCCTCGTCGAATGCCGAGGCCAGCGGTGCCTCCGCCTCCACCACGCGGGGCGGGTCGGCGCCGGTTCGGTAGGCGAGCGGCGGCACGACGTCCGGCGCGATTCGCTCCAGCAGCGGCAGCGCGATCGACATGATCTCGCGCGGGACGCGATAGGCGTGGCGCAGCTCCTCGACCTCGGCGCCGTCGCCGCCCGGGAGGTGGGGGAGCAGCTCGTCCCAGCGTGCGTAGCCGACCGGGCCGGTCGCCTGGGCGATGTCGCCGAGGACGGTGAACGCGCCCGCCGCCCGGCGCGAGACCATCCGCAGCTGCATCGGCGTCAGGTCCTGCGCCTCGTCCACGATCACGTGGCCGTAGTGGGTCGGTTCGCCGTGCAGGATCGCGCGCGCCTCGTCCAGCAGCGGCAGGTCGGCGTCGCTCCAACCGCTGCGGGCCCGCCGCAGCAGTGCCTGCTCGTCCGCGTCGAGGATCCCGTCGGCCGCCGCCGCCAGCGACTCGCGCGAAGAGAAGAGGCGCCGCACGACCTGCTCCGGCTTCGGCGCCGGCCAGGACGCGTCGAGGAAGCGGCTCAGCCGCCCGTCGCGCCGCAGCGCCCGCTCGACCTCCTCGAACGAGCGGAACGCCTCCCCGCCGAGCCGCACCCCGTAGTCCTCGTAGAAGCGGCGCAGCACGTTCATGCGGAAGCGCTCGCGCGCGGCCGCCGAGAGGCCGAGCTCGGCGCGCGCTTCCTCGAGCAGCTCGGCCGCCTCGTCCATCTCGACCCCTACGAAGCGGCCTTCGAGCCGCACGACGAGCTCCTGCGGCTCGCCTTCCGACGCGAGCTCGGCCGCGCGCTGGAGGACGTCGGCCAGCCGCGTGTCCGCCTTCAGGCGCTGCACGTCGAGCGGGTCGGCGCGGCTGATCTCGGCGCCGTCCACGAGCTCCGCAACGGCGCGCTGGTCGACGCTGTCCTCGCCGAGGGCGGGGAGGACGTGCGAGACATACTCCATGAAGGCCGGGTTCGGGCCGACGACGAGGATCCGCCGCAGCTCCGAGCGATGCGCGTAGAGCAGGTACGAGGCGCGGTGGAGGCCGACGGCCGTCTTGCCCGTGCCCGGGCCGCCCTGGATCACGAGCGGCGGCTCCGGCTCGCGGGCGATCAGGCGGTACTGGTCGGCCTGGATCGTGGCGACGATGTCGCGCATACGCGTGTCGCGGGCGCGCTCGAGGTCCTCGAGCAGGAAGTCGTCGACCGCGGCCGCGTCGGCCAGCGAGCCGTCGAGCGCCTCGTCGCTGATGTCGAGCAGTTCGCGGCCGCGCGTGCGGAAGCGCCGCCGTAGCGTGACGCCGTGCGGCGCCACCGGCGTGGCCGTGTAGAAGGGCCGCGCCGCCGGCGCCTGCCAGTTGACGACGAGCGCGCGGCGGGCGTCGTCGTGGACCCACCGCCGCCCGACGTAGAGCGACTCGGCGGTTCCCTCCGCGTCGATCCGGCCGAAGCAGAGCCCCCGCTCGGCGTCCTCGAAGGTGCGCAGGCGGCCGGTGGCCCAGTCCTCGATCGCCTGCTGCGCCTCCTCGGTCGCCCCGGCGGAGGCCGTGCGCAGGAGCGTCTCGCGCATGCGATCGAGGCAGTCGTAGGCCGCGTCGAGGTAGGCCTGTTCGGCGGGGACGTCGGGGTGCGTCACGGTGTTGAATCTACTCGCCTGCGTTCTACATATGTGATTTACCTATACTGAAGCCATGACCCGCCGACATCACGCGCGCTCCCGCAGCCGCAGGCTCCTGCGGCCGGGCCACTGGCACGTCCAGGCGCGGGTCGAGCGCTTCGTCGAGCCGTCGCTGCTCCTGCTCCTGCGCGAGCGGCCGCTGCACGGCTACGAGCTGCTCGAGCGGCTCCCGGAGCTGGGGGCCGAGGGCCGCGTGGACATCGGCAACCTCTACCGCCTCCTGCGCGCGCTCGAGGAGGAGGGCCTCGTCGCCTCGGAGTGGAGCGACGAGTTGCCCGGCCCGGCCAAGCGCACCTACCAGCTCACCGACGAGGGCCGGCGCGTCCTCGACACGTGGGCCGAGGCGCTGCGCCGCGCGCAGGGGTCGATCGGAACGTTTCTCGACCGCTACGAGGAAGGGAGGTGAACATGTGCGGACACAGGCACCACCACCGCGGCCTCGGCCGGCGCGGACGCCGCTTCCCCAACCGTGAGGAGTGGATCCGCCGGCTCGAGGAGCGCCAGCGCGACCTCGAGCAGGAGGTCGCCGACCTCGCGGACGTGATCAAGCATCTGAAGGCCGGCGACACCCCGGAAGGGGCTACCGCGCTCTAGCTCGGGCTCTCGGGCCCCGTCTCGGCGGGGCCTTCCGCCCGTTTTCTGTTGCTATTGTGGCTCCACCACATTTCACCGGCTTGGCGAAATGGGCGCGCGGCGCCCATTTTTCGTAAGTGGCGACATTTCGTCGGGGAGACATGCCAACCGTCTACGACAAGGAACGGACACTCGAGCAGGAGATCAGCGGCAAGGTCGAACAGGCCCTGCCCGGCGTCGAGGTGCTCGCGGTCGAGCTCAGCGGGCCCGAGCGCTTCACCGTCTACGTCGATCGGCCCGAAGGCGTCGATCTCGCGCTCTGCCAGCAGGTCACGCGTGTCCTCTCCGACTACCTGCGCGAGTACGGCGTCGACGTCTCCTCGCCGGGGCCCGAACGGCCGCTGCGGAAGCCACAGCATTTCCAGCGCGCGCTCGGCAGGCACGTCAAGCTGAAGACCGAAGAACGGAAGCTCCGCGGCGAGGTCACGCGCGCGGGCGACGAAACGGTGACGGTCGCCGCCGACGGCGACGAAGTCGACATCCCGTACGGCGAGATCCTGCGGGGCAACCTGATCGAAGAGAAGGAAGGGCGATGAGCAGGGAGATCATCGAGCTCGTCCACGAGCTCGAGCGCGACAGAGGCATCGAAGGCGACACGCTGATCACGGCGCTCGAAGACGCGTTGCTCGCGGCGTACAAGAAGACGCCGGGCGCGTCCCGTCATGCCGTGGTCGAGCTGGACCGCGACGAGGGCGACTTTCGCGTGTTCTCGATCGAGCTCCCGCCCGACACCGAGGAGCGGCTGCTCGAGGAGGCGCGCGAGCGCGTGCTGACCGAGCTCGAGCAGGCCGAGGCCGAGAACGGCGAGCGCTCGCACGTGCTCGTCACCGACGAGGATCTCGACATCGACTGGTCCGAGGTGCCCGACGAGCAGGTCAAGCGCGAGGACGTCACACCCGAGAACTTCGGCCGCATCGCCGCGCAGACGGCGAAGCAGGTGATCACGCAGCGCATCCGCGAGGCGGAGCGCCAGATCATGTACGACGAGTACGTCGACCGCGTGACCGAGGTCGTGACCGGGATCGTCCAGCAGGCCGGAGACCGCAACAACGTGCTCGTCGACCTCGGCAAGGTCGAGGCGCTGCTGCCTCGCTCCGAGCAGGTCGACGGCGAGCGCTACGAGCAGGGCTCCCGCATCAAGGCCGTCATCACCGAGGTTCGCAGCGGGACGAAGGGCCCGCAGGTGATCCTCTCGCGCCGCGACCCGGAGCTGATCCGGACGCTGTTCGAGCTCGAGGTCCCGGAGATCGCCGACGGCCTGGTCGAGATCCGCGCCGTCGCGCGCGAGCCGGGGTACCGCTCGAAGATCGCCGTCGAGTCGCACGCCCAGGGCGTCGACCCGGTCGGGGCCTGCGTCGGCCCGCGCGGCTCGCGCGTGCGCATGGTCGTCTCAGAGCTCCGCGGCGAGAAGATCGACATCATCCCGTGGAACCCGGAGCCCGCGCGCTTCGTCGCCAAGGCGCTCTCGCCGGCCCGCGTGCGCGAGGTGTACCTCGACGACGACGCGCGCGACGCGACCGTCGTCGTGCCCGACGACCAGCTCGCGCTCGCGATCGGCAAGGAGGGGATGAACGCCCGCCTCGCGGCGCGGCTGACCGGCTGGAAGGTCGACATCAAGTCCGACACCGAGTTCGCGACCGAGGAGGCCGAGGCGGCCTTCGCCGGCGAGGGCGACGAGGGCGACACCGAGTTCACCGGCCGCTGCGCCGCGGTGCTCTCGACCGGCAAGCGCTGCCCGAACGCGGCCCTGCCGGGCTCGCGCTACTGCGGCGTCCCGGCGCACCAGGAGCTCGCGCTCCGCGACGACGTGCAGGAGGACGAGGAGCCGATCGTCCAGGAGGCCGAGCCGGAGCTCGAGGCCAAGGCAGACGCCAGCCCGCCCGAGGCGGAGAGCATCGGGCCCGACAGCGTCGAGCCGGTCAGCGAGGAGGAAGAGCTCGAGTCCGAGGCGCCCGCGGACGCGGTCGCGACGGAAGATCCGAGCGCGACGGCTGTGTTGAAGGACGAGGGCGAGATCGAGTTCGGCGCCCCGCATCCGCAACAGGCACCGCCCGAGAAGGAGTCGATCCCGGTCGAGCCGCTCGACGAGGCCGAGCCTGCCGAGGAAGGGGCCGACAACGCTGCGTGAGCACGCTACGCGTCTGGGCAAAGCCCTCAGAGTCGGTCGAGGATCGGCTCACAACAAGGCAGGGCAAAGCTAGGTGATGGATGAGCTGTCCGATCAGAACCTGCGCGGGCTGCGGTCGCAAGGCGCCGCAGGCAGAGCTGCTGCGGTTTGTGGCGATCGGGGGGACGCTGACGCACGCGCCGAAAGGCCCCGGCCGCGGCGCCTACACCTGTCGCAGGCTCTCGTGCTTCGAGCGGGCGCTGGACCGGCGCGCGTTCAACCGCACGCTGCGGCAGACGGTGCAGGTCGATCCGGAGCTGACACGTCTCTACACTTGAGCGCGAATGGCTGACCGTCCGAACAAGCCCAACCGCCCGATCCGGCCCCGGCAGGGCGCTCCGGCGGGCCGCCGCAAGCGCCGTGTCGTGATCGACACCGGTGCCGCTCGCCCGCGCCAGGACGGCCGGCAGCGCCGCGACCAGCAGGAGCAGAAGCCGAAGGAAAAGACCCCGGTCGCACCGCTCACCGGGCCGGTGACCGTCGAGTCCGGCGTCACCGTCAAGGACCTCTCCCAGGCGCTCGGCGTCCCGGTGCCGAAGCTGATCACCATTCTGATGGGCCTCGGAGCGCCGAAGACCGTCACCCAGTCGCTCGCCGACGAGGAGGTGCAGCTGATCGGGACCGAGGTCGGCCGCGAGGTCAACATCAAGCACGCGGCCGAGGAGGAGCTCGAGCCGGAGGTCTACGAGGACGACGAGGCCGACCTGACAGCGCGGCCGCCTGTGGTCACGATCATGGGCCACGTCGACCACGGCAAGACGACGCTGCTCGACGCGATCCGCCAGACGGCGGTGGTCGAGACCGAGGCCGGCGGCATCACACAGCACATCGGCGCCTACCAGGTTGTCCACGGCGATCGGAAGATCACCTTCCTCGACACGCCCGGCCACGAGGCCTTCACCGCCATGCGCGCCCGCGGCGCGAAGGTGACGGACATCGCGGTACTGGTCGTCGCCGCCGACGACGGCGTGATGCCGCAGACGAAGGAGTCGATCTCGCACGCGCGCGCGGCCGAGGTCCCGATCGTCGTCGCCGTGAACAAGGTCGACCTGCCCGACGCGAACGTGGACCGCGTCCGCACCGAGCTCGCGGCCGAGGACCTGCAGCCCGAGGAGTGGGGCGGCACGACGCAGTTCGCGCTCGTCTCGGCCAAGCAGAGCGAGGGTCTCGACGAGCTGCTCGAGAAGGTGCTGCTGGTCGCGGACGCCGAGCTCGAGCTGACCGCGAACGCGAAGGCCGAGGCTTCCGGCCCAATCGTCGAGTCGCGTCTCGACGTCGGCCGTGGCCCCGTGGCGACGATGCTCGTCCACCGCGGCACGCTGCGGGTCGGCGACGCGATCGTCGCCGGCGACGCATGGGGCAAGGTCCGCGCGCTCTACAACTTCAAGGGCGAGAAGGTCAAGGACGCGACGCCGGGCGACCCGGTCGAGATCCTCGGCTTCGACCATCCGCCACCCGGCGGCGAGTACGCGAAGGTGGTCGAGAACGAGCGCGCGGCGCGCGGCTTCGCCCAGACGCGCGGCGAGCGCCTGCGCCGGGAGCAGTTCGCGACCCAGCGCTCGTCGGGAGTGACCCTGGAGACCCTCTTCGACGCACTGCAGGAAGGCGCGGTTCAGGACCTGAACCTCGTGCTCAAGGGCGACGTCGTCGGCTCGGTCGAGGCGGCGATCTCCGAGCTCGCGAAGATCCAGCACCCCGAGGTGCGCGTCACCGTGATCCACCAGGGCGTCGGCGGGATCACCGAAAACGACGTCATGCTCGCCTCCGCCTCGAACGCGATGGTCGTCGGCTTCAACGTCCGCCCGAATGCCGAGGCGCGGCAGCTGGCCGACCGCGAGGGCGTCGAGATCCGCACCTACCGCGTCATCTATCAGCTGACCGAGGACATCGAGCAGGCACTGGTCGGGATGCTGAAGCCGCTCACGGAGGAGCGGACGCTCGGCGAGGTCGAGGTGCGGCAGCTGTTCCGCGTCTCGCGACTCGGCACGATCGCCGGCTCGTACGTCACGAGCGGCCAGGTCAGGCGCAACGCGAGCGTGCGCGTCGTGCGCGACGGGACGGTGATCTACGAGACCCGGATCGCACAGCTGAAGCGCTTCAAGGACGACGTGCGCGAGGTCGAGGAGGGCTTCGAGTGCGGCATCCTGCTCGAGGGCTTCAACGACGTCAAGGAAGGCGACGTGCTCGAGGTCTACGAGACGCGCCAGGTCGAGCGCACCGACCTCGAGACGCCCGCGCCGACCACCGCCGCCTAAACCTAGCGGTTTGGTGTCGTCGGCCGGCTACGTCGGCATCCTCTCCGCCGAGCTGCACTTCCCCGAGAACCGCTCGCTGAAGGGCAAGCGCAAGGAGCTGCTGTCGGTGAAGGCGCAGCTGCAGCGGCGCTTCGGCGCGTCGGTCGCGGAGGTCGACCACCACGAGCTGTGGCAGCGTGCGCGGCTGACGCTCTCGTGCGTCGCCCGCGGGCACCGCGAGGTCGAGGAGCTGCTGGACGGAGCGGAGCGCTACCTCGCGGGCCAGGCGTTCGAGCTCGGGCTGGTCGAGCGCGAGGTCGTCACCTTGGACGACTGACGACCCAGAGCCCCGAGTTCAGGTCGGACACGAGCACGTAGTGCGGCATCACGTACACGCCCCAGACCGCCGTGCAGGTGTCGCCCGGGCAGAGCAGGCCGTGCCGGTCGCGACCCGGGAGCGGCTGGAAGCGCATCAGGAACTTCGGCTTGCGGGGGTTCTTGAGGTCGAAAAGCGCGGCACCCTGGCCGTACCACGAGAAGTAGGCGTAGCGGCCGACGGCCTTCGGGTCGTGGACGCTGTCCTCCAGCGGAAGGCCGGTAAAGGCGCCGTTGGGGGAGAGCCGTGCCGGGAGCCGCACCGTCGCGAGCCGCACCGGGTGCGCGGGGTCGGCGATGTTCCACACGACGGGCCGCCCGCGGATCGTCTCGTGCGTCTCGAGCAGGATCCGCTCGCCGTTGATCAGCCAGGCCGAGTGCGCGTTGCCCTGGCCGCTCGCCGTGCGGCCGAGGTAGCGCGGCTTCGAGGGATCGGAGATGTCGAGGATCACCGTGCCGAGCCACCAGTACGAGAGGTACGCACGGGTCGCGCCGGCGTTCGTGATCACCGAGTGCACCAGCCGCCGGTGGTCGGTCCCGGGCGGCGACGTCAACGGGGTGCAGTCGCCCTGGTCGCGGCAGGCACCCCACCCGCCGACCTCGTCCGGCGAGCGCGGGTGCGTGACGTCGTAGATGTGGAATCCGAACGAATCCCGCGTGAGGGAGAACTCCGCGGCGGCCTCGGCCGTGTAGACCCACGCGTGCCCTCGCGCAGCGGCGAGCCAGATTTCGTGTGAGCCGCGGGGCAGGGTGCGAACGAGCGCCAGCTTGCGCGGGTGCGCCGGCTTCGTCACGTCGAACAGGCCGAAGCCGCCGAAGCCGTCCTTGCAGGCCTGGAAGCTCGTCACCGCGAGCACGCCGTTGAACCCGGGCGTCTTCACCCGCCTGACGATCGTCTTCTCGGTCCACGTCCCCACCAGGCGCGCGAAGGTAGCGATGTGCCGCGGGTGACGTGGGTTGGCGAGGTCGTAGACGCGAACCCCCTGTGCCGGGCAGTCATTGGCGCCTCTGCGGCTGGAGAGGTAGGCGTAGTGGCGCTCCCCGACCACGTCGGCGCTGTAGCCGCCGCCCGGGTTCACGTGGCCGATCACCTCGAAGCCTTTGGGCGGTGGCGTCGCCTGCGTGCCCGCGTGCGTCGCCGCGGCTGTCGCGACGACTGCCAGCCAGACTCCGAGGAAGAGCCGAACCGCCACTGGCAGCTAGGACGGCGAGCGGGCTCGGAGGTTGGGGTGAGCAGCTTGAATACCTCGAATGAGCGAGCGCATGCGCCGCGTCAACGAGGCCGTCCGCGAGGTGATCTCGGAGGCGCTCGGCGAGCTGAAGGATCCGCGGATCGGTTTCGTCACCGTCACCGGCGTCGAGACGACGCCCGACCTGCGGCACGCGCGCGTCTTCGTCAGCGTGCTCGGGTCCGAGGCGAAGCGCACCAAGACGCTCGCCGGGCTGACCGCAGCGCACGGGGTCCTACAGGCGCGCCTCGCCCGCGAGCTGCGAATGAAGCGGACTCCCCAGCTGGCCTTCGAATACGATCCGACCGTCGAGCGCGGGGTCCGCATGACCCAACTCATCGATGAGCTCGCCCCAGACGCAGAGGAGGAGTGACCTGCAGGCGGTCGCGGACGCGCTCCGCTCGAACGACCGCTTCCTGCTGGTAACTCACGAGAATCCCGACGGCGACGCGCTCGGGTCGCTGCTGGCGACAAAGCTCGCGCTCGATGCGATGGGCAAGGACAGCGAGATGTACCTCTACGGCGATGCGCCGCTCCCGCGTGAGTACGGGTTCATGGCGCTCGACGGCCTCCGCCGCGAGCTGCCCGACGATGCGGGGGAGCGCGTGCTGGTCGCGCTCGACTGCGCCAACGAGTCGCGGATGGGGCCGTTGCCGGAGCTGCTGGAGCGCGCGCCGCTCACGCTCGATATCGACCACCACCACGACAACTCCCGCTTCGGTGACGTCAACCTCGTCGTCGGCGACGCCTCGTCGACCGGCGAGGTGCTGCGCGATCTCTTCGCGGAGCTCGACGTGGCGCTCACGCCGGACATCGCAGAGGCGCTCTACATCGCCGTCGTGACCGACACCGGCCGATTCCAGTACACGAACACGACGCCGAAGGCGCTGCGGCTGGCCGCCGAGCTGGTGGAGGCCGGCGCCAACGTGCACCGCGTCTTCCAGGGCGTCTACGAGTCGGTCGAGTTCGCGAAGCTGAAGCTGCTCTCGCGCGCACTCGACCGGGCGCAGGTCTACGAGGGCGGACGCCTGGTGGTCTCCTACCTACTGCAGGGCGACTTCACGGACCTGAATGCGCCGGAGGCGTACTCGGAAGGGATCATCGACTACCTGCGCGCCGTCGAAGGTGCGGAGATGGCAGCGCTGATTCGTGAGCCGCCGCGGCGTGAGGGGCCGCGCCGGCGGGTGAGCCTGCGGGCCTCGAACGACGAGCTCGACGTCTCCGCGATTGCGCGCAAGTCGGACGGCGGCGGTCACCGCCAGGCGGCCGGCTTCTCCAGCGACGCGTCCGTCGAGGAGATCACCGACTTCATTCATCACGAGTTCCGTGCCGCCGCGGGCACTTGACCCGAGCGGGCTCTTCCTGATCGACAAGCCGGAAGGGCCGTCCTCCTTCGCGGTGGTCGCGGACGTGCGCCGCCGTACCGGTGCGCGGACAGGGCACACAGGCACGCTCGACCCGTTCGCCACCGGGCTGTTGCTCGTGTTGTCCGGAAGGGCAACTAGGCTGGCCTCGTGCTTCGTTGGACTCGACAAGCGGTACCTGACCGACGTCGACCTGCGCACGGTCACGGACACGGGCGACCGCGAGGGGTCGGTGCTCGAGGAGCAGGAGCCGCCGGACGAGGGCGAGCTGGGGCGGCGGCTCGCGGGCCTCCGCGGCGAGGTGGAGCTGCCGGTCCCGACCGCCTCGGCGGTCAAGATCGGCGGTGAGCGCGCGTACCGGCTGCACCGCCGCGGTGTCGCCGTCGAGATGCCGCTGCGGAGGTCGCGGGTCGACGCGCTCGACGTCATCTCCTATAGCGAAGGAGTTGCGCAGCTCGACCTGCGCGTCAGCTCGGGAACCTACGTGCGCTCGATCGCCACGGCGCTAGGCGGCCACTGCGCGTCGTTGCGGCGAACCGAGGTCGGCCCGTTCCGGGTGGAGGAGGCCAACCCGGAGCGGCTGATCCCGGCCGACGAGGCGTTGGCTCGGCTCGGACCTGCGGGCGCGGCGGCTCCTGAGGCGTGAAGGTCGTTCGCAGCCCAGACGAGCTCGACGCGCGGCCCCGAGCGGTCGCGCTGGGCACCTTCGACGGGGTCCACCGCGGCCACCGACGGGTGCTCGACGCCGCGGTTGCGGCGGGACAGGCGCCGACCGTGGTCACGTTCGATCCGCACCCTCGCGTTGCTCTGGGCTACGGCGTCGAGCTGCTGACGTCGCTCGAACGGCGCCTCGAGCTCCTCGCCGAGGCCGGGATCGACGAGGCGCTGGTGGTCGAGTTCGACCTCGAGCTAGCGCAGCTCGGGCCGGAGGAGTTCGTCGAGCGCGTGCTGCTCCCGATCGGTACCGACGTCGTCGTGGCGGGCGCGAACTTCCGCTTCGGCCGAGGACGGTCCGGCGACCTCGAGCTCCTGCGACGGCTCGACCTCGACGTCCGCGCGGTGCCGCTGGTTGAGGGCGTGTCATCGACCCGCATCCGGGACCTGCTTCGCGCAGGCGAGGTCGAGCGAGCGGCGCGGCTGCTCGGCCGGCCCGCCGAGATCGAGGGAACGGTCGTCGCGGGCGACGCGCGCGGCGGGACGCTCGGCTTCCCTACCGCGAACCTGCGCCCCGAGCCCGGGCCACTCGTGCCGGGGTACGGCATCTACGCCGGTGCGGCCGACGGGCATCGAGCCGCGATCTCGATCGGCACGAACCCGCACTACGGCGGCGGCGAGCGGCGGATCGAGGCGTTCCTGCTCGACTTCGACGGCGATCTCTACGGCCGGAAGCTGCGGCTGCAGCTATGGGAGCGCCTGCGGGACGAGCTCGCTTTCGAGAGCGAGGACGAGTTGGTGGCGCAGATCGGTCGGGACGTGGAGGCCACGCGACGGGCGCAACCCCCGGTCTGAGCCCGCAAGTCGAGCGTCGCGAGCGCATCCATGTTCGAGTGGAACGACCGAAGGACCGCGACGACCGTCAACTCGTGCGCTGCCTCGATTGCGGCACCGTCTACCCGCTTCCGCTCGGCCTACAGGAGGCCGACCCCTGCCCGCAGTGCGGCGGCGTCGGCTGGATCGCGCTGGCCGCGCTCAAGCGGGTCGACGAGGAAACAAGCAGCTAAGCGCAAGTTTCGCCATGTTCGGGGCTCTTGTGGGCATGGAGCTCTACGAGGGATACGAAAACCGGCTGGTTAACGCGTTCGCGCGAGTGCGCTGTCTCGACTGCGGGAGCCCGTACACCAAGCCGATGAGCCGCGGGACCGCAGCCGCGAATCCCGGGTGCCCGGAGTGCGGGTACCTGGGCTGGTCGCCGTTCAGCGCGGGGGAAGGATCGACGCAGAACCACTTCGGCGTGGATCCCCGGCCGCGCCGCTTCGCGTAACGACGCTGACGCCGCCGAAGTAGTGGTGTCGCTCCGGCCACTCGCGGACCTCGACCCCTAGCTGATCCAGCGCCCGCGCCACCTCTTCGCCGAGCCCCGGCTCGAGGTTGACCAGACCGTCGACCGGGTGGAGCCGCGGACGCGAGACCGCCTCGTCGGGAGCGAGCCCCTCGTCCAGGATCCCGGCAACGACCTGAACAAGCGCGCCGCGTAGGCGCGTGCCGCCCGCCGCCCCAGCGGCGAGCGCGGGGCCGTTTCCGTCCAGCGCAACCAGCGGGGACATCATGCTCGCCATTCGCTCGCCCGGCTCGAGCGGGCCGCGGATCAGGTCGGACTCCCCGAGCATGCTGTTCAGATGGAGGTCGAGGCCCGGCACGAAATCGCCCGAGCCGAGGCCGAGGCTCGACGTGACGACACAGGCGTTCCCCTCCGCGTCGACGATCGCGAGGTTCGTGGTGTCGCCGTCGCGCTCAGTGCCGACGAGAGTTCGGGCCAGCGTGACCGCGCGCCGGGCGGGCGAGAGCCCGCGGAGTGTCGGGAGCCGCACGAGCGTGTGGCCGACCGGGGCAAGCCCGGCGCGCGTGAGGACATGCATGCCCGCGAACGCGTACTCCACCGGCTCGCCCCATTGCGCCTCGTAGGCTTGCAGGTCGTCGCGTGTGACTAGCCCGCCGCGTTCTTCCATCAGCGCGAGCAACGCATCCGCGAGGGTTCCGTCGTACATGCTCCGCGGCCCCTCTGCGGCCAATGCCTCGAGCGCCGGCCTCAGCCCGGGCTGCAGGAGCCGCTCGCCCGCCTGCAGCAGCCGCCCGTCGGGCGAGTAGATGCGCGCACCGGTGTCCATCGTCATCACGGGCGCGAGCATGGCCAGGCAGGCCGCGTGCGCCGGGGGAAACTCGACGCCGTCGCGCGCGAGCCGGAGAGCGGGCTCGACCAGCCGTGCCCACGGCAGCCGGCCATGCTCCCGGTGCAGCAACCCGAGCCCCGCAGGAAGGCCGGGAACACCGCAGGAGGCAGGGCCGACCGCGTAGTGCACCAACTCGGCGCCGAACGGCACCTGGAGCTCCACGAGCTCGGCGTCGCGCGGCGGCTCCACGCCGAGGCCCGGCACGGCGACGAAGCAGTCGAGGTTCCGCGCCCGGCCGGAGGACGCGTCGAAGTAGAGCGCGTGCCCGCCGCCGAGCAGGCCCGTCATCACGGTTTCGGCCACACACGACGCGAGCGAAGCGGCAACCGCCGCGTCGGCAGCCGAGCCGCCCTCGGAGAGGATCTCGACGCCGGCCTCCATGGTCGCCGGATGGCCTGCTGCGACTGCCGCCTGCACTGTGGGGAGATCGTGACGCTTTCATTCGGCTCCCGTCACCATGGGCGCGCCGAGCATGGCTACGCTCGCAGCGGGGAGGAGGGTCGTGGCCACCGGGCGCACTTGGCTGCCAGCGGGCCAGCGAGCGGCGCGGAAACGGCATGGTTGCTACCCTTCTCGGCCAGACCGCGGTCTCGGCCGTTCGTGTGTGCTTCCGCACGGCGCGCTTGGATCGCGGAGACGCGTTTGAAGGAGGACCGTTTGACCCTCACCAAGGAAGCCAAGCAAGAGATCGTCGGGAAGCACGGCCGAAGCGAGCAGGACACCGGCTCGGCCGAGGTGCAGATCGCACTCCTCACAGCGCGCATCAACGAGCTCACCGAGCACCTGCGCACCCACCCGAAGGACCACTACTCGCGCCGCGGACTGCTGAAGCTCGTCGGCCGCCGGCGCAGGCTGCTGCAGTACCTGCAGAAGCGCAACCTCGAGGGCTACCGCGCCCTCATCCAGGAGCTCGGCCTGAGGAGGTAGGCCGAACCAGACCACACACCAACCCGCCCGAGGGTGGAAGTTTGAGCGAGGCCTGGTGACACTCGCGGCCGTGGGCCTGGCTCAAACCTCCACTCTCCAACCAGAAGTGGAGGAACCACATGGCAACAACGACTGAGCCCCGGACCGCCTCGGTGTCTGTCACCGTCGGCGATCTGGAGCTGACTTTCGAATCCGGCAAGCTCGCCAAGCAGGCCGACGGCGCCGTCGTCGTCCGCTCCGGCGAGACGATGGTGCTTGCAACGGCACAGGGCAAGATGGAGGCCCGCGAGGGCGCCGATTTCTTCCCGCTGACCGTCGACGTCGAGGAGCGGATGTACGCCGCCGGGAAGATCCCGGGCGGCTTCTTCAAGCGCGAGGGTCGGCCGACCGAGCGCGCGATCCTGACCGCGCGCATGATCGACCGCCCCATCAGGCCGCTCTGGCCGAAGGGCTACAAGAACGAGGTGCACGTCGTGTGCACGACGCTCTCGGTCGACCTCGTCACCGCCCACGACATCCTGTGCATCAACGGCGCCTCCGCGGCGCTGATGGTCTCGCCGCTGCCCTTTATGGGCCCGGTCGGGGCCGTCCGGATCGGCCGCATCGACGGCCAGCTGGTCGTGAACCCGTCGCTCCCCGACGTTGAGGAGGGCGAGAGCGACCTCGACCTCATCGTCGTCGGCACGCCCGAGGCGCTGACGATGGTCGAGGCCGGCGCCGACGAGGTCCCCGAGGAGACGATCCTCGAGGCGTTCGAGCTGGCCCACACCGAGATCCGCAAGATCTGCGAGGCGCAGGAGGACCTGCGCCGCCAGGTCGGCAAGGAGAGGTGGTTGGACCCGGAGCTCACCGAGCAGCTCGAGAACGACCACGGCCACCGGTTCGCCGAGCGGATCGCGGCCGAGGGCCTGCGTGAAGCCGGCACGGTGGTCGAGGAGCTCCTCTCCGAGCTCAGCCCGCCGCTCTCCATGGAGTCGACGGAAGACGACATCCGGCGCCAGATCCAGATCCGCTCGAGCCTGGCGATGATTCTCGACCGCACGCGGCTCGAGGCGGTCGTCGAACCGGTGCGGCAACAGTTCGAGGACGACCTGCGGGCCCTGACCGAGGCCGAGCAGGACTCGAAGGAGCTCAAGTCGGCCAAGCGGAGCCTTCTCTTCGAGCGCATCGAGGAGGAAGTTCGGCTGCCGTTCCCCGTCGGGCCTACCCCGTCGGATGATGACGCGCCTGCCGTGAAGGACTCGATGACCCGCCAGCAGATCAAGAAGGCGGCCGAGTCGATCTACAAGGAGCTCGTCCGCCGGAAGATCGCGGTCGAGAAGCGCCGCCCGGACGGCCGCGACCCGGAGGAGATCCGCCAGGTCACGTGCGAGGTGGGCGTGAGCCCACGCACGCACGGCTCGGCGCTCTTCACGCGCGGCCAGACGCAGATCATGTCGCTGCTGACGCTGGGCACGGCGAAGGAGGGGCAGCGCATCGACGACCTCTCCCTCGAGACCGACCGGCGCTACATGCACCACTACAACTTCCCGCCCTACTCGGTCGGAGAGACCGGCTTCATGCGCGGGCCGAAGCGGCGCGACATCGGCCACGGCGCACTCGCGCAGCGGGCGCTCGAGCCGATGATCCCGTCGCTCGAGGAGTTCCCGTACACGATCCGCATCGTCTCGGAGACGCTCGAGTCGAACGGCTCGTCGTCGATGGGCTCGGTCTGCGGCTCGACCCTGTCGCTCCAGGACGCCGGCGTGCCGATCAAGGCGCCCGTCGGCGGCATCGCGATGGGCCTCGTCAAGGAGGGCGACGACTACGTGGTCTTGACCGACATCCAGGGCGCCGAGGACCACCTCGGCGACATGGACTTCAAGGTCGCCGGGTCGCGTGACGGCATCACCGCGCTCCAGATGGACATCAAGATCACCGGCGTCACGCAGGAGATCATGCGGAATGCGCTCGAGCAGGCGAAGCGGGCGCGCGAGTTCATCCTCGACCGCATGGCCGAGACGATCCCGGCGAGCCGGGCGGAGCTCCCGTCACATGCGCCGCGCATCTCCACCGTCAAGATCGACCCCGAGAAGATCGGGATGGTGATCGGCAAGGGCGGCGAGACGATTCGCTCGCTCGAGGCCGACTACGAGGTCCAGATCGACATCGAGGAAGACGGCACGATCCTCATCTACGCGACCGAGGGCGAGAAGGCGGAAGCGGCGATCGCGGCGATCGAGGGGCTCACCAAGGAGCCCGAGGTCGGCGACACCTACACCGGCAAGGTGGTGAAGACGACGCAGTTCGGCGCCTTCGTCGAGCTGAAGAAGGGCACCGACGGGCTGCTGCACGTCTCCAACGTCGGCCCGGGCCGCGTCGGCCACATCGAGGACGTGATCGGGCGCGGCGACGTGCTCGACGTCCTGGTGCAGGAGGTCGACAAGGAACGCGGCCGCATCGGCCTGAAGCTGATCGCGAAGCACGAGAACGGCAACCTCGTACAGCCCGAGGAGCTGATCGAGCGGGCCAAGGACGCGCCGCCCCGCGAGCGCGAGGAGCGCCCGCCGCGCCGCGACGGCGAGCGAGGCCGCGGCCGCGGTGGGCGTGGACGCGGCGGACGCGACCGCAGCTGAGGTAGGCAAGCACCAGGGAGCGCCCGTTCTCGTGGAGGCACGGGCGCAGGCGCTCCTGATTGCCGCGCTCCGGCTTGCCCTTGCGGCGGCCGGAGTCGCGGCGGCAGTCGCGCGGGGTGTCGACCGCGGCCCTGCTGTCGGCCTGGTCGCGTTCGGCGCGGGGCTCGTGCTGTTCTCCGTGTACGCGGGCGGCAAGCCTCAGCGCGCGGCTCGACGTTTTGCCGACGCCCAGTCCGTGCCGGAGGACTTCCGCGTGGAAAGCCGGCTCCGGGCACTCGCCGCCGCAACGTACCCGAGCACGATCGGCCTGACCGTCCTGACCGTGATCGCGCTCTGGCCGCAGCCGCCCCTGGCGGCGTTCCTGGCGGGCATCCTCGCCGGGCTCGGCGTGATGGCGCTGGTCGGCGCGGCGCGCCTGACAGCCTGGGAGTGTGTGCGAGGGATCCGCTTCCTCGTCGATGCCGGGAGCGAGCAGGTGTTCGAGGCGCCGCGGTGACGCACGACGTCATCGTCCTGCTCTCGGCCCTCGGGGTCGTTGGGCAGGTGCTGGCCGGTCTCCTGCTGCTCGTCGGGCTCGCCTGGCTCTTCGGCCTGCGAGGTCCAGGCGACGCCGTGCGCGCAGCGCTGGAGGGTTACGAGCTCTGGCTCGTGTTCCTCGTCTCCTCCATCGCCACGGGCGGGAGCCTCTTCTTCTCCGAGATCGCAGGATTCGTCCCCTGCGAGCTCTGCTGGTTCCAGCGGATCTGCATGTACCCGCTAACGATCATCACGCTGCTCGCGGCGCTGGCGAACGACCGCCGTGTGGCGCGCTACCTGATCCCGCTGCCGCTGGTGGGCGCGGGCATCGCGATCTACCACCTGCTCGTCGAGAACCACGTGGTCAAGCAGGCGCAGGCGTGCCTCATCTCGGCGCCGGGCGGCTGCGCGACGAAGTGGATCAACGAGTTCGGCTACATGACGATCCCGACGCTGACCCTCACGGCGTTCGTCCTCTGCCTCGAGCTGCTCGTGATCGGCGCATCGCCACCCGTCTCTCGCGCTACGGTTCGGCCGACATGACGAGCGGGAAACAGGCCCGCAAGCAGCGGCAGGCGGCGGTCGCGCGGCCGCCGGTTCGCAGCACGGGGGGGCGGCGTGCGTCGCCGAAGGTGCTTGGCATCGCGCTCGCGCTGATCATCGCCGTCGCGCTCGCGGTGGTCCTGGCGATCGTCTTCACCGGCGGCTCCGACAACTCGGCGGCGAAAGGTTCGACCCTTCCCGACTCGGCCACGATCGAAGCCCAGCTCGGGGGGATCCCGCAGCAGGGCAACGTCCTCGGCCGGGCGAGCGCGCCGGTGACGATGGTCGAGTACATCGACCTGCAGTGCCCGGTTTGCCGGCAGTTCGAGACCGAGGTGATGCCGAGCATCATCCAGCGCTACGTGCGGCCCGGAAAGGTCAAGGTCGAGGTGCGACCGATCGCCTTCATCGGCCCCGACTCCGAGAGCGGCCGCCGCGCGATGGTCGCGGCCGAGCCCCAGGGCAAGGCGTTCAACTTCTCGCAGATCCTCTACTTCAACCAGGGCGCCGAAAACAGCGGCTGGCTCGACGACTCGATGATCGCCAGCGCGGCCACGAGCGTCGGCCTCGATCCTCAGACGATCCTCGACAACATGGACTCGCAGACCGTCAAGGACCGGGCGGCCGTCTACGACCAGCAGTCGCGCACCGACGCCGTGTCGGGGACGCCGACGATCGGCATCGGCAAGACGGGCGCCAGGCCGTCCTACTTCCCGGCGGGCGACCCGGGCCTCTCGGCGGTCACCGCGGCGCTCGACAAGGCCCTCCAGGGCTCCTAGTAGGCGTTGAGCTCCTCGAGACGCTCGTCGGAGATGCCGAAGTGGTGCGCGATCTCGTGCAGCACCACGCGGCGGATCTGGTCGCGTAGCAGCCGCGGGTCGTGGCCGTACAGCCGCTCCAGCGGACCGCGGTAGATCGAGATCTTGTCGGGCGGCGTTCCAGCGTAGGCGCTCGAGCGCTCGGTGAGCGGGATGCCCTGGTAGAGCCCGAGCAGCGGCTCGCCGTCCGGCGGTTCGTCCTCGACCACGATCGCGACGTTCGACATCGCCGTCCGGAGCTCGTCCGGTAGCGCGTCGATCGTGGCTTCGACGGCGTCCTCGAAGTCCTCGGCCTGCTCCACGGGGACGAGCGTACCGACCCCCGCGAGTACGATCCGCGAGTGCAGCAGAAGTACGTGCTCACGGAGCTCGACTCGGGCGAGCGCGTCATCTCGGAGCGCCTCGCGCACGTCCGCTCGGTTTCGATCGGATTCTGGATCGGCGCCGGCTCGCGCGACGAGACCGACGCCAAGGCCGGCATCTCCCATTTCATCGAGCACCTGCTCTTCAAGGGCACCGCGAGCTACAGCGCGCAGCAGATCGCCGAGATCTTCGACGGTCTCGGCGGCGAGCTGAACGCGGCCACCTCGCGCGAGCACACCGTCGTCTACGCCCGCGTGCCCGACGACAAGCTCGAGGTCGCGCTCGACGTGATGGGCGAGATGGTCTTCGCGCCGGCCTTCGCCGAGCTGGACGCCGAGCGTGAGGTCGTCCTGGAGGAGATCGCGATGTACGAGGACCAGCCGCAGGAGCTCGTCCACGACCTGATCTCGGAGGCGACCTTCGGCACGCACGCGCTCGGACGGCCCGTGATCGGGCGCGCCGAGGTCATCTCGTCGGTCTCGCGGCGGGTGATCTCCGGCTACCACCGCTCGATGTATGTGCCGGGCAACGTCGTCGCCGCAGCGGCCGGCAACCTCAAGCACGAGGACTTCGAGCGGCTGCTCGTGCGGGTGCAGCGGCGCGCGGCGGCGCCCGCGAGGAAAGGGCCGCGGGTGCGGCCCGCGCTGGTGAAGCCCCCGCCGCCCGGCCTGCGCTTCCAGCGCAAGGAGACCGAGCAGTACCACGTTTGCGTCGCGGCGCCCGGGATCGCGCGGTCCGACCGGCGCCGGTTCGCTGCGTCGCTGCTGGACGGGATCCTCGGCGGCTCGGCGTCGTCGCGGCTCTTCCAGGAGATCCGCGAGAAGCGCGGGATGGCCTACGCGGTCTACAGCTTCGCGTCGCAGTACACCGACACCGGCCAGATCGGGGTCTACATCGGCACCCGCGAGGACAACGTGGATGCCTGCCTGGCGATCATGAGCGAGCAGATCGCCGACATCGCAGCAGGCCATGTGCAGCCCGAGGAGCTCACCCGGGCCAAGGACAACCTGAAAGGGCGGATCATGCTCTCGATGGAGTCGACGTCGAACCGGATGAGCCGGCTCGGCAAGTCGCTGATCTCGGACACCGAGCTGCTCTCGATCGAGCGCATCATGGCCGAGATCGACGCGGTCGAGCCGGAAGCGCTCGCGGAGCTCGCCGGGGTGCTGCTCGCGCCGGAGAAGCTGTCGGCGGCCGGGATCGGGCCGGATGAGGACCGCTTCCTGGCGGCGGTCGAGCACGTGAACCCGGGGCTCGCTCGCGCGGCGTGAGGGTCGTCCTCTTCGGGCGCGGTGGGAAGGTCGGGCAGGTGCTCGCGCCGGCGCTCGAGGCGGCGGGGCATCAGCTGGTGGTGGAGCTCGGCGAGGCCGAGGCGATGGTCGACTTCACCGCGCCCGACGCGGTCGAGGCCAACGTGCGCGCGGCGCTCGAGGCCGGCGTGCCGTGCGTGGTCGGAACGAGCGGCTGGGACCCGGGGGCGCTGGGGGAGGAAGCCGCCTCGCGCGGGCTGCGACTGTTCGTCGCTCCGAACTTCGCGCTCGGAGCGGTCGTGATGATGCGCCTGTCGGCGGAGGCGGTGCGCTACCTGCCGCGGGCCGCGATCGTAGAGCTGCACAACGAGGCCAAGAAGGACGCTCCGTCGGGCACCGCCAGCGCGACCGCTGAGCTGCTTGGCGGCGAGGTGCCGGTCCACTCGGTGCGGCTCCCGGGGCTCGTTGCGCACCAGGAGGTGCTCTTCGGCGGCGACGGCCAGCTGCTGACGATCCGCCATGACGCGTTCTCGCGCGAGGCGTACGTGCCGGGCGTGCTGCTCGCGCTCGAGCGCCTGCCGAGCCTGCCAGCGGGGCTGACGGTGGGGCTCGACGCGCTGCTGGACTAGCTAGTCACCACGAGGGATCCAGCCTCCGCGGCGTCCTGCCGATCGCTCTCGTGTATGCGGCGATGTTCATTCCTGCGGCAACTGCGGAGGGAGGTGAATCGGATGGAGCTGTTCACCTCGCTTGCGAACTCGCTCGGTAAGCGCGAGGACGGGCAGACGATGGCGTCCGAAGTGGTGGCGATGGCGCTGATCGTCTTCGCCATCTGGGGCGTGTTCTCGCTTCTCGGGCACCTGGGGTAGGGGAGGGGCCGGGGCCGCGGCGGCGTAGAATGGCGGTGTGCTCGGGGAGGTCCTGACCGCGACCGTCGCTCCGTTCGACGCGAACGGCGCCGTCGACTACGACCGCTACCGCGCGCTCTGCGAGTTCCTCGTCGAGAACGGCTCCGACGGCGTTGTCGTCAACGGCACCACCGGCGAGGCGTCGACGCTCTCGGAGGAGGAGCGGATCGGCCTGATCGAGGCCGCGCTCGATGCAATCGGTGACCGCGCGACGGTCGTCGCCGGTACCGGCACGAACTCGACGGCGCACTCGATCGAGCTCACCGAGCAGGCCCACGAGGCTGGGGCGCACGCCGTGCTCGTCGTGACGCCGTACTACAACAAGCCGCCGCCGCGCGGCGTCGTCGAGCACTTCAAGGCCGTCGCCGCGGCGACCGACCGGCCGGTGGTGGCCTACAACATCCCGGGCCGCGTCGTGATCAACATCGAGCCCGAGACGATGGCCGAGCTCGCCGAGATTCCCAACGTGACCGCCGTCAAGCAGTCGAACGCCGACCTCGAGCAGGCCCGCCGGATCGTCGAGCTCGGGCTCGACCTCTACGCGGGTGACGACAACCTCGTCCTTCCGTTCGTCGAGCTGGGCGGCCGCGGCGGTGTGTGCGTCCACACGCACGTCGTCGGCCCGCAGGTAAAGGAGCTGGTCCGCCTAGCTCGCGAGGGCGACCTCGACGGGGCGCGGCAGCTCGACGAGGAGCTCGAGCCCGCCTACGAGCTGATCGGAGTCGTCACCGGCCCGATCCAGATCAAGGCCGCGCTCAACCTGCTCGGCCACGAGGTCGGCGGCGTGCGGCTGCCGCTCGTCGAGGCGAGCGACGAGCAGGTCGCGCAGATTCGCGGCTGCCTCGAGCGGCTCCGCCTGCTCGAGCCGGCGCGGGCCTAGACCGCGGCGGCCGCGGCGGGACGGTCCGCCGCCACCTGCGGCTCCGGTGCGAGCGCGAGGCCGAGCGAGTCGAGCGACGTGGTCAGCGCGGTGGCGACGTAGCGCCTGAACGCCCGCGGCGTGCGCAGCACGACGAAGCCGGTCAGCGCGCTGTTCTCGCGGCGCAGCGGCAGGGCGACGTACGCGCCGTCCCCGCCGAGCTCGTGGCCGCTCGTCGTGAGCAGCTCGTCGCGCGACTCTGCCTCGCGGACCAGCCAGCTCATCAACACGTGCTCGAGTGGACCCTCCCCGCGCGCGAGCTCGATCGTCCCGCCGAGACCATCCTCGCGCCACTCGATCAGCGCCGCCCACTCCGCGTCAGCTGTCCGCTCCAGCACCTGCATGAGGTGCGAGAACACGTGCTCGCGGTCCTCCTCGGCCAGTGCGTCCGCGAGCGACCGCGACAGGCGGTTGGCCCGCAGCCGCACCCACGCCTGCAGCGTCAGGCCGAGGAAGCAGGCGACCACCCCGAGCACCACGAGCCAGCTCTGGTCGAGCCCGACGCCGGCCAGGCCGCCGATCAGGCCGGCGAGCGCGACGAGCTCCGGCCGCTCCTTCAGGTCGCGAGCTCCGCGGATCTCCGGCACGCGGTAGGGCGCCGAGGCCCCGCGGACCTGCTCCTGCTCCTCAGGCGTGAGCGCCGAGAACGGATCCTCGCCGCGCCGCAGCGCGACAAACGCCTTGGCCACTGCCGGGTGGAACTGCTTGCCGATGTTGCGCTCGATCTCCGCGAGGGCCTCGTCCTCCGGGAGGCCGGCTCGGTACGGGCGGTCGCTGGTCATCGCGTCGAAGGCGTCGGCGACGACGAGGAAGTGCGCCGCGAGCGGCTGATCCTCGGCCGGGATCCCGTAGTAGCCGCGGCCGTCGTAACGCTCGCGGTGGTACTCGACCGCGCGCGCCTCGGCGGCCGAGACCTCGAAGCGGCGGAGCAGCCGGGCCGAGAGCCGCGGCGCGCGCCAGACGTCGCCCCATTCCTTCGGCGTCAGCTTGCGGTTCTTGCCGAGCACGGCGGCGTCGACGGCGACCTTGCCGAGGTCGTGCAGGCGCGCGGCCCAGCGCAGGCGGTCGATGTCGGAGTAGGAGAGCTGCAGAGCGCGCGCGAGCTCGTCCACGTAGGCGGCGACGCGCTGCGAGTGGCGGTAGGTGTGCGGGTCGCGCTCGTCCACGATGTTCGCGAAGGTCTCGAGCGCGTGCAGCGTCTCCTGCCGCGAACGGCGAACCCGGGCGTGCGCCTGGTTCACCGCCAGCGCCACCGGGAGCACGGCGAGGACGTTCCACGGGTGGGCGAGGGCGAAGACCGCCAGGATCGCGCCCAGCCCGGCCTCGGCCGCCGCCGCGGCGAAGTCGGGCTGCAGCACCTCGAGGCCGCCGACGACCTGCAGCAGGCCGCGCGAGACGAGCAGGTAGACGAGCGCGAGCACCGTCAGGGGCACGAGGTCGTCCGGGAGCACCAGGTGGCCGGTCCGGCCGCCGCCGAGCTCGAACGCGTAACCGGCGGCGAGCGAGGCGAGCGCGAAGGCGGAGGCCTGGAAGGCGCCCAGCGAGAGCGGCCCGCGCATCAGCCGGGCGAGGAACGCGGCCGCTCCGGCGACCAGCGCGCCGCGCCACGGCCCGAGCACGATCACGGCTGCGATGTCCACCCCCGACGCGACGCGGAAGACACCGGGGCCGAGCGGCTCGCGGACCCGTGCGTTCTCGGGTTCCTCGAGCAGCTCCGCAGCCAGCGCCGCGGCGCCGAACAGCGTCAGCGCCGTCAGCGGCTCGCCGGCAGCCGCGATCCCGCCGGCGACGCAGGCGCCGACGCCGGCCGCGACGGTCAGGTACGCGAACAGAGAGAGCCGCACAGAGCGTGTATCGGGTGCTGCGTCGAAACGGCTTAGCCCGCGTCACGCTCTACACTTCGGCGATGCCCGGAAGCACCAGAATCATCCCGCTCGGCGGGCTCGGCGAGGTCGGCAAGAACATGACCGTGATCGAGGCCGACGGGGAGGCCGTGGTCATCGACGCGGGCCTTGCCTTTCCGCGCGACGAGCACCTCGGAGTCGACCTGATCCTCCCGGACTTCTCGTACCTGATCGACCGCGACCGGCCGGTCCGCGCGGTGCTGCTGACGCACGGGCACGAGGACCACGTCGGCGCGCTGCCGTATCTGCTGCGCGAGACGCGCGTGCAGGAGGTCTGGGCGACGCGGCTGACCCTCGGGCTCGTGAAGTCGAAGCTGGACGAGCACGGCCTGCTGCGCTCGGTGGAGCTGCGCGAGGCCGATCCCGACGACGACCCCGTCGAGCTGGGGCCGTTCCGGGCGGAGTTCGTCCGCGTCGCCCACTCGATCCCGGACGCCGTCGCGATCGTGCTCGACACGCCGGGGGGACGCATCCTGCACACCGGCGACTACAAGATGGACCACACGCCGGTAGACGGTCTCCGCACCGACGTCGGGAAGCTGGCCGAGATCGGCAACCGCGGCGTCGACCTCTTCCTTGGCGACTCGACGAACGCCGAGCGGCCGGGGGTGACCGGCTCCGAGCGGCTCGTCGGAGAGGCCTTCCGCCAGCTGATACCGGGGCGAACGGGCCGCATCCTCGTCGCGTCGTTCGCGTCGAACGTCCACCGGATGCAGCAGGCGATCGACGTTGCGGTCGACGTCGGCCGCAAGGTCTGCGTGGTCGGCCGCTCGATGCGCAAGAACGTGAACATCGCGCGCAACCTCGGGTACATCGAAGTGCCGGAGGAGACGCTTATCCGGCCGAACGAGCTGGACGAGTACGCGCGCGGCGAAGTCCTGATCCTCTGCACCGGCAGCCAGGGCGAGCCGCTTTCGGCGCTGGTGCGGATCGCCTACGGCGACCACCCGGCGGTGCGGGTCGAGGCGGGCGACACGGTGATCATCTCCGCCAAGCCGGTGCCCGGAAACGAGCTGCGCGTCCACGACGCGATCAACCAGCTCGCGCGGAACGGCGCCGAGGTCCTGCACCAGGAGATCGCCCCGGTGCACGTCTCCGGCCACGGCAACTCGGAGGAGCTGCGGATGATGCTCGGGCTCGTCCGTCCGAAGTCGGTGATGCCGGTGCACGGCGAGTTTCGCATGCTGGCGGCGCACGCCCGCCTGGCGGAGGACAGCGGCGTGCCGACGAACCGGATCGTGCTGGCGGAGAACGGCTCGGTGGTTGAGCTGGACGAGTCCGGCGCCTACCTCACCGGCCACGTCGAGGCTGGCGTCACCTTCGTCGACGGGCTCGGGGTCGGCGACGTGCAGGACGTCGCGCTGCGTGACCGGCGGCATCTATCCGAGGACGGCGTCCTGATCGTGGTCGCGACCCTCGGCGGCTCGAACGGGTCGGTCGCGGGCCGGCCGGAGCTGATCGCGCGCGGGTTCGCCGAGCCGGGTGAGCCGCTGCTCGACGAGATGCGCGAAGAGGCGGAACGGGTACTGGACGAGCTCGTTGAGGACCACGTCACCGAGATCAAGCTCCTCCAGGAGCACCTGCACGACGGGCTCGGGCAGCTGATCTACGATCGCACGGGCCGGCGGCCGATGATCCTCCCCGTGGTGGTCGAGGTATGAGCACGCTACGAGCCGAGCCTGGCTGGGCCGACGTCCTGCTGGACTGCGCGGCCGACCACGGCACTGCCGACCGCCTGATCCGCCAGCTGAACGCGGCGCAGGTGGCTTCGCTCGCTTTCTGCAGGCTGCTGGAGCGCTGGGGTCGCGGCGACGCCGCTCCGTCGACCGCAGGCGCGCGACAGGCGGCGCTGCGACGCGCCGCGGATCGCGCGGAGACGGCTCTCGTGGGGCTCGAGCAGCCGCTCGGGCGCTACCTGCTCGAGCTCGAGCCGGAGCGCGCGGAAGGACGCTCCTGGTACGGCGCGCCCGGTGCGGCGGAGCTGATCGAGTGGGCACCGGTGCTGTACCGAGCCGGCGTGCGCTGCTCGTCGGTGCGTGTCGCGCAGGTGTACCTGGAGCTCGCGGTCTTCCTGCGCGCGCTCGCGGGTCTCGACGATGCGGCGCGCATCCGCTCGGCGCCTGACCGCTCGGCGCTCTGGGCCGGCCTCTTCGACCTGCGCGAGAACCTGCTCGGGCGGGCCGTCGAAGACCTGCGTGCCCTCGCGGCCTGAACTGACAGTTGTCGGCTCGGTCAACCTCGACCTCGTCGCGCGGTCGGAAAGATTGCCGCGCGTGGGGGAGACGCTCACGGACGCGGCGTTTGCGCGCTTCCCGGGCGGCAAGGGCGCCAACCAGGCGGTCGCGGCCGCGCGGCTGGGGGCGCAGGTCCGGTTCGTCGGAGCGGTCGGGGACGACGTGTTCGCCGACGAAGCGCTGGCCGGGATGCGCGAGGCGGGCGTGGAGCTCGAGCTGTCGCGCCACGCGGAGACGGGCGTCGCATTGATCGTCGTCGACGCGGACGGCGAGAACGTGATCGTCGTCGCGCCCGGAGCGAACGCGCAGATCGGGCCAGTCGCGGTGAGCGGGAACGTCCTCTGTCAGCTGGAGGTCTCGGACGAGACGGTTTCGTCGGCTGCCGAGGGCGCGGAGCGGTTCTTCCTCAACGCGGCCCCGGCACGGACGATCCCCGTCGAGGTGGTGCGGAAGGCGGAGCTCGTGGTCGTCAACCGCTACGAGCTCGACTCGCTGCCGGAGACGCCCCGACTGTTGGCGCTCACGCTCGGGGAGGAGGGCGCGGTCCTGATCGAGGCCGGCCAGGAGGTCGCCCGAGCGGCCGCACCCCGCGTGCAGGCCGTCGACGGCACCGCGGCGGGAGACGCGTTCACTGCGTGCCTCGTCGTCTCGCTGCTCGAGGGCCGCGACAGCGAGGAGGCCCTGCGCCGGGCCTGCGCGGCGGGCGCGATCGCCGTGTCCCGTGAAGGCGCGCAACCCTCTTTGCCGACCACCGACGAGGTCGATGCGATGCTCCTTTCATGAGCGTTCCGGTGCTCCTGGACTGCGACCCGGGCCACGACGACGCGATCGCGCTCCTGCTCGCGCTCGGGAGCGACGAGCTCGTGCTGCGCGGGGTAACGACGGTGGCCGGCAACCAGACGCTCGAGAAGACGACGGCAAACGCGATCCGCGTGCTCGAGCTCGTCGGCCGCGGCGAGATCGCGGTCGCGGCCGGAGCCCATCGGCCGCTGGTGCGCGAGCCGCATGTCGCCGCCAACGTCCACGGCGAGACCGGCCTCGACGGCCCGGACCTGCCGCCGCCGCAGGGGACGCCGTCGCCCCAGCACGCGGTCGACTTCCTCGCCGAGCGGCTCGACGGCGCCACGCTCGTCGCGACCGGCCCGCTCACGAATGTCGCGCTTCTGCTCGCGCGGCATCCGGCCGCCCGGCCGGAGCGCATCGTGCTGATGGGCGGCGCGATCGCGGAGGGCAACGTCACGCCGGCCGCCGAGTTCAACATCTGGTCCGACCCGGAAGCCGCCGCGCGCGTCTTCTCGAGCGGGATCGACGTGACGATGGTCGGACTCGACGTCACTCATCAGGCGCTCGTCACGCACGCGCACGCCGAGGAGCTACGAGGCGCGGGCCGGGTCGGCGCTGTCATCGCGGAGTTGCTCGAGTTCTACGGCATCTTCCACGGCGAGGTCTACGGCTTCGACGGCTCGCCGGTGCACGACGCGGTGGCGGTCGCGCACGTGATCGACCCGACGCTGCTGGAGACGGCGCACGTGAACGTCCGGGTCGATTGCGAGTCGAAGCTCTGCCGCGGCCGCACCGTGGTCGACCTCTGGCGGCGCACCGGCCTCGAGCCGAACGCGCACGTCGCGACGGGCATCGACGCGGAACGCTTCCTCGCGCTGTTACACCAGCGCCTCGCCAGGCTAGGCTAGACCCGTGCTGCTGGCAGACATCGTCACCCTTCTGATCCCGGTCTTCATCCTGGTCGGGCTGCTGATCCTGCTGATCGCGCTGAACCTGCTCGCGCGAGTGAAGGGCGGCAAATACGTCCGCCCGATCGCGATGGGCCTGATGAAGGTGCCGTTGCTGAAGCGGTGGCTGCAGAAGGCGTCGAAGGCGAACCTCGAGCGCAAGAACCCCGAGCTCGCGAGCGCGATCGCGAAGCTCGAGCGCAGCGGCGTCCAGCACGACCCCCAGCGCGCACAGGCTGCGCTGTCGCGCCTGAGCGCGGCGGAGCGGCGGGCGTATCTCGATGCCGCCGGCGACGAGGGCACGATCCCCGAGCCGATGAACCGCCAGCAGCGACGACAGGCGCAGAAGCTCAAGAAGCGCCGCTAGGCGACGACCCCGGAGGCGGGCCCACGCGAGGGCTCGGCGATCAGCCGCCGTTTGACTCCGGGTCGATCCGGCAGTGCCAGCTGCCGTCGAGGGGGTGTCGACCCCGCCTGGTCGCGGGACGGCAGTCTTCGTCTACGATCCCGGCCGGCCGAAGCCGCTACGCGCGGTCACTCGCGGGCGGTATGGCCCGGTGCGGTCGATCGCGTGGTCGCCCGACGGACGGCGGCTGCTGTTCGTGCGCACCAGCGGCTGAGGCGAGAGGGGTCGGGCGCCCCGCGTCGAAGCAGGCGCGCATGGCGCGCCGCCGGAAACGACGCACCCTCAAGCCGCGCGTACCTTCGCGCGTCAAGCGCCGCAAGCGCGCACCCAAGAAGGGCGAGGCCCGAGGGCACCAGCATCCCGAGTTGACCGGGCTCGGCCTCACCGCGCTGGGCGTCTTCCTGGGCTTCGTGGTGTGGGCCGGCTGGAACGGCGGCTACGTCGGCGGCTGGATCGGCGACGGGCTGGACGCGGCCATCGGCAGCGCCACGCTCGGCCTGCCCGCGGCGCTCGTAATCGTGGGAACGCTGATGGTTGCGCGCAGCGACCTCGTCGACGTCCGGCCCTTCCGCACGGGCCTCGTCGTGCTCGCCGTCGGCCTGATGATCACGCTCGGCAAGGACGAGGGCGGGTACTTCGGAACGCTCCTCGGCGGCGGCCTCGCGCTCGCGATCGGGTCCACGGGGGTCGCAATCGCGGGAATCCTGACGCTGCTGGTCGGTGGCCTGCTCGTGACCGGTGCGTCTGCGGGCGCGATGCTCAGAAGTTCCGGCCGGGCCGTCCACCGCGCTGCTCGCCGCTCGATGCCTCGCCGCCCCGAGCCTCGCCTGCAGGTGATCGAGGGCGCCGCCGCGCGGCCGGCGCCGCCGAGGCCCATGGCCCCGCCCGTCGACGTCGTGAACGAGTTCCCGGACATCGTCTCCGAGTCGCCGCCGCAGCTCGTGCCCGATGCCGAGGACGAGCCCGAGGAGACGAGCCTCTTCGACGTCACCTCCGAGACCGCCGGGGAGTACCGCCTTCCCGACCGCGCGCTGCTGCGCCGCTCCGCGCCCGGGTCCGGCCCCGACGCCGACCACTCGACCCGCGTCGCCGAGGCGCTCGTCCAGACGCTCGCCAACTTCGGGGTCGAGGCGACGGTCGTCGGCCAGATCTCGGGCCCGCGCGTCACGCGCTACGAGCTCCAGCTCGCACCGGGCACGAAGGTCTCGAAGGTCGCTGGCCTCAAGGACGACCTCTCCTACGCGCTCGCGACGACCGAGATCCGCATCCTCGCGCCGATCCCCGGCAAGCAGGCCGTGGGCGTCGAGCTGCCCAACACGAGCCCGAACCTGGTCACCCTCGGCGACATCTACGACGAGCTGCCTGCAACCTCGAGCCCGCTCTCCGTGTGGCTCGGCAAGGACATCTCGGGCCAGGCCGTGTGGACCGACCTCGCGCGCATGCCGCACATCCTGATCGCGGGCACGACCGGCTCGGGAAAGTCGGGCTGCATCAACACGATCCTCACCTCGGTGCTGCTGCGCTCGACCCCGGACGATGTCCGGATGATCCTGATCGACCCGAAGCGCATCGAGCTCAACTACTACGAGTCGATCCCGCATTTGCTCACGCCGGTCGTCTCCAGTCCTAAGGAGGCCGCCGCGGTGCTGCGGAACGTGGTCGCCGAGATGGAGAGGCGCTACGAGCGCCTCTCGGCCGTCCGAGCGCGGAACGTCGCCGAGGCCAACCGCGCCTTTCGCTCGCGCGGCGAGCCGTCGCTGCCGTACCTGCTGGTCGTGATCGACGAGCTCGCCGACCTGATGATGATCTCCCCCCAGGAGGTGGAAGACGCCGTCATCCGCCTGGCGCAGAAGTCTCGCGCCGTCGGTATCCACCTCGTGCTCGCCACGCAGCGCCCGTCGGTCGACGTCATCACCGGGATGATCAAGGCCAACGTGCCGAGCCGGATCGCGTTTGCCGTCTCGAGCCAGACCGATTCGCGCGTGATCCTCGACCAGGCGGGCGCCGAAAGCCTCCTGGGCCAGGGCGACATGCTCTTCAAGCCGCTCGGCACCTCGCGCCTGCAGCGGCTTCAGGGCGCGTTCGTGACCGAGGAGGAGATCGCGCTGATCGTCGAGCAGTGCCGCGCGCAGCGCGACCAGGAGCTCGACCAGTCGTTGCTGGAGGCGCCCGAGGCGTCCGCCGAGGGCGGCGGGCACGGTGACGACGACTTCGACCCGGACGAGGACCCGTTGCTCGACAAGGCGATCGAGGTCGTCGTGCAGACCCAGACCGCGTCGGTCTCGCTCCTCCAGCGCCGGTTGCGGGTCGGCTACACCCGCGCGGGGCGGCTGATCGACATGCTCGAGCGGCGCGGCATCATCTCGGGCTACGAGGGCTCGAAGCCGAGGCGCGTGCTCGTGGACGAGTCGTCGCTGCCCCAACTGATCGACGCGATCTAGGTCGCACAGACCCGCAAGATGGGCCGTCTGGACTAGGCACGAGGCCTAACTTCGGGGTACGATCGGGCGTCTTTTACGGGTTGGTTAACTCGTTTTTTCCAATCAGGGAGGGCAAGTGAGGGTTTCACGTCGTATGTCCATCGTTGCGGCTGCGCTTGTGGTCGTGCTGCTTGCAGCGCTTGCGGCGCTGGTAGGCAGCAGCTCGAGCCGTGCGTCCACGCAGGCGCAGAAGGCAACGTACCTCGCGACCCTGGTGAGCGACATCGGGAAGTTCAACGACCGGTCGTTCAACCAGTCGCAGAAGGAGGGGCTCGTCCGGGCCCGGAACAAGCTCCACGTCAAGATCAAGGCGCTGCAGTCGAACGCGCCGTCGGACTACATCCCGAACCTGACGAGTGCGGTCCGGGCGAAGTCGAACATCATCATCTCGGCGGGCTTCCTGCTCGCGGGCGACACGAACACCGTCGCCTCGAAGTACTCGAAGATCCACTTCGCGATCACCGACTACTCGGCGAAGGACGACCCGTTCAAGGGCCGCAAGAACGTCATGGGCCTCACCTACGCGGCGAACGAGTCCGGTTGTCTGGTCGGCGTGCTCGCCGCGAAGATGGCCAAGAAGATGGGGCGGAAGACGATCGGCGCGGTCGGCGGCATCAAGATCCCGCCCGTCGACATCTGGATCGCCGGTTACCAGTTCTGCGCGAAGAAGGCGGTCCCCGGGACGCAGGTCCTGATCGACTACTCGCAGGACTTCGTCGCGGCGGACAAGTGCAAGACGCTCGCCGAGAACCAGATCGCCAAGGGCGCGAAGGTGCTCTTCCAGGTTGCGGGCGGCTGCGGCCTCGGCACCCTGAAGGCGGCCGCTGCGGCCAAGATCTGGGGCATCGGGGTCGACAAGGACCAGTACCGGGATGCCAAGCGGGTCATGACGTCCGGCGTCAAGCGCGTCGACAACGGCGTCTACCAGGCCATCCAGAAGGCCAAGAACGGCGGCTTCAAGCGTGGTGGCAATCTGCTCTTCAACCTGAAGAACAAGGGCATGGGCGTCGGCAAGATGAACCCGGCCGTTCCGAAGGCGTACATCAAGCTGATGAACCAGTACAAGACGAAGATCATCAACAAGAAGCTCAAGGTCCCGACGAAGCTCTAGACGGGCCGAGCTACGCGGTATGCGACGGGCGGGCCTGCAGGCCCGCCCGTTTCTTTGGTAGAACATCGTCGATGGGGGTGGTACTGCGGACTAGACCGCTCGCCGTGCTCGGCGCGGCGGCGGCGCTGATGGCGGCCGGCTGCGGCGGAGGCGGCGGAGGCGGCAACGAGACGTCTGCGACCACGACGGGCAAGGCGGCGGGCTCGAACACGACGGTCGCGCTCGTCAGCGACATCGGCAAGTTCAACGACCGCTCCTTCAACCAGTCGCAGAAGGAGGGCCTCGACCGCGCCAAGACCGACCTCGGCGTGAACACGATCGCGCTCCAGTCGAACTCCCCCTCCGACTACGTGCCGAACCTGACCCAGGCGGTGCGGAAGAAGGCCAACCTGATCATCGCCGCAGGCTTCCTGCTCGCGGGTGACACGAACACCGTCGCGAAGAAGAACCCGAACACTCACTTCGCCATCACCGACTACGACGTCAAGGGAACCCCGTTCAACGGCCGCAAGAACGTCATGGGCCTGACCTACGCGGCGAACGAGTCGGGCTGCCTGGTCGGCTATCTCGCGGCCGAGATGGCGAAGAAGCAGGGCGGCAAGCAGATCATCGGCGCCGTGGGTGGGCTCAAGATCCCGCCGGTCGACATCTGGATCGCCGGCTACCAGCACTGCGCGAAGCTGTTCAACCCGAACATCAAGGTGCTGATCGGCTACTCGCAGGACTTCGTCGCCTCGGACAAGTGCAAGACCGTCGCCGAGAACCAGATCTCGCAGGGCGCGCAGGTGCTCTTCCAGGTCGCGGGCGGCTGTGGTCTCGGCACGCTCAAGGCCGCCGACGCCGCGGGCATCTGGGGGATCGGCGTCGACAAGGACCAGTACAACGACGCCAAGCGCGTCCTCACCTCCGGGGTGAAGCGCGTCGACAACGGCGTCTTCACGGCCGTCAAGCAGGTCGAAGAGGGCAAGTTCAAGGGCGGCGGCAACCTGCTCTTCAACCTGAAGAACAAGGGCATGGACGTCGGCAAGATCAACCCGGCCGTCCCGCAGGACCTGATCGACAAGATGAACGAGCTGAAGCAGAAGATCATCTCGGGCCAGGTCAAGGTCCCCTCGACCCTGTAGCGCCCGTTTAGCCGACCTCCATAGAATCTCCCCGCGGTGGAAGCCTCCACGGTTCTCGAGATGCGGGGCATCACGAAGCGGTTCCCCGGCGTCGTCGCCAACGACGACGTCGACTTCGACCTGCGTAAGGGCGAGGTGCATGCGCTGCTCGGGGAGAACGGCGCCGGCAAGTCGACTTTGATGAACATCCTCTACGGGCTCTACCGGGCCGACCAGGGCGAGACCCGGATGGGCGGCAACCCGGTCGCGTTCGGCTCGGCCAAGGACGCGATCGACCGCGGGATCGGGATGGTGCACCAGCACTTCATGCTCATCCCGGTGATGACGGTCGCCGAGAACATCGTCCTCGAGGTCGAGCCGCGGAAGGCCGGGGTGCTGCTCGACTACGACAAGGCCGTCGAGCGGGTGCAAGAGATCTCGACGCGCTTCGGCCTCGCCGTCAACCCGAGGGCCAAGGTCGAGAACATCAGCGTCGGCCAGCAGCAGCGGGTCGAGATCCTGAAGGCGCTCTACCGCGACGCCGAGATCCTGATCCTCGACGAGCCGACCGCCGTGCTGACGCCGCAGGAGGCGGGCGAGCTGTTCGCGATCATCAAGTCGCTCCAGGCCGACGGCACCTCGATCATCTTCATCAGCCACAAGCTGAACGAGGTGCTCGAGATCGCCGACCGGATCACCGTGCTCCGCCGTGGCAAGCAGATCGACACCGTCCCGCGTGAGGGCGCGACCGAGGAAGGGCTCGCGCGGATGATGGTCGGCCGCGAGGTGCTGCTCCGCGTCGACAAGAGGCCGTCGGAGCCGGGCGACAAGCTCCTCGAGCTGCGCGAAGTGAACGTGAACGACGACCGCGGCCTGCCGGCCGTGCGCGAGGTCTCGTTCGACGTGCACGCGGGCGAGATCGTCGGCCTCGCCGGCGTCGAGGGCAACGGCCAGAGCGAGCTGATCGAGGCGATCACCGGCCTCCGGGCCGCCGACAGTGGCGAGATCGTCGTCGGCGGGCGCAGGATCACGCACCCGACGGCGCGGAAGATGCTGAACGCCGGCGTCGGCCACATCCCGGAAGACCGCCAGCGCCGCGGGCTCGTGCTCGAGTTCTCGATCGCCGAGAACATCGCGCTCCACGACTACAACCGCCCGCCCGCCTCGAAGTGGGGCTGGCTTTTCCCGCGGCGGCTGCTTCAGCGCGCCGCGAGCCTGATCCGCGAGTTCGACGTGCGCGGCGGCGGGCCGCGTACGGTCGGCGGCGCCCTCTCCGGCGGCAACCAGCAAAAGGTCGTCGCGGCCCGGGAGATCGCGCGCGACCCGAGCGTGCTCGTAGCGGCGCAGCCGACACGCGGGCTCGACGTCGGCGCGATCGAGTACCTGCACCGCCGCCTCGTCGAGGAGCGGGACGAAGGTCGCGCGATCCTGCTCGTCTCGCTGGAGCTGGACGAGATCCTCTCGCTCTCCGACCGGATCCTCGTCATGTACGAGGGCCGGATCGTCGGCGAGCACGCGCGTGCCACGACAGAAGAGGAGATCGGCCTCGAGATGCTCGGAGGCAGGCGCAAGGAGGCACCGGCCGCTTGAGCGAGCCGCTCGCCCCGCAGCACGGGCCGCAACCGGAGGAGCTCGGACAGGCCCCTCCCACGACCGTCGCCTCGCGGCTCGACGTCTGGCAGCGTGCCGGCGGGATCGTCGTCCCGATCGTGACGGCGCTCGTCGCGTTCTTCATCGGCGGCCTGCTGGTGCTCGCCACCGGCCACAACCCGTTCCAGGCCTACTGGGACATCGTCAACGGCGCCGGGCTGAACTGGCTGGCGCACCCGACGAACACCGACGTCGCGAACACCGCCGCCTACAACTTCAGCCAGACCCTGCTGCAGACGACGTCCCTGATCCTGACGGGTCTCGCCGTCGCGTTCGCCTTCCGCTGCGGGCTGTTCAACATCGGCGGCAACGGCCAGTACCTGATGGGCCTGTTCGTGGCGAACTGGGTCGGCGTCTCGTTCGTGAACATGTCACGCCCGGCGCACGTGCTGGTCGGGATCGCGCTGGCGACGGCCGCGGGAGCAGCCTGGGCCGCGATCGCGGGCTTCCTGAAGGCGACCACCGGCGCGCACGAGGTGATCACGACGATCATGCTCAACTGGGTCGCCTACTGGATCGGGAACTACCTCTTCCAGCAGGGCGGGCCGCTGCAGGGGCCGGCGAACAAGCCGCTCGACATCCCGATCTCCGGCAACGTCGTCGACGGCGCCAAGCTCCCCGTGTTCTGGGGCGACCCGGCGCTCCAGGGACTGCATATCGGCTTTTTCGTCGCGATCGGGGCGCTCGTCGTCTTCTGGCTGATCCTCAACCGCACAACCCTCGGGTACGAGGTGCGCGCGGTCGGCTACAACCCCGACGCGGCCGCCTACGGCGGGATCAAGGTGCGCACGAACTACGTCCGCGCGATGGCGATCTCGGGCGCGTTCGCTGGCCTCGCGGGCGGCCTGGACATGCTGGGCTACCTCTACAAGATCGGCACCTCGGACGTGCAGGTGCAGGCGATCGGCTTTCTGGGGATCGCGGTTGCGCTGCTCGGGCGGAACACGGCCGTCGGCGTCGGCCTGGCTGGCTTCCTCTTCGGCGCCCTGCTCTACGGCACGACGCACGGCCTGCAGTCGGGAACGATCGACCCGAGCCTCGCGGGGCACCTGACGGAGATGATCCAGGGGCTCGTCGTGCTCTTCGTCGGGGCCGACGTGCTCATCCTCGCCGTGTGGAGCTCGCGGCGGAAGCTGAAGCGGCGCAGTCGTGAGCCGGCGACTGCAGCGCCAGAAGGGGCAACGTGAGGACGCTACGCGTTTGGTTTGGCTGGAGGACTCGACCCGGTGATCACCGCGCGGGCCAACGAACCGCTCGCGAGGTAGGCCGATGAGCACGTACGTCGGCACCGCCGCCCGCTCGCGGCTCACCGACTCCTCGACTGTCGGGACGGTCGGGATCGTCATCGGCGTCGTCGCGTTCATCCTGGCGATCCCGCCGATCACGGCCCGCTCGCCGGTCTGGCCGGTCCTGCTCGGGGTCGTCGCGGTGCTGTTCGGGATCGTGGCCGTGTCCAGGGGCGGCGGCCGCATCGGCTGGGGCGCAGTTGGAGCCGGGATCGTCGGCTGCGGGCTCGCGCTCCTCGCGATGCAGTCGAGCGTCGGGAACCTGAACACAGTCTTTACGGCGAGCCTGATTGCGTCGATGCTCGTCTTCGCCACGCCGCTCACCTTCGCCGCTCTGGGCGGCATCTTTTCGGAACGCTCCGGCGTTGTGAACATCGGCCTCGAGGGGATGATGCTGATGGGGGCGTTCTGGGGCATCTGGGGCGCCGACAAGACCGGCAGCTGGGTCTGGGGCGTGGGGATCGCGATGCTCTCCGGCGGCCTCCTCGCGCTCGTCCACGCCTTCTTCGCGATCCACCTACGCGCCGACCAGATCGTCGGCGGAGTGGCGGTGAACTTCCTCGCGCTCGGCATCACCGGCTACTTCTTCGTCCAGCTCTACCACGGCGAGAACGTCCCCACGGGCGTCTCGCAGATCCCCGACGTCAACCTTGCCAAGCAGTCGAACAACGGGTTCTTCGCCGAGGCGATCGGCCACCTGAACCTGATGATCTGGGTGGCGATCCTGTTCGTGCCGCTGACGTACATCGTGCTGTTCAAAACGCCGATCGGGCTGCGGATCCGCGCCTGCGGCGAGCACCCTCGCGCGGCCGACACGGTCGGAATCAACGTTTACCTCGTGCGCTACTGCTCGGTGATCCTCTCCGGGATCCTCGCCGCGATGGGCGGCGCGTACCTCACGGTGGGCTACCTGAACACCTACAACGAGAACGTCACCGCCGGCCGCGGCTTCATCGCGCTCGCCGCCGTGATCTTCGGCAACTGGCGGCCGTTCGGCGCCTTCGGCGCGACGCTGCTCTTCGGCTTTTCGACCGCGCTCGCGTTCCGGCTCCCGGTCTATTCGTCGAACGCGGCCACGCTCTTCCAGGCGTTGCCGTACGTCCTGACGCTGATCGCGGTCGCCGGTGTGATCGGCCGCACGATCCCGCCTGCAGCCGATGGACGGCCTTATAAGAAGCAGTAGCGAACGGGCGCGGAACCTCGCGGCGCGCGGCTCGGTCCTGCTCGGCGTGCTCGCGCTCGCCCTCCCGGTGGTGGCCTACGCGGCCGCGCGGCAGCTCGACCGCGTGTCGCTGGTGCAGGCAACCGCCGCCACGTGCGCATCGGTGGGCCTCGGCGGCATCGCCATTCTCCTGGCCCGCAAGGGGAGGCGGAACATCGAACGGACGATCGGGCGGGCCGGGGGTGCGGGCTCCGCGAGGGTCGGCCGGCTGCTCGGAATGCTCGGCGTTTGCGTCGGCCTGACGGCCGCTGTCGCCCTCGGCGTCTACGGCCTCTTGAACTACTTCGGTTAGGCCCGATCGCCACTACAATCGGCCTTTCTCGTGTTCGAGATCGGCAACAGCCTGCGCGAAGCGCGCGTCCGCCAGCACCTGGAGCTCACGGAGATCGAGCTCGCGACCAAAATCAGGGCCCGCTACCTGCGCGCCCTCGAGGAGGAGAACTTCGAGGCGCTCCCGGCCCAGACGTACGTCAAGGGCTTCCTGCGCACCTATGCGGACTACCTCGGGCTCGACGGGCAGCTCTACGTCGACGAGTTCAACTCCCGCTACGCGGCCGAGGGTGAGGAGCCGCGCGAGCCGGTCATGGTCCGGCGCACCTCGACCGTGCGACGGCAGCACCGGCGGCTCGAACGCCGCTGGGTGATCTTCGCGCTCGCCGGCATCGGCGCGCTGTTCGCCTTCGTGATCGCGGCGTGGAAGTTCAGCGGCCCCGGCAACGAGCCGATCCCGAACCTCGGCACGACGACGACGCAGCCGAAGAAGGTCCTGAAGCCCGCAACGCCGACGAAGCCGGCGCGGACGGCGCCCGTGTCGTTCCGGCTCTACGTTCGCGCCGTGCACGGCAACTGCTGGATGGACGTGCGCAACTGGTCGGCAAGCGGCAAGAGCCGCTACACGGGCACGGTCGAGCTCGGCCAGGACCAGCGCTGGGTCTCCAGAAGGCTGTGGATCAACTTCGGCGCTCCCTCGAACCTCGCGATCGTGTTCAACGGCCACCTCGTGCAGATCAACCGGGCCGGGTCGTTCGTCTTCACTCCGCGCGGCTTCTCACGGGCCGCTTGAGCCGCCCGCGCGGCTTCGTCGTCGTCACCGGCAGCGAGCTCGTCCGCGGCGACCGCCTCGATGCCAACGGGCCGTTCCTGGCCGCGGAGCTGCTGCGGCTCGGGCTCGAGCCTGCGCGGATCGCGATCGTGGGGGACGACCCTGAGGAGCTGGAGGCCGTGTTCCGGGAGGGCCTCGAGGCCGACCTCTGCCTCGTCTCCGGGGGCCTCGGGCCGACGCACGACGACCGGACGGTCGAGCTCGTAGCGCGCGCCGCGGGGCGCAAGCTCTTCGTCGACCCGGGGCTGGAAGCGGAGATCGAGGCGGTCTCGCGCTCGATCGCGGAGCGGTTCCGGCGGCCGTACGCCGACTTCGCGGTGGGTGTCCGCAAGCAGGCGACCGTGCCAGAGGGCGCGGACGTGATCGGTGTCGCCGGCACAGCTCCGGCCTTCGTGCTCGAGACCGAGCGCGGTGCGGTGGTCGTGCTTCCCGGGCCGCCGCCCGAGCTGCGTGGGCTCTGGCCCGCTGCGCGGGACGCACCGACGGTGCGGGCGGTCCTCGCGCGCGCGTGTGAACCCGATCGGCGGGTGCTCCGCTTCTACGGCGCGGGCGAGTCGCAGATCGCGCAAGCACTCGAGGAGAGCGGGGGAGAGGGCGCCGGAGTCACGGTGACGATCTGCGCGCGGCAGTTCGAGGTCCACGTCGACCTCTTCGTCGACGGCGGTGGCGGGCGGCGGGCCGACAAGCTCGTGACCGGGTTGCGCGAGCGGGTCGGCACGTACCTGTTCGCCGAAGACGAGCGGCCGGTCGAGGAGATCGTGCTCGAGCTCTGCCGCGAGCGCGGGCTGAAGCTCGCGACGGCGGAGTCGTGCACGGGCGGGCTCGTGGCGGCACGGTTGACGGCGGTTCCAGGCTCGAGCGACGTCTTCGTGGGCGCCGTGGTCGCGTACGCGAACGAGGTGAAGGCGCGTGAGCTCGGCGTTCCGGGCGAGCTTCTCGAGCGCCACGGCGCTGTCTCGCGGGAGGCCGCGGCGGCGATGGCGGCGGGTGTGCGCGAGCGGCTCGGCGCGGACGTAGCGGTCTCTGTGACGGGGATCGCCGGCCCGGGAGGCGGCTCCGCAGAGAAGCCGGTCGGGCTTGTCGACCTGCACGCGGAGGGGCCGGATGGAGTGCTCGCGCGCGAGCTCGACTTCCCGGGCGACCGAGAAATGATCCGCACCCGTGCGGCGACCGCGGCGCTCCATCTGCTTCGCACGCTTTTGACGCGAAGCCGTGACGGTTCCGTGTGAATGCTCCTGCTAGCGTCGAGGGCGATGAACGGGTGCGGCTCTTCTGCGGGTTACGGCTCCCTCCGGAGACGGTGGAGCGGCTCGTGGCATGGGAGTCGGACGCGTTCGGCGCGGTGTCAGGTGTCAGGCCGGTCCCGGCGGAGCACCTGCACGTCACGCTCGCCTTCCTCGGGCACCGGCCCGCGGGCGAGCTCGACGCGATCGTCGGCGCGCTGCGGGAGGCGGCTGCCGGGACCGTTCCGGCCCGGCTCACGCTGCGCGGCTACCGCGAAACGCGCAGCGTCGGAATGCTCACGTTCGACGACGAGGAGGGCCGGGCTGCCGCTCTCGCCGAGGATCTCCAGGGCCGTCTCGAGGCGCTCGCTGTGTACGAGCGCGAGCGGCGGAGGTGGCTCCCGCACGTGACGGTGATGCGCTTCCGACGTCGACCGGGGTTGCGGCCCGCGCTCCCGGAGCTGGAGCCGTTCGTGCCGTCCGACGCGGCTGCTTACCTTTCCCGGCTACGCCCCGGTGGGGCGCAATACGAAGTCCTCGAAGCCGTACCAGTGGGAGGGAGATAAGTGGACCGCGAGCAGGCTCTCGACACCGCGCTCGGCCAGATCGAGCGCCAGTTCGGCAAGGGCTCGGTGATGCGCATGAGCGACCAGGCCCAGGTCTCGGTGGGCGCCGTCTCGACCGGTTCGCTCTCGCTCGACCTCGCCCTGGGGATCGGCGGGCTGCCGCGCGGCCGCTGCGTCGAGATCTTCGGCCCGGAGTCCTCGGGCAAGACGACGCTCGTCTACCACGTGATCGCGGAGGCACAGCGGCGCGGCGGGATCTGCGCGTTCATCGACGCGGAGCACGCGATGGACCCGACCTACGCGAAGAAGATCGGGGTCAACATCGACGACCTGCTCGTCTCGCAGCCCGACACCGGCGAGCAGGCGCTCGAGATCGCGGAGCTGCTGATTCGCTCGGGAGCGCTCGACGTCGTCGCGGTCGACTCGGTCGCAGCGCTGACGCCGAAGGCCGAGATCGAGGGCGAGATGGGCGACTCGCACGTCGGCCTGCAGGCGCGGCTGATGAGCCAGGCCCTGCGAAAGCTCGCGGGCACGCTCAACCGCACCGACACGATCTGCCTCTTCACGAACCAGCTGCGCGAGAAGATCGGCGTCATGTTCGGCAACCCGGAGACGACTCCGGGCGGCCGGGCGCTGAAGTTCTACTCGTCGGTTCGCCTCGACATCAGGCGCATCGAGACGCTCAAGGACGGCGTGGAGGCCTACGGCAACCGCGTGCGCGTGAAGGTGGTGAAGAACAAGGTCGCGCCGCCGTTCAAGCAGGCCGAGTTCGACATCATCTACGGCACCGGGATCTCCTGGGAAGGCACCGTTTTGGACGCGGCGCTGGAGCGCAAGGTCGTCCAGAAGTCGGGCTCGCACTTCAGCTTCGAGGACGAGCGGCTCGGCCAGGGGCGGCAGAACGCGACCGCGTTTCTGCGCGAGCACCCGGACGTGACGCAGCAGGTGCTGCTGCGTCTCCAGGCGCTTGCCGGGCCCGACCAGGTCGTCTCGGCACGTCTGCTTCCGGAGATGGAGGCGGAGCCGAACGGGAAGCCGGCCGCCGCCGAGGCCGAGGCGGCGGAAGCCGAGGTCGCCTCGAAGGCATAGGTGCGCGACGAGGCGCTCGCGGTTGCCACCCGCGCCCTGGCGCGGCGCGAGCACTCGCGCCGGAGCCTGGCCGAGCGCCTGCAGCGCGCGGGCATAGGGGAGAGCGAGGCCGACGAGGTCCTCGCTGAGCTGGAACGGCTCGGCCTTCTCGACGACGGTCGCTTCGCGCTCGAGCGTGCGCGGGTGCTCGCGGAGCGCGGCAAGGGCGACGCGGCGATCCGCTTCGACCTCGAGCGCTCCGGCGTGAGCGCGTCCGCCGTCGAGGAGGCGCTGGCCCGGCTCGACCCGGAACGGGAGCGGGCGGAACGCCTCGTCGGGCGCCGGGGAATCACGCCTGCAACGGCCCGCCTGCTGGCCGGGCGGGGCTTCGACGAGGACGTCGTGGCGGCCGTCATTGCGCAGGACCAGTGAGCGGCGTTAGGATACGAGGGCTTCATTCGACAAATTGCCTGCATCTAATGTGTTTCCCCGAATCGGATCGTGACCTTCGACGACACCAATGACCAGCGCGAGAAAGGGGAGTTGACAGCGGCGGCTTCGTGAACCGCCCGGCGAGGCTCGCGCGCCTTGCCCTCCCCGATTCGAGCACGTCCCGGTGCAAGCGGTGCCGGATGAGCACCGCGTTCCGGCGCGGACAGGTTTCCCGGCCGAGGCCCAGGGCCCGGCCCGAGACAGGGAGCGCGCATGGTCGTCGTCATCGGGATCGTCATCGGGCTCGCAGTCGGAGCCGGCGTTGCCTTCCTGTCGCTCTACGTCTTCACCGGTTCCCGGCTGGCGGCCGCCCGCCGCACGCGCCAGCTCCTGCTGACCGGGGCCAAGCGCGACGCCGAGGCTCAGCGGCGCGAGGCGCAGATCGAGGCGCGGGAGGAGTCGGTCCGGGTCCGCGCCGACGTCGAGCGGGAGATCGCCGAGCGACGCTCCGAGATCCTGAAGATCGAGGAACGGGTCCTCGCCAAGGAAGAGGACATCGACCGCAAGCTGACGGAGCTCGCCCGCCGCGAGCAGGGCGTCGCCGACCGTGAGGTTCACACGAAGCAGCTCCAGGAGGAGCTCAAGGAGGCGCGCGTCTCGCAGCTCGCCGCGCTGGAGCGGGTCGCCGGAATGACCGTCAACGAGGCGAAGGCGCACCTGCTCGAGCGGTCCGAGGAGCTCATCCGGCACGAGCTCGCCCGCCGCGTCCGCCAGGCCGAGGAAGAGGCCCGTGCCGAGGCCAAGCGCCGCGCCAGGAACCTCGTCGCCGACGCTCTCCAGCGCGTCGCCGCCAACCACGCTTCCGAGACGACGGTCTCGCTGATCGAGCTTCCCTCCGACGACATGAAGGGCCGGATCATCGGCCGGGAGGGCCGCAACATTCGCGCGCTCGAACACCTCACCGGCGTCGACGTGATCATCGACGACACGCCGCAGGCCGTCGTCCTGTCGTCGTTCGACGGCATCCGGCGCGAGGTCGCCAAGCTCACGCTCTCGAAGCTGATCGAGGACGGCCGCATCCACCCGGCCCGGATCGAGGAGATGTACTACCAGTCGAAGGCCGAGATCGAGGACACCATCCGGCAGGCAGGCGAACAGGCGGTCTTCGAGGCCAACTGCGGGGACGTGCACGAGGAGCTGGTGAAGATCCTCGGGCGCCTGCGCTTCCGCACCAGCTACGGCCAGAACGTCCTCAAGCACACGCTCGAGGTTGTCCATCTGGCCGGGATCATGGCCGCCGAGCTCGAGGCGAGCGTCAAGACGGCGCGCCGCGCCGCGCTGCTGCACGACCTGGGCAAGGCGCTGACCCACGAGGTCGAAGGGTCGCACGCGCTGCTCTCGGCGCAGTACGCGCGCCGCTACGGCGAGTCGCCCGCAGTCGTGCACGCGATCGAGGCACACCACTACGAGGTCGAGCCTCAGACCGTCGAGGCTGTGCTCCTGATTGCCGCCGACGCGATCTCCGCCTCGCGGCCCGGAGCGCGTGGTGAGAGCCTCGAGCACTACATCAAGCGGCTCGAGGCGCTCGAAGGGGTCGCCGCGCGGCACGACGGCGTGGAGAAGGTCTACGCGCTTCAGGCAGGACGCGAGATCCGCGTGATCGTGAAGCCGAAGGAGATCGACGACGACGCCGCGGTGCTGCTCTCGCACGAGATCGCGCGCGAGATCGAAGACCAGCTCGAGTATCCCGGCCAGATCAAGGTGACGGTGATCCGGGAGTCGCGGTCGGTCGAGTACGCCAAGTGACCGACGACCAGCCGCGGCTCTACGGTGAGCTCGCGGACTGGTTCCACCTCCTCACCGCCCCGTCGTCCTATGTGGAGGAGGCCGAGTTCTACCGGCGCACACTGGTCGAGGCGTGCGACGAGCCGCCGCGGACGGTGCTCGAGCTCGGCAGCGGAGGCGGCAACAACGCCTCGCACCTGAAGCAGCACTTCGAGGTGACGCTGGTCGACCGCTCGCCGCAGATGCTGGAGGTGAGCAGGACGCTCAACCCCGAGTGCCGGCACCAGGTCGGCGACATGCGCGGTGTGCGGCTGGGCGAGGAGTTCGACGCGGTGTTCGTGCACGACGCCATCGCCTACATCACGACCGAGGACGACCTCGCGGCGACGATCGTCACTGCGGCCGAGCACGTGCGGCCGGGAGGCGCCGCCCTGTTCGTGCCCGACTTCGTGCGCGAGCGCTTCGAGCCGCGCACGCAGCACGGTGGCCACGACGGCGAAGGCCGGGCCTTGCGCTACCTCGAATGGGCTTGGGATCCCGACCCGTCGGACACCACGTACATGAGCGACTTCGTGTACCTGCTGCGCGAGGGCGACGAGGTGCGCTGCGTGCAGGATCGCCACGTCTGGGGGCTCTTCCCGCGCGCGACGTGGGTCGAGTTGCTCGGGCGCGCCGGCCTCGAGGCACGGCACCTGGTGGCGCCTCCCGACGAAGAGCCGGACGGAGCCGAGCTCTTCGTCGGAAAGAAGCCAAGAGCGCGTAGCGCCTAGAGCCGCCTCGAGAGCAGCTTCAGGAGCGCTCCCTGCTCCGCGGTGAACGACTTGCCGAGCTCGGGCCCGGTCTTGGCGTCCACCATGTTGCGGAAGGCGTTCAGCTTGTTCTCCTTGTCGCCCGTCTCGGCGTCCGCAAGCTTGGCGCACAGAACGTCCGCGTCGGAGGGCCGCCTCGCGTAGCTGCGAACAAGCGCGCAGAGGCTGTCGGAGGTCACGGTGACCTCGACCGACGCTGTGTACTGACCCAGGCCGCCGTCCTTGTCACGCACCCTGCCGCCCACGGACCGGACGCCGACGTCGGTGGTCGGGCAGCTCGCGCCCGCCGAGGAGCCGAATCCTCCGTACCCGGAACCGTCGCCGCAGTCGAACGCGTAGGTGAAACCGGCCGCTGTGTCGGCCGACGACGGGTCGCTCACGTTGGTCAGCGAGAGCGTGAAGGGGAACCCGGCGAAGCTCGACGCGGGCGCGCCGAACGTGCCCGACGGCGCGACATTTGCCACCGTGACGGTCTGCTGAGCGGTGGCGGTGAGCCCGGCGTCGTCCGTCACGCGCACTTTCACGACCGGGCTTGCGGGCCCGTCGTCAGCGGAGAAGGAAACGCTCTGCCCGGACGTCTCGAACGTGCCGTTGTCGTCGAGATCCCAGGCGAACGAGAGCGCTCCGCCCTCGGGGTCGCTCCCGCTTGCCGTGAGCGTGACCGTCGAGCCTTCGTCGACGCTGTACGGGCCGCCGGCGGAGGCCGACGGCGGGCTGTTCAGCAGCACCCGCACGACCGACGGGTCGTGGTCGGACGCCTGATCCCAGAACTCGGCGTTGACGTGCACGGGATCGAACACGAGTGAGCGCGCGAAGAGCGGGCCGCTGAACATGACGTGGTCGAGCACCTGCGCGTTGCCCTCGAACTCGTAGCTGTAGCGCTGGTTCAGTGGCAGCGTGTCCATCAGGTCGTGCAGGCCCGCAGCCTCGAGGATCTGCACCGTCTCGGAGAACTCGAAGTCGTTGAGGTCGCCGAGCACGACCACATCGGCGCTCGGATCGGCCGTCGAGATGCTCGAGACGAAGTCCGCCACGTCGTGCGCCTGCTGGTGCCGCTGGGTCTCTGTCACCGCGACCGGTGGCTGGAAGCGGCCGCGCAGCGGATCGTCGCCGCCCTTCGAGTTGAAGTGGTTCACGATCACGAACAGCTTGTGACCGCGGTAGTCGAGCTCGCCGGCCAGCGGCTTGCGGCTTGTCGCCCAGGCGCCGCTCGCGGGGTCGATGCGGCCGGGGCTGTACTGCAGGTGCGTCCCGGCGCCGGAGCCGACGACGGCGTTCGGCGTCGTCGAGTCACCGCCGGGCCGGTCGACGAAGGAGAGCCCGCGGTCGCTCCGGAAGAGGAAGACCTGCCGGATGTTGCCGCCCGGCGCGCCGCCGTCCGCGCCGTCGATCGGGTCGATCTCCCGCCACTCGTAGGTCGGCCCGCCCTTGGCCGCAATGGTGGCGACCAACTGCGAGAGGGTCTGCGAGGCGTCAACGTTGCCGTCGTTGGTTTGACCGTTGTTGTCCTGCACCTCCTCGCCGGCGATCAGGTCGGGCGAGCGCAGCTTGTCGACGATCAGCGTCGCAAGGTCGCTGAACTTCTTCAGCGTGGCCGGATCCTGACCGGCCGCGAGGTTCTCGAAGTTGAACGTCGAGATCGCGAGCTCGCCGGCCGCCACGGGATCAGTGGTCTCGCGCGTGACACCGTCGTGGATCGCGGCCAGGCCAGCCGTAGTGACCTCGATGAACGGGTTGCCGAAGTTGTAGTCCATGACACCGACGATCGGCCCGCTGTAGTGGTCGCCGACGTTCACGTTCGGCAGCGGCGTGAGCTGGTCGTCGAGCGTGACGCGCTCCGGGTTGCCGTCGTCCGGGCGTAGCAGCAGCCCTCCGCGGTAGGTGCGAACGGAGGCGTTGGCGCCGTTGTCTGCGATTACCGGGGTCTCGCCGAACTCGGGCTCGGTCGGCCCGACGGCGACCGCGTTGTTCAGCTGGACGCGCATTCCCTCGAGGCTCTCGTAGAAGTCGAGGCCGTCCTGGTCGGGGTCGAAGACACCGCTCGTCTCGACGCTGCCGCTCGCGTCGTCCTCGATCACGGAGTCAGGCGGGATGCGGCCGCCGGTCCCGACCACCACGGCCGGCGGCAGCGGGTTGCCGGTGGAGAGCACGGTGACGCTCGGCGAGGACAGCTCCGTCGTCGTCAGGTTGCCGTTCGTCGCGCCGCCCGGCCGGAACTCCTGCACGCGGCCGCTGACGCGAACCGAATCACCAACGACCGCTGTGGGCGTCGAGTTCGTGAAGACGAAGATCCCCTCGGAGGTCGCCGTGTCGGCGTCAGGGCTCGGATCCTGCATCCAGAAGCCGTTCGAGCTGCGCGCCGTGACGATGCCGAGCACGCTCACGACCTGGCCGTTGCGCGGTGAGATGTGCGCGGCTCCCTGAACGTCGTGGATCGCGATCGGCGCGGCCTCCGTCGTGAAGCTGAAGACGTAGTCCGCGGCCATCGTGTCGGGCGGGTCGTTCGTGTCCTGGTCGGTGACACCCGTCGCCGAGACCGTGACCGTGCAGGTCTCGCCCTGCGCGAAGTCGGCGTCCGGATCGAGTGTGAACGTCGTCGGGTCGCCGGAGGAGACCGTCGCGGTGTGCGAGCCGCTCGACCCGCACGAGATCGAGTACCACGACCCGTGAACGTCGACGGGCTCGCTGAAGGTGATCGAGATGTTCGCCCCGACCGCGACGTCGCCGGCGTTGTTCGCCGGAGTCGTTCTGTCGACGCTCGGCGCCGTGTCGGCGGTGCAGTCCTTGAGCGGCGAGGCGGTATTGCCCGGGTTCGGCGTGCCCGCGGTGAAGTCGGCGGCGTTGTTGTCGGTGTCCACGCAGCCGTCGTTGTTGCGCAGGCCGGCGGTCGTGTTCGTGAGCGTCGGAGCCGGGCTTCCCTCTGAGCAGTTCGCGGTGCCGTAACCGACCAGGTCGGCGATCGACGTGCTCGTCGGACACTGGCCGTTGAGCGGGAGGGTCGAGTTGACGAGCGCGACCTTGCCCGAACCCGCCGCCATCGGGGTAGTGCCGACCGCGTCGGGCGTGGGGAGGTCTACCGTACCCCCGGTCCCTTGCGCCTCCTGGACGAGGTAGTACTGGCCCGGTTGCAGCGTCACGTCGGTCAGTGGCGTCTGCGTCCAGGCGCCCGTGCCGCCTGCGGCCGCGTACTGCACCGACCAGCCGCCGAGGTTCACGGCGACGGCGCCGCGGTTGAAGACCTCGATGAAGTCGTTCTTCAGGGTCGCGCCGCTGTTGCCGCCGCCTCCGTAGACCTCACTGATCGCGAGGTGCGGGGTCGGCGGGATGCAGAAGGCAATCGGAGTGAGCAACGTCCGCGGGGCCGGCGCAGCGGCGCTGAAGTCGGCTGCGTTGTCGTCGGTGTCCTGGCAGCCCGCGGACGCGCGGAAGGCGGCCGTGGTGTTCGACAGCATCGGCGCAGCGCCGCTGCCTTCGAAGAAGTTGGCGCCGTCGTAGCCGACGAGATCGACGATCTGGGCGAGCGCCTCGGGCGGACAGAGCGTCGAACCGCCGTTGCAGCCAAGGGGTGTCTGGGTATTGACGAGCGCGATCTTGCCGCCGCCCGCCGCCATGGCGATGGGTGTCGCGTCCGTCGTCTTGGGCGTGGGCAGCGGCGCTCCGTTCGCGCCGCCGGCCTCTTCCACGAGCTGATACTGGCCGGGCTGGAGGACGCCGGTCAGCGGCGTGATCATCGCCGAGTTGGCGCCGAAGTTGCCCGTGCCGGTCGCGCTGGCGTACTGCAGCGACCAGGTGCTGAGGTCGACCGGCGCGCTACCGCGGTTGAAGAGCTCGATGAAGTCGTTTGTGTACTGCGCCCCGGTGTTTCCGCCGCCGCCATAGACCTGACTGATAACGACGTTCGGGCTCGCGGCCCCCGCAGGCGAAGCGAGCGCCAAGGCCCCGATCGCGGCCGCGAGCGCGGCGATGACCCGGATCAACGACCCAGCCTGCATGCTGTTACCCCTCCCTGTCCGGTTCCCCCTACGGCCGGACAAGGGTGCCATGTCCCGCCGGAGGTGTCCAGCACGGCGCCGCGGCTAGAGTTTCGGGCCGATGCGTCGCTACCACGTCACCACGTTCGGCTGCCAGATGAACGCCCACGACTCCGAGCGGATCAAGGGGATGCTCGAGGAGCTCGGCCTGGGGGAGACCGCCGAGCAGGCCGATGCGGACGTGCTCGTCTTCAACACCTGCACGATCCGCGAGAAGCCCGACAAGCGCTTCGCCGCGCACCTCGCGCAGGCCCGGGCGCTGAAGGAATGCGACCCGGAGAAGGTGATTGCCGTGGGCGGCTGCTACGCCGAGGCGCAGCGGGAGCGGCTGTTCTCGCTCTATCCCTACGTCGATGTCGCGTTCGGCCCGGGCTCGATTCCGCACCTGGGCGAATGGCTCGGCGCGGGCGGTGTCGCGATCGAGCGGGGCGCGTTCGGCACGGGCGACGAGCGGGCCTTCGCCGGGCGGCTGCCGCTCCACCGGGAGCGCCGCTTCCAGGCCTGGGTACAGATCTCGATGGGGTGCAACTCCGTCTGCTCGTACTGCATCGTTCCGTCGGTTCGCGGCAAGGAGGTCTCACGCCGGCGCGGCGAGATCCTGGCCGAAGTGGAGGGGCTCGCCCGCGAGGGCGTTCGCGAGCTGACCCTGCTCGGCCAGAACGTGAACTCGTACGGGCGCGACGTGGGGAGCTCGTTCGACGAGCTGCTGCGCGCCTGCGACGCGGTCGAGGGGATCGATCGCATCCGGTTCACGAGCCCGCACCCGAAGGACTTCCGCGCTCCCGTGATCGCCGCGATGGCGGAGTGCGACAGCGTCTGCGAGCACGCGCACCTGCCCCTGCAGTCCGGCTCCACGCGCGTGCTCAAGGCGATGCGCCGCACGTACTCGCGCGAGCGCTACCTGCGCCTGGTCGGTGAGCTTCGGGCCGCGATCCCGGACCTGGCGCTCACGACCGACCTGATCGTGGGCTTCCCCGGCGAGACCGAGGCCGAGTTCGAGGAGACCGTGAGCGCGGTGGAAGAGGTCGGCTACGACGGCGCCTTCACGTTCGTCTACTCGCCGCGTCAGGGCACGGAGGCGGCGTCGATGGGAAACCAGGTTCCCGAGGACGTCAAGCGCGAGCGGATCGAGCGGTTGATCGAAGTCGTGCAGCGTGTCGCGGAGGCGCGTAATCAGGAGCGGATCGGCCGCGTCGAGGAGGTGCTCGTCGAGGGGCCGAGCCGGACGGACGCTTCGATACTGCGTGGCCGCACGCGCAGGAACACGACCGTCAACTTCGCCGGTACGGCGTCCGCCGGAGAGCTCGTGCCGGTGACCATCGAAGCCGCGACGTCGACCACCCTCAAGGGCACCCAGCTAGCCGCCGTTGCAGCCTGACACGCGCGACCTCGTCTGGGACGGCTGTCTCAACGTTCGCGACCTCGGCGGCCTGCCGACGAGCGACGGAGGCGAGACGCGCCGCGGTGCCGTCGTTCGCGCCGACAGCGTCCGCCTGCTCAGCGACGACGGCTGGCGGGCGCTCGTCGATCACGGGATCCGGCTCGTCGTCGACCTCCGAGGCGAGCACGAGCGCGACGAGGACCCGCCGGACGAGCTGCCGGTCGAGGTCGTCCACGTCCCGTTCATGGAGGCAAGCGACGCCGAGTGGGAGGAGATCGCTGCCGAGCTGGAGTCGGCGAACGCGGAGGCTCCGGACGACGCAACGGCGAACCGCGACGCGTACCTGATCTTCCTCGAGCGCTTCAAGGCCAACGTCGCGGCCTCCATGCGGGCGGTCGCGCGCGCACCGGAGGGAGGGGTCGTCGTTCACTGCGTCGGCGGCAAGGACCGCACGGGCCTGCTGACGGCGTTCCTGCTCCACGTCGCCGGCGTCGACGAGAGGACGATCGCCGCAGACTTTGCGCTCAGCGAGGAGCGGCTGCGCGAACGCCACGAGGGGTGGTTCGAGGCCGCGGAGTCCGAGGAGGAGCTCCAGCGGCTGCGGCGGATCGCGCAGACGCGGCCCGAGACGATGCTCGGCGTGTTCTCGGAGCTGAAGCGGCAGTACGGCGGCGTCGAGGAGTACCTGCGCGAGACCGGCGTGAGCGACGAGGAGCTGGGGCTCGTGCGTGCCCGCCTTCGTGGCATGGGCGACGAACTGGGTCTATGACCAGTTCCAGCAGTACGCGGCCGACTCGAACGGCCGCCTGACTGTCGAGAGGCAAACCTTCACGCAGCCACCGGGGCCGAGAAATCCCAACCTTGACTTCACGTGCGACGCGCCCGGCGCCGACGACGACGCCTCGGGTGTCGCGTCGGTGCTCGAGCTGGCGCGCGTGATGTCGAAGCACTCCTTCGACGCCACGATCATCTTCGCCGCGTTCTCCGGCGAGGAGCAGGGGGTCTTCGGTTCGACGTTCTGGAATCACCAAGGACAACTTCATCTTCGGTGTGCGCGCCGTCGACCAAGACGGCAACCGCAGCGTGGTGACCTTCCCGGTTCCCGCCACCTAGCACAAGCGAGGGCGCCCGGTCCGCCGGGCGTCCCTCGTCTCGTTCGCGAGAATCGTGCCGTGGCGCGCGTACTCGCGATCTTCGGGCCGACGGCTTCCGGGAAGACCGCCGTGGCGGAGGAGGTCGCCCGCAGGATCCCGGCCGAGCTCGTCTCCGCGGACGCGATGCAGGTCTACCGCGGTCTCCCGATCCTGACGAACCAGTCCGAGCACCCGGCGCGGCTCGTCGGCTACCTCGGCCTCGACGAGGAAGGCTCCGTGGCGGAGTACCAGCGCCTGGCGCACGAGACGGTCGACGAGATCCTCGCCGCGGGGCGGACGCCGGTCGTCGTGGGCGGGACCGGGCTCTACCTGCGTGCGGCGCTCGCCGACCTCGAGCTGCCGCCGCCACCGCTTCGCGGCACCCGCGACCGCCTGGAGCGGCTCTACGACGAGGAGGGCGCGGAGCAGGCCCACGCGCTGCTCGCGGAGCGCGACCCCGAGGCGGCCGCTGCAGTCCACCCGAACGATCGCCGCCGCGTGGTGCGGGCGCTCGAGCTCGCCGAGGCCGGGTCGAGCCTGCGCCCGGGCAAGGACACGCTCTGGAGCGGCGAGACCCGCCACCCGACGCGGATCTTCGGCCTCGAAGTGCCGCCGGAGGAGCTCGCGCGGCGGATCGAGGCCAGAACGCATGAGATGTTCGAGCGCGGGGTGGAGGAGGAGGTCGCCAGGGCGCTCTCAGGGCCCATCTCCGCGACCGCAAGGACGATCCATGGCCTCCAGGACATCTCGGAGCTCCCGCGCGAGGAAGCGATCGAGGCGCTCGTCGTGCGCACCCGCCGCTATGCCGCGTACCAGCGCAAGTGGATGCGCAGGATCCCCGGGCTCGCGGTGCTGCACGCCGACCGTCCCCCAGCCGCGGTGGCGCAGGAGATCGTCCGCGAGCTTGGTAGCGTGGCCCCGGCCCGATGAAGCTCTCGAAGTGGCACGGCCTCGGCAACGACTACCTGCTCGTGGAGCAGGCCGAGCTCCCGGTTCCACTGACGCCGGAGCGAGTGAAGCGCATCTGCGACTACCACTTCGGTGTCGGCTCCGACGGCATCCTCGAGGTGGTCTCGGCCGACAACGACACGGCCGAGGTGATCATCTGGAACCCGGACGGCTCGGTCGCCGAGCTCTCCGGGAACGGCACGCGCATCGCGGCCCGCTGGCTGGCGCGGCGGGCCGGCGCCGACGAGGTTCGGATCCTCGTCGGCCCGCGCATGGTCCTGGCACGGCTGCGCGGTGAACGGAGCGTCGAGCAGGAGATGGGCGCAGTCGCCGTCGGGGAGCCGGAAACGATTGACGTCGACGGCGAGGAGGTCGACCTCACTCCGGTCTCGGTTGGCAACCCGCATGCTGTGATCCAGCGCGTGCCGAATCGCGCGGACCTGCTCCGTCTCGGCCCGCTGGTCGAGCATCACGAGCGCTTCCCGGAGCGCACGAACGTCCAGCTGGTGCGCGTGGACGGCGAGCACGAGCTGACGGTCGGCGTGTGGGAGCGCGGGGCGGGGGAGACGCTCTCCTCCGGGACGAGCGCCGTCGCCGCGAGCGCGGCGGCGGTTGCGAACGGCTGGTGCGAGAGCCCGGTCACGGTGCACCTCGCGGGCGGCGACCTAGGCGTAGAGCTCCACGACGGCCACGCGCTGCTCACCGGCCCCGCCGAGGAGATCTGCACCGTCGAGCTCGCGGAGGAGTTCGAGCTCTGAGGCGTCGCTTGCGATGCCGAGCTCAGGGCGCGCGAGCTTCGCTCGTGCGTCCGTCTGCGCTCCTGAACCTCCACATCTGTCGTCCGGAGGTGAAGCTGTGAGATTCGCGCGGCGCCTCGATGCGGTCCCGCCGTACCTGTTCGCCGAGCTCGAGCGCAAGATCGAGGAGAAACGCCGTGCCGGCGTGGAGGTGATCAGTCTCGGCATCGGCGACCCCGACCTGTCGACGCCGCAGCCGGTGATCGACGCGCTGGCCGCGGGCGCGCGCGATCCCGAGACGCACCGGTACCCGACGAACCACGGCTCCAACGCGTTTCGCGAGGCGGCCGCTTCGTTCTACCGCGAGCGCTTCGGCGTCGAGCTCGACCCGGCCTCCGAGATTGTCCCCGCGCTCGGCGGCAAGGAGGCGGTGGGTCATATCGCGCTCGCGCTGCTCGACCCCGGCGACATCTGCCTCTCGCCCGATCCCGGCTACCCGCCCTACACGTCGGGCCCCGTGTTCGCCGGCGCAGAAGTGCACTACCTGCCGCTCGAGGAGGCGAACGGGTTCCTCCCGGACCTCGACGCGATTCCGTCGTCCGCGCTCGAGCGCGCCAACCTGCTCTTCCTCGACTACCCGAACAACCCGACGGGCGCGGTCGTCGAGCCCGGCTACTTCGAGCGCGCGGTCGAGTTCGCGCGGGCGAACGACCTGGTCGTCGTCCACGACAACGCCTACTCGGAGCTCTGCTACGACGGCTACCGCGCGCCGAGCTTCCTCGAGACGCCGGGCTCGAAGGACGTCGGCGTCGAGATCTTCTCGCTCTCGAAGGGCTGGAACATGACCGGCTGGCGCTCGGGCCTCGTCGCGGGCAACGCGGAGGTCGTGGAACGCTTCCGGCAGCTGAAGACGAACCTCGACTCGGGGATGTTCGAGGCGGTCCAGCGGGCGACGATCGCCGCGCTCACCGATGCGCGCGACTTCCCGCGGGAGATGTCGACGGTGTACGAGCGGCGCCGAGACCTCGTGGCGCAGGCGCTGGGCGCGATCGGGCTCGAGGTCGACCCCCCGAAGGCGACGCCGTACTTCTGGGTGCACGTCCCCGAAGGCCACACCTCGGGGTCGTTCACCGAGCTCGTGCTCGAGGAAGCGGGTGTCGTCGTCTCGCCCGGGCCTGCCTACGGGCCGAGCGGCGAGGGGTTCTTCCGGCTCTCGCTTACGGTGCCGGACGACGAGCTCGAGGAAGCCGTGCGGCGGATCGAGTCCTCGCTGCGGAGCGGCATAATTCCGGCGTGACCCGCCAGCCGGATCCAGCGCCGGGTGCGGAGCCCGAGCGCGGGTTCGTGCTCGCGGCTCCCACCAAGGGCGCCGACGCGAGGGCCGAGCTCGCAGAGCTGCGCGAGCTGGCGCGCACGGCCGGCGTGGAGCCGATCGGCGAGCTCGTGCAGCACCGCGAGCGGCCTGACCCGCGCACGTACGTCGGCAAGGGCAAGCTCACCGAGCTTCAAGACGCCTTCAAGCGCTCCTCGGCCGAGTCCCTGATCGTCGACGACGAGCTCACGCCCGTGCAGCAGCGGCGGCTCGAGGACGCCCTCCAGGCGCGCGTCGTCGACCGCACGCAGCTGATCCTCGACATCTTCGCCCAGCACGCTGTCAGCGCCGAGGGCAAACTCCAGGTCGAGCTCGCGCAGCTCGAGTACAACCTCCCGCGGATGCGCGGGCTGTGGCAGCACCTCGAGCGGCTCGGGGGCGGCGTCGGCACGAGGGGCCCCGGCGAAAGCCAGCTCGAGACCGACCGCCGGCTCGCGCGTAGGCGGGTGACGTTGTTGCGCGACCGCCTGCGGCGGCTGGCGAAGCAGCGCGCGACGAGACGGAAGTCCCGGCGGCGCTCGGAGACGCCGACGATCGCGCTCGCCGGTTACACGAACGTCGGCAAGTCGACGCTGCTGAACGCGCTCACGGATGCGGGCGTGTCCGTCGACGACCGCCTGTTCGAGACGCTCGACCCGACGACTCGCGGGTTCGAGGTCGATGGCCGCCAGTACCTCGTGACCGACACGGTCGGGTTCATCCGCCGCCTCCCGCACCAGCTGGTCGAGGGCTTCGCGGCGACGCTCGAGGAGACCCTGGTTTCGGACCTCGTGCTGCACGTGGTCGACGCCTCCGCGACCGACGACGAGCTCGATGCTCAGCTTGCGGCCGTGCAGGCGGTGCTTGCGGAGATCGGGGCCGGCGAGCTCCCGGTCGAGCTCGTGCTCAACAAGATCGATGCCATCGACCCGCTGCGGGGGCGGCGCCTGGGCAACCGCTTCCCCGAGGCGCTGCAGGTCTCGGCACGGACGGGGGAGGGGCTCGAAGCGCTCCGCGAGCGGATCGCCGCCCGGTTCGGCGAGCGCTTCGAGCCTGTCCGGCTGCTGATCCCGTACGACGAGGGCGGCCGGCTGGCGGAGCTGTACGCCCTCGGCATGCCCGTCGACGAGCGCGCCGACCGCGAGGAGGGCGTCTTCATCCGCGCCCACCTGCCGATGCGCGAAGTGCGGCGGTTTGCGAAGTACCTGGTCGTCGAGCCCGAGACCGAGGCCCGCTCGAGCGCGTGATCGAGCTCCCGATTCGCCGCCTGCGGGAGGACGCACTCCTGCCCGAACGCGCCTACGCGGGCGACGCGGGGCTCGACCTGGCAGCGTGCGAGCGGCACGAGCTGGGCCCGGGGGAGCGGGCGACGGTGGGCACCGGTCTTGCCGTCGCGATCCCGGAAGGGCACGCGGGCTTCGTGCAGCCTCGCTCCGGGCTGGCTGCGCGGCACGGGCTCGCGGTTGTGAACTCGCCGGGCCTGGTGGATTCCGGCTACCGGGGCGAGATCCGGGTCGTGCTGCTGAACACCGACGCGCGAGAGCCGTTCGTGGTCGAGCCCGGGATGCGGATCGCGCAGCTCGTGGTGCTCCCGGTGCCCGGGCTCGATCCGGTCGAGGTGGAGGAGCTGCCGGAGACCGAGCGAGGCGTCCGCGGCTTCGGTTCCTCAAGCCGCGCGGGCAAACCATGAGCGGTGCGGTCGGTCAGCTCAGACGCGCGTCCGGGCAAAGCCCGAACGCGCTGACGTCGGCTCCGCAAGCGGCGCCTCAGAGGGCCTAGTGGGCGAGCCGCGGATCCGGGTTTCGGCGCTGTTGCGCTGGCAGGCGAGCCTGTTGCTCTGCCGTCACGAGAAGAACGACCGCGAGTACTGGCTCCTGCCGGGTGGCGGCGTGGACTCCGGCGAGAGCCTCGTCGACGCGCTGCACCGCGAGCTGGCCGAGGAAGTGGGGATCGAGGACGAGATTCCGGTGGAAGGCCCGGTCGCGATCGTCGACTCAATCGCACCGGTGCGTAGCTTCGCGGCGAAGCACGTCGTCCACATCATCTTCGCGGGTGACCTGAGCGGCCGCTCGCTCGAGAAGGTCACCTCCCACGACGCGGCCGTCCGCGGCCACCGCCTCTTCGCCCCCGACGAGCTGGACGAGGTCGTCCTGCATCCGCCGATCCAGCGCTTCCTACAGCGCTGGACGCCCGGCGACCCGGCGGTGTATCTGGGCGCCCTGTGGGCCCCGTAGCGCGTGAGCGGCAAGTAACAGACTGTTACTTGCCCGGCTTCGAAGCGACGGCATGATTGCGATTTGCAGGTCTTTCCCGACCCAGACGGCTGCGGAGGCCACGGCCGTTTCCTTGTAACAGTCTGTTACTTGGATCAGAAGCGGCCGCCGCGCGTTCTCGCTCGCTCCGCCGAGACGCCGTGGGCTTGCGCTTCCAGGTCGTCCGGGAGCGGTTCGAGCCGCGGAGGCGAGTCCCCGGTGCGATGGGCAAGCGCCTGCGCGAGCAGCCAGTCCGCCAGCCACGGGTTGCGGGGGAGAAGGGGGCCGTGCAGGTAGGTGCCGATCACGCGCCCTGCGCGACAGCCTTCCGAGCCGCTCTCGCCGTCGTTGCCGAAGCCCGCAAGGACGCGGCCTAGCGGCTCGGCGCCGTCGTCGAGGTACGTGCGGCCGGCGTGGTTCTCGAATCCTGCCAGCGTCCGCCGCTCGCCCGGCTCGAGCTCGCACTCGAGCAGGACGTCGCCGATCATCCGCCGTTCGCCGGCAATCGTGTGCAGCGGCAGCAGGCCGGCCCCCGTCAGCTCGTCGCCGCTCTGGTCGCGGTAGAAGCGCCCGAACAGCTGGTACCCGCCGCAGACGGCCAGGGCGGCGGCACCACCCTCGATCGCCTCGGCCAGCGCCGGCCCCATGGCCGCGAGCGCAGGTGCTATCAGCTCCTGTTCGCGGTCCTGGCCGCCGCCGACGTAGTAGAGGTCGTGCTCGCCCGGACGGACGAGGTCGCCGGGCCCGAGCGCCCGCACTTCGAGCTCGTGCCCGCGCCAGGCCGCGCGGCGCGCCAGCACCGCCATGTTGCCTCGGTCGGCGTAGATGTTGAGGTACTCCGGAAAGAGATGGCCCACGAAGATCTTCATGCAGCCGCCTCCCAGTAGGGCCGCGCGAACCCGCGGCGGGCAACGAGGTCGCGCAGGGCCAGCATCGCCGTATAGGTCGGCAGCGCCGCGAGCTCGCCGGCGGCCGGCGTGAGCTCCAGCGCCCGGTCGAGCGCGTCCTCCAGCGACGGCACGACCTCGATCGCATCCGCGTCCAGGCCCGCGTACTTGAACCGCAGCGCGAGCTCGGCGGCCCGCTCCCCGGTCGCGACCAGCCGCTCGAGCCCGTCGAGCAGCGGCTCGAAGTCCACGTCCCAGATCCACGACACATCGCGCCCGTCCGCGATCTCGTCGTTGAGCGCGATCAGGAGCAGCGACGGCGCTCCCGCGGCGACGAGCGTGCGCACGACCTCGTTCGCGCCGGCCGGGTTCTTGATCAGCAGCACCAGAAGCGAGCGGTCACCTACGGCAATGCGCTCGAACCGCCCGAACGCAGCGGAAAATCCCTGCAAACCGCCCTGCATCTTGTCGAGCGACGCGCCGAGCGCGCGGGACAGCGCCGCCGCCGCGAGCGCGTTGTAGACGTTGTAGAGCCCAGGCACGCGCAGCTCGACCGGCCGCGATCCCTCGGGCGTCACGAGCTCGAACGAGACGCTCTCGAGACCGTTCAGCTCGATCGTGCGCGCCGAGACGTCCAGCGGCAGGCGCGCGTGGCCGCACGACGGGCAGCGGAAGTCGCCCAGGTGCCCGATGTAGGCGGCCGCGTACTCGTACGGCGTGCCGCAGCGGACACACCATTTCGAGTCGGCGGCGTGCTGGAGCTCCGTCGAGCCGTGGCGTGGGTCGTCGAGCCCGAACACCACACGAGCCGCCTTCGCGCGTTCGGAAGCGATCTCCCCGAGCTGCGGGTCGTCGGCATTCGCCACGAGCACGGCGTCTTTCGGCAGTTCGAGTGCCATCGCACGCCACCGCTCCGCCAGCAGCTCGAGCTCCCCGTAGCGGTCGAGCTGGTCGCGAAACAGGTTCCCCAGCGAGAGCGCCCGCGGCCGGACGCGCCGTGCCACCTCCGGCAGAGCCGCCTCGTCGACCTCGAACAAGCCGAGCTCGGCGTCGCGTGCCGCGACCAGGGCGGATGCGACCCCGGAGACCAGGTTCGCGCCGGCCCGGTTGTGCGCCAGCCGCCTTGAGCCGCCCAGAATCGACGCGACCATCGCCGCAGTCGTCGTCTTGCCGTTGGTGGCGGAGACGAGCGCCGAGCCGTCGCGCAGGCGGGCCGCGAGGCGGTCGACCGCCCCGGGGTCGAGCTTCCAGAGCAGCTTCCCGGGAAGCGTCGTCCCGCCGCCGGCCCCGGCCAGCCGCGAGAGCCCCGCAGCGGCGCGCGCGAGGCCGATTTCTAATGCGAGCGGGGCGCGCACGGCGGGGACGCTACCGCCCAGCAGCTCCCGTCACCCGTTCGAGGGATCTTCGAGGGGCCTCCCCCTGCCGGGGGATGAAGCGACACCCCTCTCCACCGTAGGTTCCGCCCGGATTTCGCGGCGGCGAGCCGACGGGCACGTGTCGCGGAGCAGGCAACCATGCGGCCCGCGCGAGGGCGCGGAAAGGAGAACGGAAGGTGCGGATGAACGGCGGCAAACGAGGAGAAATGCGCTCGAGTGCGCTGTGGGGCACAGGCAACCGCGGCGGCGAATCTCGGTCGAGCGCGCTCTGGGGGAAGGGCGGCCGTGGGGCGATCACCGCACTGGTGGCGATGCTGGCCATCAGTGTTCCGCTCGCGTCGAGCGCGGTGCAGCTCAAGCACGCGAAGCGCAGCGGACACGCGACGATCAAGAAGACGTGGATCTCGCCGGGCCTCCTGAAGGGGGCGAAGCGGCATCCGAACCAGTACGTGCGGGTGATCATCCAGAGCACGAACGGCCAGCTCTCGCCGGCGCTCTCGGCCTTCACCCATGTCAATCAGTTCGCGGATGACGACCGCGGCGGCCTCGACCGGCGCCTGAGCCTGATCAACGGCGTTTCGGTCACCGTCAGGGCAGGCGTCCTGCCGAGGCTGATGCGGATGCCGAACCTGATCGTGACGCCCGACGTCCAGGTGCACGTGAGCGGGTTCAGCTCCGGGCAGCTGTGGCCGTACGAGACCGGGCTCTCGAAGGGCTGGAGCGGCGGCGACGCGCCAAAGGCGGGCTCCGTGCCGGCGATCGCGGTCGTGGACTCCGGCATCCAGCCCGGCCGCACGGACTTCGGGAACCGTGTGGTCGCGAACGTGAAGTTCAGCACGCTGCCGGACGACTCGCCCGGCGACGGACGCGGCCACGGCACCTTCGTGGCGGGCATCGCCGCGGGCGGGGCCGACAACTACACAGGCGGCACTCCTCAGGCGCCCCTGGTCTCGCTCGACGTCATGGACGACCACGGCGTCGCGCGGACGAGCGACGTGATCGCGGCGGCCCAGTGGATCCTGGCCAACAAGAGCACGTACAACATCAAGGTCGCCAACTTCTCGCTGCACTCGGCGACCAAGAGCCACTTCTTCCAGGATCCGCTCGACGCGGCCGTGGAGAAGCTCTGGTTCAACGGTGTGGTCGTGGTCGCGGCGGCCGGGAACTACGGCTACCCCGACAAGCCCAGCGGCGTCCTCTACGCGCCGGGCAACGACCCGTTCGTGATCACCGTCGGCGCGATCGACCTCGGCGGGACGAAGAACATCAAGGACGACAGCAACGCACCATGGTCGGCCTATGGCCGGACGCCGGACGGCTTCATGAAGCCTGAGTTGACGGCTCCCGGCCGCTACATGGTCGGCCCGGTGCCGGTCGGGTCGACGCTGGCCGTCGAGAAGGCGAGCAATGTCGTCGCGCCTGGCTACATGCAGCTTTCGGGGACCTCGTTCGCGGCACCGGTCATCTCGGCCGCCGCGGCCCAGATCCTCGGGAAGCACCCGGAGTACACGCCCGACCAGGTCAAAGGCGCCCTGATGGCGTCCACGAAGCCGGTCGACGGCGCCCCCGTCGGCTCGGTCGGCGTCGGCGAGATTCAGGTCACGAACGCCTCGGCGCTCAAGGCCCCGCCGAACCCGGACTGGGCCCTGAACCAGTTCGTCAAGACGGACCTGACCGGGGGGCGCGCCTTCGACGCCGTCAGCTGGTCGGACGTCGCCAAGGCGAACGTCTCTTGGGACTCCGTCTCGTGGACGGACGTCTCGTGGGCCGACACGGCGGCGAGCGCGGTCTCCTGGGCCGACGTCTCCTGGGATTCGGTCTCCTGGGCCGACGTCTCCTGGGCCGACGTGTCCTGGGCAGACGTCTCGTGGGCCGACGCCGCCTACGAGGACGCGGCCGAGAGCGATGCTGCGGCCGACCCGACCGCCTACGCCCTGACCCCGGAGCAGGCGGCCGAGATCATGGCCGACCCCGAGACGGCACCCGATCCTGGTGATCTCCCCGCGGCGGTCGCCGACGCGGTCGCTGCGCCGGCGGGCTAGGCACCGATCGACGCATCTTCTGAGGGGGCCGGGCGCAACCCCGGCCCCTCACTCCTTTGGGGGATATTCGGGGCGTACCGATAAAGGGGGATGTGACCCCCGGCGGTGCGACGTAGCTTCCAGTGGTGGTGAGCCGCTCGGCGAACGTCACCACGAAGCAGGCTTCAGTTCATGCGGCGCCGCGCCGATCGCGCGGAGATCGGAGACCACCAGCAGGCGATGACGGGGTTGGCTGTGAGCCTGACGCGACCCGCGGAGCGGCCCGCATGAGCGCGGTCCCGAGCGCGATCGCGCACGACGTCGAGGCGCCCGGCACCGAGTCGCCGCGACTTGCGCCGAAGGCGGCCGGCTACTTCTTCGTGGTCGCGGCCATCACGATCGCGGTCGCCGTGCCGCTGCTGTCGCATCTCAGCCCGCACACGCCGGGCTGGGCGACGTTCCTGATTCTCGGCGCGATCGCGGCCGTTGCGCAGCTGTTCGTCGTGCGCACGCCCCGGAACCAGTCGTACCACACGACGATCGTGTTCCTGATCCCGGCGGTGATGCTGCTCCCGCCGGAGCTGATCGTGCTGATCGGGGTGGTCCAGCACATCCCCGAATGGCTGAAGAACCGCAACGCCTGGTACATCCAGATCTTCAACATCTGCAACTGGACGCTGTCGATGCTGGCGGCGTACGCGGCCTTCCACGGCGTTCTGCGGCTCGCCCCTACGTCCGATGTCGAGTACGCGCTCGCAGGCCTCTCGGCCGCGGCCGCGATGGTGGCGGTGAACCACCTGCTGATGGCGCCGATGCTCCACCTCGCGCGCGGCCACTCGCTGCGCGAGTCCGGGCTGTTCTCGTTCCCGAGCCTCTCGACCGACCTCGTGCTCGCAATGCTCGGGGTGGCGATGGCAGCCTTCTGGGCCACGAACCCGTGGCTGATCCCGTTCGCCGTCGCCCCGCTCCTGCTGATCCACCGCTCGCTCTCGGTGCCGCAGCTGCAGGAGGAAGCTCGCGTCGACCCAAAGACCGGCCTCTTCAACGCGCGCCACTTCGCAGCGGCCTTGAACGAGGAGCTCCTGCGGGCGGAGCGGTTCGAACGGCCCCTCTCGCTGATCATGGCCGACCTCGACCTCCTGCGCGACATCAACAACACGTACGGCCACCTCGCCGGCGACGCGGTGCTCCAGGGAATCGCGGAGGTCTTCCGCTCCCAGCTGCGCCACTACGACGTCCCGGCGCGATTCGGCGGCGAGGAGTTCGCCATCCTGCTCCCGGAGACGCCGCCCGAGCAGGCGTTCGAGATCGCGGAGCGCATCCGCCGGACCGTCGCCTCGCGCGCGTACGACGTCGAGACCTCGAGCGAGCCGATTCGGGCCACCGTCTCGATCGGCGTCGCCGGCTACCCGCGCGACGGCTCGGACGCGAACGAGCTCATCCACCAGGCCGACCTCGCCGTGTACCGCGCGAAGCTCCAGGGGCGCAACCGCGTCCTCGACGCGAGCTCCGAGCCGCTGCTGATGCCGGAGAAGCGCCAGGGACGGCTGGTGGCCGTGCCGGAGGACGGCGATCACATCGTCCCGCTGCCGCCGCCACCCGAGAGCGCACCGCAGCACGAGCGGCGCCACCCGCGGCCGCATGCAATGCACGGGCCGCGCTTCCTCTCGCTGTCGAGCCGCCTGGCGCTATTCGTAGCGCTCGTGAGCGCCGCGGGGGTGGTCGCAGGCCTGTTCAGCGCGATCTTCGGCCCCAGCACCGACTGGATCGGCCTGATCGCCCTCGTGGCGGTCGTCGGCGCGGGGCAGGCTCTCGCGCTCGAGGTCGACGACGGCTCGATCTCGGTCAGCGCGGTGGGCTCGATCGCCGGCGCAGCGCTCTTCGGGCCGCGCGCGGCGCTCGCCATCGCTCTCACGATCGCAGCGGTCGAGTGGAGCGCCAGGCGCTCGCCGTTCCACTACGTGGTCTTCAACGTCGGCACCCTCACGCTCTCGTCGCTCGCGGCCACAAGCGTGTTCGCAGCAGCCGATGCGTCAACCACGGACGGCAATCTGCGCAACTTCGTCTACGTCGCCGCCGGCATCGCAGCGGGCGCAACGTACTTCGGCGTCAACATGAGCCTCCTCAGCGCCGTCGTCGCGATCGAGGGCCATGAACGCTGGTGGGCGGTATTCAAGGAGCGCTTCGCGTGGCTCGCGACGCACTACCTCGTGTACGGCTTCATCGGCGGGGTGATCTGGGTCGGCCACGATAACGCCGGGCTCTGGGCGCTGGCCGTCTTCGCGGTGCCGTTGCTGCTGATGCGCAAGACGCAGGAGGCCTACCTGCGCCACACGCAGCGCAGCGCGCAGAAGCTCCGCGCCGCGGCCGAGACGATCCAGACCCAGAACGTCTCGCTCGAGCACGCCAACCGCCTGCTCAAGGAGCGCTCGACGGCCGCGATGGAAAGCCTCTCGGCCACGGTCGACGCGCGCGATGCGTACACCGCCGGCCACTCACGGCGCGTCCAGCAGCTCGCCCTGGCGATCGGCCGCGAGCTGGGCCTCTCGCAGGCCGAGCTCGATCTGCTCGGGCACGCGGCGCTCTTCCACGACATCGGCAAGCTCGCGATTCCCGACGCGATCCTGCTCAAGCCCGCGAGCCTGACGGCGGAGGAGTGGGAGCTGATGCAGCGTCATGCCGACGAGGGCGCGCGCATCATCGATCGCCTCGGCTTCCTGAACGACGCCGTGCCGGCCATTCGCCACCACCACGAGCGCTTCGACGGCACCGGCTACCCCGACGGCCTGAAGGGCGAGGAGATCCCGCTGGGCGCGCGGATCATCCACGTCGCGGACGCGCTCGACTCGATGCTGACGACGCGCATCTACCGGGCCGCCCGGCCTGCCGCGGAGGCGCTGGACGAGCTCAGGCGCGCCGCAGGCACCCAGTTCTGCCCGCGCTGCGTCGCCGCGCTCGAGCGGATCCTGCCCCTCGAGGGCATCGACGACGAGGACACGCGCCCGCGCGTCCTGGTCGCGTCCTAGGCGTCCCGCTGATCTGACGCGGTAGCAAACGCCCGCATTCGCTAGCCCGCAGTTTGCGATCGGGCGAAGTTGCTCTATTCTTATTGGAAGAACGATGCCCCGCCGGCCCCAGTACCGCGCGCTCGCGGGCATCGACCGGAAGGCACTCGAGGCCTTCCAGGCCGGCATCCGCAAGCGCTATTCCGACGAGCAGATCCTCGCCGAGCTCTCCGCGTGTGCGGAGCGCCTGGGCCGCTCGCCGACGATGCGGGAGTTCGCAGCCGATCCGGAGACGAACGTGCATCCCCAGACGGTGATCGAGCACTTCGGCAGCTGGAACAAGGCCAAGCGCAAGGCAGGACTTGTCCCGCGGCGCTTCGCCACGCGCGAAGAGTTGCTCGAGCAACTGCGGGGGCTGGGTGAGGAGCTCGGCCGCATCCCGACGGCGCGCGACATCGAGGAGCACCGCGGCCGGATGCCGTCGAAGTCCCTCTACTGGCACACGTTCGGCTCGCTCGCGAACGCGCTGCGCGAGGCCGGCTTCGACGTCCCGGTGGGAGAGGAGAAGCTGGAGCGCGCCCTGGAGCAGGGGATGGAGCTCGCGCGCGAGCTGGGGCGGCTGCCGAAGTTCGCCGACTGGGCCGAGGCGCGCAAGGCCGACGAGACGCTCCTCACGGAGTGGCAGATCTACCGCATGTTCGAGGGCCGGACGGGCGCCTGGTCGACCTTCCAGTTCCTGATCCGCGAGCGCCTGCTGGCCGCCGGAACGGCCGTGGGTGCCGACGGGGGGATCGGCTAGGGCCGGTTGTTAGGAGATCGCGGCGAGCGCCGCGAGGCGCTGGAGGCAGAACGCGCCCTCGTGCGGCGCGCGCACGGCCGGGAGCGTTCGCTCCTCGAAGTCGCGGTCGGGCTCGAAGCGCAGCTTGTCGAGCACCTCGCCGCTCGCGATCACGGCGAGCGTCCCCTCGCCGATCTCGCGCTTGCGGAGCTTCAGCCCGAGGAACTTCTCGGCAACCTCGAGCGCGGCCTTCGTGGAGGCGAACAGCGTCTCGTTGCGGCCGGTGCCGAGCCAGAGCGGCCGCCCGACGCCGCGAGCTACGAAGAGCGTCTCGGCATGCCGCTCGTCGAGCCAGGCCGTCGCCATCGAGCCGCGGAGCTGCTCGAGCGCCTTCGGGTTCCCGTCGTGGGCCTCGGCGAGTGCGAAGATCGCCTCGGAGTCGACCGTCATCTCGGGCTCGGCGCGCTCGAAGCCGTGCTCGTCCATCAGCTCGTCGTCGTTGATGATGACCCCGTTGTGGACGCCGACGACGGACCCGTGGCGGATGGGGTGGTTGTTGGCCTCGACGCTCGGGTGCCCCTTGGTGTAGTCCCGGACGTGGATCAGCGCCTCGGTCGTGCTCGTGGGGACGACGACCTCCTCGAGCAGGGCGCTCGCGCCCGAGCGCTGCTTGTGGATCGTGACCGGGCCATTTCCGGTCCGGTACGCGTAGCCGACCGCGTCGGCGCCGCGCTCGGCGATTCCGGCCAGCAGCGCCTGTGCCGCCAGCGTGTGATCCACGCTACTGCGCGCGCTCAGGCTGTATCCGGCAATTCCACACATTTCAGGAAACCCCTGGAATGAAACTAGCGACCAAAGCGGCCGCCACCGAGTCAGACGTCGGCTGTGCCTCAGAGTTAGGCATGCCCGTTCCTCTCGGTTCAACACGTCCAGGCCTGATCCCCCTTGTGGGTGGGACTCCCTCAAGCGAGGGAGGAATTGCGCCGATAGACCCCGCGTGATGGAGCAGCGGCCGCTCCCCGAGGCGCTTCCCGAGCCTAACGCCCCCGAGCCCAGGCTCGAGGTCGTTGCGGCGCCCGCCGAGGTCGACGAGGTCGACAAGGTCGAGACGGAGCCCACCGAGCCCCAGACGGCCGACCCGCTCAAGCTCTACGTCCGCCAGATCGGCGACGGCCCGCTGCTGACGCCCGCGCAGGAGCGCGAGCTCGCCCGGCTCAAGGACCTCGGCGACGAGGCCGCGAAGCGGAAGCTGATCGAGTCGAACCTGCGCCTCGTGATGTCGATCACGCGGAACTACACGAAAGCCGGCGTCCCGCTGCTCGACCTGATCCAGGAGGGCAACCTCGGCCTGATCCGCGCGGTCGAGAAGTTCGACTACACGCTCGGCTTCAAGCTCTCGACCTACGCCACCTGGTGGATCCGCCAGGCGATCACCCGCGCGCTCGCCGACCAGGGTCGGACGATTCGACTTCCCGTCCATGTGGCCGAGCAGGTGCGCCGTGTGATGCGCGCCCGCCGCGTCCTCGCGCAGAAGCTGAACCGTGAGCCGCTGCTGCCCGAGATCGCGACGGAGAGCGGCTTCCCGCCCGAGCGCGTGCGGACGCTGCTCGAGCTGGTCGAGGACCCGGTCAGCCTCTCGACGCCCGTCGGCGACGGCGAAAGCCTCTACGGCGACCTGATCGAGGACACGAAGTCCGACCGGCCGGACACGGCCACCGCCGACCATCTGCGCTCGGCCGAGCTCGCACAGGCGCTCCAGCGCCTGACGCCGCGGATGCGGCACGTGGTCTCGCGCCGGTTTGGGCTGGACGGCGAGGCGCCGCAGACGCTCGAGGAGGTCGGCGCCGACCTCGGCATCACCCGCGAGCGCGTGCGCCAGCTCGAGTCGCGGGCGCTGCGCGAGCTGCGCTCGGTCGCGCCGGGCCTACAGCTCTACCTCCGCGGCGAATAGCCCTCGCAAGTCCGGCCCGCTTCGCGGGCCATGATGACTTGCGAGGGAATGGGCGCGTCGCGGCCCGCGTAGGAGTGCCGCAGCCGCACATGTCGGCTGCGACGGCGCGAGGACTCCGAAGGTTCCGGCGAACGTAGGGACAGCATGCGCGGTAGGGCCTTCGCAGCGGTCTGTGTTGCGCGACCACCGATCGGCGACGGCATGTCCTCGCGATTCGGGCGAGAGTGGGGAGAAGCCGGGCTGCCGCTGTTCGACGGGAGCGCGCTGAATCTCAGAGCTCGGCGACCGACTCCATCTCGCGTAGGCGGGCCATCCGCTTGAGCGCCTCGGTCTCGATCTGCCGCACGCGCTCGCGCGTCAGGCCGAGCCGGCGGCCGATCTCCTCGAGCGTCTTCGGCTCCTCGTCGATGAGGCCGTAGCGGAGGGTCAGGACCTTGCGCTCGCGCTCCGCGAGGACTGCGAGCGCTTCCGCGAGCGCCTGGCAGCGCAGTGAGACCTCGACCTCCTCGTCGGGCAGCGGCCCATCGCCGGCGACGAAATCGCCGAAGACCGCGTCCTCGGTCTCGCCGACCGGCTGGTCGAGGCTCGTGGATGCGCGCGCGGCCGCCTTGACCTCGTGGGCCTGGGCAATCGGCAGGTTCGCCTCCTCGGCGACCTCCTCGAGCGTAGGCTCGCGGCCCAGCTGGGTCCAGAGCGTGCGCTCGGCGCGGTTCAGCTTCTGCATCCGCTCGACGATGTGGACCGGCATCCGGATCGTGCGCGCCTTGTCTGCGAGGGCCCGCGCGACCGCCTGTCGGATCCACCAGGTCGCGTAGGTGGAGAACTTGTAGCCGCGCCGCCAGTCGAACTTCTCGACGGCTCTGATGAGCCCGAGTGTGCCTTCCTGGATCAGGTCGAGGAACGGGAGGCCCTGGTTGCGGTAGTTCTTCGCGATCGACACCACCAGCCGCAGGTTCGACTGGATCATCCGCGTCTTGGCCTCCATCTCGCCGCGCTCGATGCGCTTGGCGAGCTCGACCTCCTGCGCGGCCGTCAGGAGCGGGTGGCGGCCGGCATCGCGCAGGAAGAGCTGTAGCGCGTCGGTGGTCGTCTCCTGCGGCGTGAGCTGCGGCGGTGGCGGTGGCAAAGGCGCCTCGCGCTGCTCGGCCTCGGGCTCCAGCACATCGAGACCACGCTGCTCGAGCTCCCGGAAGACCGCGTCCGTCTCGAGCGGGTCCAGGTGCAGCGGCTCGAGGATCTCGATCAGATCCGCGTATCGCAGCGACCCGGTCTGCTCTGCCTGCTCGAAGAGCTCGTGTAGCTCGGGGGCTGCCAGGACGTTTTCGATCTCGACCGCTGTCATCCCGACAACCTGCTTCCTGCCACGGATTGCACCCCCTCAAACCCGCTACGAGAGCGGATCTCGATCCGATGCACGATAACGGGTGTTATGTCAAGTCCGAGAATACGGGCTTCGCCGGCCACTCCACCCCGCAGCCGCCTCTGCCGGACCAAAAAAATTCGCCGAGCCGGTTTCCGTTTCGTCCACCGCTTTCGCTGACCTTTCCCTTGCGGGTAGTGCCTTCGAACTCGGCTTCGACCTACTCCGGTTCCGTGCTCGGCGCAAGAGGCAATCTAGGGCCAGGCCGCGGCCGGTTCAAGGGGTTTGGAACACGGAGAAGCCGCAATTTGCGGAAATTCAATTGTCCACATTTCCACAGCAGGGCGTGCAGCTTGTGGATAACTACTCCAGGGCCTCGAAGGCGTAGACTCCGGGCGTGCCGCACTTCCGTCTCCCCGCCTTCTCGCACGGCTTCTGGGCCTTCGTGTGGGGCCTCGTCTTTGGCCTCTACGTCTGGCTTGGCGGCCTCGCGGTGGGCGTCAGCGGCGGCACGGCGTTCATCTTCGGCGCCGTGACATGCTTCCTCGTGTACCTGCTGGTGGTGGCGTTCGGCTCGGACGAGCCGCGCCGTCAGCCGCGGCGCGCCGACCGGCGCTGATTCCCGGCCAGCGCGAAGACGAGCACGCGCGCGAGCTTCGCACCGATCTTGTCGCGGAGTCGCTCGAAGGCCGGCTGCCGCCGCGCGCCCGGCTCCGCGCACTGCGCAAGCAACAGGCTTAGGCGCTTCGGTCGACGGCTCTCCAGGGCGGTGCTCATTGGCCAGGTGTATCGGTACCGGTCCAGCCCACCTCATCCCTCCCGGGAGGGAAGAAGCGGGGTACGAAGGAAGCTAGTCGGAGCGCGTGCGCTCGTAGTCGTCGGTACGCCCGCGCTCGCGGTCGCGGACGATGGTCTCGTCGTCGACAGTCCCGTGGTCCCGGGCCGCGGCCTCGCGCTCCTCGCGCGCGGTTGCCGTGTCCTCGGGCGGGGGGCCCTTCTGGTCCACCGGGACCGGCTCGGCAGGCGCGGCGCGGCGCTCCCGGCCGAACGGCCCGTATGCGGCAGGCCCGGTCGTGTCGAACGTGAAGCCGAACACGAGCCCGAGGCCGAAGGCGAGCACGGACACGTACTCGCCGAGATCGCCAACGAGGCCATTGATCCCGATGTCGTCAGTCCAGCTGCGGATGTGATCCCGGAACCAGTTCGGGTCGGGCTGCGTCGCGAGCAGCACCCAGCCGGCCGCGATGAGCACCGGGATGAAGGCGATCAGGAAGACGTTTACGGACAGGCGGGGCCAACCCCACTTCGTCCAGCCGCCCAGCAGCTGCGAGAACGCCATCACGAGCCCCGCGGCGGCGACCAGGCCGTAGACGCCCCAGTAGCCGCCGTTCGAGCTGTCGCTGACCTGCGTCGCGAGCCAGATCAACAAACCGGCTACGGCCGCGCAGATCAGCGTGACCGTTCCACGTGTCAAGCCGTACATGCCACCACCTCCGGGCCGGTGGTACCCGGATCGCCGGATCTAAAGCGCCAGCCTGCGGCTGTCGAAGCGCGCGGAGTACAGCTCGGCGGCGAAATCCTCCACGACCCGCTCGAGGTCCGAGGCGAACACGTGTGCGACCACCCCCACCTCGCGGTCGTTGTGGAACGGAAGGTCGAGGTGCTGCGTGGTCACGAGGTTGATCGAGACGCTCCCGCAGACCGGGCAGCGGACGGCCAGGCCGACCTCCTCCCCGGCCCCGCTCGGGGCGAGCACCACGAATGCGGAGGGAAACACGGGCCGCGGGCGCTCCTCCGCGTAGCAGAAGAAGCTCCAGGGCCACTCCCCGGCCTGGATCCGCCGCGCGGCGAGGTCGGCGAGCTCCCGCTCGACCGGATCGACCGTCGCGGTCATCAGGTTCACGAAGGTCGCGTCGCCGCCGAGGCCCAGCGGCGCCCAGTCGAGCTCGTCGTGTGAGACCAGCCCCGGGTGCTCGTGGCCGCAGGCGCAGCCGAACTCGACCTCGAAGACCGCGGGCTGAGCCGGCCCGGGCAGCTGCTCGACGCGCCGGAACGACGAAAGCGCGACGCGCTCCTGCCCCCGCTCCGGGCACGCAAACGTGTACAGGGTGGTGAGGGCGTCGTACATGACGGTGTTGTAATCGGCACTTCGGACGCCAAAACGTAGGTTTGGCCGGCGTGAGCGAGGCTCGCTGAACTAAGCGCGTTAGCGCTAGTAGTGGATCAGCGAGTGGACGTCGCGGCCCTCGAGCTGCTTCGTACCCTCGAGGAAGTCCAGCTCGATGACGAAGGCGACGCCCACGATCTCGCCCCCGAGCTGCTCGGCGAGGTCGCAGATCGCGCGGGCGGTGCCGCCCGTCGCCAGGACGTCGTCGTGGACGAGCACGCGCTGCCCACTCGTGATCGCGTCGGCGTGGAGCTCGAGTGAGTTCTCCCCGTACTCGAGCGCGTACGTGGCGCTCACCGTCTTCCAGGGCAGCTTCCCGGGCCGGCGCGCCGCCACGAAGCCGCAGCCGAGCTTGTAGGCGACGGTTGCTCCCAGGATGAACCCGCGGGCCTCCGCGCCCAGGATCACGTCCGGCCTGCGCGGCTCCGCCCAGTCGGCGATCAGGTCGGTGACCTCGCGGAGGCAGGCGGGGTCGGCGAGCAGCGGCATGATGTCCTTGAAGAGGACCCCGGGCTCCGGGAAGTCCGGGACGTCGCGGATCCGCGCCTTGAGGCTGTCGACGCCCATCAGCGGCCCGCGACCTGGCGCAGGTCGCGCCAGAAGAGGAGCTGCGAGAGCTCCTGGGCGACTTCGGCGAGAGTCTGCAGCTGCTGAACGGCCGCGTCGCGCCGCTCCTGGCTGCGCGAACGCAACGAGGGCGCGACGAGCTGCTCCAAGAGGCCGGCCTCGCGGTCGGCAGCGGTGCGGAAGGTGCGCAGATGGCGCGCGGAGATCCCGAAGCGCGCGAGCTTCGCGCAGGCGACCGCAACGTCGGCGTCGCCGGCCGGGTAGAGCTTCTCGCCGCCCTCTCGGCGCGGCTGCAGGAGGCCGTACTCCTCGAGCTCCCGCGCCAAGTCGCGTGTGATGGCCGCTCGCTCGCACAGCTCGCCGAGGTCGAGCTCGTCGTCGGGCTCCGCGAGCCCGACCGCGTGCCGGCGACGGCGCTCCTTGCCCGCGCCGGACGGCGAGGCGAGCTCCTGGCGGATCACCCGCAGCGGCAGGAACTCGTCGCGCTGCAGGCGCAGGATCGTCTCCAGGCGCTCCACGTCGTCCTCGCTGAAGAGTCGGTAGCCGCTCTGCGTGCGCCGCGGCGCGAGCAGGCCCTGGTCCTCGAGGTAGCGGATCTTCGAGATCGAGATGTCCGGAAACTCCGCCTGGAGCCGTGTGCACACCGCGCCAATCGTGAGCAGCCGGGCGCGCTCGGTTGTCGCCTCGACGGCGGTCACGACCCGAGCTCCTGGTCTGCGCGGGCTCGCATCGCTCGGCCAAGCGCGGAGGGCCGGAGTTTTAACCAGACGCGTAGCGTGCTCATTTCTCCAGAAAGCTGAGCTTGTACTTGCCGATCTGGAGCTCGTCGCCGTTCTCCAGCTGGCCGGACTCGATGCGACGGCGGTTCAGGAACGTCCCGTTCAGGCTCCCCTGGTCCTCGATGAAGAAGGCCTCGTCCTTGTGGACGAGCACCGCGTGCTTTCGCGACACGGTGACGTCGTCGAGGAAGATGTCGCAGTCCGGCGAGCGGCCGATCGTCGTGCGCTCGCCCTGCGGCACGAAGTGCTCGCCCGCGCGACCGCCGCCGGAGCGGACGACGAGTGCGGGGCCTTCGGCGCCGAGGTCTTCGAGCGACACCAGGCCTCCCTCCTCCGCCTCCTCGGGCGTGTAGCTCATCGTCGTCTCGGAGCCGGGCTCGTCCTTCACGAGCAGGGCGCCGCAGCGCGAGCAGTAGTTCGCGGCCTCCGGGTTCTGGAACCCGCACTCGGGGCAGTACACATGCCTCACGCGAGCCATTCCCTTGCGCGCGCGGCACTTTGGGTGGGCCAACGCAGGCGTACCTGCGGCGAAACTGAACGCGTAGCGTGCCGCAATTACGCCTCGCTGGGCGGGGCTGCCTTGCCGGCGAGGATGGCGGCGAGCCGGTCGACGTCGACCTGCTCGAGCACGCTCTTCCCGCCCGTCTCACGGAGCCGCGCCTGGAGCTCGGCGCGCAGCAGGTCGATCTTCCCGTGCAGGATGCGCCTCCGGTACGAGACCTCCTGCTCCTCCTTCGTCAGCTCGTCGATGAGCTGCTTGAGGTCGTCGTCCGAGAGCGAGGCGAGATCGGGAAACGCTTCCACGTGAGCCTTTCGTCGGTGGCGGGAGCGCTCGTAGTCAAGCAGAAGGAGCCCGAAGGGTCAACCTTAGCTTGAGGCTCCGGCCGGGGCCGCGGCGCCTTCGGACTGCATGATCTCCTCGACCATTCCGCGCAGCTCGGCTTCGAGCTCTGCGGAGGCCTCCGTGGTCGCGCCCTCGGCGTAGATGTGCACCAGCGGCTCGTCGGGGTCTGGCAGCAACTGTGCCCAGCCGCGCTCGTCGAAGACCTTGATCCCGTCCAGGAGGTCGACTTCCCGGTCGCGCAGCTGCTCAGTGAGCACCCGCATGACCGTCCCCTTCAGCGACCACGGACAGGGCACCTGCCGGTGGACGAGCGTGCTCGCCGGAAGCTCCGCAACCAGCTCCGAGAGCGGCTGCTCGACCGGCGCCAGCAGCTCCAGCAGCTTGCAGAGGCTCGCGACCGCGTCGTAGGCGGGCAGGAACTCCGGGAACACGTAGCCGCCTCCGACGGCGCCCGCGAAGATGACGTCGTCCTCCGCCGCGGCCTTGGTCAGCTCGGCGAGCGAGTGCGGCGTGCGGATCACCTCGAGCCCGCTCCCGGCGACCAGCTCGTCGACGTGGCTCGTGACGGTGATCGGGAATGCGAGCTTGCCGTGCCGCCCGTCGGAGCCCATCAGTCGCAGGAAGAGCAGCAGCGCCTGCTCGACCGGGATCTCGTGCGCCTGCTCGTCGATCAGGAAGAGCCGCTCGCCGGCCCGGTCGAAGACGACGCCGAGGTCGGCGCTGATCGCCGTCACCAGGCGCTTCGCCTGGCCGACAGCCTCCCGCAGCCCCGTGTGCGGCTCGCCGCCGTCAGCGGAGAACCCGTGCGCGCTGACTGCCTCGACGCCGAGTGGGCCGAGCAGCAAGGGCAGCACGTACGAGGTTGCGGAGTAACCGTAGTCGACGACGATGCGGTAGCCGCGCTGGCGGATCGCCTCCGCGTCGAGGTTCGCGAGCAGGTCGTGCGCGTAGCCCTCGCGCACGCGGGCCGGGTACGTGACCGTGCCGACTGCGTTGAAGGCCGCACGCCGCAGCTCGAGGCGCGTGTAGTGCTTCTCGATCTCCTTCTGCAGCTCCGCCGTCAGCTGGATCCCGGGCTGCTCGTAGAACCGGATCTCGAGCACCTCCGGGTCGATGTAGCTCACGCCCACGTGGAAACCGGCGTCGTAGCCCTGGGTCTTCAGCAGGTGGCGGCTGACGGCGGCGGGCGAGACACGCAGATCCGCGACGTGGACACCGGTGGAGTTGAGCCCGGAGAGCATCGCGCGCTTGATCACGCGGCAGGCGGCCGGCGACTCACGGCTCGCGACCACGCGCGCGCCGCGCTTCAGCGCCGTGCCGAGCGCCGCGGCCAGTCGAACCGCGGTCTCGGGCGTCAGATCGACGTTGACGAGCCCCGAAACGCCGTCCTTGCCGAACAGGTTCGACGAGGCGCGCGACTCCCAGATCAGGCTCTCGTGGATCTGCGCTCCGGTCTCGACCTCCTTGTACGGGTAGATCCGCACCTGCGGCAGGACGGCGCTCTGGGCGCCGAGCGTCACCTCGTCGCCGATCGCCGCGCCCTCCTGCACGTGGGCGTGCGCGCGGATGTCGCAGGCTCGGCCGACGACCGCGCCTTCCACGCGCGCACTGCGCCCGATGTGCGTCGCGGCGTCGATCACCGACCGCTCGGTTCGGGCGCGCTCGAGCAGCGTCACGCTGGAGCCGAGCACCGAGTACGGGCCGACCGTCGCGTCCGGGGCCACGCGGCAATAGTTGCCGAGGTACGCGGGCCCCTCGATCGCGTCGACGTCGTCGACCTCCACCCCCTCCCCCAGCCACACGTTGCCGCGCAGACGGATCCCCGGGATGTTCAGCCGCACTTCCTCGTCGAGTGCGTCGAAGTTCGCCTGTCGGAACTGGTCGAGGTTCCCGATGTCCTGCCAGTAGTCGTCGAAGACGTAGCCGTACAGCGGCCGGCCCATCTCGAGCAGCAGCGGGAACAGCTCCTTCGAGAAGTCGTAGGGTCCCTCGGTCGGCACGTGCCGCAGCACCTCCGGCTCGAGGACGTAGATGCCGGTGTTGATGGTGTCCGAGAAGACCTGGCTCCAGGATGGCTTCTCGAGGAAGCGCTCGATCCGGCCGTCCTCATCCGTGACGACGATCCCGAACTCGAGCGGGTTCTCGACCGACTTCAGCCCGATCGTGACGGCGGCCTCCTTCTCGCGGTGGAAGCGGATCAGGTCGGTGAGGTCGACGTCGCAGAGCGCGTCGCCGGAGATGACGAGAAACGTCTCGTCGAGCCGCCCGCTCGCGAGTCGCACCGAGCCGGCCGTGCCGAGCGGCGACTCCTCGACGGAGTACTCGATCGTGAGCCCGAGCGTGTCGCCGCTGCCGAAGTAGCTGCGAATCGCCTCCGGCATGAAGGCGACGGTCACGATTACGTCCTCGAGCCCGTGCTGCTTGAGGAGCTCGAGGATGTGCTCCATGCACGGCTTGCCGACGATCGGCACCATCGGCTTCGGCTGGTTGGAGGTGAGCGGGCGCAGGCGCGTGCCCTCGCCGCCGGCCATCACCACAGCTTTCACGCCCGCACCTCCCGCCGAGCCTTGAGCAGGTAGCCCGCGAGCGAGATCGCGGCGAGAACGACACCGGCCCAGAAGATCCACAACGGCCAGCTCGTCCCCGCGCTCGTGCACATCACGAAGGCCAACGACGCGTACAGCAGCCAGGTCGCGGCCTTGCCGGTCGTGCTGACTGCGAACGCGTAGCCCCGCTCCACGACGAGCTTGTACCCGGCGATGAGCGCGAGGTCACGTGCGGGTATCGCCAGCGCGATCCAGGGTAGGCGGTCGGCGTGCCAGAGCAGGATCACGGCCGCGTCGATCATGAGCCGGTCGGCGAGCGGGTCGGCGACCTTGCCGAAGTTCGACTCGACTCGCCAGCGCCTCGCCAGCCAGCCGTCGATCTGGTCGGTGACGCCGGCGACGCCGAACACGATCGCCGCGGGCCAGCTGTGACCGCCCTCTGAGCTCAGCACCAGCGCGACGAAGACCGGGATCAGGGCGAGCCGGAAGATCGTCAGCGCATTCGGGATCTGCGCCAGCAAGGCGTCGCTTGCGACGCCGCCTGAGAGGCCGTGCCGGCTTTGCCGGTGCGGCCGTTTCGACCGGTCGGCTCGAGCTGCCACGGTGAAAGGATACGGCGATGGCCGAGAGGCTCTCGCTCCCGGGGTTCGTCAATGCCCACTCGCACGCCTTCCAGCGCGCGTTGCGCGGCCGCACGGAGGGCGACGACTTCTGGGGCTGGCGGGACGCGATGCTGGCGCTGGCCTGCGAAGTGACCGTCGAGCAGGTGCGCGCGGGGTACGTCGACGTCTACCGGGAGATGCTCGGCTCCGGGTACACGGCGGTCGGCGAGTTCCACTACCTGGGGCCTGCGGAGGCGCACGCGGCCGTGGAGGCGGCCGCCGAGGCCGGGATCGAGCTGGTGCTCCTGCTGTCGGCGTACGCGCGCGGTGGGATCGAGCGCTTTCGTCAGGCCTCGGTCGCGGAGTACCTCTCGCAGCTGGAGGCGGTGCGCGACACGGGCGCGCGCGTCGGCCTCGCTCCCCACTCCGTGCGTGCCTGTCCGCGGGACTGGCTCGAGGACCTCGGGCGCTACGCCGCGGCCGAGTCGCTGCCGCTGCACGTCCACGCCGACGAGCAGCCGCGCGAGATCGAGGAGTGCCTGGCCGAGCACGGCATGCGGCCGATCGAGCTGCTCGCGGACACGGGCTGCCTGGGGCCGCACACGACGGTCGTGCACGCGACGCACGCCGACGGGCACGAGCTCGACCTGCTGGCCGCCGCGGGTGCACGCATCTGTGTCTGCCCGACGACGGAGGCGAACCTCGGCGATGGCTACGCGCCGGTGCAGGCGCTCTGCGAGCGTGGAGTCGGCCTGTGCATCGGCTCGGACTCGAACGTGCGGATCGACCCGCTCGAGGAGTTGCGCGAGCTGGAAGGGATTGCAAGGCGCAGCGCCGGGAGACGCAACGTCGTGGCGCTCTCGAGCCTCCTCTGCTTCGGCTCCGACGAGGGCGCCGCCGCACTCGGGCTCGAGCGCTGGGACGACGTCGAAGCCGACCTCGCGCACCCTTCGCTCGCGGGCGTCGAGGCGCAGGATGTCCACGCAGCGCTCGTGTTCGGCTGCTCTGCAGACGTCTTCCGCTGAGCACGCGAACTGCGGGAAGATTCCGAGCGGCCCTCAGCGTTGAAACGGATGCGACTCCGCCGAGCGCCAGGGAGCCTTCGAGTAAGGAGAACTCGAATGGCGGCTGCGACAGCCCCAGTCCACGCGAGCCAGGCCCAGCCTCCGCTCCGTCTTGCCCAGCCGCGGGTCGACGTCGATTCCCTCGCTGCCGAGTGGCAAGTTGCGTTCGATGCGGCCGCCGGCGCGATCGCTGCGGCGACACCGTCGCTGAAGGGCCGGGAGGTCGAGGCGCGCCGCGAGCGGTTGCGGCTCGAGCGCCAAGCCACCGCCGCCGAGCTCCGTCGGTTCGCCCGCGTGACGCGCGCCACGGAGGTGCCGTGGATCTCCCCCGTCCCGCTCACCCCCGCCCTGCTAGGACTGCCAGCCCACGTCGAGGCCTGCATCTTCGACCTCGAGGGCGTGCTCACCGACGGCTCGCAGCTCCACGCGCGCGCCTGGGCGCATGTCTTCGACGAGTTCCTCGTGCGCTTCTCACAGCGCGCGGGCTGGCAATTCCTCCCCTTCGATCGCGAGTCGGACTACCGCCGTTACCTCGAGGGGCGCCCACGGATCGAGGGCGTCCATGCATTCCTCGCGAGCCGGGGGATTCGGCTGCCTGAGGGGCGGCCCGACGATCCACCGCATGCGGACACGGCCCAGGCCCTCGCCAGGCACAAGCGCGCGCTGATCGCACACGGCCTGCGCCGCCGCGGCGTGAATGCGATCCCGGGCGCGCGGCGTTACCTCCAGGCCGCCCGCCACGCCGGGCTCGGCCGCGCCGTCGTCTCGGCGAGCACGAGCACGCTGCCGATGCTCGAGCTAGCGGGCCTCGCCGGCCTGGTCGACACGCGCGTGGACGCCGAGACGTTCCGGACCGAGCACCTGCGCTCCCGGCCGGCTCCCGATCTCCCGCTGAGCGCCTGCAGGGGTCTCGGGGTCGAGCCACAGCGGGCTGTCTCGCTGACCCACAGCCCGGCCGGTGTCGCAGCCGCCCAGGCCGCCGGCATGCACGTGATCGGCGTCGGCGATGAGGCGACCCAGGTGCTGCTGGAAGGGTTCGGCGCGGACCGCGTCGCGCCGTCCTTGACCTCGCTCCTCGCCCGGCCGCTGAGAGCTGACGCGTTCGCAGGTTGAGCCAGGCGCTCCTGGGGGGTTGCCGCAGTGCGGACGCCTGGCTCAGTAAGTAGGACGGCTGGGAGGACCGCGCCAGTCTGATCCAGATGGGTCAACCTGGTGTGGCGGCAGCGAGGCCCTCCTTTCGGTGTGCGCCGCGTCAGGCTCGTATGTGCATCTCCTGACGTCCGCCTTCGCCCAGAGGCAACCGGCTTACGCTCGTAGTGCCTGAAGTCGAGTCGGGGCTCGGGGTGGTGTTGCCCCTTTCCCCCCAACGGTGGACGTCGGCTCAGCCGCTGAGTGAGACGTCCGGGCCCCGACTCGTTCGGGCAACTGAAAACCCGCCGTTTCCAGCGGGTTCTCGCATCGGGGCGCCGAGATTTGAACTCGGGACCTCTAGTCCCCCGGACTGCGCCAGCGCTCGGGCGGGGTGTGCCGGGGTGTGGCTCGGAGTGGACGTTCTCCCTGCAAATGCGCGTGCTCAGCACGGAGATCGCCGCTTTCCTCCACGAGCCCGTTCTCGGACGTTTGGGCAGCGATTGGGCAGCCGGGTGCGATCTCGAGGGGACGGGGCAACGCCGCATGAAGCCCCGTCCCCTCCAAGCCCGCGCGGACCGGCTTAGCTCAGCCGCTGTTGCTGCATCAGCTCGTCATGCAGCTGGCCCATCATCTCCGAGACCGAGTAACTGGAGATCCCGAAGCCTCTGCCAATCTCCCTGGGCGTCCAGCCCTGCGAGGCTGAAGTCGCCACCGTCCGCGCAATCGCCTGAGCGCGTGGCGATAGTTGCTCCCAGTGAATCGCCGTCGGGACTGTCGAGGCTGACGAATTCTGGCCGCTTCCGTTCATAGGGTCGTGCCGGCGAATTGCCACCGAGTCCTGAAGCGGGATCGGTGCCAGTCGATGATGCGGCGCTGAGCGGCACCGTAGAGCAGGACGGCGAAGGTACCTCGCTCAGGATCGAACTTCTGGCTGAGCTTCCAGGTGTACTCGAACAGATAGCTGACGAGGTCGTCTCGCTCGTCGCGTGTGAGTCCGGAGGCATAACGGCTACGAGTCACCGCCCTGACGAGTAGGGCCTCCACGTCGACGACGTCGTGTAGTGACCAACGCTGATTGAGGAGTGTCACTCAGACCGCTTCAAGTATGCACGGCACCGCCGACGTGCTCGTTTAGCCGAAGTACAAAGGTGAAGCGTATGACGACAGTTGCGACAGATCGCCTGCTGAAGGTTCCCGAGGTTGCAGGGCGACTTGGCTGTAGCGAGGCAACTGTGTGCGCAGGCTGATCGCAAACCGCCAACTGCCAGCTGTTCAATTCAACGGCAAGAACTCGAGCGTCCGCATTGCCGGGTCGGTACTCGAAGCCTGGCTCGATGAGCGCCTTGCCGGGAGTCAGGAATGAGCGCTGCGATCTTCCTCGAGCTGACGCAGGACGAGCGCATCGAGCGCATCGAGGCGATCCGGCGTTACATCCACGAGCTGATGGCGGAAAAGGGCGAGGACTCGGACCCGGACCTGCCGCTGTCGGAGGCGAGCACGACCTGGCTGGTGCGGATGCGGCAGGCCCTGGTCGACGAGAGCGTGTCGCAGGACGCCTTCAACGAGCTCGCCAACGTGTTCGCCGCCTACCGGGCGACACTGAGCATCGACGAAGGCACCGAGCTAACGCGGCGGCTGATGGATCGACTGGACCAAAACCTGGGGGCCGGTCACGAAAGAAACTCACGTGACGATGGGCTGCTGATCGGCTGAAGCAGTCCGCCTCTAGGTAAAGCGCTGCAGGCGCATGCAGCGCTGTGCAAGCGCTCTCGACTCGGGAACATCGGTTGAACACCAGGCCGTTTGGGTGTAGGACCAACCTACGTCAGTACTGACGAAAGGGGAACGTCATGGAAGCGACGAGCGGTGAGTCCTTCGCAGACGCGGATCCCGAGTACGCCTTCGACGCAGCCGACGACATCGACGTGGAGGAGATCGAAGACGCGCCGCGGGACCCGAAGGACAGGACCGAGGACGCGCCCGACATCGGCAGCGCAGCGCCCGGAATGGAGGGCTGATGCCGTCGGCTTCCGGACTCAACCAGGCTCAGCGCCTTCGCGCCCGTGAGCGCGCGACCCAGGCAGCGCTGCTGGCGCACCATCATCACGGGGCAAAAGGGGGCCCTCTCAAGTACACCCAGGACCAGGAGGATCGTTGGGAGGGCATCGCGAAGCGCCTCAACTCTCGTAACGGGCAGTACCCGAAAATGGCCGACTGTTCTTCCTTCGTCACCTGGTGCCTCTGGAACGCCCTGCACCTGAAGTTCGGGCTTGGTGACATCGTCAACGGCTACGGTTGGACTGCGGGTTACACCGGCACGCTTCGCAATCACGGTCTGCGCGTCCAGCACGTAGCCAATCTGTTGCGCGGCGACCTCGTCCATTACGGCCCTGGCACGGGCTCGCATGTGACCATCGTCGTCAGCAAACCGGGCACGGGAGTGCCGATGGTCGTCACCTGGGGAGACCCCGACGGCGGAAACCCCAGAATGGACGTATACAACTATCGCAGCGACGTCGCGGAGTTCCGCCGCTACATCTAACGAGGCGCGCCCGACCTACACTCCTATTGCCGTCTCCGGCCCCGGAGAGGAGCAGCGTCGACCTCGCAGGGCCGTCCCCATTCGATCTTCAAGCCGGGAATCCAGCGCCGCAACGTGGTTTTCCCACTCGCTGTTTGTCGCCTGGTCGCGAGGGTGCAAAGCTCCATCCATGCGGCAGCCCTCACGCATGACGTGGATCGTCGTCGGAGGTGTTGCCGCGCTGTTCGTCGTGGCAGGCCTAGACGCGCTTCGTTCCTCGGAGAGCGAGACCACCCAACCGGGGACGACCGCGTCGATCGAAAACGACTCGACTACATCAACGACCGCCCGGCTCGAGCCCAGCGTCTCCGCCGAGCGGGAGATCGAGCGGGCCGGCAACGTATGGGCACCGCTCTTCGCTGGCGGCGACCGGCGTTGGGCTGCGCCCGGTACGTGTACGTACATGACCCCGACCGCCTGCGAGCGGATCAGCTGCGCACGGCAGCGGCCAATAGGGCAGCACTGTACGCCGGCCCCGTGGCGGTTTCGGAAGGCGTTCGCAGACGCAACCGTCGTAGACGTCGTGATCAGGGGTCGCCAAGCCGGTGCCAGATTCTCGAATGGCAAGACCGTCGAATTTCTCGACGTGGGCGAGGCTTGGTGGATCGACAAGGTTGGGGGCGATGCGGGGCGCGACTTCTTCGACTAGCGGGCTCGCTGAACCCTCCTCGTCGGATCACTTAGAGCGCTCAATGCGGGCCATGGCCGAAAGAGCGAAAGTTCCTCGAGCAGTACGACCGCGAGCCGGGAAGCGTCGCCACTCTGACCGCGAACCTCAAGCACGTCACCGCCAAGTTTGGCGACAAGCGGATCGACCACCTGCCGATCTCGGAGCTGAAGGCGTGGCCGAAGCGGTTGAAGCCGGGTACCCGCTGGCTCGCGGTGAAGGCGTTTCGGCAGGTTTTGAACTACGCGGTCGAGTGCGGCTACGTCGCTGAAAACGCCGCCAAGAAGATCGACAACCCCGAGCCTGCCCGTGCCCCGGTGCAGATCTTCACGCCGGAAGAGGTCGACGCGATCACGCTGGAACTCGGCTCACCCCTGCCGCTGATCGCCGCCGGGACGGGCCTGCGCCCGGAAGAATGGCTCGCGCTCGAGCGCCGCGACGTCGACAAGAGCACGCGCGTCCTACACGTTCGGCGGGTCTACGTCGGCGGAGCGGTCCACGAGCGCGGCAAGACGCCGGGATCGGTGCCGCGGGTGGTGCCGCTACGGGCGCGCGTGCTCGATGCGCTCGACGAGCTGCCGGTGCGGATCGACACGCCGCTGCTTTTCCCGGAGTGCGCGGCGGTCACCTCAACCTGCACAACTGGCGCCGAGACGCCTGGAAGCCGGCGCTGACCACGGCGGGTCTGGAATACCGCAAGCCCTACGCCCTGCAACACACGTTCATCAGCGAGTGCATCGCGGCCGGGATCGCCACCTTCGAGATCGCGCGCATGGCCGGGACGAGCGTGCTGCAGATCGAAAAGACCTACGGCCACTTGCTGCCCGACGCAATCGAGCGCGGGCGCGGTCCGCTAGATGCGTTCGACGCGCGCTCGAACGAGGCGTTTGGGCAGCGATCGGGCAGCGACGACTGAGAGTCGGGCTACTTCGGCTTGCGCCAAAACATCAGTTTTTCCAGCCACTTCCTCACAATCGGGGCGCCGAGATTTGAACTCGGGACCTCTAGTCCCCCAGACTAGCGCGCTAACCAGGCTGCGCCACGCCCCGTCCGAGTTCGCACTTTAGCTCACCGCCTGGTTAGCGGAAAACGGCCGCCGGGCTGAGCCCGACGGCAGGCTGCGCCACGCCCCGTCCGAGTTCGCACTTTCGCTCACCGCCTGGTTAGCGGAAAACGGCCGCCGGGCTGAGCCCGACGGCCTCGTAGGCGGCTTCGCAAGCGATGCCTTGCAGGCTGCGCCAGTCCTGCTGGTAGGCCTCGAGCTCAGGGCTTGGTTCACACTCAGGTCCAGTGTCCAGTTATGGCCGAGAGACTGTTCCGACGGCTAGCGAAACCTGGCTTCACGCCGGGAGCGAGATCCGCCATACTCGCGCTCCCCATGTCGGGTGCCGCCCCCGATCACCCCGTGCGAATCCTGCTTATGGACAACCAGCGCTTGTTCGCCAGCGCCCTTCACGCGAAGCTGGAGCAGGACCCCCGGTTCGACATCGTCGCCGTCGCGTCCGACAGCGACGACGCGGTGCGCCTGGCCGACGAAGTCGAGCCCGACGTCGTCCTCCTGGACGCCGAGTCGCAGACCGCCGAAACGCTCTCGGCGACGCGCCTGATCTCGGCCCACAGGCCGGCGCCGCGCGTACTGATCCTCGCCGGAGCCGAAGACAGCTTCGACGCAGTCGAGGCGCACGACGCCGGTGCGGCCGCGTTCCTTCGCAGGCCCCGCTCGGCCGCCGACCTCATGGAGACGCTGGAGCTGGCGACGGTGCTCATCGGAGCGACGGTGTCGCCCGATGAGCCCGACGACCAGTAAGTAACGCGCGCTGCCCCGGGTTCAGCCCTCCGCCGCCAGTGATTCGACCGGCGTCGGCTCGAGCAGCCCGTGAATCTGCGCCCAGCGGCTCGCTTCGGTGCGGTTGGCGACGTCGAGCTTCCGGTAGATGTTCGACAGGTGGAACTTCACCGTCTGCTCGGTCACCCACAGCATCCGGGCGAGCTGGCTGTTGGAGTGCCCCTCGGCGACGAGCTGGAGGATCTCCCGCTCACGCTTCGTCAGCATCTCGACCGCCGGGTGTGAGTCCGCCCCAACGGACCCGTTCGCCGACGGTGCCGGAGAGACACCGGGTAGGAACAGTGACGGCGCGAAGGTCTGCCGGATCGCGACGCCTACGTCGTCTGAGTGGGCGGTCTTGACGACGTACGCAACCGCTCCGGCGGCGAACGCCGCCTGAACCTGAGTCGGGTCATCCGACGACGCGAGCGCGATCGCCTTCAGTCCCGGAACACGTGCACACGCCTCGCGAATGCACGCAATGCCGCCGGCCGCCGGCTCGGCGACGAGGATCCCTGGTCGAAGCTCCTCGCACAGCGCGAGGGCCCGTTCCGCGTTGGAGGTCCGTCCGACGACCGAGACCGCGTTCTTCGCGAGCACGTTCTCGACCGCATCCAGCCACAACGGGTAGGGGTCGACCAGTACTGCCGTTCTTTCGCCGCTTGATGCCACAGTGTTGCCCCTTTCTCCCCCCCGGGAGTCGGTCCGCAAGTACAGGTAATAACCCATCCAGGGCTGTGTGTAAAGGCGTGGATAACTACTTCGAAACATCTCAAAACCTTTCGCTACTTCTTCCACAGGGTTGTGCACAACCCTGAACGGGCCCTCGACCGCCGTTTTGGCAACCCTCTCCGGGGGGCGGGGCGAGGCCGGTCCGCTACTAGCCGAGCCGCTTGTACAGGCGGTCGATCAGGTCGGGCATCGACTCGAGCTGGTGGGTGATCACACGCAGGCGGTGCTCGCGAAAGTGCTCCGGCTCGACGCCCAGCGCCTTGGCCAGCTGGGCAACCACCTTGTCCGACGGAACCGGTCTGTTTCCATGCACCAGATGGTTCAGGTAGCCGGCGGAGAGCTTCGTCTTCTCCGCGAGCCCGCGGTAGGTGATCCCGGTTTCGCCCATCAGGCGCTCGATGGTCGGACCGAACGGCTCCTCGCTGAACCTGCGGCGGCGCGGCACTAGAGAATGCTCCCCAGCTCGGCGACGGATACACGCCGCTCGTCGCCGCTCGCGCGGTCGCGCACGTCGACGGCACCGTCCTCGAGCGTCTTTCTGCCGGCGGTGATCCGCAGCGGCAGGCCGACCAGATCGGCGTCCGCGAACTTCTCCCCCGCTCTCGCATCGCGGTCGTCCAGGAGCACCTCCGCGCCACCCTCGTCGAGCACGCGCGCCGCCTCTTCTGCCTGCTCCTCCGCGCCGGGCAGTGCGACGACGTGAACGTCGTACGGCGCGATCGCCCGCGGCCAGATGATCCCGTTCTCGTCGTGGCCCTGCTCCACCGCGGCGGCGATGATGCGTCCCGGGCCGATCCCGTAGCAGCCCATGATCAACGGGCGCTCCCGGCCGTCCTCGTCGAGGAACGTGGCATTGAGCGGTTCCGAGAACCGCGTCTCGAGCTTGAAGATGTGTCCCACTTCGATCGCCGTCTGTAGTCGTAGATGCCCGCCGTCGCGAGGACATGCGTCACCGGCGCGAACTTCTCGCAGGTCGGCGAAACGTGGCTGGAAATCGCGGCCGGCCTGCACACCCCTGAGATGGACGTCGTCCCGGTTCGCGCCAACGACGTACTGGCCCTCGCGCAGCGCGTCGTCCGCGATCACGTCCACGGCGACGCCGACGGGGCCGATAGAGCCTCCGCCCGCGCCGAACGCCTCGCGGATCTCCTCGTCCTCGGCGGGCCGGTAGGTGTCGCCCAGGGCGGTGAGCAGCTTCATCTCGTTCAGCCGGTCGTCGCCGCGGACGAGCGCCAGCACGACCTTGCCGTCGACTGCCACCGGCATCGCCTTGGCCGTCGCGCGCGGGTCGACGCCCAGGAATTCGGAGACACTCTCGATCGTGCGCTGGCCGGGCGTCTCGACCTCTTCAGGTGCCAAGAGCTCCTCCGGAAACTGGGGCGCGGAGGGAACCCCGCTCGCGATCTCGAGATCGGCGGCGTAGTCGCCGTTCTCGCAGATGACGAGGGTGTTCTCGCCCGAGCCCGATGGGGCGAGGAAGTCCTGGCTGCCGCTGCCGCCCATGATCCCCGACTCGGCGGCGACCTCCAGCGTTTCGATCCCGCAGCGCTCGAAGATCCGCTTGTAGGCCCCCGAGTGCTTGAGGAAGCTCTCGTCGAGGCCGGCGTCGTCGCGGTCGAACGAGTAGGCGTCCTTCATGATGAACTCGCGTACGCGGATCAGCCCGGCGCGAGGCCGGGGCTCGTCGCGGTCCTTGACTGAGAAGTGGTAGAGGATCTTCGGCAGCTCGCGGTAGCTCTGGATCTCGCGGGCGTGGAACGTGACGGTCTCCTCGTGGGTCATCGGGAGGACGAACTCCCGCCCGGCCCGGTCGTGCAGCTTGAAGACCTCGGGGATGACGTACCGCCCGGATGTCTGCCACAGCTCGGCCGGGGTCAGGAGCGGCATCAGCATCTCCTGCCCGCCGATCGCGTCGATCTCCTCCCGGATGATCTGCTCGACCTTCCGGTGAACTCGCCAGCCGAGCGGCATGTACGTCCATACGCCGGCGCTCACCTGTCGGATGAACCCGCCGCGCACGAGCAGCCGGTGGCTGGCAGCCTCGGCGTCGGCCGGGTCCTCACGCAGGGTCGGGAAGAAGAGCGCTGATGCCCGGGCGATCATCGTTGCCTCGGCAGACTATTCGAGCGGGATCATCGAGGCTGAGGCCATCGAGGCATCGCTTGCGATGACTCGTGAGAGGTCGCGCGGTTCATCCGCGCGACCGTTGACCCTGATCACTCGGAACCGTCCCCAAGCGGAATGAGCGAGGCCTCCGCCATGGCAAGCGCGGCTGGCTTTGCCATCTTGAGACGCTTCGGGCGGAACATGCCGTCGGCGATCCACTTGTCGACCTCGTGGAAGAGCTCGTCGACGAGGATGTCCGACGAGACCTTCTTCAGCACGCGCCCGTGGGCGTACACGAAGCCGACGTCGCGGCCGCCGGCGATGCCGAAGTCCGCGTCGCCCGCTTCGCCGGGACCGTTCACCGCGCAGCCGAGCACCGCGACCTCGAAGTGCTGCGGGTACTCGCGGAGGCGCTCCTCCACGACCTCGGCCAACCGCTGCACGCCGACGTTGTCGCGGCCGCAGCTCGGGCAGGCGATCATCACCGGCCCGCGCTCGCGCAGGCCGAGCGCCTTCAGGATCTCGTAGGCCGTCTTGACCTCCTCCACCGGGTCGGCGGTGAGGGAGACCCGCATGGTGTCGCCGATTCCGTCGACGAGCAGCGCGCCCATGCCGACCGCGCTCTTGATCGAGCCCGAGTACGGCGTCCCCGCCTCGGTCACACCTAGGTGGAGCGGGTACGGCACCTTCTCCGAGAGCATGCGGTAGGCGCGGATCATCGTCGGCACGTGGCTCGACTTGACGGAGATCTTGAACTCGTAGAAGCCGAGGCTCTCGAGCAGGCGGACCTCCTCGAGCGCCGCCTCCACCAGCGCTTCGGCCTGGTCGCGCTGGGCGACCTCGGCGAGATGCTTCGGGAGCGAGCCCGAGTTGGCGCCGATCCGCATCGGCATCCCCGCCTTCTGTGCCGACCGCACGACCTCGGCGACCTTGTCGGGGCCGCCGATGTTGCCGGGGTTGATCCGCACCGCGGCCACACCGGCCTCGATCGCGCGCAGCGCGAGGCTCGCGTTGAAGTGGATGTCGGCGATCACCGGGATCGGCGAGAGCCGGACGAGCTTCGGGAGCGCGTCGGCGTCCTCGCTCTTCGGCACCGCGACGCGCACGACCTCGCAGCCGGCGGAGGCGAGCGCCGCGATCTGCGCCGTCGTCGCCTCGACGTCGTGCGTCTTCGTGAGCGTCATCGACTGTACGACGACAGGCGCGCCGCCGCCGATCTGCACGCCGCCTACATGGATCGCGCGCTCGCTGGGCACGCGCTGAGTCTAGCCCCGCGAATGTTTCCGATGTCCCTCGGCATCGCTTGCGATGCCGAGCCTAGAGTGACCGCAGGCTTTGCCCGTAGGCGCGTCTGACCCACGTTGGCAACTCCTTCATCAGCCGCCCCGGATGTTGCCTATGTCGTTCGAGAGGCCCACGAAGAACAGGAGCAGTACCAGGGCAATGCCAACGGCGGAGACGCGCTCGTAGACGGCGCGGCCCACTGCGCGGCCGCGCACGCCCTCGACGATCGAGAACGCCATGTGCCCGCCGTCCAGAGGCAGGAGCGGCAGCAGGTTCAGCAGCGCGAGCGAGAGGCTGATGATGGCGAGCACCTGGAAGTACTCGCGCCAGCCGAGCTGAACGGCCTTGCTCGACTGCTGGACGATGCCGACCGGGGTCGACACGTCCTTCCGCCCCGAGCCGCTGGCGATGTGGCCTAACCACGTGCCCATCGCCTTCGTCACGAGCCAGGTGTCCTCGGCGGCGAGCGCAACCGCGCGCGCCGGGTCGTAGTGCTTGTAGCGCACCGCCGCCGGGTGGAAGCCGAGCGTGTAGACGCCGTCGGTCTTCGTCGGATGGACCGGCTTCAGCTCCTTGTACTGGTCGTTTCGGAGGACCGAGAGGACGAGCGCGCCGCCGTTGCTGTTTCGGATCGCGTCACGCACGTCGGTGAAGTCCTCGGCGGGCACGCGGTTCACGCCGATGATCCGGTCGTCGGCCTTCAGGCCTGCCGCCGCCGCCGGCGAGCCGGGGATCACGTCGCCGACCCTGCGCGAGGCGTCGGAGGGGATTCCGAGCATGTAGACCGCTGCGAGCAGGACGACAGCAAGCACGAGGTTCGCGCCGGGGCCGGCGGCGATCACGGCGAGGCGCTTCCAGGTCCGCTGCCGCCAGTACGCGTCCGAGCCGAGCGCGTCGTCGAGCTCGCTCAGGCCGCGGTCGGCGGCGCGGCGCGCCTTTCCGGAGAGAGAGGCGTGGCCCAGCGCCTGCTCGAGCTTCGCGAGGGCCTGGCGCGCCTCCTCGAACGCGCCCTGCCCGACGAGCCGCTTCGCGCGTTCGACGTCGCCCAACAGGCGCGGCTCCTCGTACAGCGCAGGCCCGAAGTGCACGTCCAGGTCGGACGGCGCCGGGCGGTGCATCCCCGGGATCTTCACGTAGCCGCCAAAGGGAATCGCGCCGAGGCCGTACTCGATCCCGTTCCGGTTCGTCTTCAGCACCGCGGGCGGGAATCCGATGTAGAACTTCCGCGGCCGCATGCCGACCCCGCGTGCCGTCAAGAAGTGGCCCGCCTCGTGGACCAGAATCAGGAACGCGAGACCGAAGATCGCAACGAGAATGCTCATGTCACGGCCGACCTTTCTGCGAGGCGCCGGGCTTCCCTGTCGGCCTCGACGAGGTCGTCGAGGTCACTCGCGTCGGCACCGTCGACCTCCGCGAGCGTCTCCTCGACCGTCGCCGCGATCCCGAGGAACGGGAGCCGCCCCTCGAGGAACGCCGCCACCGCGACCTCGTTGGCCGCGTTGAACGCGCACGGGTAGGTGCCTCCCTGCTCGCCAGCGCGGCGCGCGAGCGCGAGCAGCGGGAACGTCTCCAGGTCGGGCGGCGCGAACTCGAGCACGAGCCCCTGCGAGAAGTCGAGCGGCGTCACGGGCGTCGCGGCGCGCTCCGGGTAGGTGAGCGCGAAGGCGATCGGCACGCGCATGTCGGGGTAGCCGACGTGCGCGAGCGACGCGCCGTCGCGGAAGCGGACGAGCGCATGGACGACCGACGTCGGCTGCAACACCACCTCGATCTGCTCGTACGGCAACGCGAAGAGGAAGTGCGCCTCGATCAGCTCGAGCCCTTTGTTCGCGAGCGTCGCCGAGTCGATCGTGATCTTCGGCCCCATGCTCCACGTGGGGTGGGCGAGCGCCTCCTCGGGAGCGACGTCCCCCAGCTCCTCCTGCGTGCGCCCCCGAAACGGGCCGCCGGACGCGGTGATCACGAGCGAATGCACCTGCTCGCGCCCACGGCCTTCGAGGCACTGGAACGCGGCCGAGTGCTCGCTGTCGACCGGGAGCAACAGGCCTCCGCCCCGCTCCTGCGCTGCCAGCGCGAGCTCGCCCGCGGCCACGAGGCTCTCCTTGTTGGCGAGCGCGAGCGTCACGCCGTGCTCCAAGGCCCAGAGGGTGGCCGGCAGCCCCGCGAAGCCGACGACAGCGTTCAGCACGACGTCCGGCTCGGCGCGCTCGAGCAGCTCGGTCAGGTCGCCGCCGACCTGCGTCAGCGGCGCGAGGCCGTCGATCGGCTGCGAGCCGGACGCCGCCGCGACGAGATCGAGCTCCGGGTTGGCCGCGACGATCTCGAGCGCTTGGCGGCCGATCGAGCCCGTCGCCCCTAGAAGGGCGATCCGTGTCATCTGCTCGAAGTGTACGACTGCATTACGCCTGCGGACTACGTCAAGGCGAGGATGGTGTAGAAGGCCGCCACGACGGCGAAGAGGGGCGCGTCGAGCCGGTCGAGGACACCCCCGTGCCCGGCCAGCAGGCGACCGCTGTCCTTGACGCCGAAGTCGCGCTTCACGGCCGATTCGAACAGGTCGCCGACGGGCGCCGCGACCGCGATCACAACGCCCAGCACCAGCGACTCCCAGATCGAAAGGAAGTCCTGGTGGTAGAGCGCGAAGAAGGACACGAGCACCGCGGCAACGATCGAGGCGATGAACCCCTCCCACGTCTTGCCCGGCGACATCACCGGCGCCATCTTGTGCCGGCCGACGAGACGGCCCGTGAAGAACGCGAGCGTGTCGGCCGCGAAAACGGCCAAGAGAACGGTGAAGATCGCCAGTCGCCCGTGCTCGGGGAGGTCACGCAAGAGCAGGACGTACGCGAGGCCGAGGCCGACCCAGGCGACGCCCACGACCGTGGTCGCCACGGCGACGGTCAGCGATTGCCGTGTCTCGGAGATGCCTTTCAGCAGGAATGCGAGCGCGAGCGTCGCGAGAAAGCCGGCGAGCATCCACGTCGGCCCGCTGAGCTGCGCGCCGAGCAGCACGAGAACGAGCCCGGCGTAGCCCGCGAGCACGAGCGGCCGCAGCTCCCGCGCCATGCCGTAGAACTCGTGCAGCGCGACGAGCCCTGCCACGACGGCGAGCACCCAGAGCCACCATCCGCCGAGCCAGACGAGGCCGAGGACCGCTGGCAGCCCGACGGCCGCGATCAGGATCCGGGACCAGAAGGAGCTCATCGGCCGTCTCTCGGCCGATGATGTGGAGGGAGTCCGGGGGGAACCGGGAGGTTCCCCCAATCGGAATCCTCGGCGGAGCCGAGGCCACCCCTGAAAGAGAAGGGGGTCCGTGGGGGAAACATGGTTTCCCCCACGAGAGCGAGCTGAACGCGAGCGATCATCTTCCGCCGAAGCGGCGGCGGCGCTGGGCGTACGCGGCCAGGGCGTGCTCGAGCTCGTCGCGCCCGAAGTCGGGCCAGAGCGTGTCCACGAAGACGAGCTCGCTGTAGGCGAGCTGCCAGAGGAGGAAGTTCGAGATGCGGAGCTCGCCGCTCGTGCGGATCAGCAGGTCGGGGTCGGGCAGCTCCGGCGCGTAGAGGTTCGCGCGCAGCGACTCCTCGTCGATGGCGTCCGGCCCCGCGCCCTCCTCGACCAACCTGCGCGCCGCCTCGACGATGTCTGCACGGCCGCCGTAGTCGAAGGCGACCCAGAGGTTGAGGCGGTCGTTTCCCGCGGTCTCCCCCTCCAGGCGCTCGATCTGCTCGCGCAGCTCGTCCGGGGCACGGTCGCGCCGGCCCATGAACCGCGTGCGCACGCCCTGCCGCGCGAGATCCGGGAGCTCCCGCTCGATCGTCTCGCCGAAGATCTCCATCAGCGACTCGACCTCGGTCTCCGGCCGTGACCAGTTCTCGGTCGAGAAGGCGTAGACGACCAGCGCCTCGACGCCGAGGTCGATGCAAGCTTCGACAGTGCGGCGCAGCGCCCGCGTGCCTTCGCGGTGTCCCTCCGCCACCGGCAGGTCGCGCCGCTCGGCCCAGCGGCCGTTGCCGTCCATGATGATCGCGACGGTGCGAGCGCTGTCAGCTTCGGGTCCGCGCTCCACGGCTAGGAAGTCCGGCGCGCGCAACGCGTCAGACTTCCATGATCTCCGCTTCCTTGCGATTCAGCAGCTCGTCGATCTCGTGGACGTGCTCGTCGGTGAGCTTCTGGACGCGGTCCTCGGCGCGGTGCTCCTCGTCGCTGCCCACCTCGCCGTTGTCGACGAGCTCCTTCAGGTGGTGGATCGCATCTCGGCGCACGTTGCGGACTGCAACCTTCCCCTCCTCCGCCATGTGGCGCACGACCTTGACGAGCTCCTTGCGCCGCTCCTCGGTGAGCTGCGGGATCGGGAGGCGAATCAGCTTGCCGTCGTTCGACGGGGTCAGGCCCAGGTCTGACTCTTGGATCGCGCGCTCGATGGTCGAGACCGAGTTCGGGTCGAAGGGCTGGATGGTGAGCATGCGCGGCTCCGGCGCGCTGATCGTCGCAAGCTGCTTCAGCGGCGTCTGCTGGCCGTAGTAGTCGATCTGGACGCGGTCGAGCAACGCCGGCGACGCGCGGCCGGTGCGCAGCGTCGCGAACTCCCCCTGCGCCGCCTCGACGGACTTGTCCATCCGCCGGCCCGCGTCCTGAACTAGGTCCTCGATCGCCATCTGGCCTCCTCCGGTCAGGGGGTCGAGACGATGGTGCCGACCCGCTCGCCGTGAACGACTCTACGGATGTTTCCCTCTTCGAGGGCAAAGACGTAGATCGGCAGGCGGTTGTCCATGCAGAGCGAGAGCGCCGTGGTGTCCATCACCTTGAGGCCGCGCTCGATCGCCTGCAGATGCGTCAGCTCGGGGACGAGCTCGGCCTCGGGATCGACCCGCGGGTCGCCGTCGAGGACGCCCTCGACTCCGTGCTTCGCCATCAGGATCCCCTCGGCGTTGATCTCGAGCGCGCGCAGTGCCGCTGCGGTGTCCGTGGTGAAGAACGGGTTGCCCGTCCCGGCGGCGAAGATCACGATGCGCCCCTTCTCGAGGTGGCGGATCGCGCGGCGGCGGATGTACGGCTCGGCGACCTCGGCGGCCGCAAGCGCGGACATCACGCGCGTGTGCGCGCCGCGCCGCTCGAGTGCGTCCTGCAGCGCGAGCGCGTTCAGGAGCGTCGCGAGCATCCCGGCGTAGTCCGCGGTCGCACGGTCCATCCCCTCCGCTGCGCCCTCGATCCCTCGGTAGATGTTCCCCGCGCCCACGACGATCGCCAGCTCGAGCCCACCTTCGCGCACCTCGGCGATCTCGGCCGCGAGCGCGGCGATGTGATCCGGGTCGAGCCCGTAATCCTGGTCGCCCATGAGCGCCTCCCCCGAGAGCTTCAGCAGCACTCGGTGGAAGGCCGCGCCCGGCGGCCTCTCGGTTTGCGCCGGAGCCGCCTCGGTCACTCGGCGAGCGCGTAGCGCACGAACTCGACCACCTCGAGGCCGGCCTCCTCGAGCGCCTTGCCGGCGGTCAGCGATGGATCGTGGATCCACGACTGCTCGCTGAGCGCGACGCCCGAGAGGAACTCCTTGCGCAGCCGGCCCTCCACGATCTTCGCGCGGACCTCCTCGGGCTTCGACTGCACGTCGGCCTGGTTCTCGTAGATGGCCCGCTCGTTGGCGAGCTCCTCCTCCGGGACCTCGTCCACGCTCCGGAAGCGCGGAGCCGCGAAGGAGACGTGCATCGCCAGCCGGCGCGCGGCGGCGGGATCATCGCCTTTCACGCGGACGAGCACGCCGATCTTGTTCGCGGGCGGGTGGACGTACTCCGCGAGCAGCTCGCCCTCTGCGGCCTCCATGCGGGTCGCAGCGACCTCGATGTTCTCGCCGAGCTGGCCGATCAGCTCCAGCCGTTGCTCCTCGAGCCCGGCCACGGCCTCTCGCCCGTTGGCCTCGACGGCCTCGAGCACGGCCTCGGCGAAGGCCAGGAACCTCTCGTTCTTCGACACGGGCTCCGTCTCGCAGCCGACCGCCACGAGCGCACCGACCTGGCCGGAGATCGTCGCGAGAACCTCGCCCTCGGTCGTGGCACGACCGGCCTTCTTGCCGGCCGCCGCCATGCCCTGCTCGCGCAGCAGTCGCTGCGCCGCCTCGACGTCGCCGCCCGTCTCTTCGAGGGCGCGCTTGGCGGCCATCATCCCCGCGCCCGTGCGGTCGCGGAGCTCCTTCACGAGGCTCGCCGAGATCTGGACCTGGCTCACGAGCTCTCCTCCTCGCTCGGCGTGTCGGGGACCGGCACCGGCTGAGGCTCCTCGGCTGCGGCCTCCGGCTCCGGCTTCTCGGCGGCGGCCTCGGGCTCAGGCGCGGCCTCTGGAGCCGGCTCTGCGGCCGCCTTGGGCTGCTGCGCCTGCTCCTCCTCGGCCGGCGGAGTGAAGTCGCCCGGACTCACGCGCTGCTTGCCCTCGTCGATCGCGTCTCCGATCGCGCGCACGACGAGGCTGCAGGAGCGGATCGCGTCGTCGTTCCCCGGGATGACGAAGTCGGCCTCGTCCGGGTCGCAGTTCGTGTCGACGAGCGCGATCACCGGCAGGCCGAGCCGCCGCGCCTCGCGGACGGCGAGCTGCTCCTTGCGCAGGTCGACGATGAAGACAGCGTCGGGCTGCTTGCGCATGTCGGCGACGCCGCCGAGGTTGGCATCGAGCTTCTCGAGCTCGCCCTGCATCGAGATCCGCTCCTTGGGTGGGAGCAGTTCGAGCTGGCCCTCGTCGCGCAGGCGCCGCAGTTCGTGCAGGTGCTCGATCCGCTCGGCGATCGTGCGCCAGTTGGTGAGCAGTCCGCCGAGCCAGCGGTGGTTCACGTACGGCATGCCGGTCCGCTTGGCCTCCTCCTCGACCGAGTCCTGGGCCTGCTTCTTCGTGCCGACGAACAGCACAGTGCCGCCGCGCTCGCCGAGGTTGCGGGCGAAGCTCTGGGCCTCCTCGAGACTTTCGAGCGTTTTCTGCAAATCGATGATGTAGATGCCGCCACGCTCCCCGAAGATGAAACGCCTCATCTTCGGGTTCCAGCGGCGCGTTTGGTGGCCGAAATGGACTCCGGCCTCCAAGAGCTCTCGCATGCTGACAGCCATTTGGGTTCCTCTCTGGTGGTTGGGTGCGGAGCGCCGGCGAGAGTCAGGTGGAACCGGCGGTCGGAGCCGCCGGCACCGCCACCTGCCCGGGTCGCCGGGTAGGGGACGAAAGCCGAGGCAGTGTACCCGTGGCCGCCCGATTTCGGGGTGTCCGCGGGCCGCTTCATCATGGGGGCGTGGAGACACGCGAATCGCCTGCGCTCGCCCGGCTTGCGGACGCCATCCGGGCGTCGGCTTGGGAGCTCGCGCTGGCGACCGTGGAGGAGGGCCTCCTCGACGACCAGATCCCCTCGCTTGCGCGTCTTGGGCGGCTGGGCCAGCTCGGCGACCTCCCAGCGTTCGTCGCCGAGCTCGCGGGAGAGCTCGCCGAGCAGCAGCCCGACCAGCTGCGCCACAGCGGCCCGCTCGCCGCGCGGGCCCGCGAGCACGTGCGCCAGCGCGAGGCGCTCGGGTTCGCGCCGCGCGAGATCGTGAGCGAGCTCCTGCTGCTGCGGCGGATTCTCGCCCGGTTCGTCGCGGACGAACGCATGCACGCGACCCTCGACCGGCTCGTGACCGATTGCGTGGTCGCGTACTTCGAGCGCGCAACCTCCGAGCTCGCCCACCAGGCACGACATGACCAGCTCACCGGCCTCCTCCACCACCAGGCTTTCGTCCGTGAGCTCGAGGTGGAGCTGGAGCGTGCGCGCCGCTACCGACACGGCGTCGCGCTCGTCTTCCTCGACCTCGACCGCTTCAAGGAGCTCAACGACACGTTCGGCCATCCTGCGGGCGATCGCGCGCTGACGGCGTTCGCGCGCCTGCTACGCGACTCGCTGCGCGGCTCGGATCTTGCAGGCCGGATGGGCGGCGACGAGTTCGCGGCGTGCCTCGTCGAGGCGGACGAGGAGGCCGGCTCACGGCTGCTGGAGCGCCTGCGCGACCAGGTCGACGAGCTCGTCGCCGGCGACGAGCTCCCGGCGGACTTCGGGTTCAGCGCAGGGCTCGCGCATTTCCCGGACGAGGCCGGTGACGCGGACGCGCTCTTCCGCGCCGCCGACCAGCGGCTCTACGAGTCGAAGCGCGCCAGCGCGGCCTGAAGTTCCGGTGGCAGCACCGACTCGACCTCGATCCGCTCGTCCCGGAGCGGGTGCGGAAACGCGAGGCGCCACGCGTGGAGAAACTGGCGCTTGAGCTGCTCGTCCGGGACGCCGTAGACAGGATCGCCGACGATGGGGAGGCCGATGGCCGCGAGGTGGACGCGGATCTGGTGGGTGCGTCCGGTCTCGAGGCGCACGTCCAGCTGTGCGTGGCGGCCGAGCAGCCGCTCGACCTCGAAGTGCGTGACCGCCTCGCGAGGCGTGTCGGTGTCTAGAGAGTGGCGCGTCGGGTCGTGGCGGTCCCGGCCGATCGGTGCCTCGATCCGCCCGGTCCAGGAGCGCGGGCGGCCGCGGACGAGCGCCTTGTAACGCCGCTCCAGCGCCCGGTCGCGGACGAGCTCCTGGAGCCGCGCATAGGCCTCGTCGCTTCGCGCGACGACGAGCAGGCCCGAGGTGTCCCGGTCGAGCCGGTGGACGATCCCGGGCCGCTCGTCGTCTTCGCCGCCCGCGGTGAGCCCGACCAGCCCGTGCACGAGCGTCCCCGACGCGTGCCCGGGCGACGGGTGGACGACGACCCCGGCCGGCTTGTCGATCACGAGCACGTCGTCGTCCTCGTAGGCGATTCGAAGCGGGACCTCCTCGCGCTCCAGCCCGGGCGGCGAGGCCTCGGGCACCGTCAGCTCGACGTGCTCTCCGCCTGCGAGCCGGTGGCTCTTCGGGCGCACCTCGCCGTCCACGAGCGCGGCGCCTTCGCCGAGCAGCCGCTCGGCCGCCGCGCGCGAGCCCACCTCGGGCAACGAAGCGAGGAAGCGATCGAGCCGCTCGCCCGCGGCCTCGGCGGGGACGGCAACGCGCACCAAGGCGTCGCGTCCGATGCCGTCCTCAGGCGGCGGGGGCTTCGCCCGCGCCTCCGTCTGAAATGACCGGTCGGCGCGCCTGCATTGTCAGTGGTGCCGCAGGGTCAGCGGGACCGGGTTTCGCCGATCAGCAGCGCGATGAAGAGGATCGAGACGCCGATCACGATGAAGCTGTCGGCGAGGTTGAACGCCGGCCAGTAGCGCAGGTCGAGGAAGTCCGTGACGTGGCCGAGGCGGATCCGGTCGATCAGGTTCGAGGCCGAGCCGCCGATGAGGAGCCCCAGCGCGACGGGCAGCACGGGGTGGCGCGCCCCGGAGCGCGCGAAGAAGACGAGCATCCAGCCGACCGCGAACGCCGTCAACGCCGTCACCACGGCCGTGGCGCTCGAGAAGAGCCCGAACGCGATCCCGGAGTTCTGCACGTGGTGGATCGCGAAGGGCCCGATCACATGCACCGAGTCGTCGAACGCGAGTTGCGAGGAGACGATCAGCTTCGTCACCTGGTCGGCCGCGATCGCCGCGATCACGACCGCGCCCAGGGCCAGCCACTGCTGCGTGCCTGCCGCGAGGGAGCGCTCCGCGACCGAGACCGGCGTTAGCGCGTCCGTGCTGGAGCCGACGCGGACGTCAACCGTCCGCGGAGCCGGTTCGCTCACCCGCGTTCCTCGCGGCGCTTGCAGTCGATGCAACGCGTCGTCCACGGCAGCGCCTCCAGGCGCTCCTCGGGGATGGGCTGGCCGCACTTCGGGCAGGTCCCGTAGGTGCCGTCATCGATCCGCTGCAGCGCGGCATCGATCGCCTGCAGCAGCCGCTCCTCGTTGCCCTCGAGCGTTGCGTCCAGCTCGCGGTCGAAGGTCGACGTCGCCATGTCGCCCGGGTGGTTGTCGCTCGGGATCTCCTCGCGGTCGTCCTCGAGCTGACCGCGGTTCTCCTCGTGGATGTAGTCGAGCGCCTCCTTCACCCGCCGCCGCTCGTCGAGCAGGCGCTGCTTGAAGTGCTCGGTGTCGAGCGCCGTGGTCACGACGCATCCCCGCTACCCGGCAGGTCCCGGTTGGTGGGTGCAGACGGACGTCCGGGCAGAGCCCGAACGTCCTGAGGACGCCGTCGCAAGCGCCGGCTCGGCGCTCGGTCCAGCCTCCGCTCGATCTCCGCCGGCCCGATGCCCTCCATCAGGACGACCTTTTCCCTCGCGCCGTGGCCGGAAACGATCGAGAGCGAACGGCGAGGCAGCTGGAGCGTGTCGGCGAGCAGGTCGAGCACGGCGTCGTTCGCCCGCCCGCGCTCCGGCGACGCGCTCACGCGGACCTTCCAACCGTCCCCGTAACGCCCGGCGACCTCGGTCCGTCGCGCCCCCGGAGAGACGCGGAGCCGGACGCGCGTCGAGGGCTTCGCCATGGGGCCAGTATAGGTTCGGCGGCTGGGTCTCAGGCGGCGTGCGCGCCTGCCTCCGCGTCGGCTTCGGCGTCCGCGACCGCGTCGAGCGCAGCCTCCAGCAGCGCACGCACTTTCCGGGCCTCTGCGAGCAGCCGTTCCCGCTCCGCTTGGGCGGCTCGCGTGACGGCGCGAGCCTCGGCGTGCGCCTCGTCGAGCACGATTCCGGCCTCGCGCCGCGCCTGGTCCTTTAGCTCGTGGGCCGACTTCTCGGCGGAGACGAGCGTCGTCCGCAGCAGCGTCTCGAGGTCGCGGTGCCGAGCGAGCTCGCCTTCGAGCTGCTCGATCCGGTCGGCGAACTCGGCGCGCTCCCGCCAGACCTCCTCGAATGAGCTCGCAACGTCCTCGAGCAGCTGGTCGACCGGCTTGCGGCGGTAGCCGCGCCAGCTGCGTGGGAGGTCTACGTGGTGGAGCTCCACCGGGGTGATGGTCATGACGATCTCCTCAGGAGTAGTGGGCAAAGAGCGCGTCGATCACGCGCATCAGGGCGATCAACGCGAGCATGGCCACCACGGGCGAGAGGTCGAGCGCTCCGAGCGGCGGCAGGATCCGCCGGAAGATCCGCAGGTAGGGCTCGCATACGTCGCGGAGGAAGTCCGTGATCCGCCGCACCCAGATCGAGTACGGCAGCTTCACCCACGACGTCAGGACGTACACGAAGATCAGCAGGATGTAGACCCACAGGAACACGTCGATGAACGTGTTCACCCTGGATGCAGCATCCGCCAAAGCGAGTTGTGGGTGGTAGGACATTGGCGCTCCTACGTCCCGGTCTCTGCGTTGGACGACCGTACCGGCAAGGCCGGCACGGCCTCTTCTGGTCGGCGTCGCAAGCAACGCCTTGGCAGCGCGAGCGTGGCCATCAGGCGTGACTTCTGCTCGTCACGCCCGTTTCCTGGTGCCAGAGCGGCCGTACGGGCCAAGCCCGCACGTCCTGAAGCGGCGCCGACAAGCGGCGCCTTAGCCGGACGCACGGGCGAAGCCCGGGCGTCCTCTTCTGGTCGGCACCGACAAGCGGCGCCTTAGCCGTACGCACGGGCGAGGCCCGTGCGTCCTCTTTTTGGTCGGCGCCGACAAGCGGCGCCTTAGCCAGACGCACGGGCGAGGCCCGTGCGTCCTCTTTTGGGTCGGCGCCGACAAGCGGCGCCTTAGGCCTGGTTGAAGAAGCCGCGCTCGAGCAGGCGGGCGCGCTCTTCCGCCGAGACCTGCACGTTGCGCGGGGTGAGCAGGAAGACCTTGTCGGCCACGCGCTGCATTCCGCCCTCGAGCGCGTAGGTGAGCCCGCTCGTGAAGTCGATCAGCCGCTTCGAGAGCTCCTGGTCGGCGCCCTGGAGGTTGAGGATCACCGGGATCGAGTCCTTGAACTTGTCGGCGATCTGCTGCGCATCGTTGAAGCTGCGCGGCACGACGAGGTGCACCTGCACCGACGGGACGGCGCGCACGGGCGCGGCCTCGTCGTAGGGGCCGCGGCGGTTGTTCCCGCGCGGGCGCAACGCGGTCGTGGGCGCCGCCTCCTCGGGGTCCGGGTCGGTCCAGTCGTCGAAGTCCTGCTGCCGGCCCCGCGGGGTCAGCCGGCGCACGTTCGGCCGCGAGCTGTAGGTGCGCCCCAACTCCTCCTCGGTGAGGTAGCCGTCCTCGTCCCAGTCGTCCTCCTCCTCGGCGATGCCGAAGTAGACGAGCGTTCGGTTCCAAACGTCTGCAAATCCCATGGTTTGCGGGATGTTACAACCCGTAGAGAACGGACCCCAGCCGCACCAGCGTGGCGCCCTCGTCGGCTGCCACGCGGTAGTCCTGGCTCGTCCCCATCGAGAGCTCACGCAGGCCGTAGCGCTCCGCCAGCTCGCGCAGGCGGCGGAAGTACGGCCGGGAGGCCTCCGGGTCGTCGGTGAACGGCGGCATCGTCATCAGCCCGGCCACGTTCGCGTAGAGGGCGAGAAAATCCTCCAGCTCGGCCTCGGGGATTCCGGACTTCGACTCCTCGCCGGAGAGGTTGACCTCGACCAGGGCCGGGATCTCGAGCCGCTGCGCGGCGGACTCGCTCGCAAGCGAGTGGCACAGCTCGCAGAGCTCGTTCACGGTTCGCGCCTTGCGGCTCTGCAGGTGGCCGATGAAGTGCCAGCGGAAGGCGTCGCCGTGCTCCACGTGCTTGGCCTCGAGATCCTGCGCGCGGTTCTCGCCGACGACCTCGATCCCGGCCTCGGCCAGCGCAGGCAGGTCCTCGACGTCCACGTACTTGGTCGCCGCGACGATCGTCACGTCCGGGGCGAGCTCGCCGCGAATGCGCTCGTAGTTCGCCCGGACAATCTCAGCCGATAACGCCAAGCACACCCTGCCTGCCGGTGAGGCCGTCGTCTCGCCGGTGTGAGAAGAAACGGTCGGGGTTGCATGCGGTGCAGAGGTCGACGCGGTCGACTCGCACACAGCCGGCGGCGCGAAGCGCCCGCTCCGCAGCCGACCAGAGGTCGAGCCTCCCGTCCTGCACCAAACCGAGCCCGAAGGCGCTGCGGTACCGCGAAGCCACCTCCTCCCCCACGTCGTAACAGCACGGCCCGATCCCCGGGCCGATCACCGCCGCCACGAGCCCGCCGTCCAGCGCCGCGACCCCCGACGCGGCGATCCCGCCGAGGAGCCCGCGCCAGCCCGCGTGCAGGACCGCCAGCGCGGGCTCGCGGCCGTTCGCCCGCGCGAGCGCGATCGGCAGGCAGTCGGCCGCCAGCGCCAGCACAGGCACGCCGCGCTCGTCCGTCCAGAGGCCGTCGGCGCGCTCGGCGCGAGCGCCCGGCCGTGCCTTCACGACATCGGCGGAGTGGTGCTGGTAGTTCATCGAGAGTGCATCGGGGTCGGCGCCCGCCTCCGCGCAGAGCCGCCGCCTGTTCTCGTCGACCCGCTCGGGCTCGTCCGCGGTCGCGCGGCCGAGGTTGAGCGAGGCGAACGGCCCCTCGCTGACACCTCCCTCGCGGGTCGAGAAGACGACGTCGTACGGCCCCGGCGCGTTCTCCCAGCGGATCACTGCGCGATCAGCTCCTGGGCTGCCGCCAGCTCGGAGTCGCGGCCGTCGAGCTCGCCGTTCAGCTTGCGGCGCCGCAGTTCGGCGAGGACCTCCCCGACACGCGGCGACTCCGCGAGGCCGAGCTCGGCGAGGTCGCTGCCGCTCACCTCCAGGCGCACGTCGCGCAGGCGCTCGAAGTACTGGTGCAGCTGCGGCACGTCGGCGAGCGCCAGCGCGAACAGCGGGGCGTCGGGGGCGTACCGGTCGGCGAGCGCGACGACCCCCGCGGGATCCGTCGCCTCGCGCAGCCGCTCGACGAGTCGCGGCCCTACGGTCACCGCGGCCGCGATCGCGTCGGCCTCGCGCCGGCGCACCTTCAGCCGCTGGAGCCAGTCGTAGGCCTCGTCGGCGGGCAGCTTCCGCGCGAGCGCGGCCAGCCCGAGCCGCCAGGACGGTACGGCGAGGCCGTAGCGGTCGCGCAGCTCCCGTAGCCGTGCAAACAGCTCGACCGCCTCCGCGTCGGCCGCCAGGTGCGGGTGAATCGCCCGGTCCGCACCGAGCTCGGCGAGCCGCAGGATCGAGTGCTCGGCCTCGCGCTCCTCCAGCAGCGCGACGAGCTCGTCGCGCAGCCGCGCCGAGGAGAGGTCGCCGACGAGCCCCATCTCGATCGTCCCGCGCGCGAGGCGCACCGTGTGCTCGTCCATCCGGAAGCCGTAGCGGTTCTCGTAGCGGATCCCGCGGAAGATGCGAGTCGGGTCGTCGATGAACGAGAGGTTGTGCAGGACGCGGATCCGCCGCGCGTCGAGGTCGCGCCGCCCGCCGAAGGGGTCGACGAGCCGACCGAGGTCTTCCCCCCGCAGCGAGACCGCCATCGCGTTGACGGTGAAGTCGCGCCGGAAGAGGTCCTCGCGGATCGAGGCGTGCTCGACCGTCGGCAGCGCCGCCGGTGCGTCGTAGAACTCGGTGCGAGCCGTCACCACGTCGACGCGGCGACCGTCGCCGTAGAGCACGACCGCGGTGCCGAACTTCTCGTGGGGGCGGACGCGCCCGCCGAGCACCTCCGCGAGCGCCTGCGCGAGCGCGATCGCGTCACCCTCGACCGCGATGTCCACGTCGAAGCTCTGCTCCCCGAGCAGGATGTCGCGCACGGTCCCGCCGACGAGGTAGACGCCCTCGAACGGCTCCGACACGGCGGCGACTGCGTCGAAGACCGCCTGCAGCCGCTCGAGCCGCCCGAGCTCGTCCGTGAGCAATGGGCCGGGCGCGCGCTCCGCCTCCGCCTGCTGGCCGAGCGCCTGGAGAACGTCGCTGCGCGTCACGACGCCGACCACGCGCTGGTCGCTCAAGACCGCAACGCGGTCGCCGCCGGCCGCGAGCAGGCGCTGGAGCTCGCCGAGCGGTGTTTCCTCGTCACAGGTCGCGACGCGGCCGCTCATGATTCCCTTCACCGGCGCGTGCGACAGGCCGTGCGACACGGCGCGATCGAGGTCCTCGCGGCCGACGACGCCTTCGAGACGGCCGTCCGTGGCGACGAGGATCCCGCTCTGGCCGTAGCGCTGGCAGGTCACCAGAGCGCTCGCAACCGTGTCGTCGGGCGAGACCGTCCGCGGGGGGCTCGACATGATCTCGGCCGCGGACGGAAGCTCCCGCACTGCGCTCTGCAGGCCTGCCAGCAGCCGCTCCTTCGCCGGCCCGAGCCGACCCCTGAAGATCGCGGAGGCCGCCTCCGGATGCCCGCCCCCGCCGAGCGCCCCCGCGAGGCGCGAGGCGTCGAGCTCCGGAGTGCGGCTGCGCGTGACGCAGAAGACGCGCTCCTCCATCTCGACCAGTAGCGCGAGGGCCTTCGTGTCGGTCAGGTCGACCACCTTGTGCGCGAGATTCGAGACGCCGTCGACGTAGCGCGGCCACTCGACCGCGCCCACGAGCAGCTCGACCCCGGCGACCTCGTGCGGCTCGAGCGCGTCGAGCAGCGCCCCGAGCAGCTCGCGCTCGTCCTCGGTCAGCGGCGAGTGGAGGAACTGCGCGAGCAGCTCCTGCCGCGCGCCGTGGCGCAGGCACCACGCGAGCGCCTCGGCGTCGCGCTGCGTGGCGCTCGGGTACGTGAGCGAGCCCGTGTCCTCGTGGATGCCGAGCGCGAACGCCGTTGCCTCGAGCGGCGTGACCGCGAGCTCACGCTCGGCGAGCACGCCGACAAGCGTCGTCGTCAGCGCGCCGTCGGCGGAGAGGATCGTGTGCTCCTCCCCCGCCCACTCCGGTGCCTCGCCGCCGTGGTGGTCGAAGACGATCGCGTCGACGTTCGGGTCCAGCGCGACCCCTTCGAGCTCCCCAAGCCGGCTCGCATGGGTGGTCTCGACGACGATCAGGCGACGGATCGCGTCCGTCTCCAGCCTTGTTGCCTCGACGAGGCCGAGCTCGTCCGCGTGCAGGCGGTAGAACTCGCGCACGTTGCGGTTCAGCGAGCCCGAGAGGCAGACGACGGCGTCCGGGTAGAGCCGCCGCGCGGCGAGCATCGCCGCGAACGCGTCGAAGTCGGTGTTGCCGTGGGTCGCGATGACCGTCTCGGCCCTCATGCGGCCCATTCTGCCTTCGGGCCCGGGAGAAAGCGGCGCATTTCCGGCACCCTCACGGCACAGACACGTGCGCCCACGCGCTGTACGCTCGCCTCGGGGAGGAGGCCGGGCGAACCCTCCCGAGACCACGCCGAAGCTCAGCCGGCCAGCGCGATCGCCTCGATCTCGACCTTCGCGCCCGACGGCAGCGCAGCGACCTCGATCGTCGCGCGCGCGGGCGGGGCGTCGCCGACGTGACGCGCGTAGACCTCGTTCATCCCGCCGAAGTCGCCCAGCTCGGTGAGGTAGACCGTCGTCTTCACGAGCCGGTCGAGCCCGCTTCCGGCCGCCTCGAGAATCGCACGCAGGTTCGCGAAGACCTGCTCGGTTTGCTCCGTGATCGAGTCGCCGACGATCTCCGCGTGGTCGGGGCGCAGCGAGAGCTGCCCCGAGACGAAGACCAGGCCACCCGCGCTGATCGCCTGCGAGTACGGCGCCCCCTGGAACGGCGCCGGCGCCGCCTCGGTGCGGACGACGGACTTCTCTGCCATCACTCCTCCCTTCGCCGCTTGCGGCAGCTCTGCGCGAAAGCCACGCCCAGCGCCTTGAAGATCGCCTCAAGCACGTGGTCCGGCTCCGATCCTTCGATCAGGCGCACGTGCAGCGTCAGCCCGGCGCCCTCGGCGAGCTCGTGCAAGAAGGTCGCGACGATGTCGCTCCCACTTCCCGCGATCCGTGCATCGCTCAGGTCGAAGTTCGAGACGACGAGCGGCCGGCCGGAGACCTCCACCACGACGTGCGCGAGCGCCTCGTCGGCCGGCACGACCGCCGAGCCGTGCCGCCTGCGGCCCTCGGCCTGGAAAGCGCTGGCGAGAGCCTGACCGAGCGCTCGCCCCGCTGCGGCGACCTCTTCCTCGGCGTCGCCCGGTGCGACTTCGAGCGCGAGATCGAACGACGCGTACTGCGCGAGCAGCGTCAGGAGGTGGTCGAGGACGGGAACGCCGGTGGCGACGCTCGCCTTGCCGCTGCCGGCTACGTCGACCCGCGCGTGCAGCCGCCCCGCCTCGTCGGCTCGGCCCAGGCGCGGCATCAGTGCTCCTCCCGGTGATGCCGCCCGATCTGTCGGTCGCGAGCACCAAGCCAGGGGCCCCACTCGGCCGCGGCCAAGGCTGGTTGCCTTGGCAAGGGCGAGGGAGGTTCCTGGCGCCGCGTGATCGCGGGCGACAGGCGGGTGAGCATTGCCGGGTGGAGCAACTAGCCCTCGATGCGCTCGATGTGGGCGCCGATCGAACGGAGCCGCTCGTCGATGCGCTCGTAGCCGCGGTCGATCTCGCCGATGTTCCCGATCGTCGACGTCCCCTCGGCGCAGAGCGCCGCCAGCAGCATCGCCATCCCAGCGCGGATGTCGGGGCTCGACATCTGCTGCGCGTAGAGCCTCGCGGGCCCGGTGACGACCGCACGGTGCGGATCGCAGAGGATGATCCTCGCCCCCATCGAGACGAGCTTGTCGACGAAGAAGAGGCGGCTCTCGAACATCTTCTCGAAGATCAACACCGTCCCCCGCGCCTGCGTGGCGATTGTCACCGCGATCGAGGTCAGGTCGGCCGGGAAGGCGGGCCAGGGCCCGTCCTCGAGCTTCGGGATCTGGCCGCCGAGGTCGTCGCGGATCACGAGCTCCTGGTCCGGGGGCACTCGCAGCGTCGTGCCGTCGACCTCGACGCGGATGCCGAGCCGTTCCAGCGTCGGCAGAATCGCGCCGAGGTCCTTCGGCTCCACGTCGTCGATGATGATGTCGCCGCCGGTGACCGCCGCGAGGCCGATGAAGCTTCCGACTTCGATGTGCTCGGGGCAGATCCGCCACTCGCCGCCGCCGAGGCGGTCGACGCCGTGGACGCGCAGGACATTCGACTCGATGCCCTCGATCTGCGCGCCGAGCGAGACGAGGAAGCGGCAGAGGTCCTGGATGTGCGGCTCGCAGGCGGCGTTGCCGATCACCGTCTCGCCCGGGGTGAGCGCGGCCGCCATGACCGCGTTCTCGGTGGCCATCACGCTCGCCTCGTCCAGGAAGATGTGCCGGCCGCGAAGGCCGTCGGTGCGCAGCTCGAAGCGCGCGCCGATGTCGATCTCCGCGCCCAGCTCGGCGAAGGCGTGGATGTGCGGGTCGAGGCGCCGGCGCCCGATCACGTCGCCGCCCGGCGGTGGGACGCTCGCACGCCCGAGCCGCGCGAGCAGTGGTCCCGCCAGCAGGAAGGAGGCGCGGATTCGTCTCGACAGCTCGGCGTCGAGCTCGTGCGACGAGACGTCGGCCGCGTGCACGCGGACCTCGTTCTCACCGACCCACTCCACCTCGGCTCCGAGGCCCGCGATCAGCGCCATCATCGTCTCGACGTCGCGGATTCGCGGCACGTTGTGCAGCACGACGGGCTCGGTCGTGAGCAGGCACGCGGCGAGGTTCGGCAGCGCCGCGTTCTTGTTGCCCGCTGCCGTGATCCGGCCGCTGAGGGGCTGTCCGCCCTGGATCACGAAGGACTCCGAGAGCATGTCGGTGACCGCGGTCTGGGCCATAGCGAGGGGCTATCGTAGTAGCAAGCGTGAGCGGCTACCGGCAAACGTTCCAGGTCCTCGTCGCAGACGGATGCACGGCCGAGCCGCGCATCCTGACGCTAGGCATCGCAAGCGACGGCTAGGTCATGGAGCCGAGCCGCGACGCCGCCTGGGAGACCCTGAACCGCTACACGAAGAGCGAGGCGCTGCTGCGTCACGCGCTCGCTGTGGAGGCCGCCGTCGGCGCCTACGCGCAGAAGCTCGGCGAGGACGAGGAGCTCTGGCGGGCGACCGCGCTCCTGCACGACTTCGACTACGAGATGCACCCGACGCTCGACAAGCACCCGCAGGACGGCGCGCCGATCCTGCGCGAGGAAGGGTGGACGGACGAGGTCGTAGAAGGCGTCCTCTCCCACGCGTCGCACCTCGAGCTCCCGCGCGATACCCCGCTCAAGAAGACGCTGTTCGCCTGCGACGAGCTCGCCGGCTTCGTGCACGCCTGCGGCCTCGTGCGGCCCGACGGGATCCAGACGCTGGAGCCGAAGTCCGTGAAGAAGAAGCTGAAGCAGCCGTCGTTCGCCGCCGGGGTCAACCGGCAGGACGTCTACGAGGGCGCCGAGGAGCTCGGCGTCGACCTCGACGACCACATCCGGTTCGTCGTCGAGGCGATGCGCCCGATCTCGGCCCAGCTCGGACTACGGCAGAGCGCCGACGAGCCGGTCTAGGTCCTCGTCGCTGTTCCACCAGCCGCAGGAGACGCGGAGCAAGCCGTGCCCCGGGATGTCGCGGACGACGACCCCTTCTGCATAAAGCCGGCGCACGAGCTCGGCCGTGTCGCCTTCAACACGGAACGTGACGAGGGTCCCCTGCCCCGGGTGTGTGAGGACCTCGAACCGCTCCGCGATCAGCTCGCGGCAGCGTGCCACGTTCTCCGCTGCGCGGTCTAACCGGCCCTCGGGCGCCAGGTCGAGTGCCGCGTCGAGGCCGGCGAGCGAGGGCGGCGGCGTCCACCCCGGGTCGAAACGGGCGGCGCCGTCGCGTGGCGTGAACGCGCCGGTCGGTTCGTAGCCCTGCTGTGAGAGGTAGCTCGGTGCAGCCACGGTGAGCGAGTCGGGGTCGCGCACTACGAGCCCGCCCATCGAGTCCGGGCCGCAGAGCCACTTCTGGCACGAGAACGCATAGAAGTCGACCTCGGTGGCCTCGATGGCGATCGCACCTGCGCTCTGAGCGCCGTCCGCGAGCACGGGCAGCCCGGTCGCCTCCCGCAGCTCGGCGATCGGGAAGCGGTTTCCCGTCATCCAGCACACGTGCGAGAGGGCGATGAGTCGCGTCTTCGGCGTCACAGCGCGCTGGAGCTCGTCCAGCGATTCCTCGGCCGACAGCTCCCGGACCTCCGCGACGCGCACCTGCGCGGATGAGACCGCGAGCGCGCCGAGCAAGCCGAAATGCTCGCCGTCGGTCGTCACCACCTCGTCCTCGGGCCGGAGGCCAAGACCCGCGAGGACGATGTTGCAGCCGTTCGTCGTCGAGGTCGCGAGCGAGAGCGACTCTGGCGGCGCGCCGACGGCCGCGGCCAGCTTGGCGCGAACCCGGTCCCGCAGCGCGAGCGCGCGCTCGAAGTAGGCGGAGCCGCCGCGCCCGAGCTCGAGGTCGGCACGCTCTTGCTCCGCCATCGCCTCGGCGGTCGACCGCGCCAACGGCCCGTTCGTGCCCGCGTTCATGTACGCGAGGCGTTCGAACACGGGGAACTGCGCTCTGGCCTCCTCGAACGTCATTCGATCGTCACCTCCACCGGCGCATGGTCGGACAGGAGCTTGCCGTGAACGCGGCGCCTCTCGTCGGGCCAGCGGTGCGCGCGGCCGGACCTGGCGCCGCGCACGAGCACCTGGTCGATCCACGCGATCGGCTTCGTGAAGCCCCACGAGGCGAGCTCCGTCAGCGTCGAAGAACGCTCGCGAATGACGTTGAAGTCGCCCGCGACGACGAGCACGTCGTCGGGCTCCGCGAAAGCGTCCGCGAAGGTCGCGGCGCGCAGCAGCTCCGCGTCGGCAACGCGCCAGTCGTGGACGGCGGACCCGTGCAGGTTCGCCACCGTCAGCTCCTCGGTGCGCACGGCGTGGCAGACGCGGCGTTCCTTCGCCCAGCGCAGGCTTCGGCCCCGGCCGAGGCGCAGCTCCCGGCCGATCCGTCGCCGAAAGGCCGGCGGGTTGAGCACGATCGAGTCCGTCTCGAGCACGCGCAGGCCGGCGCGCACCAGGATTGCGTTCGCCTGCCCGGTGAAGGCGGAGCGGAAGAGCCCGTAGTTCAGCTCCGTGATCAGGTGACCCAGCTCGGCGCTCCCGAGCCGAGGCCGCGCCGCGACGGCCCCGAATGACTGCATCCCGCTCCAATCGGCGAGGTGCCGCAGCGCCCACACCGGAACCTCCTGTAGGCAGACCACGTCGGGCTCGTCCTCGGTGGCGAGGCGCACTATCTCCTCCAGATGGCCCGCGCGCTCCGGCGGGCTCGTGTTGCCGTGGAAGACGTTCCAGGTGCGAACGAGCGGGCTCAAAGCCGGATTAGTCTAGGGCGATGGTCGCCAACCCCAATCGCGTCGATTGGTCATTTCAGGCGGACACACGAGCCGTGCGTGCGTGTTCCTGAAGCGGCATTGCAAGCGACGCGTTAGAACGTGAGGAAGCGCCGCTTCGCCGACGTGATCTCGCGGCAGCTCGACCTCTTCGTCCGCGAGAACCTCGAGCTGCTCGACGCCTGCGACGCGGCCGAGCGCGCGTACGACCGCGCCGAGCGCGAGGTGGCCGAGGAGCGCTTCGGCGACTACCAGGACCTCGTCGAGACCGGCACCGAGATCCTGGCCGACCTGCGGGACAACTTCGCGTGGACACTCGACGAGGCCTCGGCCGAGGAGTACGAGGACGAGTTCAACCGCGCGGTTACGAAGCGGCTTCCCCGCTTCGGCCTGGAGATCGAGAACCGCTAGCCGAGCTGCGCTGCGAAGCCGCCGACGATCGCGCCGTAGATGAGGTGGCCGACCAGCGTCCAGATGAGCGTGCGGCGGCCGTAGTTCATGAGCAAGAACCCCGGAGCCTCGAGAAGCGGGGTCTCCTCGGCGTCGGACCATGGCGACCCCATGCGGGGATGCACGGCCGGGAGCAGCACCGTCAGCAACGCGCCGCCCGCGAGACTGGCGTGGACGAGGCCGAGCGCGGCGCCGAACAGCCAGCCCGCGTGGCCCACCGCACGAAACACCGCGTAGTAGGCGAGCGCGAAGAGCAGGCCGTTGACGAAGTGCACGACGTAGCCGATCACGCTCGCGGGGCCACGCCGGTCGGTGAACACCGTGCCCAGCAGGAGCGGGATGTCCATCCGCGTCCACCCGAGCTCCTGCGCCACACGCAAGCCGCTCGTCAGCACGATCGTGCCGACGGCGCCGCCGGCGAGCGCACCCCAGAGGGTCACGCGGCCTTCCTCTTCGCGGCCTCGGCGTCCACGATCGACACCGCTGCGTTGACCAGCGCGAGGTGGGTCAGGGCCTGGGGGAAGTTCCCGAGGAACTCGCTCGTCCGCGGGTCGATCTCCTCGGAGTACAGGCCGACATCGTTGGCGAGGCCGACGAGCTCTTCCATCAGCGCGTTCGCATCATCCAGCCGCCCCGTGCACGCGTAGGCGTCGACAAGCCAGAACGAGCACGTCAGGAACGCTCCCTCCTCGCCCGCCAACCCGTCCTCGCCGCGGTAGCGGTACACGTACGGCCCCTCTCTGAGCTCCCGTTCAATCGCCGCGATCGTGCTCTGGATCCGCTTGCCGCGCGGTTCGTGGTAGCCCAGGAGCGCGAGTGTGAGCAGGCTCGCGTCGAGCTCGCGCAGGTTTGGTGCGCGGACGTAACTGCGCCGCTGCTCGTCCCAGCCCTCCGTGTCGACGAAGCGCTGGAGCTCGTCAGCCTCGGTTCGCCAACGCTTGTTGCGGTTCGGGATCATCCCCTCGTCGGCGAGCGCGCAGGCGCGGTCGAGTGCGACCCAGCAGAGCGCTTTCGACTGCGTGTAGTGCGTGCGCTCGCCGCGAACCTCCCAGATCCCGTTGTCGGGGTCGCGCCAGTGGCTCGCAACGTAGTCGGCGATGCGCGCCACCTCTTTGCCGGTGTCGCCGTCCAGGTGACCGACTTCCCTGCCGTAGAGCCAGATCGCTTCGAGGACGGCGCCGTACAGGTCGAGCTGGATTTGCTTGCTCGCGCCGTTTCCGATCCGGACCGGCGCCGAGCCGCGGTAGCCGTCGAGCTCTCGCAGCTCGCGCTCGCCCGTGTGGTCGGAGCCGTCGATCCGGTAGAGGATCTGAAGGCGCGGTTGCGTCAGGCGCGAGGCGTGCATGAGCCACCAGAAGAACGCGTGCGCCTCGTCGCGGAAGCCGAGTCGGAGCATGGCGTCGAGCGTCCAGCTGGCGTCGCGCAGCCACGTGAAGCGGTAGTCCCAGTTGCGCTCGCCTCCGATCCACTCCGGCAGCGACGTGGTCGGCGCCGCGACGATCGCGCCCGACGGCGCGAAGGTCAGCAGCTTGAGCGCAAGGGTGCTACGGACGACCGCCTCGCGCCAGGAGCCGTTGTACTCGGAACGGTCCGCCCACCGCGGCCAGAAGTTCACCGTACGTTCGAGGCGCCGCTCGGAGTCCTCACGGCCGGGGATGACCAACGGTTCCCGGTGGGACGCTGAGAGCGAGAGGATCGCGCTGGATCCTTGCGCGAGCTCGATCTGCCCGGAGATGACGCCATCGTGTGCCTCGCCCTCGCCCGCGTCGCAGAGCCCGAGCACAAGCGCGTCGGCGCCCGCGTGGGCGAACCACCGGCCGTGCCGGCGCTCGATCCGGGTGTCTGCTCGGCCGTAGCCGAAGCGCGGCTCGAGCGACCAGCGGAGAGGGACCGTGCCGGACAGCGCCTCCACCTTGCGCACCAGCTCCCGCATCGGCGAGATGCGCTTGATGTCGGTGAGGGTCATCGCGTCGGTCACGCGAACGCGGCCCTTGCCGGTCGTGAAGGTCGTCTCGAGAACGTTCGAGTTGGGCTGGTAGCGGCGCTCAGCCTCGAACGGAATCGCCGGCTCGAGCCTGAACGACCCGCCGCGCTTCGCGTCGAGGATGCGCGCGAAGACGGACGGCGAGTCGACGTTCGGCAGGCAGAGCCAATCGATGGAACCGTCGCGGGCGATGAGCGCGCCGGTGCGCCCGTCGCCCACGAGCGCGTATTCGCGGATCGGGGCGTAGCCGTCGACGCGTTCCATAGGGAGCGGATTCTGCCCACGGGCACGGTTGCGGGAAACGAGAGCTGAGGACGAATCGACCCGGATCCGGCACGAACGAGGCACACACGCGTGCGTCGAAGACGGGTACCGTCGACCGCGGAGGGAGGCGGGCTAGAGCCCCACCCTCGGGTGGGGGTACGGGTCTTCGCGGCCGGACGAGCTGGTCAGCGGTGGCCGAAATGATGCGCGGCCGGGAGCGAGCCGAACACGTCCGCTTCGTCGGCGCAGCGCCGCGCCAGCGGGCCGAGCGACTCCAGCTCCCGCACCAGCACGTTCTGGTTGCGGCCGACGCGCTCGAAGCGGCCGCGCGCCAGCAGCAGCGGCTCGGCTCGCACCAGCGGGCGAAACCGGTCGTACACGGCCGGCGGCACGACCAGGTTCATCTGGCCGAACTCGTCCTCGAGCAGCATGAACACCACCCCGTTCGCCGTCGCCGGCCGCTGCCGCGCCACCGCCATCCCGGCCACCGCGACGAACCGGCCGGCCGGCGCCTCCCCGAGCTCGCGGCTCGACAACGTCCGCTCCGGCAGGTGCGGCCGCAGAAGCGCCAGCGGGTGCACCCCGACCGAGATGCTTGTCGTGCGGTAGTCGGCGAGCATCCGCTCCCACGGCGTCTGCTCCCGCAGGACGGGCGTCTCCGCCGTCGGGTCGAGCGGCAGCGCGAGCTGGCTCTCCTCGCCCCCGCTTCCCGGCACGGTCTGCGCACGCGGCGCGAAGCCGAGCTCCCACAGCAGCGCGCGTCGGCGTCCGCCGCGGCCGAGCCCGTCGCAAGCCCCTGACGCGACGAGCGCCTCCAGCCGCGCGCGGTCGAGCCCGGTTCGCTGCGCCAGCTCTCGCACCCCGCGGAACGGCCCGCCCCGCTCCCGCTCCGCCGCGACCGCCTTCGCCTCCTCCTCCCCCAGCGAGCGGACGTACGACAGCCCGACGCGCACGGCTTCGTCCTCCAGCGCGCACTCCGCCGCGCTGCGGTTCACCTCCGGGGGCCGCACCTCAACCCCGCGCCGTTGCGCGTCGCGCACCAGTGAGGACGGCGGGTAGAAGCCCATTGGCTGCGCGTTCAGCAGCGCGCACAGGAACTCGGCCGGATAGTGGTGCCGCAGCCACGCGGACTGGTAGGCGAGCAGCCCGAACGCCGCCGCATGTGACTTCGGGAAGCCGAAGCCCGAGAAGCCGACGAGCTTGTCGAAGACGGCGTCCGCGGCCTCCGCCGCCACCCCCATTGTGACCGCGCCCTCGACGAACCGCCCGCGGAACGCCTCGATCGCCTCCAGCGAGCGCTTGCGGCTCATCGCCCGGCGCAGACCCTCCGCCTCGCCGATCGAGAAGCCGGCGAGCGCCGTCGCGACCTCGAGCACCTGGTCCTGGAAGACGATCACTCCCAGCGTCTCGCGCAGAGCCTCCTCCAACAGCGGATGGTCGACGGGCGGCACGAAGTCCGGGTCCTCGCGCAGCTGTTGCCGGTTCGCGATGTACGGGTGGACTGCGCCGCCCTGGATCGGCCCCGGCCGCACGAGCGCGACCTGGATCGTCAGATCGTCGAGGTTCTCCGGCCGCGTCTGGAGCAGCGACTGCATCTGGGCCCGGCTCTCGATCTGGAAGACACCGATCGTGTCCGCCGCCTGGATCTCGCGGTACACATCGGGGTCTTCGAGCGGGACGCGCGAGAGGTCCACCGTCTCTCCGTGAACCCGCGCCACCTGCTCGACGCAGTCCTCCACCGCCGAGAGCATCCCGAGCCCGAGCAGGTCGATCTTCAGGAACCCCGCGTCGGAGCACGAGTCCTTGTCCCACTGACAGAGCTGCCGCCCGGCCATCGCCGCCGGCTGCACCGGCACGAGCTCGACGAGCGGCCGCGTCGAGATCACCATCCCGCCCGGGTGCTGCGAGACGTGCCGCGGCAGGCCGCCGATCTCGCCGCAGAGCTCGACGAAGGCGCGCCAGCGCGGTGATGCCAGCTTCGTCTCCGCATCCGGGAGCTTCGCGATCTCCTCCCCGACGCGGTAGGGGTTGCCATCCGTGAGGCGCGCGAGACGCTCGAGCTCGCCGAACGGCAGGCCGAGCGCCTTCCCGAGGTCGCGGATCGCGCCGCGCGCGTGGTAGGTCGAGAAGCTCGCGACGAGCGCCGAGTGCTCGTGGCCGTAGCGCTCGCAGACGGCGACGATCAGCTTCTCGCGGATGTCGCGCGGGAAGTCGAGATCGATGTCGGGCACGGAGGCCATCTCGCGGTTCAGGAAGCGGCCGAGCGAGAGCCCTGCGTGCACCGGGTCGACGTGCGAGAGGCCGGTCAGGTAGCAGACGATCGAGCCGACCGAGCTGCCGCGCCCGCGGCCCGGCGGCAGGACGTTGCGCGCGACCGAGCCGCCGCGCACCTCGACCGCGCACTCGCGCGCCAGCTCGAGCACCTCCCAGTGCAGCAGGAAGAACCCGGCCAGGCCGAGCTCGTCGATCAGCTTCAGCTCCTCGTCAAGACGTTCACGTGCCAGGGTCCGGTGTCGTGAACGTGATCCTGGAACGCGTAGCGTGCCGTAGCGCTCCGCGAACGCACGGTCGCAGACGCGGGCGAGCTGCACAATCGCCGGCTCGCCGGTGTCCGAGAAGTCCGGGTAGCGATAGCCGAGGCCCTCGGTCAGGTCGAACTCGAGCCGCTGCGCAAGCTCGCCGGTCCGCCGCACCGCGTCGCAGTCGAGCGGGAAGCGCTCCTCGAGCTCGGCCGGGGAGGCGAGGACGCACTCGCGGTTCCCGCGCCGCTCTGCCTCGCAGCCGTCGAGCGATGTGCGGCAGCGGATCGCCACCAGCGCGTCCTGGAGCGCGGCCCGCCGCTGATGGTGCGCGTGGACGTCGCCGGTCGCGACCGTCTCGACCCCCAGCGTCTCGGCGAGGTCGCGCAGCGCGGCAAGCCGCCGTGAATCGCCGCGCTCGTACGGCCGCTGCAGCTCGACGAAGAAGCGCTCGCGCCCGAACGCGTCAGCGAGCGCAGCGGCGCCGTTCGGGCTCCGCAGGCCGAGCCCGTGCCGCGCACAGCCGGAGAGGCAGACGATCCCGTCGTTCAGGTCTGCCAGCAGCGCAGCGTCCAGGGACGGCGGGAGCGGGTCCGCGCCCTCCTTCGGCCGCGTCCCCGCGTGCGCGGCCGTCAGCAGCCGGCAGAGGTTCGCGTAGCCCCGAGCGCTCTCGACGAGCAGCGTCACGTGCGACCCGTCCGTGAGCGTCACCTCGGCGCCGGTGATCGGCCGCACGCCGAAGGCCTTCGCCGCATGCGCGAACTCGAGCGAGCCGTAGACGCCGTCGTGATCAGTGAGCGCGAGCGCCTCGTAGCCGAGCTCCGCCGCACTCGCTGCGAGCTCCTCCGGCAGCGACGCGCCGTCGAGGAACGAATAGGCTGAGTGCGCGTGCAGCTCGACGACCACCGGCCGCTGCTCCTAGCCCCCGGCGAGGGCGAGATCGTCACCGATCGCCCGGAGCGAACGCTGCGCATCCTGGCCGACCTCGAGGAGCTGATCGTCACGTGGTTCCGCTACGAGCCCGGCCAGAAAGGGCCCGACCCGCACATCCACGAGCACCACACCGACGCGTTCTACGTCCTGCAGGGCGAGGTCGAGTTCTCGCTCGGCCCGGAGCTGACCACGCTCACCGGGTCGCCGGGGATGTTCGCCGCGGCGCCGCCGAACGTGGTGCACACATTTCGGAACGCGAGCGATGCGACCGCGATCTTCCTCAACCTTCACGTCCCGTCGCTTGGCTTCGGCGACTACATGCGCGGCCGCAATCCAGCTTTCGACCAGCACGACCCGCCCCCCGACGGCGGACGGCCGCTCGCCGACGCGGTGTTCACCCACCCGGGCAAAGCGGAGACGCTCGAGCACGAGGACAGCACGCACAGGATCCTCTGCGACTTGCCGCAGCTGACCGCGATCGACATGACCTTCCAGCCCGAGTTCGAGGGCGTCGACCCGCATACCCATGCCGACCACGTCGACGCCTTCTACGTGCTCGAGGGGTTGGTCGAGTTCCGCGTCGGGGACGAGCCGCGGGTCGCGGGGCCCGAGACCTTCGTCGCGGCGCCACCGGAAACGGTCCACGGGTTCGGCGTCGCCGGGCCGGAGCCGATCCGCCTCCTCAACTTGCACGCGCCGCCCGCCGGGTTCATCGACCGCCTCCGCGCCTAGACACCTCGCTGGCTGAACCAGCGTCCGACCTCTTCGTCGAGGTACACCACCGCGTGCTCGCCTCCGGCGAGGACGACGTCGAAGTAGCGGCGGCTGACCGGCTCCTCCGTCCACCAGCGGTCAACGACACGCCATTCCTCACGCACCAGCGCGACCTCCGCCCGGTTCACGCGCCGCGGTGACCCGTCCACGTGCGCCTCCACGCGCACGCCCACAGGCTCGTTTATTCGTCTCGAGGAACCAGCAGCGCGCGCTGCTCGGGCAGGCGTGACCACGGCGCGACCTCGACGACGGTGCAGACCGATCCCGACCCAGTCCCGGCGCGGACCTGGCGCAGGCCCTCGGAGAGGTGCGCCCGCAGCTCGTCACCCTCGGGCCGGACGAGCTCGAGCTGGTTGCCGACCGACTCCGCGAGCACGAGCGCCTCGAGCCGCAGCATCACGATCGGCGCCGGCAGGTCGTTGAGCTTCGGCGCGAGCGCGGTGCGCAGGCGGGCGGGATCGGCGGTGGCGTCGCGAAGCGTCACCGTCCGCCGCCACGACCCGCCGCCGACCAGGCGCCCTGCAAGCGCGACCTTGCGCAGGGCCCGCCCACCACGCTCCGGCCGGGCCAGCAGCCGGTCGAGCAGGACGCCGAGCGAGCGGCGCAGCGTCAGCTCGTTTCCGACCGCCTCCGGGAACTCGAGCGTCTCGAAGAGCTCGGCCGCAGGCCTGCGCCCGCGGACACGCCGCTTCGAGCCGCCCCTCGCCAGGCTCCAGGCGTGCCGTCCATCCGGCCCCAGACGTTCGGCGACGGCGCCGCCCGGCAGCCCGGCAAGCTCTCCGAGCCTCTTGACCCCGAGCTCCTCCAGCTCCTCGCGCCTGCGCGCATCCATCGGCAACAGGCTCACCGGCAGCGGCGCGAGGAACTCCCGCGTCCGCTCGTCCGAGACGACGAGCGCCTGGCCCGAGCGGGCGACGTTCGCCGCGGCCAGCGCCGCGAAGCGTCGCGACGCTGCGCCGACGCGCGCGTCCCAGCCCGCGCCGGCCGCCTTCAGCGCGCGCTTCAGCGCCGGCTCGAGCCCGCCGTAAAGCCGCTCCACCCCGCGCGTCTCGAAGTACGCGCAGCCGGGCCCGGCCGAGTCGACCGCGAAGCCCGCGTCCTCGAGCCGCCGCACGATCTTCTCCCAGGCCTGCTCGGCCGCGGCGGGATCGGGGTCGACGAGCTGGAGCGACGGGCACATCGCGAGCGCCTCCCCCAGCCGCATCCCCGGCTGGACTCCCGCCGCCTCCGCGGCCCCGGTCACCGAGCCCACAAGTGCCTCGGCTCCCGGCTCCGGGGCGAGCGCCGCCGGCTCGAGCTGCAGCCGCGGCCGCTCCCGCAGCGCGGCGCGAAGCTCGAACCCGGGGATGACGAGGCAGGCGATCATGGGAACGTATGTTCTACACGAACACACGTTCCCCTGTCAAGGGCGAAGTCCAGCCGCGATTCCTCTCGTGGAAGTGGCTGCGCAGGTGAATCCCCGACTCCGACAGCACCATACGCCGACGGCGATGCTGCTTGACATCCGTACCTCGGTACGGGCTTAAAGTCGCATAGACATGCGAATCGGCGAACTTGCAAGGAGGGCGGGAGTGAACGTCGAGACCCTTCGCTACTACGAGCGTCGCGGGCTGCTCGAGGAGCCGGCCCGCGGCCCGAACGGGCACCGCGAATACGACGAGGAGACGGTGCGTTTCGTCAAGGCCGTGAAGGAGGCGCAGAGCCTCGGGTTCACGCTCTCCGAGATCGAGGAGCACACGCGCCTCACCCGCAGCGGCGCCGGCCAGGAGTCGATCCGGATCAGGCTCGCGCAGAAGATCGACGAAGTCGACGCGAAGCTCGCGAGCCTCCAGCGTGTCCGGGACGAGCTCGCGCGGGTGCTCGGCTGCGCCTGCGACTCGCTCGACCACTGCACTTGCGGCGCCGCCTACCTCGCGCGCGGCGGGCGAGACCCGAAGCTCGAGCCGCTCCTGCACGTGACGAACGGCGAGAGCACAGGCAACACGCTGCGCCAGACCGCGCTCGGCGGCGCCGTCCTCTCGTGGCAGGACGTGCTGCACGAGGGGCCGGTACCCACCGTGCCCGCCTACGAGCTACGCCGCGTCCGCGCGCGCTTCCTCAGCGAGTGCGGGTGGGGCTCCGAGGGCTCGCTGCTGGATGCGTTCGAGCGGCGGGACCGGCTCTACCGGCACGCGCTCGAGGCGCGCACCCAGGTCGTCCTCTGGTTCGAGCACGACCTCTACGACCAGCTGCAGCTCCTGCAGGTGCTCGCCGGCGCGCAGGGGGACGTCGAGCTGATCCAGGCGCCCGACCACCTCGGCCCTCTCGGAGCCGAGGAGCTCGAGGCGCTCTGGCCCGCCCGCAAGCCGGTCACGACGGAGGTGCTCGCGCTCGCGCGCGAGGCGTGGGACGCGTTCCGCGCGCCGGAGCCGACGGAGGTCGCCGACCTGCTCACGCGCGACACAACGGTCCTGCCCTCCCTCGGCCCGGCGTTCGTGAGGCTGCTCGAGGAGCTGCCCGACGCCGACAGCGGCCTCTCCCGCACCGAGCGACAGTTGCTCGAGCCGCTGCTCGACGGGCCGCGCACGCCGCCCGGGCTGTTCGTCGCAAGCCAGGCGCGCGAAGAGGCGCCGTTCGCCGGCGACACCTGGGTCTGGTTGCGCCTGGCCGAGCTTCAGCCGCTCGTCGAGGAGTTGCCGCCTCCGCCGCCACTCGGCGACGCCCACGCCTTCCTCGCGACGCCCGTCGCGCTCACCGACCTCGGGCGCGAGGTCCTCGCCGGCGAGACCGACCGCCTGTCCGTGGCGCCGATCGACCGCTGGCTGGGCGGAACACACCTGAGTGGCGACCCGGACTGGCGCTGGGACAGCGCCGCGGGCGTCCTCCGCGCCTAGGTCGCGATCTCGGCCGCGGCGCCGACCATCCGCGTGAACCGCGGGACGACGTCGAGCAGGCTCTCCTGGGCGCACCAGGCGATGTCCTCCTCGAGCCCGGGCGGCCCGTACGTGCGCGCGTTGATGCCGTCGATCGGCTCCGGGAAGCGGTCGGCCACGACCTCGGCCGCGATCGCCGCATCCGTTCGCTCGCCGCCGACGAGCCGCACGATGCGGCCGGCGCAGTAGGCGTCGTCGATCGCGAACGCGCCCTTGTAGCCGGCACAGAGCACGGCCATGTCCTCCCCGCGCTCACGGGCATACGCCGAGACCACGTCGAGGTTCAGCAGCGCTCCGAGCACGACCTCGTCGCAGGCGGCCGCGGCAGCGACGATCGAGCGCGTGCCGTTGGTCGTCGAGAGGATCAGCGTCTCGGCCCGCGGCTCGCGGAATTCCCTGGGCGAGGCACCCGCGTCGAAGGCCTCGATCCGTTTCGCCTCGCGCTCGCCTCCGGTGATCGCCTCGTCGCCCAGGTCGGCCCGCAGTGCCAGCGCGTCGTCGATCTCGGCGCAGCAGAGGACGCGCCGGTAGCCGGCCGCCAGCGCCTGCGCGATCGTCGAGGTCGCGCGCATCACGTCCACGACGATCCCGAGCTGGGCCTCGGGCGCTTCCGCAGGCGTGAAAGCGACGTGGCAGCGCATGGCCGCACTACGCTACTCGAGGTCTCCGAGTGCCCTATTGCTATCGCCACCCCAACCGCGAGACGTTCGTCTCGTGCTCCGAGTGCGGCCGGCCGATCTGCGCCGAGTGCATGACCCCGGCGCCGGTCGGGCAGCGCTGCCCCGAGCACTCGGGCAAGCCGCAGGGCACGAAGCGCATCAGCGCCGGAGTCCGGCGCGGCGCGTTCGAGGGGACGGGCGCTCTCGACGACCAAGATCGCTGGTTGCGCGTCAACGTCCTGATCTACGTCATCACGATCGTGCAGTCGCCCCTTCCGAGCGCGTTCAACCATCCCGGCGGCTCGTTGTTCAACCACTGGCTTGCTCTTCGGCCCGGCGGTGGCGAATGGCGATTGGTGGCGGTTGATCACCGCGCATTCCTGCACGGGAGTCTCCTGCACATCGGGTTCAACATGTACTTCCTCTGGTTCGTCGGCTCTGCGGTGGAGGCCGCGCTCGGGCGTGGGCGGTTCCTGCTCGATGTACTTCGTCTCCGCGTTCGCGGGCTCAGCTGGCGCGCTCTTTGTTATCCACGTTCCCCCGGCGCAGATAGTCGGCGCCTCGGGAGCGGTGTTCGGAATTCTCGGCGCAGCACTCGTCCTCGAGCGCCAGCGGAACTTTGTGCTCGGCGGATCCGCAGCCGCGTTGATCGTGATCAACTTGATCCTCAGTTTCACGGTCCCGGGGATTTCGATCGGCGGCCACATCGGCGGACTGATCGGCGGCATCCTCTGCACGCTCGTGCTGTCGAAGTTCGGGCGCGGCCACGCCGCCTACAGCCGCGTTGGCCTCTGGGGGATCGCCGGAGTGCTCGGCGTGGGCCTGCTCAGCATCGCGGTCGCGTACTGGCGCGTCCGCGGTTACGCCTAGGCGGCGGCCTCAGCCGCCGCGTTCCATCGCATAGACGCGGTCGAGCTTGTCGTGGAAGGCGCGGTCGGTACCGGCGCCGCCGTTCAGCATGTCGGCGAAGCCGTCCCAGGCGAAGAACGTGTCGTTCCCCGCGCCGCCGTAGAGCGAATCGCGCCCGTGGTCGCCCTGAAGCTTGTCGTTTCCGAGGCCACCGAAGAGGATGTCGTTGCCGTCGCCACCGTTCAGCAGGTCGCGGCCGGGGCCGCCCTTGAGGACGTCATTGCCGCTGTTGCCGTCCAGCACGTCGGCGCCGCCGAGGCCGCAGATGACGTCGCGCTTCGGCGTTCCGAAGAGCAGGTCCGGCCCGGGCGTTCCGACGATCGTGCAGGCGCCGGCCTGCGGAGTGGCGTGCGCGTTGCGGATCAGGAAGAGCGAGACGGTCAGGAAGAGTGCCGCCGTCGCCTTCACTCGCTGCTCTCTGGGATTCATGCGATCTCCCAGGGGAGATCGGCCCGCTCGGCGCCGATCGCGATCCCTCGGCCGGGGAAAACCGCTGCAAAACCCAGGAGCGGAACGGCGTGCTGCCGCTAAGTCACGCCGCTCGGCTCGTAACCCCTATTCGGACGCGGGGCGGTTCGTTATGTGCACGTAGAGCTTGTCGTCGCTGCCGCACTCCTCACGCAACGCGACTTGCCCGCTTCGTCCTTGCCCTTCCCACGAGACCTCCGAGTCGTGGTCCTCGATCTCGTCGAACAGGATCTTGAAGCCGGCGGCCTCGAGCTCCTTCTTGTACTCGTCGTACGCGTCCTCGAGGCTCCCCTCGAAGAAGCCCTCGACGACCGTCGTCGGTCCCTGCGTCGACTGCTTCGTGTAGGTCACGTTCTCGACCATCGGGAAGCTCGCAGGAAGGTTCGGAGCCTCGCTCAGAGCAGAGCCGTTGCAGGCAGCCACGGCCTGCTGGTTGAGCTCGCTCTCCTCGCCCTCGGTCTCACCGCCACCGCCGCCGCCACAGCCCGTCGCGACGGCCAGTACGACCGCAGCCAGCACCGCAAACCATGCGGCCTGCCTCATCGTGTTCCTTTCCAGGATCCCCGGGCGAGACTCTAAACGGCTCAGCCGCCGGCGGTGACGGCCTCGACGCCCGCCTCCTTCAGCGCAGCCTGCGCGGCGGCGAGGCGCGCGAGGGGGACGCGGTACGGCGAGCAGCTGACGTAGTCGAGCCCGAGGCCGTGGCAGAACGCGACCGAGTCGGGCTCGCCACCGTGCTCGCCGCAGATGCCCATCTTCAGGTCGTCCTTGACACTGCGGCCGCGCTCGACGGCGATCTGCATCAGGTCGCCGACGCCGCTCTGGTCGAGCGTCTCGAACGGGTTGCGCTGCAGCACGCCGTCCTCGAGGTAACGGGTGAGGAACTTTCCCTCGGCGTCGTCGCGGGAGAAGCCGAGCGCCGTCTGCGTCAGGTCGTTCGTCCCGAAGGAGAAGAAGTCGGCGTGCTCGGCGATCTCGTCCGCGCGGATACAGGCGCGCGGCAGCTCGATCATCGTGCCGACGACATACTCGACCTGGTCGCTCTCCTCCTGCGCGGTGTCGATCGTGAGCGCGCGCAGCCGGTTGAGCTCCTCGGCGAAGCCGACGAGCGGGTGCATGATCTCGACGAGCGGCGCTTCGCCGGTCCGCTCCTCGACGGCCGCCGCGGCCCGGATGATCGCCCGGACTTGCATCTCGTAGATCTCGGGCCAGAGCAGCCCGAGGCGGCAGCCGCGCGTTCCGAGCATCGGGTTCGACTCCTGCAGCGCCTTGATGCGCTCGCGCATCCGGTCGTCGCGGGCCTCCTCGAGCGGCGGCAGGAACTCGTGCAGCGGCGGGTCGAGCAGCCGGATCGTCACCGGCAGGCCGGCCATCGCCTCGAAGATCCCCTCGAAGTCGGCCTGCTGGTGCGGCAGCAGGCGGTCGAGCGCCGCTCGCCGCTCCTCTTCGCCCGAGGCCATGATCATCTCGCGCACGACGGGGAGCCTGTCCTCGGCCATGAACATGTGCTCCGTCCGGCAGAGCCCGATGCCCTGGGCGCCGAACTCGCGTGCCTTGGCGGCGTCCTCGGGCGTGTCCGCGTTCGCGCGCACCTTGAGCCGGCGCTGCTCGTCGGCCCAACCGAGGATCGTCTCGAAGTCCTCGTTGATCTGCGGCGGGACGAGATCGACGGCGCCGATCACGACACGGCCGGTCCCCCCGTCGATCGTGATCACGTCGCCTTCGGAGAGCTGCTGCCCGCCGATCGTCAGGGCGCGACGCTCCAGATCGATCGTCAGCTCCTCGCAGCCAGCCACGCACGGCTTCCCCATCCCACGCGCGACGACGGCCGCGTGCGAGGTCATGCCGCCGTGGGCGGTGAGGATTCCCGCAGCCTGGAGCAAGCCGTGGATGTCGTCGGGGGTCGTTTCCCAGCGCACGAGGATCACGCTCTCCCCTGCCTTGCCGCGCTCCTCCGCGGTGTCGGCGTCGAGCAGGACCTTGCCGCACGCAGCGCCGGGCGACGCATTCAGACCGCGGGCCGCAACCTCGAGCTCCGCCTGCGGGTCGATCATCGGGTGCAGCAGCTGGTCGAGCTGTGCGGGGTCGATCCGCACGACCGCGTCCTCGCGTGAGATCAGGGCCTCCTCCACCATCGAGACCGCCGCCTTCAGCGCCGCGGCTGCGGTGCGCTTCGCCGACCGCGTCTGCAGCAGGTAGAGGCGGCCCTCCTCGACCGTGAACTCGATGTCCTGCATGTCTCGGTAGTGCTGCTCGAGGCGCCCCATCGTGTCGCGCAGCTGCCCGAACGCCTCCGGCAGCCGCTCCTGCATGGCCGCCAGCGGCTCGGGCGTCCTGATCCCGGCCACGACGTCCTCCCCCTGCGCATCCATGAGGAGCTCGCCGTAGAGCCCCTGCTCGCCGGTCGAGGGGTTCCGCGTGAAGGCGACGCCCGTGCCGGAGCCCTCGCCTTTGTTGCCGAAGACCATCTGGACGACGTTCACCGCCGTGCCGAGGTCGTCCGGGATCCGGTGGGCCCGACGGTAGACCTGCGCCCGCGGCGTGTCCCAGGAGGCGAAGACCCCACGCACCGCGTGGTTGAGCTGCTCGCGCGCGTCCTGCGGAAACGGCGAGTCTGTCTCGTCCTCGTAGATCCGCTCGAACGTGTCGACGAGCTCACGCAGGTCGTCGGCGTCGAGCTCGACGTCCTGCTGCACCCCGCGCGCGCCCTTGAGGTCGCTCAGCGCCTGCTCGAAGCGTTGAGCGTCGATGCCCATCACGACCTCGCCGTACATCTGGATCAGGCGGCGGTAGGAGTCGTACGCGAAGCGCGCGTTGCCGGTGTCGGCGGCCAGGCCTTCGACCGCCTCGTCGTTGAGCCCGAGGTTGAGGATCGTGTCCATCATCCCGGGCATCGAGATCGCGGCGCCCGAGCGCACGGAGACGAGCAGTGGGTCCTGCGAGTCGCCGAAGCGCTTTCCGGCCCTGCCCTCGAGGGCGTCGATGTGCCGGTCGATCTCCGCCGGAAGACCGTCGGGCAGCTCCTCGCCCCCCGCCGCCATGTAGGCGCGGCAGGCGTCCGTCGTGATCGTGAACCCGGCGGGCACAGGCACCCCGAGCTGGGTCATCTCGGCCAGGCCGATCCCCTTGCCGCCGAGAAGCTCGCGGCCGCCCTCGGAGGGCTCGTCGAAGTCGTAGACGTAGCGCCCGGTCCCCCGCATTCGGAAGGATCTTTCCATAGCGGAGGGAGGGACGAGAACCGCGCGAAGCCGCCGGGCGTGAGCTCGAGGTGATGAAGGGCCTGCTCATCGGCGTGGGGCCCGCACGGGCGGCGGATCGTCTTCGAGCGGAACCTGCCGTACTGGGGCAGCGACCGGATGCGGCTGATGACGGTCGCGGCCACCGGCGGCCGCCCGACGCAGCTCACGAGCGGGCCGTTCGACGCGATGCCCTCGTTCTCGCCGACGGATGCCCGCAAACGGCGGCCGCGCCGTGCGGGTCGGCCGCCTCGCCGGGCGTCCTCGATCCGTCGTGGAGCCCCGCGGGTGTGCGCTGAGGAGAAGCCGGTAGGCTGGGGCCCAGGCATGAAGCTCGAGGGCGTCCACCACGTCACTGCGATCACGGGCAACGCGCCGCAGAACGTCGACTTCTACGCCCGCGTCCTCGGTCTTCGCCTCGTCAAGAAGAGCGTCAACCAGGACGATCCGACCGTCTACCACCTCTTCTACGGCGACGAGGAGGGCGCGCCCGGGAACGACATCACCTTCTTCGAGTACCCCGGCGCGCGCGTTGGCCGCGCGGGCGCGGGGATGGTGCACACCGTCGGCTGGCGCCTCGCCTCGCCCGAGGCCGTCGACTTCTGGGAGAGCCGCCTCGCTGACGAGGGCATCGCGGGCGAGCACTACCCGGATGCGAGCTTCGCGTTCCGCGATCCCGAAGGGCTGCGCCACGCGCTGATCCCCGGCGAGAGCGAGGACGAGCCCTTGATCGCCGACCACCCGGAGGTGCCGAGTGAGCTGGCGCTGCAGGGCTTTCACGGGGTGCGCGCCTACACGCATGACCCCGAACAGAGCCGCCCCTTCCTCGAGGAGACGCTCGAGTTCGACCCATCCGGCGAAGCGGGCTGGGAGGTCCGCGGCAAGCACCGCGGCGGCCTCTACCTCTACGACCGCACCGAGGAGCGCGGCGTTCCCGGCGCGGGCACCGTCCACCACGTCGCCTGGGCCTCGCCGCTCGACGAGCACGAGGCGTGGCAGCGGCGCGTCGCCGAGAGCGGCGCCCACCCTACGCCGATCATCGACCGCTACTACTTCAAGTCGATCTACTTCCGCGAGCCGAGCGGCGTGCTGTTCGAGATCGCGACCATCGGCCCCGGCTTCACGGCGGACGAGCCGCCGGAGACGCTCGGCGAGAGGCTCTCGCTGCCGCCGAACTACGAGCACCTCCGCGAACGGCTCGACGGCGTGCTCACGCCGCTGCCGGACGTCCGGGCGCTCCGCGCCGGCAGGTGACGATCCAGCACCTCGAGCGGCCGGCCGCAGGCAAGCCGGACGGGCTGCTCGTCCTCTTCCACGGTCGCGGCGCCGACGAGCACGACCTCTATCCGCTGCTCGACCTGCTCGACCCGCGGCGTCGCCTGCTCGGCATCACGCCGCGCGGGCCGCTCTCGCTGCCGCCCGGCCGTGCCCACTGGTACGCGGTGCAGGAGATCGGCTACCCCGACCCGTCGACGTTCCTGCCCACGTATGCGGCGGTCAGCGCGTGGCTCGACGGGCTCTGGGAGACCTCGGGGCTCACGCCGGAGCGCAGCGTGCTCGGCGGCTTCTCGCAGGGCGCGGTGATGACGTACTCGCTCGGCCTCGGACGTGGTCGGCCGCGGCCCGCCGCGCTCGTCGCGCTGAGCGGGTTCATGCCGACCGTTCCGGGCTTCGAGCTCGATCTCGAGCCGCCGCTGCCGCCCGTCGCGATCGGCCACGGCACCTTCGACAACGTGATCTCGGTCGAGTGGGGACGTCGGGCGCGGCAGGAGCTCGAGGCTGCGGGCGCCGACCTCCTCTACCGCGAGTATCCGCTTCCCCACGCTGTCGACCCAGGCTTCCTCGTCGAGCTGCCGCCCTGGCTCTCGGCCGCGCTCGCCGCGCCCGCTCCGCCGGCCGGTTGACCCGCGGCCCATGCCTTCCGACTGGACGCGCTTCTACGACGCCGTCGGCTCGGAGCCGCGGGCGACCCTCCTCGAGGCTCTGCGACGATTCGAAGGCGAGGAGCGGACGCCGCGCGATCGGTTCGCCGTCGACCTCGGCTGCGGTACGGGCCAAGAGACGGTCGAGCTGCTTCGGCGCGGGTGGCAAGTTCTCGCGCTGGACGGCCAGGCCGAGGCGATCGACCGCCTTCGCGCGCTCGATCTCTCGGAGGGCGAGCGCGGCCGCCTCGAGACGCGGGTCTCGCGGTTCGAGACCGCCGAGTGGCCACCGGCCGACCTCGTGAACTCGAGCTTCGCGCTGCCGTTTTGCCCACCGGGCGACTTTCCGGCGGTGTGGGAGCGGATCGTGCACTCGCTGCTCTCAGGCGGACGGTTCAGCGGCCATCTGTTCGGCGACCGCGACGAATGGTCGAACGAGGACGACATGACCTTCCAGACCCGGGTGGACGCGGAGGCGCTGCTCAGCGGCTTCGAGGTCGAGCTCTTCGACGAGATCGAGGAGGACAGCGAGACGGCGGTCGGTGAGCCGAAGCACTGGCACTTCTTCCAGATAGTCGCGCGGCGGCGTTAGGAGGGTTTGGCGGAACGCTGCTCGCTCTCGGGGTGCGAGGGCATTGCCTGTGTTTCGTCAAATCCTCCTATTCGCGGACGGGCGGCCGGTATCCCGGCCGACGGCGCGCACGGAAGTCCGCCAACCAGGCGAGCGCGCGCAGCCCCATCCAGACCGGCGTGAGCAGCACGTAGAAGACGACGTCGGCGACGACGAGGATCGCCCACCAGGTCGCCCAGCGCCAGAGCGGGACCGGCGGCTTCGGTTTCACGTGACGCGGGTCTGCCGCGCTCGCGTCCCGTTCTCGGCGCGCCGCTGCTCGACGAGCCGGATCACCCGGGCAGCCGTCTCCTCGATCGAGAGATCGGAGATGTCGATCACCGGGCATCCGAGGCGCCGCTGTAGCAACTCGGCCTCTTCGAGCTCGGCGTAGATCTCCAGCAGCTCGGCGTACGCGCGCTCACCGCCGCCCAGGCGCCGTGCGCGCTGCTTGCGGATCTCGCGCAGCCGCTCCGCGTCGATCGTTAGCCCAACGATCTTCGTCGGGTCGATGTCGAAGAGCGCCGACGGCGGCTCGATGCCCTTCACCACCGGGACGTTGGCGGTCTTGTAGCCGAGGTAACCGAGGTACATCGAGAGCGGCGTCTTCGAGGTACGCGAGACGCCGACGAGGACGATGTCCGCGTCGTGGAGGCCGGCGCCGACGCCATCGTCGAACTTGACCGCGAACTCGATCGCGGCCATGCGCTTGAAGTACTGCGAGTCGAGCGGCGGCCGCGCGCCTGGCTTCATCTTTGCGGCCACGCCGGCGACGCGGGCGACGGCCTCGATCGGGTGGCCGAGCAGGTCGCAGTAGTGGAGCTTGTAGCGGCGGCACAGCGCTCGGGCGGCCTCGCGCAGCTCCGGGTGGACGAGGGTGTAGACGATCACCGCCGGGCGGCCCTTGGCGCGGCTGAGCGCAAGGTTCAGGTCGTCGACGGTCTCGACGCGCGGATGGCGGATCTCCTCGAACTCCTGCTCGGGGAACTGCGCCTCGAGCGCGTGCACGAGCCGAACGGCGGTCTCGCCGGTGGAGTCGGAGATGACGTGGAGCTCGACCGGGGGCTTGTTCACGCGCCGGAGCGTAGCCTGGCACGGCGTCGTTGTTGCAGTTCCATCACGGTCCCGTCACAGACATGCGCGTCGTTCCCGGGTAGGCTCGCGCCGTGGCAGGGGGGCGGGTCGGGACCCGTAGTACCTCGCGCGAGAACATGAAAACGGGCGGCGGCAGCGCTCAGCGTGGGATCTGCGAGAAGTCCCCCAGCCGACCGAGCGCGTCCCGGACGTCGAGCAGCAACCGCAGCCGGTTCGCCCTGACCGCGTCGTCCTCGTCCATCACGAGCACCTCGTCGAAGAAGCGCTCCATCAGCGGCGCCAGCGTCGCGCCCGACTCGAGCGCGCGCCGCACGTCGCCGTCGACCTCGACCTGCGCGAGCCCGTCGGCCAGCGCGCGCTCCGCATCCTCCTTCAGCAGGTCGCGATCGACCTCGGCCGAGGCGTCGTCGGCCGCCCGCCCCGCCAGCCGGTGTGCGCGCTCGTACGCGGTGTACACACCGTCGAACGCCGGCGACTCCCGCTCTTCGTAGAGCGCCTGCGCGAGCCGCTCCACGCCGCCCAGGTCGGGTGCGGCCGACGCGCGCGCCGCCCGCACGAACTCGACCGGCACCTCGAGCAGGCCCTCGAGCCGTTCCTCTACGAACTCCCGCACCTCGTCGGGGAGCAGCGAGCGCGGCACCATCAGCCCACCTTCGACGGCCAGGCGGTTCAGGCCGATCGCCGCCCGGCGCAGGCCGTACGGGTCGCGCGAGCCGGATGGCCGGTGCCCGAGCGAGAACGATGTTGCGAGCGCGTCGACCTTGTCCGCCGCGGCGAGCACCTTGCCCGACTCCGTCTGCGGCAGCGGGCCGCCGGAGGCGTCCGGCAGGTACTGCTCCTCGATGGCCGAGCTGACAGCCTCGGGGTACCCCGCGAGCCGCGCGTACTCGGCGCCGATGTACCCCTCGAGGTCGGGGAACTCGCGCACGAGCTCCGACGCCTGGTCGGCCTTGGCCAGCCGCGCCGCCTCGAGTGTCGCCTCGCCGCCGCCGAGCTCCGAGACGAGGCGCCGGAGCCGCTCCGCCTTGTCCGCGAAGGAGCCCGCGCCCTTGAAGTAGGTGATCGCGCCGAGGCGCTCGGCCAGCGAGTCGACCCCGACCCGGACGTCGCGCTCGAACGTGAAGCTCGCGTCGTCCAGCCGGCCCTCGAGGACGTTCTCGTTGCCGGCCCGCACTACCTTGGGATCGCCGCCGTTCGAGACGAAGGCGAACCGGTTGCCGCCCAGCGGGAAGTAGCGCTGGTGCGACTGCATCGCCGTCACCACGACGCGTTCGGGCAGCTGCAAGAACCGCTCGTCGAAGCTTCCCTCGAGCACCTGCACGCTCTCCACGAGGTGCACAACCTCGGCCAGGACGCCGGCGGGGTCGCTCCAGCCGCCGATTGCGTCGAGGCCCTCGACGATCTGGCGCCGCCGCTCCTCGGCGTCCGGCTCGACGTCGGCCGCGCGCAGGCAGTCCTCGTACGCGGTCGCGTCCGTGATCTCGAGCTCTCCCGAGCGGAACCGATGCCCGAAGCTGCTCGTCCCCACCACGGTCTCCGCCCCGATCAGGGCAAGCGTCCACCGCACGGGCCGCGCGAAACGAATGCCGCTGTCGTCCCAGCGCATCGATTTCGAGAACGAGAGCCCTCGCACGATCGCGTCGAGCCGTTCGGGCACGACGTCGCGCAGGGGCCGACCTGAGCGTTCGACGCCGAGGAAGCCGTCGCGCTCGACGAGCTCCTCGACCTTCACGCCGTGCTTCTTCGCGAACCCGGCGGCGGCCTTCTCCCGCAGTTCCACGGGCGGGCCCTTGACCCATTCGTCGGGCGTCTGCTCGGAGAGGTCGTCGAAGCGCAGAGCGAGCCGCCGCGGCCCGATGAAGAGGCTGTCCGGTTCGGCGCCGAGCTCGCGCTTGGCGAGCGCAGGCAGTTGCTCCTCGGCCTCGCGACATGCTCCCGCTGGCAGCTCCTCACAGCCGATCTCAAGCAGCAGCGACGCCATCGGCCTCCAGCTCGAGGTACACCCGCGCAACCTCACGGGCCAGCTTGCGAACGCGGCCGATGTAGGCCGCGCGCTCGGTCGCCGACAGCGCCCCGCGCGCGTCGAGGAGGTTGAAGGTGTGCGAGGCCTTCAGCACCTGGTCGTACGCCGGTAGTGGCAGCTCTCGCTCGAGCAGTTGGCGGCACTCCTCCTCGTGCTCGCCGAACCGCCGTGCGAGCACCTCCACCGGTGCGAGCTCGAAGTTGTAGGTCGACCACTGACGCTCGTTCTCGCGATACACGTCACCCCAGGTCACACCCGGCGCCCACTCGAGCTCGAACGCGCTGCGCTTTCCCTGTAGGAACATCGTCAGCCGCTCGAGGCCGTACGTGATCTCCGCCGGCACGAGCTCGACATCGAACCCCCCGAGCTGCTGGAAGTACGTCCACTGCGTGATCTCCATGCCGTCGCACCAGACCTCCCAGCCGAGGCCCCACGCGCCGAGGGTCGGCTGCTCCCAGTCGTCCTCGACAAGGCGCACGTCGTGCCGCTGCAGGTCGATCCCGATCGCCCCGAGCGAGCCGAAGTAGAGGTCGAGCACGTCGCTCGGGGCCGGCTTGATCACGACCTGGTACTGGAAGTAGTGCTGGAAGCGGTACGGGTTCTCGCCGTACCTGCCGTCCAGCGGGCGGATCACCGGCTCGACGTATGCCGTCTTCCAAGGCCTCGGCCCGAGGCTGCGCAGGAACGTCGCAGGGTTCATCGTCCCGGCCGCGAGCTCCGTGTGGTACGGCTGCATCAGCACGCAGCCGTAGTCGGCCCAGTACGTCTCGAGCGCACGAATCGTGTCCTGGTAGTTCGGAACTGCCAAGGCGCTCAATCCTAGGGAAGAAGTTGGGCGGCGCCACCGTCCTGTTGGTGTCCTTTCCGTGGACACGCCTGAGTCCGAGAGCGGGCCCCTGGCCGGGCCCGCTCGTCGTTCGTGGGGCGCTTCAGGAAGCGAGAGTCCGGAGGCGGAAACCGCCGTGGTACTCGTACGACGAGGTGATGACGCCCAAGGCCTCACGCGCGCCACGCGCGGTGAGGCCCGCATCGTGCGCCTCGGCGAGCGGCCGTCGGAGCAGGCCCTCGATCCCGAGCACGCCATCTCGCGAGAGCGGTAGCGCGCCGCTCGCGCAGTCGCGGCAGACGGCCCCGCCTGCCCGAGGCGAGTAGCCGGTGAGGCCGGTCTCGGCGCCGCACTCGGCGCAGCTCGTCACGTGCGGCAGGTATCCCGAGAGCCAGAGCAGCTTGAGCTGAAACGAAAGCACGAGCGGATCGGCCGGCGGACGCCCGTTCTGCGGCTGGAGCTCGTCGAGGAGCTCGAGGAAGCGTGCGAGCGCGTGGAAGGCGCGCTCGTTGGCTTCCTGCTCGGGGAACAGGCGCAGCATCGCCTCGGCGGCGACGAGCCCGACGTTCAGACGGTACGGCTGTTCGCGGGCGGCGTGGTGCGAGCGCAGCAGCTCGACTCCGGTGACCGTCTGCAGCTCGCCGCTTCCCTGGTGAAGCTGCAGCTCGACATGGCTGAGCGGCTCGAGCCGCGCGCCAAACCGCGACTTCGTCTTGCGCACGCCCTTCGCTACAGCACCGACGCGCCCGCGGTCGAGCGTGTACAGGTGCAGCACGCGGTCGGCTTCCCCGAGACGGAACGAGCGGAGCACGACCGCCTCGGTCGTGTACGAGCGACCGGCCATCCCGCTCAAGTGTAGGGCCGAGCCAGGCCGGGAATCGCCGCGGCTGCAAGCCGTTTCAACCGTCAATGGCCAGGATCCAGATGTACACGACCCGCTGGTGCGGCTACTGCGTCCGCGCGAAGACCCTGCTCGAGTCGCGCGGGATCTCGTTCGAGGAGATCTCGCTGGACGACGACCCGGACTTCCGCCGGCGCCTGCTCGACCTCACCGGCGGGTGGACCGTGCCCCAGATCGTCATCGACGGCCGCCCGATCGGCGGCTACACCGAGCTCTGGCAGCTCGATCGCAGCGGCGAGCTCGAGCACCTCGCGGCATGAAGAAGGCGGGGCTTTCGCCCCGCCTCCAACTTGACCCCAACTGTCCTCGAAGGTTCGCCTATCGCCGCTTCGATCTGCTTTCAAACGTCTATGCGTATCTGTTGTGCGCAGGGCCTCGCAGGCCCTGACAAGCGGGGCAAAACCAGGTTCCACGGCCTGCTGCGCGGATCTTCTCGATCGGCCGGCCGCACCTTGGGCACGGCTCTCCCTCACGCCCGTAGACCTTGAATTCGTGCTGCATGCGACCGGTTCCGCCGTCGGGGGTGCGGTAGTCGCGAAGCGTTGCGCCCTGGCGCTCGATACCCGCCTTGAGCGCAGCCCGGATGCCACGGTGGAGGGCGCGGAGCTCGGCGAGGTCCAGCTCACCGGCCGGCTGCTGCGGGTGGATGCGCGCCCGCCAGAGTGCCTCGTCGGCGTAAATGTTGCCGACGCCCGCGATGCGCCGCTGATCGAGGATCGCCGCCTTTACCGGCGCGCGCCGGTTGGCGAGTGCCTCGCCGAGGCACTTCGTCGTGAATGCCGCGGCCAGTGGCTCCCCGCCGAGTCGTGTGGCCAGGTACGGCTCGACCTCGTCTGGCTCCGCAACGAGCCAGGTTCCGAAGCGCCGGACGTCGCGGTACACGACGTCCGATCCGTCGTCTAGACTGACAACAGCACGCCGATACGGGTCGGCCGCGAGCGGCGTCCCGCGCCTGACGTGCAGAACGTTCCCCGTCATCCGGAGGTGGATCAGGAGAGCCCGACCAGTCTCGAACCGAACAATCAGATACTTGCCGCGGCGATCGACGGCCGCGACCCGCTCGCCCTCCAGCTCGGCCGCGATCTCGATGCGGTCAAACGGGCGCGTTAGCCGCGGATCGGAGATCTCGACGCTCTCGAAGGTGCGGCCGACGAGCACCGGCTCGAGCCGGCGACGGACGGTCTCGACTTCTGGAAGCTCAGGCACCGCACCAGGGTAGTCGGCGGCATCCGGGTAGACGTGCCTGGTTGAGCCGTGGCCGCAGCGCCTAGGCGAGCACGTCGAGAACGACCGACCGCTGCTGCGGTGGCTCGTCCGCGATCGTGTAGGCGGCGGCGACCTCGCGAGCCCCCTCTTCAGCGGCAGCGTTGCTCGCAGCGTGGATCTCCGCCAACGGCTCGCCGGCAGCGATCCTGTCCCCGCGCTTGCGAAGGCACACGATCCCAACGCTGTGGTCGATCGTTTCGTCCTTCGTGCGGCGGCCAGCGCCGAGGTGCAGGGCCGCCTGCCCGACCGCGACCGCGCCGAGCGCGCTCACGTAGCCCTCGCGATCGGCTTCGACCGTGAAGACGACAGGGGCAACCGGGAGTACGTCTTCGGTGGGGTGGCCGCCCTGCGCGCTAATCCACCGCTCGTACGCCTCGTAGGCGGTGCCGTCCGCGATTGCCTGCATCGCGCGCACGCGCCCCTCGTCCACGTCGATGCCGAGGTCCGAGACGGCGAGCAGTCGTGAGCACGCAGCCAGGACGAGCTCGAGGAAGTCGGCCGGGCCCTCGCCGCGAACGGTCGCGATCGCCTCGCGGATCTCAAGCGCGTTGCCGACGGCGCTCCCGAGCGGCTGGTCCATGTCGGTCAGGAGGCAAACGACCTCGCGACCGGCGCGGCCGCCTAGATCGATCATCGCCTCCGCCAGCGCACGGGCGTCGTCGAGCGATTTCATGAAGGCGCCGTCTCCGACCTTGGCGTCGATCACGATCGCGTCGGCTCCACCCGCGATCTTCTTCGACATGATGCTCGCCGCGATCAGCGAGTAGTTGTCGACCGTCGCGGTGACGTCGCGAAGCGCGTAGAGCTTCTTGTCGGCCGGCACGAGGTCCGCGCTCGCGCCGATGATCGCCATCCCGGCGTCCTTGACCTGCGCAGTGAACTCGTCGGTCGAGAGCTCGACCCGAAACCCGGGGATCGACTCGAGCTTGTCGAGCGTCCCGCCGGTGTGCCCGAGCCCGCGGCCGCTCATCTTCGCGAACGGCACTCCGCACGCGGCGACGATCGGCCCGACGGCAATCGACGTCTTGTCCCCCACGCCGCCCGTCGAGTGCTTGTCGACGACCTTGCGGCCGAGCGCGGAGTGGAGGTCGACGGTGTCGCCGGTTGCGATCATCGCCTGCATCAGCGCGTACGTCTCTGTGCTCGTCAGGCCCCGGAAGAAGATCGCCATCGCGAGCGCGGCCATCTGGTAGTCCGGCACCTCCTCACGCGCGTAACCGAGCATCAGCTCGTTCCATTCCTCCGCCAGCAACGCGCCGCCGTCGCGCTTGCGCTCGATCAGCTCGCCAGGCCGGATCATCGCTCCGCCACGAACACCGTCGCGTAGGCGCCGGCGCGGAACGGCCCGTCGAACTCGGGCAGGGGCCGCGGCACCTCGGCGCTGAAGATGGTCGAGTCGACGTACTCGTGAACCGCGGCGGCGTCGGGAAAGACGAGCTGGGCGTCGACGTCTTCTCGTTCCACGCTGCGAAAGTGGCGGACGAGTTGCTCCGCGCCGTTCTCTCGCGAGAACGGCCGCTCCGCCTTCTGGTAGTCGACAAGTCGCCAGACCTCGGCCATGTGCGCTTCTCCGATCGTGACGGCGACGAGCTTCCCGCCGGGCTCGAGCACACGCGCGAGCTCCGCTAGCGCCCGGTCGACTTCTTCGACGTGGTAGAGCATCGCGTTCGCGACCGCGCAGTCGAACTCGCCGTCGTCGAACGGCAGCTCCTGGACGTCGGCCACGCGTGCGTCCAACCCGCGGTCGCGCGCGACCTCCACCATGCGCGGCGATAGATCCGTCGCGACGACCTCCGCAGACGTCTCGCGCGCGAGGCGCTCCGCGAAGTTGCCCATTCCGCAGCCGACTTCCAGCACCCGTCGCGGCTGCGCCGCAACCACGGCCTCGAAAGCCGTGTCGAACGCGTCCGGCCCCTCGCGGAAGCGCCGCTGGAAGTCGCGCCTCACGGCAAGCCCGTCCTCGCTCGCGTACTGGCGGCGAACCAGCTCGGGGTCGTTCAGCCTCATCACTTCTCGAGGATCGGTGTCCCCGGGATGCCGCGGCCGGGCGCCTTGCCGCCGAGCCACGAATTGACCGTCGCGCCCACGTCAGCGAACTCGCCGTCCTCGTGGATCCGCCCGGCGGCGTTCCGGCCCTGCACGTAGGCCAGCAGGAGCGCGTGCTCGCGCGAATGGTCGGTCGAGGGCGTCGTCGGGTCGCAACCGTGATCGGAGGTCAGGATCAGCAGGTCCTGGTCGCGGAGCGCATCGAGGAGGTCGGGAAGCCGCCGGTCGAAGTCCTGGAGGCAGCGGTGGAAGTTGACGGGGTCGTTGCGGTGCCCCCAGAGCATGTCGGTCTCGACCAGGTTGGTGAAGACGAGCCCCTCGTCGAGCTCGCGCAGCAGCGTCTCCGTCTGCTGGATCCCCTCGACGTTGGACTTCGTCGGCCGAGACTCGTCGATGTCGCACCCGGCGAAGATGTCGGAGATCTTGCCGACGCCGTGCACCTTGTGGCCGGCCTCGCGCACGAGTGTGAGGTAGTTCGGTCGGCGCGGCTCGAGCGAGAAGTCGTGCCGGTTCGGGGTCCGCTCGTAGTTCCCGGGCTCGCCGACGAACGGTCGTGCGATCACGCGCCCGACCGCGTGCTTGCCCGTGAGGATTTCTCGGGCGATCCGGCAGCCCTCGTACAGCTCCTGAAGCGGAATCGTCTCCTCGTGCGCGGCGATTTGGAAGACGGAGTCGGCCGACGTGTAGACGATCCACTTGCCGGTGTGCTGGTGCTCCTCGCCGAGCTCCTGGATGATCTCCGTCCCCGAAGCCGGCTTGTTGCCGAGCACGCCGCGCCCGGTCCGGTGCATGAACGGGTCGATCACGTCGTGCGGGAACCCCTGCGGGTACGTGGGGAACGGCGTCGGAGTGACGACGCCCATCAGCTCCCAATGGCCGGCGGTCGTGTCTTTGCCCTTCGAGCGCTCGAGCAGGCGGCCGGCGACCGCCGGCGCGCCCGGTTGCGGCGGACAGCCCTCGAGCGGCTCGACGTTTCCGAGCCCGAGCGCCTCGAGATTCGGCAGGTCGAGGCCGCCGACCGCGCGCGCGACGTTGCCGAGCGTGTCAGAGCCCTCGTCCCCGTACGCGTCGGCATCCGGGAGCGCTCCCGCGCCCACGGCATCCAGCACGATCACGCAGGCGCGCGGCACGCGGCTAATCTATCTCGCTAATGGACGCCGTCCTCGGACTGCTCGGCCTGACGGTCTTTATCGTGTGCGTGATCGCGCTCGCCGCTGGGACCACGTGGCTCGTCGTCAAGATCTTCCCCACGAAGTAGCGCTCCGGACCCGCTCACACTGGCGACAGCGGCAAGACGTCCTCGAGCGGGTGGAAGTCGAGCCCGTGCGCGTCCGCGACAGCCTCGTACGTGACCTTGCCGTCGAGCACGTTGACGCCGCGCGCCAGAGCGCGGTCACGCGCGACGGCCTCCGCAAGCCCGTGGCCGGCGATCGCCTCGACGTACGGCAGCGTCACGTTTGTGAGCGCCTTCGTCGACGTGATCGGAACCGCGCCCGGCATGTTCGCGACGCAATAGTGCGTTACACCGTCGACGACGTAGACGGGCTCGCTGTGTGTCGTCGGGCGCGAGGTCTCGGCGCTCCCGCCCTGGTCGATCGCGACATCGGCGAGGACGGCGCCGTCCTTCATCTGCGCGACCATCTCGCGCGTCACGAGCTTCGGCGCCACGGCGCCGGGGATCAGGACGGCGCCGATTACGACGTCGGCCTCCGCGACCGACTCCTCGATCTGCAGCGACGACGACATCACGAGGCTGACCCGGCCCGACAGGATCTCGTCGAGGTGACGCATCCGGTCGACCGAGCGCTCGAGGATCGTCACGTTCGCGCCGAAGCCCAGCGCGATGATCGCAGCGTTGTAGCCGACGATCCCGCCGCCGATCACGAGCACGCGGCCGGGCGCCACTCCCGGCACGCCGCTGAGCAGCAGGCCGCGGCCGCCAAGCGGCTTCTCGAGGAAGTACGCGCCGGCCTGCGCCGCCAGCCGGCCGGCGATCTCGCTCATCGGAGCCAGCAGCGGCAGCGCGCCGTTGTCCGTCTCGACCGTCTCGTAGGCGACGCACGCTGCGCCGCTCTCGGCGAGCGCTCGGGTGAGCTCCTCGCTCGCCGCGAGGTGGAGGTAGGTGAAGAGGACGAGGCCCTCGTGGAGACGTGGGTACTCGTCGGGCAGAGGCTCCTTCACTTTCAGCAGGAGCTCGGAATCGCGCCAGACCTCGTCGACGGACGCGAGCGTGGCGCCGACCGAGCTGTAGGCGTCGTCCGGGAAGGAGCTGCCTTCGCCGGCGCCTGTCTCGACGACCACGTCGTGCCCGCCCTGAACGAGCTCCCGCGCGCCCGCGGGCGTCAGCGCGACGCGGTACTCGTCGGACTTGATCTCCTTGACGACTCCGACCTTCATCGGGGCGAGAAACCCTAGCTTCTCGGCGCTTGGCCGATGTCGAGACACGCCGTGGACGGTCCGTCACAGATCAGGCACGAAGCGTCACAGACACGTGCGGCGGCGCCGAATATGCTCGCCTCGGGGAGGAGGCCGGGCGAACCGTAGTGAGGAGCGGCCGAGAGAGAACGGGGTGGCAGCATTGAGCTCGCCGCGTTACGCGCCAGCTGGGCGGAGCAGGCTGCGGGCTGCGACGCCTGCACCGTAGGCCGCCGCGAAGAAGTCCGGATCTTCGTCCGGCCCACGGCCCATGTGCGAGAGCGGCAGTCCCGCGCACGCCTCGCGCCAACCGCCCGATGGTTCCGCAACCACGACCTCGCCGCGCACGAGCGCGAGCACGGCCTCTGTGTGGTGGGATCTCCCCCGGTGCCGGTCCCGCTCATCGGCGACGGAAATCCGCTGCGCGACGACCGGCAAGCCGCCGAGCGAAAGTACCGCGTTCGCCGAGTCTGCAGCCGCGAGGCCGCCGTGGCCGAAGCGCGTCCCGGTCCCGACGATCCCCGGGCCAACCGAGCAGACGGCTACGTCGTGCTCCCCGCGGGCCCAGAGAAGGGCCGAGGCCGGTGAGACGCATTGCACCTCCGCGTCGAAGCACGGCGCCACCGCCGCGGTCGAGGCCAGCAAGCCGCGCTCCCGCAGCGTCCGCACCGTGTCCGACAGCGACACCGGCAGTGCGCCGCCTGCGAGCTGCAGGTACGCGACGCGCAACCCCTCCAGCGCCGCGCACACCGGCGAGACCTGGCTGTGGAGCGAGCAGCAGACGACCGGCATCCCCTCCAAGGCGTCCGCACTCTCCCCCGCCTCCTCCGCATGGACACGCGCGTGCTGGAGCGGCGTGTACGGCAGGACCATCACGTGCGCCCCTTCCTCGGCCGCGAGCTCGAGGCCGCGCGTCAGGTTCGCGTAGAGAACGTCGAACCCGCCGCTGCCGAGCTCGAGCTCCCACGCCTGCACGTTCACCAGCACCTCGTCCTCGAGCGCGACCGGCCCCGTGACCGTCGGGTAGGCGACGCAGGCGACCCCGTCGACCTCCAGCCGTACGAAGGCGTCGTGCCGCTCGCGTATAGCGGTGACGCGGCCGCGCCGCAGGCTAAGCGCCACCGTCGACCTCGCCGGCCGCCTCGACGAGCGCCAGCGTCACATCGACCATCTCGTACAAGTCCGCGACAGCGATCCGCTCGTCGGGCGTGTGGATGTCGGTCATCCCGTTCGCGAGGTTCACGCACTGCAGGCCGCGCTGATTGAACACGTTCGCGTCGGCGCCTCCGCCCGAGAAGATGTACGACGGCTCGCGCCCGACCCGCTCGAGCGCCGCCGCCGCGATCCGCACAGGCGCGTCGTCGCGGCGGAAGCGATATCCGGGCGACAGGCCCGAGACCTGCGTCTCGACCTCACACTCCTCCAGGCTCGCCGCGAAGGTGACGGTCTCGAGCATCTCGCGGATCAGGTCGGCGAGCTTTCGCTCGTCGTGGCTGCGTACCTCCGCGGCGAACTCGCACCATTCGGGGACGACGTTGCGAGCCGTCCCACCCTGGATGCGTCCGACGTTCGCCGAAGTCTCCTCGTCCAGCCGTCCGAGCCGCAGGTCCGCCACCGCGCGTGCGGCGGCGGCGATGGCGGAGCGCCCGTCCTCCGGGAACATCCCCGCGTGCGCCGCGCGGCCGTGGAAGCGAACGTCGAGCTTCTGCTGGTGCGGCGCGCCCAGGATGATCTCGCCGATCGGGCCAGCGTGGTCGTACACGTAGCCGAGCCGAGCGGCCAGCCGCGACTCGTCGAACGCGTCGGCGCCCATGAGGCCGACCTCTTCCTTCGGCGTGAACAGCAGCTCGATGCCGGGATGGGTCCGGCCGTCTTCGATCAGGCGCGCAGCCGCCTCGAGCATCGCCGCCACCGCAGACTTGTCGTCGGCGCCCAGGATCGTGCCGGTCGCGTTTCGCACCACCTCGTCCTCACCCACGACCGGCTCGATCGCCGCCTCCGGCAAAACGGTGTCGAGATGCGCGCAGAAGAAGAGGGGCTCGCCGGCACCGTTCGGCTCGAGCCGACAATAGACGTTCCCAATGGTGGAGCCGACCTTGGCACCCGCGTCGTCCTCGTCGGCCTCGAGCCCGAGCGCCGTGAGGTAGTCGAGCACGCGGTCAGCGACGGCGCGCTCCTCTCCCGGCGGGCTCGGCAGCGCCGCGAGCTCGACGAACGTCGCGAGTACATCGGATCCCCAATCAGGTCGGGCCACTAGGCGATCGTAGACGCGCGCGTTAGATTCATCGCATGAGCACGTCGGAGCCGCTCGTGCAGACAGTCCTCCTCGGCGAGGCCGTCGAGCATGCGCCGGTAGCGATCCTCGTCGCCGACGAGGAGATGCGGTACGTCGCCGCCAACGCGACCGCGACGAAGCTGCTCGGCTACACGCGGGAGGAGTTCCTGCAGCTGCGAGTGACCGACGTCGCCGGCTCCCCCGAGGCCGAGGGAGAATTCGAGGCGATGATCGCTGCGGGAGAGCTGATGGGCCGCACGACCGTCATCTGCAAGGACGGCTCGAAGCGCAGCCTGCGTCACCGGTCGAGCGAGACGAGGATCGCGGGCCTGACGTACTACGTCGCCGTGCTCTGGCCCGACTGCTAGGACGCAGCGACCGCACTCGTCGCACGCTCGCGTGAGCGCGCGAAGGAGGCGCCGACGAAGTCGCGGAACAACGGCGCCGGCCGTGTCGGCCGCGACTTGAACTCCGGATGGAACTGGCTCGCGACGAACCACGGGTGATCGCGGAGCTCGACGATCTCGACCAGCCGCCCTTCCTGAAACGTCCCGGACACGACGAGCCCGGCGTCCACGAGCTGCGGCCGGAGGTGGTTGTTCACCTCGTAGCGATGCCGGTGCCGCTCGTTGATCACGAGCTCGTTGTAGGCGGCGAGGGCGCGCGTCCCCTCCGCCAGCTCGACCGCCTGCGCGCCGAGGCGCATGGTCCCGCCGAGGTCCTCGATCTCCTTCTGCTCGGGCAGCAGGTCGATCACCGGGAACGGCGTCTCCGGGTCCATCTCCGTCGAGTTCGCGCCTTCGAGGCCGACCACGTGCCGTGCGTACTCCGAGACCGCGACGTGCATCCCCAGGCAGATGCCGAGGTACGGGATGCCGTGCTCGCGCGCCACGCGACAGGCGAGGATCTTGCCCTCCCAGCCGCGCGACCCGAAGCCACCGGGTACGAGGACGCCGTCGACCGACTCGAGCTCTTCCTGCGCCTCCTCGAGCGACATCCCCTCCGCGTCGAACCAGCGCACGTGCACCGAACAGCCGTGTTGGACGCCCGCGTGCTTGAGCGCCTCGTGCACCGAGAGGTAGGCGTCGCGCAGCTTCACGTACTTCCCGACGAGCGCGATCTCGACGTCGCCTGCCCGCGGGGCGAGGATGCGCTCGGTCAGCTCGAGCCACTCGCCGAGCTGCGCCTCGCCCTCCGGCAGCCCCAGCTTCTCGCAGACCAGGGCGTCGAAGCCCTCCGCCTGCAACGCCGACGGGACGAGATAGAGGTCGTCGACGTCGTGGTTCGCGATCACCGCGCTCGGCTCGAGGTCGGCGAAGAGCGCGATCTTCTCGCGGATGTCCGCGGAGATCGGGTCGCGCGAGCGGGCGACGATGATGTCCGGGTGCACGCCGATGCGGCGCAGCTCGTTGACCGAGTGCTGCGTCGGCTTCGTCTTCAGCTCGCCGGCGGTGTCGATGAACGGCACGAGCGTGACGTGCACGTAGCAGACGTTCTCCGGGCCGGCCTCCCGCCGGAACTGGCGGATCGCCTCGAGGAACGGGAGCGACTCGATGTCTCCGACGGTTCCGCCGATCTCGGTCACGACCACGTCGCAGTCGCTGGCCTCGGTCGCGCTGCGGATCCGCTCCTTGATCTCGTTCGTGATGTGCGGGATCACCTGCACCGTGGAACCGAGGTACTCGCCCTTTCGCTCCTTGCGGATCACGCGGTCCCAGATCGCTCCGGCGGTGTGGTTCGAGGTGCGCGAGAGGTTCTCGTCGATGAACCGCTCGTAGTGGCCGATGTCGAGGTCGGTCTCGGCGCCGTCCTCGGTGACGAAGACCTCGCCGTGCTGGAACGGGCTCATCGTGCCCGGGTCGACGTTGATGTACGGGTCGAACTTCTGCACCTGCACCTTCAGCCCGCGGGCCTTCAGCAGGCGGCCGAGCGAGGCGGCGGTGATGCCCTTGCCGAGCGACGAGACGACGCCGCCGGTGACGAAGACGTACTTCGGCGGCCGCCGGGCCATTACGGACGCCCCCACGCGTCGAGCTCGCGCAGGCCGCGCGTGCGTTCGATCAGGGCGCCGAGGGAGCGAGTCTCGCCGGCAACGGTCAGTGCCGCGAGCGCTGCAATCGAAAGGATTTGCCCCCTGCCCGTGAGTTTGCTCACGGATCCGTAACCTAGCACGGCCCCAAGACCGTTCGCCCCTGCGTCTCCGAGCATCGTCATCTCGCGGAGATCGTAGGGAGCAAGCAGGACGGCGATCGGAACGTACGCCTTCGCGGGCCCGCGGACGAGCAGCGCGCCGGCGAAGAACGCCTTCAGGGCTCGCCCGGGACGCGTGTCGAGCTGGTTGAGCGCGTTCGCGGCGAGGCCGACGAGCGTCGCGGACCGCAGGGAACGGGTGGCTGCGAGCGCGACGAGCGGGATGCCGACGGCCTTGGCAGCCCCGGTCGTCGAGCCCCGCGTGAGGTGGGCGCGGAAGCCGCGCTCGGGGCCGCTCCACAGGTCGTCGACGAGGCCGAGCGCAACCGCCGCGGCGACGCCGAGTCGCACCCGCCTGGGCGCGCCCGCGCCGCCGAGCGCGACCAGCGCGCCGACGAGCGGGAGCCGGAGGCCGCGGTGGTTCGTGGCGGTCGGCCCGCACGCGAGCCCGGCGTCGAGCAGCTGGCGGCCGCGGTGCAGAAAGCCGCGCGTGTCGCGGCCGGTCGCCCGGTGGCGCAGCGGCAGCTCGCGTTCCTCCACACTCAGGCCCGCGCAGACGGCGTCGATCGTCATCCGCACCTCGCAGCCGAATCCCGGCGCGAGCGGGAAGCAGACCTCGCGAGCGGCTGCCGAGAGCGCGCGCTGGCCCGAGAGCGGCTCGCGGGCATCGAAGCCGCTCAGCGCACGGATGAGCGCGCGGCCCGCGCGCTTCGCGATCCCAAAGCCGCCGCCCCATCGTTCCGCGAACGCCGCAATTGCGAGGTCGGCGCCGTCATCCAGGAGCGGCGCGAGGTCACCGGCGAGATCGGCATCGCAGAGCAGCAGCGAGCCGGGCGGAGCCTCGCGCTCGACGAGCGTCAGCGCTTGGCCTTTGCCGAGGCGCGGCAGCCGCACGACGTGGGCGCCTGCGCGCTCGGCGGCCTGAGCGGTACCGTCACGCGAGCCGTCGTCGGCCACGAGCACCTCCGCGTCGGGGAAGGCGCCCAGCAGAGCCGCCACCGTCTCCCCGATTCGCGCCTCTTCGTCCCGCGCCGCGATCAGGATCGCGAACGGCTCAGCCACCCTCAGCGGTAGGCGTCGGCCACGGCGGGAGTGCGCCGTCCTCGGCGGACTTCTTCACGCCGTACTGCCCGGCGTCGGTTCCCGCGAGCAACAGGACCGTCCCCAGTCGCCCCACTCGCGTATCCACGTTGTCGACCGATGAGAGGCCCGCCTGCGCGAAGGCCTTCGTGGCCGAGTGCGCCGCGTCCGTCTGCTCGACGCCGACCGCCGGGACGGCAACCGACCCGAGCCCCGAGTAGAGGCCAAGTAGGAAGCGACTCGTGGCACCGCGTTGGGGATCTGCGGTGCGTACGACGACGACGCCGTCGGCCGGCGCCTTGTTCGCGCCTTCGCGGTTCTCGACGAGCGCCGCGTTGAGCGAGTCCCAGAGCGGCGTGTCGCCGCCGAGCATCAGCTCCTGGCCGAGGGCACGGCCGAGGGCCTCGACGTTTTGCCTCCCGCGGAGCCCGACGGCCGCGGGCTGGCCCTTCAGCGCCGAGTTGAGCTGGCGCAGGTCGATCGGCACCTTCAGCGCCCGCAGGCGCAGCTGCTGCGCGCCGCTGTCCAGGAACAGGCGGTTGATCTCCGAGCGGATGCCACCTTTGACGTCGCCGACGAAGACCACCGCGATCTGCTTTCCGCGCAGGCGATTCTTCGCGAGCACCGGGTACGTCTCGTTGATGTACGCGAGTGCCGCTTGCTGCTCGCGACCGTCCAAGTTCGACTGCGCGGCGTTCTGGTCGAGCTGGCGCTGGTACTTCGCGACCTGCTCTTCGAGGAACTTCGTCTTCTGGTTGTCGACAGGGCCGGAGATGCCGACGCCGACGAGGATCCCGATGATCAGCGCCAGGAAGACGGCCGCGAGCGAGGCGACGTGATAGCGAAGGTCGAACATGTCAACTAGAGCTCTGCGGCAGTCTGGCACAGGGCGTGCAGGCGCCTGAGGGCGTTTCGCGGGAGCGAGCGGCGCAGGCCGACCAGGAACGGCCCACTGACGGTGAGGATCGCACGCGTGTGGTGGTTGCCGGCGTCCGCGAGCTCCAGCTCGACGTCGAGGCGCTCGCTCGTCATGTACCAGGTCACGCGCTTCAGCGGCTCGACCTCGAGTACGACCAGTGTCGACTCGACGCCCGGCCGGCGTAACAGGCCGGGCCGCATCGCCGCGTGCAGCTTCCAGCGTGCGGCCGGCGCCAGTCCCCGCCGATCGGGGGTGACTCCGGCGACACCCGGCCACCAGTCGGAGAAATGGTGCGGCTCGGCCAGGAAGAGCCAGACGTCCTCGAGGGGTGCGAGCAGCTCGCGGGCTTCAGCGTACGTGGGCACCTGGTCCTTTTAGCCGAGGCCGAGCAGGTCGCGAATGCGCTGGCCGAGCAAGCTGATGAAATCACGCAGCCCGGGGGATGCGGCGACGGCGACGACCACGGCGCCGAGGCCGGCGACGGCGAACAGGATCAGCGGCCACAGACCGACCTGCCGGCTCACCAGCCGGGAGACACCCTTCGCGTCGATCAGGATCTCGCCGACCTTGAGCCGTGTCACGAACGTCGAGGACATCCCCGCGCGGTCGCGCTCGAGGAACTCGGTCAGGTTGAAGTGCGTCCCGACGGCGACGATCAGCTCGGCGCCCTTCTCGAACGCGAGCAGCAGTGCGATGTCCTCGCTGATCCCGGGTGCGGAGACGGTCGAGTAGCCGAGGCCGAGGCGGTCGAGCCTGGGTGCGCCCGGTGCGGCGCCGTTGCGGTAGGCGTGCACGACGAGCTCCGCACCGTTGCGAAGCGCGTCGTCCGAGACGGAATCCATGTCGCCGACGATCACGTCCGGCTTCATGCCGGCCGCGAGCAGCGCGTCGGCGCCGCCGTCGACGCCGACGAGGACGGGCTTGAAGTCGCGCACGTAGGGCCGCACGATCGCGAGGTCGCGCTTGTAGCCGGGCCCTCGCGCGACGACGAGCGCGTGTCGCTCTCGGAAGCGCGTCTCGAGCGCGGGGAAGTCGATGCCCTGAGTGAGCAGCCGGCCCTCGTCGCGCAGATACCGCAGCGTGTTCTCGGCGAAGCCCTCGAGCGCCTCGGTGACGCGGCCCTGCTGCTCCGCGAGCGCGCGGTGGAGCTCCTCGGCGGCCAGCGAGCGGCCGTTCGCGAGGCAGGTGCCGTTGCGGAAGACGCTTGCGCCGCGCACGGTGACGTCCTCGCCGTCGTGGAGCTCGTCAAACAGCGCTGTCCCCGGGGCGTCGATCAGGCGGACGCCGCCCCGGACAAGCAGCAGCGGGCCGGGGTTCGGGAAGCGGCCGGTCTGCGACTGCGCGACGTTCACCACCACGCGTACGCCCGAGTCGAGCAGCTCCTCCGCCGAGACGCGGTCGATGTCCTGGTGGTCGATGATCGCGACGTCGTCGGGCCCGAGGCGGCTGACCAGGTTCTTCGTGCGCTTGCCCAGGCGTGCCCTGCCGGTGAACTCGACGAAGCTCATCGTTCTTGCTGGACGGCCGAGATGAACTGCTCGCCGCCGAGCATGCGCGTCAGCTCGTCGCGGCGCTCGTCCTCGGCCAGCTCGTCGATGGTGGTGTGCGTCGGGTCCCCAGGAACCTTCTCGACGCGGAAATGCCGGTCGGCGACGGACGCGATCTGCGGCAGGTGCGTGATCGTGATCACCTGAGCGCGGCCGGCGAGACGGCGGAGTGTCTCCCCTACCGCGTGTGCTGTGTGCCCGCCGATGCCGGCATCGATCTCGTCGAAAACCATCGTCTCGCCGCCGCCGACCGCCGCGATCGCGAGCGCGATCCGGGAGAGCTCGCCGCCGGAGGCCGTCTCCGCGACAGGGGCGAAGGGGAGGCCGGCGTTCGGCCGGATCAGGAAGGCGGCCTCGTCGGCGCCGGTCGGGCCGGGCTCGCGCTCGCGCAGCTCGACGCGGAACTCGCCGTCGCCCAGGCCGATGCCCTGCAGCTCCTCGGCGACCGCGGCCGCAAAGGGCTCGGCCGCCGCCGTGCGGTTTGAGCGCAACCCGGCGGCGAGCTTCTGGACGGTCGCTTCGGCCTCGGACAGCGCCTTTGCGGCGGCCGCGACCGGGTCGGCGCCGGCGTCGAGCGCCTGTAGCTCGGTGCGCGCCTCGGCCCCGCGCGCGAGCAGCTCCTCGGAGGTCTCGCAGCGGAAGCGCCTGCGCGCCGCGGCGATGCGGTCGAGCTCGGCCTCGACGTGCTCGAGGCGGTCCGGCTCCGCTTCGAGGGACGCGAGGAACGCACGCAGCTCGGAGGCGGTGTCGCGGAGGCGCAGCTCGACGTCACGGAGCTCGTTCCCGGCGCGCTCGAGCTCGGGTGCCAGGCGCTCCAGCGGGGCGACCGCGCGCTCGGCGGTCGCTGCGAGCCCGGCCGCACCGTCGCCGTCGTCCGGGGCGAGGGCCTCGCCTGCGGCGGCGGCGCCTTCCGCGAGCTCGGTGACGTGGCGCAGCCGTTCACGCTCGGCGCGCAGCTCGTCCTCTGTGGTGGCCTCGAGGCCCTCCGTGTCCTCGACGAGCGCCCGTAACTCCGCCAGGCGCGCCTCCGCGGCGGCGGCGTCCTGGGTCAGCTCGTCGTGGCGCCGGCGCGCCGCCGCGAGCTCGCGCCAGGCGATTCGTAGCTCGGAACGTCGCCGCTGCTGCTCGTCGCCCGCGAACGCGTCGAGCACGTCGAGCTGGTACGCCGGCCGGGCGAGGCGGCGCTGCTCGAACTGGCCCGACATGGCGATCAGCCGCTCGGCCGCCGCTGCGACGTCCTCGCGGGCGGCGCTCCGGCCCCACGCGTACGCGCGCGTTCGACCGTCCGGGAAGACGCGGCGCGCGAGAACGAGACCGTCCTCGTCCTGGGGGCGCAGTTCGGCGAGAGCGCCCAGCTCGTCGTCGTCGAAGAACCCCAGGGGCGGGTCGAGCTCGGCCTCGACGTAGGCCTCGTCGCCGTCGGGCCCGACGAGCGCCGCGTCGCCGCGGGCGCCGAGCAGCAGGCCGATCGCCTGGGCGAGGATCGTCTTGCCGGCACCGGTCTCGCCGGTGATCGCGTTGAGCGCCGGGCCGAAGGCGAGCTCGACCCGGCGGATGAGGACCAGGTTGTCGATGCGCAGGCGCCGAAGCACGCCTGGATGCTACGTCCGCTCGACCGGCGCGGCGACCCGCAGAAACAGCCGAGTGCCGGCGCCGCGTTTTCTGTTCACGCGCGCACCCCTGGGTGGGTGGGGGTTAGGGACGGTACCGGTCGTGAGCGCACGAGTGTGTGACGGAAATGTGGCGATTATGTGCCTCTTTACTCGGCTACGAAGGTGCGCCGGTAGCGCGTGAAGAACGTCTCCTCCGGGAGCGTTGCGAGCATGCTGCTCTGCTCCGAGAGGCGCGCCTCCACCTGGTCGCCTGGAGCCAGCTCGTGCACCGCGTGCCCGTCGACCAGCACGGTCGCCCCCACCCCGGCCGTGCGGTTCGTGACGGTCAGCTCGCGGCCCCGCGGGACGACGAGCGGTCGAGCGTGCAGCGAGTGCGGCGCGACGAACGTGAGCGCCATGGCCTCGAGGCCCCAAACGAGCACCGGACCGCCGTTCGACAGGTTGTACGCGGTTGACCCCGAGGGCGTCGAGCAGATCAGCCCGTCGCACGGCAATGCCCCGAGATCCTCACCGCCGATCGCCCACCCGAGCTCGATCATCCGGCCGAGCGTCGAGCTCGCGACGACGACGTCGTTAACCGCCTGCCAGGTCCCGCCGCCCGCCGAGGCCTCCAGCGCCGGCAGCTCGACGACGTCGAACTCCCCCGCGAACGCTCGCCCGACGCCCGCCTCGAGCTCATCGGCCCCGGCCGAGGCCAGGAAGCCGACGCGCCCGAAGTTGACGCCGAACACCGGCACGGCCGTCCCAAGGAACGTCTTCAGCGCGCGGAGCATCGTCCCATCGCCACCCAGCACGACGGCGAGATCCGCCGAGGTCACGTCGCCGGCCGCACCGTCGCCGTGCTTCGCGACCTCTTCTTCGGGCAGCACCAGCTCGACGCCGCGCTCGTCCGCGAGCCCCCGCAGGCGCTCCAGCGGCTCGCGTACCGTCTCCGCCCGCCCGAGCGTGATCACAGCCGCCCGCCGCACTTCAGGCTGTCGCGTCGTCGATCCAGTGCTCGAGCTCATCGGGAATCTCCGGCCGCTCGCGCTGCACGAGTTGCAGGAAGAACTCGCGGTTCCCCTTCGGGCCGGGCAGGCCGGAGTCTACGACGCCGCGCACCTCGGCTCCCCAAGCCGCCGCTTCCTCCGCCACTTCGCGCAGCACGCGCCGCCAGACCTCGCCGTCACGCACCACGCCCCGCCGGGCCTCTCCCCGCGCGGCCTCGAACTGCGGCTTCACGAGCACCACGGCCTCCCAGCCCGGCGCCGCAACCCTGAGCGCCGGCGGCATCGCTTTCCGCACGCTGATGAACGAGACGTCGCAGACGACGAGCTCGGGCGCGAAGGGCAGCTCTCGCAGATCGCGCACGTTCAGCCGCTCGAGCACCGTCACGCGCGGGTCCTCCCGGATGCGCGGGTGCAGCTGCCCGTAGCCCACGTCGAGCGCGACCACCCGGGCCGCGCCGCGCTGCAGGAGCACGTCGGTGAAGCCGCCGGTCGAGGCGCCCACGTCGAGGCAGTCGCGCCTGTCAGGGTCGACGCCGAACGCATCGAGGGCGTTCGCGAGCTTCTCGCCCCCACGTGACACGTATCTCTGAGGCTCCGTCACCGCCAGCTCGGCCGACTCGTCGACCTGCTGCCCCGCCTTCTCGTAGCCGGGGACGCGGCCTGCGAGCACCAGTGCCTGCGCCTGCGCACGGCTCTCCGCGAGCCCCCGCTCCACAAGCAGGACGTCGAGGCGTTTCTTCAAGAGGCGACGGAGAGCACGGCATCCCAGGCGAGCTCAGACGCGACGACGCCCAGAGAGGTGGTGTCGAGCAGCGGGTCGCTTTCAACCGCGCCCGTGGTGACGGCGAAGAGCACGTCGCCGTCCTCCAGCGCGTGGAATGGCTGGATCGCACGCGCCATCGAGGCATGCACCTGTCGCCCGAGCGTCCGCAGCTGCCGCGAATCGAGCCGAAGGTTCGTCGCCACGACCGTGAGCGTGGTGTTCCCAGGCGGCGGTCGCACCGGCTGCCCGCCGGTGAGCCGCTCCTCCACGCCGGGCACCAGCTTCCGCCGCAGACCGCTCTTCGCGTCGTAGTGGCCGCGCACGACGTTGCCGTCACGGTCGACGATCGCCCCGACCGCGTTGACGACGACGAAGACCGCGACCCTCGTCTCGCCGATTCGGCGGAACGCCGCGCCCTGCCCGGCGGGCTCCCCTTCGTCGACGGCGAAGAGCTTCCCGGCGGTGGCAGATCGCCCCGCCCCGCGCGCGCCGAGCGGGAACGCACCGGGACGCGCCGCCCGCAGCGCCGCCCTGCCCAGTTCCTTGTCGGGGTAGATCGCGTTGTCGCGCCGACCCCAGTCGAAGACGATCGCGCCGGCGACGAGCGGGATCTCGAGCCACCCGGTGCGGTACTCCCGCCGCGCGAAGAGCTCGGCCGCGACCCCGGCCGTCGCCTCGAGCCCGTAGGCCGACCCGCCGGCGAGGCAGATCGCGTGGACGAGGTCGTATCCCGCGCCGGTCACGCCGGGCGAACCGCCGCGCACGTCGATCGACGCCGCGGCGCCGTCCTGGAGCGAGAAGACGGTGCACCCGGTCGGCCCTTCGTCGTACTCGGCGACCCCGATCTCCAGGCCCGGGAAGTCGAAGCGGAGCTCGCGGCCGTCGAACGAGGTGCGCGGAGTCAGCTCCGCCGTGTCGTTGGTCAGCCGCGCCACCGGCTACGACGTTCGCGCGGCGAGACCCGTGACGATCCCCGCCAGCACGGACGTATCGGCGTCGACCTCCGCCAGCCGCGCCTGCGCGCGCTCCGCCGTCTCGTCGGCGAGCGCGCGGGCTCCGTCAGCCCCGCGCTCGAGCAGGTAGCCATCCTCGTCGAGGATATCGTCGACGATCTGGAAGAGCAGCCCGACTTCGTCCGCGAAGGCACGCCAGGGTTTCTGCTCGCCCTCGGGCACCTCGGCCACCCAGAGCGCGCAGGCCACCGACGCCGAGAACAGGCAGCCTGTCTTCAGCTGGTGCAGCGCGGCGAGATCCTGCTCGCCGCCCGTGATGTCCAGGTACTGGCCGCCGATCATCCCCAGCGTCGCCTGGACGAGCTCGCGCGCGACCGGCGGCGAGGGGTACGAGAGCACCAGCCGTAGCGCCTCTGCGAGCAGCGCGTCGCCGGCGAGGATTGCCACCGCCTCCCCGTGCGCCGCCCACGTGCTGGGCCGCCCGCGCCGCACCTCGTCGTCGTCGAGCGCCGGCAGGTCGTCGTGGACGAGCGAGAACGAGTGCACCAGCTCGAGCGCCGCGGCAGCCGGCAGCGCGGCCTCGGGCTCGGCGCCCGCCGCCTCCGCGGTCGCAAGGCAGAGCACGGGCCGGATGCGCTTGCCCCCGCCCTCCAGCGCATAGCGCATCGACGCATCAAGGCCGCCGACCTCGGGGGTCAGCGCCAGGTCGGCAAGGTACGACTCGACGAGCGCGCGCAGCTCCTCGGGCGTGTTCACCCTTCGGCCTCCCGTTTGGCCTGCTGCAGCTGCGCCTCGACCTCCTTGGCGATCTCCGAGAGCTCCGTCAGCACCTCGATCGCCTCGTCGGGATCCGTCGTCTCCTCGAGCCGCGCGCGCGTGCGCTCGAGCCGGTCGAGCAGCTCTTCCGCGTTCTTGAGCCGCTCCTCGGCGCCGCTCATGCCGCTGCCTCTCGCACGATCTTGCCGAGTATGCCGTTCACCAACCTGCCCGCGTCCTCCGAGGAGTAGCGCTTGGCGAGCGTAACGGCCTCGTCGATCGCCACCTCCACGGGGATCTCGCCACGGTCGAGCTCGAGAATCGCCATCCGCAGGATGTTGCGCTCGAGCGCGCCGAGCCGGTCGGCGGTCCAGTCGTCGGCCGCCGCGGTGATGCGTGCGTCGAGCTCCTCGTGGCGCTCGACCACGTCCTCGGCAAGCTTCCGCGAGAAGTCTGGAACGTCGCCCTCGAACAGCGACGCGAGCTCTTGCCCGGTCACGTCCCACTGATAGAGGAGGACGAGTGCCGTCCGGCGGTCGGCCCGGCGACTCACGCGACTTCCTCGATCTCCACGTCCACGCGCTCGACCTCGAGCCCGCCCGTCTGCGCCAGCGCCTCCGCGACGCGCTCCTGCACCGACCGCGCGAGCTCGGGCATCGCCGCGCCGTGGCGGACCGAGAGCTCCAGCGTGACCGAGGCCCGGCCGTCGGCGTGCTGGATCTCGAGGCCGCGCCTCGGGCGCCGCAGCCGCGCGCCGTCGACCGAGGAGACGGCCTGCGCGACCAGCCGCGAGAGCGCCGCGGCCGTCACGGTCACCGAGCCCGCGGCACTGCGGAAGACGAGCGGTTCGGTCACGACCCGGCCATCGCCGGCAGCCGGTCCGCCGCCTCGGCGAGGTAGTCGGTCGAGTAGCGCCCGCTGCCGAACTCCTCGCTGCGCAGGATGTCGATCGCCAGCTCGCGCGTCGTCGGCACGCCCTCGAGCACGAGCTCGCCCAGCGCGCACAACCCCCGGTCGATCGCCTGCGGCCGGATCTCGTCACGGACCACCACCTTGCCGAGCAGTGAGTCGTAGTGCGGCGGCACGACATAGCCCTCCTCGACGTGCGTGTCGAGCCGCACTCCGGGCCCGAGCGGCGGGCGGAACCGCGTCACGCGCCCCGGCGCAGGCGCGAAGTCGTTGCGCGGGTCCTCGGCGTTGAGGCGGATCTCGAGCGCGTGCCCTCGGCGCTCGGCCCGGCCGGTGCGATCGAGCGCCTCGCCGGACGCGACCCGCAGCTGCTCGCGCACGAGATCCATGCCCGTGACCATCTCCGTCACCGGATGCTCCACCTGGAGCCGCGCGTTCAGCTCGATGAAGTAGAACGAGCGGTCCGGGCCGAGCAGGAACTCGAAGGTGCCGGCATTGCGGTAGCCGATCGCGTGACAGGCATGCTCGGCGGCGGCCTCCATCGCCTCGCGCGTCTCGGGATCGAGCGCCGGCGAGGGCGACTCCTCGATCAGCTTCTGGTGGCGCCGCTGGATCGAGCACTCGCGCTCCCCGAGCGTCAGCACGCCGCCCTGCCCGTCCGCGATCACCTGGATCTCGACGTGCCGGGCAGGCGACACCGCCTTCTCGAGGTACAGGCTGCCGTCGCCGAACGCGGCCTCCGCCTCCATCGAGGCCATCCCGAATGCGGCTTCGAGCTGGTCCGGGTGGCGAACGAGGCGCATGCCCTTGCCGCCTCCGCCGGCCGACGCCTTGAGCAGCACCGGGTAGCCGACCTCGGCTGCTGCGGCACGCGCCTCCTCGACGCTCGCCGACCCCTCGGTGCCCGGCACGAGCGGCACGCCCGCATCGCGCATCTCGAGCTTCGCCTGCACCTTGTCGCCCATTCGCGCCATCAGGTCCGCGTCCGGCCCGACGAAGACGAGGTCGTTGTCCGCACAGGCCTCGACGAAGGCGGGGTTCTCGGCGAGGAAGCCGTAGCCGGGGTGCACCGCCTCGCAGCCGGTGGTGGTGGCCGCTGCGACGAGCGACGGGATCTTCAGGTAGCTCTCGGTCGCCGCAGGCGGGCCGACGCACACGGCTCGGTCCGCGAGGCGCACGTGCAGCGCGTCGGCGTCGGCGGTCGAGTAGACGGCGACCGCTTCGACGTCGTTCTCGTGCAGCGCGCGGATCACGCGGACGGCGATCTCGCCGCGGTTCGCCACCAGCACCCGCTTGAACATCAGTGGTTCGCCTGGCCCCGTTTTCGGATTTCTGGCGAGCGAAAAGCAAGCCAGGCTAGGACGCAGGGAGCGCTCGTACCTGGAAGGTACGGGCGCGACTGAGGACGACGCATGGCGCCGCTTTGCAGCCGCCAGAAACCGAAAGGCCGGGTCTGGCGAGCCACTTAAACCGCGTCTAGCGGCTGCGGGCCGACCGGCTCGAGCTCGAACAGCAGCTGGCCGAACTCGACCGGCTCCGCATTGCCAACGTGGATCGCGTGCACGATCCCGGCCGCGTCCGCCTTGATCTCGTTCATCAGCTTCATCGCCTCGAGAATGCAGAGCGTCTGTCCGGGTGCGACGGTGTCGCCCTCCTCGACGAACGCCGGTGCGCCCGGCTGAGGCGCGCGGTAGAAGACGCCGACCATCGGGGCCTCGATCCGCACGAAGCCGTCCGTGGGCGGGGTCGGAAGCGGCAGCAGCTCGTCGTCCCCCTCGCCGCCGAGCGGCGCGAGCTGTGGCTCGAGCGGCTCGGGCGTGCGGCGGACGGAGACGCGCATGCCCGCCTCCTCGATCGTCACCTCGCCGACCCCCGACTCCTGGACGATGCGGACGATCTCGCGGATCCGCTCGGCCCGCGCCTGGTCGACGCCGCTTGCGATGAGGCTGTCGTCGCCGCTCGCGCGGCCGCGGATCGCGCCCAGCAGCGGTTCGGCCTCCTCGCCGAAGAGCGCCAGCAGCAGCAGCTCTTCCTCGCTCGAGGCAAGGCCCTTGGCCTCGTCGCGCAGCGAGTCGAGGTCGACCGGCGCCTCCTCCTCGGGCGCGCCGCCCGAGAGCGCAACCGCACGCTGCACCGTCGCGTCGATCGGGCCCGGCGGGCTGCCGTAGCGGCCTTCGATCAGGGCGCGCAACTCGTCGACGACGGTCTGGTAGCGGCTCGCCGAAAGCACGTGCAGGAGCGCTTGCGAGCCGAGGATCTGACCGATCGGCGAGGCGATCGGCGGCCAACCCACCTCCTCGCGGATCCGCGCGAGCTCGTCGAGCACCTCGTCGAGCCGATCGCCGGCCGCCAGTGCGCGCAGGTGCGAGTCGAGCGCGCCGACGAGCCCCGGCGGAACCTTGTGCTCGGCCGCGCGCACCGCGATTCGTGGCGCCAACGGCGTCACCGGCTCGTCGCCGATGTGCTCGTCCACGAGCTCCGACGCGCGCCAGAGCGCGTCCACGTCGACCCCGGTGTCCATCCCGAGCCCGGCAAGTGCGGTCGCGAGCGCCTCGCCGGAGATGCGGTGGACGGTGAGCGCGACGGGGTAGACCGCGCAGGCGACGAGGTCGGCGCCGGCGCGCGACGCCTCGAGCCCGGCCGCGAGGGCGTTGCCGCCCGCGCCCTGGCAGTACAGGCCGACCGGCAGCCCGCTCGCTTCGGCGAGCGTCCCGACGAGCTCTTGTGCGCGCTGGGGCTGCAGCGAGCTCGACGGGTCGTGCAGCAGCACGCGCGCAGCCCCGAGCTCTGGGAGCTTGCGCGCCTGCTCGACCAGCGCCTCCGTCTCGTTCGTGTAACCGGAACCGAAGACGAGCCCGGCGTCGAACTCCTTGCCCGCCGACGTGATCGCCTGGCCCGCCTCGCGCAGGTTCTCGACGTCGTTCAGCGGATCGTGGAGGCGGAAGACCTCGATCCCACTCTCGGCGGCGGAGGCCACGAAGCGGCTCACGAACTCGCCGCCGACCGGCCGCGAGCCGACGAGAAAGCGGCCGCGCAACGCCATCGCGAGCGGCGTCTCCGTCCGCTCGTTGAGCGCGCGGATCCGCTCCCACGGGCTCTCGACGCCACGGCGGACCGAGGTGTCGAAGACGCCGCCGCCGGAGATCTCGAGGTAGGCGAACCCGGCCCTGTCGAGGATATCCGCGAGCCGCAGCAGCTCGGCGGTCGGCATCCGCGCGGCGAGCGGCTCCTGGCTCAGCAGCCGGATTGTCGTGTCGACGAGCGCTGGCACGCGGGGAGCCTAGCGCCGCGCGCCGGAGGCCGTGCGAGGCGCGCGGACCGCGGCCGTGGTGTGGATATCCGCACCGCAAGACACCGGGTAATCACATCCCGTAGCGGACACGAGCATGCGACTCTTGGCGAGAGGCACGAACCCAGGGGAGCTCTGATGGACGCACGCGAGGCCCAATTCGACACACGAAGAGGTCTCTCGGAGAGCGTGCTGCCACGCGCGCGTGCGTCGAAGCGCCACGCGGGGCGCCGCGAAGCCTCTCCGGCGAAACATTTGCACGGTCGCGTCGTCGGAAGCACTTCGCCTCGCTCTGCGAAGGCAGGCCATCGGTCGCTAGCCGAGGTGCCGCTGGGAGCGCAACCGTGTCACCCGGGCGAGATCAAGCAGACTCGTGAGCTACTCGGTGCGCTGGGCGAAGACCCAGACCTGGCCCTCGGGATCCGTCGCAGTGAACCGGCGGTCTCCCACAGGCGCCGTCTCCAATTCAGTGACGTCGGCACCGGCGGCCCGTGCCTGCTCATGTAGAGCATCGACGTCATCGACGTAGAAGTGGATCAATACCGACGGATACGCGTCCAACCGCCTGGGGCTCTTGAAACTCTCTCCGGCTTGGCCGAGCATCACCAATCCGTCCTCGCCGAGTACCAGTTCTCTATGAATTCGTCCCTCGCCGCCCGTCTGCTCGAGGCGCTGAACGAAACCGAACGCCCTCGTCAGATACTCGACGGCCTTGCTTGCGTCCTCGTACAACAGGTACGGGCAGACGCGCGTATAGCCCGGCGGCGGGGTCCGCATCAGGCTTGGCGTTCCCCGCCGTGCGACCTGGTAACCACAGTGTCGCCTGGGCCGGCGTGCGGGAACGAAGCTTGAGCGTGCCCGCAAGCCATTCTCCCGGCTAGGTTCAGATGATGGCCTCGCCTCCGCGCGCCGTTGAGACCGAACGGCTACGTCTCGTGCCCTGGAGCGATGCCTATTCGGACCGGTTCGCCGATCTATGTGCGGATGCGGAGGCGATGCGTTTCATCAGCCGAGGCAGGCCACTACCACGGGCCGTTGTCGATGAGATCCTGCGGCGAACGCGAGAGATGTGGGAGCAGCACGGCTTCGGGCCCTGGGCTGCACTTGAGAAGGGCAGTGGTCGCTGGATAGGGCGCATTGGATTGAACTTGCTCGATGACTGGCCGGGTGCGGACAAGTGGGAGGTCGGGTTCGAGCTTGTTCCTGCCGCATGGGGACAGGGGTACGCGACGGAGGGTGCTCGTCGCACGATCCGCTTCGCCTGGAACGAGACGCCATTGACGCGGATCATCTGCGTCACCGTCCCCGACCATCTCGCCTCACGAAGAGTCATGGAGAAGTCGGGCATGACGCTCCAAGGCGAGCTCGCCTTCAGGGAAACGACGGTCGTCTGGTACGCGATCGATTGTCCTTCGTCGCGGCGATAAACGCGGCGACGTGGGCCGGCGTTGCGGAATGTGACCCGAGCGTGAGCCTGGTGCCCGCGGAGTTTGTCTGCATTACCGGGCTAGGTGACGCCCAGTGCTTCGTAGGTTGGGAAGAGCTCGTTCCAGCGGGCCTCGACGTTGCGGAGCTCGCGACCGCTGATGTAGTCGGCCAGGTGCTCGACGTGAATTTGGATCCCCGCGCCGTAGGCTGGGAGCAGGTTGACGGGCATGCCCCGGTTTTCCCAGACCAGCCTGGTCTGAGCGCCCTCGGCAATCAGCTGGGCCTCGATGACAGTCTGCTCCGGCTGGCCGGGCCGAGGATCGGGATCGCGCATCGTCAACAGCAGGCGCTGCGGAGGCTCGCACGCCTCCACCTGCCCTGTGCGCTCTCCTGCGAGGGCGATGCGCACACGGAACTCGCCCCCCTGAGAAAGCTCGCCCTCTACCTCGCCGTACCAGTGGGCGAGTCGATCGGGATCGGTGAGTGCTCCCCAGAGGTCATCGATCCCAGTGTCGAGGCGATCTTCCATCCGCACGACGCCCTCGCCATCGACTGAATGGAGACTCCCCAGAACGGACGCATCGCCAGTCATCTAGATCCTCCTCTATACGCGTCTTCCTTTGGTCTCGATGAGGCGGAACGTTCGGCCGCTGCGCCCACCGTCGATGCTCAGACGAAAGAGTGGCCACGAAGTCATCGGACATCGCGTAGGCGCTCCCGTCGATGCGCCAGGAGGCGGAGGGTCGCCTGGGCCAGTGATGCTTCTATAACTGTCAAGCCGTCATTGGCGCGTGCTCGAGGAGTCGGTAGAGGCCCTGAGCATCCCGGATCAGGCGGCACGCGGATGCCTCCAGACGACAGCCTTCCGCTTCGAATCTGCGGGTGTCACCGTCTCTGTCGGCGTCGCACCGAGTCTCTGCGCGACACGCTGGGACCGGAGGTTGTCCGGCGAGATCAGAGACACAAGCTGGTCGATGGATCGACGCTCATATGCCCACTTCCGGATGCCAGCGGCTGCCTCGGTCGCATATCCGTTGCCCCAGTGGGCGCGGCGCAAGGCCCAGCCAAGCTCAGGCTGAGCATGATTTCCGGCGGTTGCCCAGGTCGAGGGCGTCCAGTCGCGCGTGTCGAAGATCATGAGACCAGCTTGGCCGACCACCTGCCGGTCGTTCCCCGTGGTCGCAAGAAGGAAGGCACCGAGCCCGTCGGCTCGCCAACCGCCGATCATCCCTTCTTCGATCATGGCTCGGACGTCCTCGACGACTGAGACGGGCTCTTTGCCTAACCCCTGCATGACCTCGGCGTCCGCAAACAGGTCGTACAGAGCTTCCGCGTCACGTGCAGCGGGAACGCGGAGGCAAAGCCTGTCCGTGTAGAGGCGGAGCCGCTCCCACGAATTGTCACGGGCCACGCCGAGACGCTACCCAGAGCGGCAAACGCAGCTAGTGCGATTGCAAGCTCGCTCGTGTCCGCGCTTCCACTAGTCGCCTGGGCCAGTGTTGCTCCTATGTCAATGAGGGCTCACTCTTCAGCGTCGTGTAGACAGTGCGAGCCAGCTGACGCTTGAGGCAGCGGAGCGCCTCGCGCCGGCTCTTGCCCTCGCCCTGCTTGCGCTCCAGGTAGGCGCGCGCCGGGGCGTAGACGCGGCCCTGAGTGATCGCTATCCGGTGCAGGGCACAGTTCAGCTGGCGGTTGCCGCCGCGGTCGAGCCGGTGCCGTCGCTGCTTGCCCGAGCTGGCCTCTAGCGGCGCGACGCCGGCGTGGCGGGCGAGCCGGGCGTCGCTTCCGAAGCGCTCGATCGGGCCGATCTCGCAGAGCAGCTTTGCGGCGCTCAGCGGGCCGCAGCCAGGCAGCTCGAGCAGCCGCGGGGCGAGCGTCTGCGTCCGCGCCGCCAGCTCGTGCTCGAGGGCGACGATCTCGCGCGTCGAGGCGCGGCAACGGCCGAGTAGCTGACGGGCGATCCGCACCTGGGTCGTCTGCTCGCGGCGGGCGAGCCAGCGGCCGAGCCGCTCCAGCCAGAGGGCTCGGTCGAGTGCCCCCAGCGGCACCACTAGCGTTGGGTCGAGCTCGTGCAGGTGCCAGCGCAGGCGCTGCTGGGCTCGTCGTCGCTCGGCGACCAGGTCGTCGCGGTGGTCGAGCAGCAGCTTCAGCTCCCGCAGGCGCTCCTCGCCGGCCCGTGGCCGGTCGAGGTCGGGTTCCTGCAGCGCAGCGCGGGCGATCGCGAGCGCGTCGAGCGCGTCCGACTTGCCGCGCGTGCGGCCGCGCCGGCGCTGGGGCGCCGTCAGCCGCGGCGGCACCCGCACCAGCTGCTCGCCGGCCTCGAGCAGCAGCCGCTCGAGGCTGCGGCTGACGTGGCGACAGTCCTCGAGCGCCCACTGCCGTTCGCCCAAGGGCGCCCAGCTCAGCAGCGCGGCCTCGACCGGACCGCTCCAGCTCGAAAGCTCGCGCCCGAGCTCGTCGACAGCCACCGCCGTCAGCTCGTGCTTGTGCACGTCCACCCCGATCACGATCATTGACATCGCCTCCTAGCGTTGAGGGGCGACCGGCGAGCGGACAGGCCTCAATCGAGGCAGCTGCCAAGCTCCTATCAGGTCACGCTCGGCGGTCTCGGGAAGGCGGCGGCGACACAACGCTGGCAAGTCAGCTCTCGGGCGACATGCGGGAATCGGGTCAGCCGCCGCCGCCCGAGTCTGCGCCGCTTAACGGACGCCACCACCCGCCGAGGATGACATTGAGTGCGGGAATGTCACTCGACCGGAGGCATCAACTCGGCCCGGGCCTGCTGTGCTGAGCGCGTTACCCTTAGGCTCAGCTCATGTCGCGATTAGTACTAGGTGCCGTCGGACTCTTGGCCACCGCAGCCGTCACGACCGCTCATGGTTCTGGTCGCGCTGGCCCGGCGGCGTACAGCGTGGTCGGTCGGCAGGCTCAAGAGGTGGCGGTGACGATCCGGTTCGTTAACGCCTTCAATGCTCACAACCTGAAGCAAGCCGTTGCGACCTTCTCGCAGAACGCTAACGCGAGCGACTGCGACTACAGTCACGTCCACGTCGTGCTCCTCAGCGGAAAGAGGGCGATTGCTGCCTGGCTGAGGAAGCGGTTCGCGGACGACGATCACCTCGGGATCGCACGGGTCTTCAATGAGAACACAGCGCAGGCCGTAGGGGTGCTAGGCATCGACTGGTCCCTTAGGACGAGCAAGACGCTCCGAAGGCTTGGGTTCCCGCGCGGAATCGTGCCGCAAGTAGTCGCGAAGGTCGTCTTCACGCCCGGATTTCCGCCTCGGATCCGAGCGTTCGCCAACGGCCCTGGCGGCGGCGACCGGAGCATTTGCCGACCGCGGTAGGGGCTCTCCCTACCTGATCCCTTCCGCCCAGGTGGAAGCGGTCTTGTCTGGGCCAGCAGTGCGGGAATGAAGCTCCTATGACCTGTCAAGCCATCAGCGGCTCCTGGTTCTCTAGCAGCCGGTAGAGGCGACGGGCGAGGTAGCGCTTCACCAGCCGAGTGGCCTCGCGGAGGCTTTTGCCCTCGGCGACCCGGCGAGCGATGTAGTCGCGGGTTTGAGGGTCGTGCTGTCGGCGGTGAAGCACGATCGTATGCAGCGCCCGGTTGAGCTGACGATCGCCACCGCGGCTGAGCCGATGCCGCGTGGTCTGGCCGCTCGAGGCCGGTATCGGTGCGACGCCGGCGAGGCGTGCGAAGCAGGCTTCGGAGCGCAGTCGGCCGCGGTGGGACCAGGCGACGAGGACTTGGGCGGCGACGACAGGCCCGATGCCGGGTTCATCGAGCAGGGCTGGCGAGAGCGCCCGGACGTGGGCGAGCAGCTCGTGCTCGAGCTCGTCGGCTTCGGCCGTTGCAGCCTGGACGCGGCGTGCGAGGCTGCGCAAGACAAGCCGGGTCGCGAGCTCGTCCGGCGGGCCCGACGTCGTACGACGTAGGCGACTGCAGCGGTCGAGCAGCTTGCCGGCCGGAAGCCCGTGTAGCTCCTCGCGGAGCCGCTCGGGCGCAGTGACGATCACCGCGCGGAGCTGGGTGAGCGCCTCGCGGCGGACGTCGACGGCGGTACGCCGGGCGACGAGTAGCAGCCGCAGCGCCTCGCGCCGCTCGCCCGCTCGGGGCAGCGCGAGACTGTCGCTCGCGAGCGCCGCCCGTGCGGTCCTGGCCGCGTCCAGGGTGTCGTCCTTGCCGCGGAGGCGGCGCTCCGTGTGTGGCGTGCGGCTGACCTCGATCACCGTCTCGCCGCGGGCGGCCAGGAAGCGGGCGAGACCGGCGCCGTAGCTGCCGGTGCCCTCGATCGCCCAGGCGCGGCGGCCGCGTGCGTGCCGCTCGGCGATGCAAAGCAGCTCGCGGTAGCCGCGCGCGTTCGCGGGTGCTGCTGCTCCGGCGACCACGGCACCCGCTGGTGCCGTCACGACCGCCATCACGTGCTCGTCGCGGTGGGTGTCGACGCCGAGCACGTAGTCCAGCTCGTTTGCAAGCATCAGACTCGATCCTCCGACCTCGCTCGTAGGGTCCGGTGGTGCCGGTCTGAAGCACGGAAACCGCGGCGGCAGGACGGTAATGAGTCACGCCGATGAGGCGGACAGGCTCCTGATCAAGCCAGCAGCGGGCGCCAGACCGGCGCCGCCGCGTCCGCGCGGACGGTTCATTCCGAAGGCACGCACGAAGCGGCCAGTCACCAGACGAGTCACACACGACACGGCGACAACCAGGCTGGCGTCGGCGCCAGACAGACCGACCCGCCGAGTCTTACCGTCGCATTGAGGTCTGTGGCGATCGAGGTCACCTCCTCACCGGCTTTGCGGACTCTGCCCACGCGAAGACGGAACACCCCGCAGGGCTTGATGACGGCTGACGATCGAGCCAGGCGCACCTTCGTCGGTGCTGCCGACATGGAATCGCAGGTTCAGTGCAAGGACGGCGCCAGCCGAGGCCATCGTCACGATCGCTGATACCCACAACGAGATACGTTGCTCGACTTCGGCCGCAAGCTCCCTCCGGGTCTGCTGAGCGAGGACGTCGCAGGCGCGATGCTACGCGGCGGTGTGGCCTTCAGGCAAATGCCCTGGACTGAGCGAGTGTGCGTGTTGGTGCCTGAGTGGCGAGGGCTGGGCGCGGTGACGGCTGGCGCGGGGCCAGCCCCGCCAGGGGCGGCCCCGCGCAGACGCGGCGCGCTGGTCTTACTTCACTTGAATATGCAACGAAACTCGGGTGGGGTGGGTTAGGGGCTTGGGCGGCTTGTCGGCGGGGTGCATTTCTGCCTAGTTGAAGTGCAAAACCCCTGCAAAGGTGCAGGTTTGCACCTCAGACAACAATCGACCCAAGGCGGTCTTTCATGCATCGCCCAGTTAAAGCCGATTTGGGTTGTCGTCCGGTGGGGTCGCTAGCGTTCCCTATCCGCGCCTTCAGAGGCCGGGTTCAGTCCATGGAGTGAGTGGGACTGCCGGGGTCGGCGCGACGGGTTTGGTGGGGATTTCCTTACCGGACTCGTGAGGCCACCGCACTCACCAGCCGCGCAATCGCTGCGCGGGTTCCGGTTTCCGGCTGGTGAGAGGTGTCGTGGTGGCTGGCTCGGTTGGTCGCAAGTTGTGGTCGTTCTCGCTCTACCCGGAGGCGGGCGAGGGCGGTGGCTCGCTGGCGGTGCGGCGGCAGGTGGTTTCCTCGGGGCGACCGCCGAATGTGAAGCGTTCGCGCGAGGAGGCGGCGCGGCGAGCGCGGGCCAAGATCCGCCGCTACGGGGCGGCCAACCGGCTCAACCGGCTCGGCACCCTCACCTACCGCGGCGGGGGCTGCCACGACCCGCGGCGGCTGCGAGCGGATCTGGCCTCGTTCTTCCGCGAGCAGCGCGCCGGTCATGACGCTCGGGCGTTCCCGTACGTGTGGGTGCCGCAGTGGCATCCGGGTGGGCACGGTCTGCACGCGGACTTCGCGATCGCCCGCTTCGTGCCGCGTCGTCTGATCGAGCGCTGCTGGGGGCAGGGCTTCGTGCACATCAAGTTGCTCGATGGGCTGCCGGTCGGCTCGGACGAGCTGGCCGAGGCACGGCTGGCAGCGCGCTACCTGGCACGCTACGTCAGTCACGACCTAGAGAGCGAGCGGCGCCTGGCCGGCCTCCACCGCTACGAGGTCGCGCAGGGCTTCCAGCCGGAGAAGATCCTTTGCTACGGCGTCTCGGCGCAGGACGTGATCGAGCGCGCCTCCGGCCTCATGGGCTCGGCCCCGGAGCGGGTCTGGTTGTCATCCTCGGAGGAGGGCTGGCGTGGCCCGCCTGCCTGTTGGTGTGCCTGGGCTGGATGATCAGCTGCGCGCTCAGGCGCAGGCTTGGGCGGAGGAGACGGCGCTCGCGCAGGGTCTGCCGGCGCGGGTGGCAGACCACGACGTGCTGCGCGACGTGGCGGCGCTGCTCGGCCTCAAGGGCTCAATAGCGCCAGACGGCGGACGCGCGCGCGGGGTCGAAGCGGTTGAAGCCCCGCCGCCCGGGGCCGACGACGACGTGCTGGAGTAGCGCGCCGACGATCTCCTTCTGGCGGCTGAGGGTCATCGTCTCCCACAGCTGGCGCAGCTCTTTCGCATTGCCGAGATGCGGCGTGAGCTGGGTGGTGCGGTTGACCGCGGCGAGGCGGCGCTTGGCGAGGTCGAGGCGCTTCTCGATCGGGGCGCGCGCCGTGACCCATTCGCGCCGCGTGATCTCGTCTTCGGCCCACAGCTCGGCCAGCTCGTCGAGCTTCTCCTGGGCGCGCTCGACCTCGGCCTGCCACTCCTCCCCGGCGGGATCGGTCGAGACGCTGCCGTTCAGGGCTCGGGGAAGCTCGGGCGAGTCGAGCCGGTGCAGGACGGCCTCGACGACGTACTGCTCGAGCGGCTCGGCCATGATCGTCACCTTGCCGCAGCCGGCGAAGTTCGGGCCGCTGGCGCAGACGTAGCGGCGAGCGCCATCGTCGCGCGGGCGCGAGACGAGCTTCGCCGCCGCAATGGTGGCAGCGAAGCAGCGAGGCAAGCAGGTAGCGCCGGGCGCCGCGGTTGGTGCGTCGGTTGGGGTCGTTCAACTTGGCGCGCAGGCGCTGCGTCTGGGCTGGCGTGATGATCGCCGGCCACTCCGCCGATGGCGACGATCTCGCGGTGGTGGTCGCGCTGGCCGCTGATCCGGGCGGAGGTGAGGATGCGCTTGAGCGTCTGCGACTTCCAGGGGGTGCCGGTGACGGTCGGGACGTCTCGGTCGTTGAGGTCGAGACAGAGGGCGCGGAGGGAATCGCCGGCCAGGGCGCGCTGGGCGCACTCTCGGATGATCGCCGCCTCGTCGGGGCGGAGCGTGCGCCGGTCTGTCTCGTAGCCGTAGGGGCGGGTGCCGCCGCCCGAGACGCGCCCTGCCTGGGCGAGCTCCTCGTGCTTGCGGCGGATGCGGCGGCTCTTGTCGTCGCTCTCCTTCTTGGCCACTGCGCCCTGGATCCTGGCGATCAGCTGGCCGTCGTGGGTGGAGAGGTCGACGTCGCCGGTCACGGTTGCGAGGCTTTACCTGCTGGCGCTGGCAGAGGTCGATGAAGTCCTCCAGCTCGCGCGGGTGTCGGTGCAGGCGGTCGGCGTGGTAGACGACGATCGCCTCGACCACTGCGGCCTCGATCTCCTCCAGCATGCGCGCGTACTGCGGGCGCGGCTTGCCGCTGTAGGCGCTGAGGTCGGCATCGACGTAGCGCTCGGCGACCTGCCAGCCCTTCTGCTTTGCCAGTTGCTCGCAGTCGGCCAGCTGCCGGCTGATCGCGAGGTTGTCGCCGTCACGGTCGGAGGAGATGCGCGCATAGATGCCAACTCGTAGCGCCACTCATCAGACAATAGGGCATCAAGGGACATTTGTACACTCTGGCATGTGCGACGTTGGTTGACGCCTGGCCTTGCCCGACGGTGGAGGCTACGCGCGCGAGATGTAGCGCCCTTCGCGCGGGTCGACCTTGATCCGGTCGCCCACGTTCACGAAGAGCGGCACCTGCACGACCGCGCCCGTCTCGAGCGTCGCCGGCTTCGTCACGTTCGAGACCGTGTCGCCGCGGACCCCCGGCTCCGTCTCCGCGACCGCGAGCTCGACCGACGACGGCAGCTGCACGCCCGCGGGGTTGCCGTCCACGGCAAGCACCTGCACGGTCGAGCTCGGCTCCAGGTACGGCAGCGCGTCCTCCACGGTGCCGTGCGGGAGCGAGAACTGCTCGTACGTCTCGGTGTCCATGAAGACGACCTCGTCGCCCGCGTCGTAGAGGTACTGCACCTCCTTGACCTCGGTGCGAATGCGCTGGAACTTCTCGCCGGCGCGGAAGGTCTTGTCGACGACCGCGCCCGAGTCGAGGTTGCGCAGCCGCGAGCGCACGAACGCGCCGCCCTTTCCCGGCTTGACGTGCTGGAACTCGAGGATGCGCCACACCGAGCCGTCGAGCTGGATGTGCATCCCGTTCCGGAACTGGTTCGTGGAGACCGTCTCTGCCACGGCGCCGTACGCTAGCTGACCGTGACCAGGTTCTTGGTGGGGCTCGTCAGGATCTCGGGCTCACCGTCCGTGACGATCACGAGGTCCTCGATCCGGATCCCGCCGAGACCTTCCAGGTACACGCCCGGCTCGACGGTGACGACGTTCCCCACGGCGAGCGTGTCGGTCGACTCGCGCGAGAGGCGCGGCGCCTCGTGCACTTCGAGCCCGACGCCGTGGCCAAGGCCGTGGCCGAACTTGTCGCCGAGCCCGGCCGCCTCGATCTTGTCGCGCGCGGCGGCGTCGGCGTCGACCCCCGTCACGCCTGCGCGAGTCGCCTCGAGGCCCGCGAGCTGACCGTCCAGACACGTCGTGTAGGCGCTTTGCAGCTCGTCGGGCAGCGAGCCGGTCGCAAACGTCCGCGTGCAGTCGGCGCAGTAGCCGTCGACCATCGCGCCGGCGTCGACCACGACCGTCTCGCCCGCCCCCACGGTGCGGTCACTCGGCCGTGCGTGCGGTTTCGCGGCGTTCGGCCCCGAGGCGACGATCGTCTCGAAGGCCGGCGCGTCGGCGCCGAGCTCGTGGAAGAGCTCGTCCAGCCGCCAGGCCAGCTCGCGCTCGGTGCGCCCGACGAACGACTCCTCCGCAAAGCGCTCGTAGGCCTCGCTCGTGATCTTCCCGGCACGGCGGATCGCGTCGAGCTCGCCGTCGTCCTTGACCGCGCGCAGCGCCTCGACCTGGCCACGGCGGGCGACGAGGTCGAGCCCGCCGCCGTTCAACGTCTCCCAGCTCGTGTAGCTGACGACATCGGCCTCGAAGCCGATCCGACCCTCGAGCAGCTCCGCGAGCGCGACCACCAGCGAGCGCTTCGTCTCGACGAACTCGACGCCCTCGACCGCCCGCCCGGCCTCGGCGTAGCGGAAATCGCTGAACAGCCGTACGCGGTCCGGCTCGACCAGCAGCGCCGCGTTCGAGCTGGCGAAGCCGACGAGGTAGCGGACGTTGACGCCGTTGGTGACGAGCAGCGGTTCCTCCAGGCTCTCGCGCAGGCGGTCGACGCGGCTCGTCACGTCTTTTCTGCCAGGAACTCGAGTGCCTCGCGGTAGCCGTCCGGGCCCTTTCCGATCACCCGCGCGGCCGCAAGGTCGGCGATCACCGAGCTCCGCCGCCAGTCCTCCCGCTCGTCGACGTTCGAGAGGTGGACTTCCACGATCGGCACGCTAACCAGCTCCAGGGCATCGTGAATGGCGTAGCTGTAATGCGTCCACGCACCCGGGTTCACGATGACGCCGCCCGCCCACTCCTCCGCGTCGTGACACCAGCCGATGTACTCGGCCTCGCTGTTCGTCTGACGGCAGTCCACCTGGAGCTCGAGCTCGCGGCCCCATTCGTAGATCCGGCTTTCGAGCTGATTCAGGCTCAGCCCGCCGTAGAGCTTCGGATTACGGCGACCGACGACGTCGAGGTTGACCCCGTTCAGGACGGCGACGCGCACGCGGCGACTCTACTCGGCGATCAGCTCGTCGAGGGCCGCCCGCACCTGCTGCTCGGGAAGCTCGACTCCGGTGACCGGCTTGCCCGGCGCCTCCAGCAGGACGAGCCGCGGCGAGCCGTTGACGCTCTTCTTGTCGCGCGCGATCGCCGCCCAGGCCGCGTCGCGGTCGACCCGCGCCTTCTGCGGCTGCAGAACCTCCTCGACCGCGGTGGTGTCGAGGCCGGAGAGGCGCAGCGCCGCGAGCAGGCCGAGCGCGACGGCCTCGCCGTGGCTCAGGCGCCGGTAGTCGCCGGCGGCCTCGAGCGCGTGCGCGAACGTGTGGCCGAGGTTCAGCACCGCCCGCGCGCCCTGCTCGTGCGGGTCGCGCAGGCAGACCGCGGCCTTGTAGGCGGCGCAGCGGCGCACCAGCTCGTCGATCTCGAGCTCCCAGAGCGGCTCGCCGGCGAGCAGGCCCGTCTTCACCACCTCGGCCATCCCCGCCCGGTGCTCGCTTTCGGGCAGCGTCTCCAGCAGTGCGGGGTCGATCACCGTCCGCTCCGGCCAGTGGAAGGCGCCGACGAGGTTCTTGCCCTCGGGAAGGTTGACCGCGGTCTTGCCGCCGATGGCCGCGTCGACCTGGCCCACGAGCGTGGTCGGCACCGCGATCCAGCGAATGCCTCGCATGTACGTCGCAGCGGCGAACCCGGCCGCGTCCGTGGTGCAGCCGCCTCCGACGACGACGATCGTCCCGCTTCGCCCGAGCCGAAACTCGCGCCAGAGCCGTTCGACCGCACCGAGGCTCTTCGCCTCCTCGCCGTCGCGCAGGGCGTGGACGGGCGCGTCGAGCGGCGGCCGGTGGAGCCCGAGCACCACCGCGTCGCCGATCACCTCGACCTCGCCCTCCGGCACGAGCTCGGGCAGCCGGGCGAACGACCCGTGCTCGACTTCGATCCCCGCCGCCGCGAGCACGATGCCGTGGGTGTCACGCGCAACGGCGTCCGCCGCCTCCAGGTAGATCGGCTTCCGGCGGCCGAAGAGCGCGTGGAACGCCGCCTCGTCTTTCGCGAGCGGTCGGGGACTGCCGCCGACGCGCGTCCAGGCGGTCTGCGGGTCGACCTCGATGAGGACCGTCAGCGCCCGCTCCTTCAGCGTCTTCCGGATGGACGGCGTCTCGACCGCGCCACCCCCGAGCGCGAGGACCGCCGGCCGCTCGTTGCAGAGCGCCTGGAGGGTCGCCTCCCGCTCGAGCAGGCGGAACTCCGCCTCGCCGCGCTGCTCGAACAGCTCCGGAATGGACTGCCGCATCGACCGCTCGAGCTCCCTGTCCAGGTCGATGAAGCGCCGGCCGAGCTTCTGCGCAGCAACCATGCCGAGCGTCGACTTGCCGGCGCCCATGAAGCCGATGAGCGCGACGTGCCGGTCTAGGGCGTGCGCCACGGAATCCGCTCCAGGTAGGCGCGCCAGGCGGCCACGAAGTCGCCGAGCGAGTCCCCGCCGAACTTCTCGCGCGCGGCGCGCGCCAGCTCGAAAGCGACCGCGGCCTCGGCGACGACCGCAAGCGCCTCCACCGCCGCCACGTCGCTCCGCTCCACCAGAGCCTCGCCGGCCTCGCCGCTCTCCAGGTCGACCGAGCGCAGCGGCCGCATCAGGGTCGGCAGCGGCTTCATCGCCGCTCGGACGACGAGTGGCTCGCCGTTCGAGACGCCGCCCTCGATCCCGCCCGCGAAGTTCGTCTCGCGGTGGAGCGTGCCGTCGTCGCGAGCGAGGATCTCGTCGTGCGCCTGCGAGCCGCGCCGCTCCGCGAGCTCGAACCCCGCGCCGATCTCGACGCCCTTCACCGCCTGGATGCCCATCAGTGCAGCCGCGAGGCGCGCGTCGAGCCGGTCCTCCTTCGACGCGTAGGACCCGAGCCCCGGCGGGACGCCGACCGCGCGGACCTCGACCACGCCGCCGACGGTGTCGCGCTCGGCGCGCGCCTCGTCGATCCGCTGCTCGAGCTCCTCCGTCACCACGCGGCCGAGGACCTCGATCCCGACCTCCGCCAGCAGCGCCTTCGCCACGGCGCCCGCTGCAACCGCAACGGCCGTCTGCCGCGCGCTGGCCCGCTCGAGCGCGTCGCGCGCGTCGGCGAGCCCGTACTTCAGCGAGCCCGCGAGGTCGGCGTGGCCGGGCCGCGGCAGCGTCACCGGCTTCGAGCCCTTGCCCGCGGCCTCGCCCTCCGGCGGCCACGGGCTCATCCCCCACTCCCAGTTCTTGTGGTCGCGGTTGCGGACGACCACCGCGAGCGGCGTCCCGAGCGTCCGGCCGTGACGCAACCCCGCGAGCACCTCGACGGTGTCCTGCTCGAGCTGCTGCCGCGGGCTGCGCCCGTACCCCTGCTGGCGCCGCGCGAGGTCGGAGTCGATCGCCTCACGGTCGAGCACGAGCCCCGCCGGCAACCCGGCGACGATCGCCACGAGCGCGGGCCCGTGCGACTCGCCGGCCGTCGTCAGCGTCAGGGTCACGCGTCCAAGGCACCGCTCGCGGTGCCCTCCTCAGGATGCGCGACTCCGCCGCGCATCCGTCTGAAACGACCGTCCGAGCGTGGAAGTCTCGTGTTCACGGCCGTAAGCCTAAGGCGCTGCGCATCGCCCCGACAGGCGCGTCAACGCCCGTCCACAGCCGAAACGACGCAGCTCCCTGCCGAACGAGTGCGTCGAGGCCGTCGACGACCTCACAGCCGGCAGCTCGTGCCGCGTCGATGAGGGCGGTCGCGCGCCCGTCCGCGTAGTAGGCGAGATCGACAACCGTCTGCCCCTGCCGTGGCTCGACGAGGAGCTCGTCACGCACCGGCGTCGCGTTCACGACCAGGTCGCACCCGTCCGCGTCGGGCGGCCAGTAACCGCTCCGTGAGAAGACCCACACCTCGCCGGGAAGCGCCGGCAACAGCGCCTTCGCAGCCCCGCCCGCGCCGATCAGGCACGTGCGCTCCGCAGCGATCCCGGCCACGATCTCCTTGTCGGTGTTGAAGCCGACCACCCGGCCGTCCCGGAAGACGAGCGTGTTCACGGCGTCGCCCTCGGCCTCGTCGCAGAGCCCCGCAGCCGCTTCCTTGTGCGGGATCGTCACGTTCGCCCCGACGAAGCCGCGCTGCGGCAGCGCGCGCACGGTCTCGGCCAGCGCATCGGCGTCGACTTCGAGCGCGACGTACTGCCAGTCGAGCCCGGCCGCCGCGAAGGCGGCGTTTTGCATTCGCGGCGAGAGCGACTCGGCCACCGGCTTGCCGAGCAATGCGATGCGACTCATCCGAAGCCGTGCGCGGCCTTGTAGCGCTCGAACTCGTCGGCGCTGGCCGTGAAGAAATGGTGCTTCTTGTCCGGCTTCGCGACGAAGTAGAGGTAGTCCACCCTCGCCGGGTGCGCGGCCGCCTGGATGGACGCGAGCCCGGGGTTCCCGATCGGCGTCGGCGGCAGGCCGGAGTGCAGGCGCAGGTTGTACGGCGTCGGGTTCGCGAGCTGCGACTTGTGGATCGACTCGGTGCCCGGGATATCGAGGCCGTAGCGCAGCGCAGCATCGATGCCGAGCGGCATCCGCGCATGGAGCCGGTTGTAGATCACGGCCGAGACGAGCTGCCGCTCCTCCGGTGCGGGTGTCTCCTCCTCGATCATCGAAGCGATGACGAGCACGTCGTACGGCGTGAGGTTCTTCGAGCGCGCGTACGCGAGGTTCACCTTCCTCCAGTTCTCGCGGAAGGCCTTCAGCTGAGACGCCACGAGCTGTGGTGAGGTCGTGCGCGCGGTGAAGTCGTAGGTCGCCGGGAAGAGGAACCCCTCCAGCGGTAGCGCCTTCGCCCCGAACGTCGGCTGCGGCCGCGGATTCGCCGTCGCGGCCAAGTACGCCTGCTCCTTCAGGCCCACGCGCTTGCCGCGTTCCCGCCGCGCGATCTGCGCGACCGCGGTGACGCGCGCGGCCATCTCCTTCCGCGTGAACCCCTCGGGGAAGACGATCCGGAACGGCTTCGGCGGCGCGACGGCCGTCGTCGTTGGCGGCGGCGGCTCGGCCTTGTCAGAGCCGCCGACGCTCGCGACCGCGACCCATGCGATCACGAAGCCGGCGCCGAGCACCGCCAGCGCGACCACGCGTCGCCGCCAGACGACCGACCTCGGCGTGCGCCTCGGGGGCCGGGGCGGTGGCGGCGGTGCCGCTACTCCTTCGCGCTGCTCGACCACGCCAGGTAACTGGACAGCAAGTGGGCCGCTGCGCGCGCGTCCTCCGGGGCCTCGTCGGAGCCGTGGGCGGCCGCGAGCCCGGTGGTAAAGCGCTCGTCGTAGCTCTCGACCGGCACGTCGAGCTGCCCGCGCAGCGCCTCGACGAACGCGTCGGTCTCGCGCGCCTGCGAGCCGTGCTCGCCGCGCAGGGTCAGCGGCAGCCCGACGACGACGCGCTCGGCGCCTTCCTCCCGGACGATCTGCGCCACGCGCTCGAGCCCGGCCTCGCTCGCCGCGCGCTCGACCACGCCCAGGGGACGCGCGATCGTGCCGGTCGGGTCGGAGACGGCGACGCCCGTGCGCGCAGCCCCGTAGTCCAGCGCCACCACCTTCACGCGTCGCTCGCCTCTGGCTCGCTCCCGCGGGGGAAGCCAGGTTTCCCCCCTCCACAGCACGAGCACTCCGCGCTCATGCCAGTGCTTTCCGCAGCGCCTCCTCCGCCTTTGCGAGCGCGTCGCCGAGCTTCGAGGGGTCGCGGCCGCCCGCGCGCGCCATTGTCGGCCGCCCACCGCCTCCGCCGCCGACCTCGGCTGCGGCCTCCTTGATCACCGCGACCGCGTCGAGCCGGCCCTCGAGCGAGCGGTCGAAGTTCGCAACCAGGTGCACGCGGCCGTCCTCGGTCGCGCCCAGCACGACCGCCGCGGGCGCCCGCGCCTGCTTGATCCGGTCCGACTCCTCGAGCAACGCGTCCGCATCCACGCCGGAGGCGTGGCCGACGAAGACGTTCACCCCGCCGATCGCCTCGTCGCTGCGGGGCTCGACCTGCACCTCCGAGCGCTCCTCGCGCTTCGGCCCCTCGCGCCGGGCACGCTCCAGCTCGGCCCGCAGCTCCTCGGCCTCGTGCGCACGCCCGTGCAGCAGCGCGTACGCCTCGCCGGAGGTGACCGCCTCGATCCGCCGCGTCCCCGAGCCGACCGAGCTCTCGGACGTGATCACGAACGGGCCGATCTCCGCCGTTCCCCGCACGTGGGTGCCGCCGCAGAGCTCGCGCGACCAGCCGGCGATGTCGACCACGCGCACCTCGTCGCCGTACTTCTCGCCGAAGAGCATCATCGCGCCGAGCCGCCGCGCCTCCTCGATCGGGACGACGTACGCGCGCACGGGCAGGTTGCGGAAGACCGCCTCGTTCACCCGCCGCTCGATCTCCGCGCGCTCCTCCGATGAAACCGCCTGCGGATGCGCGAAGTCGAAGCGCAGCTTGTCCGGCCGCACCGCCGAGCCCGCCTGGCGCGCGTGCTCGCCGAGCACTTCCTGCAGCGCCTTGTGCAGCAGGTGCGTCGCCGTGTGGTTGGCCATCGTCGGGAAGCGCACCTGCCAAGGCACGACCGCGCGGACGCGCATGCCCTCGCGGAAGCCCTCGCCCTCGAAGGTCAGCACCTGGTCGTCGCCAGGGAGCCGTGTCGCCGCGACGAGCTCGGCCCGCGCGCCGGTTTCCTCATCCTCGATGTAGCCGGAGTCGCTGACCTGGCCGCCGCCGTCCGGGTAGAACGGCGACTGCTCGAGCTTCGCCTGGAAGCGGCCTTCGCCGAGGTCCTCGTAGGCGACGATCGCCGTCAGCACATCGGTCTTCTCGTAGCCGACGAACTCACTACGAACGTCGGCGCTGATGCGCACCTCGACCTCCTGCACCGCCTTGCGCGAGCGCACGCGCTGCTCTTCCATCAGCGTGCGGAAGCCGTCCTCGTCGACCGGCAGGCCGCGCTCGCGGGCGAGCTCCTGCGTCAGCTCGATCGGGAAGCCGTACGTGTCGTGCAGTCGGAACGCCTCCTCGCCGGAGATCTCGCCGTCGGCGGCGGCTTCCTCGAAGAGCGTCAACCCGCGCGCGAGGGTCTGGCCAAACCGCTCCTCCTCCTCCGCGAGCACCCGCTCGATCTCGGTGCGGGCCCGGTCCAGCTCGGGATAGGCGTCGTGCATCTGCTCGACGACGACCCCGGCGAGCCCGGCGAGGAACGGCGGCTCGAGGCCGATCCGCGTCGCCTGCTGCACGGCGCGCCGGATGATCCGTCGCATGACATAGCCGCGGCCCTCGTTCGACGGCGTCACGCCGTCGGCAGCGAGGAACGCCATCCCACGCCCGTGATCGGCGAGGATCCGGTGCGCCTTCGTCGCCTGGTCGCTCTCGCCGTAGGCGACCCCGGACTCGTCCCGCGATCCAGGCCATGATCTGCTGGTAGCCGTCGGTGTCGTAGACCGACTCCACCTGCTGGAGGATCCGGGCCCCGCGCTCGAGGCCGAGGCCGGTGTCGATGTTCTGCTTCGGCAGCGGCGTCAGCGTGCCGTCGCCGTGCAGCTCGAACTCCATGAAGACGAGGTTCCAGAACTCGAGGAACCGATCGCAGTCGCACCCGGGCTGGCACTCCGGCCGGCCGCAGCCGACCTCCTCGCCCCAGTCGTAGAACATCTCCGAGTCGGGCCCGCACGGCCCGGGCCCGCCGACCGACCAGAAGTTGTCCACCCGCGGCAGCCGCACGATCCGCTCCGGCCGCATCCCCATCTTCTCCCAGGCGGCGACCGCCACCTGGTCCTCGTCGAGCCCGAGCTCCGGGTCGCCCGCGAAGACGGTGACCCAGACCCGGTCGAGGTCGAGCCTCATCCGGTCGAACATGAACTCCCAGGCGAGCTCGACCGCGCCGTCCTTGAAGTACTGCCCGAACGAGAAGTTGCCGAGCATCTCGAAGAAGGTCAGCGTCCTCTCGTTCATGCCGACGTCGTCGATGTCGGGCGTCCGGAAGACCTTCTGCACGGTCGCGAGCAGCGGCGCCGGCGGCTCCTCGAAGCCGAGGAAGTACGGCATCAGCGGCTGCATTCCCGCCGAGATGAGCAGCGTCGAGCGGTCGTCGGCGCGCGGAATCAGCGAGTGCGAGGGCCTGAACTCGTGGCCCTTGGACTCGAAGAACTCGCGGAAGCCCGCGCGCAGCTCGGCGGTCGTGCGCATGGCTGCGATTCTACGGGCGGTGGATTCCGGCACGGACCGCTGGATCGACGCCGGCGGCACCCGCCTCCAGGTGCGGACATGGGGCGAGGACGCCGGCCGTAACGCCCTCTACTGGCACGGCGTCGGGCTCCCTCGCGCGGCGGTGCAAGCCCATGCGCTGGCCGGCCTCGTTCCTGCGTTGCTTGCCGCGCTCGAGCTGGAGCGCATAGCCTTCCGCCCCGCGAGCCGGGGCATAACGTCCCACTTGCGGGCGGCCCCGAGACGGTAGGTGCCTTAGCCGACTGGCTGACGGCGCGCTAGGCGGATTGCTCGGCCGCGATCTCCTCGCGGATCTTCTCGAGGGAGCGGCGGATCAGCCGCGACACGTGCATCTGCGAGATGCCCACCTGCTGGGCGATCTGCGACTGCGTCAGGCCTTCGAAGAAGCGCAGGTGAAGGATCTTGCGCTCCCGCTCGTCGAGGACGCGGAAGCCCGGCGCGAGGACGGCGCGGTCCTCCGAGACCTCGTACTGGTGCTCCTCGGTGCCGAGCGACTCGAGCGGGTCGAGCTCGCCCTCGTCGTCGTGGCCGGCCGACCCCGCCGACAGCGAGAGCGAGCTGTACGCGCGGCCGCTCTCCAGTGCCTCGAGCACCTCTTCCTCGCTCACCTCGGCCGACTTCGCGAGCTCCGCGATGGTCGGCGAGCGGCCGAGCTGCACGGTCAGCTCCTCGATCAGCCGCGACAACTGGATGTTCAGCTCCTGCAGCCCACGCGGCACACGCACCGACCAGCCGCGGTCGCGGAAGTGCCGCTTGATCTCGCCGATGATGTTCGGCGTCGCGTACGTGGTCAGCTCGACGCCGCGGTTGACGTCGAAGCGGTCGATCGCCTTGATCAGCCCGATCGCGCCGATCTGGACGAGGTCCTCGAGCTGCTCGCCGCGGTACGAGTAGCGCCGCGCGAGCGAGCGCACGAGCGACATGTACTGCTCGATCAGCTGCTCGCGCGCGGCGAGGTCGCCCTGCTCGTGGTAGCGGCGGAGCAGGACCTTGTCGCTCTCCTGCGTCACGCGCCCTCCTCCACCGTCAGGCCCTTGGTCAGCTCGAGCCACCCGTCTGCGTCGAGCTCGTAGCTGTCGACGACGGTGTCGAGGATGCGCCGGAGGGTGACGTCGTCCGGAACGTCCCGCTCGAGCTCGACCCGGAGACGGTCGGCCGCGAACGGCCCGACCCGGGTGACGATGGCGCCGTCGGCGAGCCGGAGCTGTACGGTGACGTCGCCGTCCTCCGCGGCCCGCTCGAGCACGGCGTCCAGCGCCGTCTCGAGGTCGTCGATGCTCTCGAACGTCAGGTCGAGTCGCGCCGCGACGCCGCCCAGCACGAGGTGTGCGACCTCGTGGAACGGCTCCTCGCGCGGAATCGTCAGGATGATCTTGTCGCCCGTCAAAATCGCCCTCCGTTCTAGAACGCGGAAGCGTGGCGCGCGGTTTCGGCGCCGACGATCGTCCCTCCGCCGACGACCGCGCCGTCGTCGTACAGGACGGCGGCCTGCCCGGGCGCCACCCCGTACGCGGGCTGGGCAAGCTCGAGCCGGAAGCCGCCGGCGACCGGGCCGACGGCCGTCTCCACGGCCGGTGACCGGTACCGGAGCTTCGCCTCGGCCCGCGAGACCGGGACGTGCAGCCGCCCCCGTACGCGCACGACGCGGATCGCCAGCGCCGCACGAGGTCCGACCACGACGGTGTTCGTCGCGGCCTCGCTGCGCAGCGCGTACAGCGGCTCGGGCGCCGAGACGCCGAGCCCCTTGCGCTGGCCGGGGGTGAAGCGCCAGAAGCCGTCGTGGCGGCCGACCTGGTTGCCGTCCTCGTCCACCAGCCGCCCCTCGTCGGCGGCCAGTCCGTGGCGTTCGAGGAAGTCCCGGTAGTCGCCGCCGGCGAGAAAGCATGCCTCCTGGCTCTCGGCTCGTTGCGCCACCTCGAGGCCTGCCTGCGCCGCCTCCGCGCGCGTCTCGTCCTTGCACTGCTCGCCGAGCGGGAACCAAAGCCGGTCGAGAAACCGCGGGTCGAGCCGCGCGAGCATGTACGACTGGTCCTTGCGCTCGTCCGCCGCGCGCGCGAGGAGCAGACGGCCGTCGCGCTCCACGATCCGCGCGTAGTGGCCGGTCACGAGGCGCTCGGCCCCCGCTCGCTCGGCGAAGGCGAGCAGCTCGGCGAAGCGGAAGCTGCCGTTGCAGCGAATGCACGGGTTCGGGGTCTCGCCCGCCGCGTAGCCGCGAACGAACGGCTCGACCACTGCGCGCCGGAACTCCTCGCGTAGGTCGAGCGTCACGTGCGGGATCCCGAGGCGGTGGCAGGTCGCGCGCGCGGCGATCACGGCCTCGGGCGAGCAGCAGGCTCGGTCGGCGTCGGGGCCCTGCGGGTCGAGCCAGAGCCGCAGCGTCACGCCGATCGCGTCCGGGCCTGCCCGTAGGAGCGCCACGGCGCTGTCGACGCCGCCGCTCATCGCGACCGCGACGCGTCCCGGCTTTGGAGCGGCCCGGAAGACCGGCCCGAGTGCGTTCGCGAGCGCGTCCGCTGCGAGCTCGTCGCCGCCGACGGCCGCCGCTTCCAGCAGCGTCAAGCCGTCGAGTGGCCGCTCGAGCCCTTCGGCCTCGGCACTGATGATTCGCTCGCCCTCGACGGCCAGGCGCGCAAGTGCCCAGCGGCCGTCGCGCGAGGCATCGCCGACGGCTTCGATCATGCGGTCCAGGCTACCGATCACACGGATCGCTGTAGGTGGGCACAGCGTCAGCGGACGTAGGCCCACGCTTGAAACCGGCGTGACTCCTGTGGTTTCGTAGGCCGACCCCACCGATCACAGGGAGGCAACGATGTCGACACAGGCCTATTCCGGCCTCAACCGACCGGGCTGGCTCACGTTCGCGGCGGTCGTGATGTTCGCCGTGGGATTCCTACGAATCATCTCTGCGCTCTACTACTTCGCCGACAGCAATCGCGTCGCGAACGTCAGCGCTGGAGCGCTGGGGGACAATCTCTTCCTCTGGGGCCTGTGGGATCTCATCGTTGCCGTTCTCGCGTTCTACGCGGGCTACTCGCTGCTCAGCGGCAACATGTTCGGCCGCGTCGTCGGCTACATCTGGGCGATCGTGGTGATCGTGGAGAGCTTCCTCTTGCTCCAGTACGCCCCCTGGTACGGAGCCGCCACGCTCACGCTCGCGGTGCTGGTGATCTACGCGCTCTCCTCGACCTCGGAGTGGCGTGACCCGACGCGAGACTCGACAGCTGTCTGAGCACTAACGCCTCTACGCAGACGGGGGAGCCCTGCGGCTCCCCCGTTTGGCTCCAGCCTGCCGATGCGTCGAAGCCCCTTGTGAACCTGGACTAGCCAGGTGGGTGCCGCGCCTCCCTCGGCTTGCGCCTCGGGCCGAACACAAGCTCCCATTCACTTGGTGTTGGTTCTACAGTGAGGCCCCGGGCACGAACAGGCTCGAGTGGTCGGAGTGTAGCTCAGCTCTAGCGCGCGAAGACCCATCGGATCCGCTGCACGCCGTCGACGCCGAGCTCCTCCGCGAGCCTCGGCGTGAGGTCGAACTTCCGCCCCGCCGGCACGGGCCGCCGGTCGATCACGCGGGTGAGGATCCGCGGGCTGTCCTTGTACGCGACGTAGACGAGGACGCCGCACGGGAGCACCGAGTCGGTGATGCCGATAGTCCCCGGCCGGAGCACGTAGCCGCAACGCGTTCGCTTCCCGTAGCGCGGTTCGCCCGCGCCCGCGAGGGCCGTGTACCACGCGCCACCGGCCGCCGCCACCGGCTGCGGCAGGCTCTTGTCGCTCTGGCTGTTGCCGTGCGAGGTGAGGGCCAGCGCGACGATCGCGGCCAGCAGTGCGACGCACGCGAGCGCCACCTGACGCTGCGCCAGCGCCGCCCTCACGTTGCCAGCTCCGCCAACCGCGCGCCGAACACGTCACGGACGAGCGAGTCGAACTCGGGCGGGAGATGGCCTGACGTGTCGGCGACGTCGCGCAGGTGAAGCAGGAGCAGCTTCCGCTCCTGTGCGCGGTCATCGGCGTCCAGGTCCTCGGCCAGGCGCTCGAGCTCCCAGAGGTTCCACGCGCGTGGCGTCCTCGTCTCGACGTCGATTGCACGACCGGTCGGCGTGGGCTCGGCCGGCGCGGCGGCCTCCCGCCGTCGAATCCTCATCCGCCGTGCTCCTTACGCTCCTCGGGCTCGTCGAACAGCTCGGCGACCTCTTCGGCGACGCGACTCGTCTCGGGTGCCGTGCGCCGCGGAAGCAGCTTCACGTGGCGAGGGGGTGCCTCCGGCTCGGGCTCGGGCTCTCGCTCGCGACGGCGGAAGAACGACCGCCGCCGGCGAGGCGCTGGGACGACCTCGCCGGTGTCCTCCGTGGGCGCCACCGGCTCCTCCGCGGGCGCAACTAGCTCCTCCATGGGCGCCACGGGCTCCTCCGCCGCCGGGAGCAGCGGCGCGGGCTCGGGCTCCGGCTCCGGCTCCGGCTCGGGCTCGGCTAAGACCGGCTCCGGCTCGGGCTCGGCCACGATTGGTTCCGGTTCGGGCTCGGGCTCGCGTACGACCGGTTCCGGCTCGGGCTCCGGCTCGGGCTCGGGCTCGCGTACGACCGGTTCCGGCTCGGGCTCCGGCGGCAGGCGCTGCTCGGGCGGCGCCACCACGGTCCGCTCCTCGGGCAACGGCCACTCGACCCTCCCGTCCTCGTCCTCCTGCGGCGCGGCCACCCCTGGCAGCAGGTGGGTGAGGGGCGCGGACGCGCTGCGCTCCGCCGCGAACTCAACGAGCGCGACGAGCACCCACGCCCCGGCCATCACGAGCACGATCACGAGCGGGCGCAGGTCGGCGAGCCCGGCACCGACCGCGAGCACGATCAGGAACAGCGCCTCGAGCGCGAAGCGGAGACCGGGCCGGCCCGCAAGCATGGGCCGAGACTAGCTTGTGGTGTCGTCTTCGCTCGGCGGACCGTCGACCGTGTCCAGCGAACCGGGCGGCGGTGGGCCAGGCGAGCTCGGCGGCGAGGCCGGAGGCTCCTCGCTCTCCTGCTCCTCGGTGGCTTCGGCTTCGGTTCCGGGCGGCTCCGCCGCGCGCAGCTGCGACGACGCCGGGCCCGGCGACGACGGTGCGGGTCCTCGGCTCGCCTCTGTCGCGGCCTCGGCAGCGCCGACGATCGACTGCGCGACACGGCCGACCGCGTCCTCTCCAAGCCCAGCTGCACCGAGCAGCTGCTCGGCACCTTCCTGCGCTCGGTGGATGATCGCGGCAGCCTGGCTGCGCGCCCACTCGAGCGTCTGCTCGACCTCGGCGCGGGTGGCGTTCGTCAGCTCCGTCGCCTGGTGCCGTGCCTGCTCGACCAGCCGCGCGGCCCGCGACTCGGCCTCGGAGACCTCCTGGTTCGCCTGCTGCTGCGCCTCCTGCGTCAGCTGGCGCGACTCGGCCTTGGCCGCGTTCAGCACCTCCGCTCGCTGGCGCTCGCTCTCCTGCCGGTAGCGCTCGACCTCGCCCTCACGGTCCTGCAGCTCACGCTGGCGGCGCGAGACCTCTTCCTCCGTTCGCCGCAGCTGCGCAGCCGAGGCCGTCTGGGCGTCGCGCTCGATCGTGTCGGCCATCTCGGCCGCGGCGCGGATCATGTGGAGTGAGTCCATGCGCACGGCGTGCCCGGTCGGCTCGGCGCCCTGGCCCGCCGCCTGTAGCACGCGCAGCTGCACCTGGAGTTGCGTCGTGTGGCGCCGGAAGGCCTCGAACGCCCCGCGAACCTTGTCGCGGTCGTAGCCGTCGGCCGCGCTCGGCAGGTCCTCGACCCGCGGCAACGGCGTCAAGGACGGTGCTTCGGACGCTCTCTCTGGACCTTCGCTCGCCATGCTCTAGCTTGCCTCCTGGCTCGACCTCGCTCGACGGAAAGTATGACGGCTCAGCCGGGCGCCGTCAGGTCGCTTCCGGCAGCACCTGAATTCCGAGCTCGGCCAGGATCTCCTGCGCAATCGGCGTCGGAGCGCCGCTCAGCGGCTCCGATCCGCTGGCGGTCTTCGGGAAGGCGACCACCTCGCGGATGTTCTGCTCGCCGGCGAGCAACGCGACGAAGCGCTCGAGCCCCATCGCGAACCCGCCGTGCGGCGGCGCACCCATGCGCAACACCTCGAGCAAGAAGCCGAACCGCTCCTCGGCCTCCTCCTTACTGATGCCCATCGCTGCGAAGACGCGCTGCTGCAGTGCGGGGTCGTGGATCCGGATCGAGCCCGAGCCGAGCTCCCAGCCGTTCCAGACGAGGTCGTACGCCTGGCTCAACGCGCGCCCGGGGTCCGACTCGATCAGTTCTTCGTCACCCGGCCGCACGCCCGTGAAGGGGTGGTGGCTGAACGTCCAGCGCTTGCCGTCCTCCTCCCACTCGAAGAGCGGGAAGTCGGTGACCCAGAGGAACTCGTCGCGGCTCGCGTCGATCAGGCCGAGCTCGCGGCCGAGGTGGTTGCGGACCGCCGAGAGCACGCGGGCCACGGTGAGCGGCTCGTCGGCGCCGAAGAGCACCGTCGCCGACGGCTGCTCGGGCCGCACCGCCTCGATGAGCTCGGCGGAGAGAAACTTCGCGATCGGCGAGCGCACCTCGCCCTCCTCGTCGAACACGAGGTACGCGAGGCCCTTCCCGCCCCACTCCTTCGCCAGCTCCTCGAGCGAGGCGAGCTCGGCGCGCGAGAGCTCCTGCGGCACGGTCAGGTACTGGACGCTCGGGGCCTGCGCGAAGACCTTGAACTCCGAGTCGCGCGTCGCCTCGGTCAGGTCGTGGAGCTCGAGGCCGAAGCGGAGGTCCGGCTTGTCGGAGCCGTAGCGCGCCATCGCCTCGTGCCAGGTCAGCCGCTGGAACGGCCGCTCGGGCGGCGTGCGCTCCAGCGCCTCGAACGACGCGCACACGGCGCCCTCGAGCGTCTCCCAGACGTCCTCGCGCGTCGGGAACGAGAGCTCGAGGTCGAGCTGGCGGAACTCGAACTGCCGGTCGGCGCGGAGATCCTCGTCCCGGAAACAGGTCGCGATCTGGTAGTAGCGACCCATCCCGGCAACCATCAGGATCTGCTTGAAGATCTGCGGCGACTGGGGGAGCGCGAAGAAGCGCCCCGGTTGGAGCCGCACCGGCACGAGGAAGTCGCGGGCGCCCTCGGGGGTGGCCTTCGTCATGTTCGGGGTCCAGACGTCGACGAAGCCGTGCTCGTCCATATAGCGGCGGATCGCCGCGACGACGGTTGCAGAGAGCCGCAGGTTGCGCTGCATGTGCTCGCGGCGGAGGTCGAGGTAGCGGTAGCGCAGGCGAGTCGACTCCTCGACGTTCTCCTCGTCGACCTGGAACGGCAGCGGCTCCGAGCGCGAGACGATCTCCAGCTCGTCCACCTGCAGCTCGACCTCGCCGGTCGGCAGGCTCGGGTTGACGGCCTCCGGCGCACGGGCCGCCACCTCGCCCTCGGCGCGGATCACGAACTCGTTGCGAACGCCGTGCGCGACCTCCGCGGCCTGCGGCGCACGCTCGGGGTTGATCACGAGCTGAGCGAGCCCGCCCTCGTCACGCAGGTCAATGAAGACGAGGCCACCGTGGTCGCGCCGCCGCGCAGCCCAGCCGGCGAGGGCCAGGCGCTGGCCGACGTGCTCCTTGCGCAGCTCGCCGGCCTTGAGGTCGCGCCACCTCATCGGCGCAGCCTCTCGGCGAGCTCGGCGGTCGGGACTTCCTCGTCCAGCTCCCCACGGCGGCGGAGGGTCGAGCGCTCCGCGCCCCACTCGACGATCGCCTTGGCGCCGAGGCGGTTCGCCTGGGTCAGCTGGCCCTTGAGCGAGCGCCCTCCGTAGTCGACGTCGGCGCGCAGGCCGTGGCGCCTCAGCTCCTGGACGAGCGGGAGAACGCGTGGCTTGTCGCCGGCGTCGTGCAGCGCGACGAAGACGTCGATCTCGTCGGGCTCGAGCTCCGTGCCGGCGCCCTCGAGCGACAGCAGCAGCCGCTCGATCCCGGCGCCGAAGCCGATGCCCGGCGTGGGTTTCCCGCCGAGCTCCTCGATCAGCCCGTCGTAGCGGCCGCCGCCGCAGATCGAGCTTTGTGCGCCGATCGCCTCGTCGACGAACTCGAACGTGGTGCGCGTGTAGTAATCGAGGCCGCGCACCAGCGTCGGGGCGAGGGTGAACTCGACGCCGTAATTCTCGAGATGCGCCCGCACCGAGTCGAAGTGCGCGCGGCACTCGTCGCAGAGCGAGTCGCCGATCTTCGGTGCGTCTTCGAGCGCCTGTTGGACTCGCTCGCTCTTCACGTCGAAGACGCGCAGCGGGCTCGTGGCACGCTTCTGGCGCGCCTCCTCGTCAAGGACGTCCTCGTGCTGGTCGAGCCACGACGTGAGGCGCTCGAGGTACTGCGGGCGACAGTTCTCGTCGCCGATCGAGTTCAGCAGCAGCTCGTATCGCGTGATCCCGAGGCGTGCGAGCAGCTCGTCGTAGAGCTGGATGATCTCCGCGTCGATCGCCGGGTCGTCGGAGCCGATCGCCTCGACCGAGAGCTGCCAGTGCTCCCGGTAGCGGCCGCGCTGCGGCGCCGAGTAGCGGTACATCGTCGCGATCGTGTAGAGCTTGACCGGCTGCGCCTCGCGATGGAGGCCGTGCTGCAGGTACGCGCGCGCGATTGGTGCCGTGCCTTCCGGGCGAAGCGTGAGGGAGCGGCCGCCGCGGTCCTCGAAGGTGTACATCTCCTTCTGGACGACATCAGAGCCCGCGCCCGACGTGCGCTGGAAGACGGCCGTGTCCTCGAAGCCTGGCGTCTGGATCGGCCGGTAGCCGTAGAGCGAGCAGAGCCGCTCCGCCTCGCCGGTGACGAGCCGCCAGCGCAGCTGCTCGGCGGGGAGGATGTCGTGGGTGCCTCGCGGCGCCTCGAAGGTCGTCACGAGGCGCGAAGCGGAGCGAGGAACGGGTTGCGCTCGAGCTCGACGCCGAGCGTGGTCGGCGGGCCGTGGCCCGGATAGACGGTCGTCTCGGGCGGGAAGCGTTCGCCGAGCATGCGGATCGTCTCGACGAGCGTCTCCCAGTCCGCGCCCGGAAGGTCGGTGCGGCCGACCGAGCCGGCAAAGAGGACGTCGCCCGAGAACAGGCATTCGTCGGCGTGGAAGGCGAGGTGCGCCGGCGAGTGGCCGGGGACCTGCAGCGTCTCGAACGTGATGCCCGCGAGCTCGAGCGTCTCATCGCCCTGGAGAAACGTGTCCGGCGTGTAGCCGCGGGCGACCACGCCGGCCGGCACGAGGTCGGGAAGGTTCTCGAGCAGCGCGCGCTCGCCCTCGGCCATGTAGACGGGGGCGCCGGTTCCCTCCGCGAGGTCGGCGACGCCGCCGAGGTGATCCCAGTGGCCATGCGTGATCAGAATCGCTGCACAGCGAGCGCCGGCGCGCGCGAGCTCGAGCCGGAGCTCGGCTGCGTCGCCGCCGGGGTCGACGACCACGGCTTCCGTGGCGTCGCGCGAGGCGCGAACGACGTAGCAGTTCGTGCCGATCGGGCCGAGCTCGTAGCGGTCCACGACGATGCCGGTGCGCGTGCTCACGGGAGCGCTGAGTCTAACGAGGCGTTCTCGGCTTCTTGGCTTGCCTCGCCGCCCCCGGGCTCTTCGCGGCATGCGCTCTGTTTAAGGCGCGCCCGGCCTCCTCCCCGCTGCGAGCCTAGCGGCGGCCGGCGCCCGTGTCTGTGCCGAGAGTGTGACGGGAGTGCGCCGTGTACAAGCGTTGTGACGCGATAGGGTGCAGCTCCGCGATGCAGCGCTGGAACCTGCGCGAGATCGAGACTCCCGGCGGCAGCCGCTCGCCCGTCGTGCTCGACTCCGACGATTTGGGACGCGCCGTCTTGCTCGCGCTCGATCCGGGCCAGCAGCTCGGCGACCATCAGGTCAAGGAGCATGCGTTCCTGCTCGTGGTAGATGGGTCGGTGCGGGTCGACGTCGGCGACGAGGCGATCGACGCTCCCGCCGGGATGCTCATCCGGTTCGAGCCCGACGAGCGGCACGCCGTCTCGACCGTGGAGGGCGCGCGGCTATTGCTCTTCCTCGCGCCGTGGCCGGGCCCAGGCCACTACCGCGGCGGCGGCGAGCAGGTCGTGCGGACCGCCGGCTAGTAGCGGGGCCTCCGGCTACCGCTTCTTCGGCGAGCTGCGTGTAGGTGCCTGGCCGCTGCGCCTCAGGTAAGCGCGGTACATCGCGCGATCCATGAGGTACATGAAGGGGACGAAAAACGCGGTGTAGACGACAGCCACTGCGAGCCGCGACAGGATCGGCTGGCCGCTGTTGATCAGCGAGAACGCGACGAAGATCAGCGGCCCGAAGATCAGGGCGCGCTTGACCACGCGGTTCCACGAGGGCGGCTGCACTTCCTTGACCGGACGCCCGCCACGACCCTTCTGAGCGGAACGCTTGTCGGTGCGCTTCCCGTTCCGGCGATCGTCGCGCGGCTTCGCGTCCTCCGGCTCGACCTCGCGGCCCTCGTCGTCGAGATAGACGATCTCGTACTCGTGCCGCTGCTCCTTCTGGCGCCGGCGCCGCTGCTTCCTCGTGGGCATCGTCGCAAGCGTAGCCTCAGCGCGTCCACGCGACGCGCCCGCCCTGGATCACCGTCGCGACGAGGTCGCCGCCGAGGCGGTAGGCGAGGTGCCGCCAGTCGGGCGCGGCCAGCAGGACCAGATCGGCGTCGAAACCAGCCGCGATCCGCCCGCACCGGTCGGCGCGCCCGAGCACATGTGCGGCGTTGACGGTGCAGGCGCTCAAGGCTTCCGAGGGAGAGAGATGGAGCTGGGTCGAGGCGAGGCTGCAGACGAGCGGCAGGCTCTCGCAGAACGCACTGCCCGGATTGAAGTCGGTCGCCAGCGCGACGGCGCCGCCCGCGTCGACGAGCGCGCGCGCGGGAGGCATCGGGCGGTCGAGGAAGAGGGCGCTGGCCGGCAGCAGGACGCCGACCACGTCGCTCTCCGCCAGCATGCGCACGCCGGCCTCGCCCGTCGCCTCGAGGTGGTCGATCGACCGGGCCCCCAGCTCGACCGCGAGCTCGACTGCCCCGAGCTCGTTGAACTGATCCCCGTGCAGCCGCAGGACAAGACCTGCGTCTCGACAGGCCGAGAGGTAGCGACGCGCCTGCTCGACCGTGAACGCGCCCTCCTCGACGAACACGTCGGCGGCCTCGGCGAGCGACGCGGCCTCGGGCAGGACCTCCTTCAGCACGAACTGGAGGTATCCGTTCGCATCCTCGAACTCCGGCGGCACGGCGTGCGCGCCGAGCCACGTCGTCACGCCGCCGGCGGCGGATACCGCGCGCAGCGAGGCGAGCTCGGTCTCCCGGTCGAGCCCGTAGCCCGACTTGCCCTCGAAGGTCGTCGTTCCGGCGCGCAGCATCCAGCCGCGGTGCTGCTCGACCGCAGCGCGCAGCTCGCTCTCGTCCCCGGCGCGCGTCGCGCGCACGGTCGAGAGAATCCCGCCACCGGCCGCATGCAGCTCCTCGTAGCTCGCGCCGCCCGCGCGCAGCGCGAACTCCTCGACGCGGTCGCCTAGAAAGCACGGGTGCGTGTGGCAGTCGACGAGACCCGGGATCGCACAGAATCCGGATCCGTCGACCTCCTCGACCTCGCCCTCGACCGCGCCGAGCTCGGACATCGCGCCGCTCGCGACGATTCGGCCGTCCTCGCACAGGACGAAGGCTCGCTCGATTACCTTGACCTCGCCCAGCTCCCTTCCGCGGGCCGGCGCCTCCGCTGCCGAAGGTGTCGCTAGCTGCGCGAGGTCGCGGACGAGCAGCGTCCCCGCCCCTTCGCGTTCGGTCATGCGCCTGAAGAGGGCGGCAGCGGCAACTGGAGTCCGTACTCCTCGGCAGCCGCAATCGCCTCCGAGTAGCCGGCGTCGGCGTGGCGAAGGACTCCCGTGCCGGGGTCGGAGGTCAGCACCCGCTCGAGGCGCTCGGCCATCTCATCGCTGCCGTCAGCGACGACCACCATGCCGGCGTGGATCGAGTTGCCGATCCCGACGCCGCCGCCATGGTGGACGCTGACCCAGGTCGCGCCGGCGGCGACGTTCACCAGTGCATTCAGGATCGGCCAGTCCGCGATCGCGTCGGAGCCGTCCAGCATCGCCTCGGTCTCGCGATACGGCGACGCCACCGAGCCGGAGTCGAGGTGATCCCGCCCGATCACAACGGGCGCCTTCACCTCGCCCTCGCGCACGAGGTCGTTGATCGCCAACCCGGCGCGGGCGCGGTCGCCACAGCCGAGCCAGCAGATCCGAGCGGGCAATCCCTGGAAGGCGATGCGGTCAGGCGCCAGTGTCAGCCATCGCTGGAGAGCGCCGTCCTCCGGGAAGAGCTCCAGGAGCCGACGGTCGATGGCGGCGATGTCGCCTGGATCGCCAGACAGGGCGGCCCAACGGAACGGCCCGATGCCGCGGCAGAACAACGGCCGGATATAGGCCGGGACGAAGCCCGGGTATGCGAATGCTTCCTCTACCCCGGCCTCTAGTGCCTCCCCTCGTAAGTTGTTGCCATAATCGAAAACATAGCTGCCGGCTCGGACGTACTCGAGCAGCGCCTCGACGTGTCGCGCGATCGACTCGCGGGCGCGGCGCAGGTACTCGTCGGGGTCGCGCTCGCGCAGCGCGGCGGCCTTCGCGACGTCCAGCCCGACCGGCACGTAGCCGTTCAGCGGATCGTGCGCCGCGGTCTGGTCGGTGACCAGGTCGAACCGCTCCCCGCGCCTTGCCAACTCCGGCACGACCTCTGCGGCGTTTCCGAGTAGCCCGACCGACAACGCACGCCCTTCACCTGCCGCTGCGCGCACACGTGCAAGAGCATCGTCGAGGGACTCCGCTGCCTCGTCCAGGTAGCGCGTCTCGAGTCGGCGCTCGATCCGCGCCGGGTCGACCTCGACGCACAGGATCGCCGCACCGGCAAGCGTCGCCGCCAGCGGCTGCGCGCCTCCCATCCCGCCGAGCCCGGCGGTGAGGATCGTGCGCCCGGAGAGATCGGCCGCACCGAAGTGCTTCTCCGCAGCCGACACGAACGTCTGGTAGGTGCCCTGCAGGATCCCCTGGCTGCCGATGTAGATCCAGCTGCCGGCCGTCATTTGGCCGAACATCGTCAGTCCAAGCGCCTCTAGCCGCCGGAACTCGTCCCACGTCGCCCAGCGCGGGACGAGCAGCGAGTTCGCGATCAGCACGCGTGGCGACGACGGAGTCGTGCGGAAGACGCCGACCGGCTTTCCGCTCTGGACGAGCAGTGTCTCGTCCTCGCCGAGCGTAAGCAGCGACCGCACGAGCGCCCGCAGCGCCTCCGGGCTCCTCGCCGCTTTCCCGGAGCCGCCGTAGACGATGAGCTCCTCCGGCCGCTCGGCGACCTCGGGATCGAGGTTGTTCAGCAGCATCCGCAGTGGCGCTTCGGTGGACCACGCGCGCGCGTTCAGCTGCGTCCCGCGCGGCGCGCGAATCGCAGAGAGATCGCCGCAGAGGGCCTCGACCGTCGCGTCGACGGAGCTCGTCGCGCTCACGGTTGTTGCCGCTCCGCTTCGCGTTCACGCGAACGGATCCGCCACCACGTGTACGCGGTGGCGAGCAGGAACGCCGCCACGCCGCCGGACAGCGACCGCACGAGGCCGCTGCCCGTCGCGTAGGCGATCACGAAGACCAACGCGCCGAGACCCGCGTAGGCGAGGGCGCTGTCGCGGTACGGCCGCTTGGACTTGTGGCGGGCCGGGTTCGTGCCGTTGCCGCCGGTCACCGCAGCTCCCCCGCCTCAGCCTCGACCGCCTCCACCAGCGATCCGTCGCAAACAGCGTCGGCGACGGCCTCGATGTCAGGAGCCAGCGGCCGGTCGTCCCGCAGCCGTGGCGACAGTGACCGCACGAACTCCCGCGCTGCCCGCACACCGACCCCGGGTTGCAGAGGTGCGAGGAACTCGACGCCCTGCGCGCCGGCGAGCAGCTCGATCGCGAGCACCCGTTCCGCGTTTGCGAGCACCTGCCAGGCCTTCAGCCCGGAGGCGTTTCCCATCGAGACGTGATCCTCCTGCCCGGCGCTCGTCGGGATCGAGTCCACCGCGGCCGGGTGCGCGAGGACCTTGTTCTCGCTCACCAGCGAGGCCGCGACGTACTGCGGGATCATGAAGCCGGAGTTGAGCCCGCCGTCGCCGGTCAGGAAGGCCGGCAGGCCACCGGAGAGGCTCGGGTTCACCAGCCGCTCCACCCGCCGTTCGGCGATGTCGGCGAGCTCCGAGACCGCCATCGCCAGGGCATCGAGCGCGAACGCGAGCGGCTGCCCGTGGAAGTTCCCGTTCGAGACGAGCATGCGGTCATCGACGAGCACGAGCGGGTTGTCCGTCGCGGCGTTCAGCTCGGTCGAGATCGTCCTCGCCGCGTAATCCAGCAGGTCGCGCGAGGCACCGTGCACCTGGGGCGCGCAGCGAAGCGAGTACGCGTCCTGGACCTTGTCGCACCAGCGGTGGGACTCGTTGATCGCGGAGTCCTCCAGCAGCTGGAGCACGTTCGCCGCCGAGTCGGCCTGGCCCTGGAGCGGGCGGAGGGCGTGCACCTGCGGCAGGAAGCTCGTGCGGGAGCCCTGGAGCGCTTCGAGCGACTGGGCGCAGGCGATGTCGGCCACCTTCGCGAGTCGGCGGGCTCGCACGATGCCGAGGGCGCCGAACGCGGCCATGAACTGCGTGCCATTGACGAGGGAGAGCCCCTCCTTCGCTTGCAGCCGGACGGGCTCGAGGCCGACATCCGCCAGTGCCTCCGCTCCGGACAGGCGACGGCCGTCGACCGTCGCCTCGCCCTCCCCGATCAGTGGCAGCGCGAGGTGCGCAAGCGGCGCGAGATCGCCGCTGGCGCCGACCGAGCCCCGGCTCGGCACGCGGGGGAGGACGCCGCGGTTGAGGCACTCGACGAGCAGCTCGACAGTCTCGATCCGCGCACCCGAGTAGCCCTTTGCAAGCGCGTTTGCGCGAAGCAGCATCGCTGCACGAACGATCTCGTCCGGGTAGGGCTCGCCGACCCCGCAGGCGTGGCTCCGCAGCAGCCGGAGCTGCAGCTCCTCGGTCAGCTCCTCGGGAATCGAGCGCGAGACGAAGCGGCCGAAGCCGGTGTTGACGCCGTATGTGTGCTCTTCGCGGCCGTGCGCGGCGTGCTCGACGATCTCGCGCGCCGCGGCCATTCGCTCCCGCGCCGAGTCGGCGAGACTGACCGTCCGACCGCCGAGCGCGACCTCCCAGACGTCGTCCAGAACGAGATCGTCGCCCGTCAGCGCCTTGCTCTCGATCACGCCGCGAGTGTATCCCGCAGTTGCGGTGCTTCCCGGCCGCGCGAGCGCCCCTGAGTACGGTTCGCCCGGCCTCCTCCCCGAGGCGAGCGTATCGGTGATGTCCGCGCGCGTCTGTGCCGGATTCGTGACTAAATCGTGACGTCCGCACCGCCGTTCGCCGACGCTCAGTCCAGGAGCCGCAGCTCCAGCACGCGCGAGGCGTCAAAGCCGTCGATGCGCAGTGCCGCACCTGCCGCCGCTGCGGCGGCCCCCGCCGGCATCAGTCCGACAAGCTCGGACCCCACCACCTCCGCCCCGCGTGCCGCAGCTTCCGTCTCGACACGCGCAACGATGTCGTGCAGCGCCGCGGCCTCCCAGTCCTCGACGTTCATGCTCACCTGCACGAGCCCGGCCGACGGGAGGTCGAGCCCGAGCGCCCGCACGCCCGGGAAGCCGCCGCCGCGCTCACGCACCAGAGCCGCGATCTCCCGCGCCGCCTCGAGCGAGCCGCGCAGGTTGACGTTGAACGCGATCAGCGGCCGGCGCACCCCGACCAGCACGCCGCCCGCGGACTCGGACAGCCGCACAGGCCCGAACTCAGGCGCAAGCTCTCCGGCGTCGACGCGCCGCTGCAGCTCCTCGGGCCCGCCACTACGGAAGAACGCCGGACCGCGGCCATCGCCGAGGTCGCCGTACAGGAACACGGGCAGCGAGAGCTCCTCACCGACCCGCCGCGCCAGGGCGAGCGCCGCCCCGCCCGCCGCCTCCGCGTCCCCGCGGTCGAGTGGCACGACGGGCACCACGTCCGCCGCGCCGATGCGCGGATGTGCCCCCTCGTGCCGCCGTAGGTCGATGCGCTCGGCGGCGCAGGCGATCCCCGCGAGCAGCGCCTCGACGAGCTCCTCGGCCGACCCGACGAGCGTGAAGACCGAGCGGTTGTGATCCGTGTCGGCGTGGACGTCGAGCAGACGGGCACGCGACCCGAGCGCATCTGCGAGCGCGTCGATCGTCGCGCGGTCTCGCCCCTCCGAGAAGTTCGGGACGGACTCGAGCGGCCGCACCACGCGCGTAGTCTAGGAACGGTGAAGGCGTACTACGACCGCCGTGCGCCGGAGTACGACGATTGGTGGCGTGGCTCCGGTCTCTTCGCTGACCGCGACCGTCCCGCCTGGAACGAGGAAGTCGAGGCGCTCTGCAGCGCGATCGCATCACTGGAGCCCGCACGAACGCTCGACGTCGCCTGCGGAACCGGGTTCCTCACGCGGCACCTGCGCGGCGAGGTCGTCGGCCTCGACCAGAGCGAGAGCATGCTCGAGGAGGCGCGCCGCCAGGCACCGAGCGCCACCTTCGTCCGCGGAGACGCGCTGTCGCTCCCCTTCGACGACGGAGCCTTCGAGCGGGTCTTCACCGGGCCACTTCTACGGTCACCTCGATCCGGAGCAGCGCGAGCGCTTCGTCGCCGAGGCGCGTCGCGTGGCGACCGAGCTGGTCGTCGTCGACTCCGCCCTGCGCGAGGACGTCGAGCCCGAGGAGCAGCAGGAGCGCGTCCTCAACGACGGCTCGCGCTGGGAGGTCTACAAGCGCTACTTCGAGCCGGATGCGCTCGCCCGCGAGCTCGGTTCCGGCGAGACGCTGTTCGCGGGCCGCTGGTTCGTCGCGGTCCGCTCTTGACGCGGCGGCGCTCGCGCTACCGCTCCATCGCCTCGCTCCAGCGCGACCAGCGCGTCTGCCGCCAGTGTATCGAGGCCGGCTACCCGCTCGAGTCGCTCTCGATCGTCCAGCCGTACGAGGGCCAGCGCGCCTATGTCTTCGGCCAGGCGCCTGGCGCAGTCGAGGGCGAGCAGCGCCGCCCGTGGCGCGGCCGAGCCGGCCGCACGCTGCGACGCTGGCTCGAGCTCGACGAGGACGACTTCTACGCGACCTTCTACTGCGCCTCGGTGACGCGCTGCTATCCGGGCAAGGCGCCGACCGGCCGCGGTGATCGCACCCCGACGCCGCATGAGCAGGAGCTCTGTGCGTTCTGGCGCACGTGGGAGCTCGAGCTCATCCGACCGCGCCTGATCGTCCCCGTCGGCGGGCTGGCCGTTCGGCGACTGCTCGGGCTGAAGAGCGTGACCGAGTGCGTCGGGCAGCGCTTCGAGCACGACGGTGCGACGGCCATCCCACTCCCCCACCCGTCCGGTGCAAGCAGCTGGCTCAACGACCCGGCGAACCGCGCCCGGGTCGCCGAGGCCGCCGAGCTGATCCGGGCCGAGCTTCACCGGCTCGACCTCGAGCCTGGCGGCGAGACAAAGGCCCGGCGCTAGATTTCGAGGGTGCAGGAGACACCCCGCTATCGCAACACGTTCGCGCGGTTGCTGGGGTTCCTTCGGCCCTACAAGGCTTCGCTGATCGTCTCGATCGTGCTGGCCGCGGGGTCGCAGGGTGCCGCAATCGCGCTCATCTGGCTGACGAAGAACGTCATCGACGACGCGCTCGCCCAGCGTGACCGCGAGAAGCTCTGGCTCTACGTCGGCGCGGTCGTCGCCTGCGGGATTCTGCGTGCCTCGCTGATGGCGGCCCGCCGCCTGATCTCCGGGCGCCAGGCGCTCGCGGTCGAGATGGACATGCGGCAGGGACTCTTCGCGCACCTCGTCCGGCTGTCGTTCGGCTTCTACGACCGCCACCAGACCGGCCAGCTGATGTCGCGCGCGACCGTCGACCTCCAGGGCGTCCGGTTCTTCCTCGGCTACGGGCTGATCTTCCTCTTCCAGAACGTGATCACCGTCGTGTCGGTGACGGTCGTGCTGCTCGTCTTCGAGTGGAAGCTCGCGCTCATCACGCTGGCGATCACTCCGGTGCTTGTCGTTCTGGCCTACCGCTACAGCCACATTGCCCACCCGACCCTGCGCGAGGTGCAGCAGAAGCTCGCCGACGTCGCGACGGTGGCGGAGGAGAACATCGTCGGCGTCCACGTCGTGAAGTCGTTCGCGCAGGAGCCGCAGGAGTCGGCGAAGTTCCACGCGCGGTCGGAGGCGGTCTTCCGGCAGACGGTGAAGGCGAACCGACAGCGGGCGACGTACGTGCCGTTCATCTCCTGGGTGCCTTTGCTGGCGCAGGCCGCGGTTCTGCTCGTCGGTGCGCGGATGGTGACGAGCGGCGAGCTCACGGTGGGCGGCTTCGTGGCCTTCAACCTCTACCTCGGCATGCTCGTGATGCCGCTGCGCTCGCTCGGGATGTGGATCGGCCAGGCCCAGCGCGCGACCGCCTCCGGCGAACGGATCTTCCAGATCATGGACGAGCCGCCCGAGATCGCCGAGCAACCAGGCGCCGCCGCCCTGCCGGACGGCCCGGGCGAGCTGCGCTTCGAGAACGTGCGCTTCGAGTACCTCGAGGGGCGTCCGGTGCTCGAGGACGTAGACCTCGAGATCGCACCAGGCCGGACGATCGCGCTGATCGGCCAGACCGGCTCCGGCAAGACGACCCTCACGTCGCTCGTGCCGCGCTTCTACGACGTGACCGGCGGGCGCGTGCTGCTCGACGGAGTGGACGTGCGCGAGGTCACGCTCCGATCGCTGCGGCACGCGGTCGGCGTGATCCCGCAGGACCCGTTCCTCTTTTCGGCGAGCGTGCGCGAGAACATCACCTTCGGCGCGCCCTATCTCGGCGACGAGGAGGTCGAGCGGATCGCGCGGCTCGCACAGGCACACGAGTTCGTCGCCGAGCTGCCGGACGGCTACGACACGGTGATCGGGGAGCGCGGGATCACGCTCTCCGGAGGCCAGCGGCAGCGACTTGCGATCGCGCGGGCGCTCGCGGTTGACCCGCGGGTCTTGATCCTCGACGACGCCACCGCTTCCGTGGACGCGACCACCGAGGCGAAGATCCGAGTCGGCCTGCGCGAGGCGATGCGCGACCGAACGACGCTGATCATCGCCCACCGGCTCTCGACCATCGCCCTCGCCGACGAGATCGTCGTGCTCGACGAGGGCCGCATCTGCGCCCGCGGCACGCACAACGAGCTGCTCGGAACGAGCGCCGTGTACCGCGACATCTACGAGCACGGCCTGCTCGAGCGGCAGTTCGCCGACGCGGTCGAGGCGCGGGTCGGCGAAGAGGAGCTGGGGGAGCAAGCGCTCGAGGCGGCATCGTGAGCCGCAGCCTGGCCCTGTGGGCGAACCGGCACGGCGTCGGCGCGCCCACGTCACAGACAAGTGCGCCGAGCAGGGGTATCGTCGCCACCGAGGGCGGCGGGTTCAACCCCACCCTCTTAATGGGTGGGGGTGCGGCGGTACAGCCTCACGGCGCACGTAGCGGGAGGCCCGCATGAGGGTCTGGCAGCCCGGCGGGCACCTGATGCGTGAGCGCGGCGCGCAGGTCGAGGACTGGTCCTGGCAGCGCACGCGGCGGCGGCTCGGGATGCTGTTCCGGCTCACGCGCCCGTACAAGACGCGCACCCTTCTCTCGGTCGTGGCGCTCCTGGTCGCCACCGCCACGGCGCTCGCGCCGCCGTACCTGTCCAAGTACGCGGTCGACGAAGGGATCGCCCAGCACGACCTGACGAAGCTCTGGTGGATCGTGGGCGCCTTTCTCGTCGCCGGCCTTCTCAACTGGGGCATGAGCTACGCGCAGACGTACCTCACCGGCTGGGTCGGCGAGCGGATTCTCGCTGACCTGCGGAACCGGCTCTTCGACCACCTCCAGCGCCTCTCGCTCGGGTTCTACGAGCGCAATCGCGCGGGCGTGATCATCAGCCGCCTCACGAACGACGTCGAGGCGATCGACCAGCTCGTCACCGACGGCGTGACCAGCCTCGTCCAGAACACGCTCACGCTGATCGGAACGGCGATCCTGCTCTTCATTCTCGACTGGCGGCTCGCACTAGCGACGCTCGTCGTGATCCCGTTCATGAGCGTCGCGACCGCGATCTTCCGCACCCGTTCGGCGCGCGCGTACTCCCAGGTGCGCGAGCGGCTCGGCCTCGTCACCGCAACCCTCGCCGAGGACATCGCGGGCATGCGCCAGATCCAGGCGTTCACGCGCGAGGAGACGAACATCCGCAACTTCGGCGCCGTCACGGAGCGCTACCGCGAATCGAACATGCAGACGGTCATCCTGAACGGCATCTACTTCCCGTTCGTCGACCTGCTGTCGACGGTCGCGCTGTCCGTCGTGCTCGGCTTCGGTGGCTACCTCTACTTCCACGATGAGATCACGCTCGGGACGCTGTTCGCCTTCATGCTCTACGTGCAGAACTTCTTCGACCCGGTGCAGCAGCTCTCCCAGCTCTACGGGACGTTCCTCTCGGCCACCGCGGCGCTGGACAAGATCGTCGACGTGCTCGACAAGGAGCCGGAGGTGGTCGACTTGCCGGAGGCCGACACGCTGCCGCACGTCGAGGGCCGGGTCGGCTTCGACGAAGTGCGCTTCGGCTACGGCGACGGGCCCGAGGTCTTGCACGGGCTCGACCTCGACGTTCCCGCAGGCACGACCGTCGCCCTCGTCGGGCACACGGGGGCCGGCAAGTCGACGATCGCCAAGCTGCTGGCGCGCTTCTACGACCCGCGCGACGGAGGGATCACGATCGACGGGCACGACCTGCGCGACGTGACGCAGGCCTCGCTGCGCCGCCAGCTCGGGATCGTGCCGCAGGAAGGCTTCCTGTTCGCCGGCACGGTCAGCCAGAACATCGCCTTCGGACGCCCCGAGGCGCGGCAAGAGGACGTCGTGCGCGCCGCGCAGACGATCGGTGCCCACGACTTCATCGTCCGGCTCGAAGACGGCTACGAGACGCAGCTGCAGGAGCGCGGCAGCCGCCTCTCGCTCGGCCAGCGCCAGCTCGTCGCGCTCGCACGGGCGCTGCTCGCCGATCCGCGCATCCTGATCCTCGACGAGGCCACCTCGTCGGTCGACATCGGCACCGAGCGCAAGATCGAGCAGGCGCTGCGTACGCTCCTCGCCGGCCGCACTGCCTTCGTGATCGCGCACCGCCTCTCCACGATCCGCGACGCCGACCTGATCGTCGTGCTCGAGCACGGCCGGGTCGTCGAGCAGGGCAGCCACGACGAGCTGATGCGGAAGCGCGGCCTCTACACGTCGCTCTACGGCGACTGGGCCGCCGACGTGGCGTAGTTCCTCCCTGAAACGAGGGATCGGCGCGCCTCCGTGCCGACCCGATCCTCGGGCTGATGACCGGCGTGCGCATCGGCCTGCTTGTGGGGGTTTTCGCCCTCGCCACCGCAGCCCTCGCGGCCGCCGCGGCCGCCTGCCCCAAGGGCTACTCCTACGCAGGTCTCTACAGCGACTCGAAGGCCTCGGGCATCGCCGCCACGATCAGCATGCTCGACGAGCCGGCCGTCGCCGGCAGCACGAGCCACGTCGCCGGCTGGGTGGGCGTCGGCGGCCCCGGCCTCGGCCCGAACGGCGAGGACGAGTGGCTCCAGGTCGGCCTCGCGACCTTCGGCGACTCACGCGACGGCCGGCTGTACTACGAGCTCGCACGTCCGGGCTCGCCGCCGCGCTACACCGAGCTCGCCTCCGGTATCCGGCCCGGGCAGAAGCTGCGGGTCGCCCTCCTCGAGCTTCCCTTCGCCCCCGACTCCTGGCTCGTGATCTCGCCCGCCGGGATCGCCGGCCCCTTCTATCTTCCGCGCAGTCATCGCGCCTGGCGGCCGATCGCGACGGCCGAGAGCTACGCGGAGACGACGCGCTGCAACCGCTACGCCTACCGCTTCGGCGGACTCGAGCTCGCGCACGCCGACGGGAGCTGGCGCACGATGCGGCGGGCCTCCACGCTGCAGGATCCCGGCTGGCTGCTCCGGCGCCACGGCGCCTCGGCGTTCAGTGCCACCGCCGCCTGAACGGGGCTACACTTCCCGAGGCCGCAACGTCTCGTTGCGGGGTCGTCTAACGGTAGGACGCTCGGCTCTGGACCGAGTAGTCTAGGTTCGAATCCTAGCCCCGCAGCCTCACGAACCCGCTGCAAAACGGCGGGTTCTTTCGTTCTCGCCGCCAAGAGCACGGATCGATGTCGCCCGTTCGTCGCTACACTGGGCCTCCGCCGGGCGCATTCGTCTAGTGGCCTAGGACACCGCCCTCTCACGGCGGCGGCACGGGTTCGAATCCCGTATGCGCCTTTCCGTGTCACGAAGTCAGGCCGTTTTGGCTTGGTTGAGCGGGTCATTTGTGACAGGCATGCGGGAAAGTGCACAGCTGCAGGCGTCCCGGCGTTCTCGCCGCACGATCTCCGACACCGACGGGTGTCGCTCCTCCACCTCGGAGGCATGCCGTGGGCCCGAATCGGCGAGCTCGTCGGGCACGACGACCTGGTGACGACCGCCCGCACGTACACGCACGTTGTCGTCGACGAGCGCGAGCTCGACTACGCCGCGCTGATCGCCTGAGCTCCAGCCGCCGATAAGCGCATGCGCCTGCGGCTAAGGGCTGAACACGCTCGGCTTCGAGAGGAGCCTTTCGAGGCCGGGATTGACACGCGGCGAGCGATCGACGAGCCCGACGAACCGGTCCCGCTTCTGTCCCTGAAGCGCGAACTCCGTTCGATCGGCGAGCACGCGCTCCGCTTTTAAAACGGCTGCCTCGACGACGAAGTCGGTGAGCGTTCGTTGCGAGGTCGCGGCCGCTTGCCGAACGACTCGGTCGGTCTCGGGTTCGACGCGGAAGTGCCACCGCCGTCGCTTCATGCGACCTCAGAGCCCAAGCACGAGCATCAAGGCCTCGTCGACGGAGCGGAGCTCGTCGGCGTCGAGACGCCCGGCGGAGCGACCAAGGCGCTGCGGATCGACGACCGTCGTCTGCTCGACGAGGACGCGCGTCTCCTGGCGCTCGAGGGCGATCGTGGGCCGAAAGCTCGCGGGCCGGGCGCTCGTCGACGTAGGCGAGACAAGGACGGTGCTGAGGTCGAGGAACTCGTCGGCCTGGACGATGACCGCGTAGCGAGCTCCACGCTGCTCGTGGCCGCGAGCGCCGCGAGGTGCGGGCAGACGGAAGATCTCGCCGCGGACCACCTCAGTCGGAGAGCGGCGGAGCAAGCTCGGCGAGTTGCTCCCGGATGATCCGCATCTCCTCGCGGTCGCGCTCGTCGGCCGCCAGGCGGCGGACTTCGTCGCGTATCGCCGACCGCACTCGCCGCCTGCCTGCCGCCTCCCGAAGCGCGGTGCGCACTGCCTCGGAGTCGGTCAAACCGTCACCGCGGACGATCTCGAGTGCCGCAGCAGATGCGTCGTCGAGTCGAACGTGAAGCGAACGTGGCACGTCTCAAAGCGTAGCACGAATCGTGCTACTGAACCGCTGGACATGGTCAGGCAGGCCCGGATGGTCGCGTGCGGTGCAGACCCCCGTGCATACCTCGGCGAAAAAAAATAGCTCTATTTGCAGGGAGGTTCGAATCCCGTATGCGCCTTTCGCTTCCGCCTAACGACTCATGCGGGTGCCGATCGCATCGGCGCAAGCCCGCGGAGCGCCTTGGCGTAGTGTGGTCGCACATCTTGTGTCAGCCGCGCCCAGCGCGTGCCCATGAACCAGCGAGCGCGACCGTCCACCGCGCGGACGATCTGGCGCTTGGCCTCGTAGACGACCTTCCACCCGGCCGGTCTGTCGTTGTTTTCTATGCGCAGCGAGATCGTGAAGAAGCGGCCGCTACGAGGGGCCGAGACCCGACCGGGGAGCGTCCCGATTCCGGAGATCCCGTTCGTGACGGTCCGGCATCGATCACGTCCACACGTCGTTGTCGTGATGCCGCCCTTGGACACCGCGACGCCGACAGACGTGAGCGCGGCGATCACGACGACGCAAACGATCCGTGCTCGGTGCCGGGGCAAGAGGCGCCTATCCACCCGCGATGGCTCTGGTTCCCCAGTTAGGGGACGCCACTGCCGGGCTGAGAGTTGCGCTTCGCGCGGCGCGGTTCGATTCGTCACGGAGGGCGCCTGTGCGGCGCCCTCCGTGAACGAGTCGTCGTCGAGGCGGCTAGCTGTGCGCGGCGTCGACGAGGTCCGGGATCAGAGCCGCGGCGTTCGGTGTGCCGAGGCCCGTGACGGGATCCCAACCCTGCGTGGCCGGGTAGCCGGGGATGCTGGGATCCTCCTGGTTGTCGTTCGCGACGCCCGCGATCGCGGTGTGCGCGACGTCGAAGTAGTCCGCCGCGTACTTCGCCGGTTGCGAGGCCAGCTTGTACAGCGCGGGGTTGATCAGGCCGAGGCCGGTCTGACCGTACTTCGCCTTGTTCAGCTGGTCGGCGATCGCGACGAGGCCCGCCCACTGCGGGCAGCTCAGCGAGGTGCCGCCGATGTCGTACCAGCCGGTCTGACTGATGTTCGAGTCGTTGCCGTCCGGCGGGAGCGACAGGTAGACGAGCGCACCGGTCGCGGAGCTGGCCTGGAACGCGATATCGGGGACACCGCGGGCGGAAGCCGGAACCGCTGTGCTGCCGGCCGGAAGGGTTCCCTGGTAGTCGGGCCGGGAGAAGACGTGACTGAAGCCGCCGCCCGAGAACGTCCAGGCAACCTCCGCCGCACCGCTCGCGTTGAAGGTCGAGCTGCTGCATTTCGCGCCGAGCCCTGCGATCGGGTCGGTGGTGCGCGCCTGGCTCGCCGACGCGAGCGGGTCGGTGCAGAGGTACGTGCCGCCGACACCGGTCACGAGCGGGTCCGAAGCGGGCCACTCGACGGCCGGGAACGGGATCAGGCTCCCGCCCTGACTCACGGGCGACTTCGTGAAGTTGGTCGAGCCGTCGTCGCCCGACGAGCCGAGCACGGTGATGCCGTTCGCCGCCGCGTTCTTGAACGCGTAGCGCAGATTCTGAAGCGACTGGTAGCTCCCGAACGCATCCTCGGACGACGCGAAGCTCTGCGAGATCACCTGCGCGAGGTGGTTCGAGATGACGTAGTCCTCGGCCTTCATCATGTTCGGGAAGCCCTGGACGCCGAGCGTCTCGGCGTTGTTCGAGTGGACGAGCAGGATGTTCGCCTGGGGCGCGATGGCATGCGAGGTCTCGACGTCGAGCGCAACCTCGAGCGCCCAGGCCGCCTTATCCTCGAGATGCGTCCCCTTGCCGGGCTGACCCTTCGTCTCAGGCGAACCGTTGATCGCGAGCTCGCTGAACGTCGGCATCCCCGGCTGACAAGTAACGCCTTCTTCGCCACACATCGCCTGCAGGCCGAAAGCCTGGTCGAAGACGTGCAGGTCGTGCGCCATCGTGTCGCTCCCGTAGGAGTCCACGACCGCGATCGTGATCCCCTTGCCGGTCCAGCCCGCCTGGTGCAACGGGCCGACGTTGTATGCAGACTGAATCGCCTGCGGCGCGAAGCACGTGCGAGCGACGGCCGCACAGTCGGCCTGTGTCGGCGTCGTTGCCTTGATGAACTGGTAGTCGCTGACGGTGGGATGCGGAACCGGGTACGCCTGAGCGCGTCCTGGCCCGGTCTGCGCGGCACCGATCGCCGCAACGCCCGCCAGTACACCGGCGAGCGCAGCGGCCACAAGCAGCTTGCGCTTCATTCTCTCCCCTTCGCGTTGTGTCCCCTGCCTCGCGCGGGATCGTTCAGGACTGCCAGGGCCGTGTCAAAGCGGTACCGCCACTCCACGCCCCGTTTGCACCGAGTTGCATCCGCCTGCCGGAGGGGCCGCGCTTAGCTCCCGAAGGGACGCGGCAGGGGCCTGATGCGCCGCCATCCCCCGAAGGGGCGCATTGCCGCAGCCAGGCGCCCGCCGCAGTTCTTTTTTTCCGGCGAACGGCTCCGTGCAAACCCCTCGAACGAGTGACGGAACCCGGGCCTCGCGGCTCGATCCTTGTTCCTGGAGATGCGGCGGCTCCAGATCACCCCACGGCGTGCCCTCTTGGCGACCGCGGCCGGTAGTGCGGCCGCGATCTACGGCGCCTTCCTGCTCTACGAGACACCCGGCCTCGGCATCGGCCACTTCTACTACCTGTCGATCCTGCTCGCGGCGCTCGCGACAGGCCCGTGGTTCGGCGCGATCGCCGGTGCAGCGGCGACCGGCCTGTACGCGACCGGTGTCGTCCTGAACCCGTCGATTCAGTCGTCCGAGGTGCTCTCTGCAAGCACTGCGATCCGGCTCGTCACCTACGTCGCGGTCGGTGGTGTGATCGGCTACTTCGCCAAGGAAGGCCGGCGCGCCACCGGGGAGCTGCAGGTGCTTGCGGAGCGCGATGCCGTGACCGGCCTGCCGAACACGCGCGCGTTCGAACGCGCCATCGGCGAGCGCTTGGCAGCGCAGCAGCCGTTCGTCCTCCTCGTCGGCGCCCTGGATGCGCAAACCTCCCCGGCCGACCCCGCCTCGCTCGTGAACTCGGTCGGCGAGCTCCTGCTCCGCGCTCTCGAGCCCGAGGACGACCTCGCGCGGATCGGCCACCAGGAGTTCGCGGTGCTCGCGCCGCTGCCGCGGGCCGAGGACGCGCGGCGGCTGGCGGCGCACCTCGAGCGCGCCCTCGCGGGCAGCGGCGTCGGCGTCACCTTCGGCTGGGCGACCTTCCCGCAGGACGGCGACAACGCGCTCGCGCTCTACCGCGCAGCCGACGAGCGGCTCTACGCGCGGCGCGTGATCAGCCGCAACGAGACCGCGAACGTGGTCCCGCTCCCGCGCGGTTCCGAGGCGTCGGCCGGCTAGGAGGGCTTGACGAAACACCGTCAATGCCCTCGAGCAGCGTTCCGCCAAACCCTCCTAGGCCGCGCCGAGCTCGGCGAGCAACGGGCCCGTGTCGAGCGGCTCGAAGCCGATGCGCCCTGCGATCTCCTCGCTCGACGGCTTCGTCCCCTCGCGGAAGAGCTCGCGCAGTCGGGCGCCGGTCTTGCGGCTCGCCCACCAGTCGTCGCCCACCTCGCGCTCGAGGTACGTGCGCAGCTGGGCAGCGCGGATCCACGCGCGCAGGTAGTCGGCCGAGTAGAAGCCCGCGTCCATGTCGGCGAGGAAGCCCTCGCGGCGGTACTCCATCCCGGTCGCTGCGGTGAGCAGCTCCGCGTACCCCCCGTCGGTGCCCCCGTCCTCGGGGAACCGGCTCCAGAAGTCGAGCTCGAAGCGCAGCTTGGCCGCATAGCGACGGAAGAGCAGCGCCTCCATGAACACCGTCGCCTCGGCGTTCTGCTCGGCTTCCTCGTCGGTGAGGTCGAAGTAGCGGGCGTGCCAGCCCGGCTGCCGCGAGATCGCCTCGACGATGTACGAGTAGATCTCCGTCAGCGCGTGGTCGCGCGAGATGTTGCGGAAGGTGTACGGAAGCGCCGGGTCGCATCCGGCGTAGTGGAGCGCGTGGCCGGCCTCGTGCAGGAACGCCTGGTAGTCGTGCAGCCCGCCCTGCGCACGCGTGATCAGGTGGACGACCGTCGGCGGGTCCGCCGGGATCACGCAGGCCCGCGGCGACTTCTGCGGCCGGTCGTCGAGGTCGAGCTTGATGTTCGGCTCGTTCTCGAGGTCGAAGCCGAGCCTCGAGAGCGTGTCCATGCAGGTCGGGACGGCCTGCTCCTTCGTGTAGATCGCCTCGAGTGGCGAGAGCCGGCGCAGGTACGCGACGTGTGAGGAGCTCGGCACCTCCTCGCGTTCCGGCCCGAGCAGCCGCTCGAGCCAGCGCTCCTTCAGCTGCGCGTATACCTCGGCCGCGGCCTCGCTCGCCCTGGCCAGCGCGAGCTCCAGCTCGCGGATCGAGATCCCCTTCTCCTCTTCGTTCCGCTCGACCGCGTCGGCGATGCCGCTGACCTCGGCCTCGAGCTCCTCGCCCGCGCGCAGCACGTCGAGCCGGTCGTCGTTGAAGGTCGCCGAGACGTCCGTGGCCAGACGGCCGAGCTCGTCGCGCTCGCCGTAGTCGCTCAGCACCGCGAGCGTCGCCTGCGCCGTGCGCAAGGGCATCTCGTCGCCCTGGAACTCGACGCGGGCGGCGAGAATCGCGTTCTCGAGCGCGTCCTCGCGCTCCGCCAGCTCTGCTGAGATGAGCCCGGCCTCGCACGTCTTGCGCAGGCGGTAGAGCCGCTCGCGCTCGTCGCCCGGCGCGCCCTCGGACTCCGCCTGCCGCAGCGCCTCGAGCTGGTCGCGTGTGAAGAGCTCGGCGTAGCGCGCGACGATCTCGGCGCGCTCCGAGACCTCCTTCTCGCCGACGCGCACGGCTCGGCCCTCCTCCGCGCGCTCGAAGAGGTAGCGCTGGAGCCGGGACTCGTAGTCGGCAGGTCGCAGGACGGGAACGACGCTCATGGCCGCGGAAATCTACCGACGCGGAGCCCGTTCAGCGCGGCGCGAGCGAATGCACCACGTCGAGCAGCTGCTCGAGGCGGAACGGCTTCGGCACGACGCCGTCGGCCTCGGCGATGGTCTCCGCGTCGAGCAGCGCGCTCCCGGTGAAGAGAATCACGGGCGCGCCGTGGTCGCGTTTTCGCAGCGACCGCATCAGCTCCACGCCGTCGTCGGCGCCGACGTGGACGTCGAGCAGGATCAGGTCGACGCCTCCCTGCGAAAGCGCCTCCTCGGCGGCGGCGACGGTGGGCGCCTCGGCGACCCGGTAGCCGTCGAGCTCGAGGTTCACGCGGCAGAGAAGTCTCAGCGACTCGTCGTCGTCGACGATCAGGACCAGCGGTGCCCGAGTGAGCTCCGTCACCGCGTATCTCCTTCCCCTCTTCGACCGTTTAACACTCGGAAATGGGAAAGGCTGCGGACGGACTGCCTCAGCCGACGCCCCTCTTCCGACGCCGGGCGTGGCTGATCTTTCAGAGGGCGCTCGACCCGCTCGCGCCACCTCGACCGCTGCCGAGACGGGCCAGGGACTCGTCTCTCCCGAGCACCTCGAGGCTCTCGAAGAGGCCGGGCGACACCTTCGACCCCGTCACGGCCAGGCGAATCGGCTGAAACGCCTCGCGCGGCTTCAGCCCTAGCCGGTCGGCGAGCGCTCGGAGCGCCTCTTCGATCGCGCCGGCCTCGAAGGGCTCGACCTGCGCCAGTGTCTCCGCGGCGGCCGGCAGCACCTGCCCGTCGACCTCCGCGTCGGGCGGGACTCGCGCGAAGAAGAAGCCGGCGAAGGCCGGGAACTCGCCGAGCGTCGCGATCTTCTCCTGCACGAGCGGCGCGACCTTGCGCACCAGCTCCCCGTCCCACTCATAGCCCTGCTCCCGTAGATACGCGATGAGCCGATCGGCGTACTCGTCGGGCGGCAGCGCGCGCAGATAGATGCCGTTCAGCCAGTCCAGCTTCTTGAAGTCGAAGACGGAGGGGCTCGCACCGACGCGCTCGAGCGTGAAGCGCTCGACGAGCTCCGCGCGAGACATGACGGTCGTCTTGTCGTCGTAGCTCCAGCCGAGCAGAGCGAGGAAGTTGACGAGCGCCTCCGGGACATAGCCCTGCTCGCGGAACTCCTCGACCGACGTCGCGCCGTGGCGCTTCGAGAGCTTCTTGCCGTCCGGCCCGAGGATGTTGGCAACGTGCCCGTAGGCGGGAAGCGGCGCGCCGAGCGCCTCGAGGATCCGGATCTGCCTGGGCGTGTTCGAAACGTGGTCCTCGCCGCGCAGGACGTGCGTGATCCCGTCGAGCCAGTCCTCGACCGGGCTGGCGAAGTTGTACGTCGGACGGCCGTCGCCACGAACGATCACGAGGTCGTCGAGCCGCTCGTTCTCCCACTCGATGCGGCCGCGGATCAGGTCGTCCCAGGCGGTGACGCCCTCCTCGGGCATGCGCATGCGAATGGCGCCCTCGTCCTCGTAGGCCTTCCCCTCGGCGACGAGCCGCGCGGCCTCCTCACGGCACCGCTCCATCCGGTCGAGCTGGAACGTGACCTCTCCGTCCCAGTCGAGGCCGATCCAGCTCAGCGAGTCCTGGATCTGCTGCGTCGCCTCCGCCACCTCCCGGCTGGTGTCGGTGTTCTCGATCCTGAGGTGGAAGTCGCCGCCCTCGTGGCGGGCGAAGAGCCAGTTGAAGAGCGCCGTGTGGACACCGCCGATGTGGAGGAAACCCGTCGGGCTCGGAGCGAAGCGGACTCTGATTGCCATGCTCAGAGGCTATCGTCGGCGAGCTCAGACCAGTGTTCGTCCGAGTCATCGCATCAGCACGGCCACACCGGCAAAGCCGGCGTCGCCTCCCTGGTCGGCGCCGCCAAGTCGGCGCCTCAGCGTACTGACGTGGCGGAGCGGGTTCTCACGCAGCGCGAGCTGAACCGGACGACGCTCGTGCGGCAAATGCTGCTGCGGCGCGAGCGCCTCTCGCCGGCGCGGGCGATCGAGCGGCTCGCCGGGCTACAGGCGCAGCTGCCCTCGTCGCCGTACTTCGCGCTCTGGGCGCGGCTCGAAGGCTTCGAGCGCAGCGCCCTGGAGCGGGCGCTGATACGGCGAGGCGTCGTGAAGGCGCTGCTGATGCGCGCGACGATGCACCTCGTCTCCGCGCGCGACTACCCGCTCTTCGACGCGGCCGTGCGCGAGGCGCGGACGCTGATCCGCGCGCGCGGGACCGGGCCGCCGCCGGACGAGCTCGTGCAGCAAGTCATCGCGCTCGCCCGCGAGCGGCCGCGAACGAGGACGGAGATCATGCAGGCGCTCGGTCTCCACTCGCGGACCCAGGACCCGCACGAGATCCGGATGTTGTTCTGGGTGATGGCGCTCGGCCGGCTCGAGCAGACGCCGGAGTCGGCCTTCTACGCGTTCCGCGGCTCGCCGACCTACGAGCTCAGGGATCACGAACAGCCGCCGCGCGCCGAGGCGACGGCGTTCGCCATCCGCCGCTACCTCGGTGCATTCGGACCGGCCACTCGCGGCGACGTGTCGCAGTGGAGCGGCGTGCCGATCCGCGATCTCGAGCCCGGCTTCCAGACACTGCGCCTGCGCAGCTTCCGCGACGAGAAGGGCCGCGAGCTCCTCGACCTCCCGCGCGCACCACTCGTGCTCGCGGACGCGCCCGCGCCGCCGCGCCTCCTGCCGCGCTGGGACGAGCTGCTGCTCGCGCACAAGGACCGCACGCGCGTCCTCCCCGACGAGTACCGCCAGGCCGCGATTCAGCGCAACGGGGACGTCCAGCAGACGTTCCTCGTGGACGGCCTGGTCGCGGGCCTGTGGGCGCGCGACGGAGACCGGGTCAGGCTCGAGCCGTTCGCCCCACTCCCGCGCACGGCGCGCCGTGAGCTCGAGGACGAGGCCGCACTCCTAGGAGCGTGGCTGGCTGACGGCTGAGGTTTCGGACCGGTCATTTCGGACGGATGGCGGCAAAGCCGCACATCCCGAGGCAAGGCATCGCAAGCGACGCCTCGACACCTGGCTCGCTAGCGTCAGGGCGTGCTCCTCGGTGGTCACTGCTCGGGCGGGATCAAGAAGGCGCTGGAGAACGCCCACGCGTTCGGCATGGACTCCGTGCAGCTGTTCGCGCAGAGCCCGCGGACGTGGCGGTTCCCGGACCACGACCCGGCCGACCTCGAGGCGTTCAGGGCGCGACGTGAAGAGCTCGGCATCGGCCGGGTCGCGATTCACGCGGTGTACCTGCTCAACCTCGCGAGCACGAAGGCGGACTTCTACGAGAAGAGCGCCGACACGTTGAGCAAGACGGTCGACGCGGCCCGCGCGATCGGCGCCGAGGCGGTCGTCTTCCACGTGGGTTCCCACCAGGGCGCGGGATTCGAGGCCGGGCTGGAGCGAGTCGTCCCGGCGCTGGCGCAGGCGCTCGAGCGCTGCGACGACACGACCTGGCTCTGCATGGAGAACACGGCCGGCACCGGCGACACGATCGGCCGGTCGCTCGAGGAGCTCGCGGCGCTGTACGAGGCGCTCGACCGCCATCCGCGACTCGGCATCTGCCTCGACTCGTGCCACCTGTTCGCCTCCGGCTACGACGTGACCGACCCGGACAAGCTCGAGGGGGTCGTGAACCAGGTCGACGGGTTGATCGGCCTCGACCGGCTGCGGGTCCTCCACGTGAACGACTCGAAGACGCCGCTCGGCTCGAACCGCGACCGGCACGACAACATCGGCGACGGGCTGATGGGGAACAAGCTCGCGGTCTTCCTCGGACACCCGAAGCTGCAAGGGCTCCCCGCCCTGCTCGAGGTCCCGGGGACGGACGGGCACGGGCCGGATCTCGAGCAGATGAAGAAGCTGAGGAAGCTCTACGCGAAGGCTACGAAGGCAGCTCCAAAGACGCGTTAAGGCATCGCTTGCGATGCCGCCTGGAGGACGTGCGGGCTCTGACCGCGCGTCCGTCCAACCAAGAGACGAGAAGACGCTACGAGGCGCGGACCTGGGCGAAAACGGCGTTAAGGCATCGCTTGCGATGCCGCCTGGAGGACGTGCGGGCTCTGACCGCGCGTCCGTCCAACCAAGAGACGAGAAGACGCTACGAGGCGCGGACCTGGGCGAAAACGGCGTTAAGGCATCGCTTGCGATGCCGCCTGGAGGACGTGCGGGCTCTGACCGCGCGTCCGTCCAACCAACAGACGAGAAGACGCTACGAGGCGCGGACCTGGGCGAAGACGCGGAAGCTCGGCTCGCCGACCGGCAGCTCGTGGAACTCGGGGTTGACGCACCCCATCTCCTCGCCGCGGCTCGCGTAGCACGCCTCGACCTCGACGCGGCACATCGGTAGCGCCGGCGCCGTCGCCCGTACCGCACCGAAGCCGCCGCGCCGGCCCTCGGCCGCGCGCAGCAGGTCGAAGTCGATCTCGACCTCGAAGACCTTCATCACGCAGCCCATGTACGTGTGCCCGAACTCCTCGTACAGGTAGACGAACGGGCACGCGCGCTCGACACATGAACCGGGATACACGACCTTGTCGCAGTGGACGTCACAGCGGCGGCACTCGACCTCGTCCTGAGGGCGCAGCGGAAGCTCGGCCGGCTGAGCTACCGCGTGCTCGCGTATCTCCATGACCCTGATTGTGTGTGCAACGACCCGCGCTCCGCAAGACTTGACAAGCCGCGGCTCTGAGGCTAGGCGGCGGCGCGGCGGCGGGCGATGTTCAGCACGTCGAGCTGTGTGAACGCCTGGTGGTCGGGCTCGGCGCCGTCGGGATGCTCGTCCGCGCGGAACCAGAGCGCCTGCACTGTCGTCATGCCGACCTCGGCCGCGCCGCGCACGTCCTCGTAGAGCCGGTCGCCGACGAAGAGCGCGCGCTCGGGCTCGACCTCGAGTGCCTCCAGCGCTCGCTCGAAGATTTCCGGGTGCGGCTTGCGCATCCCCACCTCAGACGAGAAGACACTGAAGTCGAGCCGCTGCGCGAGGCCCATCTGCTCGAGGTCGCGATGCAGCAGCCAGCCGGGGTCGAACGCGTTCGAAACGAGGCCGAGCTTGAGCCCGTGTCCGCGCAGCGCCTCCAGCAGCGGGTGCGTGTGCGCCGCGAGGATGCGGGCCGGGTCCCAGGCGCGGTGCTCGGCCTCCAGGTAGCGGCCGAGCTCCTCGTCGTCGATCTCGACGCCGAAGTCGCGGAGGAGCCGGCGCACGAGCTCCGGGTACTCGATCTCCTCGATCGTGCCGGGCACCCAGAACAGCGGCTCGTACTCCTCGCGGAAGTGCTCCGTCACCTCGTCGGCCTGCGGCAGTTCGGCGCGTGCGACGGCCTCGAGCCCTGCGCGATGGCCGGCGGCGACGAGCTCGGGCGAGTACGCGAACTGCATCAGCGTGTCGCCCCAGTCGAAGAGGACCGCGTCGAGCATGAGCTGGTTACGCTAGCGCCCCTCCCAGCAATGGACGCCTGCCCCTCGCCCGCTATCACGCTGCACCAGAGCCCTCCCTCGTCCTTGCGCAGGCTGGCAGCCTGCACCGCGGTCGAGTGGGGACTCTGGCTTGCTGCTAGCGACCGAGAGCCTGGGCTCCATTACTGGAAGGGGCGCTAACGCGGTGGGCCGGAAGCTCCTCTGGGCCTCGCTGGTTCTGGCCCCATTCACGTTCTTGCTGCGCTGGGTGTTCCACGCGGACGACACCACGCTGTTCATCGCCGCGGCGGCCGCGCTCGTCCCGCTCGCGTGGCTGATTGGCGAGGCGACCGAGCACGCGGGCGAGCACACCGGCCCCGGAATCGGCGGCTTCCTGAACGCGAGCTTCGGCAACGCTCCTGAGCTGATCATCGCGCTCTTCGCCGTCAGCGCGTCGCTGCCGGAGGTCGTGCGGGGCTCACTCGCGGGCAGCGTCGTCTCGAACATCCTGCTCGTCCTCGGCGCCGCGCTGATCTTCGGCGGCGGCGACGCGCGGCACGGCGAACCGCTCGACCGCTTCTCGCTTCTGCTCCAGCTCGGCCTCGTGATGGTCGCGGTTCTCCTGTTCCTCGTGCCGTCTGTGCCCGGCTGGACGGGCGACGCGGAGCGCCACTCGCTCGCGGTCCTGTCGATTCCGGTCTCGCTGGCGCTGCTCTTCCTCTATCTCGGCGTCACGATGTGGTCGCTGCGCCGGCACAAGCGCCTGTTCGAGGAGAGCGGCGAGGAGGCGGCAACCGGAGGCTGGTCGCTGCCGGTCTCGCTGGTCACGCTCGGTGCGGCGACGGTGGTCACGGCCCTGGTCAGCGAGACCCTGGTGCACTCGCTCGACTCGTTCGCGCAATCCGCGGGGATCTCCGAGTTCTTCATCGCCGCGGTGATCGTCGCGATCGTCGGGAACGCGGCCGAGCACGGCGGCGCGATCGTGATCGCGCACCGCGGCAAGCTGCCGCTCGCGACCGAGATCGCCGTCTCCTCGAGCGCGCAGGTCGCGCTGCTCGTCACGCCCGTGGTCGCGCTGCTCTCGTGGGTGGTCACGCCGGCGCTCCCGCTGAACTTTCGGCCAATCGAGCTGGCCGCGATGGGCGGCGCCGCCGTGCTTGTCGCGATCACCCTCTCGGACGGCCGCGGCCGCCGCTGGGAGGGGTTCTTCCTGGTCGCCGTGTACGTCGCCGTAGCGGCCGGATTCTGGGTAGCGGGCGACCGCTAGTGCTCCGTGCCGAAGATCTCGGGCTCGCGCGTGAACGGGTACGTCGCCCAGTAGAGCCGCACGACGTCACCCTGGTCGTCGCGGACGACGCGTAGCACCTCGCCGCGCTCACGGCCCGAGACGACGCGGAAGCGGTCTTCGGCTTCCTGCTCGAAGACGGAGGGCTCGCGTTCCGGCGGAGCCGCCTCGAGCTGCGCCTCCAGCTTGCCTTTCCGCCAGCTGAAGATCGTCTCGTCTCCCTCCGACCACCAGCGGCCGAGCAGCGAAACGATCTTCGCGGGCGGCGCGTCCTCGGGCACCCACGCCTCCCGATCCGGCGCGAGCTCGTCGAGCGCGGCCTCGGCGAGGTCGAGCCCGGTCGGGCTCAGCTTCGGCCAGGTGCCCTGGTTCGTCAGCAGCACGGCGCCGATCTTGTCGCGGCGCGAGTAGAGCACGATCGAGAGGAAGCCCGGGAAGCCGCCGGTATGGCCTCCGTAGACGCGCTCGCCGCGCCGCCAGAGCTCGATCCCTAGGCCCCAGCCGAGCGTCCAGTCGGGCTCGGCCATGATCTGGAGGTCGTGCATCTCGGCGACGCTCGCGGCCGCGAGCACGGACCCGTCCGGGTCGGCCAGGAACGACCCCCACCGCGCGAGGTCGCCCACGGTGCTGTAGAGACCGGACTCGCCGCCTTTGCCACCGAGCTCGAGCACCGGCTCGCGCTGCACCGCATCGGAGTACGGCTCGACGAAGTAGGGCAGCGCCGCGCCCTCGCCCGGTCCCCAGGTTGTCCGCTCGAGGCCGACCGGCTCCAGCAGTCGCTCCTGCACGTACTCGTGGTACGGCGTCCCGGAGACGTGCGAGACGACGTGCCCGAGCAGCGCGTAGGCGAGGTTCGAGTAATGCCAGGCCGTCGACGGCGGTAGCACCTGCTCGGCGTCCGCGAGAGTAGCGAGCAGCTCTTCCTCGTCCGGGAAGTTCAGCGTCTCCCAGACGTTGCCCGGCGGCTCGCGCTGCAGGCCCGAGGCGTGCGAGAGCAACCGCCGCAGCGTCGGCGTCCCGTGCGCGGCCTCGGGTAGGTGGCGCGAGAGCGGGTCCTCGAGACCGAGCTTCCCCGCGTCGCGGAGCTGCATCACCGAGGCGGCGGTGAACGTCTTCGTGATCGACGCGACGGCGTACTGGGAGTCGGTCGTCGCCTCGACCCGCTGGTCGACGTCCGCGAGCCCAACCGCCTCGTCCCAGACGACCTCGCCGCTGCGGAAGACTGCAGCCGAGAGGCTCGGCAGCCGCCCTTGCGCCTGCGCCTCGCGCACCAGGCGACGGAAGCGCTCAGGCGCGGGCAAGGGCTCCCAGCGTGCGTGGGATCAGCTCGATTGCGCGGTCGATGTCCTCGTCGTCGACGTCCAGGTGGGTGACCGCCCGCAGCTTCGTCGGATGGACGGTCATCGACAGCCCCACGCCCTGCTGGGCCAGCCGTTCCAGCGCCTCCTCGGGGCTCAGCCCGAGCGGCCCGATGTCGACCTGGACGAAGTTCGTCTCGACCTGCTCGAGGTCGACCGGCACGCCGGCGTCGTAGAGGCCCTCGCCCAGCCGCCGCGCCCGCGCGTGATCCTCCGCCAGGCGGTCGATGTTGTGCTCGAGCGCGTAAACCCCGGCCGCTGCGACGATCCCCGCCTGCCGCATCGCGCCGCCGAACAGGTGCTTGAAGCGCCTCGCCCCGACCATGCGCTCGGGCGAGCCCGCGACGAGCGCGCCGAGAGGGCACCCGAGACCCTTCGAGAGGCAGAGCGTGACGGTGTCGAAGCGCCTGCCGATCTCGGCCGCGGGGACGCCGAGCGCGACCGCGGCGTTGAGCACGCGCGCCCCGTCCAGGTGGAGCTGCAGGTCGAGCTCCCGCCCGGTCTGCACGATCGCCTCCAGCTCGTCCAGCGGCCAGACGCGCGCGCCCGAGGCGTTGTGCGTGTTCTCGACCGAGACGATCCGTGTCGCAGGCGTGTGCGTGTTGTCGCCGGCGCGAACCTTCTCGCGTAGCTGCTCGGGCGTGAAGCGCCCGTTCGGACATCGGATCGGCCGGGTCATCAACCCTGCGTGCACCGCAGGCCCTCCGAGCTCCGAGACGAAGATGTGGGAGTTCTCCTCCGCGACGACCTCGCCGCCAACTTCGCCGAGCACCCACAGCGCGATCTCGTTCGCCATCGTCGCGGTCGGGACGAAGACCGCCTCCTCTTGGCCCAGCAGCTCGGCGGCGCGGCGTTCGAGCTCGTTGACCGTGGGGTCCTCGCGCCGCTGCTCGTCTCCGACCTCGGCCGCGGCGATCGCCTCGCGCATCTCGGGCGACGGCTTGGTCTTGGTGTCTGAACGGAGGTCGATCATCAGGCGCCCTTGGGAGCCTCCACCACGGGCGTCTGGGGCTCGGACTCTGCTTGTGCGGAGAGGTCGGGATGCTCGTCGAAGAGGTAGCGCACGACCACCTTCTTGACCGCCTTGACCTCGTCCAGCCGGCCGACCGCGCGCCCGTGCGGCGCGTTCTTCAGCAGCTCGGGCTCCTCGGCGGCCTCGCGCGCGATGGCGAGCATCGCGTCGGCGAACTCGTCGAGCGTCTCCTTCGCCTCGGTCTCGGTCGGCTCGATCATCAGTGCCTCCGGCACAACGAGCGGGAAGTAAATCGTCGGCGGGTGGAAGCCGTAGTCCATCAGCCGCTTCGCGACGTCGAGCGCCGTGACGCCGTGCTCGCGCTTCAGCGGGCGCGCGGACAGGACGAACTCGTGCATGCAGAGCCGGTCGAACGGGAGCTCGTAAGCCTCGCGCAGCCGCGTGAGTAGGTAGTTCGCGTTCAGCACCGCCGCCTCCGACATCTCCCGCAGGTGCGGGCCGTACGCGCGGATGAACGCGAGCGAGCGGACGAAGACGCCGAACGGCCCGATGAAACCGCGTACCTTGCCGATCGACTTCGGCCGGTCATAGTCGAAGCCGAAGCCCTCGCCCTCGCGGACGATCGCGGGCACCGGAAGGAACGGCTCCAGCCGCCTGGCGACTGCGATCGGCCCGCCGCCCGGCCCGCCCCCGCCGTGCGGCTGCGAGAACGTCTTGTGCAGGTTGATGTGGACGATGTCGAAGCCCATGTCGCCGGGCCGTGAGATCCCGCAGACGGCGTTCAGGTTCGCGCCGTCGTAGTACATGAGCGCCCCGACGCCGTGGAAGATCGCCGCGATCTCCTCGATGTTCTCGTCGAAGAGGCCGAGCGTCGACGGGTTGGTGAGCATCAGCCCGGCGGTGTGCTCGTCGACCTTTTCGCGCAGGTCGTCGAGGTCGATGTTCCCTCGTCGGTCCGTCTTCACGTGCGTGAGCTCGTAGCCGGCCATCGTGACGCTTGCCGGGTTGGTTCCGTGCGCTGTGTCCGGGATCACGACCTTGCGCCGTTGCTCGCCCTCGCCGCGGTCGGCGAAGTAGGCGCGGAAGAGCATCAACCCGGTCACCTCACCCTGCGAGCCAGCCGCGGGCTGCAGCGAGACCGCGTCGAGGCCCGTGATCTCCGCGAGGATCTCCTGCAGCTCCCAGCACAACCGGAGCGCCCCCTGTGCGCCCTCCGCCTCCTGGTGCGGGTGGAGGTCACGGAAGCCGGGCAGCGCGGCGAGCCGCTCGTTCACGCGCGGGTTGTGCTTCATCGTGCAGGAGCCGAGCGGGTAGAAGCCGGTGTCGATCCCGAAGTTCCGCTGCGAGAGCTCCGTGAAGTGGCGCACGAGGTCGGGCTCGGCGAGCTCCGGCAGCCGCGGCGGCTCGGCGCGGCGGAGCTCGTTCGGAAGCTCGGGCGCGGGCAGATCGGGCCGCGGCGGCCGACCCGCGCGGCGGCCCGGTTGGGACTTCTCGTACAGAAGCTTCACGCGCCCACCTCGTCGAGCGTGCGGGCGAGCCGGTCGATCTCCTCGGGCGTTCGCCGTTCCGTGAGCGCGACGAGCAGCACGTCGTCCATCCCGGAGTAGTCGCGCCCGAGCACGTAGCCGGGGTGGACGCCGCGTGCCCGGGCCTCGCGGACGACCTCCTGGGCGGGCCGTCCGACACGGACGGCAAACTCCTTGAACGTTGTCTTGTCGGCAAACACGAGCTCGCGTCCGAGGCGCTCCCTTGCGTGCTCCGCGAGCGCGATGCAGGCCTCCCCCACCTCTCTGAGCCCCGCGGGCCCGAGCCACGACAGGTAGACGAGCCCAGCCAGGGCGAGGAGCGTCTGGTTGGTGGTGATGTTGGAGGTCGCCTTCTCACGCCTGATGTGCTGCTCGCGCGTCTGGAGGGTCAAGACATAGCCGCGCTCACCCGCGGCGTCAGTGGTCTCGCCGACGATGCGGCCCGGCATCCGGCGGATGAACTCGTTCCGCGTGGCGAGGAAGCCGTAGTGGGGCCCGCCGTAGGAGAGGTAGTTGCCCGCCGCCTGTCCCTCTCCGATGGCGATTGCGCAGCCGTAGTTGCCGGGAGCTTCGAGCAGGCCGAGCGAGATCGGCTCCACGTGTGCGACTGGGAGCGCCTCGGCCTTGTTCGCCGCCGCGGCGAGGTCGGGGGCCGGTTCGAGCACGCCGAAGAAGTTCGGCTGCTGGAAGATCGCGCAAGCCGCGTCGGCGGCGGCCTCGGCGAGCTCGTCCGGGTCGGTCGCGCCGCCGCGGTGCGGCACCTCGACGACCTCGAGACCGAAGCCGGGCGCGTACGTCTTCACGACCTGCCGCACCTGCGGGTTGGTTGCCTCCGTTACGACGACCTTCGAGCGACCGGTCGCGTGCTTCGCGATGAAGCAGGCGTCCGCCGCGACCGTCGTGCCGTCGTACCCGGACGCATTGGAGACGTCCATGCCCGTCAGCTCGCAGATCGCGGTCTGGTACTCGAAGATCGCCTGCAGCACACCCTGGCTCAGCTCGGCCTGGTACGGCGTGTATGCCGTCAGCAGCTCCCCGCGCTGCAGCACGGCGTCGACGATCGCCGGGACATAGTGGTCGTATACGCCCGCGCCGAGGAAGGACAGCTCGGCACCGACGTGCGCGTTCTCGGCCGCAAGCGCCTCGAAGTACGTTGTCAGCTCCTGCTCGGTGAGCGCCGGCGGCAGGGCGAGCTCCCGCCCGAGGCGGACACCGGACGGCAAGTCGGCGAACAGCTCCTCGACGGAGGAGACGCCGATCGTCTCGAGCATCGCCTCCCGGTCGGCGTCGGTCAGCGCGAGGTAGCTCAACCCTGCTCGGCCAGGTGCTGCTTGTAGGCGTCCACGTCCATCAGCGCGTCGGCCTCGCCGGGGTCGGACAGGCGCACGCGCACCAGCCAGCCCTCGCCGTACGGATCGTCGTTCACCGTCTCCGGCGCGTCGGCGACGGCGCGGTTGACCTCGACGATCTCCCCGGAGAGGGGGGCGATTACGTCAGTGACTGCCTTCACCGACTCGACCTCGGCGTACGACTCGTCCTTCTTCAGGGTCGCGCCCTCCTCGGGGGCCTCGAAGTGGACGAGCTCGCCGAGCGCGTCCTGCGCAAACCAGGTGATGCCGAACGTCGCGTCTCCGTCCTCGATCCGCGCCCAGTCGTGCTCGGGGTGGTACCGCAGCTCGTTCGGGTAGTTCTCGGCAGCCGCCATCAGCTCTCCTCCCGCGAGTAGATCGGCTTCCTCACCACGCGAGCACGCCGGGGACGGCCGCGGACGTCGATCGTCAGCTCCAAGCCCGGCTGCGCCAGCTCGGCCGGCACGTAGCCCATCCCGATGCCGGCCTCTAGCATCGGCGAGTGGGAGCCTGAGGTGACCTCGCCTCCTTCGGCGATCGCCATCCCCTGGCGCGGGATGGCGGCCTCTTCCATCACGAACGCGGCGAGCCTGCGCTCGGGGCCCGCCTCCCTGATCCGCCGCAACTCGTCGGCGCCGGTGAAGTCCTTGGCGAGCGCGCAGACCCAGCCGAGCCCCGCGGAGATCGCGTCGGTTTCCGCCGTGATGTCGTTGCCGTGGAGCGGGTAACAGACCTCGAGGCGCAGCGTGTCGCGCGCGCCGAGGCCGCAGGGGACGACGCCGCGGTCGAGCACGCGGTCCCACAGCTCGGGAGCGGCGCCCGCCTCCACGAGCAGCTCGACGCCCTGCTCGCCGGTGTAGCCGGTGCGGTTCACGGTGCAGGCGACTCCGCCGACCTGGCCCTCGGCGAACGTGAACGCCGGTGCCTCCGGAAGCCCAAGGCGCTCGAGCGCGCGGGGCCCCTGCACCGCGATCAGCGCGTACTCATCGGAGACGTCCCGCAGTTCGACCTCACCGGGCAAGCGCTCCTCGAGCCACGCAAAGTCGGGCTCTCGGTTCGCGGCGTTCACGATCAGCAGGAATTGCGCCGGCGACAGCTCGTAGACGATCAGGTCGTCGACGATCCCGCCGTGCTCGTTCGTGAGCAGCGTGTACTGCGCCTTACCTTCGCCGATCCTGTCGAGGTCATTCGAGAGCACGGCCTGCAAGAACGCACGCGCGCCGGGGCCTTCGACGACGAACTCACCCATGTGCGAGACATCGAAAGCACCCGAGTCGGTGCGGACCGCGCGGTGCTCCGGGATCACGCCCTCGTACTGAACAGGCATCTCCCAGCCGGCGAACGGAACGAGGCGCGCGCCGAGGGCGACGTGACGCTCGTACAGCGGCGTTTTCAGCAGCGTCTGCATCCGGGCGCTGATGCTAATGGAGCCGAAAAGGGGGCCGCCCCGGCTTCGACTGATAGTCGAGGCCGGGGCGGCCGGACCGGGTCATCGCGGGTCAACCGCTACGGTCGACCCGAGAGGGCACAGCAGTCATTGCCGCCGCAGGCGACGGGTAAACATTTGCGCGGAGCTAGTCGCGCAGGAACGACGGCACTTCGAGGATGTCGTCCCCGACCTCGAAGCGGTCCCTGGGCTCGCGCTCGCCTTCCTGCTCGCGGCGCGCTTCGTCCGCAGGCTCCTCCGCCCGGCGGCGGCGCCGCACCTTCGCGGGACCGAAGCCGGTGGCGATCACCGTCACGCGCACCTCGTCCTTGAGGGACTCGTCGATCACGGCGCCGAAGATCACGTTCGCGTTCTGGTCGGCGGCCGAGGTGACCACCTGCGCCGCCTCGTTCACCTCGAAGAGGCCGATGTCGGTGCCGCCGGTGACGTTGAGGAGGACACCCGTCGCGCCCTCGATCGACGACTCGAGCAGCGGCGACGAGACCGCGGAGCGCGCAGCCTCGGTCGCGCGGTTCTCGCCTGATGCGGTGCCGATCCCCATCAGCGCCGAACCGGCCTCGTTCATGATCGTGCGGACGTCGGCGAAGTCGAGGTTCACGAGCCCGGGGATTGTGATCAGGTCGGTGATGCCCTGGACGCCCTGGCGCAGGACGTCGTCGGCAAGCGTGAAGGCGTCGAGAATCGAGGTGCGCTTCTCGACCACCTGCAGCAGGCGGTCGTTCTCGATCACGATCAGCGTGTCGACTTCCTCGCGGAGCTCGTCGACGCCGCGCGACGCGATCTCGGCGCGGCGCCGGCCCTCGAACGAGAACGGCCGCGTGACCACCCCGACGGTGAGTGCACCGATCTCATGTGCGAGCCGCGCGAGGGTCGGCGCGGCGCCCGTGCCGGTGCCGCCGCCCTCGCCGGCGGTGACGAAGACCATGTCGGCTCCCTTGAGCGCCTCCTTCAGCTCGTCGCGGCTCTCCTCGGCGGCCGCCTTTCCGACGGACGGATCCGCGCCTGCGCCGAGCCCGCGGGTGACGTCGGAGCCGATCGGCATCTTCACGTCCGCGTCGACCATCAGCAGCGCCTGCGCGTCGGTGTTCACCGCGATGAACTCGCACCCGCCGAGGCCGGCGTCGACCATCCGGTTGACGGCGTTGGAGCCGCCACCGCCCACGCCGACGACCTTGATCAGCGCCAGGTAGTTCCCGCTTGGATCACGTACGCTCAACCCGTCTCCACCTCAAGCTTTACTGGACATTTCGTCTTCAGCGCCCGGCAGGGTACGCCTCCGGACGTCCGCTGTCAACGCTGCTCGAGGTGGGTGAGTCTAACCCTCCGGTCGAGAGTTTAGACTTGTCCCCGCTATCGGCCGCTCCGGAACGCTCACGTCGAGGTAGAGGTAGCCGCCCTGCCTGAGGAGTACCGGCAGGACGCGCGCCGCGACAGCGAGCTTCAGCGGCACCGCGTTCAAGGCTCCGAGCCGCAGCTCGATGCCGGAGCCCAGCAGGAACGTCAGGTCGTGCTCGAGCACGCGCACCATGCGCACCCGCCCAGGGAAGTGCGCCGTCCGGGCCAGCGCCAGCGCTCGCACCGCGCGCAAGGCATAGCGGTCGGTGATCGCGGCACCGACCTCCGGGTCGTTCGCGTGCGCCAGCCAGATTCGCGGCAGCCCGGCGTGCGTCCGCAGTGGGACCTCCGCGATCGTGCGCGTGCTCGCAGCGACGAGCCACGCCTGCGGGCCGCGGCGCGCCACCGCGACCGGATGCTCGGGGCGGACGGTCACCCGTAACGTGTGCGGGAAGTCCCGGTCGTAACCTGCGGCGGCGACGTCGGGCAGCTTCGCGAGCCGCCGTGCGACCTCGGAGGAGTCGAGGGTGAGCAGGCTTTCGCCCTTCAAGGGCGCCAGCGCCGCCTGGACGTGCGCCGCGACTGCCGGCGGCGCGCCCTCGACCTCGATCTTCCCGACCGCGAACATCGGCGTCGAGCGCGCGAGCACGTAGAGACCGACCGCGCCGAGCACGATCGCGAAGCCGACGAGCAGCGACCGTCCGGACGGCAGCGCGCGGGCGAAGGGCGTTCTCCCGCTTGCGGGGAGGTGGACCACCGCCGCGCGGGCGCGCGGGCGCCGAGGACCCTGCTGGGACACGACGCGGGTTTCGCCGCAGGTGACACTGCTCCTACCCGGGAGATGGGAGCTCGAGGTCGCCGAGGAACTCGACCTCGTGCACGAGCTCGACCCCGTATTGCTCTAGCGCGCGCCGCCGGGCCTCCGCCATCAGCGCGATCGCATCCTCCGTCCGTGCGCCGTCGGCGTTCTCGATGAAGTTCGCGTGCCGCGGCGAGACCTGGGCGCCGCCGATCCGGTGGCCCTTCAGTCCGCAGGCCTCGAGCATGCGGCCGGCGCTCAGCTCGTGCTCGGGGTTCTTGAAGACGCTGCCGAAGGTGCGCTTGTTCGTCGGCTGAGCGGCCTTGCGCAACGCCTGCAGGCGGGCGACGTTCGCCTTGATCTGCTCCTCGGGCAAAGGCGAGAGCGTGAACTCCGCGCGCGCGACCACCTGGCCGTGTCGCAGCTCCGAGTGCCGGTAGCGGAGGCCAAGCTCGGCCGGCGTGAGCCAACGCGCTCCCTGCTCGTCCACGACCTGCGCCCGGTCGAGGATCTCTGCCCAGTCGCTCCCGTAGGCACCGGCGTTCATCCACACGCCCCCGCCGACCGTGCCCGGGATGGCGCACGCGAACTCGAACCCCCCGAGGCCGGCGGCGCGGACTCGGTGCAGGCAGACGGCGTTCGGCGCGCCTCCGCCGGCCAGCAGCCGCTCGTCCTCGACCTGCACCTGGGCGAGCTCGCCGCCGAGCTTCAGCACGAGCCCGTCGAAGCCGGCATCGGCGACGAGCAGGTTGGAACCGAGCCCGATCGTCGCCACCGGCAGCCCGCGCTCCCGCGCCCAGGCCAGCGCTTCGACGACCTCGTCGACCGACTCCGGCCGAGCGAAGGAAGCCGCCGGCCCGCCGGCGCCCAGCGTCGTGAAGCGCGAGAGCGCGACGCCCTCTTCGACCTTCACCCGAGCTCCTCGAGCAGCAGCGGCCCGGCGCGCTCGACATCTCCGGCGCCGATCGTCAGCACGAGGTCGCCGGGCCGGGCGCGCCGCGCGAGGAAGCGAACCGCGTCCTCGAGCTCGGGCGTCCAGCCGATCGGCATGCCCGGCCGCTCGGAGGCCAGCTCCTCGACGACGAGGGTGCCCTCGACCCCTGGCACCGGCTGCTCGCGCGCTGCGTAGACCTTCGTCACCGCGACTGCGTCCGCGGCCGCGAGGGCCCGGCCGAGCTCGTGCGCGAGGTACCGGGTGCGCGAGTACAGGTGCGGCTGGAACGCGACGAGGATCCGGCCGCCGTTCGCCACCGCGCGTGCCGCCTCGAGCGTCGCCACGATCTCTCGCGGGTGGTGGCCGTAGTCGTCGTAGACGCGCACCCCGCCGGCCTCGCCGCGTAACTCGAAGCGCCGGCCCGCGCCGGCGAACTCCGCGAGCACGCGCTCCGCCTCCGCCCGCTCGACACCCGCATGCTCGAGCGCTGCGAGCGCCGTGGCCGCGTTGCGCAGGTTGTGCTCGCCGGGCACGGCGAGCCGGAGCGTCTCGGGCTCCAGTTCGTCGCCGCGCACGACCTCCGGCGCGGTTGCAAGCCAACGCTCGAACAGCTCTCGCACCTCGGCCTCCGACGCGAAGGTCGCGTGGTGGTCGAGCTCGACGTTCGTCAGCACCGCAACCCGCGGGCGCAGGAGCTCGAGCGTGCGGTCGGACTCGTCTCCCTCTGCCACCAGCCACCCGTCGCCCGCGGCGGCGTTGCCGCCGAGCTGCGGGATCTCGCCGCCGATCAGGTAGGCAGGGTCGCGCCCGAGCCGCTCGAGCACGAACGCGATCATCCCGCTCGTCGTCGTCTTGCCGTGCGCGCCGGCGACCACGATCGACGGGCGCAGCTCGACCAGCTCCGCCAGCAGCTCCGCTCGCTTCTTCGCCACGCCTGCGCGCGAGACCTCGGGATTGTCCGGCCCGATCGCGCTGGAGACGATCACCTCCGCGCCGTCCGGCACGTTCGAGGCTTCGTGGCCGATCGAGACCGGGATGCCCGCGGCCTCGAGCCGGTCGACGTACGACGAGCGGGCCCGGTCCGAGCCGCCAGCTTCCGCCCCCCACTCCTTCGCGACGAGCGCGAGCGCGCTCATTCCGACGCCGCCGATGCCGACGAACCAGAGGCGCCTACCCGCGAGCGGCTGCAAGCGCCATCAGCTCCTCCGCGATCGTTTCGGCCGCGTCCGGCTTGGCCACCCGCAGCATCGCTGCGCTCATCTCCTCCAGCCGCGGAGGGTCGTCGACCAGCGAGCGCACCGTCTCGGGGACGCTGCCGAGCTCGCTCTCCCGGATGAGGATCGCACCGCCCGCCGCCTGGAAGTAGCGCGCGTTCTTCGTCTGGTGGTCGGCCGTGCCGAAAGGGTACGGGACGAGCACCGCCGGCACGCCCGCGGCCGCGAGCTCCCAGACGCCGCCGCCTGCGCGCGAGAGCGCCAGGTCGACGGCGCCGAGAACGGTGCCGTAGTCCTCGCTGAACGGCAGCAGCTTGTAGTCGTCCCGCGAGACGCGCTCCTGCAGGCGCCGGAACTGGCTTTCGCCGCTGAGGTGGACGACCGCGGGCCCGGAAGCCCCGAAGGTCTCGACCGCGAGGTCGTTGAGCGCCCGCGCGCCCTGGCTGCCCCCGGCCACGAGCAGCACCGGCCCGTCCGCGGGCAGGTCGAGCCGGCGCCGTGCCTCCTCCTGCGGGACGGGGCGCGAGCGCGCCGGGATCGGGCGGCCCGTGAGGAGGTACTTCGGCGGGTTGCGGCCCGCAATCGGGAACGAGAGGAAGACGCGCTTCGCGAACGGCGCCGCGAGCCGGTTCGCCAGGCCGAGGTGCGCATCGGCCTCCGTAAGCGCGGTCGGGATGCGCCGCCTCGCGGCGGCGACGACCATAGGCGCGCCGACGTACCCGCCCGCCCCCAGTACCGCGTTCGGCCCCCGCCGAGCCAGGATCCGGTCGCACGCCGCCGGCGCCGCGAGCCCGTGGAGGACCGCGCGCGCCTGCGCGAGCCCCGGTTGCCGCGGGAGCCCGCTCACGCGAAAGGTGTCCAGCTCGTAGCCCGCGTCAGGGACGAGCCGCGCCTCGGCGCGATCCGGCGACCCTGCGAACGTCACCCGTGCTCCGCGCGCTTGCAGCGCGTCGGCGACGGCGAGCGCTGGCAGCACGTGCCCCGCTGTCCCGCCTGCTGCGATCAGGAACGCTGGCGCTTCTGGCTCCGGCATTGCCCGCGATGTTAAGGAGGATGCCCACGCACGCGAGGCCGACGACGAGGCTCGAGCCCCCGTACGAGACGAACGGCAGCGGGATCCCGGTCAGCGGCGCGAGCCCCATCACGGCCGCGAGGTTGATCGCCGCCTGGCCGCAGACGAGCGCCGTCAGCCCGGCCGCGAGCCGCTTTCCGAACGGGTCCTTGCAGTCGAGCGCGATCTTCAGCCCCGCGTAGGCGAAGGCGCAGTACGCGGCGATCACCGCCGTCGCGCCCACGAGGCCGAGCTCCTCGCCGATGATCGCGAAGATCATGTCCGTGTGCGCCTCCGGGAGGTAGTTGACCTTCTGGACGCTCTGGCCGAGGCCGACGCCGAAGATGCTTCCCGAGCCGAGGCCGATCATCGCCTGGACGGTCTGGAAGCCCGCGCCCTGCGCGTCCTGCCAGGGGTTGAGGAAGCTGAAGAGGCGGGCGCGGCGGTAGGGCTCGAACCAGACGGCGAAGAGGCCGAGCGTGGCCGCGATGCCGAGGCCGCCGGCGAGGGTTCGGGTCGGCGTGCCGGAGACGAGCAGGATCGCCGCGAGCATCGCGACGATCGCGATCGCGGTGCCGAGGTCGGGCTCGACCAGGATCAGGCTGCAGAAGACCACCGTGAGCACGCCGATCGGGCGCCAGAGCTCACCGAGGGTGCGCGGAGCGCGGCGGCGCGCGAGATACGACGCCGCCCAGACCGCCAGGGCGAGCTTCGCGAGCTCCGACGGCTGGAACGCTGCTGGGCCGATCGAGATCCAGCGGCGGGCACCGTTCGCCGCGCGGCCGAGGACGAGGACGGCGAGCAGGAGGCCGATGCTCGTCACGATCAGCGTCGGCGCCAGCGCGCGCAGCTTGTAGAAGTCCACGCGCGACAGGACCACCATCAACACGAGCCCGAGGCCCGCGTAGGCGGCCTGTCGCTTGAGGTAGTACGCGGGGTCGCCGTTCGCGAGCGCCGCCGACGCGGAGGTGGCGCTGTAGACCATCACGAGACCGAAGGCGACCAAACCAAGGGTCACCAGGATCAGGACGCTCGATTCGAGCCCGCGCCTCACGCGGACAGGTTCTGCACCAGCCTCCTGAAGTCCTCGCCGCGCTCCTCGAAGTCGTGGTACTGGTCGTAGCTCGCGCAGGCCGGCGAGAGGAGCACGACATCGCCTGGCGACGCGTCGATGTGCGCGACGGCGGTTGCGAGGTCGCCGTCGTCGTGGGCCTGCGGGATCACGGCTGCGAGCTCGTCCGCGGTCTGGCCGATCAGGTGCACGCTGCGCACGTTCGGCCCGAGCGCGGCGGCGAGCGGGGCAAAATCTTCGCCCTTGCCCGAGCCGCCGAGGATCAGGTGCACCGGCTCCTCCGCATAGGCGTCCAGGGCTCGCAGGGCGGCGGCGACGTTCGTCGCCTTGGAGTCGTTCACGTAGCGGACGCCGGCCACTTCACCGACGGGCTCCAGCCGGTGCGGAACGCCCGGGAAGGTTCGCAGCGCCGCGGCGATCTGTTCGTCGGGCGTCCCGAGCGCGCGCGCCGCCGCGGTCGCGGCCGCGGCGTTCTCGCGGTTGTGCGCGCCGCGGATCAGCGGCTCGGCCGGGAGCTCGTCGTCGGCCGCGAACTCGATCCCGTCGAGGCCGCTGCCCCTCGGCACGACCTTCGCGCGCGCTCGCTCGAAGATCCGCAGCTTCGCCTCGCGGTAGTCGTCGAACGACGCGTAGCGGTCGAGATGGTCGGGCTCGAGGTTGAGCAGAACAGCAACTTCGCACGCGAGCTCGTGCACGTCCTCGAGCTGGAAGCTCGACAGCTCGCAAACGACGAGCGCGCCCGGCTCGACCTCGCCGTCGAGGCCGGTGAGCGCCCGGCCGACGTTGCCCGCCGCCGGCGCGCGCAGGATCGCGCCGAGGAGCTCGGTGGTCGTCGTCTTGCCGTTGGTGCCGGTGACGCCGACGAGCCTCGGGCGCAGGAGGCGGTACCCCAGCTCGACCTCGCTCCAGATCTCGATGCCGCGCCGACCGGTCTCCACGACGAGCGGCGCGTCGCGCGGCACGCCGGGGCTCTTCACCATCAGCCCGACGCCGTCGAGCAGCCGCAGGTCGCCGTCGTTGCCCAGCGTCCGGTCGGCCGTGACCACCTCCACCTCGCGCCGCTCGAGCGCGGCAACGGCTGCCTTCCCGGAGCGAGCGACCCCGAGCACGAGCACCCGCTGCGGCAATTCAGTCACGGTGTCTGACACGAACCGACCCGGCGAACCTGCTGCAGCTACGCCGGTTGTGGATGGCCCGTTGCACTTCCGTTTCCGTGTCTGACACCGGGGTCAGCGGAACCCGGTGAAGTAGCGGTAGTAGAGGGCGAAGCCGATCGCGCAGAGGATCCCGGTCACGATCCAGAAGCGCACCATGATCTTCGTCTCGGACCACGCCTTCAATTCGAAGTGATGCTGGATCGGCGCCATCAGGAACACGCGGCGGTTGAAGTACTTGAAGCTGAAGACCTGGATGATCACGGACAGCGCCGCGACCGCGAAGATCCCGCCGATCAGCAGCAGCAGGAAGATCGTCTTGGTGAAGATCGCGAAGGCGGCAAGCGCGCCGCCGAGGGCCATCGATCCCGTGTCGCCCATGAAGACCTCGGCCGGCCACGCGTTGTACCAGAGGAACCCGATGGCGCCTCCGATCAGCGCCGCCGCGATGATCGCCAGGTCGAGCTTCGTGTCGAAGCGATGTCCCGGTGGCCCGGAGCGGATCCACGAGATCACGATCATCGAGGCGAACGTGAACAGCGCGATGATCACCGTCCCGGCTGCGAGCCCGTCGACGCCGTCGGTCAGGTTGACGCCGTTCGCCGCGCCGGCGATCACGAGGAAGAGCAGGCCGTACCAGGCCCACGAGAGCTGCAGGTCGCCGACCCCCGGGATGTAGATCTCCGTCGGGAGATCCTGATGGCGTGCGGCGATCCCGACGCCCACGGTGATCACGCCCAGCAGGATCAGCTTCCAGCGACCGTTCAGGCCGAGCGAGCGGCGATGCGTGAGCTTGATGAAGTCGTCGAGGAAGCCGATCGCGCCGCAGGCCAGCGTCACGAAGAGCACCGTCAGCGCGGGCACCGTGTAGCGGCTGAGCGCGAGGAAGCCGGCCGTCGCGGAGAGCAGGATGAGCAGGCCCCCCATCGTCGGCGTGCCCTGCTTGGCGACGTGGTGTTCCGGCCCTTCCTCGCGAATGTGCTGCCCGTATTCCTTGCGCCGCAGGTAGGCGACGAACTTCGGGCCGACGAAAATCGAGATCAGCAGGGCGATGACGCCTGCCAGGAGGACGCGGCTCAAGCGCTCACCGCCGCCAGCGCGTCCGCCACGCGCTCGAGGCCGACCGCGCGCGACGCCTTCACGAGGACGCAGTCACCCGGCTCGAGCAGATCGGTTGCCTCGGCGGCGGCGGCCTCGGCGTCGGGGGCCCAGCGTCTCAGTGGCACGCCGGCTGCCCCGTCCACGTAGCCGCGCGCGAGCTCGCCGACGGCGAGGAGCGCCTCGACCCCGTGACGGGCGACCTCGCGGCCGAGCTCCTCGTGGTAGCCGGGACCGCCGGTCCCGAGCTCGGCCATGTCTCCGAGGATCGCCACGCGGCGGCGCGCACCCGCCACGGCTGCGAGATTGTCGAGCGCGGCGCGCATCGACACCGGGTTCGCGTTGTAGGCGTCGTTGATCAGCAGGCCGCCACCGGGGAGCGGCAGCTCCTCCCCGCGCCACCGTGAGAACTCGACGTCGACCCGCTCGGGCCGCGGCAGGCCGAGGGCGTCCAGGACTGCAAGCGCCGCGGCGGCGTTCGCCGACTGGTGCAGCGCCGTGAAGCTGAAGCTGACACCGCCGACGATCGTGCGGCCGTCTTCCCGCCTCACCCCGGGCTCGTGCAGCCGGACGACGTCGATGTCGTCGCGCTCCACCGGGAACTCCGCCGGCACGATCGCCGTCCCTCCCGGCGGCAGTGCGGCTACGAGCTCGCTCTTCGCCCGCATCACTCCCTCCAGCGAGCCGACCAGCTCGAGATGGACCGGGCCGACGTTGACGATGACGCCGACGTGCGGCCGTGCGATGCGGCACAGGTCGGCGATCTGGCCGAAGCCGCGCATGGCGAGCTCGAGGATGCAGACCTCGGTGTCGGGCTCGAGACGGCACAGCGTCAGCGGGACGCCGATCTCGTTGTTGTAGCTCGCCTCCGCGGCGACGGTGCGCGCGGTCGGTGCGCACAGAGCGGCCAGGATGTCCTTCGTCGAGGTCTTGCCGGTCGAGCCGGTGATGCCGACAACCTTCGCGCTCGACCCGTCGCGCACCAGCGACCCGAGCGCCGCGAGCGCCTCGAACGGGTGCTCCGGAACGAGGGTCGCGGCCGCGCCGTTGGCGCGCGCCTCGTCGAGGTAGTCGATTCCGCGCCCGACCGCGACGAAGAGGTCGCCGGGCCGGACGCGGCGTGAGTCGACGTGCACGCCCGTGATCACGTCCCCGCGCGTGTCGAGCTCGCCGAGGGGCGGAAGCTCGTCGATGCGCAGCGGAATCATGCGGGTGCCCCGAGCCGCCGCAGGGCCTCGCGCGCGACCTCGCGGTCGTCGAACGGGATCGTGCGGTCGGCGAACTGCTGGCCCTGCTCGTGGCCCTTGCCCGCGATCACGACGACATCGCCCTCGCCGGCCTCTGCGACTGCCCGCGCGATCGCCCCTCGCCGGTCGGGCTCGACTTCGACCTCCGACCCGGTGCCCTCGAGGATCTCGGCGATGATCGCTTCCGGCTCCTCGCTGCGCGGGTTGTCGGAGGTGACGACCGCGAGGTCGGCGAGCTCGGTCGCGATCCGGCCCATCAGCGGCCGCTTGCCGCGGTCACGGTCGCCGCCGCAGCCGAAGACGCAGATCACGCGGTTCTGCGCGAGGTCGCGCGCGGTGCGAAGGACGTTCTCGAGGGAATCTGGCGTGTGCGCGTAGTCGACCAGCACGGCGAAGGGCTGGCCCTCGTCCACCGCCTCGAACCGGCCGGGCACACCGCGCAGCTCCCTCACGCCGTAGGCGATCGCGTCGTCGTCGATCCCCAGCAAGCGCGCCGCGGCGACTGCGCCGAGGACGTTCTCGACGTTGAAGCGTCCACGCAGCCGCGTGTCGAGCTCGATCCCGCCCGCGCGAAAGTGCGCGCCTCGGGGGCCGAGCTCGAGCTCCTCCGGGCGGAGCTCGGCGTCGTCGACGAGGCCGAAGGTGAGCAGCTCGTTGTGACCGAGCAGCTCCTCCGCCAGACGCCGCCCGTGCTCGTCGCCCACGTTGACGGCCGCCGGCGGCCGCGCTTCGGTGAAGAGCCGCCGCTTCGCGTCGAAGTACCGCTCCAGCGTGCCGTGGAAGTCGAGGTGATCCTGCGTCAGGTTCGTGAAGACGAGCGCACTGAAGCGGACGCGGTCGAGGCGGCCGAGCTCCGAGCCGTGCGAGGTCGCCTCGACGGCCGCGCTGCGGTCGCCTGCGTCGAGCATCTCGCGAAACGTCCGCTGCAGGTCGATGGCCTCCGGCGTGGTGCGGATCGCCGGCCGCCGCTCGCCGCCCACGCGGCTCTCGATCGTGCCGAGCAGTCCGGGGCGCCGGCCCGCCGCCGCGAGGATCGCGTAGAGCAGGAACGCGGTCGTCGTCTTGCCGTTGGTACCGGTGACACCGGCGATTTCGAGCTGCTCGGTCGGCCGCCCGAAGAACGTATCCGCCGCGAGGGGCATCGCGCGCCGCGCGTCCTCGACCACGAGCTGAGGCACCGGGAGCTCGAGCGGACGCTGCACCACCAGCGCTACCGCGCCGTTCGCGACGGCCTCGGGCGCGAAGTCGTGGCCGTCGGCCCGCGAGCCGGGAATGCAGAAGTAGAGGCTGCCGGGGCCTGCTTCGCGCGCGTCGTAGGCGAGGTCGGTGACGTCGACCGGCGCGCGGCCGACGGCCTCGACGGGCGCGAGCGCGTCGATCAGAAGCGCGAGGTCCATCGGGGCGCGAGTCTAGCGCGGGCCGTGGCCGAAGCCGTCGGGCTACGTTGCCCTAGAACTGCTTGTTTGCAGCACTTTTGTGACACTTCCGTGACAGACACATGCGCTCGTTCTCGGTATCGTCGCCTTGGGGAGGAGGCCGGGCGAACCGTACCTAAGGGTGCGGCTACGGGTTGGAGGCGGTCGTAGTGGCCGTCGCGGGCGCGTCCGGAGGAACGCCGCCGTTCAGGTACTGCAGGTCGAACTTCGCGATCTGCGCAAAGGCCGGAGCCGCGACGACGCCGCCCCAGATGGCGCCCTTCGGCTCGTCCACCGAGACCAGGATCACGAGCCTCGGCCGCGAGGCGGGGACGATGCCGACGAACGAAGCGACATACCGCGAGTCCGAGTAGCCGCCCTCCGGGTCCGGCTTGGCCGCGGTTCCGGTCTTGCCCGCAACCTGGTAGCCGGGCACCGCGGCGAGCGTTCCCGTTCCCTCGGCGACAACGTTTTTCAGCATCGCCATCAACTGCGAGGCGACCCAGCCGGACACGACCCGCCGCCGCGCTGGTCGCATCACCCGTCCGTCGCCGACGTGGTCGACGAGGTGTGGCTGCACCCACGTCCCCCGGTTCGCGATCGCCGCGTAGGCCGCCGCCATCTGGATCGGCGTGACCGCGATCCCCTGGCCGATCGGGATGTTGCCGATCGACGACCCCGACCACCGACTCTCCGGCAGCACGATCCCGGGGCTCTCGCCGGGGAAGTCGATTCCGGTGCGCTTCCCGAACCCGAAGCGCTGGATCCACTGGATCAGCCGGTGCGTCCCCATCCTCTCCGCGAGCGTGATCGCGCCGACGTTCGACGAGCGCGAGAGGATCTGCGAGACGCTCAATGTCTCGGTGCCGCGCGGCTCGGCATCGTGGATCCGCCGGTCGGCGACCTGGATCTCGTACGGGAGGACGAACCGCGTAGACGCCGAGACCAGGCGGTCAGAGAGCACGCCCGCGACGGTGACGAGCTTGAACGTCGACCCCGGCTCGTAGGTGTCGGTGACAGCCCGGTTGCGCTGCAGCGCGCGCCAGACCGACGGGTACTTGTTGGCGTCGAACCCGGGCGCGACCGACAACGCGCGCACCGCCCCGGTGGCGGGGTCGAGCACGATCGCCGTCGCACTCCGCGCATGCCAGCGCAGTACCGTGTCGCGCAGCACCGCCTGGGCGTTCGCCTGGATGGTGTGATCGAGTGTCGTGTAGACGTCCTGGCCGTCGCGCGCCGCGCGCGAGACGACCGTGTCGATCGCCTGGCCGGACGCGTCCTTGACTATCCGCTCTCGCCCGGGCCGGCCCGCGAGCTGCTTGTCGAGCCCGAGCTCGAGCCCGGCGAGCCCGCGGTTGTCGACGCCCGCATAGCCGAGCACCTGCGACGCGAGGTTGAGCTGCGGGTAGAAGCGCCGCTCCTCCGGGTAGAAGCCGAGGCCGGGAAGACCCTTGCGCGCGAGCTTCGCCGCGAGCGCCGGATCGGCCTTCCGCGCGACGTAGACGAAGCCTCGCGTCCGGTCGGTGATTGCCCGGTAGACCTCGTTCGGGTCGAGCCGCATGATCCGACCGATCGTGGCGGCCTCGCCCTTCGGGTCGGTGACGCGCCGTGGATCGGCGAACACCGTCTGCGCCTGCTCGCCGATCGCGAGCTGGACGCCGCCACGGTCGTAGATCGTCCCGCGCGCGGCCGGAATCACGACGTCCTCGCTGTGCTGGCTCGACGCAAGCCGGCCGAACGACGATGCGCGGACGCCTTGCAGCCACGCTGCTCGCAGGAACGCGATCCCGAAGGCGACGATGAAGACCGCGAGCAGGAGACGGATGCGGCGGTTCGAGGACTTCGCGCTCATCGCGCCCGCGGCCCCAGCCGCACGTATGTCGTCTCGGCGGGGTCGGCGGGCACGAGGCCGAAGCGCTTCTGCGCCTGCAGCTGGATGCGCGGCGCGGCGGCCGCCATCGAGAGCTGTGAGGCGAGCGCCTGCTTCTCGGCGCGCAGCTGCGCGCGTTGGGTGTCGAGCTTGTCGAGCTGGACGTTCAGGCGGAGCACGGCCACGTTCAACGCCACGACGCCGGCCAGCAGCACGGCGACGATCGCGATCCAGACGACGCCGCCGGCCACACCGCGGCGGGCCTGCGGACGGCGCTTCGGCGCAGACTTCGGGCGCGGACGCGGTCGTGAGCGCGGTCGCGGGGGCGGAAGAGCAGGTGCGGCGTCGCTCCAGGAGGCCATTGCGTTACTCGTCGTCTCCGGTCTTGACGGCCGCCCGTAGGCGTGCCGAGGAAGCGCGCGGGTTCGCGGCGAGCTCGGCCGGCGTGGGCTTGATCGGGCGGCGCGAGTGCGCTCGCAGCTCCGGCTCGTGGCCGCAGACGCACACCGGGAAGTCGGGCGGGCACGTGCAACCGCGCTCGTGGGCGCGCAGGAAGCGCTTGACGATCCGGTCCTCCAGCGAGTGGAAGCTGATCACCGCGAGCCGGCCACCGGGGCGCAGCATCTCGAGCGTCGAGGGGAGCGCGGCCTCGAGCGAGCCGAGCTCGTCGTTCACCGCGATGCGCAGCGCCTGGAACACACGCTTCGCAGGGTGCCCGTCGCCGAACCGGGCCGGAGCGGGAATCGCCGACTTGATCGTGTCCACGAGCTCGCCCGTGCGCTCGAACGGCTGCTCGCGACGGCGCCGCACGATTGCCCGCGCGATCGACCGCGCGTAGCGCTCCTCTCCGTACTCGCGGAAGATCCGCGTCAGCTCCCGCTCGCCAGCCTCGTTCACGAGGTCGCTCGCCGAGAGCTCCGCTGCCGGGTCCATCCGCATGTCGAGCGGCGCATCCGTCCGGTACGAGAACCCGCGCTCGGGCCGGTCGATCTGCATGGACGAGACGCCGAGATCGAACAGGATCGCGTCCGCGCGCACGCCATTCGCCGCCAGCTGCGCGAGCACGTCGGAAAACTCACCACGCAGGAACCGACCCTGGACGCCGGTTCGCTTGCGGACGCGGTCGAAGTAGGGCCTCACCGAGGGGTCGCGGTCGATCGCGATCAGCTTGCCGCTGCCGCGGAGGTCGGCGGCCAGCAGCTCGGCGTGGCCACCCGCGCCGAAGGTGGCGTCGACGACGGTCTCGCCGGGCTGCACGGCCAGCGCCTCGCGCACCTGGTCGGCGAGAACGGGAACGTGGTCAGTCGCGTTGGGATGCAAGACGTTCGGCAACATCTTCCGCACTCCCTTCGAGCTCCTTGACGTGGTCGCGCCAGGCGGCGCGGTCCCAGATCTCCAGATGGTCGCCGACCCCGGCCACCACGACCTCCCGCCCGATCCCCGCGTTCCTGGCGAGCGACGTCGGCAGCATCACGCGGCCCTGCTTGTCGGGCTCGGCCTCGGACGCGCCGGAATAGAAGAAGCGGTGCATCAGGCGCCCCTCCTTGCTGAGTGGGTCGAGGCCGGCCAGTCGGCTCTCGACCAGCCGCTGCCAGCCCGCCTCGGGATAGCAGTAGAGACACCCGTCCATACCGCGCGTGATGACAAGGCCGCCGGAAAGCGCTTGGCGAAACTTGGCCGGTAGCGTGAGGCGGTTCTTGTCATCGATCGTGTGCTCAAACTCGCCTAGTAGCATGTTCCACTTCGCCCCACTGTAACCCACTATCCCCCACCACGCAACCCTTTCGGACCACGCTGGCGCACGCGGTCCGACAACCCCGCTGGCCGACTAGCAGCCGGTGACGCCGAAGGGGGCGACCCCTAGAGGCTCGCTCAGGGTCAGCCCGAAGACGCGGTAGCGAACGCGAACGTGGAACTGGCCGAGTCCGCAGCCGCCGCCTCGCATCCTGAGGACGAACGCTCGGGTCGAGCCAGAAGGGAGGTAGGCGGCCGAGCCGCGGCCCTCCCTCCCTGGGAAGCCTGTACGAACACTCGCGAGCGGCTCACCGGAGACCCTGTCGACCTCGACGGCGACACGACCCCCGTTGTGCACGAGCAAGAGGATGCTCGGCGTCGACTTCGAGGATGTCCATGCTTCGGCGTCTGCGACCCACATCGGGTGCAGGAGCCCGTACGACGCGATCGTCAGCAGCAGGATCCCGCCGAGCAGCGCGAGCGAGCGACGCGGGAACCGAAGCTCGTCCCGCACGACCCAGGCTCGCACGGCCCAGACCGCGACCACGAAGCCGAACACGATCCAACCGCCGTGGTGGGCACGAGAAACGGGATCCCTCCGTGAGGAGCAAGACCAGGCCGAGGCGCCCCTCCGAGACCGCCGCAAAGCCATCGCGTAGCCGCGCGGAGATCGCCGCGGTCGTGATTCCGAGCGCGAGCAGGTACACCGCGAGGTTGGCAACGAAGGCGGCGCGACTGCGCGCTACTGCAGGAGCGAGGCGACCGAGTTCACCATGAGCGCGAGGATCACCGCGCCGAAGAGGAACGCGAGGAGTGCATGCCGGAGCGCGACGCGCCGCATTGCCCGCGACGTCAGGCTCGTGTCCGAGACCTGGAAGGTCATCCCGATCGTGAAGGCGACGTAGGCGAAGTCCCGATAGCTGGGCCGGTCGTCGTCGTTGAAGTCGATCCCGCCGACCGGGTCGCCGTAGTAGAGGTCGCCGTAGCGGAGCATGAAAAGCGTGTGCACGGTCAGCCAGGAGAGAGCCACAACCGAGAGTGCGAGCAGGATCAGCAGCAGCTTCGTCGTGCCCTCGCGATTGCCGGCGGTGAGCACCGTGTAGCCGATCGCCACCAGGCTCCCGACGCACGCCCCGAGCACTGCCGCGTCGGACGCCGGCCGCGAGAAGTCCTCGGCACGCGCGTGCGCCTTAGTCTGCGCCGCGTCCATCGGCCCGACCTGGGCCCAGACCCAACCGACGATCACCGCTGCGCCGAGCCCCCACGCTGCCGAGACGGCGATCGGCCAGGCCGTTCCTACGAGGAGCGTCACGAGGAGGGTCACGCAGGCGACGAGGAGCGCCGTGCCGGCGCGCCGCATGGCGAGCCCGCTGGGTTCGGTCACTGCCGCACGGTCTCACACGGGAGCCAGGGCCTGCGTTTGTGGCAATGATGGAAGCCGTGCGCGTGCCACCGTTCGAGCGGTTCTACGAGGAGCAGCGGGAGCCCGTGCTCGCGCAACTGCGCGGCATGTTGGGCCGCGAGGCTGCAGAAGACGCGTTCCAGGAGACGTTCCTGCGCGCGCTGCGTGCCTACCCGACGCTGAAGCACGGGCGGCACCTCCGCGCCTGGGCGCTCGCGATCGCGCGCAACGTCGCTGTCGACGTGCTGCGGAAGCGCCGCGTCACCTCGGCCGACGTGCCCGACCTCGAGGCGGTCGACGAGCCGCTCCCGTACGAGGAGCTCCGCCGCCTGACCGCCGGTCTGCCGCAGAAGGAACGCGCCGCGGTCTTCCTCCGCTACGGCTACGACCTCAGCTACGAGGACATCGGCACTGCGCTCGGCTCGTCGGCCGAGGCGGCCCGCCAGGCTGCGTCCTCCGGTGTCCGCCGCCTCAGGAAGAAGGAGCTGTCATGACTGTTTCCGCCGAGCTCGACCGCCGGTTCCGCGACGCCGCTGCCGCCGAAGGGCTGCTCGACGTCGCCTACGAGCTGCACGACACGCCCGTCGGCCGGCTGCTGATCGCCGTCACGAAGCACGGCGTCTGCGAGATCCACTACGACGCCGACCCGGATGCCGAGGCCGAGCGGCTCGCGCGCCTCTTCGGATCGCGCGTGCTGCGCTCGCCGCGCCCGACCGACGAGGCTCGCCGCCAGCTCGACGAGTACTTCGCCGGCACGCGCCATGAGTTCGACCTCGAGGTCGACCTGCGGCCGGCGCGCGAGTTCGGGCGCGCCGTGCTCGAGGAGCTCGCCCGCGTGCCCTACGGCGAGCTGACCACCTACGGGACGCTCGCGTCTCGCGCAGGCAGGCCGCGGGCGGCGAGGGCGGTCGGCACCGTGATGAACCGCAACCCGGTGCCGATCGTGCTGCCGTGCCACCGCGTGGTCGGCTCGAGCGGCTCGCTCGTCGGCTACGCGGGAGGGCTCGACCGCAAGCGGACGCTGCTCGAGCTGGAGGGTGCTCTGTAGCCGACGCTTGACTCCCTTGCGGCCCCGGAGTATGACCGCGCAACACACCGGGGTTTTCTACGGGGAGGCACCACATGCGCAAGGCACTCGCTATTGCGGCCGTCGCGTCTTTGGCCATCGTGCCCGCGGCCGGCGCGGCGGGCGCGAAGAAAGGACCGACGCTTCGCTCGCTGCAGGGGCAGATCACGTCGCTCAAGAAGCAGGTCAACACCCTGAAGAAGCGGACCACGCTCGCCGAGAACATCGCAGTCGTCGCACTGGCGTACGGAGGCTGCTCGACGGCGGTGACCGCCGACACGTTCCAGGACACATTCACAGGCGTCGAGGGTCACTTCACCCACACCGGGACGTACTTCCCGGCGCAGTCGGCGTTGAACGACTATGGCGCCTGCGCGGCGCTCGAGATCACGCGAGCGCACAACCAGAACCCGCCGACGACGGCCGTGCTGGCGGCGCTGCTCGACCTGTTCAAGCCCGCCAGCGCCTCGGCGACGAGCTTCATGAGCGTGCCGCGGTCAACCGGCTTCGTGTTCGGCCAGCTCTTCGTGATGCGCTAGCGCGCCGGCGACTCTTCGTTCAGGAGCTCGCGCGCCACCTCGAGGTCTTCGGGGGCGACAAGGACCTCGCGGATCCCTCCCTCGCCTCCGAAGCCCTCGAACGCCGAGTCGTTCTCCGTCGTCGGGCGGTGGGCGCACTTGATGCCGTTCGCCCGCAGTAGCCCACACAACACCTCGGCCTCGGGCTCGCCGGGGACGGTCGTCACGCGTACAGGCTCGGCCATGGTGGGAGCGTATCGCCTACGCCGTTCGCGCCACCTCCTCGTACTCGGCCAGCAGCCGGTAGCCCACGCCCCACACGTTGAGGACGCAGTCCTCGGCGCCCGCGCAGGCGAGCTTCCGCCGCAGCCGCGACGCGTGCGAGTCGAGCGTCCTCGTGCGACCGAGCGACCGGAAGCCCCAGACGTCGCGCAGCAGCTCGTCCTTGGTGAAGACGCGCATCGGCTGCGTGGCGAGCTTCACGAGCAGCTCGTACTCCTTCGCCGCCAGCGCGACCGGGAGCCCGTGCACCGTCACGCGGCGCGTCGCGCGGTCGATCGCGAGCGGCCCCGCCGCCAGTCGCTCGCGCAACCCCGGCTGCGTCCGCCGCAGCACCGCGTGGATTCGCGCGACAAGCTCCTCGTAGTGGAACGGCCGCGGGACGAAGTCGTCGCAGCCGCGCTCGAAGGCGTGGACGCGGTCGACGGCGTCGTCGCGGGCGTCGCCGAGCACGATCAGCGGCACGTCGCGGTCCCACGATCGGCCCGGCTCGCCTTCTCGCAGCACGCGGCAGACCTCGAGCGCCGGCGCGTCCGGGAGACCGCCGACAAGCACGAGGTCCGGCCGCTCGCGCTCCACCAGCTCGAGCGCCTCGCGTCCCGCGTCCGCGCCGAGGACCGCGAAGCCGTCGCTCACCAAGTGCCGCTCCAGGAACTCGCGCGTTCCGGGCTCGGCCTCCGCCAGCAGCAGCGCCTGCGACATGGAGATCGACGCTAGCGCCGGCCTCCCCGCCCCGCCAGATGTCCTTTCGCGCGAAACTGCGCCGAGATTTCGACAGCTACTAGCCGACCGGAGCGTCCCACCCCGGGCCTGCCGGAGTCACCGATCCCCCGCAAGACGTTACGCGGCCATGTGAACGATTGATCTCGAGGAGCATGATCCTTGCTTCCGCGAGCTTTTCGCCGTCGGGCCCCAGCGCGACGAACACGGGCGCCCAGTCGGCGGCCGGGCAGCGTCCGAACCACGGCACCTGCGCGACGTAGAAGCCGCCCGCCCCGAGCGGCCGGACGATCGGCTTCCCGGTTGGCGTCGAAAAGCTGATCGCCGTCGCACGCTGATCGGCGACGCGCCCGCCTATGACCAGGACATCGGACGAGGCGCCAAGCGAGCCGGCGCTGATCGGCACAGCCGCTCGCTCGCGGCTCGCGCAGGTGCCGCCGTCGCCCGCGTTCGCTGGCTTCCACGGCTCGTCCACCAGGTAGCAGATCCCGCCTTCGCGGTTCGCCGTCGCGTAGAGCTTGATCGGCCCGTCCTGCGCCACAAACCGGGCCTTGCCTGCTTTCGGATGGAAGCCGAGCTGCGGCGTGTACTGGCGGAAGCCCTCGACGACCTTCGGCGGCGCCGGCTCTCCGGTGAGCCAGCCTTCACTCGTCGCGGCGATGGCGAGGCTGCCCATGAGCACACCCGCTGTGACCGCCGCGGCGCCGATCAGCAGGCGCCGTCGGCGGCCGCGGACAGCACGGGTCGCTGACGCCCGCAGCTCCGATCTGTAGGTCTCAACCGGGTCGACGAACGTGTTCACAGTCTTCCTCCCGAGAGTCGGATGCGAAGCGCACGCAGCCCACGCGAGACGCGTGCACGGATGGCGGTCTCGTCGGCCGAGCCGTCGGCGAGCCCGGCGTAGTCGCGGTCGAGCACTACGCGGCCGACGACCGCGTCGCGCTGCTCGGCCGGGAGCGCTTCGAGTGCATGACCGAGGACGCTGCGCAGCTCCTCGGCGTCGACGCGGGCGATCAGGTCGTCGATCGCCTGATCGTCGTAGCCGATCGTGGCGATGCCGAGCCGGCGCCGCGCGCTCCGGTCGACGACCTCCCGGCGTTGTGCGTCTCGAAGGAGGTTGCGAGCGACCGTCCACAACCAGGGCCAGGCAGAGCCGCCTTCCTCGACTCGCACGCGCTGCCCGCGCTCGAGGGCCCGGGCGAACGTCTCCTGGGCGAGATCGAACGCCAGCTCGCGGTCACCGCTCACTGCCGCGAGCGCCGCGACCAGCCGCGCGACGTGCCGGTCGTAGAGCGAGACGATCGCCTCGGGATCGCGCCGCAGGCGGCGCAGCGCCTCGGCGTCGGAGAGCCCGTCCACATCCCCTGAACGGGCGAGCGGCGGGGCCTGTGACAGCCCTACAGCCGCCCGGAGCGCAGGACGCCCCAGAGAAGCCATAAGCCGAGCACCGCCGAGAGGACGAAGCCGACGAACGAGAGGAAGTTCACGCCCGCGATCTGCGGCCCCGTAGTCGAGAAGATTCCGATCAGGCTCGAGCCGATCAGGCCGCCGACCGTGACGAGCGCGATCACGAGGCGGTTGAAGGCGACGTCGAGCTTGCGGCTGAACTCGTCGAGGCCCTTGTGCACGAACCCGACCTCGATCTGGCCGTCGCGGACCTCCTCGAGGAAGTCGTGCACCTGGTACGGCATGTCGCGGACGACCCGGGCGAGCTCGATCCCCTCCGACTGCGCGCGCTTCAGCACCCGCTGCGGTGTGTAGCGCTCGAGCATCAGGCTGCGCGCGTACGGCTTCGCGACCTCGAAGACGTTGAAATCGGGGTACAGCTCGACGCCGACCGAGGCGAGCGTCGCAATCGCCTTGTCGAGCATGACGAAGCGGGTCGGCAACCGGAGGTTGAGCCGGTAGATCAGCTGGAAGGCCTCGCGGATCACCTGCAGCGGGTCGATCTCGGACAGGCTCGCCCCGTAGTAGCGCGCGTACATCTCCCGCAGCTCGGCGACGAACTCCTCCTCGCGCTCCTTCGGGTAGCGGACGCCGAGCTCGGCCAGGCGCCGCGGCAGCGCCTCGATCCGCTCGTTCGCGGCGTCGATGAAGAGCCGCGTCAGCTTGGACATGTCCTGGTCGGTCAGCTTCCCGACCTGGCCGAAGTCGACGAGACCGATGTGTTCGGGTTCGCCCAGCACGAAGACGTTGGCCGGGTGCGGGTCGCCGTGGAAGAACCCGTGGCGGAAGATCATCGTCATCCACGTCTCCGTCATCAGGTACGCGAGGCGGCGGCGCTCCTCGATATCCCACGCGTCGAGCGGCAGGTCCGCGATCTGGACGCCCTCGAGCAGGTCGAGAGTGAGCACCCGCGTGCGCGTGTAGCTCCAGTAGACCCGCGGGATGCGCACGTGCGGGTGGCCGGAGAAGCGGTGGTGGAAGGCCTCGGCGTTGCGGGCCTCGAGGCGGTAGTCCAGCTCCTGGCGGATCGAGCGGGCGAACTCGTCGACGAGCTGGCGCGGGTCGATGAACTCGAGTGCGCGGACGCGCTCCTTGATCAGCCGGGCGGCCTGGTAGAGGAGCGCGAGGTCGGACTCGATCTGCCGCGGCGCGTTCGGACGCTGGATCTTGACGGCGACGCGCCGGCCGTTCGGGAGCGTCGCTCGGTGCACCTGCCCGATGGACGCGGCGGCGACCGGCTGGGTCTCGAACTCGGTGAAGAGCTGCTCGACGGAAAGCTCGAGCTCGTCCCGGATCACGCGCTCGACCTCGTCGTACGGCACCGGCCGCACGTCGTCCTGGAGCTTCTGCAGCTCGGTGACGATGTCGGGCGGGACGACGTCGGGTCGCGTCGAGAGGAGCTGACCGAACTTCACGAACGTCGGGCCGAGCTCGTCCAGCATCTCGCGGAGGTGCTGTCCGCGCTGCGACTGGGGCATCGCCTCGTCGGGTTTCGGCCGGCCCGGGACGAGGTCGGTCAGCCGGTGGGTCTCGAAGAAGTAGCCGAAGCCGTGCCTGACAGCGACCTGGGCGATCTCGGAGATCCGGCCGAGGTTCCGCGTGCCGGTGCTGGCCATGCCCGCAGTGTTGCAGGCGCAGGGGCGGACGGACGCGGCGGCGATGGCGCAAGCCGGTCCGCAGCGGCGCCTGTTCTGGAGGATCGCAACGGCACGCAGTTGTGGCGTTCTGTGGGCGATTCGTCACGCTTTCGTCACGATCGACGTGTCCCGAAGGGCCACTGTCCAGGGACAGTCCCCGGACGAGTCGTGTCCCGGCGCCGACGGTTAGCCTCCCGCGCGTACCGTTGACACTCGGAGCGGTCTACGGCGAAGCCTGGGAGCTCTACCGCCTCCTCATGCGGCGGTCGATCCTGACCGCGTTCCTCGTCTTCGCCGTCGTCGACGGCGTCGGGCAGCTCAGCGGGCTCCCCGAGTCGACCGCCGCGCGGGTCGTCCTCGGGCTCCTGTCGTTCGTGCTCAGATTCTCAGGCCCGGTCGTCGTGCGGGTGCGCTCGTCCACATCGTTCGCAACATCCACGAGGGCCGGGCGCCGGAGCGGATCCCGGCGCTGGTTCGCGAAGCCGGCCGGAGGTTCTGGTCGCTCCTCGGCGCCTCGATCCTCTACGGCCTCGGCGTCTTCTTCGGCTTGCTGCTGCTCATCGTGCCCGGCGTCATCGTGGCCGCTCGCTGGTGCCTGCTCGCGCCGCTGATCATGCTCGAGGTGCGGTTTGTGGGCGCCGCACGGGAGCGCTCTTCCGACCTCGTGCGCGGCCCGGACGGCAACCGTCGCGCTGATCGTGGTCGTCAGGTTCGTGCTCACGAACGCGATCTTCTGGCCGGTTGGGTTCATGGGCCTCGACCCCAGGATCGCTCACTGAGCCGGAGCGGCCGGTCATCCACGAAGACGTCCGGGGCTGGACGTCCGTCTGGGCGGGCCCTACGGCCGAGGGTTGATGCCGTTCCGCCGGGCGCCGTCCGGGAGCTCCGGAGGAAGGCCGGCGCGGCACGCCTCGGCGGCCTGGCGCCACAGCCGCACGATCTCGGCGCCCACGCGGTCTGCCGCCTCGGCGTAGCCCCTGCGGTTCCGCGGCAGGTCGTCGAGCGTGATCGGCTCCCCCCAGACCACCGCGCACAGCCGCCGGTTCAGCACCGACCAGCGGAACGTGTCGAGCCCGAGCGGGATGACTGGCACCCCCTCTTGCATCGCGATCATCAGCCCGCCCGGGTGCAGCGGCCCCGGATGGCCGAAGCGCTGACGCGTCCCCTCGACGTGCACACAGACGAGCTCGCCCTCCCGCACCAGCTCACGCGCGTGGCGCAGCGCCTCGCGGTCGCCCTCGCCGCGCCGCACGCCGAAGACGCCGAGCCAGCGCAACAGCGCCCCGAGCCCCGCGATGTCCATGAGCTCGGCCTTCGCCAGGAAGTGGAGCGGCCGCGGCGAGAACGACCCGATCAGCGGATGGTCGATCGCAGAGAAGTGGTTGGCCGCGATCACCGCGCCGCCCTCCCGCGGGACGCGCTCCACGCCGTAGCTCGCGGCCGGCGCAAGCAGCATCGTCACCTGCGGCGCGACGCGGCGGCCGATCCACCACGACGTCTCGACCCGCGTCAGCGGCTCGAGGAGGCTCACGCCTCGAGCAACCGCAGCCGGTGCTCGAGCTGGGCGACTCGCAGCTCGAGCTCCTCGAGCTCGTCGCGCGTCACGAGGCCAAGCTCGCGGAACAGGCCAGACAGCCCCGCGCCGGTGCGCTCGCCGAGCCGCACGCCCTCGCTGCGCCACCGGCCTGCCAGCTCCTCAACGAGCGCTCGCGCCTCTGAGCGACCCATCCCGCTCCGGGCGGCAACCTCCTCGGCCAGCGCGTCCGCGCGTTCCGCCGTCAGTGCCACCGCGCCGACGCCGGCGAGGACGAGCTTTTCCGCGAGTTCGCGAAGGTCAGCGGGAGCGGCCATGTGGGCGTGCCCGCCGCCGCTGCCGCCGCCGCTCGCGCTTCGCCTCGATCGCCTGGTTCGCCGTGACCGTGCGCTCGACCGCACCGACGGGCGAGAGCTCGGGCGCTGGCTCCGCTGCAAGAGCGGCCTCCGAGGCCCCGAGGGCGGCGAGGTCGCCGGCCGGTGTCTCCTGGCCGATCCGGCGCGCGTACTCCGGCTCGCGCTCCTTCCACATCGTCAGCAGCGGCGCCGCGATGAAGATCGACGAGTAGGCACCGGACGCGATCCCGACCAGCAGCGCGAATGCGAAGTCCTTCAGCGTCGCGCCGCCGAAGATCAGCAGCGACATCACCGGCAGGAGCGTGATGAACGTCGTCGCCAGCGAGCGGCGGATCGTCTCCCAGAGCGAGACATTCGCGATTGTCGCGAACGGCGCCCGGCGCATCAGCGGGATGTTCTCCCTGATGCGGTCGAAGATGATGATCGTGTCGTAGATCGAGTAGCCGAGCACCGTTAACACCGCGGCAACGGTCGAGTTCGACACTTCCCGCCCGAGCAGCGCATAGACCCCGACCGTGATCACGATGTCGTGCAGCAAGGCGACGATCACGGGCACCGCGAACTTGAAGTCGAACCTGATCGCGATGTAGAGGATGATCAGGAGCAGCGAGAAGAGGATCGCGATGATCGCCCCTCTCGCGATCTGTCTCCCGAAGCTCGCGGAAACCGTTTGGATCTGGATCTTCGTCGTGTCGAACTGCTGCGCGACCGCATCCTTGAGCGCGCTCGTCTGCGGTCCGTTGAGCGTGCGCAGACGGAGCTGGAAGCTCTTGTACTGGTCACCGCCGAAGCTCTTGCCGCGGCCCTGGACGACCGGCTCCTTGCCGAACTTGGTCGTCTCGTCGCGCACCGAGGACAGCGATGTCGGCTGAGGCGTCGTGAACGACACCTGCGTGCCGCCCTTGAAGTCGATGCCGAGGTTCAGGCCCTTCGCGGCGAGGGCGCCGATCGAGATCGCCACGACGCAGCCGGAGATCGCCAGCCACAGGTAGCGCCGCTTCATGAAGTCGATCTGCAGCCACTTGCCGTGCTGCTCGGCGGCCGCGCCCATGAAGCGCGGGTTCTCGAACCAGCGGAAGCCCGCCAGCAGGCCGAGCATGGCGCGGGTCGCGGCGACGGCGGTGATCAGCGAGATCACCGTGCCGATCATCAGCATCAACGCGAAGCCCTTCACGCCCGCGGTTGCGACGGCAAAGAGCACGAGCGCGGTGATCACCGTAACGACGTTCGCGTCGATGATCGTGTGGAAGCCCTTCGCGTAGCCGGCGGCCGTCGCTGCGCGCACGGACTTCCCGGACCGCACCTCTTCCTTAATGCGTTCGAATATGACCACGTTCGCGTCGGCTGCGACTCCGATCGTCAGGATCAGGCCGGCGAAGCCCGGCAGCGTCAGCGTGACGCCGAAGAGCAGAATCGCCGCGTAGAGGAAGGCTGCGTAGATGCCGAGGCCGATGACCGCCACGACGCCCAGGAAGCGGTAGAGGATCAGCAGGAAGGCGGCGACGACTAGCAGGCCGATCAGCGCCGCTGTCTTGGCCTCCTTGAGCGAGTCCTTGCCGAGCGTGGCAGAGACGTCGGTGCGCTCGATCTGCTGGAACTCGACGGGCAGAGCGCCCGTCTGGAGCACGAGCGCGAGGTCCTTCGCCTCGGTGAAGCTGTTGATGTTCGAGATCTCGGCGCCGTTGATGCTCGGGTCGATCCCGTCGGGGTTCTGCTTGTAGTCGATGTAGGGCGTCGAGCGCAGCTCGTTGTCCAGCACGATCGCGAAGTGCTGGGCGAACTGCTGGATCGTCGCCTGGTCGTTCCCCGTCTGCCCGGCCGCCGCCGCGAGCCCGGCACCGCGCTGCGCCTCTAGCCGCGTGATGTCGTGGAACTTCTTGGCGCCCTCTCCCGTGAAGCCGAGCTGCACGACGTTCCCCTGGCCCTGCGTGCTGATGTCGGCCCGGATCGACGACAGCTTCAGGTCGTCACCCTTTGCCTCCGGAATCGGGTGGGTCGGGTTCTCGGGGTCGAACTTGAAGAGGTAGTACAGGACCGGTGCGGCGGCGTCCGACTGCTGCTGGCCGAGGCAGCCCGTCGACGCCTCGCAGCTGACGACCGTCGTCTTCTCGGGAACGGCGAGGATGGTCGAGCCCTTGGGCTGCTTGCCGTTCAGCTTCGGCGTGTCGAGCAGTTTCTTGACCGTGTCCTCGGGCCCGGCGATCACTTTCTTCTTCGCGTTGAAGAGGTAGTACGCGGTGGGCGTCCCCTTCTTCGCGTCGTCCTTCACATCCGTGAGGAGCTTGTAGAGGCTCCCCGTGGCGACCGGCTGGCCGCCGTTGTTCGACGGGCCGGTGAGGTCGTTCTCGAAGTCGTAGAACTGCAGCTGGGCCGTCGTGCCGATGATCTGCGCCGCCTTGTTGACGTCGTGGACGCCGGCGAGCTGGATCACGATCTGGTCCTTGCCCTGCTTGCGGATCTCGGGCTCGGAGACGCCGAGCTTGTCGATGCGGCTCCGCATGATCGAGATCGAGCGGTCCATGCAAGCCGCGTCGCAGGTCTTGCCCTTCGGCGGGACCGCCTTGAGGACGACCTCGAGCCCGCCCTGCAGATCGAGACCGAGCGTGACCTTCTTGTGCGCCGGCGACCCGGGGATGGCAAGCAGCGCGACCCCGCAGAGGGCCGCGAGGATCAGGCCGACGAGAATCAGGTGTGAACGACGTGTGCCCACGCGAAGAGTCGGAACAGATTAGCTTTCGTCGCCCGAGGCGGCCTGCTCCGGTTGGGCCAACGTTTCGGCTTCGGGCTCCGCTTCCTGCGCGACGGCGGCGACCGCGCGGCGGTCGAGGCGAACGGTTGTTCCGGGCGCGATCTCCACGTGGACGATCTCGCCCTCGATCGCGCGCACGGTTCCGTGGATGCCGCCTGCCGTCAGGACGTCGTCGCCGACCTCGACCGAGTCCTGCATCCGCGACTGCGCGAGCTGCTTGCGGCGTTGCGGCCTGATCAGGAGCAGCCACATCAGCGCGAAGACCGCGGCGAGGATGATCACGTAGCTGCCCACTCTGCCTCCCCGGAGCGCTGAAGCCTTGCCAGCGCGTCCTCTTTGTACGACTGCAGCTCTCCCCGCTCGATCGCGGCGCGAGCGCCGGCGACGAGGTCGAGCACGAAACGCAAATTATGCAGGCTCAGTAGCCGTAGCCCGAGGATCTCCTGCTGGTTGAGCAGGTGTCGCACGTACGCACGCGTGAACCGAGTGCACGCGGGGCAGCCGCAGCCCTCGTCGAGCGGGCGTGGGTCACGGGCGAACTTCCCGGCCTTGATGTTCAGCTGGCCCTCCCAGGTGAGGGCGCTGCCGGTGCGCGCGTTCCGCGTCGGAAGCACGCAGTCGAACATGTCGATGCCGCGCTCGATCACCTCGAGGATGCCGACGGGGTCGCCGATTCCCATGAAGTAGCGCGGCTTCTCCGCCGGGAGCAGCTGCGCCGCCCACGCGGTCGTGTCGAGCATCTCGTCGCGCGACTCGCCGATCGCGAGGCCGCCGAGCGCGTTGCCGTCGAGGGCGAGCTCCGCGATCTCCTCGGCGCTGCGGCGGCGGAGCTCGCGGTCCGTGCCGCCCTGCGCGATGCCGAAGAGGAGCTGACCCGGAGCGCGCTCGGCCTGTTGCTGGCGCTGCGCCCAGAGGGTGGTGCGGCGGACTGCCTCCTCGAGCTCCGGCCTCGGCGTGGCCGGCGGAGGGACGACGTCGAGGCACATCGCGATGTCGGAGCCCAGCTGGGCCTGGATGCGCGCTGCGAGCTCGGGCGTGAAGCGCGCCTCGTCGCCGTCGTAGACCGAGCGGAAGGTGACGCCTTCGTCGTCCTGGCGAAGGATCGTGTGGCGCAGCGAGAAGACCTGGAAGCCGCCGGAGTCGGTCAGGATCGGCCCGTCCCAGGCCATCAGCTCGTGCAGGCCGCCGAGCTCCGCGATCAGGTCGGCACCGGGGCGGAAGTGCAGGTGGTACGTGTTGCAGAGCAGGATCTCGGCGCCGAGGTCGCGCAGCTCGTCGGGGTCGACGGCCTTGACGGTCGCCTTGGTGCCGACCGGCATGAATGCGGGCGTGCGCACCTCGCCGTGGGCGGTGCGGAGCACGCCGGCACGAGCCTCGCCGTCGGTCGCGTGGACCGTGAACGACCCGTCAGCCAGGAAACGCACCCCCTCCCTCCTGGGTGGGGTCGGTGGGCCTCCCTCGCTCCCACTGCGAGCCTACCCCCGTGGGGCGCACGTGTGTGTCGCGCGCGTGTGCCGGTTGAGGGACGATCTCTCCACCGGCCGCGGCCGCCTCCGGTGCCCGGCAGCGGCGCTCGAAGCGCACTGCGACGAGGTCGTCCACCGCCACCTCGCCTCGCGGCTCGAATCCCTGGCCCTCGTAGTAGCGCCGCAGGGCGTGGTTCTCCGCCAGGCAGTCGAGTCGCAGGAACTCGCGGCCGCTTGCGACGACCTCCGCCTCGGCCCAGTCGAGCAGCCTGGCGCCGAGACCGCGGCCGGCCTGCGCGCGCCTCAGTGCGAGCGCGTGCACGTACGCCGCATCGTCCGGCTGCTCGCCCCAGAACGTCAGGTCGCTCCACTGCAGCGCCAGGGTTGCCACCGGCTCGCGGTCGAGCCGGCCGAGATAGAAGTCGCCGCGGCGAACGACCTGCTCGACGCGCTCCCTCGGAAACGGGTCGGGCCACTGCCGGATCCCGCGCGAGAGCAACCAGCGGGCCGCCTCCGACAGCACGGCGACGATCTCGTCGACGTCCGCGAGCCCCGCGCGCCTGACGTCCAGCTTGCTCACAGCAGCAGCATCGCGTCGCCGAACGAGTAGAAGCGATACCGCTCCTCGATCGCCAGCCGGTACAGCCGCCGCGTCTCCTCCATGCCCGCGAACGCCATCACGAGCGCGAGCAGCGTCGAGCGGGGCAGGTGGAAGTTCGTCAGCAGGGCGTCGACCCGCCGGAACTCGAACCCAGGCGTCACGAACAGGTCGGTGCGCCCGCTGAGCGGCGCCCCGCGCGCAAGCGACTCGAGCACGCGCACCGTCGTCGTCCCGACCGCGAGCACGCGCTCGGCGCGGCGAATCCGCTCCCACGCCTCCGGCGCTACCTCGTACCGCTCGCTGTGCAGCGGGTGCTCCTCCACCGCGTCGGCCGCGAGCGGGCGGAAGGTGTCGAGGCCGACGTGCAGCGTCACCCGCTCGGTGTCGAGCCGCGCGAGCAGCTCGGGCGTGAAGTGCAGCCCTGCGGTCGGGGCGGCCGCCGAGCCCTCACTCTCGGCGTAGACGGTCTGGTAGCGCTCCGGATCTGCGAGCGGCTCGTGGATGTACGGCGGCAGCGGCGCCTCGCCGGCCGGCGGGCCCTCGAGCCGCAGCCGCCAACGGCCTTCGCCGAGTGGCTCCAGCAGCTCCACCGGCCCCAAGCGCTGGCCGGGCCTGAGCTTGCGCGAGGGGCGCGCGAGGCCCTCCCACGTACCGTTCTCGCCCAGCTGCTCGAGCAGCAGCACCTCGGCCTCGCCCCCACCGGGCCGCTCGAGCCGCAGCCGCGCGGGCAGCACGCGCGTGTCGTTGACGACGACCAGCGTCCCCTCCGGAAGCTCGGCCGGCAGATCGTCGAACCGGCGATTCCGCGTCACGCCGGTCGCGCGATCGTGGACGAGCAGGCGCGAGCTGTCACGCCGCTCGAGCGGGTGCTGTGCGATCAGCTCCTGCGGCAGCTCGTAGTCGAGCTCGGAAGACCTCATCCGACGCGAACGCTAGCGTTGCTGCCCATGTCTGACGACGCCATCGAGAAGGCGCGAGAGCGGCTGCGGGAGGCCGCCGAGGGCCGCCCCGACGCGGCCGCGGTGGACGCGGCGCTCGAGCGCGCGCGGGCGCAGGTCGAGGAGCTGGCGCAGACGGCGGCCCAGCTCGAGGCGACGATTCCGACACAGGTCGAGCACGCGGTCGGCGAGGGCCTGCGCGAGCAGGTTCGCCCGGTGGGGCGCAACCTCGCCGAGATCCGCGGGCTGATGAACCAGGTGATCCGGCGGCTCGAGCGGGTGGAGGGCGACCTCCTTTCGGAGCGGCACGCGCGGGTCGACGACCTCGGCCTGCTCGTGGACCTGATCACCTCAAGCTGGAAGTCCGTGGAGCGCCGCCTGTCCACGCTCGAGCGGAAGCTCGAGTCCGGCGAGGGCGCAATGGTCTACCGGATGGAAGAGCGCCGCACCGGCTGAGGCGGCGCTTGCGACGCCGTCTCTAGGACGTGTGGGATTTGCCCGTGCGTCCGGTTCTGGAACTGGCCACCCGCGACTCGACCGCCAGCCCGATCAACCCGAGCGCGACCGCGAACCAGAGCGTCGCGAGCCGGATCAGTAACGTCGCCGCGGCCGCAGCCGCCCTCGACGTGTCGCCGAGCACGCGGATCAGCCCGGTCATGCTCGCCTCGGCGACGCCGAGCCCGCCCGGGAGGAACGAGGCGGCGCCCGCAAGGCTGCCGAGCGAGAAGGCCACGACCGTGTCGGCCAGCGACAGGTCGAGGCTCAGGCCCCGCACGCAGACGTAGGCCGCGAGGCACTCGCAGAACCAGGAAACGGCCGAGAGCAGCGTCATCCCGACGAGCAACGGCGTCGTCAGCAGCGCGCGCGAGGCCTCGGTCGCCTCGCCGAAGAAGGCGAACCGCTCCAACAGCGAGCTGCGCACGACCGCGACCACGCCGACGACGCCGACGAACGCGGCAACCAGCAGCGGCCAGCTCCTCGTCCCGGCGCCGCCGACGAGCGCGAGGACGACGACGCCGCTCGCGTCCGTGACGCGCTCCGCGAGCACGATCGGCGCCGAGCGCCGAACGGGCACGCCGTACGAGCGGTGCAGCAGCGCGCACTTCAACAGCTCCCCGAGCTTGGCGGGCGTGATCGTCATCGTCAGGCCGGCGGCGAAGATGGCGAGGCTCCCGCCCCAGGGAACGTGGACGTCGACGTGGTCGAGATACCGCTGCCACCGCCAGAAGCGCAGCAGGTAGTTGAGCGCCGTGAACGCCAGTGCGAGCGGGAACAGCTCCCAGCGGAAGCTCGCCAGCTCGGCGCCCAGCTGGTCGAAGTCGGCGTACAGCCCCAGGCCGAGCACCACGGCGACCGTGAGCACGGCGACGAGAACGACTGATCTCACAGCGGTCGCGGTCACCAGTGAGCGCCTCGTGCGGTCGTTTCAGACGGACGCGCGTGCGAAGCACGCACGTCCTGAGAACGGCATCGCAAGCGATGCCTCAGGAGAATGCGAGGATGGACGCGGCGGTCACGATCCAGCCGGCCACGGCGAGCAGGATCGGCACGTCTGTCAGCAGCACCTGCTCGGGCTCCTCACCGACGTCGTCGCGGTGCATCAGCAGCAGGTAGCGGAAGACGCCGAAGACGACGAACGGCACCGTCGCGAGCAGGACGCGCGAGTGGTTGCCGGTGAGCGTGTAGATCGCGTACGCGATCACGGTGGCCGAGGCGACGATCGCGGTCAGCTGGTCGACGAGCTCGAGCGAGTAGCCGTCGAGCACCGGCCGGCCCGGCGTGCGGCCCGCCCCCACGAGCACGAGCTCGCCCCGGCGCTTCGCCAGGGCGAGGAAGAGCGCGAGCAGCGCCGTGCAGAGCAGCAGCCAGCCGGAGATCGGCACGTGCACCGCCTCCGCGCCAGCCGCGGCGCGGATGACGAAGAGCGCCGCGATCGCGCTGACGTCGAGCAGCGCGACGTGCTTCAGCCGCAGGGTGTACGCGGCCTGGAGCACGGCGAAGGCGGCGACCAGCAGCACCGAGGGAAGCCCGAGCGGCACGACCAGCAGGGGTGCCAGCAGCGCGAGTGCGCCCGCGATCGTCAGCGCAGCCCGCGGCGAGAGCTCGCCGCGCGCGATCGGACGCGAGCGCTTGATCGGGTGTAACCGGTCGTCCCCGCGGTCGCGCACGTCGTTCGCGAGGTACGACGCGCTCGAGATTGCGCAGTAGGCGACGAAGCAAACGCACGCGTCGAGCCACCGCCATGGGTCGCCGAGCTTCGCCGCGAAGACGAGGCCGGCGAAGACGAGCAGGTTCTTCGACCACTGCCGCGGTCGCAGCGCGACGAGCACTGCGCGCGTGGGCGAGCGGCGGCGCGGCAGCGGGACGAGCTCGGGGGCGGCGGCCACGCGCGGATTCTGCCGCTAGCGCGGGCGTACGGGCAGCATCAGCTCGAAGCGGCTGCCCTTCTCAGCCGAGCTCTCGAGGCTGATCCTCCCGCCGAGCGCGGCTGCGAGCTCGCTGGCGATCGCAAGGCCGAGGCCCGTGCCGCCGCCGCCGCGCGACCAGAACGGCCGGAAGATTCGCTCCCGCTCCGACGGCGGGATTCCCGGCCCGCTGTCGGCGACGCCGACGTAGACGGAGCCGTCCGTGGCCGAGAGCTCGAGCCCGACCGAGCCGCCGTCCGGGGTCCAGCGGAAGGCGTTCGAAAGCAGGTTCGAGATGATCTGCAGCACGCGGTCGCCGTCGGAGACGATCACCGGCTTGGCCTCCAGGTCGCAGTGGTACTCGATCCCGCGGCGCCGCGCCTCCTCGGTGAACGTCGTGTACGCGCGGTCTACCAGCCGCTCCATGTCGACTTCCTCCTGCAGGACGGTGAAGCGGTGCGCGTCCAGCTTGGCGAGGTCGAGCACGTCCCCCACGAGCCGTTCGAGCCGTTCCGCCTCGTCGGCGATCACCTCGAACGACGCCCTGCGCGTAACCTCGTCGGCGACGACGCCCTCGCGCAGGGCCTCGACGTGCCCGCGGATCGCAGTGAGCGGGGTGCGCAGCTCGTGCGTCACGCTCATCAGGAAGTTCCGCTCCAGCTCCTCGGACTCACTCAGCCGCGACGCCATCTCGCCGAAGCGGTCGGACAGCAGCCCGATCTCGCCGGCGGCGCCGCTCGGCACCTCGACGTCGTAGTTCCCGCGCGCGACCTCGTCGGCGGCATGCGTCAGCTGGAGCACCGGCGTCGTGATCCGTCTCGACAGGTACCACCCGAACGCGCCGGCGACCAGCACTCCGCCGGCAAACGCGAGCAACAGCCGCTCGATCAGCGCCAGCCACTTCTGGTTGAGCACCGTCTCCGGCTTCGCCACCACGAGCGTGCCGAAGAAGCTGTTCCCGACGCGCAGCGGGAGCGCGGCGGCGAGCAGCGTCTGGTCGCTGCCCGGCGGCCGAAAGGTCAAGTTGAGTGGCCTTTTCCGCTGCCGGATTGCCCGCTCGTTCACGACGCCCTTCGGCAGCGGAGTGATCTTGCCGGTGAAGAGGTCGAGCCCCCGGTAGAAGATCTTGTCGCCCGTCGCGAGCTCGACCCCGGACGCCGGAAGCAGCCTCACCCCGGCCCGCTTCGAGTAGAGCTGCGTCAGCCCGTCGGCCTCGCGACCGAGCTCCTGGTAGGCCTGGGTGCGCGCCTGGTTCTGCGCGTACTCGCGGAAGAGCCGCAGCGCGATGGCCGCGGAGACCAGCCCGGAGATCACCACCGCCAGCAGGAAGAGGGCCGGGAGCTGGAAGCGGAGCGACCGCAGCATCGCGGCCTCGGCTCGGCTAGGCGCTCACGGCCGCGTCCCGCGAAGGAGCGACCTTGTACCCGACCCCCCAGACCGTGACGATCGGGGAGGCCTCGCCGAGCTTGCGGCGGAGCTGGCGCACGTGCACGTCGACGGTGCGCGTGTCGCCGGCGAACGTGTAGCCCCAGACGCGCTCGAGCAGCTGGTCGCGCGTGAGGACGAGACCTTTGTGGTCGAGCAGCTCCCAGAGCAGGTCGAACTCCTTGGGCGCGAGCTGCACTTCCTTGCCGGCGACGCGCGCCTCGCGGCGGCCGGCGTCGATCTCGAGGTCGCCGTGCTTGATCTGCTTCGACTCGGCCTCGCGCCGGTCGGGAACAGCGCGCCGCAGGATCGACTTCACGCGCGCCACGAGCTCGCGCGGGTTGAACGGCTTCGTCAGGTAGTCGTCGGCGCCGACCTCGAGGCCGATGATCTTGTCGACGTCCTCGTCGCGGGCGGTGAGCATCAGGATCGGCACATCGGAGCGCTGACGGATCCGGCGGCACACCTCGATCCCGTCGACGTCCGGAAGCATCAGGTCGAGGACGATCAGGTCGGGCCGCTGCGACTCCGCCTCGGCGAGCGCGTCGCCGCCGGTCGCAACCGTACGGACCCCGTAGCCCGCGTTCTTCAGGTAGAGGGCGACGAACGACGCGATCGAGGACTCGTCCTCGACCACCAGCACCGTCTGCGCCTGAGCTGTCACGGGACTCAGGATGCCAGAGACGGCTGTCAACCCCGCGGCGGCGGCGGCGTCCCGAGGTAGAACGTCGTCGAGAAGTCCGGTAGTGACTCGTAGGGCGCAGAGTCGATCGACATGGTGCCGTCGTTCACTCCGAGGTCGCCGGCGCCGTCGACGGTCACGTTGCCGTAGCCGACCGCGGAGATCGAGATGTTCGTGCCGCGCACGTTGACGTTGAATCGCCCCTTGTCGATGCGGAAGGCGATGTTGCGGCCCTTGCAGAGCCACTTCCCTACAGCGATGCGGCGCGCATGCGGCCGGCAGGTGAGCTGCGGGACGTTCGCGTCGAAGGGCCGGAAGTCGCGGATCTGGACGCGTCCGTTTCGCGCGACGCGCCCGATCACGGCGCCCTTGAGCTTGAGCACGACGGTACCGCGGCCGCGCTTGACCGACAGCGTGCCGTCGGCCGGCGTGTCGGCTGCGAGCGCGAGCGGTACCGTGATGACTGCGAGCACGGTTGCGATGGCGAGAACGCCTCTCATGTGCTCGGAAGTATCGGCAACCCCGGTGAGTTGGGGATAAGCGGGTTGTAAGGAATGCGTAAACGTCTACGAGGAGCGGGGCTTTCGGCCGTTCTGGCGGCTCTGGCGGCGGTCGGGCTCGCGGCCTCGGCGCCGGCGCAGCCTGGGCCGCCGAACCTGCTCGGCCTGCGCATCTCCAACGGAGGCACGCCGTTTGCCGGCGACACCCCCTGGCTGGCGACGGTGAGCCCGAACGGCGACGGCTTCCGGGACCGCGCGTTGATCCGCTTCAAGCTCGACCGCGCGGCGACGGTCGAGGTCCGCGCGGTCGCGACGGCCGAGGTGCAGCAGCCCACGAAGACCGTCTGGAGCGCGCGGCGGCAGCTGGCGGCCGGCCCGCACGTGATCACCTGGACGCCAAAGCGCTCGACGCCCTCCCGCACGTACCTGCTCCGCTTCGTCGTGGTGGGATCGGGCGGCGCGCGGCGCGTCTACGGGTTCGAGCCTCCGCGCCACGGCAAGCTGTCCAGCGGCCTGGTCGTCCGCGTTCAGAGCGTGGAGGTGGGCTTCCTCGCACGCAGCTACCCCGTCGGAGGCGAGGCGACCGTGGCGATTACGAGCGATGCGCGGCGGGTGAGGTTCCAGCTGTTGTCGTTCGCGAACCTGCCGAAACCGAGCGTTCGCGACCTGCGCACGCGCGGAGTGCCCGTCGGGCCCGCGGTGCGAATCGACTGGCAGGTCCGCGGCAGCTCCACCCGCTACGTGCAGATCAACCCTGCGGACGTGGCGAGGAGCGGGCTCTACGTCCTGCGCGTGACCGCCTCCGACCGGCGCGTCGGCTATGCGCCGTTGATCCTGCGGCCGCGAACGCTGGGCGAGCATCGCGTCGCGGTCGTCCTCTCCACGAACACTTGGCAGGCGGCCAACTTCCACGACGTGAGCGGCGACGGCTGGGGCGACAGCTGGAACGTCGGCACGGGCTCGACAGTCGACCTGCGGCGACCGTACCTCGACTTCGGGTTGCCGTCGCGGTACCGCGACTGGGACCTGAGCTTCATCTCCTGGCTCAACCGGACCGGAAAGGCAGTCGACTACCTCTCGGACGACGACCTCGAGCGCGTCCGCACCGGCGAAGCCCTTCGCCGCGCGTACGACCTCGTCGTCTTCCCCGGCCACGAGGAGTACGCGAGCGGGCACGTCTACGACGTCGTGCGCCGCTACCGCGACCTCGGCGGTCGCCTGATGTTCCTGTCGGGGGACAACTTCCTCTGGCGCGTGAAGCGCGAGGGGCAGGTGCTGCGGCGCTTGGCGATGTGGCGGAACCTCGGCCGGCCGGAGGCGTCGCTGGTCGGAACCCAGTGGGCAGCCAGCGGCGGACGCCGCCAGGCGCCCTACGTCGTTCAGGGCGCGACCGCGAGCCCGTGGGCGTTCGCCGGCACGGGGCTGCGGAACGGCTCGACGTTCGGGCGCTACGGGCTCGAGATCGACGCGCGTGCACCAAGCTCGCCGGCGGGCACGCGGGTGCTCGCGCGGATCCCGAACCTGATCGGCAGGCGCGACGCGGAGATGACGTACTACGAGACCAACGGGGGAGCGCGCGTGTTCGCGGCGGGCGCCGTCAACTTCACGGCCTCGATCAACAACCCCGCGGTGTCGCGGCTCGTCGACAACGTCTGGGCGCGGCTCGCGCGCTAACGCGTCTCGTAGTCGTAGAAGCCACGGCCGGTCTTGCGGCCGAGCTGCCCCTCGCGCTGCATCTCGAGCAGCCGCTCCGGCGGCGCCATCCGCTCTTCGCCGAGCGCGCCGTGGAGCGCCTCGGAGGCGTGGACGTGCACGTCGACGCCGATCAGGTCGATCAGCGCGCACGGCCCGATCGGCCAGTTCGCGCCGAACCGCATCGCCCGGTCGACGTCCTCTGGGCTCACGCGCGCCTCGTCGAGGACGCGCACGCAGTCGTTCAGCAGCGGGATCAGGATCCGGTTGACGATGAAGCCGGGCGTGTCGTTGCACACGACCGGCTCCTTGCCGATGGCTTCCGCGAAGGCATAGGCCGCAGCGAACGACTCGTCGCTCGTGTGCGCGGTGCGGACGACCTCGACGAGCGGCATCACCGGCGCCGGGTTGAAGAAGTGCAAGCCGACCACGCGCTCCGGCGTCGCGGTCGCGTCGGCGATCTGCGTCACCGAGAGTGCCGAGGTGTTCGTGGCGAGGATCGCCGGCGGCGGCAGGATGCGGTCGAGCTCGCCGAAGAGCTCGCGCTTGACGTCGAGGTCCTCGAACGCGGCCTCGATCACGAGCTGGCAGCCCGCAAGGTCGGCGAGCTCGGTCGTGAGGCTCAGGCGCCCGAGGGCCGCGTCCTTCTCGTCCTGCGTGAGGCGTTCTTTCTCGACGCCGCGCATGAGGTAGTGGTCGATGCCCCCGCGCGCGGTCTCGCCGAGCTCGAGCGCCACGTCGCGCCCGACGACCTCGCGGCCGGCCTGGAGGCAGACCTGCGCGATCCCCGCACCCATCGTGCCGAGCCCGACCACGCCGACCCGAGAGATCTCCACGGCGCGCGATCCTATGCGCTCGGCGCGCCGCCTTCACCCGAGCGCGTGAACATTTCCCTCCCGGGGGCCTTCGGCCCCTAGCCCCCGGTTTCGAGAGTAGCGGCGAAATCGTCACGCGTGTGTGTCGGCTTCGGGCCGAGAGTGTGACTTCTGGGCGAGCACCCACATGAAGCGCACCAGTCCGTGCCCGGGCTCCTCGAAGGGGACGACCCTCGCCTCCACCGTGTCGAGCCCGGCGTCCCGCAGTAGGCGGTGGTTCGTCGCTTCGTCGAAGGACGCGAAGAACATCGGCGCGCCCAGCCAGTCGGGGTCGACCTCGTCCTCGGCGGCCGCCGTGCCCATCGTGGCGAGCAGCCATCCGCCTGGGCGCAGCCACGCCGCGATCCGCTGCAGCAGCGAGGCTTGCTCCGCCCGTGGGACGTGGCCGAGCATGAAGAGCGAGACGATCCCGTCGAGCGTCGTAGCCTCCTGCTCAAGACTCGTCGCGTCGCCCACTTCGAACCGGACGCCCGGCATCGCCGTCCTCGACCGCTCGATCTGAACGGGCGAGAGGTCGACGCCGAGATACTCGTAGCGATCCGCCAGCACACGCGTCGCTGGGTTGTCGCCGCCGCAGCCGAGCTCGAGCACGCGCGCGCACATGGGCACCCGCTGGACGAACTTCGCGAGCCACGAGCCGACCGGCGTCTCGAAGCTCGCCGCCCACGCCGCGTAGCGATCCGCGATCGCGTCGTACCCCGCGCGGACGATCTCCCTCGGCTCGTTTACAGGCGCTCCACCACGGCGGCGATCGCCTGGCCGAAGCCGATGCACATCGTGGCGACGCCGTACCGCTCGCCGCGGCGCTCGAGCTCGTTCAGCAGCGTCGCTGTTACCCGCGCACCCGTCGCGCCGAGTGGATGGCCGAGCGAGATCCCGCCGCCGTTCGGGTTCACGTCCGCCCAGCGCTCCTCGAGCCCGCTGTCGCGCATGAACTGGAGCGCAACCGAGGCGAACGCCTCGTTCACTTCCACCACCGCGACGTCGTCCCACGCGAGCCCTGCGCGGCGGAGTGCGCGCGAGCACGCCTCGGGAGTGCCATGCAACATCAGCCGCGGGTCGACGCCGACGAGCCCGAAGGCGACGTACCGCGCCCGCGGCTCGAGCCCCAGGCGCGAGCAGGCGGCCTCACTCGCGACGAGCACCGCGGCGGCGCCGTCACAGATCTGGCTCGAGTTCCCAGCGGTCACCTTGCCTTCCGGCAGGAACGCCGGTTTCAGCGCCGCCAGGGCCTCCGGAGACGTGTCGGCGCGCGGTGTCTCGTCGACGCGGAAGAGCACGCCCGTGTGCGGGTTCGACACCTCTACGGGCACCACCTCGCACTCGAACCTCCCCTCCTCGATGGCGGCGAGCGCGCGGCGGTGCGACTCGTGCGAGTACGCGTCGAGCTTCTCACGCGACAGGCCCCACTCCTCGGCGATCAGCTCCGCCGAGATGCCCTGCGGAACGATCTCGAAGCGCTCGAGCAGCGTGTCCGAGAGATCGCCGCCGCTCGAGCCCATCGGGACGCGCGACATCGACTCGACCCCGGCCGCGACCACGATGTCGAGCTGGCCGGACGACACCGCGGTCGCCGCGTTGAATGCCGCCTGGAGCGAGGAGCCGCACTGGCGGTCGACGGTGGAGCCGGCGACGGACTCCGGCCACCCGGCCACCAGCGCCGCCATCCGCGCGATGTTCCAGCCCTGCTCGCCGATCTGCGAGACGCAGCCCATCTGCACGTCCTCGATCTCGGCCGGATCGAGCCCGTTCCGCTCCAAAAGCGCGTTCAGCACCTGCCCTGCCAGCTCGTCCGCGCGCAGCGACGCGAGGGTGCCGTTCCGCTTCCCGATCGGCGAGCGGACGGCGTCGACGATGAATGCGTTGGTCACTACGACACAGCGTAGAGACGCCAGGTACCTGGAACGCCTTTCAGCTCGCGGTCGCCGCGCTCGGTCCGCGTGTAGTGGACGTCCGGATCTCCACGTCAGTGGGTGACATCCGCAACCGAATAGAGCCGCCACGAACCCGGAACGCCCTTGAGCTCGCGCTCTCCTCCATCTTCGAACTCGACACCGGCTCCGGCAACCAGGTCCTTCACGGTCTGTGAGACGAGCACCTCGCCACTCCCCGCGGCGGCGGCAACGCGGGCACCGATCACCACGGCGAGCCCGGCGACCTTGCCCTCGTGCACCTCGCACTCGCCCGTGTGCACCCCGGCCCGAACCTCGAGCCCGAGCTCGCCGACGCCCTCCACGACAGCCTGGGCACAGCGGATCGCCCGCGCCGGCCCGTCGAAGGTCGCGAAGAACCCGTCTCCGGCCGTGTCCTTCTCTTCTCCGCGAAAACGCGCCAGCTCCCGCCGGACGAACCTGTGGTGGCTGTCGAGGAGGTCGCGCCACGCGCGGTCGCCGAGCTCTGCCGCCCGCTCCGTCGAGCCGACGATGTCGGTGAAGAGCACCGTGGCGAGGACGGTGTCCGGCACCTCCGGCGGCGCTTCGCCGGCTACGAAGCGTTCGACCTCGTCCGGGATCTCCGTCGAGAGGAAGATCGCAAAGCGGTCGTTGCCCGAGACGCGCATGAGCCGGGCCCCGCGAATTTGTCCTGCGACATCTCGGGCGTGGTCTTCGGCATCGCGTGTCAGATCCAGCGGCGCGTCTTGCCGGTAGAGCACGAGCGTCGGCACGCGCACCGACGGAAGCACATTGCGCAGGTCCGTCTCGAACCAGGCGCGGTTCAGCGCGTAGGCAACGGCCGGGCTCGCCCCGACGCGCAGCCAATTGGCGAACCATTCCCGCTCCTTTGGGTTCGCGTAGAGAGACGGCGCACCCTGGGCGAGAAGCTGGTCGGCGAACTCCTGCGTGCCCCACTCATCGCGCAACTCGGCCAGCTCGTCGAGGGCCCACTCGGTCTCCAGACCGGGATCGTGTGCGACGGGGTGGAAGAGCACGAGGGCGCGAGTGCGCTCGGGATACGTCGCCGCGTGGAGCGCGGCCATCGAGCAGCCGTCATGCGAGCCCAGCAGGACGGTGCTCGTCGAGCCCACCGCGTCGAGGACTGCACGCACGTCGTCCATACGCGTCTCGAGAGCTGGAAAGTGGCCTCCGAGGTCCGACAGGCCCGTCCCGCGCTTGTCGAACAGGATCAGCCGGAACCTTCGGGCGAGCCGTTCGTAGAACTCGCGCCAATGCGGCGACTCCCAGCCGTAGACGAGGTTGGAGATGTAGTCCGGGACGTAGATCAGGTCGACATCTCCGTCGCCGACCACCTGGTAGGCGATCGAGACGCCGCCGCTGCGGGCGTAGCGGATGTCGAGGCCCATGTGCGCGAGTCTCCTAGACTTGCGTCATGGCCACAACCGTCGCCGAGCGCAAGCTGTTCGTCGCCGGCGAGTGGGTGGAGACGGGTGACTGGATCGACGTCCGCTCCCCCTACTCGGGCGAGGTTGTCAGCCGCGTGGCGAAGGGCGGCGCCGACGAGACCAGGCGCGCGATCGGCGCCGCAGAGCGGGCGCTCCACAACCCGCTCCCCGCGCATAAGCGGGCCGAGATCCTGGTCAAGGTCGTCGCCGGGATCGCACGGCGGCACGACGAGATTGCCCGGCAGATCTCCGACGAGGCCGGCAAGCCGCTGAAGGCCGCCCGCGTCGAGGCCTCCCGGGCGATGTCGACCTACACGTTCGCCGCCGTCGAGGCGCGCAAGCTCGCCGGCGAGATGGTCCCGATGGACGCGGCGCAGGCCGGCGAGGGCAAGCTCGCCTTCACGTTGCGACGACCGATCGGCGTCGTCGGCGCGATCTCGCCGTTCAACTTCCCGCTCAACCTCGTCGCGCACAAGCTCGCGCCCGCCCTAGCGGCGGGCTGCCCCGTCGTCCTGAAGCCCGCGACACAGACGCCGCTCTCGGCGCTCCTGCTCGCGGAGCTCGAGGACGAGGCGGGCCTGCCGCCTGGTTGGCTGAGCGTCGTCGTCGGCCCCTCGGCCGAGATCGGCGACGCGCTCGTCGACGACGAGCGCGTGAAGGCGATCACCTTCACGGGCTCGGGCGCGGTCGGCTGGGGCCTGGCCGCGCGGGCCGCCAGGAAGAAGGTCAACCTCGAGCTGGGCAACGCGACCCCGGTGATCGTCACCGCGGATGCCGACATCGAGGCCGCCGCGACCGCGATGGCCGCCCACGCCTTCTCGTTCGCGGGCCAGAGCTGCATCTCCGTCCAGCGGCTCTACGTCGAGCGGCCGGCGTACGACCGGTTCGTCGAGGCCTTCGTGCCGAAGGTCGAGGCGTTGAAGATCGGCGACCCCGCCGACGAGGAGACCGACGTCGGGCCGGTGATCGACGAGGACGCCCGCGAGCGGATCCTGGAGTGGATCGCCGAGGCCCGCGACGGCGGCGCCGAGATACTCACCGGCGGCGATGAGCAGGACGGTCTGATCGCACCGACGGTGATCGCCGGCGCCTCGCCCGAGCTGAGGGTGAGCTGCGAGGAGGTCTTCGGCCCAGTGGTCACGGTGAACGCCTTCGACTCGCTCGACGAGGCGATCGAGCTGGCCAACTCGACGCGCTACGGCCTCCAGGCGGGGATCTTCACCAGCCGCCTCGACACCGCCATGCGCGCGGGCCAGGAGCTCGAGTTCGGCGGCGTGATCGTCAACGAGGCGCCGACGTTTCGGACCGACCAAATGCCCTATGGCGGCGTCAAGGACTCGGGCAACACGCGCGAGGGTCCTGCGTATGCGGTGCGCGAGCTGACCGAAGAGCGCTTGGTGGTCATCGATCTCTAGCGTTTTGCGTCGCGGCGCGTCGGGAAGCCAGCGCTCATGATCGGTGTTGCCATCGCCCTCGTCGTGATCGGGATCGTCTTCGCGTTCGTGATCCCGTGGGTCGGCATTGCGGTCGGCATCGTCGGGCTGCTCCTGTTCATCGCGTTCGTCGCCGGTTTCGGCCGCCGCGCGGCGGACGACCACCGTTTCTAGGAGGGCTTGGCGGGGCTGTGCACGCTCTCGGAGCGCGATGCTCGTTCCGAGGCAAGGGCGCAGGGAGCGTTCGTACCTGAAAGGTACGGGCGCGACTGAGGACGCAGCATCGGGGCGAGCAGCGCGGTCTGAGGGCCTCGTCACTGTCCCGCCAAGCCCTCCCTGGAGACGCCGACCCCGCTGCTAGACTCGCGCCGCTCGTGGCGCGTTTTTCCCTGCTAAACCGCGTACGCAGGCGGTCCAGCGACGACTCCGTCGCGAGCCCTCCGCGAGTGCATCGACGGGCGCCCTCACCCGGGGCGCTGAGGCGCGAGCGGCGGGCGATCGTGAAGGCGCGCGAAGAGCGGATCCGGAACCTCGGCGGGCTCACCCTCGAGATGTACCGGCGCTCTAGCTTCCGCGACCAGCTGCTCATCGAGCAGTGCCGCGAGATCGTCGCGCTCGAGGAGCGGCTTGCCGAGCTCGACTCGATGCTCGAGGCCGTGGCGACCGCGCGCCGCGCCCCGAAGACGTGTGAGTGCGGCGCCCCGGTCCCGTGGGGGTCGCACTTCTGCGCGAACTGCGGCCGCCCCGTCGGCGCCGAGCCCGTCATCGCCTGCGAAGGGTGCGGCCATCCGCTCCCCGCGGACGCGAGCTTCTGCGCCAGCTGCGGGCACCAGGTCGAGAGCAGCGAGGCCGAGGCGCGGCCCGAGCTCCCGCCGCCGCAGGTGGACGACACTGTTCTCCACTCGGCAGAACAGCAGGAGCGCTAGATGGCCGGACGCGAGGACGAGCGGCGCTGCCCGCGCTGCGCCGCGCCGTACGCCGAGGGCCAGGAGTACTGCCTCGAGTGCGGCGAGCGGATCCCCGCGGCGCCGGGGCTGACGACGCGACTCGGCAACCGCTGGCGCCGTCGCGTTGGCTGGTACCCGGGCGACTGGATCTGGCCGGCGCTGCTCACGCTGGTCGTCGCGGTCGTCGCCGGCCTGCTCTCCGCGATCTTCCTGGCCGACGAGTCGAGCTCCGCGGGCGGCACTCTCGTCCGCACGTTGGAGCGGCCCTCGACCGTGCCGCAGGGACAGGCGCCTACCGAGCCGACGACCGCTCCCACGACGACGACCGCGACAACCGGCACGACGCCGCGGAAGCCGCCGCGCCCTCTCCGGAAGGCGGCGCTCGTCTTCTGGCCGGCCGGGAAGAGCGGCTGGACGATCGTGCTCGACTCGGTGCCGGCGACGAACGGCCGCACGGGAGCGGTCGCGGAGGCGAAACAGGCCGCGCGGCTGGGAATGAAGGAGGTCGGCGTCCTCGACTCCTCGCGCTTCTCGAGCCTGCACCCCGGGTACTTCGTCGTCTTCGCCGGGATCTACGACACCGAGGCCGAGGCGCAGAGCCACGTCATCGAGGCGCACCGCCACGGTTACCGCGGTCCATACCCGCGTCCGATCACGCCCTAAGGCGGCGACTCGGCACCGTCCACGTTTACCGACAAGCAAACGTGAAAGGGGACTTTGTAACACGGCCCGGGTTCGTTAGACTCGGACCCGCAGCGCAGCCCCAGGGAGTGGATTAACCCCCAATTAACAAAGCTTTGCGGGAGATTAATCGCAGCGGGAGATACTGACCGTGGACGAGCGGACGCTTCAGATTCAGGCCTGCATGTATCAGTACTCACGTGCGATCTACCGGTCGGTCAAGGACCTGGTCGACCCGTACGTCGCCCCGGAGACGCGGATCGAGTACCGCCGAGAGGTGCTCGAAGCGTGTGAGCAGACAATGGAGCGCCTGGCGAAGGACCCGCTCTACTTCGCGAAGCCCGACCGCGCGCTCTTCCAGGACATCCGGCGCTACTTCCCGATCACGTGCCAGGCGCAGGTCGCGTGGGCCGTGCGCGAGGGCGTCGCCGCGGCGGTCGCGTTCATCGAGAGCCAGATCGAGGCCGGCGCCTTTGACGGCGGCGTCGCCCGCTGCCGCGCGACGACGCGCAAGGGGAAGCCGTGCCAGCGCACGCCCCTGCCCGAGCGCGACTACTGCCCCTCGCATCAGCACCTCGAGCGTTCCAAGGTCGCGGCCTGAGGCGTCGCGTTGCGGCGCCGACCATGCAGGCCGTGCGGGCTTTGCCCGTGCCGCCGCCTTAGCCCACTACCCCTCTAGGCGATAGTCTCGCCCAGGGTGTCGCACGACACGGACAAGCTGATCCGTCAGCTCTCGCTCGTCGCCTTTCTGATGGCGGAGCGGCGGGCGGTGACCGCGCGCGACATCAAGGGCCAGGTCGAGGGCTACCAGGAGATGTCCGACGAGGCGTTCGCGCGGCGCTTCTACTCCGACCGCGCGGAGCTGATCGCGCTCGGCGTCCCGCTGCACTCCCAGCGCGACGAGTACACGGGCGAGGAGCTTTACACGATGCGCTCCGAGCGCTACTTCCTGCCGCCGCTCGAGCTGACCGACGACGAGCTCGCGGCGCTGCAGACCTGCCTCTACCTGCTCGAGGGGAAGTTCGCCTACGCCGAGCCGCTGCGGCTCGCGCTGCAGAACCTCGCGCTCGGCAGGCCGGGCTTCGCGGAGGCGCCGACCGACACCGCGATGCGCGTCGAGGTGCTCGATCCCGAGTACTCGGTCGAGATGCAAGGCCGGCTCGGCAAGCTCGAGGCCGCGATCTCGAAGCAGCGCACGGTCAAGTTCCCGTACTGGTCGATCTCGCGCGACGAGGAGCGCGAGCGCTCGGTCAACCCGTACGCGCTCTTCGCGGACTCGGGCGCGTGGTACGTCGTCGGCGAAGACCTCGACGCGGGCGACGAGCGCACGTTCCGGGTGTCGCGCATCCGCGGCGACATCCGCTTTGCGACGCGGCGGGAGCGCGATTTCCGGCTACCGGCCGAGTTCGACGTCGACCGCTACCGCGGCCGACCGCCGTGGCAGATCGGCGATCCCGTGGGCGAGGCACGCATCGAGGTGACGGGCGACACTGCCTGGTGGGTCGAGCGCACGTTCGGCACGAAGGTCGACGACGGCGTCTTCGCGACGGAGTACTCGAGCCTGGCGCTGCTCGCCTCGTGGGTGCTGCGACAGGACGGCCGGGCGGTGCCGCAGGCGCCGGAGGAGCTTCGGCGCGAGGTGGCGCGGGCGCTGAGGGCCGTCCGCGAGCGCCACGAGGGCCGGCCTATGGAGCTTGCCAGCGAAATCGACGGCCACGCGGAACAAGAGCTCGTCGAGCGGCCCGCTGCGCCCTTGCACCCCGAGCGTTTTGCCGTCCTGCAGGCGCTGCTCGCCTATCTGCTCGACCGCTGCGGTGACGACACGGAGGCGGAGATCCCCGCGCGCGAGCTTCTGCAGGACTTCAACATCGGCTCACCCGAGGAGTTGCAGGAGCACCTCTCGCTGCTGAACCTCGTGAACTTCGGCGGCGGCTGCTACGCAGTCTACGCGGAGCTCGACGGCGACACCGTCCGCGTGGACAAGGAGCTGTTCGGCGACACCTTCCGCGCGCCGCCGCGCCTGACGCCGCTCGAGGCGCGGGCGATCCGGCTCGCCCTCGAGTTCGTAGGCCCGATGATCGCCGCCGACGCGCGCACGCCGCTCGAGCGGGTGCGGACGAAGCTCGAGGAGACGTTCGGCGAGTTCGAGCTCGCGCAGACGCCCGAGCCGCAGGTGCAGCGCGCCGAGGAGGACCTCGTCGGCACCCTCAGCCGCGGCCTGCGCGAGCGGCGCCTCGTCGAGGTCGACTACCTGAAGGAAGGCGACGAGGAGGTCTCGACGCACCTCGTCGAGCCGTACGCGCTCGAGCGGCGGCTGCCGTACTGGTACGTGCACACGTGGGACCGGACGCGTGACGGCGAACGGTCGTTCCGGCTAGACCGCATGCGCAGCGCGCGGCTCCAGCGCGGGCACTTCGAGCCGCGGGAGGGCTTCGACCCGCACGAGTTCCGCGACGCGCGGCCGGCCCGCATCTGGTACTCGCCCGAGATCGCACGCTGGGAGCTCGAGAAAGGAGCACGCCGGCTCGCGGACGGCTCGGCGGTGGCCGAACGCCCGGTCGGGAGCCCGGAATGGCTCGTCGGCGAGATCCTCAGCTACCGCGGCGAGGCAGTCGTGCTCGAGCCACCGGAGCTGCGCCGCGAGATCGCCGAGCGCGCAAAGGCCGTGCAGCGCGAGCTGGGCCTCTCGCGCGTCCGCGTCGCCTAACCCGGGGTCAGGTCTTGCACCGCCGCATTCGCTTGCCGAATCTGCACCAACCTGTTCACTGCAGTGGGTAACTCGTCACCGTTTCGACGCACCATTCCAAGCGGGCTGTGCAGCTGATGTTGCAATGCAAGACCTGACCCCGGGGTGGACGGTGCGGGACTAGTTCTGGGCCGGTAGCTCGAGCGTGAATGTGGCGCCGTGCTCGGGGGTTGACTGCACCTCGAGCGCCCCGCCGTGGGCCTCCGCGATCGAACGCGCGATGAACAGCCCCAGGCCGGTGCCCGGCCGTGCCGTTCCGCTTCCCGTGACCCGGCCGAACTTCTCGAAGATCAGCTTCTGGTCCTCCTTCGCGATCCCGGGGCCGCGGTCGTGAACGTCGATCCGCACCCGTCCGTCCTCGGGGTACGCGTGCACTTCGACCTCGCTCCCGGCCGGCGAGTACTTGACGGCGTTGTCGATCAGGTTCGTCAGCACCTGCCGCAGCCGTTCCGCGTCGCCGCGGATCTCCGGCAGCAGGTCGTGGACGTCCGCGCGCAGGAATACCTCGTCCTGGCCCAGCTGCGCAGTCGCGACGACGTCGCGGATCAGCTGCGCGAGGTCGACGTCCCGGAAGCGGAAGCTGAAGGTGCCGGCCTCGATGCGCGACGTGTCGAGCACGTCGCTGATCAGCTCGGCCAGCCGGTTCGTCTCACCCGCGATCAGCTCCAGGAAAGACTCACGCTGGTCGGGCGAGAGCTCGCGCCAGCGCTCCTGCAGTGTGCGCGCCGAGCCGATCACGGCAGCCATCGGCGTGCGCAGCTCGTGGGACACCAGCGAGACGAAGTCGGCCCGTAGCGCCGAGAGGCGGCGCAGCTCCTCGACGGTCTTGCGCTCGGTCTCGTAGGCATGGATGTTCTGCACCGCGCTCGCCACGAGCCGACCGAGCAGGCCGGCCAGCTCGACTTCCTCGTGCGAGAACGCGTTGGCCTCGCGACGAACGAGCGAGAGCATCCCGATCGCCCGCGCGCCCTGGAGCAGCGGCGCAGTCAGGCGGCAGTGGAGCCCCAGCGCGAGGAAGTCGTCCTCCTCGGGGTAGTCCGCGCCGCTCATGTCGCGCCGGTAGATCGTCTGGTTCGTGCGCAGCACCTCCTCGAGCAGCGTCCCGTGGACGGGCCGGCCCGACCCCGGCGGCAAGACGTCCTCGGCGCCGGCGCCCGCAACCGCCATCACCCTCGCGACGCCGCCTTCGCTCAGCACGATCGCCATCCGGTCGAACGGCAGCAGTCCGCGGATCTCGCGGATGAACGCGTCGAAGGCCTGGTCGAGCTCGAGCGAGGAGTTGAGCGCGCGGGCGCAGCGGTTCGCGGCCTCGAGCAGGTCGGCCCGCCGGCCCAGGCTGTCGCGAAGGCGCTCGGCTTCTCGCGCGCGTGACTCGGTGATCTCCGACTGATGGCCCAGCCGGGCGACCAGCCACCCGATCGCGAGGCCCATCAGCAGCTCGATCCCGACCTGCAGCGTGATGTAGTTCACGTGGTAAGGGCGGTCGAACCGGTGCGCGCGCAACAGCTCGAAGACCGCGAGCACCGGCACGGTCGCAATCACGGCCGCGACCGCGCCCGGGACCCCGTAGCGGAGAGCTGCCTCCACGAGCGGCAGGAAGAGGAGCTGCCGGATCGGCGACCCGGTCTGGAAGTAGTAGACGAGCACGTAGGCCGACACGACGGCGAAGTCGAAGGCGGTCGCGGCCAGGCCGAGGCGCACCTGCGAGGCACGCGGCCACTCGCGGCGGCTGAGCCAGAGCAGCACGATCGCGCCCACCGCCAGGACGGCCGTGATCGCCCAGCCCCGGAACTGAAAGCCGCTCGGGTAGTCGTGGGCGAACGCGACATTGACGATCGCGAATGGAACGGCGGCGAGGCGGACCCAGGCGATCCACTGCTCGGTCTCGCGGAGACGCTCGGCCTCGGTCATGCGCGCCCCCGAATCTGGGCGAGGGCCCACTCGGCCTGCTCGCGCAAGAGCGGCTCGTCGCCCTCTGCGTAGGGTTGCGCCGGCCCCGGGTCGCCGCCGGAGTTCCCGAGCGCGACCAGGGCGTTACGACGCAGGTAGCGCGGGTCGTTGCGCGGCACGAACAGCCGGTCGTAGCGCGCCGCGAGCTCCTCGTCGCCCGCCTCGAGCCAGTCGACGAGCGAGACGTGGGGCTCCGCGCCGGGCGGCGCCGTTTCCCCCGCCCGCCGCTTCTCGACGCCGCGGTTCCACGGACAGACGTCCTGGCAGATGTCGCAGCCGTAGACGCGGTCCTCCAGCGCCTCGCGGTACTCCTCGGGGAACGGCGCCGACGACTGCGTCCAGTACGAGAGACAGCGCGTCGCGTCGAGCACGCCCGGCTCGTCGAGCGCGTCCGTCGGGCAGGCCTCGATGCAGAGCGTGCAGGAGCCGCAGTCGGCGTCCAGGGGCGGCGTCGGCTCGAGCTCGGCGGTCGTTACGAGCGTCCCGAGCACGACCCACGAGCCGAAGCGGCGCGTGATCAGCATCGTGTTCTTGCCGTAGAAGCCGACTCCCGAGCGGACTGCGGCCTCGCGGTCGACGTGCTCGTTCGCGTCGACCAGCACCCGGTAGTCGCCCTGAGGCGTCGCTTGCGATGCCGTTGAAGAGGTCTCGGCGGCTTCGCCGGCGAGACCGTTTATCCGGCGGCCGAGCTCGTCCAACCGCTCACGCAGGGCCGAGTAGGCGTCCCACCACGTGTAGCGCGGCAGCCGGCCGTGCCCCGGCGGCGGCTCGTCTTCGTCGCACCAGTAGCAGAGGGCCGCCGAGACGACGGTGCGAGCGCCCTCGAGCAGCGTCTCGGGGTGGCACGAGACCTCGGGCCGCGCCATCGTGAAGCGCATGTCCGCGAAGAGCCCGCGCTCGCGCCGCTCGCGGATATGGCGCTCGGTGTCCTCGTAGGGCGCGGCCGGAGCCGCCCCGATCACGTCGAGCCCCAGTTCTTCCCCCAGCAGCGCAAGCTCCCCGGCCTGCATATGGGAGATTGTGCCCGCATGAAGGCGATTCGCATATGGGAGGACGGCGGGCCCGAGGTGTTGCGCTACGAGGACGCGCCGGATCCCGAGCCAGGCCCGGGCGAGGTTCTCGTTCGTCTCCGCGCCGCGTCGCTCAACCATCTAGACCTCTGGATCCGCAAGGGCCTTCCTTCGGTGCCGAAGCCGCGCATCCTCGGCGCGGACGGCGCGGGCCTCCGCGAGGACACCGGCGAGCGCGTCGTGATCAATCCCGGGATCGAGCACGGCGAGAAGATCACCGTGGTCGGCGAGCACATGGACGGCACGCATGCGGAGCTCGTGGCCGTCCCGGAGACGAACGTGTACCCGCTGCCGGACGAGCTCTCGTTCGAGGAGGCGGCGGCCTTTCCGCTCGTGTTCGAGACCGCCTACCGGCTGCTCGTCACCAAGGCGCAGCTCCAGGAGGGTGAGTGGGTGCTGCTCTGGGGGATCGGCAGCGGCGTGGCGACTGCGGGGCTCGCGATTGCAAAGGCGCTCGGCGCCCGGGCGCTCGTCACGTCGTCCAGCGACGAGAAGCTCGAGCGCGCGCGGGAGCTCGGCGCCGACGCAGCCGTCAACCACGCGACCGGCGACGTACGCGCTGCCGTGGCCGAGGCGACGGACGGCAAGGGCGTCGAGGTCGTCCTCGAGCACGTTGGCGAAGCGACCTGGCAGACGTCGCTCCAGGCCGCGCGCGCCGGCGGGCGCATCGCCGTCTGCGGTGCGACCAGCGGCCCGAACCCGCCTGCAGCGCTCCACCGGATCTGGTGGAAGCAGCTGACGATCTACGGCTCGACGATGGGCGCGCGCGAGGACTTCGAAGGCGCGTACGAGCTGGTCAAGAGCGGCCGTGCGAAGCCGGTGGTCGACTCCGTCGTCCCGCTCACCGAGGCGCAGGCCGCGCACGAGCGGATGGAGGCGGCTGAGCAGTTCGGCAAGATCGTCTTACGCATCCCGTGAACGCGACCCGCTCGCAGGCGCTCCTGGAGCGCAGGCATTCGGCCGAGCTGCTGCGGCCTGCCGCCGGCGTGCTTGTGAGCGCTGTCCTCGTGACCGCGGTGACCGGCGTGATCTTCGCCCTGAAGCCGCACGTGCCGGTGCTCGGCCTCAGCGTCCTCTACCTGCTCGCCGTAATCCCGGTGGCCGTCCTCTGGGGCCTTGTCTACGCGCTGCTCGTCTCGGTCGCGAGCATGCTCGCCTTCAACTTCTTCTTCCTGCCACCGGTGCACACGTTCACGCTGCAGGACTCGAGCAACTGGTTCGCGCTGGCGGTATTCGTCGTGACGTCGGTGGTGGTCAGCGAGCTCGCGGCCCGTTCGCGCCGCCGTGCCATCGAGTCGGCGCTGCTCGCGGAGATCGCCGCGTCGCTGCTCGAGCGCGGCGAGCTGACGCGCGACCTCGACCGGATCGCCGCCGACGCCGCGAGGGCGCTCCAGGTCGAGCGCGCAACGATCGTGGTGGGCGCCGGCGGGCCGGCCGGGCCGGGCGAGCGTCATCCGCTGACGGCAGGCGGACGGCGGGTCGGCACGATCACGCTCGACGGCGCGAGGCAAGGTACCGCCGCCGCGCGCCGGCGCCTCCTCCCCGCGCTCGCCTCACTCCTCGGCGTCGCGATCGATCGCGAACGGCTGGCGGCCGAGGCACTCGAGGCGGAGGCGCTCCGCCGCAGCGACACGATCAAGACTGCGGTGCTGCGAGCCGTCAGCCACGACCTGCGCAGCCCGTTGATGGCGATCCTGACGTCCGCGAGCGCGCTCGCACGCACCGACCTCGAGCTCGACCGCGACGACACGCGGGAGCTCGTGAGGACGATCCTCGGAGAAGCGGATCGGCTCGACCGGGTGATCGGAAACCTGCTCGACCTCTCGCGCCTGGAGGCCGGCGCGGCGCAGCCCCAGCCCGAGGTCTGGCCGGTCGACGATCTCATCGGGCAGGCGCTCGCGCAGCTCACCGACGACGAGCCGATCGAGGTCGAACTGCCGCAGGAGCCGCCGACGGTGCGCGTCGACGCGCAGCAAATCGAGCGCGTGCTCGTCAACCTGCTCGAGAACGCGCTCAAGTACTCGCCCGCAGACGAGCGTGTGCGCGTACAGGTCCTGGAGACGGCGAACCGGGTTCTCGTCCGCGTGATCGACCACGGGCCGGGCATCGCCTCGGAAGACCGCGAGCGGATTTTCGAGCCGTTCCAGCGCGGTACGGACGAGCGGCGCGGAGCCGGGCTGGGCCTCGCGATCGCCCGCGGCTTCGCCGAGGCGAACGAGGCTAGCGTCTGGGTGGAGTCGCGCCCGGGTCAGGGGACGACGTTCGTGCTCGCGTTGCCGAGGACCGAGCCGTGAGCGGATCGCGCATCCTCGTCGTCGACGACGAGCCGCAGATCCTGCGCGCCCTGCAGACGAGCCTCCGCGCCGCCGGGTACGAGGTGGACACCGCCGACAGGGCAGAGACCGCGCTGGCCGCCGCGGCAATGCGGCCGCCCGAGGCGGTGATCCTCGACCTCGTCCTCCCCGACGGCACCGGCACGGACGTCGTCCGCGAGCTCCGGGGCTGGAGCACGGCGCCCGTGATCGTGCTCTCGGCAGTCGGGGACGAGCGCGAGAAGGTCGCGGCGCTCGACGCAGGCGCCGACGACTACGTGACGAAGCCGGTCGGCATCGACGAGCTGATCGCGCGGCTGCGGGCGGTCCTACGACGCGCTGCACCGTCCGCCGAGCCGGTGCTGACGATCGGCGAGCTCGAGCTCGACCTCGAGAAGCGCCAGCTGCGCGCCAACGGGAAACCCGTCCACCTGACCCCCCACCAGTTCGAGCTGCTCCGCCTGCTCGCCCTCAACGAGGGCAAGCTGCTGACTCACCGCGCGATCCTGCAGGAGGTCTGGGGGCCGGGGTACGGCGATGCCTCGAACCTCCTCCACGTCCACGTCTCGCAGCTGCGGCGCAGGATCGAGCCCGATCCGACCCGCCCGCGCTACCTCCTGACCGAGCCGGGCGCGGGCTACCGGCTCGTCGGCCCGGCCGCGCGGTAACCCTCAGGAAATCTTCAGGGCGGCGGCCGGAAGCTTCAGGCGGCGCTCAGCCCGGCAGTCCTAGGTTCGAAGCATGTTCGACCTGGCAGCGCTGGCGATTGCCGTCGGGTGCTTCGCATTCGTCTTCTTGTTCCTCTACGTGCTGGAGCGCGTCTGATGTCGGCCTCCGACGTCTTCGGCCTGGCGATCTCGATCGCGGTCTTCGCCTACCTCGTCTATGCGCTCTTCCGAGGAGAGCGGTTCTAAGTGAGCGGCCAGGGCATCGCCCAGATCCTGGTCTACGCGGGGGTGCTGATCGCGCTCTCGTACCCGCTCGGCCTTTACATGGCCCGCGTCTACGCGCCGGGGTTCCGGCTGCGGTGGCTCTCGTCGCTCGAGAACGGCTTCTACCGGCTCGTGCGGACCGACCGGGCCAAGGAGCAGGACTGGAAGAGCTACTCGAGGACCGTGGTCGTGTTCACGGTCGTCTTCTTCGGCCTGCTGTACGCGGTCCAGCGGCTGCAAGGTCACCTTTTCCTCAATCCGGATGGCCTGAAGGGCGTGCCGGCTCACATCGCGCTGAACACGACCGCCAGCTTCACCACCAACACGAACTGGCAGTTCTACGGCGGCGAGTACACGATGTCATACCTCACCCAGATGGCCGGGCTCGCGGTGCAGCAGTTCGTCTCCGCAGCTGTCGGCATGGCCGTTCTCGTCGCCGTGATCCGCGGGATGAGCCGGCGCACCGCGACGGAGCTCGGCAACTTCTGGGTCGACCTCTACCGGTCGACGGTCTACATCCTGCTCCCGCTCTCGCTCGTGCTCGGCGTGATCCTGCTCTCGCAGGGCGTGCCGCAGACGTTCTCGGGCCACGCGACCGCGACGACGCTGGAAGGCGCCGCGCAGACGATCGCTCGCGGCCCAGTGGCGTTGATGATCGCGATCAAGGAGCTCGGGACGAACGGCGGCGGCTTCTACAACTCGAACTCGGCGGTCCCATTCGAGAACCCGAACGGCCTGACGAACTTCCTCGAGATGATCGCGATCCTGCTGATTCCTGCCGCGCAGGTGTTCATGTTCGGGAAGCTGGTGCTCGCGCGCCGGCACGCGTGGATGGTCTTCGCGGCCATGTTCGCGGTCTTCGCGCTCGGCGTCGCCATCGCGTATCCGAACGAGCAGCACGGCTCGCAGGTGCTGCGCTCATCCGGCGTGAACATCACGCAAGGGCACGGGCAGAGCGGCGGCAACATGTCGGACAAGGAGGTCCGGTTCGGGATCGCCAACACCGCCCTCTGGGGCACGGCGACGACCGACGCCTCCAACGGCTCGGTCAACGGCGGCCACGACGCGTTCACGGCGTTTGGCGGCGCCGTGCCGCTGGTGAACATCTTCCTCGGCGAGGTGGTGTTCGGCGGGGTTGGCTCCGGCCTCTACGGGATGTTCTTCTACATCGTCATCGCGGTCTTCGTAGCCGGGCTGATGGTGGGCCGTACCCCGGAATACCTCGGGAAGAAGATCGAGGCGCGCGAAATCAAGTACGCGGCGCTCGGTGCGCTGTTCGTGCCCACGATGGTGCTGACGCTGACCGCGATCTCCGTGGTCAGCGCCTCCGGCCTGGCCTCGGTCTTCAACTCCGGCGCGCACGGGTTCACCGAGGCGCTCTACGCCTACAGCTCGCAATCGAACAACAACGGGAGCGCCTTCGCCGGGTACGGGGCGACCAACTTCTCCGCCGAGCTCGGCACCGTCGCGCTCATCCTCGGCCGCTTCGCTCCGCTCGTCGCCGCGCTTGCTCTGGCCGGTTCGCTCGCCGGCAAGAAGACCGCCCCCGTCTCGGCAGGGACCTTCCGCACGGACGGCCCGACCTTCGTCGTGCTGCTCGTCGGTGTGATCATCCTGACCGCCGGGCTGATGGTGTTCCCGGCACTGACGCTAGGGCCGGTCGTCGAAGGGCTGATGCACTGATGCTGCGCGACCTCAAGTCCTCCGTCATCGCGGTCGTCGTGCTCACGCTTGCGCTGGGGCTCGCCATTCCGGCCGCGTTCACCGGCTTCGCGCAGGTGGCGTTCTCGAGCGAGGCGAACGGCAGCCTGATCAAGGTCGACGGCAAGGTCGTCGGCTCGCGGCTGGCCGCGCAGGGGTTCAGCAGACCGAGGTACTTCCACCCGCGTCCCTCCGCGACCGCTCCGGCCTACAACGCTGGGGGCACGACCTTCGCCAACCTCGGGCCGACGAGCAGTGACCTGGCGAAGAACGTCAGGACCGCCGCCGGCGCGATCCTGAAGCTGGAACGCCCGTTCAACCCGGGCCTGACGATTCACGACATCCCGGTCGATGCCGTGACGACGTCTGGCTCCGGCATCGACCCCGACATCACACCGGCGAACGCGGCGCTGCAGTCGCGCCGGGTCGCCACCGTGCGCCACCTGCCGCTCACCAAGGTGCAGCAACTCATCGACGAGAACACCGACGGGCGCTCGCTGGGCTTCCTCGGCGAGCCCGGCGTGAACGTCCTGAAGCTCAACCTCGCCCTCGACCGGCTCGGAGGCAGCTAGATGGCAACAACCGTCGCTCCTCCACCCGTCGTCGTGGAACCGTCGCCCCAGCCGAGGGGTCGCCGCCGCGCGAGCGTCTTCTCGCGCGATCTGGTGCTCGCCGCGATCCGCGATTCCTTCCCCAAGCTCGATCCGCGCGCCCAGTTCAAGAACCCGGTGATGTTCATCGTCGAGCTCGGCAGCGTGATCACGACCGCGATCTTCGTGCTCGATCTCGCCCGCGGCCACTACAGCCAGCTCTGGTTCGTCTGCGTGATCGCGCTGTGGCTCTGGCTGACGGTGCTGTTCGCCAACTTCGCCGAGGCGATCGCGGAGGGTCGAGGCAAGGCTCAGGCCAACGCGCTCCGCGCCACGCGCACGACCACGATCGCCCATCGCCGTTCCGACACCGGCGGCATCCAGGAGACACCTGCCCCCGACCTGCAACAGGGCGACGTCGTCGTAGTGAACGCGGGCGAGATCATCCCCGCCGACGGCGAGGTGATCGAGGGCGTCGGCTCGGTCGACGAGTCGGCCATCACCGGCGAGTCGGCGCCGGTGATCCGCGAGGCGGGCGGCGACCGGTCGGCGGTCACGGGCGGCACGAGGCTGCTCTCCGACCAGCTGGTCGTGCTGGTCACCCAGGAGCCGGGGAAGTCGTTCCTCGATCGGATGATCGCGCTCGTCGAAGGCGCTGAGCGCCGCAAGACGCCCAACGAGATCGCGCTCAACATCCTGCTCGCGGGCCTGACGATCACGTTCCTCGCCGCCGTCGTGACGCTGCGGCCGTTCGCGATCTACGCCGGCACGCCGACGTCGACCACCGTCCTGATCGCCCTCCTCGTCGCGCTCATCCCGACGACGATCGGCGCGCTGCTCTCCGCGATCGGGATCGCCGGCATGGACCGGCTCGTCCAGCGCAACGTGCTCGCGATGTCCGGCCGCGCCGTCGAGGCCTCCGGCGATGTCGACGTCCTCCTGCTCGACAAGACCGGCACGATCACGCTCGGGAACCGGCAGGCGACGGAGTTCGTCCCGGTGGACGGCGTCTCGGAGGCCGAGCTCGCCGAGGCGGCACAGCTCTCCTCGCTCGCCGACGAGACCCCCGAAGGTCGCTCGATCGTCGTCCTCGCAAAGGAGCAGTACGGGCTGCGCGGACGCGAGCTCTCCGAGCTCGATGCGACCTTCATCCCGTTCTCGGCCACCACTCGCATGAGCGGTGTCGACCTCGACGGCAGGCAGCTGCGGAAGGGCGCGGCGGACGCGATCAAGCGCTACGTCGCAGAACAGGGCGGCCATTCGCCGGAGCGGCTCGACGCCGAGGTCGACAAGATCGCCCGTGCCGGCGGCACGCCGCTCGTCGTCGCCCAGGACAACTTCGTCCTCGGCGTCATCCACCTGAAGGACGTCGTCAAGGGTGGCATGAGCGAGCGCTTCGACGAGCTCCGCAAGATGGGGATCCGCACGGTGATGATCACGGGCGACAACCGCGTCACCGCTGCCGTGATCGCCGACGAGGCGGGGGTCGACGATTTCCTCGCGGAAGCGACGCCGGAGGCCAAGATGGCGTTGATCAAGGAGGAGCAGGGAATGGGCCGGATGGTCGCGATGACCGGCGACGGCACCAATGACGCCCCTGCGCTGGCGCAGGCGGACGTGGGCGTCGCCATGAACGCCGGCACGTCCGCCGCGAAGGAGGCCGGCAACATGGTCGACCTCGACAACAACCCGACGAAGCTGATCGAGGTGGTCGAGGTCGGCAAGCAGCTTCTGATCACGCGCGGCGCGCTGACGACATTCTCGATCGCGAACGACATCGCCAAGTACTTCGCGATCCTGCCCGCGATGTTCGCGTTCACCTACGCGACGAAGCCCGGCGAGCGCGGCCCGCTCGACTCGCTCAACGTGATGGCACTGGGGACGCCGAAGAGCGCCATCATCTCCGCCATCATCTTCAACGCGCTGATCATCCCCGCGCTCGTGCCGCTGGCCCTGCGCGGCGTGAAGTACCGCGCGATCGGCGCGACCGCGCTCCTCCGCCGCAACCTGCTGATCTACGGCCTCGGCGGCATGATCCTGCCCTTCGTCGGGATCAAGCTGATCGACCTCGTCGTACACAACCTCCTCGGGGCATGACCCATGGAGCGCGGCCACTACCGGATCCTCGTCGGCATGGCGGCCGGCGTCGGCAAGACGTACCGCATGCTCCAGGAAGGGCGTCAAGCCCGAGAGCAGGGGCGCGACGTCGTGATCGGGTACCTCGAGCCGCACGACCGGCCCGAGACGGCCGCGCTCGCGGAGGGCCTCGAGATCGTCCCGCGGCTCCGCACCGCCCACGGCGGGCTCGAGCTGGAGGAGCTGGACGTTGCAGCCGTGCTCGAGCGAGCGCCGCAGCTGGCGCTCGTGGACGAGCTCGCGCACACGAACGCGACGGGAACGCGACACGAGAAGCGCTACGAGGACATCGACGATCTTCTCGCGGCCGGAATCGACGTCAGCTCGACGGTCAACGTCCAGCACCTCGAGAGCCTCAACGACGCGATCTTCGAGCTGACGGGCGTGCGCGTCCGGGAGACGTTCCCGGACCGCATCCTCGACGAGGCCGACGAGGTCGTGCTCGTCGACCTCTCGCCCGAAGAGCTGCAGGAGCGGCTGCGCGCCGGGAAGGTCTACCCGCGGGAGCGAGCGGAGGTGGCGCTCCAGAACTTCTTCCAGCACGAGAACCTCGCCGCGCTGCGAGAGCTCGTGCTCCGCGAGGTGGCCGAAGACGTCGAGGCGCGACGGCAGCCCGAGGCGCTCGAGCCGCTCAGCAAGCAGGCGGTCGGCGAGCGGATCCTGGCGCTGATCGAGCCGCAGCCGAAGTCGCAGCGGATTCTGCGCCGCGCGTGGCGCTCCGCGCAGCGCCTCAACGCGGAGATCGACGCGCTGTGGGTCCGGACGAACGGCCGCGAGCCGAGCGAGGAGGAACAGACGCAGCTGGCCGCGTTGCGACGGCTTGCAAGCATCCTCGGGATCCACTTCCTCGAGGCGGACGGCAGCGATCTCGTCTCGACGGTGCGGGAGGTGGCAGGGGAACGCGGCTCGACCTACGTGTTCGTTGGCACGCCCGACGAGTCCCGCCGCCGCGAGATCTTCGGCGGCTCGCTGCTTTCGCGGATGGTCCGGGAGCTCCCGGGGCTCGACATCCGCGTCGTCGCAGACCGTGCAAAGCGAGAGGAGGAACGAGAGCGATGAGTGTCCTGACGCACTTCCGGCGCAGGCCCCCGGTTCCGCAGGGCGGACGGCGCGTGCTCGTGCCGTTCACCGGCGGCGACCTCGATCCGGTCGTGCTCGACGCGGCCATTCGCGTCGCGCGCGCGGAGGAGGCGACACTCGTGCCCGCCTACCTGATCGTGACGCCGCTCGAGTTCAGGCTCGACGCGCCGATGCAACACCAGGTGGCGGTCGCAATGCCGCTGCTCGAAGCGGTCGAGCACGCAGCGTTGCGCGCGGGCCTACCGGTGGACGCGCGCGTCGAGACTGGACGAACGCCCACCCACGCGCTCCAGCGACTCTGGGAGGCCGAGCGGTTCGACCGGATCGTTGTCCCCGCTCCGGCCGGCCGCAACCACGGCTTCACGCCGAAGGAGCTCCAGTGGATCCTCGTCCACGCCCCCTCCGAGACGGTCATCCTTCGGCCGGACCCCATTCTCAGCGAAGGGCTTCGGCTCGCCCGGTCGCTCGACGCCGCGTAGCCCCCGCGCCTCGAGACGCTCCTCGAAGCAGCGCCGCAGGTAGTCGCCGCGGAGCTTCGGCAGGACGCGCGGCTTGGGCGGGGGCTTCGGCGTGACGACGATCTCGCTCACGCGCACGCCGTGACAGCGCTCGTACGCGTGTCTCTCGTCGTAGACCTCCTGCTCCGGCTTGCGCCGGAACCACCCGAAGAGCCGGGCGAAAAACGCCATCGCGCCGTGGTCCTACCACGTTCCGGCGCGCGGCCCAAACGGCCGTCAGTCGAGCCGGTAGAGAATCTCCTCGATCACCCGGCCCGCATGCTCGTCGTGATCGGCGTGCCGTTCGACCTCGACGAAGCCGCACTTCTCGAGCACCCGGATCGAGCCGACGTTGCTCGTCGCGACCCAGGCGTGGAGCGGCCGCTCGGGGATGGCCGCAACGAGCTCCGCGAGCGCCGCCGTCGCGAGCCCGCGGCCCCAGAACTCGCGCCCCACCCAGTAGCCGACGAGCCGTAGGCCGTCCTGCTCCCAGCAGCCCACGTTCCCGGCCACGGCGCCGTCGTCGACAATCGTGCGCTTCACGATCGAGTCGTCGGCGAGCAACCGCCGCCAGTGCGCGTCGAACGCCTCGCGGTCCCGCGCGGGGAACACCGCCATCGCCGCGGCCTCCGGGTCGGACTGGTGCTCGAAGAACACGTCGAGGTCGCCGAGCTCGACGTCACGGAGTACCGGCATGACCCTTAGCGTACGGTGAACTTCGCCGTGCCGAGCAGGTGTCCGTACTCGCCGCGCGAGCGTGCACGGAAACCCGGCCAGACGTACCAGCGGTAGACGCCCTTCCCCAGCCGAAACGCGCGGCCCTGGTAGACCCAGCGCTTCGCGAGAGCGAGCCTCGCCTTCACGCGGCCAGGTGCTGAGCAGCTTCTGCGACCCGCGGTACAGCTGGACGTTGTAGTAGGTAGCTCGCGGAGCTGCCGCCCAGAGCAGCTTCGCGCGGGTGCGCACGACGCCGCCGTTCCGCGGGGCCCGAAGGAGCGCCGCCGCCGACACCGCCGCCGCCCTGGTGCCCGACGCGTTCCCCCCGCCGTCGTAGCTGCGGACGCGGTAGATGAAGTACGAGCCGTTCTCGAAGCGCCGGTCGACGTACTTCCGCCCGGGGCCGTCGTACACCGTGGTCTGCGCGCTGGCCTTCGCGCTGCGTGCTCGCCTGACCAGGACGTGGTCGAGGTCGGCATCCGCGGGCGGCAGCCAGCTCAAGGTCAGCGAGCCGTAGCGCACCTTCATCTTCAGCTTGCGGACCTTTCCCGGAGGCGTCGTGTCCGGAGGCAGTAGAGATAGAACCTGCCAGGAGTACGCCGGCGGTGCTGCCTCGGCGTTTCCGGCCAGGTCGGTTGCCCGCACGCGGAAGGTGTGACTGCCGTCCTTCAGCGCGTTGTAGCTCCGCGGCGAGGAGCAAGGAACGAAGCCGCCGCCGTCGAGGCTGCAGACGAAGCTCGACGCCTCGCTGCTCGCGAACGAGAACGAGGCCGACGCGCTGCTGCTGACCCCCTCGGGCCCGGCGCTGATCGTCGTGTGTGGCGGCCGTGTGTCGACGACCCATCCGCGTGTGCTGACGGGCCCGGTGTTGCCGGCGGCATCCGTGGAGCGCACGGCGAACGTGTGCCCTCCGTCGGCGAGCTGGCTGTAGCTCGCGGGGCTGCTGCAGGCCGCGAACGCGCCCCCGTCCAGTCGGCACGTGTGATGGAGGCCCGTCTCGACGCCATGGAAGGCGACGGTCGCGATCGACGAATTCGTCGGGCTCCTAGGAATGGAATCGACGACCGGGGCCGTCGGCGCAACCGTGTCGACCGTCCACTCCCAGACCGTGGCGGGTCCGGTGGTGCCGAGCGCATCCGTCGCCCTGACCGCGAACGCGTGCCTGCGGTCGGCGAGAGCGGAGTAGGCGACGGGGCTCGTGCAGGGCGCGAAGCCCGCACCGTCCAGCGAGCAGGCGAAGGTACTGCCCGGCTTGTTCGACGTGAACGCGAAGCTCGCTGCGGTGCCGTTCGTGGGGTCATGCGGCTCGGTCGCAGGATCAATGGTCACGACCGGGTTGGTCAGGTCGATAGTCCACGCGTACGGCGTCGGTGCACTCTCGTTGCCGGCCGGGTCCCGAGCCTTGAGATCGAAGGCGTGCGGTCCGGCCGCCAGCCCGGCGTAGGCCTTTGGACTCGGACACGCGGAGAACGCGGCGCCGTCGAGCCTGCAGAGGTAGGTCGCGGTGGCATCGTCGTCCGTGAACGCGAAGCTCGCCGACGTCGAGGCGGTGACGTTCGGCGGCTTGGACGTCAGTAAGGGCGGCGGGGGCGGCGTGAGGTCGATCGTCCAGCCGCGCGAGGCGGCGCCGCTCTCGTTCCCGGCGGCATCGACGGCGTTCACCGCGAAGGTGTGGGTGCCGGCGGCAAGACCGGTGTAGCTATTCGGGCTGACGCACGCCGAGTACGCGCCGTTGTCGAGCCGGCAGCGGAACGTCACGGTCGAGTCGCCGTCGGCGAACGCGAAGGATGCGCTCGAGCTGTTCGTGGGGTCGGACGGGCCGCTGGAGATGGTCGGCGTGGGCGGCGCAGTCCCGTCGACCGTGACCGTCGGTTGGGCGCCTTGCAGGTCGAACGCCGTCGTGTCACGCGCCAGCTTCGTTGTCCATTGGTACACCTGCTCGGCAGCCGGTGATGTCGCCGCGAACGTGATGCGCACGGTCCCTCCGGGACACAGCTCGTTCGCGGCGCTGGGCGGTGCGACGGCGTGGATCACCGGCGGCGCGGCGTCCAGCGTGACCGTCCAGGCGCTGGCCGTGCAACTGCCCGCAGCCGTAGTTGTCGCGCCGAGTGTTGCCGGGTCGACCGCGAACCCCGCCGGAACGACGATGTGGGCGTTGTTGGCTGCAGCGATCGAATTGTTCCGGTTGACGAGCGCGACCGTGTACGTCTTGCTCGCGCCCGGCAAAACGGCGCTCGGCGCGATCGTCGCCCCATACGGGTTGTCGGGTGCCGCACCGGCAGCGCCCGCCAGCAGTCCCACGACGAGGGCGACGACCGCAAGCGGGGTGAGACGAGCGGTACGGCTCACGACGACGCGAAGGCGACGAGGAAGGTCAGGACGAATCCGACTCCGAGCGCGCAGAGCCCGATGAACAGCAGCAACTCCCGCCGGCCCTCGACCTTCTCGGCGACCTCCCGCGGCAGGGCGCGTGCGGGGACGAGCGCGACTGCCGAGGTGACCAGCAGGAAAACCATTGCGGCCGCGAGCAGCATCAGGACCCCGGACGGAAGGTGCAGCTCGTTCGTCGCGGCAGGAGGCGCAACCCGCAAGGCCGGCGCGCTCGCCGCGACGAGCCGTGGCCGGGGCGGGGGTGTCGGCTTCTTCCGGACGGGGCGCGTACGCCGAGCCGCAACGCCTTTGCCGCGATCCGGGGCGTGCGTGCGGGCTCGGTGTGTAGGGCGTAGGCGTCGCGCCGGTGCTGCGGCGGCGCGTGCGGGCGGAGGCGGGGGCGGCGCGACCGTGGTCTCGGGCGGCGGCGGTGGAGGTGGCGGCGGCGCGGGCGGAGGGACGTAGCTCGGCGGTGGTGGCGGCGGTGGTGGCGTGCTGCGCGTCGTCGGGTACGGATCCGGCTTCGGGATCGTGGTCGTCGCTGCTCCGGCACCCGAGCCCGTCGCCGGCAGGTAGGCGCAGGCGAATCCCGTGAGCGCAATCATCACCAGGAGCGAGCAGCGACGCCTTATCGCCGCCCCCCTCAGGCCGGTGAACCGGGCACTCCAGTTTGACGTCAGGGTGGCGGCCCCCTTCGCATCGCCGCAGTCGAAGAGTTCGAACGTAGCACCCTGATTCCGAGTTTCACCTGGCCGAAGGTCGAGTCTCGTGCGCAGCCCGGCAACGCCGCGCACGAGGGTGATCGTTGTTAGTCATCCCCTCAACAAGCCAGAGGCCAACCAGAGACCTACGATCGGCGACGAATGGCTGACGAACTCACGCGCGAAGAGCTCGTTCGGCGCCTCGCCGACGTCTCGCACAAGAGCTGGATCAAGCAGAAGGTGCGCGACTATGGCGCGGTCGAGTCGGACCTCTCGACGGAGGTCCACGAGCACGATCTCGAACGTGCCGAGGACACCGTGCAGGAGCTCGAGCGGCTCGACCTCTGGCCGCGCTGACCCTGCGGAAGCGCTAGCCGAAGCCGAGGATGAACTTCGCGTCGTCGGACATCTTCTCCGGCGTCCAGGGCGGGTCCCAGGTCAGCTCGGTCTCGACGTCCTCGACCCCGGGAAGCGAGCGGACGACTTCCTCGATGTTCTGCTGGATCAGCGGCCCCGCGGGGCAGCCCATCGACGTGAGGCTGTAGAGCACCTTCACCCGCGGGCCTTCCACTTCGGCGTCGTACAGCAGGCCGAGCTCGACGATGTCCATCCCGAGCTCGGGATCCTCGACGGAGCGCAGCGCCTCGATTACGTCGTCGCGGGTCATCGAGCCTCAGCGTATCGAGGCAGCCCGTCCTCGGGGAGCTCGTCCCAGGGCGCGCGGGAGTCGACGAACGAGTGGTACTGCGGCCGGATCCCGGGATCGCCGTCGAGCGAGCCGAGGCGGATCGAGACCTCGTCGCCGTCCGGCCAGTGGCCGCCGAAGAGCGACGACCCGCACTCGGTGCAGAAGACCTTGACCGCCGTGCCGCCCTCCGGCCGGTAGACGCGCAGCAGCTCCTCGCCGGCCAGGAGCCGGAACCGCTCGCGCGGCACGCGGCCCTGCGTCAGCCCGAACGTCCCGGAGTGCTTGCGGCAGAACGAGCAGTGGCAGTGGTTGGCGCGCAGGAACGGCAGCTCGGCTTCGAACCGCACGCTGCCGCAGAGACAGCTTCCGGCGACAACCTCGGTCATCAGTAGCCCAGCAAGCGGACTTCCTCGCGCCGCTCGCGGGCGAAGAAGTGGATGCCGTCGACGAAGCGCACCCAGTTGCAGCGCGTGCACATCACGAGCGAGTGCGTCCGCGCGCTGTCGGCGAGGAAGCGCACGCCGCGCAGCAGGTCGCCGTTCGACACGCCGGTGGCGACGACGATCACCTCGCCTGACGCCAGGTCCTCGATCGTGAACAGGCGCTCGAGGTCCTCCACGCCGGCCTGGCGCGCGGCCTCGACCTCGCTGCGGGAGGTCGGCCAGAGCTGCGCCTGGAGCTCGCCACCGAGGCAGCGCAGCGCGGCGGCGGTCAGGACCGCCTGCCGCGTGCCGCCGATCCCGATCGCCAGGTGGTCGTTGGTGCCGCGGATGGCGGCGGAGATCGACGCCGTGACGTCGCCGTCCTGGATCAGCTTGATGCGGGCGCCGGCGGCCCGGATCTCCTCGATCAGGTCGTGGTGGCGCGGCCGGTCGAGCACGATCGTGGTGACGTCGTTGACCATGCGGCCGAACGCATCGGCGATCGCGCGGATGTTGTCGCCGACCGGCTTCTTCAGGTCGATCGAGCCGCGCGCCTTCGGGCCGACGGCCATCTTGCGCATGTACATGTCCGGGAGCTGCTGGAACGATCCGGGGTCACCGACCGCGACCATCGACATGGCGCCGTAGCCGCCGCGCGCGACCACACCTCGGCCCTCGAGCGGGTCGAGCGCCAGGTCGAACTCCACCCCGCCCGCACCCAGGCGCGCTCCGCCGGCCAGCTGGCCGCCCTCGTCGCCCGGGCCGATCACGACCTTGCCGTCGATCGGCAGCTGCTCGAGTGCGAGCCGCATCGCGGTCGCTGCGTCGTCCTCGGCCGTCTCCTGCTCGGCCCGGCCGAGCCAGCGGGCCCCCGCGAGCGCCGCCCGCTCGGTCGTGCGCGCGAAGCTCTCGCACAGGCAGAAGCGGGCGCCGCCGGCGTCCGTCGTCGGGTCGCGCGTTTCAGGCTCGGTCTGCGTCATCCGGTCACCTGCAGCGGCTCGGCCGCGTTCAGGACGAGCTCCATCACCTCGACAACGGCCTCCTCGATGTTCGCGTTCTGGATCACCGGCACCTCGTGTCGCTGCGCCCGCCCGAGGATGTACTCCTGGACGAGCCGAATGTCGTCGAAACACTCGAGGTACTTCTCGGACGGCCGCATGCCCTCCGAGTCGTTGTCGCGGATCCAGAAGTGGCTCGCATGCGCCTCCGTGTCGTGGATCGCGAGCACGCACTGGACGACGAGCGCATTCTCGATCGGCGGGAGCATGCCGGGGACGAGATGGACGCCTTCGAGCACCATCGACCACCCCTCCTGCAGGGCGCGGTCGATCGACGCGGCCACGCCCACGAGGACGTCGCGCGTCTGCTCGAGGAACCCGTCGACCACCGCCTTGCCGGGATCGTCCTCCTCCTGCGCCATCGTCCGGCCGGCCTCGAAGCTCGAGTAGTGGATTGCGGGCATGAACTCGCGCGAGAAGAACGCACGCATGGTCTGGCGCACGAAGTCGGTGGAGGTGACGCGCGTGATTCCGAGGCGGTATGCGACGTCGGTGGCCACCGACGACTTCCCTGTGCCCGTCCCCCCGCCCACGAGCAGGATGATCGGCAGGTCCAGGTCGTAGAGATCCTGGTAGCGGCGGAGCCGGCGCATCGCCACTGCGCCGGCCTCGGGGCCGAGCGACTCGTGCGCGAGCTCCTCGAGCCGGGCGAGCGAGACCGACTGCCGGTCGCTTTTCGCGAGGTCGGCCTCGAGCGCCAGCGCGAGCTCGTACGCGCGGTCGGCTGTGAGCCCGGCGGCGACCAGGGACCGCGCCATCAGTCCCTTCGAGAACGGCAGCCCGTCCTCGCTGCCGAGCGGCAGCGGCTGGCGGAAGCGACGCTCGGTCACCTCGGGACCACCTCCTTAGCCGCGGCCGTGTCCGCGAGCCGGACGAGCTCGACATCGAGGTCGTGGACGCCGACCGGGACGAGCTCGTTGTCCGCGAACGCGACCTCCACCCCGCGCTCGAGCGCCGCCTCGGCGACGACGTCGATCGCGGCCGCCTTGATCTCGACCAGGTAAAGCTCGGCGTCGACGCGTGCAACCTCCTCGCTCAGGGCGTCGCGCCGCGCCAGGTTCCCCGAGACGAGCACGACGTCGGCGCCGTGCTCGTCGCGCAGGTGCCGCTCGATCTCCGCGTGCGCCGCCGCGGGCGCCGTCGAGAAGTACGCGACGCGCCTGCCCATGACGGGCGTGACCGGGCGCGGCCGAAGCTCGACCGGCACCACCGGCAGCTCCTTCACCTCGTGGATCGCCTCGACCAACCGCTCGTGTGGCCCGCCCGTGACGACGACGAGGTCGGAGATGAGGATCCGGTAGGCGTTCAGGTAGCCGGTCGAGACCTCCGCCGGCTGCGCCGCGCTGGTGACGAGGACGCGCGCACCGGTGTCGACGGGCGGGATCGCAGCGCCGCTGCCGTCGAAGATCGCGAGGTCGGGCTCGCGCTCTGCGGCCAGCGCGGCCCCGGCGAGCACGTTCGACTCGCCCGGCGAGCCCGCGAGGCCACCGCCGCAGCGCCGGCAGCCGATCGTGACGACGCCTGCGAGCGCCGCCGTCTCGAGGTAATCCGAGGCTGCGTGGTGGCCCGCACGCGACAGCTCCAGCAGCCGCTCCAACGTCGGCGCGACCTCGGCGACCTCCGGCTCTGGCGGCCCGCCGCGCCCCATCGCCACCACGACGACGTCGCGGTCGCGCGCGAGCAGCCGCGCAACGTGGCCGGTGACCGCCGTCTTGCCGACGCGCTTGCCCGTCCCGATCACCGACACCGAGGGCCGCGGAAACGGCGCGAGCTCCGGCGGGTCGAAGCGGAAGTCCGGCCCCGCGTACGGCAACCCCTGGGCGAGCACCCGACTCGCGACCCGCAGCCGTTCGCGCGGCCCGAGCACCGGCTCGTCGGAGAGGTCGATCACGACCTCCGGCTCGAGCTCCGCGATCCCGCCCTCGAGCGAGCTCACCACGGGCACGCCGTAGTCCTCACCGCCACGGAGCTTCTCACCGCCGCCGGCCAGCCAGAGGCCCACTACCTCGTGGGGCAGCGCCGACAGTGCGTCGCGCACCACGGGCGCGTAGTGCTCGCCGTCGCAGATCGCCAGCGCTCTCACGCCACTGACCGCCCTTCGCTCCCGCCCGGCGGAGCCGGGCTCCGCGAAGGGCTCCCGTCGCTGGCGGCACGATGCTCTACGGGACCGTGCATCGCAGCACTGTGCCCTCCGGCCTCGCACCGCCACCGACGGGTCAGAGACGTGAGACGCATCAGGCCCTCGACGTGACCTCGTCCTCGATCCGGGTCGTGTACTTCTCGAACGCGCGGGTCTCCGTGGAGAACTGGATGATCCGCTCCTGCCCGTGGAACGGGTACTTGCGCCAAACGTCCACGTGGCGGTCAGTGACCTCGATCACGTTGTAACAGGGGCGCGTCTTGCCGCGCAGGCGCTGCGAGGAGACCGTGCCCGCGTTAACTACGAACAGGTTCTCGAGCCGCCACGCGTACGGCACGTGCTTGTGGCCGGACAGGACGAGATCGACCCCCGCGCGCTGCAGGCACTCGATGCAGTCGCCCGCGTCGTAGACCACGTTGCGTTCGCGCCCCGTCCCTGGAACCGGCAGCAGGTGGTGGTGGAGCACGAAGATGCGCAGGTCGGCGTCGCCCGAGAACTGCTCCTCGATCCAGCGGTAGCGGCCCCGGCCGATCTGGCCGTGATCGAGGTCGGGCTCGGTGGAGTCGACCGCGACGACCGTCACTCCGCCGAGCCGCAGCACCGAGTTGCGCTCGCCGAACATGTCCTCGAAGTGCACGTAGCCGACGTTGCGAGAGTCGTGGTTGCCCGGGATCACGACGAACGCGTCGCACTCGAGCTGGTCGAGGTATCCCTTGGCCATCGCGTATTCGTGCTTGAACCCGAAGGTGGTGAGGTCGCCGGAGCAGATGACGAGATCCGGGCTCAGGTCGTTGATCTCCGCTACCGCGCGCTCCATCAGGTTCGGGACGAAGTCGGGCCCGCCGCAGTGGATATCCGAGATCTGGGCGATCGTGAAGGAGCCGTTTCGACCCTGCGGCATGGGCGCAGTGTAGAGCCCCGCAATGCCTGGTAGCAGCGGGTTTTCGGTGGTACGGTCGCCTGCAGAGTCTCTTTTGGAGGAGTGATGGAGTACCGGGTTCTGGGGGTGCTCGAGGTGCTCGACGCGAGCGGGCAGCCCCTTGCGCTCGGCGGCACCAGGCAGCAGACCGTGCTCGGGTCGCTGCTGTTGCGCGCTGGAGAGACGGTTCCGCTCGAGCGTTTGGTCGACGAGCTCTGGGAGCGGCCTCCCGACACTGCCGCGAAGACTGTTCAGGTGTACGTCTCGCGCCTGCGGCGCCTGCTCTCGCCCGGTGCGATCGAGAGCAGGTCGGGCGGGTACGCGCTGCGGCTGGACGGCGACCAGCTCGACTTGACCCAGTTCGAGCAGCTCGCGGACGAGGGTCGCACCGCGCTGAGCGCTGCCGAGTGGGAGCGCGCGGCGTCGCTGCTGGGGGACGCGCTCGCGCTGTGGCGTGGGCCCGCGCTGGGCGGCCTCTCCGCGGACGCGCTACGGCGCGAGGCCGAGCGGCTCGAGGAGGCGCGCCTGCAGGTGCTGGAAGACCGCGTCGAGGCTGATCTCGCCCGCGGGCGCGAGCGCGAGGTCGTGCCCGAGCTGCGGGCGCTCGTGGCCGAGCACCCGTTCCGCGAGCGGCTGTGCGGGCAGCTGATGCGCGCCCTCTACGCCGCCGGCCGCCAGGCGGAGGCCCTCGAGGTCTACCGCGAGACGCGAACGCTGCTGGACGAGGAGCTCGGCCTCGAGCCGGGGGCCGAGCTGCGCGAGCTCGAGCGCCGCATGCTGAGCCACGACCCCGAGCTGGAGCACGTCGCGGCGGCGGTTCCGCGGCCGGAGCCGGCGACGGCGCCGCTGGAAACCGCGGAGCCGATCAGAGCGCGCCGCCCGGCGACTGTGGTCTTTGCCGACGTCGTCGAGTCGACGGCGCTCGGCGAGCAGCTCGACCCGGAGTCGGTGCACCGGATCCTGGAGCGCTACTCCGAGACCGCGACCACGATCCTCGAACGCCACGGCGGCACCGTCGAGAAGTTCATCGGCGACGCGATCGTCGGCTTCTTCGGCCTTACGGAGGTGCACGAGGACGATGCCGAGCGGGCCGTGCGAGCAGCGATCGAGCTGCGCGGTGCGGTTGCCGAGCTGTGCGACGAGCTTCGCGGCACGCACGGGATCGAGCTCGGGGTCAAGATCGGCGTCAACTCCGGCGACGTGTTCGTCGGCGCAGGCTCGCGGCGCGAGATGTTCGCCACCGGAGACTCGGTAAACGTGGCTGCACGCCTCGAGCAGCACGGGAATGACGGTGAGATCCTCCTCGGCGAGCGGACCTTCCGCCTGGTCGAAGACATCGTCGACGCCGAGCCGCTCGAGCCGTTCGCCGTGAAGGGCCGCAAGGCGCTCGTCTCCGCGTGGCGGCTGCTCGAACTCTCGTCGGCCGAGCCGCTCTCCCACCGGCACCAGGTGCCGTTCGTCGGCCGCGAGCTCCAGCTCGAGGAGCTGCGGAACGCCCTGGCCCGCGTCCGCGAAGAGCGGTCGTGCCTGCTCTGCACGATCGTCGGGCCGGCCGGGATGGGCAAGTCGCGGCTCGCAGAGGAGTTCGTCGGCGAGCTGGACGGCTCGGCGACGGTGGCGGTTGGACGCTGCCTCTCCTACGGCGAGGCGATCACCTACCACGCGCTCGCCGAGATCCTGCTGGAGCTCGTCGGCCGCGAGCCTGACCGGCGCATCGCAGAGCTGGCCGGCGAGGACGCGGAGCTGGTGGGGCGACGCGTGCGCGCGACGATGGGCCTCGACCAGGACATCGCCCCGGCCGAGGAGACGTTCTGGGCGATCCGCCGCCTGTTCGAGTCGGTTGCCGTCGACCGCCCTCTCGTCGCTATCGTCGACGACCTCCACTGGGGCGAGCCGCTGCTGCTCGACCTGCTCGAGTACCTCGCCGGTTTCTCGGCAGGCGCGCCGATCCTGATCCTCTGCCTCGCTCGCCGGGAGCTGCTCGAGGCGCGCCCTTCCTGGGCGGCCGGCGAGGTGGTCGCGCTGGAGGCTCTCGCCGAGCCGGAGGCGCGCGAGCTCGTGCAGTCGATCGGCGAAGGCGAGATCGAGCCGCCCGAGCAGGCAAGGATCGTCCGGACGGGCGAGGGCAACCCGCTCTTCCTCGAACAGCTCGTGGCCACGCGCACGGAATGCGGTTCCGAGCACCTGCCGCCCAATGTGCAAGCGGTGCTTACCGCGCGTGTCGCGAGCCTCGACCCGGGCGAGCGCAGAGTGCTCGAGCACGCGTCGGTCGAGGGCCGCAACTTCCGCTGGAAGGTCGTCGCGGATCTGCTCCCCGAGGAGGCCCGCGAGTCGCTTGGGCGCGACCTGATGGCGCTCGTGCGGAGGCAGCTGATCGAGCCCGACCCGTCCGTGTTCGCGGGCGAGGATGGTTTCCGCTTCGGCCACGTGCTGATCCGCGAGGCGGTCTACGAAGGGTTGCCGAAGGAAGTCTGCGCCGACCTCCACGAACGGCTCGCCGACCGGCTGCGCGGAAGCGGCGAGGCCGAGGTCGTCGGTCACCACCTCGAGCAGGCATTCCGCGCGAGGTCCCAGCTCGGTCTGGTCGGCGACCGGGAGTGGGAGCTGGCCCGGGAGGCGCAGGCGTGCCTCCACGCGGCTGCGGAGAAGGTCATGCTCGAGTGGGGATCCCGACGCGGCTGCTGACCTGCTAGCTCGCGCCGTCTCGCTCCTCCCCCAGGACGACACCTCTCGAGTCGACCTCCTGCCGCGCCTCGGGGCGGCGCTCTTCGAGGCCGGCCGCTTCACCGAGGCCGATGAGGTCCTGACCGAAGCGATCGACCGAGCCGGCGGCGACGAGTTGCTCCAGGCCCGTGCTCGCCTCGAGCAGCAGTTCGTGCGGCTCCAGGCCGAGGGTGCCATCGACGAGGCCGAGCAGACCGCGCACGACGCGTTGCAGGTCTTCGAGGCCCACGGCGACGTTCGCGGGCAGAGCCGGACGTGGTGCCTGCTCGCCACGGTCGACTGGATTCAGGGCCAGGCGCGGAAGGCAGACGAAGGCTGGCAGCGTGCGGCCGAGCTGGCCCGCCTCGCCGAGGACGAGCTCGAGCTGTTCGAGATCCTCGCGTGGCGAGCCTCGGCCGCGCCGATCGGCCCGACACCGGTTCCGGACGGGATCGCCACCTGCGTCGAGATTCGGGAAGAGGTCGAGGGCAGCCCGTTGGCGACGGCACAGATGCTGCCGCCCTTCGCGGCGCTGTACGCGATGCAGGGCGACTTCGACACCGCCCGCTCGCTCGTGCAAGAAGCCAACACGCTGCTCGGTGAGCTCGGGCGAATCTACACCGTGGCGCTTGCGCAGCACGACGCGACGGTGGAGCTCCTCGCCGGGGAGCCGCGAGTGGCCGAGGAACGGCTCCGGACCGCGTACGAGCGCCTCGACGAGCTGGGCGAAAAGGCGCTGTTCGCGTCGATCGCGGCGATGCTCGCGCACGTGATCTACGCACAGGGCCGGTACGCGGACGCGGGCGAGTTCTGCCGTGCGAGCCGAGAAGCGGCGGCTGCGGACGACCTCTCGGCGCAGGTCGAATGGCGAGGGATCGCGGCGAAACTGCTCGCCCAGCGCGGCGAGAGCGCCGAGGCCGAGACACTCGCGCGGGAAGCCGTCGGGCTCGTTGCGCGGACGGACTTCCTGCGCAGCCACGGGGATGCGCTGCTCGATCTCGGCGAGGTCCTGGCGCTGGGCGGCGAGCCGCAGCAGGCTGCGGCCGCCTTTCGCGCCGGGCTCGAGCTCTACGAACAGAAGGGGGACACGGTGATGGCCGGGCGAGCCCGCTCGAGGCTCGACGCCACAGGATCGGCCTGAGCCATGACGTTGGAGGTGGAAAGGTGAAAGGACAGTTCAACTCTCCGGTCAACTTGCCAGGCGACATCAGGGACCCGGTCTCGGTGGGCGGCCCCCTGGTGCAGGTCGATCCGAAGGCCGACCAGGCCACCATCGTGTGCGTGCTCGTTCAGGGCGACATGGACGCAGCGCCCGGAACGCCGGGGGAGCCCCCGGTCTGGGTCGAAGGGAGAGGGACTTGGAAAAAAGGTGACACCAACTGGACAGCAGACGTCACCCGCGAAGGACGCGTAATCGGCGAGAACGGCGTGAGCCGTGGGCTCGTGCCTGGGGCGGCTCGCGGGATCGCGATCGCGGTCGCCGTCGCCGAGGAAGACAAAGCGGCCGACGGCAGGACGGTCCCGCCACGCATCGACACGATCACGTGGTGCGTGAACATCGAGCTCGAGTAGGCACGCGATAGACAGCCGCGCGCCGGACGTAGCCGGCGCGCGGCTGCTGCAGCCTCACGCCTGGTACGCCGGGACGTGCCTGCGTCGACGAAGGCGTTCGACCCGGCCGGCGAGTGCGGAGCCAAGCCGAGCCCAGCCCGGGTACCCGACCTCGTCGGGCGTAAGCCCACGGGAGCGGCGCATCTCGTCTGTCAGCCAGTCCGCGTGTTCCTGCGCGAGCTGGAGGCGGATCTCGGAGTCGTTGTGGTGAAGCATCGGTTCTCCTTTCGGTCGTCGGTTGCTTTGCTCCTTCGCCAACAAGACCGGACGGCGGTAGCAGCGCGGTAGCACGTCGGCAGCAGGCGCGGTAGCACGGAGCGGCGGCACAGAACGGGCCCCTCCCCCGGGGCCCGTTCTGCGTGACGCGATGGTGACTACGAGGTACCGAGGCGGCCGTGGTGCCGTGCCCCCAGAACGCCCAGCGTGGCGAATGCCATCGCTGCCAGCAGCACGCCCGCGCCGATCCCAGCGTCGTCCCACGCGAAGCCGGTGGAGGTGTCGGTCGGAGTCGAGGCGACAAGGTCGCCCTTCGTCGGGTTGTCAACCGTGAACCGCTCGTTCGACCCGCGCTCGAGCGTCAGCGAGGAGGTTCCGAGGCCGTACTTCCTGTTCAGGCCCTCGCTGCGCGCCATCAGCGCGTGGTACTCGGCGGCGCTCATCCCGAACGCCCTCTGGCTCGGGTTGTCGCTCGGGAAGCGCTGGTTCAGTCCCTGCTCCAGCGCGACTGCCGACGGAAGCGGCGTGACGGAAGCGGTGGGCTTTGCGACCGCCTGGCCGACGAGGCCCAGCGCCCCGACGGTTACGACGGTTCCGATGATTGCCAGCTTCTTCATTGGGGGGTTCTCCTTTCTCGTCCTGATGCCAACCGGACGAGGACGCGGCAGCAGGCTGGTTGCAAGCCGGTTGCAGGCGCGGCGGGAGTTAGGAGAGCTTGACGAAAACACCGTCAATGCCCTCGACCAGCGTTCCGCCAAACCCTCCTAGAAGATGCCCTGGACGGGCCAGTAGAGCGCCGCGGCGACGAGGGCGGCGGCCGGGATCGTCAGCAGCCAGGCAATGACGATGTTGCCGGCGACGCCCCAGCGGACGGCCGACAGCCGCTTCGTGGCCCCGGAGCCCATCACCGAGCCGGAAATCACGTGCGTCGTCGAGAGCGGGTAGCCCAGGCGCGTGGCGGCGTAGATCGTCACGCCGGCCGTGATCTGCGAGGAGAACCCACTGGCCGGCTCCATGCTGAACACGCGCTGGCCCAGGGTCCGCATGATCCGCCAGCCGCCGACGTAGGTCCCGGCCGCGATGGCGAGGCCCGCGGACACGATCACCCAGGTCGGGATGTAGAAGTGCGAGATGTGCCCCGCCTCGAAGAGCGCGAGCGCGATCACGCCCATCGTCTTCTGGGCGTCGTTCGCGCCGTGGGTGAACGCGACCCACGTCCCTGACGCGAGCTGGCCTAGGCGGAACGTCCGGTTGGCGAAGCCCGGTGTCATCCAGACGAACACCCAGAAGATCAGCAGCAGGAGCAGGAAGGCGCCGGCGAAGGCGATTATCGGCGCCGCCACGGCCGGAATGGCCACGTCGTGGACGATCCCGTGCCACTGCACACCCTTCAGGCCCGACTGGGCGATCGCTGCACCGACGAGGCCGCCGATCAGCGCGTGCGAGGAGCTCGACGGGAGGCCGAGCCACCACGTGACCAGGTTCCAGGCGATCGCCCCGATCAGCGCCGCAAGAACCGTCTTCTCGGTCGCGAGGCCGGTGTCGATGATGCCCTTGCCCACTGTCTTGGCGACGGCGGTCGTGACGAACGCGCCGGCGAGGTTCGCGATCGCCGCGACGAGGACGGCCAGGCGCGGCGAGAGGGCGCGGGTCGACACCGACGTCGCAACGGCGTTCGCCGTGTCGTGGAAGCCGTTCGTGAAGTCGAAGCCGAGGGCGACGACCACGACCACGACGAGCAGGACGTCGTCCACTAAGGCGCCGCTTGCGGCGCCGCCGTCAGGACACGCGGGCTCTGCTCGCGTGCCCGTCTGAGACGACCAGTCGATGCGAGTAGGGCCATCTGCAACGTGACGCCCCCGGCTAGCGGTTCTTGACCACTATGGCCTCGAGCACGTCGGCGGCGTTCTCGAGCGCGTCGACGGCCTCCTCGAGCCGCTCGTGGATGTCCTTCCAGCGGATGATCACCTTCGCGTCGTCGGTCGACGAGAACAGCTCCGCCACGGCGTCGCGTTCCAGCTGGTCGCCCTCGTCCTCGAGCTCGCGGAGGGCGGCCAGCTGGTCGCTGGAGTCCTTGAACCCTTCGAGGCGGCGCACGGCCTGGTCGAGCTGGGTCACCGCCTTCAGGATCACGTCGGCCTGAGCACGAGCTTTGGCCGGCACGCGGTCGACGCCCCAGGAGCCGAGGTTGTCGGCCGCCTCGTCGATGTGGTCGCAGACGTCGTCGATCGCGCCCGCCAGCCGGTACATGTCGTCGCGGTCGAACGGCGTCACGAACGTGCGGTTGAGCAGGTTCACGACCTCGTGCGTGAGCCGGTCGCCCTCGTGCTCGCGCTCCTTGATCTGGGCGATCACCGCCTCGCCGTCGTCCGGGAAGCGCTCGAGCAGGTCGACGAGCAGGCGGGCGATCTCGACCGCGTTCGCGGAGGCCTGCTCGTAGAGGTCGAAGAACTCGTTCTTCTGCGGTGTGAGCCGAAGGCGTGGCATCGGGCGGAGCCTTGTACCACTTCGCGTCAGGGGCCGCGTCCGCACCCGCTGCTACCCTGCATTCTCGGGTGGGAGAAATCGCCGATTTCCAGGCAGATTCCGCGAAGGAGCCGCCGAGGTTCCAAAACGAGGCCGAGCGCGAGTGCGCCAAGGTCCTCGATTTCTACGGCGTTCCCTGGGAGTACGAGCCGCACACGTTTGTGCTCGAGGAAGGCGAAGACGGCCGCATCGTCGAGGCCTTCACGCCCGATTTCTTCCTCCCCGAGCAGAACCTCTACCTCGAGATCACGGTGATGAAGCAGCGGCTGGTGACGCGCAAGAACCGCAAGCTCCGGAAGCTGCGCGAGCGCTACCCCGAGGTGCGCGTGAAGCTCTTCTACAAGCGCGACATCGAGCGGCTGGCCCAGCGCTACCGCCTGGACCTGGCGTCATAGACAGCGCAGCGTTGCCGGGACATCCATTGACATCCCTCCAACACCGCGGACGGCCGCGCGAGCAAAGCCCGCGCGTCCTGAGGTCGGCATCGCAAGCGACTCCTTAGACGACGCGTCAGCAACGGACGCGCGCGTCGGCGAGGTCTTCCTCAGCGCGGACGAGCTGCGCAGCCGCGTCGAGGAGCTGGGCGCGGAGATCTCGCGCGACTACGAGAACCGCGACCTGCTGCTCGTCTCGCTGCTGAAGGCGAGCTTCGTCTTCCTCACCGACCTCTCGCGCGCGATCCCGATCGAGCACCAGATCGACTTCGTCGAGCTGACCGGCTACAACGGCGCCGACACCGGCGGCCACTCGCGCGTGCGGCTGCTGAAGGACTGCGCGATCCCGGTCACGGGCCTCGACGTGCTGCTGGTCGAGGACGTCGTCGACACCGGGCTGACACTCAACTACCTGCGCAAGCTGCTCGAGCTGCGGAAGCCTGCGAGCCTCCGCATCGCCGCCCTGCTCGACCGACCGTACCGCCGGCTGGTCGAGGACTTGCCCGTCGATTTCGTCGGCTTCACCGTCCCGGACGAGTTCTTCGTCGGCTACGGCTTCGACGTCGACGGCCGCTGGCGGAACCTGCCCGACCTGCGGCTCGCAAAAGTTTAGACAAGCCTAAACTCTGGCTACACTGAGACCGTGATGGCGACACGGTCAGGTGCGGTCGCCGCAGGCAGTGTGCGGACGGCCGAAGAAGCGCTCCGCGGATACCCGCGCAGCTGGCGCATCCTGCCCTTCCTCGGGCCCGCCTTCGTCGCGTGCGTCGCCTATATCGACCCGGGCAACTTCGCGACGAACATCGCCGGCGGCTCGAAGTTCGGCTACACGCTCTGTTGGGTGATCCTCGCCTCGAACCTGATGGCGATGCTGATCCAGACGCTGTCGGCCAAGCTCGGCATCGCCACGGGGCGCAACCTCCCGGAGGTCTGCCGCGAGCGGTTCTCGCGCCGCACCTCGACCGGGCTCTGGATCCAGGCCGAGCTGATCGCGATGGCGACCGATCTCGCGGAGTTCCTCGGCGCCGCGCTCGGATTCCACCTGCTCTTCGGCATGGACCTCTTCCCGGCCGCGGTCCTCACCGGCATCGTGACCTTTGCGATCCTGGGCCTGCAGCGCATCGGCTTCCGGACGTTCGAGGCCGTCATCGCGGGCTTCGTCGGAGCCATCGGCGTCTGCTACCTCGCGGAGCTGTGGCTCGCGCACCCGCCCCTCGGGACGGTCGCGCTGCACGCGGTCAAGCCGCAGTTCGCCGGAGGCGAGTCGCTGCTCCTCGCGGTCGGGATCCTCGGCGCGACCGTGATGCCGCACGTCATCTACCTGCACTCCGCGCTGACGCAGAACCGCATCGTGCCGCAGAACGACGAGGAAGCCCGCCGCGTCTACCGCTACACGAAGGTCGACGTCATGATCGCCATGTCGATCGCCGGGCTGATCAACATGGCCATGCTGGTGATGGCCGCCTCCGTCTTCTTCAAGACCGGCCTCACCGACATCGCGTCGCTGGAGACCGCGCATCAGACGCTGGAGCCGATCCTGGGCGGCGCCTCGAGCACCCTCTTCGCGCTCGCTCTGCTCGCGTCCGGCCTGTCGAGCTCGACCGTCGGCACCCTCTCGGGACAGGTCGTGATGCAGGGCTTCATCGATCGGCAGATCCCGTTGTTCGTGCGGCGTCTGGTGACGATGCTGCCGGCGCTCCTGGTCGCGGCGATCGGCCTCGACCCCTCGCGAACGCTGGTGATCAGCCAGGTCGTGCTCTCCTTCGGGATCCCGTTCGCCCTCATCCCGCTGGTCTGGTTCACGAGCCGGAGGGAGCTCATGGGCCCGCTCGTGAACCGAAAAACGACGACGGCCGTGGCCGTGGTTGTGGCGGCGCTGATCACCGCGCTGAACGTGTTCCTGCTGGCGCAGACCTTCGGCGTGTTCTAGGGCCCTACCAGCGGTACCAGCGGGCGTCCGCCCGGTGCGCGAGGAACCCGATCAGCCAGAGTGCGAGGACGACCGCGGCGATGACCCACAGGAACTCCACCGCGAAGCCGATGCCGAACAGGATGAGCGCTAGCAGCAGGACGAGTAACAGGACGAGCATCGGAGCGGCCTCCCTTCCGCCCCTGCGAGATGCCCGTTTTTCCGCGATTTGGAACGCAGTACAGCTACAGGTAGCCGAGCGGGTCGACCGGCGAACCGTTGATCCGCACCTCGAAGTGGAGGTGCGGACCGAAGCAGTGGCCGGTGCAGCCGACGTAGCCGATCGTCTGGCCCTGCGAGACGACCTGGCCGACGCCGACGGCGACGCTCGACTGGTGGCCATAGGCGGTCGAGACCCCACCGCCGTGGTCGATCGCGACGAGGTTTCCGTAGCCGGACATCCAGCCCGCGTACACGACACGGCCGGCGGCCGCCGCGCGGATCGGGGTGCCGTAGCCGACCCCGATGTCGATGCCCTCGTGCATCCGCCCCCAGCGCGAGCCGAATCCGCTCGTCACGGGCCCGTTCACCGGCCAGATGAAGCCCGCGGCGGAAGGCGTCGTGTCGCCTGGAGCCGAGTACGACGAGATCGACTGCGCCGTGCGGATCTGCGCGGCGAGATCGGCGCTCGCCTGCTGGAGGCCGGCCGCCTCGTGGAGGAACGCCGACTTCGACTCCTTGACGTTCTGCAGCGCGCCGCGCTTGTTCGCCCGCGCCGCGGCGAGCTGGTTCTCGCTGGCGATTAGCCGGTCGCGCAAGGCGCGCACCTGGTTCGTGCGCACGGCGATCGTCCGTAGCTCCGCGGCGACGAGCGAGCGGAACTTCTTCGTGTGCTCGCGTTGGACGCGCACGCGTTCTCTGGCGGTGCCGACCTGTCCGGCGATCGACTTGTCCTGGGTCGCAAGCGAGTCGACGACCTGCGCCTGGTCGACCAGGTCGTCGAAACTTTTCGCAGCGAACAGGACCTCTAGCGAGCTCGGCTCGCCCTGCTCGTAGAGGTCGACGAGCCGGTTGCCGAGCCGGTCGATGAGCGCGCTGTACTCGCTGCGGTAGAAGTGGTAGCGGCTCGTCTGCAATCGGAAGAGCTCGTTCAGGCGCGCGAGCTTCTCCTTGTGCAGTTGCAGGTCGCGCTCGAGCGGCTCGAGCTGGGCGGAGACGACGCCGATCTGCGAGGAGAGTCCGTGGATCTGGCTGTTGACCGACGCGATCTCCGTCGCGAGGGTGCTCTCGCGCTCCTGCGCCCAGGCGATCTTCGCCTGCACCCGCTGCAGCCGCGCGTCGACCGCGGCCTTCCGGCCAGCAACATCGCCACTCGCCGGGGCCGCCACGACCGCGAGGAGCAGCGCGGCGAGCGGCACGAGTCTGCGAAGACGCATTGAACGAGAGTTTCGGCGGTCCGGCAGACGTCCCTGCCCCCGCGGGGGGTTACTCCGGTGTGGGCGGCGGGCTCGGGCTGGGAGTCGGCTCGGGAACGTGCACGGGGCCCGGCGGCTCGGAGGGCTCCGGGAGGGGCTCGGGCACCGGGACGGGCTGGGGCGGCGGGCTCGGCTCCGGCAACGGCTCGGGCGAAGGCGTGGGCGTCTCGACCTGGGTCGGCTGCACCTGGACGTGTGCGCGCTCGAGTCGCTCAATGGCAGCGGCTGCTGTCTGCTCCATCTGCTCCTCCTTCGCCCGGACCGACGCGTCCAGCTCGGCCACTCTGGCACGCGCCGACGCGGTCGCTTCGTCGTCACCAGCGTACACGGCTTCGCCCAAAATGCGCGCACTTTCCGACCTTTCTGCCGTCAGAACGGTCAGCTCGCGGCGCAGTTCGAAGAGCCGTTTGCGGGTGGTCGTGTGGACGGAGACGGACTCGAAGGCGTACCCGGTCGTGTCGCGGACCGCGTGCCAGGCCGGCGTGAGGGCGCGGGCTGGACGGAAGACTCCGAAGAAGCGCGGCCGGGCTGTGTCGTACTCGACAGGCACCTGGCCGGTCTCGTCCGGCGGTACCTCCTGCACCGCCGTCTCCCCCGGCTCCGCCTCGACGCGCGTCCCGCACTCGGGGCAGAAGCGGGCCTTCTCCGGGAGCTCGCTACCGCAGTTCGCGCAGCTAGCCATGCGCGCGCACCCGCTCCTTTCGCGGCTCCGGGTCGAGCGCGCGCAGCGCCTCCGCGGCGCGGCCCCGCATCGGCCCCACCTGGGCCCGGTAGTCCTCGTCCGAGAGCTTGCCGGTGCGGTGGTCGAACTCGAGCTCTTTCAGAGCCGCGAGCGCCCGGTCCCGCTCCTCGGCGAGCGCGATCCGCTCCTGCTCGCCCTCGGCAGGGAGGTCGAGCGTGTCGTCCACCGGCCGCGGGTCACGCAGGAACGGCCGAGCCACGAACAGCACGCAGAGCACTGCGAGCAGCACGCCGAGCGCGAGCCACATCAGGTTTTCTTCGGCGCGTACTTCGAGGGGCACTTCGTCACGAGCGAGTCACGCTTCGCGACGAAGACGCCGTGCGTGTAGCGGCCGCTGACCACCACGTGCCGGCCGAGCTTGAACTGGTCCGGGACGCTCCCCCGGTAGACCACCGGCACGGTCTTCGTCCCCCCGATGTCGCCGACCCCGAAGCGAAGGCCGCTCTTGTCGTATCCCGCGCCGTGCACGGGCCCGACGACCTTGCCGACGAGCGAGACCTCGCCTCTGTGCCCCTTCAACTCGCTTGGCTTCACCTGGGTCGTGCGGCCGCCGGCAATCGAGACGTAGAGCAGGAAGATCGCCAGCACCGCCGCGACCGACAGTGCGATGACGAGGCGAGCCGAGCGTGGGTTCTTCGCCACGCCGGGATTGTACGGGCACTCAGCCCGAGCCGGTGTGATGTAACCCGGTGAGGTCTAGGAGGGCTCTGGTGCGGGCTCGCGGCGTGTCGGAATCCGGTAGCCGTGCTCCTCGCAGAGGCTTCCCGGGTTGTCCTCGGTCAACGCGTCGCAGTACCCCTTGCCGTAGGCCGCGCGCATGAACGCCGCGACCACCTCGAGGTTCCATTCGCCGATGTCGGCCGCCTCTCGCCAGAGGTCGGCGAGCCGAAGGTCGATGTCGAGCTCGAGCAAATCGATGCGTGAAGGTCGCTTGGCCATGGGCGCAACGTAGCCCGGGCATCGGACGGCATACGATCCTCGAATGGGAAAGGTCCGTTTCGGCCCCGCCCGGGTGCCCTCGCGCGAGAGCCCCGAGGCCGCGATCGCGCTGCTGCAGGAGCTCGGCTTCGACGCCTGCGAGATCGACTTCGAGGGCAAGTTCTGGATGGATTACGACTGGGCCGCGGAGTTCGGCAAGCTCGCGCGTAAGGCGAAGATCAGCCTGTCGGTGCACGCGCCGATCGCGGGTTTCATGGGCCACGCGGAGCGCGGCAAGAAGCTGAACATGGCGACCGGGATGCTCGACCACTCGGCGGGGATCGCCAAGGCGGCAGGCGCGGAGCTCGTGGTCTTCCACCCGGGTTTCCTGCTCGAACGGACGCGCGAGGAGGCGATCGACTCGATCTGCGAGCAGCTCGGCGAGCTGCGCGAGCGGCTGGAGGGCAAGGACCGCGCGGTTCCCTTCGGCGTCGAGGTGATGGGCCGGGTGCGCGAGATCGGCAGCCTCGACGACGTGATCGAGATCTCGCGGCGCACCGGCTGGGTCCGCCCCGTCCTCGACTTCGCGCACATGCATGCGACCAGCGACGGCGCCTTCACCGACGCCGAGCCGTTCGCCGGGGCACTCGAGGCCGCCGACGAGGTGATCGAGCCGGGCGCGCCGTTCCACATCCACTTCTCGGACATCGCCTTCGCGAACCGCAACGAGACGAAGCACCTGCCCTACGGCGAGGGCACGCTGCGCGCCGACCCGCTGAAGCAGGCGCTACGGAGGTTTCGGCGGGCGGCGACGGTGATCTCGGAGTCGCCCGACCTCGAGTCGCACCACGCGATTCAGGCGGTGCTCGCAGCCTCGGCCAGGACGCCGTCGCGGCGGGCTTCGAGCTCGTCCGCCTCGTCGGCGCGGCCCCGGTCGCGCAGGAACTGAACGAGCGCCTGCAGGAGCTCGCACTGGTGCTTCCGGTGCTCGGTCTCGGCGAGCGTGTCGTACGCCTGGCGGAGTAGCTCCTCGGCCTCCTCGTCGCGGCCCTGCGCGGCGCGAACAAGCCCGAGCGACATCGTCGTCGTGGCGAGCGAGGTGACGTCGTGCGGCCCGACCGTCTCCCGCGAGGCCAGGGCGAAGCGCTCCGCCTCGTCGATCCTGCCCTGCGCAAGCAGGAGCTCCGCGAGCGAGCGCTGGGTCTCGCACAGCGTCGCGCGGTCCTCCAGCGGGGCGAGGATCCGGATCGACTCGCGGAAGAGCCGCTCGGCGCGGGCAATCTCGCCCTTGTGCCGCGCGGTCCACCCGGCGAAGTTGAGCGTGCGGCCGAGCATCCACGCCGCACCGGCCTCGGCGAGGTGCTCGCGGGCCGCCTCGAGCGCGGCCTCGGCATCGTCGAGCTCGCGCCGGTACAGGTGCAGCTGGCCTGCGAATCGGAGCGCCCTTCCGCGCGTCATGGCGCTGCCGCTCTCCTCGGCGAGCAGAATCGCCTGCTCGATCAGCGGCTCGGCGCGATCGAATTCGAGCCGCGCGAGGTAGACGCTCGCGAGCTCGTCGGCGGCCTCGCTCTCGAAGCCCTTGTGGCCGGACGCGCGCGCGAGCTCGAGCGCCTCGAGCATCACCCGCTCCTCCTTGGCGAGATCGCCGCGCATCCAGGCGATCGTGGCGTGGGCCCGCAGCGCGCGGAAGCGGCCCGAGTGGTCGTCCGGCTCGAGCACGGCCAGTGCGTTGTCGACCATCTGCTCGGCGGCGCGGACGTCGCCTTCGCGCATCACGGCAGCCTCAGCCAGCGTGACGAGCGCGCGCCCCTGCGTCCAGCCGTCGCCTTCCTGGATCGCGGCCGCGAGCACCTCCTCCATCTCGCGCGAGACCGCGGGAAGGTCGCTGAGCCGGTCTGCGGCCCGCGCGGCCAGGTAGCGGCGCTTCGTCGTGGGCTCGAGCTCCACCGCGCGGACGAAGTGCTGCCGTGCGGTGCGGTTCGCCTCGCGGGCGAAGGCCCGCAACCCTGCCTCGGCCAACGCCTCGGCGGCTTCCCGCTGCAGCTCCATCGGCGCGGTGCCGTCCAACTCGGCCAGCAGGGCAGTCGCGCGGTCCAGGTGGAAGGCCCGGATCTCGAGCAGCTCTTCCCCCGCACGCTCCTTGAGCCATTCGGCGAAGCGCCGGTGGTGCTCGGCTCGCGCTGACTTCGAGAGCCCGCCGTACGCGACCTCGCGAATCAGCACGTGCTTGAACTTGTACGCGCGCTCGCCTCGGATCGACGAGCGCTCCTCGTCGAGCACGAACTCGCGGAGACGGAGGTCCTCCAGCGTGTCCTCGAGGGACTCGAGCTCGGGCGAGAGCCGCTCCAGCGCGCCTTCCCAGAAGACCCGACCGATCACCGCGGCGCGCTGCAGCAGCGCCTTCGCGTCGGGCGCGAGCCGGTCGATGCGCGCGGCGATCAGGGCCTGCAGCGTGTCCGGGATCCTGCCGATGCCGCCCGAGCCCTCCTCGGCCAGCATGCGCACGGTCTCCTCGAGATAGAGCGGGTTGCCTTCGGTCTTAGCGAGCAGCGCCTGGCGGTCGTCCTCGCTGAGCTCGCCGTCGGTGGTGAGCGCGTCGACCAGCTCCTCGCTCTCGCTCGGCCCGAGCGGCTCCAGCTCGATCGAGGTCGCGCGCACGCGGCCGCCGCCCCAGCCCGGGCGGATGTCGAGCAACTCCGGCCGGGCCAGCGTGATCACGAGCAGCGGCGCCTCGCGCACCCACGTCACCAGGTGCTCGATCAGCTCGAGCAGCGGCTCCTCGGCCCAGTGGATGTCCTCGAAGAGGAGCACGAGCGGCTGTTCCTGCGCGAGCCGCTGCGCCCATTCGCGCCCGGCCCACGCGATCTCCTGCTGGCTCCGCTCGGCCTGCACCGCCTCCAGGACGCCGGAGGCGAGGCCCAGCAGGTCGGCGACGACCTCGTCCTCGCAGAATTCGCGCAGCTTCTCGATCGCCACGTCGAGCGGGTCGTCGTCGACGATCCCGGCCGCGCACTTCACCATCTCGGCCATCGGCCAGTAAGTGACGCCCTCGCCGTAGGGCAGGCTGCGGCCGGCGAGGACGGTGGCGCCCTCGAGTGCCTGGCTGAACTCGTGCGCGAGGCGGCTCTTCCCCACGCCGGGCTCGCCGTAGATCGTGAACAGGTGCGCGCGGCGGTCGCGCAGCGCCCGGTCGTAGGTGTTCTGCAGCAGCTCGAGCTCGGCGTCGCGACCGACCAGCGGCGACTGCAGGGCCTGCGGCCGCTCGGGCGCGGCGCTGGTGCCGAGGACGCTCCACGTCCACACCTGGTCGCCGAGACCCTTCAGGTCGACAGGCCCCATGTCTTCGGCCTCGACGCGGCCGAGTGTGAGCCGATGGGCGGCCGGGCCGATCAGCAGCTGCCCGGGCTCCGCCGACTGCTCGAGCCGCGCGGCGACGGTCACCGCCTCCCCGGTCGCGAAGGTCGAGTCGGAGTCGTCCGCGACAACCTCGCCGGACTCCACGCCGATGCGCGCCTCGAGCTCGAGCTCGCGCACCTCGCCGAGGATCGCGAGGCCCGCGCGAATCGCCCGCTCGGCGTCGTCCTCGTGCGCCTGCGGGATGCCGAACGCGGCCATCACGGCGTCGCCCGCGAACTTCTCGACGATCCCGCCGTGAGCGGTCACGCAGCGCGAGACGCGCTCGAAGTAGTTCTGGACACGCCGGCGCACGACCTCTGGATCCGCGCCCGTCACGAGCCCGGTCGAATCCACGAGATCCACGAACAGAACCGTGGCCAGCTTGCGTTCCATGCCTGAAGTGTAGAAACGACCGAAGCCCCGGGGAGCTTCCGTGCAAGTAGCATCCGGCGCCGGTGCTCGACCCCCGAGTTTTCAAGGCCTACGACGTGCGCGGGATCTACGGCGCCGAGCTCGACGAGGAGGGCGCGCAGGCGATCGGGCGCGCCTTCGTGGAGGTCTTCGAGCCGAAGCGCATCGCCGTCGGGCACGACATGCGCGTCTCCTCGCCTGCGATGGCCGAGGCGGTGATCGCCGGGGCGGCCGGGGCCGGCGCCGAGGTGCTCGAGCTAGGGCTCGTCGGCACGGAGATGGTCTACTTCGCGGTCGGCGAGCTGGGCCTCGACGGCGGCATCGCCGTGACCGCCTCCCACAACCCGAAGGAGTACACCGGGATGAAGATCGTCCGCGCGGGCGCGCTGCCCGTCGGCGGCGAGTCCGGCCTGCTGGAGATCCGCGACCGCGCGCTGGCCGACTCCCAGGGACAGACGCAGGGACAGACACCGGGCCGTGTCCAGACGTACGACGTCTGGCCGGCGTACGTCGAACGGGTGCTGTCCTTCGTGGACGTGTCCGCGATCAGGCCGCTGAAAGTCGTGATCGATGCGGCGAACGGGATGGCCGGTGCGATGCTGCCGCCGGTCCTCGAGCGCCTTCCGCAGCTCGACGTCGTGCGGTACTTCTTCGAGCCGGACGGCAGCTTCCCGAACCACGAGCCGAACCCGCTGCTGCCCGAGAACCGCGAGTTCATCGTCCGCAAGACGCTCGACGAGGGCGCCGACTTCGGCGTGGCCTTCGACGGCGACGCCGACCGCTGCTTCTTCGTCGACGACACCGGCGAGTTCGTCCCCGGCGACTTCGCCACCGCCATCTTCGCCGAGGCAGTGCTCGGGAAAGAGCCGGGCGCGAAGGTGATCTACGACGTGCGCGCCAGCTGGGCGGTGCCGGAGACGATCGAGGGCCGCGGAGGCGTGCCGCTGATGAACCGCGTCGGCCACGCGTTCATCAAGCAGCGGATGCGTGAGGAGGGCGCGGCGTTCGCTGGCGAGGTTTCGGGCCACTACTACTTCCGCGGCTTCACGCAGGCCGACTCCGGGGTGATCCCGTTCCTGCTGATGCTCGAGCGGATCTCGACCGACGGCCGGAAGCTGTCCGAGATCCTGCGCCCCTTCCGCGAGCGCTACTTCATCACCGGCGAGCTGAACACGCCGGTCCCGGACGTGGACGCAAAGTTGCGCGAGATCGAGGAGCGCTTCGGCCCGGAGGGACGCGTGAGCCACCTCGACGGCGTCTCCGTGGACGCCGACGACTGGCACGTGAACGTCCGGCCTTCGAACACGGAGCCGCTGTTGCGGCTGAACCTCGAGGCCCGCACGCCCGAGCTGATGGAGCGCAAGCGGGACGAGGTGCTCGCCGTTATCCGCGGCGACGCCTGATCGCCCGGAACGATCGGCTAGGCTGCGGATGACCGTGGCCACCGATCACATCACCGGCATCGAGGTGCGGCACCTCGCGGCGCTCGAGGCCGTCGCCGAGGAAGGCTCGTTTCGCCGTGCCGCCACTCGGCTCGGCTATGTCCAGTCCGCGATCAGCGAGCAGATCGCCGCGCTCGAGCGGATCGTCGGCCAACGCCTGGTCGAGCGCTCGCGCGGCCCCGGGCCGGTCGCGCTGACCGAGGCCGGCGAGGTGCTGCTCGGCCACGCGAAGGCGATTGTGGCGCGGATCAAGGCCGCCGAGGCCGACCTGGGCGCGCTCTCCGACGGCGCGGCCGGCTCGCTGCGGCTCGGCATCTACCAGAGCGTGGGCGCGCGCGTGATCCCGCGGCTGCTGCCCCGCTATGCGCTCGACTGGCCAGACGTTCGCGTGCTGCCGCGCGAGGCGCCGACCGACGCCGCGCTGTTCGAGCTCGTGGAGCGCGGCGAGCTCGAGCTCAGCTTCGCGGACATGCCGCTCAGTGAGGGCCCGTTCGACTTCACCGAGGTGCTCGTCGACCCGTACATCCTCCTCGTCGCGGCCGACTCGCCGCTGGCCGGCAACGGCCCGGTAAGCCTCGAGGACGTCGCCGAGCTGCCTCTGATCGGCCACATCACGTGCCGCGTGCTCCCTCGCGTCGAGGCGGCGCTGCAGGCCCAGGGCGTCGAGCCGAACTTCGTCTTCCGCTCCGACATCATCGGCACCGTGCAGGCGCTCGTCGGCGCCGGCGTCGGCAGCGCGATCATCCCGCGCCTGGCCGTCGACGCGAGCGACCCCTCAACCGCGATCGTCGAGCTCGCCGACGAGATGCCGGTGCAGCCGCGCCTGATCTCGCTCTTCTGGCACCGCGACCGCTACCGCTCGCAGGCCGCGCTGGGCTTCGTCGACGCCACGGTCGAGGTCTGCGCGCAGGTCACGGCCGAGCTCGACGGCGTGCTGCGACCCCTCCATCGCCGCTCCCGATCAGCGTGATCGGCAACCCGCGTCACCGCGCGTGAGCGCTGCGGCTACCGTTCGCCCATGAGGGTCGTCCTCGTTGCTGCTGCCGCCCTTGCACTCGCCGCTCCCGCGGCGGCCGCCCCGCGCCTGAGCCCGGCCGACCGGGCCGCGATCACGCGTTCGATCGACCTCTTCGTGAACCACGCGGTCAAACGCGTCAACACGGGGGCCGCCTTCGACGTGGTCGCCCCGGAGCTGCGGCCCGGGATCACCCGCAAGCAGTGGGCCCGCGGCGACATCCCCGCATACCCGTTCCCGGCGCGCGGCACGACGCACCCGTGGAACATCCTCTACGTCACCAAGGAAGAGGTCGGCCTGGAGCTGCAGCTGAACCCGCGCCAGGGCGTGGCGAAGCAGGGCCCGATCATCTTCCACATCTACCTCCGCCCCGTCCGCGGCGGTCGCTGGCTCGTCGATTCGTTCATGCCGGTCGCGACGCTGGCGCCGCTCGGCGCGAAGAAAACCAAGGTGCGCTCGGTGAGGGACTTCTCCCCCGGCGCGCAGGGCGACGCGAACAATGGGAGCCCGAGCCAGCTCAGCAAGGACTGGCTGCTCGTTCCCGTCGGCGTGATCGGCCTGGCGCTGGTCGTCCTCGCCGGGTGGGCCGTCTTCCGCGGGATCCGCAACCGGCGGCTCGCCGGCCCGCGCGGCGGCACGCTCCCGCCGCTCCCGCCACGCACCCGCGCTTAGCATCCCCCGCGTGGAGCTCGAGCTCGGCCGTGAGACCGACCGCAAGCCGCCGTTCAAGTACTCGTCGCTGACGCGGGTCGGCTTCTCCGACACCGACGCCCAGGGCATCGTCTACTACGGCCGCTACCTGCCGTACTTCGACAGCGCACGCGTCGAGTACCACCGGCACCTCGACATGCTGCGGACGACGCCGCAGGAGCGGGAGTTCGTCATGCGGGCGAACACGATCGAGTACCACGCCCCCGCGCGCTTCGACGACCTGATCGAGGTTTTCATCCGCGTCTCACGCATCGGGCGGACGAGCATCACCTACGAGTGCGCCGCGTACCGGGCCGACGACGACGTCCTGATGGTGACGGCGACACAGACGCTCGTGCTCGTCGACCTCGACGAGCGCCGTGCCTGCGAGATCCCGGGCTGGTACGGCGACCAGATCGCCGCCTTCGAACGCGGGGACCTCGAGCGATGACCGGCGCGCAGGAGGCGGTCGACCGGATCCTCGACCGCGGCGGCTCGGACCCGGAGGTCCTGCAAAGCGTGGTCGACGTCCTCCACGACCGCGTCGGCCGCTACTCGTGGATCGGGATCTACCTGGTCGACGGCGACGACTTGGTGCTCGGTCCCTGGAAGGGGCCGCAGGCGACAGAGCACGTGCGCATCCCGGTCGGCCAGGGCGTCTGCGGCGCGGCCGCGGCGAGCGGGCAGACAGAGGTCGTGGACGACGTGAATGCCGACCCGCGCTACCTCGCGTGCTTCCCCTCGACGCGCTCGGAGATCGTCGTCCCGATCGCGCACAAAGGGCGGGTCGTCGGCGAGATCGACATCGACTCCGATCGGCCTGCGGCCTTCGGGGACGAGGACCGGGAGTTTCTCGAGCGCATTTCGGTGCAGATCTCGCGCGCGGCCGCAGGAGCGGCCGCCGTCCTGTAGAAATCTCGACACCTCCTGGTCACAGGCCAGCAACGCTCCTGTCACAATCACCGTATGGCACCGCTCAACTACCTCGACGCCGGCTCAGGGAGCATGCTGCTCCAGATCGTCCTTGGCGGCGCGGCGGCCATCGGGGTGACCGCAAAGCTGACGTGGCGGCGCTTCCTGCGAGCCCTGCGCATCCGCAGGGATGACGACGAGGCCTAGCCCGACCCGCATCCCCGACCCGGCCTCATTCCGCGACCCCGAGGCCCGCGTCGTCTACTCGGCCGACGGCGAGGTGCTGCGCGAGCTCTCGCCCCGCGCCCGCGAGGACTGGGACGTGCTCGAGTCGGCGCGCTTCTTCCGCCGCGCGCTCGAGGACGGCCGCATCGTCGCCACCGAGGAGGTCGAACCGGGCGTGCTGCGGCACGAGCGGCTGCCGTTCGTCTCGTATCCGTACGAGTGGCCGTTCGAGATGCTGCGCGAGGCTGCGCTCCTGCAGCTCGAGCTGGTGGACGAGGCGCTGAGCGAGGGATTCGTGCTGAAGGACGGCTCGCCGTACAACGTGCAATGGCGCGGGTCGGAGCCGGTGTTCGTGGACGTCGGCTCGTTCGAGCGGCTGCGAGAGGGCGAGCCCTGGGCCGGCTACCGCCAGTTCTGCGCGCTCTTCCTTTATCCGCTGATGCTGCAGGCCTACCGCGGCGTGGCGCCGCAACCGTTCCTGCGGGGGAGCCTCGAGGGAATCGAGCCGAGCCAGGCACGCGCGCTCCTGCCGCGCTTCCGCCGGGGCGTGCTCACGCACGTCGTGCTGCACGACCGGCTCGAGGCCAAGCACGCGGCGCGCGAGCGCGACGTGCGCTCGGAGCTCAAGGCGGCCGGCTTCAAGAAAGAGCTGATCCAGACGAACGTGCGGCGGATGCGCAAGCTCGTGCAGCACCTCTCGCCGAAGCGCGGGCGCTCCGAGTGGGCGGGCTACCGCGAGGCAGCGCCGTACACCGACGAGGACGCGGAGCGAAAGGATCGGTTCGTGCGCTCGGCCGGCACCTCGCGGCTCGCCTGGGACCTCGGCGCCAACGACGGCCGCTTCTCGCGTGCGCTCGACGCGGAGTACGTGGTCGCGGTCGACGGCGACGAGCGCGTGGTCGGCGAGCTCTACCGAGCGCTGAGAGCCGAGGGGACGAAGACGATCCTGCCGCTCGTCGTGGATCTGGCGGACTCCTCCCCGGCGCGCGGCTGGCGAGGCGTGGAGCGGCGGCGACTCGAAGAGCGCGGCCGGCCCGACCTCGTGCTCTGCCTCGCGCTCGTGCACCACCTCGCGATCGGGCGCAACGTGCCCTTCGACGAGCTCATCGGGTGGCTACGGAGCCTGGGCGCGCGGCTCGTGGTCGAGTTCGCCGACCGCGACGACCCGATGGTGCGGCGGCTGCTCGCAGCCAAGCGTGCCGAGGTGCACGAGTCGTACGGCCGCGAAGAGTTCGAGCGCGCGCTGCGCGAGGGCTTCCAGATCACGCGCAGCGAGGAGCTCGGCTCCGGGACGCGCACGCTTTACCTCGCCAACCCGCGCCTATGACCGAGCGGCAGGCGCTGCCCGTGCGGCTGGCCGGCCTGCACCTGCTCGTGCTCTGGTCGTTCGCGGTCGCGCAGCCGCTCCTCGACCTGCTCGGCCAGAACGGCGAGTTCTTCGCGGCACGCGGCTCGACCCGGTGGGACGCGGTCGTCTTCGCGCTCGTGCTCGTCTTCGTCCCGCCGGCGCTGCTGCTCGGGATCGAGTGGATCGCAGGACCGGTGCGCTGGGCGGTGCACGCGCTCTTCGTCGCGGGGCTGGTCGCGCTGTTCGTGCTGCAGGCGATCCGCGGCGCGGGCGGCCCCGGGAAGCTGCTCCTCTTCGGCGCCGCGGTGGCCGGCCTGGCCGGCGCGTGGCTGTACCTGCGGTGGCGCGGGGCCCGGCTCGTCCTGACGGTGCTCGCGCCTGCGCCGCTGCTCTTCCTCGCGCTCTTCCTCTTCAACTCCGACGTGTCGCGGCTCTCGGTGGCCAGCGACGCCCACGCCGCCGCGGAGCGCCCACGCGCGCCGGTCGTCCTGATCGCGTTCGACGAGCTCCCGTTGAACTCGCTGCTGGACTCGCGCGGCAGGATCGACGCGAAGCGCTTCCCGCACTTCGCGCAGCTCGCGTCCGCGTCGAGGTGGTTCTCGCGGGCGACGACGGTCGCCGAGGGGACCACGCACGCCGTTCCGGCGATCCTGACCGGCCAGTTCCCCCGCGCCGACGAGTTCCCGACGTACGCCGACCACCGCCGGAACCTGTTCACGCTGCTCGGCGGCGCGACGGCGTTGCATGTCGACGACGACGAGACGCACCTCTGCCCGCCCTCGCTCTGCCCCGGGCTCGAAGGCTCTTTCGGAAGCCGCTCCGGCACGCTCGCCGAGGACACGGGCGTCGTCTTCCTGCACCAGCTGCTCCCGGACGACCTCGCCGGGTGGATCCCGTCGATCGCGAACGGGTGGGACAACTTCCTGCGCGACGCGGGCGCGCATCACGATCCCGGCCGCATCGACCCGGGCTTCCTCGCCTCGCTCCGGCCGCAGGAACGCCCGTCGTTCTGGTACCTGCACCTGATGCTCCCGCACAGCCCGTGGCGCTACCTGCCCTCTGGCGAGCGCTACGACGTGCCCTCCGCGCCCGCCTGGGGGCCCGACGAGGTCTGGAACTCGAACCAGGCGGCAGTCGACCAGAGCTGGCAGCGCCACCTGCTGCAACTCGGCTACGCCGACCGCGTGCTCGGCCGGCTGCTGGCTCGACTCAAGGCGACCGGCCTCTACGACCGCGCGCTGGTGATCATGACCGCCGACCACGGTGTGAGCTTCCGCGCCGGTGAGAAGCGGCGCCCGCTCTCGCCCGCGAACCTGGAGGACATCGCCTACGTGCCGCTGTTGGTGAAGCTACCGGGCCGGAAGCGCGGCTCCGACGTGCGCACGCTCGCGCGGACGATCGACATCGTCCCTACCATCGCCGACGCGGTCGGCGTCGCGATCCCGTGGCGCGTCGACGGCCGCTCGCTGCTCGCGAAGCGGCCGGCGGGCGGCGACGTGATCCTGATCAAGGACAAAGGACGGCGGTTCACGATCCCGGCGGCGACGCTCGAGGCACGTCGCGAGCCCGCCCTGCGCCGGCAGCTGCAGCTCTTCGGCTCCGACCAGCCGCTCTCGACGCTCTTCGGCGTGGGGCCCGACCGTGGACGCCTCGGTCAGTCGTTCGACGGAGGCCGTCGGGTCGACAGCGTCAACCGGGCCCGAGGCTCCGGCCCGGTCGTCCAGGTGAGCGGACGCGCCTCACACACTCGCTCGGTCGCGGTGGTGGTCGGCGGCAAGGTCGTCGCCGTGGCACCGGTCGCGCAGGGACGCTTCTGGGCGCTCGTGCCGCGCAAGGCGTTCCGCCAGGCGCCCCGGGTCTACGCGATCGGAGGCTGAGAGCGCCCGGCGCGCCCGGGCAGCCGCCACCGACCGGGCGCGCCGGGCGCCCGCCCGCCGTCCTCGAAACGGACGGGCGCCTGAGCTCTCTCACGGGAAGCCCCTCTCCCCTACCTCACGTTGTAGTCGGTCGCGCGCAAAGCGCCATCCCTCGAATGGGGTACCCCACTCGTTGGAGGGACGATCCCCCGAACGGGGTATTCGCGCGGATCCCCCGTTCGAGGGACTCGAAGGCGTCGCTTGCGATGCCGCTTGAAGGACGCGCGAGCTTTGCTCGTGCGTCCGTTCTTAAGACGGTGTCACGCGGTAAGCGTCGAAGACAGCGTCGACGTTACGCAGCGCGGTCAAGAGGCTGCGCAGCGCCTTCACGTCTCCGACCTCGGCCACGTACCAGTTCTTCGCGAGCTGATCCTCGACGTGCCCGCCGTACTCGACGATGTTCGCGCCGTGCTCGGCGAACGTGCGGGCTACGTCCTCGAGCAGCCGCGGCCGGTCCCACGAGTCCACGGCGATCTGCACTCGGAAGCTCTGCGAGGCGCCGCCGTCCCACGCGACGTTGGTGAAGCGCTCGGGGTTGCGCATGAGCGACTTCACGTTCGAGCAGTCCGCCCGGTGGATCGTGATCCCCTTGCCCATCGAGACGTAGCCGACGATTTTGTCGCCGGGCAGCGGCGTGCAGCACTTCGCCAGGCGCACGAGCACGTCGTCGACCCCGGTCACGGTGATGCCGAAGTTCTGGCTCGCCGTGACGTGGCGCTCCTTCGGCGCCTTGAGCGGAACGGCCTCCTCCTGCGCAACCCCTTCCGTCTTGAGGCGCTGGATCACCTTGTTGACGATCTGGCCCGGCTGCAGCTTCCCCGAGCCGAGCGCGAGGTAGAAGTCCTCCGCCTTCTTGAAGCCGCTCTCGCGGATCACCTGCGCCAGCACCGCCGAGCCCTGCAGCTTCCGGTACGGCAGGTTCTGCTTCTTCAGCGCCGTCTCGAGGATCTCACGGCCCTTCTGCTCGGCCTCCTCGCGCGTCTCGCGCGAGAACCACTGGCGGATCTTGTTGCGCGCTCGCGACGACGCGGCGAGCGAGAGCCAGTCGCGCGAGGGCCCGCGGCCGCTCTTCGTCGTCAGGATCTCGACGAAGTCGCCGCTCTTGAGGCGGTAGTGAAGCGGGACGATACGGCCGTTGATCTTCGCGCCGACCGTGCGGTGGCCGACGTCGGTGTGGACGGCGTAGGCGAAGTCGATAGGCGTCGACCCCGCGGGCAGCGCCTTGACCTCGCCCTTCGGCGTGAAGACGTAGACCTCGTCCTCGAACAGGTCGGTGCGGAAGGTCTTGATGAACTCGCGCGGGTCGGCCTCGTCCTCTTGCCAGTCCATCAGCTGCCGCACCCACGCGACCCATTCGTCGTCGCGCGACTCGCCCGCGCGGCCGTGCTTGTAGAGCCAGTGCGCGGCCACGCCGAACTCGGCCGTCTCGTGCATCTCGCGCGTGCGCACCTGGATCTCCAGCGGCCGGCCCTCGGGACCGATCACGGTGGTGTGCAGGGCCTGGTAGCCGTTCAGCTTCGGCATCGCCACGTAGTCCTTGAAGCGCCCGGGCATGGGCTTCCAGAGCGAGTGGATCAGGCCGAGCGCGCCGTAGCAGTCGCGCGTCCCCTCCTCGCTGGCGCGCTCCGCGATCACGCGCATGGCCGTGAGGTCGTAGATCTCGTTGAACTCCCGGCCCTTCTTGGCCATCTTGTCGTAGATCGAGTAGAAGTGCTTCGCCCGTCCCGAGATCTCCGCGGGGATGTCGACCTTCTCGAGCTCGCGCTGCAGCGTCATCGCCGCCTCGCGCACGTGCTCCTCACGGTCGGCGCGGCGCTCGCTCACCATCGCCTTGATCTCCTCGTACTTGCGCGGGTGCAGCGTCGCAAAGGCGAGGTCCTCGAGCTCCCACTTGATCTTGTTGATGCCGAGCCGGTGAGCGAGCGGCGCGTAGACCTCCAGCGTCTCCTTGGCTTTCTGCACCTGCTTCTGCTTGCCGAGGTACTCGATCGTCCGCATGTTGTGGAGGCGGTCGGCGAGCTTGATCAGGATGACGCGGACGTCCTGCGCCATCGCGACGATCATCTTGCGGTAGTTCTCGGCCTCCGCCTGCTCGCGGCTCTGGAACTGGATCCGGGTCAGCTTGGTGACGCCCTCGACGAGCGTCGCCACCTCGTCGCCGAACTCCGCCCGCACGTCCTTGATGTCGGTGCCGGTGTCCTCGACGACGTCGTGCAGGAGCGCGGCGGCGATCGACTGCTCGTCGAGGTGGAGCTCGGCGCAGATCTTGGCGGCGCCCCACGGATGGTTGATGAAATCCTCTCCCGAGCGGCGCTGCTGGCCCTCGTGCGCGGCCGCGGCGAAGCGGAAGGCGCGGCTCAGCAGGTCGCGGTCGACGTCCTTGTTGTAGGCAGCGACGGAATCGATCAGCTCGTCGATGAGCTCCTGATGCCGTTCTGCAGACTCGAGGACCGTCATGGAAAAAGTGTACTCCCGGGCTTTTCCCTAACCGTTAGGCGTAATTCACGTCGCAGGAGGGAACGCCTGCGAGGCGAACGCTCACTCTTCATGCGCAGACGACGACAAGAACGCAAGGCTGCACGACTGGCACGGATGCTGGTCGCGCTCGACTGCACCGCGTGCGAGCAGCGCGGCTGGCGGCCGCGGCCGCGCGCGCAGTTCGCGGCGGTCAGTGCCGCGGGCGGCCGTCGTCCGTCTTGATGTAACCAGGCGGCGCGCCATGGATCGGCATGGTCGAGCTCTGGTCGCCCTGCCTGCCACCTGTCGCGGCGAGCGCGTCGGTGTTCTCGACCCGACGCTCAGCGTCGGCGCTGTGGTCGCCGCGGTCGAACGGCCTCAGCGCGACCCGCCTCAGCTTCTCGATGATGCTCATGCCGGAAACGGTACTCCCGTTACGCCGCGCGCGCGAGGCCGGGCTGGTGGAGGAGCGCCAGGAACCGCTCCGACTCGAGCAGATGCCGCTTCGACCCGCCTTCCGCGAGCGCGAGCTCCTCGAAGATCGCCGCGGCGGCCGGGTCGCGCGCGTCCTTGCGCCACTCGCCCTTGAGCCACTCGCGCAACTCGACGTAGCGCTCGTCGCACTCGAACACCTGGCGCACGTTCAGCTGCGGCGCGACCGTGCCGTTCCACTGGTTGGCCTCGAGCCGGAAGGCGACGTCGTAGTGCCCCGGCCGGCTCAGGCTGTCGAGCCGCCGGCCCAGCCGGAAGGCGATCGCGCTGCCCGAGTCGCGGCCGTCGGCGCGAACGCGGAACTTGAGGTGCTTCCCCTCGCCGACCGCGGTGAGCTCCGCCAGCTCGCAGCCCGGCAGGAGCAGCGTCACGTTCGGGTTGCCGAGGCCGAACGGCGCGAGCTGGTCGAGCTGGCCGCACAGCTCGAGGGTGAGGTCGCGGCCGTGGACGAACGCGTCGACCGGCGTCGGCGGCCGTAGGTCGTCCTCCTCGAGGGTCGTGTCGCCGATCGCGGCGAACTGCTCGCTAAACGCCGGCACGTTCTCGGGCTTGATCGAGAGGCCCGCCGCAGCCGCGTGGCCACCCCAGCGCTCGAGGTGGCCGGCGCAGCGCCGCAGGCCGTCGTGCAGGTCGAAGCCTGCGATCGAGCGGCCGGAGCCTTTCCAGTCGCCGTCGGTGCCCGCGATCAGAACGACCGGCCGCGAGTAGCGCTCGACCAGCCGCGACGCGACGATTCCGATCACACCCTCGTGCCAGTCCGCGCCGGCGACGACGAACGCGCGGCGCCGCCGCTGGGCCTCCGGCCACGACTCGATCTCCTCGACGGCCTCGCGCAGGATCCGCTCCTCCACGGCCTGGCGGTCGCGGTTCAGCTCCTCCAGCTGTGCAGCGAGGTGGGCGGCCGGCTCCCGAGCCTCGCTGAGCAGCAGCTCGAGCGCGGCCTCGGGCCTCCCGAGGCGCCCGGCCGCGTTCAGGCGCGGCGCTAGCCGGAAGCCGATCGCGCCCGCGTCGACCGCCGCCGGGTCGATGCGCGCGACCCGCATCAGCTCCTGCAGTCCCGGCTTCTGCGTGCGCGCGAGCTGCCGCAGCCCGGCGACGGCGAGGCCGCGGTTCTCGTCCAGCAACGGGACGACGTCGGCGACAGTCGCGACCGCGACCAGGTCCAGGTGCCGCGCGAGCGCCGCAGAGTCTTCGCCGAGCAGCGCCTGCCCGAGCTTCCAGACCACCCCCGTTCCGCACAGATCGCTGAACGGGTAGCCGCCTCTGTACGGCCCGACGACCGGGCACGCAGGAAGCTCCTCGCCGGGCCGGTGGTGATCGGTGACGACGACCTGAAGGCCCTCCTCCTTCGCCGCCTCGACTTCCTCGACCGCCGTGATCCCGCAGTCCACGGTGAGCACCAGGCCGATGCCCTCGGTCGCCAGGCGCGAAAGCGTTTGGCCGGCCACCCCGTAGCCCTCCTCGAAGCGGCTCGGCAGGTGGTAGGTGACGTCGGCGCCGATCTCGCGCAGGACGAGCACGGCCAGCGCCGTGGCGCAGATGCCGTCGGCGTCGTAGTCGCCGTGGACGCAGATCTTCGTCCCGGCCGCGACGGCCGCGCGAATCGCCTCGCACGCCTCGCGCATGTCGCCGAGGAGGAGGGGATCGTGCTCGGGCAGCCCGGCCTCGAGGAACGCGCGCGCGTCGGCCGGATCGGCCAAGCCTCGGCGCACGAGCACCGCCGCGAGGACGTCGCTGACGCCCAGCTCGGCGCCGAGCGCCTCGACCTCGGCCCGCTCGCACGGGTTCCGCAGCTGCCACGACATGGGCAGCCCACGGTACGGAGGCCCCCGGACGGAGCTTCAGCGACGAGCTATTCGCGGGGGAGCTCGAGCCCGAGCAGCGAGAGCGCCGCGATCAGCACGACCGCTCCGGCCGCGATGCCGACGACGAGCCACGGCCGCCGGCGGCGCTGCAGCGCCTCCCAGCCGACCTTCGCCCAGAGCACGATCACCGCGGCCGCCGCTCCGAACGCGACGACGATCACGGGCGCCAGGACGGCGGCGCGCTCGAGCGAGACCTCGAACACCCAGACCACCAGCAGGACGAGCGCAGCGGTGACGAGACCCGAAGCGAGTGCCGCCTTGGAGCTCATGCAGGCCAGTCTAGGAGGGATTGGCGTGACTCCGCTCGTCGCCGGGGCACGATGCTCGTTCCGAGGGAAGGACGCAGGGAGCGTTCGTCAAGCCCTCCTGGTGCCGTGGCTATCCTCCGCCCGTGGACGCTGCGGACAACTACTCGTCCGGTGACGACATCGTCGTCGAGTTCCTCCGCCTCCGCTTCAGCTTCAACTCGGCCGACTTCGCCCAGCGCGTTTGCGCGGCCGCGTTCCGTCTTGGCCTCGTGGACGACAACGAGCTGGACGACGAGGAGACCGAGGACCTCGTCGAGCTGACCGCGGACGGCGTGATCGAGGAGCCTCGGAGCGAGCTCGGCCGCTACCTCGTGCGCCACTGGGAGCGGCTGTCGCTCGTCGAAGGGGAGTCGCTCGTCTACTGGCTGCGCAAGCTCGTGTTCCGCGGAGCCTGGCTCGACCACCGCGTCAAGGACGGCCGCCTCGACGTCACCTGGGACGAGGCTGCGGCGGAGTTCGCGTACCTCGAGCCGGGCGGCGACCGCGCCCTGCTGGAGCTCGCGCCGACGCCCTCGTGGCACGAGCTGCAGTTCAGGCGCTGATGATCTCAGCGAGCTCCTTCACCGCGGCGCGCAGCGCCGGCTCGGCCGAGACCGCGTAGCCGAGCACGAGCGCCTGCTCGCGAGGCGGGCGGACAGCGTGCTCGCTCAGGCCCGAGAGCGCGATCCCTCTGGCCCGGACGTCGTGCAGCACGCGGCGTTCCTCCACCCCTGCAGGCAGCACCGCGAGCACGTGCAGACCGGCGGCGATCCCGCGCACCTCGACGTCGGGGAGCCGTCGCTCGAGCGCTCCGACCAGGACGTCGCGGCGACGGCGGTAGCGCAGGCGCATGCGGCGCAGGTGTCGGTCGAGCTCGCCGTGCTCGACGAAGTCTGCGAACGCGAGCTGCTCGAGGCGCTGGGGCGCGATCACCGAGAAAAGCACCTCGTCGGCGAGCGGCCGGACGAGGTGCGAGGGCGCGATCAGCCAGCCGAGCCTCAAGGCCGGCGCGAGTGTCTTGCTCGCCGACCCGAGGTAGACGACGCGCTCCGGTGCGAGCCCCTGCACGGCCCCGACGGGGGCGCGGTCGTAGCGGAACTCGGCGTCGTAGTCGTCTTCCGCGACGATCGCGTCGCGGCGCTCGGCCCACTCCAGCAGCCGCGCGCGGCGCTGAGGAGAGAGCACGGAGCCCGTCGGGAACTGGTGCGCCGGCGAAACCAGGACCGCATCCGGCGACGCCGCCGCGAGCGCGTCGACGTCGATGCCCTCCGCGTCGACCGGCACAGGCAACGGTCGCAGGCCCGACCGCGCCACGATCCCGCGAATGACGGCGTGTCCCGGATCCTCCACGGCGATGGTCTGGCGCCCTGCGCGTCGCAGCACCGCGCAAAGGAGCCCGAGCGCCTGGGCGAAGCCGCCGCAGACGAATGCGTGCTCCTCGCTCGCCGACACGCCACGCACCCGGCCGAGGTACGACACGAGCGCTGCGCGGGCAACCTCGGTCCCGCGCGGGTCGCCGTACACAAGCTCGCGGTCCGGAGCGGCCTTCAGGGCTCGGCGGTACGAGACGAGCCACCTGTCGCGGGGGAACGCCGCGTAGTCGGGCAGGTTCGGCAGCAGGTTGTGGCGCGGCCGCGCCTGCTGCGGGGTCGCTGAGCGGATCGGAGTCGGGGTGAGGGCCGTCGCAGCCACGCGCGGGGCCGCGCCGCGTCGAAGGAGGACGTAGCCCTCGGCTCCCAGCTGGGCGTACGCGCCGACCACCAGCCCGCGCGAAACCCCGAGCTGCGCTGCGAGGCCCCTCGTCGAGGGCAGCACGCTTCCCGCCTTGAGGCGGCCATTGCGCACCGCCTCACGGAGCTGGCCTTCGAGCTGCGACGCCAGCGTCGACGGCGCGCCGCGGTCGAGCTCGACGAGCAGCTCGCGGGCTGTGCTCCGCTGGATCAACTGGTCCATGAAATCGGTCTCGAACTGGACCTTAACAGTGGCCACTAGTCGCTCTAGCGTCCATTCCGCCACGCAGGCCAGGCAACCGCGGATCGGAGGGTGTGATGGGGCGAATCGTGATCTTTTGCAGCGGAATCTCGGTGCTCAGCGGGGTGGTCGCAGTCGTCGCAGCTCTCGCGGCCGGCGGGAACGTCCACGTCGTGGCGAAGGTCGAGACGGGCTCCGGCCCGTGCTCCGAGGCCGGCGGCTTCGGCGCAGTCTGGGTCGGCGTGAACCGGGACGGGCTCCTCGCGCGCATCGACCCGGCGACCAACACGGTCACGAAGACGATCGACGTCGGCAGCGGCCCCTGCGGCATCGCCATCGGCGCGGGAAGCGTCTGGGTCGACGGCTACAGCTCGCAGTCGGTGATCAGGGTCGATCCGACGCGCCTGAAGGTCGTCAAGCGCATCGCCCTTCCGGACAAGATCTGGGACGTCGCCTACGGCGCCGGCGCGGTCTGGGCGACGGAGTCGGTGCGCGGCTACGTCGACCGGATCAACCCGAAGACGAACAAGGTTCGCCGGCGGATCAGGCTACGGTTCGGCGCTCCCGCGAACCTCCGTTACGGCGGTGGCGCGGTGTGGGTCGGCTCCCTCTACGGGCGGAAGGTCTACCGCATCGACGCGCGCACCAATGCCGTTTCGACGGTGCGCGTCGGCGACGCCCCGCGGTCGCTCGCCGTCACGCCGACGGCGATCTGGGTGTCGAACAGGCTCTCGAACACCGTCTCCCGGATCGACCCGAAGCGGCGCAAGGTGGTGGCGACGATTCGCGTCGGCCAGCAGCCGGAAAACCCGGCGGTGGCAGACGACGGGACAGTGTTCGTACCGAACCTCGCGGACAACACCGTCTCGCGGATCGACCCGGCCACGAACAAGGTGATCGGGACGATCGCGGTCGGGAACATGCCCTTCCCCGCCGCGAATGCGTTCGGCGACATCTGGGTGCCGGCCGCAGGGGAATCGCACGTCTATCGGCTTCACATCAGCTGAGTCTCGCGGGGTGGGTTGACATCGCCCTTCGTTAGTCTACACTTACGTAAGTCATGGCTTACCGAAACGGAGACGCCATGGACGCGTTGGGTGACCGCACGAGGCGCGCGATCTTCGAGCTGCTGAGCTCGGGGCCGCGTGCGGTCGGTGAGATCGCGGACGAGCTGCCGGTCAGCCGGCCCGCCGTCTCTCAGCACCTGCGCGTGTTGAAGGAGGCAGGGCTCGTAACCGAGCGCCGCAACGGCACGCGGCGGATCTACCGCCTCGATCCGGATGGGCTGGCGGAGGTGCGGGACTACTTCGACAGGTTCTGGGATGCGGCTCTGGCCGAGTTCAAGGCAGCCGCGGAGAGGAGTCAAGGATGACGACGCAGACGGATCTGACCGTGCGCAAGAGCGTGGTGGTGAATTGCTCGCCCGAGGTGGCCTTCCACGTCTTCACGGAGCGCAAGACGGACTGGTGGCCCTACGAGACGCACGCGGCGAGCGGCGAGAAGCCGGCGGAGGTGATCTACGAGCCACAGGTCGGCGGCCGGGTGTTCGACCGGCTCGAGGACGGGCGCGAGAACCAGTGGGGAACCGTGCTCGCCTGGGAGCCACCGCACCGGGTCAGGATCACATGGAACGTCAACCCGGCCAACCCGACGACGGAGCTCGAGGTGCGGTTCACGCCCGAGGGAGACGGAACGCGGGTCGACCTCGAGCACAGCGGCTGGGAGAGCTACGGCGAGCGGGCGCAGGAGTCCGCCTCGAGCTACAACAGCGGCTGGGATCTCGTCCTCGGCCGGTACGTCGACTCGGTGAACGCCTAGGAGGGATTGGCGGAACGTCGCACAGCCGTCGTTTCGTCAAGCCCTCTTATTGGGCCTCGGGCAGCGTGAAGCCGAAGGGCTCTTCCTCTTCGGCCATACGCAGGGTGATGCGGGCGACGGCGGCGACGGGGACGATCCACTCTTCCTCGCCGCCGTCCTCGACATGCGGGCTGAGCGTCAGGAACCCGGAACCGGGCTCCGGCGAGATCGAGCGCACCGGCGTCGTCGGGCCGTCGTGGAGCTCGACCTCGACGCGGGCCTGCTTGCCGTAGCGCTCCATGAACGCCTCGATCCGCAGCACGATCCGCGCGACGAGCTCGTCCAGCGGGCCGGCCGCACCGGGGATCCAGGCCTCGGTCACTAGAACAGCGTGCGGTCGCTGCTCGCCGGTGCGCCGAGGTGGGCCCGCCCGAGCTTCGTGACCACCCGTCCGCGCGGCGTCCGCTGCAGGAAGCCGAGCTGGAGCAGGTACGGCTCGTAGACGTCCTCGATCGTGTCCGGCTCCTCGCCGAGCGCGACGGCCAGCGTCGAGAGGCCGACCGGCCCGCCGTCGAACTTCTCGACGATCGCGCGCAGCAGCGCGCGGTCGGTGCGCTCGAGCCCCAGCTCGTCGACCTCCAGCAGGTCGAGTGCCTCGCGTGAGATCTCGGTCGTGATCGCGCCCTGGTGGCGCACCTCGGCGACGTCGCGCACCCGCCGCAGGATGCGGTTCGCGATCCGGGGCGTCCCGCGCGAGCGCCGCGAGATCTCGCCGGCCGCCTCGTCGTCGATCTCGACGGCGAGGATGCGGGCCGAGCGGCGGACGATTCGCGCGAGCTCCTCGGGCTCGTAGTGCTCGAGCCGGAAGGTCATGCCGAAGCGGTCCCGCAGCGGCGTCGTGAGCAACCCGGTGCGCGTCGTGGCACCGATCAGGGTGAACGGCTGCAGGTCGAGCGTCAGCGTGCGCGCCGCCGGGCCCTGGCCGACGACGATGTCGAGCCGGAAGTCCTCCAGCGCCGGGTAGAGGATCTCCTCCACAGCGCGGCTGAGGCGGTGGATCTCGTCGATGAAGAGGATGTCGCGCTCGCCGAGGCCCGTGAGGATCGCGGCCACGTCGCCCTTCCGCTCGAGCGCGGGACCGGCCGCGGACCGCAGCGCGACGCCGAGCTCCTCGCGGACGATGAACGCGAGGCTCGTCTTGCCGAGCCCGGGCGGGCCGATCAGCAGCAGGTGGTCGAGCGCCTCGCCCCGCGCACGCGTCGCCTCGAGGGCGATCGCGAGCTGCTCCTTGATCCGCTCCTGGCCGACGAACTCGTCGAGCGAGCGCGGACGGAGCGAGCGCTCGAGCTCGTCGTCCTCCGGCCGCACCGCCGGCGCGAGGAACTGCGTTTCTGCGCTCATGCCGCGGCCTTGAGGGCCTGGCGCACGCGCTCCTCGGGCGGCAGGCTCGGGTCGGTCGCCGCCAGCGCCTCCTCGGCCTCGGTCACCGACCAGCCGAGCTCGACGAGCGCGTCGCGCGCAACCGCGTGCGGCTTGCCGGCGATCGGCGTCGGCTCCTCCATCGTGCCGAGCTTCTCCTTCAGCTCCAGCACGACGCGCTGCGCGGTCTTCTTGCCGATCCCTGGAATCGCCTCGAAGCGCGCCGTGTCCTCCAGCGCGATCGCGCGGCGCAGGTCGGCGGGCGGCGAGCCCGAGACGATCGCCAGCGCGACCTTCGGGCCGACCCCGGAGACCGCGAGCAGGTGCTCGAACAGCTCGCGCTCGGCGGCCTCGCCGAACCCGTAGAGCTGCAGCGCGTCCTCGCGGACGTGGAGGTAGGTCTCCAGCGTCACCTCTCCCCCGCGCTCGGCGAGCCGCGCCGCCGTAGGCGTCACTGCCAGCGCGTAGCCCACACCCCCGACGTCGAGCACGACTCGCTCGCCGACGCGCGCGACGGCAGTTCCCCGCAGACGCGAGATCACAGGGAGAGGTTAGGCGCGGGCGCGGACGTTCCTGCGCTAGCCGGCGCGCACGTTGAGCAGCGGCGGCGCGAGGGCGTGGCAGATCGCGACCGCCAGCGCGTCGGCCGCGTGGTGCGGCGTCGGCGGCTTCTTCAGGCCCAGAATCGCGGCGACCATCCGCTGCACCTGCGCCTTCTCGGCCCGGCCGTAGCCGCAGACCGCTTGCTTCACACGCGAGGGCGGATACTCAGCGCACTCGATGCCGGACGACGCGGCCGCGACCAGCACGGCGCCTCGCGCCTGGCCGACGAAGAGTGCGGTGCGGGCGTCTGCGCCGACGAAGGACTCCTCGAGGACGACCGCATCCGGCCCGAACTCCTTGATCAGCTCGGCGACGCCGTCGTAGATCGTCAACAGGCGCAGCTCCGGGCGCTGACGGGCCGGGGTGTGCCAGCACCCGAACTCCACCGCCTTCAGGCGGCTTCCGCTTTCGTGGACGATGGCGAACCCGCATGCTGCCGTCCCAGGGTCGATTCCGAGAACCTTCACGGCGAAACCTTAGGCGGCACCCCGGACACTCCTGCCGATGCAGCTCACGATCAAACCGGCCGACGACGAGACGCACCGCGAGCTCGCGACGTGGCGCTATCCGCCGCCGTACGACTTCTACGACGGCGACGTCGACCCCGTGCTCAACCCGGAGCGGCACTTCGGCGCGTTCGACAAGCAAGGCGAGCTGGTCGGCTTCTTCTACTTCGAGCCCAAGCCGCCCGACCTCGACTACGGCCTCGGCTTGCGGCCCGACCTCACCGGCAAGGGTCTTGGGCTCGAGTTCTTCCTCGCCGGCCTCGCGTTCGCGCGCGAGCACTACGGGCCACGGCGCGTGTTCCTGCACGTCGCCGAGTTCAACGAGCGGGCATGCAAGGTCTACGAGCGCGCCGGTTTCGAAGTCGTCTCCCGGCACGTGCGCAGCTTCGAGCGATTCGGCGAGGTGCCGTTCCTGACGATGGCCGAGCGCCAGCCGTGAAAGCAGCGCGCTAGGTCGCGACGGCGTCCATCACGCGCTCGGGGATGTCGAAGTTCGCGTACACCTCCTGCACGTCGTCGTTCTCCTCGAGCGCGTCCATCAGGCGGAGGGTCTTCTTGGCGGCGTTCTCGTCCTCCAGGTTGATCGTCGTCTTCGGGACCATCGTCAGCTCGGCCGAGTCGACCTCCATCCCCGCGGCCTCGATCGCCTCGCGCACCGACTTCAGGTCCTCGGGCGCCGACGTGACGCGGAAGCTCGAGCCGTCCTGCTCCACGTCCTCCGCCCCGCCCTCGGCCGCCGCCAGCGTCAGCTCGTCCTCGTCGAAGCGGTCGGCGTCGACGAGGATCACGCCGCGGCGCTCGAACAGCCAGGCGACAGACCCCGAGCCGCCGAGGTTGCCCTCGTGCTTGGTGAAGGCGGCACGGACATCGGCCGCGGTGCGGTTGCGATTGTCGGTCAGCGCCTCGACGAGCACCGCGACTCCGCTCGGGCCGTAGCCCTCGTACAGCACCTGCTCGAAGGCGTCAGCGTCGGCGTCGGCGCCCGAGCCGCGCGCGATCGCGCGGTCGATGTTGTCCTTCGGCATGGAGTACGAGCGCGCCTTCTCGATCGCGTTCGCGAGCGCGAGGTTCGCGGCGGGGTCCGGCCCGCCCTCCCGCGCAGCGACGATCAGCGCCCGCGAGAGCTTCGAGAAGAGCTGGCCGCGCTTCTTGTCCGCCGCGCCCTTCTTGTGCTTGATCGAGCTCCACTTGCTATGCCCGGACATTCGCCTCCTCCCGCACGAGGTCGAGGAACCGCTCGTGCACACGCGTGTCGTCGGTCAGCTCCGGGTGGAATGACGCCACCAGGACACGGCCCTCGCGCAGCAGCACGGGCTCGCCGTCGAGCTCGGCGAGCACGTCGACGTCGGCTCCCACCTCCGCGACACGCGGCGCGCGGATGAAGACGCCCCGCAGGGGCCGCTCGTCGCCGTCGAGGTCGAGGTCGGCCTCGAAGCTCGCCACCTGGCGGCCGTAGGCGTTGCGCGCGACCTCGAGGTCGAGCACGCCGAGGTGGTTGCGGTCGAGCAGGATCATCCCCGCGCAGGTGCCGAAGAGCGGCCGCGAGAACTCGCGGATCGCGACCTCGAGCCCGTAGAGCCGCACGAGCCTCATGATCGCGCTCGACTCGCCGCCCGGGATGATCAGGCCGTCGAGCCCATCGAGCTGCTCCGGCTTGCGCACTTCGACCGGCTCCGCGCCGAGCCGGCGCAGCATCGCCGCGTGCTCGCGAAAGTTCCCCTGCACCGCCAGGACGCCGATTCTCATGCCGAAAAGTCTAGTGGCGCGCCAGAGACGGAAGTCTGTTCAGAGGCGGGTTGCGCACGTAGAGTTCAAGGCCAGTTGGGAGTGAGAGCTGAGGTATCGAGTCCGGTCCGCCCGGCTCCGCTTCGCCGAGTTAGGGACACCGTCGGGGGGCGGAGGCTGTGGCACTGCGAGTCGGGCGTCCGCGCGCCCGATCCACACTCGCATGGCACAGCATCCGGCGGGAAAGCTGCGGGCACGGCGCGCCGCATTCTCGTCGTCGACGACGAGCGGGCGATCCGGATGCTCTGCCGCGTCAACCTCGCGGCGTCCGGGATGGACGTGCTCGAGGCCGAGAACGGCCTCACGGCGCTGGCGCTCGCGAAGCGCGAGCGGCCCGACCTCGTGCTTCTCGACGTGATGATGCCCGACGTCGACGGCTGGACGGTCGCGCGCGAGCTGGCGGACGACGAACGGACGCGTGAGATCCCGATCGTGTTCCTGACCGCGCGTGCCGAGGCAGCCGACAGGCGAATGGGCCGGCAGCTCGGCGGCGTCGGATACGTGGTCAAGCCGTTCGACCCGGTCATGATCGGCGACTTCGTCGAGCGCGTGATCGAGCGCGTCGAACGCGGCGAGCGGGAGCAGCTCACGCGCGACATTTCCTTGACGACGGGTCAATGAGCACGCCCCAGACGCACGACGCCGCCGACCGGGCGCGACGACTCCAGCGCGTCGCCGAGCTGTTGGCGGAGGTGGTCACCCCGCAGGAGGTGCTCGACGCGATCCTGACCGATGGGGTGCGGGCGGCGGAGGCGCATGCGGGCGCGATCGGCGTCCTGAGCGCAGACGGCGAGAGCATCGAGCTGCTCGCGCAACGCGGCTATGACCCGGATGTGATGAGCAGCTGGGGGACATTCCCGGTCGACGCGCAGCTGCCGATGTCGGAAGTCGTCCGCACAGGCGAGCCGCTGTTCATCTCGAGCCTCGCCGAGCGCAACCGGCTCTACCCGAGCCTTTCGCACCTCGGCCAGGAAGGGAACGCGCTCGTCGTGCTACCGCTGGCCGTTCAGGGCGCCGTGTTCGGCGGCCTGTCGCTTTCCTTCGACCGCGACATCGAGTTCGAGCAGGAGCGGCGCGAGCTGAAGATGGCGTTCGCGCGACAGGCGGCGCAGGCGCTCGCGCGCTCACGCCTCTACGCGGCCGAGCAGGCGTTGCGCGAGCGGATGACCTTCCTCGCCGAGGCGAGCGAGCTGCTCGCGTCGTCGCTCGACTACAACCGGACGCTGGCACGGCTGGCGCAGCTGTGCGTGCCCGGCCTCGCGGACTGGTGCGCGATCGACATCCTCGGCCCGAACGGGGAGATCGAGCGGCTCGCCGTCGCCCACCAGGATCCCGACAAGGTCCGCTGGGCGCACGAGCTCCAGGAGCGCTATCCGCCTGACCCAGAGGCGCGACGAGGAGTGGCCAATGTCCTGCGCACGGGCGAGCCCGAGTTCCTGCCCTCGTTCCCGCAAGAGCTCCTCGACGAGGCGCTGGGGGACAACCACGAGCTGCGCCGGATCGTCGACGAGCTCGGCCTCAACTCGTCCATCACCGTCCCGCTCAACGCGCGCGGACGGACACTCGGCGCGCTCAGCCTGATCGCGGCCGAAACGCACCCGCCGTTCACGCAGGCGGACTTGGAGCTCGCGCTCGAGGTCGCGCGGCGGGCGGCCGTCGCGGTCGACAACGCCCGCCTGTTCCGCGAAGCCGAGCGCGGCGCGAACGCGGCCCGCGCGCTGGCCTACGTCGCCGACGGCGTCGTCTTGATCGACCAGGGCGGCATCGTCCGCCACTGGAACCCGGCCGCAGCGTCGATCACGGGGGTCGCCGAGGAGGACGCGCTCGACCGACCGGTCCGCGACGTGGTGCCGTCCTGGGACGCGCTGACCACGCACGTGCCGCTGGCCGCGCCGGGAGCCCCGGCGCGCCCGGTCACGGTGCCGATCGTGATCGACGGCGACGAGCGCTGGGTCGCCGTCGCGGGCGTCAGGTTCGAGCAGGGAAGGGTCTATGCACTCCAGGACGTCACGGCGGAACGGGCGCTCGAGAAGACGCGCAGCGACTTCGTCACGACCGCCTCCCACGAGCTGCGGACGCCGCTGGCGGCCGTCTACGGCGCGATCCGCACGCTACGGCGCGAGGACGTCGAGCTGAGCGAGGAGGACCAGGCGCAGTTCCTCGAGATGATCGAGGCCGAAGCCACGCGGCTCGCTCGGATCGTCGACCAGATCCTGCTGGCCGGGCAGCTCGACGCGGACGCGGTGGAGCTCGAGCTGAGCGAGTGCGACCCGTCGGAGATCGCGGCGCGGGTGATCGAGTCGGCTCAGGTGCACAGCCCCGAGACGATCTCGCTGAGCCTCGACGTCGACGGCATCCCGAAGATCTCGTGCGACGAGAACAAGCTCCGCCAGGTGCTCGTCAACCTCGTCGACAACGCGGTCAAGTACTCGCCCCGCGGCGGAAACGTGGAGTTGCGGGTGCGAAACGGCGACGGCGCGTGCGTGATCGACGTGGTCGACGAGGGCCTCGGCATTCCGCCGGGAGAGCGCGAGCGGATCTTCGAGAAGTTCTACCGCCTCGATCCGGAGCAGACCCACGGCGTCGGCGGCAGCGGGCTCGGGCTCTACATCTGCCGCGAGCTGGTGGAGCGGATGGATGGCCGCCTGAGCGTCGAGTCGGAGCCCGGGAAGGGCTCGCGCTTCACGCTCGAGCTTCCCGCGCACTAGCGCGGGCTACCGTTTCGTTATCGGCTTCGCTTCCTCATACGCCGTGCTCGTCGTGGTCCAGGCGGCGCTCGTGCTCGTCCCCGGGCGGCCGCCTCGGCTTCTCTCCTCGCGGGCAATCGGGCTGGTGATCCCGGCGGCGGCGCTCGTGGTCGGCGTCGTCGTCGCCCAGATGGCCGGCGGAGCCGACTTTCTCGCCGCTCTCGCAGCTGTCGCCACGCCGTTGCTCGCCGCCGGGGCCGGCTGGGCGCGCGGCTGGCGCCTCCCCTGGCTGGCGGTACTCGTGGTGGTGCCGCTCTACCTGCTGGCCTGGCTCCGGCCGGACTCCTTTGCGGCGGACGCGTCGCGCGTCGTGCTCATCGCCGGAGCGTGCCTGGCCCTCACCGGGCTCGCGGCCGGCCTCGCGCCCGCGTCCTGGCTCACCGCGGGGCTGGTCTTGCTGGTCGTGCTCGACGTCATCCTCGTCTGGGGCGACCGTCAGGTCGAGCCGGCGATGACGGCGCTGCAGGCGGCCGCGCCGCCGACGGTCGGCCGGGAGCTCCCCGACCTGCAGCAGGTGACTTTCCAGGCAGCTGTGATGGGCTGGCTCGACTTCGCCGCGCCCGCGCTGCTCGGCCTGCTCGTCGCTCGGCGGCTGGCGGCCGGCGTTGCCACCGGCGTCGCGGGCGGTCTCTGGGCGCTGCTCTTCTTCGCGACCTCGCCGATCGCAGCGACGCCGCCCGTGCTCGCCGGCCTGGCGGTCGGCGGCAGGCGTCGGGATCAGGACGCGGGTGTCTCCCAGACCGAGACGTGGTTCCGGCTCTCGCCCGTGAAGGGTTCACGCTTCCAGCCGCTCCACCGCTCGCGCAAGCGCATGCCGGCGAGCTCCGCCATCAAGTCGAGCTCGGACGGCCAGACGTAGCGGAACGGCATCGAGACGCGCTCTATTGCGCCGTCGACGACCGAGAAGTGATGCGAGACGAGCCCCTGGTTCACGAGGTCGTACTCGTCGATCCCCCAGTGGCCCGCGCTCGCGTCGAAGACGTGCATCGTCTCGCCCGGCGGGAGCCGCCTCAGCTCGGGAACGCCGACCTCGATCACGAAGCAGCCTCCCGGCTCGAGGTGGGCCGCGACGTTGCGGAAACAGGCCACTTGCTCAGCCTGCGTCGTCAGGTTGCCGATCGTGTTGAAGACGAGGTAGGCAAGCGAGAACGCGCCGTCGACGCGGGTGGTGGCGAAGTCGCCGATCGCCACCGGGATCTCTTCGCCGCCCGGCTTCTCGCGCAGCTTCGCGACCATCGCCTGCGAGAGGTCGATCCCGTGCACCTCCAGCCCGCGCGCGGCGAGCGGGAGCGCGATGCGGCCGGTCCCGATCCCGAGCTCCAGCGTCCGGCCGCCGTGGGCGAGAGCGGCGAGAAAGTCGACCGCCGGCTCGACTTCCTCGGCCGCGAACATCTCCGAGGACGACTCGTCGTACCTCGCCGCGACGCGCTCGTCGAAGTAGCCGTCGCCGGTCACGGCGCCACCCTAGTCACGCCGGCGCTTCCCCAGGCATGCGATGAGTTTGCCGGTGCTCGGCTGTCGATAGGTTGAAGCGCGCGAGAAAGGAGCACACGGTGGACACGGACTCTTCGAACCGACTGGGCGGGAAGTGCGAGTGCGGCCGGGTTCGCTACCAGGTCGCCGACGAGTTCCTGTACGCGGCGAACTGCCACTGTTCCCGCTGCCGGGCCGCGACGGGCTCGGCCTTCAAGCCGTTCGCCGGGATCGAGCGGGAGAAGCTCGAGCTCACCGACGGGGCCGATGCGCTACTCGTCCACGGAGAGGACGAGCTGAACGACACGCGCTGCGCGACGTGCGGCGGGCTGCTCTTCTCGGTCGTGCGTGACGGTGCCTACGTGCACATTGCACTGGGCTCGCTGGTCGACGCGCCGGCGATCCGCCCGAGCGAGCACATCTTCGTGGGCTCGAAGGCGCCCTGGTACGAGATCACGGACGACCTGCCGCAGAACGAGGAGTACTAGACAGGGGACTCAGGGCTGCTGACGCCTGCTGGCGAAACGCGCCTCCTGGGCCACGCGCGCCTTTAGCGCTCGTGGTCGTCCGGGTGAAGAACGTCGGGCGTCGGCGTCATCATCCCACCACCACCCCACGGGGCACCCGACGATCCGGCAGCTTGAGAGACTCGGATCGAATCGCGGTCGGATGCCAGTTGCTTCGCCTCGGCCTCGACCTCGAGCATGCGATCTGTGTCGATGTCTCGACCACGGAACCGACGCCTGAGCGAGCGGAGTAGGTGCATGGCAGGAAATTCTAGATGCTTGCGGCGGCGCGTCGCTCGCTGCCGAGCTCAACCGAGAATGCTGGCGTCAAGTCCCTGGGGTGTGCGTTGGCGCGGCGGATCATCGCCGGGTGAGGACGCGGGCGGTGGTTAGCGCAAAACACGAGGAGTACTAGCTAGGCCCGTTTCCCCCAGTCGACGCGCTCGAACGGCCAGTCGCGGTCGAGCCACTCACGCAGGGCCGCCTCGACGACCGGGTCGAGGCCGTCCTCGTAGGCGTCCCGCCGCACCCACATCCACACGCGCGCGTCGTGCGTGTCGGACGGGTCGATGTACGCGCAGCCGAGCACGCGCGACTCATTCGGCGCGACGATCGTGTACGCGAACGACCGGCGCAGCTCGAACTCCTTCTGGTGCCAGCCGAGGTCGACGAGGTTCTCGGCCACGGTCTCGACGAACGGCGGCCTCGGATTGCCGTGGTGGTCGACGCGGTCGCAGATCGCGTCGAAGTCCTTGACGACGTCGCCGACGGTCAGCATCCGCAGCCGGAACCGCTCATGCTCGAGCCCGGCCGGAACGTCGAAGTCGTCGGGAACCAGCTCGTACACGCTGTGCAGCCTATGTGCGGCCCGGTCATCGTTCGGTAGGTTCCGCAGCCATGGCCACGCGAGAGGCCGCCTGCCACTGCGGACAGCTACGCCTGGAGGTAGAAGGCGAGCCGTTTGCGGTCTCAATCTGCAACTGCCTCGATTGCCAGCGGCGGACTGGGAGCGCCTTCGGGATACAGGCCGGGTTCAAGCCGAGCCAGGTCCAGATCAGCGGCAGCTACAACGACTACTCGCGGATCTCCGACGAGGCAGACCAGAAGGAGCACGTCTTCCACTTCTGTCCCGAGTGCGGCTCGCAGGTCTTCTACACGGAGCCGACGGAGCCGGACCTGATCGTCGTCGCGGTCGGCTCGTTCGCCGACCCGACGTTCCCGCCGCCGACCGAATCCGGGTACGACTCGCGACGGCATCCGTGGATCGGCCTCCCCGACACGATCGAGCGCTACGCACCGGAAGTGTGGGATCCGGCGAAGGCCCTCTACGACGCGGGCGAGTACGCGCAGGCGGCCGACCTGGGACGGGAGCTGCTGGAGACCTACCCAAGCAACCCGAGGCTCCTCTACAACACCGCGTGTTGCGAGAGCCTCGCCGGGCGCACGGACGACGCGGTCGGGCACCTCCGGAGGGCCGCCACCGTGTGGGACGGCTGCCGCGACATGGCGAAGGGCGATTCCGACTTCGACCCGATCAGGGACGAGCCCGCGTTCCAGGAGTTCGTCGGCAGCTGAGCGAGCGTCAGGTCGCGCTGCCGGTCACGAGCTTCGCGACCAGGAAGTCGAGCCCGATCAGCAACCCGACGATCAGCGCGATCGCGACGTAGAGCGCGAGCACCGTCACCCACGCCGGCCGCTGAGACCACGCCAGAGGCGGTGGGGCCAGACGCCAGGGCCGGACTGCGAGCAGCGCCCTGCTGACGACGTCGGGACGGTTCGGCAGCTCCAACGTGCCACCCGTCGTGCGCCACGAGGCGGACATGCCGTCGGCCGACGACGTCTCGACGTGCGGAAGCTCTAGCTCGAGCAGGCGCGGGCCCGGACACATCGTCAGCCGCTCGTGCTCGCGGCTGACCGTCTCCACGTCCTCGCCCAGGAGCAACCCGTCTCTGCCGTCGATCAGCCGAATCACGAGCGCCACGGGTTCGTCCGCAGCACCGAGCCACGTTTCCTCGACCCAGCCTGCGATGCCCTGCGGCGACTCGAGGCGGAATCCTTCGCAGCCGCGAAGGTCGTGTCGCACGGCAATAGCCATGGTGCTCTTATGCCCGATTCCCGGGCACGGAACCCTCGACGCCGTTAAGGGATCGTTACCAGCCGCGCGTTTCGAGCAGCTCTTCGGGCCGCAGCGAGCCTGCGGCGAGGCCGCTCATCGCGCCGCCGAGGCCGCGCGAGACGCGCGCGAGGATCTCGGGGTCGTTGAAGTGCGTCGTCGCCTCGACGATCGCCTTCGCGCGCGGTGACGGGTCGTCCGACTTGAAGATCCCGGAGCCGACGAAGACGCCGTCCGCGCCGAGCTGCATGCACATCGCCGCGTCGGCCGGGGTCGCGATCCCGCCGGCGGTGAAGGTGACGACCGGCAGCTTCCCGTTCTCCGCCACCCACTTGACCAGCTCGTACGGCGCGCGCAGCTCCTTCGCCTCCGCGTAGAGCTCCTCCTCGCGCAGCGCGCGGAGCCGGCGGATGTGGCCGAAGACCGCCCGCATGTGCGTCACCGCGTTGACGATGTCGCCGGTGCCGGCCTCGCCCTTGGTGCGGATCATCGCCGCGCCCTCGGCGATTCGCCGGAGCGCCTCGCCGAGGTTCGTGCAGCCACAGACGAAGGGCACGGTGAACGCCCACTTGTCGACGTGGTGCGCCTGGTCGGCGGGCGTCAGCACCTCGCTCTCGTCGATGTAGTCGACCTCGAGCGCCTCGAGCACCTGCGCCTCGACGAAATGGCCGATGCGGCACTTCGCCATCACCGGGATCGAGACCGCCTCCTGGATCTCCGCGATCTTGTCCGGGTCGGCCATGCGCGCGACCCCTCCCTCGGCACGGATGTCGGCCGGGACGCGCTCCAGCGCCATCACCGCGACGGCGCCGGCGTCCTCCGCGATCCGCGCCTGCTCGGCGTCGGTGACGTCCATGATCACCCCGCCCTTGAGCATCTCGGCGAGGCCGCTCTTGACCCTCATCGTCCCGGTCTCGGCCATCGCCGGTGATTCTAGCCGCGCCCCTCCCCCCTCTTGCCAAACCGCACCGAGCGGATTACGGTCGAAGAGCGGCCCAGCCTCTGGGTGGGAGGAGGGCAACAGTGAACGCGACAGCAGCTGAGGGCGTCGAGGCGCCCAGAGAGCGCGGGCTGATCAATCGGCTCCGGCGGAAGCGCGCGGAGCGCACCGTGTCGTTCCCGGAGCTCGTCTGGATCCACCACCTCCGCCAGGAGGACCTCGAGCACTCACGCCGGCCGTACAGCGGCGCAGCCGAGGAGCGGTACCGCGACTTCGAGGCGCGCTTCGAGGCGCAGCACGGGAAGATCGTCGCCGCGTACTGGTGCACGAACGAGGCGTCCGCGATCGTGCTCACAGTCAAGCGACGGCCGCTGCTGCTCGCCGACTCCGTGCGCCTCCACTGGGCGACGGACTGGTCGACTCGCGACAAGCCGAAGCTGATGACCCTGCTCTACGAGTGCGAGAGCCTCGCGGTGAAGGTCCAGGAGGTGCTGCGCGACACGAGCCGCCGGCTCGCGGTCCAGTCGATCTTCAGCGTGATCAGCTTCGTGCTCGGATTCGCGGAGACGGAGCGGTCCCACAACGAGCGCGCGGTAGCCGCCGTCTCCGAGACGACGCGCAAGCACCTGAAGGAGATCAACAAGTACTACCGCAAGGCCGCCGCACGCTCGGGACAGATCGTCTACGTCGGGGGCGTGCTCCTCGGGATGGTCCCGATGGTGCTGCTCGCGTTCCTGGCCTGGCTGCTGATCGCCAACGCGAAGGACTTCAACAGCCCGGCCGGGATCGGGCTGCTCTGCTTCAGCGCGGGCGGCGTCGGCGCGATGGTCAGCGTGATGTCGCGGATGAGCACGGGGAGCGTGCGCCTCGACTGGGAGTTCGGCAAGGACACCCTGAGGACGCTCGGCGCGCTGCGGCCCTTCGTCGGCGCCGTCTTCGGGCTGATGACCTTCCTCGCGCTGAAGAGCGGCATCGTCGACGTGAGAGTCGGAGACGGCAGCTCGTACTACTACATCGTCTTCGCCTTCGTGGCCGGCTTCAGCGAGCGGTTCGCACAGGACATGTTGCTGGGGGCGGCCGGTGAAGATACGAGCAGTACTCGAAAGACGGCCGAGCAGCCGGACAGCGAGGCCCTTCCCGACGAGACGACGTTCGATGCCCCTGTGGAGACGGAGACCGGGACGACGACGGCAACCGGCCTGTAATGGCCGCGATGACGAACGCGCAGCGCCGCCGCTATGAGCTCCTCTACGAGTCGTGCCTCACGCGCCCGAAGCGCAAGGCGTCGGTCAACGCCCTGGCGACGAAGATCCGCTCCAACCGCGCGCGCTACCAGAAGGTCGGCAAAGCGGTCGGCGTCCCGTGGTACGTGGTCGGGATCATCCATTCGCTGGAGGCTGGCGGCGACTTCACGCGCCACCTGCACAACGGCGACCCGTTGAGCGCGCGCACCGTCCACGTGCCGGCCGGCCGGCCGAAGACCGGCAAGCCGCCGTTCACCTGGGAGCAGAGCGCGATCGACGCGCTGCGCGGCCGCGGCCTCGGCGCCTGGAAGGACTGGAGCGTCCCGGGCACGCTCTACCAGCTCGAGGCCTACAACGGCTTCGGCTACCGGGACCACCACCCGACCGTCCCCTCGCCGTACCTCTGGAGCTTCTCGAACCACTACACGCGGGGGAAGTACGTCGCGGATGGGCGCTTCTCGCCGACTGCGGTCTCGCAGCAGGTCGGTGCAGCGCTCCTCCTGAAGCGGCTGGCCGGGTCGCCGAACGGGCGGGTGGCGGTTCCGCTGGGACCGCGCATCCTCCAGTTGGCGAACCCGGCCGTGATCGGGCCCGACGTGCTCGAGGCGCAGAAGCTGCTGGTGAAGAACCCGTACGGCTCCTTCAATCCGGGGAAGCTCGACGGCGAATACGGCGAGATCACCGCGGGCGCGGTTATCCGCGCGAAGTGGGAGCTCGGCTTCCCGGCGACGGCTCGCAGCAGCACCTTCGGCCCGAACCTGAAGGCGTATCTCTCCGGTAAGAAGCCGCTCCCGGCCGCCTTCAAGGCGCGGCGCGCGACGCGGCTGAAGCAGGCGACCTCGCAGCAGGCGATCCGGAAGCGGATCGTCAACTGGGCGCTCTGGGGCTGCAAGAACACCGCGCAGATCGGCTACTCGCAGAACGGCAACCTCCGCCTCGCCGCGCTCGGCAAGAAGGGAATGCTGCCGCTCGCGACCGACTGCTCGGCCTTCGCGACGCTCTGCTACTCGTGGGCCGGCGCGCCGAACCCCAATGCGACGGGGGCGTACGACGCGAGGCAGCCGGCCTTCACCGGATCGATGCTCAGCCACTGCCGCCGCATCCCGCGCAGCGCGGTGCAGCCCGGCGACCTGGTGGTGTGGACGCCTCCCCGTGTCGGGCAACACGTCTGCCTCGTCATCCAGGGCGGCGCCGACCCGCTGCTCGTCTCACACGGCGACGAGTCGGGCCCCAAGAAGCTGCGCTTCTCCGCCGAGCACGCCTACCAGCGGCGCCACGGGCACGGCACCGCAGTCTGGCTGTCGGCCTTCTAGGCCCTAGGCCTTCCCCTCTGCCTCGTACTCCCGCAGGAAGCCCTGGAAGAGCCGCCGGTGGCCTTCCTCATCGCGCAGGATCTCGATCACCATGTCCTGCGTGACCCAGTCGATGCCGTCGGTCACTTCAATGATGCGGTTGTAGTGCTCGATCGCGCCAGACTCGGCCTCGATCACGCCCTTGATCACGTGCACGATGTCGGTCTGCTCGTCGGGCGGCTGCAGGAACGACTGCTCGGCCCTGAACTGCTCCGATCCCGGAACGATGCCGTCCAGCTCCTTGATCCGGTTGGCGTACTGCTGCGCGTGGCCGAGCTCCTCCTGGATGTCCTCCTCGAGCGACTCGCGGATCTCCTGCGCACGCACGCCGTCGGGGTTGATCGAGTTCGCGATGTAGCTCATGACGGTCTCGATCTCCATCCAGTACGCATGCTCCAGCAGCTCGAGGATCTCCGCCCGCTTCTCGGCGTTCTCGGGGGCGAGGATGCCGAGCCCCGTCGTGGTGGCCATGTCTCCGCTCCTTCCTCTCGGGTCTACCGTCACGCTACCCACAGCGGCACGGCCCTAACGCGGTATGCGATAAGTCGCGCATGAGCATCGCCGAGACGCTCGGCCAGCTGGCCCTCTTCGCCGACCTGACCCCCTCGCAGCTCGAGGGGATCGCGCACACGCACGAGGAGGACGTCTTCGCTGCGGGCGAGCGCGTGCTACGGCGCGGGCTGAGCGGCGGGAACTTCTACGTGATCCTCCAGGGCGAGGCCGCGGTCGAGGTCGAGGGCCAGGAGCGCCACATCCTCGGGCGCGGCGAGTTCTTCGGCGAGATCTCCGCGCTGACCGGCGAGCCGCCGGCGGCGGACGTCGTGGCGCGGTCGGTGCTCCGCTGCCTTGTGATCCCGGCCGCGCAGTTCGAGCAACTGCTGCTCGAGCGGCCGCAGTTCATGCTCCGCCTGCTGCGCATGGAGGCCCGCCGCCTCCAGGGCACGGTCGAGTGGCGGCAGTAGAGCGGCCGTTCCCACCCGGCGACTACGATGTGGTCGTCGTCGGGAGCGGTCCCGGCGGCCTGCAGACGAGCTACTGCCTCCGACGCCTCGGCGTGCGGCACGCGGTGCTCTCGCGTGACGAGTGCCCCGGCGGCATGTTTCGCCGGTTCCCGATCTTCCAGCGCCTGATCACGTGGACGAAGCCCGACGCACCGGTCGAGAAGACGGCGCGCGAGTACGAGTGGTACGACCACAACAGCCTGCTCGCCGACGAGCCCGAGCTGAAGGCGGTCATGCCCGGCCTGATGGACCGCGCGTTCGATCTCCCGTCGCGGCACGAGATGGAGGCTGGGCTCGTCACCTTCGCCGAGCGCGCACGGCTCGAGGTGCGCTACGGCTGCACCTGGCAGTCGACGCGTCAGGAGGACGACGGGCTCGTGCTCGTCACGAGCGACGGCGAATACCGGGCGCGGGCGGTGGTGTTCGCGCTCGGCGTGACGGAGCCGTGGCTCGCCGACGTGCCCGGCCTCGAGCACGCGGCCCACTACGTCGAGACGCGCGATCCCACCCGCTACGAGAACCGCGAGGTCTTCGTCGTCGGCAAGCGCAACTCCGGCTTCGAGGTCGCGCAGGGGATCCTGCCGTGGGCGCGCTCGATCGTCCTCGGCTCGCCGCGGCCGGTGCAGATGGAGGCGCTCGCGCTCTCGGCCTTGCGCATGCGCTACCTGCATCCCTACGACGAGTACTCGCGCGGCGGGCCCGGCACGTACGTCATCGACGTCACGATCGAACGGATCGAGCCCGTGGGCGAGCGCTTCCGCGTCGCCACGCGCGGGACGACCTGGGACGGGACGCTCGAGTTCGAGGTCGACGACGTGATCGCGGCGACCGGCTTCCGCACGCCGCTCCAGGACCTGCCCGGGCTCGGGCTCGTCACCGTCGCCGACGACCGCATCCCGGCCCTGACGCCCTGGTGGGAGAGCGTCTCGCTGCCGGGAGCGTTCTTCGCGGGCAACGCCTCGCAGGGCGCGCGCGGTCTCGGAAAGCACGGGGCCGGCGCGAACTCCGGGTCGGTTAACGGCTTCCGGTACAACGCGCGCGTGCTTACAGAACACCTGGCGCAGCGATTTGCCGGGTGGGAACGACCGCGCGAGCCGGTGGACGACATCGTCACGTTCCTGGCGCACGAGCTGAGCACCGCGCCCGACCTCTGGGTCCAGAAGGGCTACCTCTGCCGCGCCGTCTCGCGTTCCGACGGGGCGTGGCGCGACGAGGGCGTGATGCCGCTCGCGCACTACCTCGACGCGGTCGAGGACGACGGCGCCGCGGCGAGCGTCGAGGTCGACGAGAAGGGAACGATCCTCCCCACGCTCTACCTCCGCGAGCGCGGTGAGATCCGCGAGCACCAGCTCGAGCCGCACCCGCTGCACGAGTACGAGAGCGAGCCCTACCGCAAGCACGTCGCCGCACTGGTCGGCTGAGCCTGGCGTAGAACCGGGCCGCAGCGGGAATCACCGCCGCCGTGAGCGCGGCACTCGCGTGGATGCTCGTCCGGCTGCGGTGGCTCGTCGTCCCCGCGTGGATCGCGGCCGCGGTCGTCGCGACCGCGAGCCTGCCCTCGTTCATCGACCGGCCGGCCTCCGCGACGGGCGGACTGGTGCCGACGAGCTCCGGCTCGCTCGCGGTCGAGAAGCAGGGCGTCAAGGCGTTCGGCACGCCGCTCCTCTCGCGTATGGCGATCGTCCAGCGCAACCCCGACGGCCTCTCGCTCGCCGTCCAGCGGCGGGCGGTTCGGCGGGCGCTTCGCATAGACCGCCGCCGTGACACCGCTATGCGCAGCGTCGCCTTCGCACTCCCGATCTCGAACGCGGAGCGGCTCTTCCCGTCGTCGCGGGAGCGAGGGACGACGGTGATCACGTTCCTCTACTTCCGCGCGGACACACCGGTTGGCGCGCAGCTCGCCCTCGCCCGCACCTACGAGCAGCGCATCCGGTCCGCGGGCGATCCCGTCACCGGCGTAACGGGCACGGTCCCGGCCCGCGAGGCCGAGTTCGACCAGATCAACCGCGCGCTTCCCCTCGTCGAGGCCGCGACGGTCGGCCTGATCGCGCTGCTGCTGCTGATCGTCTTCCGCGGAGTCGGTGCCCCGCTCGTCGCGCTCGGCGCGGCCGGCCTCTCGTTCCTGATCTCGGTGCGGGTGCTTACGTGGCTCTCCGACCGGATGGGCACCGAGGTGCCGCGCGAGGTCGAGCCGGTGCTCGTCGCGCTGCTGCTCGGGCTCACGACCGACTACGCCGTGTTCTTCCTCTCCGGCGCGCGGCGGAGGCTCGTCGAGGGCGAACACCGCGTGCAGGCGGCCCAGTGCTCGGCGCGCCTGGTTCTCCCGATCGTCGTGACCGCGGGACTGATCGTCGCCGTCGGAACGGGCTCGCTCGTGATCGGGAACCTCGGTTTCTTCCGCGCCTTCGGCCCGGGGATGGCGGTGACCGTGCTCGTGACGCTCGCGGTGACCGTGACGCTCGTGCCCGCGCTGATCGCCATCTTCGGCCGCGCGCTCTTCTGGCCCGGGCTGCGGGAGTCGAAGCCGCGCGAGCCGTCGCGTGCGCGACGGGCGCTCGGCCGGGTCGCGACCGCCCGGCCCGTGGCAGCGGCCCTCGTGATCGCGACCGCGGCCGTTCTGGTCGTGGCGGCACTCGAGTCACGCTCCACCGCGCTCGGCCTAACGCTCTTGCGTGGCCTGCCGAAGTCGAGCGAGGTGCGGCAGGCGGCCTCGGCCGCGGGGCAGGGCTTCGCGCGAGGCATCGTCGCCCCGACCGAGATCCTCCTTCGCGGGCCCGGCCTGGCGCAGAAGCGGTCCGAGCTCGGGAAGCTGCAAACCGCAATGGAGCGGGAACCTGGGATTGCAGGCGTTGTCGGGATCCGCGACCAGCCGCCGCAGGTCGACAAGCCGCTGTTCGTGAACGAACAGGGCAACGCGGCGCGCTTCGCAGTCATCTTCGAGGACGACCCGCTCAGCACCCACACGATCCACGCGCTGAGGCAGCTCGAGGACGACCTGCCGTCGCTGTTGGAGCGCTCGGGTCTCGGCGGCGTCGAGGCGGGAGTCGCCGGCGACACCGCGCTCGCCAAGGACTCGGTCGACACGATCCACAGCGACATCGCGCGTGTGGCCCTCGCGTTGCTGCTCGCGAACCTCGTGCTGCTCGCGATCTTCCTGCGAGCGCTCGTCGCGCCGCTCTACCTGCTGGCCGCAAGCGTGCTGGCCCTGACGGCCGCGATCGGGGTAACGACCTGGGTCTTCCAGGACTTCTTCGGTCACCAGGACTTGACCTACTACGTCCCCTTCGCGGCTGCGGTCCTGCTGCTCTCGCTCGGCTCCGACTACAACATCTTCATCGCCGGCCGCATCTGGCAGGAGGCAGAACGCCGGCCGCTGCGCGAGGCGATCAGCTACGCGACGCCGCGCGCCTCGGGGACGATCACGACCGCGGGCTTCACCCTCGCCGGCTCGTTCGCGCTGCTGGCGCTGATCCCGATCCGCCCGATGCGCGAGCTCGCGTTCGTGATGGCGGCCGGGATCCTGATCGACACGTTCCTGGTGCGCTCGATCCTCGTGCCGTCGCTCACGGCGGCCTTCGGCCGCGCCTCGTGGTGGCCGAACTCGCCACCGCAACCGGAGCAGACGGCTCCGGATCACGAGCCTCCGCCTCGAAAGGCGCGGCGGGTAGCCGAGAGCTCGACTCCCTAGCCGCGATCGGCGCCGGACACTACGCGAGGCGGTCCAGGACCGCCGCGAGGGCGGCGAAGGCCCCGATCGCGACGAGCAGCCACGCCGCCAGAACCCCAGCCGCGATGAGCTTGAACCTCCGCGGCACGAGCGCCCAGGCGAGGAACAGCAGGCCGCGCTTGCTGAATCGCACCCTGTGCACGAACGCGCTCGAGAGCCCCAGCCAGGCGACGACCCTCCCCGCAACGCTCGACTCGAACCGGATGCGCTCGGCGGCGCGGACCCGCTCGTCCCACCGGACCGCCATCTCCTTCGCTTCCCGCCGGGCTCGCCGGTGGTGGAGCGGAAGCGCCCTATGGCGCCGCTCCCAGTACTCGAGCGAACGGCGGGCATCCTCGAGCGGAGGGGGTGCCAGCATCCCCTCGACGAGCAGCAGATCCGGATCCCGTTGAGCGCGCACGTCCGCCCAGGAGTCTAGCCCGGGGCGCGCGAACGGCTCAGCCGGCGGAGATGTAGTCGTGGAGGAACTGGATCTCGAAGCTCTGCTCCCTCGACTTGAACTTGACGACGTCGCCGATCGACACGATGCCGGTCACCTCGCCCTCATCGACGACGGGAACGTGCCGGATCCGCCGGTTCGTCATCAGCGCCATGCACTCGTCGACCGAGGTCCGAGGCGTGACGACGATCAGCGGCGAGGACATGATCTCCCGTACCGAGGCTTCTTTGTCCGTGCCTTCGTCGTCCGCGACGCGCCGGAGGAAGTCGCGCTCGGTCACGATGCCGGCGATCTCGCCGCTGTCGATGACGAGCAGCGACCCGACGTTCGCCGCGACCATCTGCTTGACCGCCTCGAGGACCGATGCGTCCGCGTCGATCCTCAGGACTCTGTGGCCCTTCGCGTCGAGGATCTCCGATACTTGGCCCATATCGCCCTTTCGTTTCGCCTGCGCGGGCACTCCAGATCTTGCTCGCTGTAGCTGAAGTTTAAGCCCGTCGCGTCTTACTCGATCGCGCCGCGCGCAATTGCAGGCGGTTCGCGTCCGGCGACGAGCCATCCGGCCGCGGCGGCCGCGACCGGCACGCCCACGACCGCCAGGGCGAGGTAGACGACGGGCACGTGGCTTCGCCCGCTCCGAGCGCGAGACGTCCGCGAGGTCGGTTCCCTCCACGAGCACCCGGCCGCTGGTGGGCTCCTCGAGGCTGCCGGCGATCGTGAGCAGAGTGCTCTTGCCCGAGCCGCTCGGCCCCATGATCGCCACCAGCTCCCCGCGCTGCACGGTGAGATCGACCTCGCTGAGGGCGCGCACCTCGCTCGGCCCGGAGCCGTAGACCTTGGATACGTGTCGGAGTTCGAGTGCACTGGTCATCGCGAGACCTCCGTCGGGCGAGTTGGTTCGGGAACGCCGGCCGGTGCGGCCGGTGTCGGTGAGGGCAGGCTCTTCAAGCGGGCGTCGGCGGCATCGAGCCAGCGGACGATCGCCTCGAGCCGGAAGAGCTCCGCGTACACGACGAGCGCGAGCGGCACGTCGTCCTCCGCGGCGTCTGCCTTGATCTGCGTGTAGCGCTGCATGACCTCGATCACGTGGCGACGATGCGCCTGCAGGATCTCGCGGACGTCGATGCCCGGGACCTGGAGCGCGACCAGCACCTTGATCACGAGCTCGTCGCGCGGCGGCGGGACGAGCTCAGGAGGCGTGCGCAGCCAGCCGGCGAGCTCTTCGGCGCCTGCCGTGGTGATCGCGTAGCGCTTACGCGACCGCTCGCCGTCACCTTCGGACGCGACGAGCCCGTCGCGCTCCAGGCGCTGCAAGGTCGTGTAGACCTGACCGACGTTGAGCGGCCACACCTCGCCGGTCCTCGACTCGAACTCGTTCTGCAGCCGCAGGCCGTGCTTCGGGCTCTCGCTCAGGAGGGCCAGGAGGGCGTGTGGGACGCTCACGAGTGGCTCCAGCAGGCGAACATACCGAGTATCTATACCGGGTATAACTCACTGGTGCAAGTGCGCTATGGGTGAAAGGGCAGCCGGTCGACGATCTTGTCGACGACCTTGCGCTCTGCGCGCAAGGCGATCCCCACGAGGTCGAGGTCCTCGGCGGAGACGCCGGCGACCGCGGCACGGTTCGCCTCGTCGTGTCCTGTGGCGAAGAGCTCGTGCGTGTAGATGGCCGGCGTCAATCCCCGGCTGGTCGCGCGCTCATAGGCGCGCCGCAGCCCGGCGGCGTCGGCCTGGTAGATCAGCACCGGCTGGACGAACATCGGCAGGTACTGGTTGCCGGAGGCATCCGCGTACGGCTCCCCCACGACGCCGGGGACCGTTGCTGCGATGCCGCTGACGAGGAACGCCGTGACGTTCGTCTCCTGCCAGCCGGCGAGGTCGTCGCGCAGGACGACCGCGATCTTCGTCTCGAACTCCATCCCGCGGCTCAGGCGGTCTTCAACCCCGGCCCGGGCACGAGCTCGACCTCTTCCGGGCGGAGGACGTCCGCGCCTCGCGGAACGAGCCCGGCGATCACCGCCTTCCGGTCCGCCTTTCGGCGCAGCAGTCGCGGAGGCTTCTCGCTCAGATGCGCGTCGCCCCACTGGCGCAGCGCCGTCAGGGCGACGTTGAGCTCGCGGCCTTTGCTGGTGAGCCGGTACTCGAAGCGCGGAGGGCGCTCGCTGTACGGGACTCGCTCCAGGATCCCTTCTTCCACCAGCCGGTTGAGCCGGTCACTGAGGACGTTACGGGCGACTCCGAGGCTCCCCTGGAGCTGGTCGAACCGGCGTAGGCCGAGGAAGACGTCGCGGATGATGAGGAGCGTCCAGCGCTCGCCCACGATCTCGAGCGTCCTCGCGATCGAGCAGTTCTGGCCTCCGTAATCGCGCTTCAGCATTCCGCTAAGCTTAGCAGTGTTAGTTTCATCACAAAACTTTCCACTGCGAAGGAGGTGCCCGTTGACACGGCACCCTGAACTGCATGTGGTGGACGCGGTCTGCGCGACCTGCGGGACCGCGTTCACCGTCCGCACGACGGCGGAATCGCTCTCCGTCGAGCTCTGCTCGAACTGCCACCCGGCCTACACCGGCGCGCAGCGCGTCGTTGCTCGCGGCGACCGGATCGAGCGCTTCGAGCGCCGTCGCGCGCTAGCGGTCTAGCGACTGGACTCGGCCAGGACGGGCTGCTCGTCGAGCCGCCCGTCTCGCGCCGCCAGCGCCGCGTAGCGCCCGCCTAGCAGCATCAGCTCCTCATCGCGGCCGCGCTCGACGATGCGCCCGCGCTCGACCACGACGATCTGCTCGGCGTCGCGGATCGTCGAGAGACGGTGAGCGATCGTGATCGTCGTCCGTCCCGCGGCGAGGCGGTCGAGCGCGTCCTGCACCAGGCGCTCGGTCTCGTTGTCGAGCGCGCTCGTGGCCTCGTCGAGGACGAGGATCGGCGGGTTGCGCAGGATCGTCCGGGCGATCGCGATGCGCTGCTTCTCGCCGCCCGAGAAGCGGTAGCCGCGCTCGCCCACGACGGTGTCGTACCCCTCAGGCAAGGCGGCGATGACGTCGTGGATCCGCGCCGCCTTCGCGGCCGCCTCCAGCTCCTCGTCCGTGGCGGCGGGCTTGGCGAAGCGCAGGTTCTCGCGCACCGAGGCGTGGAAGAGGTACGTCTCCTGTGAGACGACGCCCACGAGGTTCGTCAGCGCCTCGAAGCTGAGGTCGCGCACGTCGACGTCGCCGATCGTGACGCGGCCGCGGTCGACGTCGTACAGGCGGGCCGCGAGGTAGCCGAGCGTCGTCTTGCCCGACCCCGTCTCCCCCACGATTGCCGTCGTCGTTCCGGCCGGGACGGCAAACGACGCGTCCCGCACCGTCCACTCCTCGTCGTAGCGGAACCAGACGTGATCGAAGTCGACGTCCCCCGCGCGGGCCGCCGTGATCGCGTCCGGCTTCTCCTCGATGTCGACCGGCTCGTCGAGGTACTCGAAGATGCGGTCGAAGAGCGCCAGCGACGTCTGCACGTCGAGCCCCACGCCGAGCAGCGACCCGACGGGGAAGAACAACCGCGTCTGCAGCGTGGTGAACGCGACGAGCATCGGGATCGAGACGGCGTGCGACCCGCCCGCCAGCAACAGGCCGCCCACCCAGTAGACCGCCGCCGGCATGATCGCGAAGCTGGTCTGGATCGAGGCCATCACCCAACGCCCGGCCATGCGCTGGCGAACCTCGAGGTCGGCGAGCTTGCGCGAGTCCTCCTCGAAGCGGTCGGCGAGCTCGTCGCCGCGGCCCATCGTCTTGCCGAGCAGGATCCCCGAGACCGACAGCGACTCCTGCACGATGCTCGAGATGTCCGCGAGCGTCTCCTGCGTCGTCTTCGCGATCCGCCGACGCTCGTTGCCGACGCGCCGTGTCAGGAAAGCGAACAGCGGGATCAGCGCGAACGCGAAGAGCGCGAGCTGCCAGCTCAAGACGATCATGCCGATCATCGTCGCGACGACCGTGGTCACGTTCGAGGCGATCGAGGTCGCGGTGTTCGTGACCACGCTCTGGACGCCGCCGATGTCGTTCGAGATGCGCGACTGCACCTCGCCGGTGCGCGTTCGAGTGAAGAACGCGAGGGAGAGGCGCTGGAGGTGGCGGAAGACGGCCGCGCGCAGGTCATGCATCACGCGCTGGCCGACCTGGTTCGAGAGCAGCGTCTGGATCACGCCCAGCGCGCCGGTGACGATCGCGATCACGATGATCCCCGCGGCGTTGACGGAGAGCTCGCGCGTGTCGTTCGCGCCGATCGCCTCGAGGACGCGCTTGAGGAGGAACGCGGGCAGAACGCCGAGCCCCGCCGAGACGACGATTAGAAGGAGGACGCCGCCGAGCCGCACCTTGTACGGCATGAACAGGCGTCCGATGCGCTTGAGGTTCGAGCGGCGCTTCTCGGGATCGGCCGGACGCTCGGGTGCCTCGGCTGGAGAGTGGAAGAACATGCCCACTGCGCCAAGCGTACGCGCGGCAAATGGTCTCACCGGCACCGGCAATCCGGATCGTCGTAGGATCGCCGCGTGAGCTTCAACGAGTGGCTGCTGGCGCTCCACGTGCTTAGCGCGTTCGCGTACGTCGCCGGGGTCGTGCTCTTTTGGATCCTGATCGTGGCGGTTCGGCGGATCGACACGCCTGAAGAAACGATTCGGATGGGCCCGATCGTGAACGTCGGAAACGTCGCTGTCGGCATCGGCGCAGGCGGGACGATCGTGCTCGGGATCTGGCTCGCCTTCGCGCTCGACGGCTACGCGATCTGGGACGGCTGGATCATCGCGGCGATCATCCTGTGGGCCATCGCAGGCGCCGCCGGCCAGCGCACGGGCGCCGCCTACATGCAAGGGATGACGAAGGCGAAGGAGCTGGAGGCAGCAGGGCAGCGCGGCGCCGACGCGGAGCTCCTGGCCCTCAACCGGACGTCGAACGGCGTGCTGATGCACGCGCTGAGCTCGGTGGTGGTTCTCCTGATCCTCCTCGACATGATCTTCAAGCCCGGCGCATGACCGCGCTCGCTGCGATCCGGCCCGACAGCTGGGACTTCCCGCTCTTCCTGCACGTCCTCGGGGCGATGGTCCTCGTCGGCGGACTGCTCGCCGGTGTGAGCTCGCTCGCCTTTGCGCGAGGTGACGTGCGGTTCCTGCGGCTCGGCTACTGGTCGCTGCTGGTGGTCTCGCTGCCCGGCTGGATTCTGATGCGGGCGGGAGCCGAGTGGATCGCCTCGCGGGAGGGCTGGACGAAGGAAGGCGTTCCCGTCGCCGACCTGGCTCGACATCGGCACCATCATCTCCGACCTCGGCGGGCTGATCCTGCTGGTCTCGCTCATCGTCGGAGGAGTCGGCGTCTACCGGCTCCGGGCTGGGAAGGGCTCGGGCCTGCTCAAGGCGACGCTCGTGCTCTCGACGGTGGCCCTGGCGGCCTACGTGGTGGCCGTCTGGGCGATGGCCGGCAAGCCGAACTAGCCCGTCTGCTCGCCCGGGCGATGACTTTCGTGTCGCCGCCGGGTCGTACTCACTGTGTACGCAGCACTCGTGACATTGACGATCGCTAGAGACCAGGCGCGTGCAACCAGCTGGGACGCGCCGGGCGTCTCCATCACCGGTACCGAGGTCCGGCGGGTGGCGGTGGCCGTGTGAGCGCACCGCCACAGCACGCCGGTTGAAACGTCAGGCGACCCGGAAGCTCCCGTGCATGAAGGAGGCGTGCGGGTCGCAGACGAAGCGGTAGGTGCCCTTCCGCAGCTTGAGCACGACGCTCTTCGTCCCGGTGAAGTCGACGCCGGTCAGCACCCGATTCACTCCAGGCCCCATCAGGTGGAAGTTGTGGATCGGAGAGCGGTCGCGGATCTGGAAGCGATACGGCACGCCCTTCTTCAGCTTGGTCACCTTCTTGCCCGCGAGCGTGAGCTTGATCGTGAAGCCGGGGCCGACGGTGCCCTGAACCATCTTCGGAGCGGACGCGGCCGGAGCCGTGGCGGTGAGCGCGAGCGCGAGGCCGGACGCAGCAACGGCGAGCGCGGCGCGGAACGTGCGAGTCATGGCGGTCCTCCTCTGTCGAATGGAGCTCTTGGCTAGGAGGACACCCTCCTGCGCCGGTTATTCCGACTCGCAGTTCCGTGTCGCCGCGCCGTCGAGTCTTACGAGACGAGCTCGACCGTGTCGGGCCAGCTGTACGGCTCCGTGTGGCCGTTGTCCAGCGACACCGTCGCACGAGCCCTCGCGTCGGCGACTCCAGGCTGCAACGTGCCCGACTGAGCCGTCAGCGTTGCCGACCAGGTTGTGGCAGTCGAGGGCGTGTAGGCGGAGACGCCTGTCGCGACCACCTGTTCCTGCTTGACCCGCACGCGGATCACCGCTCCGGATTCGTCAGGATCCCACTCGGCCGGGCCGGTCACCTCGAGGCCCTCACCGCTGGAGACGATCTTTGCTGTTTCGTCGAACTGCCCTTTCATTCCGAGCCTCCTCATATCGCTGGGCGAACTCGGGGTGCTCACTTGACGCGATGGTCGCGCCCGATCTTCCGGCGTGGGCGGTCGGACACGCATGGGCGCGCCTGCTTCGAACCAGGGACCAACGGATCAATCGCGACAGCTACGAGCCCATCTGATTCATCGACGGCATCGGGCCCGAGCCGGGGATCGTGAGGCCGGGAATCGCGGACGGGATGGCCAGGAGCAGTACTGCGCCCGCGAGCAGGACCGCGGCCCCGCCATAGGTCGCGACACGTCGCCAGGGAAGCGTCTTCTCCAGCGCGATCAGTCCGGCCACCACCGCCATCCACCAGATGCTCATCACGCCCAGCGCGAAGAGTGAGGCCATCAGCGCCCAACAGCAGCCGATACACCAGGCGCCGTTCTTCGCCCCCATCGCAAACGCGCCGGACAATCCGTCCCGCCAGGAGCCGAGCAGGAACCCGAGCGGGCTGCGGCATTTTGAGAGGCAGACGTCCTTGAGCGGCGTCAGCTCGTAGATCGCAGCGGCGAGAAGGGTTGCACCGGCGATCCAGCGGCCCGCGCGGTCCCACGCGAGCACGTCGCCGACCGTCGCTCCTCCCGCAAGCGCAATGCCAAAGGCCACGACGCCGGCGACGGCCCAGGTGGCGAGGTAGCCCGAAGCGAACACGAGCGGCAGCAGCGGCGACCGCTCGCGGGCCATCCTCGAGTAGAGCGCGGCGGTGGGCGAGATCGAAGGGAACATCATTGCCGCCATCATCACCACCCAGACGCCGACGAACCAGCCAAAGGTTCCAAGCGCGGTCCAGGGGCCCTCGTCCATCCCTTGCATCTGCCGGATCGTCCACCACCAACCGATTCCCGCCAGCGCAAAGAGGAGCGCAACTAGCCCGAGCCGAGACCGAGCCGCGGCGAACGCCGGTGCGAGACCGGCACCGTCGCCGGCGCGATCTGGCGCAGTGGCGATCATCCGCTCAGGCTGCCCAGGAGAATTCCGCGGTCGACAGCCCCGACTTGCCCTCGTACTCGATACCGAACGCGTTGATTCGCGAGTGTTTCGCCTCGGCCATCGTTAGGTCGGGCGCAACCGGATGAAACATCCCGTCGAAGCGGATGGGCTCGCCGGTCTCGACGCCTGCTCGTCGACAAAGATGCCCAGGCGCCAGTTGCCCTCGGTCATGACCTTCGGCGTGTCGGCAATCGCCGCGACCTTCAGCCCGCCGACGTCGAGGCCCTCGATCTCCCCCTCTTTGATGTTGAACACAAACGTCACGCGACAGAAGTCGTACGTCGCGCCGTGATCGAAGGAGAGATTGCACGGGCACATCAGTTCACAGGAGCAGGTCTCGGCGTAACTGCCCTTCAGGCTCCACGACATCGCGTACCTCCACGGGGGTCGACAGAATCGAGATTACATCTCGCATCTCCGCGCGGATGCAACGGGCTACGACTCCTCGCGCGGGAATGCATCGTTTAGCAGCACCCAAGCCCCGACGCATGGCCACGGGCTTGCGTGCGCCCGAGTCTCGCGCCGAGGCGCCTGGGCCACTGAGAAACCGGCTTCGGTCGGAACTACATCCTGGCGGCGACCTCGAACAGTTCGACGTTGCTCCGGCTCACCGAACCAAGGTCCTCCGGAGGGCTCATCTCATTGAGCGTCGAGTCACCCTGACGCAGGTCGTCCTCGGTCTCGAACAGGGCGATTGCGACGAGCTTGCCGGTCTCACGCGCGCTCAAGAGGAGAAACTCCTTTGCCGGGACGCCCTCCGGCGGCCCCGATCCGGAGTCGCGACGAATCTCCTCGACCATCTGGCCGAGCTGCTCGCGATCACCCTCGAACGTTGCTACCCGAGCGAACATGACTCTCCCTTCGTCGTTTGGCATGTCCTCGCGACGTTGCCGCGTGAGCCTCAGCTCGCCGCGAGGCCGGCGACCGTCGCGGGGATCCCGTCCCACGAGCCTATCGCCGAAAGGGTTCCGCCCTCGATCGACCAGCCGAAGACGCGACCCGAATCCGCGTCGATCGCGTAGAGGAAGCGCCCGTCGCGGCTGAGGTCCTCGTCGCGGAGCCCTGGCTGTCCCTCGACCGACGTCCCCGCGACCGCGTTCTCGAGAGTAAGGCTGTCGTCGTCGTCGATCGTCCAACTCGAAACAGCGCCGTCGGCGAAGTTCGTTGTGAAGGCGTAGCGGCCGTCAGGCGTGACCACCGCCCAGCAGATCTCGCTCCGACCGTTCCCGACAGACCGCGAGACGGGTTCTGTGGAGGTCCCGCGCACTCGGTAGGACGAGGCCGCGGCCTTTCCCTTCTCCGCGCCGAACGCCTCGGTGACGATGAGGGCACCGTTCGCGCCGAACGCGAATCCGTACGGCGTGGGGCCTGAGGAGGCGGTCTCGACTGGCTCGCCCAGGAGCCCGCCCTCATCGACGGGGAACACGCGAAGCGAGTTCGTGCCGCGCTCGGTCACCACCAAGGCCGACCCGTCAGGCGAGAAGCCGACTTGCGCAGGATCCGCTCCGGGTGCGAGGTCACGCCGTGAGCCCTCCAGCGGCTCGAGCCCGTCCGCGGTGAGGCGGAAGCCCGTGAGCGACGGCTCGCCGGTGTTCAGGACATACACGAGGCCGGCATGCTCGGTGATGCTCTTCGGCGCGGGACCCGTCGGCACCACGCGCTCGAGCGTCACCGCCTCGGCGACGGTGAGCACGCTCACGTCTCCGGTGCCTGCGTTGGCGACGAGCAGCCGCCCCGAATCCTGCGTAAGCAGAACCGAACCCTGCGAAGTGAGATGCGGTACGCCATCGCCCTTGCCCCCAGTCGCGACGCTTGCGATCTGGCTAAGCGCGCCGTCTTCGCCACCCTCGAACACGACCACGCGATTGCCCTCTGCTTCGTTCGTCTGGACGAACACCTTGCCCATTACTCCTCCTTCAGTCGCTTGGCAGGCGATAGTCCAGGCGAGGCTCGATTCGTTACGGGCGATCGGCATGGTGCCACCGAACTCACAACCTGTAACGCGGGGCCGCGGCGGTGGACGTCCGCTTCCTCTCGTTCCTGCTGCTGATCGCCGGCCTCGAGGTCGACTACGACCGGCCGGCTCGAGGCGATTCTCGGCGCCTTCTCGCCGGCGCGATCATCAAGCTCGTCGATCGCGACGAGGCGATGACTCACCCACAGTTCCGTCAGAAGCTCGAGGTAGTCGGCTTCGGGGTCTTCATTCCCTTCTTCTTCGTCTCCAGCGGCGTCCGCTACGACGCCGGCGCGCTCTTCGCAAGCGCCTCGACGCTCGCGCGCGTGCCGCTGTTCCTCGTGATCCTGCTCGCCGTCCGCGGGCTGCCTTCGCTTTGCCTCGTCCGGCTAGGGCGGGTCGAGACGCAACTCGGCGGCCAGCCAGCGTGCTTGTGCCAACCGCTCCTGCATGTAGCCGTCGACGCCACCGTCGACCTCCGCCGAGCGAGCGGTGATGTAGCCGACGAGCACCGCTTCGCCTTTGGCGGCATTGGCGGCTGCGTCGGTCGCAAGTTCTCCAAGCAATGCAGCGCCCTCGCCGGCGGCTCGCTCGGCCCGCTCCTTCGCGCGGGCAGCGCAATCCTCCGCAAAGCTCGCCGCAGAGGCGTCGTTCCAACCCTCGACTCGCTGCACGAGGCATCCGCGTTCGGCGACAAGCTTCCGATGCTCTTGACGCACGTGGCCGTCAAGCTCGATCTCCCAGAGCTCCTGCGTCAGCCAGTAAGGAAGGTCCGACGTCCGACAGGCGTGGACGCCTTGCATGCACAGCACCGCGCCGTCGCCCTCCACCCACTCCCCGAGCGGCCAGCTGTAGCCGCTGAAAGGGCCGACGCGTCCTGGACGGAGGCACTTGTAGGCTCGCATCGTCGTCCCTCAGCCGTCCTTCCACCCGCGGAACACGCGCAGCAGGCTTTCCTGCGCCTCGGGGGTGATCGACTTCTCTGTCAGCGAGCCCGTCACCGCGATCGCCGTACGCATCTGGTCCAGGTGGAAGCCGCAGCCGTCGCACAGGATCACGTGCTGCTCGAACCGGTCGCGGTCGCCCGCCGCCAACGTGCCCTCGAGGTAGTCGGTCACAAGTTCGACCAGTTCTCGACAGGTGAGGTCTTCGGAGATCAGCATCAGTTGCCCAGGTAGTCCTCCAGTGCCTGCCGCACTTTTGAGCGCGCTCGATGGAGGAGTACCCGCTGGTTAGTCTCGGAAATCTCGAGGGCGCTACACACTTCTTCGGCCTCCCATCCCTCCACGTCGCGCAAGGTGATCACTTGCCGCTGGGTTAGCGGAAGCCGGTCGATCGCGCGCTCAACGCGCGCACGCGTCTCTGCACCGACCAGCCGCTCCTCGGGCAAGGTGTCCCAGCGATCCGGGTACGACTTCCAGTGGCCGGCCCAGCGCTCCCCGGCCGGCGCGAACCGCTCTGGATCGACGGCCGGCTCACCCGTCTCCTCGCCGAGCGACGAGAACGGAACCGAGCGTGCATCGCGCTGTCCACGAGTCCGGGCGATGTTCGTGAGGATCCGAAAGATCCAGGTCTTGAGGGTCGAGCGGCCCTCGAAGCGGTCGATGCCGTTGAGGACGGCGAGCCAGGTCTCCTGTGCAACCTCTTCGGCCGTCGCCGCGCTCGAGACGTAGAGTCGGGCGACCCGCAGGATGGAGGGGTGGTACTCCTGCACCAGCGCGGCGAAGGCGGACTCCCGACCGTCGCGCAAGGCATCGAGGAGCTCGGCCTCGGCTGCTTCGACCTGGGCCACCCGAACGACTGTAACGGAGCGACTGCCGAGGAGACAGTCGCGGCGTGAAAGCCATCGCGGTCACCCCAGGCAAGCGCAACTCGATTCACCTCGAGGAGATTCCCAAGCCGAGAGTCGACGACGTTCCCGGCGGCACGGGTGTCCTCGTGCAGGTCCTCCTCGTCGGTGTCGACGGCACCGACAAGGAGATCAACGACGCCGAGTAGGGGATGGGCATGGCTCGTTCTGGGACGCGGCGCGGCCTCGGCGACGGAGTGCCGAGCTGAGTCGCCAGACCGCCGGCCTCAGCAGCCGCGAACTTCTCGCCGCCCTCGGTGCCAATCGCAACCGTCGCTGCTCCCATTTCGACCCTCCTTTCGCCGGTGATCACAGCGACCGTCAGGCCGGAGCTGGGGATTTACAGCTCGCATGTAACGCTGAGGCGGGATCGCAGACTGAGGAGCATGCGGACTCGCCTCTTCATCGCGACCCTGGCAGTGCTCGCGGCGCTCCCGGGGGCCACGGCCGAGGGGGGCCCGGCCGCAGCCTCACGACCGGGCGTCACCGTCAAGTCATCGTCTTACGGGCGCATCCTGTTCGACAATCGTGGCTTCGTCCTCTACGGCTTTACCCGGGACGCGCGCAGCAAGAGCAGGTGCAGCGGCGCTTGCGCGAAAGCGTGGCCGCCGTACATCGTGAAGGCGCGGCCACGGCCCGGCAGGGGCGTCGTCCGCGCCCGCCTCGGCACGGTCAGGCGAGCCGGCGGCCGTCTTCAGGTGACCTATTTCGGCCGCCCGCTCTACTACTACATCGGCGACAAGAAACCCGGTCAGATCCTGTGCCAGAACGTCACTGAGTTCGGTGGCGTATGGCGCGTCGTTCGCCCGAGCGGGCGACTCGTCGGCTAGGCACTCGCTCCCAAAACCGCGGCTCCAAGCCGAGCGCGATCATTTCAGCGATCGGCGCTGGCCCTGTGCCTGCAGGGCTTAATGGGCCCGCCTGGATTCGAACCAGGGACCAACGGATTATGAGTCCGCTGCTCTGACCAGCTGAGCTACGGGCCCGGCGAGCAGAGCCTAGCTCCCACCTCCGTCGCGCAGCGAGACCGCGATCGGGTCGCCGTCGGCGAGCCCGAGCGTGTTGCGGAGGTGCGTTTCGCTCAGCAACTCGATCTGGTCCGGCGGATACCCAGGGCCGTCGGGCTCGACCGCCTGGAACGCCAGCGCGCGGTGCTCCCCGTCGACGACGACATCCGCCAGGAAGTACGCGCTCTGGCCGCTTCGCTCCGCCCAGTCCGGCGCGACCTCTTCCGACGGAAGGAACCGCCAGCGCTCGTCACGCACCAGCGGCCTCGACAGGCGGACGTTCAGCGTCCCGGGAACGAGCTCGAACCCCGCAATCTCCTCGAACCGCGCGGTGACGTGCGCATCGCGCATCAGCTCCGACCCGAGCCCGCGCCCCGGCACGACGGTGCCTCTGAGATCTCCTTCTACCACCGGTTCCACTCGACGGATTCGTGCAGAACCCTCACAATAGGCCCCGTTGTCCGCACTCCAAGCGGCCGTCCACGAAGGAGGGTGGCGAACGGTGAAGGTCTTCCAGCACGAGCGACAGCTTCGAACCACCGGCGGTCTGGCCGTCCGCGACATCACCGAGGAGGTGTCGGAGGCGGTTCGCGAGAGCGGCGTCATCGACGGCATCGCCTGCGTCTACTCACCCCACACGACCTGCTCCGTGCGGGTGAACGAGTTCGAGAGCGGCTTCCTGGAGGACTTCGCGAGCATGCTCAAGCGCCTCGTGCCGAGCGAGACGTACTACGCGCACGACGACTGGGACCGGCGCACCGAGAACATCTGCCCCGAGGACATGGACTTCGGGAACGGCCACTCGCACTGCATGTCGATGCTGCTCGGGCCGGCCGGCGAGTCGATCCCGGTGCGCGACGGCGAGCTCTGCCTCGGCACCTGGCAGCGCGTGCTTTTCCTGGAGCTGGATCGCGAGCGCGACAGGCGCTGGATCGTCCAGGTCGTCGGAACGTAGCCCTGGTTCGGGTCGTCCGAAACGACCCGAATGGCAGCGACGATTCGACGCTGAGCGCGAGCGGCTGGGGGACGTGCTCGAGCGGTGGCTTCAGGGCCATTGATTTCTGGAACGAGCGTCTCGCCTTCCGGGACGCGCTGCGCGCGGACCCGCCCTTCGTCGGCCGCGTCCTAGCCGGCGCCGGACTGTCCCTCGGGCGGCGTTAGCGCCGCGACCAGCTGCTCCTGCAGCCACGAGAGCCAACCGTAGATCGCCAGCCCGGACGCGCGGGGATCGTCGGGCCGCAGGTCGTCGAGCAGCATGTCCTCCTGGACGTCGAGCCGCGTGCCGAGCACGAGGCGCAGGTCGTTCAGCGCGCGTAGCCACGCGTCGGCCTCGTCCGCGCTGAGGCGTTTCTGGTTCGCCGTGCGAGCCAGCAGCTCGAGCGCCTCGCGCCGTCCGCTCAGGAGCTCGCTGCCCATCAGGTCGCGGTACGCAGTCTCGTCCGCCTCCTCCTCGTAGGCCGGCGGGAACAGGCGGCGGAGCGTCGGATCGCCGGTGTCGCCGTCGAGCAGCGACCTGAGCTCCGAGGCGAGGTTGGCCACCAGCGTCCGCTCGTCGCGGGAGAGCTGCGGCTCGACGCCTCCATCGGCGGTCGGCTTCATCAGTCCTGCCGCATCGTCGCCCAGAGCCCGTGCGCGTGCAGGCGGGCGACGTCGTGTTCCGCCTTCTCACGGGTGCCGCTCGAGACGACCGCCTTGCCCTCGTTGTGCACCTGCAGCATCAGCGTCGTCGCCTTGGCGCGGCTGTAGCCGAAGAGCTTCTGGAAGACCAGCGTCACGTACGACATCAGGTTGATCGGGTCGTTCCAGACGATCACGATCCAGGGGCGGTCGTGCTCGACGTCGTGCGTCTCGCGGGTCTGCTCTCGCTCGACCTCGATCGTCGAGGTCATGTCGGGCGTACCCCCTCGGCGTCGAGCTCGAAGACGAAGAAGTCGCTGCCGAGGACCGGCACGGCGACGTTGTACACCGGAACGTCTCCGACCGCTCCCTGGAATGCTCCCGCATGGGCGTGGCCGTGGAGGACGACCTGAGGGCGGTGTTCGAGGATCGGCGCGGCCAGCCGATCCGAGCCGAGGAACGCCCAGATCCCGCGCGGCTCGCCTTCGAGCGTCGTCAGCGTCGGCGCGTAGTGGAGCAGCGCGATGCGGTAATCGCACCCGGCGATCGCGGCCAGGCCCGCAGCAAGTGCGTCGACCTCCGCCGTCGTCTCCGCGTACACGTCCCGCAGGAGCGGCTCACCGAAGTCCGGGAGCTGCGAGTCCGGAAACCCGCCGACGAAGCCCTTCGCCCCGGCGACGCCGAGCCGCGAGCCGTCGACGTCCTCGATCGCGAAGCCTCGGTCCACCATCCGCACGCCTGCGTCGGCCAGCGCCGCCGAGAGCTGCTCGACCTCCTTGCAGTGCCAGTCGTGGTTGCCGAGCACCGCGAAGACCGGGGTCGCCAGCTCTCGGACGATCTCCGCCAGCAGCTTCGCCTGGTCGAGCTCACCGTAGGTCGTCAGGTCGCCCGCGAGGAGAATCGCGTCCACGTCGCCGTCGACGTGGGCAAATGCGCGCTCGACCTCGTCGCGGTTCGTCTCGTCGCAGTGCACATCGCCGGCCGCGGCGATGCGAATCGGCCTCGGCATGCGCCGGATTCAAGCCGATTGGCGCCGCGGCCTGCCGGGTACGACCGCGCAATGGCAGAGGCGGAGCCGAACTTCGAGGAACTACTCGAGACGTTGAAGGTCGCAGCCGCGGCGCTGCGGGACGCGGACGTGCCGTTCGTGCTCGGCGGCGGCCTCGCGATCTGGGCGCGCGGCGGGCCGGAGACCGAGCACGACGTCGACTTCTTCGTCAAGCCGGAGGACGCCGAGCGGGCCTGGAAGGCGCTCGAAGAGGCGGGCTTTCGTACCGAGGAACCGCCGGAGGGCTGGCTCTACAAGGGCTTCCTCGGCAAGGTGATGGTCGACCTGATCCACGCGCCGAGCGGCCTGACGATCGACGACGAGTTCCTCGAGCGGGCCGAAGCGCTGGAGGTGCACGCGGTGCGAATGCGGGTGATGAGCGCCAACGACGTGCTCGTGGCGAAACTGCTGGCGATGCGCGAGCACCAGGTGGACTACGACCAGGTCCTCGAGCTCGCCCGCACCGTTCGCGAGCAGATCGACTGGGACGAAGTGCGCGAGCGGACCAGCGAGTCGCCGTTCGCGAAGGCGTTCCTCACGCTGGTCGACGAGCTGGGCGTGAGCGCGACGCCGGCACGCGAGTGAGCGGGACCCCAACGGGTAAGAGAAGGTCAATGGGCACATCGCTGTTCGTGCTGCTCTGGTGGATCGCGCTCTTCGGGTGGTGGATAGTTCTCGTCGGGACGAACGACGGCCTGGCGCTGATCGCCGGCGCCTGCGTGGCGCTGCTGACTGCGCTGGTAGTCGCGTTGCTCCGCCGCCGGGGCCTGTTGAAGGCGCTGAACGTGCCCTGGAAGGTCGTCCGCGAGATCGGCGCCGTCTTCGGGGCGGTCGCGCTTCATCTCGCCGGCCAGCGGCACCTGAGCAGCCGCTACCGCGCCTTCGACTCCCCACCGGCCGACGCCGAGAAGCCCGTTACGCGACCTTCAGAGCTTCGACCTCGCGGTTGACGGCCAGCTGCTCGAGGGCCCTCGCCTCGATCTGGCGCACGCGCTCGCGCGTCAGGCCGAGCTCCCGCCCGATCGCCTCAAGCGACGCGGGATCGCGGTCGCCGTTCAGGCCGTAGCGCCGTTTCACGACCTCGCGCTCGCGCTCCGGCAGCTGCGCCACCGCCCGCCGCAAAACGTCCTGCTCGAGGCTCACCGTCACCTCTTCCTCCGGCGGCGCCTGCTCGGACGCAAACAGGTCGCCGAGCGCGGCCTCGTTCTCGGACCCGACCGGCCGGTCGAGGCTCGTGATCGCGCGCGCGGCCTGCCGCACCTCGCGCACCTGCTTCAGCGGCAGCTTCGCCTGCTTCGCGACCTCCTCCTCCGTCGGCTGCCGGCCCAGCTTCGGCGCCAGCGCGCGCTCGGCGCGGGCGATCCGCTGCTCTCGGTCGGCGATGTGCACCGGGATCCGGATCGTGCGCGCCTTGTTCGCCACTCCCCGCTGCACCGCCTGGCGGATCCACCACGTCGCGTAGGTCGAGAACTTGAAGCCGCGCCGCCAGTCGAACTTCTCGACCGCGCGGATGAGGCCGATGATCCCCTCCTGGATCAGGTCGAGCAGCGAGAGCCCGTGACCCTGGTACTTCTTCGCGATCGAGACCACGAGGCGAAGATTCGAGTTGATCATCCGCTCCTTCGCCTCCATGTCGCCGCGCTCGATCCGCTTGGCGAGCTCGACCTCCTCCTCCTTCGTCAGGAGCGGCCAGCGGCCGGCCTCGTTGAGGAAGAGCTGGAGCGCGTCCGTCGTCGCGATCGCGAGATCGCCGTTCACGTAGGTGCTCTCGTCCTCGTTCGCGCGCCCGCAGTCGTCGGCCAGCTCGATGTGACGCTCCTCGAGCTCTTCGTAGAGCCGCGCGATCTCGTCGTCGGTCAGCTCGTGCTCGGCGGCAAGCTCGTTGATGTGCGACAGGTTGACGCAGCCTTCCTCTTCGCCGCGGGCGATCAGCGCCTGGATCTGCTCGTTCGTGATCTCGGTCATGGGGACCAGTCTTTCCCGCTCGGGCGCGCTCTAACGCGCGTGGGGAAAGGCTAGATCAACCCGCAGAACCGTGCAGTGTTCGGCCAGGGCCAGTAGCCGCGCCCGCTGCGGTGCGCGCGCTCGGCGACCCACATCTGCTCGAGCGCCGTCCAGCGATCCGCCCACCCGCGCCGCAGGAGCTCAGCCGGCGCGTAGGCGCTCATGAAGCCACGATCCATCTGCAGGCCGCCCCAGTATGGATCGCTCGAATCGCTCCAGTTGCCCTCGTACCGGTGGATGCAGAGCCAGCCTGCCTTGTGCGGCGGATGCGAGGCCACGCGCGCGACGGACCGGGCTTGCCGGCGCCAGTAGCGGAGCGCCGGCACCGAGCGCAGCGACAGCTTGACGGTCGTGCGCCGCTTGCCCATCACCGCCTGCCAGTGCCAGACCGTGCGGCGCAGGCGGCGTACGAGCGCCGCGTTCCCCTTCGGGATCGCCTTCCGCGCCGGCCCCGGCGAGGTCGCTTTCGCGGTCACGTGCCGCTGTGGCGCCGACGACGACGCCAGCGTCGAGCCTGTTGCCATCAGCATCAGAAACGCAGCAAGCATCGGAAGCAGCAGCAGCTTTTGTTTCACCGCAGAGACCCCTCCTCGAGGTCCGACTCACGTCGGCGCGTCCGGAGCACGGCTGCGGGCGGCGCAGGATCACGTGCTCGGTGGCCTGGTCGATTCGACCTTGTTCCAGGTGGGTTCGACGCCTAAACCTGCCGAGGGTTAGTCAAACCTCGTGTGTTCCGCCACGATCTGCAGCGGTAACCCGCTTGCTACGGTCGAAACATGCGCCGCCTCGTCGTCCTTCTGAGCACGATCGTGGCGCTCGACATCACGTTTTTCACGGCACTCGTGCCACTCTTGCCGCATTTCGTGTCGTCCTATGGGTTGTCGAAGGCGTCGGCCGGGATGCTCTCGGCCGCATACGCGGCCGGAGTGCTGACTGCGTCTCTTCCGAGCGGACTGGTCGCGGCTCGTTTCGGCCCGCAGCGCGCTGCGCTCGTCGGGGTGTCGGTCACCGCCGTCGCGAGCTTCGTCTTTGCGTTCGCCGGCGATGCGTGGGCCCTGGGGGCGGCCCGGCTCCTACAAGGGATTGGCAGCGCGCTCTCCTGGGCGGGAGCGCTCGCGTGGCTCGTCGCCGCGGCCCCACGCGACCGTCGCGGCGCGCTGATCGGGACGACAATGGGCGCTGCGGTCTTCGGCGCGCTGATCGGACCGGTGGTGGGTGCGATCGCGACCGTCGCGGGCGTAGCGGCGACCTTTGCGGGGATCGGCGTCCTCGGCATGGCGCTCGCGGCCTGGGTCGCCGTGACCCCCGGCGTCCCCGCGCAGCCGCAGGCCATGAGCGAGCTCTTCCGCCGCGCGGATCACCGCCTGCTCGGCGGGATGTGGTTGCTCGTCCTCCCCGCGCTGCTCTTCGGCGTCGTGGCCGTGCTCGTGCCGCTGACGCTGCACGACGGCGGCTGGGGCGGCGTCGCGATCGGCGCCGTCTTCCTCGTAACCGCCGGAATCGAGACGCTGCTGAACCCGCTGCTCGGCCGCTTCACCGACCGGCGTGGCCGCCTCCTGCCGATCCGCGTCGCGCTCGCCGCCTCGGCGGTCGTCTCGGTGTGCTTCGCATTCGCCTCGACGCCGGCGGTCGTCGCGGCGCTGGTGGTCACGGCCGGCCTCGCGTATGGCGCCTTCTACACGCCCGGGATGTCGCTGCTGACCGACGCGGCCGACCGGCGCGGCATCGCCCTCGGACTTGCCTTCGGAGCGATGAACGGCGCCTGGGCGGCCGGCAACGTCGTCGGCCCTGCGCTTGGCGGCTGGCTCGCGGAGATCGGGGGCGACGCCCTCCCGTACCTGCTGCTCGCCGTCGTCTGCGCGTGCTCGTTCGTGCTGACCGTCTGGCGGCCGGCGCTACCGCCAGCCGAGGTCGCGCCCGAGTAACTCGTAGAGCCGGCGGTTCGGCTCCTCGAACTCCGCCGACAGCCGTTCGCGCGTCTCCGGCCGCATCGGCTCGTACTCCCGCTCGTAGACCCGCGGATACGAGTCCAGCCGCTGCGGGGACGCGCCGAGGAACTCGAGCACCTGTGCGTGCGCCCTCGCCGGGTCCGAGCCGAGGTCGTCGCTCGGCAGCAGGAGCAGCTGCTCCCGCGGGAAGACGGCGAGCCAGCGCTCGAGCTGCTCCGCGTAGCGCCCGCGCGCCTTGTAGGTGTGGCTCCACCACTCGCGGCTGAAGTAGCGCGGGTCGGCCGTCATGCGCTCCTGCTCGCCACGCAGCCGCTCCTCCTCTGCGTCGAGCGCCTCCTCGAAGGGCAGCGGCTCCCGCCCGAGCGCGACCTCGTGGTTGTACTGCGAGAGCGCGCGGTCGACCGGGTTGCGCACGAGGACGATCAGCCGTGACTCGGGCACGACCTCCTGCACGCGTTGGGGGGCGAGCGGGTGGAACACGTAGCTCGGGCTCGCCTCGCCGACCAGCTTCCCGCGCGTGCGCGCGAGATTCGGGAAGTTGCCGCGGTACCACGACTCGCCGCGGGCCCAGTGGCGGTCGAAGAAGCTGACCTCCTTCCACGAAGGGCCGGTGATCTGCGGGTGGCGCCTCAGGTACTCGTAGAGAGCAGTGGTGCCGGCCTTCTGCGCGCCGAGCACGAGGAAGTTCGGCAGCGGGCGGAACGGCGAGGTGACCCAGCCGTAGGCCCAGACGCCGTTGCGGAGCACGACGCGCGCTGGCTCGGGGATGGTCGGGATCAGCGTCGCCGGCGAACGCATCAAGCGGAGCGGCGGCGCTCGCGGTAGTCCCGCGCTTCGGCGACGAGCGCCTGGAAGAGCCGCAGGTCCTCACCGGCCTCGGGGTGCCAGAGGACCCCGAGGGCGAAGCGACGCGAGGAATCCTCGAGCCCCTCGAGCGTGCCGTCTTCCGCGTGCGCCGACTCGCGCAGGCCCTCGCCGAGCCGGCCGAACCCCTGGTGGTGGTGCGACTTCACCGGCGCGTGGTCGCCGAGCAACGACGCCAGCCGGCTTTCCGGGACGAGCTGCACGTCGTGGTCGGCGTACGCGCCCGGGGTGTGCTTGTGCTTGTGGTCGCCGACGACGTCGGGCAGGTGCTGGACGAGATCGCCGCCGAGGGCGACGTTCAGTACCTGTGAGCCGCGGCAGACCGCCAGGACGGGCATGTCGCGCGCGAGCGCCTCCTGCAGCAGCGCCAGCTCCGCGCGGTCGCGGTCCTCGACGACCCCTCTCGTCTCGGGATGCGGGTCCTGGCCGTACATGGCGGGGTCGAGGTCGGATCCGCCGGAGAAGACCACCCCGTCGAGCACATCGAGCGTCTCCCCCACGCCGTCGTCGCTCGGCGGGACCAGCAGCGCCCTCCCGCCGGCCCGCTCGACCGACCGCACGTAGTCGAACGGCACGAGCGCGGACACCTCCTCCCACGAGCCGTAGCGCGCTGAGGTGATGTCCGTCGTGATGCCGATCAGCGGTCGCATTCGTGCGCAGCTTACGCACGGCATACGGTTGGCCTGTGCCGGTCTGGTCGCCCGAGCTCGTGGTCGACGAACCGCTCGTGGTGAGGCTGCTCTCCCAGTTCCCGGAGCTCGAAATGCGCTCGCTCCGACGGCTCGCCGAGGGGTGGGACAACAGCGTCTGGCTCGTCGACGAGCGCTACGCGTTCCGGTTCCCGCACCGGGAGATCGCGATCCCGGGGTTCCACCGCGAGCTCGAGGTGCTGCCGAAGCTCCCGGCGCTGCCGCTGGCGGTGCCGCGGCCGGTCTTCGTGGGCCAACCCACGGACGAGTTCCCGTGGCCGTTCTTCGGCTCCAAGCTCCTCCCGGGCGTCGAGGCAGGCGATGCACAGCTGGACGACGCGGCGCGGGCCGACCTCGGTGTCAGCCTCGCGCGGTTCCTGCGCGAGCTGCACGCGGTCGAGCTCGACGTGGCGCTGCCGCTCGATGCCAACGGCCGCACGGACATGGCCCGGAGAGCGAGCCTCGCGCGGGAACAGCTCGGTGAGGTCGAGCGGCTCGGCCTCTGGCGCGCACCGCCGCGGGTCGAGGAGCTGCTCGCCGAGTCCCAGCGGCTCCCGCCTCCCGAGCAGCCCGTCCTCGTCCACGGCGACCTCCACTTCCGCCACGTGCTCGTCGACGGCGTCGCGGTGAGCGGGGTCATCGACTGGGGCGACGTCTGCCGCTCCGATCCCGCCATCGACCTGCCGCTGCTCTGGAGCTTCGTGCCGCCGGAAGGCCGCCAGGCGTTCCTCGACGCGTACGGGCCGGTCAACGAGGCGCAGCTGCTGCGAGCGCGCGTGCTCGCGGTCCAGCTCTGCGCCGCGCTCGCCCACTACGGCCGGCTCGAGGGCAACGCAGGAGTCGAGCGCGAGGCGCTCGCCGGCCTCGAGCGGGCCTTACAGGACTAGGCAAGCCCCGCGATCCACTCCGCGAAGAGCGGATCGACGATCGCCTGCCTGCGGCCCTCGGCTTCGATCTCGGCGCGCGAGCCCAGCCGCTGCAGGGCCTTCTGCGCGCTCGTCTTGCTGAGCGCCAGCCGCTCGAGCACGGCGGCCCGGTAGGGCGAGCCGTCGCCGGCGATGATCGCGCGCAGGGTCTTCTGCTCGGAGGTGTCGAGCCCCCGCCACTGCGCCTCGAACTCCGGCTGCAGCTCGAGGAGCGCCGCCGCGTGCGCGCCCTCCCACTCCTCGAGCGTGGCGCTGCCCTTCGGCTCGACCTCCTCCCAGAGTCGGTGGGCGAGCAGCATCGCCCGCTGCGGGTGGCCCTTGGCCGACGCGAGCAGCGGGTTCAGCGCCTCCCCGACCGCGCGCTTGCTCTCGCGGAAGCGATCGGCCACGTACTCCGCGAGATCTTCGTCGCGCAGCCGTCCGAGGCGGACGGGCACAGCCGAGCCGTAGAGCGGCGCCTCCTTGTGCTCGAACAACTGCTTCATCAGCCCAGGCTCCGAGCCGGCGAAGACGTACGAGGCGACGTCGCCCTGGAACTGGATGTGGCTGCGCAGGATCCCGTCGAGGTCAGGCACCTTGCGCACGTCCTGGAACTCGTCCAGCGCGATGTAGGCGCGGAAGCCGCCCGACTCCTCGAGCCGCAACGGCAGGTCCAGCAGCGCGTGCAACGCCGGCAGCGGGCTGGTCTTGGGCTGGAGCTGGAGCCGCGCGCTGATCCCGAAGGCGCCGAGCGAGAGGCCGAGGCCGGTCTTCTGCAGGAACTCCTCGACGCGGCTGCGGATCGCGCCGCGCAGCTCCTTCGCATACGCGCGCTCGAAGCGCACGGCAACGTCGGAGATCGAGACGATGCCGTAGAGGTCGACCAGCACCGGGACGAGCCCTTCCTGCCGCTCGCCGTCGGCGAGCGCCCGCCGGAGCAGGCTCGTCTTGCCGTACTTCCGCGGCGCGTAGAGGCGGACGTAGTGACCTCCGACCGCGTTCTTGAGCAGCAGCTGCGTCTCCTCGTCGCGGTCGACGATCTGGTCGGGCGCGATCGGGCGCGAGTAGACGAAGGGGTTCACGTCGGTGATCATTCGTCCCAGAGGATACCTCGCGGTAGTCCAGCTAGATACCGAAAGTACGCCGAACGTAGCCGTTGCCACAAATCAAGCGAAGGAGTACGCTCGACTGAAGTAACTCCGGGGGGAGGAGAGCTGTGATCTGGCCGCCTAGGTCTCAGCTGCGGCGCAAGGCGTGGTACACCGCGCTCGCGTCGGCGGTGTTTCTGCTTCTTCCCCAGGCGTCCCCGGCGTGGGTGGGGTTGGCCGACGACACGCCGCCGGTCGTGGTCTACTCGATCGACGGGATCGCCGGCACCAACAACTGGTACCGCGGCAGCACGCACGGCAACAACATCACCTTGCACTGGTCGGTCAGCGATCCCGAGTCGCAGATCATCTCGACGACCGGCTGCGACCCCGCCATCCAGATCCCAGGCCCGAACACGGGAACCACCCGGACTTGCGAGGCAACGAGTGATGGCGGGACGACGAGAATCACGACGAAGCTGCTCAAGATCGATGCCGATCCACCGGCGACGGCCGCAATCACCAACCGACTACCGAACGGCGCCGGCTGGTATCGCACGCCGGTCGCGATCAGCTGGAGCGGGACCGACGCGACCTCGGGGATTGCGGGCTGCCGCCCGACGCTGAACTACGCGGCGCCCGACACGACGGGGACGACCGTGGTAGGCGACTGCACGGACAACGCCGGCAACACGTCGTCCGCCGCCATCTCATTCAAGTACGACGCCACGCCGCCGGTCACGGACGCAGCGTCCGCGCCCGCGCCGAACGCGGCCGGCTGGTTCAGGTCTCCGCTCTCGGTCGGCTGGAGCGGAAGCGACGTGACCTCGGGCATCGCTTCGTGCCGCCCGGCGCTCACGTACGGCGGCCCCGACACGACCGGCACGATGGTTTCGGGCAGCTGTGAGGACAAGGCGGGCAACAGCTCCACCGGTGGCTTCGTGGTCAAGTACGACACCACCCCGCCGACATTCCGGGCACTCGGCCTGAAGGCTCTCGACGGCAAGGTCAGGCTGCACTGGAAGGTCTCCGGCGCAGCCGGCATTCGGCTGTCTCGCTCGCCGGGGATGAAGCGGGCCGGCTCGAGCGACGTCTACAGCGGTAGCAGCAGCACCTTCGCGGACGACCGGGTCGAGAACTACGTCCGCTACCGCTACACCCTGACCACAACGGATGCGGCCGGCAACAGGGCCGCGCGCAGCATCTCCGCCGTTCCGCTCCCGGTCCTCTATGCACCCCGGCCCGGCGCTCGTCTCGGCCGAACAGCTTCGCTCCTGTTCGCGTGGAGGGCGGCGAAGAAGGCCGACTACTACAACCTGCAGCTCTGGCGCCGCGGACGCAAGGTCGGCAGCTGGTGGCCATCCTCGCCACGGCTACGGCTTCCTTCCCGCTGGCACTCTGAGGGCAAGACGAGGCGGCTCAAGAGCGGTGCCTACACCTGGTACGTCTGGCCCGGGCGCGGCGCACGCCGGCTGGGCAAGTACGGGCCGATAGTCGGCAAGAGCACTTTCGCCGTTCGCTGATGCGCAACGCTCGGTACGCAGCGGTCGCGGCTCTGTTCGTCGCCCTGCTGTTCCTCCCCCACGCCGCGCGCGGACTCCCCGCGTCCGATGACACGCCTCCGATCGTCTCGTACTCGATCGACGGGATCGCCGGTACCAACGACTGGTTCCGCGGCAGCGCGCACGGCAACAACATCACCCTGCACTGGTCCGTCAGCGATCCCGAGTCGCAAATCATCTCGACGACCGGCTGCGACCCCGCTATCCAGATCCCGGGCCCGAACACGGGAACCAACCGGACTTGCGAGGCGACGAGTGATGGCGGGACGACGAGAATCACGACGCGGTCGCTCAAAATCGACGCCGACCCGCCGACCACCACCGCTACGCCGAGCCGCCAACCCAACGGCGCCGGCTGGTTCAACGCACCGTTCTCGATCTCCTGGCCCGGCTCGGACGCGACCTCGGGGCTAGCGTCGTGCGCCGGCACGCTCTCCTACAACGGGCCGCAGACGACGGGAACGACCGAGACCGGCACCTGTACCGACAACGCGGGCAACAGCTCCTCGGACTCGTTTCTCGTCAAGTACGACACCGTTCCCCCGGACACGAACGTCGACCCGAGCCGACCGCCGAACGGGGCGGGCTGGTTCAGCGCGCCGTTCACCCTTAGCTGGGACGGGTCCGACACTGGAGGGTCCGGGATCGCATCGTGCCGGACCGACCTCAACTACAACGGCCCGGACACGAACGGAACCAACGTGAGCGGAACGTGTAGTGACAACGCCGGCAACACCTCCTCGGACCCGTTCATGGTCAAGTACGACACGCACGCACCCGCGACCGTCGCGAGCGTGAGTCGCTCGCCGAATGCCGCCGGCTGGTATCGAAGCCGGCTGTCCGTCACCTGGAGCGGTTCCGACACCGGAGGCTCGGGCATCGCCTCGTGCCGGCCGCAGCTCGACTTCAGCGGGCCGGACACGACCGGCACAACCGTGAGCGGCAGCTGCACCGACCGCGCGGGAAACAGCTCTTCGGACGGTGTCCTCCTCAAGTACGACTCGACACCGCCGAGCACCCAGGCCACACCCACGCCGGCCCCCAACGCAAACGGCTGGTTCAACGGCCCCCTCTCGGTCGGCTGGCAGGGCAGCGACGCGACCTCCGGGATCGCGTCCTGCGATTCAGCAGCCGGGTACAGCGGTCCGGACACGAACGGCACGTCGGTAAGCGGCGGCTGCAGCGACCGTGCCGGAAACAGCTCCCCCAGCACCTTCGTCGTCAAGTACGACACCCACGCACCGGTCACCGTGGCGACTCCGAGCCGGCCGGCGAACAGCGCGGGCTGGTACAACGCCCCGCTCTCGATCAGCTGGGCCGGATCCGACCCGGGCGGATCCGGGATCGACTCCTGCCGGGCGCCACTCGCCTACTCCGGGCCTGACACGACCGGCACGACCAGGAGCGGAGCCTGCACCGACAAGGCCGGCAACGGCTCCTCGGACGACGTCGTCGTGAGGTACGACGCGACAGGGCCGTCCGTCAACGCGCCGAGCCCTGGTCGGAACCCCGATCAGAACGGTTGGTACAACCATCCGGTCCGGATCGACTGGAGCGGGAGCGATCCGACCTCCGGCATCGCGTCGTGCACGTCACGCACGTACGCTGGCCCGGACGACTCGAACGCCGATCCTGTCGGAACGTGCACGGACGCCGCTGGGAACAGCGCGAGCCGCGACTTCTCGCTCGAGTACGACGCGACCGGGCCCACCGTGGCGGTCACCCCCGCGCGCCCGGCGGACCACGCCGGTTGGTACAACCAGCCGGTCTCGATCAGCTGGAGCGGCACGGACGCGACCTCGGGGATCGTCTCCTGCACGCCGTCGGTCACCTACAGCGGCCCGGACAGCAGCAACGCGAGCTCCGGCGGCGGCTGCACCGACCACGCGGGCAACACTGCCTCGCCTCCGCCGCTGTCGTTCAAGTACGACGCAACGGCGCCCGTCACGGCGATCGCTCCCGCCCGCCTGCCTGACCTGAACGGGTGGTACAACCACCCGGTCGCGGTCAACTGGACGGGGATCGACCGGGCGTCTGGGGTCGGTTCCTGCAGCTCGCTCGTCTACTCGGGCCCCGACACCGGCAGCGACAGCCGGCTCGGCACGTGCACCGACAAGGCGGGGAACATGTCCGCGCCCGTGAGCTGGGTCGTCCACTACGACTCCACCGCGCCCGGTGCGATCGCGGCCAAGCCGGACCGCGCCCCCGACCACGACGGCTGGTACAACCACGCTGTCGGGATCCACTGGTCCGGCTCCGACGGCCTGGCCGGGATCGCGTCCTGCAGCTCGCTCACCTACGCCGGCCCGGGGACCGCCGGCGGGGCCCTCTCCGGTAAGTGCACCGACCTCGCGGGGAATGCCAGCCGGCCGTTCCCGTTCGCGCTGAGCTACGACGCCACTCCGCCGGCGCTCAGGGCGCTGTCGCTCGAGGGGCTCGACGGCCTGGTCAGGTTGCGCTGGAAAATCGCGGGCGCCGACCAGCTTCGGCTTGCGCGCTCGCCCGGGACGAAGCGCGGGTCCTCGAGCGAGATCTACGCCGGTGACGGCAGCTCCTTCGCCGACCGGCGGGTTAAGAACTACGTGCGCTACCGCTACACGCTGACCGCGGAGGACCCGGCCGGGAACACGGTGCAGCGGACGGCGTCGGTGATGCCGCTTCCGGTCCTGTACGCACCGCGTGGCGGTGCCCATCTCCGCGTGCATGCGAAGCCACTGTTCGCCTGGAAGCGCGCGAAGAGAGCGCGTTACTACAACTTCCAGCTGTGGGTGGACGGCCACCAGGCCGGCAGCTGGTGGCCGACGCGCGCGCGGCTCAGGCTGCCGGCTCGGTGGAGCCACAACGGCGAGACACAACGGCTCGAGCGCGGCACGTACACGTGGTACGTGTGGCCGGGTCGCGGGCCGCGGAAGCTCGGCCGCTACGGCGCGCTGCTCGGCAAGAGCTCCTTCGTGGTCGGCTGAGAAAGTAGTCCCGGTGGATACCGGGCGGTATCTAGCCGGACACCGTGTCGACGGCGGCCTCGAGGTCGGCGCACACCTGCCGCGCCACGTAGACCGTCCACGGATGCGGCGGCGTCCCGCCCGTGTACGCGATTACGGGCCGGCCGATCGCATGCGCGTGCCACGCCTCCATCGCGGTGCCCTCGTCCGGCGCGGTGAAGGCCGCGAGCACCGCGTCGCACGAGGCGATCTCGGCCAGGTCGCCCTCGACGATCTCCGCCTCGTTGCCCTCGGCGCGGCCGCGGAAGTCGCGACGCATCGGGTCGACCGGCTCGCACCCGCGGGCGCGCAGGAGCTCGGCCGCGCGGCGGCGGTACTCGTCGGCGAACGGCGGCCCGGCCAGGTAGACGCGCTTCACGTGGGCGTACAGTACGCAGCGTGAACGAGCGCTCCACGGAGTTCGTCGCCCTCGGCCACGCGGGCTCGGAGCGCTACGCGGGGATCGAGACGTTTCCGAACCCGGGTGTCGCACGGGTCGAGCTGACGAGCGACGAGCTGGTCGCGATGTGTCCCGTCACCAACCAGCCGGACATGTACGTCGCGACGATCGAGTACGAGCCCGACGCGCTCTGCATCGAGTCCAAGTCGCTCAAGCTCTACGTCGCGAGCTTCCGGAACGAGGGCGCGTTCTGCGAGACCCTGGCGGTGCGGATTCGCGACGACGCCGCGCAGGCGCTCGAGCTGCCGACCGAGAAGGTGCACGTCACGCTGCGGCAGAAGGCGCGCGGCGGGATCACGATCGTCGCGGCGACCTGAACGCTCGCTTCGACCCGACCGACCCGGCCTTCCTCGCCGACCCGTACCCCGCGCTCGCGACGCTGCGCGAAGAGACGCCGCTCTTCTACGAGGAGTCGCTGGAGCGCTGGTTCGTCACGCGCCACGCCGACGTGCGCGCCTGCCTCCGTGACCGGCGGCTCGGCCGCAACTTCCGCCACGTCGGCCCGGAGGACGAATTCGCGGCCGCCGAGCCGCTCGACCCGCGCTGGCAGGCCTTCTGGGACAGCGAGCGTTGGAGCCTGCTCTGGCTCGAGCCGCCCGAGCACACGCGGATCCGGAAGCTCGTCGCGGCGGCGTTCACGCCGCGCTCGGTCGAAGCGCTGCGCGGCCCATGCGCCGAGCTCGCCCACGAGCTGCTGCCCGACGGCAGGTTCGACCTGTTGCGCGACTTCGCCCAGCCGTACTCGATCGCAGTCATCTGCAAGCTCCTCGGCGTCCCCACCGACCGCGGGCGTGACCTGCTCGCCTGGTCGCACACGATGGTGAAGATGTACGAGCTCGACACGACGCTCGAGCAGGCCGAGGCGGCGACACAGGCAGCGGCCGAGTTCCGCGACTACGTGCTGAGCGTCGTCGGCGAGCGGCGACGGGAGCCGCAGGACGACCTCGTGACACGCCTGGTCGAGGCCGAGGTCGACGGCAGGCGCCTCAGTGATGCGGAGCTCGTCTCGACGATCATCGTCCTGCTCAACGCCGGCCACGAGGCGACGGTCAACACGCTCGGAAACGGCGTGCTGGCCCTGTTGCGCCACGAACGGCAGTGGGCGCGACTCGTCGCGGGCGAGGTCGGGCCGGACGCCGCCGTCGAGGAGCTGATCCGCTGGGACCCCCCACTCCAGCTCTTCGAACGCTGGGTGCTCGAGGACGGCGTCGAGATCGCCGGCGAGCCCGTCCCGCGCGGCGAGAAGGTGGCGCTGCTCTTCGGCTCGGCCAACCGCGACCCACGCGTGTTCACCGACCCTGACGCCTTCGACGTGGGGCGCGAGAACGCAGCCGAGCACATCGGCTTCGGCGGCGGCATCCACGTCTGCATCGGCGCTCCGCTCGCGCGGATCGAGCTGGCTGCGGCACTCGGTGCGCTCGTGGAGCGGGCGCCGGGGCTCTCCCTGGCAGAGAAGCCCCGGCGCAACCGCGCCTTCGTCATCTGGGGCCTCGAAGGCCTCGAGCTCGCGCTCAGCTGAGCGCGAACAGCAGGAACTGCGTGAACTGCGAGGCGGCGAAGTTGTTGTCGCTCACGAGCACGAGCGACTGCCGCCCGTCCGGGAGCTTCGGCCCGAGCGTCATCCCCTCGACGTTGTCGAGCGGGATCCCGAGCGACCCGAGGTCGAAGAGCAGCGTCTTCTGCGCCGGCCGCACGTCGAGCCCGGCCAGGCTCGGCACACCCAGGACGTTCGTCGCTCCCGGAAGCGCAACCGAGTAGAGCTTGATCTCGTTCCCGGTCCCCGGCACGCCCACCGAGAACGATCGCTCCATCGAGAGCAGGTGCTCGTTGTTGAACGGCAGCAGCTCGACGATCCCGTTCACCGCGAAGTTCGTCGGCGGCACCGGCGGCTGGAAGATCGGGTCGGTGTTGTACAGGTACTCGCGGTCGAGCCGGCCCGTCTGGAGGTCGTAGCGCAGGACCCGTGACGGGCTCCCGTTGGTCGGCGTCGCCGCCGGCCCGTCCTGGAACAGCGCGTTCTCGGTCGCCGTGAAGACGAACCGGCCGTTCGGCGGCACGCCCGCCGACTCGAACGCGAGGTTGAAGCGGATCCCGCTCGAGTGGTCGGCGGTGGGCAGGTAGTACCCCGGAACCGGCAGGTCGCCGCGATAGGTGCCCGCGAGGTCGTAGCGGCGCACGAACGGGGCGAGCAGCGTGTTCGCGTTGCCCTCGGACGTCAGGATGAGCTCGCGGTCCTTCGTGAGCGCCAGGCCCTCGGGGTCGAGGCCGCCAACGGGGTACGGCCCGCCGCCCGGTTGTTGCAACGTTGTGACCGCGTCGAAGTGGACGTCGCTCGCGTCGAAGCTCGAGCCGACGTCGATGCCGACCGTGTAGAAGCGCGCCGGGTTGATCTGCGACTGGTCGTCGGAGAGGACGTAGTAGACGTTGCGGCTCGAGTCGTAGGTGATCGAAGACAGGCCGCCGACCGTCGTCCCCGCGAAGGTCGTGCCGGTCGGGATGACCGCCTGGCCGATGAACTGGAGCGAGGGCTGGTGCGCTCGCTCGGACACGGCCCCGGCCGGCACAGCGGCGACGGCCAGCGCGACGACAAGGCTCGCGAGCAGGGCAAGAAGCCGTTTGGACACGAGAAACCCCCTTGTGAGCTGACGGAGCGGCGGACCCTAGCGCGTGAAGGTCCAGAGGTCGGAATCGGCCACCGCTCGGTAGCCGATCCGCTGGTAGACGCTGTTCGACGTCGGGTTCGCGAGGTCGGTGTAGAGGAAGCAGAAATGCCGTCCCGAGTCGAGCAGCCGTTGCGTCAGCGCCGCGGTGACCGCACTCGCGTACCCACGGCCGCGCAGGTCCGGCGGCGTGTAGACGGGCCCGACGCGGATGCCGTTCGGCGTTCGCCCGCCGAACCCGGCCATCGAAACGGGGCGCTCGTCCTCCCAGACGACGAGGCCCGCCTCCGGGTCCTCCTCGCGGCGGTCGACGAACTCGGCGCCCGACTCCGGATGAGCGGCTTCCTCGGGCATCGCCTCGGCGACGAACTCGTCCATCCAGCGGATCGCGAGCTCCCGGTCGTCGGCGGGCTCGTAGTCGCGCAGCGCGCCCGTCGTGGGTAGAGGCTCGTCGACGTGGTCTGCGGCGAAGATCCGCTGAGCGATCTCGAGCCGCGGCGTCGCGCCGGTGGCCGCGCGCCACGCGTTCGCGAATTGCGCCACGCGCGCCTTCGGCCCGATCACGCCCGGGAGGGCGTCGAACACCTCGCTTGCGTCCTCGACGAAGAGGCCCACCGCAGCGTCCTCGTCGATCTCCGAGAGGATGAGGTTGTGCGGCGGGGTCCGCATCGTCGCGCCGACGACCCGGTCTTCGTCTTCCGCCACCGCGAAGTAGGGCGGCTCGCCGTACATCAGCGGGTCGCGATCGAGCCGCGAGCTGAGCCCGAGGATCAGGTTGTGCTCTGCCTCGCGACCGCCGAGGAAGTCGCCCGCCACGGCGAGGAAGCTCTCGGCATCGCCGTGGCGGGTGAGCTCCACCTAGGCCGTTGCGAAGCGCTTGGCGGCGCGCTCGCGCTTGCGCTGGGCCTCGACCTCGCGGTCCCTCGGCGGCGCGTTCGTCACGAGCCCGTCGACGAGGCGGGCCGTCGCGGCCGTGACCTCGTCCACGGCACGCTCGAAGGCCGCCTCGTTCGCGCGGGACGGCTTGGTGAAGCCGCTGATCTTGCGCACGTACTGCAGCGCGGCGTCCCGCACCTCGTCCTCGGTCGCGGGAGGCTCGAAGTTGAAGAGCGTATGGATGTTCCGGCACATGCCGCGATCCTACGTGCTCGACTTAACCTCGCCGCAACAGAGGATCCCGCTAGCGTGGCGGACGTGGAGTCGGGCCGGAACAACGGCGACGGGATCACGCTCCGGGGGCTGAGGAAGACGTACCGGTCGCAGGGTGGGCCAGTGGAAGCCGTGCGCGACGTCAACGCTCATGTTCAGGTCGGCGAGCTGGTCGCGCTGCTCGGTCCCAACGGCGCAGGCAAGTCGACGACGGTCGACATGCTGCTCGGCCTGCAGGAGCCGGACGACGGCTCCGTGGACGTCTTCGGTGGACCGCCACAGCGCGCGGTCGTCGCGGGCCGAATCGGGGCGATGCTGCAGGGCGGAGGCGTTCTCCGCGACCTGACCGTGCGCGAGATCCTGGCGATGATGGCCGCGCTCTACCCCGCTCCCCTCGACGTCGACGAGACCCTGCGGCTGGCTCGGCTGGACGAGCTCACCGACCGCCGCACGGAACGGCTGAGCGGAGGCGAGACGCAGCGGCTGCGGTTCGCAGTCGCGCTCGTGAGCGATCCCGACCTGCTGGTGCTCGACGAGCCGACCGTCGGCATGGACGTCGAGTCGCGACACGCGTTCTGGACGACCGTGCGCGAGCTCTCGGGAGCCGGAAAGACGTTTCTCTTCGCCACGCACTACCTCGAGGAGGCGGACGAGTACGCCGACCGCGTGCTGCTGATGGCACACGGGCGGATCGTCGCGGACGGGCCGCCTCACGAGATCAAGGCCATCGTGGGCGCGCGCACGATCCGTGCGACGCTCCCCGGCGTCCCGGCGGAGAGGCTCGCCGGCCTTCCCGGAGTGACGAGGGCGGAGCGTCGCGGCGACACCATCGTGCTCGCCTGCTCCGACTCGGACGCCGCGCTGCGTGCGCTGCTCGCCACCCAGCCGCTGGCGCACGACATCGAGGTCCGCGGGGCCGGCCTCGAGGAGGCGTTCCTCCAGCTCACCGGCGTCGAGGAGGAGGTGGCCGCATGAGCCACACGGTCGAATATGCGCGCTACGAGCTCCGGCGCACCTTCCGCAACCGCCGCCTCTACATTCTCTCGTTCGCCTTCCCGCTCGCCCTCTACTACGCGATCGCTGCTCCCAACCGCGGCGAGCACAGCATCGGCGGGACGGGAATCGCGGCTCCCGTCTACTTCATGGTCGGCCTGACGGCGTTCGGAGCCATGAACGCGGTCGTCGGCTGCGGCGCGCGGATCGCGGCCGAGCGAGCCGTCGGGTGGAACCGGCAGCTCCGCTTGACGCCGCTCCCGACACGCACGTACTTCCGGGTCAAGGTGCTCACGGCGTACGTGATGGCCCTTGCCACGATCGCGCTGCTGTACGCGGCGGGTGCCACACTCGGCGTTCGTCTCGCCGCAGGCGACTGGCTGCGGATGACCGCCTTGATCCTGATCGGCCTAGCACCGTTCGCGGCGATCGGGATCCTGTTCGGGCACCTGATGACGCCGGATTCCATCGGGCCGGCGATCGGCGGGACGGTTGCCTTCTTCGCGCTGCTCGGCGGGGTCTGGTTCCCGGTTACCCACGGGGCGATGCACAAGGTCGCCGAAGCGCTCCCGTCCTACTGGCTCGTGCAGGCGGACCGCGTCGGGCTCGGAGGGGCGGGCTGGGGCACCAAGGGGTGGGTGGTCGTCGCGGTGTGGACGGTCGCCTGCGCCGTGCTGGCCCGCCGCGCGTACGAGCGCGACACGAAGCGGGTGTAGGCATGGGAGCAACTGCGGGCGGGCTGTGACGCCTGGCTCGAGGGCGTGCGGGAGTCGTGGGTCACGCTCCTGCTGCCGACGCACGGCGATCCGTCGAACCCGGTGTCAGACACGCAAACGAATTCGTGACGCCTTCGTCACGAAGGTGTGACTTGTCCTGCTAATGGGCCCCCAGGCGGCTGTCAGACACCGTCACACAACAGGCACAAATCCGGTGTCTGACACGGGTTTACCAATGTCGAGAAACCCGTTTAGGATCGCACCATGATCAAACGAACGCTTCTCACAGTCGTCGCGGCCGCCGGGCTTGCTCTTGCTGCAAGCGCTCCGGCACTCGCCGCGCAGCCGTACCCGATCAACTTCACGAACTTCCCGCTGGGGTCATATGCGTCGATTTCCGGAGTGACGGAATCGGGCGGCACTGTGACCCTTGCGCCGACCGGGCTCGGCAGCTTCACCTACACCGACCCGTTCGCCAACTACTCCAACGATGGAGCGAACGGCTCGGGCGCGTACCAGTCCGGCACCTGGACGTCACCGGACTACAGCACCTCGTTCGGCTTCAACGAGCTCGTCGCCTCGTGGAACGCCACCACGCCCAACGGCACGTGGATCCAGGTCGAGATGCAGCCGAGGATGCTCGACGGCCACTGGGCGAAGTCGTACATCCTCGGCCGCTGGTCGTCGAGCGACAGCGATTTCCACCGCACGTCGGTCGGCGGTCAGGGCGACGCGGACGGCTTCGTCTCGATCGACACGTGGTTCGCCAAGGACCACCCGGCGGTGGCCTACCGGCTGAAGGTGACGCTCTTCCGCCGCGCCGGGTCGAGCGCGACGCCGGCGCTCACGCGGCTGAACGCGGTCGCGATGAACCTGACGAACCAGAAGATGAAGTTCCCCAGCGCGACCACGATGACGTCGCAAAAGGACCTCGTCCTGCCGCAGTACTCGCAGGAGATCCACCACGGTGACTTCCCGCAGTACGACAACGGCGGCGAGGCGTGGTGCAGCCCGACATCGACGTCGATGGTCGTCTCCTACTGGGGCTCGAGCTTCATGCCGACACCTACTGAGTACCAGTGGGTCACCGACGCGCTCGGTGCGTCTCACGCAGATCCGTGGGTCGACTACACGGCCCGGGCGGTCTACGACTACCACTACAACGGCGCCGGCAACTGGCCGTTCAACGCCGCGTACGCGGCCTCGCGGGGCCTCGTCGCGGACGTGACGGCGCTGCACAACCTGAACGAAGCAGAGCCGTACATCAACGCGGGTGTCCCGCTCGTCGCCTCGGTCGCGTGGGAGTCGAACAAGCTCGACGGCGGGATCAAGAGCACGAACGGCCACCTGATGGTGATCGGCGGCTTCACCGCGAACGGCAACGTGATCGCCTACGACCCGGCCTCCGACACGGATGCGCTGGTCAGGCACGTCTACGACCGCCAGCAGTTCGAGCGGGCGTGGATCCCCGCCAGCGGCGGCATCGTGTACGTCATCCGCACCGCGGCGACGAACATCGACTCGCTGCTGACCGCAAACAACTCCTAGACATCGACGCAAGAAGGGCGCGGAGCCGCACCGCGCCCTTCTCGATCCTGTGCGAAAGGAGCTCGATGCTCAGGTGCCGAGCCACTCGTCGAGCGGCACGCGGGCGGCCAGCGCAGAGAGGTCGCCGCGGTCGCGGATGGCCGTCGCCGCGTCGGCGAGCGCCTTCGCCGCCACCCACGTGAGCGCGCCGCCGACGCTGACGCGCTGCGCGCCCGCCTCGGCGATCTCCTCGAACGAGAGCGTCGGCACCGCGAGCACGTTGACCGGTCTCGAGACCGCGTTACACACCGTGCGAATCTCCTCGACCGTCCGCAGACCGGGCGCATAGAGCACGTCTGCCCCCGCAGCCTCGTAGGCCCGGAGCCGTCCGATCGTGTCGTCGAGGTCGGGGTTGCCGCGGATGTGGTTCTCGGCGCGCCCGACCAGCATGAACGGGAAGTCGAGCCTCGCCACGGCCTCCGCCGCCGCCGCCACGCGCCCGGCCGCATGCTCGCGCTCGTAGATCTGCCCGCCACGGTCGTAGTCCTCGATCGAGCCGCCGACGGCGCCGGCCCCGGCAACTCGCACGACCGCGCGGGCGGCGTCCTCCGGCTCCGGGCCGAAGCCGTCCTCGAGGTCGACCGAGACCGGCAGCCCGGTGGCGGCGTCGAGTGCCGAGACGTGTGCGACGACCTCGTCGAGCGTGACACCGCCGTCGAGCCGGCCGAGCGCGAAGGCGAACCCCGAGCTGGTCGTCGCGAGGGCAGGGAAGCCGAGCGCCTCTAGCACCCGCGCCGAGCCCGCGTCCCACGGGTTGGGGATCACGAACGGCTTGCCCTCGTGGAGCGCCTTGAACGCCTCCGCCTTCCGATGCTGCCGCTCGCTCGCCATCAGCACGGCAGCATTACGGCGTGCAGGCTGCGCCGTCAACGCCGACTCGGCCGCGCGCCGTCATCCTCGTCGAGGGGACGAGCGACGCGGTGGCCGTCGAGACGCTCGCCGAGCGGCGCGAGCGGAACCTCGAGTCTGAAGGGATCGTCATCGTGCCGATCGGCGGGGCGCAGGCGATCGGCCGCTTCCTCGGCCTCTACGGCGCCGACGTCAAGCTCGCCGGGCTCTGCGACGCCGCCGAGGAGCCGGAGTTCCGCCGCGCGCTCGAACGGGCCGGGTTCGGCGACGACCTCACGCGCGACGCGCTCGAGCGGCTCGGCTTCTTCACCTGCGATCCCGACCTCGAGGCCGAGCTCATCCGCGCGATCGGCGCCGATGCGGTGCTGGAGGTCGCGGAGGCCCACGGCGACCTCGTGTCCTTCCGCACGCTGCAGAAGCAGCCGGCCTGGCGTGGACAGCCGGTCGACGAGCAGCTGCGCCGGTTCATGGGCAGCGGCGGCAGCCGCAAGATCCGCTACGCCCGCTACCTCGTCGAGGCGCTGGACCTCGGGGCCGCGCCGCGCCCGCTCGACGGCGTCCTCGCCGCCGTCTGATCAGCGGCGCGTGCCGACCACGAGCAGGTACTCGCGCGTGTGCAGGATCTCGCCGTCCGAGCGATAGTTCGTCTCGAAGAACTCGACCCAGTCGCGGTGCAGGTCCTCGCGGCGCTCGCCGATCGCCTCCACGAGCGTCTTGGTCGGGCCGTAGCTCGTCGAGAAGAGCTCCCAGTACTCCTCGCCGGATGAGATTCGCATCGTCGAGACGCGCTCTTCGATCTCGAGCTCGAAGTCGTCGCCCAGCAACTCGCGCACACGCGTCTCGTCGCCCCACTCGAAGGGGCTGCTCGGAGGCGGCGCCGGCTGGTACGGGGCCATCACCTTGAACATCTTCCCGAGACCGCCCGTAGACGCGCTCGACCGTCGCCGCTGCGAAGACCATCGCGACCATCCCGCCCAACGAGTGCCCGTGGACAACCGGCCGCTCCAGCCCGACGGCCTCGCAGAAGTCTCTGACGCCGTCCGCGCACGACTCGAATACCAGGCTGCTCGCGCATCGCGCAACGGGGCAGTACGCGGCTGCCGATTCGCGAGCGTCTAGGCTTTGTCCCGTGGCCTTCCGCACAGTTCGTCCAGACGAGCTCACCTGGAAGACGCGCCCGCACGAGCCGGATGAGCCGCCACGCCACGTGGCAGAGCTGAGCGACCGCGCCGGCTTCGCGCACACCCGCGCGAACCTGTGGCGGTACGAGCCCGGCTCCAAGGGGCGCCGCCACCGTCACCCGATCCAGGAGGAGACCTTCGTCGTCCTCCGCGGGACGCTCACGATGTACGTCGGCGACCCGCCCGAGCGCGTCGAGGTGCCGGAGGGCGGGCTGATCCACGTCGAGCCGGGGACGGTGCTGCAGAACGCCAACCACGGCGACAGCGAGCTACTCGTCTACGCGTATGGCACCCCGCCCGAGGACGAGCACGCGGAGATCCTCGACTCCGCCGTCTAGCCGATCTTCGCCGCGACCTCCCAGACGTGGCCGTCAGGGTCGGCGAACGCGGCCGTGCGCATCCCCCACGGACGGTCGATCGGGCCGTTCAGAAGCTCCACGCCCGCGGAGCGCAGCTGGTCAATCACTACGTCGGCGTCCTCGACCCAGATCGTCAGCTGGAAGCGCTCCCCCGCCTCGCGCCCCGCGACCGGCGTCGGGTCGATCAGCTCCGGCGCGGCCCGCTCGACGAGCAGGTTGACCGTCAGGTTCTCGAATTCGAACGCGACCGAGTCGTCGTCCTCGTAGATCACGGACGCGCCGAAGACACGCTCGTAGAAGTCCTTCGACCGCTTCGGGTCGTCGACGAACATCGTGATCGCGCCCACGCTCTTCAGCGACTCGCTCACATCAAGCTCCTTCCTCTCGTTTGCACCAGAAGACCAAGACCGGCCGGCAAGGTGGAACTCATCGCGAGCGGGCCTCGTAGTTATGCGCTACAACGAAGCCGTCACGCGGCCGAACCGGCCGCTCGGGGGAGAGGAGTCAGGCATGAACGCCGCCCGTCGTGCCGTCCTGCTGGTGGCATTCGCGATCTTGGTCGTCGGACCGGCAAGTGCGTCCGCCCACGACCACGGTGGGTCACGCGGGGATCCGGCAGCCCATCACAGCTTGCGCCAGCCGGTCACCGATCAGAACTTCTACTTCGTCATGGCCGACCGCTTCGAGAACGGCGACCCGGCCAACGACAACGGCGACCTTCCGCCCGGGACGGGAGCCGGCCAGTCCGGCTTCGACCCGACGGGCAAGGGCTGGTACCACGGCGGCGACCTGAAGGGTCTGCAGGCGAAGCTCGACTACGTCAAGGGGCTCGGGACGACGGCGATCTGGCTCACGCCCAGCTTCAAGAACAAAGCGGTCCAGCCGGAGGACCACTCGGCGGGCTACCACGGCTACTGGATCACCGACTTCACCCGCATCGACCCGCACCTCGGCACCAACGCAGACCTGCGCGCCCTCGTGGATGCCGCCCACGCGCGCGGGATCAAGGTCTACTTCGACATCATCACGAACCACACCGCCGACGTGATCAAGTACACGGAGGGCGGCCGGATGCCGTACACGTCGAAGGACCAGTCGCCGTACCGCACGGCGGCCGGGACACCGTTCGACGACCGCGACTTCGCCGGCGGCCTGTTCTTCCCGTCGCTCCTACCCGTGGGCCAGCCGTCGTGCTCGGCTCCGCCGGCGGGGTTCAGCAGCTTCCCGTACCACCCGTGCGTCCCTGACGCGGAGCGGGACTCGAAAGTCCCGGCGTGGCTGAACGACGTGAGCCTCTACCACAACCGCGGCGACACGACCTTCACCGGCGAGAACTCACAGTACGGCGACTTCTTTGGACTCGACGACCTCTTCACCGAGAACCCGCGTGTCGTCGACGGGATGATCGACATCTACAAAGCCTGGATCCGGGACTTCCGCATCGACGGCTTCCGGATGGACACCATGAAGCACGTCGACGACGCGTTCTGGCTCAGGTTCGCGCCCGAGATCGAACGCTACGCGAGGTCGCAGGGCATCCGCGACTTCTACATGTTCGGCGAGGTCGCCGAAGACTTCAGCCGGCCGATCACCTCGCACTACATGACGCACGACAAGGTGCAGGGCGTTCTGGACTTCCCGTTCCAGACCGCCGCCACGCGCTTCGCCGCCGCCTCGGCGCCGACGAACGGGCTGCGGGACTTCTTCGTCGACGACGACTGGTACACGGACGGCGACTCGAACGTCTACAACCTGCCGACCTTCCTCGGCAACCACGACCGCGGGCGGATCGGCATGTTCGTGCGCAACGCGAACCCGGGCGCAAGCGAGGCCGAGCTCCTCCAGCGCGACGAGCTGGCGCACGCGCTCATGTACCTCTCGCGCGGCAACCCGGTCGTGTACTACGGCGACGAGCAGGGCTTCACCGGTGCCGGCGGCGACCAGGACGCGCGTCAAGACATGTTCCCATCGCAGGACCTGCAGTACAACAACCTCAGCGATCCGATTCCCGGCGACGACGGAGCCGGCAACAACGACGACATCGGCTCCGACGCGACGCCGATGAACGACAACTTCGACCCGTCGCACCCGCTCTACCGCGAGCTCGCGCGTCTCGCGCGAGTCACACGGCAGAGCCCGGCGCTCCGCAACGGCGCCGAGCAGGTTCGATATTCGTCGGCCGAGGCCGGGATCTACGCGTTCTCGCGGATCGACCGCGTCCACCGCTACGAGTACGTGGTCGCGCTGAACAACGCCGAGCACGCGGCTTCGGCTTCGATTCCGACGTTCGTGCCGCGCGGCAAGTGGGTTCGCGTGTACGGCGACGGCCCAACCTGGCTGCGCACGGGAAGCGACAAGCAGCTCGACGTCACGGTCGGGCCGCTCTCGACCGTCGTGTACCGCTCCAAGAAGAAGATCCCACGGAGCCATTCGGCCCCGCCGATCTCGCTCGACGTGCCGGCGACCGGCCGCGACCGCCTCGAGGTCCGCGCAGACGTCGCCGCGAGCTCCTTCTACGAGGTGACTTTCCTGGCGAAGGTCGGCAGCGGTCCGTGGCAGGACATCGGCACCGACGACAACGCGCCGTACCGCGTGTTCCACGACGTCTCCGACGTCGAGCCGGGCACGACCGTTCGCTACCGCGCCGTGGTGCTCGACAACGCGCACCACACGCGCTCGAGCGGCGTGGAGAGCTCCACCGTGGCGCCGCCGGCGATCACGCTCGAGGCGCCGAACGAGGGCCAGCGGGTACGTGGCGTCGTCGAGGTTCGCGCAAGTGCGGTGCCCGAGCACTCGAACTACGTCATGACGTTCCAGCGCTCGGTCGACGGCGGCCCCTTCACGGCCGTCGGAACCGACGACTCCTCACCCGTCTACACCGTCTTCGACGACACGTCGAGCCTCGCCGACGGTGCGCACGTGACCTACCGCGCCGTCCTGACGTACTCGCCGGGGAAGAGCGTCACGAGCGGCACCCGGACGGTCACGATCGTCCAGGCGCAGGTGACAACCGCGATCATCCACTACAACCGCCCCGACGGGAACTACGTCGCCTGGGGGCTGCACCTCTGGGGCGACGGCCTGGCCCCCGGCGAGGCGACCGCCGAGTGGACGAGCCCGACGCCGTTCGAGGGCAGCGACGCATACGGGGCGTTCCACCGAATCGAGCCGCCGGGCGGCATCACCGACGACACGAAGCGCGTCGGCTTCATCGTCCACGGCATGCCGCCGAACACCGACACCAAGGACACGCCCAACGACCGGTTCTTCATCCCGCTCTCGACGCCTGAGATCTGGCTGAGACAGGACGATCCGCGCATCTTCAGCTGCGCGGCGGCAAACGACTCCTGCGTGGTGCCGTCTGCGTAGCCCCTAACCGCTTCTCGCGGCCTCGTCCTGCCGCACCCAGAGGGTCACAAGCCGGTCGCCGAAACCCAGCGTCGTGATCCGCCGAGGACGGTCTCGTACGTCACCCGCTGGTGGCGCAGCACTCGCACCAGCGTCACCGGCAGGGGGCCGTCACGAGCAGGGCGGCCGGCAGCAGGTACGTGAGGCCGACCACTTCCTGCGAGTTGACGACGAGGACGACGGGAACGATCAGCACGCAAACCGCAATCGAGATCCAGTGGCGTCGCTCGACCTTGTGTCCGTGTCCGGATCGCGCCGGTGAGCGCTACCGGTCCTGGAGCGCGTCCAGCCCAACGGCGAACGCCGCGATCAGCCGACGGTCGACGTCGCCGACCTCGGGGCCCAGCTCGAGCAGGTAGCGGTCGCGGAACTTCCCGAGCACGCGCTTGTAGCTCCCGACCTGCTGGTCGCCTCGGCCCAGGACGAAGTTGAAGGGCAGCCACCCCAGCAGGGACAGCCAGTCGACGCCGATGTCGGCGATGCGTCGCACCAGCGCGACGATCCAGCTGGCCTCGTGCGCCTCGAGCAGGTCGTTCCCGGCCGTGTCGCGGACGTGCCAGTGACTCCGCAGCAGCGAGCGCGTGAAGTCCTTCTCGAGCAACCCGATCACCTGGCCGTCAGCGTCGAGCACCTCGTGGCGGCCGCGGAACTCGAACACGGACTTCGACTTGATCATGAACAGGTGGGCATCGTCGTCCGGCGAGAGGCGGAAGCGGATGTCCTCCTTGATCTTCATCTTCTTCTGCTTCACATAGAGCAGCGGCCGGCCCTCCTCGGTCGAGCCGGGCGTGGGAACGCTGATCCGGTACTCGTTCGCGATCGGCTTGAAGACCTGCTGGATCAGAAGCCGATCGGCGTTCTCGAGCTCGTTCAGGACGGTCTGCGAGTCGCCTGCTGCGGACGCCACGCCGAGATGGTAGACGGCTTTCTGCGAGAGTCGCGCCGTGGAGACGGCGACGCAGACGCTGCACCGGCTCACCTCGTACGAGCCCGGCCGTGAGTGGGACGAGCCGCCGGACGATCCGCGCGTCGTGCACGACCTGGAGACGAACGACCTCGAGCGGCTGCCGTGGTTCTACAAGCGGTACGACGCCTCGCTGCCGCGCGTCCCGCTGCCTCTCCAGCTCCCGCCGACGATGGCGCCGATGGTCGCGGTGCTCGCCGGCACCGCGGACGTCGCACCGGCGGCGCTTAACCTGGCGCAGCTTTCACGCGTCCTGCACCTCGCGGCGGGGGTCGTGCGGACGGTGGAGCGGCCGTACGCGACGTGGCTCTTCCGCGCTGCGGGCTCGGCCGGGGCGCGGTTCCCGCTCGAGTTGTACGTCGCGATACCGGAGAGCAGTGCGCTTCCCGCGGGCGTGCACTGGTACCACCCGCAGGACCACGCGCTGGTGCAGGTCGGGCCGCCGTCACGCGGGGGCGCGCCGGCGATCGTGGTCACGGGCGTCCCGTGGCGCACGGGCTGGCGCTACCGCGAGCGCGGGTACCGCCACGTCTACTGGGACGCGGGCACGATGCTCTCCCAGCTGCTCGCCGCCGTCGACTCCGCGGGACTGACGGCGTCGCTGTACAGCCGCTTCCCCGATCGCGCGGTGACGGAGCTGGTGGGCGCCGACGGCGTCGACGAGTGGCCGGTCGCGGTGGTCTCGCTCGGCGACGGTGCGCCGGCACTCGAAGCCGCCGGGCCGGCAACGGCCGGCGTGGTGGACGCCGACCCGGTCGAGTTCCCGCTGGCGACCGAGGCGCAGCGCGCCGGCGACCTCGGGGCGCTCGGCGACCCCTGGCCGCGCGGAGAGCCGGTCGACGTGCCCGATGCAGGCACCGCCCCGGTCGAGCAGGTCGTGCTCTCGCGCAGCTCGCAGCGGCGGATGAACCCCGATGGCAACCTCTCCGAGCGAGTCAGCGCTGAGCATCCTGGCTGCGGCGCTGCGGGGCGTCTCGCTGTCCCACTTCGTCGTCGTGCACGCCGTCGACGGCGCCGAGCCCGGCGTCTACCGCTGGCCCGACCTACGCATGCCGGTGCGAGCCGGCGAGCTGCGCCACGAGCTCTACCGCGTCTGCCTCGACCAGGGCCTCCCGCGCGACGCGGCCTTCGTCGTGATCGGCGCCGCCGACGTCAACTCGCTCGACGACCGCGATTACCGCGAAGCCCAGCTCACGGCGGGCCTGGTCGAGGGCAGGCTGCACCTGGCCGCCTACGCCCTCGGGGCCGGCGCGTCCGGCATGACGTTCCTCGACAGCGAGATCCCGCGGCTGCTGGGCGAGCCGCTCGACGCGCTGCTCTTCACCTGCGTCGGCGTCCCGGAGTACACGCCGAAAGCGGGCGGCCTCCCCGGCCGGCCGGTCGAGTTCCGCCAGGTCACGCCGCGCCTCGACGACGAGAACGCCTGACCGGCGCCTCAGGCGGCCTCGGAACCTCGCACCTGCGCACTCTCCTGAACCGCGCGTGCGAGCCGCCAGCGGATGCGCGCGATCTGGGCGCGCCGCCGCTCGAGCTCGCGCGGCGTGGCGCCGTGCTGGCGCTGCAGCTCGCGCTCCCGGACCCGCGCCTTGAGCTCGCGCACGAGTCCTGTGATCTCGCGCTGATTTCGAGCGTCCATGCAGCCAGGGTGGCGGACGCCGAGGGGCCGCCGCGTGCGGACGCCTCGCATCCGCGGGTGCGGTTAGCCGAACTTCTCGCGGCCGCTCGAGCTACGAGCGCAGGAAGGTCAGCACCGCGAGCACGCGGCGGTGATCCTCGGGCGCGGCCGGCAGTCCGAGCTTGCCGAAGATGTTCGTCACGTGCTTCTCCACCGCGCGCGGCGAGATGAAGAGCTGCTGGCAGATCGCTTGGTTCGAGCGGCCCTCCGCCATCAGCTCGAGCACCTCGCGCTCGCGCCGAGAGAGCCGCTCCAGCGGGTCGTTCGCTCGATTCCGCCCGACGAGCTCCGCGACGACCTGTGGGTCGAGAGCCGAGCCTCCCTCGGCGACGCGCCGGACGCTGGCCGTGAACTCCTCCACGTCGGACACGCGATCCTTCAGCAGGTACCCGAGCCCCTCGGCGTCGTCGCCGAGCAACGCAACCGCGTACGTGTGAGCCACATGGCCGGACAGGACGAGGACGCCCGTCTGCGGGTACTTCGAGCGGATCTCCCGGGCGGCCTTGATGCCCTCGTCCGTCTGGGTCGGAGGCATCCGGATGTCGACGATCGCCACGTCGGGGTGGTAGCTGCGCACCTTGAGCATCAGCTCGTCGGCGTCCCTGGCCTGCCCGACGATCTCGATTCCCGCCTCCTCGAGCAATCGCGCCAGGCCCTCTCGCAGCAGGGTGGAGTCGTCGGCGATCACCGCGCGGAGAGCGCCGTCGTGCTCGCGCACGCCGCGAAGCGGCGGAAAGTCGGCCGGAAGGTCGTCGCTGCCGAGCTGAAAGATCCGCTCGGGAGCCGGAAGCCCCCGCAGGTCGAAGACGCCGAGCTCCTCCGCCCCCTCGCGGAGCCTGCGGGCCACGTCCTCGGAGGCGAGCACCTGCCCGCCGTGTCCCGCGTCGCAGATCCGCGCGGCGCGGTGGACGTCGATCCCGACGTACCCCTCCTCCCCAGCCTCCGCCACGCCCGCGTGTAGCCCGATTCGGACCCGCACCCGCTCGTCGTCGGGCCACGCGTGCGCGAGAAACGCGCGCTGGATGTCGAGCGCGGCCGTCGCAGCGGCGGCCTCCTCGTCGAACACGAAGAACAGCTCGTCTCCGCTGCTCGCGACCTCACGCCCGCCCGCAGCGGAGACCTCTCGCCGCTGGAGGCTGCGCGCGTCGGCGAGGACGCCGGAGTAGCGATCGCCGAGCCTCGCCAGCATGCCGCTCGAGTCCTCCAGGTCGGTGAAGAAAAACGTCTGGGTCATCGGTTGCCTCCTGCTCTGGCCGGCTCGCGGACACGGAGCGGAAGCTCCCCGCGCACGAGGGTGCCAAGGCCGGGAGAGCTGTCGATCCAGAATGTGCCGCCGAGCGTCTCGACCCGGTCTCGCAAGCCGCCGAGCCCGGAACCTGTCGCTGGGTCGACGCCGCCGACCCCGTCGTCCTCCACTTCGATCTCGAGGCGTCCGTCGTCGCGCAGCACACGCACGCGCGCCGACTCGGCGGCGGCGTGCTTGGCGACGTTCGCGAGCGCCTCCGAGACGACGTAGTAGGCCGTGGCCTCGACGGCATCGGGCAAACGGCCGGCAACACGGAGGTCGAGCGCGACCGGCAACGGCGTGCGCGCCGCCAGGACCTCCAGCGCCGGTCCGAGCCCCTGCTCGGTCAGGACCGCGGGGTGAATTCCCTGCGCGAGCTCGCGCAGCTCGGCGAGCGCCTCCGTCAGCTCTTCGGCGACGACGCCGAGGAGCTCGTCCGCCTCGCCGGGATCGTCGTGGACCTTGCCCTGCGCCAGCCGCAGCCCGACCGAGAGCGCGACGAGCCGCTGCTGGGCGCCGTCGTGGATGTTGCGTTCGAGGCGGCGTCGTTCTTCATCGCTCGCCTCGACGATGCGCATGCGCGAGGCCTCGAGCTCTTCGCGCGCCTGGGCGCTCGCGACCGCGAGCGCGACCAGCTCGGCGAACGCCTGCATCCGCCGTTCCGTCTCCGGCGGGAGCGACTCACCCTCTCGCAGCGCCGCGACGAGTGCGCCCCAGATCGAGCCGGCGACGACGATCGGAACTCCGGCGGACGAACGGTAACCGAGCGCCCGGACCCGCTCCGCGAGCTCACCGGTGAGACCCTCGAAGCTGTCGACGCGGGCCGGCGCGCCCGTGTGCAGCACCTCCCACGCCGTGAGCCCCTCCTCGATCGGGAGCGTGCTCCCGATCTCGAAGCCGCCGGTCATGTGGCTCCCGAAGCGGCCAACGACGGTGCCGGTCTCGTCGTCGACGAAGCGCTCGAGCACGGCTTCGCGGATCCCCAGCAGTTGGGCCACCTCCTCGGTGACTGCCTGGAACACTCGCTCCGGGGGCGAATCGCCGGCGACCAGCGTCGCCACCCTGCGCAGCGCCGCCTGTTCCTCCGCCAGCCGCCGCTGCTCGGCCTGGGCGCGTCGCTCCTCGGTGAAGTCGCGCCTGATCGCGACGACCTCGTCAACGCCGCTCGGCACCATCCGCGACTCGAAGCAACGCCGGACTCCGTCGAATTCGACCTCGTACTCGACGGAGCTCATCCGCCCGGTCTCGAGCGCCCGCGCGACGCAGGCGAGGAGCGGTTCGGCGATCTCCTCCGGTAGGAGCTCGCGCAGATTGCTGCCGATCATCTCGCCGGGCGGGTTCAGCAGTGTCGCCGGGTCGTCCGTGCGCACGTACAGACAGGTGCCGTCACGGCTGACGCGATACATCAGATCGGGGATCGCGTCGAGAAGAGCTCGGTCGCGCTCCTCGACACGCCGGACGGTCTCGAGAGCGCGCTCGTTCGCGAGTGCGAACCCCGCCGCCGCGCTAACGGCGTCCAGCAGCTCCGGGCGCAGACGCAGCGAGCGGTCGTGCACGAGCATCCCGACGGTCTCACCCTGGTGCGCGATCGGCATCGCCACCCGGACGTCGCCCGCGTCCGGGGGCACGAACGGACGACCGCGCTCGTCCCGGTAGCTTCCGTCTTCCTCCCGCGCGGCGAGCTCGAGCGACGGGTCGCCGAGCGCCCGCTGGAGCGCCTGCTCGAGCCCGGGGGCGCGCCCGCCCTCGCGCAGCTCGACGAGCAGGTTGCCGACGGCCGCGCGCGAGAGCCGGCCCTGCAACAGCACGCCGAGGAAGGCGGCGGGCAGTGCGATCGACGCGAGCAGCCCAAGTCCGATCCCGACCACGGCCGCCTCGGACGAAAGCGGAGCGAGCGCGAGCCCGACGGCGAAGAGCACGAGCCCGACCACACCTCCAACCACGATGGGCACGAGCTGGCGGCGGGCGACAGCCGACTTCGCGCGCGTCCGGCGGTAGAGCACGGTCGCGACCGCGAGAGCGACCGCGACGGCGACCACGGCCTCGAGCTCCTCGAGCACGGTGGAGAGCGTCTCGTACGACACGACGAGCGCCACGTTGCGCGGGTGGTCGCTGTGCCAGCGCGTGAGCGGGTCGAACAGGACCGCAACCGCCTGTACTCCGAGCACGGCGGCGAACGCGGCGAGGACCAGCAGGCGGTTCGGGCGCGCGCCGAGCCGGCCGTGCGGAAACGCGAGCAGCGCGTACACAATCACGGCGAAGACCAGGTTCGCCGTCAGAACGCCGATCGTGTACACGACGGCGTTGTTGGCGTCGTGGAGCGCGCCGAGCAACGACGAGAAGCCGACGGCCGCGAGCAGCAGCCCGAACCGCACATAGGGCGGCCGGCGGAGCGCGATGAGGGCGGCTCCCACGAACGAGAGACAGACCAGGACGCTGAGCGCAGCATGTCCCGCCGGGTTCGGCGCGTGGTCGCTGACGGCCGTCGTGTAGACCGCCGCGGCGGTCGCGGCGAGCGCGAAGACGCCGAGGCCGGCGACGAACCAGGCCGGCGCCGGGGGCCACGGGCGATCCCGTGAACGGCCACGGAGCCGCGCGAGGCGCGACTCCGGTGCAGACGGGTACGCCTGCTCGGTCATTCGAGGAGCCTTTCGAGCTCGAGCCCGGAGAAGTCGCCCTTCGAAATGAACCCCATCGCCCCGCTCGCGTCGATGCGGGATCCGTACGCGTCGCGATCTCGGCTCGAGACGAGGACGATCCGGAGCTCCGGGTCGCGCGCGAGCAGCCCGGCGGCGACCTCGAAGCCGTCGAGGTCGGGCAGCTGGACGTCCAGCAGGACGAGGTCGGGGGCGAGCTCGGCCGCCAGCGCGAGGGCGGCCTTGCCGTCGGCGGCCTCGCCCACGACCTCGAAACCTTCGGCCCGCAGCAGCGCCCCCGCGCACCGGCGGAAGCTCGGATGGTCGTCCACCACGAGGACGCGCCGCGCCGGCCGTAGCTGATCCAGCAGCTTCCGGTGCTCTGGCCTCATCGTCACCCCCGAACGCCCCCAGGTTACTTACTTGTAGTCGAGGGCCGGAGGAGCATCGGGAGCCCGCTCGCGCTCGTCGCTCTTCAGCCGTGCTTCCCAGTCGAAGCGCGGCAGCCACTCGAGCCAGCGCGGGAGGTACCAGTTCCAGTCGCCCAGCAGCTTCATCACTGCGGGCAGGAGAACTGCCCGGACCAGCGTGGCGTCGATCAGGATCGCCGCTGCGAGCCCGAAGCCCATCTGCTTGATGTCGAGCGTCCGCAGCGTGACGAAGATCGCGAACACGCCGACCATCACCACGGCCGCGCTCGTGACCGTGCCGGCCGTGCGCTTGATCCCGGTGGCCACGGCCTGGTCGGTCGGCATGCCGCCGTCGACCAGCTCCTTGATCCGGCTCAGGATGAAGACGTGGTAGTCCATCGACAAGCCGAAGAGGATCACGAACATGAACAGCGGGAGCCACGAGGTGATCGCCCCGTTGGAGTGGAAGCCGAGGAGGCCGTCCGCCCAGTGATGCTGGAAGACGAGCACGAGCAGGCCGTAGGCGGCACCCACGGAGAGGAGGTTCAATAGCACCGCCTTCACGGGGATGACGATCGAGCGGAAGGTCACGAGCAGGAGCAGGAAGCAGAGCCCGAGCACGAAGGCGAAGACCAGCGGGGCGTGCGACTTCATCTGCTGGTTGAAGTCATGCGTGCCTGCTGTCTGCCCGGTCACCGCCGCCTCGACACCACTAACCCGACCGATGCTCGCCGGGATGACGTCATTACGCAGCGTCTGCAGAGCAGCGACCGAGGCGCCGTTCGAGCCATCGCCCTGGAGCGCGATCGACACCGTCTCCACCGTCCGGGACGGGTTGATCTCTGTCGACACCGGCTCGAACATCTGACCGGTGGCCAGGGCCTTGCGCTTCAGCTGGGCCACAGCCTGCTGCACCTGCGGCGCGTTGACGTCGTCCGCGGAGATGACCACCTTCGCCGGCGTCTGCGCACCCGGGAAGGAGCGCTGGATCTCCTCGTAGGTCCGGACGATCGGGATCGACTTGGGCAGGTCGGTGAAGCTCGGCAGCTGCGTGTGCAGCGTCAGGGCCGGAACCGCCAGCGCGAGCAGCGCCCCGCCCGAGAGCACGGCCGAGAGCACCGGGCGTCGCATCACGCGATCGAGCACGAAACCCCAGAGGCGGGACTCGCCGGTCCCCCGGCGCGCGAGGAACGGGATCCGCCCCTTGTCGACTCGGTGGCCGAGCTTGCCGAGCAGCGCCGGCAGGATCGAAAGCGACCCGATCAGCGCGACCGCGACCATCAGCATCGCGCCGACGGCGATCGAGGTGAAGACGGCGTTTCCGGTGAAGAGCATGCCGGCCATCGCGATCAGCACGGTCAGCCCCGAGATGAGCACGGCGTGGCCCGAGGTTGCGGCGGCTTTCAGCAGCGCATCCCGCGGCGACAGCCCACGCGCCCGCTCCTCGCGCTCGCGGCGGAGGTAGAAGAGCGAGTAGTCGACGCCCACGGCCATGCCGATCAGGAGGATCACCGACTGCGTCGCGTCGCCGGCCGCGACGACGTGGCTGGCGGCGGAGGAGAGCCCGATCGTCGCGAGCACGCCCGAGAACGCGAGCAGCACGGGCAGCCCGGCGGCGACGAGGGCCCCGAAGGCAACGAGCAGGATCACGAGCGTGACCGGCAGCGACGAGTACTCCGCCCGCTTGAAGTCCTTGTTGAGCGTCTTGTTGACCTCGTGATTCGCGCTCGCGAGGCCGAACTCGGCCACGGTGAAGCCGGGGTGGCGCTGCTGGACGCGGTCGACCGCATCGAGCACCGGCTGCACCTTCTTGTCCGACTTGTCCGGGTCGCCGCGGATCTCGAACTGGACGAGGGCCGAGCGGCGGTCCGCCGCGATCTGCCCTGAGTTCCCTGCGGTGAGCGGCGAGCGCACGCGCTGCGTCACCGGAACCGCCGTGACGGTGCGGGCGACGTCCGAGACGACTGCGCGGAACCCCGCGTCCGAGATCGTCTTCGACTTCGACTGCACCAGCACGCTCTCGCCGGCCTGGTTCGTAAAGCCAGCGTCACGCAGGATCTGCTCGGCCTTCTTCGTGCCCCCGGCGGCGGTGTCGGCCTGCTTCAGCATCCTCGTCCCCGCGATCGCGCCGAGGGCGACGGCGACGACGGAGAACGCGATCCAGGCCGAAACGGCCGTCTTCCAGTGGGCGGCGCTCCACCGCCCGGCACGCGCTGCGATGTTGGCATTCATTGGCCCTCCTCGTTTCACGGCTCTCACTCCATCCAGGCTGCCGACACCGCTACGCCGCTCGGATAGGGCGAACCGACTTTCGGAGGTGCGGATATCCGTACTCGCGGATCGACCGTCGCGGAACCGTTACGCGGCCGTGACGTGGCCGTTGCAGAGCGGCCACACGATCGGGCGCAATGGTGCGGCGCAGCCTCGACCCGGATCGTCTTGCGGCACGGTCTCCTGCGGCCGCCGCGGCCACGGCTCTGCCGCTCGCGCGCATCGACTTACGAGCCGCGCTCGCGCGCCTCGCGCTACCGCTCGCGGTGGCGGCGCTGGCCGGTCGGCGCCGCCGCGCCCGGCGCGGCTTCGGGCCCGACGGCCTCGTCTACGGGCTCGCGCGACTCGCCGTCACCGGTGCGCTGCTCGCTGGAGCGATCGTCGTCTGGTGGCGGCGGGAGGAAGCGAGCGTGGTCGGCGCCCTCGGCCTGCTCCCGATCGTCGGCGCCGCAGGCGTCTGGGCCCGCCGGCCAGCCGATCTTCAACGAGCGCAACCTTCTGCCAGTGGCTCCGTTCCTGGCCATCCTCGTCGCGGCGGGGGTGACGGCGTTGCCTGCGCGCCTCGTCCCCGTCGCGGCGGCCCTGGGCATCGCCGTCGCGCTGTCCGGTGCCGCCTAGTCGCAGCTGACGCTGGGGCGCGTCGCCTACGACTCGGTCGGGCGCACCCTCACCGTCCTCGGCTGGAGTGCCCGCGAGCCGCTCATCGTCGACTACCCCACCGCCGCCGCCAACCAGCGAGGGGTCGGGATCCAGATCACCTCGGCGGCGTCCTGGTACCTCCCCGGCCGGCCGGTGCTCGCGTGGGCGCCGGGCCGCCGCAGCTGCCGCGCCCGCTTCGCGATCGTGCAGTCTCCCGATCCCGCGTCATGGCTCGCGCGCTACCGCGGCCGCGTGAGCGCGACCCGCCTGTTCACGTCTTACGACCATCCGATCCTCGGCCGCCCGCGCGGACGGGTCGTGCTCGTCCGCTTCCGGGCGCCGACCCGCGTCCGCGGTGCCTTCTACTACGCGCTGGGCGAGGCCGCGAGGGTCGGCCGGTTGTGCCCCGCGCGGCGGTCGAGGAGCTTGCCGAGCTCCGCGAACGCGAGGTAGGCGAGCGGGCCGAGCAGGCACACGCCCCACTGCGAGCTCGTGAGTGAGACCGTGTCGAATATCCGCTGCAGCGGCCCGAGCGCGGTCACGAGGAACGTCAGCGCCAGCGCCGCCCCGACCAGCTGCACGAACCTCCGGTTCGCGAACGTGTAGTGCTTGAAGATCGTCTCGGTGGGCTCGCGCGTCTCGAGCGCGGCGACGACGTGCATCAGCGAGAGCGTCGTCAGGCCCATCGTCGTCGCGGTGACGAGGTCGTAGCGGTGCTCGCCCCACGCGACCACGCCGATGGTGAGGCCGGCCATCACCAGGCTGGCGACCCCGAGCCGGATGCCAAGCGCGCGATCCACGATCGGTGCGCTCGCATCCCGTGGCACGCGGCGCATCAATCCCGGCACCGGCGCGTCGAAGCCGAGCCCGATCGCCAGGAGCACGTCGACCGCGAAGTTGATCCACAGGATCTGCAGCGGCGTCAGCGGGGTGCCGTTGGCGACGTCGAAGATCCCCGCGCCGACGAACGTGAGGATGAAGCCGCCCAGCATGATCAGCTGGACGCGGATGTACTTCATCAGGTTGTCGTAGATCCCCCGCCCGCCCTCGACCGCGCTCACGATCGTGGCGAAGTTGTCGTCGGTGAGGATCATGTCGCCCGCTTCCTTCGTCACCTCGGTGCCGGTGATTCCCATCGCGACCCCGATGTCGGCGCGCTTGAGCGCGGGCGCGTCGTTGACGCCGTCACCGGTCATCGCGACGACGTTGCCCTTGCGCTTGAGCATGTCGACGAGCCGCACCTTGTCCTCCGGCGCGACGCGCGCCACGACGCCGATGTCCTCGATCTGCTCCTCGAGCTCGGCGTCGCTCAGCGCCGCGAACTCGGTTCCGCTCATTGCCCGGCCCTCGATGCCGAGTTGCTGCGCGATCGCCGCGGCGGTGGTGGCGTGGTCGCCGGTGATCATCCGCGCGCGGATGCCGGCCTCCTTGCAGCGGGCGATCGCGTCCTTCGCTTCCTTGCGCGGCGGGTCGACGATCGCGACGAGCGCGAGCAGCGTCAGCTCCTGAACCAGGTCGAGCAACGTGCCCTGCGGGTCGAAGGAGCCGGGATCGAGGTCGCGCGACGCGACGGCGAGCACGCGCAGTCCTTCGCCGGCGAGCCGGTCGTTCTCGGCCTCGGCGCGCTCACGGCCCTCCTCGACCGGAACGGCAGAGCCGTCCACGTCCCGGATCGTCGTCGAACGCGCCAGCAGGACGTCCGGAGCGCCTTTCACGAAACAGCGGACGACCTTGCGGCCGTCGTCCTCCATCTCGTGGAAGGTCGCCATCAGCTTGTAGTCGGAGTCGAACGGCACCTCGCCCACGCGCGGGAACACCCGCCGCGTCTCGTCGACGTCGAGCCCGCCCTTCGCCGCGAGGACGACGAGCGCCGCCTCGGTCGGGTCGCCCACGATCTCGCCGTCGTGCACGGCGGCGTCGTTGGCGAGCGCCATCGGCAGCAGGAACGGCTCGAGCTTCGTGTCGGTGTCGCCGAAGACGCGGAGGATCCTGCCCTGGGTCGAGTAGCCCTCGCCCTCGACCGAGTAGCGGCGGCCCGCCACGATCAGCTGGCGCGCGGTCATCTGGTTCAGCGTCAGCGTCCCGGTCTTGTCCGAGCAGATGGCCGAGGTCGAGCCGAGGGTCTCGACCGAGCGCAGCCGCTTCACGATCGCACCCTTGGCCGCGAGCGCCTGCGTCCCCAGCGACAGCACCGTCGTGACCACCGCCGGGAGGCCGGTCGGGATCGCGGCCACCGCCAGGCTGATGCCGAGCAGGAAGAGATCGTCGAAGGACTCGCCGCGGATCAGGCCGATGACGACGACCAGCGCCAGGGCGCCGGCCGCCATGATCGTCAACAAAACCGTCAGCTGGTCGAGCTGCCGGGTGAGCGGCGTCTTCTCCTGCTGAACCGTGCTCAGCATCCCCGAGATCTGGCCGACCTCGGTCGTCATCCCGGTCGCGGTGACGACCATCTCGCCGCGCCCGCGCGTGACCGTCGAGTTCATGTAGGCCATGTCGACGCGGTCGCCGAGCGGCACGTCGTCGCCGGGCACGGCCTCGACCGACTTCCCCACCGGGACGCTCTCGCCGGTCAGCGCCGCCTCCTCGATCTCGAGCGTCGCGGCGACGAGCAGGCGGCCGTCCGCCGGGATCTTGTCCCCGGCCTCGAAGGTGACGATGTCGCCGGGCACGAGCTCCTCCGACGGAATGTCGGCCAGCACGCCGCCGCGACGGACGTGCGCCTTGATGATCAGCATCTTCTGGAGCGCCGCGACGCTCTCGGCCGCCTTGCCTTCCTGGTTCAAGCCGAGGAGCGCGTTCACGACGGTCAGCCCGAGGATCGCGAGCCCCGTGCCGAACTCCTGCAGGGCGGCGACGCTGACGACCGCCGCGCCGACCAGCACGAGCTGCATCAGGTCGCGGTACTGGCGGACGAAGGCGTGCCAGCCGGGCTCCTTCTCCGCCTCGGCGAGCTTGTTCGGCCCCACCTCCGCGCGGCGGTGCTCGATCTCGGCGGCGTCGAGCCCGTCCTTCGGGTCGACACCGAGCCGGGCGCACGCCTCCTCGGACGTCAGCCCGTGCCAGAGGACGTCGTCGCGAGCAGGCCCGGAGGTCGCCGTGCCTGCAGCGAGCCCCTGCTGGTCGAGCTCGACGACGCGCATCCTCAGTCCGCCAGGGTCGCGACCATCACGGCCTTGATCGTGTGCATCCGGTTCTCGGCCTCGTCCCAGACGAGCGACGCCGCGGACTCGAACACGTCCTCGGTCACCTCGAGCGACTCCATCCCGTACGTCTCGTAGATCTCCTTCCCGACCTGCGTCTCCGTGTTGTGAAACGCGGGCAGGCAGTGCATGAACTTCACGTCCGGGTTGCCGGACGCCGCCATCGTCTCGGCGTTCACCTGGTACGGCTTCAGCAGCTCGATCCGCTGCGCCCACGCGTCGGCGGGCTCGCCCATCGAGAGCCAGACGTCGGTGAGCAGCACGTCACAGCCGCTGACCGCCTCGCCCACGTCCTCGGTGAGCGTGATGTCGGCGCCCGTCTCCTCCGCGACCAAGCGCGCGAGCTCGACGATCTCGTCCCGCGGACGGAGCGAGCTCGGGCTCGCGATGCGGACGTCCATCCCGAGCTTCGCGCCGTCGACGAGGTACGAGTTGCCCATGTTGAAGCGCGCGTCGCCGAGGTAGCAGAACGAGATCTCGCTCAGCGGCTTGTCGACGTGCTCGCGGAAGGTGAGGAAGTCCGCCAGGGTCTGGGTCGGGTGCCAGTCGTCGGTGAGCCCGTTGTAGACCGGGACTCCCGCGAACTCCGCCAGCTGCTCCGCAGTTTTCTGCGCGAACCCCCGGTACTCGATCGCGTCGTACATGCGACCGAGCACGCGGGCGGTGTCCTTGACCGTCTCCTTCGACCCCATGTGCGAGCCCGATGGGCCGAGGTACGTCACGTGGGCGCCCTGGTCGAAGGCGGCGACCTCGAAGGCGCAGCGGGTCCGCGTCGAGTCCTTCTCGAAGATCAGCGCGATCGCCTTGCCGGCGAGCGTCTGTTCTTCCCGCCGTTCCTGCTTGGCCGCCTTCAGCTCGGCAGCAAGGTCGATCAGGTACGTGATCTCCTCGGGCCTGAAGTCGGCGAGCTTCAGCAGATGCTTGCCCCGCAGGTCGATCACGCTGCTCCCCCGGTCCGCAACCGGGCCATGAGACTCGGCTCAGCCGGCGAGGATCTTCGCCTTCTGCGCCTCGAACTCGGCGTCCGTCAGCACCCCGGCCGCCTTCAGCTCACCCAGCTTCTGCAGCTGTTCCAGCGGGTCGGCCTCAGGAGCAGGCGCGGCCTGCGGTGGCGGAGGCGGTGCCTGGTCGGAGTACTGCTGCTCATCCTGCGCGGACCAGCGGTCGGCCTGGCGGCGCGAGACGCGGTTCGAGACCGCGGTCGCGGTGCCGGCGACCACGGCGGTGCGAGCGACTCCTCGGATAAGTGGCATCTGGCTTGCTCCTTTCTCGATTCGGTTGCTAGGCCTCTGCGGCCTCGAGCTGGTCGAGCGCCTCCATGAGGGCGTTGATCGGGATCCGCCCGTTCGCAACGAGCTGCGCACCGCTCTTCCGCAGCGCCGTGGCGAACGGCGCCGCCCAGCGGTTCTCGTATACGAGGATCGCAGCCGACGCGCCGGGCTCGAGCGCCTGGCCCGCCTCCGCGTAGTCCTCGTCCCCGAGGACCCCCGACGAGGCGCCTTCGAACTCGACGAGGTCGAGGCTCCCGTCTTCGTCGAGATCCGTTATCGCGAGGCCTCTCGTCGTCCCGTCCTCCTCCTTCCTCACGAAGGCGAGGTCGATCACGCGGATCAGGCCGCGCTCCGTCAGGTCGACCAGGTGGCGAAGCCCTTCGCCGGTCGGCTCCTTTCCCGGAGGCCATTCGACGATCAGGTAGTCGACCGGGCCCAGCTCGACGTCGGTGCTGCTCATTCCTTCCCTCCTTTAGCGGGCAGTTCCGGAGACCAAAGCGACCGGACGCCCGTCGCGAATCACCCGATTCGGATGGTATCCCGGAATGGACGGGGGAGCAGCGTCAGGCCACGGCGAGACGCCCGGGCGGCCCGCCCTTGAGCTTGAAGGCCAGGAAGAGCTCCGTGATCCCTCGCATGAGCGCGATCACCCCGACGGACACGACCAAAAGGATCGTCTTCTCGCGGAAGGAGCCGGCGACCCAGAAGGCGATCGCGATCTCGACGATGCCGACCGTGAGCTGGAGCCACCAGAGATCGAAGTGGCTCTTCGTCAGCGCGGCGACGGTCACGTCGAAGATCCCCTTGAAGAGGTAGAAGAAGCCGATCAGCGCCGCGAGCGTCTCGAAGGCCGTGTGCGGGTGGACGAGCGCCCAGATCCCCCCGATGCAGAAGAGGACGCCGAGAATCCCGTGGGCGATCTTCCACCCCGTCGTCGAGACGGCGATCGCCAGGAACTCGTCGACGCCTGCGAAGAGCGCGACGACGCCGAACAGGTACGAGATGGCGTACACCGTCGTGTAGTCCCACTGGAACACGAGCAGCGCGAAGATGAGCCACGCGATCCCCGTCAGCAGGAAGATCCACCAGCCGCGAGACGCCTCGTCGGCGACCTCGCGCTCGCCGAACATCGTGTCGATCGTGTCCACCCCGACCGTTTTCTGCGGCCGCGTGGCAATTCCTGGTCCATAGTGCTGCCGTGAAGACGATCGAAGCCGAGGCGACGACGCCGGCCACGCGCGACGAGGTGTGGTCGCTGCTGGAGGATGCGGCGAGCTGGGCCGAGTGGGGCTCGTGGTCGAGCGTCGAGGTGGACGGAGGCGGTCCACAGGGCGTCGGAGTCGAGCGCACGCTCGTCAAGTGGCCTTACAGGGTGCGCGAGCGGATCACCGAGTGGAAGCCCGGCCGGCGGCACAGCTACGAGCTGCTGGACGGGATGAACGCCGAGGGCTACCGCTCGACCCTGACCCTCGAGGACGCGCCGGGCGGCGGTAGCGTCATTCGCTGGCGCTCCGAGTACGAGCGCGCGCGGCCATTCACCGCGCTGGTGCTGCGCGCAGCCGTGCGCGACTCGTGCAAGCGGTTGGCCAGGGCCGCCTCGGCGAGACACTCAGGCGACAGCTGACGATGCACCCTCGGGACGGCGACGAGTACTTCCTCGACACGCCGGTAGTCCGTCGGTTCGTCGCGGCCGTCCGTGAGTCGATCGCCGCGTCAACGTCAGCGGAGGACGCGTGCGACACCATCCGCCCGCGGTTCGCCGAGCTGCTCGCCGATCCGGCCTGGCTGCCCACGCAGTTCCGCGAGAGCGCTCCCGGCAGCGGCATGGGTGGCGGCATCGGCCAGTGGCTGCTCTTCCGCGCGGCCGACCGGTCGCTCTCGCTGTTCTCGCTCGTCGTCCCTGGGAGCTCGGAGACGCCGGTTCACGACCACCTCGCGTGGGGCCTGGTCGGCCTCTACCAGGGCACGCAGGACGAGGAGATCTTTGCCGAGCGCAACGGCGCGCTGGAGCTCGTCGAGTCGCGCGCGCTTCGCCCCGGCGACTTCTATGCGCTGATCCCGCCGCGCGACGACATCCACCGCGTCCGCACCACCTCGCCGGAGAGCTCGATCTCGATCCACCTGCTGACGAACGACACGGGCTGCGTGTGGCGCCACACGTTCGATCCGGAGTCGGGCGAGCGGGAGCCCTTCCGCTCGGGCTACGTCAACGTCGACTGCAACGACACGTAGCGGTCTTCAGCTCGCGGCGAAGGCCGACCAGATCAGCAGGTCGAGGATCCGGACCTCGGTCAGCCGGTAGCCGTGGCTTGCGAGCTCTCGCTCGAGCTCGCGCAGCGCGGGCCGGTTCCGATCGAGGTCCTGCTTGTAGCGGCGAACGAGCTCGGTTGCGCGCTCGCCGAAGGACTCCGCCGAAGGCGCGCCCAGGTACTGCTGCACGAAGCTGTCGAGCATCGGGATGAGTGCTGGCCGCTTCGGGTGCAGAGCCTTGGTCATCTTCGAGAAGCCGACGCCGCGGATGTCACCGAAGGCGTCGAAGAGCCGCGTCAGCTCGGCCCACGGCACGGAGCGCCGCGTGAGCGAAGCCGCCGGGTCGATCGCGCGCAGGGCGCCCTCGATCTCGGCCCGACGCTCGAGAATCGCCCCGACTTCCGCCCCGGAGATGCGCGCTCCGCCACGGTTCGCGTCGCGAAGGTCGGCCTCGCCGAAGGAGGACGACAGCGCGTCTTCCCTCGGAGCGCCGTACGCCTCGAGGAACGCAAGTGCCTGTGCGAGGGGGTCGCCGACGACGATCCCGTCTCGAAGAGCGACCGTGACCACGAGTGCCGGCACCGTAGCCTGCGCCCAGCCCTTGTTCCACGTGTTGGCTCGGTGTTACCCGCGGCGTTACCTCGGTGTTACAGGACCACTGGGTCCCACGCCGTTCCCGGCCGGACGTGGTTTGGCGCCGGCGTGGAGTTCCGCCGGCGGATGGCCGCAGCCGGCTACCGCGTTTCCGGCGCCACCTTCGACCCGCGCTGGGCAGATGTTCGAGTCCTGGAACTAACGAAGTAATCACCGCCAGTTTGCGTCGGCAGCCGCCAAGGCCGCGGCTGCCGACGCGACACGCTCTCCGAGATACTGGTGCCGCCAGCGAGAAGGAGCTGAAGCTTGGACTCCAAGTGAGGATTTGCTGACGGCGGGAGTGCTGTTCTCCCGGCGCTCAAGGACTGGACGTTCATCGTCGGGCCGGGCTTCGTCGTCGGCATCGGGAACGGGCTCTTGCTCGGCTACCTGATGTACCGATCCGGCCTGGTCCCGAGAGGTCTGGCCGTGCTCGGGCTGATCGGGGGCCCGCTGGTCTGCATCTCGGGAGTCCTCGTGATGTTCGGCGTCTTCGAGCAGGGCGGAACTGGGCAGGGCATCGCGACCATCCCCGAGTTCCTCTGGGAGCTGGGGCTCGGCCTGTGGCTCACCTTCAAGGGATTCAGGCCCTCCCCGGTTCTCTCGTCTGACTATCGCGCCGATTCGAGCCTCGGCCTCGCCTCCGCGCGGTAGGGCTCAGAACGCGTTCGCGGCCGACTTCCACTCGCCGAGGCGCTGCGCGATGAGCTGCGCCCGCTCCAACTCGCTCCCGCCGTCCAGCACCTGGAGGTCCGAGGGGTCGGCTCGCAGGTAGACGCCGGAGGTTCGGGCGTTCAGCTCGGGGTCGCGATCCGACCGCGTCGTCCAGTACCCGCTGGCGCGGTCGGTGCTCTCCAAGCGGATCTCTCCGGTGCCCTCGAGCTGCGGGGCATCCGGGTGGCGTGGGCGCTCGCCCTTCCAGAAAGTAGAAGACGCCGGCTGGATCCTTGCGCTCCTTCGCGGCCTCGCTCCGGTAGCGGGCCGACAGCGTGCCGTCCTCCTGCCAGGCCCGGCCGTTCACGTTCAGGCCACCGTCGCGGTCCCGCGAGATCTGCAGGAGGCCCACCGCCGACGGTTCGTTCTCCGTCCGGACGGTCAGCGAGAGCTGCCACCACAGCCCCTCGACGAGCCCGCGGCGCCCTTCGGTCTCGATCGCTTTGCGGAGCTTCTCGTTGATCGCGCGAACCTCCTCCGGGCCGATGTCCGGGTCGTAGCGGACGGAGGTCAGCCCGAGCAGATCGGTCGGCAGCTTCGACCCGTTCGCGTGGAGGATGAACGTGCGCCTGATCCCGAGCGCCCCGCCGAACAGCCCCGCCTCGAACACGACGTTGTCGCGCGGCGACGCCTCACCGGCCTGAGACGCATCCGTCGTCGTCCAGTCGTCCTGGGCGAACACGAACGCGGCGAAATCGACCTCCTGGGAGAGCTCGACGAGCCGGTCGAGAGTCGACCGCCCCGGGTTGAAGGTGGTCGTCCAGGGCTCGACGTCCGCGATGTCCTCGAGGCCGCGCGTGATCGCCTCGAGCAGCTTGGCCTGCTTGCCCGACGACCCGAGAAAGATGCGCGGCTTGTTCATGCGCGATTCACCGTTACCTTAGTGGGGGCTCGTGCGACTTACCGACGTGCAGGCGATCCGCTACGGCGACGTACTCGTGGACGGCGAACGCTGGCCCGGTTTCCTGCACGTGGTCGAACACCCGCAGGGCCGCGTGCTGGTCGACACGGGCTTGATCGACTCGACACCAGCACTCGACGAGGAGTGGTCGCCGCAGTTCGATCCGGACGCCATCCCACGTGACGGCGTCTGCGTGATCAACACCCACCTGCACTTCGACCACTGCGGCGGGAATCGCCTCTTCCCCGGAACTCCGATCTACGTGCAGCGGCTCGAGCGTGAGGCGGCTCGAGCGGCGGACTACACGATTCCCGAGTGGGTCGACTTCGAAGGCGCCACGTACGTGGAGCTCGAGGGCGAACAGGAGGTTCTGCCCGGCGTTCGCGTCGTCCCGACGCCTGGCCACACGCCCGGGCATCAATCGGTACTCGTCGAGACCGACGACGGACCTGGAGCGAGTTCGACGCTCCCGCAAACGAGGCCGCCGCGATGCTCACAGGCCTCGCCCCTGGGCGGATCTACCTCGCACACGAAGACAAGCCTCGGAACAGCGCAGCCGAGTCGCGGCGCTAGATACGAGGTCAGCTGCGCGCGAGTAGCTGCTCGCGTACGGCCTTGTGAACGAGAACCGGCACGAGGTCGTGGAAGCGAGCCTGCGCCAAGAGCTCCCGCGCCCTGGCGTCGACGGTCCGCTCGATCGTGTCGGCGGGAACATCCGGAAACAGGCGGGCCGACCTGAGCACGATGCCCTCGGGTGCCTTGGTTAGCCGCGAGGCTAGAGCGCGCTCGCCAACGCATGGGCTTCCGTGTTGTTACGTCTCCGTTTCGGAGTTGCAACAGCCAGCCGACGGCATCCCCTTCGCCCTTCCTACACTTGGCTGTGGCGTCCGAGGCGTTGACGGCAAGACCCGGGACTTCCGCCAGAAGACCTAACCCCCTAGGTCCGCCTCGGGCGCGTCTCGCGCGTCAGTCGGGCATGCAAGACTCGCACGCGCGAGTGGACGCCCTCGAGGGATATGTCGTGCAACCGATTGGCGTCGTCCGCTCGACGCTACGGGGGCGTGCCGACGCCCCGAACCAGGCGTTCGAGAACGCACCCAGCGCGCAGCTCGACATCGACCCGGCCTTCAAAGATGCCCTCGACCGGATTCAGGTAGGCGACGAGCTGATCCTGCTCACGTGGCTCCACCTCGCTGATCGGGACATCCTTCACACCCACCCGACCGGAGACACGAGCATTCCGCTAACCGGTGTCTTCAGAACACGCTCGCCCGACCGACCGAACCCGATCGGCGTCCACCGAGTCACCGTCACCGCGCTCGAAGGCTCGACGAGGCTGCGGGTAGAGGCACTCGAAGCAATCGACGGCACACCGATCATCGACCTCAAAGTCGCAATGCGCGAATCGCCCGAAGCCTGAGGGCGAGCGGTTCTGCGCGCCGATGCCAGTAACGGTGTCAGACACCGACTCGAATTTGTGACTCATTACCCACAGCGCCGCCGATGCCGGCTTTGCCGGCCTCGGTTCGCTCCGGCCGGCCGGTAGAAGAAGAATCGACCGAAGTCATCATGCTGCGGCGCCAGCCGCAGCGACTTCGGTCGATGATGGAGGCGGCGGGAATCGAACCCGCGCAAGATTTCAGCCACCAGGCGAGCGACTTTTGTTCGATGCAAACCTAGGGATCCAGTAGCTGCTCGGGCACAAGCACCTCGACTCGACCCCGCGCGATACCCGCGTAACGGCACACGAGGTACGCGGCGCGCGGTCGCTGCTCAGCCCACGCTCTAAACGTACCCGCCGAAGCTGGTCGGCGGCTTCTTCGGCTCGAACCTCACCTCGTCGGCTTGCGGACTCCGGTCACGAGCCGTCGCCCAAGCTCGCTCAAGTATGGCCGGATGGCTGAGTAAGAGACAACAATCAGGACTCTGCCGCACGATGAGCCCGCTACCTGTCCGAGCGGGAAGCCGATCGCTAGGCCCTGCGGTACAAGGGCGAAGTAGCGGTAGTTCTGAGCTACGGGTCTGAATCCCCGGGCGTTCAGATCGCCGGCCACCGGATCCATGACCGACTTCCGAACGCAGCGATTTCTAGCCAGAACTTTCTGGCGCACCGCACGCGAGAGCGCCTTGAGTCCTTCGCTCGGCTGAGCAAAGAGCTGACTAGTCGACACCGGCGAGCCCGATGGCACCTTGATCGTCGCGGCGAACCAGGTGCTGCCGTCCGTTCCACCAGGAAGAAGTGCAAGCACCGGAACAAGGGTGCTCACAACGACCGTGCTCGCAGATGTCAACTCTGCATGCGAAGTCTTGAATGTCCCTTTGTACGGGTAGTTCTTCTTGAACAATTCCGGCATCTGTGACTGAGCATCCCGGACTGTGGATACGATGTACTCTCGCTCGGTGTTCTGAATCGCTCGTCTCAGTGCCTTGTTCACTGTCCCAAGATCGCGGTGAGAAGCCACGACTCGCGGATAGGTGCCGCTAGTGATGTAGTTTGGAACGCGAAGGCGTGGCGTCGGCGACTGCAAGACTGTTAGCGGCACTGTTCTTTGTGACCTGCCAGCAACGTGGTCGGAGTCATCTGATGACCCGCCACAGCCACTGAGGATCAGAGTGAGAACTGCCGTCGTTGAAACGGAGACGAGTTGGCGTTTCGAACGTTTACGTAGCACTTGTTCCTATCAGTAATTTCTGAGCACGTACCTCGCGAAGCGCACACGCTTGTCTCGCTGTTGGATGCCCGCCCTCTCGTAATACGTCATAACCACTAGCGCGGCTTCGCGAACGGTATTTGTCGCCCCGTCACTCAGATGATCCCAAGCGCGACGCTCGGAGGTATGGAGTTCGTACCACACTGACCAGCCCCCAGGTTTTGGTCCAGTTCTTATGAGGGACCGCCCTCCACCCACAGCCCGCCGGGTGCGATACCCGAGCTGCGGCCTGCCTCGACCGACTGGTCCACATCCTGTGTCGGTAGTTCCTCTCACGGACCTCCCTCACGACAGCGGACGGCATAGGCACTGGGCGTCATCATGCCGAGTCCGCGGTGCGGGCGCAGCGTGTTGTACTGCTCGACCCAATCGGCGATCACGACCCGGGCCTCGAGCAGGCTCTCAAACTCCTCGCCATTGAGGAGCTCGTCGCGCATCGTCCCGTTGAAGCGCTCGACGTAGGGGTTCTGCTGCGGGCTGCCTTTCTCGATGAAGGCCTGGCGCACGCCCCGCTCGGCGAGGAAGTCGGCAAGCGAGGCGGCGATGAACTCGCGCCCGTTGTCCGAGCGCAGGAGCTGCGGCTTTCCATGCCGCTCGAAGAGGCGCTCGAGCTCGGCGATCACCTCGGCGGCGCCGATCGAGCGGTCGACGCGAGCGCCGAGCGCCAGGCGGGTGTACTCGTCGACCACGTTCAGGATCCGCAGCGACGCGCCCGAGCGGGTGCGGGCGGCCATGAAGTCGTACGACCAGATCTGGTTCGGCTTGGAAGCGGCCAGGTTCCAGGGGGCGTTGGCCGCGGCTCCCTGTGCCTTGCGCCCGCTCGCCTTGCTGCGCCGCGGCGGGACGCGGTGGCCCTCCGCTCGCCAGAGCCGCTCGATCCGCTTGCGGTTCACCCGCCAGCCCTCTCCCCGCAGGAGCGACCAGACCATCCGGTAGCCCCAGCGCGGATGGGCGGCCGCGAGCTCGTTCATGCGCGCGACCAGGCGCAGCTCGTACTCGGCCGGCAGCCGCGCGTAGCGCTGGGTCGAGCGGTGCTGGCCGACCACCTGGCAGGCCCGACGCTCCGAGACGTGCCGGCGCTTCTGGAGGAAGCGGACGGCGTCGCGACGGCGCGCCGGGCTCACCAGTTTCCCCGCTGCAGGTCCTTGAGGAGCGAGATGTCGAGCGCCTGCTCGGCGACGATCTTCTTCAAGCGGCCGTTTTCCTGCTCGAGCGCCTTCAGCCGCTGCGCCTCGTCCTCCTTCAGCGCCCCGTAGCGGGTGCGCCAGCGGTAGAAGGTCTGGTCGGAGATCCCGAGCCGCTTGCAGGTCTGCGGGATCGTCAGGCCCTCTCCCTGCAGCCGCTCGGCTTGCCTGAGCTTGGCGACGATCTGCTCCACCGTGTAGCGCTTGGCGCGCATGGATCACCTCCAATCTGGCCTATCAACGTTGGCGGGACCCTCATACGCCCTGGACCAGATGGAGGGGGGCCGGACACCCGCTAAATCGCAATCGTTCCCCTCGCCAAATTGCGATTAGCAGGGAGAATGGAGGCGGCGGGAATCGAACCCGCGTCCGCGATCGCTCCGATCAGAGCGTCTACAAGCTTAGGCTGCCGTTGCGTTTCGCCCGCCGGCCGGTTGGCAGCCGACCAACCGACGGGCTAGCCATCCTTTGGTGTCGCGCTTCGGGCGATTGGCTCTCCCTACGCGCCGAGCCCGTTTCTGACGCCGCTACCCGAGCCACGGGCCGAGCTCGGAGCGACGCGCTTCGCTACGGGTTAGGCAGCGAGAGCGAGTGCGGAGTTGTCCTTCGCACTTGCTGTTTGTCCCGGTTGTTTAACGAGGCCAACCGGGGACCTCGGCTTGCAGCTCTGCCGGAGAGCCGACCACGTCGAAACCAGGTCGCCCCCGTATGTCAGTTCCGCAATTGTAGCCGCCGCTGGCTCGCGTCCTGGTGCGCGAAGACGTCGGCGGTGCGCAGCTCGAAGAAGAAGGTCGAGCCCTTTCCATCGTTCGGCTCGACCCAGATGCGGCCGCCCATGCGGTCGATCAGCTCCCGGCAGATGTAGAGCCCGAGCCCGGTGCCGCCGACGCCGCGGGTCATCTGCGGGTCGGCGCGGTAGAACTTCTCGAAGATTCGCTCCTGCTCGTCGGGCGCGACGCCGAGGCCCTCGTCGCGGACGTGGAAGCGAACGAAGTCGTCGTGTGTATCGGCTCCGACCTCGACCTGGCCGCCGTCGGGCGAGTACTTGATCGCGTTCTCGACGAGGTTGACGAGCACCTGGCGAACCTTGTCGAGGTCAGCTGCGACCTGTGGCAGCTCGCCGTTCGTGTTGATCGTGAGGGTGACCGACGGCGGCGCGTGCATTCGCGTCGCGTCGACCACGCGCTCGACGAGGTCGCGGCCGTCGAAGGGCTCGTCCTCGAGTTCGAGGCGGCCGGCGTCGAGCTGATTCGCGAGCAGGATCTCGTTGACGATCCGGCCGAGGCGCTCGGACTCGTCGGCGATCAGCGAGACGAAGCGCTCGCGCCCGGTCTCGTCCAGCGCGAAGTCGTGCCGCAACAGTGTCTGCGCCGCGCCGTAGACAGCGGCCAGCGGCGTGCGCAGCTCGTGCGAGGCAGTGGCGATGAAGTCGGCCTTGATCTCCTCGAGCTGGCGCGCGTCGGTGAGGTCGCGGAACGCGTAGACGGTGCCTCCGAAGAAGCGGACGCCCGAGATCGCGATCCAGCGCTCGCCGCGCGAGGTCCCGATCGGGATCAGCACCTCGTCGTAGCCCGGGCTCGGGGCGGCCGAGACCGGCACGGTGTCGACGGCGTCCTTCCACCCGGGGATCGACTCGACGGCTGTCCTGCCGAGCACGTCGTCCGGGTCGATGAACGTGATCGCCTTCGCGGCCGGGTTCCAGAGTCGCACCACGCCGTTGCGGTCGAGCAGGAGCACGCCGTCCGCGACGTACTCGAGCACCCGGGCCGCGTCGGACCGCTCCTCGACCTCGCGATAGAGGCGGCCGCGATCGAGGGCGAGCGCGAGCCGCGAGGCCAGGTCCTCGGCGAGTGCGACGTCGTCGGCGGAGTAGGCCGGGCCGCGCTCGGTCCTCGCAATCGTGAGGACACCGAGCGGCTGCTTGCGCGCCCAGAGCGGGACGCAGATGACCGACCGAACCTCGAGGCCGAGGAACTCCGCCCGCTGGCCGCTCGAGGTGTCGCCCAGCGGCGGCACCACTCGGGTCCGGCCGCTCTCGAAGACCGCGCGCACCTCCGTCTCCGGATCGTCGCTCGGGCCGCGCGCACCGTTCGGTTGCGTCACCTCGGCGCGCGCCGGGGCAACACGCTGCAGCTGGTTGCCCGCGTCCACGACGTCGATCACGCACCAGTCCGCGAAGTCGGCCACGATCAGTTCGGAGACGCGACTGAGGGCGCCGTCCACCTCCACCGACGCGGCGAGGTCGTTCCCTGCACGCCGGAGGAGGTCGAGCCGCCCCTGGCGCTCGGCGCTCTCAGCGGTGGCGTCGCGCTCCGCAGCCTGTACCTCTTCGCGGCGATCCTCGGAGCGCTTCAGCTCGCCGATGTCGCGCAGGAAGGTCTGGAGGTAGAGCGGCTCGCCCTTGTGGTCAAGCACGGTTGCCGTGTCTTCGCGGACCCACGTCGCGCGACCGTCGCGCGCGAGCAGCCGGTAGTCGATCGAGATCGGGGCGCCGCCAACCGCGCGCTCGAGCTCGGGCAGGACACGGTCGCTGTCGTCGGGGTGCAGCAGCTTCTCATGGAGGTCTGGCTGTTCGCGCCACTCGGAGGCGGAGTAACCCGTCAGCTCGGCAATCGCCGGCCCGACGTACGTCGTCTCGTTCGGCTCGCCCGTCTTCCTGAGCCAGACCACCAGCGGCATCCCCTCGAGCAGCGAGCGGTGCCTTGCCTCGGCCTTCGCGATCGCCTCCCGGCGGACGCGTTCCCGGGCGCGAGCGCGTCGGACGAGGAACACGGTCAGACCGAGAGCGCCTGCCCAGCTCACTGCGGCCACGAGAATCCGCGCCCATTGCGCGTCGAGCAGGACGAGGAGTACAGCGGCTGCCCCTGCGAGGATCAGGGCGGCTACTGCGACAAGCCCGGAACGGGCGCGGTACTTCTCTAGGGACAGCACGAGGGCGGCTCCTTCAGCGTATCTCCCGTATCGGCGGGCTACAAGATTGCCATGCCGAACCCTATGGTGTTTGGGTGATTTCGCCCGGATGAACGTCGAGACGATTCGCTCGGAGCGGGTGGAGCTCGTGTGGCTCTCGCCGCAGCTGATCGAGGCGCTGCTCGACGGGCGGAGCGAGGAGGCGTCGCGGATCGGCGGTTTCGCGATCCCGCCCGGGTTTCCCGACGACCACGACCGGCGCTTCCTCGCGCTCAGGTTGCGGCAGACGAAGAAGGACCCGAGCCGCGGGCCGTGGTACGTGCGGGCGATCGTGCTCCCGGAGGGCGACCGGCCGATGATCGGGCACATCGGCTTCCACGGTCCGCCGGGGATGAACTCGCGCCGCGACCCCGGGGCAGTGGAGGTCGGGTACACGATCTTCCCCGAGCACCGGCGGCGCGGGTACGCGACGGAGGCGGTGCACGCGTTGATCGCCGCTGCCGAAGCGCAGGGCATCGGCCGCTTCATCGCCTCGGTCGGGCCGGAGAACGAGCCGTCCCTGGCGATCGTGCGCCGGCTGGGGTTCGTCGAGGTTGGCCGCCATTGGGACGACGAGGACGGCGAGGAGCTCGAGTTCGAGCTAGTGGCCGGCCGAACCGGCGACACAGAGACGGGCTCCTGATGGCATCGCAGCGACGTAAGACGGCCGCACCGGCAAAGCCGGCACGGCCTCTCAGCGGCATCGCAAGCGACGGTTAAGACGGCCGCACCGGCAAAGCCGGCACGGCCTCTCAGCGGCATCGCAAGCGACGGTTAAGACGGCCGCACCGGCAAAGCCGGCACGGCCTCTCAGCGGCATCGCAAGCGACGGTTAAGACGGCCGCACCGGCAAAGCCGGCACGGCCTCTCAGCGGCATCGCAAGCGACGGTTAAGACGGCCGCACCGGCAAAGCCGGCACGGCCTCTCAGCGGCATCGCAAGCGACGGTTAAGACGGCCGCACCGGCAAAGCCGGCACGGCCTCTCAGCGGCATCGCAAGCGACGCCTTAGCGGCGCGACTTGAGCTCGCGCTCGATTCGGCGCTTCGTTTCGCGGTCGGCGATGTCGCGCCGCTTGTCGCGGCCTTCCTTGCCTCGCGCAAGGGCGAGCTCTACCTTGACCCGGCCGTTCTTGAAGTAGAGGCGCGTTGGGACGAGCGTGAGGCCGCGCTCGGCGACCTTCGACCCGAGCTGATCGATTTGCCGGCGATGCAGTAGCAACTTGCGGTCGCGGTCCGGCTCGTGCGGCTCGATCGACGCCTGCTCGTACGGCGGGATGTGCAGCCCGACGAGCCAGATCTCGCCGTCGCGCGCGTCCGCATAGGCGCGCTGCAACACGGCGTGGCCCTGGCGCAGCGACTTGACCTCGCTTCCCTTCAGCGCGAGGCCGGCCTCGACGCGCTCGAGGAAGTGGTAGTCGTGCCGCGCACGGCGGTTCTCAGCGATCAGCTTCTCCCGGGCTGCGGAGGCCATGCGCCCGATTGTAGGTCGGCGCAGATTCGTCACAGCCGAGTCACACCTGCGCGCGACTTTCGTCGATACGCTCACCGCGGGTGGCGGGTGGACATAGCTCCCCACCCAGGGTGGGGACGCGCGCGCGTGAACCTACAGACGCGCGCTTGCAGGTTCGAGCTCGACTTTTCCTTCGCTGCGCCGGATGTCGGCGACGCGCACTCCGATCGGGTCGCCGAGGCGGTACCGACGGCCCCCGCGGCGGCCGACCAGCGCGGTCGCCAGCTCGTTCAGCTCGAAGTAGTCGCCGTGAAGGCGGCGCGCCGGGATGTAGCCCTCGAAGACGTCCCCAAAGCGGACGAAGAGGCCGGACGCGATCACACCCGTGATCTCACCCTCGAACGTCGCTCCCCACCCCAGCTCGAACAGGCGCTGCTCGAGCAGCCACGCTAGGCAGAGCTCGTCGGCGCGGTACTCGATCCTCGCGGCGTGCCGTTCGCGCTCCGACGCGTGCGCCGCGTGCTCCTCCAGGTCGTCGGGCAAGGGCTCGTCTGAGACGCCGAGCTCGCGCAGCAAGGCCCGGTGCACGACGAGGTCGGGGTAACGACGAATCGGCGAGGTGAAGTGGCAGTAGGCGCGGCTCGCAAGCCCGGAGTGGCCAAGGTTCCGCGGGTCGTAGCGCGCCCGTTTGAGCGACTGGAGCACGAGCGCGGGGAACGCCTCGCGCCCGCGGCCGGCCTTGCCCGTGTAGTCGGTCACCAGCTCGCTGGCCGCACCGGCGAGCTGTGCCGCATCCGTCGGCCCCATCACCTCGGGGACCGGCGGCGTCGGAACGCCGAGATCGGTGAGGCGCGTCAGCAGCAGTGCGACCGACTGCGGCTCCGGACTCTCGTGAACTCGATAGAGCGCCTCGCGCCGACGGCCGGCGAGCAGGCCGGCGACGCATTCGTTGGCGAGGATCATCAGCTCCTCGACGAGCATGTGGGCGTGCGGCTCCGACTCACGCCAAGCGCGCTCGACTCCGCCGCGGCTGTCGAAGTCGAAGACAACTTCTGGGCTCTCCACCCGAAGCGCACCGCGAGCGAAGCGCCGGCCACGCAAACGCTGGGCGAGAGCCTCGGCACGCTGCAAAGCGGTCGTCAGCTCCTCGTCGACCCGCTCCCGACCGGCGAGGATCGACTCCGCGCGGCCGTAGGTCAGCCGTTCCCGGCTGCGGATCACGGAGCGGTAGAAGCTCGGCTCGCCCTCGGGCAGCGGGATCTCAACGGTCACACAGAGGCGGTCGACGTTCGGTCGCAGCGAGCAAAGCTCCTCGGACAGCTCCGGCGGCAGCATCGGCGAGACGAGCCCCGGGACGTAGACGGAGAACGCACGCTCGGCCGCGCCGCGGTCGAGAGGTGAGCCCGCGTCGACGAACCACGAGACGTCCGCGATGTGCACGAAAGCGCGGTCCTCCTCGAGAGTGAGGGCGTCGTCGAAGTCCTTCGCCGTCTCCGGGTCGATCGTGAACGCGAGCCGGTCGCGAAGGTCCACCCTCCCCTCGATGTCGAGCTCCGGCGGCGTGTACGGCTCGAATCCCCGCAGCTCGCCCTCCTCGACGAGCAGCCCTTCGAGCACGACCTCGATCGAGCTCGCCGGCCCCAACACGCGCTCGACCTTGGCCCGACCGCGGCCTCTGCGGACAACAGCCAGATCGCCGGGCTGCCCATGCCCCCTGCGCTCCAGCAGAACGGGCGTGCCGGGCACGAAGTACGGCTCGCCGACGAGGTGCTTGCCTCGCGACGCGAGCTCTACGACAAGTGGCTCGCTCACGCGTTCCTGGGGCGTCGCTGGTGGTTCGGAGCCGGAGGGGACAGTGCTTCTAGCACGGCCCCGGAGAGCTCCGGGCCGCCGGCGGCGTCAGGCAGCGGCGGAGTCGGGCTCCGCCCGGCGGGAGCCGGTGCCGGCCAGGGACGCGTGAGTCAGACTTGGAGGAAACGGCGGATTGTCAATCCAGAGCCGGCGGCGCCGAGCGCGAGACCCGCGCCGAGCACGATCAGCACGTGCACCCCGAAGGGCCAGGCATGGATGTCGGACGCGTTCGTCAGGTGGATCAACGGCATGAACAGCGTCCGCCCGAGCACGAGCAGGATCACGGCCGCGACCGCCCCGGCCAGGCCGCAGAGCAGCCCCTCGATCATGAACGGCCCCCGCACGAACCAGTTCGTCGCGCCCACGAGCTTCATCACCTCGATCTCGCGACGCCGCGCGAAGATCGACAGCCGGATGGTGTTTGCCACGAGCAAGGTCGACGAGACCAGCAGGACGATGAACGCGATCAGGACCACGATCCACAGGTAGTTCGCGACGGAGAGCACGCGGTGCGAGATGCGGTCGCAGCTTTCTCCCTCGGCCGTCTTGGCCGCCTTCGAGCCCGGCGGGGTCGGACAGATGCGCTCGATGCCCGCGAGGCCCGCACTGTTGAGCTGCCGCGAGATCGTGTCGATCTGCTCGGCCTGATTCGGGTAGACCTTGAAGGCGCTCGGGAACGGGTTGTACGGGAGGCTGTTCACCATCTCCGGTCGCTTCTTGCGCTCCTGCGCGAGCGCCTGCTGCTTCGAGACGAAGCGCACGGACTTGACCTGGGGCATGTTGACCAGCGCGTTGTGCACGTTGTTGATCTGGGCGTTGCTCGCCTCGGCGCCGCAGCGGAGGTCCGTGCAGAAGTAGACGTTGACGAGCAGCTGCTTCTTGTAGTGGTCGCTCAGCGAGAGCGCCCAGCTGCCGAGGCCGACGACGAGCCCGAGCATGAACATCCCGATCAGGACGGTCGTCGTCGCGGCGAAGGTGGTCGAGAGGTTCGCGCCGAGCGAGCGCACCGCCTCGGCGACGATCGTGCGGAAGCGGGTCATTCCGTCGTGTACCCGCCGCGGCGCTCGTCACGGAGCAACTTGCCCCCTTCGAGCGCGATCACGCGCTTGCGCATCTTGTCGACCATCTCGCGATCGTGGGTGGCCATCAGGATCGTCGTGCCCGACCGGTTGATCCGGTAGAGCAGCTGCATGATCCCGACGCTCGTGTCGGGATCGAGGTTCCCGGTCGGCTCGTCGCAGATCAGCAGCGGCGGGTGGTTGACGAACGCGCGGGCGATCGAGACGCGCTGCTGCTCGCCGCCGGAGAGCTCGTCGGGCAGCGACGACATCTTGTGCGTGAGGCCGACCATGTTCAGCACCTCGGGCACCTTGCGCCGGATCTGCTCCTGGTTCTCGCCCTGCACCTTCAGCGCATAGGCGACGTTCTCGGCGGCGGTGCGATTCGGCAGGAGCTTGAAGTCCTGGAAGACGCAGCCGACGTTTCGCCGCAGCATCGGCACCTTCGAGCGCTTCAGCCGCGCGAGGTCGCGGCCCCCGACGACGATCTTGCCGCGCGTCAGCTCGATCTCCTTCAGCACCAGCCGGATGACCGTCGACTTGCCCGATCCTGATGCGCCGACGATGAAGACGAACTCGCCCTTGTCGATCTCGAAGGAGACGTCCTGCAACGCTGCGACGTCCGGCTCGTAGATCTTGGTCACGTTCTCGAACGTGACCATCGCCGAGCTCGAGGGCGCCGGCGGCGGGGCCTGCCGTTGCCCGTTGAGGACGACAGTCCCTACGTCAGTCTGCTGAAAGTCGGTTTCTTGCACGGGAAAAGGAGCGACTCGGCGCCAGAGGCGCCGGTGGGCTACGGCGCCGAATCCTAGCTAAAGCGGCGGCTGGATCACCTGACCCGGCTAGATCACCCTGCCGGCGGCCTTCGCGAGCAGGTACTCGTGGACGAACTCGTCGAGGGCGCCGTCGAGCACGGCCTGCGTGTTGCCGGTCTCGTGCTCGGTGCGGTGGTCCTTGACCAGCTGGTACGGGTGCAGCACGTAGCTGCGAATCTGGCTACCGAAGTCGGCTTGCTGCGCTGCTCCGCGCTCTTTGGCCAGCTCTTCCTCGCGCTTCTCCTGCTCCTGCTCGAGCAGGCGCGACTTGAGCACGCGCAGCGCGGTCTGCTTGTTGGAGCTCTGTGAGCGTTCGTTTTGGATTTGCACAACGATCCCGGTCGGGACGTGCGTGATCCTCACTGCGGAGTCGGTCTTGTTCACGTGCTGCCCGCCGGCCCCGCTCGCGCGGTAGGTGTCGATGCGGAGATCGCTCTCGTCCAGCTCGACGTCGACGTCGTCGGGCAGCAGCGGCGCGACGATCACCTGGGCGAAGCTCGTGTGGCGCCGGTGCGCCTGGTCGAACGGGCTCAGGCGGACGAGCCGGTGCACGCCGCGCTCGGCCTTGAGGATCCCGTACGCGTTCTGGCCCTTGACGCTGAAGGTCGCCGACTTGAGGCCGGCTTCCTCACCCGGGCTGGCCTCGAGCAGCTCGGTCGGGAACCCGCGGTCCTGCGCCCAGCGCAGGTACATGCGCAGCAGGATCTCGGCCCAGTCCTGCGCGTCGGTGCCTCCGGTGCCGGCGTGGATGGTGACGAGCGCGTCGCCCGCGTCGTACTCGCCCGAGAACAGCGCGTCCTCCTGGAGCCGGTCGAGCTCCTGGCGCAACGGCGCGATGCTGGAGGCGATCTCGTCCTCCATGTCCCCGTCCATCGCTAGGAGCTCCCTCGCGTCGTCGAACTCCTGGCTGAGGCGGCGGTAGCGCTCGAGGCGGCGGGTCAGGCGCGCATGCTCGGCGCTGACCTCGGCCGCATGGCGCTGGTCGTCCCAGAATCCGGGCGCGCCCAGCTCCTGCTCGAGCTCGGCGATGCGGCTCTCCAGTTGCTCCGGGTCAAAGGTAATCACGGACCCAGGCGAGCTGGGCCCCGATCTCCTCGAGCTGCTGGTCGAGCGGCTGGGTCGGTGTCTGGTCGGCCATCGCGCGCTCGATAGTACCCACCCGGGTCGGGCGGGACGGATCTCAGCCGGACGCGCGGCGAGCCACGTGCAAGATCGCGTACCAGTGCCGTCGGACTCGCGGGTCGTCGCGCTCGCCGACGCGCCTGCGGATCTCGGCGTAGAGGTGCTCCCGCTTGGCCGCATCCATGGCGATGTGCCCGGAGAAGGTCTCGAGCAGCGCGACGTACTCGTCGGCGGTATAGAGACGGTCCCAGACGTAGCGCCGGACCTGGACGTCCTCGAACAGGCCACTCCGCTCGATCTCCTCACGATCGTCCGGCATCTGCTCGGGCGTTGGCGGAGGCCAGTCGCCCTCCCAGTGCTCGCCGATCGCGTCGTAGACCTCCTGGATGTCGGCGAAGAACGGGTCGAAGCCGGCGGGGAACGCGTGCAGTGCGCTCCAGAAGGCGAGGTGGCCGCCTGGACGCAGGAGCTCGTGCGCCTTGCGATACCGAACGGCCGCGTCGAGCCAGTGCCAACCGGTCGCGGCGAAGACGAGGTCGAAGGCTGCACGCTCCCCCTCCCACTCCTCGAACGGCGCGACCTGGACCTCGAACGGGAAGCCCGCGAGGTTGCGCGCCGCTTGGCGCGCGAGCGCTTCACCGAGCTCGACGCACACGACCGTAAAGCCCGCCTCGAGGAGGGGCCGTGACGCTTTCCCGGTACCACAGCCGATCTCGAGCAGGCGATCACCCGGCTCGAGAGACGAGAGCCCGATCAGATCCACGAAGAGCCGAGGTGGATACTCCGGCCTCGCAGCGTCGTAGAGCTCGGCCGTCGAGTCGAAGGTCGAGCGCAGGGCGTGGCGCCGGTCGTCCATCCGCGCATCGTCGCTGACGCGCGAGTCTCACGCCGCGCTGCCGGGCTTTGCCCGGTAGCGCCCGGCGCGCTCCTAGGGCGAGGCGAGGCGGCGAAAAGTCGTCATGCTCGCGGCGCAGCCGCGAGCGGACTTTTCGACGTCAAGCGCCGTGGCAGCGCTTGAACTTCTTGCCGCTCCCGCACCAGCACGGGTCGTTGCGGCCGATCTTGTCGCGCTCGTTCGTCACCCGCTGCTGCGTGATCACCGAGCCTCCGCCCGCGTCGAGCGCACCAGCGGTCACGCCGACCCCGTCGCCGGCGAGCATCGCGCCGGTAGCCGCACCGCCGCCGGCCGCCGCGATCGCCTGCGCCCCCGCGAGCGACTCGTGCTCGTAGGCGAACCCGCCGCCGTCTAGCGCCTGGGCGGCCTGGGCCTGCTGGAGCGCGTCGGCCTCCTCGACCTCGATCTCGGCGCGGAAGAGCGTGCGGACGACCTCCTCGCGGATTTCCGCGTTCAGCTCCTCGAACATCCTGTGGCCCTCGGCCGTGTACTCGACGAGCGGGTCCTTCTGTGCCATCGCGCGCAGGTGCACTCCCTCGCGCAGGTAGTCCATGTTCTCGAGGTGCTCGCGCCAGCGGGTGTCGACCACCTGCAGGATCACGAACCGCTCCACGTCGCGGAGCAGCGGCAGCTGCGTCTCGGGGTTGAGCCCCAGGCCCTGCTCCCTCTCCGCGTAGGTGTCTCGCGCGTCCTCCTGGAACTCCTCGACCATCGCGGCGCGGTCGAGACCGACCTCCTCGCGCAGCTCCTCCGGCGTGATCGACTCCTCGGTCGCGTAGAGGTCCTCCATCGCCTTGCAGAGCGCGTCGAGGTCCCACTCCTCGTCGAACTCGCCCGTCGTGTAGGCCTCGACGGTCCGCTCGATCACCTCGTCGATCCAGAGGCCGACCTCCTCGGACAAATCCTCGCCCTCGAGCACGCGCCGGCGCTGCTCGTAGATCACCGTGCGCTGCTTGTTCAGCACGTCGTCGTACTTGAGGACGTTCTTGCGCATGACGAAGTTCTGCTCCTCGACCTTCTTCTGCGCGTTCTCGATCTGGTTCGAGAGGATCTTGGCCTCCATGGGCTGGTCGTCCGGGACCTTGAAGCGCTCCATGATGTTGTAGATCCGGTCGCCGGCGAAGAGGCGCACGAGGTCGTCCTGGCCCGAGAGGTAGAAGCGCGATTCGCCGGGGTCGCCCTGACGGCCCGAGCGGCCGCGCAACTGGTTGTCGATGCGGCGCGCCTCGTGGCGCTCGGTGCCGAGCACGTAGAGGCCGCCGAGCTCCTTGATCCCGTCGGCGAGCTTGATGTCGACGCCGCGGCCGGCCATGTTGGTGGCGATCGTGACAGCGCCGCGCTGGCCCGCCTCGGCGATGATCCCGGCCTCCTTCTCGTGCTGCTTCGCATTGAGCACGTTGTGCGGGATGCCCTGGCGGTCGAGGAGCTGCGAAAGGTGCTCCGAGACCTCGACGGAGATCGAGCCGACGAGAACGGGCTGCCCCTTCTCGTGGCGCTCCTTGATGTCCTCGATCGCGGCGTTGTACTTCGCGTCGGCAGTCTTGAAGATCTGGTCGTTCTGGTCGTCGCGCGCGACCGGCACGTTGGTCGGGATCTCGACGACGTGCAGCCCGTAGATCTCGACGAACTCCTTCTCCTCGGTCTTCGCGGTACCGGTCATGCCGGCGAGCTTGTCGTAGAGCCGGAAGTAGTTCTGCAGCGTGATCGTGGCGAGCGTCTGGTGCTCCTCCTGGATGCGAACGCCCTCCTTCGCCTCGACCGCCTGGTGCAACCCCTCCGACCAGCGGCGGCCTTCCATGATCCGGCCGGTGAACTCGTCGACGATCTTCACCTCGCCGTCCTGGACGACATAGTCGACGTCGCGCTGGAAGAGCGCCTGCGCCTTCAGCGCCTGGTTGAGGTGATTGGCCAGCTGCCCGTTGCGCGGGTCGTAGAGGTTGTCGAGCCCGAGCGCGCGCTCGACGGCCTCGATCGCGCCCTGCATCGGCGAGACCGTCTTGTGCTTCTCGTCGTACTCGAAGTCAGCGCCGGACGCCTCCGCCGCGCCCTTCGGCTCGCCGACCTTCGAGGCGTAGCCGTCGAGGCCGCGCGCGACCCGCGCGAAGTCGTAATAGACCTGCGCCGCCGTCTCGGGCTCGCCCGAGATGATCAGCGGCGTGCGCGCCTCGTCGATCAGGATCGAGTCGACCTCGTCCACGATCGCGAACTCGTGGCCGCGCTGGACGACGCCGTCGAGGGTGACCGCCATGTTGTCGCGCAGGTAGTCGAAGCCGAACTCGGAGTTCGTGCCGTAGATGACGTCGGCCGCGTATGCCTCGCGCCGCTCGTCGAAGGGCATCAGGTTCTGGATGAAGGAGGCGCGCATCCCGAGCGCCTCCCAGACCGGTTTCGTCCACTCGGGGTCGCGCTTGGCCAGGTAGTCGTTCACCGTGACGAGGTGGACGCTGTTCCCCGTGAGCGCGTTCAGGTAGAGCGGCTGGACGGCGACGAACGTCTTTCCTTCGCCCGTCTTCATCTCGGCGATGTCGCCCTCGTGGAGGACGATGCCGCCCATCAACTGGACGTCGAAGAGACGCACGTCCATGCTGCGCTTGAAGGCCTCGCGGACGGCGGCGAAGGCCTCGAAGACGAGCTCGTCGACCGGCTCGCCGTTCTCGATGCGCTGGCGAAACTCGGCGGTCTTGCCGGACAGCTCCGCGTCGCTCAGCGCCTCGAACTCGGGCTCGAGAGTGCCGATGTAGGACGCCTGCTCGGCCAGGCGCTTGACGCGCCGCCCTTCGCCGAAGCGGAGGACCTTCTCCAGGGATCCGAGCTGCTGCGCCATTCGTCTTAGGGTAGCTGCCTTCCACCCTTACAGCGGATCGGCCTCGACCTCCCAGAGGCTGCCGTCGAGCCGCCGCGCGCGGATGACGTAGTGGTCGCCTTCCTCGCGGCCGATCCGCTCGAGCTCGGGGATGGAGCCGAACTCGCGGGCGCCGTCGACGGTGAAAGTTCGGCCGCCGTCGGCTTCGACCAGCTCGAGCTCGTCGCCTGCGGCCTCGAGCTCGGCCACTCGCACCCTCCGGGCCGCAACCGTCCAGATGTCGTCGCTCTGACGGACGGCCTCGGCGCGGTAGGGCGCCGCGATCGTCTGCTCGATCGCTTCGGCCAGCGGGCCCAGCGTGTCCTCCGGCTCGTCCTCGTCCATGACGAGGTCGCCGTTCGGAAGCGCGACGAAGTGGAGCTCGTCCCCCGTGAGGCCGGGCACCTGGGCCGAGGCAACAGCGTCCCAACGACGCGGCCGCGGTACGCCGTGGATACCGGTGACGCCCCAGTGCGGGCCGGGGTCGACCAGCGGGGGCTCCTGTTGCTCCAGCCGGGCCTGGCGCGCGAGCTTCTTGTGGATCGGCTCGCGCCGGAAGATCACTGCGGCTCGATGAGCCCGTAACCGCCGTCGTGGCGGCGGTAGACGACGTTGACGTCGCCGGAGTCCGCGCTCCGGAAGACGAAGAAGTCGTGCCCGACGAGCTCGAGCTGCAGAACTGCCTCCTCGGCGCTCATCGGGCTCAGCGCAAACTGCTTGGTCTTGACGATCTGGGGCTCTTCGTCTTCGGCCATAACCGGAATGGTGTCAGGTGTGGGGCTGTTCGCGCGAGCAGCGCGTCGGCGTCGGTCTCGGCGTCGCGTGCGGTAGCGGTTGATCTGGCGTTCGAGCTTCGCGACCAGCTGGTCGATCGAGGCTCGCATGTCGCTGGACGCCTCGCGTGCCCGGAGGACGGGGCCGTTCGTCCAGATCGTCGCCTCCGCGACATTGTTCGCCGCGATCGACGGGTTCTTCTCGACGGCCAGCTCGAGCTCGATGCGGGGATCGGTCAGCTGGCGTTCGAGCTTGCCGAGCTTGGCCTCGGCGTAGCTCCGAATCGCGTCACTGACTTCGAGGTTCCTGCCCTTGACCTGGAACTGCATCGGCCCCCTCCTTCGACGCACTGCTCCTCTGTTGGAATCTAGCGGACGACCCGCGCGAACGTAACCACGTCGACCCGGCGCGCGCCGCCCTTGCGGAGCGCGGTCGCGGCGGCTCCGACCGTCGAGCCGCTCGTGTAGACGTCGTCGACGAGCACCAGCCCTGCCGGTGCCCTACGCGCAGGGGCGAACGCGCCGGCGACGTTGCGACGACGGTCGGCGAGTGACAGCCCGCGCTGCCGCGGGATCGGCCGTGTTCGCCCGAGCACCGGCAGGACCGGGAGCGCCCAGCGGTCGCCGAGCTCGCGCGCGAGCCGCTCGGCCGGATGGTGCCCGCGCTGGAGGCCGCGCGCACGATCCGGCGGGACGAACGCGAGCCCGGCCACACCCGGAGGCGGCGAGAGCGCACACGCGATCTCGTCGGCAGCGACCGCAGCGAGTGTGCGGAGGCCGCGCTCCTTCCAGGCGCGCACGAGCCGGCGGACGCCCTCGTCGTACGCGACGGCGGCACGGGCGGACGCGAAAGCGAGGCGGCGGCCGGAGCACTCGCGACACCGCTCAACCGGCCAGGCGGTCGGAGCGCCGCAACGGTTGCACCAGGGCGGGCACAACCGCGGGAGGGCGTCGCGGCAGGCCCGACACAGCTGCTCTCCGGCGGCGTCGCAGACGACGCAGCGCACGGGCAGGATCAGGTCTAGGAGCTTCACGTCACACCACACTCACCTCCACGGCGAGCGTAGAGACGAAGGCATCACGCGTGTGTGACGCCTCTGTGACGGATGTGTGCCGGGCTATCCCCCGCCTGTGAACGCCCGGTCTGCCTCGGCGAGCGTCTCCTTCGAGCCGACGTCGAACCAGCGCCCGGGCACGCGCCAGCCGTACACGGCGGTCCGCGGGTACAGCCACTGCACGAGGCGGCCCGGCTGGTCGGGGTTGTTCCCATCCTCGAGGTACTCCCGCACGTAGCGGAGCTCCGACCGAGGGTAGAAGTAGAGCGCGATGCCCGCCAGGGTGCTCCGCGGCTGCTCGGGCTTCTCCTCGAGCCGGGTGACGCGGTCGTCGTCGTCGAGCTCGATCACCGAGTAGCGGCGAATCGTGTCGAGGTCCCCGACGTCGTAGACGCCGAGCGCCGGTCCGCCCTTGTCCAGCGCGAACACCGGAAACCGCGCGATGCTCTCGCTGAAGAGGTTGTCCCCGGCGAGGACGATGAGATCGTCGTCGAGCTCCGCCTCGCGGATGGTGAGGTCGAGGTCGCCGATCGCGCCCAGCTTGGAGTCGTCGTCGACGGTGCCGTCGTCGAAGATCCGCAGCAGCAGCCCCGAGCGTCCGGCCGCCCACTCGCGGAACGCCTCCGCGAACTTCGAGTTCGTGACCACGTACACCTCGTCCAGGCCCTCGACCACCTCGAGCTGCTCCATCAGATGGTCGAGCATGGGCTTCCCCCCGACGGGGAGCAGCGCCTTCGGGCGGTCGAGCGTCAGCGGGTAGAGCCGCGTCGCATACCCCGCGGCGAGGATCAACGCCTTCACGCAGGCACCGCCGTGCCGAGCGCCTCCGCGTACGGTGCGCGATGGACGCCGTGCTCGGTCACGATCGCCCCGATCAGCTCGGCCGGCGTGACGTCGAACGCCGGGTTCCAGGCGCCGAAGCGCGCGTTCACCTCACCAGGGTCGCGCTCCTCGATCGGGATCTCCGCCCCGCTCTCAAGGGTCAGGTCGACCGACGAGGACGGCGCGACGACGTAGAACGGCACGTCGTGCCGAGCCGCGAGCACGGCGAGCGGGTAGGTGCCGACCTTGTTCGCGGTGTCGCCGTTCGCGGCGATGCGGTCGGCGCCGACGAACACGCAGTCGACCTCGCCCGCGGCCAGCAGCGCGCCCGCCGCAGAGTCCGCGATCACGGTGTGTGGGATCCCGTCGGCCTCGAGCTCCCAGGCCGTCAGCCGCGCCCCCTGGAGCAGCGGCCGCGTCTCGTCGACGAAGACGCGCTGAAGCAAGCCGCGTGCCCAGGCCTCGTGCAGCGCGCCGAGCGCCGTGCCCACACCGCCGGTCGCGAGTGCGCCCGTGTTGCAGTGCGTGAGCGCGCTCGACCCCTCGCCGACCAGCCCCGCCGCATGCCTGCTCATCCGCCGGCAGCGCTCGACCTCCTCCGCGTGCAGCTCACGGGCGCGCGTCGCCGGGTCGCGGGCCGCCCGCACCTCGCGCAGCGCCCACTCCAGGTTGACGGCCGTCGGCCGCGACGCCGCCAGCACGCCGGCCGCCGGGTCCAGGTCTTCTCCGCGCGCGGCCGCGAGCGCATACCCGTAGGCGGCGGCGATCCCGATCGCCGGCGCCCCGCGCACGGCGAGCGCCCGGATCGCCTGCGCGACCTCCGCGGCGGACGAGCAGCGCAGCTCGACCTCCTCCTCCGGGAGGCGCCGCTGGTCGAGCAGGACAACCGCGTCCTCCTCGAGCCGGATGATGCGTTCAGGCGGGAGCAAGGTCCCAGACAACGATTGCGGGTAGCCCGACGAGCGCCTCGTACGCGACCTCCGGAGCCAGGTCGAGACGGCCGATCCAGAGATCGACCTCCTCGCGCCGGTAGGCAAGGTCGTGGCTTGCGCGCACGTCGAGCCCGGCCCCTGCGAAGGCGGCGAGGTACGCGCCGGGCCAATGCTCATGGTTGCGGACGAAACCGACACGCTCATCGTCCACGCGATAGGCCGCCTGCGACCCGAGGGCCACCAACGTCGGGTGCACGTCGCTGACGACCACCCGGCCGCCCCGCCGCGCGACCCGACGCAGCTCAAAGACGGCAGGGCCCAGCTCGGCGAGATGGGTCAGCGCGAGCGAGCACACCGCGAGGTCGATCTCCTCGTCCTCGAGCGGCAGCGCGGTCAGCGAGCCGATCTGAAAGTCCGCGTCCGGAACGCGCGTCCGCGCCAGGGAGAGCATCGCCTCGGTCTCGTCGACGCCGACCACGTCGTGCCCCAGTTCGACGAGCCGGGCCGTGTGGCGACCGGTGCCGCAGGCGGCATCGAGCGCCCTCCCGGGCGTCGACTCCGCCAGCAGCGCCGGCACCACGCTCTCCTCGAGCCGGATGATCGGGTTGCTCGGCTCGTCGTATCCAGGTGCCCACTCCGGGTAGCCCTCCGCGACCGTCCGCTCGGGCACGTCCGACCAGCCGTTCGAGGGAATCTCCGCCAGCCGCCGGATCTCGGCCTCGATCATCTCCACCGTCTCCCGGTCGCCGACGAGCCAGTTGCGCGCGAGCGCGATCCCCGCCAGCGCTAGCTCGAGCTGGACCGGCGTCGGCATCGTGCGGAGGGGACTAGGTCCCCTCGTCCCACGAGGCGAGGTACTTGGCCTGCTCCTCCGTGAGCCGGTCGATCGTGACGCCCATCGTCTCCAGCTTGAGGCGCGCGATCTCGCGGTCGATCTCCTCCGGCACGGGGTAGACCTTTTTCTCCAAGCTCGCCGCGTTCGAGACGACGTACTCCGCCGAGAGCGCCTGGTTCGCAAACGACATGTCCATCACCTGCGCGGGATGGCCCTCGGCGGCGGAGAGATTCACCAGCCGCCCGTCCGCGATCAGGTAGAGGCGGCGCCCGTCCTCGAGCGTGAACTCGTCCACGAACTGGCGGAGCGTGCGCGTGTCCCTCGCCAGAGCACGCAGCGCCGGGATCTCGATCTCGACGTTGAAGTGCCCGGTATTCGCGAGGATCGCGCCGTCCTTCATCGCCAACATGTGGTCGGGCGTGATCACCGACTTGTCACCGGTGGCGGTGACGAAGATGTCGCCCTGGCGCGCCGCCTGCTCCATCGGCAGCACCTGGAACCCGTCCATCACCGCCTCCAGCGCACGCAGCGGGTCGACCTCGGTGACGACCACGTGGGCACCCATGCCCTTCGCCCGACTCGCGACGCCGCGGCCGCACCAGCCGTAGCCGGCGACCACGAACGTCCGGCCCGCGAGCAGGATGTTCGTCGCCCGCACGATCCCGTCGATCGTCGACTGGCCCGTGCCGTAGCGGTTGTCGAACAGGTGCTTCGTCTGCGCGTCGTTGACGGCGATCACCGGGAACCCGAGCGCACCGTCGCGCTCCAGCGCCCTGAGCCGGATCACGCCCGTCGTCGTCTCCTCGGTGCCGCCGAGGATGTCGCCTAGCTGCTCGCGCCGGTGCGAGTGCAGGACGCCGATCACGTCGGCACCGTCGTCCATCGTCAGCTGGGGTTTGTGGTCGACGGCGGCCTCGATGTGCTGGTAGTAGGTGTCGTTGTCCTCGCCCTTGATCGCGAAGACGGAGATGTCGAACTCCTCGACGAGCGCCGCTGCGACGCCGTCCTGCGTCGACAACGGGTTCGAGGCGCACAGGACGACGTCGGCGCCGCCGTCCTTGAGCGTGCGCATCAGGTTCGCGGTCTCGCTCGTGACGTGGAGGCACGCCGCGACGCGGTAGCCCGCGAGCGGCTGCTCGCGCTCGAAGCGCTCACGGATCGCCGCCAGCACCGGCATCTGTCGGTCGGCCCACTCGATCCGGCTCAGCCCTTCGGCCGCCAGCGTCAGGTCCTTCACGTCATGTCGCCTTGTCGTAGCCATCTCGCTCCTTCGCTGTTGATTCAGGCGGCCAGCAGCCGCTCGTGCTTGCGCTGCTCCCAATCGAGCGCGCTCAACTCGGTTCCGGCGAGCCAGGTGTCCACGGCCGCACGCAGGTCCGGCTCGCGCCGCAGCCGCGCCGCAAACGCGAGTTCCCGGAGCTCGACGCGAAATTGCCGCCGCAGCTCCTGCAGCGACCGCAGCTGGTTCAGCTCGAGCAAGCCGTAGCGGCGGTGGCCCGAGCGCGTGCGCCGCGGGACGACGAGCCCCGAGCGCTCGATGTAGCGCAGCATCCGCGGGGACCAGCCGGTCCGCTCCGCGGCCTGCCCTACCGTCGCCGTTCGCATGGGCAAAACCTTAACACAGGTGTGTCAGGCTTCGCTCGTGCCCTCCCGCCCGTAGCGGTCTTCGAGCCGCACCACGTCGTCGAGCTGCGGCGTCGAGACCTCCACGATCGTCGTGTCCTCGACGGCCGCGAGCCGGTGCACCGTGCCCGGCGGGAAGTGGAACGCCGCCCCGCCGCTGATGATCTCGGTGTTCAGCACGCGCTCCCCCGGCCCGCCCAGCTCGAGCTCCGCGCGCCCCGAGAGCACGTACCACGACTCGTCCTTGACGTTGTGGAACTGCAGGCTCAGCGACTCCCCGGCGCGGACGAACAGGATCTTCCCTGCATAGCGGTCGGTTTTTGCCCAGATCAGCTCATAGCCCCAGGGCTTATCGACCTTCTCCAATTCGGCAGCGAACCGGTCGAGCCCGCCGAGGTTCGGAGAAGTCAAGTGATCGCGCCCCGCCATAGGGGGCGCGAACCTACCACTGTGAAGTCACGCACGCGAGCCTGCCGGCCACCCAGGATGCTCCGCGAGGTACTCACTCGCCACGCGCAGGTCCTTCGGGGTGTTGACGGTCAGCCAGACGCCCTCGTGTCGAAGCGCGTGCAGCCGCCCCTCGGCGGCCAGCTCCGGGAAGGTCGAGGTCTCGTGGTCGCCCCGCTCGGGGAAGCGTTCGAGCGCCTCCTCGCCGAGCACGTAGATCCCGCAGCTGACCCACTGGTCGAGCCGCGGGGCCTCGCGGAAGCCGGTGACGCGCGAGTCCTGGAGGTCGACCACGCCGAACGGCGAGCGCAGCGGGACGACGGTGATCGTCGCGGCAGCTTCCTGCTCCCGGTGCAGCGCGAGCAGCCTCGTCAGGTCGACGTCGACGAGCTCGTCGCCGTTGAGCGCGAACAGGTCGCCCGCCTGACGACGCTGCTGCGCCGCGAGGCGAATCCCTCCGCCCCGGCCCAGCGGCTCCGTCTCCGGCACGGCCGTGATCTCCGGGCCGATCCCGCCGAGCACGGCCTCGAACAGCCCCTCCTGCCCAGCCGCGCAGCTGACCAGCACGCGGTCGACTCCCGCTGCCGCGAGCTGCTCGACCTGGTACGCGGCGAGCGGCCGGCCGCCGAGCTCCAGGAGCGCCTTCGGCCGCCCGCCCGCGGCGTCGCCTAGGCGCTCGGCCTTTCCGCCCGCCAGGATGACCGCCTCCACTACGAAGGCACCGCTTGCGGTGCCGTTGTCAGGCCACGTGGGCTCTGCCCGCGTGGCCGTCTGAAACGGCCGACCGACACCGTTGCCAACGAGCGACGGCTCCTAGGCCTCGAGCTCGGGCTCGCGCTCTTCCGTCTCGGGCAAGGCGGCGAGCGGCGAGGCTGCGCGGCCGACGCCCTCGTACGTGAACCCGGCCGAGCGCGCCTCCTCCGGGTCGAGCAGGTTGCGGCCGTCGACGATCAAGGGCCGCCGCATCGCGCCCCGTACCTCCTCCGAGGCGAGCGAGCGCAGCTCGGCCCACTCCGTGACGATCACCGCGGCGTCGGCGTCGGTCACCGCCTCGAGCACCCCGTCGCAGAAGCGCACCCCCTGCAGGAGCGAGCTCGCGTCGGCGACCGGGTCCCAGGCGCGTACCTCCGCGCCCTCGGCGAGGAGCCGGGAGGCGAGCACGAGCGACGGCGCCTCGCGCAGGTCGTCCGTGTTCGGCTTGAAGGCCAGGCCGAGCAGCGCGATCGTCTTGCCGCCCAGCTTCCCGACGTGCTTCTCGAGCTTCCCGACCACACGCCGCTTCTGGAGCTCGTTCACCTCGATGACCGCGTTCAGGAGCTGGAAGTGGTAGCCCGAGTTCGAGGCGAGCTGCTTCAGCGCGACCCCGTCCTTCGGGAAGCACGAGCCACCCCAGCCGATTCCCGCGCGCAGGAAGTGTGGCCCGAGCCGGTGGTCGAGCCCGACGCCCTCGGCGACCTTGACGACGTCGGCGCCGGTGGCCTCGCAGACGTTGGCGATCTCGTTGATGAAGCTGATCCGCGTCATCAGGAACGCGTTTGCAGCGAGCTTGATCATCTCGGCCGAGGCCACGTCGGCCTGGACGACGGTTGTCTCGAGCGGCTCGTACAGCGCGGTGACCGCGGCGGCGTCGGCCTCGGTGAACGCGCCGACGACGACGCGGTCGGGATGCATGAAGTCGTGCACCGCGCTGCCTTCGGCGAGGAACTCCGGATTGGAGACATAGCCGACATGCGCGAGACCGCGCGCGTCGAGCGCCGCGCGCACCTTCTCGCCGGTCCCGACCGGCACCGTGCTCTTCATGACGACGATTGCGCGCTCCTCCAGCGCCGGCAGCTGGTCGACGACCGTCCAGACCGCCGAGAGATCGGCGTCCCCCGAGTAGGTCGGCGGTGTGCCGACGCAGACGAACATGATCGGCGCCGAGACCGCGTCCTCGACCTCGAGCGTGAAGGTCAGCCGCTCCCGGTTGCGCTTCAGCAGCTCGGCCAGCTGCGGCTCATGCAGCGGCACCCGGCCCGACTGCAGCGCCGCGATCCGCTCCGGGAGGACGTCGCGCACGACCACCTCGTGGCCGAGCTCGGCGAAGCAGGCCCCCGTGACGAGGCCGACCCACCCGGCCCCGAAGATCCCGATCTTCGGCTTTTCCCCTGCAGACACGAGGCGGAGCCTACCGAGGCAGCGGCCGCAATCCCCGCGCGATGCGAAGCATCGTCTCGTTCGAGAGCGAGTTCAGCAGGGTGTTCACGACCCAGTAGGTCGCGCCGCGGTCTCGGAGCACGACCATGTGCAGGTTCGAGCCGCTGTAGTAGAGGTCGTATCCGCGGCCGTTGATCCGCTGGGTGATGCTCTTGTCCGCGAGCACGGGCGCGTCTGCCCACTGCGTCTCCTGGATGCCCCAGTACTCGTTGGCACCCGTCCTGAACGTGAGCCGCAGCGCCGGCTTGCCGGCGAGCGGGTAGATCCGCAGCGGGGTCTCGCCGTAGCCGTCGTCGAGCGTCGAGTTGCGCTCGAGAAACGTCGGGTACTGGAGCGTGAACGGCAGCCGCTTGCGCACCGCGAAGAGCCTGGAGCGGGTCTCGGCCGGGTCACGCCGCACGTTCGGCGGCTGGCGCTTCAAGGGCTGTGGGATGACGATCGGCGCGAGGTGCCCGTGGAACGTCGAGCCGACGATGACCGTGAGCAGCGCGTTGTTGGAAGACTCCTTGAGGTTCTGCGGCAACGGCTCGACGTCGGCGCTCCCCACGAGATGCGCGACCTGGGCGGCCGCCACCTTCCCGTCCTTTGGCCGCGACGCGTCGTAGTACACCTTCGAGTGGAAGTAGTTCCAGTTCGGCGCGTTCGCGGGCTGGCCGCTCGCCGGCACGACCGTCCGGTACCCCTTCAGTCCGAGCAGGTAGCTCGCGTTCCCGGCGGCGCCGGCGACACCGTTGCCGTTCAGCACCGTCAGCGTGACCTGCTTCGGCGGGATGACGCGCTTGCGCTGCTTGCGGATCTTGCGGCCGAGCGCGACCTCGGTCGCGGTGGTGGAGGCCTGGACGTCCGGGTTCAGGAACTGCTGCACGGCCTCGTCGATCGCGCTCGTCGACGCGGAGAGCTCGTTGTAGCCGGTGACCCCCTGGATCTTCACCTGGAAGACGTGCCCGTGCGGCAGGTGCCACGCGAAGGTCGCGTACCTGTAGATGTCGCTCAGGTTCAGCTCGCGCCCGCCGCGCGCGACCTCGACGTACTGATGATGGGTGATCTCGTTCACCAGGCCGGGAATGCTCGTCGGCCCGAGCGAGTGCGACACCTGCTGCCTCATCGCCGAGACGAACAGCTGCTGGCGCGCGAGGCGGAAGAGGTCGGAGTCGGTGTGGCGGAAGCGGACGAAGTCGAGCGCCTTCTTGCCGGTCATGTGCTGGTAGCCGGGCTGGAGGTCGATGTTCGCGTAGTTGGTCGCGATCGAGCCGGTGTTCTGGTTGTAGTAGCGGCGGTCGATGTCGACCCAGACGCCGCCGAGCTTGTTCACGACGCCGATGAAGCCGAGGAAGTTGACGCTGATCAGGTAGTTGATCGGCAGGCCGGTGAGGTGCCGAACGGTCTCGAGCGAGCCGGTCAGGCCGCAGGTGGAGTAGGCGCTGTTGATGCGCTCCGTGCCATACGGCACGGCGGCTCCGCCGTTCTTGCCGGCGCAGTAGATCGGCACCCTGAGGTCGCGCGGGAACGACAGCAGCGAGATCGTCTTCGTCACCGGGTCCGCGCGGATCAGCATCATCGTGTCGGAGCGCGAGGGCGCGTCCCCGTCGCCGGCGCGGTGGTCGTAGCCGATCACCATCGCGATCGCGGCGCCCTTCGGGTCGTCGAGGCGAGCCTGCGCGGCCTTTGCCTCGGCCGTGTGCGGCCGCAGCGCGGCGGCGCTCTCGTGGATCCAGAGGTAGAAGCCGCCGACGAGACCGCAGACGACCACGAGCAGCGTGATCGCAAGCCAGGCGAAGAAGCGCCCGACCTGCGCGGCGAGCGAACGCTGCGGAGGCGGCGGCTGACGGTAGAGCGTGACCGGCGACAGCGCACCGGGCGGAAAGGCTCCGTTCCCGTTGCCGTTGACCCCGGCGCCCTGGCCGATTCCTTTCTTGAGCGTCGTCCGCATCGAAAAATGGACGCCTAGACGGCGCCCGCAGACGGGAGGATAGCCGACCCTTCGGCGCCTACACGCCTGCCACCGTTCGTGCGGGTCGTTATTTCGCCGCGGCCGGCACGACTCCCTCTTCTCGCGGGGCCCCGGACCGCTCGTCGGGCTCGTAAGCCAGGTTCGGCCTCACCCAGCGCTCGGCTTCCGGAAGGGAACGGCCCTGGCGGGCGGCGTACGCCTCGACCTGGTCGCGCCCGATCCGGCCGACGGAGAAGTACCGCGCCTCCGGGTGATGGAGGTAGATCCCGGACACCGCGGCGGCGGGAGAGACCGCGAACGTCTCGGTGAGGACAAAGCCGTGCGCCTCAGCGCCGAGGAGCGCGAACAGCTTCGCCTTCTCGGAGTGGTCGGGGCAGGCGGGGTACCCGAAGGCCGGGCGGATGCCGCGGTAGCGCTCAGCGATCAGCTCGTCGTTCGAGCGGCGCAGGCCCTGCTCGTACCAGGACCGGCGGGTCTCCTCGTGCAGGTACTCGGCGAACGCCTCGGCGAGCCGGTCGGCGAGCGCCTTCGTCAGGATCGCCTGATAGTCGTCCCGATCGGCCTCGAAGCGGGCGGCAAGCTCGTCGGCGCCGAAGACGCCGACCGCAAAGGCGCCGACGTGGTCGCCCGCGCCTGCGGGTGCGACGTAGTCCGCGAGCGAGCGGTTCGGGCGCGAGTCGCCGTAGTCGGACTGCTGCCTGAGCATGGCGAACGACGTCCCGCCGTCCACGACCACGTCCTCGCCGTCCGACGAAGCCGGCCAGAAGCCGTGCACGCCCCGAGCAACGAGCAGCCGGTCGCGGACGAGCTCGTCGAGCAGCTCCTGCGCATCGTCGTACAGCTCCCGCGCCTCGGGCCGGTCGAGAATCGCCGGGAACTTGCCTTTCAGGTCCCACGCGTGGAAGAAGAACTGCCAGTCGACGTACCCGCGCAGCGTCTCGAGCTCGGGGTCGAGGACGCGCGTCCCGACGAACGCCGGCTCGGGCAGGTCGTCGAACGTGACCCGGTGACGGTTCTCGAGGGCATCCGCGTACGGGAGCAGCGGCTTGCGGTTGCGCTCGGCGTGCAGGTCGCGCAGGCGGTCCTGGTCGGCGCGGTTCTCCTGGTCGAGCGCCGCACGCCGCACGGGGTCGAGCAGGTCGGAGACGACGCCGACGACGCGTGACGCGTCGCGAACGTAGAGCGTTGGCTGCGAATACGCCGGCGCGATCCGGACGGCCGTGTGCTGCTTGGAGGTCGTCGCGCCGCCGATCAGGAGCGGCAGGTCGAGGCCGCGGCGCTCCATCTCGCGAGCGACGTTCACCATCTCGTCCAGCGACGGCGTGATCAAACCGGAGAGCCCGACCGCGTCCGCGCCGATGTCGGCGGCCGTGTCGAGGATCGTGTCCGCCGGCACCATCACGCCGAGGTCGAGCACCTCGTAGTTGTTGCACCCGAGGACGACCCCGACGATGTTCTTGCCGATGTCGTGCACGTCGCCCTTGACGGTTGCGAGCACGATCTTGCCCTGGGCGCGCCCGAGGCCGGTCCGCTCCTTCTCCTCCTCCATGAACGGCTCCAGGTAGGCGACGGCGCGCTTCATCGCCCTCGCGCTCTTCACCACCTGCGGGAGGAACATCTTCCCGCTCCCGAAGAGATCGCCGACAATCCCCATGCCCGCCATCAGCGGGCCTTCGATCACGTCGAGCGGCCGGTCGGCCTGCTGTCGCGCCTCCTCGGTGTCCTCCTCGATGTAATCGACGACGCCGTGCACGAGCGCGAACGAGAGCCGCTCCTCGACCGGCGCCTCACGCCACGACAGGTCGACCTCGCGCCGCGTCGCCTCGCCCTTGACCCGGCCGGCGTACTCGACCAGCCGCTCCGTCGCGTCGGGCCGGCGGTCGAACAGCACGTCCTCGACGAGCTCGAGCAGGTCGGGCTCGATGTCCTCGTAGACCATCAGCTGGCCGGCGTTGACGATGCCCATGTCGAGCCCGTTGCGGATTGCGTGGTAGAGGAACGCGGCGTGCATCGCCTCGCGAACGTGGTCGTTGCCGCGGAAGGCGAACGACAGGTTCGAGATCCCACCGGAGACGAGCGCGCCGGGGCAGCGCTCCTTGATCAGTGGGATCGACTCGATAAACGCCTTCGCAAAGCTGTTGTGCTCCTCGATCCCCGTGGCGACGGCGAGGACGTTCGGGTCGAAGACGATGTCCTCCGGCGCGAAGTCCAGCCGGTCGACGAGCAGCCGGTAGGCGCGCTCGCAGATCGCGACCTTCCGCTCGACCGTGTCCGCCTGTCCCTGCTCGTCGAACGCCATCACGATCACGGCCGCTCCGAGCTCCCGCACGCGCCGCGCGTGCGCGAGGAACGGCTCCTCGCCTTCCTTGAGCGAGATCGAGTTGGCGATCCCCTTTCCCTGGACGCACTCGAGACCGGCCTCCAGCACCTCGAAGCGCGAGCTGTCGACGACGATCGGGATGCGTGCGATCTCGGGCTCGGACGCGACCAGCCGCAGGAACCTCGTCATGGCCTCGACCGAGTCGAGCAGGTCGGCGTCCATGTTCACGTCGAGGAGGTTCGCGCCGCCGCGGACCTGCTCGAGCGCCACATCGACGGCGGTCGCGTAGTCGTCCGCCTCGACCAGCTCCCTGAAGCGCGCGGAGCCCGTCACGTTCGTGCGCTCCCCGATCATCACGAAGCCCGTGTCCGGGCCGATCTCGAACGGCTCGAGGCCGCTGTAGCGCGGGCGCCGCGGCGGCTGCGCGATCGTCCGCGGCGGGAGCCCCTTCACGGCTGCCGCGATCTCCGCGGTGTGCTCCGGGGTCGTGCCGCAGCAGCCGCCGACGACGTTGACGAACCCGTCCTCGGCGAAGCCGCGGAGGAGCCCGCTCGTGTCGCCGGGTTGCTCGTCGTAGAGGCCGAGCGCGTTCGGGAGGCCCGCGTTCGGGTGGCACGACACCCAGGTCGTCGCGATGCGTGAGAGTGCCTCGATCACCGGCCGCATCTCGCGCGCGCCGAGCGAGCAGTTGACGCCGACGATCAGCGGCTGTGCTCGTTCGATCGAGATCCAGAACGCCTCGACCGTCTGGCCGGAGAGGTTGCGGCCGCTCCGGTCGATCGCGGTGAACGAGATCCAGAGCGGCAGCTCGGGCACGGCCTCCCGTGCGGCGGCGACGGCCGCCTTCGCGTTGAGGCTGTCGAAGATCGTCTCGATCAGGAGCAGGTCGACGCCGCCCTCCCGCAGCGCCAGCATCTGCTCGGCGTACGCCTCGACGACGTCCTCGAAGCGGACAGCGCGGTACGCCGGGTCCTCGACCTTTGGCGACAGCGACAGCGTCACGTTCAGCGGCCCGACGGAGCCCGCGACGAAGCCGCCGTACTCGTCGGCCACCGCACGCGCGAGCCTCGCGCCCTCGACGTTCATGTCGCGAACCGCGGACTCGAGCGCGTAGTCGGCCTGGCCGATGCTCGTCGCAGTGAAGGTGTTCGTCGTCGCGATGTCGGCGCCGGCCTCGAAGTAGGCGCGGTGGACGCTGGTGACGATCTCCGGACGGGTGAGGTTGAGCAGGTCCGGATCGCCCTTGACGTCACGCGGGTGGTCGCGGAAGCGCTCGCCGCGCCACTCCTCCTCGGTCAGCCCGCGGTTCTGGAGCAGAACGCCCCACGAGCCGTCGAGAACGACGATTCGCTCGGCGAGAAGTGCTTCGAGTTGTTCGCGTGCGTTCTGCAAACCGTTCGGCTCCCTGTCCAATGCCTCGAGAGCCGGCTTGCGTGTGGCTCTTTAGGCGTTTGGTAACCCGGTCGCCAAGCTGCCGTCAAAGCTTTCCGGGTCTGCTGAGCGTAGCACCCGGGCCGCGTGTAGCCGGCGTGTCAGGCCCGGCCGGCGACGTTCAGCTGGTTCTCGGCGTGGCGGATTCGCTGCTCGAGCTGCCAGCGGTCGGCGTCGGACTCGCCGCTCTCCACGCGCTCGAGCTCGGCCCGGGCCGTCTCCAGCTGCTCCTGCGCGCGCGCCGCGTCGATCTGGCGCGCCTCGACCGCGTCGTCGACGAGCGCGAGGGCGCGGTCCTGCTCGACCTTGAAGAACCCGGGGCCGGTCGCGAACTCGATGATGTCCTCCGAGTCGCGGTCGCGGTAGATCCGGGTCGAGCCCGCCCTCAGCATGGCGACGAGCGGCGCGTGCCGCGCGAGCACGCCGATCTCCCCGGCGTCGCCGGGCACGACCAGCATCTCGACCTCGCCCTCGAACGCCGCCCCCTCGGGCGTGACGAGGGAGAGCTCGAACGTTTTCCCCGCCACTACGCGGAAACGGCCTCGGGCTCTTCGGCCTCGGCCTCTGCCTCTGCCTCGGCCTCTTCCTCCGCCTCGGCCTCGCCCTCGTCGCCGCGCCCCTTCGCGACGGCCTCCTCGATCGTGCCGACCATGTAGAAGGCCTGCTCGGGAAGCTCGTCGTGCTTGCCGTCGAGGATCTCGGCGAAGCCGGCGATCGTGTCCTCGAGCTTCACGAACTTGCCGGGCTGGCCGGTGAACGCCTCGGCGACGAACATCGGCTGCGAGAGGAAGCGCTCGATCTTGCGCGCCCGCTGCACGATCAGCCGGTCCTCGTCGGAGAGCTCGTCCATGCCGAGGATGGCGATGATGTCCTGCAGGTCCTTGTAGCGCTGCAGCACCTCCTGCACGCGCGTCGCGGTCTCGTAGTGCTCCGGCGAGACGACGTCCCGCGCCAGCGCGCGCGACGACGAGTCGAGCGGGTCGATCGCGGGGTAGATGCCCTTCTCCGAGATCGGCCGCGAGAGCGTGATGAACGCGTCGAGGTGCGCGAAGGTGTTCGCCGGCGCCGGGTCGGTGAGGTCGTCGGCGGGGACGTAGATCGCCTGCACAGACGTGACCGAGCCCTGGCGGGTCGAGGTGATGCGCTCCTGCAGCTGGCCCATCTCGGTCGCGAGCGTCGGCTGGTAGCCGACGGCGCTCGGCATGCGGCCGAGGAGCGCCGAGACCTCCGAGCCTGCCTGCACGAAGCGGAAGATGTTGTCGATGAAGAGCAGCACGTCCGCGCCCTCATCGCGGAAGTACTCGGCCATCGTGAGGGCCGACAGCGCCACGCGCAGACGCGCGCCCGGCGGCTCGTTCATCTGCCCGAAGACCAGCGCCGTGTCGGGCAGCACGCCCGACTCGCTCATCTCGAGCCAGAGGTCGTTGCCCTCGCGCGTCCGCTCGCCGACCCCGGCGAACACCGAGTTGCCCTGGTGCTCGCGCGCGACGTTGCGGATCAGCTCCTGGATGAGGACGGTCTTGCCGAGGCCGGCGCCGCCGAACAGGCCGACCTTGCCGCCGCGCACGAACGGCGCGACGAGGTCGATCACCTTGATGCCGGTCTCGAAGATCTCCATGGTCGGCTGCAGCGCGTCGAACGACGGCGGGTCGCGGTGGATCGGCCAGCGCTCTGCGTCGTCGGCGGACTCCTCGCCCTGGTCGATCGGCTCGCCGAGCACGTTCCAGAGGCGCCCCAACGTCGCCTTGCCGACGGGGACGGTGATGGGCGCGCCGGTGTCGATCACGTCGACGCCGCGCGGAATGCCGTCGGTCGCATCCATCGCGACCGCGCGAACCCGGTCGTCGCCGAGGTGCTGCTGCACCTCCGCGACCAGCTCGATCGCGGGCTGTCCCTCGCGCTCCGGGAGCTCGATCCGAAGAGCGGTGTAGATCTCGGGCAGCCGCTCGGTGAAGACGACGTCGATCACGACGCCCTTGATCTCGACGACTTTGCCGACGTTCTGATTCTGGCCGTTTTGGTCAGGCATGGGTCTCCTGGAGAGGCGGTTCGGGTGACGTGCCCAGGCCGCGACGAGAGCGCCTGCCCGGGATTCGAAGTCTATCGAAGCGCCGCCGCACCCGATCCGGCTTGGGAAACGCCTTTCCGTCCTCTGTCATCGCGGCCACCCGGGCCTCGTGATCGAGGCTTCAGACGTACGAGGTTACGAGTGAAGGAAACACCGGACGAACAGTAGCCGCCCGGGCGTGCGCTGCAATGGAGCTAGCGGTCCTGGAGAACCGGCCCGCCGCGGAGCGAGCGGGTCGCGGCCGAGACGCGGATCTGCTGGAACGCATTCATGTGCTCGAGGGCCGCGGAGGTGCGGAGGTTCATCGTCTCGCTCCCGGCGAGCTCGGCGGTCAACGCGGGAGTCCGGTCGCTGCCCGTCCCGACGGAGCTTGAACGGACGGCGGAGGTGGCGAGGATGCTGCCAAGTCCGACGACGGCGACGGCCATCGCGGCCGCTGCGGGCGCCAGCCGGAGCCGCAGCCCGCGGCGGACGCGGCTGATCTCGATCGGGTGATCGAGCTGCTCGAGGGGCGCCATGCGGAGCGCGTGGGTCAGGTCGTTCGTGTCCGTGCGGAACTCACGGCACGGCGGGCAGTGCGCGAGATGAGCGCGCAGCAGCACACGCTCGAAAGTCGACAACTCGCCGTCGAGCTCGATCGACGCCCACTGTCGGGCGCGCTCACAATCGCCGTTCATCGGTCGCACACTAGCTTCGACGGCGGCTACGTGAGGAAGTTAGCCGCCGCACGGGCGGAGCCCGCACGGCTTTTCTGGTCGGCGCCTTAGCCCTCAGATGAGTGAGTGCCGGCTGTCGACGAGCACCCCGATCACGACGAGGATGAAGCCGAGCGCGATGAACAGGGCCGAGTGGTTGATGGTCTCGCGCTGCTCTTCGGCCGTCGCCCAGCGCAGCCGCCGACCGCCCATGGACCCGAAACCCGGCACCACAGGCCCGCCCGCCGGCTCCTCGGACTTGACGCGCGAGGGGCCGCGGTTGCCGACGAAGAAGCCGGAGACCATGAGAAAGCAGCCGACTGCATAGAAGCCAAGCGAGATCGATCGGTCGAGGCTGGCCCCGGCCAGGAGCCCCAGCAGTGCGGAGACGGCGACCGTCACTGCCGAGCAGAGGAGTACGAGGAGGACGAGACGGCGGAGCGCCGCGAGCATGGGCGCCTAGGCCGGGAGCTGCTCTGGCTGCTCGGACTCGGGCTGCTGCGTCGTGCGGGTGCCGGCGCGCCGGATCTCGTCGGCGGACATCGGCCACCGCTCGAGCGCGTAGTGGCAGGCGGCGACGTGACCGTTGCCGAACGAGTAGAGCGGCGGGTCTTCGACGTCGCAGTGCCCCTCGACGAAGCGCGGGCAGCGCGGGTGGAAGTGGCAGCCGCTCGGCGGGTTCACCGGGCTCGGAACGTCGCCTTCGAGCACGATCGCCTCGCGCTGGCGACCGATATCCGGATTCGCGATCGGCACTGCCGACAGCAGCGCGCCCGTATACGGGTGCTTCGGCTCGCGGTAGAGCAGTTCGCGTGACGCAACCTCCACGACCTTGCCGAGGTACATCACCATCACGCGGTCCGAGATGTGGCGGACGACGTTGAGGTCATGCGCGATGAAGATGTAGGTCAGGCCGAAGTCGTCCTGCAGGTCCTTGAGCAGGTTGAGGATCTGTGCCTGCACCGAGACGTCCAGCGCCGAGACGGGCTCGTCGCAGACGATCAGCTTGGGGTTCACCGCGAGGGCGCGCGCGACGCCGATGCGCTGGCGCTGGCCGCCCGAGAACTCGTGCGGGAACCGGTTGTAGTGCTCTGGGTTGAGGCCGACAACCTCGAGCAGCTCCTGCACGCGGCGCTTGATCTCGGCGTCCGAGCCGAGCCCGTGCACCACGAGCGGCTCGCCGATGATGAAGCCGACCCGCTTCCGCGGGTTCAACGAGGCGTACGGGTCCTGGAAGATCATCGTCATCTCGCGGCGGACGGGGCGCATCGCCGGGCGCGAGAGATTCGTGATGTCGCGGCCCTCGAACAGGATCCGGCCGTCAGTCGAGTCGAGCAGCCGCACGATGCAGCGCGCAAGCGTCGACTTGCCGCAACCTGACTCGCCGACGATGCCGAGCGTCTCGCCGGGCTTGATGCTGAACGTGACGCCGTCGACCGCCTTCACCGAGGCGATCTCCTTCTGGAAGATGATTCCCCGCGTAATCGGGAAGTACTTGCGGACGTTGTCGACGACGAGCAGCTCGTCGCCGGTCGGCTGGATCTCGGGGACCGCCGCAGCCTCCATCAGTGCCTCTCCAGGTAATGCTGTCCAGCATCTGGGTCGTGAGCACCAAGCCACGGGCCGCACTCGTCCGCGGCCAAGGCTGGTTGCCTTGGCAAGGGCGAGGGTGGTTCCTGGCGCCGCGTGATCGCGGGCCGGAGGCGGGCGTGTATTGCCTGGTGAGGCACTATCCGGTCTCCGCCATCGTCGCGGCCAGGAGCTTAGCCGCCTCCCGCTCCTTCGTCTCCTCGTCGAGGTGGCACGCCTGGAGGTGCTCTGCTTCACGCTGGGTCGGTACCAGCTCCGGCTCGGTCGTCTTGCAGACCTCCATCACGTACGGGCAGCGCGGGTGGAAACGGCAACCGGTCGGCGGGCGCAGCAGTGACGGCGGCTGGCCCGGGATCTGGGTGAGCCGCTCGACGTCCGTCTCGAGGCGCGGCAGCGAGCCCATCAGGCCCCAGGTGTAGGGATGCTGTGGCCGGTGGAAGAGGTCGTGCACCTCCGCCTGCTCGACGACCTTGGCGGCGTACATCACCTCGACGTCGTCCGCGATCTCGGCGATCACGCCGAGGTCGTGAGTGATCATGATGATCGCGCTGCCGAAGTCCTCCTGCAGCCGCTTCATCAGCGCGAGGATCTGGGCCTGCGTCGTCACGTCGAGCGCCGTCGTCGGCTCGTCCGCGATCAGCAGGTCGGGGTCGTTGATCAGCGCCATCGCGATCATCACACGCTGGCGCATGCCGCCGGAGAACTGGTGCGGGTAGTCGTCGATGCGCTGCTCGGCGCGCGGGATGCCGACCGCCTTGAGGAGCTCGAGCGAGCGGGCGCGGGCGGACTTCTTCGTCACGTCGCGGTGGAGCAGGATCGCCTCCTCGAGCTGCCTCCCGATCGTGTGGACCGGGTTCAGCGAGGTCATCGGGTCCTGGAAGATCATCGAGATCTCGCTTCCGCGGATCTGCCGCAACGCGCTCGGCTTCATCGTCAGCAGGTCCTGGCCCTTCCACAGCGCCTCGCCGCTCGTGATCGTGTTCCGCTTCGGGTTGAGCCCCATGATCGTCAGGCAGGTGACGCTCTTTCCGCAGCCCGACTCGCCGACGATGCCCAGCGTCTGTCCCTTCTCCACGGAGAAGGAGACGCCGTCGACGGCCTTGACGATGCCGTCTTCGGTGCGGAAGGACGTACGGAGGTCCTTGACGTCGAGAAGAGCCACGGGTGGTCTTAGGTTAGCCGGATACGCGGGTCGATCCAGGCGTACAACAGGTCCACGACCAGGTTGAAGATGATGATCGCGATCGTTGCAAACACGATCACGCCCTGCACGATCGCGAGATCCTGGTTGCTGATCCCGATCACCGCCGTCTGCCCGAGGCCGGGAAGGTTGAACACGGTCTCGGTGAAGATGGCGCCGCCGAGACCGATGCCGATGTCCATCCCGAGCATCGTCACGACGGGCAGTAGCGCGTTGCGGAGGGTGTGCGAGAAGAGCACCTGTCGCTCGGGCGCGCCCTTGGCGCGCGCGGTGCGCACGAAGTCCTCGTTCATCGTCTCCATCACGTTGGCGCGGATCATCCGGACGTACAGCGCGGCGAACAGGAGCGCGAACGTGCACCACGGCAAGATCATGTGGTAGAACCACTGCCAGGGTCCGCCGGCCTGCCCCGAGTCGGAAGCAGCGCCGAAGAAATTCGCGTAGCCCGCGATGGGCGTCCACCCCAGCCTCACGCCGAACGTGTACTCCAGGATCAGCCCGATCCAGACCGGGTGCGCGGACACGCCGATCAGGACGAACACCATCGCGAATCGGTCGACTAACGAGCGCGGCTTGAGCGCGGAGAAGATCCCGATCGAGAGTCCGAGGATCATCCAGAGGACAGCGCCGCCGAACACGAGCGACGCGGTCACGGGAGCGGCCTCCTTGATCCGCTGGTTCACGCTCTGGCTCGTCGCGAACGACGTGCCGAGGTCCTGGTGGACGACTAGCCGGTTGAGGAACTTGTAGTACTGGACGGGCATCGGCTGGTCGAGCCCGAGCTTCTCCGTGGCGCGCACCAGGCACTCGCGCTTCGCCTGCTCGCCGCCGCAGACCGCGCGGGCCGGGTTGTTCGGGCCGACGTAGAAGATCACGAACGTGATGAACGTGATCACGATGAAGAGCAGGCACGCCCACAGGATTCGTCTGATCAGGTATCGGAACACGCGCTCTCCCTGGAAATCTCTTTGGTGGCCTTCGGCGTCTTGGCGTTCGGACGGATCCTAACGGTGAAAGAGACGTGAGGCGCCGGACTGCGCCGGCGCCTCACGTTGTGATGCTGGTGGTTCCCTAATGCCTCCTACTTCAGCGCCATCGCCGGGATGCTGAAGTCCTGGTAGATCCCCTGGTAGACGAGGGCCTTAGGGTTGACGCGGTTCGAGAAGACGTACCGGTTGTTGTACGTCCGCTCGATGGCCATCGGAGCCGCCTTGTTCATGATGTCCAGGTCGAGCTGGCCGTAGACCTTGAGGCGATTCGGGCCGACGAGCCGGGCCGCCGACTCCATCTTCTTATTCCACTTCGGTGAGTTGAAGTAGGAGTAGTTGACGTTGTTCTCCGCCTGGATGGACTTGCCATACAGGAGGATGTTGATCCAGTCGTACGGGTCCGGGTAGTCGGAGCACCAGCCCATCGACGTACCCATGTCGAGGTCGGTGCTGCGCTTACCCATCGCGTCGTAGATGTCCGCACCCGAGAACGGCTTCATGGTGATGTTGTTCGCCTTGAAGCCGAGGCGGATGAGGTCACGCCGGACGATCTGGGCCTGAGCCGGGTTGATCGTGCCGGACGACCGGTAGCCAAGGTTGATCTTGCCGGTCTTGAAGTGGCCCTTGGCCAGCTTCCTCGCCTTGGTCAGGTTCTGCTTGTAGATGGCGACGTTGCGCCAGCCGGGGACGCCCGGGTTGAAGATGTGCGTCCACGTGTTGCCCGCGTACGGGCCGGCCTGGCTCACGAACGACTTGCGATCGATCGCGTAGTTGATCGCCTGCCGCAGCGCAGTGTTGCCCTTGAAGAGCGAGCGCGACGTGTTCATCGGCAGGTAGCCGGTGCAGTTCTGCGACTTCGACCAGAAGCGCGTCTTGTTGACGCCGTACTTCTTGGCGACGCCCTGCACCTCGGCCGCCGGCATGGCCGGGTCCTCGTCGATCTGGTTCGCGATCGTCTGGTTGAACAGCGTCTGCTCGTTCAGGTTCCACTGGACGTCGAGACCGGCGAGGTTCCGTGGGCGGTTCCGGCCTGGGCCCTTCTTCCAGTACGGGTTCTGCCGGATCTGCGTCAGCCGGTCCGGATCGTTTCGCGTCATGTAGTACGGCCCCGCAGACGGCATGTTCTTCTTGTTGACGTTCACGACTTCCTTCGTCAGCGGAAGCTTGAAGGAGGTGGCCTGGAAGAACGGCATCGTGATCTTCGCCATGAACGTGCCGTCGGGCTTCGTGAGGCGAATGGTCAGCTTGTTGCCCTTGACGGTAACGCCGCTGACGCTCGTCGCCTTGCCGTCGGCGACCTTCTTGGCACCGACGATGTTGGTGCCGTTCGAGTCGGTGATGAACGGCCCGCCCGGCGACGCGAGCTGCTTGTTGGCCGTCCGGTCGATCGCCCGCTTGAAGTTCCGCGCGGTGACCTTCGAGCCATCGCTGAAGCGGAAGCCGGGGCGAATCGTGAAGGTGTACACCTTGCCGTTCCTCGACACGGTGAACTTCGAGGCAACCTCGGGGACGAGCTTGGTGCCCGAGGGCCCCGCCTTGTCGGGATAGTTGTACAGCTTCGCTGCGGTCGCGTACTCCAGCCACCACGCAGTGGTGACGTAAGCGAGCTGCTGGTCGACCTGGACGGAGGCGCCGGTGACGCCATACCGCCAGGTGCCGCCCTTCTTGAACGCGTGGGAGCTACCCGAACTCGCGCTCGCAAAGCTCGCTGCGACCAGAAGGCTTGCTCCGGCCGCAAGCATCGCGACCGCGAGCCATACCCTTCTGTGCATGTCTCTCCTTTCCGTGAGTTCGAGCCGGTGCAATGCCCGACCCGGAACGGGCGCCTGCCCCGTTCACCGCACTAAGACGGCAAAGTTAAGAGTTGGTTAGTAGCTTCTTGAACTCGCGTCAGTGCTGCGAGGAACGCGGGTCGAACGCGTCCCGGAGACCGTCGCCGAGAAGGTTGAAGGCGAGGGTCGTCAGCAGCACCGCGAGGCCCGGCCAGACCATCAGCAGCGGGCGCGTCGTGTAGTACTCGGGTGCCGACGCGAGCAGGTTCCCCCAGCTCGCGGTGGGCAGCTTGATACCGAGGCCGAGGAACGAGAGGCCGGCCTCGAAGAGGACGTAGCTCGCGACGATCAGGGTCGAGTAGACGATCATCGGCGCGATCAGATGCGGGAGAACGTGTGAGCGGATGATGCGCATGTCGCTCGCGCCGATCATCCGCGCGGCCTCGATGTACTCCTTCTCCCTGATCGAGAGGACCTGGGCGCGCATGATTCTGGCCGGGTAGAACCAGCCGAAGATGGTGAAGATCAGGACGAGCGTGAACACCCCCTTCGGGAAGACCCCTCTGAAGGTGATCGCGTCGAGCTGCGGGCCGATCGTCGCCGCGAGCGCGACGATGAAGAGCAGCAGCGGGAAGGCCATCGTCACCTCGGTGATGCGCGAGATGGTGGTGTCGATCCAGCCGCGGAAGTACCCGGCGATCGAACCGAGGAGGACCCCGATGATCATCACCCCGAGCGTCGACAGGATGGCCACCTCGAGCGACACCCGCGCTCCGTAGAGGAGCCGCAGGAACTCGTCCTGGCCCAGGCGGTTCGCTCCGCCGAGGACGAGGATGTCGGTCTTGTTGGTGTAGTAGTTGTCGATGTGGGTCCACGGGTTTGCCGGCAGCAGGCTGACGGTGTCGACGGCGGCCGTGCCCGTGAAGATGTCGTCCGGGCCGTGGCCGATGAAGTGCTTCGCGATTGGCGCGCCACCGAATGCGGCCAGGATCAGGAAGATGATGAAGACGCCGCTCGCGATCGCGATCTTGTCGCGCTTGAAGCGGCGCCAGACGAGCTCCCAGTAGCCTCGGGCCTTTACCTCTTCGATCTCGCCGAGCTCGGCTCCGCTCTCGACGCCGATGGCCGCGCCGAGGCCGGCGCCGGCGTTGACGAGAACTTCTTCTTGCTTCTGAGCCATGTGTAAGGGAGCCGTTAAGGCTGTCTGGACTATAGACGAGCGGGAGCCGCAGTAGTTGGTGGACATGGGGGAAACCGGGTTTCCCCCATGAGCCCCCTCCTCGTGCGCGCCGCGGCTGCGCCGCCATGTCGGCGCAGCCGCGGAGAGCAAACGAGATGGGTTAGGAGAGCAAACTGCTCTACGCGGTCAGGGCATCGGCGCCCGCAACCACTTCCAGGATCTCCTGCGTGATCTCCGCCTGGCGGGCTCGGTTCATGTCCAGGGTGAGGCTCGAGATCAGGTCGCCCGCGTTGCCCGAGGCGTTGCGCATGGCGGTCATTCGGGCTCCCTGCTCGGAGGCGGCGGACTCGAGCAGCGCCCGGTAGAGCTCCGTCTCGACGTAGACCGGCAGCAACCGCTGCAGGATCTCCTCGGGCTCGGGCTCGTAGATGAAGTCACCCAGCAGCGCCGCCTGCTCCCGCTCCTCCTCGCGGCGCTCCAGCAGCCGCTCGGGAATCGGCAGGACGTCCTGCTCGACCACCCGCTGCACGAGCGCCGAGACGAACTGGTTGTAGACGAGCACGACCCGGTCGACCTCGCCGTTCTCGTACAGATCCGCCGCGCGATGGGCGATCGTCTGCGCGTCGGCGTACGCGGGCTGGTCGCTGAAGCCGGTCCAGCTGGCCTCGAGGTCGTAGCCCCGGAAGGTGAGCGACGAGCGGCCCTTCTTGCCGGCGACGAGCCAGCGGACGGTGACGCCCTCGGCGCGGAGCTGCCGCTCGAGCGCGAAAGCGTGCCGCAGGACCTGCGCGTTGAACGCGCCGGCCAGGCCGCGGTCGCCGGTGAGCGCGACGATCGCCGCCGACTGCACGTCCCGCCGCTGGAGCAGCGTCAGGCCCTGCAGCGACGTGCTCGCGCGGGCGGTGCCGACCATCAGCTCCATCATCCGGTCGGCGTACGGCCGCATCGCCTCGATCCGCGCCTGCGCACGACGGAGACGGGCCGAGGCGACGAGCTCCATCGCTTTCGTGATCTTGCGCGTGTTGCGGATCGAGCGGATCCGCCGCTTGAGGTCCTGGACGGTTGCCATGACTAGTGGCTACTCCACCACCAGGGCGATCTGCGTGTATGCCCACACCGTGTGTCAGACGGCCGCGCGGGCAAAGCCGGCCCGGCCTCTATGGTCGGCGTCGCAAGCGAGCGTGTGTCAGACGGCCGCGCCGGCAAAGCCGGCCCGGCCTCTATGGTCGGCGTCGCAAGCGAGCGTGTGTCAGACGGCCGCGCCGGCAAAGCCGGCCCGGCCTCTATGGTCGGCGTCGCAAGCGAGCGCCTCATGCAGCCTGCGGCTCCTCGGAGGTCTTGAACGACTTCGCAAAGCGCTGGAGCTCGGCGTCGAGCTTCCCGCCCAGCTCGTCGGAGAGCTCCTTCGACTCACGGATCTCGGCGAGGATCGACTCGTCCGCTTTCAGGTGGTCGCGCAGCTCCTGCAGGTAGCGCGGCACGTCCTCGACCGGGATCGGGTCGAGGTGCCCGTTGACGCCGGCGTAGACCGCCGCGACCTGCTCCTCGACCGGCCACGGGTCGTACTGCGGCTGGTTCAGCAGCGCGACGAGGCGCTCGCCTAGGGCGAGGATCTTCTGCGTCGCCTGGTCGAGCTCCGAGCCGAACTGGGCGAAGGCCTCGAGCTCGCGGTACTGCGAGAGGTCGAGCTTCAGGCTGCCCGCGACCTTGTTCATCGCCTTGATCCGGGCCGAGCCACCGACGCGCGAGACCGAGATGCCGACGTTGATTGCCGGCCGGACACCCGAGAAGAAGAGCTCGGATTCGAGGAAGATCTGGCCGTCGGTGATCGAGATGACGTTCGTCGGGATGTAGGCCGACACGTCGCCGGCCTGCGTCTCGACGACCGGCAGGGCCGTCAGTGACCCACCGCCGAGCTCGTCGGACAGCTTGCAGGCGCGCTCGAGCAGCCGCGAGTGGAGGTAGAAGACGTCGCCCGGGTAGGCCTCACGGCCGGGCGGGCGGCGCAGCAGCAGCGACATCTGGCGGTACGCGTCCGCATGCTTCGAGAGGTCGTCGTACATGACGAGCGCGTGCTTGCCCTCGAACATGAAGTACTCGCCCATCGCGCAGCCCGCGTACGGCGCCATCCACTTGATCGGCGCGGCCTCGGAGGCGGCGGCGGTGACGATGATCGTGTAGTCCATCGCCCCCTCGTCCTTGAGCTTCTCGTGCACCTGAGCGACGGTCGAGGCCTTCTGGCCGATCGCGACGTAGACGCAGATCAGGTCCTGGTCGCGCTGGTTGAGGATCGTGTCGACGAGGATCGCGGTCTTGCCCGTCGTTCGGTCGCCGATGATCAACTCGCGCTGGCCGCGGCCGATCGGGATCATCGAGTCGATCGCCTTGATGCCGGTCTGGACCGGCTCCTTCACCGGCTGGCGCTCGATCACGCCCGGCGCCTTGAACTCCAGCGGCCGGCGCTCCGCTGCGTTGATCGGGCCCTGGCCGTCGAGCGGGTTGCCGAGGGGGTCGACGATGCGGCCGATCAGCTCGGGACCGACCGGCACGCTCGCGACCGCACCGGTGCGCTTGACCGGCTCGCCCTCCTTGACGTGCTCCCATTCGCCGAAGAGCGCCGCGCCGACGTTGTCCTCCTCGAGGTTGAACGCGAGGCCGGTGACGCCGTGCTCGAACTCGAGCATCTCCGCCGAGAGGCAGTTCTCGAGCCCGTAGACGCGGGCGATCCCGTCGCCGACCTGCAGGACCGTGCCGACCTCGGCGAGGTCGGTCTCGACGTCGTACTCCTCGATCCGCTGCTTGAGGATCGAGGCGATCTCATCCGGACGAATCTTCAACGCTTCTCCTCTCTATGCCGTGACGAGCTCGCGGCGCAGCCGCTCCAGCCGGCCGCGCACGCTCGCGTCGAGGCGGTGGGATCCAACTTGCAGGACGATGCCGCCGATCAGATCGGGGTCGATACTGCGCGTGGCTTCGACCTTGCGGCCCGAAGCCTGCTCGATCTGCCGCAGCAGCGTCTGCGCCTCCTCGTCGGAGAGCTCGACCGCCGTCGTCAGCTCGGCGTGGACGATTCCCTCGTGCTCGGCGTTCAGGCGCTCGAACTCGCGAGCGATCTCCTCCAGCGAGCCCGTGCGGCCTTTGTCGGCGAGGACGAGCAGGAAGTTGCGCAGCAGCTCCTCGCCGCCGCTCAGCAGGTCCTCAAGTGCATTCGCGCGCGCGCGAGGGTCGAGCTGTGGGTTGCGCAGCAGCTCGCGCAGCTCCGGCACCTCGGCCTCGGCCTCCACGATCTGCGCCAGCTCGTCGCGGACTGGCGCGAGCCGGTCCTGCTCGCGCGCTGCCTCGAACAGCGCGGTCGCGTAGACGCGGTCAACTACCGACACGTGCGCTCCTAACGACCGGCGTGTCGGCCGGTCGGCTCAGACGGCCACACGGGCAAAGCCCGTGGGGCCTGATGGCGACATCGCAAGCGACGTCTCGGCTCACTGCTCGTTGCGCTCCAGGACGGAGAAGTCGAGCTCGCCGACGGCCTCCTCGATCAGGCGCTTGTGGTCGGCGTCGTCGAGAGACTTCCTGGTGACCTTCGTCGCCGCCAGCATGCTCAGGTCGACGACCTCGAGCCGGATCTGCTCGAGCGCCCGGCGGGTCTCGGCCTCGATCTGCTTGCGGGTGTCCTCGAGCCGCCGCTGGCGATCCTCCTCGAGCTCCTCGCGCATCCGCCGCTCGTTGGCGTCGGCGACCCGGCGCGCCTCGCTGAGGATCTCCTCCGCGTCGGTCTGGGCACGGCCGATCAGCGCGCGGTGCTCCTCGAGCAGGCGCCGCGCCTCCTCGCGCGCACGGTCGGCCTCGTCCAGAGACGCCCGGATCCGTTCACGCCGCTCGTCGATCGCCTTCTGGATCGGGCCGAACGCGTAGCGGTTCAGCACGAAGAGCGTGATCAGGAAGCAGACGATCGTCCAGATCATCAGCCCCGGCGTGACCTGGATCAGTGGGTTCGTGGCGACCGGCATCGGGCTATACGAGGACGAAGGCGAGGATCGAGCCGAGCAGGCCGTAGAACACGACGGCCTCGGTGAGCGCGAAGCCGAGCCACTGGATGCCGGTGAGCTCGCCGCGGAGCTCGGGCTGCCGGGCGACGGACTGGATCATCGACGAGAAGATCAGGCCGATGCCGACGCCGGCGCCGGCCGCGCCGAGCCCGACGCCGAGCGCGAGCCCGATCGCCTTCCCAGCCTTTGTCACATCGCCGGACGTGGCAGCAAGAAGTGTTGACATTCTTCCTCCTTGTTAGTTAGCCGGCTCCGCCGGCAGAGCCGGCGCAGCCTCCCATGGTCGGCATCGCAAGCGATGCCGAAGGACGTCGCCGCGCGTCTTTGAGGGTCGATGTACCACGGGCGGCTCCTCAGTGCTGCGGCTCGATGGCCGCGCCGATGTAGATGGCGGACAGGGCGGCGAAGATGAACGCCTGGATTCCGACGACGATCACGACCTCGAACAGGTAGAAGGCGGTCGCGAACGGCACGGTGAAGATGGCGAGGACGACGGACTCCAGGATGAACATCAGGCCGAGGAAGGTCAGGATCAGGATGTGTCCCGCGAGCATGTTCGCGAACAGACGCACGCTGAGCGAGATCAGCCGCATGAACTGGCCGAGGATCTCGAGCGGCACGATCAGGAACAGCAGCGCCTTCGGCGCCTCGGGGACCCAGCTCTTGAAGTAGGCCTTCGGCCCGTTCCACCGGATGCCCTCGTAGTGCGTGAAGACGAACGTCAGCAGCGCGAGCGCGAGCGTGACCGACAGCGACGAGGTGGCGGCGTAGATGCCCCAGACCGGGACCCCGTGGTACGTCTCGCCGGTGAGCGGCAGCGGGATGAAGCCGATCAGGTTGATGACGAAGATGAAGAGGAGCAGCGAGGCCACGTACGGGAACCACCGGCCGATCGCCTTCGAGGGCAGGCCCTGCTCCGCGATCTGTACCTGCGCGATCTCGTAGACCTGCTCGCCCACCGTCTTGCGGCGGTTGAGCGTCTTGCCGCGCATCAGGAACAGGCCCAGCAGGATCGTGAGGAGGCTGCCGAGCATCAGGTACACGACCGCCTTCGTGATCGAGAGGTTGAGCCCGCCGATGTGGATCGAGACCCACTCGTGCTGCTCGAACTCCTCGGTCGGGTCGAACTCGCCCCGCGCGAAGGCCTGCGTCGGGAGCGCCAGAAGCCATACGGCTCCGAGGATCACCCAGGCAAGGAATGCGCGCTTCACGCCCGGGGCTCCTGGGCGTAGTAGCCGAGCAGCGAGACCGCGAGCTCCGCGGTGTACGCGGCGCCGTAGGTGAGCGCGGCGGCGAGGCCGGCAGCGCGGTCGGACGCGGCGAGCGCGAGCAGGACCGCGAGCACGGCGAGGAGCCGGAACATCATCCCGAAGGCGAGCGCGCCCGACGCGGCGACGTTGTCCGGCGAAGGCTTGATGCGCGCGAACAGCAGCCCGAGCGCCTGCACGCCGACCCAGAGCAGCGCGGCGGTCGCCCAGCCGGCAAGCGGCCACCCGGCGACCAGGAAGAGCGGCAGCGCGAGCGCGATCACGAGCGCGCCGGCCGCGGGCGCGAGCAGGCGCTGCTGCGGGATCGCCCGCGGCGCTCCGAGGATGCCGACGCGGGTCAAAAGGCGTTCCGGTAGCGCTTGTAGACGGCGAACACGCCGGCGGGCACGCCGACGAACGCACCGCCGAGGATGCCGAGGCTGACCGACCCTGCTGCCCAGCCGACGAGCGCGCCCGCGCCGACACAGCCGGCGGTAACGCCCCCGAGCAGCGCGCCGGCTCCGGCCGGCTCGAAAGTCGAACGGGGACTGCGCTCCATGCGCGGCGAGCATACCAAACCTTGTGACACCGGAAATCGGCTCAGAAGCCGAGTTTCCGGCAACTTTGTTATTAGGATCTCGGCGCGTGCGCGCAGTGCTGATCCACGGGAGCGGCGGCAACGCCGAGTCGGCGTGGGCCGCGGTACGGCCGCTCGGGGAGCGGGTGACGCTGGTGACGCCGAACCGCGGCGGCTACCCGCCGAACCCGTTGCTGGAGCGCGTCGACTTCGAGGTGCAGGCGGCCGAGCTGGCGCCGCTGCTCGAGGACGGCGCGCATCTCGTGGGCCATTCCTACGGGGCGGTGATCGCGCTACTGATCGCAGGCGCCCACCCGGAGCGTGTGCGCTCGCTCGTAGTGAGCGAGCCGCCGGCCTTCGCGCTGGTGCGCGGGAACCCGGAGGTCGATTCATTGGTCGAGCTGCTGGACGCGCACTTCGCCCACGGCCCGCGCGACCCGCGCGCCTTCGCCGAAGGCTTCCTCGCGCTCGTCGGCACGAAGGTGCAGCTCCCGGATCCACTCCCGCCCGCGGTCGAGCAGAGCATCCGCGCGACGATGGCCGAGCGGATGCCCTGGGAGGCCGAGATCCCGCTGGACGAGCTCGCGGCGGCCGGCTTCCCGAAGCTCGTCATCTCCGGCGCGCACCACCCTGCCTTCGACGCGGTCTGCGACGTGCTCGAGGAGCGACTCCCCGCGCGTCGCGAGGTGCTCCCCGGCGCCGGCCACAGCATCCCGCGCGCTCCCGGCTACCTCGAGCTGCTCGCGGGCTTCCTCGACGATTCGGGCTACACCGAACGATCTTTGCAATAGCGTGCGGGCATGAGCTCCGAGCCCGACCTCGCCGCCGCCGCAGCGCTCGTCGCCGAGCCTGCCCGGGCCGAGCTGGTGCTCGCCGTCGTCGCCGACGGGCCGCTGACGGCCAGCGAGCTGGCGGCCCGCGCGGGCATCGCCCGCTCGACCGCGAGCGGACACCTGGGCCGCCTGGTGGAGGGCGGGTTCCTCGTGGTCGTGGCCCGAGGCCGCAACCGCTACTACGAGCTGGCGGGAGCCGAAGTGGCCGAGGCGGTCGAGGCGCTCTCGCGCGTCGCGCCTCAGCGGCCGGCGCGCTCGCTCCGGGAGGCAACCCGCAACGAGCTCCTGCGGGAAGCGCGCACCTGCTACGACCACCTCGCGGGCCGCCTCGGGGTCGCCTTCGCCGCTGCGCTGGAGGGCCGCGGCGTGGTCGAGCGCACGAACGGCGACTACGCGCTTGGCCGGCGCGCCGCGGAGGAGCTGTCGCTACTCGGGATCGACCTCGAGCCGCTGTCCGCACAGCGCCGTCCGCTCGTCCGCGGCTGCCTCGACTGGAGCGAACGCGAGCTCCACGTGGCCGGCTCGCTCGGCGCGGCCCTCACCGCGAAGCTGTTCGAGCTGGGCTGCATCGCTCGCCACGACGCCACGCGCTCGGTCGCAGTCACCGAGCGAGGCGGCGAGCTCTTCGCGGAGCTCGGGCTAGAGATCTAGCGCTCGCGAAGCGCGGTGATGTTGACCTCCCACATCTCCGGCCCCGCCCAGTCGCGGAACCCGGCGGGAAGCTCCGGCTCGGGATCGCCTCCGCGAACCGCCTCGTCGAGCGCGAGCTGGTAGTCGCGCAGCGGCGGCAGCACGTCGCGGCCGCAGACCGGACCGTGGCCGGGAACGCAGGTGTCCCATTCGAGCTCGAGCATCCGGTCGAGGATCTCGGCCCAGCTCCCCGGGTCGCCGTGCCCGCTCCAGGGCTGCATCGCCACCACGACGAGGTCGCCGGCGACGAGCACCCCCGCCTCGGGCACGAGCAGAAAGGCGTCGCTCTCGGTGTGGCCGCCGCCGTACGTAAGCGCCTTCGCGCGCCCGAAGTCGCGCTCCTCCTCGAACGTCTCGTCGGGGAGCCGGTGCCTGACCGTCCGGAGCTCGGGCGCCTCCCGCTCCAGCACGGCCGCGCCCTCTTCGTCCCCGGCCGCGCGCAGCCGCCCGACCTCCGCAGGCAGCTCCTCCTCGAGCGCATCCATCCGGGACCGCAGCCGCTCCGCGCCGATCGTCGTGATCAGCTCACGCGTGCGCGCGGTGGAGACGATCGTCGAGTCTGCGAACTGCTCGTTGCCGAGCACGTGGTCTGCGTGCCAGTGCGTGTTCAACACGAGCGAGGCAGGACTGCCGGTCGCCTCTTCCGCGGCCTGACGGAGCTCACGCGCAGCGGCATACGAGATGTGCGTGTCGACGACGAGCGTCTCATCGCCGAGGTCGACGATCGCGGCGTTGCCGACCGCCATCCGGTCGGGCTTCGCGATCGCGGCGTGGACTCCGCCGCCGGCGTCGACGAGGTCGGCGTGCGTCACGCGGTGCGGCGAGCGGCGGCTTCGCGCGCTTCCTGCTCGCGGCGGCGGATGCGCGGGTTCGCGAGCTTCACGATCTCGAGCAGGTACACCATGTAGATCGACGCGGCGAGCGCGGCGGCGCCGATCAGCGCGACCGCGATCGTCGGCCCGGTGTGCCAGACGCCGTGCGCGTGCGGGTGGGTGAAGCGCGTCGCGAGCGCCGCTCCCGCAAGGATCGCGCACCAGCCCCACATCGTCACCGCCGCGCGCCGCTGCGAGAAGCCGATGTTCAGGAAGCGGTGATGCAGGTGGTAGCGGTCGGCCTGGTGCAGCGGCTCGCCGTACTTGAGCCGCTTCGCGACCACGAAGGACGTGTCCAGGATGGGCACGGCCAGGACGAGCAGCGGGAAGAGCAGCGTGGCCACGGCGGCCGTTTTCAGGAGGCCCTGGATGGCCAGCGCGCCCAGCGTGAAGCCGAGCAGCATCGCGCCGGAGTCGCCCATGAAGATCCGCGCCGGGTAGAAGTTGTGCCGCAGGAAGCCGAGGCAGGCGCCGAGCACGATCGCCGCGAGGATCGCCGGCTCAGGACGCCCGAGCGACAGCGCGATCAGGCAGAAGGTGCCGCCCGAGATCGCACAGACGCCTGCGGCGAGCCCGTCGAGCCCGTCGAGGAAGTTGACCATGTTCATGATCGCGACGATCCACAGGATCGTCAGCGGGATCCCGACCCACTCGGGCAGAGCGTGCACGCCGATGACCGGGAACGTGAAGCGGTGCACCCAGATCCCGAACCCCGTCGGGATCGCAGCCGCCGCGATCTGGCCGCCGAGCTTCTCCCACCAGACGAGCCCGCGAAAGTCGTCGATCGCGCCGATGGTGGTCGCGACTGCCATCCCGAGCAGCAGGCCCTTCGTCTCGCCTCCGAGCGGCAGGAAGGCGAGCGCCGGGACGAAGATCCCGAAGAAGAGCGCGAGGCCGCCGAGCCGCGGGACGGTGCTGCGGTTGACGCGCCGCCCACCCGGCTCGTCGACGACTCCGAGAAGGCGCGCCATGCCGCCGACCGCGGGCGTCAGGAGAACGACGATCGCGGCGGCGAGGATCGCCCCCCAAACGACTTCTACGTGGTTGGTCAGCGTCTGCCAGACCATCAGTGCCGTCCCTGCCGCCCGCGAGGGCGACCCGTTGCGATCCATGATGGTGCGTCAGACGGCCGCGCGGGCAAAGCCCGCGCAGCCTCTATGGTCGGCGCCGCCAAGTCGGCGCCTACTTGGTGCCGTAGAGGCGGTCGCCGGCGTCGCCGAGGCCCGGCATGATGTAGCCGCGCTCGTTGAGGCAGCGGTCGATTGCTGCGGTGACGATGCGCACGTCCGGATGTTCGCTCTGCATGTGGTCGATCCCTTCGGGGGCCGCGACCAGGCACACGAGCGTGACCGAGCGGGCGCCCGCTTGCTTCACGGCGGTCACCGCGGCAGCGCTCGACCGCCCCGTCGCGAGCATCGGGTCGAGCACGATCGCGTCGCGCTCGCCGTCGCCGAGCTCAGGCAGCTTCACGTAGTACTCGACCGGCTGGAGGGTCTCCTCGTCGCGATACAGGCCGATGAAGCCGACGCGCGCGCTCGAGACGAGCGAGAGCACGCCGTCGAGCATCCCGAGGCCGGCGCGCAGCACCGGGCAGACCGCGACCTTCTTGCCCGCGATCCGGCGCACCTCCATGCGCTCGAGCGGCGTCTCGATCTCGTCCGGCTCGGTCGGGAAGTCCTTCGTCGCCTCGTAGGTGAGCAGCAGCGTCAGCTCGTTCGCGAGCTTGCGGAAGTGGACGGTCGGCGTGTCCTTGTCGCGCAGGTACGAAAGCTTGTGCTGAACGAGCGGGTGCGTCACGACCGTGACGCCCGTGGCCGTCTCGACGCTCACGCGACGTAGGTCGTGAAGCCGCGGAAGCCCGGGTAGAGCGGCCGCTGCTCGCAGAGCTTCTCGCTGCGCGCGGCCAGCGCGGCGATGTCGGCGCCGTCGGCGAGCGCGCCGCAGATGACCGAGCCGACCTCGCGGAAGTCGTCCTCGTCGAACCCGCGCATCGTCGCCGCGGGGGTGCCGATCCGGATCCCGGAGGCAACGGTCGGCGGCCGCTCGTCGAAGGGGACGGTGTTGCGGTTGACGGTCAGCTTCACCTCGGCGAGTCGCTCCTCCGCGTCCTTGCCGGTCCAGTCGGTCGAGCGGAGGTCGACCTGCAGCAGGTGCGTGTCGGTGCCTCCGGTGAGGACGTCGAGACCGCCATCCTGCAGCGTCGCGGCGAGCGTGTCCGCGTTCGCGCGCACCTGCTCCTGGTAGTCACGGAAGGCCTCGGTCGCCGCGATCCGGAAGCAGGTCGCCTTGGCCGCGATCGTGTGCACGAGCGGCCCTCCCTGCATCCCCGGGAAGACCGCGCGGTCGATGGCCTGCGCGTGCTCCTCGCGGCACAGGATGAACCCGGCGCGCGGACCGGCGAGCGTCTTGTGCGTCGTCGAGGTGACGAAGTCGCAGTCCTTGACCGGGTTCGGGTGCAAGCCCGCGGCCACGAGCCCGGCGAAGTGCGCCATGTCGCAGAGCAGCAGCGCGCCCACCTCGTCCGCGATCTCCCGGAAACGGTCGGTCTCGACGGTGCGCGGGTACGCGGAGCCGCCGCAGACGATCAGCTTCGGCCGGTGTTGCTTCGCAAGCGCGAGAACGTCGTCGTAGTCGACCATGTTCGTCTCGCGCGAGACCCCGTAGTGGACGATCGTGTAGAGGCGGCCCGAGAAGTTGACCTTCAGCCCGTGCGTCAGGTGGCCGCCGTGCGAGAGCTCGAGCGAGAGGATCGTGTCGACCGGCTGCAGGGCCGCCATGTAGACGGCCATGTTCGTCTGGGCCCCCGCGTGCGCCTGCACGTTCGCGTGCTCCGCGCCGAACAGCTCCTTCGCGCGGTCGATCGCCGTCTGCTCGATCTCGTCCACGACCTCGCAGCCGCCGTAGTAACGCCGACCGGGGTAGCCCTCGGCGTACTTGTTCGTCGGCACCGACCCAACCGCCTCGAGGATCGAAGGCCAGGTGAAGTTCTCGGAAGCGATCAGCTCGATCTGGCCGCGCTGCCGCTCGAGCTCGCGCCCGAGCAGCTCCGCGATCGTCGGATCGACCTCCGCGAGGCCGGCCGTGCGAAGGTGCTGGACCGTCTCCTGCGCGATCGCCACTGCGAGAGATGGTACTCGTGCTACCTGCTGAAGGCTGCAGCCGCGCGCTCGAGCGCCTCGGCCGCGGGCACCGCACCCTCGCGGAGGACTGTCGGCTCCTCGCCGGTCAGGTCGACGATGGTCGACGGCGTTCCAGGGAGCTCCCCGCCGTCGACCACGGCGCCCGCCCCGGCGCGGATCTCGACGGGCACGTCCTCGAGCCGCCGCGACTCGGGGCCGCCGTGCAGGTTCGCGCTCGTCGCCACCAGCGCACCTACGTGGTCGACGACCTCCGCGCCCGGGCCGGTCAGCTCCGGCACGCGCACCCCGATCGTCGCGGGCGAAGAGCCGGTCAGCCAGCGGTAGCGCCGGCCGGGGTTCGGGAGGATCAGCGTGTACGGGCCGGGGAGCAAGGCGCGCGCCATCGTCGCCGCCCGGCCGCGCAGCTCGGGCACGAGCTCGAGCAGGAAGTCGACGTCCTTCGCGAGCAGCGCACACGGCTGGTCGGGCGGCCGCTGCTTCATCCGGTAGAGCTCGCGCACCGGGGCCTCGCGGTACGGGTCGGCGCAGAGGCCGTACACGGTGTCGGTCGGCAGCACGACCGGCCACCCGTCGCGGACCGCCTCGACGGCCGACTCGATCAGGCCCGCGCTCCGACCCCGAGGAACGAGAGCACTGCGTCGCGAAACGCTTCCGGTGCCTCGACGAAGATGAAATGGCCGGCGCCCGGCACGACCACCAGCTCGGCACCCGCGACGGCCTCGGCGATCGCCCGCGCGGCCACGGGAGGCGCCACGAAGTCCCGGTCCCCCGCCAGTACGAGCGTCGGCGCCGCGATGCGCGCGAGCTGCGGCCGGAGGTCGAACGACGGCCACACGTCGCTGTTGAAGCGGCGCAGGGCGTCGGCGTTGGGCACGACCCCGGCGAGCGTCTGCACGAACGCTGCCTCGCGCTCGCCGTAGCGCCCGAAGTAGAGCGGCCACTGCCGCGCGAGGTTCTCCGCGAGCGCCTCGTCGTCCGCGAACTCGGCGGCCTCTTCCTCGTCGAGCGCCGCGCGCGCCTCCGGGTACCACGGCTCTCCCTCGCGTTCGGCGAGCCCGCGTTCCATCTCGGCGCCCAGCCCCTCGTCCCGGTGCGCGAGCGTCCCCACGAGCAGGAGGCGGCCGACGCGGTCGGGGTAGGCGGAGGCGTAGGCCATCGCGACCATGCCGCCGTGGGAGAAGCCGAGCAGGTCGATGCGCTCCTGCTCCAGATGCACGCGCAGCTCCTCGAGGTCGGCGACGTAATGCTCGAAGTCATATGCCGCGGGGTCGGCCGCTCGTGTCGAGCGGCCGGTGCCCCGCGGCTCGAGGATCAGGAGCTCGAGCGAGTTGTCGAGGCCGGCCAGGTCGGCGAGCTCTGCGCCTGGCAAACCGGGGCCGCCCGGATGGCAAACGAGCGTCGGGCCCGAGCCGACGCGGCGATACGCGAGCGTCCGCCCGTCCCCCGTCGTCAGCTGCTCGTTCGTCCCCCGCACCCCGGGCGGATCCTATGAGACTTCGACGAACGCCTCTAGATCGTGGCGCCGATCCACCTGCCCTCGGCGACCCGGTCTCTTCCGGCCAGGTCCGGCGTGATCCTGACGTTCTCGAAGCCGACCTCCGAAAGCAGCCGCTCGACGCGCTCGCCTGCGCCGGCCGCGACCTCGAGCACCAGCCAGCCGCCCGGCCGCAGCGCCTCGGTCGCTGCATGCGCGAGCTTCTCCGTCGCGCCCGAGGCGACGAGCGCGACGTGCGGCTCCCAGTCGCGCACCTCGGGCTGCAGCCTCGGGAGCTCGTCGGGCTCGACGTACGGCGGGTTCGAGACGACGAGGTCGAAGTTCGCCTCGCCGAGGCCGCTCGTGAGGTCGTGCTCGACGAGCCGCACCCGGCCGTTGACGCCCGTGAGCTCGAGGTTCTCGCGCGCGAGGGAGAGCGCGTCGTCCGAGACGTCCATCGCGATCACGCGCGCGGTCGGCAGCTCGTCGGCAATCGCCAGCGCGATCGCGCCCGTCCCGGTGCCGACGTCCAGCACCTCCGGCTCCTCGACGCCGCGGACGTGCTCGAGGGCGCGCTCGACGACGATCTCCGTCTCCGGCCGCGGGATCAGCGCGCGGCGGTCCGTCTTCAGCGTCAACCGCCGGAAGCCCCACTCGCCGAGAATGTAGGCGAGCGGCTCGCGCTTCTCGCGGCGCACGATGTTCGCCTCGAAGGCCTCCAGCTGCTCGTCCGTCATCTCGCGGTTGAGCTCCGCGTAGAGGAGCGCGCGGGCGCAGTCGTCGCACGCTCGTGCGAGCAAGAGCTCGGACTCGAGCCGAGCCGAGTCCACGCCGGCTTCCGCGAGCCGAGCGGTCGCCCGGGCCAGCGCGTCGCCGATGGTCACGCTGACGAGGCGCCGCTCGTCGGCGCCGCCCTCAGGACGCGCGGCTCCGCCGCGCGCCCGTCTGCGTCGACGACCTGACACGCGTGGGTAGTGGTCACGCGGACGCTGTCTCGAGGGCTCGGCGGCGGTCTTCGGCGGCGAGCGCCTCGGTGAACTCGTCCAGCTCCCCCTCGAGGATCTTGTCGAGCCGGTGCACGGTCTTGTGTACGCGGTGGTCGGTCAGCCGGTTCTCGGGGAAGTTGTAGGTGCGGATCTTCTCGGCGCGCTGGCCGGAGCCGATCTGTGACCGTCGCGCCGCCGCCGCCTCGGCCAGCTGGCGCTCGCGCTCGGCCTCGTAGAGCCGCGCGCGGAGGACGCGCATCGCCTTGTTCCGGTTCTGGAGCTGCGACTTCTCGTCCTGCATCGCAACGACGATTCCCGTCGGGAGGTGCGTTATGCGCACCGCCGAGTCGGTCGTGTTCACGCTCTGGCCGCCGGGGCCGGTCGAGCGGTAGACGTCGATCTTGAGGTCGTTCGGGTCGACCTCGACCTCGACCTCCTCGGCCTCGGGCATCACCGCGACGGTCGCCGTGGAGGTGTGGATCCGCCCCTGCGACTCGGTCTCGGGGACGCGCTGGACGCGGTGCGTGCCTGCCTCCCACTTGAAGACGGAGTACGCGCCGTCGCCCTTCACGGCGAAGACGATCTCCTTGAAGCCGCCGGCCTCGTTGCCGCTCACCTCGAGCTGCTCGACGCTGAAGCCGCGCCGCTCCGCGTAGCGCGTGAGCATCCGGAAGATGTCGGCCGCCCACAGCGCCGCCTCGTCGCCGCCGACGCCCTGGCGGATCTCGACGATCACGTCCTTGCGGTCGGCGGGGTCGCTCTCGACGAGCGCGAGCCGCAGCTCCTCCTCGAGGGCCGCGAGCCGTTCCTCGAGCTCGGGCACGAGCTCGCGCAGGTCGCCGTCCTCGCGCGCGTCGTCGAGGTCCTCGCGCGTCGAGCGCCAGTCCTGCGCCAGCTTGTACGGGCCTTCGAGCTCCTTCAGGCGCCGTCCGACCTCGGCCGCCTCGCGGTGGTCGTTGTACACGGCAGGGTCGCTCATCCGCTCCTGCGTATCGCGGTAGGAACGCTCCAGTTCGTCTACGAGGTCTTCGAAGCCGGCCATTTCAGGAAGGGTAGTGCTCTATGCCCGCAGGCGGACACCCAACGTCGAGTCTCGGCGACCGTGCGTTAGACGGCTGCGCCGGCCAAGCCGGCGCAGCCTCTATGTTCGGCGCCGCCTAGTCGGCGCCTTGGCAGATCCAGTATCGGCCGCTCCGGAAGAAGCGCTTCCGCATGCAGTCGGACGGCCGGGGCCCGGCGCCTTCGCGTTGCTGCGCCGCCCCGGCTTCAGGCGCGTCTACCTCGCGGTCGGCGCGAGCCAGGTCGGCGACTCGTTCCAGTACATCGCGCTGATGTGGGCGGCGCTGCTCGCGGGCGGGCCGCTGGGCGTCCTGGTCGTGCGGCTCGCCGACAGCCTGCCGGCGCTCGTCTTCGGCTTCCACGGCGGCGTCCTCGCCGACCGCGCCGAGCGCAAGCGGATGATGGTCGCCTCTGACCTCGTCCGCGCAGCCGCGCTCGTGCCGGTCGCGGTCGCGGGACTGATGGGGTCGCTGCCGCTCTGGGCCCTGGTCGTCTCCGCGTTCGTGCTCACAACATGCGCGAGCTACTTCGACCCTGCGTACGGAGCCGTCTTGCCGGCGCTCGCCGGCCGGGACGGCGTGCAGGCGGCGAACGCGCTCGTGCGGGCGAGCGCCGATGCCCTCTGGCTGGCCGGCTCGGCCGTTGCGGCGGCGCTCCTGACGATCGTTCCCCTCAGCGCCTTCTTCGCGATCAACGCCGGGTCGTTCCTGTTGTCGGCGCTTCTGCTCTCCGGGCTGCCGAGCTTTGCGCCGGCCCACGGCGAAGTCCGGCCGCGCGTGCGAGAGGCGTTCACCGTGCTGCGGCCGCACCCGTGGCTGGCGTCCGCGGTGGGAGCGCTTGCGGTTGCGGTGACGATCTCATCGGGCACCTGGATCGTCGGCGTGCCGGAGCTGGTGCGCCGCGGCCTGGACGGCGGCGCAGGCCGCTTCGCCCTCCTGATCGTCGCCTATGCGCTCGGCTCGATCGGCACCGGCGCCTTCCTCGCCCGTCACCCGGTCGCCCACAAGGCGAGAGCGAGCCTCGTCGCCTGGTGCGCCTACCTGCCTGCGTACCTGCTGCTGGCGATGGCCCACTCGCTCGGACCCGCACTCGCGGGGTCGCTTGTCGCCGGGGCGGGCCAGGGCGCGGCGCTCGTGCTGACGATGTCCGCGGCCCAGGAGGAGATCCCGGACTCGCACCTCGGCCGCGTCACCGGCCTGATCTCGCTCGTCCACCGCGGGGCCCACGCCACCGGGCTGCTGCTCGTCTCGCCCCTGTTCGCGGTCGTCGCAACGCGCAGCGTCTTCGTGGCCGCCGCCTTCGCGATCCCGCTGGTGAGTGTCTCGGCCGCTGCCTTGGCCGCGAGGGCGGCTAGGCCATGACTTCGACGCGCTGCCCTTCGGCGCCGGTCTGCCGGCCCTCCAGCGCGAGAACCTCGCGCAGGGCGCGGATCGAGACCTCGAGCTGGTCGAGTGTCGGCTCGCGCGTCGTCAGCCGCTGCAGCCAGAGGCCCGGCGCGAGCAGCGTCATCAGCACGCGGTTGTCCGTGTGCTTGCCTGCGAACCGGATCAGCTCGTAGGCGATCCCGGCGATCACGGGCAGTAGCAGGATCCGCGACGCAATCAGCCAGTACCAGACGGGGCGCCCGAAGAACGCGAACACGAAGATCGCGATCACCATCACCCAGAGCAGGAACGCGGTGCCGCAGCGAGGGTGGATCAGGCTGTAGCGCTGGACGACCTGCGGCGTCAGCTCCTCGCCGGCCTCGTACGCGTTGATCGCCTTGTGCTCGGCAGCGTGGTACTGGAAGACGCGGCGCAGGTCAGGCAGCAGCGAGATCAGCACGAGGTACGCGATGAAGAGGGACACCCGAATGAGGCCCTCGACGATCACGAACGAGCCGGTGGTGTCGATCGGCAGCCAGTTGGTGATCAGCGCCGGCGTCACCTTGAAGAGCAGCACCGCGAACGCGATCGCGATCGCGAACGCGAAGAAGATCGCGCCGCGCGAGAGCTCGGTCTCGATCTCTTCGGCCTCCGACCCCTCCTCCTGCGCGGCGTACTGCGCGGAGATCGACAGCGCCCGGAAGCCGATCGCAAGCGACTCCCCCAGGGCGATGACGCCGCGCACGATCGGCAGCCGGAACAACCAGTGCCGCTTCATCACGGACTCGATCGGACGGCAGACCTCGGCGATCTGCCCGTTCGGCTTTCGGACTGCGACGGCCCAGTTCGAGGGGCCTCGCATCATCACGCCCTCCAGGACGGCCTGGCCACCTATGGGCTGCGACATGTCCCTCTAGGCCTTGTTGCGGCCGGCCTTCTCGAGCCGGCGCTGGAAGCGCTCGACGCGGCCGCCGCTGTCCATCAGCTTCTGCTTTCCCGTGTAGAACGGGTGGCAGTTCGAGCACACTTCGACGTGCAGCTCGGACTTGGTCGAGCGCGTCTGGAACTCGTTGCCGCAAGCGCAGCGAACGGTCGCGAGGACGTACTCGGGATGGATCTCGGCCTTCATCCTCCGGCCAGGATAGCAACGGCGGTCTCGGGCGCCACGTTGCCGCCCGAGACCACCGCGACGACCGTTTCTCCCTGCTCCAGGGGCACCTTTCCGGCCAGCAACGCCGCCGTCGACGCCGCGCCGGCGGGCTCGCACGCCAGCTTCGCATGCGCGTACAGGAACCGCATCGCGTCCTCGAGCTCGGCCTCGGTTACCAGGACGACCCTCTGAACCCGCTCACGGACGATCTCGAGCGTGTTCGTCCCGGCGAAGGGCGCGTTGAGGCCGTCGGCGACCGAGGTCGGATCGACGGGAACCGGCTCGCCGGCCTCGAGTGCGTCGTGCATCGCCCTCGACGTCTCCGGCTCGACACCGACCACCCGTGTGCGTTCTGCGACCGCGGTCGCGACCCCGGCGATCAGCCCGCCGCCGCCGATCGGCACGATGACGACGTCGACGTCTGGCACGTCCTCGAGCACCTCCAGGCCGACGGTCCCCTGGCCCGCGATCGTGCGCGGATGGTCGAACGGGTGCACGAGCGTTCGGCCGGTCTCCTCGACCAGTTGCTCGAGCCGGGCGAAGGCGTCCGTGGGGCCTGACGCCTCGAGGTCGACCTCGGCGCCGTAGCCCCGCGTCGCCGCGATCTTCGCCTCGCTCGCGCCGCGCCACATCACGAGCAGCGCGTCGAGCCCCTCGGCGGCCGCGCCCCAGGCAAGCGCCTGGGCGTGGTTGCCGGCCGAGATGCCGATCACGCCGCGTTCCCGATCCTCTGGCGTCAGGGCCGCGAGGTTCGTGAGCACCCCGCGGGGCTTGAACGAGCCGGTCTTCTGGAAGAGCTCGGCCTTCAGGTAGACGTTCGCGCCGGCGCGCGCACCGAGCGTCGCGGACGAGAACGTCGGCGTGCGGTGGAGCCGCCCCGCGATCGCCTCACGAGCCGCCTCGACGTCCGCCTGCCCAACCCCGGTGTCAGACACGGCGACAAGACTGTCACGATCCGTCCACAGTTCGCGGGCTCGCGGCGATTGAATCGCCGCCGCGGTGTCAGACACCGTGACGGAAGTGTGGCGCCGCTACGTGAGCTTGTAGTCCGGCCCGGCACCGCCTTCGGGCGGAGTGAGGCGCCCGCCCTTGGCGGTGATCGCGCCGCACTGGACGCAGTTCGACGGCGTGATCTCGACGTGGACGTCGCCGTCGCCCGCCTCCTCGCCGACCTCGTACACCGCGGCCGGGCACAGGCGCGTCCAGAGCTCGGCGAGCTCGGGCGGAACGCGGTCGCGCACACGAATGTGGTTCGGCGCGTCGTCGCGGGTCGCGTTCCCCGAGAGGAAGACGGACGAAAGCTTGTCGAACGTGAGCGTGCCGTCTGCCGCCGGGTAGCTCTTCGCGCGGTCGGTGCGGATCAGCTCCTGGTCGGCGTCGGGCTCCGTCCGCGCGTCGCCCAAAGGGAAATGGCCGCGGGACGCGGTCATCGCGCCGGCCATCGCGCCGCCGAGCCAGAACCCGCGTCCGAAGGCCTGGCGCATGTTCCGCACCTGCTTCAGGTCGCTCCAGACGAAGCTCTTCTGCAGCGACTCGTCGTACCCGGCCAGCGCCCCGCGCCGCCCGACGGCCTCGCCCGGCTGCAACGCCGCGAACGCCGCCTCCGCGGCGAGCCGCCCGGACTCGATCGCGTAATGGATCCCCTTCAACGCCGGCACGTTGACGAGCCCCGCACCGTCGCCGCAGATCAGCAGCCCGGGCGCGTGCAGCTGCCTCGGGAGCGAGACGAAGCCGCCCTCCGGAATCGTCTTGGCGCCCCATGCCACCCGCTCGCCGCCGTCCAGAAGCTTGCGCAGCAGGGGGTGCGTCTTCAGCTCCTGCAGGACGTCGTGGACGGAGAGCTCGGCGTCGCGGTAGTCGAGCCCGACGACCATCCCGACGGTGACCATGTCGTCGCCGATCGGATAGACGAACGAGCCGCCGAACTCGCGGTACTTCGCACCGGCCCGCAGCGGCCAGCCCATCGTGTGGATCACGCGGTCGAGCGGCTTCGCGACCTTCCAGACCTCCTTGACGCCGAGCGCCCAGACCTGCGGGTTGTCGCCTTGCAGCCCGAAGTGGTCGAGCGCAACGCCGGTGAGATGGCCCTGCGTCCCCTCCGCGAGCACCGTTACCCGTGCGTGGGCCTCCGAGCCGGGCTCGAAGTTGCCGAGCTCCTCGCCGCCCCGCCCGCGGCCGCGATCGCCAGTCCGCACGCCGCGCACCCGCCCGTCGACGAGCAGTGCATGCCCGGTCGTCTCCGGAAGGATCGTCGCCCCGGCCTCCTCGGCCTGCTCCCCCAGCCACCGGCCGAACCGCGAGAGCGACGCGACGTAGTTGCCACTGTTGTGCATCGTCGGCGGCGTGGGAATGCGCATGGCGCGCCTCGGCGTGAGGTAGTAGACCGACTCGTGCTCGACGCGGCCGGCAAACGGCATCTCGCTTGTGCCCGGCCGCCCCTTGAAGAGCCTGCGCAGCGAGACCGGGTTGACGACCGCACCGGAGAGCAGGTGCGAGCCGGGCTGCTTCCCCTTCTCCAGCACGGCCACCGGCACGTCGCCGAGTCGCTCCGTCAGCTCGGGCGCGTCCTCCAGGAGTTGCCCGAGCCTGATCGCGCATGCCAGACCCGCCGGCCCGGCGCCGACGATCAGGACGCCGACCTCGATCTCGGGCTCGCCGGCTGAGACGACGAACTCGTTCGAGGAGAACGGTGGCGGGTAGTCAGACGGCTTCATGCGGCCTTGCGCGCCCGGACGAGCTCGGTCAGCTTCGGCACGATCTCGTGCAGGTCGCCGACGACCCCGAGGTCGGCGTACTCGAAGATCGGCGCATTCGGGTCCTTGTTGATGGCGACGATCAGGCCGGAGCTCTGCATCCCGACCTTGTGCTGGATCGCGCCCGAGATGCCGACCGCGAGGTAGAGCTTGGGCGAGACGGTCTTGCCCGTCTGCCCGACCTGCGTCGAGTACGGGTACCAGCCCGCGTCTACCACTGCGCGCGTCGCGGCGACCGCGCCGCCGAGCGCCTTCGCCAGCTCCTCGACGAGCCCGAAGTTGTCGGGGCCGCCGAGGCCGCGCCCGGCCGCGACGATCACGTCCGCGTCCTCGATCGACGGGCCCTCGCTCTCCTCGTGGGCCTGCTCGACCATCGTCGCCGCGAGCGAGAAGTCCTGGAAGCGCGACTCGAACGGCGCGACCTCGGCGCTGCCACCGGTCTCCTTGGGCTCGAAGGTGCCCGAGCGGATCAGCGCGAGGCGCGGCTCGGAGGTCCACCCCACGTCCGCATACACCGAGTCCCCGAGCGCGGGCCGCTTGCCGACCAGCTTCCCGTCCTCGACGGCGAGGTCGGTGAGGTCGTAGTTCAGGCCGACGTCGAGCCGGGCGGCCAGCGCGGCGGCGATGTCGGCGGAAAGGACGCTCGACGCGAACAGGACGGCGTCGAACTGCTGGTCGCCCAGCAAGGTCTCGAGCGCGTCCACGCGTGGCTGCGGGAGTGGTTTGTCGAGCAGCACGTCGTCGTCGACGTGGACGCGCTGGGCGCCGTACTTCCCGGCCTCCCCGGCCAGCTCGTTCACGTCGGAGCCAAGCAGCACGGCCTCGACCTCGCCGCCCAGAGACGCCGCCTTGGAGAGGACGCCGAGTGAGTCCTTCTGCAGACGACCTTCGTGGTGCTCGACGAAGACCAGGAATCTCACAGCGGCACGGCCTCTCTGCAAGCGCCGAGGTTCACGATCTCAGACGGACGCACGGGCAGAGCCCGCACGTCCTGATGTCGGCATCGCAAGCGACGCCTCACAGCGCTTTGCGCTCCTGCAGGAACTCGACGATCTTCTCCGCAGCCGAACCGTCGTCCTCGATCTTCACCGTGTCGCCGCGAGGCGGCGGGTCGTTCAGCGCCTCGACGGTCGTGCGCGACCCCGCCTCCCCCGCCTCCTCGGCGCCCACGCTGAGCTCCGCAAGCGAGACCGTCTCCTGCGGCTTCTTCTTCGCGCCCATGATCCCCTTCAGCGAGGGGTAGCGCGGCTCGTTGATCGCGTCCGAGACGGCGACCACAGCCGGCAGGGGCGCGTCGATCACGTCGTAGCCGTACTCCGTCTGCCGCTTGCCGCGCGCCTTCCCGTCCTCGAGCGAGAGCTCGGCGACCTGCGAGATCAGCGGACGCTGGAGCCGCTCGGCGACCGCGGCCCAGAGCACCGCCCCATCGGCGTCGTTGGCCTGCTGGCCGAAGAGCACGAGGTCGGGGCTCTCGCGCTCGAGCGCGGCTGCGAGCACGCGGCTCGTGGCGACCAGGTCGGAGCCGGCCGCCGCCTCGTCGGCGACCAGCACGATCCGGTCGGCGCCCATTGCGAGCGCCCGCCGCATCGCCTCCAGCGCGCGCTTCGGGCCGAGCGAAACGATCACGACCTCCCCGTCGCCGGCCTCCTTCAAGCGGAGCGCCTCCTCGACCGCGTTGACGTCGAACTGGTTCAGCGCACCCTCGCCGGAGCGGTCGAGCCGCTTCGTCTGGGGGTCGATCCGCCGCGCGGCGGTCGACTCGGGGACGTACTTGGCGCAGACGGCGATCTTCATGCCGCGCGGGACTCTACCGAGGGGCCGCGAGGGTCTCTACGGAGGGACTCTGGTAGCCTCCGGCCCTTCGAGCACGACCGGAGCCCATGCCCAGCCGCCGGACGACAGCCCGCGGATTCGCTCTTCTCGTCCTTCTCCTCGTCACCCTCACGGCCGGGGCGAGCGCGGCTCCGCCGAAGAAGATCGTCTTCCCGGTGCTCGGCACCGTCAGCTACAGCGACGACTTCGGCGACGCGCGTGCGGGCGGCGTCCACCAGGGGATCGACATGATCGCGCCGAAGCGCAGCCTCGCGCTTGCGGCCGAGGCGGGCAAGGTCGAGTTCTGGAGCCGCTCCGCGAGCGCCGGCTGCATGCTCTATCTCCACGGCCAGAGCGGCACCGACTACTACTACATCCACCTCAACAACGACCGGACGCTGAAGAACGACAATCGCGGTAAGTGCGTCGCCGGGACGGCGTATGCGAAGGGGCTCAAGAACGGGGCGAAGGTCGTCGCCGGCCAGGCGATCGGCTACGTGGGCGACTCGGGTGACGCGAACGGAATCCACGCGCACCTGCACTTCGAGCTCCACCCGGGCCGCAAGAGCGCGGTCGACCCCTACCCGTGGCTCCAGAAGGCGAGCCGCCTGCTCTTCGCGGCGCCTCGCGGGATGCCGTTCACGCTCGACCTGCGCGGAACGGTCGCGGCGGTCGGGGACGACGGCAACCTCCAGATGAAGGTGACGACCGTCAGGGCCTGGCCGATGCGGCAGAAGCAGGCAAAGCTCAAGCGGCGGCTGCTGGTGAGCGTGCCCGTCGACGCAACCGTCCAGCAGGTGCCGCGGATCGGCGCACCGGGCACACCGGTCGACCTGTCGACAGCGAAGCCCGGCCAGCAGCTCGACGTCTGGACGGCGACTGCGCCGACGACGCTTCGGGCTCAGCGCGGCGACGACAACATGCTGAGCGCGTCGCTCGTCTCGCTGGTTGTGCCTAGCTCCCGGTAAAGCGCTTAGAGGCCATGCCGGCTTTGCCGGCGTGGCCGTCTGACCGCGTTTGCCGTGTCAGCGACCGGTGAAGCGGGGCTCGCGCTTCTCGCTGAGGCATCGCTTGCGATGCCGCTTAGAGGCCATGCCGGCTTTGCCGGCGTGGCCGTCTGACCGCGTTTGCCGTGTCAGCGACCGGTGAAGCGGGGCTCGCGCTTCTCTGCGAAGGCCGTAAGGCCCTCCTTCGCGTCCGCGGTCGCGAACAGGTCGCCGAACTCCCTCGCCTCGCGCTCCAGGTTGTCGACGTGGTCGCCCTGGAGCACGTGGTTCGTCGTGCGCTTGATCGCCGCCAGCGCGAGCCGGCTCTTCGCCGCGAGCAGCTCCGCCGTCTCGCGCGCGCGCTCCAGCACCGGGTCGTGAACGGCGTTGACGAGGCCGAGCCGCAGTGCCTCGTTCGCGTCGACGAGCCGGCCGGTGAGAATGAGGTCCTTGGCGACACCGAGGCCGCAGACGCGCGCGAGCCGCTGCGTCCCGCCCCAGCCCGGGATGATCCCGAGGTTGATCTCCGGCTGGCCGAGCTTTGCGGTCGAGGCCGCATAACGGAGGTCGCACGCAAGCGCGAGCTCGCAGCCGCCGCCGAGGGCGAAGCCGTTGATCGCCGCGATGGTCGGCTTCGGCATCGTCTCGAGCAGCTGGGCGCTGTGGTGCCCGAGCTCGCCCCAGGCCAGCGCGTCCTCGGCGTCGAGGCCGCTCATGTACTTGATGTCGGCGCCCGCGACGAAGGCCCTGTCGCCCGCACCGGTCAGCACGACGACGCCGACCGCCGTGTCGTCGGCGACCTCGGCGAGCCGGTCGCGCAGCTCCTCGAGCGTGGGCCGGTCGAGCGCGTTCATCGCGTCCGCGCGGTCGACAGTGACGGTTGCGACCGCGCCTTCGCGGTCCACGCGAACGGCTATGCCGGAACCTTCCCGCGCAGGAACTCGACGATCTCGCTCGTCGGAGCGCCAGGCGTGAATACCGCCGCGACCCCCTGTCGCTGCAACTCTTCCGCGTCCTCGTTCGGAATCGTCCCGCCGAGCACGACGAGCACGTCCTCGGCGCCGTTCTCACGCAACCCCTCGAGGATGCGCGGCACGAGCGTCATGTGAGCGCCGGAGAGGATCGAGATGCCGACGGCGTCCGCGTCCTCCTGGATCGCGGTCTCCACGATTTGCTCCGGCGTCTGGTGCAAACCGGTGTAGATGACTTCCATGCCGGCATCCCTGAGTGCACGTGCAATGATCTTCGCCCCCCGGTCGTGACCATCAAGTCCGGGTTTCGCTATGACGACACGGATCTTGCGCGACATGGGAACGAGACTATAGGCGTGAAACTCACGGTCGTCGGCTGCTCCCCGGCGTGGCCGAATCCCGGCGGCGCCCAGTCCGGCTACCTGCTGGAGGGGCCCGGGCGGCTGCTGCTCGACTGCGGGCCCGGAGTGCTCGCCAAGCTGCGGGAGCGCGAGAACTGGCCTCACGTCGACGCCATCGCGATCACGCACTGGCACCTCGATCACTGGGGCGATCTCGTGCCGTGGGTCTGGGGTGCGACGCTCGGCCCCGGCGAGGGCATCGACAAGCCGGACCTCTGGGTCCCCCCGAGGGACGGGAGATGCTTTGCGCGATCGGCGGCCGGCTCGGCCAGCGCGAGATGTTCGAGGACGCCTTCACCCTCCGCGAGTACGCCGACGGCGTCCCGTTCACCGCCGCCGGCTTCGAGGTCACGGCCCACCGTGTCCTGCACTACCAGCTGCTCGCCTTCGGCTTCCGCGCGTCGGCGAACGGCACCGTCGTGGGCTACTCCGGGGACTCCGGTCCCAGCGACGGCCTCGCCGATATCGCGCGCTCGGCCGACCTCTTCGTCTGCGAGGCCACCCTGCTCGCGCCGAATCCGGAAGGCGGAACGCGCGGCCACCTCGCAGCGGAGGAGGCGATCGCCGCCTTCGAGGCCTCGGGCGCGAAGCGGCTCTTGCTGACGCACCGCCCGTTCGAGCGGCCGCTCGAGGATTCCCTCGAGCTCGCCCACGACGGGCTCGAGATCGAGATCTAAGAGACGCGCGGCGCTACTGGCCGGACGGAACGGGCGGCGTCCAGCGCGGCATCCAGTAGTCGACCAGCCACGGGTGCGCCGAGCCGTTCGCGCCGCGAACCATCCCGAGCTGGAAGGTGACCGGCCGCGTGCTGACGCCCGGCTTCCCGGCCAGGCCGACCTCGATCAGGATCTCCTTGGTGGAGGCGAAATCGAGGAAGTACTGGATGCGCTGGGTGTCGACGCCTGGATACGGGACGACCGGAAGGTCGGCGCCCTTCGCCCACGCCTTCGGCGTGTAGCCGCGCTTCAGGGTCGGGCTGACGACAGCCCACGAGTGCCCCAGGTTCTTGCGGGCGACCGCGGTACCGATGAACGTCTTGATGTCTGCGCGGATCTGCGGGTCGAGCTGCCCGAAGGTCTTGACCGTGACACCGTCCGCGTTTTTCAGCGCGATCGACCTCGCCGGAAGCTGGGCGTGGAAGCCCTTGTCGGGATTCCCGCTCTTGCCGCCGCTGCTGCCCACCAACGTGAACACGAGCACCGCCGCGCCGACGGCGAAGAAGGCCACGCCGAACCAGAGCAGGTAGCGCTGGAAGCGTGGAGAGCTGAGCCTGGTTGCGACTGATTCCATCGGGGTCACCGGGATACGACGCTCAGAGTAGCGTCAAAGTTAGCGACCGGTCTCCTAATTCGATCGCGACCGCGTGTGCAACCGCAGACGGGCGCACGGGCAAAGCCCGTACGCCCTGAGACGCATCGCAAGCGACGCCTCGGAAACCGGCAGCGCGGATTTCAAAAGACCGGCGTCTCGCGCCAGGTCCCCCACGTCTCGCGCAGCGCGTCGCACATCTCGCCGAGGGTCGCGTAGGCCCGCGAGGCGTCGATCAGCAGCGGCATCAGGTTCTCGTCCTCCCGCGCGGAACCCTCCTTCAGCCGCGCAAGCGCGGCCTCGACCGCGGCCGAGTCGCGGCGCGCGCGGAGCCCCTGCACGCGACCGATCTGCTTCTGCTCGAGCGCCGGGTCGATCCTGAGGAGCTCGATCTCGCCCTCGTCCTCGAGCTGGTAGCGGTTGACGCCCACGACGATCCGCTGCTTCGCCTCGACCTCGGCCTGGTAGCGGAACGACGCCTCGGCGATCTCGCGCTGCTGGAAGTTGTCCTTGACCGCGGCCACCACGCCGCCGAGCTTCTCGATCCGGTCGAAGTAGTCATACGCCTCGGCCTCCAGGCGCTTCGTCAGGTCCTCGAGGTAGTAGGAGCCGCCGAGTGGGTCGATCGTGTTCACAACGCCGGTCTCGTGGGCGATCACCTGCTGCGTTCGCAGCGCGATCCGGACGGCGTCCTCGGTCGGCAGTGCCAGCGCCTCGTCGAAGGAATTCGTATGTAGCGATTGCGTTCCGCCGAGCACTGCGGCGAGGGCCTCGAGCGCGGTGCGGACGATGTTCACCTCGGGCTGCTGCGCCGTCAGCGAGACCCCCGCGGTCTGCGTGTGGAAGCGCATCAGCCACGAGCGCGGGTTCTTCGCGCCGTACCGCTCGCGCAGCTCGCGCGCCCAGATGCGACGTGCTGCGCGGTACTTCGCGATCTCCTCGAAGAAGTCGAGGTGCGCGTTGAAGAAGAAGCTCAGGCGCGGCGCGAAGTCGTCGACGTCGAGCCCGCGCGCGATCGCGGCGTCGACGTAGGCGAAGCCGTTCGCCAGCGTGAAGGCGAGCTCCTGGATCGCGTTCGAGCCGGCCTCGCGGATGTGGTAGCCGGAGATCGAGATCGGGTGCCAGCGCGGTAGCTCGCGCGCGCAGAACTCGACCATGTCCGTCACGAGCCGCATCGAGGGCTCCGGCGGGAAGATCCACTCCTTCTGCGCGATGTACTCCTTGAGGATGTCCGTCTGGATCGTCCCTCTGAGCTCCTCGCGCGGGACGCCCTGCTCCTCGGCCACGCAGACGTAGTACGCGAGCAGCATCGCCGCGGGGCCGTTGATCGTCATCGAGGTCGAGACCTCGCCGAGCGGGATTCCCGCGAAGAGGGTCTCCGCGTCGGCGAGCGAGTCGACCGCCACACCCTCGCGCCCGACCTCGCCGAGCGAGCGGGCGTGGTCGGAGTCGTAGCCCATCAGGGTCGGCATGTCGAAGGCTGTCGAGAGCCCGGTCTGGCCGTGGTCGAGCAGGTAGCGGAACCGCTCGTTGGTCTCCTCGGCGGTGCCGAAGCCGGCGAACTGCCGCATCGTCCAGAGACGGCCGCGATACATGGACGGGTAGACGCCGCGGGTGAACGGGTAGGCGCCGGGGTAGCCGAGGTCGCGGTCGTAGTCCAGCTCGACTTTCTCGGGTGTGTAGAGCGGCTCGTTCTCGAGGCCGCTGATGGTGCTGAAGAGCTCGCCTTGCCGCTCGGGAGCGGCGTCGTAGAGCTCGCGCCGCCAGTCGTCGCCGCCCAGCTCGCGGCGGTCCTCGGTCGTGGCCATGTGGGGATTGTGCCGGGTCCGGGTCGTCGGGTGACCGGCGGGCGATCCCTCGAACGAGGGATCCGCGTGTCGTGGGCCCGGCTCGGCGTGCCGATTTCGCGAGCGGCGAGCACGATGCGGCTACAAACCGACCCCGACCCAGTGCCGGGCCTCTGCGCCTGCGAACGTGACGGGGCGTCGGCCCCGGACGCCTGCGATTGCAGGAGTTCGGCGCCGATGTACCGTATGTGACGAGCATGCCTGGTCTTGCGTTACTGCGCGGCATGCGGGGGGTCGTGGTGGTCGCCCTGCTGCTTCTCGCGCTCGGCGTGGGCGGCTACTTCCTCGCCGGCGCGGTCGGCTCCGACGACTCCGGAACCAAGGCCGCGTCCTCCTCTGACGGCAGCACCAGTAGGAACGGCGCCAGTAGCGCGACGACCCCACCGCCTTCGCGTGCCGGGCGTACGGGACCGCCCGGGCCGCAGGGCCGCCCGGGAGATGCGGGGCCCCAGGGCGCTCCGGGCCCGGGGGGCCTACAGGGCGCGCCGGGAGCGACCGGGCCGCCGGGGCCGCCCGGTCCGATCGGCGGTCGAGGGCCGGCCGGGCCAAAGGGCGAGGACGGCGCAGCTGGCCCGCGCGGACGAGCGGGAGCGGCGGGCTCGCCCGGACCGACCGGAGCAACCGGCGCCGTCGGGGCCGCCGGCTCGCGCGGCGCGGCCGGTACGCGCGGAGCAACGGGCGCCGCTGGATCGGCGGGCTCGAAGGGAGCCACCGGCGCGCAGGGCGCAACCGGACCCGCGGGAGCACGAGGCCCGACGGGAGCCCGGGGCACGACTGGCGCACAGGGCGTGACAGGAGCGGGCGGCGCCACCGGTGCGAACGGTTCGACCGGCGCGAACGGCGCGACCGGCGCCACCGGCGCGACCGGCTCGGCAGGTGCCGCTGGCGCAAAAGGTGCTACGGGCGCCAACGGCGCAACCGGCACGACTGGTGCTACCGGCAGTCAGGGTGCGACCGGGGCCAGGGGCGCTAGCGGCAGCGAGGGCGTCACCGGAGCGACGGGCGCCACGGGTGCCAACGGCGCGACGGGGGCGAAGGGCGCCACGGGCGCGCAGGGCGCAACCGGTGCTCAGGGAATTCAGGGTCCTGCCGGGGCTCAGGGGCCGACCGGCGCGCACGGCGCGACCGGCGCCACCGGCACGACCGGCTCGGCAGGTGCCGCTGGCGCAAAAGGTGCTACGGGCGCCAACGGCGCAACCGGCACGACTGGTGCTACCGGCAGTCAGGGTGCGACCGGGGCCAGGGGCGCTAGCGGCAGCGAGGGCGTCACCGGAGCGACGGGCGCCACGGGTGCCAACGGCGCGACGGGGGCGAAGGGCGCCACGGGCGCGCAGGGCGCAACCGGTGCTCAGGGAATTCAGGGTCCTGCCGGGGCTCAGGGGCCGACCGGCGCGCACGGCGCGACCGGCGCCACCGGCACGACCGGCTCGGCAGGTGCCGCTGGCGCAAAAGGTGCTACGGGCGCCAACGGCGCAACCGGCACGACTGGTGCTACCGGCAGTCAGGGTGCGACCGGGGCCAGGGGCGCTAGCGGCGGCCAGGGCGTCACCGGAGCGACGGGCGCCACGGGAGCGAAGGGCGCGACCGGCGCCGTTGGTCCCACTGGAGCTAAGGGCGCCACGGGTGCCAACGGCGCGACGGGGGCGACGGGCGCCACGGGCGCGAACGGAACGACGGGCGTGCAAGGCCCTGCGGGTGCACAGGGACCCACGGGGGCCCAGGGTCCAACAGGGGCGAAAGGTGCGACGGGGGCCAAGGGAGCAACGGGAGCGCAGGGCCCGCCCGGCGCTCAAGGCCCGACAGGCGCGAAAGGCCCGACCGGTGCGAAAGGTCCGACGGGGTCGAAAGGTGCGACCGGCTCCAAGGGCGTGACGGGCTCGAAAGGCGCGACCGGCTCGAAGGGCACGACAGGCGTGAAGGGGCCGACCGGTGCCAATGGCCCGACAGGAGCGAAGGGCCCCACAGGAGCGAAGGGCGCAACAGGCGCGCGGGGGCCGACCGGCCCCGTAGGCGCCGCCGGTGCGACCGTGGCGACATCCGAGACGACGACGAGTACGACCTACGCGGACCTGGCCACGGTTGGGCCGTCAGTCACGGTCACAATCCCGGCTTCCGGGAAGGCGCTCGTAACGGTGACAGGCTCGCTGACCAACGCCTCCAACGGCGCTCAGTCGTCCATGGGATTCGCCATCTCGGGAGCGACGACGCAGTCGGCCGGCGACACGCAGGCGCTGGTCGTCAAGAACGGGGGCAACCAAGCGATCCTCGTTCAGGGCAGCGCCACCTTCTTCATCTCCACGCTCGGCGCCGGAAACACGACCTTCACCGCGAAGTACAGAGTGAGCACCGGTACCGGTACGTTCGTCAATCGAAGCCTCATCGTGGTGCCGTTGCCGTAGTCGACCGCGGCCCGGTTGGCGCGGCATCCGTTAGCCGGGGCCGCCGCCCGGCTTCCAGAGCGGCTCCTCGCCACCGGTGTTTGCCGCGCGGGCGAAGATGAAGAGCAGATCCGAGAGCCGGTTCAGGTAAACGGGCACGAGTGGGTCGAGCTCGACTTCCCGCGCGGCGGAAAGCGCTGCGAGCTCGGCGCGGCGGCAGACTGCGCGCGCCACGTGGAGGCGTGCCGCGGCCTCGCTCCCGCCCGGGAGCACGAAGCTCTTCAGCTCCGGCAGACGTTCGTTGCGCTCGTCGCAGAGCCGTTCGAGCGCGGCGACCTGGGCCCGGGTGACGCGGAGGCGCTGCGCGTCGGGGTCGTACGGCACGGACAGGTCGGCGCCTACGTCGAAGAGCTCGTTCTGGATCCGCGCGAGCGGCTCGCGGATGCTCGGGTCGAGGTCGGGGAGTGCGAGCACGACTCCGACGTGCGAGTTCAGCTCGTCGACGATTCCGTAGGCCATGACGCGAGGGTCGAGCTTCGAGACGCGCGAGCCGTCGCCGAGGCTCGTCTGGCCCGCGTCGCCGCCACGCGTGTAGATCTTCGTCAGCCGAACCGGCTCGTCGGGCTTGCGGGGGCTCATCGTCGGCCGCCTACCACGTGCCGCGCCCGCATGACATCGATCGTCACGCTTACGAGACGGTCCGGTGACAGACACGTGCGACCTTCGCCACTAGCCTGCTGGTGGGCGGGCGTGGTGGGCCCCGGCGTCTCGCGCGTGAACATCAACGTCAGCCCTGCGCGAGCTGCCGTTCGCGGAGGCCGAGGATCGAGCGGGCGATCACGAGGCGCTGGATCTCGCTCGTTCCCTCGTAGATCTCGGTGATCTTCGCATCGCGGTAGTAGCGCTCGACGGGGAACTCCTTCGTGTAACCGTAGCCGCCGAGAATCTGGATCGCCTCGGCCGTCTGGCGCCGCGCGACCTCGGAGGCGAACAGCTTCGCCTTCGCGCCCTCCTCGGTGTGCGCCCGGCCTTCCTGCTTCAGCCAGGCGGCGCGGTACACGAGCAGGCGCGCCGCGTCGATCTCCGTCGCCATGTCGGCGAGCTTCCACTGGATCGCCTGGAACTCCGCGATCGGCTTGCCGAACTGCCGGCGCTCGAGCGCGTACGCCCGCGCCGTCTCGTACGCGGCCTGCGCGATGCCGAGCGCCTGCGCCGCGATCCCGATCCGGCCGCCGTCGAGCGTCGACATCGCGACGGAGAACCCCTTGCCTTCCTCGTGCAGGAGCCGGTCGCGCCCGACGTGCGCGCCCTCGATCGCCAGGTCGACGGTGGAGGAGGAGTTGAGACCGAGCTTCTCCTCCTCGCGCGTGACGCGCACCTGGTCGCCGTCGAGGATGAACGCGGAGACGCCCTTCGGGCCTGGCGTGTCCGGGTCGGTGCGCGCGAACAGCAGCACCGTCCCGCCGAAGCCGCCGTTCGTGATCCACTGCTTCGAGCCGGTGATCGACCAGCCGTCACCGTCCGCCGCGGCGGCCGTCCTGAGCGATCCCGCGTCCGAGCCGGCCTCCGGCTCGGTGAGCGCGAAGGCGCCGATCGCCTCGCCGCGTGCCAGCGGCGGCACGAACCGGCTGCGCTGCTCGTCGGTGCCGAAGCCGAGGATCGGCAGGGTGACCGCGCTCGTGTGCACCGCGACCGTCACGCCCACTCCCGCGTCCGCCCGCGAGAGCTCCTCGAGGACGAGGATGTACGAGAGGAAGTCGGCGCCGGCGCCGCCGTATTCGTCCGGGACGCAGGCGCCCATCAGGCCAAGGTCGGCGAGCTTCGCGAACAACTCGCCTGGAAAGCCGTGCTCGCGGTCCCACTGCGACGCGTTCGGCTCGATCTCCGCCTGCGCGAACTCCCGCGCCAGCGCCTGGATCTCCCGCTGGTCAGCCGAGAGCTCGAACTGCATCGAAGCGCGAGTATAGGTCGCGCTTGACCGAACAAGGCGCTCGCTTGCGACGCCGACCAAAGAGGCCGGGCCGGCTTTGCCGGGTCGGCCGGCTAACGCACGGTCTGGGATGCAGGCGAAGATGCCCGGCTGTCGCCTTCGCCTATAGTCGTGCCCGGTTTGGCTTCCGGGACCGCGCAGGGCACGCTGCCGTGGAGCTGGTACTCCGACCTCGAGCTGTACGAGGCACTGGCGTGAGGGTCGTCATCTTGGCGTCGGTCGTGCTCACGGCGATCGCGGGCTGCGGCGGGAGCCCACCGTCGACCGAGAGCGTCGTCCGCGCCTGGAGCCAGGCGCTCAACACCGAAGACAACGAGCGCGCCGCCGACCTCTTCGCACGGAACGCGGAGATCGTCCAGGGCGACACCGTGACGACCCTGCGCACGCACCGCGACGCGGTCCGGTGGAACTCCAGCCTCCCCTGCTCCGGCCGGATCGTCTCGATCACGGCCAAGGGCCAGACTGCCACCGCCACGTTCCTGCTCGGCGACCGGCAGCACAGTCGCTGCGACGGCCCGGGCGAGCACGCGAGCGCGATCTTCCGCGTGGTAAAAGGCAAGATCGTGCTCTGGCACCAGACGGAGGCCGCAACCCCGCCGGCGACGACGGCCTAGGAGGGTTTGGCGGAATGGCGCTCGTCGCTGGGGCGCGATGGTCGTTACGAGGCAAGGACGCAGGGAGCGTTCGTACTTGGAAGGTACGGGCGCGACTGAGCACGCAGCATCGGGGCGAGCAGCGCGTTCCGGCGGCACAGCCGGTATTTCGTCAAGCCCTCTAGATCGCCGCGAGGAGCGAGTCGGCCACGGCGAGCTCGCGACGGATGCGTCGCAGCGCGCGTTCCCGCGAGCAGAAGGCGTCGACCACCACGGGATCGAACTGCTTGCCGGCCTGAGCGACCAGCTCACGGCCCGCGGCCGCCCAGCTGAGCGCACGCCGGTACGGCCGGTCGCTCGTCATCGCGTCGAGCGCGTCGGCGACGGCGAAGATCCGCGCCGAGACCGGAATCTCCGTCGCAGCCAGCGCGTCCGGGTACCCGCTGCCATCCCAGCGCTCGTGGTGCGAGCGGACGACCTCGAGCCCGCCACCCTGCAGGAACGACACCCCGCGCAGGAGTTGCTCGCCCAGGATCGTGTGCGTCTGCATCAGGCGGCGCTCGGGGTCCGTCAGCGGCCCCGGCTTCAGCAGGACCTTGTCCGGGATCCCGATCTTGCCGACGTCGTGGAGCATGAAGCCGTAGACGACGCTCTCGTCCTCGGCGACCTCCGGAGCCGCGAAGCGGACGAGCTCGAGCGCATAGCGATGGACCCGCTGCGAGTGCCGGCCGGTACCCGTGTCCTTCGACTCGAGCGCGCTCGCAAGCGCGGTGACCGTCTCGTGATACGCCTTCTCGAGCAAGCGCCGCTGCCCGCGCTCGAGCTCCAGCAGGTTGCGCAGGTCGCGTGCATAGAGCAGCAACTGCTCCCCTGACGGTCGCTTCCGGCTGGTGCGAAACGGCATCGCATAGCGTCCGACGGCGAGCCGCTCGACGACCGCGAGCAGCTCCAGCGGGCTGAACGGCTTCAGGAGCAGCGCGTCCGCGCCCACCTCCTTCGCCGTTGCCTCGTCCGCCTGGTCGGAGCCCGTGAGCAGCACGACCGGGATGTCCCGCGTCGCACGCGCTCCTTTCAGCCGCGCGCAGAGCGCCGCGCCGTCGAGGCCCGGCATGCTCACGTCGAGCACGATCGCGTCGGGCCGCGCGACGGCGATGCTCCGCTCGGCGGCCGTGGCGTTCGCGGCCTCGTCGACCGCGACGTCCACAGCTTCGAACGTCGTGCGCAGAAGCGCTCGAAAACCGGGATCGTCGTCGACGAGCAAGAGGCGCAACGCGCCCTCCTTTAACGGCGGCTCAACTCGCACTCAGTAGACCTATCGGTCTCTACTGCGAATAGATGAAGAAGCCAGCTCCGGTCTTGCGGCCCAATTTCCCTGCATCCACCAACTCCTCTAGGAGCGGACAGGGAGCGTAGCGGTCATCCTGCAGGCCGTCGCGGAGGACGTCCATGATCGCGACGCAGGTGTCGAGCCCGATCAGGTCGGCCAGTGCGAGCGGGCCAATCGGGTGCGCGAACCCGAGCTTCGCGATCGTGTCTATCGCCTCGGCCTCGGCGACGCCGTCGTGAAGCGCCCAGACGGCCTCGTTGATGAAAGGCATCAGGATCCGGTTCGAGACGAATCCCGGGAAGTCGTTCGCGACCGCCGGAGTCTTGCCGAGCTCGACCGCGAGCTCGGTGATCGCCTCGGCGGTCTCGTCCGAGGTCTTGCGACCCCGAACGACCTCGACGAGCTTCAGCACCGGCACCGGGTTGAAGAAGTGCATGCCGATCACGCGGTCGGCGCGGCTCGTCGCCGCAGCGAGGGAGCTGATCGGGATCGACGAGGTGTTCGAGGCGAGCACGGCCTCCGGCGGGAGCGTCTCGTCCGCGCGCCGGAAGACGTCCTCCTTCACCGCCGCGTCCTCGACGACCGCCTCGACCATCAGGTCGGCGGAAACGAGGTCGTCGACGGGCTGCATCCGCGCAAGCACCTGGTCGGGGTCCGGACCGCCCTTCTCCGCGAGCTTTGTCAGGCTCCTGCCCATCGTCTCGAGCCCGCGCTCGACCGCCCCGGGAGCGGCGTCGTACAGCGATACGCGACGCCCGGACGCGGCCATCACCTGCGCGATCCCGCCGCCCATCTGGCCGGCTCCGACCACCAGCACGTGTTCGAACCTCACGTCTGATGAAGCATCGCTTAGACCTCAAGGAGAAGCGCGTCGCCCTGCCCACCGCCGGAGCAGATCGCGGCGAGGCCCAGGCCGCCGCCGTTGCGGCGTAGCTCGTGGACCATCGTCCCGACGATGCGCGCGCCGGAGGCGCCGATCGGGTGCCCCAGAGCAACGGCGCCGCCGTTCACGTTCACCCGCTCCGGGTCGGCGCCGAGCAGTTTCGTCGAGTTCAGCACGACCGACGAGAACGCCTCGTTCAGCTCCACGCGCTCGACGTCGTCGATCGTCTTCCCGGCCCTCTCCAGCGCGATCGCGCCGGCCTTCGCCGGGGTGCGGGCGAGGTAGGCGAACTCGTCGGCCACGTACCCCTGGGCGACGATCGTCGCCAGCACCTCGAGGCCGCGCCGCTTGGCGAACTCATCGCTGGTGACGACGAGCGCGGCCGCGCCGTCGTTCACGCCGGGCGCGTTGCCGGCCGTCGTCGTGCCCTCGGGGTCGAACACCGGCTTCAGGCGCGCAAGCTTCTCGATCGAGGTATCGCGCCGCGGGCCCTCGTCGACGGCCAGGTCGCCGACGGGGACGATCTCGGACTCGAACCGGCCCTCGTCGATCGCCTTCACGGCGCGCTCGTGCGAGCGCAGCGCCCACTCGTCCTGCTCTTCGCGCGAGATGCCGAGCTCGCGGGAGACGAACGACGCCTGCTCGACCATGTGGCGGTTGTCGAAGGTCGAGGTCAGGCCGTCGTGGGTCATCAGGTCGATCAGCGTGCCGTCGCCGAGGCGGTAGCCGAAGCGCGCCTTCTTCAAGACGTAGGGCGCGTTCGACATCGACTCCATCCCGCCCGCGGCGACGACCTCGACGTCGCCGGCGCGGATCATCTGGTCGGCGATCTCGACGGCGCGGATCGACGAGGCGCAGACCTTGTTGATCGTGTCCGAGGGGAGCTCGATCGGCAGACCCGCGCCGATCGTCGCCTGGCGCGCCGGCGCCTGGCCGGCGCCGCCCTGCAGCACTTGGCCCATGATCGCGTAGTCAACCTCGCCGTCCTCGACTCCAGCCCGCTCGAGCGCGGCGCGAATAGCAATGGCCCCGAGCTCGGTTGCCTCGTAGTCGACGAGACCGCCGCCGAGCCTGCCGAACGGCGTGCGGACTGCAGAAACGATCACGGCGCGGGCCATGCGAAAAACCCTAGCGAGTGAAGTCGAGCCCGGGCTCGAGCCGACGGGCGAAGGCGGCCACTAACCGGATCGCCGCCTCGACGTCGTCCAGCGAGACCACCTCGCCGGGCGTGTGGAGGTAGCGAATCGCCAGCGAGATCAGGCCGGTCGCGACGCCCGCGCGGCTCGCGTAGGCCGCGTCCATGTCGGTGTACGTGTCGCCGGCCGAGACGTTGACGGTGTACGCGATGCCCTCGTCCTCGGCGGCCGCGACGAGCAGCGCGAACACCTTCGGGCTGATCGTCGAGCCGCGGTTGATGATCGGGCCGGCGCCAAGCTTCGCCTCGCCGTCGAGCTTCGGGTCCCCCTCGGGGACGTCGGTCGCACCGGTGACGTCGATCGCGAGCGCGACCTGCGGCTCGAGGGCGAACACCGTCGTGCGCGCGCCGCCGAAGTCGCCGACCTCCTCCTGCACCGCCGCGACCGCGGCCACGTCGCCCGGCGCGCCTCCTGCCTCGGCCACCGACCGCGCCGCTTCGAGGGCGACGTAGGCCCCGAGCCGGTTGTCGAGCGAGCGCGAGGCGATCCGCCCGCCGGCCAGCTCGACCGGCTCCGCCGCGATCACGCCGACGTCGCCGATCTGCAGGAGGCCGAGCGCTTCCTCGCGGGTACGAGCACCGATGTCCACGTGCAGGTCGTCGAGCTCGACGGCGGCTGGCTTCTCGCCGGGCTTCAGGCGTTTGCGCCACTTGCGACCGACCGTGCCGGGAACGGAGCCGCCCCGGGCGAGGAGCTCGACCCGCTGGCCCAGCAGGACATCAGGCCTCGTGCCGCCGACAGGCATGACGAAGACGAACCCGTGCTCGTCGACGTGCGTGACCAGCACCCCGATCTCGTCGATGTGGCCGAGCAGCGCCAGCAGCAGCCCCCCGCCGGTGCCCGCGACGCGTGCGACCGACGAGCCTAGCGGGTCGCCCGTGACCTCGGCGAACTCCGACGCCGCCTCGCGCCACACCGCTGTGGCCGGGGTTTCGTAACCGGACGGGCCGGGCGCGGTCAACAGCCGGCGAAGAAGTTCGGGGACGGCCATGCCTGCGGAGCCTATGCGGCCGTTTGCCGTTCCCGCCTCCGGGAAGCGTGCGCGGGAGCGACGAAAGGAGCACGACATGCCTACCTGGGCCTGGATCCTGATCGTGATCGCCGCCGTCCTGATCGTCGGCGCGATCGCCTGGAAAGCCGTCAACGCCCGCCGCCGACGCGGCCTGCAAGACCGGTTCGGCGACGAGTACGACCGCACCGTGGCCGACGCGCCCAGCCGGCGCGAGGCCGAGGCCAACCTCAGCGAGCGGGAGAAGCGCCGCGACGAGCTCGACATTCGGCCGCTCGAGCCGTCGAGCCGCGACCGCTACGCGAGCCAGTGGCAGAACACACAGGCCGCCTTCGTGGACGATCCCGAGGCCGCCGTCGCGGACGCCGACCGCCTGATCCAGCAGGTCATGCGCGAACGCGGCTACCCGGTGGACGACTTCGAGCAGCGCGCGAACGACCTCTCGGTCGATCACCCGGACGTGATCTCGAACTACCGGGCCGCCCACGGCATCTCGGTTGCGAACGACCGCGGCAAGGCTTCCACCGAGGACCTGCGCACCGCGATGGTGCATTACCGGGCGCTTTTCGCCGAGTTGCTGGAAACCGAACCCGCGGAGACGAGCCGGGGCTAGCCCTTGACGGCCCGCCCTGGGTGCGCCTACCCTGGAGACAGATGACTTCCGTCTCCCGCACCTGGGGCTGGGCCTGGCGCACCGAGCGGGGCGGGAGCGTCGCCTGCTGACCTAGACGCAAACCCGTTCCGCTCGAAGACCTTCCAGACGGAGGGTCTTTTTGTTTGTCCGACATGAACGCACTGACCGTCATCGCCACCGACCTCCTCACCCCACTCGGGGCGTACCTCCGGCTGCGCGCCGGGGGCAGCGCGAGCTTCCTGCTCGAATCAGTCGAGAAGGGTCGGCTGGGGCGGCACTCGTTCGTCGGCTGCGGCTCGCGGATCGTGGATGTCGACGAGGCGGAGGCCTGCGGGCTCCCGGTCGTCGGCTACCTCGGCTACGACCACGTTGCGCGGCTCGAGCCGACCGTGCTGCTCCCCGAGGAGGGCCGCGACCTGCCCGTGAGCCGTTTCGTCGTGGCCGAGACGCTCGTGCGCTTCGACCACGGCCTCGGGATGGCGGAGGTGCTGTGCGGTGACCCCGGCACCGTCGGGGAGCTGCTCGAGGGGCCGCAGCCCTCGCCTGACCCGCCCTCGCGGTCGCGCGCCGGCTCGACGCGCCGGCTCCCCTCGCGGCTCGCGTATGAGCGGGCGGTCGTGCAGGCGAAGGAGCACATCCGCGCGGGCGACGCCTTCCAGATCGTGCTCTCGCAGCGCGCCGAGCGGCCGACCTCCGCGAGCGCACTCGAGCTCTACCGCTCGCTGCGGCGCGTGAACCCATCGCCGTACCTCTTCCTGCTCGAGCTAGACGGCCTCGCCCTCGTCGGCTCCTCGCCGGAAACGCTGGTCAAGGCCGAGGGCCGGGACGCGTCGCTGAACCCGATAGCGGGAACGACGAGACCGGGCGACGGCGACGCGGAACGGCTGCTCTCCTCCGAGAAGGACCGCGCCGAGCACGTGATGCTCGTCGACCTCGGCCGCAACGACCTCTCGCGCGTCTGCCGGCCCGGGACGGTGCGCGTCGCGCGGTACCTCGAGCCGGAGCGCTTCTCGCACGTGACGCATCTAGTCTCGGAGGTCGTCGGCGAGCTGGAGCCGGATGTCTCGCACTTCGACCTGCTGCGCGCGTGTTTCCCGGCCGGGACGGTCTCCGGAGCACCGAAGGTGCGGGCGATGCAGATCATCTCGGAGCTCGAGGGATACCGCCGCGGGCCCTATGCGGGCGCGGTGCTCTACTCGCTCCCGGGCGAGGCGCTCGACGCGTGCATCGCGATCCGGACGGTCGTGCTGCACGACGGCGTCGCCTTGCTGCAGGCCGGCGCCGGGATCGTCGCCGACTCCGACCCGGCGGCCGAGCACGACGAGTGCCTGCGCAAGCTCGCGGCGCTCGAGACGGCGATCGAGCTCGCGGAGGCGCGGCACCCCTCGGCTTCCTCGGGCGCCGCCGGGGGTGCGGTGCCGGAGGGCACAGTGCTTCGACGCACGGGCCCGGAGCGCGTGCCGCCGGCGGCGTCAGGCGACGGCGGAGCCGGGCTCCGCCCGGCGGGAGCCGCCGCCGGCGAGGGAGGCGAGGATTGATCCTGCTCGTCGACAACTACGACTCGTTCACCTACAACCTCGCGCACCTCTTCGGTGAGCTGGGCGTCGAGGTCGTGGTGCATCGCAACGACGCGATCGACGCCGACGAGGCTCAACGGCTCGCGCCGTCCCATCTCGTGGTCTCGCCGGGCCCGGGACGGCCCCGGGATGCGGGTGCGACGGTCGAGATCGTGCGGCGGCTGGCGCCCACGACGGCGACGCTCGGCGTCTGCCTCGGGCACCAGGCAATCGTGGAGGCCTTCGGCGGCTCGATCGGCCAGGCGAAGAGACTCGTGCACGGGAAGGCGAGCCCGATCGAGCACGACGGCCGCGGGCTGTTCCGCGGCCTGCCGGAGCAGTTCGAGGCGGGCCGCTACCACTCCCTGGCGGCGACGAGCGTTCCGGACGTGCTGGAGGTCTCGGCGACCTGCGGCGACGGCGAGGTGATGGGCGTCCGGCACCGCGAGCTGCCGGTCGACGGCGTGCAGTTCCACCCGGAGTCGGTGCTGACGCCGGTGGGGCCGGAGCTTGCGCGCAACTTCCTGGAGGACGCCCGGTGACCGTGCAGGAGGCGCTCGCGCGGCTGCTCGACGGCCACGACCTCTCGCGAGAGCAGGCACGGGCCGTGATGAACGAGGTGATGAGCGGCGAGGCCACCCCGGCGCAGATCGGCGGGTTCCTGGTCGCGCTGCGGCTGAAGGGCGAGACCGCGGACGAGATCGCCGGCTGCGCCGAGGCGATGCGCGCGCACGTGCTGTCGGTGCAGCCGCGGCGAGACGACCTCGTCGACACTGCGGGCACGGGTGGAGACGGGGCGCGGACGATCAACATCTCGACCGCGGCGGCCCTGGTCGCGGCGGCCGCAGGCGCGGGCGTCGCGAAGCACGGCAACCGCGCGGTTTCCTCCGCCTCGGGCTCCGCCGACGTCCTCGAGGCACTCGGCTTCGAGCTCGAGCTACCGCCCGCCCGCATCGAGCGCTCGATCGACGAGCTCGGCTTCGGCTTCCTGTTCGCGCCGACTCACCACCCGGCGATGCGTCACGCGGCGCCTGTGCGCCGCGAGCTCGCGGCTCGCACCGTCTTCAACGTGCTCGGGCCTCTGACCAACCCCGCGGGCGCACGGGCGCAGGTGGTCGGCGTCTACGCGCCGGCGCTCGTCCGCACGATCGCGGAGGTGCTCGCGCAGCTGGGCGCGCGACGCGCCTTCGTCGTCCACGGCGCGGGCGGCATCGACGAGCTTTCGCCCACGGGCCCAAACTTGGTCTGCGAGGTCGTAGACGGCGGTGTCCGCGAGCGGGAGATCGACCCGCTCGAGCTCGGCATCCCGCGCTGTTCGCCCGAGGAGCTGCGCGGTGGCTCGCCGGAGGAAAACGCGGAGGCGGTCCACGCGGTCTTCCGGGGCGACGACGGCGGGCGGCGCTCGGCGATCCTGCTGAACGCGGCCGGGGCGATCGCCGCCGCGGGCCATGCTGCCGACCTGCGCGACGGGCTCGAGCGGGCGCGCGAGGCCGTCGACTCCGGCGCCGCAGCCGCACGGCTCGAGGAGCTCATCGCCTTTTCGCGGTCCGTCGAGGTACGCGCGTGAGTGGGCGGTTCCGCGACGCGCTCGCAGGCGACGGGCTGGCTGCGATCGCGGAGGTCAAGCGGCGCTCGCCGTCGGCCGGGGACCTGCGGCCGGATGCGGACCCCGCAGCGCTGGCGGCCTCGTTCGAGCGCGCGGGCGCGGCCGCGGTCTCGATCCTGGTCGACGAACGCTTCGCCGGAACTCCCGCGGATCTCGCTGCCGCGAGATCCTCCAGCCGCTTGCCGTTGCTCGCCAAGGGGTTCTTCTCCGAGCGCGGCGAGCTCGAAGAGTTGCGAGCACTCGGCGCGGATGCGGTGTTGCTGTTGCTGCGCGATCTCGACGACGGCCGGATGCGTGAGCTCCTCGGCGCGGCCGCGGAGCTGGGGCTCGACGCGCTCGTCGAGGCGCACGACGTGGAGGAGCTGCGTCGCGCGGTCGAGCTGGAGGCCGCGGTCATCGGGATCAACGCGCGCGACCTCTCCACGTTCGAGATCGACCGCCGGGCACAACTGGAGCTCGTCGAGTCGGCACCGCGGGACCGCCTCGTCGTCGCCGAGAGCGCGATCGGCGCCCGCGCGCACGCGGCCGAGGCCGAGGTCGCCGGGGCCGATGCGGTACTCGTCGGCTCGACGTTGATGCGGGCTCCGGACCCCGCTGCGAAGCTCGAGGAGCTGATCGCGCGACCGCTGGTCAAGGTCTGCGGACTAACGCGGGAGGAAGACGTCGCCGTCGCCGCAGAGGCCGGAGCCGACCTGGCTGGCTTCGTGCTCGCGAAGGAGACACCGCGCCGGGCGCCGGCCGTCCTGCCCGTCCCCGACACGATGCTGTCGGTCGCGGTGCACGTCGGCGAGATCACCGACGATGCCGCCGACCTCGTCCAGCTCTACGCGCGCGAGAACGGTCACCGGGCACGCGAGGGCGTCCTGCTGCGGCACGGCCGCGAAGTTGCGCGGGTCGTCGACCGTGAATGGGCCGAGGACGATCCAGAGCACCTGGAGCGGGCCGAGGTCGCGGATGGCCGGGTCGTTCTTGCGGGAGGCCTCTCGCCGGAGAACGTGCGCGAGGCGATCGAGCGTGTGCGGCCGTGGGCGGTCGACGCGAGCTCGAGCCTCGAGACCGAGCCCGGGGTCAAGGATCACTCGCGCGTGCGTGCGTACGTGGAGGCGGCGAGGTGCAGCTGACCTACGGCGAATACGGCGGCCGCTTCGTGCCCGAGACGCTGATCCCGGCGCTGGACGAGCTCGAGGCGGGGTGGCGCGAGGCGCGCGACGACCCTCGCTACCACGAGGAGCTGAAGGAGCTCGGCCGCACCTATGCCGGGCGGCCCACGCCGCTCACGCTCGCGGAGCGCTTCGCGCCCGGGAAGCGGCTCTACCTGAAGCGGGAGGACCTCCTGCACACCGGCGCCCACAAGCTCAACAACGCGTTGGGCCAGGCGCTGCTCGCGGTGCGGCTCGGCAAGCAGCGAATCGTCGCCGAGACCGGCGCGGGCCAGCACGGCGTCGCGGCGGCAACGGTTTGCGCACGGTTCGGGCTCGACTGCGTGGTCTACATGGGCTCAGAGGACATGCGCCGGCAGCGGCCGAACCTCGAGCGGATGGCGCTACTCGGCGCGGAGGTGCGGGCGGTCGAGTTCGGGACGCGGACGCTGAAGGAGGCCACGAGCGAGGCGATCCGCGACTGGATCACCAACGTCGAGGACACGCACTACCTGATCGGCTCGTGCGTCGGGCCCGCACCGTACCCGGAGATCGTTCGTGAGCTGCAGGCGGTGATCGGGCGCGAGGCCCGCGCGCAGATGCTCGAGGCCGAAGGGCGGCTGCCGGAGGTCGCACTGGCCTGCGTCGGGGGCGGCTCGAACGCGATCGGGCTCTTCTCGGGGTTCGTCGACGATCTCGACGTGCGACTCGTCGGCGTCGAGGCCGACGGCGCGGCGAGCCTCGGCTCCGGACGGCCCGCGGTGCTGCACGGGTCTCGGTCGTCGGTGCTCGCAGACGAGGACGGGCAGGTGCTTGACGCGGAGTCGATCTCCGCCGGGCTCGACTATCCCGGGGTCGGCCCGGAGCACGCGTTCCTGCGCGACAGCGGCCGAGCCGAGTATGTGGGCACCAGCGACGAGGAGGCGCTGGCCGCATTCAGGCGGCTCGCGCGGACGGAGGGCATTCTCCCAGCGCTCGAGCCGGCCCACGCGCTGGCGCGCGTGGCGGAGCTGGACGAGGAGCTTGTACTGGTGTGCCTCTCCGGGCGCGGCGACAAGGACCTGGCCGAGGTGGTGGATCGGTGAGCACGCACCGGCAAGCCGCGGGACCCATCCCTAGCCCCCACCCACCCGGGGAAATCGACGGTAGCGGGGAAATGCGCGCGGATCCGTCACGGCACAGTGACGAATCTGTGCCGGTTCGTCCCGCGGCGCTCGCCGTCTACCTGATGTGCGGGCCCGCGACCCCTGCACTCGCGGAGGCTGCGGTCGAGGGCGGGGCCGACCTCGTCGAACTCGGCTTCCCGTTTTCCGACCCGCTCGCCGACGGGCCCGTTATCCGGCGCGCGGCCGAGCGCGCGCTCTCCCAGGGAATGCGCACCGCCGCGTGCCTCGAGTGCCTCGCCGAGACGCGCGCACGGCTCCCGCACACCCCGCTCGTGCCGATGACTTATGCGTCGCTCCTCGAGGCACACGGTTGGGAGCGCTTTGCCGACGACGCGCAGGCGGCGGGTGCCACCAGCCTGATCGTCGCCGACCTGCCCGCCGGGGAGCGGCCCGAGCTGCGCCGGGTGCAGCTCGTTGCGCCGACCTCGACCGACGAGCGGATCCGGCTCGCCGCCCAGGAGACCGACGGCTGGCTCTACCTCGTCACGCTGACAGGGACGACCGGCGCCCGCGACGCGCTCTCCCCCGCCCTCGCCGGGCTCGTCAATCGTGCGCGCGCGACGACCGAGCTCCCGCTGTACGCCGGCTTCGGGATCTCGACGCCGGAGCACGCGCGCGCTGCCGCCGCGCTCGCGGACGGGATCGTCGTCGGCTCGCGGGCCGTCGAGGTCGCCGAGGACGGTCCGGCAGCGCTGGCGGACTACGTCGGCGCCCTGCGCAGCGCGCTGGACGACTAGAGCGCCTGGGGAAACAAACGCCCTAATCTCATCGGAAGATGGCCGCCGAGTACCTCAGCGAGCTCGCCCTCGCCGGCCCTGAGCATCTCGACGCCACCTACGTCGCTGCCTACGACAAGAAGGCTGGCTTCGACCCAAGCGCCGACCTGGATGCCCTTCGTGCCCGCGGTCTCGGCGCTGATCGACTTCGGCGCCGGCACCGGCACGCTCGCGGTTGCTGCGGCATCGATCTGCAAGCGCGTCGTCGCAGTGGATGTCTCTCCGGCAATGGTTGATGCCATTCGCAGCAAGTCGGTGTCTGCCGGTGTGCATGTCGAGTGCGTGCGAGCCGGCTTCCTCAGCTACACGCACGAGGGTGACTTGCCGGACTTCATCTACACGAGGAATGCGCTCCACCACCTGCCCGACTTCTGGAACGGCATCGGGCTCCGACGGATCGCGGCGCTGCTTGCGCTCGGAGGCACCCTTCAGCTTCGTGATCTCGTCTTCTCCTTCGACCTCCGGGACGCCGTGACGGGGATCGCAAGCTGGCTCGAGTCCGCGGCGGCCGACAGGCCCGACGCCGGATGGACACGCGAGGAGCTGGTGACGCACCTGCGCGACGAATACAGCACCTTCACCTGGCTCCTCGAACCGATGCTTGCGCGCGCGGGGTTCGAGATCGCCACCGCCGACTACGGAAAGGTCGGGGCGTATGCCAACTACATCTGCGTAAAGCCCGCGTCGTAGCGCGTACTCAGGGCACAAGCACGAGCGAGCCCTGGACGCGCCCGGTGCGCAGCCGCTCCAGCGCGTCGTTCGCCTCCGAGAGCGGGAGGGTCTCGACGTCGGCCCGCACAGGCACCCGCGGCGCGAGCTCGAGGAACTCGCGCCCGTCCACACGGCTCAGGTTGGCCACTGACCGCACCGACCGCTCGCCCCACAGCAGCTCGTACGGGAACCCGGGGATGTCGCTCATGTGAATCCCGGCGGCGACGACCGTCCCTCCTTTCGCGAGGACGCGCAACGCCGCCGGGACGAGCTCACCGGCCGGCGCGAACAGGATCGCCGCGTCGAGCTCCTCCGGCGGACGCTCGTCCGAGCCTCCCGCCCACACAGCGCCGAGCTGGCGGGCGAACGCCTGCGCCCCCTCGTCGCCGGGCCGCGTGAACGCGAACACGCGCCTCCCCTGCCAGCGCGCGACCTGGGCGACGATGTGGGCGGAGGAACCGAAGCCGTAGAGCCCGAGCCGCTCGCCGTCGCCGGCGAGGCGCAGCGCGCGGTAGCCGATCAGGCCGGCGCAGAGCAGCGGTGCGGCGCGCACGTCGTCGTACGCGCGGGGAATCGCTAGGCAGAAGCGCAGGTCCGCGACCACCCACTCGGCGTAACCCCCGTCGAGCGTGTAGCCGGTGAAGCGGGCGAGGTCGCAGAGGTTCTCGCGGCCACTCGTGCAGTAGCGGCACTCGCCGCACGCCCAGCCGAGCCACGGAACGCCGAGGCGGCGCCCCTCACGCGTCACGCCCACGACCTGATGCCCCGGGACGAGCGGCAGCTTCGGGTCGGGCAGCTCGCCGTCGACCACGTGGAGATCCGTGCGACAAACGCCGCACGCTCTGACGCGAAGCAGGACCTGCCCCGGGCCCGCCTTCGGCTCGGGCAGCTCGCGCTCGACGAGCGGTCGCCCGGGCGCCTCCAGCACCATCGCACGCATCGCCTGGCACCCTACGGGCCGTGACCGCGAAGACGACGGTGCTGGTGGACGCGCGCAACGTGCTCCGCTCGCAGTGGCCGAATCTTCCCGAGGAGGAGCTCGTCGCGCAAGCGAGCGAGTGGGCGCGGCGGAACGGCCACGAGGTCGTGCTCGTCTTCGACGGCAAGGCACCCGGCGGGATCGTCGGCACCGAGCGGCGCGATTCGATCACGACACTCGTCGGCACCGGCGGCAAGAGCGCCGACGACTGGCTGATCCGCGAGGCGCCGGGCTACCCGGGCGCGTGGCTCGTGACCTCGGACCGTGCCCTCCGCGACGCGGCCGGGTCGCGCGCATCGAAGATCGTCGGCGGCGGCTCGTTCCTGCGGCAGCTGGGCGAATGACGAACGGAGCGAGAGCAGCGGTGGCAGGCGCGGCGGCCGCGACCGTCTGGGGGCTCCTCGAGCCGCTCGACCAGCGGCTCTTTCGCTGCGACTACTCCGACATCGCGCTGCTCGGAAAGGCGGTCACGCGCGGGCCCGGCTGGCGGCCGCTCGGCTTCGCGATCCACGCCGCCAACGGCGCGGCCTTCGGCCTCGCCTACGGCCGGCTCCGGCGCAGCTGCCCGGCCGATCCGCGCCGGCTCGCGGTCGCGATGGCGATCGGCGAGCACCTTGTGCTCTATCCGCTGAATGCCGTCGTCGACCGGTTCCACCCGGCTCGCGGAGAGCCGGGCCTGCCGCCGTTGCTCTCGAGCCCGCGTGCCTTCGCGCAGGCCACGTGGCGGCATCTCGTCTTCGGCCTGCTGCTTGGGAGGCTCGCACGATGAATGCCACGGCCACCGTTGTCGCCGCGTTCGTCCTCGCCACGCCGGCGGCCGCCCAGGCACCGGCCTGGCAGCCGGAGGAGACGCTGCGCGAGGTCGCTCAGCGCCTCCTCAGAGGCCTTTAACCGCCCGTCGCGGAGAAGTGCTGGTAGTCGGGCGAGCCGGTCCAGCGGCCGCCCCACTGCCAGCCGACCGACGCGAACGCGCTCACAAGCAGCCCGCCGCGGACGGCCATCCCGCGCCGCACGCGCGAGCGGTCGAGGTAGGCGCGTCCGGCGCGCGGATGGACGCGGCCGTTCAGGAGGTACGGGTTCTCGACCGGGTTGACGTCGATCGCGAAGCCGTACGCGTGCGCCGACCACCGCTTCGGCCCCGACGCGACCGCGTAGCGGCAGTTGAAGGCGGCGGTGTTGTCGGCCGCGAGCGAACGCTCGTCGTTCCCGCCGTAGGCGTCGATCGAGCGCATGCGGCGGATCGGGAACCGCTTGGCGTAGAGCCGGGAGAACACGCGCGTGAGCGGCCGTACCGCGCGGGCGTTGACGACCAGCGTGCCCGTGTGCGCTCGGCGATCGAAGCCCCAGTAGCTGACGCGCAGGCGCCGCAGCTGCGCAGGTGCGACCGGGCAGCCCCGGTGCCACGAATGCGGCAGGTCGGCCGCCGTCACACGCGCGACCGAGTGCGTGAACGGGGGCGGCTGCAGGGCCAGGAAGGCAAGCAGGAGCGCGGCCATCGCCCGTAGTCTGCAGGGCGGTGCGCCTTCTCGTCCTTCCTGTGCTGGCGCTCGCGATTGCGGCTGCGGCCTCGGGCGGCACCGACAAGACCGCCGTCTGCGGGCCGATGCTGCCGAACCGCCTCGACACGGGCTCCTCGACCCAGCTCATCACCGCCGTCCCGCGCACGCGCCGGTCGACGCAGGCCGTGTTCCGGCTATGGACCAAGCGCGGCGGCTGCTGGCGGCTCGCGGCGGGGCCCTGGACCGCCTGGCTCGGCGGCAACGGCACCTCGCCTGCGAAACGCGAGGGTGACCGCCGCACGCCTACGGGCGTCTTCGGCTTCCTGCGCACGATGTACGGCGTCGCGGCGAGCCCGGGCCTCCGCTACCGCTACCACCGCGTCGTCTGCGGCGACTGGTGGGTCGAGGACCCGCGGTCGCCGTACTACAACCGCTTCCGGCACGTGCGCTGCGGTTCGAAGCCGAGCTTCCGCACGACCAGCGAGGACATGTCGCGCTCGCCGACCGCGTACCGCCACCTCGCCGTGATCGCCTACAACACGAGCCCGGCGATGCCCGGCCGCGGCTCGGGAATCTTCCTGCACGTGAGCAGAGGTCGCCCGACACTCGGGTGTGTGAGCCTGCCGCTGCCGCAACTCGTTCGCACGCTGCGCTGGCTGTGGCCCGCCGCGCACCCGCTGATTGCGATTGGCACGGCGGCCGACCTGGCCTGACCTGACGCCCCTGCGGGTTTCCCGCAGCCGGATCCGCGCCTCTCCCTGATGCCGTACGGCGCCCCCGGCCGAGACTTCTGGCATGCGATCGACCTACGCGGTTGTGTGGCGCGAAGGCGCCGGGCCCTTGGCGCGGGGCCGGCTGGAGCTGCTTCCGTCCAGCCTCGAGCTCGACGGCCTCGCCGAGTCCTCGAACGTCAGGCGCGAGATCGCGTATGGCGAACTCGCCCAGGTCCGAATCGGGAGGTCGAGCGCCGACCGGCTGAACGGGCACCCGAGCCTCGTCATCGAGCGCGTCGACGGCGAGCCGATCGTCCTCGCCTCGGTCGCCTTGCAAGGCGTCGTAGCCGAGCTGGCCGAGCACCTAGCGGGTCGCGTCGCCGTCTAGAGCAACGCCCGCGCGGCGCGCGCTGCGATGACGTCCTCGCGCGCGTGCACCACCCAGACCCGCACCGCAGAGGCAACGGTCGAAACGTCGGCGTCCGGCTCCGACTCGGTGTTTGCGCGCTCGTCCAGCTCGACGCCGAGCAAGCGCAGCCGCCGGCAGATCTCCGCGCGAACCGGTGCGGAGCCTTCGCCGATTCCGGCCGTGAACACCACCGCGTCGAGCCCGCCGAGCGCCGCCGCCGCAGACGCGACCGCGCCCGCGACGCGACGGCAGAAAACGGCCAATGCGAGCCGCGCGTCGTCGTCGTCCCGCGCCTCCAGCTCCTCCACCCGGGCTGTCCCGCCGAGCGCGACGAGCCCGGACTCGTGCTCGAGCGCGTGCTCGAGCTCGTCCACCGTGGCCGCACCGTTCCGCTGCAGGTAGAGCAGGATCTCCGGGTCGATCGTCCCGGGCCGCGTCGCCATCGGCACCCCCTCGAGCGGGCTGAAGCCCATGGTCGTGTCGACCGACCGGCCGTCGAGCACAGCCGTGACCGAGCAGCCTCCGCCCAGGTGGCAGACGACGAGCCGCGGCACGGTCACACGCTCGGCGGCCCAGGCCACCGACAACCCGTGGAAGCCGTAGCGCCGGATCGCCCACTCCTCGCGCCAGTGCCGCGGCAGCGCGTACGTGTACGCCTCTTCCGGCAGCGTCGCGTGGAACGCGGTGTCGAAGACGCCGACATGCGGTACCGACGGGAGCACGCGTCGCGCCTCGTCGAGGGCGCGGAGGGCCGGCGTGTTGTGCAGCGGCGCCAGCTCCGTCAGCGCGTCGAGCTCCCGCCGCACCGCGTCGTCGATCACCACCGGTTCCCGGAAGCGTGCGCCGCCGTGGACGATCCGGTGCGCGACCGCCTCGACCGAAGGAGCGTCCACGAGCGACGCGACCGGCTCGGCCGAGTCGTCCTCCTCGACCGCGGACAGCTTGAGGCTCGTCGAGCCCGCGTTGACGACGAGGACCTTCAGAACTCGTTTCAAGACGAAGCCTTGAGCCGCCGAGCCGCGCGACGAAGCGTCATTCTGAAACGAGCTCTCAGCCCGGCCACGTCCAGCCGCTGATCCCGGGATCGTCCTCCCCGTGCTCACGCGTGTACGCGCGGGCGCGCAGGCGGCGGTCCTCGAGCTCCTGGCGCAACGGCCCCGCGGAGTTGGCGAGGCCGGGAACGCGGTCGATCACGTCGATCGCGAGGTGGAAACGGTCGAGGTCGTTCAGCATCACCATGTCGAACGGCGTCGTCGTCGTGCCCTCCTCCTTGTAGCCGCGCACGTGCAGGTTGACGTGGTTGCGGCGGCGGTACGTGAGCCGGTGGATAAGCCATGGGTAGCCGTGGTACGCGAAGACGACGGGCTTGTCGGTGGTGAAGATCGAGTCGAACTCCCAGTCGGGCAGCCCGTGCGGGTGCTCGCTCTCGGGCTGCAGGCGCATCAGGTCGACGACGTTCACGATGCGCACCTTCAGCTCGGGCAGGTGCTCCCGCAGCAGGGCGGCCGCGGCAAGCGTCTCGAGCGTCGGGATGTCGCCGCAGCAGGCGAGCACGGCGTCGGGCTCCTCGCCGTCCTCGTTCGAGGCCCACTCCCAGATCCCGATCCCGCGCGTGCAGTGGACGATCGCGTCGTCCATCGAGAGGTAGTTCAGTGCCGGCTGCTTGCCCGCGACGACGACGTTGACGTAGTCGCGGCTGCGCAGGCAGTGGTCGGCCACCGAGAGAAGGGTGTTCGCGTCCGGCGGCAGGTAGACGCGGATGACCCCCGCTTTCTTGTTCACGACGTGGTCGATGAAGCCCGGGTCCTGGTGCGAGAAGCCGTTGTGGTCCTGACGCCAGACGTGGGAGCTGAGCAGGTAGTTGAGCGAGGCGATCGGCCGTCGCCACGGGATGTCGCGCGTCACCTTCAGCCACTTCGCGTGCTGGTTGAACATCGAGTCGACGATGTGGATGAAGGCCTCGTAGCAGTTGAAGAGCCCGTGCCTGCCGGTGAGCAGGTAGCCCTCGAGCCAGCCCTGGCAGAGGTGTTCGCTCAGCACCTCGAGCACCTGGCCGCGCGGGGCGAGGTCCTCGTCGGTCGGCAGGATCTCCGCCTGCCAGGCGCGCGGGGTCGCCGAGAAGATGTCGGCGAGGCGGTTCGACGCGGTCTCGTCAGGGCCGAAGACGCGGAAGTTGCCCGGGTTGCGCTCGACCACGTCGCGGAGGAGGCCGCCCAGTACCCGGGTCGCCTCGCTGAACGTCTTGCCCGGCGCGTGTACGTCGACGGCGTAGTCGCGGAAGTCCGGGAGCAGCAGGTCGCGGAGCACCATGCCGCCGTTCGCGCTCGGGTTGGCGCTCATCCGCCGCTCGTCGCGTGGCGCCAGCTCGAGCAGCTCCGCCACCGGCGCGCCGTTGTCGTCGAAGAGCTCCTCGGGCCGGTAGGAGCGCATCCACTGCTCGAGCAGGCGCCGGTGCTCGTCGTTGTTGCGCGCCTCGGCGATCGGCACCTGGTGCGAGCGCCAGGTGTTCTCGACCGGAAGGCCGTCGACCTCCTTCGGGCCGGTCCAGCCCTTCGGCGTGCGCAGGACGATCATCGGCCAGCTCGGGCGAGCCCCCTCGCCCCGCTGCTTGATCTCCGCGACCTCGTCGAGCACCTCGTCGAGCGCGGCCGCGAAGCGCTCGTGCACCGCGAGCGGCTCCTCGCCGTCGAAGCCGCCGGTGACGAGCACCGGCCGGTAGCCGTAGCCCTCGAGCAGCGCGACGAGCTCGGCCTCCGGGATGCGCGCGAGCACCGTCGGGTTGGCGATCTTGTAGCCGTTCAGGTGGAGAACCGGCAGCACGACGCCGTCCGTCTCGGGGTTGAGGAACTTGTTCGAGTGCCAGCTCGTCGCGAGCGGGCCGGTCTCGGCCTCGCCGTCCCCGACGACGCAGCACGCGAGCAGGCCCGGGTTGTCGAAGACCGCGCCGTACGCGTGCGCGAGCGAGTAGCCGAGCTCGCCTCCCTCGTGGATCGACCCGGGCGTCTCGGGCGCGGCGTGGCTCGGGATCCCACCGGGGAACGAAAACTGGCGGAAGAGCTCTTTCAGGCCGGGCTCGTCGAGCGAGACGTGCGGGTACAGCTCGCTGTAAGTGCCTTCGAGGTAGGCGCACGCGACCATCCCGGGGCCGCCGTGCCCCGGGCCGCAGAGGTAGATCGCGTCGAGGTCGCGCGCGCGGATCGCGCGGTTCAGGTGCGCCCAGACGAGGTTCAGGCCCGGAACGGTGCCGAAGTGGCCGAGCAGGCGCGGCTTCACGTGCTCGGCCTGCAACGGCTCGCGCAGGAGCGGGTTGTCGAGCAGGTAGATCTGCCCGACGGAGAGGTAGTTCGCCGCGCGCCAGAAGGCGTCGAGGCGCTCGAGCTCGACGCTCACCAGCTCTTGAGCGCCCTCTCGGCAGGCCTTGCCTCGAGGCGCACGCGTGCATCCACTGCGACGCAGCCGTCGGCGTCGGCGATCACCGGGTTCAGGTCAAGCTCGGCCACCTCTCCGAAATCCTCCGCGAGCCGGCCCAGTCGATGGACGAGGCCTTCGAGCGCCGCAGCGTCGGCGGGCGGCGCGCCGCGGAAGCCGGCGACGAGGCGGCCGCCCTTGCCGCCGCTGACGAGCTCCTCCGCGTCGACGTCGGTGAGCGGCGCGATGCGGAAGATCGCGTCGCCGATCAGCTCCGCGAAGACGCCGCCCGGGCCGAAGGCGACGAGCGGGCCGAAGACCGGGTCCTGGACGACACCCGCGAGCAGCTCGGTGCCGCCCTGCAGGTACTGCTGGACGATCACCGGCGCGCCGATCCGCTCGGTCGCCTCCTGCACCTGCTGCTCGTCCTGCAGGTCGAGCGCGATCCCTCCGGTCTCCGTCTTGTGCGCGCCCGGTGCGGCGGTCTTGACGACGACCGGATAGCCGATCTCCTCCGCGGCGGCGACCGCCTCGTCCACGCTCGTGGCGGTGCGCTCGGCGACGAGCGGAATGCCGTACGCCTCGAGCAGCGCGCGGGTGTGTGCCGGGCCGAGCCACCCCTCGCCCGCGGCCTCGACGACCGCCTTCGCGGCGTCGTGGTCGATACGTTCGAGCGCCGGCACCGTTCCGGCCGGACGGCGCAGCCACTCGGCGCGGTCTGCGGCGATCCCCAGCGCCCGCGCCCCCGATTCCGGGTACGCGAAGCTCGCGATGTCGGACTCCAGCAGCTCGGCCGGCGTTCCCTCCGCGCTCATCACGGCCGCCAGCACGGGCTTGTCGGACTGCGCGGCCTCGGCGGCGAGGCAGATCGAGTGCGCGATTTCGGGGGCGCCTGCCACGACCGGCGGCACGAAGAGCGCGATGAGAGCGTCAAGGCGAGGGTCGGCCAGCAGCAGCGGGATCACCTGCTCGTAGGTCGCACCGGTGGCGGAGCCGAGCATGTCGACCGGGTTCGCGACGCTCGCGTCGCCGGGAAGGAGCTCGCGCAGCTTGTCCTGCGTGTCCTGGGTCGGCTCGGTCAGCTCGAGCCCGGCCGCCTCGCAGGCGTCGGCGCAGAGGATCCCGAGCCCTCCTGCGTTTGTCAGCACGCCGACGCGGCGGCCGCGCGGGAGCGGCTGGCTCGAAAGCAGGCCGGCGACGTCGACGAGCTCCTCGAGCGTCTGCGCGCGAAGAACGCCGGCCTGGTGGAAGAGCGCGTCGACGGCCGCCTCGGAGCCGGCGAGGGCCGCCGTGTGGGAGCTCGCCGCCCTCGCCCCGGCCGCGGTCGCGCCGCCCTTCATGGCGAGGATCGGCTTCTTGCGCGCCACCCGGCGAGAGAGGCGCGCGAACTTGCGCGGGTTGCCGAACGACTCGAGGTAGAGAAGGACGAGATCGGTCTCGGGGTCGTCCTCCCACCACTCGAGCAGGTCGTTCGAGGAGACGTCGGCCTTGTTGCCGATCGAGACGAAAGCCGAGAAGCCGAGCCGGGCGGAGCCTTGCTCGAGCAGCGCGAGCCCGAGCGCACCCGACTGCGACGAAAAGCCGATGCGACCGGAGGGCAGCGCCCGCGGGGCGAAGGTCGCGTTGAGGCGCGGCTTCGAGGAGGCCATCCCGAGGCAGTTCGGCCCGAGCAGCCGCGCGCCGTGCGCGCGGACGAGCGCGAGCAGCTGCTCCTGCCGCTCGACACCCTCGGCGCCGATCTCGGCGAAGCCGGACGAGATCACGCAGATGGCCGGCACGCCCTTGTCCAGTGCCTCCGCGGTCGCCTCGAGCACGTGCGGACCGGGCAGGCAGATGACCGCCAGCTCGACCGGGTCCGGGATCTCCGTGATCGACTTGTAGGCGCGGACACCGGCGACTGGCTCGCCGCCGCGGTTGACCGGGTAGGCGGCACCGTCGAAGTCGGCCTCGAGAACGTTGCGGAAGAGCTCGCCGCCGATCGAGCCGCGCCTGCGCGAGGCCCCGATCACGGCGACGCTCGACGGCTCGAAGAACGGCCGCAACGAGGCGGCGACGGCGACGTGGTCGCGCTCCTCGACCCGCTCCTGGAAGGCCTCGGTCGCGGCAATCGGGAAGCTCACCTCCACCTCCCCGTGCTCGAGCTCGCGGACGACGTCGAAGCCCACCCTGGTGAAGACGCTCAGCATCGCCTGGTTCTCGGCCATCACCTCCGCGACGAATCGCGTGATGCCGGTTTCGGCCGCGCGGGCGGCCAGCTGCTCCAGCAGCCGCGTCCCGATCCCCCGGCCCTGCTCGCCGTCGGCGACGACGAAGGCGGCCTCGGCAACGGACGGGTTCCGCAGGCGCACGTAGTTCGCGATCCCCACGACACGGTCGCCGAGCCAGCCGGCCAGCGAGCCGGTCTCGACCCAGTCCGGGTCGAGGAGCGATTCCGCGAGCGCACGGTCGACCCGCCGGATCCCGTGGAATCGCAGGTAAAGGCTGCGCTCGGAGAGGTCATCGAGGAACGCAAGCACCGCGTCCGCGTCGGCGGCGACGGGAGGGCGCAGCCGCAGGGTGCCGCCGTCCCTGAGGATGACGTCGACGGCTCCGGCTGCCTGCTGCTCTGCGCTCGGGGCCAGGGGCTCGCTCATCTGCGGGAGGGTATCCGGCCTGGCCGCGAGGTCCGACATCGCTCCTTCCTACGGGTTCGCCCACAGGGTCGGCGGGGACCGCGAAGGGGACATCAGCGCCCGCACCGAAGCGATTTCGGGTTTTCCGCAGCGAGATCAGCCGGGCCCCGGATGCCGTGCCCGGCCACTCCGTCGAAGGTGTGGCCACGGAAGGAGGTTTTCGATGAAGAAGATCCTCGTTGCAACCGACGACTCCGAGAGCGGTCGGCACGCCCTCGACGAGGCGCTCGAGCTGGCCGCGTCGACCGGCGCCGCCGTCACGATCCTCTACGTGCGTCACACGCCGTTGCCGGTGCTCGGCGATCCCTTCTACCAGCGCGCCCTGAGTGCGGAGTTGCGGAAGGCGAACGAGACGGTGACCATCGCGGCGGCAGTCGCACACGAGATGGACGTCGAGGCGGAGACCGAGGTGCTCGAGGGCGAACCGGCGGACCGGATCCTCGAGCTGGCTCGCATGCGAGACGTCGACCTGATCGTGGTCGGCTCGCGCGGTCTCGGCCCGCTCACGGGAGCGTTGCTCGGCAGCGTCTCGCGCGAGGTCGTCCACCGCGCCGACCGGCCGGTGCTGGTCGCGGCGCAGCGGCACGCGCGACGGCGCGCAGCCTGACGGGTCAGCGCAGTACGCTGACTCCGTGGAGTCGGCGTCGCCAAGCGAGCCGCGCCTGCGGGCCCTGCTGGAGGCCGGGATGGCCCTGTCCTCGGAGCTCTCGCTCGACAGCCTCCTGCAGCATCTCACCGAGCTCGCCGCCGAGCTGACGGGCGCGCGCTACGCAGCACTCGGCGTGATCGACCCGACCGGATCGCGCCTCGAGCGGTTCATTACCCACGGCGTCGACGACGAGACGCGCGCCGCCATCGGCAACCCGCCCCACGGCCGCGGAATCCTCGGCGCGCTGATCCACGACGCGCGGCCGCTGCGGCTGCACGCGATCACCGACGACCCACGCTCCGTCGGCTTCCCGGCGAACCACCCTCCGATGACGACCTTCCTCGGGGTCCCGATCCTGCTGCGCGGCTTCGCCTACGGCAACCTCTACCTGACCGAGAAGGCGGGGGACGAAGACTTCACCGAGGCCGACCAGGAGCTGGTCGGCGTGCTCGCTTCCCAGGCCGCTGTCGCGATCGAGAACGCGCGCCTGTACGAGGCCTCGACACGCTGGTCGCGCCAGCTCGAGTCGCTCATCGAGGTCAGCAGCGCCCTCGCGCGCGAGACCGACGTCGACGTGCTGCTCGAGCTCGTGGCGCACCGGCTGCGCGAGTTGCTCGAAGCCCGGCTGGTAGTCGTCGCGCTCCCCGCCGGGCCGGAGACACTCCGCGTCGTCACGGCCGCGGGCGAAAGTGCCGATCTCGTCCTCGGCGAGACGATCAAGCGCTCGGAAACAAAGGCCGGGCGCGTTCTCGAACGCGGACACAGCGAACGGGTCGACTCGCTGCTCGACGACCGCGAGGTGAACATCGAGTTCACGCGCCGCATCCAGGCTCGCGCGGGCCTGTGGGTGCCGCTGCTCGTCCACGGGCGGCCGATCGGCGTCATGACGGCCTACGACAAGGTCACCGCGCCCGACGCGCGGTTCGACCCGGACGACGTCCGCCTCGCAGAGACCTTCGCCTCGCGCGCGGCGTTCGCCGTCGAGCTGTCGGAACGCGTCGAGCGAGACGCACTGCGGCGGATCGTCGCGGCGCAGGAGCTCGAGCGGCAGCGGCTCGCCCGGGAGCTGCACGACGAGACCGGGCAGGCGTTGACGTCGATCCTGCTCGGCCTGAAGCACCTGGAGGGAGTCGAGCCCGAATCCGTCGCACGGCTGCGCGAGCTGGTGGTGGCCACGCTGCAGGACGTGCGCCGGCTGGCCCTAGAGCTGCGCCCGAAAGTGCTCGACGACTTCGGCCTCGCGCCGGCACTCGAGCGATTGACGGCGAGCTTCGCCGAGCAGACCGGGGTCGAGGTCGACCTCGAGGCCGGAGCGATCACCGACCGCCTGCCGACGGAGATCGAGACCGCGATCTACCGCGTCGTCCAGGAGTCGCTCACGAACGTCGTCAAGCATTCCCATGCGCAGCGCGTAAGCGTGCTCGTTACGCGCGCGGATGGGAGGATCAAAGCTGTGATCGAGGACGACGGCACGGGCTTCGACCCGCAGGCCGCCACCGGAGACGGCATCGGCCTGATCGGCATGCGCGAGCGGATCGAGCTGCTCGACGGAACGCTGGCGGTCGAGTCGAGCGGGTCGAGCGGCACGACGGTGGCTCTGGAGGTGCCGGTCTGAGCACACGCGTCCTGATCGTCGACGACCACGCCGTGGTGCGCTCGGGCCTGAAGCTCGTGCTGGAGGCGGACGAAGGGATCGAGCCCGTCGGCGAGGCCGGTAGCGCCCGCGACGCGATCTTCGAGGCGCGCGCGCTCAAGCCCGACGTGATCCTGCTCGACGTCGTGATGCCCGACCGGAGCGGCCTCGACATCATCCCGACGCTGCTGCACGAAAACCCCGACACGAAGATCCTCGTGCTCTCGATGCAGGACGACCCGCGCTACGTGCGCGAGGCCTTCGACGTCGGCGCGAGCGGCTACGTCTTGAAGGAGGCGGCCGACAGCGAGGTCGTCGCCGCGGTGCGGGAGGTGGCCGGCGGCGGCCGCTACGTCGACCCCGAGCTCGGCGCGCGCCTGGTCGCCGCGGAGTCGGCGGAGCGCAAACGCGCCGAGGAGGACCCGCTCTCGGAGCGGGAGGGCGAAGTGCTGCGGCTGCTCGCGCTCGGCCACACGAACCAGGAGATCGCGAAGCAGCTCTTCATCTCGGTGCGCACGGCCGAGACGCACCGCGCGCACATCATGCAGAAGCTCCGGCTCTCGAGCCGGGCCGAGCTCGTCCGCTACGCGCTCGACCGCGGGCTGCTCGAAGATCACCCAGAGTAGGCGAAGGGCCGCCCGGAGGCGGCCCTTGCCGTTTGCGACGGAGGAGCTTTATGCCCTGGCGGCGACTCCGCCCCGGGGCGTTTCCTTGTGCCCGAGGCCGAAGGCCGGCTTTCCCTCCAGCGCGCCGCCGATCGCCAGGATCCCGAAGCCGATCCCCGCGAGGAGCAGTGCCACGCCCATCGCGATTCCGAAGAGCGAGACCTGCTCTGCCATGTAGCTCGTGTTCAGCGCGGTCGAGAGCGCGGTCTCGGTCACCCAGAGGTTGCGCGCGCCGTTGTCGACCGGCTGCTTCGTCGTCGGGTCCACGAGCGCGTACTGCTCGTCGCTCGTCGCGCCGTGGCCGTCGGTGAACTTGGCAGGCGTGCCAGGCTTTGCCATGAAGCGGCCCATCTGCGCGTACGTCAGGCCGCCTGTGGCCTCCAGCGCGTGGATCCGCATGTAGCCCGCGAACGCGCGCGCCTCGTCGCCCGTGTCGATCTTCTTCCCGGCGACCGACATCGTCGGGAAGCTGATCTGGTCGACGGCGAGGCCGGCCTTCGCGGCCTCGTCCTTGATGGCCGTCGGCGTCATGTCGGGCGAGCCGACGATCTGCTCCTGGTTGAGGCTCGACTGGACGGTGTCGCGCCCGTTGAGGCCGACCACGATCGACGTGATGCCGAACGCGACCAGGATCACGGCTGCGACGATGCCGCCGATCTCGAAGAACTTTCTCATCGTTCTCTCCTTCCGTCGCGGCCGAGACTTTGACCACTCGACCTTTATTGGCGGAGTGTGAGCGCAGCCGCCCCAAGCGCCATCCGTAGCGAGCCGGGAACTCGCTGCGGGCGATCCCGGCTTTCGTTGCGGGTTTCCCGCATCGGTCAGACCGCGGCGGAGGCGTGCTGCCGCGCGGCGATACCGCGCACGACCAGCACCGGCCGGCGCGCCTCGCGCAGCACGCCACGGGAGACGCTGCCGAGGAAGGCGCTCGCGACGGCGCCGTGACCACGGGAGCCGATGACGATCAGGTCGGCGTCGATCGTGTCCGCGTAGGCGACGATCTCGTCGACCGCCCCGCCGCGCAGCAGCCGGGCGTGCGCCGCGACGCCGGCCTCGTCCGCCTGCTCTCTCGCGCGCTCGAGCGGCTCGAACTCCTCGTCGGTGACCTCGTGCGGCGTGGACGCGGTGAGACCGAAGCCGCCGGTCGGCGCGACGTCGAGGGCGGGCACTACCAGCACGAACGTCGCGACCGCATGCTGGTCGGCGGCGAGCTCGAGGCCGAAGTCGACGGCCTCCTGCGCAGACGGCGAGCCGTCGGTTGCGATCAGGATCCTCTTCATGGCTGCCTCCTTCGGTGGTGGCCCTTCGAGGGTCGCCTCGTTCGGGCCAGGACGCATCAGGCCACGCACTGATCGCGACTTCGGTAGTTCGCCGCAGCCTTGATCGGCACCCTCAGAAGGTGGTCACGGCCGCAGAACGGGCTCGAGCTCGTCGCGGAGCGCGCGGAGCGCGTCCCGCCCGAGCGTCTGGGCGCGGCGAGACGAGAGACCGAGCTCCTGCGCCGCATCGGCGGCGTTTGCGGCGCCGCCGGCTCCCCAGCGGGCTGCGACGACGCGGCGCTGCCGTGGCGGCAGGTTTGCGAGCGCGCTCCTCAGCGACGCCCTACGTTCACCGGCGAGGGTCTCGGCCTGCGGATCCTTGACGGCCGGGTCGGCGACCAGCGCCTCGAGCGCCGAGCCATCCGGGAGGACAGGCGTATCGAGCGACAACGGCGCCTGTGTCGCCAGGCGGGCCTCGAGCACCGCCTCGAGCGACAGGCCGGTCGCTGCCGCGAGCTCGCCAAGCGTCGGCCGCTTCCCGGCGGCCACGATTCGGGCCTCGGCTCGATCGAGCGCGCGCCGCCGCTCGACGAGCTGCTTGGGAAGCCGGATCAGCCGCGCTTGATTCGTGAGCGCGTTGCGCATCGCGCGGCGGATGCGGAAGCGAGCGAAGGCCGCGAAATCGGGGCCGCGGGCCGAGTCGTAGCGGTCGATCGCCTCGAGCAGCCCGAGCGAGCCCTCCTGGACGAGGTCGTCGAACGGCAGGCCGTAGCCGAGGTAGCGCCGCGCGAGGGAGCGAATCAGCGGAAGGTAACTACGAACGAGGCGGTCCTGCGCGCCACGGTCACCACGGCCCGCCGCCCGCAGGAGCTTGCGCAGGCGGAGCGCATCACGGGAGCTGCGATCAGGCATTTCCTGTGTCGATCGTAGGACCGCGAAGCGTCCGCTGCATCGGCGAAAGCCCCGCGTTCTCTGCGGTCGATTACGGACGGCGCCCGCAGCACCTCAAGCGGCCGGTGTGGGCGCCTGGGGCGCCCACACCGCGTGTCGCTCTCAGCGCGGTCAGCCGACGACGAACAGTTCGGCGCGCGTCGACCGGGCCTGGTGGACGATCGGCTTCACGACGTCGGCGATGGTCGGTTCGCCAACCTCTTCGAGCTCGTACCGCACGTGGCGAATCGGGTGCTTCGACTCGATCAGCCGCGAGAGATCGATCGGCGTGCCGGTGACGACGATGTCGCAGTCGGCGGCGTTGAGCGTCTCCTCGAGCTCGTGGAGCTGCTCGTCCGAGTAGCCCATCGCGGGCAGCTCGTTCGTCAGTTGCGGCCACTTCTCGAAGACCTTCTTCAAGGAGCCGACCGCGAACGGCCGCGGGTCGACGATCTTCGCTGCGCCGGCCCTTCTCGCCGCCACGAGCCCGGCACCGAACGGCATCTCGCCGTGGGTCAGCGTGGGTCCGTCGTCGACGACGAGGACCAGCTTGCCGCGCAGGTCGGGTCCCGCCTCCAGCTCCGGTGGCGACTTGGCGAACACCAGCGTGGCCATCGGATTGACCGCTTCGACGTTCTCCACGATCTGCTCGACGCTGTGCGCCTCCGCCGAGTCGACCTTGTTGATCACCACGACGTCGGCCATCCGCAGATTGGCCTCGCCTGGGTGGTAGCGGAGCTCGTGGCCCGGGCGCAGTGGGTCGGTGACGACGATCAGCAGGTCGGGCGCGTAGAACGGGAAGTCGTTGTTGCCGCCGTCCCAGATGACGACGTCTGCCTCCGTCTCCGCCTGCCTGAGAATCGCCTCGTAGTCGACGCCCGAGTACATGACCATTCCCATGCGCACGGGCTCCTCGTACTCCTCGCGCTCCTCCACGGTCGCGTGCGAGGCGTCGATGTCTGCCAGCGTGGCGAAGCGCTGGACACGCATCGCCTCGAGGTCGCCGTACGGCATCGGGTGCCGCACGACCGCGACCTCGAGCCCGGCGTCGAGCAGGGCCTGGCCCACCTTGCGGCTGGTCTGGCTCTTGCCGCAGCCGGTGCGCGTGGCGCAAACGGCGATCATGGGCTTCGACGAGTGCAGCATCGTCGCGTCGGGGCCCATCAGCCGAAAGTCGGCGCCGGCCGCGAGAGCGATCGACGCCTTGTGCATCACCGTCTCATGCCTGAGATCGGAGTAGGCGAGGATGACCTCGTCGACGTGGTGTGCGCGGATGAGCTGCGTCAGCTCGTCCTCCGGACGGATCGGGATCCCCTCGGGATACCGCAGCCCTGCGAGCGGCGGCGGGTAGGTCCGCTCGTCGATCCCCGGGACCTGCGTCGCGGTGAACGCGACGACCTGCGTGTCGGCGTCGTTGCGGAACGCGACGTTGAAGTTGTGGAAGTCGCGTCCGCCGGCTCCCATGATGATGACCTTGCGCATCTCGTTCCTCCTTTCGGCGCTCCTCTTGTCCGTCACTCGATGCCGAGCCCGACGGGGCTCTTCCGCTCCGTGTCCCGCAGAGGCCGCAGAGGGCGCACGGGGCTCTTCAGCCGCGGCTTCGCCACGGGTAGACGCGCCTTGGATGGTGAGGTTGCGACAGCCATGTGTCCGCTCCTCGCTCAGCAGGGCTCTGCGTCGGGATTGATCAGGGTCGACGGGTGCCTGATCGGCAGCCGGCGCGGCTCGAGCCGCGTCCGCGGTGCCTGGATCTCGAGGGTGCCGCGCCTGTAGAGCACCTTGACTTGGTCGGCGGCAGCGTCGTCCGGGAGCCGGAAGCTCTCACGGAGCTGCTCGTGCAGGCGAAACGCCTTCCCGTTGTCCTCGATGGTCTCGAGCTGGTCACCCTTGACGGTGACCCGCGGCCCCAGTGCCTCGACCGAAAGCTCCGACTCCGCGAAGTCGGTGACGTCGAGCGTGATGACGTACGTATTTGCTTCTTCGCACACGTGTGCGTGCGTCGGCAGGCGGTGTCCGTTGCCGACCGCTCGCATAACGGCCATGACTCCTCCTTTCGTCGCCCTTGGATCTCCGTCCGCAGGCCGCCGCCGCTCAGGGAAAGGCCTCTGGTCGGCGCGGGGAACTACCGAGCCTCGCGGTGCCTGCGGCGCGCCCGCCACAGCTCGTCGGCGCCCCAGACGATGACCGGGAAGGGAAGCAGGAGGAGCAGCGCGTCCCAGCTCGGCAACGCCATCCCGAGCGGAGCCGCGATCGGCGTGGCGACGATCACCGCCGCGAAGAGCAGCTCGAAGGCGATGCCCCAGAGCAGCAGCTTGTTCGTCGTCAGTCCGACCTCCCGCAGCGAGCGGCGCTCGGTGCGGGCGGCCAGGGCGGTGCCGACCTGGCAGGCGACGATGCCGAGGAAGGTCATCGTCGTCGCCTCCAAGTACGCCTGGTGGAGTGGGCTGCCACTGTCCGTCGCGTCGCCGGGAGACCAGCCGGCCCCCAGCAGCACGTAGAAGAACCCCGCCAGGACGAGCACCGCCGAGATCCCGCCCAGGAACAGCCACGCGCGTACGAGCATCTGCCGCCGGATGACACCCTCGCCGCGCGGCCGCGGCGCCTGGTCCATCACACCGTTCTCCGCCGGCTCACGGCCCAGGGCAAGCGCGGGCAGGGTCTCGGTCCCGAGGTCGACGGCGAGGATCTGGATGACGGTGAGCGGCAAGGGGATCAGTCCCCCGGACAGCGCGAAGGCGAGGAACGGGACAACCTCCGGCGTCGCGTGCGCGAAGATGTAGAAGACGAACTTGCGGATGTTCGCGTAGACCCGCCGGCCGCCCTCGATCGCCTTGACGATCGAGGCGAAGTTGTCATCGGTGAGCACCATCGTCGCGGCCTCGCGAGCCACCTCGGTGCCGGCGGCGCCCATCGCGACGCCGATGTCCGCCCGCCTGAGCGCGGGCGCATCGTTCACGCCGTCGCCGGTCATGGCGACCGTCTCGCCCTGCGCTCGCAGCGCGTCGGCGATCCGGAGCTTCGTCTCGGGCGAGGATCGCGCGAAGACGAGCTCATGCCGCTCGGCGAGGAGACGGTCGAGCGCGGCGTCGGGCACGTCGTCGAGGCGATCGGCGGGAACGACGTCGTCGCTGTGCACCCGGAGGCCGACCCGTCGCGCGACTTCGAGGGCCGTCAGAGCGTGGTCGCCCGTCACGACGAGGACACGGATGCCGGCCCGGTGGCAGGCGTCGACCGCCGAGCGAACCTCGGGACGCGGCGGGTCGAGCAGCGCGACGAGGCCGACGTACTCGAGCTCGCGTTCGACCTCGGCCCGGTCTCCCACCGAGTCGAGACGCCGACGGGCCAGCGCGAGGACGCGAAGGCCCCTCGCCGCATGCGACTCCGCCTCGGTGAGGGCCGCGGCGCGGTCGACTTCCGCGATGGCGCAGAGCGGCAGGACTCGCTCGGGCGCCCCCTTGGTGTAGGCCATGAGCCGTCCGCCCTCGTCGTCGACGGTGGTCATCAGCTTCAGCGCGGAGTCGAAGGCGAAGAGGGCGACACGGCGGGGCTCGCGCGTCGAGAGGCGCACGTCGCGGCCACGTGACTGGGCGAACGCGAGCAAAGCCACTTCGGTCGGATCGCCGGCGACGCGCCGGCCGTCCTGGTCGACCTCGGCCGTGCTGCAGGACGCTGCGACGTCGGCCAGGGCCTCCTCGTCACCGGACGCCTCGATCACGCTCATCCGGTTCTCGGTCAGCGTCCCGGTCTTGTCGGTGCAGATGACGGTCGTAGAACCGAGGGTCTCGACCGCGCTCAGCCGCTTGACCAGCGCGCCGTCCCGCGCGAGGGCCCGCACCCCGACCGCGAGGGCGAGGGTAATCGTCGGCAGCAGCCCTTCGGGGACGTTGGCCACGAGCAGGCCGACGGCGAAGACCAGGGCCTCGTGGAACGGCAGGCCGGCGACTAGGCCGAGCGGCAGGAATGCCGCGCCGACGACCACGGCGACGAGCGCGATCAGCTTGGCGACCCGCCGCACCTGCTGCTCGAGTGGGCTCTCCTCGCGGTCGACCCGCTCCGACAATGCCGAGATGCGGCCGAGCTCGGTCTGCATCCCCGTCGCGTAGACGAGCGCCCGGGCCCGGCCGCCGGTGCAGCTCGTGCCGCTGAAGACGAGGTCGCGCGCCTCGAGCACGACGTCTGTCTCCGGCTCGCCGGCCTCACGGGTGACCGGAACGGACTCGCCGGTCAGGGCGGAGGTGTCGATCTGGAGGCGCCCTTCGATCAACCGCGCGTCCGCCGGGACCCGGTCGCCTTCGTCGAGAAACATGACGTCACCCGGCACGAGCTCACGGGCGTCCACGAGCCGGCGCTGTTCGTCCCTGAGGACCGCGATCTGGTCCGGCAGGAACGCCGCCAGCGCTTCGACGGCCCGCTCGGCCTGGTGCTCCTGCAGGAGCGCGAAGACCGCGTTGAGCAGGATGACGGCGACGATCGCGCCGGCCAGGATCGGCGTGCCCGCGAACCAGGCCAGCACCGCCGCCCCCCACAGGAGCAGCGCCAGCGGATGCATCAGCTGCGTTACGACCTCGCGCGACCAGCGGCGCCGGCCCCGCCTCGTGATCTCGTTCCGCCCGTAGGCGGTCAGACGCCGCTCGACCTCGCGCGTGCCCAGGCCGGCGGGACGCGAACGCAGGTCGGCGAACAGTCGCTCCTCGGGCTCGAGCGGGTCGGGCAACGTGTGCGGCTCCGGCGGCGCAACCACCCCTCCGGCGCGCTTTCCGTTGCCGGCGAGGTTCATGGGGACAGCCTCAGCGCAGCCGCGAGGCCGGGACCGTCATCACGTCACCGGTGCGGCAGGCTCAACCGCCTTCACCTCCACTGCGACATGCACCGGAACATCGAGCGCCTGCTCGATCAGACCCCGCTCCTCGGCGTGGGCGGCTGCGGCGCGCAGCGCGTCCTCCCCTCCGGGAACGGTTTCGAGCACGGCGTTGAGCTCGACGACGGTGAAGCCGAAGCGGCGGTCGTCCCGCCGGGACATGTGCCCCGTAGCGGTCACGGTCGCATCGAGCAACGGCGCCTCGCTCCGTTCGGCCACCGCGGCCAGCGTCAGCACGAAGCACGAAGCCGTCGCGGCGACCAGCAGGTCCTCAGGGCTCCAGTATCCGGCGAGGCCGCCGCGGAACTCCGGCGGCGTCGCCAGCTGAAGCCGCCCCTTGCCGTCGGCCTCGGCCTGCGTCAGCCGCCCTCCTCGCCAGCGGACCGAAACCGGGAACTGCATCTCCTTCATGACGCTCACCGGTGCCACCTCCTCACTTACGTCCGCGGAGTCAGAAGCTCGTTGGAGCGACCGGCCCGCCACTCGATCCGGAACTGCTGCTCGCGGATGCGCCTGTCTCCGTGTCGCACCCAGAGTCGGTAGTAGAAGGCGACGCCCAGGGCCCAGACGGACACGGCGAGATAGGCAAGCCAGTGTGCTCCACCGACAAAGAACTCGGCGAGAACCAGCAGTGCGAGGACGGTCGCAAGCGCGATGGCGTTACGGTGCAAGACCCTTCGCGCGTGAGCAAGCAGCAGCTCGCGCTCCGCGATCTCGTAGGCATCGAGTGTGATTGCGGCTCTCATGAGATTCCCTCCTGTTCAGGATCTTCTTGGGCGAGATCGGCGACCTCCGCCTCGGCCAGAGACAGCAGGTCGCCGGTATGCAGTCGAATGGACTCGTCGTGCGTCCCGGCGTCGAACAGGACAGACGTGCTGTCGAAGAGCCGCTGGTCGAGGAGCACCCGGTCGTAGGCACCGCCGACGGGCGGAACCGCGCCCAGCTCGAATTCCGGGTAAGCCCCGACGAGGTCTTCCTCGCTCGCGAGCTCGACCTCGCCCGTGCCGAGGACGAACCGCGCCTTCTCGAGGTCCAGCCGATCGACAGCACGAAGAACCGCGCGGACGTATCCGAACGGGGTTCGGAGAACCAGCGTCTTCGCGACCTGATGCGGATCCTCGTGCAACGCCTCCGCCTCGGCCAACGCGGTCTCGGTGTGCCGGTGCGGAAAAAGCTCGTACAAGACGTGCTCGCGCCGCAGCGTTTTCATCAATGCGTCAGCGGGCTGATGACCGGTGATCATTGGTCCTCCTCTGGTGGTGGCGATCGGCGTCTCCAGGAGGCGCCTCAGTCGGCGCTCCATTCCTTCGATCTCCTCGAGAGACATCCACGTGCCGCGCTGCGCCACTGTTGTTTCCTCCTTTGCGCTTCAATGGTTGTCGCGCGCGAGGCGGGCGACATCAGGGCCAGTCCGGTCTCCCGCTTCGGTCAACTACCTATCTGAGGCCGGAGACTTGCCCGTCGGCCTCGACGTCGATGTCGAACCCGGTCTCCCGCGGTACGCCGTTGGTCCGGGCGCCGAGGCCGACGACGACCTGCCTGAGAACGCGATCGTCCATGTCGAGACAGCGCCGCCAGGTGATCGAGTGCGGGTCGAGCCCCGAGCGGGTGCAAGCGAATCCGGGGGTGGACGCCAGCCGACGGCGCGCCGTCAGCGAAAGCGCGTACAGCGAATCAGTGCCGGAGCGGATGGCGCTGCCGGCCCCGTGGGCCACCGTGACGAGCAGGAAGGAGGGTTGCGATGCACATCGTGATGCTGTCGATCATGGTCGCGTTGGTGGTCTGCCTGCTTTTCCTCGTGGCGTTCGCCCTGTTCACGCTCACCCCGTACGCGCACAACGCCGATCGCCTCGCCGAACCCCGGAAGCACCAGAACAAGCCGCGGACGAGCTGAAGGCCGCACGGGGAGTCGACGGCGCGGGCGCCCGCCGACTACGGGAGGCTTTACATTGGACCCTTCGCAAGCGTCGTAGGCCGGGTGAGGAGGTCGCGCGACGGACGTAGCCAGCTTCCAGCGGCAGTTCCGGCCGAGGAGCTCGCCGAGACCCTGGGGTCCGTGAGCACGATCCTCGGCTGTGGGAAAGACGCCCTCGCGCGCCGGTACGTCTCCCTGGCCGCACATGGGCACGCCCCGTCGCTCGACCAGCGCGCACTCTTCGCCGGTACCGACGGCCTCCAGGCCGAGCGACGCAAAGCCGGGGTGGCGGGGCGCCCGCACCCCGGCGATCGGATCACGTCTTGGCGATCTCGACCTTCTTCGGCTTCGAGTCCGCGAGCTTCGGCGCGTGCACCTCCAGCACACCTTGGGCGAACTTCGCCTTGACGTGCTCGGTGTCGGCTTCTGTCGGCAGCTCGAAGCGGCGCTCGAACGCGCGCTCGAGGCGCTCGCGGAGCCGGAACGTCTTCTCCGTCTGCTCCTTCGCCTCCGTGCGCTCGCCCTTGACCGTCAGCCGGTGGTCGGAGAGCTCGATCCCGAGCTCCTTCTGCTCGAAGCCGGGCAGCTCCAGCTCGATCACGAACTCCTCGGCGGTCTCGTAGATGTCCACCGCCGGGGGAAGCGTCGGGGCGAAGCCGACCTGCTCGAACATGCGGCGCATCCGGCGCTCCATCGAGTCGAGCTCCTGGAACGGCGACCACTTCACGATCGTGGCCATGACGTCACCTCCCTTCGCTGAAGAGCTCACCGCCATCCTCGCCGCCGAGCAGGGGACCGACATCGGACATGGCACCGATCCGGGGGTGTGGGCAACTACCGACCGCGAGGCCAACGACTTCAGCATGCCGCGACGGACCCTCCGAGTTCGGAAAAGCCGCAGCGATGTTCGGTGGGCGCGCGGATGGCGTGTGCAGGCTCGACGTCGAAGCTGTGCCTCGTGAGCGCAGCGCATGCACATCCTTCGTCATCGTTCAGCGCCACCTTGCGCGTTCACCTGGACGACCATCCCGGTGCGTTCGCCAGTCTCGCGCAGGCGATCGGCGACGCGGGCGGCTCGCTCGGCGCGATCGACCTCGTCCGGGTCGAGCACGGCAAGAAGATCCGCGACGTGAACGTGCTCGCCGCCGACGAGGCGCACCTCGCGTGCATCGTCGATGCGGTGCGGGCAGTTGGCGGCATCGAGGTCGAGCACGTCTCCGACCGGACCTTCTTGCTCCACCTCGGCGGAAAGCTCGAGGTGGTGCCGAAGGCGCCGCTGAAGACGCGTGACGACCTCTCGATGGCCTACACGCCGGGCGTCGCCCGCGTCTCCAACGCGATCGCCGCCGCGCCGGAGAAGGTCTGGAACCTGACCGTGAAGCAGAACGCCGTCGCGGTCGTGACGGACGGCACCGCCGTGCTGGGCCTCGGTGACATCGGACCGGAGGCGGCGCTCCCGGTGATGGAGGGAAAGGCGATCCTCTTCAAGGAGTTCGCCGGCATCGACGCGTGGCCGGTGTGTCTCGACACGAAGGACCCGGACGAGATCGTGCGCACAGTCTCGCTCCTCGCGCCGGTCTTCGGCGGCATCAACCTCGAGGACATCTCCGCCCCGCGCTGCTTCGAGATCGAGGCGCGGCTCCGCGACGAGCTCGAGATCCCGGTCTTCCACGACGACCAGCACGGGACGGCGATCGTGGTGCTGGCGGCCGTGCTGAACGCGCTGCGGGTGGTCGACAAGCGGATCGACGACGTGCGCGTGGTGATCACCGGCGCCGGCGCGGCCGGAGCGGCGGTCGCTCGCACGCTTCTCGCTGCCGGTGTCGGAGACGTGCTCTGTGCCGACCGCCGCGGGCTGCTGTGCCCGGGTAGAGCCGGGCTCGACCCCTTCAAGGCCGAGCTCGCCGACGAGACGAATCCGCGCGGTACGAGCGGCTCTCCCGACGAAGCGCTCCGCGGCGCCGACGTCTTCATCGGCCTTTCGACCCCGGGCGCGGTGACAGCCGCTGCGATCCGCACGATGGCGCCGGGCGCGATCGTCTTCGCGATGGCGAACCCGACACCGGAGGTCGCGCCAGAGGAGATCGACGACGCGGTCGCGGTGCTCGGTACGGGCCGCTCCGACTACCCCAACCAGATCAACAACGTGCTCGCGTTTCCCGGTGTCTTCCGCGGCGCACTGGACGTGCGCGCTCGGACGATCACCCCCGAGATGGAGATCGCGGCCGCCCACGCGCTGGCCTCGGTCGTCGAGGCGGACCACCTCGCCGCCGACTACGTGATCCCGAGCGTCTTCGATCGCCGGGTCGCACCCGCGGTTGCGGAAGCCGTGGCAGCCGCGGCCGAGGCGGGCGGCGTCGCGCGCCGCCGCCGCCGCGCGCCGACGGCGATCCCCGGCTAGCCCGTCTCAGCAGATCCGCGGGAGGGGATCGCCGACGAGCATGTCCACGATCCGGCTGCCCCCGAACGACGTCTCGAGCAGCACCAGCCCTGCCGGCTCGGCACGAATCTCGCCGATGATCGCCGCCTCCGAGCCGAGACGCTGGCGGCAGAGTGCCTCGAGCGCGCTTTCCGCAGCCTCCGGAGCGACGACCGCCACGAGCTTGCCCTCGTTGGCGACGTAGAGCGGGTCGATGCCGAGGATCTCGCAGGCCCCGACGACCTCGGGCCGGAGTGGCAGCGCCGACTCGTCGAGCGCGACCGCGACCCCGGCCTGCTGGGCGAGCTCGTTCAGCGCCGTGGCGAGCCCTCCCCGGGTGGGGTCCCGGAGCCAGCGCACCGACGCCCCCAGCTCCAGCAGCGCCGCCGCGAGCTCGTGGACCGGCGCGGTGTCGCTCGCGAGGTCGACCTCCAGCTCGAGCTCGCCGCGCGCGATCATCACCGCCATCCCGTGATCGCCGAGCGTCCCCGACACGAGCACGCGGTCGCCCTCGCGCACCAGCGTCGGGTCGAGGCTGACCCCGTCCGGAACGATCCCCACGCCCGCGGTGTTGACGTAGACGCCGTCGCCCTTCCCCCGCTCCACGACCTTCGTGTCGCCCGTCGCGACCATGACGTCGGCCGCGGCGGCGGCAGCGGCCATGTCCGCGGCCACGCGTCGCAGCTCGGGAACCGCGAATCCCTCCTCGACGACGAAGGCCGCGGACAGCACGAGCGGCCTGGCACCGGAGACCGCGAGATCGTTCACCGTCCCGTTGACGGCGAGCTCGCCGATGCTCCCCCCGGGGAAGAAGATCGGCTTGACGACGTAGGAGTCGGTCGTGAAGGCCAGACGCGAGCCGTTCAGCGGCACGATCGCCGAATCGCCGAGTCGGTCGAGTAGTGGGTTGCCGAGCTCCTCGAGGAAGAGCCCTTCGACGAGCGTCCGCGTCGCCTTGCCTCCGGAGCCGTGCGCGAGGGTGATGACGGTGTCGCGGAGCTTCGGCCGGCGGCTGCTCACGCCGGCGCGGCGTCGCGGGGTCGTGCCAGGCGGCCGTAGTTGTAGTAGGCCGCGCACGCGCCCTCACTCGAGACCATGCAGGTGCCGATCGGCCGTTCGGGGGTGCACGCCGTTCCGAAGACGCGGCACTCCCAGGGCTTGATCGCCCCGATCAGGACCTCTCCGCACTGGCATGCCTTCGGGTCCTCGACGCGCTCGCCCGGCAGCTCGAACCGCACCTCGGCGTCCCACGCGGCGAATTCCGGCCGTAGCTTCAGGGCGCTCTCCTCGATCCAGCCGAGCCCGCGCCACTCGAACGTCTCGCGGAGCTCCATCGTCTCCTCGAGCACCGCGAGCGCGCGGGGGTTGCCGTCGCGGCGCACGGCCCGCGTGTACTGGTTCTCGACCTCGCACCGTCCCTCGCGGAGCTGGCGGACGAGCATCACCGTCGCCTGGAGGATGTCGAGCGGCTCGAACGCGGTCACGACGACCGGCTTGCCGTACTCGTCCACGATGAAGTCGTACGGGCGTGTTCCGATCACGGTCGAGACGTGGCCGGGGGCGATGAAGGCCTCGAGCCTCAGTCCCGGGGAGTCGAGGATCGCGCGAAGCGGCGGCCCGATCGTGACGTGGTTGCAGAAGGCCGAGAAGTTCCCCACGCCCGCGTCCCGCGCCCGCAAGAGGGTCAGTGCGGTGGCCGGCGCGGTCGTCTCGAAGCCGATCGCGAAGAAGATCACCTCGCGGTCGACGTTCTTGCGCGCGATCTCGAGCGCGTCGAGCGGCGAGTAGACCATCCGCACGTCGGCTCCACGCGCCTTCGCCTCGAGCAGCGAGCCGCGCGCGCCCGGCACGCGCAGCATGTCGCCGAACGTGGTGAAGATCACCTCGGGCCGCTCAGCCAGGGCGATCGCGTCGTCGACCCGCCCCATCGGGATCACGCACACCGGGCAACCGGGGCCGTGCACGAAGTCGACCTCCGGCGGCACCAGATCCTCCAGTCCGTGCTTGTAGATGGCGTGCGTATGCCCTCCGCAGACCTCCATGATCTTCAGCTGCCGGCCGGCCTCGACCAGGGCGGCGAGCTCATGCGCGAGCTTCTGGGCGAGGGCGCCCGAGCGGAACTCGTCGACGAACCTCACTCGAGGCGCTCCAGGGCGATTCCTGCATGGCAGAGCAAGACGTCGCCCGGCTCGACGGGCGCGACGAGCTCGATGCCGACCTGCTCCGTGCCGCCCTCGACGTCGACGAGCGCGGTCGCTCCGTCGACGGCCAGAACCTTGGCCGCGACCGCGACGTCGCCGCAGGTGAGGCACCGGTCGGGTTCCGCCGTCACGGCTCTGCGCTCGCCTTCAGCTCCCGGACCTCCTGCTCGTAGGCCTCGCCCATCCGTTCGAGCACGGCCAGCGTCTCGCGCGCCTCGTGCTCGTCGATCCGCGACAGCGCGAAGCCGACGTGGACCAGCACCCAGTCGTCGACGTCGGCCTCGGGGCAGAGGGCGACCGAGACGTTCCGGCGGACCCCGGAGATCTCGACCTTGGCGATGCGCCCCTCGGCGTCGACGAGCTCGACGATCTGGGCGGGGATCGCTAGACACATGCCGCCGTCCTCCTGGCGGCGATCGCCGCCTGGCCGTAGCTGATCCCACCGTCGTTCGGCGGGACCGTCCGGTGCGCCAGAACGCGGAAACCGAGCTCGGTCAGCCGGTTGGTCGTCGAAGTGAGCAGACGGAGGTTCTGGAAGGTGCCTCCGCTGAGGACGACGGTGTCGGGGCCGCCGGCCTCTGCACACGCCGCGGCGGCGCCCGCGGCGACGGTCTCGTGGAAGCGCGCGGCGATCTCGGCAGGCGGCCGGCCCGCCCGGCGCTCGGCGTAGCACGTTGCGACGAGCTTTGAGCTCTCGCCGAACCGCCACGGGTAGGGCTCGGCGCGCTGCTCGCTGGCGAGATGCTCGAGCTCGACCGCAGCCTGGCCCTCGTACGAAACCGTCTCCCGCACGCCGAGGACGGCGGCGACCGCGTCGAAGAGGCGGCCCATCCCCGACGCCAGCGGCGGGTCGAGCTTGAGACTCTCGCGCACCACCTGCCAGCGTTCCCACGGAGCCGGCAGACCCGCACGCTCGAGGTACGCCGCCGCGACCCGCCAGGGCTCCCGGACCGCCGCTTCCCCGCCCGGCAGCGTGATCGGCTCGAGGTGGGCGACGCGTTCGAACGAAGAGAGATCGCAGCGCAGCAGCTCCCCGCCCCAGAGCGTGCCGTCGGTCCCGTACCCGGTGCCGTCGAACACGAGCGCGAGGACCGGGCCCTCCTCGCCGTGCTCGGCCAGGCACGCTGCGGCGTGGGCGTGGTGGTGCTGGATACCCAGGAGCTCGGTGTCCTGCTCGAGCGCCCACTTCGTGGCCAGGTACTCCGGGTGGAGGTCGTGCGCGACGAGCTCCGGCTCGACCCCGAGCATTGCCAGGTACAGGCCCAGATCCGTCCTGAACGCGCGATAGGCCAGCTCCGATTCGAGGTCGCCGAGGTGCGCCGACACGAACGCCTCGTCACCGCGCGCGACGCAGAAGGTGCTCTTGAGCTCGGCCCCGGCCGCGACCAGCGGCCGCTCGGCTCGGACCGGCAGGCGGAGAGCCTGCGGCGTGTGCCCGCGTGAGCGCCTGATCGGGAAGCCCGCCCGCACGACGGAGTCCTCGCAGCGCCGCTGAATCGGCCGGTCGTGGCAGAGGAAGGCGTCGGCAATGCCGGCCAACCGGGAACGCGCCTCCGCGTCATCGAACGCGATCGGCTCGTCCGAGAGGTTCCCGCTCGTGAGCACGAGCGGGCGCCCGAAGTCGTGGGCAAGCAGGTGGTGAAGCGGCGAGTAGGGAAGCATCAGGCCCACCCACGGCGTGCCCGGCGCGACGGACGGAGCTAGCGGCGATTCCCGCCGGCGCACGAGCACGACCGGGCGGGCAGGCGACTCGAGGAGCGACTGCTCAGCCGCGGTGAGGCGCGCAAGCTCCCCCGGCTGGGAGGTCAGGACGGCAAACGGCTTCTCCTCGCGGACCTTGCGGGCACGGAGCCTCGTCACGGCCGCCTCGCTCGTTGCGTCGCAGGCGAGGTGGTACCCGCCGAGACCCTTGACGGCGAGGATCAAGCCACTCCGAAGCGCTTCGACAGCCTGCTCGAGCGGCATCGACAGCTGCGGCCCGCAGGCCGGGCAGCAGGTCGGCTCGGCGTGAAAGCGCCGGTCTCCTGGATCCTCGTACTCGCGCCGGCAGTCCTCGCACATCGGGAAGCCGGCCATTGTCGTATTCGCGCGGTCGTACGGGACCGCTCGCACGATCGTGAACCTCGGCCCGCAGCGCGTGCAGTTGACGAACGGGTAGCGGTAGCGCCGATCGGCGGGATCGAAGAGCTCGCGCAGGCACTCCCCGCAGGTTGCGACGTCGGGAGGGATCAGCGCCGACGAGCCGCCGTCGACACTGGCGGCGATCGCGAAGCCTGAGCCTCCCGTCGGCCGCAACGCCTGGACGTCGATGTTGTCGATCCGCGCCAGGTCGGGCGCCGCATCGCGGAGCCTCAGGGCGAAGGCATCGAGCGAGCCCGCGTCGCCCTCGGCGTCGATCACCACTCCGTCGCCGTCGTTGAGCACGAATCCCGCCAGGCCGTGGCGGTCCGCGAGCCCGTAGACGAAGGGTCGGAAGCCGACACCCTGGACGACGCCCCGCACCCTCAACCGGCGACGTTCCCGTGCGACCATCGGAGACCGACCCTCTCGCAATCGGGTGACGAGCGCAAGCGCGGTTTGGCGGGCCGCTGGGATCCGTGGGAACCCGGATGTAGGGTCGTCCCGGCAGCTGCAACGATTGGGCCGAGGAGGTCATCGTGATCGCGAGCAACCCAAGCGTGATCTCGCCGGACGGGTTGCAGGCACTCGTCGAGGCGCTCCGGGACGGCGGTTACCGCGTTCTCGGACCGACAGTGCGCGATGGGGCAATCGTCTACGACGAGCTCGAGTCGGCCGCGGAGCTTCCGGTCGGCTGGACCGAGAATCAGGACGCGGCGACCTACCGGCTGGAACGGCGCGAGGACGAGGCACGCTTCGGATACGCCGTGGGCCCGCACTCGTGGAAGCAGTTCCTGCTGCCGGCGCGAATCAGGCTCTGGCGAGCGCGGAGCAGTGGGAACGGCTCGCTCGAGGTCGAGGAGGAGCCGCTGGACGAGACGCGCCTCGCCTTCATCGGCGTTCGCTCGTGCGAGCTGCACGCGATCGGGATCCAGGACCGTGTCTTCCTGGGCGGCCGTGTGGTCGAGCGCGACTACGCGGCGCGCCGCAAGGACACCTTCATCGTCGCCGTCAACTGCTTCGAGCCGGGAGGCACGTGCTTCTGCGTCTCGATGGGCACCGGTCCGAAGGCGGAGTCCGGCTACGACCTCGCGCTGACCGAGATCCTGGACGGAGAGCACCGGCTGCTCGTCGAGGTGGGCACCGAGGCGGGCGCGGAGGTGCTCGAGCAGCTTTCGCGGCGTGCAGCCGACGAGGACGACCTCACCGCCGCGTCGGCAGCCGTTGACGGCGCCGCCCAGAAGATGGGCCGCCGGCTGGACGCCACCGACCTGCGCGACCTCTTGCAGCGCAACCTCGAGCACCCGCGCTGGGACGAGGTGGCGGAGCGATGCCTCACCTGCGGCAACTGCACGATGGTCTGCCCGACGTGCTTCTGCACGAGCGTGGAGGACGCGACCGACCTGACGGGCGAGAACGCCGAGCGCACAAGAGTCTGGGACTCCTGCTACTCGGTCGACTTCTCGTACATCCACGGGGGCAGCATCCGGCCCTCGGGCCGGTCGCGCTACCGCCAGTGGCTGACGCACAAGTTCGGCACCTGGCACGACCAGTTCGGCTCCTCCGGCTGCGTCGGCTGCGGCCGCTGCATCACCTGGTGCCCGGTCGGCATCGACGTCACGGAGGAGCTCACGGCGATCCGGGCAACGGACGGAGCCGATGGAAACGATTGAGACCCTTCTCCGGGCATCGCCGGTGTTCGAGGAGCTGGAGGACGACCGGCTGGCGCTCGTCGCGGGCTGCGCCTCGAACGTCCACTTCGATCAGGGCGCGGTCATCTTCCGCGAGGGCGAGCAGGCGGACACCTTCTACCTCATCCGGCACGGCAGCGTCGCGCTGGAGATGTTCGTGCCTGCGCGGGGCTCGGCGGTGATCGAGACGATCGAAGCCGGAGACGTCGTCGGCTGGTCGTGGCTCTTCCCGCCCTACCGCTGGCACTTCGACGCCCGCGTGCTCACCCCGGTAAGGGCAACGTCGTTCGACGGCGCGTGCCTGCGCGGAAAGTGCGACGACGACCCGGCGCTCGGCTACGACCTCATGTCGCGCTTCGCGCAGGTGCTGATCGAGCGCCTGCAGTGGACGCGGCTCCGGTTGCTCGACATCTACGGCGATGGCCGCGCCGGCTGAGCCTCTCGTCGCCGAGCCGCCGCGGCCGTTCCGGGTGGCGGCCCGCAGGAGGGAGACGTACGACACGTGGACGCTCGAGCTCGCCCCCGTCCGCGGCGGCGCCCTCGACCCGTCACCCGGGCAGTTCACGATGATCTACGCCTTCGGGGTGGGCGAAGTGCCGATCTCCGTCTCCGGACAACCCGGCGGGGCGCTCGTCCACACCGTCCGCGCAGTCGGCCCGGTGACCGAGGCGATCTGCTCCGCCGACCCGGGCGCGACTCTCGGTATCCGCGGCCCGCTCGGGAATTCCTGGCCGATCGAGACGGCCGCCGGCGCAGACGTGGTCGTCGTGGCCGGCGGGATCGGCCTCGCGCCGCTCCGTCCGGTGCTCTACCGGGCGCTCGCCGACCGTGCGGCCTACGGCCGCGTCGTGCTGCTCTACGGCAGCCGGACGCCCGCCGACCTCCTGTACACCGACGAGCTGGAGGCCTGGCGAGGCACGATCGACGTCGATCTCACGGTCGACGCTGCCGACACGAGCTGGAGCGGCAAGGTCGGCGTCGTCCCCAAGCTGATCGCGGGCGCGGAGTTCGACCCCGCCTCGGCCCACGCCTTCGTCTGCGGGCCGGAGATCATGATGCGCTTCGCCGCCCAGGCCCTGGAAGAGCGCGGCGTGCCCTCAGACAGGATCCACGTCTCGCTGGAGCGCAACATGCGGTGCGGCGTCGGCCACTGCGGCCACTGCCAGCTCGGGCCGACGCTGATCTGTCTCGACGGCCCCGTCTACACCTACGGCGAGATCGAGCCCCTCCTGGCGGTGAGGAACCTGTGAGCGCCGGCGGCAAGCCGACGCTCGCCGTCTGGAAGTTCGCGTCGTGCGACGGCTGCCAGCTGTCCTTGCTCGACTGCGAGGACGAGCTGCTCGGGCTCGCCGGGGAGGTCGAGATCGCGTACTTCGTCGAAGCGAGGAGGGCAACGGTCCAAGGGCCCTACGACCTCTCGCTCGTCGAGGGCTCGATCACGACGGCGCACGACGCGGAGCGGATTCGCGAGGTCCGGCGGCAGTCCCGCCATCTCGTGACGATCGGGGCCTGCGCGACAGCCGGCGGCATCCAGGCGCTGAAGAACTTCTCCGCCGTCGGCGACTTCGTCGCCGCCGTCTACGCGACGCCGCAGTACATCTCGACGCTCGAGACGTCCACGCCGATCTCGGCGCATGTCCCCGTCGACTACGAGCTGCACGGCTGCCCGATCAACAAGCGCCAGCTGCTCGAGGTGATCACCGCCTTCCTGCACGGCAGGCGCCCGGGCATCGCCTCGACCAGCGTCTGCTTCGAGTGCAAGCGCCGCGGCACCGTGTGCGTGATGGTCGCGCACGGCACGCCGTGCCTCGGTCCGGTCACGCACGCGGGCTGCGGCGCGCTCTGCCCCTCGTACGACCGCGGCTGCTACGGCTGCTTCGGGCCGATGGAGACACCGAACACGGTCTCGCTGACGAGGCAGTTGCGGGTGCTCGGGATGGGGGACCCGGGCGTGGAGCGTGTCTTCCGCACGTTCAACGTGGAGGCGTTCGAGGAGGAGCGGGCGGCCGATGGCTGAGCGTCGGACGAAGACGATCCGCACCGACTACCTCGCCAGGGTCGAGGGGGAAGGCGCGATGCTGGTCACGATCGACGGCCGTGAGGTCTCCGACGTGAAGCTGAAGATCTACGAGCCTCCGCGGTTCTTCGAGGCGTTCCTGCGCGGGCGGGCCTTCACGGAGGCGCCGGACATCACGGCGCGCATCTGCGGGATCTGCCCCGTCGCCTACCAGATGAGCGCGGTGCAGGCGATGGAGCAGATCTGCGGCGTCGAGGTCGACGGGCAGCTGCGGGCACTCCGGCGGCTCCTCTACTGCGGCGAGTGGATCGAGAGCCACGCCCTGCACGTCTTCATGCTGCACCTCCCCGATTTCCTCGGCTACGAGAGCGCCATCGAGGTGGCCCGTGACCATCCGGAGCTGGTCAACCGCGCACTCGAGCTGAAGAAGACCGGAAACGAGGTGATGACCGTTATCGGCGGCCGCGAGGTACACCCGATCAACGTCCGAGTCGGCGGCTGGTACCGCGTCCCGCGGAAGCGCGAGCTGGCGCCGCTGGTCGAGAAGCTGGAGCGGGCACGGGAGATCGCACTCGAGGCCGTGCGCGTCACTGCGGGCCTCGACTTCCCCGACTACGACCGGGCCTACGAGCTCGTCGCGCTCTCGCAGCCCGGCGAGTACCCGATCGATCGCGGGCGGATCGTCTCGAACCGAGGACTCGACATCGCCGTTCCCGAGTACGACGAGCACTTCGTCGAGGAGCACGTCGAGTGGTCGAACGCGCTGCACTCGTCCTTGAAGGAGCGCGGCTCGTACCTCTGCGGGCCGCTGGCGCGCTTCGCGCTCGGCTACGAGAACCTCACTCCGCTCGCGCGTGAGGCTGCCGAGGAGGCCGGGGTAGGGCCCGGCGAGCGCAATCCGTTCCGGAGCATCGTCGTCCGTTCGGTCGAGCTCGTCTACGCCGCCGACGAGGCGCTGCGGCTGCTCGCGGAGTACGAGGAGCCGGACGCGCCGGCGGTCGAGCTCGAGCCGCGGGCCGGCGTCGGCTACGGGTGTACGGAGGCGCCCCGCGGGATCCTCTACCACCGCTACCGGGTCGACGACGAGGGCACGATCCTGGACGCGAAGATCGTGCCGCCAACGTCACAGAACCAGCGGACGATCGAGGAGGACCTGCGTGGCGTGGTCGAGCGCTCGCTCGACATCCCCGACGAGGCGCTGACGCTCCTCTGCGAGCAGACGATCCGCAACTACGACCCGTGCATCTCGTGCGCGACCCACTTCCTGAAGCTCGAGGTCGAGCGCCGCTGAGGGTGGTGTGCGTCGGGAACCGCTGGCGCGGCGACGACGGCGCCGGGCTCGAGGTCGCGATGCTCCTGCGGGGGACGCTCCCGGAGGAGGCAGAAGTGCTGGAGCGGGAAGGCGAGCCCACCGCGCTCATGGACGCCTGGGAGGGCGCCGAGAGCGTCTGGCTGGTGGACGCGGTCTCCTCGGCGGCGCAGGCGGGAGTCGTCCACAGGGTCGACGCCAGCGAGGAGATGCTGCCCGCGAGGGTGTTCCGCGCGTCGACGCATCACTTCGGGCTCGCGGACGCCGTCGAGCTGGCCCGGGCCCTGGGCCGGCTGCCTCCGCACGCCATCGTCTACGGGATCGAAGGGGCGAGGTTCGACGCCGGCGCCGAGCTGACCCCGGAGGTGGCGGACGCGGTCCCTCGGGTCGCGGCTTCGATTCGGAGGGAGGTCGTCGAGTGCACGAGCAGGCGCTGATGAACGACTTGATGCGCAAGATCGAAGCGGAGGCGCGCTCGGAAGGCGGGCGTCACGTCACGCGCATCCGGGTGCGGCTCGGTGCGCTTGCCCACTTCACCGCGGATCACTTCCGCGAGCACTTCGCCGACGCGTCGCGGGGAACGGTTGCAGAGGGCGCGGCGGTCGAGGTAGAGCTCGCCGCGGATCCGACCGAGAGGAACGCCCAGAGCGTCGTGCTCGAGTCGATCGAGCTCGAGCTCTAGCTCTAGGTCAGGTCCGAGACCGGCACGGCTCGTGTCTCCGTCGACACGGGGCCTTCCGTGCGCGGCGCTCGGAGCTCCAGGATGCCGTGGAACAAGCCCGCGTGCAGGCGCGCAGGATCTGCGCCCTGCGGCAGCGCGAGCTGCTGCCGGAACCCGTCCGGCCCGACCACGCGGATGACGTCTCCGTCCACGGTGACGGCCAGCTCGCCGGCCTCGCGGGCAGGCACCTGAATCGTGACGACCATCATGTCGACCGTCTCGAGCTCTGCTGTCATGCCGGAACACCTCCTTCGCAGCGCAGGCGCAGCGCTTCCCAGTCGGCGTCGATGACCTGCTGGATCTCCTGTACCAGCCTTGCGTTCTCTGGCAGCAGGAGATGCGCGAAGCGCTTCTGCGGTCTCAGCCATTCTTCGATCGGGACGATCTCCTCCGGCTCGTAGGTGAGCCGGAACTCGCCGTCCACCACCTCGTACAGCGGCCAGAAGCAGCTCTCGACCGCGCTGTCGAGCACGTGCAGCCCGATGCGCGGCTCGTGGCCCCAGCCGAGTGGGCAATTGGTGAGGACGTTAAGGAACGCCGGCCCGTCGGCAGCAGCCGCGCGCTCGACCTTCTCGCTCAGGTCCTGCCAGTGGGAAGCCGCGGCCTGGCCGACGTACGGGACGTGGTGCGCGATCGCGATCGCCGTCATGTCCTTGCGGCGCTGCGCCTTGCCGAAGCTCTCGGGCCCGGCCGGGGTCGTGGTGGTCGCGGCACCGAACGGCGTGGCGCCCGAACGCTGGATGCCGGTGTTCATGTACGCCTCGTTGTCGTAACAGACGAACAGGAACCGGTGGCCGCGTTCGAAGGCGCCGGACAGCGCCTGCAGGCCGATGTCGTACGTCCCGCCGTCGCCGGCGAAGACCACGACCGCGATCTCCTGGTTCTGGGGGAGCGCATTGCGACGGCGCAGGGCGCGCTGGGCCGCCTCGACTCCGCTCGCCACCGCGGCGGCGTTCTCGAACGCCACGTGCATCCAGGGAACATTCCACGCCGTCGTCGGGAACCTCGTCGTCGCGACTTCGAGGCACCCCGTTGCGTTCACGACGACGACGGGCTCCTCGAAGGTGTTCAGCACGGTTCGCACGACGGCGGGGATCCCGCAGCCCTGACAGAGGGAGTGCCCTCCGGCGAGCGGAGGCACGCCGTGCTCTCGCCGGGCCAGGTCCTTCAGACGAGACATGGCTCACCTCGCAGACCGATGTAGACAGGTGCTCGGCCGGAGAACACGTCGCGAACGTCCTCGGGATGCAGGTCGCGCCCGCCGAGCCCGTAGACGTGGCCGAAGACGTCGACTGCCCGTCCGCTCACCGCGGCCGTGACCTCGGCGAGCAGCGGCGCCGCGCCGCCGGGGGAGGCCGCGCGGTCGAGCACGATCACGGCGCTGACATTCCGGAGGAGCGCGTTCACCTGTGCCGCGGGGAACGGCCGGAACGAGACGATTTTGAGCAGGCCGACGGGGTCACCCTCGGCTCGGAGCTCGTCGACGACGTCCTTGACGGTGCCCGCGGAGGAGCCGAGCGCGACGACCACTCGCTCGGCGCCGTCGAGGCGGTAGCCCTCGAACGAGCCGTAGCTGCGTCCCGCGAGCGGCTCGAAGTCGAGCGCGATCTCCGGCAACACCTCGAGCGCTCGCTCGAGTGCGGAGATCTGCTGCCGCCGGAGCTCGAAGTAGTAATCAGGCATCGCGAACGGGCCGTGCGAAGCCGGACGCCCGACGTCGAGCAGCGGACGAGAGACCTCGTACTCACCCACGAAGGCCGAGACGTCGGCGTCGGCGAGCAGCGCAACCGGCTCGGCCGAGTGCGTGATCGTGAAGCCGTCCTGGCAGACGAGCACCGGAAGCAGCACGTCGGGATGCTCAGCCAGGCGCGTCCCCAAGATGGTCAGGTCGTATGCCTCCTGCGCGTTCTCCGCGAAGAGCTGGACGACCCCGGAGTCGCGGATCAGCATCGAGTCCGAGTGGTCGCAGTGGATGTTGATCGGCCCCGAGAGGGCGCGGTTGCCGAGCGCCATCACGATCGGAGCCCGCATCGCGGCCGCGATGTAGACCACCTCGGCCATCAGTGCCAGGCCCTGCGAGGAGGTGGCCGTCATCGTCCGCGCCCCGGCGAGCGCCGAGCCGATCGCCGCGCTCATCGCCGAGTGCTCCGATTCGACGTCGACGAGCTCGCCGTGCGCTTTCCCGTCCGCCACGAACTTGGCAAAGCCCTGGATGATCGGCGTCTGCGGCGTGATCGGGTAGACGGGGACGACGTCCGGGTCGATCTGGCGCATCGCCTCGGCGACGGCCTCCCCGCCGGTGAGCAGCTCGAGCTCGCGCACGTTCACGGGGTCGCCTCCTCCGCCACCATCGAGATGGCGTCGACCGGACAGATCTCCGCACAGATCTCGCAGCCTTTGCAGTGCGCGAGGTCGAAGCCCGTGAAGGCGGTTCCGTCGAGCAGCACGGCCGAGTCGGGGCAGTAGATCCAGCACAGCAGGCAGTTCACGCAGCGCGAGAGCTCGACCTCCGGCTTGAGGCCGGTGCGCCAGCCGCCGGTCTCGGGGCGGACGGTGGTGGCGGGATCGACGGCACCCGCCAGCGGCAGCTCCTGCCACGAGCTCAGTGGAGACATCGGTAGCCCTCCTCGATCGCCTCGCGGACCGCGGTTGCATCCACCTTCCGGCCGAGGACCTGGACCGCCGCGTCCTGGATCGCCTCGAGCGGGGGCTCGCCAAGCGCGGCCCCGACGGCTCCGAGCATCGTGACGTTCACGAAGCCCGACCCACGCTCGCTCGCGAGTCGCGACGCGGGGACGCAGAGGACACGCTCGGCGACCATGCCGGCAGGGGGCTGCTCTGCGTTGAGCACCACCACGCCGTCCTCGACAAGCCCGTCGGTCACCGCCGCGTCGCCCATCAGGGACGGCTCCAGCACGATCACCGCGTCCGGATGCTCGATCGCGTCGTGTCGCCGGATCGGCCGGTCGGAGCTGCGCGTGTAGGCCCGCAGCGGCGCCCCGCGGCGCTCCGGCCCGTACTCGGGAAACGCCTGCACGAACCGGCCGGAGCGCAGCAGGGCCAGGGCCAGAATCTGTGACGCGGTCTTCGCGCCCTGCCCAGCGCGAGCGTGCCAGCGGATCTCGGTCAGCCCGTTCATCGCAGCCACTCGTCAATCGCCTGCGCGGCGCGCTTCGCGTCGCGGACGGCCTCGACCACGCTGGCGCCGCCGTTGATCAGGTCGCCGCCGGCGAAGAACTTGGTGTTCGACGTCTGCCCGGTCGCCGGATCGACCTTCACGAGCCCGCCGTCGTCCAGCGCGAGCCCGCGGATCCAGTCCCCGAGCTCGCGGCGCGGCTGCTGGCCGATCGCCTTCACGGCCGTGTCGGCCGAGAGCGTGAAGCTGCTGTTCGGAACCGGCTCCGGGCGGCGCCTTCCGCTTGCGTCGGGCTCGCCGAGCGACATTCGCCGGCACTCGACCGCTTCGAGCCGGTCCGAGCCCAGGAACCGCACTGGATCGGCAAGAAACTGGAAACGCACTCCCTCGGCGCGCGCCTCGTCGACCTCGTGCGGATACGCGGGCATCTCGGCTTCGCTTCGCCGGTAGACGAGTGTGACGGCGGTCGCGCCGAGCCGCAGCGCCTCGCGCGCGACGTCGATGGCCGTGTTGCCGCCGCCCACGACGACGACATGCCGCCCGACCGACGGCGGCGCTCCCGTCTTCAGCGCCTCGATGAAGGGCAGCGACTCCCAGACCCCCGCCAGGTCGTCGCCGGGGTAGGCGACCGCGGTGTCAGGGCCCAGTCCGAGCCCGAGGAAGACCGCGTCTGCCTCTGCTGTGATCGATGCCAGCTGCTCGGAGTCGATGTGCGTGCCGAGCCGAAACTCGACGCCGATCTTCGCGAGCGCAGCTGCCTCGTCCGGGAGCGGCTCGCGAACCTGGCGGTACGGCGCGATCGCGTAGCGAACGAGGCCGCCCACCTCGTCGCGCTCGTCGAAGACGGTGACGGCGTAGCCGAGCGCAGCGAGCTCGCCGGCGCACACGAGCCCGGCGGGGCCCGCACCGACCACCGCCACCCGCCGCCCGTTCCAGAGGGCCGGGGGGCGAATCTCCGCGCCGTCGGCGAGCGCGCGGTCGGTCGCGTAGCGCTGGAGGGCGCCGATCTGGATCGGCCGACGGCCGACGTCGGCGAGGATGCAGGCGCCCTCGCACAGGACCTCGGTCGGGCAGACGCGCGCACACGTCGCACCGAGCAGGTTCTCGGCGAAGATCGTCTCAGCCGCGGCCTCGACGTCGTCGTCGGCGATCGCTGCGACGAACCCGGCGACGTCGACATCTGCCGGACACGCAACGGTGCACGGCGCCGTCGCGTACGGGCCGCCGCACTCGAGACAGCGGTCCGCCTCGAGGAGCGCCTCCCCCCGCTCGAGCGGGGGGTGCAGCTCCTCGGGGAGCCTCTCCGTCGCGTTGATCATCACACCGCAACTTTGGCTCCGTATGGCGGTTGCGAGCATCAGGGGACGGGCTGAGCACGCGTGCGGCTTTTCCGCATACAGGTTGCGGTTCGATCGCCGCGCGGTCAGCGTGCGCCGACCACCGCCGGCTGCTCGACCAGCACCTTGGCCGCGAGTTCCATCAGGCGGTTCGAGTATCCCCACTCGTTGTCGTACCAGGCGATCACCTTGACCTGAGTGCCGTCGACGACGCTCGTCAGCGGAGCGTCGAACACCGCCGAGTACGGAGAGCCGACGATGTCCGACGAGACCAGCGGCTCCTCGCTGTACGCGAGGATCCCCTCGAGCGTGCCCGTGTCGGCGCGCTCCTGGAAGAGCTCGTTCAGCTCCTCCGCCGACGTGGCCTCGGTGGTCTCGACGGTGAGGTCGACGATCGATCCCGTGGGGACCGGCACGCGCACGGCGAACCCGTGCAACTTGCCGGCCAGCTCGGGGATCACCGCGCCGATCGCTTTCGCCGCGCCCGTGGAGGTCGGCACCAGGTTCACCGCGGCCGCACGAGCTCTGCGGAGATCCTTGTGCGGAAGGTCGACGAGCTGTTGGTCGGCGGTGTAGGCGTGCACGGTCGTCATCAGCCCGTGGCGGATGCCGACGGTCTCGTTCAGCACCTTCGCCACGGGGGCGAGGCAGTTCGTCGTGCACGAGGCGTTCGAGATGACGTGGTGAAGCTCGGGGTCGTAGGCGTCGTCGAAGTTGACCCCGAGCACGACGGTTGCATCGGGATCTTTCATCGGCGCCGACACCACGACCTTGTGCGCGCCGGCGTAGAGATGCCTCGCCCCGCCTTCGCGCGAGCGGAAGCGGCCGGTGCACTCGAGCACGACGTCCACGCCGAGTCGGCGCCAAGGCAGATCGGCCGGGTCGGGCTCGTGGAAGATCGGCAGCTCGCGCCCGTCGATCGCGAGCACGTCGTCGCTGAGCTCGACGTCTCCGGGAAAGCGCCCGTAGACGGAGTCGCGTCGCAGCAGGTGAGCAAGCTGCGCGCCGTCGGCGAGGTCGTTGATCGCGACGAACTCGAGGTCCGCCTCTCGCTCGTGGGCAGCTCGAAAGGCGGCGCGACCGACGCGCCCGAAACCGTTGATGGCCACTCTGACGGCCATGGTGTCCTCCTTCGCTCGACGTCGGTCCGAGCTTTCCGGCCGAAGCCGCGCGCGACATCGGGGCGCTCACCTAAGGGGCTGCGGGTAGGCCGCAGTCCGCCCGCAGCTCGAGTGTCGGCCTCAGTTTCCCTGCTCGTGCGGCGGCAGGAAGAGGTCGGTGTCATAGCTGTGAACGACGGCCGTCACATGAGTGGCAACATGGGCTATCGGGGTGCCGAGCGGGCTCAGCGTCACCAGCGTGGGCACGCTCCAGATGACGTCTCCCGTGAGCGGCCGCGCCACCTTGCCGCTACGGAACTCGGGGTAGCCGACGTGGTAGACGGCCGTGAAGAGCAACGACACCAAAAGCGCGAGCGCACCGATGCCGGCGACGGTCTTCCTCGCCCGCTCCCGCAGCGGCGTCGATGCGAACAGCCCGAAGACCGCCAAGATCGGAAACGTCGAGAGCAGCAGGCCGTCGGCGGCACCGTAGACGACTCCGCGCCAGAGGATTGCGCCGACGAACGTCAACCCGCCCGGGTGCGACGTCGACGGCTCCCGGAGGACGGTGAAGGTCAGCAGAGCTCCGGCCACCACGCCGAGTAGCACGGCCCAGCGCCAGCGGCGCGTGAGGAAGGCGCTAACGGGTTGCTGCGTCTTGCGCGCCCAGACGCCGACGAACGTGAAGACTCCGGCGACGTACAAGGCGTAGTAAAGGTCGCGCGGCAGGCGGGCGAGATCCGCGAAGACGAACGGCACGCCGAACGCAAGCACGAGGCCGGCCAGAAGCCACCAAGCCTGGACTGGAACCACGCCGGCCGTCACCCGCCGGTCGGCTCGCAGGGGACGAATGGCCCGCGGCTGGGCGTGCGTGGGAACACTCATGACACACCTCCTCAGTCCTCACGAGACTCGCCGCTCATGGGTGAACACGCATCGGGGAAACGTGCCTTACGACTGCGCAGAAACCCGGATCGACGCCGCAGGCACCCCCGATGCGCCGGGCCACGCCGTCTGTGAGCGTGACAAGAGCCGACGGTACGGCTTCGGCCCCAGAGAGTGATCGAGGGCGCGCTCCACTGAGCGCATGCCGACACGCGGTCGCGCACAGATGTAATCACTTTGGTCTCCGTACTTTCAGGCTGAGCAGATCCGCGACGCGCACGATGGCGGGCTGCCACCTCCGGACGATGATTCGTCGTGGAGGTGAGAGTGATGAAACGGCTCTCGATCTTGGCCGTGATCGTGGCGCCTCTCCTGCTGCTGGTTCTCGCGTCCGCCGCGGCGAACCCGTCCGCGCGCAGGCTGAAGCAGGTGAACCGCCCGATCGCAGCCGTTGCGCTGGACAGTGCGCGACTCGTCTACGTCACCGACGACGACGCCGTTCGGGTCTGGAATCTGAGCAGCGGCGCGACGACGCAGCTGCGCACCGGCACCGGGCACTACATGGACCATCCGCTGATCCCGGAGGTCGCGATCGCCGGCACGCGCGTCGCCTGGATAACGCTGAGCATGACCGGCAACTCCCAGGAGACGTGGGCACGCCTCTACACGAGGTCGCTCTCCGGTCCGACGCGGCCGGTTGCGTCCGCGTTCCGCAGGGATGGGATCTACTACGGCAGCGTCGAGATCTGGGACGGCAACTGGCTGACGGGCCTCGTCGGCTCGGGGAACGTCCTCGCTGTCAGCAGGTGGACGACGACGCCGAATGCCGATCAGAGTGATGTGACGATCTCGAACGAGCGCCTCTCGCTGATCGACCCGCAGCGATCGGTGCTGCGAGTGATCGCCACGGGTGCCACGGCGGTCGTCTCGGCCTCGGCCGACCGGAGCCGCGTGGCGGTCCTTCGCGACGACGACAGCGTCGGCATCTACTCGGCGACCGGCGCGCTGCTCAGTCGGATCACGCCGAGCTCGGCGAAGGAGATCGCCTACGGCGGCGGGCGCCTGGTGGTGCTCACGCATACGAAGACGCTCGAGGTGTACGACGCCCAGAGCGGCGCGCTGCTGCACACGTGGCCGATTCGCACGAAGGCGCCGTACCTGCAGCCCGGGAACCTGCGTGCCTACGGCCGGATCGCCCTCTACTTCGCCGACACGCGGCACCTCTCCCAGCGCATGCACCTCGTCGACCTGGCGACGGGCAAGGAGCTCGTGTTTGCGCCGAACTCGCATCCATGGGGCTCGGCCAATGCGGCCGTGGGGCCGCTGGGCGTCGTCTACTCCGTGAACACCTACCGCTTCGGCTCGAACCCGAAGCGGGCCGGAACGCTGGTCTTCGAGCCGACGGCGAAGGTGCTCGCGATGATCCGGCGGGGCTAACTCGCGCTGGTGACCGGCGGCGCTCAGGCGGCTGCCGCTGCGGCGCTCGCCCAGAATCGCGCCGCCACGGCTGCTCGGCATCGGCGAGGGCACAGAGGGCGCTGCGGATTGTCCGCATCGCCGGTGGGTTCGGTACTTCTCCGAAGGCGACATCACTGACCCCCCCGATGCCCTCCGGCGCACCGCGCGGGACCCTTTTGGGGACGTCGAGCCAGAGGAGGTCGAAAGATGGCTGTGAGCGTCGCAGCGAGACCCGCGCCGCCGCCCGAGCCCGTCGTGCTCGAGCCGATCGTCGAAGCGCGTGCGGTCGACAAGGTCTACGACACCGGAAAGCTGCAAGTGCATGCACTCCAGGAGGTCAGCTTCACGGTTCCGCGCGGGGAGATGGTCGCGATCATGGGCCCGAGCGGATCGGGCAAGACGACGCTGCTCAACTGCCTGTCGGGTCTCGACCGGATCGACACCGGCGAGGTGCTGATCGAAGGGGTCGCGCTGAGTGCGATGAGCGACGAGCAGCGCACCGACTACCGCGCCCGCCGCATGGGCTTCGTGTTCCAGTTCTACAACCTGATGCCCGTCCTGACGGCAGTCGAGAACGTCGAGCTGCCACTGCTCGTCTCGCGTGTTCCCGCCAAGGAGGCGCGCAAGAAGGCGCTGGCGGCACTCGAGCTGGTCGGCCTCGACCAACGGGCCGGACATCTGCCCGACGAGCTCTCCGGCGGACAGCGTCAGCGCGTGACGATCGCCCGCGCGCTGGTGAACGACCCGGCGATCGTCTGGGCCGACGAGCCGACCGGCGACCTCGACAGCGAGAACGCCGAGGAGATCGTCGAGCTGATGCGCCGGCTGAACCGCGAGCGCGGGCTCACGTTCCTGATCGTCACGCACGACATCGGCGTCGGCCGCGCAACCGACCGCATCGTCCGCATGGTCGACGGCCAGATCGTCGACGAACAGATCCTGGAGGTGATGAGCTGATGGTCGCACGCGTGACAATCGCCGAGCTCGACCCGGTTCGCATGAGCATCCAGGAGGCGACTGATGAGTTCCAGAACTCGGTCGTGCCTGCGTTGCGCGAGCAGGACGGTTACGAGGGCGTCTACGTGCTCGTCTCGCCGCAGGGGCAGGCGCTCGCGGTGACGCTCTGGAGGGACGAGGAGTCGGCCGACGCCGGCCTCGTCGGCGGCCGGAGCTTCTACGCAGAGCAGCTCGAGAAGTTCGTCACCATCTATCGCTCGCCGCCGGGCCGGGAGCACTACGACGTGGTGGTCGCGGACCTTCCGGCGGCGGTGCCCGGCTAGGGGGGTCACTCGTGACCAAGATCTTCGGCATCCCGGTCGGCGGGTTGACCGCCGTCCTCGTGATCCTGCTAGCGGTCGCGCTGGCCGCCGTCGCCGCGCTGGCCGTTCGCAACCGCGTTTTCTTCCGGCTCGGCGTGCGCAACGTGAAGCGTCGCCGAGGCCGCACCGTGCTGATCGTCACCGGGTTGATGCTCGGCACCGCCATCATCTCGGCCGCACTCGCGACCGGGGACACCATGAGCAACACGATCCGCTCCTCGGCCGCGACGTCGCTCGGCAGAACCGACGAGGTCATCGCGCCGAAGGGCATCGAGGCTGCCCTGGCCAGCGGCAATGCCGGCACCGGCGGCCTCTACTTCTCCGAGGGCTACGCCAACCTGATCGCGCACGAGGCTCGCGGGAGCCACCTGATCGACGGCGTCGCGCCGGTGATCGTCGAGCCCATCGCCGTGCAGGACACGACGAGCAGGCAGACCGAGTCGCGGGTGACGCTGTTCGCGGCCAACCCGGCGCGCATGCGCGGTTTCGGCGAGATGCGGGCCGACGGCCACCGCGTCTCGCTGGCGAACCTGCGCCCCGGGGAGATCTACCTCAACCTCGAGGGCGCGGACAAGCTCGCGGCCAAGGCCGGGGACATCGTCCAGCTCCTCTCGGGCAACTCCGTCTCGACGATGCGCGTAAAGGCGATCGTCCGCTACCAGGGCGGGGCGACCGACGGGGCCGGCGTGCTGATGCCGCTCGAAACGGCGCAGCAGTTCCTCGGACAGCAGGGCAACGTCCGGGCGGTGTTCGTCTCGAACACGGGCGGCGTGGCGACGACCGAGCAGGTCATGCGGCTGCTGCAGCCGAAGGTCGCGCCGCTGGGCCTCGAGATCGACAACACGAAGCAGGACGCGCTCGAGCAGGCCGACGCGGCCGGCGCCGCGTTCATGTCGGTCTTCACGACCTTCGGCTCGTTCTCGATCGCGGCCGGGATCCTGTTGATCTTCCTGATCTTCGTCATGCTCGCAGCGGAGCGCCGAGGCGAGCTGGGCATCGCGCGCGCAGTCGGCACGCGCCGCCGCCATCTCGTCCAGCTCTTCCTGTTCGAGGGGCTCGCCTACGACCTGCTGGCAGCGGCGGTTGGCGTGCTGCTCGGCATCGGCGTCGCCTACGGCATGGTGCTCGCAATGGCCGCCGCGTTCTCCGGCGTGGAGGACATACAGATCTCGTACACCGTCAAGCCGACGACGTTCGTCCTCGGCTACTCGATCGGCGTGCTGCTCACGCTGGCCGTCGTCGTCTTCTCGGCGCGCCGGGTGAGCCGCATGAACATCGTCACGGCCATCCGCGACCTGCCTGAGCCGCCGCGCGAGAAGGGGCGTAAGCGCAGGCTGGTCTGGGCCGCGCTCGGACTGCTCGCAGGAGCGGCGCTCGCCGTCTCCGGGGTCGGCTCCAAGGACGCGGTCGTCCTCGGCTTCGGCGTCGCGCTCGTGATTCTCAGCCTGGTCCCGATCCTGCAGCTGCTCGGCCTGCCGGAGCGGGCCGTGCACACGGGAGCCGGGCTCGCGCTCGTGCTCTGGTTCGTGCTGCCGATCAGCCGCTGGCTCTTCGGCGAGATGAAGGTCAACATGTCGATCTTCCTGCTCGGCGGCCTCATGATCGTGCTCGGCGCGTCGTGGACGCTGATGTACAACGCGGACGTCCTGCTCGGCGCCCTTGCCGCCACCGGCGGCCGCATCCGCGCTCTCGCGCCGGTGCTGCGCATGTCGATCGCGTATCCGCTCCGGAGCCTCTTCCGCACCGGCGTGACGCTCGCGATGTTCACGCTCGTCGTCTTCACGCTCGTCGTGGGCGCGACGACGTCAGGCGCGTTCACCAACGCGTTCAACGACCTGGAGGTCTTCGGCGGCGGTTTCGACATCCGGGCGACGTCCTCGCCCGCACAGCCGATCGTGAACATGCCTGCCGCCGTCGCCCGCACACCGGGCCTGAAGCGCAGCGAGTTCACGGTCATCTCGAGCCAGTCCACGCTGCCGGTCAAGGCCCGGCAGGTCGGCGTCGGCGCACAGGAGGAGTCCTACGTGGTGAACGGCGCGGACGACGCGTTCCTCTCGCACACGACCTACAAGCTCGCCGCTCACGCCCGTGGCTACGGCTCCAGCGCCGACGTCTGGAACGCGATCCGAACGAGCCCGAACCTCGCGGTCGTCGATCAGTTCGCGGTCCAGCGCCGGGAGAACTGGAACTTCGCACCGCCGCCGGACTTCCAGCTGAAGGGGTTCTACCTCGAAGACGAGGTGTTCGAGCCGGTGAAGATGACGGTGCGCGACCAGCAGACCGGCAAACGCCTGACGCTGACGGTGATCGGCGTCCTCTCCGATACCGCACCCGAGTACATGTACGGCGTCTGGACGTCGCAGCGGTCCGTCGCCGACGTGTTCGGGAACCGCGTCCTGCCGACGATCCACCTGTTCGCGCTCCAGCCGGGGGTCGACGCGAAGGCGACCGCGCACCAGCTCGAGTCGGCGTTCCTGGCGAACGGGATGCAGGCAGACTCACTGGAGGAAGTGCTCGGCGACCTGGTGGCCGCGAATGTGACGATGAACCGGATCGTGATGGGGTTCATGGGCCTCGGCCTGATCGTCGGCGTCGCGGCTCTCGGCGTCATCACCGCGCGGGCCGTCGTCGAGCGGCGGCAACAGATCGGCGTCCTGCGCGCGATCGGCTTCCGCAAGGGGATGGTGCAGCTCGCCTTCCTGCTCGAGTCGTCGTTCGTGGCGCTGACGTCGATCGTCGTCGGGACGTTCCTCGGGCTCGTCGTAGCCCACAACGTGATCAGCGACTCGCAGAGCCAGCCGAGCTGGGAGAACCTCAGCTTCGACGTCCCGTGGGCGAACCTCGGGATCATCTTCTCGGTCGTCTACCTGGTGGCTCTGGCGACGACGTGGCTGCCGGCGCTGCGGGCCTCGCGGATCTACCCGGCCGAGGCGCTGAGGTACCAGTGAGCGCGCAGCGGTCAGAGCAGTTCAAGCCGCAAGCGCTCTTCGAGCGCGTGCTGGCGGGGGCGGACGGCAGTGAAGCCGGTCTCGAGGCGACGCGGCAGGCCGCGCGCCTCGCCGCCCCCGGCGGCAGCCTCGAGGTCTTCACCGCCGTGCATCTGGCCGAGGCAAGTCGAACCGGTTTCTCGGCCCCGCGCGTGGCCGACGAGCTTCGGCGCGAGGCGGCGGAGGCGAACCGGCGCGCCCTCGAGCTCGCCGGGCCCGAGGCGACCGCTCGCGTCGTGGACGGCCCGGCGCTGCGGTCGATCCTGGGCGAGCTGGAGGCGAACCACGTCGGGCTCGTGGCCGTCGGAACCCACGGCCACCGCCGCGCGTCGGAGATCATGCTCGGGGGTGTCGCGGGAGAGCTCCTGCATGCGGCGCCGTGCTCGGTGCTCGTCGCGCGGCCGCCTGCGGATCCTCTTCACTTCCCACGCGCAATCGTCGTCGGGAGCGACGGCTCCGCTTGCGCACAGCTCGCGGTGGAGGTGGCCGAGCACCTCGGGCGGAGGTTCGGCGCGGGCCCGCGTGTCCTCACGGCCGACGCCCACCCGGCAAAGGCGCTCGTCGAGGAGAGCCGCGAAGCGGACCTCCTCGTCGTCGGCAGCCGCGGCCTACGCGGGCTGAAGGCGCTCGGCTCGGTCTCCGAGCGCGCCGCGCACGAGGCGTCATGCTCGGTGCTGGTCATTCGCACGCGGACGACCTGATGCGATCGCAGCCCCACGCGCTCGCCACGCGCGAGGTCGCCGAGGCGCTCGAAACCGACCTCGAACGCGGCCTCGCCGGGGACGAGGCCGCCGCCCGCCTCGCCCGCTGCGGCCCGAACCGGCCGCGCGAGCAGGAGGGGCCGAACTACCTGCGGATCCTCGTCGGCCAGCTGTTCGACCCGCTGGTCGCGCTGCTCGTCACGGCGACGGCCGTCTCGATCGCGATCGGCGACGTCGGCGAAGGCATCGCGATCGCCGCCGTGCTCGTCCTCAACGCGGCGCTCGGCTTCTGGCAGGAGGCGACGGCCGAGCGGGCGATCCTCGCGCTCTCGGAAGCGTTCACGCAGCAGGCGACCGTCGTCCGCGATGGAACGGTGATGGAGATCCCGGCGGAGGAGGTCGTTCCCGGGGACGTGCTGCTCGTGGTCGAAGGCGAGCGCGTCGCCGCCGACGGCCGGATTGTCTCGGAACACGGCCTGGAGGTCGACGAGTCGGCACTGACGGGGGAGTCGCTCCCGGTCGCGAAGGGCGCGGGCGCGGTGGAGGAGGCGACTCCGCTCGCGGAGCGTGCGTCTATCGCGTATGCCGGCTGCGCGGTCACGCGAGGTCGCGGCCGGATCGTCGTCTGCGCAACCGGCGAGACCACGGAGCTGGGACAGATCGAGCGCCTTGCCGCCGGGGCGAAACCGCCGCCGACGCCGCTGACGCGACGCCTCTCACGGCTGGCGCGGCAGATGGTGCTCGCAGGGGTCGCGATCACCGTGGTGCTGACAGTGGGCATGCTCGCGCAGGGCACTGAACTGCACGAGGCCTTTCTGGTCGGCGTGGCAGTCGCCGTCGCAGCCGTCCCGGAGGGTCTCGCCGCCACGGTCACGGCGGCCCTCGCGCTCGGCGCCCGCGCGATGGCTGCGCGTGGCGCGATCGTCCGGCGACTCGAAGCGATCGAGACGCTCGGCGGGACCACCGTTATCTGCACGGACAAGACCGGAACGCTCACGCAGAACCAGATCCGCGTCGCCGCCGTCCGGCCGGCAGCCGGCGTCGACGAGCGCGACCTGCTCGCCGCCGCCGTGCTCGCCTCGAGCGCACGCGAGAGCACAAACGGCTCCGTCGGCGACCCGATCGAACGGGCGCTGCTACTCGCGGCGATGGAGCGCGGGCTGCGCCAGGACGACCTGATGACCGGGCGGCGACTCGCCCAGGAGCTCCCCTTCGACTCGGAGCGCAAGCGGATGACGGCGCTCTACGACGAGGGGGGCGACGGCCACGCGTACATGAAGGGCGCGCCGGAGGTCGTCGCGAAGCGCGCAGCCACGGACGCCGAGCTCGCGGAGGCGGCGCTCGCCTGGGCGGGCGAGGGCTTCCGGGTACTCGCCGTCTCGGGTCGCCCGGTCGACCTCGACGATCTCCCCGCCGACCTCGAGCAGGGCCACGCACTGCTCGGCGTGATCGCGCTGCACGACCCCCTGCGCGAGACGGCCGCTCCGGCGCTCGCGACGGCACGCGCTGCAGGGATCGAGGTGCGGATGCTCACGGGCGACCACCCGGCGACCGCCCGCACGATCGGACACGCCCTCGGGCTCGACGACCGGGCGATCGTGGCGCGCGCGACTCCCGCCGACAAGCTCCGCCTCGTCACCGAGCTGCAGGAGGCGGACGAAGTTGTCGCGGTGACCGGCGACGGCGTCAACGACGCCCCCGCCCTGCGCCGTGCCGATGTCGGAGTCGCCATGGGCCACTCCGGCACGGAGGCCGCCCGCAGCGCAGCCGCGATCGTGCTCACCGACGACGACTTCGCGACGATCGTGGCCGCGGTCGAGGAGGGCCGGCGGATCGGCGACAACATCCGCAAGTTCGTCGCCTTCCTGCTCTCCGCCAACTTCGGCGAGGTGCTCGTGTTCGTCGCAGCGGTGATCGCGGGCGTCGGCGCGCCGTTGGCGGTGATCCAGGTGCTGCTCGTGAACCTCGTGACCGACGGCCTCCCCGCCCTCGCGCTCGCCGCGGACCCGGCGAGCCCGCGCACGATGACGACACCCCCGCGGCGGGGCACGCGCCTCCTCGACACCCCGACCTGGCTTAGCCTTGCCGCGATCGGCACGCTCGTCGGAGGCGTGACGGCGGCCGCGTTCTTCACCGGCCGGGCCTTCGGCGGCGACGTCGACCAGACGATGGCGTTCGCGACCCTGGCGCTCTCGGAACTGGCGCTCGTATTCGCGATGCGCTCGCGGTGGGTTCATGCCTGGAGGCTGCGGCGCAACTCCTGGCTGCTCTGGAGCGCGATCGGCTCGGCCGCGCTCGTCGTCGCCGCGGTCTATGTCCCCGCCCTGCAGGGGCCGCTCGCCACGCACTCGCTCGGGCCGGCCGAGGCCGCCTTCACGTTCCTGCTGGCGCTCGTCCCGTTCGTGGTGCTGGAAGGCGCAAAGGCGTTCGCGCGGCCGCGGGCGTCAGTGACCGAGCAGCGCAAGCTGGAAGATCGACATCACGAGCAGCGAGCCGCCTAGCCAAACGGCCAGGCCGCTCATGCTCAGTTCCGCGCGCGCCTCCGGCAGCAGCTCGGACAGCACAACCCAGACCATCGCGCCGCCCGCGAACCCGAAGCCGACGGGCAGGAACGGCTTGAACTGCTCCACGAACAGGAAGGCGGGCGCCGCCACGAGCGGCTGCGGCAGGCTCGAAAAGATGCTCCAGCCGGCCGCCCCACGCACCGAAGTGCCTCGTGGGACGAGCACGAGGCTGATCGCGAGCCCTTCCGGGATATTGTGCACCGCGATCGCAATCGTGATGAGCACACCCAGCTCGGCGCCACCACCGTAGGCGACACCGACGCCGACGCCCTCACTGAACGAGTGCAGCGTCATCACCGCCACGATCAGCACGGCCTTTCTCGCGTCCGCGCCGCCCAGCTCGGCGAAGTGCAGCTCCCGGTGCCCGAGCGCGCGGTGCGTCGCGTAGATGAACAGCGCCCCGGCCACGGCACCGGCGGCGGTGCGCCCGACGCCGCGGATCGCGCCTTCGATCACCAGCGCCCCGCTCGCCGAGAGCATGAAGCCTGCGGCGATCGCGTTCGAGATGCCGAGCCAGGCCCGCGACATTTCCCGGACGAAGGCGAACGGCAGCGCGCCGAGCCCGGTCGCCAGCGCGGTCAGGAGCGCGGCCAGCGTGACCCAGAACAGGTCCACCCCGCGGTTCTACACGGCGGCGAGGCGCCTAGTAGCCGCTAAAGCGGTCGGGCAGCAGCTGCTCCTCCGCCACGCCCGCCCCGGAGAGGCCCTCGGTCACCGCCTCCACCATCTGCGGCGGCCCGGCGATCAGGTACGTGTAGTTGCCGAGGTCGCCGTCCAGGTGGTCGCGCAGCAGGTCCGGGCCGATGTAGCGCGTCTCGCCGTCCCAGCCCTCGTCCTGCGTCATCGTCAGCACGAGCTTGCAGCCCGGGATCCGGCCCGCGAGCTCCGGCAGCTCGTCGAGGAACGGCGTGGACTCACGGTCGCGGTTCGAGTAGACGAGCGTGACGTGATACGGCTCCCCGGTGTCGGCGATGTAGCGGAGCATCGAGCGGAAGACCGTGATGCCGATCCCGCCGGCGGCGAAGACGTACTCGCGGCTCGTGTCGTCGGGCAGCTGCCAGTCGCCCTTCGGCTGCTCGACGTCGACCTCGTCCCCGACCTCGAGCTCCGCGAGCGTGTTCTTGAAGGCGGTGTCGCGCATGCGCGTGCACAGGCCGAGCACGCCGCGCTCGGTCGGCGAGGTGACGACGGAGATGTGGCGGCGCAGGCCCTTTTCGTCCTGGTAGCCGCGGTCGGGCAGCTCGACCCAGAAGTACTGGCCGGGCCGGAAGTCGACCTCCTCACCCCGGAGGTCGAAGATGGCCAGCACCGTCCCCTGCGCGACCTCCCGCTTTTCCTTCACCAGCGCACGCACGCCGGGAGGCTATACCGCGCGCGCAGCGTCAGTCGGTTTCGACGGCGAGCGTGCCCGCCGGCTCGGCCACGCCGTGCGGGACCATCGGCCGGTCGCGCAGCAGCGCCACCGCAAGCCCGGCCGCGAGTGCCGAGAACACCCCGCCGACCACGAACGCGAGCTGGTAGCCGGCGTTCAGTGACGCCGCGGCCGTCTCGCCACCGGTCTTCCAGGCCGCAAGGCTCGCCAGGACCGCCAGGCCCAGTGCGCCGCCCATCATGAAGCCGGTGTTGACGATGCCCGAGGCGAGACCGGACTCCTCCGGCCCCACATCGCTCATCGCCGCCATCAGCACGGGGTTCATCGCCATCCCGACGCCGACCCCGAGGATGATCATCGCAGGCAGCACGTCTACCCAGAAGTTCGCGTCGACCGGAGCGCGGGCAAACAGCAGCAGTCCTGCCGTCACGAGGCCCATTCCGACGGCGATCGGGATCCGCGTCCCGTAGCGCATCACCAGGCGCGCAGAGAGGCCCAGCGAGAAGGCACCCATGATGATGTTCGCGGGCAGGAACGCCAGCCCGACTTGCAGCGGGTCGTAACCGAGCACGAGCCCGAGGTACTGCGCGGCGAAGAAGAACCACCCGAACATGCCGGCCGCCCAGAGCACTCCCACGCCGTTCGCGACGGACACGTTCCGCTTCCGGAAGATGCCCAGCGGCACGAGCGGCGACGCAACTCGCAGTTCGATCACGATGAACGCGGCGAACACGACGACTGCGACGGCCAGCAGCCCAAGCGTCTGGACCGAGAGCCAACCCTTGTCGTTGCCGTTGACGATCGCGTACACGGCGGCGATCAGGGCGGCGGTCACCGTCACTGCGCCCCACACGTCGACGCGCTCACGCCCCTCCGAGGCGGGCCGGTCGCCGGGCAGGAGCGGCAGGCAGAGCGAGAAGACCAGGATGCCCACCGGGATGTTGACGAGGAAGATCCAGTGCCAGCTCAGCGCGTCGGTGAGTACCCCTCCGAGGAGCACGCCGATGCTGCCGCCGCCGGCCATCACGAACCCGAAGAAGCCCATCGCCTTCGTCCGCTCCGCCGGATCCTGGAAGAGCAGCATCAGCAGCGACAGCGCGACAGCGGAGACGACCGCGCCGCCGAGGCCCTGCACCGCACGCGCGCCGATCAGGAACCCCTGCGAGGTCGAGAGCCCGCACGCCAGCGAGGCGAGCGTGAAGAGCGCGATCCCGCCGAGAAAGAGCCGCCGGTGCCCGAAGAGATCGCCGAGCCGCCCGCCGAGCAGCAGGAAGCCGCCGAAGGTCAGCAGATAGGCGTTCACGACCCACGCGAGCGACTCCTCCGTGAAGCCGAGGTCGTCGCGGATCGAGGGCAGGGCGACGTTCACGATCGTGGCATCGAGCACGATCATCAGGTCGCCCAGGCAGAGCACGTACAGGGCAAACCAGCGGGTGCGTCGGTCGAGGGCCATTAGCTCCTTTCGAACGAGATCACGGTGGTAGGACTTCCCTCCGAGCCGGAATTAATCGGCCGTCCTGCGATGAGTTCACGGGCGAGAGGGCGTCTTTTCCCCAGAGATGCTCCGACTCTCGTGCGACGTGGGCGCGCTTCCGGCGGACGGCATCGCGCTGGATGCCCTTGCACGGCTCCAGCTCGCTGCCCGCCGCGCCGGCCTGGAGCTGGCGATCTGCAACGCGTCGGACGAGCTGTGCTGCCTGATCAGGTTCACGGGCCTCGAGGAGGCGCTACGCGTCGAGCCGCAGCGGGAGGCCGAAAAGCGGGAAGAGCGTCTCCACGTCGAGGAAGAACGTGAGCTCGGCGATCCGCCCGCCTGAGAGCTCGAGCACCTGCAGCGCCCACGGCTCGTAGCCGTCGCCCGACTCGCTCGGCTTGTACTGCCCGAACGCGGGCGAGCCGTTCGCCGAGACGACCGGGATCACGCGCGAGCCCTTGCAGCCGATCCCCGCGCCGGCCCACCAGGTGAAGATGTCCTCGCGCCCGCTCAGCCAGAGGTCGAACGGCGGCATCGACTGGATCGCGTCCTCGTGGATCAGTGACGTGAGCGCCTCGAAGTCGTAGGCCTCGAATGCTGCGACGTAGCGCTCGAGCAGCTCGGGGTCGGGCGCGTCGAAGTCCGACTCCGGCGAGAGCTCGCGCTCCTCCAGCGTCGCCCGCGCCCGTTGCAGCGCGCTGTTCACCGACGCGACGCTCGTCTCCAGCAGCTCGGCGACCTCGCTGGCCTTCCAGCGCAGCACCTCGCAGAGGATCAGCACCGCGCGCTGCCGCGGGGGCAGGTGCTGCAGCGCGGCGACGAAGGCGAGACGGATCGTGTCGCGCGAGGCGACCGCCTCCGCCGGGTCGGCGACGCGCGAGTCCGGGACAGGTTGCAGCCACGGCACCTCGGGCGTGTGCAGGTTCTCGATGATCGGCTCGCCCGCCGGCCCGAGGTCCATCGGCCGCGCGCGCCGTTCCCGCCCCTCGAGCATGTCGAGGCAGACGTTGGTCGCGATCCGGTATAGCCACGAGCGCAGCGCCGAGCGGCCTTCGAAGCGGTCGAGGCTCTTCCAGGCGCGCAGGAGCGTTTCCTGCACGGCGTCCTCGGCCTCGAACGGCGAGCCGAGCATGCGGTAGCAATGTGCCGTCAACTCGCGCCGGTGCTGTTCCAGCTCGGCGAACTCGGGCGTGCTCGCAAGAGTCGTCCGCTCCACGACCGGCATCCTAGGCAAGACGGGTGGGTCGGCGAAAAGTCATCGCGAGCGGGGACTTTTCGTCCCCGCTCGCGTGGTCGGACTACGCGGCGAGTGTCGATGCCGCCGCGAGGCCGAGCGGCCGCTCGGCGAAGGCCGGGCCCGCGTCGACCTCGTAGCAGGTGTTGACGCTCGAGTCGCCGAGCACCGTGTCGACGTACTCCTGCACTGCAGAGACCGAGTCGGCCTCCCACAGGCAGGTGACGGCCGACCCGTCGGTGCTCGGGTAGAACTGGAGCACGCGCATCCCCGCCGGGGCACCCTCGCCCGTCTGCAGCTTCTCTCCGCGCGCGAAGGCGGTCTCGGGGTTCCGGATCTCGTGCTGGACGACGACGTACATGGCGACCTCCTTTTGGGTTGCCACGACGGTAGGGCGATCGCCGTCGTCCCCGCATCGCACGGCCGTGCCAACTGCGCGACGAGGCGCAGCGTGGTCGTTTCGTGCCACGGCGCTCAGATCAGCCGCTGCCGAAGAGCGAGCGCGGTGGCGGCCGCGCGCGACGAGACGCCGAGCTTGGCGAAGATGTTCTGCAGGTGACGGCGGGCGGTGTGGTCGCTGATGACCAGTGCCTCGGCGATCTCGCGGTTGCTCTTTCCGGCCGCCACGAGACGTAGCACCTCGAGCTCGCGGGGCGTCAGCCCGTACGTCTCGGTGGCGCCGGCTCCGCCTCGAAGCTCGTCGACCCGGGCGACGTCGGGGGACGCGCCCAGGCGCGCGAAGGTGGTGCGCGCCGCGTCGAGCTCGAACGCGGCGGTGTCGTCGTCGCCGAGCGCGCGGCAGGCGAGCGCCAGCAGGACTCGTGCTCGAGCCGCATCGTGCGGCGCGCCGAGCTCGTGCCACTCCTCGCACGCGCGCCGCAACGCGGGCAGCGCCTGTCGCGCGTTGCCCTTCGCGAGCTCGACTTCCCCTCGCGCTTCGGCAGCTGCAGCCCGAAGCAACTCGCTGCCCTGGCGCTCGGCGATGCCCTCCAGCTCTCGGCAGGCGGCCTCGGCCGCCTCCAGGTCGGGGTGCGCGGTCATGATCCGCACGTACGCGGGCAGGAACGCCGCTCGCTTCAGCGGCTGCGTCATCTCGGCAGCTGCGCGCAGAACCGCCGCCGCCGCGGCAGCGCCGTTGCCCTGTGCCAGCCGCAGGAGCGCGAGCCCCGGCTGCGGCTCCAGCCGGCGCTCCATCGCCTCGCGGTAGGCAGCCTCGGCGGCCTCGAACCGCCCCTGCAGGCGGTGGACCTCTCCCTCGCGGTAGGCCGCGTGGGCGAGCGCGCGCTCGTTGAGCACGCCTTCCCGGAAGCGGCGTCCGACCTGACGGGCCTCGGCGAGCGCGTCCCTCCACTCCCCTCCCAGCGTCATGATCTCGGCGCGGTGGACCAGGCAGAGGCCCTGGTGGGCGATCATCTCGGGCTGCTCCGCACACCACCGGGTCAGCGCGCCCGTCCATTCGCGCGCGCGGCGCAGCTCGTAGACGTCGCGGCAGAACGCGATCGTGTTGCAGTAGACGATGCCGGCGACGATCGGTGAGAGCTCGCCGGAGGTGACTGCGACCATCGTCTCGTCGACCAGTCGCAGGCCCTCGTCGGTCCGACCCTGCCTGATCAGGGCATGGCCCTGCTCCATCAAGCCGATCGCGGAGAGGTCGTCGTCGCCGAAGCTCTCGCCGATCTCCACGATCTCCACCGCCATGGCTTCGGCCGCCTCGTACGCGCCGCTGCCCGAGCGCTGCAGCAGCGCAGGGATCAGGAGGTAACCACGCTCGACGCAGTCGCCTCCGTAGCGCTCGAGCACGCGCAGACCGCGTGCGAACCAGCCGGCGGCAGACGCCGAGTCGCCGCGAAACAGGAAGTTGTGGCCGACCCACCACGCGCACCGTGCTGCGCGAGGCAGGTCTCGCCCCTCCAGGTGCGCCCGGTAGGCGCGCTCGAGTGCGGCCCGGTACTCGTCGTCGCGTCCGAGCATGTACGCGGAGTGCGCGAGCAGCTCGAGGTCGTCACCTGGCAGCGGCGCTGCGCTGTCGGCGCGACTGAGCGCTGCATGAGCATTCGCCCAGGAGCCCGCCGCGCTCTGCTCCCGGCCGCGCTCGAGATCGTCGGCCCGCACCATCGGGGCCTCGAAGTATGGAGCGGCTCAGTAGCCGCCGTAGCCGCTCTTGCCGCCGTTGTCCTCGGTCGTCCCGGTGCCGGTCATGCCGCCGGTCCCGCCCGACTGGCCCGTCACCGCGAGGGCACCGGCCATCCCGGAGCTCTTGTGGTACTTGCAGTAGAACGAGATCGCGCCCGACTTCGGGATGGTCACCGTGACCTCGCCCTCGTCGCCGGGCTCGAGGTCCTTGTCGATCCCCTGCGACTCGACCGTGAACGAATGCTCGACCTTCCCCTCGTTCTTGAGCTCGAGCCTGACCTTCTCGCCCGGCTTGCCCTGGAGCACGGTCGGGTCGAAGTAGAAGTCGTCCAGCTCGACCTCGGTCTTGCCACTGCTCTCGACGGACTTCGTGCCGTGGTTGTTCGCCTTCAGGCCGCCGACGGTTGTCGTCCCGCCTTCACTCTCACCGGCACTGCTGGTCTCGGTGGTGCCGCCGTTCGAGCTGCTGGAGCTCGAACCACAGCCCGCGAGCAACGGCAGCAGGCCGAGCGCGACCACGGCCACGATCAGCACGTTGCGTCTCACGGGAGTCGATACGCGTGTCGACGTGGACCGGATTCATGTCAGCCGCGCGTGGTGCGTGATCCAGTTGGTGTCCCAGCTCTCGCCTCCGTCGAGCGAGAACGCCTGCTCCCAGATCGCGGAGTGTTCCGTGATCCCCTTCCAGGTGAACCGGACCCTCACCGGCACGCTCTGGACGACGTCGTCGCACTCGAAGACGCCGATGCCGTTGCGGAAGCGGCCGGCGACCGGCGCGTCGAGCTGGCCCTGTCCAACCGTCGAGGCCCACCAGATGCGCCAAAGGCCGGCGCCGGGGTCGAACAGCCGCAGCGAGAAGCCCTCGAAGCCCGGCCGGCCGGGGAAGCACGGCGCCTTGTAGGTGTCGATGTTCCCGAGGCCGCCCAGGATCGGCATCGCCTCGCTGTACGACTCGAACTCGATCCAGTCCGCGTCGTCTCGCACCAGCAGGTCGGCGCGCTTGCGGTTGCGCTGCCGCCACCTGCCGTAGAAGAAGTCGAAGTCGTGCCGCCCGTCGCCGGTCTCGACCGGAGTCTCGACGCGTTGTGCCATCACCCGCCTCCTCTCGTTCGCGGAAGAGCAAGGGTACGAGTCATTGCGGTCAGTTTTTGTCCGCAGAGGTGCTTCAATAACGGCATGTCACGACCGGCCTCACGGCTGCTCGCGTTCCTCGAGCTCCTCCAGAGCCGGCTCGTCGTCGACGGGGCCTCGGCGGCCAACGAGCTCGGCGTGAGCGAGCGGACGATTCGCCGCTACGCGGTCGCGCTGCACGACATCGGAATCCCGGTCGACGGCCAGCCGGGCGCGGGCGGCGGCTACCGGTTGCGCGCGGGTACACGCCTGCCGCCGCTGATGCTCTCCGACGAGGAGGCGGCGGCAACCGTGTTCGGGCTGGTGATGGCCGACCAGCGCGGCCTGAGCGGCGCCGAGGGCGCGCTGACGAAGATCGCGCGCGTGCTGCCCGACCGCCTCACGCGCCGGGTGCAGCGCCTGCGCGACGAGGTGCGGCTCATGGGCGAGCCCCACGCGACGCCGGCCTCCAGTGAGACGCTGCTCGTGATCACCGAGGCCGTGCGGCGGAAGCGCGCGCTGCGGATCGGCTACACCCGCCGCGACGGCACGCAGAGCACCCGCGAGATCGAGCCGCTCGGCCTGGTCGCCCGGCGCGGGCGCTGGTACGTCCCGGCGCGCAACCGGGGCAGCGCCGAGGTTCGGACCTTCCGCGCGGACCGAATCGCCGACGCGACGATCGGAGCTCCGGCCGAGCCGCCGGAGCCGGGCTTCGACCCGGTCGACCACGTCGTCCGGATGCTCGCCAGCTTGCCCTGGGCGTGGGAGATCGAGGTGCTACTCGACGCGCCGGTCGAGGAGATCGCCGCGAGGATCCCCGCGACGATGGCCGAGCTGGAGCCCGGCGGCAGCCGCACGCGCCTGACGCTGCGGTCGGACTCGCTCGAGTGGGCCGCCGGCGCCCTGGCCGGCCTCGGAGCGGATTTCGAGGTCGTTCGACCGGATGAGCTGCGCGAGCACCTGGCGCAGCTCGCGGCGAGGCTACTGGCCGGTTCTCAGCCGGCGAGCCGCAGCCGGCGCGCGCCGTAGAAGCTCGACGAAAGCCAGCCGTGCATCCGCTCGAACCGCACCCGCTCGCCCGGACGGGGAGCGTGGACGACGGCTCCGTGGCCGAGGTAGATGCCCACGTGCCCGAGCCCGGAGAAGAAGACCAGGTCGCCGGGAGCGAGCGCCCGACGCGCGACGCGGCGCCCGTAGCTCCACTGGGCGACCGAGTAGTGCGGGAGCGAGACGCCGGCCTGACGGTAGACCCACCGGGTCAGTCCCGAGCAATCGAAGCCGCTCATCGAGCTTCCGCCCCGGCGATACGGGACGCCGACCGCCCGCCAGGCGGTCGTGACGATCCGGTTCCGAACCCCCCGCCGGGCGGCGCGCAGCCGCCGGGCGCGGCGCAGGTGAGCCGCTCGCTGCTGGGCATGAAGCGCTTTGGCGTGCGGGCCCTTCCGCACGACCTTCGCCGGCGCTGCCGGCGCCCGGTTCGCAGTGAACGCGAGCAGGCCGGCGGTAATTGCGCAGCAGACGACGAGGGCGGCCAGCAGACGACGCATCGCACGATGAAAGCCGTCGCCACCTGGGCCCCGACTGGCCCATGCGGGTCAAATAGGGAGGCGCAGGGGCGCCGGACGGCGCCCCTGCTCGGACGTTGCCTAGGCGGTTCGCGTCCCGTCGTCCCAGCGGACGATCAGCGCGTACAGCACCACGATCGTCAGGGCCAGCACCGTCAGCGCCCAGAGCGGGTACTGCGAGCTGCCGACGAAGCCCAGCTGTGCGATGACGTTGAGGCTGCCGACCACAATCGCGAACCAGCGGGCCCACGTTGCGCCCGAGAGTAGACCGAAGCCCGCGAGGACGAGGACGACACCCCAGATCATCATGATCCAGCCCCATGCAGTGAGGTCGACGACGACGATCTGAGTGGCGGTGACCGCGTAGTACTCGCCGCGGATCACCGCGATCAGCCCTTCGAAGAAGTCAAGTCCGCCGATGATGATGATCATCAGGCCGGCGAACGAGATCCATCCGGACCAGCGTTCCGACATTGCCATGCGTTCCGACGTTGCCATGCTTTGCGCTCCTTTCGCGCGCCAGCGTTCGGCTCCCGATTCGCGCTCGCGGCGGCGTTTCCTCTCGTGCCAACGAGTAGGCTCACGCAGTGGCCGCGCTGCTGCTGTACGGCGACACCGAGCGCTCTGCCGCGCTGCGGCACGAGATCCCGCTCGCGATCATCGATCCGCTGCTCTTCGCGGAGATCGACGGGCGCACGTACGTCCTGACGTCGTTTCTCGAGGCCGAGCGCGTGAAGCGCGCGCTGCCCGGCGTCGAGCTGCTCGACTTCTTCGAGCTGGGCTACAAGGACCTCGTCCGCGACGGGATGTCGCTCCCGGACGCCGCGCGCGAGGTCGAGGCCCGCGCGGTGCGGGAGATCGGCCTCACGGAGGCGATCGTGCCCGGCGACTTCCCGCTCGGCCTCGGCGACCGCCTGCGGCAGGACGGCGTCGTGCTCACCGTGGACGACGCGACAGTCGAGCTGCGGCGGCGGACGAAGACGTCGGCGGAGCTCGACGGCATGCGCGCCGCCCAGCGCGCGGCCGAGGCGGCGATGGCCGCGGCCGCCGAGCTGCTCGCGCGCGCGGAGCCGGCGGAGGACGGCCTGCGGGTCGACGGAAAGCCGCTGCTCGCCGAGCACGTCCGGGCGACACTCCGCAGCGTCGCTGCGGAGCACGGCGCCCCCTGCCCGCCGGACATCATCGTCACCTCGGTCTGGCAGGGCGGCGGGCACGAGCCGGGGAGCGGGCCGCTCCCGGCCGGGCTGCCGATTCACGTCGACCTCTGGCCGCGCCACGAGGAGAGCGCCTGCTGGGCCGACATGGCGCGGACGTTCGTCGTCGGTGAACCGGCGCCGGAGCACGCCGAGCTGATCGCCGAGATGACGCGGCTGGCGCTGGAGGCGCTGAAACAGGCGAAGGCAGCGGTCCGGCCGGGCATCACCGGCCTCGAGCTCTACGACGCCACCTGCGACCTCTTCGAGGCCGCCGGCTGGGCCACCCAGCGGACGACCGGCGCTAAGAGGGGGCCCGACGGCTTCCAGCACTCGCTCGGCCACGGCGTGGGGCTCGAGGTGCACGAGGCCCCGCCGCTCGGCCTCGCGGGGCACGACGCGCTCGTGCCCGGCGACGTGGTCGCGATCGAGCCCGGGCTGGACGACTCACAGGTCGGCGTGGTGATGTTCGAGGATCTCGTGCTCGTGACCGAGGACGGCCACGAGGTGCTGACCCGGTTCCCGTACGACCTCAGTCCCTCGAAGGGCTGACCGCGAGGCCCTTCGCGGGCTCTGCGTCGGATTCGGGAATGGAACGCCGCGGGCGGTGTCTCCAGGAGCGAAAGGCCCAACGACTTCGAGAGGACGAGATGCATCCGCTCCACACACCCAGCGAAGCAGCACCGGGCCGGAGCTCTCGCGCGCCGAGCCGAGAGCTTGCCCAGCGGCAGACGGGATCGGTCGAGGTTCGCCTCCTCTGGGACGCCGAGGCCGACCGGGTCGAGGTCTCCCTCCACGACTCGGCGACCGACGCGGGCTTTCACGTCGACGTCGCGCCCGGCGACGCACTCGACGCCTTCTACCACCCGTACGCCTACGCGCCTGAGCACGCGACGCTCCCGCGCGTGGTCGAGGCCCACGATGGCTAGCGTCGAGCGCCTACAGACCGCCCTCCGTGTGCTCGTCGCCGAGCGGCAAGCGCTGCACGAGCGCGGCGCGGTTCGCGACGAGCTCGAGGCGAACCGGCTCCAGCTGGTCGGCCGCCAGCAGGAGCTCGCCCGCGCGTTGATCGACCGTTACCGCTCACGTACGTTTTGAACGATGACCGGTGTCCTCGATGACGCTCGAAAGGCAACCGGACGCCACTCGTGGCGTGAGGCGTACGAGGCATATTCGGGCGCGGACGAATCCGACCTCACTCCCGATGACCTGGAGCAGTTCGCCGACGCGGCCTGGTGGACGGGAAGGATCGACGAGGCGATCGGGTTCCGCGAACGCTCGTACGCAGGCTTCTCGGCAGCGGGCGACACGCTCGGCGCCGCTCGTCTCGCGCTGACGCTCTCGTGGGACCACCTGAACCGGGGCGCCTTCGCCGTCTCGCGAGGGTGGTTCGCGAACGCCGAGCGCCTCCTGGAAGGCGAGCCGGAGGCGCGGGAGCACGGGTTTCTCGCCCTCTCTCGCGGAATCACCACCCTGTTCGCGGGGAACATCGAAGACGCCCTCCCGGAGCTCGAGCGGGCCCACGACATCGCCGCCCGGGCCGGCGACCGTGACACGCAGGTCCTGGCGCTCGTCGGCAAGGGCCGGGCGTTCGTGCAGCGGGGCGACGTCGAGCAGGGGCTCGCGATCCTCGACGAGGCGAGCACGTCGGCCGTCTCCGGCGAGCTACGCCCATACGCGACCGGGCTCGTCTACTGCGCGACGATCACGTCCTGCCAGCGCGTCGGCGACTACCGGCGCGCCGCGGAGTGGACGGAGGCGGCCAGCCGCTGGTGCGAGCAGGCGGACATGAACGGGTTCCCCGGTGCCTGCCGCATTCACCGCGCCGAGATCATGCGCCTGCGCGGCGACTGGCCCCAGGCGGAGAAGACGGCGCTCGCCGCCTGTGAGGAAGTCCACGACTTCGACCGCCTCGTCACCGCGGGCGGCTACTACGAGATCGGCGAGATCCGTCGCCGTCGCGGCGACTTCGCGGCCGCCGAGGAGGCCTTCCGCACCGCGAACGAGCTCGGTCGTTCTCCCCAGCCCGGTTTGGCCTTCCTCCAGCTGGCCCAGGGACAGGTGGAGAGCGCGGTGGCCGGTGTCACACGCCGTCTCGCGGAGATGGACGAGCCGCTGGAGCGCGTCCGGATGCTGCCCGCGCTCGCCGAGATCGCGATCGCCGCCGCCGACCTGGACACGGCCCGCTCCGCCGCGGAGGAGCTTCAGCAGATCGTCGACTCCTACATGATCGGCGAACGGCGCGCACCGGCGTTCGACGCCACGGTGAACCTCACGCTCGGGCAGATCGAGCTCGCCGGGAAAGACTGGGACGGCGCTAGCCGCGAGCTCCAGCGAGCCCGCGACGAGTGGCGGGAGGTCGGGGCGCCCTACGAGACCGCCCAGGCGCGGATGCTGCTCGGCATCGCCTTTCGTCACCAGGGCGACGAACACGCCGCGACGCTCGAGCTGCAGGCCGCGCAGACCACGTTCGAACGGTTGGGTGCGAAGCTCGACGAGGAGCGGGCCAAGGAGCTGCTCGGGCGGGTCGACGCGCGCCGCACGTTCCTCTTCACGGACATCGTCGACTCGACGAGGCTGCTGGAGACCCTCGGCGACGAGCGCTGGAGCAAGCTGCTCGCGCAGCACGACAAGCTCGTCCGCGCGCGGATCGTCGAGAGCGGCGGTGACGTCATCAAGCAGACCGGTGACGGCTTCTTCGCCTCGTTCGACGATCCCGGTGCTGCAATCGACGCTGCCGTGGCCATCCAGCGGGCCCTTCAGTCGGAGGTCTTCGCACCCGAAGTCAGGATCGGCGCGCACGCGGGAACCGCGTTCAAGACGGGTGCGAGCTTCAGTGACTACGGGGGCCAGAGCGTTCATGTCGCTGCTCGGATCGGCGCGGCCGCGGGCGCGGGCGAGGTCCTGGTCAGCCGGGAGACGCTCGACGGCATCGAGACGCCATTCCGCCTCTCGAAGCCTCGCGCGGCCTCCCTCAAGGGCTTCGAACAGCCGGTCGAGGTCGTCTCGGTCGACTGGCGCTAGAACGTGCCCTACCGGCCGGACGGCGGCAAGACGGCGCGCAGCCGCTCGAGGCTCTCGGGCGGCCAGAGCGCCTTCGTGTCGTAGTAGACCTCGAACGCCGGCACCGACTCCGGCGGCTCGACCCACGGCAGCTTCGACCTCGTGTAGATGTGGACGTCGGGCGCGACGCTGGACGGCTCGTCGAGCGTGCCGCCGCGGACGAAGCGCACCTCCGGGCGCCCGTACTCGCTGAACACCGCGACCTGGCAGGCCGGGCAGCGGGAGATCCGCTGGGTGCTGCCGTCGTCGCGGGGCACGTCGACCGGTTGCGGCTCGCCCGAGAGCAGCTCCACCCGGTCGGCCTCGATCAACAGGTTGATCACGAACGCGCTGCCGGTCTGCCGCTGGCAGTTCAGGCAGTGGCAGCAGTGGACGAACATCGGGTCGGAAGTCAGCCGGTAGCGAACCGCTCCGCAGGCACAACCGCCTTCGCACGCGCTCATGTCAACCACCTGCAACGGCGCCGACCCCGATCGTCATCCCGGCCGCACGAGCGACCGGCTTCCTTACCTCGCGGGCACGGGAGGTGCCTCGGGGATCGGCTCTGTCTCGCTCGCGACGGCGACCCGTGGCAACCATTCGAGCCAGCTCGGGAGATACCAGTTCCAGTCGCCGAGCAGCTTCATGCTCGCGGGGAGCAAGACCCCCCGGATGATCGTTGCGTCGATCAACACGGCGGCGGCCAAGCCCACGCCGAACTGCTTCAGCAGGTCAAAGGACAGGGTGATGAAGACCGAGAAGACGAGCACCATCACGATTGCGGCGCTGGTCACGACGCTAGCTGTGGTCTTGATCCCGTGCTCCACCGCCTCGTCGGTCGACATGCCGTGATCGACGCCCTCGCGGATGCGGCTGATGATGAAGACGTGGTAGTCCATCGAGAGCCCGAACAGGATCACGAACAGGAACATCGGCATGAACGACTCGATCCCTCCCGACGAGGCACCGATCAATCCGCGCCCCACGCCGTCCTGGAAGACGAGCACGAGGATCCCGTAGGCGGCAGCGACCGAGAGGGCGTTCAGCACGATCGCCTTCACCGCGATCACGATCGAGCGGAAGGCGAGCAGCATCAGCACGAAGGTCAGCGCGAACACGAAGGCGAACACGTAGGGCGTCCTCTGCCGGAACTGGTGCTCGAAGTCGATCGAGCTCGCCGTCATCCCTCCGACGCCCGTGGTCGCGTCCGGAAGTCTCCCGACAGTCGCCGGCACGAGGTCGTCGCGGAGCGTCTGGACAGCGTGTTTCGAAGCCGAGTTCGTGCCGTTGCCCGCGATCGGGATCGAGATCAGGGCGACGGTGTCCGCGCTGTTGACGTCGACCTCGATCGGCTGGAACATCTCACCGCTCGAGAGCGCCCGTCGCCTTAGCTCCACGATCGCACTCCGGGCTGTGCCCGAGCGGACATCGGGGGCCTCGACCAGAACCTCTGCAGCCAGGGCATCGCCGGGGAACGCCTTCTGGATCTTGTCGTAGGCCCTGATGACGGCGAGCGACCGTGGGTACGACTCAATGCTGTTCTGCGTCGTCTGCAGCCGAAGCGCTGGCACGGCGAGGGCGATCAGGACGCCGGCTGCCAAGACTCCTGAGAGGAGCGGCCGCCGCATGACCCGCTCGACGATCGCGCCCCAGAAGCGGCTCTCGCCGACGCGCTGATCGGGACTGCGCAGAAATGGCACGCGGCCCTTGTTCACACGGTCCCCAAGCTTGGACAGCAATGCCGGGAGCACCGTCAGTGACCCGAGTACGGAAATGGCGACGACGAGCATCGTCGCCGCGGCGAAGCCCTCAAAGGTCTTGTCGCCACTGATGAACATCCCGGCCATCGCCACGATCACCGTGAAGCCCGAGATCAGGACGGAGCGGCCCGATGTCGCCGCCGCAGCCTCGATCGACGCGGTCTCCGCCCGTCCGGCCGCGCGCTCCTCGCGTTCCCGCTTGAGATAGAACATCGAGTAGTCGACTCCGACCGCGAGTCCGATCAGCAGGACGACCGCGTTTACCGCGTCGTCCATCGGCAGCACCTTGCTCGGCAACGCCAGCAGCCCGATCGCCGCGATCACAGACGTCAACGCGAGCAGGAGGGGGATCCCGGCGGCCACCAGCGCCCCGAACGTCAGCAGAAGGATCCCCAGCGTCACCGGGAGCGAGATCGCACCCGCCTTCAGCAGATCCTTGCCGAACTGGTCGTTGATCGCCTTGTTCGCGCTTCCACCGCCGAACTCCGCGATGGTGAACTGAGGACTCGCGCCCTGCGCATCCTCGACCGCTGCCAGGATCGGCTCGACCTTGTCCTTGGCGTCTTCGGACTTGCCGCGGATGTCGAACTCGACCAGGGCCGAGTGCCCGTCGCTCGAGACCTGGCCCGCATTCCCAGGCGCGAACGGCCCGTCGATGTTGGTCGCGTTCGGCTGCGCCTCCAGCCGCCTGACCACGTCTTGCACGGTGGCGCGGAACCGAGCGCTCGTCGCGGTCAGCGCCGAGCTCTGAACGAGCACCAGCTCCTTCGCCGGCTGCTCGAACTCGTCATTGAGGATCTGCTGGACGCGGCCTGATTCACCCGGCCCAGGCTCGTTCGCCGACAGCGACTCCGTTCCGACGATCGATCCCAGCGCGAACGCGACCACGACGAACGCCAGCCACCCAAAGACGGCTGTCTTCCAGTGCCTCGCGCTCCACCGGCCCACCCGAGCAGCCAGGTTCTCCCTCGAGACCGACTCGGCCATGCCTTCCCCAATCCTCGCGGTCCGCCTCGACGATACGACGCCCTGGTCAGGGGGTCAAGAGGTCGTCTTCAGCGCACGACCGAGGTCCGGCGGCGCCCACCGAACCGGTCATCCGGTCGCCACATGTTGCACCGCGGTGAAGTTGCCGCGGACTACGCCGAAGGCCGCGAAGACGAGCGCGGCCTGATCGCTCGACGGCGGCACAGCCGCCTTCCAGCCCCGCCGAGCCTAGCGGGATGGTGTGGCCCGCGCGGGTAGCGTGCACGCGGTGAGCGACACGACCTCCCCGCGCCCGCACACCGGGCGCACGCTCTCGATTCTCGGCCTCGCGGCGCTGGCCTACGCGCTGGCGCAGACGACGGTCATCCCAGCGATCCCGGACCTCATGTCCGCGCTCCACACCGACGAGAGCGGCGTTACCTGGACGCTGACGGCCTACCTCGTCTCGGCCGCCGTCTTCACGCCGCTCGTCGGGCGGCTCGGCGACATTTACGGCAAGCGGCGGCTGCTCGTGGTCGCGCTCATCGCGTTCGCGGGAGGATCGGTCATCGCCGCCGTGTCGGCGAGCCTCTGGATCGTCGTTGTGGGCCGCGTCGTGCAGGGCGTCGGCGGCGGCATCTTCCCGCTCTGCTTCGCGATCGTCCGCGACGAGTTCCCGCGCGAGCGCGTCGCGCGCGGTGTCGGACTGGTGTCGGCGATCGCGGGGATCGGCGGCGGGCTCGGTCTGGTGCTCGGCGGGCTCCTCGTCGACCACGCGTCGTACCACTGGATCTTCTGGCTCGGCGCCGCGATGGGGATCGGCGCCGCGGTCGCGACGGAGCTGCTCGTGCCGGAGTCGCCGATTCGCACCCCCGCGCGGCTCGACGTGCGCGGCGCCATCGTGCTCGCGGTCGGGCTCGTGCTGCCGCTGATCGCAATCTCGCAGGCGCACGACGTCGGTTGGGCGAGTACCCGGACGCTCGGGCTGATCGGCGCCGGGCTCGTCGTGCTCGCGTTCTGGGTGGCGCTCGAGCGGCGTACCGAGGAGCCGCTCGCCGACGTCGAGGCGCTCGTGAAACCACCGGTGCTGCTGACCAACGTCGCGACGCTGCTAGTCGGCTTCGGGATGTTCGGCTCGTTCATCCTGATCCCGCAGCTGGCGGAGACACCGACCTCGACCGGCTACGGCTTCGGCGTCGACGCGACGCGGGCGGGGCTGCTGCTCGTGCCGGGCTGCCTGACGATGCTGGCGCTCGGACCGGTCTCGGGGATCCTCGGCGGCCGGGTCGGCAACAAGGTGCCGCTCGCGCTCGGCGGCTTCCTCACCGCACTCGGTCTGGCGCTGCTCGCCGTCGCGCACGGGAGCCAGGCGGAGGTGATCGCCTTCAGCACCGTCATGTGCGGCGGCATCGGGCTCGCCTTCGCGGCGATGCCGAACTTGATCATCGAGGCCGTACCGCCGCACCAGACCGGCGAGGCCACGGGCTTCAACGCTCTCGTCCGCTCCGTCGGCTCCTCCCTCGGCTCGCAGGTCTCGGCGACCGTCCTCGCCGGCAGCGCGGTCGCGGGGATCTCGACCGACGCCGGGTACACGAAGGCGTTCGCGATCTCAGCCGTCGTGGCCGCCTGCGCCGGGGCGGTCGCGGTCGTGATCCCGCGCGCGCGGATTCCGGCCCGCGTGCCGACGCTGGGCGAGGTCGGCGCCGCCTCGCCACTCGCCGAGCCCGCGTACTCGCAGGAAGAGTTCTGACCGCCCTATCGAGTCATCCGGTCGCGACGAGCAGCACGGCGGTGAAGATGCCGAGGACCACACCGAAGGCTGCGAAGACGAGCGCAGCCTGGTCGCTCGAGGGCACGTCTTCACCGGCGGACAGCGCGCGGCCCACGTCGCGGTTGCGGACGTAGCCGTACGCGGTGCTGGCCACGCCGACGACGGCGAAGGCGATCCCGATCACCTCGTAGGGCCAGTTCGCCCCGCTCGAGAGGTCCGGGACCAGCCGCCCGGCCGCGAAGCTCACGGCGAAGCAGGTCAGGCCGGTCCGCCACCAGGCGAGGTAGGTCCGCTCGAGCGCGAGCCGGGTCCTGCGCGTGGCGTCGGCGACTTCGTGCTCGTGCTCGCCCACGTCTCTGCAGTTCGCCTGCAGCGGCCAAGTTCCTTACCCGCGTCAGCGAACGACGCGCTCGAGGCCGACGGTGCGCCGGAGACGGTCGAGCGCCCAGGCGTAGAGCGGCCAGTCCTCCGCAGGAACGACGCACAGGGCGTGGGCCCAGCCTTCGATGATCCGCCCCTCGCGCAGGAGCCGCGGGACCGTTCCCGTAGGGTACGTGCCGGCCCGGCTCGAGATCGCCGCCTCAACGTCGTCGGCTCGCGCGCGGCGAGGGCGAGCCGCGTAGTCCTGCGACATCACGGCGAGCCGGCGCAGCGCCGGGATCGAGACGGGCTTCATCCCAACCGAACGATGGCAGGCCCCGTGACCCGATGGATTGTGTTGCGGTGAGTACCAGCGTCGAGGTCACTGCCGCGGAGTTCGCGGAGCTCTTTCGCAGCCTCAGCTCCTGGGGGCGGTGGGGCGAGGGGGATCAGCGAGGGGCGCTGAACAACCTCGAGCCGAGCCGGGTGGTCGCGGCGTCCCGTCTAGTGCACGAGGGGACGACCGTGACGCTGAGCTTGCCGATGAACACGCAGGCTGCGGAGGACAACCCGGAGCCGGCCGTTCACTACATGACGACCACCCCGGGCGGTGAGAGCGACCCCGGACTTCAGTTCGCGAAGGACTTCGTGGGCGCCGACTACCACAACGACGGCCACACGCACATCGACGCCTTCTGCCACGTCATCTACGAGGGCTCGCTCTACAACGGAGCCCCGGCCGCGTCCGTGACGGCGGACGGCGCGGCGGCGGACTCCATCGATGCCCTCTCGAACGGCCTGGTGGGACGAGGCGTCCTGCTCGACATCCCCGGTCTCCGAGGAGTGCCCTGGCTCGAGCCGGGCGAGCACGTCTACCGCGGCGATCTCGAGACGGCCGAGCGCGAGCAGGGCGTCACCGTGGTCGAGGGCGACGTGCTGCTGGTTCGCACGGGCCACACGCGTCGCCTCGCCGAGCTTGGCCCGTGGGACACGACCAGCGCGAAGTCCGGGCTGCATCCGACGACCATGCCGTTCATCGCGGAGCGCGGCGTGTCCGTGCTCGGCAGCGACGGCAACAGCGACACCGCTCCGAGCAGCACCGAGGGGGTCGACTTCCCGATCCACGTCCTCGCGCTCAACGCGATGGGCGTCCACCTGCTCGACTACCTGCAGCTCGAAGAACTCCTGGCCGCGTGCGAGCGGACCGGACGTTGGGACTTCCTCTTCGTCGCCGCTCCGCTCCGAATCACCGGCGGAACGGGCTCCCCGCTCAACCCGCTGGCTGTCTTCTAAGGGAGCGGGTGCCGAGCATAGAAAGCGGCAAGGCCCTTGGCCATCGCCTGAGGAACCTGCAGGTGAAGCAGATGCGTCGCTCCAGGAAGATCGAAGGGCTCGACGTTCGTGCGCAGCCGACAGGCGCTCCTCGCCGCGCTCGCGCACAGCCTCGACCTCTCGACCTGGGAATCGCTCGTCCGCAGACAAGGTCTGCCTGAAGGCGACGCGATCGCCCTCCTCGTCGGCATGGTCCGAGCTGCCTGAGAAGACCGGTCAGCCAGAGACCGTCGAGGTCTTGCGCGGCGGGTTGAAGAACGGCAGCTCCACCACCGTCGCCGGCGTCCGGCTGCGCCGTGCTTCCACCGTCCACTCGACCTCGATCCTCGTACCGGGCTCGCTCTGAGCCGCGTCGACGGACGCCAGCGCCACCATCTTCTTCAGGGTCGGGCTCCACGTCGTGCTCGTCGCCTTGCCGATCTGGCGGCGCCGCGCGTACAGCGGCACGGGCACGCGCGAGGGCGCCGGGTCGAACATCGGCGTCAGCCCCTTCGCCCGGTACAGCTCCTCCAGCGGCTCCCAGTCGAGCTCGAGCCCGACGAGCCTCCGCGGCGGCCCGCCCCGCTCCTGCTCATCCTCCAGGGCTCGCCGGCCGACGAAATAGGCCCGCTTCTCGAAGTCGACGAAACGGCCGAGGATCCCCAGCTCGAAGGGCGAGAACGACTGCTCCGGGATCAGCGCCCGCCGCACCGAGTCGAAGTCGGCCTCGATGAGGATCAGCCCGGCCTCGATTCGCGCGATGTCGAGGGCGAGCATCCCGGCCGGCCTGATGCCGTAGGGCCGTCCCGCGGCCACGAATGCGTCCCAGACCTCGAGCGCGTGCTCACGCTCCACCCACACCTCGTAGCCGAGGTCGCCGGTGTAGCCCGTCCGGGAGACGTCGACGGCGACGCTACCCACCTTCGCAGCCCGTCGGCCGAAGTACTTGAGGTCTCCCCACCCCGTCCCGGTGGCCCCTTCGAGCACGTCGCGGCTCAACGGGCCCTGCACCGCCAGCGCGGCCACCCGTTCGCTCACGTCCTCGATCTCGACGTCGAGCCCGCGGGCGTTCAGGCGGAACCAGCGCAGCGACGGGTCGGCGGCAGTCCAGCGATACGTCTGCTCGTCCAGGCGGCCGACGGTCCCGTCGTCGACGACGCGGCCGTCTTCGTTGCACCAGGACGTGTAGTAGACGCGTCCGACCGCGAGCTTGCTCGCGTCCCGGGTGATCACGCGGTCGACGAGGCGTGTCGCGTCCGGGCCCGAGACGAGGTACTTGTAGAGCGGAGAGACGTCGATGAGCGCGGCCGCCTCGCGGATGGCGTTGTACTCGATCTCGTGGGAGTCGTGGTACGCGCTCGCGGCGAAGTAGCCGGACCACTCCCGCCACTGCTGCTTGCGGTTGAGCGGGGCGGCGCGGGGATAGAACGCCGTTCCTACCGACACGGCAGAGCTACGACTTTGGGATCTGCTTCTCGGGGTCGAAGAAGGGCAGCGGCACGACGGTCGCTTCCCTGGCCCCGTCCGGGGTCTCCACGGTGACCTGCGCCCCCGGCTCGGTGCGCTCGACCGGCAGCCATGCGTACGCGATGTTCTTCTCCAGCCGCGGCGAGTACACGGCCGAGGTCACGCTTCCGTCCGCACCGTCCGCCGAGACCGGCCACGCCGTCGCGTTCATCTCCAGCCGGTCGCCCTCGATCTCGACTCCGACGATCTTCTGCGTCACGCCTTCGTCGCGGATCCTCGTAAGTGCGTCCCGGGCGAGGAAGTCGGCGTCGGAGTCCAGGTTCACGAGCCGGTCGAGCCCCAGCTCGAAGGGGTTGTTCTCGTAGTTCATGTCCGCGCCCCAGTTGAAGATGCCGCCCTCGACCCGGCGGATGTCCACGGGTCCGGTGGGGCGGATCTCGTACGGGGCCCCCGTCTCCATGATCCGCTCCCACAGATCGTCCCCGCCCGAGGCGTCGAGGAGGTAGATCTCGTAGCCGACCTCGGAGGTCCACCCGGTGCGGGTGAGGATCAGCGGGATCCCGTCGAGCTCGAGCCGGCGGAAGCGGTAGTACGGAAGCTCGAGGATCTCCTCGCCGAACAGGTCGCGCACGAGGTCCTTCGACTTCGGCCCCTGGATCTGGAGCGGGTAGGCCTCGGCCATCGACAGCTGGACGTCCATCCCCGCATACGCGGCGAGCCCCTGCGCATAGGGCAGGACGTCGCTGTCGGCGAGCGCGAACCAGAACGTGTTCTCGTCCAGCCGCAGCATCACCGGGTCGTTCAGGATCCCGCCGTCCGGAGCCGTGATCAGGACGTACTTGCCCTGGCCGACCTCGCACTTGGTGAGGTCGCGGCACGTGAGCAGCTGGGCGAACCGGAAGCCGTCCGGCCCCGTCACCTCCACGTTGCGCTCGACGGCGACGTCCCAGAGCGTCACGTGGTTCAGCAGGTGCCAGAACTCGGCCTCGAAGTCGTCGAAGTTGATCGGGAAGAGCGTGTGGTTGTAGACCGTGAAGCCCTTCGGGCCGTAGCGCTGCGTCGCCTCGTAGAACGGGCTGCGCCGAAGCCGCGCTCCCCGCTGCACCGTCGACATGTCGAACGGCCTGGCCATGGTCGAGACGTCGTTCATGCGCCGCGGCAACTATAGACCGGTGCTCCTCGCCGTCTCGCCGATAGGGTCGCCGCTGGTGGCGACCTCCAACACATACGACGCCGTGGTCATCGGCGGCGGGCACAACGGGCTGGTGGCCGCGGCGTACCTCGCGCGCGCCGGCCTGAAGGTCGTGGTGCTCGAACGCCGTCACGTCCTCGGCGGCGCGGCGGTGACCGAGGAGGTGTTCCCGGGCTTCCGGTTCAGCGTCGCCTCGTACGTGGTCTCGCTGCTTCGCCCCGAGATCGTCCGCGAGCTCGAGCTCCCGAAGCACGGCCTCGAGATCCTCCCGCTCGACGGGACGTTCACGCCGCTCGAGGACGACTACCTCTGGCGGGTGAACGACCACGGCACCACGGTGCGCGAGCTTCGGCGCTGGTCGCCGAGCGACGCCGAGGCGTACGAGGACTACAGCCGCCTGATGGTCGAGATGGCGCGGTTCATCAAGCCGATTCTGTCCATGACCCCGCCGGATCCGGGCCGGTTCCATCCCCGCGAATGGCTTCCGGTCGCTCGTCTCGCGCGGGCGTTCAAGGACCTGCCGAGCGAGCAGCAGGCGGTCTTCGTCCAGCTGATGACGATGAGCGCGGCCGACTTCCTCGACCAGTGGTTCGAGACCGACCCGCTCAAGGCCACGATGAGCGCTTCGGGGATCATCGGCACGTTCCAGGGGATCCGCTCGCCCGGGACCGCCTACGTCCTGCTGCACCACTACATGGGCGAGATCGACGGCGTCCTGCGCGCGTGGGGAATCCCGCGCGGCGGGACGGGCGCGGTCAGCGAGTCGATCGCGGACGCAGCCCGGTCGCTGGGCGCGGAGATCCGGACCGAGGCGGCCGTCGAACAGCTGCTGACCCGGGGCGAGGAGGTAACCGGCGTCGTCACGTCCACCGGCGAGGAGCTGACCGGGCGCGTGACCCTGTCGAGCCTCGACCCGCGGCAGACGTTCGTCCGGCTCGTCCCGCCCGGCCAGCTCGACTCGTCGTTCCTCGACGAGGTCGAGCGCTACCGCTACCGGGGCTCCAGCGGGAAGGTGAACCTCGCCCTGGACGGGCTGCCCGAGTTCGGGTGCCTGCCGGGCGACGGCGAGCACCTGCGGGGCGCGATCAGCTTCAGCCCCGGCATCGACTACATGGAGCTGGCCTACGACGACGCGAAGTCCGGCCGCTTCAGCCGGCGGCCCTACATCGACATGGTCATCCCGACCCTGGTCGACCCGTCGATGGCGCCGCCGGGGAAGCACGTCATGAGCTGCTTCGTCCAGTACGCCCCCTACCAGCTGGCCGACGGGGACGAATGGGACGACGCCCGGCGCGACGCGTTCGGGGAGGCGGTGGTCGACACCATCGCGGAACGGGCGCCGAACATCCGCGAGCTGATCCTGCACAAGCAGGTGCTCACGCCTCGCGACATCGAGGAGCGGTTCGGCCTCTCCGAGGGCAACATCTTCCAGGGCGAGCTCTCGCTCGAGCAGCTCTTCTTCAACCGCCCCGTCCCGGGCTGGGCGCGCTACCGGACGCCGCTGCGGAACCTCTGGATGTGCGGCTCGGCCACGCACCCTGGCGGCGGGATCATGGGGGCTTCCGGACGGCTCGCCGCCCTCCAGGTCGTGCGCTCGCTTCGGGCCGGCAAGGCGGCCTGACGGCGGATGCCGAGCGAACGCTTCGACGCGGTCATCGTGGGAGCCGGCCACAACGGCCTGGTCACGGCGGGCTACCTCGCCAGGTCGGGCCTGCGGACGCTCGTCCTCGAACGCCGCGAACGGGCGGGCGGCCTGCTGGCCAGCGAGGAGATCGCGCCGGGAGTGCGGGCGCCTGTCGCTGCCGACGGTGTGGGAGGCCTTCGACCAGACGTCGTTCGAGACCTCGGGCTGGCGTCGCACGGCTTCCAGGCGATCGAGCCGCAGGCGGTGGCGTTCGCCCCCTCGCAAAACGGCGCGAGCCTCACGTTGTGGCGCGACCCGGTGCGGACGGCGACGGAGCTCCGCGCAGGGCCGCATCCGCGTGACGCGGAGGCGTTCATCGACTTCGACCGCAGCATTCGCTCGCTCGTCGAGCTCGTGGCCCGTATCCAGGCGACCGAGCCTCCAGATCTGTCGTCCCCGTCGCTCGCGGACGCGGGCACCGGCTTCACGCTCCTGAACGCCGCGCGCACCCTCGGCGGGCCGCAGGTCCGCGAGACGCTGCGGGCCCTGCCGATGTCTGTCGCCGACCTCGTCAGCGAGGCTGTCGAGGGTGACGCGCTCCGCGGCGTGCTCGGCGCCAGGGGCGTTCGCTACTCGGCGATGGGGCCCCGGTCTGCGGGAACGGCGCTGAACTTCCTCTGGGACTCCGCCGCCGGTGGAGGCGCGGCGGGTCGCACCGTCTTCGCGCGCGGCGGGCCGGAGGCGCTGGCCGAGGCGCTCGTCTCGGCCGCGCGCAGCCACGGCGCAGAGGTTCGCTGCGGCGCCGACGTCTCGGTCATCCGCACAACGCGAGGCTCGGTCGAGGGAGTCGGCCTCGCGAGCGGCGAGGAGATCGACGCAGGCATCGTCGCCTCGAGCGCCGACCCCAAGCGGACCCTCCTGCGGCTCCTCGACCCGGCTGAGGTTGGCCCGACGCTGGGCTGGCGGGCCGAGCACATCCGCGCACCCGGCGTGGTGGCGAAGGTGACCCTCGTGGTGGACGGCCTTCCGGCGATCGGCGGCGTCGACGACGAGCGCCTCCGGGGACGAATCGTCATCGCACCCGGGCTCGACGAGCTCGAGTTGGCCTTCAACGACTCGAAGTACGGCCGGATCTCCGAGCACCCGTACCTCGAGGCGACGATCCCCACGCTCTCGGACCCGTCACTCGCCCCCGACGGCACGCACGTGATCAGCGTGCTGTTCCAGTACGCGCCACGGGATCTCCGGGATGCGGACTGGCACGACTCGACGCGCGACCAGGTGGCGAACCGAGCCGTCCGGACGCTCGAGACCTTCGCCCCGGGCCTCGCTGATCGCTTCGTCGCGCGCCACGTCGTGACGCCGGCGGACCTTGAACGTGACTACGGGCTCAGCGGCGGCCACCCCATGCACGGCGAACACGCGCTCGACCAGCTCTTCGCCTGGCGGCCCCTGCTCGGCCACGCGCGCTACCGGCTTGCCGGGATCCAGGGGCTCTACCTGTGCGGCGCGGGCGCGCACCCAGGCGGCGGAATCACCGGCGGCCCCGGGCGGAACGCGGCCAAGGCGATGCTGGCTGACAGCAGGCGGGCTCGACGCCGCGTGCCAAGACGTTCGAACTAGGAGGGCTTGACGAAACACCGTCAATGCTCTCGGGAGCAGCGTTCCCGCCAAACCCTCCTAGGCCGGCGGAGGTTCCTCAGCCGGCGTCTCAGGCGGCTCGGCCGGCGGCGTGGTGTCCGGCCCGCGGCTCTCGCCAGCAGGCGCCGTCGGCGCAGGCGGTGGCCGTGGTCTCCGCGCGGCCAGGAGAACCAACCCGGCGCTTCCCCCGGTGACGAGCACGCCGCCGATGAGCGTCCCGATGGCGACCCAGAGCAACCACGACAGCTTCGCGCCCAGGTCGACGTCCGCAGCGACGCCGCGCGAGCCGTCGGCATTCATGAGGACGACCGACCAGTCGCCCTCGCGCACCTTCCAGGTCAGCGTCTGCTGCCCGACCCCGGAGGCGGAGGCCGCCCAGAAGGTCTGGTCCGTCGGAGGCTCCTGTGGCGCATTTCCCGAGACCGAGAGGTAGGTGGCCCGGAAAGGATCGAAGTCGATGTCCTGGACGTTCGCGTGTGCGACGTCTCCGAGGTACCTGGAGACATCCGCCTGCGGCCCGATGCCGACGAAGAGGTTCTGGTCACTCGGGCTCTCGCCGCGGATCCGGATCTTGCCGAACCAGCTCTCGTTCAAGACCCAGCCTTCTCCGTTGGTATCGACCTCGAGCCGCGAGCGCGTCAGCGCGTAGGTCGGCGTCGCAAACCGCTCCGTCGGCGTCGTCAGGTACCCGTCGTCTCGCTGCGTGCGGTCGGCCCAGAGCAGGAAGCCTCCGCCTGCCAGCAGGGCGAGCCCGAACAGGACTCCGATGCTGCCGAGGACGATCAGGATGACGCGACCGGCACTCACTGGGACTTGAGGTTGACCCATGGGCAGTAGAAACGTCAAGCGACCGTAGGCTGTGGCCATCGACGACGTTCTCTACGACGAGATCGGCCGTGGCTACGCGGAGACGCGTCGAGCCGACCCGAGGATCGCGCAGGTTATTCGAGCGCGGCTTGGCGATGCCGCATCGGTGGTGAACATCGGCGCCGGATCCGGCTCGTACGAGCCGACCGACCTGCAAGTCGTGCCGGTCGAGCCGTCGGAGACGATGATCCGCCAGCGACCGGGCTCGCTTCCGCGGGCGCTCCTCGGCACCGCGGAGGACCTGCCGCTTCCGGCGAAGAGCGTCGACGCGGCGCTCGCGGTGCTGAGCGCTCACCACTGGCGTGATCGCTCGGCCGCATTCGCGGAGATCCGCCGAGTGGCACGCGAGCGCGCCGTGTTCTTCACGCACGACCCCGAGGCCGGCTTCGGCTGGCTCGGCGACTACTTTCCCGGACTGGCCGGCGAGAACCGGTATCCAGCGTTGGCCGAGTTCGCTCCGCTCGGCCGCGTCACCGTCGATCCCGTGCCGGTTCCCGCGGACTGCACGGACGGGTTCACCGCCGCGTACTGGCGACGACCCGACGCCTATCTCGACGAGGCCGTGCGGGCCAACATGTCGACCTTCGCGCTGCTCGACCAGCGGGTCGTCGCCGACGGCGTCGCCCGGCTGGCCCGCGATCTCGCCGATCGCTCCTGGGACCGGCGCTACGCGTCGCTTCTTGCCCTGCCTGAGCTCGACGTCGGCTATCGCCTCGTGGTCGCGGAGCTGTCTTAGGCGCCGCGCAGCGCGTCGACCGACGCCGTCTCGACGAGATCGGAGACCGCCCGCGCGAGCTCGCCGTCCGAGGTGACGAAAACGTCCGCCTGGAGCTGCGTCAGCGCCACGAACTCGGCGACGTATGTGGTCTCCCACCCCAGCTGGTCCGCGACCCGCCAGGCGGTCCGCTGGAGCACCTTGTCGCCGAGAAAGCGAACCTTCAGCGAGTTGATCCTGGTCACCCGCTCGAGCCCCTCGGCGGCCGAGATCTCACCCCGCCGGGCCGCCTCATAGAGCGCCGACAGCGCCTGCGAGCGAACAAGCGTCGGCGCGACGAGCCGGTGCCCCGCGGCGACCTCGACTTCGCCGGCGGCGATCCGAAGCAGCGTCTCGCAGTCGACGACGAACCGCGTCACGCCCGGACGCTACAGGCGTGTAGGCTCGCCGCGAGGTTCGGTGAACTCGCGACTCAGGCTCACGCGGAAGCAGATCCTGGCGTTCCGACGACGGGTCGGTGGGCTCGAAACGCGACTGCCGAAGGGCTCGAAGTCGCTGCGGCTGGCGGCCTGGGCCGGCTTGCAGGACAGCATGCCGCGAGCCGCGCTGCTCTCGTTGCACGCACGAGTCGAAGGGGTCGAGCCCTCGAGCTGGGAGGATCCCTCGCTCGCCCAGCTGTGGGGCCCTCGCCACCAGGTCTACGTGGTTGCGAAGCGCGACTTCGCGCTGTTTTCTCTAGGGAGGCTCCCGGACGCCGCCAAGGGCCGCGAGCGGGCCGAGCGCATGGCCGAGCTCCTGCACGCCGGGCTCGACGGCGCTCGCATGACCGACCGAGAGGTCGGGCGCAAGATGGGCATCGGCAACGCAATGAGGTATGGGGCGACGACCGGCACGATCGCCATCCGCTGGGGCGGAGCGCGGGCGCCGGTCGTCTGGACCGTCCCCGCGCCCGACATCGCCCCGGCCGATGCGTGCCGCGAGCTCGCGCGACGCTACCTCCGCATCTTCGGGCCGACCACGGCTGACGGGTTCGGCCGCTGGGCAGGGATCTCGCGGCGCGCGGCGGCTGATGCCTTCGCCGCGCTCGAAGGATCGCTCCTGCCGGTCCGGTCGCCGCTCGGAGACGAGTGGCTGCTCGTAGACGACGAGCCCGAGCTGCACGCCGCCGAGCCAGCCGCCCCCGCACGCCTGCTGCCGAGCGGCGATGCGTACTTCCTGCTGCACGGAGCCGACCGGGAGCTACTCGTCCCCCGGCTGGATCAGCGGGAGCAGCTCTGGACGTCCCGCGTCTGGCCGGGCGCGCTCCTCGTCGACGGGGAGATCCGCGGAACCTGGAGGCGGGCGCAGCACACCGTGCGGATCGACGCCTGGGGACGACTCTCGCGTGCGCAGCGCGACGCGGTCGACGCCGAGGCCGGCAACATGCCCCTTCCGAGCCTCGACCGACCGATCGACGTGGTCTGGAATCCATGACCGTCTCGGAGCGGTCCGCGTCGAGCTCGCCCGGGCCTCCGCCGTCGGCGGGCATGCGCTGGATCCCCGGAGGGACGTTCCTGATGGGGTCCGAGGAGTTCTACCCCGAGGAGGCCCCGGTGCAACGGGTCTCGGTCGACGGCTTCTGGGCCGACGAGACCGCCGTCACGGCCGCCGAGTTCCGCCGCTTCGTCCGTGAGACGGGGTACGTGACGGTGGCGGAGCGACCCCTCGAGCGCGAGCAGTACCCGGACGCGGACCCCGAGCTGCTGGTCCCCGGGTCGCTCGTCTTCCGCAAGACGAGCGGCCCGGTCGACCTCCGCGATGTGAGCAACTGGTGGGAGTACGTGGCAGGTGCGTACTGGAAACGCCCGGGCGGGCCCGGGACGAGCATCAACGGCCGCGACCGGCATCCGGTCGTCCACGTCGCGCACGAGGACGCGGAGGCGTACGCGACATGGGCAGCCAAGGAGCTGCCGAGCGAAGCCGAGTGGGAGTACGCGGCGCGCGGAGGGCTCGACGGCGCCCGGTTCGCCTGGGGAGACGAGCACTTCCCGGGCGGTCAGCCGGCCGCGAACACCTGGCAGGGCGAGTTTCCCTGGCAGAACCTGAAGCTCGACGGCTACGAGGGAACCTCTCCGGTCGGAAGCTTCGCGCCGAACGGCTACGGCCTGCACGACATGTGCGGCAACACCTGGGAGTGGACGAGCGACTGGTACGCGCCCCGCACCGCCGAGCCGACCAGGTCGCCGTGCTGCGCTCCCCGGAACCCCCGGGTGACGTCGCAGGCGAAGAGCTTCGCCGAGGGACAGCCCGGGGCACACATCCCGCGGCGGGTGATCAAGGGCGGCTCCCACATGTGCGCTCCGAACTACTGCCTGCGGTATCGCCCCGCGGCGCGCCAGGCCGAGGCAATCGACACCTCGACCGGCCACATCGGCTTTCGCTGCATCGTCCGACCGTGAAACAAGGAGGAGGACCGGGATGAGCAAGGAGTTCAAGGGAGTGATCAAGCTCGACAGTCGGGACTCGACCCCGGACTGGGAGCCGTATCTCCAGCCCGTCGCTCCCGACGGAGCGCCGAACGTCCTCTACATCGTGCTGGACGACGTCGGCTTCTCGGCCATGGAGCCGTGGGGCGGCCTGATCGAGACGCCGAACATCAACCGGCTCGCCGAGAACGGCCTCACGTACACGAACTGGCACACCACCGCGCTCTGCTCGCCGACGCGCTCCTCGCTGCTCACCGGCCGCAACCACACCACCAACGGCATGGCCTGCATCGCCGAGGCGACGACGGGCTTCCCGAACTCGAACGGCCACATCCCGTTCGAGTGCGCGACGCTCCCAGAGGTCCTCGGCGAGCGGGGCTGGAACACCTACATGCTCGGCAAGTGGCACCTGTGCCCGCTCGACGAGATGAACATGGCCTCGACGAAGCGCAACTGGCCGGTCGGCCGCGGCTTCGAGCGCTTCTACGGGTTCCTCGGCGGCGAGACGAACCAGTGGTATCCCGACCTCATCTACGACAACCACCCCGTCGACCAGCCGTCGCTCCCCGAGGACGGGTACCACCTCACGACGGACCTGACGGACAAGGCGATCGAGTTCATCACCGACGCCAAGGTGATCGACCCCGGCAAGCCGTTCTTCATGTACTTCTGCCCGGGCGCCACCCACGCGCCGCACCACGTGGCGCAGGAGTGGGTCGACAAGTACCGCGGTCGGTTCGACATGGGCTACGAGGCGTACCGCGAGCTCGTCTTCAGCCGGCAGAAGGAGCTCGGGATCTTCCCGGACGACGCCGAGCTGTCGCCGCTCAACCCCTACGCCGAGGAGACGAGCACGGAGGGCAAGCCCTGGCCCGAGCTCGACGTCGTCCGCCCCTGGGATTCGCTCTCCGACGACGAGAAGCGGCTCTTCTGCCGCATGGCCGAGGTCTACGCCGGCTTCCTCTCGCACACCGACCACGAGATCGGACGGCTGCTCGACTTCCTCGAAGAAACGGGCGACCTCGAGAACACGATCGTGGTCTTCGTCTCCGACAACGGCGCGAGCGGCGAGGGCGGCCCGAACGGCTCGGTCAACGAGAACAAGTTCTTCAACGGCATCCCGGACACGATCGAGGAGAACCTCCAGTACCTCGACGACCTGGGCTCGACCAAGACCTACAACCACTACCCCGTCGGCTGGGCCTGGGCTTTCAACACCCCGTTCAAGATGTGGAAGCGCTACAACTTCGAGGGCGGGGTCGCGGACCCGTTGATCGTCTCCTGGCCGAAGGGGATCGAGGGTCGCGGCGAGCTCCGGCGCCAGTTCCTCCACGCGACGGACGTTGCCCCGACGATCTACGACCTCCTGGGAGTCGAGCTCCCGGAGACGGTGAAGGGCTTCGACCAGATCCCGCTCGAAGGCGTGAGCTTCAAGAGCACCTTCGAAAGCGACGACGTGCCGACGCCGAAGGAGAGCGCGTTCTTCTCGATGCTCGGCTCACGGGCCGTCTGGCACAAGGGCTGGAAGGCCGTCAGCGTCCACCCGACGATCGCGGGCTGGGGCCACTTCGACGAGGACCGCTGGGAGCTGTACGACACCGAGCACGACCCGACGGAGAGCCACGACCTCGCGGCCGAGCAGCCCGAGAAGCTGAAGGAGCTGATCGACGTCTGGTTCCACCTCGCCGAGCTCTACAAGGGGCTCCCGCTGCTCGACCAGACCGCGGTCGAGATCCTGGCCGACCCGACCCGGCCGCAGGTGGCGACGCCACGGGACCGCTACGTCTACTACCCGAACACCTCCGAGGTGCCGGAGTCGGCAGCGGTGAGCATCCGCAACCGCAGCTACTCCATAGCGGTCGAGGTCGACGTCGAGTCCGCGGACGCGTCGGGCGTGCTCTTTTCGCACGGCGCGCGCTTCGGCGGCCACGCGCTCTACGTGAAGGACCGGAAGCTGAAGTACGTCTACAACTTCGTCGGCTCGAACGAGCAGATCGTCGAGGGCACGAAGGAGATCCCGACCGGCAACACGATCCTCGGCGCCAGCTTCGTGCGCGAGGGCGACTCGATGCCCGACCACCGGCACGCTCTCGCTGTTCGTCGGCGACGAGAAGGTCGGAGAGGGCCAGATCATGACCCAGCCCGGCAACTTCTCACTCGTCGGCGAAGGGCTGAACGTCGGTCGCGACCCCGCCGAGCCCGTCACCGACGACTACCCGGGCTCGTCCCCGTTCGCGTTCACCGGCGGGACGATCAAGGAGGCCGTCGTCGACGTCACGGGCGAGCACTACGTGGATCTCGAGCTGGAAGCGCTCGCGATGATGAAGCGGGAATAGCTACTCCCCGTACTCGTCATGACGGCGCCACCACTTGTACGGCTTCGTCTGCGGGTACCCGTCCGGTGAGTCCTCCCACTCCTCCTGACGGCCGAGCGGGGTCAGGTCGAGCAGCGTCCACACGCTGCCGAGCGCCTCGACGCCTCGGGCGGTCGTGAAGTACGTGCGGTACACCTCGTCGCCGTCCCGGAGAAAGGCGCTGAGGCCGAACGTCTCACCGTCCTGGTAGACGCCCTCCTGCGGCGTTTCCGGCCCGACGCCGAAGTCGACGTTGAAGTCGCTGCTGAACGACGAGACCCACGGGAACGTCCACCCCATGCGCTCCTTGTACGCGGTGATCTTCTCGATCGGGGCTCGTGAGACGACCGCGAACGAGGTGTCGCGGGCGTGCAGGTGGGCGAGGTGGCCGACCTGGTCGACGAACATCGAGCACCCGTCGCAGCCCGCGTCCTGGTTCGGGCCGAACATGAAGTGGTAGAGCAACAGCTGCCTGCGCCCTTCGAACAGTTCGGGCAACGTGACCTCGCCCTCCGGGCCCTCGAAGGCGTAGCGCTTCTCGATCCGCGCGCGCGGCAGCCTGCGACGCTCGGCCGCGAGCGCGTCGCGGGCCCGAGTGGCCTCCTTCTCCTTGGCGAGCAGCGCCTCATGCGCCGCCTGCCACTCAGTGTCGGAGACAACCGGTGGAAGATTCATGGGGGTCGTCTCGGTCATCTCGCCCTCCTCGCTTCGGTGGTCACTCTTACGACCGCCCGGCGGCCGAGAACTCATCGGCCGCGTCGGCCTTGACGCAGCGGACGCTTGCGTGTGTTATACATCTGTACAACTAAATTGTTGTTTTAGCGTAGGAGGCCAGGTGTCACTTCCCCATCCGATTCCGACAGACCTCGCCGAGCTCGTCGCCCGCCGCTTCCGGGTGCTGGCAGAGCCGATGCGAATCCGCCTGCTCGACCAGCTCCGCGAAGGCGAGGCGACAGTCGGCGAGCTCTCCGAAGCGCTTGGCGCTTCACAGCAGAACGTTTCCAAGCACCTGGCCGTCCTGGCCGATGTCGGCCTGCTCGGCCGCCGCAAGGACGGCAACCGGGTCTACTACCGGATCGTCGACGAGAGCGTCTTCGCGCTCTGCGAGCAGGTCTGCGACGCGGCCCAGCAGCAGGCCCGCGCATTGCAGGAGCTGGTCGAGGGAGTGAGCGTCTGATGGCCCGGCGCTGGCCTCTCGAGCGGGTGCTATTCGCGCTCGCCGGCTCGATGACACTGTTGAGCGTGCTCCTGGCTGTGGTCGTCTCCCCCTGGTTCCTGCTGCTGACCGTCTTCGCCGGCCTCAACCAGTGGCTGTTCGTGAGCGCGGGTTGGTGCCCCGCCTCGCTCCTGCTCGAGCGCGGAGCCGGGATCGAGAAGGGGTGTCGTCGATGAGCACGCTGGCGACAGCTGTCCGTCCAGGGACGCCCGTTTCGGAGCAGCCCCTCGAGGTCGGGCCGCTGGGTCGGCTGGGCCGCTGGACGGCCGACCACATTCGCGCCGTCTCGATCGCGTGGCTGATCGTGGCCGTCGCGCTTGCTGCCTTTGCGCCGAAGGTCGAGACGGCGCTGTCAGGCGCAGGCTGGCAGGCGAACGGCTCGCAGTCGGTTGAGGCGCGAGACCTGATCCAGCGCAACTTCGGCGGCCTCTCGAGCTCTGCCCTGATGGTCGTCGTGCACTCGGCAGACCAAACCACGGCCGACCCGGGCTTCAAGGGGACTATCCAGCGCGTCGAGCGCGTTTTGGCCGGCGACTCAGGCGTCGCCTCGGTGCAGGCGCCGCAGCCGGGAGCGAGCGTCTCCGCCGACGGCCATACCGCGGTCGTCACCGCGGGTGCGAAGGTCGACCCGACGGCGATGGTCGCCGCCGCGGACAGGCTCAAGCCCAGGCTGCACGACGCCGGCGCCGCCGGCGTGAGCGTTTCGCTGACCGGCGCGTCCGGCATGTGGAGCGACTTCAACACCGCCAACCGCACCGCGATGATGAAGTCGGAGCTCGTTTCGTGGCCGGTGACGATGGCGATCCTCGTGGTCGCCTTCGGCTCCCTCGTGGCCGCTGGGCTGCCGCTGCTGCTGACGATCGTGGGGCTGCTCGCCTCGGCCGGGCTGCTGACCCTGCTGACACACGGCTTCGAGATCTCGATCTGGGCGATGAACTTCGCGCTGATGTTCGCGCTGGCGCTCGGGATCGACTACGCGCTCTTCGTCGTGCACCGCTTCCGTGCCGCCTTATTCGGCTCGAAGCTGGAGGTGCGTGACGCAGTCGCGGTCACGATGGACACCGCGGGCAAGGCGGTCCTCTTCTCGGGCCTGACGGTCTTCGTTTCGCTTTCGGCGGTGATGCTCGTGCCGAGCCCCGCCTTCCGCTCGATGGCGCTCGGGATCATGCTCAGCGTCGCCTTCGTGCTCGCCGCGACATTGACACTGCTGCCGGCCGTGCTCGCGAAGCTCGGGCCCAAGGTCGACGCAATGCCGCTTCGCTGGGTTCATTCCGGCGAGCACCGGTCGGCGAGATTCGCCCGCTGGGGTGAGCGCCTCTGGCGTCATCCGCACGTGTTCGGGCCTGCGGCGACCCTCGTCCTCGTCCTGCTGGCTCTCCCGATCGTGGGCCTGAAGACCGGCATGCCGTCGATCAAAGTCGTTCCCACGAGCGACGGCTCGCGCGTCGGCTACACGCAGGTGCAGCAAGCATTCGGCACGGGTGCGCCCGGCGCGCTGCAGATCGTCGCGCCGCAACGCCAGGCCGGTGTGGTCGCGGCCGTCGCTCGCCGCGACTCCGGCATCGCCCGCGTCTCGCCGGCTCAGGCCGGCGGCACCAGCCTTGCGCTGGTGCAGGCGATCCCGAAGACTGACCCCTCGAGCAAGGCGACCGGCCGGACGATCGACCGGCTCCGTGGCGCCCTCCCGACCGGAGCGCTCGTCGGCGGAGCGGCTGCCGAGAACCACGACCTCGAGCGCGCGCTCGCGTCGAAGACACCACTGGTGATCGGTGTCGTGCTCACGCTCGGCTTCGTGCTTCTGCTGGTGGCGCTTCAGGCGCCGCTGATCGCCGCGCTCGGGGTGCTTACCAATCTCCTCGCGACCGGCGCCGCCTTCGGGATCGGTCGGCTGATCTTCCAAAGCGGCCACGGCGCGGGGCTGCTGGGCTTCGAGTCGCAGGGCTTCATGGACGCCTGGGCGCCCGTCTTCTTCTTCGCGATGATCTTCGCGATCTCGATGGACTACACGGTATTCCTGCTCTCCTCCGCAAAGGAGCACTGGGACCGCTCGCACGACGCTCACGAGGCGACTGTCGGCGGGCTCGCGCACTCCGGCCGCGTCATCTTCGCCGCCGCCGCCGTGATGGTCGCGGTCTTCTTCACCTTCGCTCTCTCGGGCCCGCTGCCGCCGAAGGAGATGGGCGTCATCCTCGGCATTGCGGTGCTCCTCGACGCGATGCTCGTGCGCCTCGTGCTGATCCCGACGCTGCTACGCGTCTTCGGCCGGCGCGCCTGGGCCGTACCACGCTGGCTCGACCGGGTCCTACCGGACATCCGCTTCGGGCACACCTAGCCCGTCGGCCCTACAAACGGA
>CAVSKX010000005.1:0-370721 GCA_963728765.1 uncultured Actinomycetes bacterium
CGGCGAGCTCCGCTAGGCCTCCATGGGTACGAAGATGAGCCGGACGGCCCATGGACAGGGGGACGCCCAGTCTGGGACTCTTGACGAGTGGGGCCAATGCGGCGGCGCACGGCCGGGGGGCACGGCGCCAACAGGTCTTCGGTTCTGGTCAACTGCGGTCTGTCTGGCTAGGCCCCACTTCTTACTCCGGTCGTGTGAAATGAGCGGCCCGGCCATGCGAGGCCCCGGCACTCGGACGCTGCCGGTTCGGAGGCAAAGCTGATTCCCGCGAGAGGGGGCGACCAAGGCCGTGTGCCAGGGGGGAGAGTGCTGGGAGGCACACGTGGAGGCTGCCTTCGGGGGATCAGAAGATGCAACCCCCTAGCCTTGGCCGCAGACCTCTTAAGGTAGCCCCGATCCTCGGCGAGTGGGAGTGATGGCGCGCCGCGACGTGTACGCCGACAGGGCCGGACTCCCGAGTCCGCAGGGACTGAGCACGCCGTGCCGCAGGCGGGCACGAGAGTACGGATCCACCCCCGACCCTGCCGGCGTGTTTCAACTCTACGACGGACGTGACTAGCAGGCAGCGACGCATCCGCGATGGCGCTCTGTGGAAGCGAGCCCGAGCAGCAGCGAGACGCAGAGACGGTGATCGCTGCCGGTTATGCGGCTCGACGCAGCGCCTGGCCGTTCACCACATCGTCGGTCTGGCGAATGGCGGATCCGACTACGCGCTCGACAACTTGATCACGCTCTGCTCTCGTTGTCACGGAGCGCAGCACCCGGGGGAGCGGGAGGCAACGGAAAACGGCAGTGACCCTTTCCTGTCGAAGGACGGTTACAACGAACGAGAGGCCGCCGCGGGCATTCTCGCGACGACCTCCCGAACATCTGCGCGATGACGGGACAAGCACGACAGATGAACCTAGGAAGAAGCTAAGAAGCGCGCAGCAGCTTGCTCGGTCAGATGCCGCGTAAACGCCTCAGCCGCGGCGGCCCTTTGCGTCGCTCGAAAGAGGGGCCCGGTTGCCCGGGCCCCTCGGATGCGTCGAGCTATGGGATGGCGCTAGCAGCCAGTTGCCGGCTGGCGGAAGCCCGGGAACGGATTCAGGTCACCCATCAACGTGTAGCGCCCAATGTTGGTCGACGGGGTCTGCGTCGGTTCGGAGACGGTGTTGGGTGCGGTCCGCATGAACCACGGCAGGAAGACTTCGTCCTCCGGGTGGTAGTACCCATCGGCGCTCTGCGAGCCGTTCGGGTTCGGGCCCTGGTCGAAGGTGTTCGTTCCCTTCGCGAAGCCGATGTCGACGACCGGGTCGCCGGTCTCGAGGACGTTAGTGCAGCCGTACTGGGGAGCCGTCGGCGTTAGCCACGGCTCGACGAAGTTGTTAATGAACGGGTCGTCTGCCCACTCGGCTACCTCGTGGCTGACGGCGTGGATGTCCTGGAGCGCCCAGTTGACCCCGCCGTCCGGGCGGGCGTAGATGCCCGGCGTTACCCACGAGGCCCACGCGAACGTCTGGATGGGCTGGTTGCCGTTGCCGTGCCCCGGCCCGTAGGCGTTCTCGTTGCCGGAGGGAACGGGCCCGGCACCGTGGAAGCCGATGATGCAGCAGTTCGTCGGATCGAGCCCGATGTGCAGGAGGATCTTGTTCGTGAGGTACAAAGGCAGGTGCGTCGGGTCGACGTAGCCGAGCGACGTGTCCAGGTTCTGGATGCGAGTCGCCCACCATTGGACGTTGACGCTGGCGAAGATGACGCCCCGGCCGCTCTGCAGCAACGTTCCCTGGTTGCCCGGGACGACGATCGTGATCGGAGCACGGACGGTCGAATGGAGCCTCAGGTGATAGCTGCTAGAACCGGTCTTGTTGAACTGGGCCCGCATCGTCGCGTCCTGGAGCTGCAGGAGGTTGCCGGCGTCGCCTTGCGAGAGGACGCCGCCTGGGCCTCTGGCGAAAGTTGAGTTCGTTGCAGCCGGCGTGGTGCCGTAGTCGTTCATGGCGAACTGCGGCGATGCGAGCGTCGGCGCCACGACGTCGGTGCCGTCGAACTCCATCCCGCCCACGATCACGTTGAGCGGGATGATGTCGGTCTCCACGGTCACGTCGCAGCCCGAGCCCGAGCAGTTGTACGGGTCGGCGCCGACCATGTTGTAGCCGTAGGTGACGCCGTTGTTCGGGTCGAGCGTCGAGCCGAACCAGTGCGCGACCGTACGCGTGGTCGACAGCGGCGTGGCCCCGCCGATGGTGGTCGTCTGTGCTTGCAGGCTGGCGTCGCTAATCACCTGCGGCTGAACCGCTGCTGCGCCGCCAGCGGCAGAGGCCGCAGAGCTGATGACGACAGCGATCACGAGGACGACACCAAGGAGCAAGGCGAGCTTGCGTGTCATACGAGTCTCCCCTCGTCTCGATTTCCACGGCTCACCGCCGTGGATCCGGCGCTGTTTATAACCGCACGTTCCCCCGCCGCCAGTTGCGTACGGCAGCGGGTCGCGCGAATCGGTGCAGTGCGGTGCGTCCCGTCGTATCTCGCCATGACCCCGGACCTGGCCGTTTCCCGTCTGCGGGCCGGGAGCCAGCGTCGTCCTGTCGGCTCGTCGACTGTTTTCGTCTCTGGCGGTGAGACGGCGCGAAGCGTAATCGAGCCTCGGTGCGGCGTACCGCATGGACAAGTGTGCGTTTGCCAACAGCCGTCGTCGCCTTTCGGCCTAGACAAGCGATCTCAACACACGGGAGAATGCGTGACGGAATCGATCGATGAGGAGGGCGGGATGGCTGGTGTTGAAAAGCGTGACTTTGATTCGCCGGACGAGAGTCGGACTCCCGACAAGACGCGCGTGGACGTCGTGCGCCTGAGCGGCTCGACCGCCGCCCGCTTCACGATGGAGCCCGGTTGGCGATGGTCTGAGTGTGTGAAGCCAGTTGCCGGCACTGACAGCTGCCAGCACAAGCACGTGGGCGTCGCGCAGTCGGGGAGGATGCGTGTGACGCATGACGACGGCACTGTCCTTGAGATTGGGCCTGGCGAGGCCTATGTGATCGAGCCCGGCCACGATGCGGAGATCCTCGGCGACGAGCGGTTCGTCGGTTTCGAGTTCGAGCACAAAGCTGCTGAGGAGTACGCGCGCCAGTAGGGCAACAGCGGCGGCGCTGATGCCGAAGAGGAAGGCGGGGTACGCCTGCGGACAATTAAGGCGTCCCCCGCACCTTTCCCCGCGGACGAGACTACTGGCGCTCAGAGGGCTCTCGTATCCCCCGAAAGGGGTGAAGGGCTATGCGAATGCGAGCGCGCGTGAAGAGATGCGGGAGGGCATAGCCGGGGCGCCTGAGAGCGACACTCTCGCCCCGTGTGCCCCGGAGCGGGTCTGGTTCGCGCGGTCGTCCTCCCAGGCCTCCAGCATGAGGCCGTGCCTGATGAGTCCTTGACCGATCGGCGAACGCTGCGAGCCCGCACACTTCTGGGCTGGGTCGCGGTCGCCGTCGGGGTCGTCGCCGGCCTGAGCATCCTCATTGGATACGTCGGGCCGAAGCCGGGTTTCCAGTCGGAACTTGCATCCATCTTCGGGACGGCCCTCGGTACCACCCTTCTCGCGGCGGCCACAGGAGCGCTCGCTGCCTCGACGTGGAGCGACGTCCGCGCCACCTGGCAACTGGCCGGCTTGACGAAGCGCGACCAGGATGAGCGGGAGCGTCCCGTCCTCCTCCTGGTGGATGAGAGGTTCGATCGAAACGAAGACCTCTCGGGCGTGCTCTACGTGACGTTGCGGAATGTTGGGGAGATCTCCAACGAAGTAGGCAGCGATGGCTTCCGGATCACGGGCACGTTCACGGATCGCTCGCGGCGGGGCAGCTACCGGAAACGGCCGCAAGAGCACGAGACAGAAGCGGCTTCCCTGAATCCACGGCTAGCTGCAACCGGTTACAGCCCCCGAGGCGGCCTTACAAGCAGGAGGTCGCTGGTTCGATCCCGGCACCGCCCATTCGAGGAAAGCTCCTGGAAACAGGCCTTTCTCTTGTCCCCGGCGATGCGCCCGATGTGGGTACTGCTCAAGTTGGCAAGTGCTTTGGCAAGTCGAGCCGATTCGCATAGCTCGACGCCGGCCTTAGTCGAGCGCAAAGCGCCTACGGACGTTCTCGACCTCTCGACGCGAGTACCACGCGTTCAGGAGGAGGAACGGGATGAAGGCGATGGTGAGCGCGGGCACGACGAGCAGTCGTTCAAGCGCGTCACGGGTGATGAGGCCTCCGGGGCCCAGTCCGATTCGCAGCAGGACGCTGAGCAGGACGAGCCACCCGATCGCAACCACCACCTCATCCGTGAACTTCACGAGGCGCGGATCCGCATTCGATTGCGCCTGATTCCATGCGTCCAAGATGATGAACACGCTGACGACGGGCACGAACGGGAGCTCAAACGCCAGCGGGAACACGTAGAGATTGACTACGAACTCGATCACGATGGCCACCTTGAACGCGCGTCCGAGGAGGGTTCGCACGTAATTGGGTCCGGGGCCGTGGGCTGCGAGGACGAGTCCGGTGCCCAATGAACCAGTACACCGTCTCCTTGACGGCCGACGTGTGCCACACCCCGCCTGGAGTGCTTTCCGGCGCCGGTGCGCCTTAGACCGACACCTCAGGAGAGAGAGCCGAGAAACGACCGAAAGTAGACCCATGCAGCTCGAATCGGTCGGCGTCGGTTCGCATTTAGATTCGACTTCTCTCTGAAGAACACCAAGCGGATCTTCTCGCGCCGCAACTCGACGATTCCTCCCGCCCACCACATGCACCCTCCATCCTCATTCAGCCAGACGGCCCTAATGGCGCCGAGGTAGACAAAGTCCGCACTCTGTCCAAAGTAGGGGACGGAATTACACTTCCGGCGGAGAATCGCTTCTAACTTCTCCCTGGGCCGAGTGACCTTGTAATGGCAGTCGTTGCCCTCCTTTAGCCACACCCAGTGCCGAACGTACGCTCGCGAGCTCTCGGCCTTTTGACCTCCTCGCAGTGTGCATTCGCGTTGTTCTACGTAGATTGAACCAAACGGCAGAGACGCTCGCGGCAGCACCGCTACCCGCGTTATCCGCATCGGGCCTCCGTATTGCCACGCTAGCGCCGTAAGGACTGCCGCAACCAAAAGAAGCAGCCAACGGAAGGGCGCCTTCCCCATCGGGCGAAGTTCCGGCTTCCAGTCGAGCGCGTTTATCAGCAGCGCGATTGTGCCGGCAAATGCGAGCGCGAGCCACCTCCAACCAAGCCAGGAGGCTACGAAGATGGCAATGGCTCCGATTACGACTGAGCCTCGAAGACTGACAGGCAGATAGCGCCTGAATAGGAATCCAAGAGCCGCAGCAAAAAGCACGATCACTGCGACGGCGAAGATTCCGCGCACGCCGATAGCGATCAGCTGGCTTCGCGGTTGATGCTCTATCGCGACATCGGGCGAGAAGCCGCGCCCGCGTAGCGCAAGCCACATTGATGCTGCGCCGAGGAAGTAGATGATCGCGGCGAGCCCGACACCCGCACCGGCAACAGCAAGTGCCCCCGACCAGATCTTCTCCGTACCCGAGCTACGGGCCTCCGTCGATTCATCGTTGGCTTCCACGTCGGCTCAGCCCGAGAAGCAAGCGAGGTCGAGGATCGGGTGTTGCTCGATCGAGTTCCGCGCGCGCCCGGTCACCTTATGTGGGCGATCCCAGAACAGTGCCCTTCCTCGCGCGGAGCAGCCGCAGCCGGTCTTGGAGGGTCTTGACGTACCAGCGCTCGGTCACGCATGCCAGTGCCCGAGAAATCTTGGTCGGGTGCGCCTGAGTGGGAGCGCCACGCGTGCGGCGGTCGCAGCGAGTGTCGCGACCACGACAAGCACAGAACGCGTCGGCTGACCTTCAAAGTCACGTCCTACGCCACGCCGACAGGCGGCGGCTCTGCTGGCGCCGGCTGGCCTACGGGTTCACTCGTGCCGATCACGGGGTGCGGGTTGCCTCTGAGCATGTCCCACTCTGCGCCCTTCGTCAGCCACGAGAGGCCGAACGCCCAGGCCGAGACCCACTCGCCGATCAGCAAGGACCGGTACGGCCCACCCGCGGCCATGGTCACCACGATCCAAACGAGCGCCAGCACCATGGCGAAGGTGCAAGTCCAGTGGAACCACCGCCAGAACGTCGGCGAGAAGTGTGTCCCTTCGCGGGGAGTGCGCTGGCCTTCCCGAAGCCCGAAGAAGAAGCTCACGGCAGCGAGAGCCACGAGGAAGCCGGCCGAAGCGCCGATATGCACCGTCTTGACCGTGGTCTCGCCCAGCCACTCCTGCAGTCGCGTCAGCCCGGTCGCGGAGTAGGCCGGCCGTCCGGTCGGAAACAACGCGATGAGGACGGCGCAGAAACCCGCGAGCAGGCTGGCAGCGTTGTCCAGGTTGCGCTCGGCGACCTTGTAGGTGAGCAGGAAGATCCCGGTGGCGGCGAGGATCGCGACGAACTCGTCGCGCATTCCCGAGAAGTAGTAGACGCTCAGCGAACCGCGGACGAAGGGATCCTCGTGGAACGCGAGTTGGTCTACGAAGACGAGCACGAGCGGAAGCAGGACGCCGAGAAGCCCAACGCCGATGCGCATCCACAAGTACGAGCGGATGTAGCGAGCCGTTACTGGTTTCGCAGCGGGATCGGGCCGCGGATCGACCTCGCGTACCGGGCTCAGAAAAGCGGACATGCGACCTCCCTCGAGCGTTGCCTTGGGTGCCGCAGGAACCCAGACCGAGACTTACGGCGATTGTCTCACTTGTTGCGAAGTTGTTCAAGGATCGCTTAGATTGCGGCCCGCCTCGCGTCGTACAAGCTGGGCTGGCCAAATCTTAGGCACGCACCGCTCTGTGCAGCCGGACGGGCCGGAGAATTCCCTTCAGCGCGACGTCACCGACGAGCTCGAACGCAATCGCATCGTCATTCGCGGCCGCCTCGCGCGCCTGCTCGCTCACAAGCACCTCGCGCGGGCCGGCGTAGTCCGCGATCCGCGCCGCGACGTTCACTGTCCTCCCGAAGTAGTCGCCTTCCTGCGCCACGACCGGACCTGCATTGATGCCGACGCGCGCAGGCGCCGAAATCGCTCGCTCCGTCTCCTCGATCAGTTCGAGCCCGCTGACAACCGCAGCCGGGGGGTCGGCAAAGTGCATCATCACGCCGTCGCCGAGCCACTTGACTGGCCGCCCGCCGTGTGCAACGGCGACCTCCTGCACGACCTCGGCCACGCCGGCCGCGACCTCGGCTGCCGCTTCATCACCGCGCTCGTCGGCGAGCGTGGTGTAGCCGGAGAGGTCGAGAAAGGCTATGGCGGGCAGCTGCCGGGGTTGACGCGGCGCAATCCCGCGCTCATCCATGAAGCCTTCGGTCAGCGAGACGAGGTACTCGACGAGGATCCGCTCGCGGTGTCGGGCCTGGAGCCACGGTGTGAGGCGGCTGATGAGATGCGTGTACGCGCCCCCCTTCTCGTAGACGATCGCGTCCTTCGCCTCGTCAGGCAGCGACGATGCGCCGACTCGCTCGCGTACAGCCCTGTCGAAGAACTGGATGCCGGCAGCCACGAGCCTTTGGATGCTGCCGCCGTAGAGGCGGGCGAAGCGCGAGAGATCCTCATCACTTGCCAGCTCGAGCGTCCGCAGGACGAGCAACAAGATCTCGGCGTCCTCTGAGCGAACACGATCATCAGCCCCGGGCGCGATGCCGAACTCAGTGCTCAGCCGTCGCACGAGCTCCGGCGATCTTCCGACCTCGGAGGCGATCTGCTCGTAGGTCGTCGTGATCGGGGCCGGCTCCGGCATGAACAACCCGAGGGGGAAGGACAGCTGCCCGCTACGGACCCCGCGCGCGACGTCGTCGAGCGAGATGCCGGCTGCTTCGAAGCCCGCCATCAGACGAACGACGTGTACGTGGGACGAGTCGAATCGCCCTTGGCCGTCGGGCTGCAGGATTCCTAGCTCGAGCAGCCGCTGAACTTGCTCGAGCGTGCTCGGAACGAGGCCGGCCAGTTCTTCCGCTGAGATGGTGGGCACAGACGCACTCCTGATTGACCGCTCAAGGGAAGGTGCCCTTCCGGGTTGCGAAGCGTAGTCGACCTGGGCGTGGTTGATCGTAGGAGCTGAAGCAAGCCGTCCGGCCTTGCTGATCCTCTGAGAACGGCGGGCGCGCGGCAGGAAATGACTCCTGCCACGCGTCCACTCGTTGCTAGACGCCCCTGGTCGTCGCTACGGGCGATCCCCGTTGGGGTCGTTCAGGCGCTGGAGCCTCCAGAAAGGGATTGCCTTGACCTGGCCGGACTGCGCGTCGCGAACCCAGAACTTGTGGCCGCACATGCCGTAGTTCCGCCCAGGCGGCATGACCACGCTCTGCGGACACGCGATCTGAGCGCGAGCGTGGCGCCCGTTCACTCCGTGCCCGGCGGCGGTTGCCGGAATTGCGAGGGCCGCGACCGTGGCTCCGATAGCTGCGAGCTTGTACATGGTGACTCCTTTCGCTCGCTTGTTTGCTGATCTCCTGTCAAGGAGACGGCACGGCGGTTGCAGCCCGGGAGCAGCGTGGTTGCAGCGGCTGCCCGGTCGAGGTTCGCTTCAACTGTTGCGCGACCGCCGGATCGCAGCGGCGATCTTCCGCACACGGCGCTGGACAAGCGTTCTCAGCGGCGGTTCCGTGGCGTAGTAGCCCTCTGGCGGATCGCCGGGGTTCACGTTCTGTTGTCTCGCCGGTCGATAGTGGGCGTCCGGACCGATCGGTGTTCCCCCCGGCGGAGGTGGCACTGACGTCCCCATCGCCGAACCATGCGCCTGCTCGAGAGACTCGCCGAGGGCGGCCACCGCGTCTCAGCTGTCGTCGAGCTTGAGGAGTCGAAGGAGCTCGCCGACGTCGTGACCCCCCTGGGCGGGGTGGCGCATGGCGACGTCGGTGTTGACGCGGTAGTGGTTGCGACGGCCGACGCGTTTGCTTTCGACGTAGCCGGATTCGACCAGGTCGGCGACGATGCGTTGTGCAGCGCGCTCTGTGATGCCGACCATCTGGGCGATGTCACGGAAGCGGACGTCAGGGTCGCGCTGGATGCAGAGCAGTACCTGGGTGTGGTTCGAGAGGAACCGCCAGGTCTTGTCTCCGTTAGGACTTGACATACGACACAAATAACGTATATTGAATTTCGTTAAAAACGTGACGCGTTACGACAACCGCGACTTCAGGAGCGTATCATGAGCGAGCTGCTGGGAGAGGTGAATCGCAGCATCCGGGACCTCGCGGCCACGGTCGACCCGCATGACTCGTCGACCTGGGAGTTCGTCTGTGAGTGCGGCGAGGAGGGCTGCGTCGAGCGCTTCGGTCTTCCGCTCGCCCGTTACGACGAGCTCAAGCACACCGGCGTTGCCCTCCTTGCGCCTGGCCATCCGCTACGGCGTTCCTAGGGCGCGGGCGCTAGCTCTGGACGGCGTAGTCCGCCGAACCGCTGGGGTAGTGATCGCGATGGAAGAAGACCGTCAGCCCGGGTAGTTGCTGGTGCGCCGGGCCGATCCCGACGACTTCGATCAGCTCGATCGCTCGCACGATGTCCGGGTCTGCCGGGTCGACCTTCTCGCGGCACAACTCACAGATGCAGAAGGTGTCGATCATGAGCCCAAGCTAGCTTTCACTTCGGATGTAGAGCACGCCGCGCCACAGCTCAGGGAGCCGGTCCTCGCCTTCTTGGCGAACGTCGGCTAGGAGTCGGCTGACAACCCGCGGGCGTCCAGGTCGTCGGGCTCCTGCGGAATGGGGAGCGCGACTGCCCCGGAGAGCACCGGCCGAGGCGGGACGTTCCTGACCAGCGCCGGATGGCCGTCTCCGCCGATCCTGAAGAAGCGCTTGATCCGAGTCCAGATCCTGGTCATGCCGACAGAGTAGACACGACCTGTCTGCTCAGACAGTGCCGCTGCGCTGGACCGGCGCGAGCTTGGCTACGCCCCAGGCCTTGTTGCACTTCTCGCAGAACACCGTCACCGCTGCTCCAAGCACTCGGGCGTCGGCGTGTGAGAGCGAGTACGACTGCGTGCCCCACGCCCGCTGCAGCGGCATCCGCCGCGAGCCCACGTGAACGTAGAGCTCGGGCGCGCGTTGGGTGGTGAAGTCGCGGCTGAGGCGGAGCGTGATGTGGCCGGACGCGTCGCGGACGATCGCGGCGCTGCCCTTCGTGCCCCACGAGACCGTCTTGAACTCGCCGCGCGCCAACACTCCCGGTGGGCCGTCGCCGAGCGAGCTCCTGGACTCGCCCCGGCTGAAGGCGAGACCGAGGGCGGCACCGGTAATCGCCCCGGCGGCCAGGAGCGCCGCGGCGACGCCTCGGAATCGAAGCCGACCGCTCACCCGTCCACAGCATACGCCTCTCGTGGAATCATGGTCTTCAGCCGATACAGAGTCCGTGGAGCCTGCGGAGAGCATGTGGCGGCCCCTGGGTGAGCTGCTCCTCGAGAAGGGTCTCGTCAGTCCTGACGAGCTGGAGCTTGCTCTGACCGAACAGGCCGAGAGCGGCCGGCTGCTGGGCGCGATCCTCGTCGAACGCGGCTATGTCTCCGGCCCGGCCCTCGCCGTCGCGCTGGCCGAGCAGTACGGCGTCGAGCTGCCGACCGAACAGGGGTTCGGCACGGGGCTCTGGGCGGAGATCGACCGGCGTCACCGCGCCGGTCGCGGCCAGAACGAGGAGCTCGAGCAGGACGAGGAACCCGGGCGAGACGAGGAGCCTCGGCCCCAGGGCAACGTCGTCAAGCTGGAGCCGGTGGCCGCGCCTCGCGTCGAGGTCGTCCCCGATCCCGAGCCCGACCCGGACCCCGAGCTAGAGCGGCTCGAGGCCGAGAACTACCGCCTGCTGGACGAGCTCGCGCGGCTGCGCGGCGAGTTCGCCAGGCTGACGGTTGCCGAGGCGCCGAAGCAGGCCTCCGCGCACCTGCTGTTCGTGCCGACGGCGGAGCGCTACCTGCTTGCTCGAGCGCGAAGGCGCGCCGCCCGCCCGCGGCGAGGAGCTCCAGGTGTTCGAGGTCGAAGGCAGGTTCAGCGTCACGAAGGTCGCCCGCGCGCCCTACCCGGGCGAGCTACGGCCCTGCGCCTACCTGCTGCGCCTGGCCTGACCGGGAAGCCTCGGCGGCTACGCAGGCGGCTGGATCACGATCACGTTCTGCGACGTGCCGAGGTACTTGAAGCGCTTGTCGCCGGTGAGGTCGTTCACGGTCCTGAGCTCGGCAGGGCGGACCTGCCCGGGCAGCGGCGGTTGCGCCTGAGGCAGCGTCCGGCGTAGCGGGTGCTCGAGCGTGCTCTCGAGGTCGCCCCGCTGGAAGAAGAGCGTCGAGGTCAGCCGGTCCTCGTTCGGCCCGGGCGGGAAGAAGATCAGCACGTTCTTGATCGGGTGGGCGTACTCGAGGGTGTACATCGCCAGCTCGAGCGCTTCGCGCCGCAGGACGGTGCCCCGTGCGACCGTCGCACTCCCCTCGCCGATCTTGCACGACTTCGCCCCTCCGCAGAGGAGGAAGACGGCCGTGTCGTCGACGCTGTACTGGGCGTCCGGCGTCCGTACATCGTCGGCCTTCACCACGACGACGCCCTGGAAGTTGGAGCTGTTCTGGGTCTGGATCGCCACGAGCTGGTTGCCGCTCGGAAGCTTGTATCCGCGTCCGACGTGGGTCGCGATCTCCGTCATCCGGTCGCTGGTGCCGGAAGCGGTCGGCTTCCAGCTCGACCAGGGCAGCGGCGGCGCCGGTGGATCGCGCTGCAGCAGGACGAGGAACGAGCCCACGCCGATTCCCACGACCGCACCGAGGACGAGGTACGCCGTCGCGAAGCGGCCTCGAGTGCCTAGACCGCGGGCCATGCCTCAGCCTTCGCCAGGTCGATCGTCGGGATCTGCAGCTTCGCGTTGTCGAGAATCTCGACGAGCTCGTCGCCGAAGAGCTCCTTCTTCTCGATCAGCGCCTCCGCGATCTGCTCGACCGCCTCCTGGTTGTGCGAGATCAGCGCGTAGGCCGTGACGTAGGCCTGGCCGAGGAGCTGCGCCGCAAGTGCGCGCTTGCTCGGGTCGTTGAGCACGCCGGAGACGGGGTCGTGCTCGAGGAGCGAGCCCCCCGTGCGGTTCATGATCTGGAGCCCGATCTGCTCGAAGCGCTTCATGACTTCGTCGCGCTTCGTCTCGGCCGCCTTCGTCATCCTCGCCACATTCCCGTTGCTGCGGCCGTTGAGCTCCGGCGCCTCGGGGGCCATGCCGCAGGCCCCGACCATCCACGCGGCGCGACCCGTCGCGCTCTGGACGTCGCCGCCGACGCCGGTCGAGTTCTGGCCGTAGAACACCCGCTCCGCGGCCATCGCCCCGAGTGCCCAGATGAGCTGCGCCTGCTCGTCGGAACGCCACGAGCTGAAGCGCTCCTCCTTCTCGCGTGCCTGATGGTGGCCGAGCGCCGCGCCGCGGCGGCGGATCGAGAGCCGCGTCGACTCGGTGCCTTCCATGTAGACGTGCGCGGCTGCGGCGTGTCCGGCTTCGTGGATCGCGACGGCGCGCGTCTCGTCGGGGACGTAGTCGGTCCCGATGGCGGTCCCGGACTCCACGGTGGTCATCGCCTCGACGATGTCGTCCCAGCTGAATGCGAGCCGCTGGTCGTGGTGGGCGATCGTCAGCGCCATCGAGCAGACCTGCTCGATCATCGCCGGCGAGTAGCCGTTCGTGACGCGGGCGAGCTCGTCGCGCCGCTTGTCGGTGTCGAGGTCCTCGTCGTGCGAGACCTTCGCCAGGTAGAGGTCGAAGATGTCGAGGCGGTCGGCCTTCGTCGGGGTGCGGAACCAGACGTGGCGGCCCATGCGGCCCGGGCGGGTGAGCGCCGGGTCGAGCATCTCCATCGGGACGTTGGTCGCGCCGATGAAATAGATCTGGCTGCTCGAGGGCTTCACGTGCGGCATCCGCAGCGAGACGCGGCCGACGCGGCGCGGGACGATGTAGATGGCGTCGAGCACCTTGTTGACGGTGCTCGTCATCATGCGCGCGAAGAACGGTGGGTTGTCGATCCCGTCCATCACGACGAGGAGCTGGTTGAGGGCGAGCTGGCCCCCGCCGCCGAACATCCCGGGGAACGCCTGGTTCACGATCCGGCCGAGGAACGGCGTCTGCACGGCGGCCGACGGCTGCCGCTCGGCGAAGATCCGCTCGCGCCAGGCGCGGGACTCGAGCACGAGGTCCTCGCTCGAGTTGAGCGCGCCGTTCGGGCCGAAGAAGCAGAGGTCGTGGAAGCTCTGAGGCCGCGGCGACATCACCGGCGAGGCGCCGCCGAGCGACTGGCGCCGCATGCCGACCGCGTCGATCTCGTCGATGAAGACGATGCACTGGCCGCCCCACTTGCGGGCGAGCTTCTTCGCCTTTCGCGCGAGCCAGCGGACGATCACCACGTCCATGCCCATGAAGGTCTGGGCAAACCCGGAGCCGGGCATTGTCACGATCGGCGAGTTGAAGCCGGTGGCGATCCCCTTGGCCAGCATCGTCTTGCCCGTCCCCGGCGCGCCGAGAAAGAGCAGGCCCCGTTCGCGCCGGCCGCCGGCCTCCTCGAAGGCCTCGCCGGACTGCCAGAGGTTGACGACGCGCCGCACCTCCTCTTTCGCCTCGGCCTGGCCGCGGACGTCGGGGAGCTTTACGCCCCAGCTCGCGTCCCCCGGCTCGAAGCCGCGGATCTGGCTGACCCCCATCGCCATCATCGGCCCGAAGAAGAGGAGGAAGTTGGCCACGAAGAAGAGCGGCAGGATCGCAACCTGCGACCAGAACGTGGGGGAGGAGAGAACGTTCCACGCCCCCGAGGCCAGGTCGGTGGCCGTTCCCCAGAGGGTCGTGCTGTCGGCGCCATGCGTCAGCACCTTGAAGAGGTAGATCAGGAAGACGAACACGAACAGCAAGAAGAGGAGCCGGAACCAGAAGTGCCAGAACGACACTCGCCGGCGCGCGACGATGTCTTCTTCTCGCAGACGGTCGTTGTCGATGCCGAACAGGCTCGGCCACCGGATGAAGCGCTGGAAAATCAGGTCGAGCAGGCCACGGAAGGCGGCCACGGAGAGGATCGTGAGCACGAGCGACCAGCCGACGCTCAGCTCTTGGATCTTGTGCAGCCAGACGAAGAGCGCGGGGCTGGTGAGAACCGCAACTCCGGTCGCGGCGCGGCGAAGCGCCCGCCACTGGTCGCTCAGCTCGCGGGATTGCTCCGTTGACAGCCTGCTGATGACGGGGCCCGCGCTCATCTAGGCAGTGTAGTTGCCACTAAGCTCAGGTACTTCGACGTGAACGGCGCGGATTCGTTTGCAGCAGAGGAAATCGAGCGGGCGCGGAAGTACCACAGGCCGCTGTACGTCGCGCTCTTCGTCGACTGGGGTCTGCAGCTGGGCTTGCTCGCCGCGATCGTGTTCGGCCCGCCCGGCGACTGGCTCTGGGGCGCGACCGGCGGGCCGTGGTGGGCGCGGACGCTCGAGCTCACGGCGCTCGTCCTCGGCACGCTGGCGCTCGTGCGGCTGCCGCTCACCGCGTGGCGCGGCTGGGCGCGGGAGCGCCGATGGGGGTTCTCGACGCAGACGTTCCGGGCGTGGCTCTGGGATGTGGTGAAGGGGCTCGTGCTCGGGGCGGTGTTGACGGGGATCGCCCTGACGGCGCTGGTGTGGACTGCGCGGACGTGGCCTGTCTGGTGGCCGGCGGTTGCCGCTCCCGGAGCTGCCGTCTTGACGCTGGTGCTGACCCTGTTCGCGCCCTTGCTCTTCGAGCGGCTCTTCAACCGTTTCTGGCCGCTTCCCGACGAGGAGCTCGCACGGGAGCTGCGCGAGCTCTCCGAGCGCGCTCGCGTGCCGGTGCGGACGATGCTCGTGACGGACGCGAGCCGGCGCACGACGAAGCACAACGCGTACGTCTCCGGCCTCGGGCCGACTCGGCGGCTCGTCCTCTTCGACACGCTGCTGGAGGACGCGCCGCGTGGCGAGCTGCGGGGGGTGGTGGCGCACGAGCTCGGCCACCGGCGGTTCCAGCACGTCGCCCAGGGGACGGCGCTGGCGATGCTGGGTGCTGCCGCCGGGGTTCTCGTGCTGTGGCTCGTCTTCGAGTGGGACGGCCTCGTGTCGGCGGCCGGGGCCACCGGGCCGGGCGACCCGCGTGCGGTGCCGCTCGTGATGCTCGTGCTCTGGGTGCTGGAGATCGCGGCGCTGCCCTTCGAGACGTGGCTCTCGCGCCGCTGGGAGCGTCAGGCCGACCGGTTCGCGCTCGAGCTGACGCACGACGGCGCCGCCCTGGAGGGCATGCATCGGCGGCTGGCGCTGGCGAACCTCGCCGACCTCGACCCGCCGCGCCTGCTCTACGTGCTGCTCTTCACCCATCCGACCCCGCCGGAACGCATCGCGGCGACCCGGCCCGCCTAACCCGGTGTCAGACACGCACCCGAAAGAGTGACGGGTTCGTCACGAGGGTGTGACGTTCCCTGGAAATTGGGCGTTGCCGCCTGCCGCCACGGTGTCAGGCATCGTGACGGAAGGCATCGTGACGGAACTCGCGCGCAGCCCGTTGGCGAGAATGCAGGCATGAGCCACGCGCACGCCCACACCTCCGCTCGCCGCCCGCTCGCGATCGCGCTCGCGTTGATCCTCGGGCTGATGGCCGGCGAGATCGTGTTCGGCATCGTCGCCGGCTCGCTGGCGCTGCTCGCGGACGCGGGGCACATGCTCACCGACGCGGCGGCGCTGGCGCTCGCGCTCGGGGCCGCCACGGTCGCGCACCGACCCGCGCGGGGGCGCTGGACGTTCGGCTACCGCCGCCTCGAGATCCTTGCCGCGCACGTGAACGGGATGACGCTGGTGGCCGTCGGCGTCGTGATCGTCTACACGGCGATCCGGCGCCTGATCGACCCGCCGGACGTGCGGGGCGGGATCGTGCTCGTCGTCGCGCTCGTGGGCATCGCTGTCAACCTCGTCGCAGCCGGGCTCCTCCACCGGCCGAGCCGCGACAGCCTGAACGTCCGCGGCGCGTTCCTGCACGTCACCACCGACCTGGCGGCCTTCGTGGGCACGGCTGCCGCGGGCGCGATCGTACTGTCCACCGGCTGGAACCGGGCCGACCCGGTTGCGAGCCTCCTCGTGGCCGTCCTCATCTTCTGGTCGGCCGTCTTGCTCCTGCTGGACTCGTCGCGGATCCTGCTCGAGCTCGCTCCGGAGGAGCCGCACGAGATCGCCGACGCGATGCTGGCGGTTCCGCACGTGGCCGACGTGCACGACCTCCACGTCTGGACGGTGAGCAGCGGCTTCCCGTCGGTCTCGGCGCACGTGCTCGTCGACCAGGGCGCCGACTGCCACGCGATCCGGCTCGAGCTCGCGAACCTGCTGCGCGACCGCTTCGACCTCGCCCATTCGACGCTGCAGGTCGAGCACGTGCCCGCGCACGTGACCGAGGGTGGCCTTCCCTTGATCCGGCGTTAGAGTCCCCGCGGTGGCAGGGCTCGAGGGCAAGACCGCGGTCGTCACCGGCGCCTCGAGTGGGATGGGGGCCGCGATCGCCCGTGCGCTTGCCGCCGAAGGCGCCGGCGTTGCCGGCGGCGCGCGCCGCGTCGACCTGCTCGAGACCGAGATCGCGCTCGAGCTCGACGTCACCGACGCGGCGAGCTCCGAGCGCTTCGTCGAGGAAGCCGTCCGCGAGCTCGGCGGGCTCGACATCCTCGTCAACAACGCCGGCCTGAGCCTCGGGCGCGATCCCTTCGACGACGGCAACGAGGAGGACGAGGAGACCGTCCTCGAGACGAACGTCCACGGCCTGCTGCGGATGACCCGCCTCTGCCTGCCACACATCCGCGACGGCGGCCACATCGTGAACATGGGCTCGATCGCCGGCCGACAGGCCTACGAGAACGCGGCCGTCTACATCGCGTCGAAGTTCGCCGTCCGCGGCTTCACCTACGCGCTGCGCGAGGACCTGCTCGGCCGGCCGATCCACCTCACCACGGTCGACCCGGGTCTCGTCGAGACTAACTTCTCGCGCGTGCGCTTCCGCGGCGACGAGGAGAAGGCGGCGGCGGTGTACGCGAACGTCGAGCCCGTCCGCCCCGAGGACGTGGCCGACTGCGTCGTGTTCGTGCTGACCCGGCCCCCGCACGTGAACATCGACGAGCTCGTGGTCAAGGCCCTCGCCCAGTCGACCCCGGTGAAGATCGTCCGAACCACCTGATGCCGCTCACGATCCTCGAGGGCTCGACCTTCTGCATCTGCGACGAGCTGGGCGACATCACCGGCGAGACGCAGGGCCTGTTCGCCGAGGACACGCGCTTCCTCTCGCGGCTGTGCCTGACAGTCAACGGCGCAGCGCCGCTGCTGCTCTCGTCCGGCAAGGTCGAGTACTTCTCGGCGGCCTTCTTCCTGCGCAACCCGGTCGCGGGTGTGCTGCCGCAGGACTCGCTCTCGATCGTGCGGCACCGCTTCGTCGGGGACGGGATGCAGGACCGCGTGACCGTTCAGAACCAGTCGATGGAGCCGATCGCGTTCGAGCTCGCGCTCGACGTGGGAACTGACTTCGCGGACATCCTGTCGGTCAAGGAGCACGACTTCGCGCTCGGCGATCCCGAGCGGGCGGCACCCCTGCCGGGTCCGGCCTCGTGCCGCTACGAGGACGAGCACAACCAGTTCGTCCTCGAGGAGACGGGCGACGACGGCACTGCGCGCACGCAGGTGATCCTGTCTCGACGCGGCGAGGTCGAGGATCGCAGGGTCGTCTACCGGCTCGAGCTGGGGCCCCGCGAGAGCTGGGAGCTGCGGCTCGACATGCTCGCGTCGATCGACGGCGACTCGGTGACGCCGCGAACGGCCGAGCGGCGCTTCGGAGAGGAGCAGACGCGCGTGCGCGAGTCGCTCGCGGCCTGGCAACTCCGCGTGCCGCAGATCCGCGCCGACTGGGACTTCATCGACCACGCCTTCTTCCAGTCGGTCTCCGACCTCGCCTCGCTGCGGATGCGCGGCACGGGCCGGACCGGGCGGATGCCTGCCGCCGGGATGCCCTGGTTCATGACGGTCTTCGGCCGGGACACGCTGATCACGTGCCTCCAGACCTTGCTGTTCGGGCCCGAGCTCGCGCGCACGGCGCTCGAGGTGCTGAGCGAGCTGCAGGCACGGGACGACAACGCGGACGTCGACGCCGAGCCGGGCAAGATCGTCCACGAGTTGCGCATGGGAAGGGCCGCGCAGAAGTGGTTCCGCACCTACTACGGCACCGTCGACGCAACGCCGCTCTACCTCGTGCTGCTCTCGGAGGTCTGGCGGTGGACGGACGACTCCGCGTTCGTGCGCAGCCTGAGGGAGCCTGCGCTGGCGGCGCTGCGCTGGATCGACGAGTTCGGCGACCGCGACGGCGACGGCTTCGTCGAGTACGAGCGGCGCACTCCGCGCGGGCTCGAGAACCAGTCCTGGAAGGACTCGCACGACTCGCAGCGCTTCCACGACGGCTCGCTCGCGAAGACGCCGATCGCGCCGGTCGAGGTGCAGGGCTACGTCTACGACGCCAAGCTGCGCACAGCCGAGATCGCGCGCGAGGTGTGGCGCGACCGCCCGCTTGCGGAACGGCTGGAGAACGAGGCGGCCGACCTGCAGCGGCGCTTCGACGAGGCGTTCTGGACCGACGAGCGCGGCGGCTATTACGTGCTCGCGCTCGACGGCGAGAAGCGGCAGGTCGACTCGCTCGGCTCCAACGTCGGCCACCTGCTCTGGAGCGGGATCGTCCCCGCCGCGCGCATCGACGCCGTGGTCGACCACCTGATGGGCGAGGAGCTGTGGTCGGGGTGGGGCGTCCGCACGATGTCCTCCGGCGACGCGGGCTACAACCCGCTCTCGTACCACAACGGCACCGTCTGGCCCCACGACAACTCGCTGATCGCGCACGGGCTCGCGCGGGCTGGGCGGTGGCCCGAGGCGCAGCGGATCGTGCGCCGGATGCTCGGCGCTGCGTCGTTCTTCGGGTACCAGCTGCCCGAGGTCTTCGCCGGCCTGCCGCGGGCCGAGACGCCCTTCCCGATCGCGTACCCCACGGCTGCGCGCCCGCAGGCCTGGGCCGCCGGGACGCCCGTGCTGCTGCTGCAGGTGCTGCTCGGCCTCGAGGCAGACCGGCGCCGCCACCAGCTGCTCACGTGCGCGCCCGAGGAGCTGCCGTCGTGGGCGGGCCGCGCGCTGCGGCTGACCGGCATCCGCGCGTTCGACCGCGCCTGGGACGTGCGTGTCGAACACGGGCGTGTCACCGTTGACGAGGCCTGAGGCGTTGCTTGCGATGCCGATCTCAGGACGGACGAGCTTTGCTCGTGCGTCCGTCTGAAATCGCGATCCCAGGCGTCTGCCGTGAGAATGTGGCGCTGTGAGGATTGCCGTTGTTAGCCCACCGTGGTTCCCGGTGCCGCCGACGGGCTACGGCGGGATCGAGTGGATCGTCTGGTTGCTGGCCGAAGGGCTGACGGCCCAGGGTCACGACGTCACGCTCTTCGCCTCCGGGGACTCGCGCACCAACGCGAAGCTCGCGGCCGTTTATCCGACCGCGCCGAGCGAGCTGATCGGCCGGACGATGCCCGACCTGCGCCACCTGCTCTCGGCGCTCGAGCAGGCGGGCGACTTCGAGGTGATCAACGACCACACGGGGCCGCTCGGAGCGGCCCTCGGCGAGCTCGTCGAGACGCCGGTCGTCCACACCGTGCACGGGCCGCTCGACGGCGAGCCGGGCGAGGTCTACGAGGCCATCGGCCGTGTCGCGCCCGGCACCGGGCTGATCTCGCTGTCGATGAACCAGCGCCGCCCGAAGCCGGACCTGAACTGGGTTGCGAACGTCCCGAACGCCCTCGACCTCGAGCACTATCCGTGCCATCCGCACAGGGGCGACTACCTGCTCTTCCTCGGCCGGATGAACCACGAGAAGGGCGCGCACCGCGCGATTGCCGTGGCGATGGAGCTCGGCCTTCCGCTCAAGCTCGCCGGAAAGGCACGCGAGCCGCGCGAGCAGGCGTACTTCGAGGAGTTCATCGAGCCGCACCTCGGCAACGGGATCGAGTACCTCGGCGAGGTCAAGCACGGCATGAAGGTCGAGCTGCTGCAGAACGCTCGCTGCACGCTCTTCCCGATCGAGTGGGAGGAGCCGTTCGGGCTCGTGATGATCGAGTCCATGGCCTGCGGCACGCCGGTGATCGCGACACGGCACGGCGCGGTCCCGGAGGTGATCGAGGAGGACGGCCGCGGCGGCCTGATCGTCGACAACTGGCGCGAGATGCCCGCCGCCCTCGAGCGCGCCGACGAGATCGACCCTGTCGAGTGCCGACGCTATGCGGAGGAGGGCTTCGCGCCCGAGCGGATGGTCGCGGACTACCTCGTCGCGTACGAGAAGGCGGCTAGCTCGGGTCGCTGAGCTCGCGGAGGAGACTTCGGAGCTCCTCGAACCGTCTTTCTCCGAGCTGCTGCGCCCACTCGGCCTCGAGCTCGCCGACCGCCTCGCGGATGGCGCCCACCGCCGAGCTGCCCCGTGAGGTGAGCGCGACGCGCTTCGAGCGGAGATCATCCGGGTCCGGCCGGCGCTCGAGGTAGCCGAGGCGCTCGAGCTCGCCGAGCAGGTAGTTGAGCGCCTGCTTGCTGATCCGCAGCCGCGCCGCCAGCTCGGACGGCCTTGCACCCTCGGGCCCGGGGTACTGGAACACGTTCAGGCGCGCGGCGTCGAGGTCGTCGAAGCCGCGCTCGTGCAGCGCCGCGAGCATCCGCCGCTGCACGACCTCCCAGGGCATGCGCAGGAGCGCGCCGATGAGCGGAGGGCCGGGGGAGGTAGTAAAAGCACTTGACGGAGTAGGTGTAAGCATATAAGGTCAAGTCACTTTACCATCGACGCACGAGGAGGGCACCATGACGACGGCTATGCGTGACGAGATCAAGGTCGGCGAGCTCGCGATCAGGTTCCTGGTCGAGAGCGGGGATTCGAACGGCGCGGTCGCCGTCTTCGAGTTCGACGTTCCTGCCGGCGCGAAGGTGCCCGTGGCGCACAGCCACGACGGCTACGAGGAGACGATCTACGGCCTCGCCGGCGTCCTGACGTGGACCATCGAAGGCACGCCGGCCGACGTCGGCCCCGGCGACGCGCTGTGCATTCCGCGCGGCGCCGTGCACGGCTTCGACAACGGCGGCGACGTCGACGCCACCGCGCTCGCCATCGTGACGCCCGGCATCCTCGGGCCCGACTACTTCCGCGAGGTCGCCGGCGTCCTCGCCGCAACTGCCGGCAGTCCACCCGACCTCGCAGCGATCGCAGCGGTCATGCGCCGCCACGGCCTCACTCCCGCGCCGCCTGCGTAACCGCACGAGGGATCAACCTCGAGGTGACTACGGCCGATTTCTTGGGCGTCTCTGGCCGCAAGAACCGAAGGAGTCGCCATGCGGAAATTCGTCGAAGTCTTCGCCCGCTGCCGCGAGGAGCGCGGTCAGACGATGGCGGAGTACGGCGTCGTGCTCGCGCTCGTCACCCTCGCGGTGATCGGAGCGATGACGATGCTCTCGAGCAACATCAGCGGCGCGTTCACGGCCGTCTCGGGAATCCTCCCCTAGCGCTCACGCGTCTTCCCGCCCGCTGAGGTAGTTCGGCCGCACGTACTGCGGCTCGAAGCCCGCGCGCGCGATGTTGCGCCACGAGCCGCCCCGCTCACCGCCGCGCGGCTCGCCGGTCTCCGTCGCGACGACCTCGCAGCCGGCTGCCGCGGCCGCGGCGATGCGCGCGGCGAGGATCGCATTCTGCGCGCCCTTGCGGCGATGCTCGGGCACCGTCGCGGCGACTCCGAGCCAGCCGACGGTGCCGGTGACGTAGAGCGCCCCGACACCGGCCGGGTCGGCGCCGTCGAACGCGACGAAGCAGTGCCAGCCCGGCCGCGCGGGCAGGCGCGCGACCCAGTCGCCGAAGAAATCGGGCGTCCCGTAGCCGCGGACGAACGCTTCCGCGAAGGCCCCGCCCTCTTCGACCCGATCGACTCGTAGCTCCGTCGCAGCCTCCGGCGCGTCGCTCGCGGCCCGCGTGAACTTCGTCCAGCCGTGGCCGCTCGTGAAGCCGCGACGTTCGAGCCATGCCGGCAGCTCCGCCGGCTCGGCCTGCGGCGCGAGCGCGATCGCCCAGCCGATCCCTTCGCCGAAGAAGGACACGATCCGGTCGAGCGCGTCTTCCGTCGCCGGCCTCTCCAGGCCCAGGCCGAGCACGCGGTTGAACATCGCCGAGCGCGGATCGGCCTCGAGCCGGATGCACAGCGCTCCCGCGAGCTCCGCCGTGCGCGGGCCGAGGCTCGCGGGCGCGACCGCGTAGAGGTCGCGGAACGCCTCCAGCTCGGCGAGCTCGGCGGGGTGCATCACACGGCTGCTTCGACCGCCGGCTCGTTGGGGACGATCGGCCCGCGCCGGCGGAGGCCGCGCACCTCGGGGACGAGCAGCACCGCGAGCGTCGCCGTCACGCTGATCACCCCGCCCGCAAAGAGTGTCGCGCGGGTTCCGACGACTTCGGCGATCGGCCCGGCCGCGGCGAGCCCGAGCGGGATCAGCGCGAAGGAGCCGAGGGCGTCGTACGAGTACACGCGCGAGAGGCGGTCCTGCGGAATCTCCTGCTGCATCGTCGTGTCCCAGAGCACGCCGAACGTCTCGGTGCCGATCCCCGCGAGCAGACCCAGCACGAGCACCGCGAGGAGCGGCAGCGGGATCGCCAGGCCGAACAGCAGCGGCGCGCTCAGCAGGTAGCCGAGCGTCGCCACCAGCAGCATTCGCCGAGGGCACAGCCGCAGCATCAGCACGCCGCCGGCGACGAGGCCCACGGACTGCGAGGCGCCGATCAGCCCCCAGCCGGCGGCGCCGTGGAAGTGCTGCGTCGAGACGGCCGGGCCTAGCACGCCTTCGGTCCCCTGCTGTACCGCGTTGACGAACCCGAACTGGAGCACGATCGCCCACAGCCACGCGCGCCCGGTGAACTCGCGCCAGCCGAGCTTGAGGTCGGTGACGAAGTTCGACGACTCCATGTGCAGGCTGCGCGGCAGCCGCATTGCGGCCAGCAGGGCCGCGGCGGCGAAGAAGGTGACCGCGTCGACCGCGACCCCGGTTGCGGGACTCGTTGCGTAGACGACGAAGCCGGCGACCGCGCCGCCCAGAATCGCCGAGCCGTTGAGGCCCAGGCGCAGGAGCGCGTTCGCCTGTTGGAGGAGCCGCTCGGGAACTGTCTGCGGCACGATCCCGCTCGAGGCCGGGAAGAAGAAGGCGCTGCTGGTCCCGTTCACCGCCGCGAGTGCCGCCAGCTGCCAGACACGCGCGTGGCCAGAGAAGAGCAACACCGCCACCGCCGCCTGGCTAGCACCGGAGAGCAGGTTCGACACGACCATCACGTGGTGGCGCGGCAGGCGGTCGGCCCAGATCCCGCCGACGAGCAGGAACGCGACCATCGGCACCGTCCGCGCTGCGAGCACGTAGCCGAGGTCGGCCTCGGAGCCGGTGAGGTCGAGCACGGCGAAGGCGAGCGCGATGATCCCGAAGGAGCCGCCGACGAATGAGACGGTGCGGCCGAGGAAGAGCAGGCGGAACTCGCGCTCCGCCAACGGGCCGAGCCTAGGACGCCTCAGCGCGTTTCTCCCAGTAGCGCTTCAGGCCGGCGTACGACTGCCAGAACGGCATCGCCTGCTCGTACGCCTCGCGGTCGGCGCCGAGGTCGGCGGCCGCGGCCGCCTCGAACTCGTCCTCGCTCGCCCCGTCGCGGACCCGGTCCGCCCACTCGCGCAGGCGGAGCCGCAGCTTGCCGAGGTGCCGCTCGACGTCGTCGGCGACGCCGAAGTGGATCAGCGCCAGCCGGTCCGGCCGCCGTGCTTCGATCTCGTCGAGCGTGCGCTCCCAGGCCTCGAGGTCGACCTCCGGTGGCGGGGTGGGCGGGAGGACGAACGCGCTGGGCTGGATCCGCACGCCCGCGGCGTCGCCGGCGTAGAGCGTCCCGTCCGGCCCGACGTAGCAGACGTGGTGCGAGGCGTGGCCGGGGCTCGGGAAGCACTCGAAGCCGAGCACGCGGTTGCCGAGCGCGTGAACGTTCGCCTCGGGAACGGGCGCGAGCTCGCCCCAGAGGCGGTCGAAATCGTCGCCGTAGAGCCGCCGAGCGCTGCGCTCGAGCCGCGAGGGGTCGACGAGGTGCGGCGCGCCGAGCTCGGAGACGTGCACCTGCAGCCCCGGGTGCTCGCGCACGAGCGCGCCCGCGGCGCCCGCGTGGTCGAGGTGGATGTGCGAGAGCAGCAGGTGCCGCAGGTCCTGCAACTCGAGCCCACGCTCGGCGAGCCGGGCCTTCAGCTCCGGGACGCAGCTCGAGGGCCCGCAGTCGTGCAGCGCGAGCCCGTCGTCGGTCTGGAGCAGATAGCAGCCGATGACCCGCTCGTGCCCCAGATGGCGTAGGTCGAGCGGCTCAGGCACGCGGCCGATGCTAGCTCGGCCCGAGGCGGGGGCGAGGCGGAGCCGAGCCCCGCCCCCCTCGGACTTCCTACTGGTCCGACCAGTATGCGGCCGTCGAGATGGACGGCCACTCGCGCTCCGGGTCGGCGCGGTACAGCGGGTTCATCGCGTACACGGCCACCCGCGCCGTGCCGGTGGTGTTCGTCCCGTGCGCGATCACGGCCGAGCCGGGCGCCGTCGCCGACTGCGCGTCGAGCAGCCAGAGCCCGGCGGCGAAGAAGCCCGCGATCGGGAAGCGGGCGTCGATCGCCAGCGGCCCGGTCGAGGTGAACCACGTCGGCGGGTCCATGATCGCCGTGTCCTGCGCCGGGTAGGCGCCGACGATCGGGCTGTCCGCACCGCCGAGGTTGTTCCAGTAGACGATGCCGCTGCGGCCCGCGCCGCCGCGGGTTGCTGTGGTTAGGCCCGCGACCTGGGCGGCGCTCGTCAGGAACGCCGCGCCATTGGCGCCCGCACCGAGATAGCCGCCGTGGTCGGCGAAGAACGCCGTCAACCGCGCGCGGGCAGTTGCGCCGGCCGGCCAGCCCGCGGTGTTGAAGACGACGTCGTAGTTCGCCAGCGGGTTCGGCGCGCCCGGGTCGTTGAGCGGGCTCGTCGCGCCCGTCGCGATCGGGTCGGCGGTGAAGCCCAGGTTCCGCAGCACCCAGATGTCCTGGTTCAGCGCCCCCGTGAGCACGGCGATACGCGGCACCCGGTCGATCGGGTCGAGGGCAGGCAGCGACGCCGCCGAGACGCCGCGGAAGTAGACGCCCGCCTCTCGCCCCGCCGCGTCGAGCGCGGCCGCGGTGGCCGCGTCCGCGGGGAAGACCACCGACCCGGCCGGGTAGGTGGCGCCGCCGCTCGAGAACGACGCGAGCGCGAGCTCCGCCGGGACGCCGTCGCCGACGAGCCGGTTCAGGGTCCGCACCGCGGTTGCCGAGTCGATCGCCAGCGCGTACCGGTCGGCCGGGCCGGCGACCACCCCGCCGTCGAGCGGCTGCGGCGCGTCGACCGGCTTCGTCTTCGCCGGGAACGACGCACCGAGCGGGATCGTCACCACGCTCGCGCCCCAGAGGTAGCCGTGGCTCCAGGCGCCGGGCGGCGCGTAGAGGGTCGAGATCCGCGAGGAGACGTCGTCACCGATCCCGAGCGCCGTCTCCGCGAGCCCACGATGCGGCTGGTCCATCCACACGACGTACGAGCCCGCGGCGAAGGTCTGGCCGCCGAAGCTCGCGTCCTTGTGCAGCTGCGTGACCTCGATGCCGTTCGTCAGGAGCCACCGGACGAGGCGGTTCGCCTCGGGGTCGCTGCGCTGGCCCGGACCGAGCGGGATCACGTAGGCGGTCGGGTAGTCCCGCATCCAGTTGTTCTCGACGTCGAACGGCGCGGGGCAGCACGGCGGCCTGGGCTCGCCGGCGACGCCGCGCCGGTAGATCTCGAGCGTGTCGTGCATCAGGTCCTGCCGGTTGGCGATGTCGAACGCGAGCGTCGACGTCGCAACCGTGGACTGCGCGAGCCGCGCCGCCGCCCGCCCGCGCGGGAACGTGGTCAGCCCCGGCGCGCCGCAGACCCGCTGGGTCGCCGGGTTGGAGTTCAGGCTCGAGCACATCTCGACCGTCGAGCCGTCCAGGCCGACGAGCTGGTTGTACATCGGTGTGTAGAACGGGCCCCAGTCGTCCCAGCCTTCGGCGACCGCCGGCCCCGGCGTCGAGCCGTCGGGGCAGGTCGAGCTCCCGATCGGCGGCAGGTCGGCGGTGACGCACCAGTCGTTCACCGGCCGCTGCTCGTCCATCCCCACGCCGGCGAGAGCGACCTTGTTCGCGAGCGTCCGGGGCTGGTTCCACTTCAGCCAGAGGTCGTAGTCGATCCCCGGGTTGTGCGGCTTGGTCGTCGCCTCGACGAGGGTCGGCGTGGCGTAGCCGTGCTGGTCGAGCATGTCGGGGAAGAGCCACTTCTGCATCACGCTCACCGACGCCTGCACCTCGGGCTGCGACTGGGTGAGGAAGTCGCGATTGAGGTCGAACCCGTTGCCGTTGGTGCGAGTCCCTGCGGCCCGGCCGTCCGGGTTCTGGTCGGTGTTTACGACGACGATCGCGTGGTCCAGGACGTTGTCGACCCAGGGATCCGTGCCGTACGGCGTCGTCGCGAGACGGTTGATGAGCGGCATCGTCGCGTCGACGCCCTCGTACTCGTTCCCGTGGATGGCGCTCTGGATGAAGATCGGGATCTTGAAGTCGTTCCCGAACTGGCCGAGGCGCCTCTGGGCCTTCGCCGGGTCATCGAGCGCGTCCGCGCGGAGCTTCTCCCAGTTCTGGAACGCCTTTCGCTGGTCGTTCGTAGCCAGCTGGTTGATCGTGACCAGGTACATCGGCCGCCCGCCCGCGGAGTGGCCGAAGACCTCGACCGACATACGGCCGTCGAGGCTCTCGGCCTTGATCGCGTCGAGCGTGCACCCGATCGCGTAGTACGGGATGTGCGGGAAACTCCCGACCGGGTCGGTCGGGTTCGTTCCGTCGGGCAAGGCGCCGGCGGCATCGGGCTCGGGCGTTCCGCACCAGGGTGGTGCAATCGTCACCGCCCGCGCGGCCCCGGCCCACGTCAGCGCGACCGCAGTTACAAGCACGCCGAGTCCGAGCAGGAGCGACCTGCTGAGTCTCGTCGACACGAGCTTCCACCTCCTCGGCCGGAGCCGACCGGCGGCGGGTTCCGGCCTCGCACGCACGGCCTCAGACTTCCCCCTCGGGCCGGGCGCTTGCTCTGCCAACTGCCGGTCGGGCATTCATAGACGACCTGATTCCGGCAGTCAAACGAAGCGCTCGAGGACTCCTACATAGAAGGGCTCACCGTGGTCGAAAACGCGCGTCAGCTCCCAGCCCGCGCTGGCTGCGAGCTCGCTCATCTCCTCGGGCGAGGCGAGCAGGTAGTCGAACCACGGCGTCGCGTAAGGCCCGTGGCGGATGCGGATCCGCAGCTGGCCGCCCATCCGGCCGCGCTCGCGGTTGAGGCGATGGTAGGCGAGGTGCTCGGGGTTGTCGGTCGCGTAGGGATTCGTGCTCCCGGCGAGGATTCTCGCGCCGTCGTTCGCGATCGCCCTGAGGCGGCGAAGGAGCCAGGGTGCGCGGCGGGGCCCGCCGACGAGCCCGAAGTTGCTCCCGTACATGACGAACGTGTCGAAGCGACCGACCTGCGGCCCGACCTGCGTGACCGAAAGCACGCGCGCGTCCGTCACCCCGCGGCGTTTCGATACCTCGACGGCGAGGGGCGAGATGTCGATGGCGACGACCTCGTGCCCGCCCTCTTGCAGGTGCAGGGCGACGCGCCCCGCCCCGCAACCTACGTCGAGAACGCGTCCCCGCGACAGGCGGATCGCTGCACGCTCCGCCTTCGGCCACTTGCGAACAGGTGCGAAGTACGTATCGGGCCCAAGGCGGCTCGCGGCGACGAACCCGTCGTCGCGCTCGACGATCTCGATTTGGCCACCGTGCTCCAGGTGGTCGAGGACCATTCGCCCGTAGGCATCTTGATGTTCCTTCAAGCCGTGGCGGCGGGCGACCGCACGAGGGCGGTCTCGAGGTCGGCGACGAGGTCTTCCGCCGACTCGATCCCGACCGAGAGCCGCACCAGGTTGCGCGGCGCGGCGAACGGCGCGTCGGCGGTCGAGGCGTGGGTCATCTGCGCCGGGTGCTCGATCAGGCTCTCGACGCCGCCGAGGCTCTCGGCGAGCTTGAAGACCTTCGTGCGTGCGCAGAGCGCAACCGCCTCTTCCTCGGACTCCAGCAGCAGCGAGACCATCCCGCCGCAGTCGCGCATCTGGTGGGCTGCGATGCGGTGCCCCGGATGCGCCGGCAGGCCCGGGTAGAGCACCTTTTCGACCCGCGGATGACGTTCCAGGGAACCGGCGATCGCGTGCGCGTTCTCGCAGTGCTTGCGCATCCGGACCGCCAGCGTCTTGAGCCCGCGCAGCACGAGCCAGCAGTCGAACGGCCCAGGCACAGCGCCGAGCGACTTCTGCAGGAAGAGCAGGCGCTCGGCCACGGTCGGGTCGTTCGTCGCGAGGAAGCCCCCGATCAGGTCGGAGTGGCCGCCGAGGTACTTCGTCGTCGAGTGCAGGACGACGTCGGCGCCGAGCGCGAGCGGCTGCTGCAGGTACGGCGAGGCGAAGGTGTTGTCGACGACGACCATCGCGCCTACGGCGTGCGCGGCTTCGGCGGCGGTGCGGATGTCGACGATGTTCAGCATCGGGTTCGTCGGCGTCTCGAGCCAGACGATCCGCGTGCGCTCGTCGAGGTGTTCGGGCAGGTTCGCGTTGATCTCTTCGGCCGGCACCCACTCGAACTCGTAGCCCTTGGGCTCGTAGATCTGCGAGAACATCCGGTAGACGCCGCCGTAGACGTCGGCCACTGCGACGACGCGGTCGCCGGGCTCGAGCAGGTGCATCAGCGTGGTCACCGCGCCGAGCCCGGACGAGAAAGCGACGCCGTGCTCCGCGCCTTCGAGCGAGGCCAGGCAGATCTGCAGCGCGGTGCGGGTGGGATTCGAGACCCGGGCGTAGTCGTAGCCCTTGTGCTCGCCGACCGCGTCCTGGACGAAGGTCGATGTCTGGTAGATCGGGACGGTGATCGAGCCGGTAGCGGGATCCGGCTCCTGGCCGTCGTGGATCGCGCGCGTCTCGAAGTCCACGCCGCGATTCTACGGGTGTGGCCGGGGCGGAGGCCGCCTCGGCCGTCTCGGCGGGGGAGAGCCGGCGAAGACGGATTCAAGGCGAACGAGCAGGTCGGTCAGCGCGCGCTCCTCGTGGGGAGGGAGGTCGGCGAGCACCTCGCCCAGCCCGCGGTGCACCCGCCCGGTGGAGGACCGGAGCGCCTCGACTCCGGCGGGCGTGAGCCGGAGGACGTGTCGCCGTCGGTCGGTCGGTTCGGGCTCGCGTTCGACCCAGCCGGCCGCTTCGAGCGCGGCGACCAGCTGCGAGACCGCCGCTCCGGAAACTCCGGCTCGTCGCGCGAGCTCGGCCGCGGCGAGCGGCTCGGCCGCGATCGCGCGCAGCGCGAGGTACTGAGCCAGCGTCAGCGGCGGGGCGCCGGAGCCGAGCAGGCGCTCGATCCAGCGGGCGGCGAGCGGCGCGACGCCGACGAGCGCCTCGGCGGGGTTTGCCGGCTTTCGCGGACGGGGCATAGTAAAGGTAACTTAACGGTCAAGCATGGTTATCAAACTGATCTTCGCAGCGGCCGCGGTTGCCGCAGTCGCCTTCCGTCCGCAGAGCCGCCGGTCGGCAGCAGTGGCGCTCGCGGCCGGCACGGCTTCGGCCCTCGTCGCGGGCGGAGGCGTCGCTCGCGACGCCGTGGTGTCCGTCGCGCCGATGCTGGTGTTCCTGACCGCTGCGCTCGCGCTCGCCGGACTCGCCGAGCGGGTTGGTCTGGCCGAGCGTGGAGCCGACCACCTCGCGCGCCTCGGCCGCGGCAGTCGGCGCCGGCTCTACCTCCTCGTCTGCGCCGCCTCCGGGCTGCTCACGTGCGTTGTCTCGCTCGACGGCGCGGTTGTCGTGATGGTGCCGCTCGTCCGCGCGCTGTCGCGTCGCTGCGCCGTCGTGGCCACGCCCTTCTTCGTCGGCGCGGTCGCGGTGGCGAACACCGCCTCGCTCGCCCTGCCCGAAGGAAACCCGACGAACCTCGTCTTGATGAGCCGGCTTGGCCTCTCGCCCGGCGACTTCGTCGGACACCTCTTCCTGCCCGCGCTCGGGGCGACGCTGCTCTGCGCGCTCGTGCCGTTGCGCGGGCTCGGCGGCCGCTACGCGGTGAGCTCGGCGAGCGGAGCGGCGCCACGGACGCAGCTGCTTGTTCCCTGGCGGATCGGCGCGCAGATGGCGGGGCTGCTCGCCGCGCTTGAGGGGCTCGGGTCGTCGCTGTCGTTCCACGGTCGAAGCCTCGCCGCGCTGCTCGCGGTAGCGGTCGGCACCGCGGCGGCCTCGGCGGTCGCCAACAACCTGCCCGTCAGCGCCTCGGTCGCCGCGCTCGCGACCGCCGGACCCGGCGCATACGCGGCGCTGATCGGGCTCAGTGTCGGGGCCCTCGCCACCGCGCACGGGTCGGTCGCGACGCTGCTCGCCCGGGACCTCGCCGACGAGCGGGGCCCGTGGGTGCGCGTGTGGACGCCGGTCGCGGCGGCCGCCGTCGTTCTCGCGACCGTCGTCCTCTGGCTGCTCAGCTGAACGGCTTGGCGACCATGTCGAGCACGATCACGAACATGAGCGCCACGTCCACGCGCGCGACGAGCAGGATCCTACGCAGCCGCGCCTGCGCCTGCGGGCTTTGCCCGTGCGGCCGTTCACGCGACGGCGACTACCCGCTCTTCGCCCGCGCCGCGGTACTCGTCTCCGAGCTTCGCGCGCAGTGTCTGCTCCAGCTCGCCGCTCGCCTCGAGCTCCTCGACGATGTCGGCGCCGCCGACGAGCTCACCGCGGACGAAGACCTGCGGGATCGTCGGCCAGCCGGAGAGCGCCGACAGCTCCTCGCGGATTCGCGGGTCCGGGAGGATGTCGACCGCGGTCACCGGCGCGCCGGCGCGCCGCAGCGCCTCGAGAGCGCGGTGCGAGTTGCCGCACATCACGAACTGCGGCGTGCCCTTCATGAACAGCGCCACGTCCTCGGTCTGGATGATCTCCTTGATCTGGTCGTGCAACGCCAACTCCGTCACATCGTTCCTTTCGTCTTGATCCGCAATTCGTGAATGGTGCCATCGGCGAGTGGGGTGGCGAGGGCGTCGTAGACGAGGCGGTGCTGCTCGACGAGCGAGAGGCCGTCGAAGCGCGAGCTCGCAACCGTCACCTGGAAGTGGTCGCCGCCGCCGGTGCGGTCCTCGACCGAGACCTGGTCGCCAGGGAAGGCGGCCTCGAGGAGCTCGGCGAGGCGCCGCTTTGCGGTGCCGACATCAGGACTCGGGGGCTTTGCCCGTGAGTCCTTCTGAAATGACCGGTCGGACCGCTTGGCCTTCATCGTCAACGCGAATTGGAACGGCCATGGGCGAGGTACTCGAGCAGGTCGGAGCGGGTCAGCATGCCGGTCGGCTTCCCGCGTGTGGCGACCACCACGGCCGGGCTGCCGCCGCTCAGCGCGGAGACGACCTCGTCCAGCGACTCGTCGGCCTCCACCGCTGCGAGCGGCGGCTGCATCGCCACGGCGACCTCCTCGTTCAGCGCGTCGGGGTTGCGGAAGACGAGGTCGAGCAGGCCCCGCTCCTCCAGGGAGCCGACAACGTCGGCAAGCGAGCCGCCCGCGTCGTGTCGCATCACCGGCAGCTGCGAGATCGAGTACTGCTGCATCAGGTCGATTGCTGAGCCCACCTTCTCGTGCGACTCGATCGTGATCAGGTCGGGCGCGTCGCCGTTCTGGTGCTTGAAGGCAAGGACCTCGCGGACCCTCGGCGTCGGCTCGCCGCGCTCGAGGAAGCCGAGCTCGATCAGGTAGTTGTCGTCGAAGAACTTCGACAGGTATGCGCGACCGCCGTCCGGGAGGACGGTGACGACGGTCTTGCCGGGGCCGAGCTCGTTCGCGATCTCGAGCGCCGCCCAGGCCGCGGTGCCGCCCGAGCCGCCGACGAGCAGCCCCTCTTCGCGCGCAAGCCGCCGCGCGGTGAGAAACGAGTTGCGGTCGGAGACGGTGACCCAGCGGTCGACGACGGACGGGTCGAAGGTCTCGGGGTAGAAGTCCTCGCCGATTCCCTCGACCAGGTACGGGTGCTGCTTCTCCTGCCCGGAGGTGTAGATCGAGCCCTCGGGGTCGGCGCCGACGATGAGCACGTCGGGCTTCTGCTCCTTCAGGTAGCGCGCGGTGCCGGTGATCGTGCCGCCGGTGCCGACGGCGATCACGAGCGCGTCGATCTCGCCAGCCGTCTGCTCCCAGATCTCCGGGCCCGTCGTCTCGTAGTGCGAGCGCGGGTTTCCCTCGTTGCGGTACTGGTCGGGCTTGAACGCGTCCGGGATCTCCTCGGCGAGCCGGTCGGAGACCGAGTAGTAGCTCTCCGGTGACTCCGGCTCGACGGCGTACGGGCAGATGATCACCTCCGCCCCGAAGGCCTTGAGCAGCGAGATCTTCTCGCGGCTCATCTTGTCGGGCATCGTGAAGATGCACCGGTAGCCGCGCAGCGCCGCCACGATCGCGAGACCGGTACCGGTGTTGCCCGACGTCGGCTCGACGATCGTCCCGCCCGGCTTCAGCTTCCCTTCACGCTCGGCCGCGTCGATCATCGTGATCGCGATCCGGTCCTTGATCGAGCCGCCCGGGTTCAGGAACTCCAGCTTGCAGAGAACGGTCGCGCCGCCTTCCGGGGCGACGTTCTGCAGCCGGACCAGCGGGGTATTGCCGACCAGCTCGAGCAGCGTCGGGTACTCGCGCGCCACGGGTGAAGCGTAATCCCTAGGCGGCTGCCTGCATTGGCTCGCCCTCGGGGACTTCGACCTTCCCGCCCGGGATCAGCACGAACGCCGCCAGCGCTCCGGCCACGGCGAGCGCGATCAGCGCCCAGAACGCCCACTGGTAGCCGGAAGTCAGCGCCTCGGCCGGCGAGTGGCCGGTCTTGAGCAGGTCCTTGGAGTGCGAGATGAAGATGGTCGAGGCGACGGCGACTCCGATCGCGCCGCCGATCTGCTGGTTCGTGTTGATCAGTCCTGAGGCCAGCCCGGCCTGGTGCGGAGCCACCTGCGCCAGCGCGGCGATCGTCACCGGCACGAACGCGAACGCGAGCCCGAGCGCGAAGGTGATGTACGCCGGGAGAAGGTCGGGCCAGTAGTGGCCGTCGACCGGGATCTGGGTGTACCAGCCCATGGACACGGCCAGGACGACGAGGCCGACCACGATCACGGGCCGCGGCCCGAAGCGCGTTGTGAGCGCCTGGGCGGCGCCCGCCCAGATCACCGTCGTGCCCGCGGTTGCGAGGAACGTGACGCCGGTCTGCAAGGCCGACCAGCCGAGCACCTCCTGCACGTAGAGGGTCAGGACGAAGAAGTTCGCGAAGATCACCGCCCCGAGCAGGAAGCCCACGATGTTCGCTCCGAGCAGCGAGCGAATCTTGAAGATGCTCAGGGGCACGAGAGGCGCCTTGCTGCGCATCTCGATCGCGATCGAGAGCAGGTCGAGCACGGCGGAGACGATCAGCAGCAGGATCGTCCGCGTCGAGCCCCAGCCGACGTCCGGCGCCTTCGAGACCGCGTAGACGAGGATCGCGAGTGCGCTCGTGATGGTGATCGCGCCGGCCGCGTCGAACTCGCGGTGGCCGAGGTCGGCGCGGCTCTCGGGGACGAACCGAAGCGTGAGCAGGAGGACGATCACGCCGACCGGGACGTTCACGAAGAAGATCCACTCCCAGCCGAGGTACTTGGTCAGGATCCCGCCGAAGAGCACTCCGGCCGCGGCGCCGGAGCCGCCGAGCGCGCCCCAGATGCCGAGGGCCTTGTTCCGCTCGGCGCCTTCCTCGAACGTCGTCGTCACGATCGACAGGGCGGCCGGCGAGATGATCGCCGCGCCAAGTCCCTGGACCGCGCGCGCCGCGATCAGGACACCGGCGCTGTTCGCGAGGCCGCAGACGAGCGAGGCGATCGTGAAGATCACCAGGCCGACGATGAAGATCCGCCTCCGGCCGAGCAGGTCGGCCATGCGCCCGCCGAGCAGGAGGAAGCCGCCGAAGGTGATCGCGTAGGCGGTGAGGACCCACTGAACGGTCGTCTCCGCGACGTTCAGGTCTCGCTGGATCGACGGGATCGCAACATTGACGATCGCGACGTCGAGGACGGTCATGAAGAAGGCGGCGCCCACTATGGCGAGCGTCAGCCAGCGGCGGTCGGCGGCGGGACTCATCTTCCTCCCTTGGGTCGCTCCCGGGGTCTTGCGGTGCGCGAACGAGGCTCGGCGGCGGCCTATTCCTGAGGCGGCACGGCCGCCTTCCTACCGCGCAAGGGTAACGAGGTCACTCAGGTCCGGCGGAAGGTCCAGGGCACTCCGGCCGCTGTGTAAGAGAGGATTGAGGCGTGGCAAGCGACGTTTCCGCTGCGGTGAACGGCATGAAGTGCCGCTCCTGACTCTCGCGCCCGCCGCTCGGCGGCGAGGCATCGCTTGCGCTGCCGCTCAGAGGCCGTGGCGGCTCTGCCGCCGCGGGCGTCTCGACCCGAATCGCTTGGGCACTCGCAGGTGAAGTCCAGCCACGCTAGTTGGCGGGCACCGGGGGTCGTCGGAATCGTGCTGGCACTCGCCGCGACGGCGAGCGCGGTCGCGGGCCACGGTCGCCGCGCCTCCGACTGCGTTCCGCTCAGGGCGGACCAGTCGTATTCGGACGCGGTCTTGAGCGCGCTCGCGGCGAAGGAGGACGTCTGGGGCACGCAGCTCGTCGGCTCGCAGCAGGGGCCGACCTACGCAGCCGTCCGGGCCCATCTGCACCCGTTGCTGCTAGTCGGCAAGCCCGCCGGGCTCAAGCCGACGCGCCTCACCGACTCGGGCGTCTACTACCTGCCGTTCGGGCGTCCGAAGGGGACGCACGGAGCGGGGGCGGTCGACCTGCACGTCGCCGACGGGAGCCAGGTCGTCTCGCAGCTCGCGAACGGGCCGCGGCTGACCGTCTCCGTCGGGTCGCGCGGGACCGAGCGCTACGGCTTCTGTCTCTCCCGGCTCGACCCGCCGCGGCTCGCGCAGGGCTACCTCCCGATACTCGAGACCTCGTACGTCGACGCCGACGGCGTGCGCTACCGGCAGGAGTCGTTTGCGACCCGGATTCCGCAGACGCGCTCGCTCGTGAGCTTCGTGCGCCTCAGCGTCGACCCGCGCGGCACGCGCGTGCCTCGGGCACTCGTCCGTTTCACCGCCTCCGACCGTGGGCTCACGCGCGTCGGCCGCCAGCTTCGGCTCGGCAAGCGCGTGCGCCTGCTCTTCACCAAGGGCGCGAGGCTGGACGGCCGCTCGATCGTCTTCGCCGCCCGCAGGCCGCGCGTCGTCTACGTCGCGTGGCTCAACCAGCCGAGCCGCACCCGGCCGATCCGGCTCAACCGCGCCACGTACGAACGGGCGCGCCGGTCGGTCGCCGCGTACTGGGTTCGGCGCCTGGCGGCCGGCGGCGAGGTGGTGGTGCCCGAGCAGCGCATCACCGACGCCGAGCGCAGCCTGCTCATCCAGAACCTGCTCATGTCGTGGCGCTACAGCCTCGGCAACTCCTACGAGCGGTTCTCGTGGGAGCTCGTCGACGTCGCAGAGGTGATGGGCGCCTACGGCTACCGCGGCGTCGAGCGCACGATCCTCCAGACTGCGCGCGGGGCGGCGACCTTCTTCCCGAACCGTGCCGCCGGCGAGCGGATGACCGGCGCCGCCGACTACTTCCGCCGCTACGGCGACCGCGGCTACGTCGTCCAGATGACCTCGCAGTTCCGGCACGAGCTCGACTCCTTCGAACGCCAGCTCCGCCGGAGCAAGACCGGCCTGCTCACGCGCGAGCGCTACGGCGCCGACATCCTCGGCCCGATTTACGGGCTACACGCGCAGGTGCTCGTGCTCCAGGGCCTGCGGGGGATGTCGGAGGTGTGGGCGCGCACCGGGTACCCGCGCCTCGCCGTCGAGGCGGCAGCCGTGGCCAACCGCCTGGAAACCGGGCTGCGGGCCGCGGTTGCAGCGGCGAAGACGACGCTGCCGGACGGCTCGCTGTTCGTGCCGATCGCGCTCGTCGACGGGAAGGAGAAGCCGTACGACAAGCTGACCGCCTCGAAGCGCGGGAGCTACTGGAACCTCGTCATGCCGTACGTGCTCGCCTCGGGGTTCTTCCGCCCCCACGGCGCGGACGCGCTGGGGTTGCTGCGCTACATGCAACTCCACGGCTCGCGCTTCCTCGGGCTCGTCCGCTTCAGCCCGCACACGGGCGTCACGAACCCCGGCTACGAAGGGCCCGGCTCGGACGACGTCTACGGCACGAACGTCGCCCGCTTCCTCGCCGACAACGACCAGCCCGACCAGCTGGTGCTGAGCCTCTACGGGAAGCTCGGCGCGGGGATGACCGAGAACACCTTCGTCTCGGGCGAGGGCTCGTCGATCGCGCCGCTTAGCCGCCGCTACTACCGCTCGATGCACCGGCCGCCCAACAGCGCCAACAACGCGTTCTTCCTCGAGGCACTACGGCTGACGCTCGTGCACGAGGCCACGGACGCGAGCGGCTCGCCGAGCGGGCTGGAGCTCGGGTACTCGACGCCGCGCTCCTGGCTCGAGCCGGGGAAGCGGGTCGAGGTTCGGCGCCTGCAGACGAGCTTCGGCCGGCTGTCATACACGATCGACGGCGGGCCGACCGCGGTGCGGGTCTTGCTCGACGTGCCTGCGGGCCTCGCCGGCCCGCTGCGGCTGCGGCTTCGCCTGCCTGCCGGCCAGCAGCTCGGCGCGGTGACGATCGGCGGGGTGCCGTTCGACCGCTTCGCAGATCCGGAGACGCTCGACCTCACCGGCCTGACGGGCCACGTCGAGCTGGTCGCGCAGCGCGCGGCCGCCGCAGCGATCGCCAGCCGCTAAAGGACGCCTTGACGAAACACCGCTGAGCCGCCGGAACGCGCTGCTCGCCCCGATGCTGCGTCCCTCAGTCGCGCCCGTACCTTCCAGGTACGAACGCTCCCTGCGTCCTTGCCTCGGAACGACCATCGCGCCCCGGCAACGAGCGGAGTTCCGCCAAGGCCTCCTAGTGGCGGAAGTGCCGGCGATGCGAGAAGACCATCGTCGCGCCCGTCCGCTCGACCGCCTCGATCACTTCTGAGTCTCGCTTGGAGCCGCCCGGCTGGATCACGCCCGTGATCCCCGCCGTGAGCGCGAGCTGCGGGCCGTCGGCGAACGGGAAGAAGGCGTCCGACGCCATCACGGCGCCGGCCGTCTTGTGGCCGTGCTCGCGCGCCTTGTCGAGGGCGATCCGCACCGCGTCGACCCGGCTCATCTGGCCAGCGCCGATCCCGATCGTCTGCAGGTCGCTCGCGAGCACGATCGCGTTCGAGGTGACGTGCTTGCAGACCCGCCATGCGAAGAGCAGGTCGCCCCAGGCCATCTCGGTCGGCGATCCGCTCACGACCTCCATGCCCTCGCGGTCCTCGACGTCGGCGTCGCGCTCTTGCACGAGCAGCCCGCCGAGCACGCGCTTGTAGTCGCGCTCGCCGGGGTTCGTGAGCCGCCGCTCGCGGTCCTCGAGAATGCGCGTGGCCGGCTTCTCCTTCAGTCGTTCCAGCGCCCCGTCGTCGTAGCCGGGTGCGAACAGCACCTCGACGAACTGCTCCGCCAGCTGCTCGCCCAGGTCCATGCTCACCGGCCGGTTGAGGACGATCACGCCGCCGTAGGCCGAGACCGGGTCCGACGCCAGCGCCCGGTCGTACGCCTGCTCGATCGAGCCTGCCACGGCGACGCCGCAGGGGTTCGCGTGCTTGACGATCACGCACGCAGGCAGCTCGAACTCCCGCGCGACGAGCCGCGCCGCGGAGAGGTCGTTCAGGTTGTTGAACGAGAGCTCGCGGCCGTGGAGCTGGTCGACCCGCGAAAGCAGGTGGCGCCGTGCGCCGCGCTCGGAGTAGTAGGCCGCGCGCTGGTGCGGGTTCTCGCCGTAGGGGAGCTCGAGCTCCTTCGTGAAGCCGGGCAGCAGCGCCGCCGGGAACGCCTCGGGGTCGGAGAACCAGTTCGCGATCGCCGCCTCGTACGCCGCGGTGAGCGCGAACGTCTCGGCCGCGAGCCGGCGGCGGGTCTCGAGCGGGATGTCGCCGCGCTCGCCCAGCTCGGCGAGGATCTGGTGGTACCGATTCGGGTGCGGGACGGGCGCGACGTGCTGGAAGTTCTTCGCTGCTGCGCGCAGCATTGCCGGGCCGCCGATGTCGATCATCTCGACGGCATCGCGCTCGCCGACGGCGCGGCGCGCGACCACGTCCTCGAACGGGTAGAGGTTCACGCAGACGAGGTCGAACGGCTCGATCCCGTGCTCGTCGAGCGCCGCGTTGTCGTCCGGCCGGTCCCGCCGGGCCAGGATCGCGGCGTGGATGCGGGGGTGGAGCGTCTTCACGCGGCCGCCGAGCAGCTCGGGCACTTCGGTCAGCTCCTCGACGGGCGTCACCGCCAGGCCGGCCTTCTCGAGGTGCGCCGCCGTGCCGCCGCTGGCGACGAGCTCCACGTCCTGCTCGATCAGCCCGCGCGCGAACGGCTCGAGGCCGGTCTTGTCGTAGACCGAGATCAGCGCGCGCCGGATCACCTGTGCCCCTCCAGCCCATGCCCGTCTGCCCCGGGCCTGCGATCACTCGGCGCCAGGAACCACCCTCGCCCTTGCCGAGGCAACCAGCCATGGCCGCGGACGAGTGCGGCCACTGGCTTGGTGCTCGCGATCCAGGGACTAGACAGCATCACCTGAAGGAGCACTCGACATCAGCTCACGGACTACCCGGGGCAGGAGGCGGTGCTCGACGGCCTGGACGCGGGCCGTCAGCGACTCCGCGTCGTCGCCGGCAAGCACCGGCACGGACTCGGTCGCGATCACGGGGCCGGTGTCGACGCCGCCGTCGACGTAGTGCACGGTCGCGGCGGTCTCGGGCACGCCCGCAGCGAGCACGTCGTCGATCGGATGCGGGCCGGGGAACTCGGGCAGCGGGGCGGGGTGCGTGTTCACGACGCGCCTCGGGAAACGCTCGAGGAAGCAGCGCCGCAGCAGGTGCATGTAGCCGGCGCAGACGACCAGGTCGACGCCGTAGTAGATGAGCCAGTCGCCCATCGCCGCGTCGCGCATCTCGCGGTCGGGGTAGTCGTCGAGCTCGAAGGCCGCCGCGGGGATCCCGGCCTCCTCCGCACGCTCCAGGGCCCGCACGCCCGCGCGGTTGCTCGCGACCGCGCCGATCGGCAGGCCGGCGTCGATCAGCGCCTGCAGGTTCGTGCCCTCGCCGCTGACCAGGACGCCGATCACGTCAGCTTCCCGATCACCGTCCCGGCCGCGGCGTCAGCCTCCGGGACGACTGCGCACATCCCGATGCCGAGGTTGAAGACTCGCCGCTGCTCCTCCTCGTCGACCCCGCGGTCGTCGAGCCACGCGTAGACGGGCGGGCGCTGCCACGACTCCCAGTCGAGCTCGACCCCGACGCCCTCCGGGAGCACGCGGGTCAGGTTGCCGAGGATCCCTCCGCCGGTCACGTGCGCGAGCGCCTTGATGTCGGCGCGCTCCCGCAGCGCGCGCACGTCGTCGAGGTAGAGGCGGTGCGGCGCGAGCAGCAGGTCGGCGTCGAGCCCTCCCTTGCCGACCAGCGTACGCACCAGCGAGAAGCCGTTCGTGTGCAGGCCGGAGGAGGGGAGTCCGAGCACGACGTCGCCGGGCTCGCAGCGGGAGCCGTCGATCAGCCGCTCGCGGTCGACGAGGCCGACGCAGGTGCCGGCGAAGTCGAGCTCCTCCTCGCGGTAGATCCCCGGCAGCTCCGCCGTCTCGCCGCCGATCAGCGCGCACCCGGCCTCGCGGCAGACCTCGGCCGCGCCCTCGACGAGCTCCGCGACCTGCTCGAGGTCGAGCTCGTGTGCGGCGACATAGTCCAACAGGAACAGCGGCTCTGCTCCGGTCGTGATCACGTCGTCGATGCAGTGCGCCGCCAGGTCGCGGCCCGCGTCGTGCAGCCGGCCCGCGCGCCGGGAAAGCACGAGCTTCGAGCCGACGCTGTCGGTCGAGGCCGCGAGCAACCGCCGCTCGTCGAGCGGGTACAGCCCCGCGAAGGCGCCGAAGCCGGTCGCGCCGGTGGACTCGACCGCGCCGCGCAGCCGCTCGACCACCGCTTCTGCCGCCGCAAGCGAGACCCCGGCCGCCTCGTAGGTCCTGCCCCCGGAGCTCACGGGGCGAGTCTAAAGGGGCCGCTTGTCGGTGCTGGCGGGTTAGTCGAAGAGCTCGGCGTACAGCTCCGGCCGTCCGCGCGGGCCCTCGGGGAGGAAGCGCACGACCGTCGCGCCGATCACGACCTGGGCGTCCCAGCGGTCGACCTCGAGCAGCTGCGACAGCGCCTCGGCTTTCGCGGCCGGGTCGTCGGCGCGCAGGTGGAGCTCCGACAGCCGCAGCTCCTCGACGTTCTCGAGCAGCTCGTCGATCCAGTCGCGCTGCGGGTGGACCTCGAGCCGGTAGCCAGCGTCGGTTGCGACGAAGGTTCGCCGGCCGGGGTACTCCTGCACCCGCAGCCGCAGCCGTGTGGCCCGCTCGAGAACTTCGTGGAACTCGTCGTCGTCGAGCGCCACGCCGAGGTGGTCGACCCGCGGCAGCGGCCACTGGCCGGGCTGCACGACGACGTTCACGGCACCTCGCTCGAGCTCCGAGAGCCGGTGCCGGAAACCCGAGCGCTCGAGCTCCTCCCACGAGACTCCGGACTCGAAGTGCACCTGGTCCTCGCCGATCCGCCCGTAGCGCGCCACCAGCCGGAAGCCGAGCTGCGCCAGGTACCGCGCCTCAACCTCGCGCACGTGGCTCGTCACCAGGTGGTAGTGGAAGAGGTCCAAAACTCGCGCGGATTGTGCAGGAAGCTGGGTCGCGGCGAGGAAAGTGACGCTCGCCACATGAGCGTGCAACACGTCGACCTCGTCGTCTCCTCGATCGCGCGCAGCCTGCCCTTCTACCGAGAGCTGCTCGCGCCGCTCGGGTTCCACCGCATCGGCGAGGTCGAGGGCGAGCGCGGCGAGACCATCTGGTACCTGTCGGGAGCGGCCAGCGCGATCGGGCTGCGCGAGGCGCAGACGCCGAGCGAGGGCCCGTACGACCGGTATCGCGTCGGCCTTCACCACCTCGCGTTCGAGGCTCGCTCGCGCGGCGCCGTCAACGAGCGCGCCGGATGGCTGCGCGCCCAGGGGGCCGAGATCGAGAGCGGCCCGGAGGAATACGCCTACTTGCCGGGGTATTACGCGGTGTTCTTCTACGACCCGGACGGAATGAAGCTCGAGATCGTCCACATCCCCGGCCTCGCGGCCTGACGAAAGGAGAAGCTGGCATGTCGACAACTCCTCCCGAAGAGCCGGCCGGCACGACGGGCCCTTCGCGGACTTCGATGGGGATGCCGAGCATCCCGTCGGGGGCCCGAATGCCGCTCCCCGGCAACGCGGAGTTCGCGCTCTACGCGCTGATCGAGTTCGTCCTGATCATCATCTGGATCGCCGCCGACAGCGTGAACACGAACCAGTGGAGCATCTTCACCGTCGTCCTGACGGCGTTCTACCTGCTCAGCCGCGGCATCGCCAAGGCCAGCCGCGTCCTCGAGCAGTAGCTCAGCGAACCGGCCGGGGGAGCCTCGCGCTCCCCCAGCAGCAGCGCCTCCACCCGGGGTCAGGTCTTGCAATACCACATCGGCGTAAGAGATTTGCGCCAAGTCGTTCAGAGGTGCGACCACCTGGGGACAAACCGGCGCTGAGGCCTCACGATCTTGCTCGGCTTTCGTCGGCGAATGTTGCGATGCAAGACCTGACCCCGGGGTAAACGCTGGGACGCTGCTGCGTCTTGCCGATCAGCCGCAGGTGACGAACGCGCCTTTGCGACGTGAGCCGAAGACGACTACGCCGATGACGACCACACCGATGACATTCTCGTCCTCGCGCGCTTCGTCGAGGAGCTGTTCAAGCACGCGCGGCTTCGAACCGCAGCTTCGCGCCCTCACGTGGGACTGCCGTCGGGTAGTCCCGCGTGAGGCAGGCGCGGCAGAGCTCGCTGGGCGGCCGCCGCGTCGACTCCTCGAGCCCTTCGAGCGACAGGTACGCGAGCGAGGTGGCGCCGATGTGCTCGCGGATCTCCTCGACCGAGCGCGTGGCCGCGATCATCTCGTCCTCGGCGGCCAGGTCGATCCCGTAGAAACACTGGCCGATCACCGGCGGCGCGGAGACGCGCACGTGCACCTCGGCCGCTCCCGCCTCGAACAGCATCGCCACGATCTTGCGCGTCGTGTTGCCGCGGACGATCGAGTCGTCGACTGCCACCACGCGCTTCCCAGCGACCTCCGCCAGCGGGTTGAACTTCAGCTTCACGCCCTGCTCGCGGAGCCCCTGGTCGGGCTGGATGAAGGTACGGTGCACGTACCGGTTCTTGATCAGGCCCTCCGAGAACGGGATCCCGGTCGCCCGCGAGAAGCCGATCGCCGCTGGGGTGCCGGAGTCCGGGATCGGCAGGACGAGGTCGGCCTCGACCGGTGCCTCCCCCGCGAGCCGTGCGCCCATGCGAACCCGCGCGCCGTGCACCTCGACGCCCTCGAGCCGCGTGTCGGGGCGGGCGAGGTAGAAGAACTCGAAGATGCAGAGGGCGCCGTGTGGCGCCGGCTCGACGGCCTGACGCGACCGCACGCCATCCTCGTCGACCAGCACCAGCTCACCCGGTGCGAGCTCACGCTCGAGCTCCGCACCGACGAGGTCGAGCGCGCACGTCTCCGACGCGAGCACCCACTCGCCGTTCTCGCCGCGCCCGAGGCAGAGCGGGCGGAAGCCGTGCCGGTCGCGGAAGCCGATCAGCGTGCCGTTCGAGAGCGCGACGACGGAGTACGCGCCCTCGAGCCTGGTCATCGCGCGGGCGACCGCGTCCTCCAGCGGCGCCTCGTCATTCGCGATCAGAGCAGCGATTAGCTCGGTGTCGGAGGTCGTGGTCAGGATGATGCCCTCGGCCGCGAGCTCCTCGCGCAGCTCGCTCGCGTTGACGAGGTTGCCGTTGTGGCCGAGCGCGACGGTGCGGCCGCGACCGCGCTGGATCAGCGGCTGTGCGTTCGTCCACTGCGTCGAGCCGGTGGTCGAGTAGCGCGTGTGTCCGATCGCGGTGTCGCCTCGGAGCCCGCTCAGCTTCTGCTCGTCGAAGACCTGCGTGACCAGGCCCATGTCGCGCAGCACCGTCAGCCGACCTGCGTCGGAGACCGCGATCCCCGCGGACTCCTGCCCGCGGTGCTGGAGCGAGAAGAGGCCGAAGTAGGTCACGCGCGCGACATCCCGGCCCGGTGCGCGGATGCCGAAGACGCCGCACATTAGGCGACCGCCCCGAGCTCGCGCAGCTGCGGCCAGTCCGGTGCTTCGCGCGCGGCCACGATCACGGAACCGTAGGGCGCATCGCCCTCGGCGGCGAGCTCATGGCCGCTGAAACGCGATGCCTCGGCGAGCGCGTGCGCGAGGCCGCCGTCGCCCACGTCGTGGGCGAGCGCGAGGCGCGCCGCCGCCCGCCACAGCCACGCGATCAGCTCGACCTCCGCGCCCTCGGCCAGCCAGACGCGGTCGCCGGGCTGCCAGCCGCGCGGCACCTCGCGCACGTCGGGCACGAGGCCGACGCAGCCGACGAGCGGCGTGGGCGGAATCGCCCGCCCGTCGGTCTCGTTGTAGAGCGAGACGTTGCCGGAGACGACCGGAATCCCGAGCGCCTCGGCAGCATCCGCTATGCCTTCGATCGCTGTCGCCAGCTCCCAGCCGATCTCGGGCTTCTCCGGGTTGCCGAAGTTGAGGCAGTCGGTCAGCGCGAGCGGCTCGCCGCCGGCGCAGGCGACGTTGCGCGCCGCGTCGAGCACGGCCGCGCGTCCGGCCTCCCGCGGCTCGCGGCACCCGAGCGGCGGCCCGTCGAGCGAGATGGCGAGGCCGCGCCACGACGGCCGCAGCTGCAGCACCGCCGCGTCGAGGCCCGGCCGCCGCACCGTGCGCGAGAGGACGAGCTGGTCGTACTGCTCGTAGATCCACTCCTGCGGCTCGAAGTTAACGGGGTCGATGGAGTCGCGCGGACGCGCCGTCTCGAGCCGGTCGACCTCGTAGCGCGGGCACTCGTCGGTGAGGAGCGCCGCGGGGATCTCGCCGACCGCTTCGCCGTCGAAGAACGAGCGCAGCTCACCGGTCTCGGTGACCTCGCCGATCGCCGCGTGGTGGAGCTCCCAGCGGTCGAGCACTGCCTCGACGTCGTCGAGCCGGTCAGGCCGGACCACGGCCACCATCCGTTCCTGGCTCTCGGAGATCATGATCTCCCAGGGCTCCATCCCGTCCTCGCGCAGCGGGACTCGGTCGAGGTGGACGTCGACGCCGACTTCGCGGGCCATCTCGGCGAGCGACGAGGCAAGCCCTGCCGCGCCGCAGTCCTGCAGCGACTCGACGAGCCCGGCCTCGACGAGCTCCAGCGAGGCCTCGATCAGCTTCTTCCCGGTGAACGGGTCGCCAACCTGGACGGAGGGCCGCTTCTCGGCGGAGCCCTCGCCGAGGTCCTGGCTGGCGAGCACGGAGGCGCCGCCGATCCCGTCGCGCCCGGTAGTGGCGCCGTAGAGGACGAGCAGGTTTCCGGTCCCGCGCGCACGCGCGCGCGTGACGCGCTCCGAGGGCAGCAGGCCGACGCACATCGCGTTCACGAGGCAGTTGCCGGCGTAGGCCTCGTCGAAGACCGACTCGCCGCCGACCGTCGGCACGCCGACGCAGTTGCCGTAGTGGCCGATCCCCGCAACCGCGCGCTCGAACCTCCAATCGGGCGCGCCGAAGCGCAGGCCGTCGAGGAGCCCCACCGGCCGGGCGCCCATCGCGACGATGTCGCGCAGGATCCCGCCGACCCCGGTGGCGGCACCTTGGAACGGCTCGACCGCCGAGGGATGGTTGTGCGACTCGACCTTGAACGCCACCGCCTCGCCTTCGCCGAGGTCGATCACGCCCGCGTTCTCGCCCGGCCCCTGCAGGACGCGCTCCCCGGCCGAGGGGAGCCGCTTCAGCAGCCGCGCCGAGTGCTTGTACCCGCAGTGCTCCGACCAGAGCAGCGAGAAGACCGCGAGCTCGAAGTGGTTGGGCTCGCGCTCGAGCAGCTCGACGATGCGCGCGTACTCGGAACCGGTGAGGCCGAGCGCCTCGTGGAGCGACTGTTCCGAGACCCGCGTCAGGTGCCCGAGTCTAGTCGCCTCACAGGACGGGGCCAACACACGTTATGAGCCACGTGAGCCGCCGTTACCTCGCGATGCTGATCGGGCTGGCGCTGCTCTGGGGCGCGTCGTTCCTGTTCATCAAGGTCGCGGTGCGCGAGCTCACTCCGGCGACGCTGATCACCGGGCGCCTGGGCCTCGCGGCGCTGACGCTCGCGGCGCTGGTGCCGTTCATGGTCGGCGCCGGGGAGACCGTGCGGCAGCTGCGCGACAATGCCTGGTGGTTGGTCGTCGTCGCGCTCGTGAACACGGCGATCCCGTTCTGGCTCCTGTCGTGGGGCGAGACGCGGATCGACTCGGGGCTTGCGTCGATCATCCAGGCCTCGGTGCCGATCTTCAACGCGCTGATCGCGTTCGTCGCGTTCCGCGAGGTGCGGGTGACAGGCGCGCCGCTCGTGGGAGTCGCGATCGGCTTCGTCGGCGTCGCCTTGCTCGTGGGTGCCCAGCCTGAGGGCAAGGTGCTCGGCGCGCTGGCCGTCGTCGGCATGGCGTTCTGCTACGGCGTCGGCGGGCTGCTGACCGGCCGCTACCTGAAGCCCGTGCAGCCGGTCGTGGTCGCGTTTGCGTCGACGGCGATCGCAACCCTCGTGTGGCTGCCGGTGGGCGTGGCCGAGGCGCCGTCGCAGATGCCCGGCTGGAAGGTGATCGGCAGCGTCGTCGCCCTCGGCATCCCCGGGACGGCGCTCGCGTACCTGCTCTTCTTCGGCCTGGTCACCGGCGCGGGCGCCGCCTACACGTCGCTCGTGACGTACCTGATCCCGCCGATCGCGCTGGCCTACGGTGCGATCTTCCTCGACGAGCGCTTCGGCGCGTACGCATTCGGTGGGCTGGCGCTGATCCTCGCCGGCGTCGCCCTGGGCACCGGCGCTGTCCGCGTCGCGCGCTTACGCGCGCTCGCTCCATGGGGGAAACCCGGTTTCCCCCATGAGCCCCCTCGTTGAGTTGACGCGCGTCCCGCGCAGTTAGGGCTCCGGCGGGCAAGCCCGCCTCCGCCGAGAGAGAACACGCTGATCCACGCCGCAGCGGCGACCGCTGGACGGCAGACGAGCTTTCCCCGAGGCGCAGGTATGCCTGGGTTTGAGACCGGATGGGCTCTCATCGTGCGCGACTTGACGCCCGTTGACGGCGAAGAGGCGGACAACGTGAGTGTTTTACGTGTCTACCGCTCCAAGGAAGAGGCGCTGGCGGAAGCAGCTCCGCTGCGGCGCGAGTACACCGACCGCGATTGCTTCCACTACGTGGAGCAGACCGAGGTCGAACGCGGCTGATCCGAGTCGCGCGACCCCGGGGTCAGGTCTTGCATTGCCACACTGCTCCCGGATCGCCGCAGTCTCGGTGCAACGAATAGGTGCCAAGGTTTCCACGAGCCAGACGATGTGCATGGATCGTCACGAAATTGGCACGGAAGTGCTGCATTGCAAGACCTGACCCCGGGTTGCTCGGTCGACGGATAGCCGCTCCGCGGGGCGAAGTCGGCTCAGATGACGTTCAGCTCGGCACGCGCCGTGCCGCGCGCGAATCGCTCCACGTCGAACTGCGAGAGGTCGAACGTCGGCTCGAGCCCGAGCGCCAGCTCGGCGAGGTGCTCGCCGACGACGAGCCCCTGCTGGAACCCGTGGCCGGAGAACCCCGTCGCGTAGAGGAGGCCCGCGGGCTCGGGCGCGGCCCCGATCAGCGCGTTGTGGTCCGGGCTCATCTCGTAGAAGCCCCACATCGTGTGGCGTAGCTCGAGCTCGGCGAGCGCCGGTAGCCGCCGCGCGGCGACCGGAGCGAGGTCGTCCAGCTCCGCGCCGCCGAAGAGGATCCCCTCGCCCTCGCGGTGGAAGTAGAAGGAGCTGCTGAAGTCGACGGTGAGGGGCAGTCGCTTCGGGAAGTCCGGCGCCTCTCCGGTCACGTGCATGAACCGGCGTTCGGGCTCGACGGGCAGGTCGAACCCCGCCGTCGCGGCGAGCTCGCGCGACCACACGCCTGCGGTGAGGACGACGCAGTCGGTGTCGATCCTCCCACGCGCCGTCTCGACACCGGCGACGCGGGCGCGCTCGACGACGATCTGTTCCACCGCGCAGGACTGCTCCACGCGGGCGCCGAGCCGGGCCGCCTGTCGCGCGCAGCCCTGCACGACGAGATCGGGCGTCACCGTCCCCGCAACCGGGTTGAAGACGGCGCCGCAGAGATCGTCGATCGCGAGCTGGGGCACGATCTCCCGCGCCTCGTCCGGCCTCAGCGCCCGCGTGTCGATGCCGGCGTCGGCCTGGTGCACGAGGTCGGCCTCGAACCGCTCAACATCGGCGGGGTCGTCGAGAAGGAAGAGGTAGCCGTCGAGGCAGAGGTCGAGCTGCTCGCCCACCTCTTCCTCGAACCGCTGTAACCGCTGGATCGACTCGAGCCCGATGCGGACGTTCAACTCGTCCGAGAAGAGCGTGCGGACGCCCCCGGCGCAATGGCCTGTCGAGCCGGAGGCGAGCGTCTCGCGCTCCAGTAGAACCGGCTGGCGGCAGCCGAGCTTCACCAGGTAGCGCAGTGCGGCCGCCCCCATGACGCCTCCCCCGATTACGACGACGTCCGCGCGCTCCCTCACGGCTCCATCTTCGCCCATGCCCAAGTAGCCTGCCGCCGCGCTTTTTCGAGGCTGCGTCGCCGGTGCCACCGGCTGGACAGGGAGCGCGGTCGCCGAGGCCGTCGACGCCGCGGAGGACCTCGAGCTCGTCGCCGGGCAGAGCGGCTCGACGCGGCCCGTTCGCCGGCGGTCGCCGTGCCGGTGGAGGAGACGCTCGGCGCACGCGAAGCCCGCGGCGCGGCCGTCGGCACCACCCATGTGCATTCGCTGCGACTGCCGAGCTTCAGCGTCTCGACCGAGATCGTCTTCGGCTGCGAGTACGAGCGCCTCTCGATCCGCCGCGACGCCGGCTCCACGCCCGCTCCGTACGTCGCTGGCACGCTCCTCGCGATTCGCGCAGTCCCCCGACGGGTCGGCGTGACGAGAGGCCTCGACCAGCTGTTGTAACCGCGGCGCCCTCAGCCGCGGGCGTCCTGCAGAAGCTCGAGTGCGTCACTCAGCCACGTCCGCGCGCGGTTGATGTTCGGCCCGTCCGGGGCGAGCGCGACCGTCTCGGCCTGAAGCTCGGTCATGACGAGCAGCGCCCGGCGAGGATCGGGCTCGGTCAGCGCCTCCTCGATCCGCTCGGCCAGCCGTTCGGGCTTGCGCGGCAAGTCGGCGACCCGGTCGGCGACCCGCTTGGTCGTCGGCTGCCAGACACGGTTCAGCGCGAAGACGATGCGAACGACGCGCGTGGCGTCGTCGACCATCCGCTCGAGCTGGGCCAGGCGCTCTCCCGGGCGGACGATCGTCAAGAGGCCTGCGGCTGAGAACCCGCCCCAGGTGAGCGCGGCGTCCTCGATCCGTGCGCGGGCGAGCTCATCCGGGTAGTCGCGGAGTCGCTCCTGCCACCGCTCCAGCAGGCCCGAGGTGCGGAGGGCGACGCCCTGAGCGAGTGCGTCGGCGGTCGTGGAGGAGTCGCCCTCGAAGATGGCGTCGACCGCCGACTCGGCGTGGGCGCGCGACCACCAGACGAGCTCGAGCGCCGCCCCGTCGCGGTTGCCGGACACTCGCTTGGTCGGAACGCCCTGCGGGCCCCACGTCCCGAGGTCGCTGAGCCCGGCGGCGGCTGCGAGCGAGAAGCACCCCTCGAGGTCGGGCTCGTCGCGCGTCACGACCAGCATCTCGATGTCGGAGACCTCGTCCGCGACGCCGCGCGAGACGCTTCCCGTCAGCACCACTTCCTCGACCGCTGCGGGCAGAGCGTCGGCGACGTCCTGTGCAATGGAGCGCAACTCGACACTCCGCACCGTCGCGTCCATTTGCGCACCCTACTGCGGCCCTGTGGTTCCGGGCGGTCTCGCTGTCCGCTGCGTGTCGATGCAAGACCTGAGAGCCCGGGGCGGCTGTCATCCTGTGCGCAGATGCGGTCGACGCCGGCGGCGCTACTCATACTGGTTGGGCTGGCCGCGGGCTGCGGTGGTGGGAACTCGATGGCCACCGGCTCTACGGGGACATCCGCCGTGGGCGGCGACGCCGAGGTAGGCAAGGCGCTCTTCACTACCCAGGCTTGCGGCGCCTGCCACACGCTCGCGGCCGCTGGCGCGACGGGAACGAGGGGGACGAACCTCGACGAGTCACAGCTGTCGTTTTCTCTTGCGCGGGATCTAATCGCGAACGGCCGTGGCGCGATGCCTGCGTACAAAGACCGGCTCAGTGCACAGGAACTCGACGATCTGGCCGTGTTCGTCGCCCGGGCGGGCGAAGGCTAGCGGCTCAACCGCCCACCACGATCGTGACGTGGGCCTCGCAGGTCGCGGGGTGAAGCCCACTCGGACGGATAGCCTCGGGGCGTGTCGCGCTCGTACGTGATCTACATCGGCCTGCTCGCCGCGTTCTGGGGGGCGTCGTACATGTTCATCAAGGTCGCCAACCGCTCCTTCGAGCCCGCGACGATGATGATGCTGCGGCTGCTGATCGCGTCCCTGATCGTCGTCACCGTCCTCGCGGTGCAGCGCGGCTGGGGCGCGACCGTCGCGGAGATGCGCTCGCTCGGCTGGGAGGGCTTTGCGCTCGGGATCGCGAACGGCGCGATCCCGTTCACGCTCATCGCCTGGGGCGAGAAGTACATCGACTCGGGCGTAGCCGCGATCGCGAACGCGACGATGCCGATCTTCGTCGTCCTGCTCGCGATTCGCTTCAAGCCGAGCGAGACGGTGCGCGGGCTCCGCCTCGTCGGCTTCCTGGTCGGCCTCGTCGGCGTCGGCGTGCTCGCGGGGATCCATCCGGAAGGCGGCTGGTGGGGAGCAGCCGGGACCCTGGCGGTCGTCGTCGCGTCGGTGTCATACGCGGTCGGAGCCCTCTGGGGCCAACGGCTGATCGTCCGAACGAGCGGTCTCGTGCTCGCTGGGACCTCGATGATCGGGGGCCTCCTCGTGCTTCTCCCGCTCGGGCTCGCGCAGCTGCCCTCCGAGCTACCCGGCTGGAAGGAGGCCGGCTCGGTGCTCGCCCTGGCCGTGCTGGGCACCGCGCTCGCACAGATCATCCTCTACCGCGTCCTGCGCAGCGACGGCGCGGCGCGTGTCAGCCTCGTCACCTACCTGCTGCCGATGACCGCGCTGATCTACGGCGTGCTGCTGCTCGGCGAGCCGCTGACGTGGGAGGAGCTGGCCGGGATGGTGCTGATCCTCGGCGGCGTTGCGCTCGGCTCCGGCGCCGTGCGCTTCCCGAGGCGCGAGCCCGTCGCGGCGCCCTCGCCGTGAGCGTCACGTTAAGGCGGGCCGAGCCGGAGGACGTCGACTTCCTGCTCGAGCTGATGACGCACGAGGACGTCGACCCGTTCATGGCGGTCGTCCGGCCGCGCGACCGCGATGGCCTTCTCGAGGAGATCGAGCGCTCGCAGGCGGAGCCGGAGGACTACGGCCGCTTCGTCATCGAGGTCGACGGGCGGCCGGCCGGGCTGATGGGGTTCCAGGTCGCCAACAAGCGGAGCCGGATCGCGAACCTCGGCTCGCTCGCGGTGCACCCGGACTTCCGCGGCCGCCGCCTTGCCGACGAGGCCGCGCGGCTGTTCCAGCTGCACCTGATCTTCGACCTCGGCTACCACCGGCTCCAGCTCGAGATCTACGGTTTCAACGAGCGCGCGCAGGCCCACGCGGAGCGCGCAGGCTGGATCAGGGAGGGCGTGCGGCGAAAGGCGTACCACCGCCACGGCGAGTGGGTCGACGGCGTGATCTACGGCCTGGTGCGCGAGGACCTCGAGCCGGCCTAGGCCGCGAGCGCTGCGCGTATCATCGCGGCGTGACCACGGTGACGGTGATGGTTCGTGTCCGAGCGGCGCGCGCAGACGGCGCGCCGGTCGCGGCGCGCTCGTAGCCAGCACTTCCTGCGCAGCCGGTACGCGGCCGAGCTCGTTCGGGACGCCGACCTCGCAGAGCTCGACTTCGTGGTCGATCTCGGAGCCGGTGGCGGCCGGGTGACGGGCGAGCTAGCGCGATCGGTGCAGCGCGTGGTCGCCGTGGAGCTCGACCCACAACTCGCCGAGCAGCTCCGCGGGCGCTGGGCGAACGTCGGTGTGCTCGAGGCGGACGCGCGGGAGGTCGAGCTCCCGCGCGAGCCGTTCCGCGTCGTCGCCAACCTGCCCTTCCACGGCACGAACGAGATCCTGCGGCACCTGCTCGACGATCCACGCGTCCCATTGGTGCGGGCCGACCTGGTCGTCCAGTGGGGCGTGGCCGTCAAGCGCGGACTGCCGTGGCCGAGCACGGTCAACGGCGCCGTATGGGGTGCCTGGTACTCGACGCGAGTCGCGCGCCGGCTGCCTCGGACCGCCTTTCGGCCGGCACCGAGCGTGGACGCGGCGGTACTGGTCTTCGAGCGGCGTGCGCAGCCCCTTGTTCCAGAGCACCGCGCCGCCGACTACCGCCGCTTCGTCGCGCGCCGCTTCAGGCACGGTCGGCAAGGCTTGGGCATCGAGCCCAGGCAGCTCGACGTGTACGAGTGGGCGAGGTTGTTCGCCGCGCGCTCGGGCTAGCGCTCGAGGTAGGCGACGCGGCCGGCCTCACCGGAGGCCCAGCACGCGACGGGGCTGGCACAGTCGACGGTGTCGAAGCTGCCGTCGTCGAACCGCTGCCACGTCGTGCCAAAGTCGGTGCTCACGTCGCTCCCGGTCGGGCCGACGGCGATGACCGTGTGCCCGTCCACCCACATGACGCCGGAGCGGTACTCCGGCGGGCCGCCCGGCTCGAGCTGCCATGTCGTCCCACCGTCGCTCGTCCGCGCGAAGTTGTCAGGCGAGGCCGCGGGGGCCAAGAAGTCGCCGCCGACGGCGAGGCCGTCCTGCTGGTCGTGGAACGCGAGGGCGAAGATCCCGTTCGAGCCGGAGCCGCTCGCGACCGGAGTCTGCGCAACGGTCCAGCTGGCGCCGCGGTCGTCCGAGCGGAAGACGCGGCCGGCGGTCGTGCCGATCCACGCCCGCCCGCCGTGGCTGGTGATGCACTGTCCGCTCGCCGCGAACGCGGCCTCGCCCGGTAGCGCCTGCGGCATCTGCTGCCCGGTGACGTGCCAGTGGAGGCCGCCGTCGTCGGTCGCGAGCACGAGGAAGTGCTGCCCGTCCGGCGGGTCGGACACCAGCAGGCCGCGGCGGTTGTCGAAGAAGGTCATGCAGTCGTAGAACGCGCCCGGGTTCGTGTTCTGCTGCGTGATGCTCCATGTCTGCCCGCCGTTCGAGGTGACGTAGATGCGGAAGTCGGTCGGGTTGTTTCCGATCGACATCGCAACTGCGTGGTCGCCGTCGAACGCCTCGATGTCCCGGAACTGCAGGCCGGCGGCGCCCGGTGGGCTGACGTCCTGCCAGCTCGCGCCGCGGTTCGTGGTGCGCAGAACGACGCCGTCGGTCGCCGTGTATCCGCTGACCCAAGCTGTGGTCACGCTGACTGCGGAAAGGCCGCGGAAGTGAGCGGTCGTGCCGGTCGGCGTGTCGTGCCACGCAAAGCCGCGCGGGGCGGCCGACGCGAGGGAGACCCCCACGACCCCCGAAAGTGCAACGAGCAGCAAGATCCGCTTCGTCACGGCGCGGGACCATAACGCAGGTGAGCGCGAGACGCGCAGAGTAGGCTGACGCCATGGCTGCCGTAAGCCACGCGAGGCGCTGGGCCGGCCGGTACCAGGCCGCGTGGGAGGCGGACGACCCCGAGGCCGCGGCCGCGCTATACGCGGGAAACTGCGTCTTCCGCTCGGCGCCGTTTCGCGACCCCGAGCCGCCGCTCTCGTACACCACGCGCGTCTTCCCGGAGGCGCGGGCCGAGGACGTGCGCTTCGGCGAGCCGGTCGAGGAGGGCGACCGGGCCGCAGTGGAGTGGTGGGCGACGCTCGTTCTTCCCGACGGCGAGGAGCAGGCGCTCGCGGGCTGCTCCGTGCTCCGCTTCGACGAGCAGGGCCTCGTGGTGGAGGCGCGCGACTACTGGCACCTCGAGCCCGGCCGCCGCGAGCCGCACGAGACCTGGGGTAGGTGAGGCGCGGGCTCGCCGTGCCGGTGGCGGCCGCCGTTGCGGTCGCCTTCGCCGACTCCTCGATCGTCGTCCTCGCGCTGCCCGACCTCTACGGGCGCTTCCAGACCACGATCGAAGGCGTCTCGTGGGTCGTCACGGCGTACAACGCCGCGGTCGCGGCGACGGCGCTGCTGCTGGTGGCGCTCGTCCACCGGTTCCGCGCCGCGTATGTGCTCGGCGGCGGGCTCGTGGTCTTCCTCGCGGCCTCGATCGCGTGCGCCGTTGCCAACAGCCTCTCGTTCCTGATCGCCGCGCGTAGCGTGCAGGGCGTCGGGGCCGCGCTGCTGCTGGCGGGCGCGCTGCCCGTCCTCGGCACGAGAATTTGGACGCTGGCGGGGACCTACGGCCTCGCCCTCGGGCCCGCGCTCGGCGGCGTGCTCACGCAGGCGTTCGACTGGCGCGCAATCTTCGTCGCGCAGGCACCGGTCGCGGCCGCGGCCCTCGTTGGAGTCGGCGCCTCGCACCCCGAAAACGTCGCCCTGGAAGGCTGGCGCCCGTCGCTGCGCCGCACGCTGCCGGCGAACGCCTGCCTGGGTTTGCTCTTCGGCGCGCTCGTGGGTGCGCTCTTCCTGGCCGTGCTGATCGTGATCAGCGTCTGGAGCTACTCGCCGATCGGCGGCGCCGCGATCGTCAGCGCCCTGCCCATCGCGGCGCTCGCCGCGCGGCCGCTCGACCGGTGGCTGCCGCCCGTCACGGCCGTCTGCACGGGGGCGGCGCTCCTCGCGGTCGGGCTGGTGGGCCTCGCGCTGCTGCCCTCGGCGAGCGTGTGGCTGCTGGTCTGGGCGCTGCTGCTCTGCGGCGCCGGGCTCGGCCTCTCGGTGCCGGTCCTCTCGGACGCGGCGCTCCAGAAGGGGGCGAACGCAACACGCAGCGGGACGCTGACCGTGGGCACGCGCCACGTCGGCCTGGTGCTCGCGCTGGCGGTGATCGCGCCGCTGCTCGCGTCGAAGATCCCCGACGCGGGCGACAAGGCGCTGCTTCGCGGGACGGCAGTGCTGCTGGACGCGCCGATCGGGCTCGACAAAAAGGTCCCGGTGGCGCTCGACCTCCGCTCTGCCTTCGGCAAGGCCAAGGAGGGCGAGACACCGGACCTCGCGGAGCCGTTCGACAAGCACGGCGCGCAGCACGACTCGGCCCTTGCGTCGGCGCGCGACACGCTGCTGGGCGCGATCGAGGCGACGATCACGCGCGCCTCGCGCGCCGCGTTCTTCGTCTGCGCCGGGTTCGCCGCGCTCGCGTTGCTCGTGGCGCTGCTCTTCCGCCGGAGCGTGCTGGGGTGAGCCGGGCGGCGATCTGGATCGTCGCGGGACTGCTCGGGAGCGGGGCGGTCCTCGTCGGGGTCGAGCTCGCCAAGGGCGCGCTCGACGAGCCGTCGCCGAAGATCGCGAACCCGTGCCACCCCCGTGACGGACGCACGGGCGGCTTCGACACCACGATCCAGCGCATCGTCCTCGACGGGCTCGACGGAGCGGCCTGCCGGCTGCACACCACGCGCGAGGAGCTCGTCCTGTCGCTCGGCGGCAACAGCGCGGTGCTTCCACGCCGCTGGGACGAGCGCCAGGTCGAGGTCGCCCTCCGCGCGGGCCTGCTCCGCTCGGTCGACGAGGCCGTCCAGCGCGGCGACGTCCCGGGCTTCCTGGCGCCGGCCCTGCGGAGCCTCGTGCGGCGTCTGCCGCTCGACCGCCTCGTCCAGGGCGGCTTCAGCCTGAGCGACCTGATCGGCTAGCGGGCGAAGCTCGTCCAGCCACCGCTGCCGCCCTGCTGCTCAGGCCAGAGCACCTCGGAGCGGGCCGCGGCTTCGATGATCGGCGCCGAATCGACCTCCTGGCGCGTCAGCTCGATCCCTTCCGCCGGCCACTCGACGACGAACGCAAGCGGGCCGTGCGGCGGCAGCGGCCAAAGCCAGAATTCGGACTCCCACCGATCGTCGCTCCCGCCGCCTCCGCCCGGCGAGAGTAGCGGGCCTTCGGGCTCTGGCTCCTCGCCGCTGTCGAGGGCGAACGACGCCCAGGGGCCTGCGCCAGTGGAAGTAGCCTTCCGCCCGTCGGAGAAGACGACGCCGAAGCGCAACAGCTCCGGCGGTAGATCCGCGCCGTGTCGCAGGCGGTGCATGAAGCGATGCTGCAGCTCGAATGGATCATCCTCGGCGCTCGCCTTACGCCGCGCGGCGACGAGGTTCAGCTCGACGCCCGTGGTGTAGGCGACTGCGTCGATGACCGCCACGGCCACGTCGTCGGTGCGCGCGAGCAGCAGCCGGAGCCCGGTGGAGACCCCGAGCTCGTTGCGGGGCGAATGCCACCAGGGCCGGGTTTCGATCTCCGGCGGCTCCGGCGGCGGCGGTGGTGGTTCGAAGAAGCTCATACCGCAGAGTCTCGCTTCTCGGCCTAGCCGCGGTCTGCGGCTACGACCCCGGGGCGTGTGTAGCCGAGGCGCTCGAGCGACTCCGCGATCTCGCCGAGGATCGCCGGGTCGTCGATCGTCGCCGGCACCGAGTACTCGTCGCCGTCGGCGATGCGGCGCATCGTCCCGCGCAGGATCTTCCCGGAGCGCGTCTTCGGCAGCCGCTCGACCACGGCAGCGGTCTTGAACGCCGCGACCGGGCCGATCTCGTTGCGGACGAGCCCCGTCACCTCGCCGACGATCTCCTCGTCCGGGCGCTCGACTCCTGCCTTGAGGACGAGGAAGCCGACCGGCAGCTGCCCCTTCAGCTCGTCGGCGACGCCGATCACCGCGCACTCGGCCACGTCCGGATGCGAGGCGAGCACCTCCTCCATCGCGCCCGTGGAGAGACGGTGGCCGGCGACGTTGATGATGTCGTCGGTCCGCGCCATGACGAACACGTAGCCGTCCTCGTCGATGAAGCCTGCATCGGCGGTCTGGTAGTAGCCCGGGAACGCCGAGAGGTAGGTCTCGCGGAAGCGTTCGTCCGCATTCCAAAGGGTCGGTGACGACCCAGGCGGCATCGGCAGCCTGACGACGAGCGCGCCCACCTGTCCGGGCGGCACCTCGGCGCCGGCGGGGTCGAGGACGCGGACGTCCCAGCCCGGAACGGGTCGGGTCGGCGATCCGGGCACGACGGGCAGGCGCTCGATGCCGAGGCAGTTCGCGACGATCGCCCAGCCAGTCTCGGTCTGCCACCAGTGGTCGATCACCGGCATATCGAGCAAGCGCTCCGCCCAGCGCAGCGTCTCGGGGTCGCAGCGCTCGCCGGCGAGGAAGAGCGCGCGCATCGAAGAGAGGTCGTAGCGGCTGATGTGCTCGCCCTCGGGGTCCTGCTGCCGGATCGCCCGGAACGCCGTGGGGGCGGTGAAGAGCGTCGAGACCCCGTGCTCGGCGACGACCCGCCAGAACGCCCCCGCGTCGGGCGTTCCCACCGGCTTGCCCTCGTAGAGGACGGTGGTGCAGCCGTGCAGCAACGGCCCGTAGACGATGTAGGAGTGGCCGACGACCCAGCCGACGTCGGACGCCGCCCAGTAGACCTCGCCCGGCTCGACGTCGTAGACGTTCTTCATCGACCACGCGAGCGCGACGGCGTGGCCGCCGTTGTCGCGGACGATCCCCTTCGGCTGGCCGGTCGTCCCGGACGTGTAGAGGATGTAGAGCGGGTCGGTGGCGTCGACCGCGACGCAGGCGGCGGGCTCGGCGGTCGAGACGGCGTCGTTCCAGTCGAGGTCGCGGCCGGCGACCAGCTCGGCCTCGAGCATGGGCCGCTGGAGGACGATGCAGGCCCGTGGCTTGAACGCGCTCAGGTCGATTGCAGCGTCCAGCAGCGGCTTGTACGCGACAACCCGGCCCGGCTCGATGCCAGAGGACGCGGAGACGACGACCTTCGGCTTGGCGTCCTCGATCCGGCTCGCGAGCTCGTTCGCCGCAAAGCCGCCGAAGACCACCGAGTGCACCGCGCCGATCCGGGCGCAGGCGAGCATCGCGATCACCGCCTCCGGCACCATCGGCATGTAGATCACGACCCGGTCGCCGCGCTCGACGCCCTGCGCGGCCAACGCGCCTGCGAACAATGCGGCCGCGTCGCGCAGCTCGCGGTACGTGAAGACCGTGGACGTCTCGGTCACCGGCGAGTCGTAGACGAGCGCAGGCTGCTCGCCCCGGCCGCCGTCGACGTGCCGGTCGAGCGCGTTGTGACACGTGTTCAGACGGCCGCCCGTGAACCAGCGGTAGAACGGCGCCTGCGAGTCGTCGAGCACGCGCTGCCAGGGCTCGACCCAGTCGATCGCGGCGGCGGCGTCTGCCCAGAAGTCCTCCGCCTGATCCAGCGAATGCCGGTAGACCTCGGCGAATCGACCCACGGCGTCAGCATAGACCCGAAACCACGGCATCACGGCCACCGAGGGTCTATCCTCGCGACGTGGAGCAAACGCGCGCTCGCGCCGAGACCCCGACGAAGTTCCTGCTCGACGAGACGCAGCTTCCGCGGCGCTGGTACAACATCGCGCCCGACCTGCCCTCGGCTCCGCAGCCCGTGCTGCATCCGGGAACCGGGGAGCCGGTCGGCCCCGACGATCTGGCGCCGCTCTTCCCCATGGAGCTGATCGGCCAGGAGGTGAGCGAGGAGCCGGAGATCGCGATCCCGGACGAGATCCTGGACATCTACAGCCTCTGGCGTCCGACGCCGCTCTACCGCGCGCACCGGCTCGAGCGGGCCATCGGGACGCGCTCACGGATCTTCTACAAGTACGAAGGCGTCAGCCCTCCGGGGAGCCACAAGCCGAACACGGCGGTCGCCCAGGCGCACTACAACAAGAAGGAGGGGCGCACGCGCCTGGCCACCGAGACGGGAGCGGGCCAGTGGGGCAGCGCGCTCTCCTTCGCGTGCCGCCTGATCGGGCTCGAGTGCAAGGTCTACATGGTTCGAATCTCGTACGAGCAGAAGCCCGCGCGGCGCTCGATGATCAAGGCCTGGGGTGCCGAGATCGTCCCGAGCCCTTCGGAGGACACGGAGTCCGGACGCGCGATCCTCGCCGAGCAGCCGGACTCGCCCGGAAGCCTCGGCATTGCGATCTCCGAGGCGGTCGAGGACGCGGCCGGCCGGGACGACACGGCGTATTCGCTCGGGAGCGTCCTCAACCACGTGCTCCTGCACCAGACCGTGATCGGCCAGGAGGCGCTCGCGCAGATGGAGCTGGCGGGCGCGTTCCCGGATGTCGTGATCGCCTGCGTCGGCGGAGGCTCGAACTTCGCGGGCCTCGCGTTCCCGTTCCTGCGCGAGAAGATCGCCGGTCGCGAGATCGACGTGCTGGCCTGTGAGCCGGCCGCCTGCCCGACGCTGACGCGCGGGGTCTTCGCGTACGACTTCGGCGACACGAGCAAGCTCACTCCCCTCGTGCCGATGCACACGCTCGGCCACGACTTCGTCCCGGCGCCGATCCACGCCGGAGGGTTGCGGTACCACGGCGTTGCGCCGCTGATCTCGCAGCTCGTCCGGGACGGGCTGGTGCGCGCCGAGGCCTACCTGCAGAACGACGTCTTCGCCTCGGCTGTCGTCTTTGCGGGCAGCGAGGGGATCCTTCCGGCTCCCGAGGCGGCCCACGCGATTCACGGAGCGCTGCAGGCCGCGCGAGCCGCAGACGAGGAGGGCAGAGAGCGCACCATCCTGTTCAACCTCTCCGGCCACGGCCACTTCGACCTGGCCGCCTACGACAACTACCTGGCCGGGAAGCTCGAGGACGTCGCCCTCGACGAAGACGAGATGAGCCGCGCGCTCCACGCGATCGAGGGCCTGCCCACCCCGGCCTAGGGCGCGCCCTTACCCGACAACGCGGCTCTTGTCCTCCAGCACCTGCCGCCGGAGCGACTCGCCGTACGGAGAGTCGCAGACGATGTTCTCGAGCTCGATCTCCTCCGAATCGAGCAGCTGCAGCCGGAGGTGATCGTGTCCGTCCGGCCCGTGCAGGACGAGCCCGGCGGCGAAGAAGCCGAGCTCGTTCAGCTCGGCCACGGCCTCGTCGAGGTCTCCCACCGCGGCAAGGTCGACGTCCGCGTAGACCACGTCGACGTGCTGCGAGAGCAAGTGGCGTACGGCCCGCTCCAACTCCGCGCGAGCTTCGTCGTTCCAGCGGCGGAGCCGAACAGCGCCGAGTGCGCGCCCGCTGTCGAGGTTCGCCGTCACCGCCTCCCCTTCGAGCGGAACCGGCTCCGCGTGATCCGCGACCGAAAGGCCGAGATTCTCGTAGGCGCTCTCGAGCAGCTCGCGGTACGAGGCCGGGAGCGCGGCCGGCCGGGCGTTCTCGTCGAGCGGGCGATAGGAGCGGAGCGTGGCCGTTCGTCGCTCAGGTCCCTCCCGCCCGAATCCCCGCATGCTCGTCTGAGCCGGAACCATGCCGAGCTGGAGCGCCGACTCGCGGTAGCCGTGGGAAAACTCGACGCGTTGACTGAACGGATGAATGGTGACGGCGTCGCCGAAGACCGCAGCGAGGCCACGTTCGCGCGCCGCGTCGAGCGCGTGCTCGAACATCCGCCCGAAGACCCCTAGGCCGCGATAGGTGGAGTTGACGACCGCGGCGCCCGTCTCGGCGGACGGAACCCCGGGGAGCGGCATCAGGGCGTGGTGACCGATCACCCGCCCCTCGTGGACGGCCACCGTCGACACCAGCCGCCCCGAGGAGAGCTCTGTCATCAGGTACCGCGGCCGATAGAAGTCCCCGTGGACGTAGCTCAGGTGGTAGTTCTCGTACAGGAGCTGCGCGATCGCCTGTGCGTCCTCCGCCGTCCCGGCCCTGACCTCGATGACGTCCGGCGCCCCCGCGCCCGTCCGCTCACGGCGCGGAGCGTCCGCGACGTGGTGCCGTCTCGCGTGTCCATCAGCGCTCGAGCTGACGGTGACCTCGGCCGTCAGCCGCTTTCCCGCGGAGCCGAGGTTCACAAGCTGCAGACTTCGTGTCTCGGCTGCGAGCGTGGCTAGAGGCTCGGGGAGCGGCCCGGCATCACCTCCCGCGCTCGTCAGCGGCAGGCCCCAGTCGTGCACGACAACGCGGACGAACCCCTCGTCTGCCTCCAGGGTTACTTCGATCTCGCCGAGATCGTCGTCCGGATAGGCGTTGTCGAGTGTGAACCTGACGAGGGTCTCGACGACTGCGCCCAATCGGCGCTCTTCCTCCGGCGTGAGAGCCGAGGCCGCCCCGAGGGTCGGAAGGAGAGAAAGGACGTACGACGGCGCGCTCTTGTCGCTCAGGACGCTGACCGTCACCCTCGACACCCCAGAGCGATCTTAGAGGGGCCCTTCGCTCTAGCGGAAGAGGCGCTACGATCGCCGTCGTGGCGCGGTTTCTGCACACGATGGTCCGCATCACCGATCCGGAGCGCAGCCGCGCGTTCTACGAGGCGCTCGGCTTCGCCTTTGCCGGTGACTTCGACATCGTCCGTGACGGGCAGGTCGAGGCGACCAACTACTTCTTCTCGCTCGGTGACCAGGACTCGGTGCTCGAGCTCACGTACAACCACGACGGGCGCAGCTACGACCTCGGGAGCGGTTACGGCCACATCGCGGTCGGCGTCGAGGATCTCGACCGAACGCTCGAGCGGCTGGCGCAGCAGGGCATCGAGCCGGAGCGCCCGCCGTACTCGGTGCGCGAGGGCGGCTCGCGGCTCTGCTTCGTCCAGGACCCCGACGGCTACCGCATCGAGCTGATCGGTCGCTCTTGACGATCTGCCTGGCCGGGTCCCGCGGCTTCGAGATCAGCTAGGAGGTCGGGGAGGGGCCGGCCGGCGGCCTGAGCGAGAAGTCCCAAGGACAGGGGAGCCCGCGCGCCTACCTGCCGCGGGCTCCCCGGACCGGGGAGGTACTCAGTGGTGTTTGTCCTTGTCGTGGTTGCCGTGCACGAGCTGCGCCCTGATCTCGCCGCCCGGGCGGTCGACCGAGTGGACGTTCACGTAGGTCGCGCCGACCTTGATCGCCTGGAGGAACTCGTCGAACTCACCCGCCGCGATGCCCTGCGACGCTGCCCCGGCACCGACGTCGGCCGGCCGGATCGTCCCGCTGATCGTTCCACCGTTAGCCGGGCACGCCTGGGTTCCGGGCGGCCCGTTGCCGAGGTTCGAGCAGAGGAACACGACGATGTTGCCGTTGTTTGTCTTCTTCTCGAAGTGGATGTGCGACTGCGTGGCCGGGCTCTCGAGCCCGCCGTAGGTGAGCACGTACCGGATTTCCTGGGCCTTCCGGTCGATTGTCATCCGGAACTTGCCGTGCCCGGTCGTCGAGAGCGCCGGATTCTCCTGATAGCCGGTCAGCTTCTCGCGGATGCCGTGGCCGCCGCGAGCAGCCGCGATCGCCACGATGACGATCGCAAGCGCGGCGACGACTCCGACGGCCGCTGCCAGCCTGAAGCGAAGCGTCTTCATCACACCTCCCGTGAGGACTCCTGCCTGAGGTTCTTCTTGCACGTACCTGCATTTTCTCGCACCGGTTCACCATGTGCCCTCGGTTTCCATGTGTCGAAACGCGCACATGTACCACCACAGTTTCGGCACGAAGGCGTTTCACACGTGTGACAGGTGCCCGGCTACGGTGGCTTCGCGATGGCAAAGGCGGCGACACCGTGGGGTCAAGCGGAGCTCGTGGAGGAGCTGACGCTCGCGCAGCGAGCTGGCGAGAAGCGCTTCGCGTCGGTGGTGCAGCTGCTGGAAGCGCCCGGCGGTGAGCAGCTCGTGCGCTTCGCGTACACGACCGGCGGCTCGGCCAGGCGCGGGCCGGTGACGCTTCGTAAGCGCGACCTCGAGCGGTTGCGGGCGGGCCTCGCCGAGCGGCCCGGCCTCGCGGAGGCGCTCGGGCTCAGGCCGCCGTGAGCAGGCGCTCGCGTGCCGAGTCGACCAGCGAGCCGAGGATCAGGGCGCCGTCGGTCGAGCCGAGCAGCGGATCGACCGCGTGCTCCGGGTGCGGCATCAGGCCGAAGACGTTCTTCGTTTCGTTGGCGACGCCGGCGATGTCTGCGACCGAGCCGTTCGGGTTCGCCTCGTAGCGCAGGACGATCTGATCGCTGGCCTCGAGCTTCGCCAGCAGCACTGCATCGGCGACGTAGCAACCCTCGCCGTGCTTCACCGGGATGGTGAGCGTCTGGCCGAGCTCCACACGGCGCGTGAAGGGCGTGTCGGCGTGCTCGATGCGGAGGCCGACGTCGCGACAGACGAACGACAGCGAGTCATTCGGTCGCAGCACGCCCGGGAGGAGTCCCGCCTCGCATAGCACCTGGAAGCCGTTGCAGATCCCGAGCACGAGCCCGCCCTCGTCGGCGAAGCGGCGGACGGCGCCCATCACCGGGGCGAAGCGCGCGATCGCCCCGCAGCGAAGATAGTCGCCGTACGAGAAGCCGCCCGGGAGGGCGACGGCCGCCACGTCGGGCAGTTCCGACTCGGCGTGCCAGACCAAAGTGGCGTCCGCGCCGAGCCGTTCGAGCGCAAGCGCCGCGTCGTGGTCGTCGTTCGAGCCCGGGAACGTGACGACGGCGATGCGGGGGCGCGGGCGGTCGGTCACGTCTCGAGGGCGATCTCGTAAGACTCGATCAGTGGATTGGCCAGCAGTTGCTCGCAGGCGCGCTCCAGCTCGGCGCGGGCGGCGGTCTCGTCGCCGTCGTCGAGCTCGAGGTCGATCACGCGCCCGACCCGCGCCTCGTCGACGTGGAAGCCCAGCTGTCGCAGGGAGCTCTGGACGGCCTCGCCCTGGGGGTCGAGGATCCCGGGCTTCGGGCGAACGAGGATCGTCGCCCTCACCTGAGCACCACGTCGGGATCGGCGAGGTAGGCGTCGAAGTCGAGCCCGGTGAGCCGCTCGAACGCCTCGACGTAGCGCGCGCGGGTTCCGGCGACGACGTCGTCGGGTAGCTCCGGCCCCGGCGGCGTCTTGTCCCAGCCGAGGGTCTCGCAGTAGTCGCGGACGAACTGTTTGTCGAACGACGGTTGCGGGCGGCCCGGCTCGTACTCGTCCGCCGGCCAGAAGCGCGAGGAGTCAGGGGTGAAGGCCTCGTCGCCGAGCACCAGTCGCCCGTTCTCTTCGAGCCCGAACTCGAACTTGGTGTCGGCCAGCAGGATCCCGCGCTCGGCCGCGTACGCGGAGGCGAAGCGGTAGAGCTCGAGTGACACGCGTTCGACCTCGTCGAACCGCTCCTGCCCGACGAGCACGGCCGCGCGCTCGCGGTCGATGTTCTCGTCATGCCCCTCGAGCGCCTTGGTCGACGGCGTAAAGATCGGCTCGGGCAGCTTGTCGGAGTCGTGCAAGCCTTCGGTGAGGCGGTGCCCGCAGACCGCCCCGGTTGCCTGGTAGTCCTTCCAGCCCGAGCCCGTGAGGTAGCCGCGGACGACGCACTCGAGCGGCAGCATCTCCAGCCGGCGACACTCGGTCGAGCGCCCGTCGGCACGGAGCGCGAGCAGGTGGTTCGGGACGATCTCGCGCGTGCGCCCGAACCAGAACGCCGAGAGCCCGGTGAGAACGCGGCCCTTGTCCGGAATCTCGGTCGGGAGCACGACATCGAAGGTCGAGATCCGGTCGCTCGCGACGAGCAGCAGACGGTCGTCATCGAGCTCGTAGAGCTCGCGAACCTTCCCGCTTCCGACGTGGGTCGCCGTTTCAGGCATGTACCGCTTCCTCCTTTCGGGCGAGCTCGCCCAGCCGCTCGAAGACGGCGTCGACATGACGGGTGTACCAGCCGAGGTCGAAGATCGCGTCGAGGTCGACGCGACTCGCGATCTCGTCGTCCGCGCGGACAAGCTCGCGGAAGTCCTGTTCCTCCTCGTGCGCGCGCAGTGCGTGGCGCTGCACGAGGCGGTAGGCGTCCCCGCGCGCGAGACCGGACTCGACGAGCGCGAGCAGCAGCCGCTGGCTGAAGAAGAGCCCGCGGTTCGATTCGAGGTTGCGCCGCATCCGCTCCGGGCGGACGTCGAGGCCCTCGATCAGCCAGGCGAATCGCTCGAGCATGTAGTCGAGCGCCAGGAAGGAGTCCGGGATCACGATCCGCTCGGCCGAGGAGTGCGAGATGTCGCGCTCGTGCCAGAGCGCCACGTTCTCCAGGCCTACGAGCGCGTTCGCCCGGACGATGCGGGCGAGCCCGCAGATGCGCTCGGCCACGACGGGGTTGCGCTTGTGCGGCATCGCGGATGAGCCCTTCTGGCCTTTCCCGAACGGCTCGGCGACCTCGCCGACGTCGGTGCGAGCGAGGTGACGGATCTCGAGCGCGAACTTCTCGAGGCTCGCCGCGACCAACGCGAGTGCCGAAAGCAGCTCGGCGTGCCGGTCGCGGGGCACGATCTGCGTCGAGACGGGCTCCGGCTCGAGCCCGAGCCGCTCGCACACGAGCCGCTCGAGCTCCGGGGCCGTCGCGGCGTAGGTGCCGACGGCACCGGAGAGCTTGCCCACGCGCATCGTTTCCAGCGCGGTGGTGAGCCTATGGCGACCGCGGTCGAGCTCGAACGCCCAGCCTGCGAGCTTGAGGCCGAACGTCGTCGGCTCCGCATGGACGCCGTGGGTGCGGCCGATGCAGAGGTCGCCCCTATGCCGCTCCGCCTGGACGATGACGGCGTCGAGGGCGCGGTCGAGCCCTTCGAGCAGCAACTCGCCGGCGTCACGCACCTGCAGTGAGAGCGCCGTGTCGACGATGTCGGAGGACGTGAGCCCGTGGTGGATCCAGCGGCCGACGGGGCCGACGCCTTCCGCGACCGCGTCGACGAAGGCAGCAAGGTCGTGCTGCGTCTCGCGCTCGAGCTCCGCGACGCGCTCGGGTGTGGGCGGCTCGGCGCGCTCGCGGATCTCCGCGACCGCGTCGGTAGGCACCGCCCCGAGCTCGGCCCAGGCCTCGAGCGCCGCGAGTTCGACGTCCAGCCACCGCGCGAGCTTGCGCTCTTCCGACCAGACCCCGGCCATCGCCGGTCGGGAGTAGCGCGCAATCACTGGTTGCAGTCTAGAGCCCGCGCAGGAAGGCGACCGTGGACGAAGAGACACGCCTCCGCCACACCTGCGTCACACACTCGCGCGACATTGTCTGGCACGCTCGATTGACCCCGGGTGGGTGGGGGTTAGGGATGGGTCCCGCCAGTTGCCGCTGCTCGGCGGCGGCCTTGCCGCCAAGGGCTCGGTTCAGCTGCCGAGGATCCGGGCTGCGAGTGCGGCCGCGTTCTTCGCGTTGTCCACGCCGACCGCCGCGACCGGGACACCGGGCGGCATCTGCGCGATCGAGAGGAGTGCGTCGAGCCCGTCGAGCACGCTCAGGCTCGAACGCAGCGGGACGCCGATCACCGGCAAGTCCGTGTGCGCCGCGACAGCGCCGGGAAGCGCCGCGGCCAGCCCTGCACCCGCGATCAGCACTCGGATCCCGCGCTCGCGCGCGCTGCGCGCGTACTCCGCCACCGCGTCGGGGTTCCGGTGTGCCGACCGCACCTCGAGCTCGCATGGGATCCCCCGCGCGTCAAGCTCGTCGAGCGCCGCCTGCATGCGCTCGCGGTCGGACTCGGAGCCGACGAGGATCCCGACCAGCGGCCGGCTCTCAGCTGCGGACATGCCCCTCCGCTGCCGACAGCGCGATGTCGCGGCGGTACTGCATGCCGGCGAACGAGATGCGGCTGACGGCCTCGTAGGCCAGCGCCCGCGCCGCGGCGACGTCGGCGCCCGTTGCCGTGACCGCCAGCACGCGCCCACCGCTCGTCACGAGCCGGCCGTCGTGCAGCGCGGTTCCCGCGTGGAAGACGAGCGCCCCGGTCGCCTCGGCGTCCTCGACGCCCGCGATCGGCGTGCCGGTGTCGGAGCGCTCGGGGTAGCCCGCTCCCGCCACCACGACGGTCACCGCCGCGTCGGCCCGCATCGACGCCTCCGCGCGGAGCTCCCCTGTGGCGCCGCCCCACAGCAGCGGCAGCAGGTCGCCTTCGAGGCGTGGCAGCACCGACTGGGTCTCGGGATCGCCGAAGCGGCAGTTGAACTCGAGCACCCGCGGCCCGTCCGCCGTGAGCATCAGCCCCGCGTACAGCAGCCCGGAGAAAGGTGTCCCTCGCCGCGCAACCTCCGCCAGGACCGGCCGGTGCACGCTTTCGAGAAGCTCCTCGACCTCCGGCTCACCGACGCCGGGCACCGGCGAATACGCACCCATCCCGCCCGTGTTCGGCCCCGTGTCGCGATCGCCGATCCGCTTGAAGTCCTGCGCCGGCGTCAGCCCGACCGTCCTCGACCCGTCGCTGATCGCGAACAGCGATACCTCCTCGCCCTCGAGCAGCTCCTCGACGAGGAAGTCGGAGCCGAGCCTCGCTGCGGCGGAGAGACCCGCATCGAGCTCCTCCTGTGTGCGGCAGACGAAGACGCCCTTGCCGGCGGCGAGCCCGTCGGCCTTGACGACGCACGGCGGCCTCGCGACCGCGAGCCGTCGCGCGGTCGGAACGCCGGCTGCCTCGAGCACGTCCTTGGCAAAAGCCTTCGAGCCCTCGATCCGCGCAGCGGCACGCGTCGGTCCGAACACCGCGATCCCGGCGTGGCGAAGCGTGTCGGCCAGCCCGGCGACGAGCGGGGCCTCGGGGCCGATGACGACGAGGTCGATTCCGAGTGCTCTCGAGAGCGAGAGCAACCCCTCGCCGTCTTCTGCGCGCACCGGGTGACACGTGCCGAGCGAGGCGATGCCGGGGTTTCCCGGCGCGGCGTGCAGTTCGTCGAGGGCCGGGCTCTGGCCGAGTTTCCACGCGAGCGCGTGCTCTCGGGCCCCCGACCCCACGATGAGCGCCTTCACGGCGGCGAGTGTACTGCGGCCGTCGGCGTTTCACGCCGCTCCGGCGAGACTCCTGGTAGAAGGTTCGCCCAGCCTCCTCCCCAAGGCGATCGTAGTCAGGGCCGGCGCGCGTGTCTGTCACGGGGGTGTCGCGAATGTGTGAGGGCTGCGGGGTACGCTCCCGCGTATGGGCGCCGAGAAGGACGCGCTCGAGGCGCCGCCGTACTCGGCAGCGCGAGTCGAGGTGCTGCGACTGCCGCAAGGCACGAGCGAGCCCGACCTGGTCGCGGTCGAGGAGCCGCTTGAGATCCGGATCGGCGGTCGGCCGGTTGCCGTCACGATGCGGACGCCCGGACACGACGAGGAGCTCGCCCTCGGGTTCTGTCTCTCGGAAGGGCTCGAGCCCGTCGCGGCGTCACTCCCGGCCGACCTGGCGGCCAACACGGTCGAGGTCGAGGCACCCGCGTTCGACCCTGAGCGCCTCCAGCGCAGCTTCTACACGTCCTCCTCCTGCGGTGTCTGCGGCAAGGGCGCGCTCGAGGCGGTCGCGGTCGAGTCGCCTCGCGTCGAGAGCGAGCTGGCGCTCGCCGGCGACCTACTCGCGGCGCTGCCGGAGCGGCTGCGCGCCGCCCAGCCCGCGTTCGCCGCCACCGGCGGGCTCCACGCGACCGGCCTGTTCGACGCCGGCGGCGAGTTGCTCTGCCTGCGCGAGGACGTCGGACGCCACAACGCGATGGACAAGGTCGTCGGCTGGGCCCTCCGGGAGGGTCGCCTCCGGCTCTCCCAGGCCGTGCTCTGCGTCAGCGGCCGGCTCTCGTTCGAGCTCGTGCAGAAGGCGGCTGTCGCCGGCTGCCCGCTCCTCGTGGCCGTGGGCGCTCCTTCGAGCCTGGCCGTCGAGCTCGCCGCCGACCGCGGCGTGACGCTCTGCGGCTTCGCACGCGGTGGCCGCCTCAACGTGTACACCGAGCCGTGGCGCGTCCTCGCCTGACGGGCGTTCTGCTCGTCGGCGGCGCCAGCACTCGGTTCGGCTCGCCGAAGGCCCTCGCTCGGCTCGGCGACGAGACGCTCGCCGCCCGCGCCTGGCGCACCCTCGGCGAGGCCTGCGACGACCGGCTCGCGGTCGGCAAGGACGGCGACGGGCTCGAGCTGCCGTTCGAGCTGATCGACGACGGGACGGAGACGCGCGCCGCGCTCGCCGGGGTCGTCGCCGGCCTTCGCGCGGCGTCCGGCTCGGTCGTGGTGATGCTCCCGGTGGACACTCCGCTCGTGACCGCGGACCTGCTGCGCGAGCTCGCGGCCGCCTGTGCCGAGGCGGCGGCTCCCACCACCACCCCGCTGCCTGCGGCATTCGCAAGCAGCGCCCTGCCGGTGCTCGAACGGCGCCTCCACGAGGGCCGCCTCGCGCTGCACGAAGCGCTCGACGAGCTCGACACGAGACGGATCGAGGTTGACGAGGCGCTTCTCGCCAACGTGAATACGCCGGATGAGCTTCGCCGTCTCGGGTAGCGCCTACGACCGCTTCATGGGCCGCTACTCGCGCCGGCTCGCGCCCGCGTTCGCCGACTTCGCCGGCGTCGAGGCCGGGCAGCGGGTGCTCGACGTCGGGTGCGGATCGGGCGTCCTGACCGAGGAGCTCGCCCGCCGCGTTGGCGCGGAGCAGGTGTCGGGCGTCGACCCCTCGCCGCTCCTCGCAGCGTGTGCGGAGCGCGTGCCCGGGGCAGAGCTGAAGCAGGGCAAGGCGGAGGCGCTGCCCTGCCCGGACGACTCGTTCGACGCGGCCATCGCCCAGCTGGTGATCCACTTCATGGACGACCCGGCGGCCGGCGTCTCGGAGATGACCCGCGTGACCCGACCGGGCGGCGTCGTCGCCGCGAGCTCATGGGACTTCGCGGGCGGGATGGAGATGCTGCGCGTCTACTGGGAGACGGCGCGCGGGCTCGACCACGACCTCGCGGGCGAGAGTCGTTCGTTCGGCAACCTCGAGGAGCTCGACGCGCTCTGGCGCGAGCTCGGGCTCGAGGACGTCAAGGCCGGCCCGCTCGAGGTGTCGGCCCAATACCAGGACTTCGACGAGCTCTGGGACACGTTCCTGCTGGGCGTCGGGCCGGCTGGCGAGTACGTCGTTTCGCTCCCGGCCGACAGGCAGGAGACGCTGCGCGGGGAGTACCGGCGCCGGCTCGGCGAGCCGACCGGCAGCTTCACGCTCTCCGCCCGCGCCTGGGCCGCGCGCGGCCGCGTGCCGGCGTGAGCTAGGGCCGCGCCAGCGCTTCGAGCGACCCCGGCGAGAGCACCCGCTCCCGCTCCGCGCCGGTGCCGATCAGCGAGACCGGCACCTCGAGCTGGCGCTCGACGAACTCGGCGTAGCGGCGCGCGTTCTCGGGCAACGCTTCGAGCTCTGTCACCGCGTCGAGCGGCTCCTCCCAGCCCGGCAGCAGCTCGTACACCGGCCGGCAGTGGTGGAAGTCGCTCTGGTGCGCCGGGAAGTCCGCCGTCTCGGTGCCGTCGCGCAGCCGGTAGCGGACGCAGACCGGCAGCTCGGCGAACGCGGAGAGCACGTCGAGCTTCGTCAGCGCCAGCGAGGTGATGCCGTTCAGCCGCACCGCGTAGCGAAGGGCGACGAGGTCGAGCCAGCCGCAGCGGCGCTGCCGGCCCGTGGTGGTTCCGTACTCGGCGCCCAGCTCCCGCACCCGCTCCTGGTCGGCGCCGTCGATCTCGGTCGGGAACGGGCCTTCGCCGACCCGCGTGACGTAGGCCTTGGCGACCCCGATGATCGCGTCGATCCGATTCGGGCCGATCCCGACGCCGACGGCTGCGGCACCGGCCACGGTCCCCGACGAGGTGACGAACGGATACGTGCCGTGGTCGAGGTCGAGCAGCGTCCCCTGCGCGCCTTCGAGCAGGACGAAGCGCCCTTCGCGCAGCGCGCGGTCGACGAGCAGCGACGTGTCGACCACATACGGCCGCAGCCGCTGCGCGAACCCCTCGTAGCGCGCCGCGAGCTCTTCGAGCTCCAGCGGCTGCGAGCCGTACACGCGCTCGAGCCAGACGTTCTTCTCGGCGAGCGCGACCTCGATCTTCTGGCGCAGGATCTTCGGGTCGAGCAGGTCCTGCACGCGGATCCCGAGCCGCGCCGCCTTGTCCGCGTAGGCGGGGCCGATCCCGCGCTTCGTCGTCCCGATCTGCAGCTTGCCGAGGCGCCGCTCACTGCCCTGGTCGATCGCGACGTGCCACGGCATGATCAGGTGCGCCTCGCCGGAGACCCGGACGCAGCCGGTCGAGACCCCGCGCGCCTCGAGCTCATCGAGCTCTCGGACGAAGACCTCCGGGTCGATCACGCACCCTGCGCCGAGGACGCACTCCTTGCCGTGCAGGATCCCGGAGGGCATGTGGTGAAACTTGAACTTCTCGCCGCCCGTGACGATCGTGTGCCCCGCGTTCGGCCCGCCCTGGTAGCGGCAGACGAGGTCGGAGTGCTGGGCCAACAGGTCGACGATCTTGCCCTTTCCCTCGTCTCCCCACTGCGCGCCTACGACGACGGTGGCCGGCATCAGGCGTTCCTGGGCGCGCAGTGGATTTGGACCGGACGCGCGGGCAAAGCCCGCACGTCCTCCAAACGGCGCCCGGCAAGCGGGCGCCTCGGCGCCCCGAGAATCACGGTCGCAGGCACGTGCCTGAGTGTGCCTGATCCTGTCGGCTGTTACCCGGGCAGCCGTGACCGAAAGGTCACGGCTCGCGGGGCGAGGGGGGAAGGCTCGCCGCGCGCTACCAGAGTGGTGTCGTCGCCTCGGTCGTCACCGCGGCACCTGCCCGGATCAGGCGGATGCGGTGCCCGCGGGGGCACGTCGTCCAGCCGAGGTCCTGCTCGAGTCGCAACGCGCCCTGTGCGGTGTGCGCGAGGTGCTCGCCACGCTCGTCGAGCTCCGCGCAGGCCTGGCAGACCACGGTGAACGAGGTCGTGCGGGCCAGGAGCACGACGGTTTGCTCGACCATCAGCTCCGAGGCGGCGCTTGCGACGCCGTCGTCAGCCCGCGCGGGCTTCGCTCGCGGGGGCGTCTGAGATGGTCAATGAGAGCGTGTTTCGGTAGCGGCATCATTGGGCTGCCGCGAGGTCGGCGAATTTCGCATAGCGCTTGAGGAACGAGAGCTTCACGGTGTCGGTCGGTCCGTTTCGGTGCTTCGCGAGGTGCACTTCCGCGAGGCCCTGCTGGTCGGACTCGTCGTTGTAGTACTCGTCGCGGTAGATGAACATGACCAGGTCGGCGTCCTGCTCGATCGAGCCGGACTCGCGCAGGTCGGAGAGGATCGGACGCTTGTCGTGGCGCTGCTCGACCGCGCGTGAGAGCTGCGACATCGCGAGGATCGGGACGTCGAGGTCGCGGGCGAGCACCTTCAGCGAGCGGGAGATCTGCGAGACCTCCTGCACGCGGCTCTCGACGTTCGAGCCCGACGTCATCAGCTGCAGGTAGTCGACGATGATCAGCCCGAGGTCCGACTCGCGCGACTTCAGCCGGCGTGCCTTCGAGCGGATCTCCATCATCGTGATCGAGCCCTGGTCGTCGACGTAGATCGGGGCCTTCGCGAGACGGTCGCAGGCGGCCGTGAGCCGTGGCCAGTCGTCGGCGCCGAGCTTGCCGGTGCGCAGGCGCTGCGACTCGACCTTTGCCTCGCTGCACATCAGCCGCTGCGTCACCTCGGCCTTCGACATCTCGAGCGTGAATAAGGCGGTCGGCACCTCGGCGCGAACGGCGAGGTTCGCGGCCATGCAGAGGCCGAGGCCCGACTTGCCCATGCTCGGGCGGGCGGCGACGATGATCAGGTTTCCCGGCTGGAAGCCGGAGGTGAGCCGGTCGAGGTCGCGGAAGCCGGAGGGCGTCCCGGTGACGTCCGCACCGGCCTCGTAGAGGGCGGTGATCCGCTCGAAGCTGTCCTTCAGCAGCTCCTCGATGTGGCTGAACTCGCTCGACACCCGCGCCTGCGAGAGGTCGAAGACGACCTGCTCCGCGCGGTCGACGAGGTCGGTTGTCTCGCCCGGCCGCTCCCAGCCCAGCTGGGCGATTTCACCGCCCGCCCGAATCAGGCCGCGAAGGGTCGCCATCTCGCGCACGATGCGGGCGTAGTGCCCGGCGTTTGCGCTCGCGGGGACGAGCGCGGCAAGCTCGTGGATGCGGACGCGTCCGCCTGCGGCCTCGAGCTCGCCACGTTCCTCCAGCTCGTCGACGAGCGTGATCGCGTCTACGGGCTCGCCCTTCGCGTACAGCGCCAGCGCCGCCCGGTAGATGACGGCATGGCTCTCGCGGTAGAAGTCGCTCGCGTCGAGCACCTCGCTGACCGCCCCGATCGCACCTGGGGAGAGCATCATCGCGCCAAGGACCGACTCCTCAGCCTCGAGATTCTGCGGCGGGACCGGGGCGGTCTGCGAGGCCTGGGCAAGCTGGGCCATCGCGCTATCCAACAACTCCCGGCGCGGCCGGGGAAGGTCTGGACGACGGCACTTTCGACAGGCCCGGACGGGACAACAGCAGCCGGTTTGCAGGCATAAGGGAACACAGGTTCCCAGCACCCCCGGACGACACCTGTGGGTGAAAAGGGCGCTCCGAGCGGGAAGTTCCGCTCGAAATCCACAGGCACCTGCCTGCCTGTGGAGAAGCTGTGCGCGGTTTGTTACCTCCGGCCGGTCGCCGGCGTCGTCTGTGGCGTCGGCGGTGCCGTCGGACGCATCGTCCGGGGCCTGCTCCGCCTGGGGCTCCTCCGCGGCGTCAGGCGTTTCCTCCGCCTCGGCCTCCGCGTCCTCCTCGGCCACGACTGCGTCGATCTCGGCCTCCGCCTGCGCGTGCTCCGCCTCCGCCTCGGCCTGGGCGGCGGCCTCGGCCTCCGCCTCCGCGGCGGCGATCGCGTCGAGCTCCTCCTGGGGCGGCAGCTCGCCGCCCTCGGGGACGACCGCGAGCCGCAGCGTCGCCGTTACGTCCGCGAACAGCTCGAGCGGAATCTGGTAGCGGCCGATCCGCTTGATCGAGTCGGCCAGGTCGAGCTTGCGGCGGTCGATCCGCACCTTCTGGGTCTCCCAGACCCGTTCGGCGACGTCGGTCGCGGTGACCGAGCCGAAGAGTGTTCCCGTCTCGCCCGCCGGCACGTCGAAGCGGATCTCGCTCGCCTCGAGCCGCTGCGCGATCTCCTGCGCCTGCTCGAAGCTCTGCGCCTCGTGCCGCGCGCGCTTGTGCTCGAGCTTGCGCAGCTCGGCCACCTTGGCCGGAGTCGCCGTCTCGGCGAGCTTGCGCGGCAGCAGGTAATTGCGGGCGAACCCGGGCGCGACGTCGACCACCTCGCCGCGGAGGCCGACCTTCTCGACGTCCTGTCGGAGGATGACTTCCATCAGCCCGTCGAGTAAGGAAGGAGCGCCATTTCGCGGGCCCGCTTCACGGCCAGCGCGACCTGCCGCTGGTGGCGGCGGCAGGCGCCCGTGATCCGGCGGGATCGGATCTTGCCCTTCTCCGACACGTAGCGCCGGAGCTGGTTGGCGTTCTTGTAGTCGACTTCCTCGATCTTCTCGCGGCAGAAGTAGCAGTTGCGCTTGCGGATCGGCCCGCCGGGTGCCGGCCGGCCCTTGCGCTGCTGTCGCTGGTCTCGCTGCGCCATCAGAACGGAATGTCGTCGTCGGCAGCTGAGCTGCCGAAGTCTGCGTTCTCGGCCTGCGCGCCGCTCGGGACGAACTGCGGCTGGCCGCCCTCGGCATCCTGCCGCCCGCCGAGGAACTGGACGCTGTCGGCGATGATCTCCACCGCCTGGCGCTTCGAGCCGTCCTGCGCCTCCCACTCGCGCCACTCCAGCCGTCCGTCGATCCCGACGGGGCGACCCTTCGAGAGGTACTGCGCGCAGTTCTCGCCCTGGTTGCCCCAGACGGTGACGTCGAAGTAGTTCGGCTTCTCCGTCCACTCGCCGGTCTGGCTGTCCTTGCGGCGGGTGTTGACGGCGACACGCAGGCTGCAGACGGCCATGCCGCTCGGCGTGTGCCGCAGCTCGGGGTCGCGAGTCAGGTTCCCGACCAGGACGACGCGGTTGATGTTGGCCATTACTCCCTCTCCTCTCCGGCGCTCTTGGTTCCTGCATCCTGCCGCGCAGCGGCGGCTGCCGCTACCGGCTCTTCGGGCGCAGGCTCGGGCGGGCGCGTCGAGGCGCCCTGGACGCGGCGTACCGCCATGTGGCGCATCACGCCGTCCGTGATCTTGAGGACGCGCGAGATCTCCTCGAGCGTCGCGGGCTCGGCGGCGAAGGTGAGCAGGTGGTACGCGCCCTCGCCCTTGTGGTCGATCTCGTAGGCCAGGCGGCGCCGGCCCCAGGGCTCGTGCTTGTCGAAGGTGCCGCCGTCGCGCTCGATCGCCTCTCGCGCGCGTGTGACGATCTCCGTCTGCCGCTCCTCGGGCAGCTCGGGATCGAGCATGAGCAGGATTTCGTAGTCGGTCACGCTCCCGATACCTCCCTTCCTTCGGTCTTAGGCGGCCTCGCCGGCGGGCGGCGCTCGGGAGCGAACGACGCGATGGCGAGGCAGGAAGGCGGCCAGTGTAGCATCGGCCTCGTGAAGGCCCGGACGGCGTGGTTGGCGGCTCTCTGGCGGCGGGTTCGCCGCGCTCCGGAGCCCCCGGCCGAGGCCGAGGACCCGCGCGCCGAGGAGCTGCGGCAGAAGCTCGAGGAGTCGCGAGCCGTCGTCGAGGAGCAGCACGAGGAGGCCGCCTCGCCGGAGACGCCGGTGGACGAGGCCGACGCGTCGGTGGAGGGCCGCCGAGCGGCCGTCCACCAGCGCGCCCGCGCCGCTGCCGACGAGATGCGCGACTCCTCGGACTGAGCTAGCGGGGCACGACGGCGGCGACGCCGCGCGCGACCCCGAGCGCCACGCGCTGCTGGTACGCGCTGGTTTTCAGGCGGCGGGACTCCGTTGGGTTCGTCAGGAGCCCGGTCTCGACCAGCACGGCCGGGACGTTTGCCCAGTTGAAACCGGTCAGGTCGCCGCGCTGGACCACGCCGCGGTCAGCGCCGCCCGTCGAGCGCACGACCGCCTTCTGCAGCGCCCGGCCGGCGCGCAGGCTCCGCGCGAAGATGTCGTCCGTCCAGCCGCGGTGCCAGGCCGGCACGAGCGTCGAGACCCCGTGCAGCGATCGGACGGTCGAGCCGTCGGCATGGATCCGCACCATCAGCGCCGCGTGCCGCCTGTTGCAGAACCGGGCGCGGGCGATGTTGCCGTTGCCGTCGCCGAGGTGGATCGTCGGGCCGGTCCGCGTCATCGCGACGCGGTAGCCGCGCCCGAGCAGCAGCCGCCGCGCCCGGCGTGCGATAGCCAGCGCTACCGCCGCCTCGCCGGCCGCCCCGCCGCCGTCCTTGATCTTCAGCGTCCGCGACCCTGGTCCGATCGGCTCGAGCTGTCGCCCCACGGCCGGCGGCGTCCCGTGCCCGGGGTCGAGGCAGACGAGCGGTGGTGGCGCGGCCGTGACCGGCGCGATCACGAGAGCCGCTCGGCCAGGTACTTCAGGCCCAGCGGATAGCGGTACTCGATCGCCGAGTGCGTCGCGTCGAAGAGCTCGAAGAAGTAGTCGGTGACGCCCTGGGCCTCGACCTCCCGCCGGAACGCTTCCGCGCCGAGGTCGAGGAAGAACTGGTCGCGCTTGCCGCAGTCGATGTAGATCGCGCGCAGCGACCGGAGGGCGTCGCCTCGCTCACTCGCCATCCGCACCGGATCCCACGCGAGCCAGCGCTCCCACACCTCCGGCTGCAGCTCGCCGGTGTCGGTGTCATACGGCAGCTGCACCGTCCCGTCCTCGTTCGCCGAGTAGCACGCGGCCATGCACCAGTCGTTGAGCAGCGTCGCGTCGGAATCCTTCGCGAACGCGGGCCGCGAGCGGAAGTCCTCCCAGAACTTGTCGAACGAGCCCCCGTACTTGTCCCGGAGCGTCCGCACCGACCTGCGGAAGTCGGGCAGGTAGCACATCTCGAACAGGGCGTCGCCCGCGTGCGTCGCCATCCCGCCGAACACGTCCGGCCGCAGCATCGGGTTGACCATCGCGCCGTAGCCGCCGCTCGACTTGCCCGCGATCCCGCGGTGCGCCGCCTCGGGCAGCGTCCGGTAGCGCTCGTCCACGAACGGCACGAGCTCGTCGACGATGTGGGTGTGGTAGCGGCCGGTCCCGGGCGAGTCGATGAACTGGCTGCCGCCGAGCGACGTCCACGCGTCGACCCAGACCAGGATCGCCGGCGGCGACTCGCCCTTCGCGAACAGCTCGTCGGCGAGCTCGGGGAAGTTGCGCCGGAACGCGGTCCGGTTGCGCCACATGTCGAGCTGGCCCGTCAGCCCCTGGATCATGTAGATCGAGGGGTAGCGGCGCTCCTCGTCCTCGTCGTAGCCCGGCGGCAGGTAGACCCAGAGCGGCCGCACGTGCGGGTCGCCGAGCGCGTTGTCCTTCAGCACCTCGCTCTCGAAGGCGTGCTCCTCGAACCGTCCCGCGACCTCGTACGACCAGGGCTCCACTACGGCACCGCTTGCGGTGCCGTAGTCGGGACACGTGGGCTCTGCCCGCGTGTCCGTCTGAACTGACCGGTCAACACGTCTGAACTCACCACAGCGGCCACAAGGGGATGCTATGCGGCGGCAGGAGCCGGCGTGACCGGCAGGCCTTCGCGCTCGAGCAGCTGCCGCAGCATCGCTGCGTTCACGGGCGCCTGCGCCACCTCCGTGCCCTCCTCGGCCGGGCTGTCGAGGCTCGGCAGGCCGGGCATCGTCGAGCGGCCGTTGTTGTTGAACATCGCGTAGACGTTCTCCGCGCCGCCGCTCAGCTCGGCGAGCGGGCCGACCCACTCGCCCAGCTCGTCTTCCGAGTAGAGGTAGTCGAAGCGCTCGGCCGCGCTGCCGGTGCGCTTGTTCCAGGTCTCCGCGTTACGCCCGTGAAAGCGGACGTACGCGGTCGGGGTCGTCGCGGCCACCACCGTCGGGGAAACGTTGCGCGCGCCGCTCCGCGGGGCGTCGACGATCACGTACGTCATGTGGTGGCTTTCGAGAAAGGCGAGCGTCTCGCGGCGGTTCTCGTCGTCGAGCCAGCTCGCGTGGCGGAACTCGACGAGCATCTCGTCGCCGCCGAGCTGCTCCTGCGCCCACTCGAGGTACTCGAGCGAGTACGGCTTGAAGACGACGTAGGGCGGGAGCTGCATCAGGATCCCGCCGAGCTTCCGGCTCTCGCGCAGCGGCGAGAGCGCGTCGTGGAAGCGCTTGAAGATCTCGGCCCGGAACTCGCGCGACGGGCGCTCCACGCGGCCGCGCTTGTCGAGCGGCGCCTCCGCGCGCAGGTCGGTCGGCAGCTGCTCCACCTTCACCGGATGGCGCGTCATCACACCGAAGGCCTTCACGTGCATGACGAACCCCTCGGGCGTCCGCTCGGCCCAGTGGTGCACCATGTGCTCGTCGGGGAGCCGGTAGTACGTCGAGTTCGCCTCGACCACGTCGAAGCGGTCGGTGTAGTAGCGCAGGCGTTCCTCGGCGCCCTTGATCTGCGGCGGATAGAAGTACTTCGTCAGCGACTCGTCGGCCCAGGAGCACGTGCCGATACGAATCGCCGCAGGCATGCCGCGATCGTACGTCAGGGCAGTCGGCTTATGACCGGCGCGACCGGTGCGCGCCTAGTTGAAGTCGCCCATCCGGTTGAGGTCGTCCGGCCTCTCGCCGATGCGCCCCGCGACGCGGTTGTCGGCCCCGCGGTCCCAACGGTCTTCGTGCTCGAGTGCGCGCTCTGCGTCAGATTCGCCGGCCTCTTCCTCGACTTGCTTGATTCTGTCGGCGTCCGCCTTCCGGCGCCGCTCTTCCCACCACGATCGAATGCTCATGGGTGCAGATGCTACCTCACCCCGTTTCGAAATCGAGGCGCGCGGTAGGTGGACGGGGTCGCGGTCGGCTACCGGCCGGCCACGCGAATGCAACGACGGGGGAGGAGACCTGAGCCGTCGGGTCACCAGATCGTTGCTGCGGCCGAAGCGCCCGGGGATTGGCTCCGAGTCGGAGCCCCTCACCCGTTGGACGCTGAACCCACGAGAGGAGGACCGATGAGTCGCCTGTCGACGGCCGTCGTCGTCCTGCTCGCCGCGCTCGTCATCGCGACCCTCGCGGTGACCGCGGCGCCAGGCGCCGGCCGGCCGCTGTACCTGAACTCGCACGCGGGGATCAACGCCCGCGTGAACGACCTGCTCCACCGTATGACGCTGGAGGAGAAGGTCGGCCAGATGGACCAGATCGTGATCGGCAAGCTGCGAGACACGACCCCGCCGGCCAACGGCGACTGCAACAACGCGGGCGGAAACAACGACCCGCTGCAGACGACCTGTCTCCAGCGCACCCTGATCGACTACAAGACCGGCTCGATCCTGTCGGGCGGGACCGACAATCCGACCGACAACACCGGCAAGGGCTGGGCCGAGCAGTACAACACGATCCAGCACTACGCGGTCGAGCACTCGCGCCTGCACATTCCGGTGATCTACGGCGTCGACGCGGTGCACGGCTTCGGCCACCCGACCCGGGCGACGCTCTTCCCGCAGTCGATCGGGATGGGCGCGACCTGGGACACCGGGCTCGCCGAAGCTGCGGGAGCCGCGACGAAGCGGCAGCTGCTCGCGACGGGCGGCAACTGGAACTTCGCGCCGGTGCAGGACCTCGCGCGTGACAACCGCTGGGGCCGCTACTACGAGACCTGGGCCGAGCAGCCCGCGCTCGCGGCGGCGCTCGGCGCGGCAAACATCCGCGGCATCCAGGGCGGCGGCTTCGACTCGCCGCAGGTGGCCGCGACGGTGAAGCACTTCGCGGGCTACTCGCAGTCGATCAACGGCCACGACCGCGTCGAGGCCCAGCTGCCGATCCGCTACCTGCAGGACATCTTCCTGCCCTCCTACGCAGGTGGGATCGACGCCGGAGCCGCGACCGTGATGGTCGACTCCGGCTCGATCAACAACGTCCCGGCCACGTCGTCGCACTTCCTGCTCACGGAGGAGCTGCGGCAACGGCTCGGGTTCAAGGGCGTCGTGATCAGCGACTACGGCGACGTGCCGGCGCTGCAGACGGCGTACCACGTCGCGGCCGACTTCCCGACCGCGATCGCCAAGGCCGTGAACGCGGGGGTCGATGTCAGCATGACCCCGTTCGACTACGTCGGCTGGAACAACGGCCTGATCCAGGACGTCCACCGCGGGCTCGTCTCCGAGCGGCGGATCGACCAGTCGGTGAAGCGGATCCTGAGGCTGAAGTTCCAGCTCGGCCTGTTCGACCACCCGTACGTCGACCCGAACGCAGCGGACGCTGCCGTCGAAGCCAACCGCGACCTCGCGAAGAGGGCTGCCGACGAGTCGATCACCCTGCTGCGCAACCAGAGCAACCTGCTCCCGCTCTCGACGACCGCCAGGCTCGTCGTCACCGGCCCCGGCGCTGACTCGGTAACGCGCCAGCTGGGCGGCTGGAGCGTGAGCTGGCAGGGCGTGTTCGACCCGGGCAACCACGTCTGCTGCATGGGCCCGCCCGACCAGATCCCGCCGGCCACCACGGTGCTGGAGGGCCTCCAGGCGGCAGACCCGAACGTCGTCTCCGCGCCCGATCAGGCCTCTGCGGTCGCGGCGATGGCCTCGGCCGACGCGGGGGTCGTCGTGGTGGGCGAGCGTGCGTACGCGGAGGGTCTCGGCGACCGGGCGGATCCGGTGCTCCCCGCCGACCAGCAGGCGCTGATCGCCGCGCTCGAGGCGACCGGCAAGCCGGTGATCATCGTCGTGATCGCCGGCCGGCCGCTCGGGTTCGGTCCGGACTCGATCGTCAACGGGTCCGGCGCGATCCTGATGGCCTACCTGCCCGGCACCGAGGGCGGCTCTGCCGTCGCCGACGTGCTCTTCGGTCGCGTCAACCCGAGCGGCCACCTGCCGGTGACGTGGCCGTCGGCGTCCGACCACAACGCCGGCGACTTCGACAGCGGCGGCGCGTCAACCCCGGGCGACGAGCCGAAGTTCTTCGACCAGCTGCCCGGCACGAACTCGGGCCAGGGCTCCGGGTACAACCCGCGCTGGCCGTTCGGCTTCGGCCTCTCGTACACGACGTTTGCGACGAGCGGCCTGTCGGTGACGGGCTCGGTCTCGCGTCACGGGACTGCGACGGCGACTTTCACCGTCGCGAACACCGGCTCCCGCGCGGGCACGACGGTCGTGCCGGTCTACGTGAGCCAGCCGGTGAGCACGCTCGTCGTGCCGCCGCAGCGGCTCGTCGGCTGGGCGAGGGTCACGCTCGACCCGGGCCAGTCGAGGTCCGTCGAGGTGACGTTCCCGGCCTCCGAGCTCGCCGTCACGACCGGCGACATCGAGGCCTCTGGGCCTCGCGCCGTCGAGCGGGGCTCGTACCAGGTGCACGTCGGCTCGATGAGCGCCGACTTCACGATTCACTGAGCCTTTCGGGGGAGGCGGGCCCGGCGCCCGCCTCCCCGGCTCAGAGACCGGTCGAGACCTTTGGATTGCCGGACCTAGCCGTAGTGGAGTGATCTCCCCGCCCGATCCCGCTCACGGTGCGACGCGGGTGAAAGGTGACTGCGCCTGGGCAGCCGACGCCGTCGGCGGCCGGCAGCAGTCGGGGAAGGGGTAAACGATGAAAGCAAAGAAGGTCTGGTGGGTCGCCGCCGCAGGCGTCGCGATCCTCGCGATCAGCTCCACGGCGCTTGCAGGCTCGATGGTGCAGAACAAGCGCTTCCAGCGGACGTTCGTCTGCGTGAACATGCACAACGGTCTGATCAAGGTCATCTCGCGGCGCCAGCACAACCGGTGTGCGGCCGGGTGGAAGCGCTACCGCGTGTCCGACCTCTTCGGCAAGGGAATGCGCGGAGCCCGCGGGTTCCGCGGTGCCGCCGGACCGCAGGGGCCTGCCGGCCCGATGGGCCCGGCCGGCCTGCGCGGCGAGCGCGGCCTGACCGGAGCGCAGGGTGCGGCCGGCCTCGCCGGTCCTGCCGGCGCGATCGGCCCGATGGGCCCCATGGGCCCGATGGGGCCGCAGGGACTCACCGGCGCGACGGGCGACACCGGCCCTCAGGGGCCGAAGGGTGAGCCCGGAGCCGACGGACAGAACGGCACCGCCGGCTCGACCGGCGCCATGGGCCCTGCCGGCCCGATGGGGCCTGCCGGCCCGCAGGGACTCACGGGCGCAACCGGCGAGACCGGCGCGACGGGGTCTGTCGGCCCGATGGGCCCGCAGGGACAGCAAGGCCCGCAGGGCCCCCAGGGCCCCCAGGGCCCGGCCGGAGCCGACGGCCTGAACGGGTCGGCCGTGGTCACCGCGACCGACACGTCGACGGTCGTCGACGCCAACGCGATCGTGACGGCGACGGCAGTCTGTCCGGCGAATCACATCGCGATCTCGGGTGGTTTCCTCGAGGCCGGCGCGACGTCGCCGAGCGTGATCGAGAGCCATGCAACGGCCGGGTTCGCGGGTTGGGTCTCGAAGGCGAAGACGCAGGGCAACTCTCAGCAGAGCGTGAGCCTGACCGTCTACGCCTACTGCGTGCCCTCCAACTAAGGCACGACGTTTGCAGAGGGGGCCGGCTCCGGCCGGCCCCTCCCGGCTACGCGTCGATCGTGAGGTGGCCTGGCTGCGACGAGACCAGCTCGAGCCAGGTGCGAATAGCCGGGTACGGCTCGAGGCTGAAGCCGCCCTCGCCGGCGGCGTGCGCGTACGCGTAGAGCGCGATGTCCCCCAGCGTCATCGAGCCGCACCTTGTAGCAGTTGCCCGAGACCGGGCTGTCGTACAGGAGCACTCGCGCAGCCTACGCCGTCAATCCGCGGTTTCTCGCACTCCGGCTGCAGGTTTCCCCGATGCTCCCGCGCGCTTCTGGGCGAGCGTGTGGGTGAACCTGACGAAAGGAGGCTCCGATGACTGCGATCAAGGACGCGGCCAGCGAGTTCCTGGCCCACAGACGGGTGGCCGTCACCGGCGTGTCGCGACAGGGCGACCACGGGAGCAACGTCGTCTACAAGCGCCTGCGCGATCGTGGCTACGAGGTGTTCGCCGTCAATCCCAACGCGGAGGCGGTGGAGGGCGATCGCGCGTATCACGACCTCCGCTCCATCCCCGGCGGCGTCGAGGCGGTCGTGATCGGGACGAGGCCGGAGATCGCCGAGGAGACGATGCGGGAGTGTGCCGAGCTCGGAATCGCGCACGTGTGGATGCATCGCGGGCCCGGCGCGGGGAGCGTCTCCGAGGCCGCCACGGAGTACGGCCGCGCGCACGGCGTCACGGTCATCGACGGCGGCTGCCCCTGCATGTTCGACCCGACCGGCGACTTCGGGCACAAGGCGATGCGACGCGTCTTCACGCTCACCGGCAACGTTCCCAAGGAGGTGTGACCTGGAGGACGAATCGCCAGCGACGAGGAGGTCGACCATGCAGGTGACGAGGAACGGCATCGATACGGCGCGGGGACCGGAGGAGTGGTTCACGGGGGCGGTCTACATCGACTCCGTCGCCGCACCCTCGGACGCATCGCGGCTGAGCGCGAGCAGCGTCCACTTCACCCCGGGCGCGCGGACGGCATGGCACAGGCACCCGAACGGCCAGACGATCTACGTGACCGAGGGCATCGGCCTCTGCCAGAGCCGCGGTGGCCCGGTCGACGTGATCCGGCCAGGTGACCGCGTGTTCTTCGAGCCGGGAGAGGAGCACTGGCACGGCGCGACGCCGAGCCGCTTCATGACCCACATCGCGATGGTCGAGGTCGACGACGAGGGCAACGTGGCGGCCTGGGGCGACCACGTCACCGACGACGAGTACGGGGCAGCGCCGCAGATCGAGGGCTGAGCTCTGCGTCAGGTCGCGACGCCCGGCACAATCGGGCCGGCATGAGTCTCACCCAGTACTACACGGCATCGAGCCTCGACGGCTTCATCGCCGACGAGAACCACTCGCTCGAGTGGCTGTTCAAGCAGCAGCAGGACCACGAGGGCCCGCTGAACTACAAGGACTTCGTTGCGGACGTCGGCGCGATCGCGATGGGGGCGACGACCTACGAGTGGATCCTCGGCCACCAGTTCGCAGAAAAGGATCCGGCGGACTGGGAGTGGCCCTACGACGTACCGTCCTGGGTCTTCACGCACCGGCAGCTGCCGATCGTCCCGGATGCGCCAATCGTGTTCCGGAGCGGGGACGTCCCCGCCGTGCACGCCGAGATGCGCGCGGCCGCCGGCGACCGCAACCTCTGGATCGTCGGCGGCGGCGACCTCGTGGGCCAGTTCGCCGACGCGGGCCTGCTGGACGAGGTGATCGTGTACCTCGCGCCGGTGACGCTCGGCGCGGGCGCGCCGCTGCTGCCGCGCAGCCTCGACCTGAGACTCGAGGAGGCCGAGCGGAACCAGGACTTCGTCTGCGCGCGCTTCTCCGTCGCGTAGCTTCAGTGCCGTCGGCGGCTGCCGATACCTGGGACATGTCTTCGCCGCACCCGCTCCAGCGCACCGGAGGCGCGGCACGGTCCGCCGTCGCAGGAACGGCCGTCATGGCGTTCGGCTTCTTCGACGGCGTCTTTCTCGGCGCGCCGATCGCACTGCTCGCGGCTGCGTCGAGGCCGGTTTCGGTCTACTGCGGCGCGGTGATCGCCGTGATCGTGCTCGTGATCGCGTGTTGCCGGTGGGTGGACCGGCGCTGGGACGACTGGTTCTCGGGCAAGGGCAGGCGGATCGAGACGAGGCTCGAGGGGATGCGCGCGAACCGGCTGATGCGGCATCCTGTGGCGTGGATCCAGCGCGGCTCGGACCGCTGGTATGCACTCGCCGCGGCTGTCGCCAACCCGATCCTCGTCGCCGGGGTGGCGCGCTTCCTCGGCGGCAAGCAGATCGGCCAGCGCAGGATCGTGCTCGGAGCGGTCGCCTACGCGATCCCGTACGTGGCGATGTGGACGCTCGTCGGCCTCGTCGTCAGCGGGTCGCTCCGCGCCGCACTCTGACGAGCGGTGCCGACCAGGCTCAGGACAGCTTGAGCGCGGCGGAAACGCCCGAGCGGGCGATCCGCATCGTCGAGCGCGACGGCGACGGCGTACCCCTTCGTCGCAAAGGGTGTGAGCAGAGTCTCGAAGCCGGTCTCCGGACCCGCCGCCTCCGGTCTGAGCGACGACGGGCTCGCGCCGGTGAGCAGCCGCGCGTCGTGTTGCCATGCGAAAAAGGTGCCCTTGCCCATGCGGAAATCGCTCTTCTTGCCGCCGAGCCGCCAGATGACCCGGCCGGTGTCCCGGTCGATCTTGTACGCGGCCCAGGTGTTGCGCGCGCACACGAGCAGGTTGCCGTCAGCGGTGAGCCCGATCGAGTTGGCGTGGAAGTAGTCGAAGCGCGGCCCGATCCGCTGGTGCGACTCCGCCAGGGCGACGTGATCGAGGCTGCGCCAGTCGAACAGCACTCGAGCGCTCGGCCCGGTGCGGTGCCCCGCGCCGGACGCACGACGTCGACCGCGATCGGGTGCATGTCCGGTCGCGACAGGAAGCGCTGCACACCGCGCACGCTCGCGGCCGACGCCGGGGCGGCTCCTGAGAGACCATCCGCCAGCCCGCCTGCGTCGCCGAGCAGCACCGCACCCGCAGCGGCGCCCGCCGCTCGGCGCAAGAACTCGTCGCGAGTCCAGGCGCTCCCGCCCGGAGGCCTGCCCCGAGGCTGCGCCCGACCCACGAGCCGATTGTACGAAGTGGGACTCGCCGCCCTCCAAGATGAGTCACTCGGCCCATGGCGCTCGGCATCACCGCCCGGCATCCTCGTCTCGTGGGGTTCAGCGGCCGCCTCCTCGTCAGCGTCTGCCTCGTTGTGGCCGTCGTCGCCGCCGTCTTGACGTTACGGGCGGCCCAGGCGACCGGCGCAAACCGCGATCAAGCGCCCTGCACGTGGGGAGCGTCATCCGTGAGCGCCGAAGAGGTCGACGGAAAGGTCGTCGTCTCGCCTGTCGCGACCTCCGGCTGCATTCCTAAGTAGCGACGCTCTACTTGGTCTTCGCCTCGACCTCGGCCAGCGCCCGTCGCGCAGCCGCCTCACTGCGGTAGCCGATGCCCCAGCGGGCCTCGACGCGGCGGTCGACGCGGATGAGTGCGCGGATGGCTTCAGCGCCGTGCCACCAGCCGAACCTCGCGCCGGTGACGATCCAGGCGTGTTGGTAGAGCCAGTGATGCAGGTTGGCGGCGGTAAGGCTGCGGCTCGGTGTCAACCAGGCTTCGAGCCGCCGGGCGCGGGCAGGAAGCGTGATCTCGTCGAGCGGCTCCATCCGCGCACCCGGCACGCGGAAAGCAGGCGGCCTGCGAGGCGGGCGCAGGGGGCTTCGGGGAGCCGAGCCGGTCACGTCCCGGCGGGAGCGAGTCGGACTCCGACCGCCGCCCGTGGCGGTCGTCGGCGGCGTCTCGCTCTGCGCCCGTGTGTTGGGCTGCTCCGACTCTCGGACGCTCGAGTTGTTGCCGTCGTACCCGGCCCAGATCGCGCCCGCCCCTCCCAGCACGGCCGCGACCACGATTGCGGCAACGATCGCAGTGGTCTTGCCGCGCCAGCGACGCTTGGCCTCGACCGGCTCTGTTTGATCGGCGCGAGCGGTCGGCAAACCGCGCGGCTCGACAAGTTGTGTGCGCGCTCTTTCCGCCAGCTCCGGATCGACGAGCGCGAGTTCTGGGCTGAGCGGCTCGACCACGGCAGCGTACCTGTCGCCTGAAACGGAGCAGCCGCCCGAGTCGAACCGACCGAGCGGCGTCCTGACTGAGGGAAGAAGACGAGGCGGGGCAGTTCTGCCCCGCCTCTGTCGTCGTTAGCCCCGCGCCTGCTGGTTGATGCCCGTCTTGAACATGCCGCCGGTCGCGATCTTCGTCAGCAGTTTGTCGGCGTTGCTCTCCTCGTCGAGCGTCTGATCGAGAAGGTCCTGCGCGCCGTCGAGGTTGAGCTCGTCCGCGAGTGTGCGGGCGGTGCCATAGGCGGCGATCTCGTAGTGCTCGACGCGTTGCGCGGCGCCGATGAGCGCGGCGTCCTTGACGTCTGGGTCGCTGCCCGCGGTGAGGATCTCCTGTCCCTCCTCGATGAGGCCTTTCATCCCCTTGCATTCGTCCGACATCGTGCTTCCAATCTGGCCTCGGATGTCTTCGAGGCGGCGGACGTGCTCGCGCGTTTCTTCGAGATGGTGTTCGAACGCCTCCCGCAGCTCGTCGTTCGTGGCCGCCTGGGCCATCTTCGGGAGCGCGGCGACGAGTTGGTTCTCGGCGCTAAACAGATCCGAGATCTCGTGTTCGAACAGGTCCTGCACTGTCTGCAACTGCATTAGGACACCTCCTTGTCGAGCGCACGCTTCAGGCGCGCGCACCTCGCATGAAGAACGCGATGAGCCAGATCAGGGCGGCGACGACCGCAAGGATGAAGAGCCACTTGACGACGAAGCCGAGCCCTACGAACAGGGCGACGATGAGAGCGAGAATGATCAACAGCGCCACGGTTAACCCCCTTGTGAGGGCGTAGCTCTCCCCGAGTCAAGGGCGCCCTAAACGCGCGGACCGGCGTGGTTTCGCCACCGCCCCCAAGGCCGTACCGCTCACTCGGCACGTCCACCCCGCAAACCGCAAAGCAGGAGAAGCCTGATGACTGAACCCGCCAAGATCGTCGGCGAACCGATCGACGAAGTCGATGACGACCCGTATGAAGTGCCCGTGGCAAGCGAGAGCGCGATTACTGCGATGGCCCGCCTCGACGGCCGGGCGCGACTGGCGTAGGTTCACCGCAGGGCCGGGTCGCGCTGCAGCGCCCGAGCGTTCGGCTCGCCGCCCGCTGTTCGCTCTCGTGCTACGAACGGGTGCCAGGTTGTGCCGCGCGAAGCGGCGGGAAGTCGGCGAGCAGGTCGGCCGCCTCCACCTGGTAAAGATCCTCCGGCTCCCGCAGGCCCTGAAACCGCCAGGTGCCAAGGCTCCTGAGACTGACCCCGTCCGCGAGGGACGCGAGCACCGCTGAGCGCACGGCGGACGAGACGACGATCTGACCGCCATGTGCCGCGTAGCAGATACGCGCCGCCGTGTGCACCGAGAGGCCGACGTAGCCGGTGTCGGTGAGGGTTGGACGGCCGTGGTGAACGCCGATTCGCACGCGCACGTCGACCCCGCCGGGCCAGGCACCCGCGCGCATCGCCCGCTGGATCGCCAACGCGGCCTCGAGCGCCGCCGGGGCCCGTTCGAAGACGGCGAAGAGCTCGTCCGCGCGGGCGTCCACCTCGCGACCGCCGGCATCCCGCACCGCGGCGCGCATCAGACGGCGGATATCGGCGAGCAGAGGTGCGTAGCGGTCGTCGAGGCGCCCGAGCAGCTCGGTGGAGCCCTCGATATCGGTCAACAGGAAGGTGACCGCGCCTTTCGGCAGCTTCCGCTGCGGTTGCAGCTGCGCGCTGACGAAGCCGATGGGCACGATCCCGTGCTTCTTGCTCGCCCTCAGCAGTCGCATGCGCGCCTTGTCCCGCGCGCCCTCGTCTTCGAAGGCAACCTGGCTGAACCGCGCGAGAGCATTCCGGACGTGCGCCGCGTCGTGGATCGGCAGACGCCGTTTACCACGCGAGTCGATGTATGCGAACGCGCTATCGGGAAGCTCTGCTCGCTCCTTCGCACCAAGCGCTGGCATGCCCAGATGATCGCAAGAACCGGCGCGGCCGATTTCCGCTGCTGCGGAAAGAGGGGTCGCCACGAAGAGTGCTGGCCCTGCAAGTCGAACTCTGTTTGCCTAAGCTCGTGTCATCTCCCGCGCCCGGAGGGCTCGATCGACGGACTTCGGGCTTTCAGCCGGAATCCTGGCCGCAGGGCCAGTCCAACGAGTCTACTCCTCTGCCCCGCCTCCCGCCTCCCGCGCTTCGCCCAGCGTTCCGCCAAAGTGCGCGCCAGTTGCGCGCCAGTGAGCGCCAGCTTCCAGCGGTCTTGAGCGGTTTCGAGCAGTGTGGCGAGGGGACGGCCGAGAGCGGGCCGTAAACGCCAAAACCCGCCTGGCGGGCGGGTTTTGGCTTAACGGAGCGGCGCCGGAGTCGAACCGACCGAGCCGTGGGCTGCACGACCGCACTGGTTTTGAAGACCAGCTGGGCCACCGGGCCCATGCCGCTCCGCCCGCGAATCTAGCGGTGCAGGGCCCCGCGGGTCTTGAAGGAGGGGGCTCACGGGGGAACCATGGGTTCCCCCGTGCTCATGCAGCTGGGCCACCGGGCCCATGCCGCTCCGCCCGCGAATCTAGCGTGCAGGGCTCCGCGGGTCTTTAAGGAGGGGGCTCACGGGGGAACCATGGGTTCCCCCGTGCTCATGCAGCTGGGCCACCGGGCCCATGCCGCTCCGGTGCGAGCTTAGACTCGCCCGGCGTGCACGGCGTCATCTTCCAGAGCTTTCGCGACTACCTCGTCGCCGATCACGGGCGGGCAGTTGCGCAGGCCGTCTTCGAGGGCGAGCGCGAGTACCTGCTCAGCGAGGCCTACCCGGACGCGGCCCTGATCCGCCTGATCGGAACGGCCGCCACCGAGGTGGGGTGCGACGTCGACGAGATCGTGTACGGGCTGGGCGTTTACACCGCCGAGACGACCTTCTCGCGCCTATACCCGGCGTTCTTCGACCAGACGCCGACGCCGAGGGCGTTCCTGCTGACCGTCGAAGAGCACATTCACGAGCTGATCCGCGCCACGATCCCGCGAGCCGGGCCACCGAGGCTCGCGATCGCGCCGCTGGGCGAGGACGGGGTGAGGATCCGGTACTCCTCGCCGCGGCGGCTCTGTGTGCTGCTGCGCGGGCTTACCGAGGGGACGGCACGCCACTACGGGCAGCGCGCCCGGCTCGACGAGCCCGAGTGCATGCTCCGGGGCGACGTGGCCTGCAGCTTCGACGTGACCTTCAGCGCGGCCGCGACGCCCTGAGCCGCCGCTCGTCGCCGACGCGGAGGGTGATCCCGTCGGCGTCGTAGCGCTCGAGCAGGAGCTGGGCGACCCGTCGTGAGACGCCGACTGCGTCGCGGAAGCCGGCGAGCGTGATCGGCGACAGGGTCTCGAGGGTCGCCTGGCCCCGGTCGTAGAGCGCGGCAGAAACCGCGTAGCCGTCGCCCACGCGCCTGAGCGCCCCGCGTTCCTCGAGGAACGCGGCGAGGCGGGGGTCGTCGACGGCCACGAACTCGTCGGCGGCGAGCCGCCCCTGCAGCTCCTCGGCCGCGGCCGCCCGGTCGCCGAGCTCGGGCGTGGCGCCCGGCGCGTACGCCTTGCCGTCGCGGCGCTCGACGCGGAGCGCCTGGAGCACCGCCGGCGCCCAGGGGTCCGGCGGTAGCAGCTCGCCGAGCGGGATTCCGGGATCGAGCGGCGACGTCCGGGCTCGATCCTGCAGCCGTGCCCGCACGGCCGCGCGCTGCTCCTCCAGCCACTCGCGCGAGAAGAACCAGTCGCCCGCGTGCTCGACGGCCGCGAGACCTTGCGCGAGCTCGGCCGGCGGCAGCAACCCTCGCGCCTGCAGCGCGGCCCCGGTCACAGGCTCGCGGACGAGTGCGCGGACGATCGCCTCCGGGTCGCCGGTCTCGAGCAGCTCGAGCCGCTGCGGATCGAAGCGGCGCGCCGGTGCGGGATCGAGCACGACGCCGCCGCCCACGGTCGTCTCCGTGCGCAGGACGACGCGGTCGCCGCGCGCGGCCACGACGGGCTCCTTCAGCCGCAGCTGTGCGAAACGTCCTTCGCGGACGACGCGCGCAGGCACGTCGCTCGTCCCGACGTGAACCGTCACGGCCGCGGGCACCGGTTCGAGCTCCTCCAGCGCGACGTCGAGCCGCCAACTCACGGGATACGCGCCCGGAGCCACGAGCGCCTCCCCGCGGCGCAGCTGCGAGCGCGAGACGCCCGGGAGGTTGACGGCGACCCGCTGGCCGGCCTCGGCGCTGGGCACCGGCAGGTCGTGCACCTGGACGCTGCGCGCGCGGGTGCGCAGGCCGGCCGGCTCGACGCGCAGCTCGTCGCCGACCCCGATCGAGCCGGACCAGAGCGTGCCGGTTACGACGGTGCCGGCGCCGGCGATCGTGAAGGCGCGGTCGACATACAGGCGAGCCGGCGCGTCGCGGCGGTGCACGGGGACGCCGGCCGCGGCCCCCGCAAGCGCCTCCCGCAGCTCGTCGAGCCCGGCGCCGGTCTTCGCGCTGACGGCGACGACCTGGGCTCCTGGCACGAGCTCGCGTGCCTCGTCAACTGCGAGCTCGAGCGTCTCTGCGTGGACTGCGTCTGCCTTCGTGACGGCCACGACGCCGCGCTCGATCCCGAGCAGCCGCAGGATCGCCAGGTGCTCGTGCGTCTGGGGTCGCGCACCCTCGCCCGCGTCGATCACGAGCAGGAAGAGGTCGATCCCGGTCGCGCCGGCGACCATCGTTCGCACGAAGCGCTCGTGGCCCGGGACGTCGATCAGCGACAGCCGCGTGCCGTCAAAGAGCTCGAGCGGCGCGTAGCCGAGCGCAATCGAGATGCCGCGCTCCTGCTCCTCTTGCAGCCGGTCGGTGTCCTTGCCCGTGAGTGCGCGCACGAGCCAGGTCTTGCCGTGGTCGATGTGCCCCGCGGTGCCGACGGTCAGCGCCATGCCGAGACGCTACCGCCGGAGGCGATCCCAACCGCTCGGCAGCTCGGGGTGCTCCCAGGCCGGGTCCGGACGCCACTCGTGCCACGGCTCGCTGAACGGCGGCTCGTTCCGCTCGGCCTTCCTTGCGCTGCGGCAGCTCGCGGCCGAAGGCGCCGCGCTCGACGAAGGTCTCGAGCTCGTCCTCGTCCTTCCACCGCCAAGTGCGGTCGGCCTCGACGATCACGTCCAGCGCGAGATCCATCGTCTCGAAGCCGAACGCGCTGCGGCGGAACGGCTCCTGCAGGTTCACGTACTCCGCGAGCCGCGGGCCACGGTCGCCGTCCCACTCGCCGCCCGGCACGTCGATCGGCGCCTGCCACCGGGTGCCGCGCCGGAACCAGAGCGCGACGAAGTCGCCGTCGTCGCGCATGACACGCATCGGGCGCGCCGCCCAGACGCGGTCGCGCCAGACTTCCTGCAGCACCACCGTGTCGCCCGGCGAGAACGTCGCGGCGAGCACCTCGCGGCAGAGCTCCGACCGAGCCTCCGCTCCTCGACGGCGACGACATCCCTCAGGCTCCCGGCACCGCCTCGATCAGCGCCTCTTCGAAGCGCACCGGCTCGAACCCGCCCGATGCCAGCAGCTCGCGCCACTGCTCCTCGCTCCGCTCCTTGCCCGAGAGCAGGCAGAGCATCAGCAGGTCAAGCCACTTCGTCCCGTTGGGCTCGTTCCCGGGCGGCAGGACGGCGTCCAGGATCAGGAGCCGTGAGCCGTCCGGCGCCGAGCCGCGGATCGTGCGCAGGATCCGGGTTGCGCTCTCGTCGTCCCAGTCGTGCAGGACGGTTCCGAGGACGTACACGTCGCCCTCGGGAACCGTGTCGAAAAAGCTTCCTTCGACGAACGCGATCCGCTCGCCAAGCGCCTCCTCGTCGCGCGCGGTCTCGGGAAGGTCGAAGACGATCCCGCGCAGGCCGGGCCGGCGCTCGAGCAACGTGACGAGCAGCGAGCCGTTCCCTCCGCCGACGTCGACCACGGTCTCGTTGCCTCGCCACTCGACGGCCTCTAGCCGGTCGGCGCGGCGCTCCCTGCCCTCCGACATCGCCAGGTCGAAGATCGCTCGCTCCTCAGGGTGGTTGGCGAGCCACGACCAGTAGTCGGTTCCGAAGATCCGCTCGAACGCCGGTTGTCCGTCCGCCTGGAGCTCGCCCGCTGTCCGGTGCCAGACGCCGCCGAACAGCAGCGCGAACTCCGCCCACCCGCCGCCGCGCCTCAGCGTCTCCGACGCCGGTGTGTTCCGGAACACGCTCGTCTCTTCCTCTGCGAAGACGCCCTCGCTCGCCAGTGCCCGCATGACGCGGTAGAGCGCCTCGCCGTCGGCGTTCGCGCCGGCGGCCAGGTCATCGACGTGCCGAGGGCCTGACGCGAGCGCATCAGGGATGCCGAGCTCCACGACCAGGCCGACGGCGCGCGTCGCGAGGGCACCGTGCAGGAGGTCCCAGACGACCGCTTCAGGAGCGCGGCCGGCGTTCATCCACGCGCGGCGGCGACCGCCGCGGCGACCTCCTCGGCCTCGGCGTCGGTGAGCGTGCGGCAGTCGAGCAGCAGGCGGCCGTCTCGCAGCACGCCCACGACCGGCGGCTCGCCTGTGCGCAGGGGCTCGGCGAGGCTCTCCTCGACAGCGCATGCGGCGCTCGGCAGCTCGGCCAGCGGAAGGGCGCCGCCGCCGACGCGCGCGACCGTCTCCTCGACGTCGCCGCCCGCGGCGGCCGCGAGTCGCTCGGCCCTGGCCCGTACGGTCTCGATGCGGTCGTTCAGCATCCGTAGCACCGGCACCTCGCGCAACGCTCGCTCCGGGTCGAGATAGAGGCCCAGCGTCCCCTCGAGTGCGGCCAGCGTGAGCTTGTCCGCACGCAGTGCGCGCTGGAGCGGGTGTCGCCGCAGGCGCTCGACGAGGTCGGCGCGGCCGACGACGATCCCCGCCTGCGGGCCGCCGAGGAGCTTGTCCCCCGAGAAGCAGACGAGGTCGGCCCCCGCCGCGAGGCTCTCCTTCGCGGACGGCTCGCCCTCGAGGTGCACTAGCACGCCGGAGCCGAGGTCATCCACCAGCGGCAGCTCGTGCCCCCGCGCGACCGCTGCGAGTTGCTGCACCGTCGGCTGCTCGGTGAAGCCGACGACGCGGAAGTTGGACTGGTGCACGCGCAGGAGCAGGGCGGTCTCCGGCCCGATCGCGCGCTCGTAGTCGGCCGCGCGCGTGCGGTTGGTCGTGCCGACCTCGCGCAGCCGCGCCCCCGAGCGAGCAAGCACGTCCGGGATCCGGAAGCCGTCCCCGATCTCGATCAGCTCGCCGCGCGAGACGAGCACCTCGCGCCCCTCGGCCAGCGCCGCCAGCGCGAGCATGACCGCGGCCGCATTGTTGTTCACGACCAGCGCTGCCTCGGCGCCCGTCAGCCGCCGCAGGATCGCGGCGACGTGGTCCTGCCGCGAGCCGCGCCCCCCGGCGGTCAGGTCGTACTCGAGGTTCGAGTAGCCGCGGCCGACCTCGAGCGCCCGGGCCAGCGCGGCCTCCGGGAGCGGCGCGCGGCCGAGATTCGTGTGGACGATCACCCCCGTCGCGTTCAGCGCGCGCCGCAGCGCAGGGGCCCGGGCCGCGGCGAGCTCGGCCAGCGTGCGCTCGGCCAGGTCGCCCGGGTCGTGCCCCGTAGCGATCTCCTCGCGTGCCCGCGCGAGGAGCTCTCGGGCTGCCGCGACGACGAGCGGCGGCGGCTCTCCGGCCAGGCGCTCGTCCCGGGCAAGCTCGTCGACCGAGGGCAGGTCGCGCAGCTTCATCCGTACACCAGTCTAAGTAGACTCGGCCGGGGTCAATGGCCGGGCGATTCGTGACGAGGGTAAGGCGGGCGGCGCTGTGCGCCGGGTTGGCCATGCTTGTGCTCACGGCGGCGAGCGGTGCGGCGACGCGCGTCGGGATCGGGAAGATGACGGTCACGCCGAATCGCGTCCCGGCGGGCAGCACCAACGACTTCACTTTCGACTTCCTCGCCGACACGGGGGCGGTTCGGGGGACGACGCTGGTCGACGTGCCGCGCGGCTGGTCGAAGCCCCAGCGGACGAGCGCGTCCGCTCCGGGCTACTTCGAGCTCCAGGCGCTCGGCTGTCCCGGCACGCGCATCTCGGGAATCTCCGGCCGCCGCGTCGTGATTGCGACGAAGTGTGCGAAGGGCCACAGCTTCAAGCTTGTCTACCACCGTGGCGTGGCGCCGCAGATCTCGGCCGACGGCTTCGTGTTCCTGACGCAGACCCGGCCGGCCAACGCGCCGCGCAAGACGCGGTTCAAGCCGCTCGGCCCGAGGAAGCAGGCCGTCGTGAGGGTGCGCGGCGCGGCGGTCGCGGGGTTGTTCATGACCGTGACGAGCGTCGCCACCGCGGGCCAGGCGTTCAACGCGACCGTGCGTGCCGTGGATGCGTTCGGCAACAACGCGGCCGACTACGCCGGGACCGTGACGCTGACGAGCACCGACCCCAAGGCGACGATGCCGGCTCCCTACGCCTACGGCCCCACCGACGTCGCGCAGCACACGTTCACCGGGCTCGTGCTCCGCACCCTCGGCACGCAGCGACTGACGGCTACCGACTCGCACGGCTTCACTGTGCAGAGCGGCCCGATCACCGTTTCGCCCTTCTCCAGCTAGTCCCGGCGGCGAGAACACCAGGGGAGCTCACGAGCTCGTTACTGCGCGTCGGCCTTCTCGGGCTCGGCGGCCGTTGCAGCGCAGCGGAATTCGTAGCATTCGGCGAGCACCCTGACCGCCTCGGCAGGATCGTCGGTGACGAACAGCAGCTCGAGGTCTTCGGGCGAGATCATCCCGTCCGCGAGCAGCTCCGCCCGGATCCAGTCGAGCAGCGGCGCCCAGTAGCCGTGGTCGAAGAGCACGACCGGGAAGTGCAGGACCTTGCCGGTCTGGATCAGCGTCAGCGACTCGAAGAGCTCGTCGAGCGTGCCGAAGCCGCCTGGGAAGATGACGAACCCCTCGGCCGCCTTCACGAACATCGTCTTGCGCGCGTAGAAGTGGTCGAACGTGAAGCTGATGTCGAGGTAGGCGTTCTCGTGCTGCTCGTGCGGCAGCTCGATGTTGAAGCCGACCGAGACGCCGCCGCCCTCGCGCGCCCCGCGGTTCGCCGCCTCCATCACGCCCGGCCCGCCGCCGGTGACGACCGCGAAGCCGGCCTGCGCGATCCGCCGCCCGACCTCGACGGCGTCCGCGTAGACCGGGTCGTCAGGCTTCACACGCGACGAGCCGAAGACGGTGAACGCAGGCCGCCCGATCCGCTGGACGGCGAGGAACCCCTGCAGGAACTCCTCCCCGATTTCCGCGGCGTGCGCGGCGGGATCGCCGTCACGGCGTTCGAGCATCTTCCGGTCCTGCATCAGAGCCGGGACTGCGGCACGTGCGTCCCCCACATGCCGAGGGCGAGCAGCAACGCCAGCCCGAGGTACATCGTCAGGATCAGCGCCGCACGGTCGCGGCCGGCGCCCGGGAGCATCGTGGCGGTGCCGCCCTCCGCGAGTGGCACCATCGGCTCGGACTTCGCGAGCCGGTACGCACTCCAGATCGCGCCGCCGTCGAGGATCCCGATCGGGAGCAGGTTCACGAGGTTGAGGAAGAAGCCTGCGTACGCGAGCGCGTGCAGCAGCGACGACTGCTCCACCGACCCGAGCCCCCAGCAGAAGGCCGCCGCCAGCCCGCCGGCGAACGGGCCGGCGAGGGCGAGCAGCGCGTTCCGCGTCGGGTTCAGCGGCGAGTTCTTGATCGCGACGTAAGCCCCGATGAACGGGATGAAGCGCGGGATCGAGACGTCGAGGTGTTGCCGCTTCGCCTCGACGTAGTGGCCGAGCTCGTGGACGAGGATCAACGCGACGAAGCCGATGCCGAACCACCAGCCCCAGATCAGCGCATACGCGGCTACCGAGATAAACAGGCCGAGGAACTTGAACGCGAACGCGCCGAACTTCACCGCGAGCCCGATGACCGCGATGATCGGGGCCCACAGCTTCTTGAGCAGGCTCTTCCAGCCCGGCTCCGGGTGGATCGGCTCGTAGTCGCGGAAATCGGGCTCGAGCTCAGGCCTTGGCGAGAGCTGGCTCACTTCGTCTGAGGATAGCGGCGGAAGACGCCGTGACCAGATGCCGTCCTGTGGCCGGGACAGAATCGCTCCCACCTCCGTTAGGGCTTCATCACGAACAGAAAGGACCGGTCAGATGACCAGAGGGTTCCTGCGCTTCCTGCGCGGAAACACCATCGCGCTGCTAGCGCTCTTCATCGCGCTCGGCGGCACTACCTACGCTGCTACCGCGCTGCCAAAGAACAGCGTCGGCACGAAGCAGCTGAAGAAGAACGCCGTCACGGCGGTGAAGATCAAGAACGGCAACGTCACGACCGCGAAGCTGAAGAACGGCTCCGCGACCAACGCGAAGATCGGCGCCAACGCCGTCACCGGCGCCAAGGTCAAGGACGACTCGCTGACCGGCGCCGACGTGCTCGAGTCGAGCCTCGCCACGGTTCCTTCCGCGGCGACCACCGACAGCGCAGCTGCGAGCGGTTCCGACGAAGGCGCGCTCAGCGACACCGTGGCCGAACCCTGGACTCGCTGATGGCCGGTAACGACTCGAGGCATCGCCGCGTGTGCAGTCGGCGCCTCCAAGTTCGGACGATCCCGGCCGCGAGAGCGGTGACCGCCGCTGTTCAGGCGGTTGGCCAGCGGCAGCGTCACGAACGTGACGCTTCGACAGCGAGGCTTCGACACAGCGAACCTGCGGAGTCCAGTGCACCTGAACAACGATCGTCTGATGGCGCCCGTGGCGGCGTCATCAGACGCCGGCAACGTCAGGTGGCCGTCGCCGTGGGGATCGCTGCCTCGACATGAGAGTGCGCTTCAGCTCGCGGCGACGCGAGCACGGGCGAGGCCACTGCCCGACGGTCGTTCTCCGATGGTGGCGGTCCAGTCCTGGAACGCGGCGTGCCACCTCGATCTAGAACGGGACCACGTTCCGATCGTCTCGATGTCGGATCGGCCCGTCACGGCCGGGACCTTGCCGGCCCCACGTGGAAGTCTCAGACGACGAATCCGTAGCAGGCTGAAGGGCGTCGGAGCTCCAGACGGCGGCTTCGGCGGCTGCCGAGCCGCCGCTCACGAGCCGCGGCCGATCCACTCTTCGCCGCCTTCGTAGACCTCCTTCTTCCAGAGCGGCACCGTCTCCTCGAGCCGGTCGATCGCGTCTTTGCACAGCGACAAGCCGGAACGGGCCATCTTGTGCGGCCAGGGTCGGTCTCGGCACCATGAGCGGGATGGAGGTGCCGGCCGTGATCACCCGTGAAGAGGCCGTCGCTACGATGTTCCTGATCGCGGACCTGAACGCGAACGTCGAACGCATCGTCCAGCTCCTTGAAGGAGAGTCGGATGGCGACGAAGGGCTATCGGAAGAGGACTCCTGAAGAGCGCGCCCGCTGGCGCGAGAACCAATCGCGCCTCGAGCGCCTGCTGGAGGAAGCGCTGGTCGAGCTGCACACGACGCGCGACGAGCTGGAGCGCACGCTCGGACTTCCGCGGTCCCCTCGCCGCCGCTGATCACGAGCCGCGGCCGATCCACTCCTCGCCGCCTTCGTAGACCTCCTTCTTCCAGAGCGGCACCGTTTCCTTGAGGCGGCTGATCGCGTCCTTGCACGCGGCGAGCGCGTCCTGCCGGTGCGGGGCCGAGACGGCGATCACGACGCTCGCCTCGCCGATGCCGAGGACGCCGACGCGGTGGTGGATCGCGACCGCGCAGAGGTCGTAGCGCTGGTCGAGCTCGCGCGCGAGCTGCGCCATCACGTCCTCGGCCATCTCGGCGTAGGCCTCGTACTCGAGCCGCGTCACCTCGCGGCCGCGCGATTGCCGTCGCACGGTGCCGGTGAAGGTCGCCAGGCCGCCCGCCCGCTCGTCCGCCACTTCCGCGGCCACGGCCTCGAGCGAGAGCGGCTCCTCGGTGACGCGGAACGCGCCGCCGGAGACCGGCGGGATCAGCGCGACCTCGTCGCCGTCGTGCAGCTCGCGGCCGGGCTCGGCGTACTCGCGGTTGACGGCGTAGAGCAGGCCTTCGGGCTCCTCGCCGAGCCCGAGCGCGGGCCACACGTCCGCGACGGTTGCGACGTCGAGCTCGCGCCGAGACCACCCCGCCTGCTCGCGCAGGCCGGCGAACAGCCGCACGACGACCGTCACCAGATGTTCCCCGCGCCCGGCGTGTAGCTCGACGAGACGACGCTGTTCGTGAGCAGCGAGTCGCATTTCAGGAGGCCGCTGAACTCGGAGACGGCCGCGTTGACCTTCAACGTTCCGGCCTCGAGCTCGACGATGCTCGCCTTCACCGTCAGCCTCGAGGCGGAGTGGACGGTGATGCCGTCGGCGGCGAGCTTGACGACGTTGCCGTGCAGGTCGCTCACCTCCACGCCGCCGGTTCCGTCGTCCAGGATCACGGTCGCCCCGTGCTTCGTCCGGACGAGCGTTCGCTCGGGCTTGCTTTCGGGCGGCTTCTGGGTCGAGCCCCAGAGCGCCCCGATGACGATGGGCTTGCGCAGGTCGCCGTTCTCGAATGCGACGAGCACCTCGTCTCCTTCGTCGGGCACGAACCAGGTGCCGCGCTCGTGGCCGGCGTCGAGCGTCGCCCGGCGCGCCCAGACCTCGTCGCCGAGCTCCGGCACGAACACACGCAACCGGCCGCGCCGTTTCGGGTCGCGTGGCTCGACCACCACCCCTTTGTAGACGGCGTTCTTCTCGCTCATCGCGGCCTCCTCGTCTCGATCCAGGTCGGGGACACCTTACGAGGGCGCGCTCCAAGGCCGCGTACGATTCGCCCATGGCGACGACCGACCGGCGCGAGACCGACTCGGGCATCGAGGTCAAGCCGGTCTACTCGGCGGACGACGCGCCGGACGGGCTCGAGCCACCGGGGGAGTTTCCGTTCACGCGCGGGCCTTACCGCGACATGTACCGCGGCCGGCCGTGGACGATCCGCCAGTACGCCGGCTTCGCCTCGGCGGAGGAGACGAACCAGCGCTTCCGCTACCTGCTCGAGCGCGGGCAGACAGGGCTCTCGGTCGCGTTCGACCTGCCGACCCAGCTCGGCTACGACTCCGACGACCCGCGCGCCGCCGGCGAGGTCGGGCGGACCGGCGTCTCGATCGACTCGCTGGCCGACATGGAGCTGCTCCTCGACGGCATCCCGCTCGGCGGGGCCTCGACCTCGATGACGATCAACGCGCCGGCGGCGTTGCTGCTCCTGCTGTACGAGCTCGTGGCCGAGGGTCAGGGCGTCCCGCCGGAGAGGCTGCGCGGCACCGTCCAGAACGACATCCTCAAGGAGTACATCGCGCGCGGGAACTACATCTTCCCGCCGCGGCCATCGATGCGGCTCACGACCGACCTCTTCGCCTACTGCGCCGAGCGGCTGCCGAGCTGGAACACGATCTCGATCTCCGGCTACCACATCCGGGAGGCAGGCTCGACGGCGGTGCAGGAGCTGGCGTTCACGCTTTCCAACGGCATCGCCTACGCGCAGGCGGCCGTCGACGCGGGGCTCTCGCCCGACGAGTTCGGCGAGCGGCTCTCCTTCTTCTTCAATGCGCACAACCACTTCTTCCAGGAGGTGGCGAAGTTCCGGGCGGCCCGGCGGCTGTGGGCCGAGATCATGCGCGACCGCTTCGGAGCGACGAACCCGAAGGCCCAGGCGCTGCGCTTCCACGCGCAGACGGGCGGGTCGACGCTGACCGCGCAGCAGCCGGAGAACAACGTCGTGCGCGTGGCGGTGCAGGCGCTCTCCGCGGTGTGCGGCGGCGCGCAGTCGATCCACACGAACTCGTTCGACGAGGCTCTGGCCTTGCCGACGGAGCGGGCGGCACGGATCGCGTTGCGCACGCAGCAGCTGCTCGCGCACGAGGCGGGCGGCACCGACACGGCCGACCCGTTCGGCGGCTCGTACTTCATCGAGTCGCTGACGGACGAGCTCGAGGAGCGAGCGCGGGAGCTGATCGCGCGTGTGGACGACGTCGGCGGAGCGGTGGCTGCCGTCGAGCAGGGCTTCGTCCAGGGTGAGATCGAGAACGCCGCCTACCGGTACGCGCAGGAGGTCGAGGCGGGGGAGCGCGTGATCGTCGGCGTGAACCGGTACGAGGAAACCGGGACGGATTCGGAGGAGATCGAGCTGCACCGGATCGACCCCGAGGCCGAGCGGCGCCAGCACGAGCGGACGTCGCGGGTGCGGGCGGAACGGGACGCCGTGGCCGCGGAGGAGTCACTCGCGCGCGTGCGCGAGGCAGCGTCCGGGACGGAGAACCTGCTTCCGCCGCTGCGCGAGGCATTGCGGGTGCGCTGCACCATCGGCGAGATCTGCAACGTCCTTCGCGACGAGTTCGGCATGTACGACGCCCAGCGCTCACCGTGACCCACCGCGCTTAGCGCTCCGTACGAGCGCCCCTCACTACGGTTCGCCCGGCCTCCTCCCCGAGGCGAGCGTATCCCGGAAACACGCGCGCGTGTGTGACGCGGGTGTGACGGAAGCGTCAAGCTTGCGCGCGCCGTGCGGATCCTGCTCGTCTCGCAGATGTACCCGGGCCCGGACGCGCCCGACCTGGGCGTGTTCGTCGCGCAGCTCGAACGCGCGCTGCTGGAGCGCGGCCACGAGATCGAGCGGGCCGTGCTCGACGCGCGCGCCGGCGGCAAGCGGCGCTACCTGACGCTCGCGCGCCGCGCGCGCGAGGCGGCCAGGCGCTTCCGGCCCGACGTCGTCTACGCGCACTTCCTCGTGCCGACCGGGCTGGTGGCCGGGTTGGCCTCCAGCGCGCCGCTCGTCGTCACCGCGCACGGCCGCGACGTGCGCAACGTCGGCGAAATCCGCGGCATCGCCGCGCTCACCCGGCGCACGATCCGCCGCGCCTCGACCGTGATCGCCGTCTCGGACTACCTGCGCCGCGAGCTCGAGGCCAAGATTCCGGAGGCGGTAGGCAAGACGCAGGTGATCGACTCCGGGGTCGACCTGGAGCGCTTCACCGTGGAGCCGGCGCCGGACGGCGGTCCGCGCTTCCTCTGCATCGGAGCGCTGACCGAGCGAAAGAACGTCGTGCGCCTGGCCGACGGCTTCGAGCGCCTGGCGGAGGGGACGCTCACCTTCCTCGGCGACGGCGACCTGCGCGGCCGCCTCGAGGGGCGGCCCAACGTCGAGCTCGCGGGCGCAGTCACGCACGACGAGATCCCGGCGCGCATTGCGCGCGCCCACGTGGTCTGCCAGCCGAGCCTGATCGAGCCCTTCGGCCAGGCGGCGCTGGAAGGAATGGCCTGCGGCCGCTCCGTGGTCGCGACGGCGATCGGCGGGCCGCCCGAGTTCGTGCCGCCCGAGGCCGGTGTGCTCGTCGACCCGCTCGACGTCGAAGCCCTTACCCGCGCGCTGCGCACTGCGGCCGCGCTGCCGTGCCCGAACCCCGCCGCGCGCGCTGCCGCCGAGCGGCACGATGTGCGCGAGCAGGCCCGGCGCGTCGAGGAGGTGCTCGAGCGCGCCGCGTCCGAATCGCGCTGAATTTCGTTTCAACAAGCAAGACCCCCGCCGCCGTCTCCTATGCCGAGCAAGAAGATCAGCGTCCTCATCGCCGACGACCACCGCCTGTTCGCGGAGGCGCTCGAGGCGATCCTCGCGTCCGAGCCCGAGATCGAGGTCGTCGGCCACGCGCGCAACGGGGAGGAGGCGGTCGAGCGGGCGTTGGCCCTGAGCCCGGACGTGATCCTGATGGACATCGCGATGCCCGGCGTCGACGGCGTGGAGGCCACGAAGCGGATTCGCAGGAAGCAGGACAGCCCGCGCGTGCTGATGCTGACCGGCTCGAACTCCCGCACCGACGTTGCGCGGGCGCGCGAGGCCGGCGCGGCCGCCTACGTCACGAAGGACCGCATCGCGGCGCAGCTGATCGAGGCGATCCGGGACCTAGCCGCCTAGGTAGGGGGCCCCGCCGGGGCAGCGTCCGCAGTCGCGCCCGTACCCTCCAGGTACCAACGCTCCCTGCGTCCTTGCCTCGGAACGACCATCGCGCCCCGTCGACGAGCACTGCCCCGGCGGGCCTCCTATCTGGCTATTCTGGGCGCGCGATGCTCCAGCTCGACGCCGTTATCCAGGTGCTTCTCTCTGCCGCGCTGATCGCGCTGATCCTGATGCATTCGGGCCGCGACACCGGCTTCGGGGGGATGGGCTTCACGCCCGCCTCGCAGGGCGGGACGCACATCGTCGAGCGGAACCTCACCCGCCTGACGATCGCGGTCGCGATCCTGTTCACGGCGAACACCGTTCTGCTCTTCCACCTGCTCCAGTAGCCGGTGCACAGCCGACGAGCGGCGGCGCTCGCCGTGCTCGCGCTGGCGGCCGCGGGCTGCAACTCGTCCTCGCCGAAGCGCGCCGTGCCGCTGCCCGTGAGCGGGCCTACGAACGTCGTCCGGGTGGCACTCGCCGACGTGCTCTGGCCGCTCGAGCCTGAGCGAGCCCACACGCGCGACGAGACCGTCCTTGCGCGAATGCTGTTCTCGACGCCGCTCCGCACCGACGTGAACGGCGCGGTGCGGCCCGGCCTCTGCACCAGCTGGCGCGAGACGGGCACCACATGGCGTCTCCGCTGCCGGCACGCCGGCGCGATCGCCGCGCAGCTGCGGCGGGCGAAGCTGTTCGAGCCGCGCCGCATCGACGCGCCCGACGAACGCACGCTCCTCGTGACACCGCTCCGCCGCGACCCCGACCTCCCGTACCGGCTGACGCAGGTCGCCGCCGCGCCGCCCGGCGTGCCCGGCCCGTTCCGGCTGATCTCGGCGAGCCCGACCCGTGTGGTGGCGGAGCGGAACGGGATGCGCGTCGAGGTGCGGAAGCTGCAGCCGTTCCAAGCGCTGCGGGAGTTCCGTGCCGGCTGGCTGGACGAGGCGCCGGTCCCGCTCGGCGACATCCGGGCGGCCAAGCTCGACCGGCAGCTGGGGCCGGCGGTTCGCGTCAGGCGCCTGCTGGCGGCCGACGCCGTCGTCTTCTCGCCGCACGTCCCCGCCGAGGTGCGCGGCGTCTACGACGACACGGCCGACCGCGCCGATTACCAGGCGCTCGTGCCCGAGTTCGAAGCGCCGCCGGCGGAGGATCTCGCCAACCGCGGCAAGCCGAGCGCCGCCGACGCCGCGATCGCCCTCCGTGAGGCGCGCAAGCGAATCCCGTCTTTGCCGCGGGTCGCCGTGCACCTCGCCGAGCCGAACGACCCCACGCTCGCGTACGGCACGAACCTGCTCGTCGCGGGGTGGCGCGACCTCGGGCTCGGGGCGGTCGCGGGCGGCGGCTCGGACGCGAGGCTCGAACGCCTCGCGGCTCCGTACCCCCGGCTCGAGGCGCTGAAGCACCTCGCCGGCAACGGTGAGCCCGTCGTCCCGATCGCGTGGGTCGCCGATGCGCGCCTGGTCTCGCCGCGCCTGCGCGGCTGGCGCGAGGACGAGCTCGGCTCGGTCGATTACGCGGCGGTCAGACTCCGGGGCTCGAGCCCACGCCGGTGACGTCGAAGCGCGCCGTCGCCACCGCCGGCGAGAGCAGCCCCGTCGGGTAGCGCTCGTCGTAGTACGCGTTCTGGTTGATCAGCACCGGCTCTCGGGTCAGGCCCGGGAGCTCGGCGAGCAGCTGCGGCACGGAGACGGTGAAGCGCAGGTTCACGAGCGGGTCGGCGATCCGGCCGCCGCGGATGCGGAAGGTCCCGTCGCGCGTCATTCCGGTGACGATCCCCTCACGCGGGTCGACGATGCTCAGGTAGTGGAGCCGCGTGACGTAGATGCCGTCGCCGAGGGTCTCCGCCAGCTGGGCGGGCGTGTCGGCCTCGCCGCCGGCCACCGAGAGCGCAAACGTCAGCGGGCCCCAGTGCCGCAATGAGCTCGGCGGCCCGTTGCCGGTGGTCTCGCGCCCCGCGCGCTTGGCCGTCGCCCGGTCCCACACGACCCCGTTGAGCACGCCGTCTTCGACGAGCGGCACGCGCTGCTTCGGCGTGCCCTCGAAGTCGAAGGCCTTCGGGAACCCGCGCGGGTCGAGCGCGTCGTCGGCGAGCGAGAAACGCTCGTCGAAGACCTTCGTGCCGAGCTTGTCGAACGCGTAGCTCCGCTCCTCGAGCAGGCCCTGTGCGCTGAAGGCGTCGTACGAGAAGTAGGCCAGCAATTCCGCGAAGGCCGGAGGCTCGAGCACCGCGGGGTAGGAGCCCGGCTCGAGCTCGACCGCTCCGCGCGTGAGCTTCGCCTTGTCGACCGCCGCCGAGGCGGCGCCTGCGGGATCGACGTCGGCGGCGCGCCAGCCCGTCTGCTCCGCGTAGCCGGAGGCGCCGTCGACGGCGGCGAGCGCGAGCACGGCGACGTCGGTCGTCGCCTGTGAGACGGAAAGGCCGGTCGTCGAAGCGAGCGCGAGCTCCGTGACGCCGCTCGTGAAGAAGCCGTACAGGTCGAGCTCGGACGCCTCGATCGCGGCGGCCGCGAGTCGCGCCTGGTCCTCGGCCCCGAGCGCCGCGGCCTCCTCGTCGTAGCCCTCGACGGGCGCGGCCTCAGCGGCCGGAGCGAGGCCGGGGAAGTCCGGATCCTCGGGCGCGGCGTCGGCGGCCTCGGCCGCGCGGGCGGCGAGCGAGCGCAGGCCCTCGTCGTCCGTGCGGTTCGCGGAGGCGATCCCGAGCCGGCCGTCCCGCACGATCTGCAGCTCGACGACGTCGTTCTCGACCAGCGTGGGCTGGTGCACCTCGGAGCCAGCGAAGCGCGCCAGGCCGGACCGCTCGCTTTGGACCACGACCAGCGCCTCGTCGCCGTCGGCCGCGCGCAGCGCCTGCTCTGCGAGGTCTCGCGCGCTCACTGCCTGAAGCCGACCTGGACGTTGCGGAACCGTGCGGGCGAGGCGCCGTGCGAGACGTGCGCGTGCTGGCCGGGCTGGCCCTTGCCGCAGTTCGTGAGGCCGTGCAGCGTCCACTCCTCCGGCCCCGCGACCGCGTCGAGCGAGCCCCAGAAGACCGGCGTCTGCCCGGTGTAGGTCGCGTCGCGCAGCATCCGCCCGAGCTTTCCGCCCTTGATCTCCCAGGCGATCTGCGTGCCGAACTGGAAGTTGAGCCGCTTGTCGTCGATCGACCAGCTCTTGTTGGTCTGCAGGAAGACGCCCTCGTCGACGCCGGCGACGAGCTCGTCGAGTGAGCCCTCGCCGGGCTCCAGATGGAGGTTCGTCATGCGCACGAGCGGCATGCGGCTCCAGCTGTCGGCGCGCATCGAGCCGCCCGTGCCGCTGCCGATCCGCGCCGCGGTCTCGCGCGAGGTGAGGAAGCCGCTCAGGATCCCGTCCCGCACGACCGGCTCACGCCCCGCGGGCACGCCCTCGTCGTCGAAAGCGAAGGAGCCGAGGCCGCCGGGGGTGGTGGAGTCGGCGGTGATGTTCATGTGCTCCGAGCCGTAGCGCAGGGAGCCGAGGTCGTCCGCCTTGAGAAAGCTCGTCCCGGCGTAGGCCGCCTCGGTGCCGTAGACGCGGTCGAGCTCGGTCGGATGGCCGACGGACTCGTGCACCTGCAGGCCCGTTTGCTCCGCGTCGATCACGACGGTCGTGATCCCGGACGGGCACTGGTCGGCTCGGAGGAGCGCCGCCGCCTGCTCGCCCACGCGCGGCGCCTCGCGCTCGAGCCCGAGCTGTTCCACGAACTCCCAGCCCGCCTGCGCGCTCGAGCCGCCGTGGGCGCTCGGGTAGCTGCGGATCTGGGTGACGCCGTCGCGAGCCGCCAGCGCGTCGACGCCGCCGCCGCACTCGACGATCTCCTGCTCCGTCGAGGCGCCGTCGGACGAGACGAAGAGTTTGTGCTCGCGCTGCGCGCGGACCGACGCGGAGGTGACCTTCACGTCCTCGTGCTGCAAGGCCTCCTCGGCGCGCAGGCAGAGCTCCACCTTCTCCGCGACGGGCACGGAGAACGGGTCGCGCCCGACGACGGTGTGGAACTCGCCGTGGGCCGGCTCGACCGAGGCCAGCGCGCGAACGTGCCCGCCGGGCGCTGCCTTCGCGAAGGCGACCGCCTTGCGCGCGGCTTCCTGCGCGCCGTTCGCGTCGAGCTGCCGCTCGCCGGCGAAGCCCCAGGCGCCATCGACGAGAACGCGCACGCCGATCCCCTGTGTCTCGCTGTCGTCCAGCCGCTCGACACGGCGGTTGCGCGTGCCGACCACTTGCGATCGTCGGACGACCACGCGCGCGTCCGCGTAGGACGCCCCCGCGCCGAGAGCTGCTGCGACCGCCTCCTCGCACAGCTCTCGCACAGCGGCGTACCTTAGGTGATCCCTGGAGACAGGGGTGGCTCGCTGCGCGTCGCCACCGGTATCAGACGGCCGCGTGGGCAAAGCACACACGGCCTCCTTGGTCGGCGCCGCCGAGTCGGCGTCTTGGGTGATCACGGCGCGACGAGGGCAGTTCGAAGGCGTGGCTACAATGGCCCGCGCGCGCTGGTGGCGGAATTGGTAGACGCGCAAGGTTGAGGGCCTTGTGGGGTTAATACCCCGTGGAGGTTCAAGTCCTCTCCAGCGCATCGTGGAGCAGCGTCTCAGCCTCGTGACGCTCGGTGTCCGCGACCTCGGTCGCGCCCGGGCGTTCTACGAGGCGCTCGGTTGGAGGAGCGGGGCCGCGCCCGACGACGACGTCGTCTTCTTCCGCGCGGGAGGAACCGTGCTCGCCCTCTGGGGCCGCGACCAACTCGCGGAGGACAGCGGCGTCGACGACTCCGGCGGCTGGGGCGGCGTGACGCTGGCGCACAACGTCCGCTCACCCGAGGAAGTCGACACCGTGATGGCCGAAGCCGAACGCGCGGGCGCGACGATCACCCACCCGGCCGGCCCGACCTTCTGGGGCGGCTACTCCGGCGGTTTCGTCGATCCCGAAGGGCATGCCTGGGAGGTCGCGCACAACCCGCACTGGACGCTCGCCGAAGACGGCAGCGTCCAGCTTCCCGACTGAAACCCGGTGTCAGACACGCGGGCGAAAGCGTCACGCATTCGTGACCGAATCGTGACGTCTCGTCCCGGATTCGTATCGTGGCTTGACAGACGTAGCGTTCAGATGTATCGTAGCGATATATGAACGCTGTCACGCCCGCGCTGCTCGGCCTTCTCTGGCACAAGCCGCGCTCGGGCTACGACATCAAGACGGTGGTGGACCGCTCGACGCGCTTCTTCTGGGCGGCCAGCTACGGCCAGATCTATCCCGAGCTCAAGCGGCTCGAAGAGGAAGGCCTCGTCGAGGGCGAGGACCGGCCGAACGGCGGCCGTAGCCGGCGCGTCTACACGCTGACGCCCTCCGGCCGCGAGGCGCTCGTCGAGTGGTTGTACGGCAGCACCGTCACGATCGAGCTCCGCGACGAGTCGCTGCTGCGGCTCTTCTTCGCGGACGCGCTCCCGGTCGAGGACGCGCTCCGGCTGCTCGAGGGGCGCAAGTACGGCCACGAGCAGTACCTCGACGTGCTGCGCGAGATCCAGGCGCTGCCCGGCGGCCCCGACCCGACCTTCGTCGACCTCGTCTTGCGCTGGGGGATCGACTTCAACGAGTGGGGAGCGAAATGGTGCGAGGAACAGCTGCAGCGACTGCGCGCCGAGACGAAGGCAGCCTGAGCGAGCCCACCTTCCTCGGCATCCTGATGACGGGCCTGCCTGGGTTCCTGCGCGAGGGCTTCCTGCCGCTCGGCGCCTTCTACGCGGGGCTGCGGCTCGACGGGCTCGCGGCCGGGATCGTCGCGTCGGCGGTCGCCTCGCTGGTGGTCTACCTCTTCGAGCGCCGTGCCGGCCGCGATGCGCTGCTCGTCCGTCTCTCGCTCGCCTTCGTGGCGGTGCAGTCGATCGTCGGGCTCGTCTCCGACAGCACGACGGTCTACCTCGCTCAGCCTGTGCTGATCGCCTTCGCCTGGGGCGTCGCCTTCCTCGTCTCGGCCGCGCTCGGCCGCCCCCTCGCCGGGACGCTCGCCGGTGCGTGGTACCCGTTCCCGCACTGGCTGCGCGATTCGCCGGAGTTCAAGCGCGTCTTCGGGATCGAGTCGCTCGTCTGGGGCGGGTACTTCCTCGCGCGTAGCGCGCTCCGGCTGGCGATGCTCCTGGAGGGGAGCCTCGAGGGGTTCCTGGTGGTCGTGTTCCTGACCGGCACGCCGGTGATGCTGCTAATGCTCGCCTGGTCGATCCGTTTCTCGCTTCGCGGGCTCGCGGACGCCCAGCCCGTGCCCGCTGTTTGACGCCGTCCGGGAGGACGTCTACCGTGTGCGGCGAACGTATGTTCGTTCCCGCAAGCGACCTCGAGGTGGCTCGATGCTGACCGGCAGACAGCAGGAGATCTGGAACTTCCTCACGCAGTACGTCGACGAGCACGGCTACCCGCCGACGGTGCGCGAGATCGGAGAGGCAGTGGGCCTCGCCTCGCCGTCGACGGTGCACGCGCACCTGGCGAACCTCGAACGCGTCGGACTGATCAAGCGCGACCCGACGAAGCCGCGCGCGCTCGAGCTGCGCCGCGACCCGAAGCCGCAGCCGGCGTCCGCACCCGCGGACGACGTGCACCGGCTCCCGCTGGTCGGCGAGATCGCCGCGGGCGGGCCGCTGCTGGCGGACCAAAACGTCGAGGACTACGTCGCGGTGCCCGAGCCACTGGCGCGCGGGGGCGAGGAGTTCCTGCTGCGCGTCAAGGGCGACTCGATGGTCGACGCGGGGATCCTCGAGGGCGACATCGTGGTCGTTCGGCGCGAGCAGACCGCGCGCGACGGCGAGATCGTGGTCGCGCTGGCCGGCGAGGACGAGACCGCCGAAGAAGCGACCGTGAAGCGCTTCTTCCGCGAGAGCGGCCGCATCCGACTGCAGCCCGAGAACGAGTCGATGGAGCCGATCTACGCCGATCACGTGCAGATCCTGGGCATCGTGACGGGGGTGTTCCGCTCGCTGTGAACCCGGTCCAGCTCAACCGCACGCTGGAGCAGGAGCTGAACGCGCTTCTGCGGGGCGCAAGCATGGAGTGCCTCGTGTGCGGCGAGTTCGTGATGCAGCTGCCGCACGGCGGAGGCATCTTCTGCCCGGAGTGCGGCAGCGGGCTCGGCAGCGACGCCGCCGCCGAGCCCGCAGAGCCGGTCAGCCGATCAGGTGGAAGATGAAGGCGAACTCGGTGCCCCCTGCGCGTGACTTCAGCTCCATCGAGCCGCGCGCGTTCACGTAGGCGCCGGTCCCGCCGGTGATCGCCAGCACGCTGTCACGCGTGTCGTAGAACGGCCCTTCGACCGTGATCTGGCCGCGCGGGAGGAGCGTCGTCCAGACGCACTCCCACGACTCGCCGACGACCATGCGCACGCAGTAGCCCTGGTCGGTGCCGACCTTGTGCGCATTCTTCTTGTCGAACACCTCGTTGGCGAACGTGAGGATGTCGCCGACGGATTCGGTCGCCCGCCCGTCGTTGTTCGTGACCGCGTCGGTGGTCGCGTGCTCGATCACGTACACCGTCTTGCCGTGATGCTTCCCGCCGTGCCCGCCGCCGCCGTGGCCGGCGAACGCGACTCCCGCCGCCACCGCGCCTGCGACGAGGAAGACGGCAACCGCAACTAGCCGTTTCATGGCTCCTCCTTCGGTGGGGTGGGCAAGTCTCACACGAACCGTTTCGCGGGGTCGCGGCTACACTTTCTCGTGCAGGCCGGGTGACCGCGGGCCCACGTGGCTCGAGGAAAGTCCGGACACCGCAGGGCAGGACGCTGGGGCGACCCAGGCGGCGAAAGCCGACGGAAAGTGGCACAGAAAGGAGACCGCCGGCGGCATATCTCTAGAGATGCCGAAGGTAAGGGTGAAACGGTGGGGTAAGAGCCCACCAGCGCCGTGGCGACACGGTGGCTAGCCAAACCCCGTCCGGTGCAAGGCGAACAGGCTCCGCCCGAGGCGGCCCGCCGAGGAGCCGGGTCAGCTGCATAGACGGATGGTCACCCTCGACAGAATCCGGCTTACAGGCCTGCTAAGGGAAAGCCCCGCTTCGGTGGGGCTTTCCTATTAGGACCTTTCGCTACGGACTCGTCACGGTACGGGTCAGGCAGCCTCTCGGCGGTTTCCTGGAACCGCTCGGCGCGGGCGCCCGGGTTCGCACCGGCTTCGCTCCGCCCCGCGACAGCGAGGCTAGCAGCGTCTGCGGCCCGACTCAACGTCCGGCACCGAGCTGTGATTTAGACTGTGGTTGACGCGGGATAAGAACTGTGGCACGATCTGGGACAAGGAGGTACATCGATGGCAGTCAGCCCCGCCGCCCGCCCCGATTACGCAGCCCATAGCCGCGCCGTTCGCGCCGGCTTCCCGGAGGTCGTCGGCGCGCTGCGCGAGATCCTCGGCCTCAAGCTCTGCGCCTACCTCGGCTCCGTGAAAGAGACGCGCGCCGTCAACGAATGGACCGAGGGGGGGCGTGAGCCGAGCGAGGCCGTGCAGCGACGGCTCCGGCTCGCCTTCCAGGTCGCAGGCGCGATCGCCGAGGTCGACGGCGCGGAGGTGGCGCGGGCCTGGTTCCAAGGGCTGAACCCGCAGCTGGGCGACCGCTCGCCGGCGCGCCTGCTGCGCGAGGGCGACCTCGACGAGGTCGGTCCTGAGGTCATCGGCGCCGAGCGCGCCTTCCTCGTCGGCGGATGAGCAACGGGCTCGCGTCCGTCGAGCCCGACGCACCGCTGTACCGGCTTGGCAGGCAGCCGGATCCGTGGGCGTGGCCGGACTGGTCGTACGCCGCACCCGACGGCACCTTCGGTAACCGCTACGACGATCCGGAGGCCAGCTACCGCGTCCTCTACGCCTGCTCGCAGCGGGTGGGAGCGTTCCTCGAGACGCTCGCACGCTTCCGCCCCGACCTCGAGGTGCTTGCCGAACTCGACCGGATCGAAGGGGAGGACGAGCCGTCGGCGGCCGTGCCGAGAACCTGGCTCGATGCGCGCGTGCTTGGCGAGGCGAATGTCGAGGGACGGTTCGTCGACATCGGCGACACGACTTCGCTCGCGACGCTTCGAACGGCGCTTGCCGCGGGCGCGATTCACCACGGACTCGACGAGATCGACGCGGCGACGATCCGGCTCCGAGCGCCGCGCGCCTTCACGCAGCAGGTGTCGCGCTACGCGTACGAGCAGGGCTCGTTCGTCGGCATCCGCTACCGCTCGCGGCTCGGTGACGACCTCCTCAACTGGGCGATCTTCGAGCCTGGCGCCGACGGGCCAAGCCCGCTCGCCGGCACCTCGTCGGCGCGGATCGAGGGGGACGATCCGGACCTGCGCGAAGCACTCGAGCTGCTCGGCCTGACGCTCGGCTGAGGCGCACTCAGGCTGCGACCGGTATCGCCGCGCGCGCAGCCAGCGCCGCCGCGGCTTCGTGCAGCTCGTCCTCGGCAACGTGGGCGTAGCGGCTGACGGTGGAGAGATCGGCGTGGCCGAGATACGCGGCGACGAGGCGGGCGTCGCCGGTCTGCTGGCGCAGCCAGGTGGCAGCGGTGTGGCGGAGCGTGTGCGCTGTGACGCGCTTCTCGATCGCGGCTCGCTCGGCGGCACGGCGGATGATCGCGGCCAGGATCGTTGGCTGCAGGCGCTTGCCCTCGAGACCGCAGAAGACCGGCGCCTCGGCGGGCGCATTGCGGGCAGTGCGCAGGCGAGCGAGCTCGCGCGCCAGCGATCGGCGCGAGCGGCTGCCGACGCGGCTTGCCGCCCTTGCCGCGGCGGACGAGCAGCGTCGGCCGCGGCCCGGCGAGCTCGAGGTCGGCCCAGTCGAGCGCGATCAGCTCCGAGCGGCGCAGGCCGGTCTGGACGAGCGTGAGCAGCACGAGGCGGTCGCGCTCGGCGAGGCCGCGCCGTCGCCGCGGCGGATGCTCGGCCGCTGCCAGCAAGCGCGTGAACTCCGCCTCGGTCAGCCAGTCGGCCTCCTGCTGCGGCTTCGGCGGCGGTTGGAGCTCGAGGAATGGATCCGGCAAGCTGCCGCGCCGGCTCAACCAGCGGAAGAAGCAGCGCAACAGGCCGAACCGGCGGTAGTAGGTTGCAGGTGCCGGTCGGGCCTGCTCTTCGTAGGCGGTGAGGTAGTCGACGATCGTCTGCTCCTCGAAGACACTTCGGCCGTGCCCTTCGCTCCAGTCGAGTAGGTCGTCGATCGCGATTCGGTAGGCGGCGATCGCGCTCTCACTGCGGCGTGCCGTCTGCAAGCGCCGCAGCCAGTCGCGCCGAGCTTGGCGCAGCTCGAGCGGGCTTGGCTTCTGCGCGACGGCGGTTCTTGCAAACTCGCTCAGATAGCCCGCGAGAAGCCCGGCCAGATCGTTTGCGGCCGGACCCACTGCGGCTACAGCGCTGCCGTCGTCGACGCGAGTTCGGGTCGAGCTATGCGCGGGCGCAGGCTGTCCGCGATCGGGCGGGGGGAGAGGCTGTCCCGGTTGGAGCACAAGCGACTGGCCACGGGCATCGATTTCGAAGAGCACGAGCTGGCCGGGCACAGGCTGCATGAGAGTCGCGTAACTTATCAGGCACTAGGGCCGAGGTCAACACGAAGCTAGACTACGGCGCATGACCGCCGCCCAGGTGATTCGCGAGGCCCGCCTGCGGGCCGGGCTGACCCAGGCCGAGCTCGCCGCCCGCCTCGGCCGCGAGCGGGCCCGGGTCGCTCGCTGGGAGATCGGCGCGCAGGAGCCGAGCTTCGCCAACCTGCGCTCGGTCGTCGAGGCCTGCGGCTTCGCCTTCCGGGTCGAGATCGCCGAACGCGAGGAGACGCCGGAGCTCGACTCCGAGCTGATCGTGAGCGTTCCGCTGGCGCCGCAGCAGCGCGTGCAGGCGCTGCTCGACCGTCTCAGCCAGGGCACGTGAGCAAGCAGCCGCCCTTCGACCCGTACGCGATCTTCGCCGCGCTGGAGCGGGAGCGGGTCGCCTACGTTGTGATCGGCGGCTTCGCCCGGATCGTGCACGGGAGCGCCGAGACGAGCGACGCGCTCGACCTCGTCCCCTCGCTGCGGGAGGAGAACCTGCGCCGGCTCGGCCGCGTGCTGGAGGAGCTCGAGGCGCCGCAGCCTGATGTCCAGGAGCGACTCACCGACTCGGAGCCGGTGACGGCCAGGACTCGCGCCGGCGAGCTGCGGCTCGTGCCCGAGCCCTGGGGGACGCGCGGCTACGACGACCTGCGCATCCGCGCCTTCCGCGAGAACCTCGGCCGCGGCGCCCGGCCGCAGGTCGCCTCGCCCGTCGACTGCGTGCGCATGCTCGAGGCAAGCGAGCGCAAGCCCGACGCCGAGCGCCTGCAGCGCCTCCGTCGCCTGATGGAGCTCGAACGCCAGCTCGTCCCGGAGCGCGGCCTCGGCATCGACCTCTGACCAGCGGCTCGCGTCCCAGTCGAGAACGCGAACTACTCACCTTCATAGCCAGCGAGACGCAGATGCATCCTGATGCTGGAGTTGCCTCGCCAGACAGCAGCACTTTCAAGTTGTCCGGCCCCCCTCCATCTGGTCCAGGGCGTATGAGGGTCCCGCCAACGTTGATAGGCCAGATTGGAGGTGATCCATGCGCGCCAAGCGCTACACGGTGGAGCAGATCGTCGCCAAGCTCAGGCAAGCCGAGCGGCTGCAGGGAGAGGGCCTGACGATCCCGCAGACCTGCAAGCGGCTCGGGATCTCCGACCAGACCTTCTACCGCTGGCGCACCCGCTACGGGGCGCTGAAGGAGGACGAGGCGCAGCGGCTGAAGGCGCTCGAGCAGGAAAACGGCCGCTTGAAGAAGATCGTCGCCGAGCAGGCGCTCGACATCTCGCTCCTCAAGGACCTGCAGCGGGGAAACTGGTGAGCCCGGCGCGCCGTCGCGACGCCGTCCGCTTCCTCCAGAAGCGCCGGCACGTCTCGGAGCGTCGGGCCTGCCAGGTGGTCGGCCAGCACCGCTCGACCCAGCGCTACGCGCGGCTGCCGGCCGAGTACGAGCTGCGCCTGGTCGCGCGCATGAACGAGCTCGCGGCCGCCCATCCGCGCTGGGGCTACCGGATGGTCTGGTCGCTCCTGCGGGGAGAGGGCTGGCGGGTGAACCGCAAGCGGATCGAGCGGCTCTGGCGAGCGGAGGGCCACCGCGTCCCGCCGCGGCGCAGCAAGGCGAGCGGGCGCAAGGCACAGGGAGCCGCGGCCAACGCCCCCTGGAACCTGGCCGCTTCCAAGCCGAACCAGATCTGGTCGTACGACTTCATGGCCGCCCGCACCCGCTCGGGCGCGTCGCTGCGGATCCTGAACGTGGTCGACGAGTACACCCGCCTGGCGCTCGGCGCTCGCGTCGACCGCTCGATCGGCGCCGCCGAGGTGATCGCCGAGCTCGAGCGCCTCTTCGAGCGGCATGGAAAGCCGCAGCTCCTGCGCTCGGACAACGGGCGCGAGTTCATCGCCGCCTCGCTTGCCGACTTCCTCGCCGAGCGGGGCGTGCGCCAGGCCTTCATCGAGAAAGGCAGCCCGCAGCAGAACCCCTACGTCGAGCGCTTCAACGGGACGATGCGCGACGAGCTCCTCAATGGCGAGGAGTTTGAGAGCCTGCTCGAGGCCCGGGTCGTGATCGCCGATTGGGTCGAGCAGTACAACACGCTGCGCCCGCACCGCGGACTCGGCATGATGACGCCCAGTGCCTATGCCGTCCGCTGTCGTGAGGGAGGTCCGTGAGAGGAACTACCGACACAGGATGTGGACCAGTCGGTCGAGGCAGGCCGCAGCTCGGGTATCGCACCCGGCGGGCTGTGGGTGGAGGGCGGTCCCTCATAAGAACTGGACCAAAACCTGGGGGCTGGTCGGAATGGGGCCGGCTTTCATCGACTCGTTTCCTGGTGCGGCGCGTGCCGTCCGCGGCTTCAACGTCCTGAGGCACGTCTATCGGAAGGCACCGGCGCCACCGAGCCTAGGACAGATCCGAAAGTGGATCGGCCTTGGCTAGAAGGCGAGCGAGCGATTCATCTGCAGGCCACCGAGGAATCTATTCGGCCAGAGATGGCGGGGATATCGAGTACTTAGTCCGCGCACTCAGCGACCCCGAGGATCGGATGCTGGCTGCGGAGTTTCTCGGTGACCTCGGTGCGGTTGAAGCCATCGAGCCGCTCGTGCGATTGCTCGATGCAGCGGACTCTCACGTTCGAATTTCAGCCGTTAAAGCGCTTGGGCAACTTCATGCTCGAACGGCAATTTCACGGCTCGGAGAGCTTGCAGAGAGTGATGAAAGCGACGGTGTCCGCTCCTGGGCAGCGTGGGCGCTTGGCGACATTAGAGATGAACGGAGCGCGGATCTGCTCATGCCGTTGCTGGACGATCCTTCCTGGCGAGTGCGCGCGGCAGCGGCTGGCGCGCTCGGTCGATTGGGCGATGTGCGAGCGCGCGAACCACTTCGAGCAGCGCGCTCGCGAATGCGCAGGACCCCCTTCGAGTGGCTTCTTTATCGCCGTATCTATGGCCAAGCGATCGAGGCGGTAGAGCGGCAGAGGCACGGCGACTCTTGAGTAGACCCAGCGGTGGCACTCAGCCATATCTGCAAGTGGGCCACCGCAGCTCCGGGCTCATCCGGTCTTGAGATGGGTGGTTGGCTTCTTCCTTGCCGTGAACGTGTTCTTAGCGAGGCACTGGCGGAGCCGACGCGCTCGGGAGCGGAACAAGTCGCGGGTTCGGGAAGCATCTAGCGCGATACTCACCGGAACAGCCGCCGCCTCGAAGTCCGATCATCGTGGACCTTTCCGGATCGCGGGCGCGGAGGGGTCTACGCGGGGTCCACCTCATTGCCGTTCCAGTTCGTTGGCCGCCATCTTGGCGGCGGCGGTTCCTTGGAGTCATGCGACTTCACGCGACTGCGCGTGTCCCGGGAGCGACTCCTGTTCAATGCTCGTAACGAAGAGGTCGCTCGGTTCGGGTCCTGTCGCTTCTGATGCGGGTCGCCGACTTTGCTGGGGAGAACGCCTTGGAGGCGCACGGCAGCCAGCACTTCAACCCTCTGGAGCCGGGTCGGGTGGACGCGAGTTGATCATGATGGTGAACGTCGACCGGCGGCGAGCGGACAACGACTCGACCGTCCCGGCTTCCGTGCTCCAGCTCGCGTCCTCGTGATCTGTTCGCGCCCAGCTCCTATGCTGTAGGAGGGTCAGCGGCAGCCTCCCGTGGAGTGGAACCCACCGGGTCTGCGGCCGCTGGCCCAGCCGTCTCAGTCTGCGGCTTACGCGCCCGGTGCTCCGAGAGTGGGGTTTGGACGCCCGATCGCCGTGCGACACCGAAGTCAAGGTGTCGATGCTGTTGACAGCAGTACGGCCACAAGCGTTCGATCGACACGGTTCCACTCCACTACTCGGAGGCAGCTGCAGATGAAGTTCGCTCAGCTGGACTGCGTGCGCGTTACGCCGCTGTCATCGCGCGCACATCCGCGAGGACGTGGCGATGTCGTGGAACCGTCCGACGCTTGTTCGTGCCAGGAAGGGGGTGCTCGAACGTTGCGCGCCGGCGCCAGGACAATCCAGCATCACCGTCAACCTTCAGTCGCTACAACGGGCTTCAGGATCGAGGTGAAACGGTTATGGCTCCTAAGATGTTCGTAGCGTTTGTCGCGGTTCTTGTGTGCATCGTAGCCCCGCAAATCGCTCGCGGGGCGTGGGCCAATTACTGGGGGCAGGGCACTATGGTCGCATCTCCGATCGACCCATCGCAGTATTCGGGTTCGTCTGGATATGCCTGCCATACCGACAATCGCGTTTGGCGTCCCACGGGCAGTGGCCACGCTTTTTGGCTGGCTTACTATAACGGGACAGCACACTGGTCGACTGATAATTCAGTGGATAATCCATTTGAGTGGCCGGCATATGGCTACAACACGGTCCAGTGCTACTGGGATCCTCCGGCATTGGATGGTCGGACGCTATCACCAGTCACGTGCCAAGGATATTCGGTGACCTGTTGACCGGGTCTTGGAATCAGGCGACAAGGAGCGTAAATGCTGAGCTCAAGACCAACACATATAGGCATTGTCATGATCGTGACCCTCATCGGTGTGGTAGCAGGACTGGTGCACTACGTAGGGGCGGCAGGTGGTAGTCACGAGGCGTTCACCTCGACGCCGGCAATTACGAGTATCTCCGCATTGAACGCAAATGTGCTCCAAGACACTCCGGCACCAGTCAAACACCTTTCATCAGACATACAGCCAGGAGTGGCCGCAGTTCATCAGCTCGGCAAGAGCGCGTATGCCTGGATCCGCGACGACGCCGTGTGCGTGCTCATGCGTAGCGATGGCCCTGCGGGATGTTTCGCGCAATTCTCGAAGCCGGTCGCCTTGTATCTTTGGGGAGATTCGACGGGTTTCACGGCGGGGGGCGTCGTCCCGGATTCCGTGCGTGGACTCGAGCTACTCACGTCTGTAGGGGTTGTTCCCGTCCAGGTCGCTGGGAATGGATTCCTCGTCGACCTCCCTGTAAATACGTCGATTAGAGCTGAGCAGATCACGCTCGCCGATGGAACGGTGTTCGTGAATCCGGATCCAGTCGAGCTTCCCACGCTAGGAGCGTGACGAGTTGATCGGGGATCGGTCGGCATCGAAGCGTGCCGACCGATCCACGCCTCCTCCGTGGGTCCGGCTCGCACTCCGTACCGCTTCGAACCATCTAGACCGCGAGGTCTTCATTTGCGGGGCATAGGCTGTAGACGATGGTGAGAAGAAACAAGTCGGCGCCGGCCGGACATAGATGAGTAATGGGGCGCATGCTCGGCGACCGACCCGATGACCCTGAACGCCAGTTCGTGCAGCTGTACGAGCAGTACGCGCCGGCCGTCATGGCGTATGCCCTCCGACGGACGACGCCCGACGCCGCTCAGGATATCGTCGCCGACACGTTCCTCGTTGCGTGGCGGAGACTTGCAGAGATCCCCGCCGACAGGGTTCTTCCCTGGCTCTATGGGGTCGCCTACAAGATCCAGGGTAATCGCAGGCGGAGCGATGCGCGCCAGCGGAGCCTCGTCAAGCGAATTCAAGCCGAGGCCTCAGGGCCGACGTCGGACGGCGACGTCAACTCGAACGTCCTCGCGGCGCTCGCGTCGCTCCCGCCGCATGATCGCGAGGTCTTGATGCTGACCGCGTGGGAAGGTCTTAGTACAGCAGAAGCAGCGCTGGCCATCGACTGTTCTCCGACAGCTGCTCGAGTCCGCCTCTATCGCGCGCGCAGGAAGCTGAAAGTACGACTTGACCAGATCGAGGACGCCGACGACATCAGGCAGGTTTCTGTTAGATCGTGGACAAAGGAGTCGTTGTGACAGAGCACACGTCAATCTGGGGTCGCCTTACAGCTGAGAATCCGGTTGCTCTTGATGAGGCCCGCACGCTTGTCCACGACGATTTGGCGCATGAGATTATTCGGAGAGGAGCCATTGCGCCACAAGTGGAAGAGCGAACGGAACATTTGCTCAGGCGGCGCAACCGATCGGCGACCCGATTGCCAATGCGACGAACGGATGCGCGAGTTCTTGTTCTCGTGGCGGCGCTAGTTGTCGGTGGGGCGCTCGCCGCGGCCCCTGCCTTCGGGTGGCGCACTTTTCGTGCCTTGCCTTTCTTCGAGCGCCAGGCAGCGCCGCCGCAGAGACAGGTCGATTTTGCGTCCATGAGCTCCGGCGCGCCCGCTGGGATGGATCCAGCCGTCATTCCTGACCAGACACACAAGATTCAAGACGCACCGTTTGGCGGAGCAGTCCACACACTGTGGGTCGCGCCGACAAAGCTCGGCGGGTTCTGTTATCTCTGGACGCCCGGTATCGGCGGCTGCAACAGTCGAGGTGTTGAGCGTCTCGACGCAGTTGGTGAACTGAGTCTCCCGCCAGGCGTCGCTGGACCGCACATCTCGGAGAACGCGACGAAAGAGCAGATTCTGTCCGCGATGCGCGCCGGCCACGATTTAGCAATTGTCCCACGTTGGATAGTCGGGTACGTGAAAGACAGCGGTGGGGCGTCGGCAGTTGCAATTCGATTCCGTGACGGCACGACAGTTCACCCGCAGGTCACATGGGTGTCCCAGCCTATCGATGCCGGTTTCTTTGCCTATGACGTTCCACCGGACAAACGCACGGCGTGGAATCATGCATTTTCGGTGGAGAGTGTCTCTTCAAGTGGGAACGTGATTGACCGACAACTTCTTACGCGGAATGGCTGACTGACTCAAGGCCTCCGTCGAGGACAGAAGCGCTACTAATGCGCGCGGCGAGGTCTCAGCGCGCTTAAGTCTTAGACAAAAGCGGTCGCGTAGGTGCAAGTGTCACGCACGTGTGGCGTAGGCCGAGCTGCAGATGTCCCCGCCGCGGCCGACCGCGGGGCACGTTCGGGCGGTGATCGAGACGCGGCGGCGCGGTTCTGCAGCCGCAGGTGGAGACCTCGGCTGTCGGGGAACACGAGGTCGCCAGCGCTCATTGAGATCCGCTGTCCTCGCCTCGACCCGCGAACGAGAGCCGCTTGACGGCTCCCCGGAGGTCGTGCGCAGTGACACGGGTGTAGCGCTGCGTCGAGTCGAGGTGCTTGTGCCCGAGCAACTCCTGGATCTGGCGCAGGTTCGCTCCAGCGCGTAGGAGCTCGGAGGCGAAGACGTGCCGCAACGTGTGCGGGGTGACCCGCTTCCGCTCGGTTACGCCCGCGGCTCGCGCGTATCGGAGGAAGGTCTGGGTCATGATCGTCTGCGAGAGCCGGCGGCCCTGCACCCCGACGAAGAGCGCCGGCTCGGAATCGTGCGCCCGCACGCGCAGGTACTCGAGGAAGTGCGGCTCAAGTGCGGGGTGGATCGGAACGACGCGTTGGCGGCCGCCCTTCGCCTTGCGCACCTTCAGCAGCCGACGGTCGAGGTCGACGTCGGCCCAGTCGAGCCCTAGGAGTTCGCTGCGCCGCAGGCCGGCGTAGGCGAAGAGCGCGAGCAGGAGGCGGTCCCGTTCGCGCTTACCGGCATGTTTGCGCTCCCAGATGTCCTCGCGCTCGGCAACGGCAAGCAGTCGCGCGAGCTCGCGACGGTCGAGCATGTCGGGGAGCGCTTCGCCCTTCTTCGGCGTTCGCAGCACGAGCGCCGGGTCGCGGGCGATCTGCTCGTCCTCGAGCAGGAAGCGGAAGAAGCACTTGAGCGCTGCGACGGTTCGCGCCTGGCTCGATGGGGACGGTCGCCGGATCGACTCAGCGGCAAGGAAGCGGCGCAGATCGGCCGGCCGCACCTCGCTAACCATGACGATTCCCTCCCGCTCGAGAAACGCGATGCAGGCGCCGACGTCGCGCTCGTAGGCGGAACAGGTGAGCGGAGCGAGCCGCCGCTCGATGCGACAGTAGGCGAGGAAATCAGCGAGTTCTCGGTACATCAGCGTCCTTTCGGCAGGCCGAAGGCCGCTGCTCCGAAACTCGTGACGATACTCCGGCTTACAGGCCTGCTACGGGAAAACCCCGCACATCACGGGGTTTTCCTATGTTGTCATGCTAGGCGCCGCGCTGCGCGTCAGGCGTTTCCTCTATCCGAGCGGTATCTCGGCCGTCGTGCGGGAGCGGCTCTGACGCCCCGGAGACCGAGGTCGCGAAGCTCGTCACCGAGGGGCAGAGCTCACAGGAGATCGCGGAGCTGCTCGGGATCAGTGTCAAGACCGTCGAGCGTCATCGCGCCAACATCCTGGAGAGGCTCCAGCTGCGGGACCGCGTCGAACCGTTGCGCGGTCCGTCAGGGCCCGGTCGGGGTATAGGCGCCCACGCGAATGTGACTTCCAGGTTGACCACGACCTCGACGTGGTGCGGCACGCGCTCGAGCGCCTCTGCGAGCGTCGGCGCTGCGGGGCCTGTGTCAGGAAGGAGAGAGGGGGTGCGCTCCGTTTGCGAGCCGCAGCGCCCTGGAGTGGGATCGCGCCGCCCATGTCGTTAGCGCACGCCCGAATCTGCGCCGGCGAGCAGCCGCTGACCGGACACGTAGACAAGCGCGTGGTAGACGACGGACAGCGCGGCGACGCCGATGCCGAGATCGTGCTCCCCCGCGCTGTACAAGGCAATGGCGGCGAGTGCCGTGAGGAAGAGCTCCTCGAGAAGGCGCAGTAGCTCGGCGAGGCGGCCTGCGCGATGGAAATCAACGGCTCCCCAGACGGCGAAGGCGAGGACGGGCGCCGCTACCCCGAGCGCGATCTTCGCGGCCGCCGTCCCGCCCGAGTGAACGCCCCAATGTGTCCACGGCGGGACCGGCGGGACATGGGGGTTGCAATCCATGTTGGCGGCAGCATCTTCGCGGGCCGCGGCCTCGCGGCCCGCGCTGCTGGCCGTGGTCAGGTAGTCCGAGCGGCCCCACCACGCGTCCGCGTGGTAGGGCCGCGGGGACACAGCGATCAGACGCGAAGCGCGCGGCTCCACGCCGCGCCGTACATCAAGGGCAGCGCCTGCCGCTTGGTGATCAGCGCGCGGATGATCATCCCGTGCGGATAGATCGCACGGAAGTTCGCGAGCGAGGTGTACGACCTCCTCTTGGCCGTAAAGCGAGTCAGCTTCATTGCCCTGAAGGAGTGCCAGGTGTGATTGCGCTTGTTCAGCCGCTGGATGACCACAAAGCGGTGCACGAGCGTCGTGTCGGCGATCACGCCAACGGTGAACAGCCTGCGGTTGACCTGCCGAAGCCGGACGAGCGGCTTCACGTGGATGATCCGCTCGGCGCTCGGCACGTTCTGCCAGACCGCGCGATAGACCGTGTTGCGGCGCGGCTTCACGAGCACCCGCCATACGCCGTTCTTGGTCGTCGTTCGGGCGACCTGTTCGAACCTCGGCTTGCCGAACGGGCGCGCTTCGATGCTGACCTCCTCGCCGGTGGCGCCGGGCTTCGAGACCGTCCCCTGGAGGCGGACGCTGCGGAAGATCTGGAGCGACCTCACCGTGGGGCGGATAAGGACGACGCGCGTCGAGACGACCTCGACCATGCCGTGCTGGTTGGCCTTGAACGCGCCGTGGTACGTGAAGGTCCCGCCGTTCCGGAAGGTCCGCGACCAGGTCTGGCCGGGTTTCAGTACGGGCGACTTCCAGGAGTTGTTGTCCGCGACGACCTGCCGGTTGACGGCGTCGTCGTTCTTCCACACGACGCGGTCGCCGTTCTGGATCGTGATCAGTGGCGGGAATCCCGTCGCTGAAATTGACGCCGCAAAGTCGTCGGCACCCGCTGGGCTCGCCGCTCCCAGCGCGAGCACGAGCAGCGGCAGCAGCAGAAGTCTCTTCATGATGTCCCCCTGATCGGATTGCGATCTTTGTGTGGCTTCGCCGCACATCTATGACGGCAAACGCACAAATCCGCCGCTTTACGAACTACTTACAGACGCGCGCCTTCACCCAACCCGGGACACCGCTGATTCAGCCCCGCAGCCTCATGCCTCACCGAGGCGGAGCCGTGCATGAAGCCGGCGCAGCGGTGACGGCGCCCACCAGTTCCAGCGCCCGAGCAGCCGCATCAACGCAGGCACGAGCAAGGCGCGGACGATGGTGGCATCGAGGAGGACCGCAGCCGCGGTGCCGAGGCCAAGCTCCTTGGTGATCACGATGTGCGAGGTGAGAAACGCACCGAAGGCCACCGCGAAGAGCAGCGCGGCCGAGGTGACGATTCGGCCCGTCCGCTCGAGCCCGACGGCGATTGCTTCGGACTCCATGTGGCCGGCATCGCGCGCCTCCTTGATCCGTGCGAGCAGGAACACGCCGTAGTCGGTAGAGAGCCCGAAGACGACCGCGAATAGCAGCAGCAGCTGCGGCGCTTCGAGGCCACCCTGGCTTGTGAAGCCGAGCAGGCTCTCGAGCCGGCCCTGCTGAAAGACGAACACGAGGAGGCCGAACATTGCCCCGAGCACATGGACGCCTGACGGCGGAGAACGCCTCGGAGGCTCTGCGCGCAAGCGTTCTCAGGGTGTTCGGCGCGCAGCCGGGCTGAGCGAGCTTGCGCTCAGCTGGGTCGTCGTGCAACATACGCGATGCATGAACGAAGCGAAGACGGTGCATGAGCGCAGCGGCCCCGTCGTCGAGGCCGAGCTTCACCGCGCGACGATCGCCGTTCTGCGCGAGCAGGGCTGGGACGGGCTGACGCTCGAGCGGGTCGCCGAGGCCGCGGGTCGGGCGCGGTCGACGCTCTGGCGCCAGGGCCTCACGCTCGAAGTGCTCGTCACCGCCCTCGTGGGCGAGCTCGCGACCGACTTCCGCGAGACGATGTTCCCGATCCTGACCACCGGAGGGACGGGCCGCGACCGGCTCGAGCGCGGGCTCGTCGCACTCTGCGAGCTGCTCGACCGCCACCTCACGCTGATGCTCGCGACCGACGAGGCGTTCCACCAGGACACCGCCCCCGGGCAGCCGCCCGACTACCTCCACCCGTTCATCCAGTTCCTGCGCGAGGGCGCCGCCGACGGCTCGCTCGAGCCGGGTGACGACCTCGTCGAGGCGGCGAACGTGGCCTTCAACGCGGTCGCCTGGACCTACGTGCACCTCCGCGGGCGCCACGCCTGGCCCGCGGAGCGGACCACGAGCTGCGTCGTCGACCTCGTGCTCAACGGCCTCGCGAACGACCGAGGAAAGGAGCCATCGTGACCATGACCCTGCCCTACACAGAGCCGCTGGTCCCGCGGGAGCCCGGCGAGCGCGTCATCCCGGAGCCGCCGCGCCGCGGCGAGGCGGGCGGGCCGCCGTGCGGCATCTGCGGGAACAAGACCACGAGCGCCGTCTGGTCGGACGACAACTGGACGCTCCACCCGCCAGTCGGCGGGAGCCTCCCCGGTGCGGTCTGGTTGGCGAGCCGCGTCCACGTCGACTCCTTCGGCGACCTTCCCGAGCCGCTGCAGGCCGACTTCGGCCGCGTGGCGGCGCGGGTCGAGCGGGCGATCCTCTCGCTCGGCGACGTGGCACGTGTTCACCTCTACCGCTGGGGCGACGGCGGCGCGCACTTCCACGTCTGGTTCATCCCCCGCCCGCTCGGCATGGTCGAGGCCTCGGGCATGATGCTTCCGCTCTGGGAGGACGTGCTGCCGAACGTGCCCGACGAGGAACTGGCCGCAGCGGCCGAGCGGGTCGCGGCCGCGATGTGACAGGGCTCGCCCGCCGCCTCGGCACGGGCGACGCTGTCGTCATCGGGCTCGGCTCGATGATCGGCGCCGGTGTCTTCTCGGCCTTCGCACCAGCGGCGGCCGCGGCGGGAACCGCGCTGCTCATCGGGCTCGCCCTTGCGGCGGGCGTCGCCTACTGCAACGCCGTCGCGTCGGCGCAGCTCGCGGCGCAGTACCCGACCTCGGGCGGGACCTACGTCTACGGCCGCGAGCGCCTCGGCGAGTGGTGGGGCTTCCTCGCGGGGTGGGGGTTCGTCGTCGGCAAGACCGCGTCCTGCGCGGCGATGGCGCTCACCTTCGCGTCCTACGCCGTCCCCGGCTCGACGTGGGCGCAGCGATTGGCCGCCGTGCTCGCGGTCGCCGCCCTGACGGCCGCGAACTGCCGCGGGATCACGCGCACCGCCGGGCTCACGCGCATGCTCGTCGCGGGATCGCTACTCGCCCTGGTCGTCGTGGTCGGGGCGATCCTCGTGAGCGGCGGCACGGACGGCTCGAACCTGACGGGCTCGTCACCGCACGGCGTATACGGCGTGCTCCAGTCGGCGGGCCTCCTCTTCTTCGCCTTCGCGGGGTACGCGCGGATCGCGACGCTCGGCGAGGAGGTACGCGACCCGGAGCGGACGATCCCGCGGGCGATCCCGCTCGCGCTCGGGATCACCGTCGTGATCTACGCCGCGGTCGGCCTCACCGCGCTGCTCGCGGCCGGGCCGGCGGCGCTCGCCGCGACCACGACGCCGCTCGCCACCGCGGCAAAGGCGGTCGGCGCGGCGTGGTCGGTCCCGGTGGTGCGCGTCGGCGCCGCGATCGCGAGCCTCGGCGCGCTGCTCGCGCTGATCGCCGGCATCGGGCGCACCTCGCTCGCGATGGCGCGCAACGGCGACCTCCCCCGGCGACTCGCCGCCGTCGACCCGGTGCACCGGGTCCCTGCCCGCGCCGAGCTGGCCGTCGGCGCCGTCGTCTGCCTCCTCGTTCTCACCACCGACCTCCGCGGCGCGATCGGCTTCTCGTCGTTCGGCGTGCTCACCTACTACGCGATCGCGAACGCCTCTGCGTACACCCAGCCGCACGAGCGGCGCCGCTGGCCTCGCGCGCTGAACGTGGTCGGCGTCCTCGGGTGCGCGACGCTCGTCGTGACGCTGCCGGTCACGTCCGTAATCGCCGGCGCGGTCGTGCTGGCCGTGGGAGTGGGGGGGCGCGCGCTTCTGCGCCGGTCGGGCATCACCGGCGCTGTGCCCGGATAGCGGCGGTATCTTCGGCGCCCGTGACCACGAGCGCTAAGCGTCCGATCCTCGTCACCGGCGCCCACCGGTCCGGCACGACGTGGGTCGGGAAGATGCTCGCGCTCGCTCCCGGTGTCGGCTACGTGCACGAGCCCTTCAACCCGCGCTTCAGCGCTGGTCGGTTCGACCGCTACTTCACGGTCGTCACGCGCGAGAACGAGGCACGCTACGCGCCCGAGCTCGAGCACGTTCTGACGTTCCGCTACGAGCTCGCCCTTCGGCTTCGAAGGCGCCACAGGCCGAAAGACGTTGCGAGGGCGTTTCGCGACTTCGGGCGGGTGCAGCGCGTGCGGCGCCGCCACCCGCGACCACTGATGAAGGACCCGATCGCGCTCCTGTCGGCGGAGTGGCTCGCACAGCGCTTCGACATGGAAGTCGTGGTGCTGATCCGTCACCCCGCCGCCTTCGCGTCGAGCCTCAAGCGCCTCGGTTGGAGGCACAGCTTCGCGACGTTCCTCGACGACGGCCGGGTTCCCGAGGTCATCCAGCCGTACGAGGACGAGATCCGCGCGCAGGCGGCGGAGCCTGGCGACCTGCTCGCGCAGGCTGCGCTGCTCTGGCGGCTGCTCTACAACGCGGTCTCCTCGTATCGCGAGCGCCACGAGGACTGGGTCTTCCTCCGGCACGAGGACGTCTCGCTCGAGCCGGGCGCGAGCTTCGAGCGGCTCTACGAACGGCTCGGCCTCGAGCTGACCGAGCCCGCGCGCGCGGAGATCGAGCGCGCGAGCGCGTCGGGAAACCCCTCGGCGCTCGCGACCCCGCACGCGGTCGAGCTCGACAGTGCCGCGAGCCTCGGCCGGTGGCGTGAAGAGCTGACGCCCCAGGAGATCGAGACGCTGCGCGAGCGGACCAGCGACGTCTGGCCCCGCTTTTACTCCGACGAGGACTGGTAGCAGGCTCGCTACGCGCGGCGGCCGAACTGCGCGACCCAGAGTGTGACGTTCGGCCGCCCGAAGAGCGTGCCGTGGATCCGGGCGATTCCGAGATCGCGCCACCTGGCGGTGTAGAGGATCTCGCGGTGCGGCGGAGACGCGAGCCAGTGCGCCACGGCTGAGCGGGCGGTGCCCAGGCGGCCCTGGCCCCACTCGAGGTTCTCGCCGACCGCCGCCGCGCCCGCGAAGTAGTGGACGAGAGTGAAGACGGTGATGAACGGCTGGCCGCACGGAGTGTGCGAGAAGTCCTCGCAGCGCCTGATGTCACGGGCGCGCAGCGCCGCCGAGCGGTCGAGCTGCGGGCTCCGGCGTAGCGTCGCGAGGCCTGCGCGCCTGCGCGTCCAGTTGATCAGGCAGCGCATCGCCCGAAGCTGGACTCCGGGCGCAGCTACCACCGATGACTGGCCAGGGCACGCGCTACGCGGCGGGAGCGCTGCCGTAAGTGATGCCTGGGCGGGCGGCGCCCCCGCGAGCGCCAGGGCCGAAGCCGCAACGCTTGCGATTAGCACGCAAAGCTAGGTACCCAGGAGCCGCAAGCACCGGTCCTATGCGCGAAGGACGACCTCGAGCGCCGTCCCGCGGCCGGGCGTCGAGACGAGGCGGAACCCGCCGCCGATCGAGGCCGCCCGTGCGCGCATGTTCTTCAGGCCCTGTCCGGGGGCGATGTCGCCCTCGTCGAAGCCGGAACCGTCGTCGACGACGGTCACGAAGCGCTCGCCGGCCCGCTCCTCGATCCGCACCTCCGCGCGGCGCGCGCCCGCATGCTTGCGCGCGTTCGCGAGCCCCTCCTGGACGATGCGGAAGACCTCGATCTGCTCGTCGGGGGCGAGCCGGATCCCGTCCTGGATCTCGAGATCCACCTCGAGCTCGCCGTCGGCGGTGAGGAAGTCGACGTAGCGGCGCAACGCGGAGTCGAAAGGAGCCGAGCCGCCGGCGGACGAGAGCGCGAGCACCGCGAAGCGCGCCTCCTGCTGCGCAGCCGCGGCGGCCTCCTTCAGCTGCGCGAGCGTGTTCTTCGGGTCGGCACCGCTCTCGAGCATCGCCGCATGCGTCGAGACGGCGAAGAGGTACTGCGCGAGCCCGTCGTGGATCTCGCGCGCGACGCGGGCGCGCTCCTCCGCGACGGCCCGTCCGAACTCTGCGTGGCGAATCGCGCGCCACACTCCGACGAGCAGGACGCCATACGAGAGCAGGCGCAAGAAGTCGCCCTGCGACACGTAGCCGCTCGCGAGCTTCGGGGTGAAGACGTAGTTCAGCTCGGCGAAGAGCGCCAGCGTCGCGCCGAGGCAGAGCCAGCGGTCGAGGTCGTTGCCGCGGGCCCGGAACCGAAGCCCGAACCCGACCATCGCGACCAGCGACAGGAGCGCGCGAGCCGCGAGCGCGGCCGTGAGAAGCAGCGGCTGATCCTGCGTGTCCGCGCTGTAGAGCGGCGGGAGCGCGGTGCCGGCCTTGCTCGCGATGCCCCAGCACAGTGCGAGCACGATTGCGACGCCGAGCAGCATCTCGCCGAGGGCGCGCCGGCGGGCGCTCGAGCGGCGGGTCGAGAACGGCGCCGCAGCGATGAGCACCCAGGCGAAGAGCCGCCCGCCGATCCCGGCCCACGCCTCGACGGGATGGAGCGGGTGGCCGCCGACCACGGGGGCGATCGAGAAGGCGAACATCGAAGCCGCGGCTGCGCTGAAGCCGCCGCAGAGCAGGAGATCGAGCCGCCGCCCGTCCACGGAGAACCGAATCCCGGCGAGCAGCGCGACGATCGCCGCCGCCAACATCACGACCGTGTCGAGCACGAGCCGCGCCTGTGGGAGCGCGTAGCTGTTGCGGAGGGTCGGATAGGCGACGAACAGCGCGAGCGCAGCGCCGAGCAGCCCGATCAGGAGCACCGTGCTCCAGAGCCAGGCCTGATAGTCGTCGCGCTCTTCGTGCCGCATCAGTGCCCCTTCCGGTAATGCCGCCGAGGTTCTGGGTCGCGAGCATCAAGCCAGGGGCCGCACTCGTCCGCCGCCAAGGCTGGTTGCCTTGGCAAGGGCGAGGGTGGTTCCTGGCGCCGGGTGATCGCGGGCCAGAGGCCGGCGTGTCTTGCTGGAAGGGGCACAAACCCCTTTTCGGCAGTCGAACCGCTGCCGATAAGGGGCGTATGCGGATCCTGCTCGTGGACGACCACCCGATCACGCGCGCGGCGCTGTCCTCGCTGCTCGAGGGTCACGGCTTCTCGGTCGCCGGGGAGGCGGCCGACGGCGAGGAGGCGATCGAGGCCGCGCGGCGCCTTCAGCCCGACCTGGTGCTGCTCGACCTGTCGATGCCGGGACTGGACGGCGTGCAGGCACTGCCGCGGATTCGCCAGGCGGCGCCCGAGGCCGAGGTCGTCGTCCTGACGGCGTCGGGAACCGAGGAGAACCTGCTCGCGGCGATCCGCGGCGGGGCGGCCGGCTATCTGCTGAAGAGCGAGCCGCCGGAGCGGATCGCAGAGTTCCTGCGTGGCGTTGGGCAGGGCGAGGCGGCGCTGTCGGGCGAGGTCGCCCGGCGCCTGCTGGAGCAGGTGCGCGAGGGCGGCGCCGGCCGCGGCGTCCCGGAAGAGATCGCCCGTTCGCTCAGCGCGCGCGAGCTCGAGGTGCTCCTCCTGCTGGACGAGCACCTTGGCACCGACGAGATCGCGGCGCGGCTCTTCATCTCCGAGCACACTGTCCGCTCGCACGTGAAGAGCCTGCTGCGAAAGCTGAACGTCTCCTCGCGCCGCGAGGCCCTGGACGCGCTCGCAACCGCCCGCGCGGCGTAGAGAATCACCCACCGTGGGGGATGGGAATCACCCATGGTCGCGGCAGTTCCGCGCCGATACTTAGCGCGACACCGGTCTCCTTGGGTGTCGGAGCGCGGTGGCTCTGTGCTTCCCTCGGCGTATTACGGCCGGCCCACGACGGGCCGGCCGTTCTCATTCCGTGAAGCCTTCCCGCGCCGCCTCGACGAGGGACGGCAGCGTGCGCGGGTCGTAGCCTCCCTCGAGCACGGCCGCGACGCGCGGCGACAGTGCGGCTGACCGGCGCGCCAGCTCGCGGAAGCCATCGCGCGTCACGCGCATCCCGGCGAGCGGGTCGTCCACGTGCGCATCGAAGCCCGCCGACACGAGCACGAGCTCGGGCTCGAACGCACGCACCGCCGGCTCGACGCGCTCGGCGAACGCCCGCAGGTACTCCTCGTCGCCCGAGCCGGCCGGCAGCGGCACGTTCACCGTTGTCTCGTTCTCCTCGCCGGGTCCGCCGGTGCCCGGGTAGAACGGCCACTGGTGGAGTGACGCGAAGAGCACCGAATCGTCGTCCCAGAAGATGTCCTGCGTGCCGTTTCCGTGGTGCACGTCCCAGTCGACGATCGCCACCCGGTCGATGCCCAACTCCGCCTGCGCGTAGCGCGCGGCGACCGCGACGTTGTCGACCAGACAGAAGCCCATCGCGCGCCCGGGAGGCGCGTGGTGGCCGGGCGGGCGCACAAGCGCGAACCCGCCGCGGTCGACGGCGCCGAGCGTGCAGCCGGCAGCGAGCAGCGCGGCCTCGTAGCTCGTCTCCGAAGCGACGGTGTCGGGGTCGAGCAGCGTCGGCACCTCGATCGCCTCCAGGCGGTCGAGGTACGCGGGCGTGTGCACGCGCTCTATTTGTTCACGCGAGGCGGCGCTGCCCTCGACCACCTCGAAGGCGTCGAGCAGCACCAGCAGCCGCTCGCGCACCTCGACGTGCGGCTCCGTCGGGTGCAGCTCGGCGAGCGAAGGGTGGCTTACGAGCGGCATCGTCATTTCAGTTGCCGAGGCCGCCGATCTCAGACGGACAGATCGGCAAAGCCGATCCGTCCTGAGGTCGGCATCGCAAGCGAGCCTCAGGAAGTCCGTCGGACTGCGTCCGCGAGCTTGTCGAGGCCGACGCCGCCACGCTGAGCGCGGCCGACGAGGTAGCAGAGCAGGGGTGCGTTCGTCCGCTCACCAGAGTCGTGCGCCGCAATCCGCGCGAGGTCGAGCAGCGTCGCCGCCTCCTCATCGGAAAGCTCCAACTCTTCCTGCGGCACGCCGGCGGCGGCGGCGAGCGCGTCACGCGCGTCACGGAGCCAGGCATCCATCAGACCGCGAACTTTGCCAGCCGGTCGGCGAGGCCGTTCAGGCCCCACTCGCGCGCGAGAGTGGACGCCTCTGCCCACGTTGGGTCCTGGTCTTCGAGGGGAGGGAGTGGGGCAGAGGCGTCCACGGTCGCAATTCGCCGGTAGAGCCGAAGATCCTCCGCCTCCGCCGAGAAGCGGCCGGCCTCGAGTGCGGCCTCGAGCGAGCCGTATTCCCGCAACACGTCCGCGGCCTTCTTCGGCCCGACTCCCGCCGCGCCCGGGAGCTTGTCGGAGGGGTCGCCCCGCAGCGCGATGAAGTCGGGAACTTGAGCGGGCTCGACGCCGTAGCGCTCGACGACCTCGGGGGGCCCGACGCGCGCGAGCTCCGAGACGCCGCGCACCGGCTGCAGGATCGTCGTCCGGTCGCTGGCGAGCTGGAACAGGTCGCGGTCCGAGGTCGCGACGAGCGCCTCCCCGCCTCGTCCCTCCTCGAAGGCCACCGCAGCGCCGAGGAAGTCGTCGGCTTCGAAGCCGCCCTCCTTCGCATACGCGAAGCCCATCGCCGAGACGAGCTGCACCATCATCGGCAGCTGCTCGAGCAGCGAGTCCTCGAAGACGCGGCCGCTCTGGTACGGCTCGAACTCCTTGTGCCGGTAGGTCGGGATCTCGTAGGTGTCCCAGCCGACGAGCACCGCGCGCGGCTGCTCGTTCTCCCACAGCCGCAGCAGCATGTTCACGAAGCCGAGGACGCCGTTGAAGCGAATCGACTTCGGCATCGCGTGGTAGGCGCGGTGCGCGAGCGAGTCGCCGTCGATCACGAGCAGCGGCTTCACAGCGTCGCCTTGAGCTCGTCGATCGTCGCCATCAGCCGTTCAGTGGCGATCTTGGCGGCGGTCTTGATGTCCTGGCCTTCGAGGTCGGAGACGTCGATCGGCGGACCGTACGCGACCCGCAACGGCCCGAGGCGCAGGAGGCAGTCGGTGCCGCCGATCGCTGCAGGTACGAGGGGAGCGTTCGCGGTCAGGGCGATCCGGGCCGCGCCCGTGTGCGGCCGCGCCTTGTGCCTCTTCACGAGCCCTTTCGTCTGCCGCGTCCCCTCCGGGAACATGACCACGATCTCGCCGTCGCGGACGAGCTCGACCGCCGTCCGCATCGCTTCGATGTCACCCTCCCCGCGGCGCACCTTGAAGGCGCCGCCCGCGCGCAGGATCGGGGCCAACACGGGGTTGAAGAGTTCCGCCTTTGCCATGAAGCGAAGTTGCCGGTCAGGGAGGAACGGAATCCCCAACGGCCAAGGATCGAAGTTCGACGTGTGGTTCGCCGCGAGCACGAAGCCACCCTCGGGCAGGTGTTCGAGCCCTCGCGCGCGAAGCCGGTACAGGCCGTTCACGACCGGGATGCTGAGGGTCCCGATGATGCGATAGAGAGGCGAGACCATGGGTGCGCAATCGTCACATTTCCGTAGGAGTCATGCGCGCAATTTGCGGCTAGTTTCGAGGCATGACTGCACCAAAGGCGGTCGCTTGCGACGCCAACCAAAAGGGGCCGTGCCGGCTTTGCCGGTATGGCCGCTATCTTGGACCGCGTGAAGACCCTGATCATCGCCGAGAAGCCATCGGTCGCCCGCGACCTGACCGATGCGCTTCCCGGCACATTCGAGAACCACGAGAGCTACTACGAGTCCGAGGACACGGTGATCACGTTCGCCGTCGGCCACCTCGTCGAGCTCATCGCGCCCGAGGAGTACGACGAGCGCTTCAAGAAGTGGCGGATGGACGACCTGCCGATCATCCCCGACGAGTTTCGGCTACACGCGCGTGACAAGAAGGCGGCGAAGCAGCTGAAGGTGATCCACAAGCTGCTGCAGCGCGACGACGTCGACAAGGTCGTCAACGCGTGCGACGCCGGCCGTGAGGGCGAGCTGATCTTCGCCTACATCTACGAGACCTCAGAGGTCGACAAGCCGGTCGAGCGCCTCTGGATCAACTCACTGACCAAGACGGCGATCAAGGAGGGCTTCGAGCACCTCCGCCCCGGCGAGCAGCTGCGTCAGCTCGAGGCGGCCGCGCGCTCGCGCTCCGAGGCCGACTGGCTCGTCGGCATGAACGCCACCCGCGCCGCCACGATCCGCGGCCGTGCCTGGGTCGGCGGCGTCGTCTCGCTCGGCCGGGTCCAGACGCCGACCCTCGCGCTGCTCGTGAAGCGCGAGCGCGAGATCCAGGCGTTCGTTCCCGAGCCGTACTGGCTCGTTCATGCGGAGTTCGACCCTCGTTACGAGGGTCTCTGGTTCGAGGGCGACGAGACACGCTTGAAGGAGGCGAAGCGGGCAGAGGAGATTGCCGCCAAGGTCTCGGGCAAGGACGGCACGGTCGAGTCGGTCGACCGCAAGGAGCAGTCGGAGCGAGCGCCGCTGCTCTACGACCTCACCTCGCTCCAGCGCGATGCGAACCGGCGCTTCGGCTTCTCCGCCCGGCGCACCCTTCAGGCGGCGCAGTCGCTCTACGAGGACAAGAAGGCGATCACCTACCCGCGCACGAGCTCGCGCTGGCTCTCGGGCGACCTCGTCCCGCAGCTGAAGCCGACGGCCGCCACGCTCCAGCCGGTCGGCGAGTACGCCGCGGCCGCGCGCTACGTGCTCGGGTTGCAGCAGCTGCCGCTCGCTCGCGTCGTCAACGATTCGAAGGTCGACGACCACCACGCGATCATCCCGACCGACGTCGAGCACGACATCTCGCGCTTTTCGCCGGACGAGCGCCGCGTCTTCGACCTGGTCGCCCGCCGCTTCCTGGCGGTGTTCCACCCGCCGGCACGCTACGCGCGGACGACGGTCGTCACGCTCGTCGAGGAGGAGCGCTTCCGCTCGCGCGGCAAGGTCACCCTCGAGGCCGGCTGGCGCGGCGTCTACGGCCTGCTCTCCGATGCCGACGCACAGCAGCAGCGCCAGGACGAGGAAGGCGAGAACGAGTCGGCCGAGCTGCCTCCGCTCGAACAGGGCCAGACCGTCAAGTGCGCGAGCGCCGAGGTCGAGGCCAAGGAGACGAAGCCGCCGCCGCGCTACAGCGAGGCGACGCTGCTCTCCGCGATGGAGACCGCAGGCAAGCTGATCGACGACGAGGAGCTCCGCGAGGCGATGAAGGAGAGCGGCCTCGGCACCCCGGCCACGCGAGCTGAGACGATCGAGACGCTGATCCGGCGCGAGTACATCGAGCGCGCCGGCAAGGACCTCACGCCGACGCCGAAGGGCCTCCAGGTGATCACCATGCTCGAGGAGCACCCGCTCACCTCGCCGGAGCTCACCGGCAACTGGGAGAAGCGCCTCACCGACATCGAGCACGGCAGCGACGACCGCGGGAAGTTCATCAAGGACATCGAGGACTTCACGCGAGCGACCGTGGAGAAGATTGCGGAGCTCGACAAGGAGAAGCTGCGCCCCGAGCGCGTCGAGCTCGGGCTCTGCCCGCGCTGCGGCGCCGAGACCGGCGAGATCATCAGGGAGAACTCGAAGGCGTACGGCTGCACGAGCTGGAAGAGCCGCGAGGAGACCGGCTGCGGCTTCGTCATCTGGAAGCGCGTCGCCGGCCGGACGATCACGCCGGAGCTCGCTCGCCAGCTGCTCGAGGAGGGTCGGACCAAGGAAGTCATCTCCGGCTTCAAGTCGCGCGCGGGCAAACCTTTTCGCGCTCGCCTCGTCTTGAACGGTGAAGGCAAGGTGGAGTTCGACTTTCCGGCAAGAGCGCAAACCAAAGAGGCCGCTGTCGCGGAATAACCAAAGGCAGCACGACGTTGCGTCTGCTGGGGCGACCATGCTTCCGGATCCCCCTGGCCAGCCGAGGACAATCCCCTTACAGTGCGAAAGATCGGGGCAGGTACGTCGTCTAACACCCACGAGGAGAAAGTGACTCAGCACCAACTTCAGGAACTGCTGGAGACCGAGCCTGCCCGCGTGCTGCTCGAGGGCGCCGAGGAGCGCGGCTTCATCCTGCCGACGGAGCTCGAAGCCTTTGCGCTGGAGCACGACCTCGCCGAGGACGAGGTCGAGCAGCTGACGCGCGAGCTCGAGGCGATCGGCCTCGAGGTTGGCGAGCCGGCGTCGGAGCCGGAAGAGGAGGCCCAGAAGGCGCGCGAGGCCGCCGCAGCCGAGGCTGCCCAGCAGCAGGCCGCGCAGCCGCTCGTGGGGGCCGCCGACAGCCTGCAGCTCTTCCTCGCCGACATCGGCCGGCACAAGCTGCTGACCGCGGCCGAGGAGGTCATGCTCGCGAAGGCGATCGAGCGCGGCGACGTCACCGCCAAGCGCCGGATGATCGAGTCGAACCTGCGCCTCGTGGTCTCGATCGCGAAGGGCTACCGCGGACTCGGCGTCCCGTTCCTGGACCTGATCCAGGAGGGCACGCTCGGCCTCAACCGCGCGGTCGAGAAGTTCGACTGGCGGCGTGGCTACAAGTTCTCCACGTACGCGACCTGGTGGATCCGCCAGTCGGTGCAGCGCGCGGTCGCGAACCACGCGCGCACGATCCGCGTACCCGTCCACGTCGTCGAGCGGCAGCAGAAGCTCGGCCGCGCCGCGCGCCGGCTCGAGGTCGAGCTCGGCCGCGAGGCGACGAAGGAGGAGCTCGCCGAGGCGACCGGCCTTCCGATCCAGCACGTCGACGAGGCGCTCGGCGCCGCGCAGGCCTCCGTCTCACTGAACCAGACGGTTGGCGCGGACGACGAGGGCGAGCTCGGCGACCTCTTCGCCGACCGCGAGGCCGCCGATCCGTTCGAGGAGGCCGAGGAGTCGCTCCGCCGCCAGGGTGTGCGGCGGGCGCTCGACGCGCTCCCCGAGCGGGAGCGGCGAATTCTGGAGCTGCGCTTCGGCTTCGAAGGCGAGCCCTGGACGCTCGAGGCGATCGGGCACGAGCTCGACCTGACGCGCGAGCGCGTTCGGCAGCTCGAGGGCCAGGCGCTGGCGCGGCTCGCCGCGCTGCGCGAGCTCCAGACAGTCGCCGCCTGACGTCGGTCGACGGCACCTGCGACTCAGCGCCAACGCGCTCCACTAACATCCGGACCTCGCCCAGCGTCCGTACGTAAACGGGCAGGGAATACCGACCGGGAGGAGTGATCCTGGTGAAGCGCTGGTACGTCGGTTTCTCCTTCGCGCTGCTTGGCCTCGCGCTCGTTGTGGCGGGTTGCGGCGGCGGCGGCTCGAACAAGAACTCCACCACGACTGCGGCGTCTAGCGGTGGCGCGAAGGGAGGGATCCTCGAGACCGTCGCGGCTGCGGCGCCATCTGGATCACCCGACCCGCAGGTCAACTACACGCTGCAGGAATGGCAGTGGCTGATTTTCACGCACGACGGCCTCATCGCGTTCAAGCGAACGGGCGGGTCGGAGGGGACGAAGAAAGTGCCCGACCTCGTCACGTCGATCCCGAAGCCGACGAACGACGGCAAGACCTGGACGTTCACGCTTCGCAAGGGGATCAAGTTCTCGAACGGCGAGACCCTGACGGGCGCGGACGTGAAGGCGACCTTCGAGCGCCTGTTCAAGATCGGGAACAGCCCGAATGCCGGCACCTGGTACAACGTCATCCAGGGGGCGGACGCATGCATCAAGACGCCGAAGACCTGCACCCTCAACAAGGGGGTCGTGGTCAACGGCAACAAGGTCACCTTCAACCTGACGACGGCCGACCCCGAATGGCTGGACAAGCTCGCGGTGCCGTTCGCGTTCATCCTTCCGAAGGACACCCCCAACACGAACGTGAACATCCCGCCGCCGGGCACCGGCCCGTACAAGTGGGTCCAGTACTCGCCGACCAAGCAGATGAAGGTCGTGCGCAACTCCTTCTTCAAGGAATGGTCGAAGGACGCGCAGCCGGAAGGGAATCCGGACGAGATCGTGCAGAAGTTCGGCCTGCAGCCGGAGGCGCAGGTGACGGCGGTCGAGCAGAACCAGGCCGACTGGATGTTCGACCAGCCGCCTGCTGACCGGCTGGGTGAGCTCAGCACGAAGTACGCGGACCGCGTGCATGTCAACCCGCTGACGGCGGTCTGGTACTTCGCCTTCAACACGCGGATCCCGCCCTTCAACAACCTGAAGGCGCGGCAGGGCGTGAATTACGCGACCGACCGCAACGCGCTCGTGAAGATCTACGGCGGCCCGAAGCTCGCGGTGCCGACGTGCCAGATCCTGCCGCCCAACTTCCCCGGCTACGTGGCGTACTGCCCGTACACGAAGAACCCGGGCAGCGGCAAGTGGACTGCGCCCGACCTGCAGAAGGCCAAGCAGCTCATCGAGCAGTCGGGTACCAAGGGAGCGGCGGTGAAGGTCAACACGACGACGAACACGGTCGACAAGAACCTCGGCCTGTACTTCGTCGGGCTGCTGAAGAGCCTCGGCTACAAGGCGACGCTGCAGGCGCTCTCGCCGGACATCCAGTACCCGTACGCGCAGAACTCGAACAACAAGCCGCAGTTCGCGTACTCGAGCTGGTACCAGGACTACCCGGCGGCCTCGGACTTCCTGAACATCCTGCTCGGCTGCGGCTCGTTCCACCCGGGCAGCAACTCGAGCCCGAACATCGCCGAGTTCTGCAACCAGAACCTCCAGGCGAAGATGGATCAGGCCGGAGCGACGGGCATCACGGACCCGGCGGCGGCCAACAAGCTGTGGGCCAGCGTCGACAAGGGGGTGACGGACCAGGCGCCGTGGGTGTCGATGTTCAACCCGAAGTACATCGACGTGCTCTCGTCACGCGTGAAGGGCTACCAGTTCAGCCCGCAGTGGTACTTCCTGCTCGCCCAGGCATCGGTGAAGTAAGGAACGGTCTCAACAGCAATGGCTGAGTTCGCGTACGAGCCGGAGCCCGAACTCAGGCTCGCGCCCGGCGAAAGCATCAGGGAGATCTCCGGGAGGAGCCCCTGGGCGATCGCCGGGCGCCGGCTCGTCCGGAACCGGATCGCCATGGCGGCGCTGGGCCTGTTCGTGCTGATCGTCGTGCTCAGCTTCCTGGCGCCGGTGTACGCACACCACATCGCGCACACTGATCCCTTCACCTCGAACCTCTCCGGCACGACGGAGGTCGACGGCAAGCAGGTCGAGGTGATCCAGCAGGGCGGCGCCGGCCTCGGCCTCGGCGAGACGCCGATCGGCCCGACCTGGCATTCGAACTACTTTCTCGGGGCGGACCAGCAGGGGCGCGACGTGATGGCGCGCCTTCTCTACGGCGGCCGCGCGTCGCTCATCGTGGGCGTTGGCTCGGCCGTGATCTGCTCGCTCGCCGCGCTCCTCTTCGCGCTGATGGCGGGGTTCTTCCGCGGCTGGTCCGACACCATCCTCTCGCGGATCATGGACCTGATCTGGGCGTTCCCCGTCTATCTGCTCGCGATCTCGCTCTCGACCGTCCTGCTGACGACGCCCGGCGGCGTGAAGCTCGGCCCGATCACGCTCAACGCCTCGAGCCTGTGGACGCCGACGCTGATCATCGCGCTGATCTACATCCCGTACGTCTTCCGGCCGGTGCGCGGCCAGGTGCTGTCGGTGCGCGAGAAGGAGTACGTGGAGGCCGGCGTGTCGCAGGGCTCGTCGAGTCTGCGGCTCATGCTCAGCGAGATCCTCCCGAACGTCGTCTCGACGGTGATCGTGCTGCTGCCCCTGATGATCGCGACCACGGTCCTGACCGAGGCGGCGCTCTCGTTTCTTTCGATCGGCGTGCAGCCGCCCAACGCCAGCTGGGGCACCATCATCGGGGACGGGCAGGAGCTGCTCTATACGCGACCGTGGGTCGCGATCGCGCCGGGGATCATGATCGTGCTGACGGTCCTCTCGCTGAACGTCCTCGGCGACGGTGTCCGTGACGCGCTCGACCCGCGCGCGAAAGTGCGAGTGAGAGAGTAATGCTCGCCTTCGTCGTCCGGAGGATCATCGGGCTCGTGGTCGTCCTCTTCGCGATCACGGTGCTCGTCTTCCTGATTTTCTTCGCCACCCCGGGGATCGACCCCAGCGCCCGCCTCGCAGGCCGCAACCCCTCACCCGCGACGGTGGCTGCCGTGAAGCACGAGTTCGGGCTCGACCGCCCGCTGCCGGTCCGTTACGCCCTGATGATGAAGCGGCTCTTCATCTCGCGCGACCTGGTCTCGTACGGAAACCAGGCACTCCAGGTCGTCCCCGCGATCTGGGCAGCAGCGCCCGTCACCTTCTCCCTCGTGATCGGAGCGGCGGTGCTCTGGTTTGTGTTCAGCATCCTCTTAGGACTGATAGCCGTCACCTTCAAGGGGACGGTCGTCGATCCGATCATCATGATCCTGGCGCTGATCGGGATCTCCATGCCCGTCTTCTGGCTCGGCGAGGTGGTCAATCTGATCACGCAGGACCGCCTGCACGACACCTTCCTGTTCAGCTGGGTGCCGCCGCTCGGCTACACGCCGTTGACCGAGGACCCGTGGCAGTGGTTCCTCCACCTGGTCTTCCCCTGGATCACCTTGTCGGTCCTCTACATCGGCTTTTACGCGCGCGTGCTGCGGGCGGACTTGCTCGAAAACGAGAGCGCGGACTACGTGCGCACGGCCCGGGCCAAGGGCCTCAGCCCCAAGCGGGTGCTGTTGAGGCACATGCTGCGGAACTCGCTGATCACGTTCGTGTCGCTCGCCGGCCTCGACCTCGGGGTCCTCATCGGCGGCGGCGCGCTGCTGACCGAGGTCGTTTTCGGCCTCCCTGGAGTGGGCCGGCTGACCTACAACGCGCTCCTGTCGCTCGACCTGCCGGTGATCATGGCGACGGTGATCTACGGCGCGTTCTTCATCACCATCATGAGCGCGGTCGTCGACATCGTCTACGCACGCCTCGACCCGCGAATCAGACCGACGTGATGGAGGTGCGAGCCTGCGCTGCGGACGTTACGCCCGTTCGCGCAGAGCCCTACGACGCGGCCGAGCAGGTCACGCAGGCGCTCCACGGCGAGCCGCTCGCGGTCGAGGAGCTCGACGGCGACTGGGCGCGGATCAGGACGGCCTACGAGTACCCGGGCTGGATTCGCGCGGAGGCCCTGGGCGGCGAGGCGGACGGCGAGTGGCCTGGCCTTCCGCGCTCAGGCGATCACGTCCAGGAGGCGCGGGCGTACCTTGGGACGCCATACGAGTGGGGCGGCCTGACCGAGCGCGGAATCGACTGCTCGGGGCTCGTGCACATGGCTTACCGGCGCCTCGGGCGGCTCGTCCCGCGCGACGCGCACGAGCAGGAGGCCGCGGCGACGCGGATGGAGGAGTCGCAGCTCCAGGCCGGCGACCTCGTCTGCTTCGGGCCGGCGGAGCGGGCGCACCACATCGCCTTCTGGCTCGGCGAAGGCCGGATCCTGCATGCAACCGACCGCGAAGGCGTCAACGGCGTCGTCGAGGAGCCGCTCGCGAATGCTCGCGGCGACCACGATATTCGTTACTACAGGTTCTAACCAGAGCGCTGGCCAGGACGTCTCCACTTTGCGAAGATTGACCCAGCAATGGGGGTCTTAACCGGGAGGTGGAATTGAGTGGCAAGCGTCGGTGGACCTGGCTCCTAGGAGTTGTCGCCCTAGCAGCCGGGTTCTCCATGATGGTCGCGGCGTACGGCGTCGCGGCGAACAAGTCGAGCTCGGCACCGAAGCAGACGTACAAGAAGGTGGGCACGCTGCGAGCCGTGATCGACACGATCGACTTCCTCGACCCACAGCAGGCCTACACAGGTCAGAGCTGGTGGGCGATGTGGAACGTCTACGAGACGCTCCTCACCTACAAGCACGTCGATGGTCCGGCCGGTTACCAGCTCGTCCCCGGCCTCGCCCAGTCGATGCCGAAGATCTCGAGCAACGGCCGGGTGTACAAGTTCACGCTCCGCAAGGGCCTGAAGTACTCGAACGGCAAGAAGCTTCAGGCGTCGGACTTCAAGTGGGCGATCAAGCGCGGCTTCCTCGCCACGGGCCAGGGCGTCGGGTTCTACACCGACATCGCAGGCGCCAAGGCGTTCGCAGCGCATCCGACCAAGCGCGGGAACATCTCGGGCATCGCGGTGAACAACAAGAAGCGCACGATCACCGTCAAGCTGACCAAGCCGCGCGGTGACTTCCTGACGATCCTCGCGCTTCTGTTCGCGGCCCCGGTCCCGAGCAGCACGTCGACGCAGATCCTGAACGGGAAGATCCCGGGCACCGGCCCGTACCGCTTCTCGAGCTTCGACGCGAACCGCGGCTTCACGATGGTCCGCAACAAGTACTTCAAGCCCACGAAGTACATCCCGCGGGGGAACCCGGACAAGATCGTCGTCAGCCTGATCGGCGACGCGAACACGGCAACCCAGCGGGTGATCAGCGGGCAGGCCGACTACTCGAACGGGGCCATCCCGCCGGACCGCATCGCGAACGCCAAGAGCAAGGGCCACCTGGTCCTGCGCGACACGGCGAACACGTACTACTTCTGGATGAACATGCGGGAGGCGCCGTTCAACAAGCTGAAGGTCCGCCAGGCGGTCAACTACGCCATCGACCGCGGCGCGCTGAACCGGATCGTGTGGGGCGGCCTCGGCCGCGCGACCCAGAACGTGCTTCCGCCCACGTACCCCTCGTACGTGAAGCTGAAGCTGTTCAGCCACAACGTCGCGAAGGCGAAGCAGCTGATCAACCAGGCCGGCGCCAAGAACGCCAAGGTCACGGTCTGGACACGTGACGTCTCCGATGCCCGCGACGCCGCGCAGTACTACACGAGCGTCCTGAACAACATCGGCCTCGACGCGAAGCTGAACATCCTGCCGAGGGCGACGTACTACACGACGATCGGCAATGTCGCCACGCACGCACAGACGGGCTGGGCGCGCTGGCTGGAGGACTACCCGCACCCGCTCGACTGGTTCGACGTCCTCCTGAACGGCAACCGCATCACCAACACGGACAACAACAACTACGCGTGGTACAGCAGCGCCAAGACCAACAAGGAGATCGAGAGCCTGAAGAAGGCTCAGGTCCTGACGCCCGGCGTGAACAAGAAGTGGGCGACGGTCGAGAAGCAGATCATGCAGCAGGCTCCGTGGGCCCCGTGGTCGAACCGCGTGTTCCCGGAGTTCTTCTCGAAGAAGATGGGGTGCATTCACACCCAGCGCCTCTACGGAATCGACGCGCTGCGGCTCTGCAGGAAGTAAGGCAGCGCATGTAAGAGTCGGTGAGGGCGCCCACGGGCGCCCTCGCTGACTACACTCGCCGCCCTAGGAGAATGGCCGAGCCCGCCACCGATCTCACGTTCGACAGCGCTGCGCTGCTGGCCTCGGAGGAGCATGAGGTTACGATCGTCGGACGTAGCCCGTGGTACCTCGCCTGGCGACGGCTGCGCCGGAACTACCTGGCGCTTGCTTCGCTGGGGGTGTTCTTCCTGATCGTCATCGCCTGCGCGCTCGCGCCGGTGTACGCGCACCACGTCGCGCATACCGGCCCAAACGACGTGCACGTCGGCGAGAAGGTCCGCGTCGGCGGCAAGCTCAAGGACGTGATCGGCGGCGGGTCGTTCTACGACGTCGACAAGGGCACGTTTGTCGTGAAGGCCCCGACGTACCTCGGCCCAACCTGGTGGCGGGCCGACGGCCGGTTCGTCCTCGGGACGGACAACCTCGGTCGCGACGTCGCGGTGCGGCTCCTCTACGGCGGGCGCAACTCGCTGATGATCGGGATCGGGTCGGCGCTGATCTGCACGCTCCTCGCGCTAACGCTCGCGCTGCTGGCCGGGTACTACCGCGGCTCGACGGACTGGCTGGTCTCACGCTTCTTCGACATCATCTGGGCGTTCCCGGTGCTGCTGCTCGCAATCGCAATCAGCAGCGCGCTGTCGATCAACGGCTTCCACCACTTCGGGATCGATATCGAGCCGGGGAGCCTGTGGATCCCTACGCTTGTGATCTCATACGTCCTGATCCCGTACATCGGACGGCCGATCCGCGGCCAGATCCTCTCGCTGCGGGAGAAGGAGTTCGTCGAGGCCGCCATCGGCCAGGGCGCGGGGCCGCTGCGGGTGATGTTCTCCGACCTGCTCCCGAACGTCGCCTCGACAGTCCTCGTGTTCTTCACGCTGATCATCGCGGCCAACATCCTCACCGAGGCGGGCCTCTCGTTCCTCGGCGCGGGCGTCCGGCTGCCCGACCCGTCGTGGGGGAACCTGATCGCGAGCGGACAGGATCAGATCGAGACGGCGCCGTGGCTCTCGCTCATCCCCGGGATCGCGATCGTGCTGACCGTGCTCTCGCTGAACATCTTCGGCGACGGCCTTCGTGACGCACTCGATCCCCGCGCGAAGGTGAGGATCGAGCACTGATGCTGAGCTTCGTGATCAGGCGGCTGATCGGGATGGTGGCTGTGCTGTTCGCCGTCAGCCTGCTCGTCTTCATCGTCTTCATCCTTCTCCCGGGCGGCGATCCAGCCGAGCGGATGGCCGGCAAGAACCCCACGCCCGAGAACATCCAGAACATCCGCGAGAATTGGGGCTTCGACAAGCCGTTCTACGTGCAGTACGCGAAGATGATGCAGAAGGCCGCGACGGGGCTTACCCCCGGGCCGCACAACGAATACGACATCCTCCGCTCGTTCGACACGCGGCAGGACGTCGTACACGAGATCGTCAAAGGCATCCCGGCCACGTTCTCGCTCTGCATCGGCGCCGCGATCATCTGGCTCGTCTTCGGCGTCCTCGTCGGCGTGATCTCTGCGGTGACGGCCGGCCGGGCCTCGGACCGGCTGATAACGATCCTCGCGTTGGTCGGGATCTCCATGCCGGTCTTCTGGCTCGGCATCGTGCTGCGCTACTACTTCGCCGAGACGAACACGTGGTTCCCCGACGGCGGCTACGTGCCGCTGACGTCGGACCCGACGCAGTGGCTCTACCACCTGATCCTGCCGTGGTTCTGCCTCGCGGTGCTCTTCATCGGCTTCTACGGCCGCGTGCTGCGCTCGAACATGCTCGACTCGATGGGCGAGGACTACGTGCGCACCGCACGGGCCAAGGGCCTGCCGCCGGCGAGCGTGCTCAGGCGCCACGTGCTGCGCAACTCGCTGATTCCGATCGTCACCCTCTTCGGCCTGGACTTCGCCGCGGTGCTGGGCGGCGGTGCGATCCTGACGGAGACGGTGTTCGACCTGAAGGGTGTCGGCTGGTACGCGGCGCAGTCGGTCGGCGGGCTCGACCTCCCGCCGATCATGGGCGTGACGCTCTACGGCGCGTTCTTCATCGTCTTCTTCAGCGCGGTCGTCGACTTCCTCTACGCATACCTCGACCCGAGAGTCAGGCCGGCCTGATGGCAGAGCGCCTACTCGAGGTCAAAGGACTGAAGGTCCGGTTCACGACCGAGGACGGCGTCGTCCGCGCCGTGGACGACGTCAGCTTCGAGCTCGATCGCGGAAAGGTGCTGGGCATCGTCGGCGAGTCCGGCTCGGGCAAGAGTGTCACCGCGATGACGATCCTCGGGCTCACGCGCGACAAGAACACGGTCTTCGAGGGCGAGGTTCTCTACCGCGGCGAGAACCTGCTCGCGCTGCCCGAGTCGCGGTTGCGCGAGGTTCGCGGCAACGAGATCGCGATGATCTTCCAGGACCCTATGACGTCGCTGAATCCGGTCTACACGGTCGGCGACCAGATCGTCGAGGCGATCACTACGCATGAGCAGGCCTCCAAGCAGGAGGCGAAGCGGCGTGCCATCGAGTTGCTGCGCCAGGTCGGAATTCCGAACCCGCAGGAGCGCGTCGACGACTACCCCCACCAGTTCTCGGGAGGGATGCGCCAGCGCGCGATGATCGCGATGGCGCTCTCCTGCAACCCCGAAGTCCTGATCGCCGACGAGCCCACGACGGCGCTCGACGTCACGATCCAGGCCCAGATCCTCGAGCTGCTCGACCGCCTGCGGGCCGACTTCGACTCCGCGGTGATCCTGATCACGCACGACCTCGGCGTCGTGGCGGAGGTGGCAGACGAGATCGCCGTCATGTACGCGGGCCGCATCGTCGAGCGCGGCTCGAAGCGGCAGGTCTTCTACGACCCGCAGCACCCGTACGCGTGGGGACTGCTCGGCTCGATCCCGCGGCTCGACCGGCCGAAGCCGAAGAAGCTGGCTTCGATCGAGGGCACGCCGCCGTCGCTGATCAACCTGCCGCAGGGCTGCAAGTTCCGGCCGCGGTGCCCGCACGCGTTCGACAAGTGCATCGAGGAGCCAGAGCTCGCGAACCGCGTCGAGGATCGCGGCCACCTCGACCGCTGCTGGCTCTCGCTCGAGGAGAAGCGCAGCCGGCGCGAGCAGACGATCGCGGGCGAGGTGCGGGTCGCATGACCGAGCCGCAGACCCAGAACGGTGCGCTCGTCGAGGTGCGCAGCCTGAAGAAGTACTTCCCGATCCGGAAGGGTGTGCTCGCTCGCGAGGTCGAACGCGTGCACGCGGTCGACGACGTCACGCTCAGCGTCGCGGAGGGCGAGACCCTCGGGCTCGTAGGCGAGTCCGGCTGCGGCAAGTCCACGCTCGGGCGCTGCATCGTCCGGCTGCTCGACCCGACCGACGGCGACGTCGTCTTCGACGGCCGCTCGATCGGAAAGCTCAAGGCCCGCGCGCTCCGGCCGCTGCGCCGTGAGATGCAGATGATCTTCCAGGACCCGTACGCCTCGCTGAACCCCCGGAAGCGGGTCGGCACGATCATCGGCGACCCGATGCGGATCCACGGCATCGGCGACCGCAAGGAGCGCAAGGAGAAAGTCGAGGCGCTGCTCGAGACGGTCGGGCTCTCGCCAGAGCACTACAACCGCTTCCCGCATGAGTTCTCCGGCGGCCAGCGCCAGCGCATAGGCGTCGCGCGCGCCCTTGCGCTGCGGCCGAAGCTGATCGTCGCCGACGAGCCCGTCTCCGCGCTCGACGTCTCGATCCAGGCCCAGATGGTCAACCTGCTCGAGGAGCTCCAGGACGACTTCCGGCTGACGTACATCTTCATCGCGCACGACCTCGGGGTCGTGCGGCACGTGTCGGACCGGATCGCGGTGATGTACCTGGGGAAGCTCGTCGAGCTCTCGCCGGCCGAGGAGCTCTACTCGCGCCCGATCATGCCGTACACCGAGGCGTTGCTCTCGGCGGTGCCGGTGCCGGATCCCGATCTCGCCGAGGCGCGTGAGCGCATCGTGCTCGAGGGCGACGTCCCGAGCCCGATCCACCCGCCGTCGGGCTGCCGCTTCCACCCGCGCTGCCGGTACGCAACGGACGTCTGCGCGCAGATCGAACCGCCGCTGGTGGATTACGGCAACGGCCACCTCGCGGCCTGCCACCATCCGCTGAACGTCGACAAGGAAACGCTCGCACGGGTTCAGGTCTCCCCGGCGCACACGCCCGAGACCGCGGACGAGTCCGCGGTGCCGCGGGAGCCCGGGAAGGAAGAAGCAAAGCCGGTCACCGGCCTCGGGGATCCCTGAAAAGGGGTAGGACCTCGAACTAAAGAGCGGCCCGTACGCGGCCGATACGGCTCAATACCGTGGACGCTGCCGAGCGCAAGGAGATCCTGTCCCGTTACGTCGACCACAGCCGCCGCTTCGACGCGGTGGCCAAACGGCGCAGCGGTGGCGCGGAGGTCATTCCCTTCTCGGGCCCGTTGCAGGAGCTCGAGCAGGAGCCGACCGCGCGTGAGATCGAGGTTCTCCAGCTGATCTCCGACGGCCTCGTGAACCGGGAGATCGGCGTCCGCCTCTTCCTCTCGGAGGAGACGGTCAAGTCGCACGTGCGGCACCTGCTCGCAAAGCTGCAGGCGCGGTCGCGCGCCCACGCGGTAGCGGTGGGCTTCAGGCGCGGCCTGATCGCCTAGGACGCGCGGGGGCCGAACCTACGCGATTCTGTGTGCTTCTCCACAACCCTGTGGAAATCCCTCAACAGGGTGATGTGGACAGATTGGGGAAAACGGAAGCTACGACCCGCTGTGGGTCGTAGATCCCGCTACCACCATCTGATGTTGCCGGAAACGGTCGCCAGCGCGAAAAGCGCGAGCAGGAGACTAGTGATTCGGGAGCGCACTCTTCCTCCCTCGGGGGACTGACAGCGTGTTCGAAGGTATCACCCAAAAGGGGGAGTTTCAAGGCGCGTCGCCCCGCCTTCTCAGGTCGTTTCTTGATGTCAACGGGGCGCTCTCGCGACGGGACTCCGCGCTGGTCATCTACAGCCTGTGGCTCGCCGTGGTCTTCGGCCTATTGGCCTTCGTAGTAGTGCATGACGCGGGGGTAGCCCCTTCGGGACCAATCTGGCCGCTTGCGGTGCTCGCCGTGTCAGCTCTTGTTGCTGAGCGGCAGAGCGTCCGCCTTAGCCCTCGTGCGGAGATCTCAGTCTCGTTCTTGCCGATCGTCCTTGCGGCGGTGATCTACGGTCCTGGCGCCGCGATCTTCGTCAGCATTGCGAGCCTTGCGCTCGAATTCCGCGCGCCTTACGCGCGGTGGTTCCTTTGGACTTGCTCGCGCTCGATCGCCGCGGGATGCGCCGGAATCGTCGCTCTGTCCATCGATGGGGCCGAAAGGCATTCATTCGGGCGCCTTGCCGCAGTGGTAGTCGCTGCGACGGTTGTAGAGCAGGGCGGCGATTTCGTGTTGGGGTCTGTGGTCGCGCGACTTCGCGGAAGTTCACTTACTGAGATCGGGCGGATTGGCAGTGCTGCCTTCGTGACGATGCCCTTGTACATCCCCATCACAACGCTGCTGGTCTACACGTACCGCGAGGTCTCCCCGTGGAGCATTGCGCTTTTCCTCTTTCCCGCTTTCGCGGCTCAGAAGCTTTTCTTGCTCTACCAGGAACAGCGAGCGACGGCAGAGGAACTTGCCGCTGCGATCGTCCGCCAGGAACGAGCGAACGTCTCGTTTGCGACGGCGCTTGTCGCAACCCTCGATGAGCGGGACCGGTACACAGCCGGCCACTCCACCGCCGTCGCCACCTATGCCCGCGACATCGCCGGACGCCTCGGTTTGTCGGAGGGCGAAACGCAAATGGCACACCTATGTGGCCTTGTGCACGACATCGGAAAGGTCGGGCTTCCGCCCGGCCTTTTAGAGAAGCCTGGTCCGCTCACGCTCGACGAACGGCGCCTGATGGAGAAGCATCCGGTCATCGGCGAGAGGATCCTCGCGAAGGTCGCTGACTACGAGGAAATCGCTCGCATCGTGCGGCACCACCACGAGCGGATTGATGGTAACGGCTACCCCGACCGTCTGGCCGACCACCAGATCCCACTCCTCTCTCGCATCATCGCCGTTGCCGACGCATACGACGCAATGACGTCTGACCGTCCCTACCGGGATGCGATGCCATCACATGTTGCGCGTCTGCGAATAGCCCAAGCAGTAGGCACGCAGTTCGATACCGCTGTTGTCGCAGCGTTCGAGGCCATCCTTACGGCTGCGTCGGAGGATTACCGACTTGGCCTAGGCAACGAGTTCAGGCCCTCGGCGCCTAGTCAGGATCTAGATCTGAAGCCCGCGGTTCGCCCTGAGCTTCGGGTTGTCGCTTCTTAAGCGCATAAATCGCAGCCTCGGTCCGGGTACGAGCACCAATCTTGCGTAGCACGTGCCGCACATGAACCTTGACCGTCGACTCAGATAGGAACAGCGCCTGCGCGATTTCTCTGTTTGTTTTGCCCGCGGACAGGAGGCCGAGGACGTCGTGTTCTCGCCGCGTGAGCCCAACCTTCGTAAGTGCTTGCTCATGCGAGGCCAACCGCATGTCGACAGGCGAGTGTGGCTGGGCATCCATGACGTTAAGTGCCTCTTGCAGCACAGATCGCAGTTCCGGAACTCGAGCCACTTGCCGCGGGAGGCGCCGGTCGAGGCGAAAAACGAACACAAGCGGATCCAAGACCCCTCGGCTCACCGTCTCCCGGAGGCGAGGCAGCATAGTCGTCAGTTCGTTCTGCTGTTCAAGCCCAAATAGGGCGCGCACGCTCGTACAAAGGGCGGAAGCTTCGTTCTCGTCGCTAAGAGCCTCAGCGCGCTCAAGTTCCGCGATTGCGCTATCCCTCGCACCGCCTGCCGCGAGAGCAACGGCCCGTGTTGCCAAGAACTCCGCCAACTCACCACGGGAACCCACATGCGGCCAGTCGATGTCAGTGATGTGCGCTGCATCTGCAGCGTCGCCCATCAGCAGGTAGAGCTTGCATCGATTCGTCCGCTCGCCCCTCTGCAGGTACGTGTCGCCGTTACGCGTTGCGATCCGTGCGACCTCGTCTAGCAGAGCGAGAGCTTCGTCGTATGCCGCAGTTCCCGTGAGTGCCCCAGCGCGGATGAGATACACGTGCGCGCGGCCAAAGCTGAGGTCGTAAGCGGTGATCTCGCGTAGGGCGTTGTTCGTTGCTTCAAGCGCTCCGGGATAGTCAGCGGCAGCTCGGCACGCGGCTCCATAGACATGCCAGAAGGACGCACGCACCACAGGATCTTTGGCCTCGCCAACGATTCCGGCGACTGCCTCGGCACCCGACAGGCCGTAATTCAGTGTCCCCAACCGCGTGCCGAAATGGAGGCGCCCGTTCTGAATACGGACAAGTTCGTCCGGACTTGAGCCGCTAACACGTTCAAACTCTTCGAGGAGCTCAGCCGCCGAGTCGTCTTCCTGGTCCAACACTGACAAGAAGAGCCCCCATAGCGCCCGGCGTTCGTCTTCCCGCGTTCTTGCTAGCTCGCGAGCTCGACGGAAAGCCTTTTCGGCGCTCGGTAGTGCATCACCGAAGTAGGCGCTGTTTCCAGCGAGAGCACATGCCTTAGATGCAAGTGGAGACCGAACTGGAAGGTCTTCGGCCGCGCGTCTGGCCAAACGCAACGAGCGCTCGTGGAATCCCTCTCGGAAGGCAAGTTCCGCGTCGGCGAGATCGAGAATCACGTCATCCACACCTCGGAGCCGGCCGGCCGCGATGAACATCGAGACGGTGTTCAACTGTCCGCGATCCAGCAGTTCGTAGAGTGACGCTTGAAGCAGGTCACCTAGCAATTCGGGGATGTCGAACTGCCGTACGACCTCGAAGGCTTCGTCCCACTTTCGCTCGCCCATAAGAAGGCGCACAACGCGAGCCACGAGCTGTACGCGCCGTGCTTCCGGAAGGTCGACGATCCTGCGACGCAGGAACTCCCGAAGCAGGGGATGTATCGCGAGTACCCCAGAGTGGTCGTCCGTCAGGAATCCGACACGCGTGCCTTCGCGTACAACCGCCTCGCCATCTCGACCGAGCAACCGTGTCGCACGATCGATCGATATCAACGGCAGAAGGCTCAATTGGGCTAGTCCATCGCGCGCACTTGCTGTGACCGATGCGAACAATTCCTGCGCGACGAAGTTGTGCAGCTCAGGCGGTAGCTCGCTTCGGTCGCGGACAACTTCCCGGTCGGCGAAGGACGCAAGGCCGATGATCGCGGGCCAACCGGCGGCAACCTTGATGAAACCGTGTGCCGTTGCTTCGTCGATGGAACGTAGGACCTGCGCGGCCTCCGCATCGTTCATCTTCAGCATCGAAGTCTCAACCTCGAAGATCTCGCCGTAGAGGAGGTCCCGCGAGCGACACCAGACGGGACGGCGCCGGCTGGTCAGCACGAGGCGCAAAGTTGGAAGTGTTCGGAGTCGATCGATCACATGCTCGGCGTCTGGTGTAAGCAACTGGTAGTCGTCAATCGCGAACCAGGTCTCCTCCGGCCACGCAGCAAGGTCATCAACCAGGAGATCGGCCACACGGGCCCAGTCCCCAGCACTACGTCGGGCAGAGAGCCACTTCTGGAGCTGGGAGTCGATAGGGACCCGGTTCTTCGCCGTCTCGATGATCTCCGTACCGAGGGCAGCGGGATCAGCCCATCCCGGTCGAGCCGCAAACCACACGTGTGGTCGCTTGGCGAGCCACTGGCGGGCCAGGGTTGTCTTCCCGTAGCCGGCGGGGGCGACGAGCATGATTACCCTCGCTGTCGTCTCGTCGAGAAGGCGCGTCAACCGGGGCCGCTCGATGATGTGGCGGCTTGCCCCCGTGGCTTGTTCCTCGAGTTCGACCATCGCGATCGCGCTCTGCCTGCGCTCTTACCCTCGAAGCGGAATTCGCTGCGGCCAATTGTTGCGGAAGCACCGCGCCTGCGACCGCAGCCGCAGGCGCGGATGCCGTCAGTCCCCCGGAGCGGGTGGTCCTGCCCCGAGGCCTTGTGAGAGGGGATCGCGGCCGGTGAGCGTGCGGTACGCGCCCGGGATCTGGCGACGCCGCGCGCAACCCAGCTTCTGCCGGAGCACGTCCGAGTGGGCCTTCGCCGTTCTCGGGGAGATGCCGAGCCGGCGTGCCACCTCGTCGTTCGAGTACCCGGCGGCGATCAGTTGGATCACCTGAAGCTGCCGATCCGTGATCACCGGCGGCCCCTCATGCAGGACTGTGACCATGGCGGCGACGCTAACAACGGCCCTGCGCGCCGACTATTGACCGGACGGCGTAACTTCGGGCGTACACCCGCCGGGGTAACGGGGCGTTACGTGCGAGCGGGAGACGCTGCTCGAACGAAGCTCGCCTCGTGCCCGCGGCGATTCGCCTCCGCGAGCTCTTCCTCGTCGAGCGCGCCGATCCGCTGCAGGAGCTCGAACTCGTCGCGCAGATGCGTCCGCATCATCTCCGGCCCGTCCGTCGCGATCGTGAAGGCGACGCCGTTCTCGACGAAGGCACGGAAGGTGTCGCGCACCGCCTCCTCGCTCGGGAGCGCGCGCGTGAGCAGGTTCGACGTGGGGCAGATCTCGAGGACGATCTCCTGCTCGCCTAGCGCCGCCATCAGCTCCGGGTTGCGCGCGGCGAGGATCCCGTGGCCGATGCGGTCCGGGCGCAGGTGCTCGACGACCTCGCCGATCTCGGCGTCGCCGTGCTCCTCACCTTCCTCGCCGACGTGGATGGTCACGCCGAGTCCCGCCGCGCGCGCTTCCTCGACGAGCGGCACAAGCTCGCGGTACGGGTAGCGCTCGCCGCCCGGCCTCGGCCCCGCGATGTCCACGCCCACGATCCCCCGCGGCGCGTAGCGGATCGCCTTCTCGATGATGATCGCGTTCTGCCGCTCGTCGAACGTGCGGTCCATCATCAGGATCAGGCCGGCGCGGACGTTCGGGTACTCGAGGCTCGCGCGGTCGAGCCCGCGGGTCGCAGCCATGATGATGTGGTCGAGGTCGCGCTCGCCGCCTCGGTTGCGCTTCATCGGGTTGAAGCGGAGCTCGAGGGTCGTGATGTGCTGCGAGCGGAAGGCGCCGCCGATCGCCGCATGCACCGAGCGTTCGACCGCAATCGGGCTCGACTGGATCAGCTCCGTCCAGTGGTAGATGTCGTTTAGGGCGTCGAGCGAGTCCACCCGGCGCGGGTCGGCGATCGTGACGAGCCGGTCGAACTCCCAGTAGTCCTTGACCGGTAGCGCGATGCCCTGCTCGTGGGCGAGGCTCCACATGATGTCGGAGGCGACCGACGCGCCGAGGTGCGTGTGGAGCTCGGCGAGGCCGCCTTCGATCATGGTGCGAGTCTAGAGACGCCGCGCACGGCCGAGGCCGAGCCACCAGCGGCCGGCGGCGATCTGGAGCCACGCGATCAGGACGAGCGGTAACGCGAGCAGTATCGGAAGGACAACGTCGAAGAGCCCGATCGCGGCCGGCTTCAGCTTCTGGGAACCGGCGTAGATCGCCAGCGCGCCAAGCGTGGCGAGGCCGAGGATGAAGAGCGTCGTTCCGTGCGGAGTCAGCAGCAGCCAGAGGCCCCAGATCGCAGCGCCGACTCCCGCGACCAGGAGCAGGAGGGTCAGCGGCAGCAACGGCGGCGTCATCAGCGCCGGCTTGAGGAAGCGCTCCTTCGAAGCGTGCAGCATCTTCAGGAACCGCTCGCTGGGCTGCGCGAGGTGCTCGGCCACGACCTCGAACGGCCACTCCCGGTCGGGACCGGCGGTGCCGAGGCGTGCAAGCCCGGCCTGTTTCGGGACGATCTCTCCCGTGAGCTGGTACGAGTCGGCCATCAACGCCCAGGCCTCGACCTCGCAGAACGCGTCGAGGTCGGTCCGCACCTGGGCGAGCGCGCGCTGCACGTCCTCCAGGACGCCGAACCCGGTCGAGGTCAGCGACACGTCCTGCTCCTCGAGCTTGCCGCCTGGTGTGCGCTCCCGCGCGGGGAGGCCGGTCTGGAGATGCATGAAGGCGACCGTGTCGCCGGCCCGCAGCAGCTGCAGCAGGCGCTGCTCACGCTCGGCGTCGCCGTAGATCGAGATCACGCGGCCGAGGACGGCCGGGAGGCGCGTCGACGGCCGGGCGAGGTCAGGCATCTGCCCGGACCCGTCGCTGATGATCCAGTGCGTGCAGCCGCGGTCGACGAGGCCTTCGACTCCCTGGTTGTCGTGGACTCCGCCGTCGACCAGCTCGACCACGAGGTCGTCGAAGAGCCCCGGCACCTGCATCGGGGGAAAGCCGCCCGGGAAGCACGCCGACGCCGCGACGGCGCTGCCGAGCGGGAAGTCGCGGCACGCCTCCGGGAGGTCGACCCACTTCGTACGCGCGAGGATCGCGTTCTTGTCGACGTCCTCCCGCAGCGTCTGGTCGGCCGTCCCCTGCCTCGGCGGCTCGCCCATGTACATCGCCTCGAAGCGCCAGTTGTGGCCGGTGTTCAAGGTCGTCGCCTCGAGCAGGAGGATCGGGACCGGCGCATGGCGGCGCGGGTTCTCGACGTCCGGGTCGAAGTGGCCCTCGAATCGCTTCGGCGCGATCAGCAGGTCGCGCATCGCGATGCGGCCTCCTCGCCTCGAGCGGTCCCCCCACGCCTTCGCGTAGAAGCGCCGCTCGTACAGCTCGCCGACGCGGTCGGTGCGCGTGTAGGTCGGCACCGCCATCTGGAAATTCTTCAGCGGGTTCGTCCAGCCGGAAGCGCGCACGTTCGAGGACGCGGCCTCGCGGTACTCGTGCTCGACGGCATGCACGACCTCGACGTAGTCGCCGTCCGTGATCTCGCTGTCGCCCTTCGACTCGAGGAGGTTCTTGACGTGGAGGTAGTAGAGCGCGCCCACGATCGACCCGCCCGAGACGGTCGAGATCACCTGGATCGGCCGCAGCAGGCCGAGCTCCGCGAGCCGCGCGAGGACGCCGATGTGGAAGAAGGCGGCGCGGTGCCCACCCCCGGAGAGGGCGAGGCCGAGCTTCGGGTGTCCCGGATCCTCGGTCACCGGCGGCGCTTCCGACCATACGCCCGTTCTCGGTGGGGGTCTACTCGCGCGAGGCGGCGACGGGCGCTACTCGCGAGTTGACCCACGGGGGTCATGACACCGGGTAGGAGCGGATGAAAAGCTGCATGCGCACGGGCCGACAGGTGTGCCCACACCTTCCCCCTCGCGGCCGCCGCTGAGGCGGATCCGCGGGAACCTCGTCGGCCCCGCGCTCAAATGCCTACCGGCCGCCCGCGGCGGGGCGGCCGGTAGAGCTTTCCCACCAGGTGCAACACAGATGAACGGTTCCGAACTTGCGGCGCTCGATCTTCCGACTGCGGTCGAGGATCTGGCGGCGCCTGCCTACGTGATCAGCCGCGAAGGGCGGTTCTCGTGGGTCAACCGCGCGCTGGTCGAGCTGCTCGGCGACCTCCGCGGGGAGCCGTTCATCGAGTACGTGGCCCCGGAGCACCGCCAGCTCGCTCAGACGAACTTCACGCGCAAGGTCGTCGGCAAGACGACGAAGATCTTCGAGATGGTCGTGCTCGACCGGAACGGCGGCCGGATCCCGATGCGCTTCACCTCCGCTCCGCTGCGGCGCGACGGCCACATCGTCGGGATCTTCGGCGTCGGGATGCCGCTCGCACAGGCCCCCAGCTTCAAGCACTCGCCGCTGGAGGACCTCACGCCGCGGCAGCAGGAAGTCCTGTGCCTGCTCGGCGAAGGGCTCGAGACGCCGGAGATCGCACGCCGGCTCGGCATCGCCGAGGAGACCGCCCGGAACCACATCCGCGCGCTCCTACGGGCGATGGGCGCCCATTCGCGGCTCGAGGCGGTGCTGATGGGCCTACGGGCCGGCGTGATCAGCGCGAGCTCGGCCCATTCGGAGCACAGCAACCCTCCGCAACCGCAGTAGCGACCGTCAGAATCGGCCGCGATGAAGGTCGGCATCGTCGTGCCGTACTCGTGGTCCTACTGGGGCGCGGTTCTCGAGCACTCCGAGCTGCAGGCGGAGTCGCTGCACCGACTCGGCGTCGAGACGCGCACCATCATCGGGAACGACCCGCCGGGGAGCTTCACGCGCGTGCTCCATCCCCGGCACGGCCGCCACGGTGATCCGCCGGCGCACGTGGTCCCGGTCGGCCGCTCGGTGATCGTCCCGGCCAACGCCTCGCTGCCCAACATCGTTCTCAGCCCGCGGGCGGTGCCGAGGATCAAGCGGCTGCTCGAGCGCGAGCGCTTCGACGTGCTGCACCTGCACGAGCCGATGACGCCCGTGATCTGCACGGCCGTGATGGCCTGGGCGCGCTGTCCCGTCGTTGCGACTTTCCACGCCTCGGGCGGGCTCGCCTGGATGCACATCGGCGGGCGGGCGTGGGGATTCCTGATGGACCGGATCGACCACCGGATCGCGGTCTCCGAGGCGGCGCGCGAGTCGGCGGAGCGCTGGATGCCCGGGGAGTTCGAAGTGATCCCGAACGGCGTGCTCATCCCCGAGCACGCCGAGGCCGGCGGGCGCGAACATCGGGTGGTCTTCGTCGGCCGCCACGACCGCCGGAAGGGGATGCCGGTGCTGCTGCGCGGCTGGCCGGAGATCCATCGCCGGACCGGGGCGCGCCTGCGCATCGTCGGCGCCGACCCGCTGATGGTGCGGCTCGCGCTCCAGCAGGCGGGTGTCGACGCGACGGGCATCGACGCGCTCGGGTTCCTCAGCCAGGACGACCTGACGGAGGAGCTGCTGACCGCCAAAGCGCTGATCGCGCCGTCGCTCGGCGGCGAGAGCTTCGGGATGGTGCTCACGCGAGGGTTTGCATGCGCGATCCCCGTGGTTGCGTCTGACATCACGGGGTACCGTGACGTCATGACGGACGAGACCGGCGTCCTCGTCCCGCCCGGGGACCCGGACGCGCTCGGGGAAGCGGTGGCAGGCCTGCTCGAAGACGAGCCTCGGCGCGAAGCGCTCGGCGTCTCGGCGCGGCGGCTCGCGCAGGAGCGCTACTCCTGGGACGACATCGCGCGGCGCCTCGAAGAGATCTACCGGGAGCTCGTGTGAGGCGGTTCCTGGGCATCCCGCGATCTCCGGTCTGGCGGATCGTCGTCGTGCTCGTCGCAGCTGCCGGCCTCGTTGCGCTGGTCTGGTGGCGCGGGCCCGACTGGGGCGCCGTCTGGCACGCCTTCGACGCGGTGGAGTGGTACTGGGTCGTGGTCGCAATCGGGCTCAACCTGCTCTCCGTCCTCGTACGCGCGCTCGCCTGGAACACGGTGATCAAGCAGGCGATCCCGCCGCCGCATCCGCGCTTCCAGCTCGTCTTCTCGGCGTTCTCGGTAGGCCTGTTCGCGAACGCGGTGCTGCCGGGACGGATCGGCGAGTTCGCGCGCGTGGCGGTGTTGACGAGGAAGCTGCGGCTGCAGGGCCGCGCGGACGGGACGTGGGCGGCGCTCGTCGGGACCGTGTTCGCGCACCGGCTCTTCGACCTCGTCCCGGTGGTCGGCCTGATCCTGTACGTGGTCGCCACGACGAGCATTCCGCACTGGGCGATCACGAGCCTGGTGGTCGTGGGCGCCGTCGGGGTCGGCCTCTTCGCGTTCGCATTCGCCAGCGCGAGGCGCGAGCACCAGTCCGTCGTGGACGAGCTGGGCCCGGTGAAGCGGCTGGTGACGATGGCCCGCTACGGGCTCGGCGTGCTCCACGCTCCGCGGCCCGCCGCGGTCGCGATCCTCTTCCAGTGCTCCGGCTGGCTCTTCCAGTTCTTCGCCGTCTACACGACGATGCTGGCCTTCGACATCCACGTGCCGCTGCACACCGCCGGCCTCGTCTTGCTGCTGATGAACGTGGCGACGATCTTCCCGCTCTGGCCGGGGAACATCGGGCTGTTGCAGGCCGTCGTCGCGCTCCCGCTCCGCTCCTACGGGGTCGCGACCGGGAAGGCGCTCGCGTTCGGCTTCGGGCTGCAGGCGATCGAGGCGTCGGTGGGCGTCGGCGTGGGGCTGATGTTCCTCGCGCGCGAGGGGCTGTCGTTCGCGATGCTCCGGCGGATGCCGGGTGCCGAGGAGGCGGAGGTGCCCCAGGGGCCGCGCGCGGACGACGAGGCGGACCGCGTCGACGGCACACATGCGCGCGCTCGCGTCCCCGGCTAGCCTCAAGGGCGTCCTCACGGCGGCCGAAGCCGCGGCCGCCCTGGCGCGGGGACTGCGAGGTGCGGGGGCGGAGGCCGAGGAGCTGCCAATCGCCGACGGGGGCGAAGGGACGGCGGAGGTGCTCGGCGCGCGGGTGCTGCGGCTCGAGCGGGTGCCCGATGCGTTCAGGCGCGAGCGAGAAGCGCCGATCCGCGAGCTCCCGGATGGCACGGCCGTCGTCGAGAGCGCGGAGGTGATCCCGCTCGACCCGTCGCGGCTGGACGTGCGCGCTGCCTCGAGCCGCGGGCTCGGCGAGCTGATCGCCCGCGTGGGCTCGGCTCCGCGGCTGCTGGTCTGCCTCGGGGGCACGGCGACGATGGACGGCGGGTCGGGGCTGCTAGAGGTGCTGGACGTGCTGCCGGTGCCGACGGTCGCGCTCTGCGACGTGCGCGCGACGCTCGCGGAGGCGCCGCGGCTCTTCGGGCCGCAGAAGGGCGCGCTGGCCGACGAGGTCTCGGAGCTGGAGCACCGGTTCGCGGACCACCTGCAGTCGTTCGCGAAGCTCGCCGGCGCCGGCGCCGCGGGAGGCCTGGGCGCAGCGCTCGCGTCGCTCGGCGCGCAGCTCGTCCCCGGAGCGCCCTACGTCCTGGACGCGATCGGCTTCCGCGAACGAGCCGCGGCCGCTGACGTTGTCGTGACCGGCGAGGGCACGGTCGACCGTACGACCTTCGACGGCAAGGCGCCGGGGGAGGCAATGCGCGTGTGCGAAGAGCTCGGCGTGCGCTGCGTGCTCTTCGGAGGGCGTGTGGCCGACGACGTCGAGGCGCGGACGCTCAGCGGTGACCCCGCGAGGGCGCGTGACGACCTGGAGGAGCTAGGCCTCGGACTCGGCGGCGCGTAGGCGCTTCGCCATCGTCTGGAGTAGCGGCCACGCGATGCGCGCGTCGCTCTCCACGAGCGGCCGGAAGTCCCAGAAGGCCAGGCTGTAGCACTTGAGGTCGGAGGCGGCGTGGATCGTGGCGGTGCGCTCGCCGCGGTCGATCATCGCAACGTCGCCGAAGTAGTCGCCCGGCCCGAGCCGGCCGCGCTCCTCACCGTGGACGCTGACGATCGCCTCACCGCTCTCGATCACGAAGAACCTGCCGCCGCCGCCGGTCTCACCCTCGATGGCGACGTCCTCGCCCTCGGCGAACGTGCGCTCCTTGAAGGAGGTGCTCAGTCGCTCGAGCTCCTTCGGTTTCAGCTCCGCGAAGAGCGGGACGTGCTGCAGCAAGTCGACGGAAGGCCCGGCCACGGGCGGATGCTAACCCGCCGCGGCGGAAGCCGCTACACCGTCGACATGCCCATGCGCGCGCCGATCACGGCTTCCGCGGCCTGAGCGCTCCCGGCGTGGCCCGTGACGGCCGGGAGAAAGTCGTCCCGGTCGAGCGCATACAGCTCGACGTCGGTGGCGGCCCGGACGGTCGCCGTACGCGGCACGTCGCGCAGGAGCGCGATCTCGCCGAAGTAGGTGCCTTCGCCCTCGCGCTTCGGCGGCCGACCGTCCACGACGACCTCGACCTCGCCCGACGAGACCACGTAGAAGCGGTCGCCGTGGTCGCCGAGGCGGATGATCTCCTCGCCGGCCGACACGCTCACCGGCGCGAGGCCGGCGGCGAGCTGCTCGAGCACCGGCGGAGATAGCGGCGAGAACATCGGGATGCCAAGCAGCAGCTCGAGCCGCCGCGGATCGGCGGGCTCCCGGTCGATCCGCACGAGGCTCGCGTGCGTGAGGATCGCCATGATCGGCAGCAGCGAGCCGACGACGACCAGCGTCCAGCGCACGCCGAAGGCGTTCACGAGCACAGGGGCAATGACGGCCCCCACCGCGACGGTCGCATAGATGAGGCTGTGCAGCACGCCGAAGACGCGAGCCAGCACCTCGCTCGGCGTGCCTCGCTGCAGGATCGTGAAGCCGCTGACGTCGCAGATGATGTTGGCGAAGCCGATCAGGCCGAACGCGATCAACGCGACGGCCGTGCTCGGTTGCCCGCCGACGAGCAGCAGCGGCGCGCCGGTCCCGGCGACGGCGACGCCGAAGGTCGTCGCGAGCCGCTTGTGCCCGACGAGCGCGAGCGAGATCAGGCCGCCGACGATCCCGCCGACTCCGACCGCGGCGTTCAGGTAGCCCACGCCGCTGGCGCCGAGGTCGAGCAGCTCGAAGGCCGAGACCGTGATGAGCACGCCGAACGCGCCGTTGACGAGCGTCTGCGCCGAGAAGAGACCGACCACGAGCCGGAGCCGCGGGTCCTTCCCGATGGCGCGGAAGCCGGCGGTTGCCTCGTCGAGCAGGTTGGGCGACTCGCGCGTAAGCGGTGGCTCGGCTTCCCGGATGAGCGGCGCCAGCATCAGCGCCGACCAGAGGAACGTGCCTGCCGTGATCACGAACACGACCCAGACCGGCGAGAACGTCAGCAAGAGGCCTCCGAGGGCGGGGCCGACACAGAAGCCGAGGCTCTCGAGCGTGCTCGAGCTGACGTTGGCCGCGGTCAGCTCCTCGGGCGTCCGGGCCAGCGACGGCAGCAGCGCCGACTGCGCGGGATGGAAGGCCGTGCCGATCACCGCAACGGCGGCGGCCAGCGCGTAGACCACCGCGGCGGGAGCGTCCGTCACGATCAAGGCCGCCATCGCGCCGAGGGCCACGGCGCGCAGGAGGTCCGACGTCAGCATCACGCGAACGCGCGGGAACCGGTCGCCCAGAATCGCCGCAAGCGGAGAGGCGAAGGCGGAGGGGAGCCAGCGGACGACGCCGACGAGACCGACCGCGGAGACGCCGCCCTGGTCGAACGCGTATACGACGAGCGCGACGGTGTACGCCCAGCTGCCGATGATCGAGCCCGCCCAGGCCAGCTGCAACCGCCGCAGGCCGCGGTTGCGGAAGACTTCGCGCATGGCGCGCGCCGACTCGCGCAGGTGCTCCCGAAGCCGCTCCACAAGCGGAGAATTGCAGGGACTGTTGTGTTTTTGAAGATGGCGTGGAAGATTTCGTGCACGAAATCCGTCAGGTGGTCAGGTTCCGGAAGTTTCGAAAGGAGGAAGTTCCGTGTCGGAGGATCAGCTGAAGGGCAAGAACCTCGGCAAGGACGACGACGTCGAGGGCCACGCCCATAAGAACGCCCCCGCCGCTTCGCACAAGCTTGCGAACGACGAGGGCGAGGACGTCGAGGGCCATGTCCACAAGAACGCGCCCGACCAGCACAAGCTGGCGAACGACGAGGACGACGACGTCGAAGCGCACATGCACAAGGCCGTGCACAAGGCGCAGCACAAGCTCTAGGGCTTCTGAGCTCAGCCCAAGCTACGGAGGGAGCCGAGAGGCTCCCTCTTAGCGTTCTCTGAGCAGTTTCCCGAGGGCGTCGAGGAGCTGCAGCGCCGCTTCGCGCTTCTCCGGCTCGGCCTCGTCGAGCCGCGCGGCGAAGCGGGCGAGCGCGTCGGCCTCGCCGCCTTCGTCCTCGAGCACCGCGCGCGCCGCACGCGCCTTCTGCAGCAGATCGAGCGCGATCGCGGCTTCGTTCGCGAACTTGCCCAGAAGCTCCATCTCTGCGAGCGAGAAGGCCGCCTTCTGCGGCCGGTCGAGCACCTCGAGCACGCCGAGCGCGTTGTCCTCGTGCAGCAGCGGCACCGCCATCAGGCCCTTCGGGACGAATCCCGTCGACTCTGCGGCCTCGCGGGCGAAGCGCGGGTCCTTGTCGAGCTCCTCGACCACGAGCGGCTGTCGCGTGACCAGCACCCACCCGGCGATCCCGGTGCTGGAGGGGAACCGCTGGCCGACGAGATCGCCGGCGCCCTCCCCGGCGACCGCCTCGAACACGAGCTCGTCCGACTCCTCGTCGAACAGGAAAACCGACGACGCCCGCGCGTCGAAGATCGAACGCGCCACCTCCACGATCGACTGCAGCAGCTCGCGGTAGCTCTCCTCAGAGCCGAGGGCGCCGGCGGCGACGGCCGCGCGCAGGTCGCTCATGCGTTTCCTCCCACGTTGTTGGCCGTCAGGTAGAGGACGCTCTTGAGCTGGAACGGCGTCAGCTCGGGGTGCTTCGAAAGCACGAGTGCGCAGATGGCGCTCATGTGCGGCGTCGCGAAGCTGTTTCCGGTCGAGAGGATCGTGCCGCCGCCGAGCCAGGCGATCTCGACCCCGACGCCGCGCGCGAAGAACTCGACCGGCGGCGACGGGTTGTAGAAGAACGTCATCGGGTCGGGCTCCTCGTGGCTGCCGACCGAGATCACCGACGAGAAGCGCCACGGGTAGCTCTCGACGGGCATGTTGTGCGCCGACGCGACGAGCACGGTGCGGTTGAAATAGGCCCTGTCGGCGAGCTCGTGCAGCAACTCCGCGAATTGTCGCTTCGTGGTCGAGAGGCTCATGTTGATCACGTCGAAGCCCTGGTCGACCGCCCAGCGGAGACCCGCAAGCAGGATCGGGCCGCTGCCCTTGAAGCCCGCGCCCAGCACGCGCGCGCTGACGAGGCTGCACTCGGGGGCGAGCTGGCGGACGATCCCCGCGCACGCGGTGCCGTGCCCGCAGAGGTCGCCCTCGGTGTCCTCGACGACCTCGACCTCCTCGTCCTCACCTTCACCGCGAGCGAAGGCGACGGCGCGCTCGATCTCCCCCACGCGCGGGTGCGCGGGCTCGATCCCACTGTCGAGGATGCACACGCGCACGCCCTTGCCCGTCGCGCCGCCGAACGCCCAGTCGCGGGTGACGCGCTCCGGCCACTCGACGCCGATCGAGATCCGCTCCCCCGCACCGGCGGGGAGGCTCCACGCGGGAAGGTCTGCCGGCTCCTGCGCCACGGGCGGATCGTAGTGCGCTGCGATTACGCCGCGCTACTTGTCAGCCAGGAGGCGACGGAGCTCGTCCACCACGCGCGGCTGGGGCTCGACGCCTTCGGCCTGCAGCGCGCTCTCGAGATCGGCGAGCACGGAGGCACGGAAGGCCGCATCGGCCTCGGCGCGGGCGACGAGCTCGTCGATCCCTCGGCGTGCCGCGGGCAGCTCCTGCGCCGCGCGCACCCAGGCTTCGGGCGCTGGGGGAAGCATCCCGATCAACCTTCCCAGTCGTTGTTCGTCGTACTCGCGCATCACGTCACTGTCCACCTGACGGTGCAGGGGGCGGTTTTCTTCCTTCGAACGAGTCGCGCAGCTTGTCCAGGCAGCGGGAGATGCGGCTCGCGATCGTCCCGGCCGGCAAGCCGAGGTTGTCGCCGATGGTGCGGTAGCTCTCGTCGCGCGCGTAGAAGCTGTCGAGGATCTGCTGGCAGTTCTCCGGCAGCCCCGCCATCGCCTCGTGGACGTCGAACGCCTCCTCGAGCGCGGTCAGGAGGTCATCGGCCGGAAGCTCGGGCAGCTCGTCGATGTCGGCGTCGGACTCCCGCGCCTTCGAGCGCAGCCGGTCGATGCAGAGGCGGCGCGTGAGTTGCGCAATCCACGGCCGCACGGCCTCGTCCTCGCGCAGCGAGTCGAGCCGCTCGTAGACCCGCGCGAACACCTCCTGGAAGACGTCCTCGGCGTCCTGCTGCGACAGCCGGAACCCCTGGATCGCGATCGCGTAGACGTAGCGCGAGAAGCGGTCGACTAGCTCGCGCCAGGCGGCATCGTCGCCCGCGCGGCAGCGCGCGACCAGCGCGGCGTCGTCGACCGCGGCCGCGGTCAGCTCTGAGCGGCGCGCAGCCGCTTCGCCAGGGTCTCCAGGAGCTTCCACGCGATCGAAGCGTTGCCCTCGACGAGCGGACGGAATTCCCAGGACGTGAGGCCGTAGCAGCGGAGCTCGCTGTCGGCCGTGATGGTCGCGCTCCTCGCGCCGTCGTCGATGAGGGCGATTTCGCCGAAGTAGTCGCCTGGGCCGAGCTTGGCGCGCTCCGAGCCGCGCACCGAGACCGTCGCCTCGCCGGTCTCGATCACGAAGAATCCGGCGCCGGTCCGGCCCTCGTCGGCGACCGTGCTGCCGGCGTCGAAGATGCGCTGCTTGAACGAACGCGAGAGCCGGTCGAGGTCGCCGCGCTCGAAGTCCTCGAAGAGCGGGACGCGCTGGAGAAGCTCGACGGGTGCTTCCTCGGCCACGCGAAGATTCTATGGCTTTGCGGCCTCGGCGCGGCTTGCAAGCTCTTCGATCTTGCCCTCGGCCGCGTCGAGCCGCTCCTTGCAGAAGCGGTACAGCTCCTCACCGCGCTGCCACAGCTTGAGCGCCTCGTCGAGCGGCGCCTCGCCGGTCTCGAGGCGGTGGACGATCTGCTCGAGCTCCTTCTGCGCCTCCTCGAACGTCATCGCGTCTCCTCCACCCGGGCGCCGAAGCCGCCTTCGGCCAGCTCGACGTCGACGCGTTTGCCGATCTCGAGCCCGCGGGCCGAGCGGACGATGACGTCGTTCGCGCGCACGATCGCGTAGCCGCGCTCCAGGGTCGCCTGCGGCGAGAGCGTGCGCAGGCGGCCCGCCGTCTGCTCCAGCCGGGCGCGGCCGCGCTCGACGAGCAGGAGCGGTGCGCGGCGCAGACGCTCGTGCGCCCGGTCGAGGCGCTGCTGCTCGCGCTCCAGGCTGCGGCGGGCTCCGCGCTCGAGGCCGGCGCGGGAGCGATCGAGTCGCTCCAGCAGCTGGGCGAGGTCGGGGACGACCAGGCGTCCGGCGACGCTTGGCGTCGAAGCGCGCACGTCGGCGGCGAGGTCGCAGAGCGGCGTGTCCTGCTCGTGGCCGACCGCGCTCACGACGGGAATCGGGCACCCGGCGATCGCGCGCACGAGCCGCTCGTCGCTGAACGGCAGCAGATCCTCGAAGCTCCCGCCGCCGCGCGCGATCACGACGACGTCGACGCCTTCGCGGCAGAGCGCGCCGAGGGCCTCCACGACGGCACCCGCGGCGCGCGGCCCCTGCACGTAGGTCTCGGCGACGAGCACGTTTGCCGGAGGGAAGCGTGTCGTGACGACGGTCAGAACATCGCGCTTGGCGGCGGCGTCGTTGCCCGTCACGAGCCCGATGCGCCGCGGCAGGAGCGGCAACGGCCGCTTGCGCTCGGCGGCGAACAGCCCTTCCGCGGCGAGCTTCTTCTTCAGCCGCTCGAGCGCGGCGAGGTGGTCGCCGAGGCCGAAGCGCTCCAGTGACAACGCACGCAGCCGGAACTCGCCCCGCGCCTCGAACAACTCCGGCCGGCCGTAGGCGTGAACGCGGTCGCCGTCCGCGAGCTCGAGCCGGAGCCCGTCGAACTGCCCGCGCGGCATGGAGACGCCGAGGCACGAGCCGTCTTCGGGGTCCTTGAGCGTGAAGAAGACGCTCGCCCAGCGCTCCGAGCGCCGCAGCTCCGTGACCTCGCCCTCGACCCAGACCGTCGGCAGGCGGGAGAGCCAGGACGCGACGCCGCGGTTGAACGCGCCGACGGAGTAGACCTTGCGGTCGCCGTACGCGGTTGCCTCGACCTTCACGAGGCCAGGATACGGCTGCGGCCGTCGCTAAATGAGGATTTCCGTGGCCGTTTCCGGCGAGCAGCCCTGGCTGATCAGGTCGACTGCGTGGTGCAGATCGGCGTCGCTGTGGGCGATCTTCTCGGCGAGCGGGAGCGGGAACCCGGCCTCCATCAGCACGTGCAGGCGCCAGCTCTCGACTTTCGCCTGCTCGTCCCGTGGTGTCTCGGTGATCTGCGACATCGGCGTCGGGTAGTTCGTCCTGTCCTAGACGAAACCTGCTTCCGTAAGTTGGCCGTTCCGCGCTTTAGCTTCGCCGAAACGTCGGAGCGAGTCGCGAGCCCGCGTCGTTGAGCGCTTCGTCGATGCGCCGCTGGAGGTCCTGAAGCCGTGCATTCAGTGCCGTGCGCTCGGCCTCGGCGTCCGCGGCGAGCGACTGGACCTGAGCTCTGAGCGCGACCTCGGCGTCGCCGATGCGGCGCTGGAGGTCGGCCACGAGCTCGTCGCGCTCGTGCTCGAGGTTGTTCCCGATCTGCGAGAGCTTCCGCTCCAGGCGCTGGCCGCCGGCGTCGGCAACCTTGGCCAGTCGCTCGGCGAGGACGCCCTGCGCCTCTTTCGCGAAGTGCGCCACGGCCCGATCGAGCTCGCGGGAGAGCCTCTGTGCCGCGTCGTCGCGGGAGTGGCGGATCGCTTCCGCGAACTGCTTCGAGACCGCTTCCGAGAAGCTGTCTGCGGTGCGTTCGACGACGCGCTTGAGCTGGTCGAGCTGCCGCCGCTCGATGTCTGCAAAGCCGGCCTGGATGCGCTGGATCGCCTCGGCTTCTTCAGCCGCGACGCGCTCGCGCAGCTCGACCTCGCGTCGGCGTAGCCTCTCCGCCACCTCCTGCAGCGCGCGGCGGCGGTCGCGCTCGTGCGCCTCGAGCTGCTCGCGCGCCTCGCCCGCGAGCTCGTCGGCGGCGGCGGCGAGTTGCTGCTCGATTTCGGCAAGTCGCTCCCGCTGCGCCTCGCTGGCGGCGTCGAGGCGCTGGGTGTCCAGCGCGAGGCGCGACTCGGCCCCCGTCATCAACCGTTTCTGCCGGTCGCCGAACGCCTTCAGCTGCGCCGTGAGTCCCTCCTCCGTCCGCTCGATGTCGGCGTTGAGCTCCCCGAGGCGCTGCGCGAAGCGCTGCTCCACCTTCGCGAGCGCCTCGCTCAGCTCCGCGCCGGCCCGATACTCGCGCTCGGCGAGCGCCGCCCGTCGCTCCTCCGCGATCCGCCGTTCCTCGGCGACGAGCCTCGAGAGCGAGTCGGCACGAGCGCGTGCGAGCGTGCGCTCGAGCTCCGCGGAGCGGGAGTCTGCGGCGGCCGCAATCGCGGCATCGAAGCGGGCCTCTGTCTCCTCGAGCCGCCGATCCACTTCCTGCGCGCGGCCGACGAGGCGCAGCACCGCGAGCGTCCCGAGCTCGAAGACGGCGCAGACGGTGAGGCCGCCTGCCGTGACCGCGAGCTCGGTCGACGGGTCGAGCGCGAACACGACCCACCCGACCGCCGCGGCAACGGCGAGAAGCGAGGTCAGCGTGAGGAGGAGCTGCCGCGACGCGCGACCCACCACGGCGGCCGCGGCGGATGCGAACACGACCACGACCGCAGCGGCGAACACGAGCTCGAGGACGTCCGCGCGCACGCGCGGCATGCTACGCCAGGCGGAGCACCAGCAGCGCAACCGCCAGAGCGACGTTCGCCGCGGCGAGCGCCTGCAGGGCACGCTCGGGCGCGGCTGCCAGCGTCTCGCGCGTAACGCGCTCGCTCCCGCCGTCGCGAAGCTCGATCGTCCCCTCCACGCCGGCGACGCGACGGCGCATGTGCCGAACGGGCGTCGAGAGCACGCGCTGCGCGTAGCTCATAAACGTCGCGTAGGCGGCCGCGAGCAGCGCCTCCCAGCTGATCGTCCCCGCGCAGGCGAAGTAGCCGGTCAGCAGCGGAAACGCGCCCCAGGCGAGCGCGAACCCGGCGCCGTTGTGGATCGCGCCCGCGAATAGCTCGAGGTTGTAGACGGGCACGAGCGCCGCCCCGACCGCGACGAAGACCAGCAGCCAGGGGTCGAAGGCGATCGCGCCGTCGATCCCAATTGCGACCGCGCCCACGAGCGGGACCGTGCCCAGGACGACGAGCACCCGGCGGGGGATCTTCGTCTGGAGTGGCCGGCCCTCGAGCTCGTCGATTGCGTGAGCCGAGATCCCGAGTGCGAGGAAGAACGCGGCCACGGCCGCAGCCAGCCGCCCCTCGTACAGCGTCGGCGCGAGGCAGGCGCCGATCACGACGTAGCTCAGGTGCCAGGCCGTGTAGGGCGGGTGCAGCAGCGTGACGTAGTCCCGCCAGCCGCCGGGCGCGAGCGCATAGAAGGCCGGCCGCGCCCGCGCCTCCGTCACGCGCGCCGACCCCATAGGACGGTGCAGCCGCCGAGGCTCAGCCGCCGCGCGCGCACGTCGTCGAACCCCGCCTCACGTAGAGCCGTCAGCAGCCGCGGCACTGGCCAGCGCCGGTCGAAGTCGCGGATGCTGCCGCCGAGGAAGCGGCCGACCTCGTGCCAGCCGGGCGAGATCGCGCGGCCGAGCACCGGCAGGCCGACGTCGACCCAGAGGTTCCAGGCGGCGCGGGGGAGAGGCCCGGGCGGGACGCCGAAGTCGAGCAGCGCCGCGGTCGCGCCCGGCCGCAAGACCCGCACGAGCTCGCCGAGGTCGGTCGGCAGGTCGTCGAGGTAGCGCAGCAGGTACGCCGCGGTCAGCCCGTCGAACGACCCGTCCTCGAAGGGCAGCCCCTGTGCGCTCGCCTCGACGAGCCGCACGCGCCTCGTCTCGGCTGCGAGCAGAAGCCTGCGTCGCGCCTCGTCGAGCATCTCCGGGCTCTGGTCGACCCCCACGACGGAGCAGCCGGTCTGGCGCACGAGCTCGCGGGCGACCGCTGCCGTGCCGGTCGCGACGTCGAGCACCACATCATCTGGGCCGACCGGCAGGCGCGAGACCAGGAAACGCCGCCAGCGCGGGTCCTGGCCGAACGAGAGCGTGTTCGCGTAGCGGTCGTAGGTCGGGCCGAGCGGGGCGAAGAGGCCGCGGGCGAGCTCGGTACGCGTCCCTTCCACGGCGGGAGTCTAAGGGGCCGACTAGGCGGCGCCACCAGGCGGCGCCGACCAGGGAGGTCGTGCGGGCTTTGCCCGTGCGGCCGTCTAAGCTCGCGAGGGTGGAGCTCGATTCCGACCTGCGGCGGATCGCGGAGGCGGCTGGACGGCATGCGGCCGACGGCGAGGAGGTCTCGGGGATCGTCCCGACCCAGCCGGCGAGCGGGATCCGCCTCTACGTCTGCGCCTACGGAGACGGCGAGTCGAAGGCATGGCTCGTGCTGGACGCGACCGGCGTGCCCGTCAGGGACCGCTCGCTCGTCCACGACGCGGTCTCGATCGCGGCGCTCTGCGAGGTCGCCGAGGACGCCGCCGGCGTCGAGCCCGAGGCGCCGCGCGTCGCCCGTCCGGCCCTGCTGGACGAGCTCGGCGCGGAGGGCGGCTCCGCCGTCGCCGCCGCGGTGAAAGGAGCCGCCGACTCGGTGGCCGAGCTCGCGCGCGACGTCGAGCGCGGCTACAAACTCCCACTTAGCTAGTCTGGGACGATGGAAGGCAGCGGCTTCCCATTCGGCGGCGACCCTGAGGACCTGATGCGTAGCCTGCGCGAGTTCGCCGAGCAGCAGGCCGAGTCGGTGCAGGAAGCTCAGCGCGAGCAGTTCGCGACGCTGACGCTCAACACGGCGGTCGAGCTCACGGCAGCCGCGCTTGCAGCAGGTTCAGCCGCCCGGCGGCGCGGACGAGCAGGCCATCGCCCTTCGCGACGCGATGCGCGTGCTCTTCCCCGAGGCTGTAGCGCTGGTTTCGGCGGCTCGCCAGGGCTTCATGCGCGAGGGCTAGGCCGCTCGGATCGAGACGGCCGCGGCGGCAAAGCCGCCACGGCCTCCCAGCGACGCCTTACTGAGCGCGGCGCGCCAGGGCTTCATGTGCGAAGCCTGAGCCAGCTCCCTCGAGCCGGCGACCGGCCCCGATCAACCAGCGGCCGAGCGTCAGGCGTACGCGGTGGCGCGGTGCGATCGGGGACCAGTCGCTGCTCAGGTGAGCCGCCCGCTCCCTGGCGGCCTCTGTGCGAATCTCGTGCTCGAACACTTGGCGGCTCCTCTCGACTTCGAGTATCTTTACGTCGAGCGAGATGGTACAGATAGAGAATCTTGACGTCAAGAATTTTTTGATCAAGAATCACGATCATGGCTAAAGCGGCCGAAGAGCGCGATCACGTCGACCGCTTCCTCGAGGAGAACCAGTTCCCCGGGATCGACCTCGAGGTGGAGGGGATGGTCGACCGGATCAACGGCCTCAGGCGCCGGTTCCACCGCCTGCTGGACGAGACGCTCGTGAAGTTCGGTCTCAACTCCGGCGAGTGGAAGGCGCTGAACCAACTTCAGCTGACGGATCCTCCGCACCGGCGCTCGATCGGCCAGCTCGCGGCGTGGGCGGAGCTCTCGAGCGGTGCGATGACCAACCGGATCGACCGGCTCGAGAACGCGGGCCTCGTGAAGCGCATGCCGGATCCGCACGACCGGCGCGGCGTGCTGGTGGAGCTGACCGACGCGGGCCACAAGGTCTGGGAGGACGCGCTGCGCGCCGGGGCAGCGAACGAGGCGCTTGTCGCCGCTGCGCTGAGTGCCGACGAGAAGCGCCAGCTGAACTCGCTCCTGCGCCGGCTGATGCTCGAGTTCGAGCGGCGCGAGCAGGGCAAGAAGTAGCCCCCGCCGCGCTGCGCGAGCGGCGGGGGCCTGCTGCCGCCTACCGCGCCGGCGGGATCAGTACGCGGTTGACGACGTGGATGACCCCGTTCGTCGCCATGACGTCCGCCTTGAGGACCTTCGACGTGTTCACGAACACGTTCTGGCCGGACACGCGGATCCGGACCTTCTTGCCGTTCAGCGTCTTCGCCGCGCGCAGCTTCACGACGTCAGCAGCCGTGACCTTGCCGGCCACGACGTGATAGAGCAGGACAGCCTTCAGCTTCGCCTTGTTCGCGACCAGCGCCTTCAGCGTCTTCTTCGGCACCTTCTTGAACGCTGCGTCCGTCGGTGCGAACACCGTGTACGGGCCGGTCTGCTTCAGCGCCGAGACCAGGCCCGAGCGCTTAAGCAGCTTCGTCAGCGTCGTGAACTTTCCGGCCGCGGTCGCGGTCGCGACGATGTCTCCGCTCCCGCGGGTGCCGGTGACGGTGGTGGAGCCCAGCGGGGCCGCGACGAGGGCCGCGACGACTATCACGAGCAGGAGTGCGATTGTCTTCATGACGTCCTTTCGGTCGCGAGGACGCGTCAGCGGGATGCGGACGCGGGAGTCGCTCGAGGGTTGTCACGACGGCCAACGGCGAGCCAGCCGAGGCCGTACACGGCCGAGATGCCGACGAGGCCGTAGACGATGCGCGTGGCAGCGTTGGTCTCGCCGAAGTCGAGGCCGAACAGCCACGCCACCAGGTCGAAGTTCGCGATCGCGACGAGCCCCCAGTTGAGCCCGCCGACGAGCACAAGCGCGAGCGGAATCAGATCCCGCTTTGCAAACATCCGTACACCTCCTGTAGAGATTCTGTTCAACAACGGTTACGACATTACTGCCTCGATGATGAGTTGTCAAACTTGCGTCCAGATCTTGTAGAGTTCGAGCGGTGAACGACGAGACCGTCCTGCGCATCGGTGAGCTGAGCAAGCGCGCCGGCGTGAGCCCCGAACTGCTGAGAGCGTGGGAACGGCGCTACGCGCTCCTGAGCCCGACGCGGTCTACCGGCGGGTTGCGGCTCTACTCACTCGACGACCTCGAGCGCGTGCGGCTGATGCGGCAGCACCTCGACGGCGGTCTCGCCGCGGCGGAGGCGGCGGCTCTCGTCTCTCGCGCGCCCGTCGGCGAGGCCAGCGAGGCTCCGGTGGCCGGGCCGTCGGAGGTGCAGAGCGAGCTCGCGGTTGCGCTCGACGCGTTCGACGAGCCAGCGGCGCAAGCGGTAATCGACCGGCAGCTCGCCGCCACGACGCTCGACGTCTTCGTGAGCCAGGTGGTGCTGCCGTACCTCCGGGAGCTCGGCGAGCGCTGGGAGCGCGGGGAGGCCTCTGTCGCACAGGAGCATTTCGCCTCGAACGTCTTTCGCGGCCGGCTGCTCGGGCTCTCGCGCGGCTGGGGCCTTGGCCTCGGGCCGCTCGCGCTCCTGGCCTGCCTTCCCGGCGAACAGCACGAGCTAGGGCTTGTCGCGTTCGGCCTCGCGCTCCGCTCCCGCGGCTGGCGCATCGGCTACTTCGGCAGCGACGCCCCGCTTGACACCGTGGCCAGGGCCGCGGACGACCTACGGCCGCAGCTGGTCGTCCTGAGCGCGGTCACCGACGAGCGGGTGCGCGCCGCGTCGAGCGAGCTGCGAGAGCTGGCGAAACACCACCGCGTCGCGGTCGGCGGGGCTGGTGCGAGCGCGATCGCGGCGGAGGAGCACGGCGCTGTCGCGCTCACCGGGGACGTGATCACCGAGGCCGGGCGCGTGACCGCACTCGTCCAAAGCGCGCGCTCGTAGAATCGGCCGGCCGATGAGCCTCGTCGACTCCGCGATCGTCCGCTTCCTGCCTGCCGTGCCGAAGCCGGTGGTGCGGCGCATCTCGAGCCGGTACATCGCGGGCGAGGAGCTCGACGACGCGCTGCGTCTCGTCCGGCGCCTGAACGACGAGGGGAAGCTGGCGACGATCGACGTCCTCGGCGAGGAGATCACGAGTCCGGACGAGGCGCGCGCGATCGCGTCGGCGTACCGCGACTCGCTGAAGGCGTTCGAACGCGGAAAGCTCGACTCGAACCTGAGCGTGAAACCGACCGCGCTCGGCCTGAAGCTCGGCTACGACCTCTGTAGTGAGAACCTCGAGGACATCGTCCGCGAGGCGGCGGACCGCGGCAACTTCGTGCGCATCGACATGGAGGACTCGTCGACGACCGACGACACGCTGCGGCTCTACCGCGGGCTGCGCGCCGACGGGTTCGAGAACGTCGGCGTCGCCTTGCAGGCGCGGCTGAAGCGGACCCTGCGGGACATTCGCGACTTCGCAGAGCTGCGGCCGAACGTGCGGCTCTGCAAGGGGATCTACCTCGAGGGGCCGGAGATCGCCTACCGCGACTTCGACTCGATCCGCGCCAGCTTCGTCCAGGCGCTGGAGGAGCTGCTCGAGGCGGGCTGCTACGTCGGGATCGCGACCCACGACGAGTGGCTGGTCGAGCAGGGCCAGCGGCTGACCAGCGCGCGGGGGTTGGGCCGCGAAGATTACGAGTTCCAGATGCTGCTCGGCGTCCGGCCGTCGATGGGCGACGAGCTCGTCCGCGGCGGCCATCGGCTCCGCATCTACACGCCGTTCGGGCGGCACTGGTACGCGTACTCGCTGCGTCGGCTGCAGGAGAACCCGAAGATCGCCGGTTACATCGCCGCCGACACCATGGGTCGGCTCATCCCCGGCCGCAACGGCTCCTCTCGCGCCTGACTTCCAAGTAACAGACTGTTACAAGGATCGGAGGGTGGAATCCGTGGGGCCATGCCGGTTTGAAGGAAGCAAGTAACAGACTGTTACTTGCTCACGGCTTGCGGGCGACCACGATCAGGTCGCCCGGAACCCGCACCTCGCGCCGGCCCCAGCGGTTGGGATCGGGGAGCTCTTCGAGCAGCTCGAGCGCGAGCCCGGCGCCGCCGAGGGCGTGGATCAGCCGCCCGACCGGCCACGTGTCGAAGTAGCTCTCGTGCCAGTGCAGCATCTGGTCGAGGCACGCCGCCACCGGGTGCTCGTCGTAGAGGAAGAGGACCCCCTTGCGCTTCAGGGCCGCCACGATCCCGCCGGCCCAGCCGTGCAGGTCGGTGACCTCGGCGAGCGCGCCCCACGACGAGTAGACGACGTCGAAGCGGCCGCGCCGCAGCTCGACCGGGAGCGCCTCGGGCGACGCGGTCACCAGCGCCGCGTCCGGCAGGCGCTTGCGCGCGGCGACGATGGTCTCCTCCGAGGAGTCGACACCGGTGACGAGCGCGCCGAGGCTCATCAGCGCCGCGGTCTCGCGGCCGGCACCGCAGGCCAGGTGCAGCACGTGGCGGCCGCCGATGTCGGGCAGCCGTTCGCGCACCGGTTTCGGGAGGGTGCGGCTGCCGCGCGTCGACGAGCGGCGGATGCGCTTGTGCGCCTCCTCCCATGCGCGGAGATTGGTGTCCGTGGGCTCCATCAGGCGAGGAGGGAAAAGCCGCCGTCGACTACGAGCGTCTGGCCGCGCACCATCTCGGCGTCCGGCGAGCAGAGGAACAGCACCGCGTCCGCGACGTCCCCGGGTTCCACAAGCCGGCCCGCGGGCGTGCGCGCCAGGCCATCCGCGATCATCCGCTCGCGGTTGGGAAAGTGCTCGAGCGCGGCGGTCTCGACCACCCCGGCCGAGACGGCGTTCGCCCGGATGCCGCGCGGCGCGAGCTCAACCGCGAGGTAGCGGACGACCGCCTCGAGGGCCGCCTTCGAGACCCCGACGAGCACGTAGTTGTCGAGCACGCGGATCGAGCCGAGGCTGGAGACGCCGACGATCGACGAGCCTTCTGCCATCTCCGGCGCGCAGGCGCGGGCGAGCGTCAGCAACGCGCGCGCGTTTGCGTTCAGCGTCCAGTCCCAGTGCTTGTCCTCGGTCTCGAGCGCCGGCTTGATCACGCCCGTCGCGGCGTTGTGAACGAGGGCGTCGAACGGCCCGACCTCGCTCGCCTCGGCCGCGACGCGCTCCGAGGCGACGTTGCCGCGCAGCAACAGCGGTTCGGCGCCGGCCGCCCGCAGCTCCTCCGCGGTCTCCTCCGCCGCTCGGTCGTTGCGGAGGTACCCGATCGCCACCCGCTTCGCCCCGCGCTCGGCGAAGCGCAGCGCGATCGCCTTGCCGATCCCCCGCGAGCCTCCGGTCACGAGGACCGAGGCGCCCTCGAAGCTCATCGCCGCCGCGGCAGCGGCTCGTCCGCGGGCGCCGAGCTCGGGATCTCGTCCCAGCCCGGCCGGTCGCGGTGAACGCGCGGGCCTTCTTGCGCCTTCGACGAAGCGTGCCCGAGCCGGTCGAGGAGCTCCATCTTCTCCTCGCCGTACTGCCGCACCTCGTCGTCCTCCGGCAGGTCGACGACGAGCTCCTCGACGCGGGCGCGCAGCTGGTAGGCGAAGTGAGGGGTCGCGGGGCCGACAAGCGCGTCGATCTGCGCCTTCGTCACCTGGGGCTGCGGCATGGGCAAAAGCCTACTGGCTGAGGCGTCGCTTGCGATGCCGCCGAAGAGGGCGTGCGGGCTTTGCCCGTGCGCCCGTTGGATAGCTTCAGGGGCATGCGTCGTCCCGACGTCGCCGATCTGATGCTGCTCGCGACGGTGACGCTCTGGGCGCTCAACTTCACCGTCACGAAGTACGTCATCTCGCACGGCTTCGAGCCGATCGCGTACGGCGCGCTGCGCTTCAGTGGGGCCGCGTTGCTGTTCAGCGGCGTCACGTGGGCGCGCGAGCGGTCGTTCTCGCTGCGGCGCCGTGACCTCTGGCTCCTCGTCCTGGCGGCGGTGATCGGGATCTTCCTGAACCAGCTCTCGTTCGTGTACGCGATCAAGCTGACGACGGCGACGACGGTCGCGCTGCTGTTCGGGACGCTGCCGGTGCTGACCGGGCTCTTTGCCTTCGCGCTCGGGATCGAGCGGCTCAACTCGCGGTTCTGGGTCGCCGCCGTGCTCGCGTTCGGGGGCGCCGCGATGGTGGCGCTGGGGGGCGGGGGAGGCGTGTCCGGCCAGCTCTGGGGCGATCTGCTCGGCTTCGCCGCCTCCGCGACGTGGGCCTGGTACACGGTCGCGGTCTCACCGCTGCTGCAGCGGTATTCGACGCTGCGCGTCAGCGCTGTCGCATTCACGATCGGGTCGCTGCCGCTGCTCGCGGTCGGCTCGCACCAGCTCGCGACGCAGGACTATGGGCTCGGAACGACGATCTGGTTGCTCTACGTGTTCGCGATCGTCGGGCCGCTCGTGGTCGCGAACCTGCTCTGGTTCGGCGGGATCAGCCGCGTCGGCCCGGCCCGCGCCTCCGTCTTCGCAAACTTGCAGCCGTTCCTCGCGGCCGTCTTCTCGCTGCTGATCCTCTCCGAGCCGCTCACGGGGCTTCAGGTCGTGGGCGGGATCGCGATCGCGTGCGGGATCCTCATCTCGCGGCCTCCGCGGCGCATGGGCGCCGCGCCCGCCGCTGCCGGAGCGGTCGAGTGAGCGGGCTGCGCGCGCGGCTGGCCCGCACGCCTCCCGGTTACCGCTACTCGATCGGCCGCGTCCTCGCGATCTACTCGGGCCTGATGGTCGCGCTGCTGCTGGCGGCCCTCGACCAGACGATCGTCGCGACCGCGCTGCCGCGGGTGGTCTCGGAGCTCGGCGGGATCAGCCAGTACTCCTGGGTCTTCACCGCCTACATGCTCGGCTCGACCGTGACCGTGCCGCTGTACGGGAAGCTCGGCGACGCGCACGGGCGCAAGCCGCTCTTCATCGTCGCGATCACGATCTTCCTCGTCGGCTCCGCGCTCTGCGGCCTCGCCCAGAACATGGTGCAGCTGGTGATCTTCCGCGCCATCCAGGGCGTCGGCGCCGGCGGCCTCTTCCCCTTGACGCTCGCGATGGTCGGGATGATCGTCCCCCCGCGCGAACGCGGCCGCTACCAGGGGCTGATCGGCTCGGTCTTCGCGGCCGCCTCGATCGTCGGGCCGCTGGTGGGCGGGTTCATCGTCGACAACGCTTCCTGGCGCTGGATCTTCTTCGTCAACCTGCCGGTGGGAGTCGTCGCGCTCGCGGTGATCCTGGTGACGATGCCGAAGCGCACGACGAGGCACGAGCACTCGATCGACTGGCTCGGCGCGGGGGTCCTAGCCGCAGGCACGTCGGCGCTCCTGCTGGGCCTCGTCTGGGGCGGGCGCGAGTACCCGTGGGTCTCGGTGCAGGTGGACGGCGCGCTGATCGCAGCGGTCGTGCTGCTGGCGATCTTCGCGCTGATCGAGCGTGACGTGCCGGAACCGATCCTGCCGTTCGCGCTGCTGCGCAACCAGACGGTCGCCTCGAGCGTCGCCTGCATGGGCCTGGTCGGTGCGGCGATGTTCGGAACGATCAGCTTCGTCCCGCTCTTCGTGCAGGGCGTGATCGGCACCTCCGCCACCTCCTCGGGCGTCGTGCTCACGCCGCTGATGCTGGGCGCCGTGATCACGAGCGCCGTCTCCGGCCAGATCGTCTCGCGGACCGGCCGCTACCGGCCGAACACGCTGATCGGCCCGGTCCTGCTCGGGATCGGCGAGCTCCTCCTCTGGCGGATGGACGTCCACACGACGAACGCCGAGGCGGCGCGGAACATGGTGATCGCCGGTATCGGGCTCGGGATGATGATGCAGATCTTCGTGCTCTCGATCCAGAACTCGGTCGAGCGCCGCGAGATGGGGTCGGCGACCGCGCTGAGCCAGTTCTCGCGCTCCATCGGCGCGACGCTCGGCGTGACCCTGATGGGCGTGATCGTGAACCAGCGCCTGCCGGCGGGCGCGGATCTGGAGGGCGCCACGATTCACCGCCTTCCTCTGGCGGGCCGGGAGGCGCTGGCGAACGCCCTGCATCCCGCGTTTCTGCTCGCCGCCGTCCTGTGCGCGGCCGTCTTCGTGATCTCGCTGCTCTGGGTGCGCGAGGTGCCGCTGCGCGCCGGCCTCGAGGACCTGCCGCCCGTCGTCGGGGACGAGACTTCCCCGCAACCGGCACAAGGCGTTCGCTAGCGAACGCCGTTTCAGGCAGCGCGGCTCGGCCGCGCGGCCGTCTGCGTCGCCGACCCGGGGCGTTCTGCTGTTCCGCAAACGCTCTAAGATCCGAGGTGTGAGCGCTACCGACTTCATGCCGCTCGAAGGGTGGGACCACGTCGAGCTGTGGGTCGGCAACGCGAAGCAGGCCGCCTACTTCTACGAGCACGCGTTCGGCTTCACACGCACGGCCTACGCGGGGCCGGAGACCGGCGTGCGCGACCGAGCGTCATACGTCCTCGAGCAGGGAGACATTCGGCTCGTCGTCACCAGCGGCCTGCGCGCCGACAGCGAGATCACGCAGTTCGCGTGCCGCCACGGCGACGGTGCGAAGGCAATCGCGCTGCTGGTCCCGAGCGCGGGGGAGGCCTACCGCCAGGCCGTCCAGCGCGGGGCGCGCGGGATCTCGGAGCCGCGGTGGGTCGAGGACGACTACGGGCGCGTCGAGCTGTCGGCGATCGGTACCTACGGCGACGTCATCCACCTGTTCGTGAACCGCCACGAGTACGCAGGGCCGTTCCTGCCCGGCTACATCTCGTCCACGGACAACGGCCACGTCGGCGAAGGCGTCGGGCTGATGGCGCTCGACCACGTCGTCGGCAACGTCGAGCTCGGCCGGATGGACCACTGGGTCGGCTTCTACGAGCGCGTCTTCGGGATGACGAACATCGTCCACTTCGGCGACGACCAGATCCAGACCGAGTACTCGGCGCTGATGTCGAAGGTGATGGCGGACGGCAGCGGCAAGATCAAGTTCCCGATCAACGAGCCCGCCGAGGGCAAGCGCAAGAGCCAGATCGAGGAGTACCTCGAGTTCAATCATGGCCCCGGCGTGCAGCACATCGCGCTCCAGAGCGAGGACATCGTCCGCACCGTCGAGGCGATGAAGGAGCGCGGCGTCCTCTTCCTGGACACCCCCGACACCTACTACGACGACGTCCAGGGCCGGGTCGGCGAGATCAGCGAGGACTACTCCGACCTGCAGCGGCTGAAGATCCTCGCCGACCGCGACGAGGACGGCTACCTGTTGCAGATCTTCACGAAGACGGCGCAGGACCGGCCGACGGTCTTCTTCGAGGTGATCGAGCGGCACGGCGCGACGACGTTCGGCGAGGGCAACTTCAAGGCCCTGTTCGAGTCGATCGAACGCGAACAAGCTTTGCGCGGCAACCTCTGAGTCGATCGACTCGAAGAGAAACGCAATCCCGTGCCTGACTTCAGTCTGGCTCGGGCGAACAATCTCGATCGAGCGCGAGCAGGCGCTGCGCGGCAACCTCTGAAAAAGCGCTGCAAACCGCAAGTTCGCACGCTGAGCAGGCTCTTCTGAGTTGTAAGCGATAAAGCTCAGGAGGAATCACTCAGATGAAGAAGCGCTGGATCGTTCCGACTCTGTTCGTCGCCGCCCTCGCGTTCACGGCGACGGGCGTGGCGGGAGGACCGGGTCATGGGAAGGGCAAGGGCAAGGGGCACCATGGCAAGTTCGGCCCCTATGACGTGGTGACCGACGACCCCGGCTCGTGCAGCAATGCATGGGCGGTGGACACCGAGAAGCGCACGTTCAAGGTCAGGCGCAACAACGACGGCTCCTACACGCTGACGCGCTACGACCGCGGCACGTTCCTGACGAAGGCCGGCCAGAGCCCGGGTGCGTGCAACACGAAGGGCAAGCACGGCGCGACGGTGAACGCCGGCGTGAAGGGGAAGTTCAAGGGGTACCTGCGCGGCCGGATCACGGGCGGCACCTTTGACCCGAACGCGTCGTGCACCACTCCGGACTGCGGCTTCACCAACGTGTGGATCGCCGCCTTCTTCGGGCCGAGCGCGACGTTCTCGTGCTCCGCGAACTCGAAGGCCTGCCAGTTCGGCTTCCAGTACCACGCGCGGCACCAGGGGCTGAAGTTCCGCAACTGGTACGACATCGGCAAGGGTGCCGGGACGTTCCTCAAGGAGCGCTTCCACGGCGACATCGCGAACGCGTAGCTCCTGCTCATTCGCTTCGCCTAGAGAGGCCCGCCCGAAGGCGGGCCTCTCTGTTTTCCTGAGATTCTTCCCGCATGAGCCCCCAGCGCCGCACCGCGCTCATGTCGATCGCAGCAGCCTGTGTGCTGATCGCGGTCAAGCTCGTCACCGGGCTCGCGACACACAGCCTCGGCCTGCTCTCCGAGGCGGCTCACTCCGGGACCGACCTCGTCGCGGCGCTGCTGACGTTCTACGCCGTCGGCGTCGCGGTTCGGCCGGCCGACACCGGCCACGCGTACGGGCACGGCAAAGCAGAGCATCTCGCGGCCCTCGGTGAGGCCGCGATCCTCGTCGCAGCCAGCCTGCTGATCGCCTGGCGCGCGCTCTGGCGGCTGTTCGGCCTGGCCGAGGGGCAGGTCGACCCGCGCTGGTACGCGATCGCGGTGATGGCCGTCGTGATGGTCGTCGACGCGGCGCGCGCGACGACCTCGTATCGCGTCGGGCGGCAACAGCGCAGCGCGGCCCTGCAGGCGAACGCGCTTCACTTCGCCAGCGACCTCGCGGGCTCGGGCGCTGTGCTGCTGGGCTTGCTCGCGGCGCGGGCGGGCTACCACTGGGCCGACTCCGCGGCTGCGCTGTTCGTGGCGGCGCTCGTGCTCGTCGCCGCCGCGCGGCTGATGCGCGTGAACGTCGACGTGTTGATGGACCGCGTCCCACCGGACGCGCAGGAAGCGGCGATGGGCGCGATCGGTGCGGTGCCCGGAATCGAGCTCCGGCGGCTGCGGATGCGGCAGGCGGCGGGGCGGCAGTTCGCGGACGTGATCATCGGCGTGCCGCCGGGGGCGGCCGTCGGGCAAGGCCACGCGGCGGCGGATGCGGTCGAGGCGGCGGTGCAGAGCGCCCTGCCGGACAGCGACGTGGTGGTTCACGTCGAGCCGCAGCAGGACCACGCCGCGCTGCGCGAGCGCGCGCTCGCGGCAGCGCAGCGCGTCCCGCGCGTGCGCGAGATCCACAATCTGAGCGTGCTGCTCGTGGGCGGTGCGACGGAGGTCTCGCTGCACCTGAAGCTCCCGGGGGACTTGCCGCTCGAGGAGGCCCACGGGGTCGCGACGGAGGTCGAGCGCGCGATCGTCGAGTCGGTGCCGGAGGTCGACTCGGTGCAGACGCACCTCGAGCCGCTGGCCGAGCCGGGGGAGGGGCGCAGCGTCCTCGACGACGACGCCGACCGGGATCTCGTCGAGCGCATCGTCCGGGAGGAGACCGGCGGCCCCCCGCGAGAGCTTCGGTTCCTCCGCACCGACAACGGCTTGCTCGCCTACCTCACGCTCGGTCTCGACCCCGGCACCCCGCTGGCGGTTGCCCACGCGCGCGCGAGCAAGATCGAGGAGCGGATCCGCAACGAGCGCCCCGAGATCGCCGATGTCATCGTGCATACGGAGCCGTAGCGTTGAAGCGCGGCGTTTCCATTGACCGGCTCAGACGGATGGACGAGCAAAGCCCGCCCATCCTGAGGTCGGCACCGCAAGCGGTGCCTCGCGAGCCGTAGCGCCCGCGGCTGTAGCCTCGCGCGGTGAAGCTGTGCATGTTCACGCCGGTGGAGCACGAGATCCGCGGGTGGCCGGGGCGGATCGAAGGTGACCGCGTCGTCCAGCTTGCCGCTCAGACGCTGGAGTCGTTCTTCACCGGGGGCGGCAAGGCGCGCGAGCATGCCGAGTACCCGCTCGACGAGGTGCGGTTGCTCGCGCCGGTGCACCGGCCGCCCTCCGTCCGCGACTTCTACGCCTTCGAGCAGCACGTCATCAACGCTCGGGCGGTCACGGGACGCGGCGAGGTGCCGCCGGAGTGGTACGAGATCCCGGTCTTCTACTTCTCGAACCCGGCCGCGATCTACGGGCCCGAGGACGCGATCCCGTACCCGGAGGGGTCGGAGGCTCTGGACTACGAGCTCGAGGTGGCGGCGGTGATCGGCGTGGACGGCGAGATCGGCGGCTTCACGATCATGAACGACTGGTCCGCGCGCGACCTGCAGCGAAAGGAGATGCGCGTCGGGCTCGGGCCGGCAAAAGGGAAGGACTTCGCGACCTCGCTCGGGCCGGTCGTCGTCACCGCCGACGCGCTCGGCGACCTGCGCCTGGAGATGGTCGCGCGCGTGAACGGCGAGGAGCGCTCGCGCGGGAATCTCGGTGACATGTACCACTCGTGGGAGTCGATCCTCGAGCACGCCGGGCGCAACACCGCGCTGCGGCCGGGCGACGTGATCGGCTCGGGCACGGTCGGCAGCGGCTGCATCCTCGAGCACGGCGACGAGCGCTGGCTCCAGCCGGGAGACGAGGTCGAGCTGGAGGTCGAGGGCATCGGCGTCCTGCGCAACCGGATCGGCACGAGACGGGCGTGAAGGTCGCGGTCATCGGCGGGGGTGTGATGGGGCTCGCGACCGGGTGGGCGCTGAAGCGGCGCGGGCACGAACCGGTCGTCTACGAGCAGTTCGAGGTCGGGAACCCGCACGGGTCGAGCCACGGCCGCTCGCGGATCTTCCGGCTCGCCTACGCAGAGGATCATTACGTGCGGCTCGCGCAGCAGGCGCTCGCGCTCTGGCGCCAGCTCGAGGGGGAGACCGGCGAGACGCTGCTCGAGCTCTACGGGCTGGTCGAGATCGTCGGCTCTCTCGAGGAGAGCACCGCCGAGACGCTCGAGCGGTGCGGCGTCGCCTGGGAGCGGCTCGAGCGGGAGGAGGCGGAGCGGCGGTACCCGATTCGCGTGCCGGAAGGGTCGTTCGCGGTCGTGCAGCCGGAGGCCGGGATCGCGCGCGCCGACAAGGCCCTCGACGCCTTTCGACGCGAGCTCGACGTGCGCGAGCACACGCACGCCAACCCGGACGAGGTGAACGCGGACGCCGTCGTCGTGACCGCCGGCTCGTGGGTGAACGAGCTCCTCGACGAGCCGCTGCCGGTGAAGGTGACGCGCGAGACAGTCTGCTACTTCCGACCGGAGGCGGGACGGCCGATTCCGTCCGTCGTCTCGTTCAGGCCGACGAGCCACACCCACGAGATGTACTCGCTCTACGACCCGGTGTACGGCTTGAAGGTCGGCGCGCACCACGCGGGACAGGAGGCCGACCCGAACGCCCCGGGCGAGCCGGAGGCTTGTCTGATCGAGCGGATTACCGAATGGGCGAACAAGACGTACCGCCTGGCGGAGCCGGAGGCGGTCGGCCTCGACACGTGCATGTACACGACCACCACGGACGAGACGTTCATCCTCGAGCGCCGTGGCCGGATCGTGGTCGGGTCGCCCTGCTCGGGCCACGGCTTCAAGTTCGCTCCCGCGATCGGCGAGCGCCTCGCCGACCTCGCGGTCGAAGCAGCGGGCTGAAGCAGCGCGTCGCCGTTGACCCACGCGGGGCGGGGGCGTACGCTCGCACGAAGGCCATGCTTCGCCGCCAGGCCTTCCCACTCGGAGTCGCCGGCGCGATCGCCCTGACGCTCGCCGCTTCGGCGTACGCCTATGTCTGCCACCCCGATCTCCCGGGAACGAAGAGCCTCTCGGTCAACGGCCGGGTCGACGGCTACTCCCTCCGCGGCTGGCGTGTGACGCTGCGTGCACGGGTCGGCGGCTGCGAGCGGCGCATCGTCTGGCGGCCCGCCCGCGGGACGTCGTCCGCGAGCGGCTGCAGCGGGAGCGTTCCGGCGGCAACGCCGCCACGCTCGGCGAGCGACGGTCGCTACCGCGTGTCGCTCGTCGCGGGAAGTCGTGACCCCGACCAGCCCGACCGGCTGGCCGTGTACGACGCGCGCACCGGCAGGGGGCTGCACGCGTGGCCGCTGCCCGCGGATGCCTCGTCGGTGGATGTCGCTCGTGGGGTCGCGGTCGTCTCTACGACGAACGGCGACTACGTCGTCCGCCTGCGTGACGGCCGTTTCGCGCTCGTCGGCGTCAAGCATCCAGGCGACCGGCCGCAGATCGAACCGGCGGGCATGGTCTTCCAGGACGACCTCTACAAACGGCGGAGCGCGCGGCGCTCGCTCCTGAAGTTCGTCCCGTTCGCAACCGTTACGCACGCGCTGCGCCCCTTCGGGCCGCTGCGCGTTTCCCAGAACATCGGCGACTTCGCGCTCGACGGTCGCAGCGTGATCTTCGTGAAGAAGGACCCGACAGGTGCTTGCGACCGGATCGGCGTCTGGACGATCCCGTGGCACTACTCGACCGACCTGATGGACGAGCCGCCGATCTGCCCAGAACGGCACGCGCCGGGCGGCATCACGGCGCTCGCGCTCGGCGGCCAGTACGTCGAGGTCCTCACGACCTACGGGACGGTGCAGACGCTCATCTCGAGCACGTTCGTCCACTGCATCGAGAAGGTCGTCTCGCGGACGACGCTCGGCTCGGGATCGATCCCTGCGCTCGCCGGCGACGGGTCGACGCTGGCGTACGTGCTCTCGCGCCGGGGGCAGCAGGCGCGTGTCGGGCGCTTGCAGGGACAGCGGCCGGCAGGTGCGGTCGAGATTCCGTCGGCTGCGGCGATCTCGGTCGACCGGGGCCGGCTTGCCGTCCTGCGGGGCGACGGGCGCGTCGATGTCGTTCAGGACAACCGGGTTCTCAGGACGCTTGCACCGGCAGGTGCCCGCGCGATCGCGCTCCGCGGTCAGCAGCTCGTCGTCCTCACCCGTGCCGGCACCCTGGACGTCTACGAGCTCTGGAGCGGTCGTCTGCTCCACCGGTGGAAGGCTCCCGCCGGCGCGTCGGCGGCGCTCGACGTCCACTACGGTGCCGCCCTCGTGACCGCCGGCCCGCGTGTCTACGCGATCAGCCTCGCGACCGGGGCCCGCCAGGTGCTCTTGGTTGCGCCGGCGCCGGTTCGCGCCCACCTCGACGACATCGGAGTTGTCTACACCTACAACGTCGCCAGCGGCGGCGTTCTCGGCTTCATCCCGTTCGCTGCCGTCGAGCGGGCGCTCGGCGCCTGAGTACCTTCCCCGGAACCGTGATCGAGCTCGTCTACGAGACACACTCGACCTCGATGCACAACGAGCAGGGGATCGCGACGGGCTGGCTTCCGGGCGAGCTCTCCGAGCGCGGCCGCGAGCGGGCGCGCGAGCTCGGGCGTCGCCGCCGCGACGACGGAATCGACGTCGTGTTCAGCTCCGACCTGCGCCGGGCAGTCGAGACCGCCGAGCTCGCCTTCCAGGGCAGCGAGATCCCGCGCTACCAGGATGCGCGGCTTCGCGAGTGCAACTACGGCGACCTCAACGGAGCGCCGACCGCCGAGGTGAGGGCGACGAGGCTCGACCGAATCGAGACGCCGTTTCCGAGCGGCGAGAGCTATCGCGACGTCGTCGCCCGCACGCGCGCGTTCCTCGTAGACCTGATGCGGGAGCACGACGGCGAGCGGGTGCTTGTGATCGCCCACGCCGCGAACCGTTGGGCGATCCAGCATCTACTCAACGGGACGCCGCTCGCTGACGTGATCGAGGAGCCGTTCGAGTGGCAGCCTGGATGGGAGTACGTGCTCGACCAACGAGCGGCGACTATTCTCTAGCCGTGCCGACGTACCAGGTCCGAGGCAACGTCCCCAAGAAGCGCCACGTCCAGTTCCGGGACAACGGCAGGCTGCTGACCGAAGAGGTCATGGGCCTCGAGGGCTTCTCGGGGAACGAGTCGATCCTCTACCACCTGACCTCCCCGTGCCGCGTCACGAAAGTCGGCGAGTTCGAGCCGATCGAGCGCGACGAGTGGGTTCCGGACGGCCACCAGCACCGGCACTTCGGGACGATGAGCATCGACGCGGAGGGCGATGCGATCACCGGCCGCAAGCTGCTGATGTGGAACGACGACGTCGAGATCTGGCTCTGCCGTCCCGACGACGAGATGGACTACTTCTTCCGCAACGGCGAGGGTGACGAGGTGATCTTCGTCCACGAGGGGTCGGGCACGCTCGAGACGATCTTCGGCGACCTGCCGTACGCCGAGGGCGACTACATCGTCGTCCCGCGCGGCACGACGTATCGCTTCCGGCCCGAATCCGAGCAGCGGTACCTCGTCTTCGAGTCACCTGGCCTGATCGAGATCCCGCGGCGCTACCGCAACGAGTACGGGCAGCTGCTCGAGCACGCGCCCTTCTACCATCGCGACATCCACCCGCCGACCGACTTGCAGACGCACCGCGACACGGGGGAGTTCCGGGTCAAGGTGCGAATCCGCGACGGCTACCAGACGTACCTCCTCGACTATCACCCGTTCGACGTCGTCGGCTGGGACGGCTACGTCTACCCGTGGACATTCTCGATCCACGACTTCGAGCCGATCACCGGGCGGATCCACATGCCGCCGCCGAGCCACCAGACCTTCGAGGGACGCAACTTCGTTATCTGCTCGTTCTGTCCGCGCAAGCTGGACTTCGACCCGATGGCGATCCCGATCCCGTACCACCACTCGAACCTGAACTCCGAGGAGATGATCTATTACGTCTCCGGCAACTTCTCCTCGCGGCGCGGGATCGACATCGGCTCGGTGACGCTGCACCCCTCGGGAATCCCGCACGGCCCGCACCCGGGCCTGGCGGAAAAGTCGATCGGCGCGACCGAGACGCACGAGCTCGCTGTGATGTGCGACACGTTCCATCCGCTGCGGTTGACGAAGCTCGCGAAGGGGCTCGACGACGGCGAGTACGCGTACTCGTGGCTCGAGGAGCGCGTGCCGGCGGGAGGCTCCCCCGACGACGATCCCGCCGGGGTCACCTCCCACTTCTAGTCCTGCTTGGTCCTCGCTCTCGAGTTCCGCCACGATCCGTCCGTCGCGGTCATCAACCAGCAAGAGCGGCATACGTCAGCACGTCGCGGACGGTTCGACGCCACCGGCGCGGTGGTGGGCGAATCCCCACAGAACGCCCACCCGCGGCCCACGCCGCGGCGTAAAGGGTTCCGAGGTAGATGGACAGGCTCACGATTCATGCGGCCAGCCCCGAGACCGGACACGCGATGCTCGCAGCGCTGTCCGGCTTTCGGGCCGAGCTGCTGCAGAGCTCCGAGGGCTGCCAGGTCGTCGTCACCCTCGGCAGAGACGACGCCGAGATAACGGCCGTGCTCAGCGCTCTCGAGGGGTACGTGACCGAGCGGTCGAGCGGCCCTGCGCGTGTGGAACTGAACGGGCGGGCCTACGTCATGCACCCCGCGCCGGAAGCCGACTGAGCGCAGCGAGCCCGAGCAGCGGGGCGGCGTCGCCGAGCCGTGCCTGCTCGACGATGGTGCCGGCTGCGAGGTCAGGCAGCACGCGCTCCTCGAGGCTTGCCCGGACGGCCTCGAGCAGCGTCTCGCCCCACGCGGCCGCCACTCCGCCGCCGAGGCGAAGCGTCCCGGGATCCCAGGCCGCGACGAGGGCTGCGGCGGCAAAGCCGATCGCGTCGAGCGCGTCGCTCAGGACCTCGGCGGCCCAGCCATCGGTGGCGGCCTGCTCGAGCAGCTCCACGGGCGTCGACGCCGGCCGTCCGGCCGCCGTGAAGCGGTCGATGATCCCGCCCCAGGAGCCGTAGGCCTCGGCGCAGCCCCGCTTGCCACAGCGGCAGGCGAGGCCGTCGTCGCGGAAGCGCAGGTGGCCGACTTCCCCCGCATGCGGTTGCGCCGAGGCGACGACGCCGTCTCGCGCAAAGCGGCCGGCGACCCCGGTGCCGACCTGCAGGAGCGCGAGCGTCCCACCGTCGGCCTCGCCGACGGTCGCGGCGACGAGGTCGTTGACGAAGACGCGCGGTCGCGGGCTCAGCAGCTCGGCCAGCGGCGTGTCGCGTAGGGGAAGGTTGACGGCGTAGCGCACGGAGCCGCGCTCGGCGTCGACGAGGCCTGCGATGGAGAGGCCCCAGTCCGTCTTCCCCGAGACGAGGCGCGAGACCTGGGCGACGAGGCCGTCGAGCTCGGGCGAGACCGGCTCACGCGTAAGCCCCTCGACCTTCCCGTCCACGACGAGACCGGACTTGATCGCCGAGCCGCCGACGTCGACCGCGAAGAACTGAGGAGGCTGTGACGAAACAGTGGCGAGGCCCTCGGGCCGCGCTGCTCGCCCCGCTGCTGCGTCCTCAGTCGCGCCCGTACCTTTCAGGTACGAACGCTCCCTGCGTCCTTGCCTCGGAACGACCATCGCACCCCGAGAGCGTGCACCGTTCCGCCAAAGCCTCCACTACCGGGCAAGCGTGACTTTGCTCAGCCCCACCGGGTGATCCGGGTCGAGGCCCCGCGCCCGCGCGAGCGCCGCGGCGAACAGCTGCCCGGGCACCACGGAGAGCAGCGGCGAGAGCAGCGGCACCGGTGGCTTGGGCACCGGCAGCGAGTAGGCGGCGCCAACGAGCCGGTCGGCGGCGTCCCCGCTCGCGACCAGGGCCGCGCCGACGGCGTGCACCCGGTCGGCGGCCTCGACGACCGCCGGCAGCGTCTCGTCGTCGGACGCGATCGTCCAGACCGGGAAGAGCGGGTCGAGCGCCGCGACGGGGCCGTGCTGCAGCGCGGTCGCCGTCAGGGGCTCCGCGGCGACGCGGCAGGTCTCGAGCAGCTTCAGCGCGATCTCGCGCGCGGTCGCGAACTCGATTCCGCGTCCGACCACGAACATCCGGCCAACCGACGCGAACGACAAGGCGACCGTCCGGACGCGCGGCTCGAGGGTCGGCATCAGCTCTTCGAGCAGGTCGGCAGTCGCGCGAATGCCGTCGGCGAACTGCCGCCCCTCGCCGGCCGCGTAGGCGGCGAAGAGGCCCAGCGCCGCAATCTGGTTGAGGTAGGTCTTCGAGGCCGCGACCGCCCGCTCCGGCCCGGCGGCGAGCGGCAGGACCTCCTCGGCTTCCCCTGCGAGGTCGGAGCTGACGTCGTTCGTCAGCGCGACGGTGTACCCGCCCGCCTTCCGAGCGCGCCCGAGGTAGTCGATCACGTCGGGCGTGCGGCCGGATTGCGAGAGCGCGATCACCGTCGAGCCGCTCATATCGAGCCCGGCGTCGTAGTACGCCGTCAGCGCGATCGAGTCGCGGAGGGCGGTCCAGCGAGGCAGCAGGCCGAAGGCGTAGACGCCGTACGAGGTCGCGTTGTCGGACGAGCCGTGGCCGACCATGCGCACGGTCGTGGCACTGCGCTCTCTGGCCGTCGTCGCGACCCTTGCGTAGTCGCGCTCGTGCTCGAGCAGCGCCCGCAGCGCCTGCGGCTGCTGCCGGATCTCCGTCAGGAACTCTGCGCCGCCGCCGTCCGGAGGAACCGGCTCAGGCAACGACACGCGCCTCGCCTCCGAGCCACACGCGCTCGATCTCGAGGTTGTCGTCGAGCACGACCAGGTCTGCGGGCAGGCCCACCGCGAGCCGGCCGAGATCGGGTTGGGCGAGGATCGTCGCCGGGACCTGCGTCGCGGCGGCAACGGCCTCCGCCAGCGGGATGCCGAGCCCGTGCAGGTTGCGGACGGCGTCGATCATCGTGAGCGCGCTGCCGGCGAGCACGTCGTCGAGCCCGCGGGCGACGCCGTTCCGGACCTCGATCGCCGAGCCGCCCAGCACGTACGAGCCGTCGCCCATGCCGGCAGCCGCGACCGCGTCGGTCACGAGGGAGACGCGCCCGGCCGCCGACTTCCAGACCATCCTCGCGGTCTCCTCGGCCAGGTGGACGCCGTCGAGGATGATCTGCACGACGACGTCGTCGCGGGCGAGCGCCGCGCCGGCGAGGCCGGGGTCGCGGTGGCGAAACGGCCGCATCGCGTTGAAGAGGTGCGTCACGGCGCGGACGCCGCGGTCGAACGCATGCGCAGCCTCCTCGGCCGTCGCGTCCGTGTGCCCGCAGGACACGGCAACCCCTTCGAGGAGGAGGCGGCCGATCAGCTCGTCGGCTCCGGGGAGTTCGGGGGCGAGCGTCATCAGTCGGACCGGCCCCGCGCCGAGCAGTCGCTCGAGCAGCGCCGGATCGGGGTCGCGGCGCGCCGACAGCGGATGGATCCCGATCCGCTTCTCCGACAGGAACGGGCCCTCGAGGTGGACGCCGAGGATCCGGGCGCCTCCTGCTTCCGCGGGCACGTTCCCGAGCGCTGCGAGCAGGTCCTCCTCGGGCGCCGAGATGAAGGTGGGGAGGTACGCGGTGACACCGGTCTCCAGCAGCGCGTCGCCCGCGCGCCGGTAGCCGTCCGCGTCCGCGCCCATCAGGTCGACTCCGGCGAAGCCGTTCACCTGGAGGTCGACGAAGCCGGGCGCGGCGATCCCGCTGCCGTTCGGCCCCTCGAGCCCGTACGCGCCGACGAGGCCGTCGACGACCTCGACGTCGCCACGCACGAGCGTGCCGTCGACGACCGCGGCTTCGACGCCGAGCCTCATGCCTCGAGCGCCGATCCGATATCGCCGCCCGCGCGCTCCAGCCTGGCGCGCGCCTCGCCGGTGTCAATCTCCTTGAGCAGTGCGACGACGGCGACCTTCGCGCTGCCGTCCGCGGCCGCGAGCGCGGTCTCCGCCTCGTCCTCGGACACGCCCGTCGCGACGCGAACGATTCGGCGCGCCCGGGCCGCGAGCTTCGCGTTGGACGCGCGCACGTCGACCATCAGGTCGCCGTACGTCTTGCCGAGCCTGATCATCGCGACCGTGGAGATCGTGTTCAGCACGAGCTTCTGGGCGGAGCCGGCCTTGAGGCGGGTCGAGCCGGCGACGACCTCGGGGCCGACGACGACGGCGAGCTCGTGGTCGACGACGGGGGAAAGCTCGGAGCCGTGCGCGGAGACGACGGCGACGGTCACCGCTCCCGCGACCCGCGCCCGCTCGAGCGCCGCGAGGACGTACGGCGTGCGGCCGCTCGCGCTCACGCCGACGACGGCGTCGCGGTCCGACACACCAAGCTCCTCGACCGCGCCCGCGCCGGCGGCCACGTCGTCCTCGGCGGCCTCTCTCGCCGCTCCCGTCAACCCCGCCCCGGCCACGAGCGCGACCACCTGCCCCGGTTCCGTCGAGAAGGTCGCCTCGCACTCGTCGGCGTCGATCGCAGCGATTGCGCCGGAGGACCCCGCGCCGACGTAGACCAGCCGGCCGCCGGCGCGAAGGCGCTCGACGATCGCGTCGATCGCCGCGGAGAGCTTTCCCGCAACGGAGCCGACGGCGGCAGGCACCGTCGCGTCCTCGCGGTTAATCAGCTCGACGAGCTCGCGCGTCGAGCGCACCGAGTAGTCGACGTCCTCCCGGCGAGACTCGGTGACGAGGCCTTCCAGGCCGGTAGCTCCCTCGCGCGGCGCCATTGGCCGCAGTCTAAGCGCGAACGTGTCAGGTGGTCAATACCAGTTGCCAGATTGTTCGACTGTGGTCTTGCTTTTCGGGCGAACCGGTCCTATTCTGTCCCAGCGCCCATGTCCGAGATCACGCTCGACCACCTGACGAAGGTCTACGCCGGCGGCGTCATCGCCGTCGACGACGTCAGCCTGACGATCGGCGAGGGGGAGTTCATGGTGCTCGTCGGCCCCTCCGGCTGCGGCAAGTCGACGCTGCTGCGCATGATCGCGGGGCTCGAGGAGGTGACGCGTGGCTCGATCTCGATCGGCGGTACCGACGTCACCGAGCTCGCCCCGCGCCGCCGCGACATCGCGATGGTCTTCCAGAGCTACGCGCTCTACCCGCACATGAGCGTGCGCAAGAACATCGGCTACGGGCTGAAGGTGCGGAAGGTTCCGAAGGACGAGGCAAGTCGCCGCGTCGAGGAGGTCGCGAAGCTCCTCGGCCTCGAGACGATGCTCGACCGCAAGCCGGCGCAGCTCTCCGGCGGGCAGCGCCAGCGCGTCGCGATGGGGCGCGCGATCGTCCGCGAGCCGAAGGCATTCCTGATGGACGAGCCGCTCTCGAACCTCGATGCGAAGCTGCGCGTCGAGATGCGCGCCTCGCTCGCGCAGCTCCATTCGCGGCTCGGCGTCACCACCGTCTACGTGACCCACGATCAGACGGAGGCGATGACGCTCGGCCACCGAGTCGCGGTGCTCGACGCGGGGCGCATCCTCCAGGTCGACTCGCCGCAACGCCTCTACGACCACCCCGCGAATGTCTTCGTCGCGGCGTTCATCGGCACGCCCGCGATGAACCTCGTGGAGGGCACCGTCGGCGACGACGTGGCCTTCGGGGGCTTCCGCGTGCCCCTCGACCGTACGCGGCGGCCGAAGCTCGCGCAGGGCCGGGCAGTGGTCGGGATCCGCCCCGAGGCGTTCGAGGCCGTTGGCTTCGCGCCTGCGGGCTCGGTCACGATCACCGTCGTGCCGGTCGTGGTCGAGGAGCTGGGCTCCGACGCGCACGTGTTCTTCCACGTTGACGCCGAGGCCGTTGCGACAGAGGTCAGCGGCCGCGAGGAGGCTTCCCTGCTGCCTCAGTCGAAGGCGCTGCTCAGCGCGCGCATCGACCCTCGCGCTCAGGCCAGGGTCGGCGAGCCGCTCGAGCTCGCGCTCGATCCCGCGCGGCTTCATTTCTTCGACCCCGATACCGGCCTGACCCTGCTTCCCGACGCCGAGGGCGAGCAGGCGTTGCCGCCCGAGCTGGCACCGGCGGCCTCATGACGAAGCAGGCCGAGACCCGCGACCGCATCTTCGACCTCATCGAGCGGCTCGGCGTGGGCGAGGCGATCCCCTCGGAGCGCCGGCTGAGCGCCGACCTCGGCGTCTCGCGATTGACCGTGCGGGCCGCTCTCGACGAGCTCGCGCGGGAGGGGTACCTCGTCCGCCGCCGCGGCTCGGGCACCTTCGTGAGCGAGCCCAAGATCGCGCAGGAGCTGACGATGACCTCCTTCACGGAGGACATGCGCAGGCGCGGGATGAGGCCGGGAAGCAGGACGCTCGGCCTGGAGGTCGTCCCTGCAGGAGCGCGGCTCGGCCGGTTCCTGCACGTCTCGCCGTCGGAGCAGATCGTCGTCGCCAAGCGCCTGCGCCTGGCGGACGACGAGTCGATGGCGATCGAGACGCTGCACGTGCGCTCGGCGCTCGTGCCCGGGCTCACCGCGGAGGAGCTGGAGGGGCAGTCGTTCTACGACCTGCTGCGCTCGCGCTACGGGATCGTGATCGCCGGCGGGATGCAGACGATCGAGCCGACGGTGACGAACGAGGAGGAATCGGACGCGCTCGGAGTTCCGCTGCATTCGCCGGCGTTCCTGTTCGAGCGCGTCACGCGCTCCGAGAAAGGCGACATCATCGAGTTCGTGCACTCGATCTACCGCGGTGACCGCTACCGTCTCGTCACGGACCTGAGCGCGCAGCCGTCCCCGCACCGGCCGGCGCTCGCGGTCGCTGGTCAAGACCAACGGGACGGAAACTCGGGTCGTAACGGCGCATAGGCACCCCGATTGGCCCATGAGTGGTCTTGACATCCAGACCAATAGTGTGAGAGATTCCACCGCGTGGCCAAGTGGTATGCACCAATTCAGCGCGGCCGCCGCGCGCCGTCGCTCGGGGCCACAGGAGACGGTGGGCGCGGGTCGTCCGCCACGAGGCAAGGGGATCACATGAAATTGCGCATCATCGCCGCCGTCGTGCTTGCGGCCGCACTCGCCACCGCGGCCTCGACCGCGACGGGCGGCACGAAGCGGGCAGCCGCCGACAAGGTGACCGTCTGGGTCATGACGGACGCCCAGAACGGCTGGCCCGGGGCGATCTCCGCGGCCAACGCGGCGTTCGCCAAGCAGCACCCGGGTGTCCAGGTCGACATCCAGTACCAGAGCTGGAACTCCCTGCTCGCGAAGTTCGACGCCGCGCTCGCGGCGAACGACGCGCCGGACGTGATCGAGCTCGGCAACACGCAGACCACGAAGTACATGGCCGCGGGTGCCTTCTCCACGATCAAGGCGAAGAACTACCCGAACTCGTCCACGTGGCTGGGCGGGCTGAAGGCTTCGTGCACGTACGGCGGCAAGCTGTACTGCGTCCCGTATTACGCGGGCGCGCGGGCCGTCATCTACCGCAAGGACCTGTACCGCTCCGTGGGCGTGAACAAGGCGCCGACGACGTGGGGGCAGTTCCTCTCGGTCAACTCGAAGCTGAAGGCGAAGTACGGCAAGAACCGGAACTTCTCGGCCTTCTACCAGCCCGGCCAGAACTGGTACGCCGCGATGTCGTTCGTCGCGGACTACGGCGGCCAGATCGCCGTCCAGAAGGGCGGCAAGTGGAAGGGCACGCTTGACACGCCGCAGGCGACCAGGGCCCTCACCGCCTACAAGGCGATGGTGCGGAAGTACTCGCGGGCGAGCAAGACCCAGGACGAGGCGCATCCGTTCCCGAGCATCCCGTTCGCCAAGAGCCGGGCGGGAGCATTCCTCGGCAACGGTTGGGAGTGGCCGTACGTCTTCGACAAGAACGGCGGCGCCGCGCCGAAGTCGTTCGCGAAGCGGATGGGCGCCTACCCGCTGCCCAGCCACATCAAGGGCCGGTACACGCCGACGTTCCTCGGCGGCTCGATCCTCGGCATCCCGATCTCCGCGCAGCACAAGAGCCTCGGCGCCGACTGGATCAAGGGCTTCACCAGCACCGCGGCCGAGCGGCAGATCGCCAAGGCCGGCAACATCGCGAATACGACGAAGCTCGCCGACGTGAACAAGAGCAACCCGGCACTCGCTCCGTTCGCGAAGGCTGCGAAGTACAGCTGGTTCATCCCGACCGCGCTGAACTGGGCGAACGTCGAGAACGCGAAGGTGCTCAAGAACATGTGCACGGCGATCCTGACGAACAAGAAGAGCGTCAAGGCCGCCACCCAGAGCGCCAGCAAGCAGATCACGAAGATCCTCAACGCAAAGCCGTGATCTCTTTCCCGGGAAGCGAGCTGCTCCGCCCGTGAGCTCTCGCTTCCCGGGCTCCGCCGCTGCCGTCGCCGAGCCTGCCCTCCCGGCTCGGCCACGGCGGCGGTTTCGGCTAGGTCGCATCGGGGCCGGGGCGACCCCGTACGTGCTCCTTCTGCCGGCGACGCTGGTGATCGGGGCCGTCCTCGCCTACCCGCTCTACTTCATGGTGAGGCTGTCGTTCGAGCACTACGGCCTCTTCCAGCTGATCCGCCACCGGGGAGTCTGGATCGGCACCCAGAACTACGCCTCGATCCTCCACGACTCGACGTTCTGGCACGTGGTGCTGCGGACGCTCGCGTTCACGGCCGTCGCCGTCTCGCTGACGATGGTGCTCGGGACGCTGATCGCTCTGCTGATGGCAGCGGTGAGCCGGCCGATGAGCCTGTTGCTGAACGTTGGTCTGATCTTCGTCTGGGCGACGCCGGTCGTCGTCGCGATCGACATCTGGTACTGGATGGTCGACTTCGAGTTCGGAGTCGTGAACTGGCTCCTGACCTGGCTGCACCTCGGCGACTTCAACCACCACGACTGGTTCGCGAACGCGTGGACCGGCTGGGGGATCATCACGCTGCTCGTCGTGTGGGGCGCGATCCCGTTCGTCGCGATCACCGTCTGGGCGGCGCTGACCCAGGTGCCGAAGGAGCTCGTCGAGGCTGCCTCGATCGACGGCTCGAACGCCTGGCGGGTATTCCGCGACGTGACGGCTCCCCTGCTGAAGCCGATCTTCATCATCCTCACCAGCCTCTCGATCATCTGGGACTTCCAGGTCTTCAACCAGATCTGGATCCTCCGCGACGAGCAGCCGTCGCCGGAGTACTGGTCGATGGCCGTCTACGCGTACCACACGTCGTTCCAGACGAGCGAGTACGGGCTCGGCTCGGCGATCGCGATCGTGATGGTCGCGATCATGCTCGTCGTCAGCTTCGTCTACATCCGCCAGATGCTGAAGATCGGTGAGGCGGCGTGAGGAGGAGCACGGCGCGCCGGTTGGTGCTGAACGCGACCGCGCTCGTCGTGTTCGCGGTGATGGTCTTCCCGGTCTACTGGATGGTGAGCACGGCCTTCAAGCCGGGCAGCGAGATCTTCGCCGACACGCCCGTCTGGTTCCCGTGGCACCCGACGCTGGCGAACTTCGGCGACGCGATCCACCGCCCGCACTTCTGGGCGAGCGTGAAGAACAGCCTGATCATCGTGAGCGTCGTCGTCGCGCTCTCGCTCGTGCTCGCGTTCCTGGCGGCGCTCGCGCTCGCGAAATTCCGCTTCTATGGCCGCCGGGCGTTCATCGTCCTGATCATCGGCGTCCAGATGATCCCGTTGAACGCGCTGATCATCCCGATCTACCTCGTCCTCTCGAAGGCCGATCAGGTCGACAAGCTGAGCGGCGTGATCGTGACCTACATGACCTTCGTGCTCCCGTTCACCGTCTGGACGCTACGCGGCTTCATGCTCGGTGTGCCCAAGGATCTCGAGGAGGCAGCCCAGGTCGACGGGTCGACGCGGCTCGGGGCCTTCGTGCGCATCCTGCTGCCGCTGATCGGGCCGGGCCTCGTCGCGACATCGATCTTCGCGTTCATCCAGGCCTGGAACGAGTACATCATGGCCTACGTTCTGCTCCACGACCCCAGCAAGCAGACGCTCACGGTCTGGCTGGCTGGGTTCACGACCAGCCGCGGGACGGCCTGGGGGCCGCTCATGGCAGGCGCCACCCTCACGGCCCTGCCGGTCGTGGTCTTCTTCGCCCTGGTGCAGCGCAAGGTCGCGTTCGGGCTCACCGCGGGCGCGGTTCGCGGATGAGCGAAGGCGGGCTCGGTCCCGCCGCTGCGGCCTGCCTCTTCCCGGGCTTCGAGGGGGAGGTCGTCCCCGAGTGGCTGAAGGGGCTGCTGGGCGGCGGGCTCGGCGGCGTCGTGCTCTTCGCGCGGAACGTCCGCGACCCAGAGCAGGCTGCTGCGTTGACCGGGGCGCTGCGGGCCGAGCGAGCCGAGCTGCTCGTCGCCACTGACGAGGAAGGCGGGGACGTGACGCGGCTCGAGGCCGCTCGCGGGAGCTCTGTCCCCGGGAACCTCGCGCTCGGGTCGGTGGACGACGTCGCGCTGACGCGACGCGTGGCGGCCGCGATCGGAGGCGAGCTGGCGGACGTCGGGATCGATCTCGACCTCGCGCCGGTCGCCGACGTGGTCCTCGATCCCGCGGCGGCGATCGTCGGTGTGCGCTCGTTCGGCTCCGACCCCGGGCTCGTGGCGCGCCACGTGGCGGCGTACGTTGAGGGCCTGCAGAGCGCCGGTGTTGCCGCCTGCGCCAAGCACTTCCCCGGGCACGGCGAGGCCGTCGGTGACTCACATCTCGAGTTGCCGGTTGCCGGCGCCGACCTGGAGACGCTGCGCGCGCGGGCGCTGCCGCCCTTTGCGGCGGCGGTCGAGGCCGGCGTTCGCGCGGTGATGACCGCACATGTCCGCTTCACGGTGCTGGACGAGGAACCGGCGACCCTGAGCAGGCCCTGGATCGAGCTGCTGCGCTCGGAGCTCGGCTTCGAGGGGGTCGTGATGACGGACGCCCTCGAGATGCAGGGCGCGGGCGGGCCGGCCGGGATCGAGGAGTCGGCGGTGCAGGCACTCGCGGCGGGTGCCGACGCGCTCTGCCTCGGCGCCGACCTCAGCCCCGAGCAGGTCGAGGGCGCGCACGGCGCGATCGTCGACGCAGTACAGGCCGGGCGGCTCGACGAGGAGCGCCTGCTCGAGGCGGCGGGGCGCGCGGCGGCGCTGGCGGCGTGGACGTCGCCGCGGCCCGCGCACGACCGCGAGACCGGGCTCGAGGCCGCGAGGCGCGCGCTGCGCGTCGAGGGCGACCCCTCGCTCGACGGCGAGCCACTGGTCGTCGAGCTGTGGCCTGAGGCGACGATCGCAGCGGGCGAGGCGCACCACGGCCTCGGAGAGATCCTCGGCGCCGAGACGATCCGGCTGCGTGAGGGCGATCGCGTATCGCCGATCGGCAACAGCGTGGTGTTCGTCGTCCGGGACGCACACCGCCACGCGTGGCAGCGGGAGCTCATCCCGGCGTGCGCGGTCGTCGTGGAGACCGGCCTGCCCGAGTGGCGACCTCCGGGAGCTCGCGCCTACGTCGCGACCTACGGCGCAGGTCGCGTCAACCTCGAGGCCGCGGCCGAGCTTCTGGCCCGCAGCTAGCCTGCCGCCCCATGCGCCTCGTGCTCGACTGGGACGGCACGGTCACCGAGCGGGACACGCTCGACCTCGTGCTGCAGGAGTTCGGCGACCCCGAGATCTACGAGCAGGTCGAGAGCGAGCTCGAGGCGGGCCGGATGACGCTGAACGACGTGATCGCGGCCGAGTTCGCCACGGTGACCGTCCCGCTGCAGGAGGCGGTCGCGTTCGTCGTCGAACGCACCCGCGTCCGGCCGGGCTTCGCGGAGCTGGCGCGGGCTCGTCACCCGCTGGTGGTCTCGTCAGGGTTCCACGAGCTGATCGAGCCGGTGCTCGAACGCGAGGGCGTGCTCGGCAGGGTCGAGCTACGGGCCAACCGGGTCGAAACGAGGCCCGACGGCTGGCGCGTGCACTTCCGCGTCGCCGAGATCTGCGACGAGTGCGGCGAGCCGTGCAAGCGCGGAGACCTTCCGCAGGGCGAGGTCGTCTTCGCCGGCGACAGCCACTCCGACTACTGCGCCTCGCTTGCCGCCGACCGCGTCTTCGCGCTCGGCCGTCTCGCGCGCTGGCTCGAGGGCCGCGGCGTCCGGCACGAGCCGCTGACCGACTTTCACGCGCTCGCCTCAGAGCTGTAGCTCTGAGCGCGGCCGCGGGCCGCCGTGGGTGAGCAGCAGCCGTTCCGGGTCGCGTTCCAGCGCCCGCCGCACCGAGGCCTCGAGCTCCTCCCACGTGTCGTTCTTGCCGAGCCAGCTCCGAGGGCAGAGCTCCGTCCGGCCGTCATAGCCGAGCAGGGAGTCGCCGAGGACGAGCGCGCGGTGGCCCGGCAGCCAGAACGCCGCCTCGTTCATGAACCCCATCGCCAGCGCCTCGACTCCCCCGGGCAGGGCATCCCCGTCGGCGAAGATCTGCGAGATGTCGGCGCGCTTCGCGACGTCCTTGGCAGCGGGCTCGTGCGCCCACACGCTCGCTCCTTCGTAGCGCGCGAGGATCTCGCCCGCGCTGCGCGCGTGCCAGTGGAGGCTGATCAGGATCGACGGCGGGCCGTGCTGCTCCACGTCGCCGTCCAGCGCCGCCCAGAACCGCTCTTCGTCGCCGGCCGGCACGAGCGGATCGAACAGCACGAGCGAGCCGTCCTCGACGAGCGCGTACGACGAGACGTCGCGCTCCCAGCCTCGCCCGTCCTTGAAGTCCGAAGGGCTCCATTCAGGGTGCGGAGCGGTCCACCACCAGAGGTGCGGGGCGATCTGCTCGATCTCCACGGCCACGACCCTACCCAACGCGCATACGGTTGCCCGATGCCCCTGCTCGAGGTGCCGGAGCCGTTCGATTTCGACCTGACGACCGAGCGATTTCGAGCCTTCGGCCCCGACCTGGCGAACCTCTGGTTCGACGGCGCGCTGCACCGCGTCGTCGGCGCGCGGGAGGTGCGAATCGAGCCGGCCCGTGGCGGCGTGCGCGTCGAGCCCCTCGACGACGAGACCAAGCCGGTGGTGGGCAAGCTGCTCGGCCTCGAGTTCGACCTCGCAAGGTTCTACGAGTGGGCGCAGGGCGACCCGGTGCTGAAGGAGCTGACGACGAGGCTCGCCGGCTTCCGCCCGCCGCTCGCGCCCGATCCCTTCGAGACGCTCGTCACCTCGATCACCGCGCAGCAGGTCTCGCTCTTCGCGGCCTTCGCGATCCGCAACCGGCTGATCGAGCACTTCGGCCGCCGCGTCGGACAGGCGTACGCCTTCCCAACGGCCGAGCGGCTTCGCGGGGCCGAGCCCGACGAGCTGCTCGCGCTCGGCTTCTCGCGCCGGAAGGCCGAGTACGTGCTCGGCGTGGCCGAAGAGCCGGTCGCCCTGGACGAGCTCGCCTCGCTCCCGGACGGCGAGGTCAGGCGGCGGCTGGTCGCGGTCCGCGGGATCGGCGAGTGGACGGCGGAGTGGTTCCTCGCCCGACACCTCGCCCGCCCGCGCGCGTGGCCGGTCGGCGATGTCGCCCTCGACAAGGCCGTCCGCATGTTCTATCCGGAGGCTCTCGACATCCGCGCCTTCGGCGAGCGCTTCGACCCGTTCCAGAACCTCACCGCCCACTACCTGCTCACTGGGGCTAGGCTCGCGCCGTGAACGTCCGCGAGGCGACACCTGCCGACGAGCCCACGCTGGTCGAGCTCACCGAGGCGATCTTCGACGAGAACTGGGACCGGCCCTGGAGGCCGCCCGAGGTCACGCCGAGGATCTTCGAGGGGAAGCTCGTGCTGCTCGCGGAAGACGACGGCGGTGAGCCGGTCGGCTACGCCTTCGGCGAGCTCGACCCGCAGGGCTACGCGCACGTGAACATCGTCTACGTGCGGCCCGAGTTCCGCCGCCAGGGCGTGACGAGGGCGCTGCTCGCGGAGTTCGCTTCACGGGCACGCCAGGAGGGGATCGGGCACATGACGCTCGACGTCGCGACGCAGAACGAGGTCGGCCGCGAGGTCTGGCGGCGACATGGGCTTCACCGAGTGGGCGCTTCGGCTGACCGCGCCGATCGAGCGCGCTCGAGCGCAGCCGCGAAGGCGGCGAGTCGTACGCGTCGCTGCACGTGCAGACCGACAACCACGACGCGGTCGAGGCCGCTGTCGCCAAGTACCTGCCGCGCTTCGGCGGCTCCGGAGGCCGCGTCGAGGGGCCGCGCAACGGGTGGGTCGTCGGTGTATGCGGATCTGATCGACCGCGACCGGCGCGCGCGGGAGCGGCTGGCGTCGGAGCTCTCCAACGCGACGGCAGCCGTCGTCTGCGCGATCGGCGTCGAAGAGGGCGCGGTCGTCCGCTACGCCCTCTTCGAGCGCGGCAGCATCGTCGACGAGTACCAGTCGGTGCCGGACTACTTCGGCCCACTGCCGCCCGGCGACGTGGTCGCGCTCGGCTCGAACCCGACCGTCGTCTCGCGGCTGACCGGCGCCCAACCGGCGCGGGTGCGCGCGGCGGCGCGAACAGCCTCGTCGCCCGAGGACCTCCCGCCACCGGACGAGCTGCTTGCAGCAGATCGCCGAGGCGATGGGACTGGAAGGCGCGGGACGCGGGTAGGGTCAGGACGTGCCGACCCTCTACACCGCCGACCGCTGTCCGTACGCCGCTCGGGCGCGGATCACGCTCGCCGAGAAAGGGATCGCGTACGAGGCCGTCGAGATCGACCTCGACGACCGGCCGGCCTGGATCTACGAGAAGAACTCGCTGGGCCGCGTGCCCGTCTACGAGGAGGACGAAGGGCTCGTCCTCCCGGAGTCCGAGGTGATCATGGAATACCTCGAGGAGCGCTACCCGGAACCGGCCCTGTGGCCGGCCGACCCGGCGGAACGCGCGCTCGGGCGGCTGTGGCTGCAGCGCTTCGACGACCGGCTCGGCGACGCGTACTACGCAGCGCGCCGCGGCGACGGCCGCGAGCAGCTCGACGCCCGCCTCGCCGAGCTCGACCGCGCGCTCGAGGGACAGGCATGGCTTACGGGACGCGAGTACGGCCTGGCCGACATCGGCTACGTGCCGTGGATCCTGCGAGGCCTGGAGCGCTTCGAGCTCGAGCTCGGGCCGTCGCTCGCCGACTGGCTGGAGCGCTGCTCCGCTCGGCCGGCCGGTTGGCCAGGAACTCACCGTCGTCGCCGCCCTGTGAAAGTCGTCCTTTTGCACGCGTTCCCGCTCGACGAGCGGATGTGGGAGCCGCAGCTCGAGCCCTTGCGCGAGTATGAGGTGGTCGCGCCCCGACTCTACGGCCGCGGGCGGGCAATGGGTGCCTACGCCGAGTCGGTTCTCCGCGAGCAGCAGGGCGAGCTCGTTCTGGTCGGCGCCTCGCTGGGCGGCTACACGGCGCTCGCAATGACGCAACGGGAGCCCGAGCGCGTTCGGGCACTCGCGCTGGTGGGTGCCCGCGCGGACGCCGACACCCCCGAGCGCCGCGCCTCCCGGGCCGACACCATCGCGCTGATCGAGAACGGCGGCGCCGAGGCACTCTGGGAGAACCAGCGACCGCGCCTATTGCTCGAGGACGCGCCCGAAAACGCCGTCGACGCTGCCCAGGACCAGACCCGCGCGCGCTCGACGGAAGAGCTCGTCGAGGCGGTGGGTGCGCTGCGCGACCGCGAAGACCGCACCGACACACTGCGCGACTTCCCGGGGCTAACGTTCGTTGCCGTCGGCGAGGGCGATCAGTTCTTCCCGCCCGACGAGGCGCAAGCTCAGGCGCAGCTCGCCCGCCGCGGCCGCTTCAGGGTCTTCGCGGGAGCCAGCCATCTCCCGAACCTCGAGCAGCCCGACGAGTTCAATGCCGCGCTGGCGCAGTTCCTGGCCGATGTCTGAGCTCCCGCCGCTCGTCGACGCGGCCTGGTTGCAGGACCACCTCGGGGAGGACGACCTCCTCGTCGGCGACGTGCGCGGGCCGAACGCCCACCAGCGCGGGCACCTGCCGCGCTCGATCCCGCTCGTGCTCGGCTCACCGCCGCCGCTCGCGACACGGGAGACGGTCCAGGAGTTCGCGGTCGAGGTGCAGCGCAGGCTCGGCCGCCACGGCGTCACGGGCGAGGAGCGGCTGGTGCTCTACGACCGGGGCGACTGCGTCGGTGCCTCGGCGTCCGCGCAGGCGGCGCTGCTCGCCGGGCACCCGCAGGTCTCGGTCCTGGCCGGAGGCGTGGGGGCGTGGCCGGGCGAGCTCGAGCAGGGCGCGGTCGAGCTGCAGAAGACGAAGACGAGCCTCGAGCCGCGGCTCGAGGCGGTGCCCACGTGGGAGGAGCTGCGCGACCGGCTTGCCGACGAGCGCCTGACGATCCTCGACGTCCGCACCGACGAGGAGTTCTCCGGCCGCGGCGGCTACCCGTGCGACCCACGCCAGGGGCACATCCCGGGAGCGGGCCACCTCGTGGTCGACCGCCTCTTCGCCGCGCCCGGGCGGCCGCACGAACCGTGGGGGATCCGCGAGCTCGTTGCCCTACCGGAGGGCGCCGAGATCGTTGCCTACTGCCACTCGGGCTCCCGCTCGGCCCTGGCCGCTCTCGCGCTCAGGGCGGCGGGCTACGACGCGCGCAACTACCCGGGCTCGTGGCACGAGTGGTCACGGCACGACGAGCTGCCCGTGGAGCGTTGAGCGGGGCCCCCGGAGAGGGCCCCGCTCGAACCGAGCTAGTGCCGCTTCTTCTTCTTCGGCTTCAGGACCTTGAGCTGGTTGCTCGTGACCGCGGCGATGTCCTCGCCGCCGCACGGCACCGGAGGCACACCGGTCAGGTTGCCGCTGCACTGCGTGCCGTAGTTCTCGAAGCGCACCTGGAAGAACGTCGCGAACTTCACGTTGCGCCTCGTCATCGAGTACTTGCCGGTCCTCGGGAGCTTCGCGGTCCGGCCTGCGCGCTTGCCCGTGCCGCCGGCGACGGCGTTCGGGGCCGGGCGTGCCTTCTTGCCGGAGTAGAGATTGAGCCTCACGCCCGCCGGGTTCAGGCCCGCGACCTTGAGCCGGCCGACGAGCTTGAAGCCGTTCTTGGCCTTTGCCTTCTTCAGGGTCAGGCTCGTCGGGAGGCCGACGTACGTTCGCCACTGCACGGTGGCGGGCGCGTTGGGCGTGGCGGTGCCGGGCGTGTACGGCGTGTAGACCCCCGCCCACTCGTAGCCGCCGTTCGAGCCGGCGTTCGTGAAGACGCCCCGGACCGTGAAGTCCGCCAGGATGAGCTGCGCGCCGAACTTGGCGCCGCCCGAGGCCTCCGGGATGTCGGGCGACGGCAGGCAGACCTGCATCGTCACCAGCGGACCCTGCGAATCGACGAACACCGGGATCGCGACGGTCTGGCCCTGGAGGCTCGTGTTGAGCACCCAGATCGACGAGTGCGTCGCCGTGCCGGTGCACTTCGTCGCGGCGGCGACGATCGTCGGGTCGGCCGGGTTCGCGACGACCACGTCACCGAGCAGCGGGAGCCGGGCACCGCCCAGCGCCTTTGCCTTCACGATCGCGATCACCGAGCCGATCTTCGAACCCGGCGCGGCGCCGAGGTTCGCGCTGTAGCCGACCGGCGAGAAGATCGTGAGCTTCGCCGTCGGGTCGGCGTCCTCGCTGATCGCGATGAACACGTCGACCGACGTCGGTGCGCCGAGCTTGTAGCTGGTCTGCTCGATCGTGAGCGACGGGTCGTACTTCGCGAGCGCCGGCCCCGCGAACGCGAGACCGACGAAGCTGGCACACACCAGCAGTGCCAAGCGGAATGAATGCTTCATGTAACCCCTTCTTTCTCGAGGCCCCCTGGGGCGGCCTGTGGCGGTTCTGCGACGAACTCACCGGAATAGTTAACACGCACATGTATCGGCTGGCTAGCGCGCGTTCACGAGCGGGCCGAACAGCACCCAGAGGGTCTTCCGGTAGCGCACCATCCGCGACTTCGTCATCGGGAAGTACTTCGACGGGCTGGTCTTGACGTCGACCCCGGGGAGCAGGAACGGGTTGTTGCTCTCGTTCATGTGCGTCATTGCCCGGAGGAGGCTCTCGCGGGTCGGTGTGCGGCCGGCGTGCTTGAGGGCGTCCACCATCGAGAACGCGACCGTCATCCCGTACCAGTTGTAGACGTCGCCCTGCTTCCCGCCCGGGAAGAAGCGCTTCATGATCTTCCGGTAGAGGGCGACGGCTTTGTCCTTCCGCCAGGCGGGCGAGGTCGGGTCCTTGACGAAGGCGACGCTGAGCGCGTTGTTCGTCGCCCTGCCGTTCGTGGCCGCTCGGGCGATGCCCATCACGCGCGGCTCGATCGAGACCGCGCTGACGAAGACCTGGGGGCGCCACTTGAGCTTGTCGGCGTAGACGAACGACTGGATCGCCTGCAGCGGCAGCGCGAAGAGCATGAAGGTGTCGGCCTTCGAGCGGCGCAGCCTGGCGATCTGCGAGTTGACGTCGCTGTCGGTGACCTCGTAGGTCGTTTTGGCGACGATGCGCGACTGCTTCTTGCCGAGGCCGCGCTGGAGCCCCTTCAGTAGGTCGCGCCCGTAATCGCTGTTCTCGTACAGGACGGCGATGCGCGCTTTCGGCCGGTGCTTGACGACGTAGCGGCCGTAGATCGCGCCCTCCCCGGCGAAGCTCGGCAGGTAGCCCATCGTCCAGGGGTACTTCTTGTAGCCCCGCGCGATGATGCTCGCGCCCGTGCCGCCGAAGACCTGCGGCACCTTGACCGCGTTCAGGTAGGCGCGGATGGCGACGTTGTGCTCGGTGCCGACCGTGTTGAAGATCGCGAAGACCTTGTCCTGCTGGACCAGCTCGCGGGTCTGCTCGAGCGTCCGCGACGGGTCGTAGCCGTCGTCGCGCCAGATGTACTTGATCTTCCGCCCGTAGACGCCACCCCGCGCATTGACGTACTTGAAATAGGCGTTCGCGCCCGGGCCGACGGTGCCGAACGCCGAGGCGTTGCCGCTCAGCGGGACGGTGCCGCCGATCAGGATCTGGTTCGAGGTCACTCCCGGCGTGCCGCCGGAGACGCCTCCGGCCGGCAGCGCGAGGGCGGCGGTCGCCAGCCCCGCCAGTGCGACGAGCCTCACCGCGACACCGTGTTACGCAGGATCGGCAGGGTCAGCCGCGCCGGCCCGACGGTGACGCGGGCAATTCGGGGCATCGGCAGGTTGAGGTAGAGCAGGTTCCCGGGGTTCTGCGCGAGCGAGCTCGAGGCGAGCGTGAGGCGCAGGCGCGCGCCCTTCGGGATCACGGTGACCGTGTCGATCAGGCGGATGGCGAGCCTCCGCGTGCCCGAGAGGGCGGCGGTGTTGACGCCGCCTTCGGTCACGACGACCTCCCGGCCCTTCCGCGGCTGCGCGGTCAGCACGGCCACTAGCCGCGACCAGCCGCCGGAGAGCTTCACGGTCAGCCGCACCGTCGCGGAGCCGAAGCTCTCGGCGCGGCCGGTGAAGCGTCCACTCGTGCGCAGCGCGCGGCCCGCGCCCGCGAGGCGGTCGGTCCCGGGCAGCGCGATCGACAGCAGTCGCGTGGGCGGGAGCGACTTGTACGTCCTCGGCTTGCCGCGCCACGGATTGGGCGCGAGCGCGACCTGGGCGATCGACGGCGAGGCGCCGACGAGGTAGCGCTGGAACCACTGCAGCCCGAGGGTGGCCAGGTGGTTGAAGTCCGGCCCGGGGAAGGTCGAGGGCGCGTGGCCGAAGTCGCCGATGTAGAGCCGCTTCGGCCCCTTCACCAGCGCGTAGCCGGCCTTCGCCTGGGTGACGTCGAAGGCGAAATCGCGGCGGCCCTGGAAGAAGAACACCGGTGTACGGACGCTCGAGAGCAGCTTGCGGCTCGAGCGTGCGTCGGCCCAGGCGCGCAGCACCGAGAGGTTGCGGCTGGCGAGCGCGTCGTCCCGGATCGCCGCGACCGACGGGTCGAGCCGGTTGGCGGGCACGGAGCTCAGGAACTGGAAGATCGCGCCCGACTTGGCGAGGCTCTGCGGCGCGAGCGCGCTGTACAGGTCGGTCCACGTCTGGGCCACCTCGACCGCTGCCCAGGGCACCTTGTCGACCAGCGACCGGAGGACGGTGCCGCCGCCCATCGACATCCCCCAGGCGCCGATCTTCGCGTCGTCGATGTCCGATCGCCCCGCGAGCTGCTGGAACACCGTGCGCGCATCGGCGACCTCGCGCGGGCCGGAGATCGAGGTCAGCCCGCCCGACTGGCCGTGCCCGCGCGCGTCGAACGCGAGCACCGCGAACTGCCCGTCGAGGCGCTGCGCGAGCGCGGCGAGGTCCTGGCGCTTCCCGGCCAGGCCGTGGAAGAGCACGACCGCCGGGTACCCGGCCGGGGGAGGCGCGGCGTCGGGCTCGTAGAGCGTGGCCGCGAGGTCGACGCCGTCGTTCATGCGCAGCGTCAGCTCCTGCGTCGCGGCCGACGCGCGGCCGGACGCGCAGAGCGCGACCACCACTGCACCAATCACCAGAACGACCCGCCGACCCAAGGGGCGACAGCGTACCCGCCTAGAATCGGCGCCGTGGACTCCCGACCGGTCGGCGTTTTCGACTCGGGCGCGGGCGGGCTCACCGTCCTGCACGAGTGCCTCGTGACGATGCCGCACGAGGACTTCGTCTACCTCGGCGACCACGCGCGGCTTCCCTACGGGCCGCGCCCGCTCGACGAGATTCGCGGCTTCGCGCGCGAGATCGCCGGCTACCTGGCGGCGCAGGACGTCAAGCTCGTGCTCGTCGCCTGCAACGCGGCTACCTCTGCGGCGCTGCCACAGCTGCAGGAGGAGCTCGACGTGCCGGTCGTCGGCGTGATCACGCCCGAGGCGCACGCAGCCGTTCAGGCGACGCGCAACCGCCGCATCGGGCTGCTGGCGACGCAGGCCACCGTCGAGGCAGGCCGCTACGCCGAGCTCGTGCACGCGCTGGACGCGGGGGCGGAGCTCGTTCCCGTCGCCTGCCCGCGGCTCGTGCCGCTCATCGAGAGCGACGATCCATTCGCGGCCGAGACCACCGAGGCGGTGCGCGAGTACGCGGCGCCGCTGAAGGACGCGCAGGTGGACACGGTGATCCTCGGCTGCACGCACTACCCGTTGATCCGGCCGATCTTCCAGCGCGTGTTCGGGCGGGGAGTGACGCTGGTTTTCTCGGCCGAGGAGACCGCGCACGAGGTGGCCGAGACGCTCGCGCGCAAGGGGATCGAGAACGAGGAGTCGCGCGAGGGGTCGTACCGGTTCCTGACCACAGGCGACCCGGCGGCCTTCCGCTCGCTCGGCGAGCGGTTCCTGCAGCTCCCGCTCGGCGAGGTCGAGCACGTCGCCGTGGCTGATCTGGTCGCGGCGTGAGAGAGGGCCGCAGGCCAAACGAGCTGCGCCCGGTCGAGATTCTCGTCGACTACCTCGAGCAGCCGATGGGCTCCGTGCTCTACTCGCAGGGGAAGACGAAGGTGCTGTGCACGGCCTCGCTCGATGAGGGCGTGCCGCGCTGGCTGCGCGACTCCGGCCGCGGCTGGCTGACGGCGGAGTACTCGCTCCTGCCGGCCTCGACGGGCGAGCGGACGCAGCGCGAGGCGAGCGCGGGCAAGCAGAAGGGCCGCACGGTCGAGATCCAGCGACTGATCGGGCGGGCGATCCGTTCGGTGCTCGATTTCGAGGCGCTCGGCGAGCGGACACTGTGGCTCGACTGCGACGTCCTCCAGGCCGACGGCGGTACGCGCTGTGCCGGGATCTCGGGTGCGTGGGTAGCGGCCGCGCGGGCGCTCGGGAAGGCGGGTCTCTCGCGCGCGCTGCCGGACTCGGTCGCGGCCGTCTCGCTCGGGATCGTCGACGGCGAGCTGCTGCTCGACCTCGACTATGTGGAGGACTCGGGCGCGGAGGTCGACCTGAACCTCGTCATGACCGGCTCCGCGCGGCTCGTCGAGGTGCAGGCGACCGCCGAGCGCGCGCCGTTCGACCGGGACGCGCTGACCGAGCTGCTGGATCTCGGCGCCGGCGGGATCGCCGAGATCCGCGCGGCGCAGGAGGCCGCGCTCGATGCTGCTGCTGGCTGAGATCCCGTCGCTTTCCTGGCCCGAGGCGCTGCTGCGCGTCGTGGTCGCCGCCGTGCTCGGCGGTGCCGTCGGGCTCGAGCGCGAGCTGCGCGAACGGGAGGCCGGCTTTCGCACGCACATGCTCGTCTCGATCGGTTCGGCCCTGTTCACGATCGTGTCGGCCTACGCTTTCCGCGACTTCCTCGTAGAGGGCGGCGCGGTCGTGCGGGCGGACCCGACCCGGATCGCCGCTCAGATCGTTACCGGGATTGGCTTCCTCGGCGCCGGCGCGATCATCCGGCAGGGTCTGTCGATTCGCGGGCTGACGACCGCCGCGACGCTGTGGGTGACGGCGGCGATCGGAATGGCGGTCGGTGCCGGTTACTACGCGGGTGCGGTGATCACGACCGCGGTCGTGCTGATCTCGCTCTGGCCGCTGCGGATCCTGGCGCACCAGGCGACCTCACGGTTCCGGACGCAGACGAGCCGGCTCGTGGCCCAGCTGCCGGCGGGCTCGAGCCCCGGGCCGCTGATCAACGAGGTCGAGCGGCTGGGCGCGCGCGTGCACGCGGTCGAGATCGGCCACGGGGCCGACCGGCGGACGGTGCTGCTCGACGTCACGATGCCGCCGCGGGTCGACGCTCCGCTGGTGATCGCCCAGCTCGGTGAGCTCGACGACATCCTGGACGTCCGCTGGACGGATTAGCTGGAGTGGTTCCGAGGATCCTGTTGTGCTCGCGCAACCGGAACAAGCTGCGCGAGCTCTCCACCCTCGGCTGGGAGCTCGATTTGCTCGACGCGGACCGATACCCGGAGGAGGGCTCCGAGAGCTACGTCGACAACGCCCGCGCCAAGGCGCGCTACGGCCGCGAGGTCGGCCCGGCCGACGCGTGGATGCTCGGAGAGGACTCGGGGCTCGAGGTCGCGGCGCTCGGCGGCGGGCCCGGCGTGCGGTCGGCGCGCTACGGGGCCGAGGGCGGCGAGGCGATCGAGCGGCTGCTGCGCGACCTGCGCGACGTCGAGGATCGGCGCGCGCGCTACGTCTGCGAGCTCGTCCTGCTCGGGCCCGGCGGCGAGGAGCGGCGCGGCACCGGCATTCTCAAGGGCCGCATCGCGCGCGAGGCGCGCGGGTCCGAGGGTTTCGGCTACGACCCGGTGTTCCAGCCCGGCGGCGAGGAGCGGACGGTGGCCGAGCTGGGCAACGCCTGGAAGGCCGTGAACTCGCACCGAGCCCGAGCCGCCGCCGACCTCCGGGGACAGTCACAGTGACAGTCACAGTGACTGTCACTGTTCGGCGGTTCTAGGCGAGGCCGGCGGCTTCTTCGGTTTGCGCGGGCCGGCGCTGCTCGGCCACGCGCCAGTTCACCTCGGCGCCGAAGACGATCACGTTCGCCATCACGTACAGCCAGACCAGGAGCAGCGCCGGCCCGCCGAACGCCTTCAGCGCGACGACGTTGCTCGAGTAGCGCACGTAGAGCGGCAGCACCTGGAAGCTCGCCTCGAGCACGACCGCCGCCACGATCGCCCCGGGCAGCACGTCCACGAACGAGTGCTCGACGTTCGTGAGGAAGTAGTAGACGGCCACGAGGAACACGAACACCGCCACCAGCGACACGAACACCGAGACGCCGTACGCCACGTACGAGTTGCTCGCCAGGAACCCCGCGTAGCGCTTCAGCAGGTCGAAGCCGAACGACGCGACCAGCAGCCCGACGAACAGCATCACCAGCGAGAGCAGCATCAGCGCGACCGCGAGCAGCTTCCCGCGCAGGAACGATCGGTTCGGCTGGCCGTAGACGATGTTGAAGGCCGACTCGAGGACGCTGAAGAGCGACAGCGACGTCCAGAGCAGCGCTGCTCCGCCGACGATCCCGAGCGCAGTCGCGTGCCGCTCGATCTCGCGCACCGTGTGGACGATCGACGAGATCGAGCTTCCCGGGAACGCGCGCTTCAGCTCCGTGACGAGGTAGCTCGACTCGTCGGCGCGCCCCGTGATCGACAGGAGCGAGATCGTCAGGAACAAGAGCGGCACGAACGAGAGCAGCGCGAAGTACGCGATCATCGCGGCCAGGTGCGGGCCGCGGTCGGCGAAGAACTTGCCCAGTGGCTGGGGCAGCGCCGGCATCACGCGAGAGTATGTGCGGTGGATTGGCTGTGTTAGCGTCAACGGCATGGCGCAGGCCGCCGATGCGCTCGCCCACCTGACCGAGATCTCGACGCAGATCCAGGCTGCGGTCGTCTTCGACCGCGAGGGCACCGTGCTCGGCTCGATCGTCGACGACGAGCGCGCGGGCCGCATGGCCGAGAAGGCGCTGGAGCTCTTCGGCGCGGCGGAGAAGCAGGGCAACCAGGAGCTCGTCCAGCTCGACGCCTCGCTCCCTGACGGCACCGTCTTCGTCGTCCGCGACGCCGACCGGCTGATCGCGGCGACGACCGGCCCGGAGCCGACCGTCGGCCTCGTCTTCTACGACCTCAAGACCTGCCTGCGCGGCTTCGGGGAGGAGCCTCCGAAGCCGAAACCGAAGCCGAAGCCCAGGCGCGCGCCCGCCAAGCGCACCACGACCCCGCGGAAGAAGGACGATGCCGCGTCGTAGGGCCCTGGCCGTCGCCGCCGCCGCAGCGGGCTCTGCTGCGGGCGCCGTCTTCCTCCGCCGCCGGGCGACGCGCCGCCGCGAGCGCGCCGAGCTCTACTTCGCCGACGGCTCGCTGGTCACGCTGACGCAGGGCTCGCCCGAGCCCGACCAGCTTCTGGCGCACGCGCGCGACCTTCTCGCCGCGGCCCGCGGGTAGTGAATCGCGCCGACCTCGCCACCGCGCTGCGGGAGCACGCCTACCTCGAGGGCGATTTCCTCCTCCGGTCCGGTCGCCGCTCTCGCTACTACCTCGACAAGTACCGCTTCGAGACGCGCCCCGACGTCCTGGGCCCGCTCGGTGAGCTGATCGCCGCGACCGTCGCCGAGCACGAGCCGGAAGCCGCGCGCCTCGCCGGGCCGGAGCTCGGCGCCGTCGCGCTCGCCGCAGGCGCCTCGCTCGCTTCCGGGCTGCCGTTCCTGATCGTCCGCAAGGAGGCGAAGGAGTACGGCACCGCCAACCGGCTCGAAGGGGTGTTCGAGACAGGCGAGCGCGTGTGCCTCGTCGAGGACGTCGTCACCTCTGCGGGGGCCGCAATCGAGGCCGTCGAGGCGCTGCGCGAGGCGGGTCTCGAGGTCGGAACGGTGGTCTGCGTGGTCGATCGCGAGGAGGGCGGAGCAGACGCGCTCGCGCGGGTCGGAGTCCGCCTGCGGCCGCTTTTCCGCGCCTCCGAGTTGCTGGAGGTTTCGAAAGGCGCCGCAAAACCGCATGGTTGAGCCGAAAGCCGAACCCTGCTAGGGTCTTGCGCCGTGGTCCCCACCTAGGCAACCGGGAGGAGAGGAGCGACAGTGACGAAGCAAGAGTTCGTTGATCGGGTGGCACAGAAGGCGAGCCTGTCGAGGCGCGACGCCGCCGACGCAGTGGACGCGGTGCTCGACTCGATCACCGACGTCCTGCGCGGCGGCGGCGAGGTGAACTTCACCGGTTTCGGGAAGTTCTCGACCCAGTTTCGCAAGGAGCGCCAGGGCGTCAATCCGCGGAATCCGACCGAGAAGGTCACGATCCCGGCCGCGACGGTCCCGAAGTTCTCGGCTGGCAGCTCGCTGAAGACCGCCGTCAAGTCCGGTGGTGGAGGCGGCGGCGGGTTCTAGTCGCCGAGCTCCCGAAGGATTGCGCGAGGGCCGCCGAGAGCGGCCCTCGCTCGTTTCCCGGCCGCACCGCGCGCTAGCCTCCGCGCCAGTGGGCGTCGAGCCGGCAGTCGCGACTGCGCTCTTCCCCGACCGCCTTGCCGAGGCCGTCGAGCGGAAGCGTTCCCAGCTGCTCGTCGGCCTCGACCCCCGGCCCGACCTGCTCCCCGTCGAGCTCGCCGGGGACGCCCACCTCTCACGCCAGGCGGCGGCGGATGCCTGCGGCCGCTTCTGCCGTGGCATCGTCGACGCGGTCGCCCCGCACGTCGTCGGCGTGAAGCCCCAGCTCGCGTTCTTCGAGGCCCTCGGCGCCGACGGGCTCCGCGCCTTCGAAGACGCGTGCGCCTACGCTCGCTCGGCGGGCCTGATCGTGCTCGCGGACGCCAAGCGGGGGGACATCGGCTCGACCTCGCGCGCCTACTCGACCGCCTACCTCGAGCCGCGCGGCGAGCAGCCGCCGCTGGCCGACGCGATGACGGTCAATCCGTACCTCGGCCGTGACTCGCTCGACCCGTTCCTGGGTGCGTGCAGGCGGCACGGCAGCGGCGTCTTCTGCGTGGTCAAGACATCGAACGAGGGCGGGGCGGACGTGCAGGACCTCGTGCTCTCGAACGGCCGACCGGTGTGGCACCACGTCGCGCTGCTCGTGCACGAGCTCGGCGAGGACCTCGTCGGCGAGCGCGGCCTGTCGAGCGTCGGCGCAGTGGTCGGCGCCACGCATCCGCGCGCGGTCGGCGAGGCCCGGCGCCTCCTCCCGCAGGCGATCCTGCTGCTGCCGGGCGTCGGCGCCCAGGGCGCGACTCCGGCCGACCTCGCACGCGCGTTCACCAGCGGCCCGGCGAGCGCGCTCGTCAACGCCTCCCGCAGCGTCATCTACGCGTACCGTGGCGGGACCGACGACTGGCGGGGGGCGGCGTCCGCGGAGGCGGCGCGGCTCCGACGCGAGGTCTGGGCCGTCTCCGGCTGGTAGAGGCGCAGGCATGGCAGGCGGCTGGCAGGAGCAGGCCAAGCGGTACGGCGCGCCGCTCGCCTTCCTGGTCGCGGCGACGATCGCCGTGCTGCTCATTCGCTCCGGCCTGAACAGCGACGCCGCGCCGTCGTCCAGCTCCGTCCCCGCGACGACCACCGTCTCGACGCCGACCACGCGGAACGCGACGCCTCCGCGCCAGCGCCGCTTCTACCGCGTGCGCGCCGGCCAGACGCTCAGCGACGTCGCGATCAGGTTCGACACGAGCGTCGAACAGCTGCTCGTCCTCAACCCGCGCATCGAGCCGACGAACCTGACCGTCGGACAGCGGGTCCGCGTCAAATAAACTGATCGACCGCCGTGAAGGGCGTCCTCCTCGCCGCCGCCGCTGCCCTTGCGCTCGCGGCTCCCGTGCTCGCCGCTCCTTCGGACGTCCGGGGGCGCTCGTTCGTGGTCGAGAACGGGGCCACCGGCGAGGTGCTGCTCGCCCGCGATGCCCGTGAGCGGGTGCCGATCGCCAGCATCACGAAGCTGATGACCGTGCTCCTGGCGGTCGAGGGGACGAAGCCGAGCGACGTCGTAGTGGTCAGCCCGTTCGCGGCCGATGTCGGCGAGTCCAGCGCGAACCTCCAGCCGGGCGAACGGCTGACCGTACGCGAGCTGCTCGAGGCCGCGCTGATCCAGAGCGCGAACGACGCCGCCGACGCCCTTGCCTTCTACGTCGGCCGCGGCAACGAGCAGCGCTTCGTCGCGCTGATGAACGCGCGGGCGCGGAAGCTCGGCCTGCGCGACACGCACTTCGTTCGGCCCGACGGCCTCGACGCGCCCGGCCATGTCTCGAGCGCCCGCGACGTCACGCTGCTCGCGCGCATCGTCATGCACCGTCCGCTCGTGCGCCAGATCGTCGGGATGCGCGCGGCGACGATCTCGGGCGGGCGGACGCTCCACACCTGGAACGACTTGCTCTCGACCTACCCGGGGCTCTTCGGGGTCAAGACCGGCCACACCTCGGCGGCCGGATGGTCGGAGGTCGCTGCGGCGCGCCGCCAGGGAGTGACGGTCTACGCAACGCTGCTCGGCAGCCCGGACCGCGACGTCCGCAACGCCGACCTCGCGAAGCTGCTCGACTGGGGCTTCTCGCGCTACCGCTCGGCACCGGTCGTCGAAAAGGGCAAGCCCTACGCGCAGGCCGAGCTCGGTTACGGCCACGAGCCGCTTGACCTTGTCGCGCGACGCTCGCTGTGGCCGCCGCTGCGCGTCGACTTCCCGCTTGTCCGCCGTGTGATTGCCGTCGACGCCGTTCCGCTTCCCGTGACCAGGGGTCAGACCCTCGGGCGGGTGCAGATCTTTCAGCGCGGGAAGCTCGTCGGCGAGTCGACGCTCGTCGCCTCGCGCACGGTCGCCCGCCCCGGGCTGGCCGGACGCGCCGGCTGGTACGCACGGCGTACGCTGCACCACATGGCGGGGTGGTTCTCGTGATCGTCACGGTCACGGTCAATGCGGCGATCGACAGGACGCTGACGGTCCCGAACTTCCAGCGCGGACAGCGGCACCGCGCGAGCGCGGGGCTGACGCTCGCGGGTGGCAAGGGAATCAACATCGCGCGGGCGCTGAAGCGCCTCGGCGTCCCCGTAGTGGCAACCGGCCTCGCAGGCGGTCGCACGGGGACGCGCGTCGTCGAGGAGCTGACCGCCGAAGCGATCCTGAACGACTTCGTCCGGATCGACGGCGAGTCGCGCACCTCGACCGCGATCGTCGATCCCACCGGCTCGGGCTACACCGAGGTGAACGAGTGGGGCCCGCATGTCGACGCAGAGGAGCTCGAGACGCTGCTCGAGAAGCTGGTGTACCTCTCGCAAGGAACGGACTACGTGATCTTCGCCGGCTCGCTGCCGCGTGGGATCGAGGACGACTTCTACGGGGAGGCGGTGCGGGAGCTCAACCGGCGCGGCGCGCAGACGGTGCTCGACTCCGAGGGCGAGCCGCTGCGCCTGGGCGTGCAGGCGGAGCCGCTGCTCGTCTCGCCCAACCAGCGCGAGGCCGAGGCGCTGGTCGGTCAGGAGTTCCACGACGACGACGACTTCGTGACCGGCCTCGAGACGATCGCGGAGATGGGGGCGCGCAACGTTCTGATCACGCGCGAGACCGGCTGCTGGGCCCTGCTGCGGACCGACCGCCACGCGAGTCGCTACCGCGCCTCGGCTCCGCGCGTCGAGCCGATTTCGGCGGTCGGCTCGGGGGACGTGCTGCTCGCGGCGTTCGTGGCGGCGCGCCTCGAGGGCCGCTCCGACGAGGAGGCGCTGCGCAGCGCCGTGGCCGCGGGCGCGGCCTCGACCCTCGAGGTCGGGGCCGGCCGTGTCGAGCCGCGCGAGGCCGGGCGGCTCGTGAGCTCGGTCGAAGTGGCCGAGCTCGAGCCCGTCGCCGACTAGGAAGGACTGCCGGAAGAGCGCTCGTCGCGCGTTCCGGCGGCACAATCGCTCTTTTGGCGGGCCTTCCTGTCTAAAGCGCCAGCCGGCGCGAGCCGATACCAGCACGGCGATGGATCGCCGGCACCTCCCCGTGGTGCTGTCTGCGGCGGCGCTCGTCGTCGCGCTCAGCGCTACTTCCCCAGGGCTCGCTGCTCTGCAGGGCAGCGTGCGCGTTGCGCTGTTCGCGAAGAACGCCGCCAAGGTCGGTGGCATCGGCGCCTCGAAAAAGCCGAAGGCCGGCAAGCTCCTGCCGCTGGGCAAGAACGGCAAGTTCCCCGCCTCGGTGCTGCCGGGCACCGTCAAGGGCCCGCCCGGCGCGGAGGGCGCCCGGGGCCCAGCCGGCCCCGTCGGGCCGCAGGGCGCGCCCGGAAGCATCGGCCCCCGCGGGCTCGAGGGGACAACCGGCCCCGCCGGCCCGAAGGGCGCGACCGGCGTCCAGGGCCAAGTCGGCCCGCCCGGCGGCTTCGCACTCCTGAACCTCGGCCGCGCCACGCTGACGAAGAACACGGTCAGCGCGGGTGGCGCGCATTCCTCGAGCGTCTCCGGCGCCGACGGCTTCCCGCTCGTGGCGGTCTACGACGGTTCCGACAACCGGCTAGTCGTGGTTCACTGCAACGACGCCGCCTGTTCATCGTCGACGAGCACGCCTGTCGACAGCGCCGCCGCAAACGTCGGCCGCTATCCGTCCGTCACGATCGGCTCCGACGGGCTCGGCTTCGTCAGCTACCTCGACGCCACCAACAACAACCTGAAGGTGGCGCATTGCACGAACGTCGCGTGCTCCGGCTTCCAGACGCGGACGGTCGTCTCGAGCGGCACCGTCGCCGACGACCAGACCTCCGTCACCGTCGGCACCGACGGCCTGCCGTTGATCTCGTACGTCGACAACGGCAACCTCCGCGTCGCGCGCTGTGCGGACGTCGCGTGCACGAGCGCGACGTCGAATGCGATCGACGCGACCAGCGTCGCCTACTCCTCGCTCGCCATCGGAGCCGACGGGCTACCGCTGGTGAGTTACCTCGACAACGCAAACAGCGACCTGCAGGTGGCGCACTGCGCCGACACCCTCTGCTCGAGCTCGACGACCACGGCCTACGACACCGCGAACAACGCTGGGTACTACACCTCGATCACGATCGGCTCCGACGGCCTCGGCCTCGTGAGCTACCGCGATGCGACCGCCAGCTCGCTCAAGGTTGCGCATTGCGACAACCTCGCCTGCACGAGCGCGACGCTCTCGACGGTCGACTCCAACGGGATCGAAGGCGAATACTCGGCGATCACCCTGGGGATCGACGGCCTCGGCGTGATCAGCTACTACGACGGCGGAGGCGCAACGCAGGACCTCAAGGTCGCGCACTGCGCCAACGTAACGTGCTCGACCGCGTCGATCGTTTCCGTCGACACAGCCGGACAGGTCGGCTGGAACACCTCGATCACGATCGGATCCGACGGCCTCCCGTTCGTCAGCTACCGAGACGTGGATAACAACCGGGTGAGGGGCCTGCACTGCCCGAACGTCTTCTGCGTCGGGTACCTCCGCCGGCGCTGAGCACCGTCCAGCGACGGTGCTACGATCGCCGTCCAACTTGAGAGACGGCACAAGGAACGGTTCTTCGGCCCAGGCGGCAACGGCGCCTGGGCCTTTGTGCTTCAGGGGGAGGTAGCGCGTGGAGATCGACATCGGCCTGGGGAAGAAGGCGAGGCAGGCGTACGGGTTCGACGACATCGCGATCGTGCCGTCGAGGCGGACGCGTGACCCGCAGGACGTGGACATCGGCTGGAAGCTCGGGCCGCACCTGCTCGAGCTGCCGCTGATCGCCTCGGCGATGGACGGGGTCGTCTCGCCGGAGGTTGCGATCACGCTTGGCGAGCTGGGCGGCCTGGGCGTGCTGAACCTCGAAGGCATCTTCACTCGGTACGACCAGCCGGAGCGGGAGCTCGAAAAGATCGCGAAGCTGCCCAAGGACAAGGCGACCTCGGGCATGCAGGAGATCTACGCGAGGGCGGTCGAGCCCAAGCTGATCGCGAAGCGGATCGAGGAGATCAAGGCGAAGGGCGTGCTCGCCGCCGGCTCGCTGACCCCGCAACGCGTGCGCGACTACTACGAGATCGCGCTCGAGGCGGGGCTCGACATCCTCGTAATCCAAGGCACGGTCGTCTCGGCCGAACACGTCTCGTCGAATGGCCACGCACTCAACCTGAAGGAGTTCATCTCGTCGCTGCCGATTCCGACGATCGTCGGCGGCTGCGCCTCGTACCAGACGGCGCTGCACCTGATGCGCACGGGCGCCGAGGCCGTGCTGGTCGGCGTCGGGCCTGGGCAGGCGTGCACGACACGCGGCGTGCTGGGCGTCGGGGTACCGCAGGCGACCGCGATCGCCGACGCCGCCGCGGCGCGCGTCCAGCACCTGCTCGAGACCGGCAAGTACGTGAACGTGATCGCCGACGGCGGCATGCGCACCGGCGGCGACATCTCGAAGGCGGTCGCCTGCGGCGCCGACGCGGTGATGATCGGCTCGCCGCTGGCGGGGGCGAAGCAAGCGCCCGGCCGAGGCTTCCACTGGGGCATGGCGACCTTTCACCCGACCCTTCCGCGCGGCGCTCGGGTCGCCGTCGAGCAGAGCGCGACGCTGGAGGAGATCGTGATCGGGCCGGCGCGGGAGAACGACGGGACCTTGAACCTGATGGGCGCGCTCCGGACCTCGATGGCGACGTGCGGCTACGAGTCGATCCACGATTTCCAGAAGGCCGAGGTGATGCTCGCGCCCGCGATCAAGACCGAAGGCAAGTCGCTCCAGCAGGCCCAGCGGATCGGGATGGGCTGAGGTTCTGCCGCTGCCGGTTGCCGAGCCGTCGCCGGAGGACCGGCCGGTGCTGGTGCTCGACTGCGGCGGCCAGTACGCCCAGCTGATCGCGCGGCGGGTGCGTGAGGCGCGGGTCTACTCCGAGCTCGTGCCGCACTCGATCACGGCCGCCGAGGCACGGGAGCGGCAGCCGCGTGCGCTCGTTCTCTCCGGCGGGCCGGCCTCGGTGTACGCCGCAGGGGCGCCGAAAGTGGATCCGGAGTTGTTCGCACTCGGCGTGCCGACGCTGGGCATCTGCTACGGGATGCAGCTGATGGCACAGGAGCTCGGCGGGTCGGTCGAGCGCACGGGCGTCTCCGAGTTCGGCAAGACGGACGTGCGCGTGGACGGCGAGAGCGCGCTCTTCGGCGGCCTCCCGGAAGAACAGACGGGCTGGATGAGCCACCGCGACTCGGTTGCTGCGCCGCCGGCGGGCGCGCGCGTGACTGCGGGGTCGCCCGCGGCGCCGATCGCGGCTTTCGAGGACCAGGAGCGGCTGCTCTACGGCGTCCAGTTCCACCCGGAGGTCGTGCACACGCCGCACGGGCAGGAGGTGCTGAAGAACTTCCTCTACGGCGTGGCCGACGCGCCGCCGACCTGGACGGCCGCGGCCGTGATCGAGGAGCAGGTGGAGCGGATCCGGGCGCAGGTCGGCTCGGCGCGCGTGCTGTGCGCGTTGAGTGGCGGCGTCGACTCGGCGGTGGCCGCGCTGCTCGTGCACAAGGCCGTCGGCGACCAGCTCGTCTGCGTCTTCGTCGACCACGGCCTGCTGCGCAAGGAGGAGGCGGTGCAGGTCGTCGAGACCTTCGAGGGCCACTTCCACGTGCCCCTGGTGCACGTCTCGGCGGAGGAGCGGTTTCTCTCCCGCCTTGACGGCCTTGCGGACCCGGAGCAGAAGCGCAAGGTGGTCGGCGAGGAGTTCATCCGGGTCTTCGAGGCGGAGTCGAAGCGCCTCGGCGAGATTCGGTATCTCGTCCAGGGGACGCTCTACTCGGACGTGATCGAGTCCGGCGGGGACGCGTCGGTGGCGGCGACGATCAAGTCGCATCACAACGTCGGCGGCCTGCCCGAGGACATGGAGATGGAGCTCGTGGAGCCGCTGCGCCTGCTGTTCAAGGACGAGGTGCGGCGGGTCGGCGAGGAGCTCGGGCTGCCGGAGCGGATGGTCTGGCGCCAGCCGTTCCCGGGGCCGGGGCTCGCGATCCGGATCATCGGCGAGGTCACGCGCGAGCGGCTCGAGATTCTGCGCGAGGCCGACGCGATCCTGCAGGAGGAGGTCCGCCGCGCAGGGCTCTACCGTGAGCTGTGGCAGTCGTTCGCGGTGCTGCCGGCGATCCGCTCCGTCGGCGTTCAGGGTGACGAGCGCACGTACGGCTACCCCGTGGTCGTTCGCGCGGTGACGAGCGACGACGCGATGACCGCCGACTGGGCGCGGCTGCCGTACGACCTGCTGGAGACGATTTCGTCCCGGATCGTCAACGAAGTCCCCGCGGTGAACCGCGTCGTGCTCGACATCACGTCGAAGCCGCCGTCGACGATCGAGTGGGAGTGAGCGCCTGACGCGAGGGCGTCGTCGGGCCTCACCGCCAGGGACTGTCCCTGGAGGCGGCCGGAATGGACGTGGCGTTCGTGGCGTAGGTGTGACGATTCGTCCACAGGCGTGGCCGTAGCGGCCGGTTCCGCGCCACAAAGCGCGATGCTCAGGCGGCAGGATGCGGCTGGGCGCCGTAGGCGGGATACCGCTGACGTACTTCGTCCACGTACGCGCTCAGGCGGGACGCGAGCTCCGCGTCCTTGATCTCCAGCACGTTCTCCGCGTTCTTCTCGCCCGAGTGCGAGAGGTTGAACGAGCCCGCGAACACCGTGTCGTCGGCGACGACGATCTTCGCGTGCATGAAGTTGTGCAGGCTCCCGATCGCCCACGGCTCCGAGCGCTTCCCGCTGAAGGGCCCGGCCAAGACCTGTTCGAGCAGCGGGATCTTCCACGCCACGGTGCCGTTCTCCCGCCACTGCCCGAACACGTCGTCGACCTGCGTCGCGTCGACGCAGCCCGCGATGTCGCCGCTTCCGTCGGCGATCCGCTGCGCCAAGATCCCGAGCACCGGCGCCGACGTGATCACCGGCGAGCAGACTCGCACTCGCTGCGCGTGCCCGATCTTCTTCGCGATCCGGGCCGTCAGCGCGTCGGCGAAGCCCGGCGTGAACCACGGCCGCACCTTCGTTCCGTCGACCTGAACGGCCCGTGGCTCGACAAAGCCGCTCCGCTCGACGTCGCCGTCCCGCCACAGCTCCTCGAAGTTCAGCTCGAACGCCTCCGCGAGCTCCACGGAGTCGACGGTGACGACCACGTTCTCCTGCCGCGCCCACGAGTCGTCCGTCCAGTTCGTCGAGCCCGTCCAGAGCGACTCGCCGTCGCGCACGACGAACTTGTGGTGCATCAGGTCGGGGACGCCCGCGATCGCCTTCGCAGGCACGCCCAGCGACGCGATCAGCTCCGCATCCGGCTCCGGCGGCGGCGGCACCGGGATCGGGTTCGCATGGTCGACGTTGTAGATGATCCGCACCGCCACACCGCGGCGGTGCGCCTCTCGCAGGGCCCCGCCGACCACCGAGGCCGTGTCCTCGCGCAGGTGGAAGTCGTACTGCGCCAGGTCGAGCGAGCGCTGCGCCGCGTCCAGGAACTCCGCGACATCGTGCGCGATCTCCGACGGCTGCTGGCCGCCGTCGGTCAGAGTGCGGATGCGGATGGAGGAGCTCATCGAACGGTTGCGGCACGCGCGGATCGGCGCGACGTTCAACTTCTATCGTGACGGTGAGGGCGCCGCCGTGCGCCGCCAGCGGCTCCTCGCGTACCTCGAAGCCCGGCAGGAAGCATCGCTGCTGCTCGTCGGCGAGGCAGCCGGCTACCGCGGTGCGCGCGTCTCCGGGATCCCGTTCACCTCGGAGCGCCAACTGACCGGCACCGGCCCCGCCGAGGCCACGGCGACGATCGTCCACCGCGTCCTAACGGAGCTGGAGCTCGAGGAACGCGTTCTGCTGTGGAACATCGTCCCGACTCACCCCGGCACCTCGACGTCCAACCGGCAGCCGAGGCGAGACGAGATTCGCGTCGGCCTCGAGTTTGCTCGGGAGCTCGCTCGGGGCCGCGGTGTGCTCGCCGTCGGCCGCGTCGCGGAGCAAGCTCTGGGTGCGCCCTACATCCGCCACCCGAGCCATGGCGGAGCCGCGGATTTCCGCGCGGGACTGCTAGCATTCCGGCCCGGCGGACAGCGTGTCCGCCGTTTCAATGTCTCCGGTGCCTGACTTCAGTCTGGCTCCGGCGAACAAGATCGACACGAACAAGATCGACATGAAGACCTGGACTGCAAAGCCGGGCGAGGTCGAGCGCACGTGGTACCTCGTCGACGCGGAGGGAAAGACGCTGGGGCGTCTCGCTACGCAGATCGCCGACATGCTGCGGGGCAAGGGCAAGCCGGAGTACACGCCACACGTCGACACCGGTGACTTCGTCGTCGTCGTGAACGCCGACAAGATCGCCGTCACCGGCAAGAAGCTCGACGACAAGCTGTACTACCGACACTCGGGCTACCCCGGCGGCCTGAAGAGCCGGCCGCTGCGCGACGAGCTCGAGCGCCGCCCGACCGAGGTGCTGCGCAAGGCCGTGAAGGGGATGCTTCCCCGCACCCGCCTCGCGCGGGCCCAGATACGCAAGCTGAAGATCTACGCAGGCCCCGAGCACCCGCACGAGGCCCAGGCACCGAAGGAGCTGGAGGTGAACGCTTGACGAGGCGACGCTTGCGGCGCCGACATCAGGATGCGCAGGCTTTGGCTGTGCATCCGTCTGAAATGACCGACCCGAACCCTCCGACGTCAGAGGTGAACGTATGAATCAGGCCCAGTACAAGGGCACGGGCAAGCGGAAGACGTCCGTAGCCCGCGTGATCCTGCGGCCCGGCGACGGGACGACCTGGTTCAACGGCCGCACGATCGAGGAGTACTTTCCGCGCGCGACGCACCGCGATGTGGCGATGGCGCCGCTCAAGGTCGCGGGCGTCGAAGGGACGTTCGACCTCCGTGTACGCGTGCACGGTGGCGGGCCGAGCGGACAGGCGGGCGCCGTCCGCCACGGCATCGCACGGGCGCTCGTCGACGCCGACCCGGAGCTGCGCGTGCCGCTAAAGCGGGCGGGCTTCCTGACGCGCGACGCGCGGATCGTCGAGCGCAAGAAGGCCGGCCTGCACAAGGCCCGCAAGGCGCCGCAGTTCTCCAAGCGCTAGCGCCGTCCGGGACAGTCGCGAGGTTGCGCTCCGTTGCGCCTCTGTCACCATGCAGGGCGGGGGCACGATGCCGAGCGAGATCGTCGGCCGCGACGAGGAGGTCGCCTCCGTGCGCGCCTTCGTCGAAGGAGCAGCGGAGCGGCCCGCCGCGCTCGTGCTCGAGGGAGAGGCCGGCGTCGGGAAGTCGACGCTATGGCTCGCGGGCGTGGAGCACGCGCGCGCCGAGGGGCTGCAGGTTCTCGTCTCCCGGCCCGCCGAGGCCGAGCGTGATCTCCCGCACGTCGCGCTCGCCGATCTCCTCGAAGACGTGGTTGACGACGTGCTGCCCGCGCTGCCTGCGCCGCGGCGGCGCGCGCTGGAGCTCGCGCTCCTCCACGCCGACCGGAGCGACGAGACCGTGGATGCTCGCGCTCTTGCCGTCGCCACGCGCACCGTGCTCGAGCTGCTCGCGGACGAGCAGCCCGTGCTCGTCGCGATCGACGACGTGCAATGGCTCGACGCATCGTCCGCGCGCGTGCTGGCCTTCGCGCTGCGCCGGATTGGAGAAGTGAGGCTCCAGCTGCTGCTGACGAGGCGTCTCGGCGACGGCTCCTTCGCGGCGGGCGTCGAGGAGGCGCTCGGCCCCGGTCGTGTCGACCGCCTCGGCGTCCGGCCGCTCAGCATGGGCGCGATCCAACGGCTGCTGCACGTGCGGCTCGGGACGACGTTTCCGCGGCCGCTGCTCGTCCGGCTCCACGAAGGCTCGGGCGGGAATCCGTTCTACGCGCTCGAGCTCGGGCGCGCGCTCGCCGCGGAGCCGCCGGGCGATCCCACGGAGCCGCTTCCGGTTCCCGAGAGCCTGGAGGGCGTGGCCCGCGAGCGTCTCGCCGGCCTCCAGGCGACGACGCGAGCGGCCCTGGCCGTGATCGCCGCGGGCGGTCGGGCGCCGGCGGAGCTGCTTCGTGCCGCCGGCGTGGCGGACGAGGCGCTCGAGCCGGCATTCACGGCCCGTGTGATCGAGCCGCGGCACGGCGTCGTCACGTTCACGCACCCGCTGCTCGCCTCGGCGCTCTACGGCGACCTGACGCCGGCGGAGCGCGAGCGCGCTCACGCTCTCCTCGCAAAGGTCGTCGACGACCCGCTTGCGCGAGCGCGACACCTCGCGCTCGCGGCGAGCGCGCCGGACGAGCAGGTCGCCGCGGCGGTCGAGGGTGCGGCATCGGCTGCCGCCGCGCAGGCCGCGAACGTCGCCGCCGCGGAGCTCGGCGCGCATGCGGTTCGCCTCACACCGCCCGACGAGGGCGCGGCCCGCCACCGCCGCGCCGTCGCCGCCGTCGGCCTGCACCTGCTTGCCGGCGACGCGGGCCGCGCACGGGCCGACGCCGAACGCCTCCTGGCGGAGCCTCTCGCGCCGGGGCAGCGCGCCGACGTCCTGCTCGCCCTCAGCGACGTCGAGGAAACCGGGTTCCCTGAGCGGGCGATCGCCTTGCGCAAAGAAGCGCTCGCCGCCGTCGGGCCCGAGCCAGCCGTGCAGGCGTCGATTCACACCTGGCTGGCCTGGCGTGTCCGCTCCACCGACGGCCTGGCCGCGGCGGAAGCGCACGCGCGAACGGCCCTCGCGCTCGCCGAGCGCGTCGGCGACGATGGCCTGCGCGCGGGCGCGCTCAGCGTCCTGAACCGTCTCCGCTTCAACGCCGGAGCGCCCGACGCACTCGACCTGGCCGAGCAGGCCCTCGACGCCGCGGCGGCCTCCGGTCGCCGCGAGCGACGCGACGAGGCGTCGTTCGACCTGGCGCACGCGCTTCTCTGGTCGTCGCAGCTCGATCGTGCCAGGACGCTGCTCGAGCGCATGTGCGCCGAGCTGAGCCTGCGGGACGAGGTCGCGACGGGCGAGGCTCTGTGGTACCTCAGCCTCGTGGAGCTGGGCGCGGGTCGGCTCGCGGCGGCGGCCGAGCACGCCGACCGGCAGCGCGAGCTCGGCCGCCTCTATGTGACTGACGAGCGGGAGAATGCCCTCGCAATCTGGGTCGTGGCGCGCGTCGCGGCTCATCGTGGCGAGCTCGAGCGCGCGCGGGAGCTCGCCGAGCGGAGCCTGGCGCTCGCGGCCGGGCAGCCGCAGCTCGTCGCCGGCCAGGAGGGCGTCCTCGGGCTCGTGTCCGCCTGGTCCGGCCGGCCGGCCGACGCGGTCGAGCACTTCTCGGTCGCGGACGAGCTCAGGCACGAGCTGGGCGTCCGCTCACCGGGCATGTACTGGTGGCGAGCGGAACAGGTCGAAGCGCTGCTCGAGCTCGGTCGGGTCGACGCCGCGGTCGCGCTGCTCGAGGCGTGGGAGGCGGACGCGACGCGGCTCGGTCTCGACTCGGTTCTCGCCCAGGCGACCCGCTGCCGTGGTCTCGTCGCGGCTGCCCGCGGGGACGTCGACGAAGGGACGGCCGTCCTCGAGCAAGCGATCGCGCAGCACGGTGCCGTCGGTGACCCGTTCGGCCGCGCCCGCGCGCTGCTCGCGCTCGGAGCCCTCAGGCGCCGCGGGCGCCAGAAGCGCGCGGCGCGCGAGGCGATCGACGCGGCGGTCGAGGCATTCGAGGCGATCGGCGCCGCCGGGTGGGCCGCGAAGGCGCGCTCCGAGCTGGGGCGTATCGGCGGTCGCGTCCGCGAGCCGGGGCTGACCGCGGCCGAGCGCCGGGTCGCCGCGCTCGTCGCCGAGGGACGGACGAACCGAGAGGTCGCGGCGGCGCTGTTCCTGGGCGAGCGAACAGTCGAGACGCACCTCTCGCACGTGTACGCGAAGCTGGGCGTGCGGTCGCGATCCGAGCTCGCGCGAACCTACCGGCCGGACGAGCAAAGTTCAGGGGGTCTCACGATTTCAAGCTGAGGCTCGCGCCGTAGCGTCGGTCGCGTGCCGAAGTACCTCGTCGAGACCTTTCTCGCACGTGGCGCAGCAGGAGAGCGCCAGGCGCGAGAGCGGCGCGCGTGCTCGGCCGCCGAGGCGATGACGCTGGAGGGGACGAGCGTCTGCTTCGAAGGATCGATCCACGTCCCCGAGGACGAGGTCTGCTTCTTCACGTTCGCGGCTCCCTGCGGCCGTGATGCCGCCGTCGTGGCTCATCGCGCCGCGCTGGAGCCGCTCCGCGTCGTCGAGGCGATCGAATCGCGAAAGGAGAGATCGTGAAATCGAAATTCGCCCTTCTAGCTGTTCTTCTCGGCGCGCTCGCGTTCGTCGGTGCAGGGCCGAGCGCCGGAGCACCCGCGACGCAGTGCGTGGGGTACCCCGCCGCGCAAACGCCCGTCGCCTTCTGGAGCACCGAGGCGCGCTGCGCGATCGTCCCCGCCGGGCCCGGCGGTGTCTTCGGGCCGGAGAACTTCGGCAACAAGTTCCCCGGCGAGGCTGCTGTCTACATGGGCATCGTCCACGCCGCGATCTTCGACGCGGCGGTCGCGATCGAGGGCGGCTACCGGCCCTACGCTCCCACGCCGCGAGCGCCGGCGGACACGTCACCCGAGGCCGCGGTCGCGACGGCCGCCTACGGCACGCTGATCGGCCTGCAGCCTGCGCTCGGGCTCACGGCGAGCCAACTTGCGTTCCTCGACGGCGACTACGCCGCTTACCTCGCGTCCGTCCCGGACGACGCGGCGAAGCTGAACGGGATCGCGGTCGGAGCGCAGGCCGCCCAGGCGGTGCTCGCCCGGCGGGCGAACGACGGCCGCGGGTGCAGCACGACGCTGCAGGACCTCGGCCAGCCGGCGCCGGGGCCGGGTGTCTGGCAGCCGAACGCAACGGGCCCGGTCCTCGGGCTCTGCCTCCCGGGCATGCGGCCGCTCGCGCTCCGGAGCGCGTCGCAGTTTCGCCCCGGACCGCCCTACCGGCTCACCAGCCGGGCGTACGCCGCCGACTTCGACCAGGTGAAGGAGCTCGGCCGCGACACGAGCACGAGCAGGACGCCCGAGCAGACCGCGGAGGCGAAATTCTGGACCGACCACGACATCCGTCAGTGGAACGACGGGATGCTTCGGCTCGCGGCCGATCGCGGCCTCGACCTCGTCCAGACCGCGCGGATGCTGGCGATGGCGCACGTCGCCGGCGGGGACGCGATGATCGGCTGCTTCGACGCCAAGTACCACTACTGGTTCTGGCGCCCCTTCCAGGCGATTCCGCAGGCGGACACCGACGGGAACCCGGCCACGCTCGCCGATCCGAGCTGGCTGCCGCTCAGCGCGACGCCGAACTTCCCGGAGTATCCGTCGGCGCACGCGTGCCACAGCGAGGCGGTCGTGCGGGCCCTGCAGTCGTTCTTCGGCACCGACAGGGTGCCGTTCTCGCTCGACAGCAGGATCACCCACGCGACGAGGCAGTACGAGCGCCTGCACGAGGTGGTCGACGACGTCGACGCAGCACGCGTGCTCGTCGGCTTCCACTTCTTCAACTCGGACCTCCACGGTTCGAAGCTCGGTCGCAGGGTTGGCGAGTACGTCGCCGACCACTACTTCCGGCCGACCCGCTGACGCTCCAGGGCACGGCGGCGCAACCCGCCCCGCAGGGTAGGCTGCGCCGCCGTGCCCAGGCGGTATTTCGGAACTGACGGTGTGCGGGGGGTCGTCGGGGAGGACCTGACGACTGACCTGGTGGAGCGGTTCGGCCGCGCTGCGACTCTCTGGTCGAAGGGCGGCCGCGTCTTCGTCGGCCGCGACACGCGCGCCTCGGGCGAGGAGCTCGAGGAGGCCTTCGGCCGCGGTGTCGTCTTGGCGGGCGGGAACGCGGTCCTGGCCGGGGTGCTGCCGACTCCCGCCGTCGCGCTGCTCGCGCTCGACCTCGGAGCCGTCATCTCGGCCTCGCACAACCCCCCCGAGTACAACGGCGTCAAGCTCTTCGACGGCGAGGGCCGCAAGCTGACCGACGCGGCCGAGGAGGAGATCGAGGCGCTCCTGAGCGAAGACGGACCACCGAGTGACGGAGGCCGGGTCGACCACGTCGGCGTCGCGACGGAGAGCTACCTCGAGCACATCGTCGAGCGGTTCGGCAGCGACCTGTCGGGGCTGAAGATCGTCGTCGACTGCGCGAACGGCGCCTACTCCGGGATCGCCCCGAAGGCGTTCGAGCAGCTCGGCGCACAGGTGAGCACGATCGGCTCGGACCCCGACGGCACGAATATCAACGTCGGCTGCGGCGCGACTGATCTCGAATCGTTGCAGCGGGCCGTCACCGGCGCCGGCGCCGACCTCGGTATCGCCTTCGACGGGGACGGCGACCGGATGCTGGCCGTCGACGCGAGCGGCCAGGTGGTGGACGGCGACCAGATCCTCGCGATCCTGATGCTGCACCTCGAGGTCGAGCTCGTCGCGGTGACGGTGATGGCGAACCTCGGCCTGCACCGCCTCGCGGAGGAGCACGGCATCCGGGTCGTCACCACGGACGTCGGCGACCGCTACGTGCTCGAGGCGCTGCGCCGGGAGGGCGGACTCCTGGGCGGCGAGCAGTCCGGCCACCTCATCTACCTGCGCGACCACGTCACCGGCGATGGGCTCGCTGCGGCGCTGCTGCTGTGCGCCGCGCTCGAGGGCCACAGCCTCGAGCGAGCGGCCGCAGTGTTGCGGCGCTTTCCGCAGGCCAAGGAGAACATCAGGGTCGGCCGCAAAGACCTCCCGCAGCCGTTGCTCGACGAGGTGGAGCACCTGAACACGCGCCTGGACGGCAAAGGCCGTGTACTGGTGCGGCCTTCGGGGACGGAACCGGTGATTCGCGTGCTCGCGGAAGCGGAAACTCGGTCGGAAGCCGAAGAAGCCTGTGGTACCATCTCCGCTCTCGTGAGACGAGAGCTCGGCTGACCTGGCCCGACGAGGGGTCGGGAGAGCAGCCGGGCCTTTCGCGTCTTAAAGGGGGAGTCGGCGTGTGCGGGATCATCGGATACGTCGGGCAGAGATCCTGTAAGGACCTTCTGCTCCACGGCCTCGAAAGGCTCGAGTACCGCGGCTACGACTCCGCGGGAATCGTCCTGCGCGAGGACGAGGAGCTCGACTACGTCCGCGCTGTCGGCAACCTCCAGGTGCTGAAGCAGGAAGCATGCTCGAACGGCTCCGCCGCGACCACCGGCCTCGGGCACACGCGCTGGGCCACTCACGGCGCGGTGAACCTGCAAAACGCGCACCCGCTGACCGGCTGCGACGACCGCAAGATCGCGATCGTGCTCAACGGCATCGTGGAGAACTACCGCGAGCTGAAGGCCTCGCTCGAGGCCGACGGCCACACCTTCGACACGCAGACCGATGCCGAGGTCGTCGTCCACCTGATCGAGCGCCACTACCAGGGCGACTTGCTCGAGGCGACGCGCGAGGCGTACCGGGAGCTCGAGGGCCACTACGCGTTCGTGGTCATCCACCACGACCACCCGGAGGAGCTGGTCGGCGCCCGGCACCAGTGCCCGCTGCTCGTCGGCGTCGGAAGCGGCGAGATGTTCTTCGCCTCGATGGCGGCTGCCTTCATCGGCGAGACGCGCTCGATCCAGCTGATCGAGGACGGCGAGGTCGTCTCGATCACGCCCGCCGGCGCGCGGTTCGTCTGCGTCGACAGCGGCAAGCTCGAGGAGCGCGAGGTGGTCGAGGTCGACTGGGACCTCGACGCCGCTGAGAAGAGCGGCTACGAGACCTTCATGCTCAAGGAGATCTACGAGCAGCCCGAGGCGGTCGCGGAGACGCTTGGCGACCGGATCCGCCACGGCGAGCTCGTGCTCGAGAGCCTCGGCATGACCGAGGAGCAGCTGCGCAACCTGCGCCGCATCGTGGTCGTCGCAGCCGGCACGTCGTACCACGCCGGCGTGGTGGGCCGGTACATGATCGAGGAGTGGGCCCGCGTCCCGGTCGAGCCCGACATCGCGAGCGAGTGGATCTACCGCAACCCGGTGCTGTCGAAGGACACGCTGGTGATCGCGATCTCGCAATCCGGCGAGTCGCGCGACACGGTCAACGCGGTGAAGCTCGCGCGCGACCTGGGTGCGCGCACGCTCGCGATCACGAACTTGATGGGCTCGCAGATCACGCGCGAGGCCGAATCGGTCTTGTACACGCGCTGCGGCCTCGAGATCGGCGTCGCGGCCTCGAAGACCTTCACCGCCCAGGTCGCGCTGCTTGCGCTGATCGGGCTCAAGCTCGCCCAGGTGCGCGGGACGATGCCGCCTGCTGAGCTGGAGTTCATCCTCGACGAGCTCTACGAACTGCCGAGCAAGGTCGAGCGCTTCCTCGACGGCGGGCACCCGATCGACGAGATCGCACAGCGCTTCTACGACAAGCCGTTCTTCCTCTACCTCGGCCGCCACATCGGCCTGCCGGTCGCGCTCGAGGGCGCGCTCAAGCTCAAGGAGATCTCGTACATCCCGACCGACGCGTACTCGGCCGGCGAGATGAAGCACGGACCGATCGCGCTGCTGGACGAGGGCACGCCCGTGGTGTGCGTCGCGACCGACCAGAAGGTCATCTACGACAAGGTCGTCTCGAACATCCAGGAGACACGTGCCCGCGGCGCGCACGTGATCGCGATCGCGAGCGACGGCAACGAGGACATCCAGCACCACGCCGACGACGTGATCTACATCCCGCGCTCGCCCGCGTTCCTACAGTCGGTCCTCGCGGTCGTGCCACTGCAGCTGCTGGCCTACCGGATCGCCCGTCTTCGCGGGCTGAACGTCGACCAGCCGCGCAACCTGGCGAAGACGGTCACCGTCGAGTAGCCCGTGAGCGCCGCGCAGCTCGCCGCCTTCCTCGGCGTCTCCGCGGTCGTGATCGTCACTCCGGGCCAGGACACCGCGCTCACGATCCGCAACACGCTGCTCGGCGGGCGCGCCGGCGGGATCGCCACGGCCGCCGGAGTCGTGAGCGGACAGCTGGTGTGGGCGCTGGCGGCCAGCGCGGGCCTCTCGGCGGTACTGCTCGCGTCGGCGCCGCTCTTCATGGCGATCCGGATCGCGGGCGCCGTCTATCTCGTGCTGCTGGGCGTCCAGGCACTCATGGCCGCCGTACGCGGCGCGCCCAGCGTGCATGCCAAGGCGCCGCAGCGCCGCCGCCGGGCGCCGTACCGCCAGGGCGTCCTCAGCAACCTCGGCAACCCGAAGATGGCGGTCTTCTTCACGAGCCTGCTGCCGCAGTTCGGCTCGTCGTTCGCCGCGATGCTGGCGCTCGGGCTCGTGTTCGCGACGCTCACACTCGTGTGGCTGAGCGCCTACGCCGTGGCCGTCGCGAAGGCGACTCACCTCCTGCAGCGCTCGTGGGTCAGGCGCGCGCTCGACGCTGTCACCGGGCTCGTGCTCGTCGCGCTCGGCCTGCGGGTCGCGACAGAGCGCTAGCTCCTCGCTAGCGTCAACAGCATGGAGATCGTCGATCAGATCGGTCAGGGGCTCTGGAACGCCTTCCGGATGTTCTGGGAGGTCTGGTGGGCGCTGGTGCTCGGCTTCCTGCTTTCGGGAATCGTGCAGGCCTGGGTTCCGCGCGCGCCGCTGGAGCGTGCGCTCGGCGACCGAGGGCCACGCTCGGCCGTGCTCGCGACCGGGCTCGGCGCGGCGTCGTCGTCGTGCAGCTACGCGGCCGTCGCGATCGCGAAGTCGCTCTTCCAGAAGGGCGCGAGCCTCGCTTCGGCGATGGCGTTCCAGTTCGCGTCGACGAACCTCGTCTTCGAAATCGGGATCGTGATCTGGCTCTTCCTCGGCTGGGAGTTCACGCTGGCCGAGTTCGCGGGCGGCCTGCTGCTGATCGTGCTGATGTGGATCGGCGTGCGGCTCCTCGTCTCGAGGCGCGAGGAGGAGCGGGCGCGCACGCACGCCCAGGCCGCCGACGCGGGCCACGTGCATCCCTCCGCGGGCGGGTCTCGAATCTTCTCGCTCCAGGGCTGGAGCGACGTCGCGCACAACTTCCGCGGCGACTGGGCGATGCTCTGGAAGGAGATCACCGTCGGCTTCCTGATCGCGGGGTTCATCGCGCTGCTGCCGATGGACTTCTTCAATGGTCTCTTCCTGACCGACCAGGGCGGCGCGCTGCAGCTGATCGAGAACGTGATCGTCGGGCCGCTCGTGGCGGTGCTCTCGTTCGTGTGCTCGGTCGGGAACATCCCGCTCGCGGCCGTGCTCTGGGCCGGCGGGATCTCGTTCTCGGGCGTGATCGCGTTCGTCTACGCCGACCTGATCATCATCCCGCTCGTGCTGATCTACCGCCGCTACTACGGCTGGAAGATCGCGGCGGTGATCCTCTCGCTGATGTTCGGGGCGATAGTGGTCGCGGCGCTGGCGATCGACGGGATCTTCTCGGCGGCCGGCCTCATCCCGGAGGAGCGGCCGTCGATCGAGTCGATCACGGAGCGCGGGATCACATGGAACTACACGGCGGTGCTGAACATCGTCTTCACGCTCGTTGCGGCTGCCCTCTTCGCGCTGACGGTACGGCGCCGCGCGCACGATCCCGTCTGCGGGATGGCGGTCGACCGCGGCAACGCGCTCTCCCTCGACCACGGAGGGACGCGCTACTTCTTCTGCGGACCGGGTTGCCGCGACCGCTTCGCGGCTGATCCGGAGCGGTACCTCTCGGGCGCGCCGGCCCGGCCCGAGCACGCACACGCGCATCACCACTAAAATCAGGCTGTCGACGGGAGGCAGGAATGCGCGCCAAAGCATCGCTTGCGATGCCGCATGGAGGTCGTGGTGGCTCTGCCGGCGCGACCGTTTCCTGTGCCGAGTGTGGCGGGGAGCTCGAGGCGGCGTATCGGTTCTGTCCCTGGTGCGCTGCTCCTCAGCGGCGCAAGCTCGTCGAGTTCTTCCGGGCCCATCCTCGTGACTCCGGCAAGGCGCTGCGCGTGTCGCGCTATCTGACCGAGGACCCGCACGTGCGCTTCAGCGTCTGGAGCCCCGAGGGCATCGCCGAGGCGGCGGTGTCGCTCGAGGAGGCGGAGGCCGAGCGGCTCGCGGGCTTCCTCGTCACGCCGCAGGCCCGCCGCCCGGGCGCGGTCGAGCGCGTTCTCTCGTATCTCGATCGCTAGCGCCGGCTGCGGCTGCGTGAGCGGCGCTGCGCCTTGGCGGCGCGGTCGAGCGTCTCGAGTTCGTCGAGGCTGCGGCCGGCGCCCTCGGCGACGCAGGTCAGCGGCGAGTCGGCGATCTGCACCGGCAGGCCGACCTCGATGCGCAGCTTCTCGTCGATCCCGCGTAGCAGCGCACCGCCGCCCGCGAGCACGATGCCGCGTTCCCCGACGTCGGCCGCAAGCTCCGGTGGCGTGCGCTCGAGCGTGTCCTTCACCGCGGCGACGATCCGCCCGACCGGCGGCTCGAGCGCCCGGCGCAGGTCGTCCGCGCTGATCGTCACGCGGCGCAGAAGCCCGGAGACGAGGTCGCGGCCGGCGACCGTCGTCTCGGCGCCGTCCTCCTGCGGCCAGGCCGAGCCGATCTCGAGCTTCGCCGCCTCCGCCGTCTCCTGCCCGATCAGCAACTTGTGCGAGTTCTTGACGTAGTCGACGATCGCGTCGTCCATCTCGTAGCCGCCGACGCGGATCGACTCCCAGACGACCATCCCGCCGAGCGAGATGACCGCGACCTCGGTCGTGCCGCCGCCGACGTCGATGACCATGCTCGCCACCGCGTCCGCGACCGGAAGCCCCGCGCCGATCGCGGCCGCCATCGGCTCCTCGATCAGGTAGACGGAGCGCGCTCCCGCCGCACGTGTCGCCTCGTCGACGGCCCGCCGCTCGACGTCGGTGATCCCGCTCGGCACGCAGAGCACGACGCGCGCGAAGGCGAAGCGTGAGCCACCCGCCCGGGTGATGAAGTGGCGCAGCATCTCCTCGGTCACCTCGAAGTCGGCGATCACGCCGTGGCGCAGTGGCCGTGTCGCGCGGATCGACGCGGGTGTGCGCCCGATCATCCGCTTGGCCTCGGCCCCGACGGCGTGCACCCGCCCGGTCTCCTCGGAGATCGCGACCACCGAGGGCTCGAAAAGCACGATCCCGCGCCCGCGGATGAAGACGAGCGTGTTCGCGGTTCCGAGGTCGACCGCCATGTCGCGGCCGCCGCCGAATGACCCCCAGAGGCGCATCGCCGGTCCAGCGTACGTGTATAACCGGCCGCGACGTGTCAACCGAAGGCCGAATCCCGTTCCACGGCTACGCGACCTGGTACCGGGTCGTCGAGAGCGAAACCCCGGACGGCCGAACGCCGTTGCTCTGCCTCCACGGCGGGCCGGGTGCGGGCTGGCTGCACATGAAGCCGTACGAGGTGTTCGCCGACGAGCGGACGGTCGTCTTCTACGACCAGCTCGGTTGCGGGAACTCGGCCGTCGAAGAGCCGCACGATCCCGCGATGTGGACGCCCGAGCTGTTCGGCGAGGAGGTCGACGCGGTGCGGGAGGCGCTCGGCCTCGACCGCGTGCACATCCTCGGCCACTCCTGGGGTGGGATGCTGGGGATGCAGTACGCAGCGACCCAGCCGGACGGCCTGGTGTCGCTCGTGGTCGAGAGCTCGCCGCCGAGCGTCCCGGCCTGGATGGGCGAGCTGGCGAAGCTGCGCGCCGAGCTACCTCCGGAGGTGGACGCGACGCTCCGGAAGCACGAGGAGGCGGGCACCTTCACCGACCCGGAGTACGAGGAGGCGGTGATGGTCTTCTACAAACGGCATCTCTGCCGGACCGACCCCTGGCCCGACTGGCTGGTCGAATGCTTCGCGGTCCTCGAAGCGAATCCCGAGGTCTACCACCACATGAACGGGCCCTCGGAGTTCTACGTCGTCGGGACGCTGAAGGACTGGGACGTCACGCCACAGCTCGGGCGGATCCAGGTGCCGACGCTGCTCTTCTGCGGCCGGTTCGACGAGGTGACGCCGGCGAGCGTCGAGGCTGCGCACCGCGCGATCCCTGGCTCCGAGTTCGTGGTGCTGGAGGAGAGCTCGCACACGGCCCAGGCCGAGGAGCCGGAGCGGACGTTCGAGCTCGTGCGCGACTTCATCCACCGCGCCGAGAAATGAGAGAGGCCGCCGAGGCGGCCCCTCTCCGTGCGACCGATTCGAGCTGCTAGGCGCCGTGGTCGCCGACGTGGTTCGCCGGCACCTGTTCCACCTGGCCGAGCGAGAACGCGTGCGGTGCGCGGATCCGCACCGTGAGGCGGTCGCCGGTGTGCAGCGAGCCTGGGGAGACGACGGTCGGCACGCCGTGCTGCCACAGCACGAAGACGGTGTGCCGGTCGTAGCTGAATGTCTGGTCGAGCGCCTGGCCAAGCATCGCCCGCAGCGCCCGCAGGTTCCCGTCCCTGATGTGCAGGGTCAGGTGGCCACTCGAGGCCGGAGCGTCGAGCGTGCCGGAGAAGAGCCAGAGCGGCTGGCGCGGGAAGCGTCCGGAAGGGCCCTTGTCGGCCACGCGCCTGGCGGGCGTGCCCTCGATCTCCGCGAGCGACGCGCGGCGGGCGGCGACGACGCGCACGGTCACGCGATCGCCGGCGAGCAGGTTCGACTCCGGGACGACCGTGGGCACGCCGTGCGTCCAGCGGAGGTACTGCGTGTGCGCGTCGACGGCGAAGCTGGCGCTGTCGCTCTGGCCGACGAGCTTCCGCAGTGCAGGCTTGTTGCCGCCGTTCACGTCGACAGCGATCGTCGGATTGCTCCCGGCGTCCGCCATCATGCGGCCGTTGAAGACGTAGAGGACGTTGCCGTTGCCGCGTGCGGCGAGCGTCGCCGAGGTTCCGACTGTGAGGATCGCCAGCCCGAGGAGAGCGGCGAGGACGAGCTGCCTTCTCATGACGACTCCTTAGGGTCGTGAGGCGTGGAAGGTCAGGCGGATCGTCCCCGCCGGCTGTCAGGCGCCTGTTAGCCATTCGTAAGCGACCCGTAAGGCGTGCGTACGGATTTTCAATCCCGCGGGCGGGACCCCGGTGTCCGTACCCCGGTGTCAGACACCGCACCGAAACTGTGACGTGGTTTCCACACACCTCTCGGGCGGCGAGTCGTCGCGCCGCCGGCGGTGTCAGACACGGTGACGGAAGTGTGACGCGCTCAGTCTGGTGGCCGGCGCAGGCGCTTCGTCTCGCTGCGGCGGCGCTTCTGGTCGAGCCGCTTCTCGACCGCGGAGCGGGTCGGCTTCGTCGCGCGGCGCGGGCGCTCGACGCGCAACGCCTCGCGCAGGGTCTCTGCGAGGCGCTCGAGCGCGAGCTCGCGGTTGCGCCACTGGCTTCGCTCGTCCTGCGCGACCGCCCGCAGCACCGGCCCTGCTTTCGCAACGACGCGCCGCTTCTGCGCCTCGGACAGCGCCGCCGACGCCTCCACGTCGAAGACCGCCTCGACCCGCGTGTCGCTCTTCTGCGCGTGCTGGCCGCCGGGGCCGCTCGAGCGCGAGAAGCGCAGCTCGACCTCGTCCTGCGGGATCGAGACGGAGCGCGTGACGGGAATAGGATCATCGGCCATGAGGCGGATTGTGACCGCCGCGTGCCTCGCGCTCGCGTGCGCGGGCTGCAGCTCGGGAGCAACCGATAACTCCGCGGGGCCCGCACGCTGCCCCTCGCGGATCACCTGGCAGGGCACCATCTACTACGCCGCGGAGCTCCGGTCGCGCCTCCCGGCGACGCTCATCCTCGGCACGGGCGGACGGCCGACCTGCGCGGACGTCAACGGGGGCGAGGCAGGCGCCAGCTCGACGGTCGAGGTGCGCCGCCTCGCCGGAGTTGATCCGACCATCGCCGTCGCGATCGGCGGCGAGCCGGACGTCGCCTACCTCGCCCGCGCGCACTTCCTCCGGCTGCGAGACGGCCGAACCGACGCCCGCCTGCGCAAGCTCGTGCCACAGCTGATCCCACCGGCCTAGAATCCGCGAGGCATGGCGGGCATCCTCCTGGACGTCGACGGCGTCCTCCATGTGTCGGGTGCCCCGATCGCGGGCGGCGCAGAGGCGGTCCAGCAGCTGCGGGAGAACGGGCACCGGCTGCGCTTCGTCACCAACAACACCACACACTCGAGGCGGCGCCTGGCCGAGCAGATCCGCGGCTTCGGCATCGAGCTCGAGGACACGGAGCTCCAGACCACGCCGACCGCGGCCGCGCACGCGCTCCAGGGCAAGCGCGTGCTCGCGCTGACGATGCCCGACATCGTCGAGGACCTCGGGGAGATCGAGCTCGTCGGCGAGGGGGCGGACGCCGTGCTGATCGGCGGCGCCGACGAGACCTTCGAGACGAACCAGGTCTTCAGCTACATGAACCTCGCCCGCGCGTTCGCGGAGCTGCAGGCGGGCGCCGAGCTGTACTGCCTGCACAAGAACCGCTGGTGGCAGACGGCGCGCGGGCCACTGCTCGACTCGGGCGCGTTCGTCGCGGGGCTCGAGTATGCGGCCGACCTCGACGCGGTCGTGCTCGGGAAGCCGAGTCCCGCCTACTTCCAGGCCGCGCTGGACGCACTCGACGCCGACCCCGAGCTGACCTGGATGGTCGGCGACGACATCGAGGCCGACATCGCCGGCGCGCACGCGTACGGGCTGCGCACCGTCCTCGTGCGCACGGGCAAGTTCCGCCCGGACGCCGTGGAGGACTCCCGGATCCGCCCGGACGGGATCATCACGTCGATCGCGGCGCTGCCCGGCTGGATCGAAACAGCACCGTAGAGTTCAGGCCCATGCGAGTGGGAGTCGACCTGATCGAGATCCCGCGCATCGCACGCGCCCTCGAGCGACCGGGGTTCCGCGAGCGCTGTTTCACCGAGGCCGAGCGCGCGTACTGCGACTCGAAGCCGAACCCCCCTCAGCATTACGCGGCGCGCTTCGCCGGCAAGGAGGCGGTCGGGAAGGCCTTGGGCTCGGGCGTCCACTTCACGTGGCGGGAGATCGAGATCGCGGGCCGGCCCAAGCCGGGCGTGACGCTGAGCGGCCGGACGAAAGCGTGGGCGGAACGCGTCGGTGCAGGGCGAATCGAGCTGTCGATGACGCATTCGCGTGACCTGGCGCAAGCAGTCTGCATCATCGGTTGTGGATCCCAGAACGCGTAGCGTGTTTGAGCCCCTTTACACGGCCGACGAAATGAAGCGCGCGGAGGCCGGCCACGACGTGGACGAGCTGATGGCGCGAGCGGGTCGAGCCGTGGCGGAGGAGGCGATGCTGCGCTTCCCCGACGCGCAGCGGTTCGTCGCCGTCTGCGGCGGGGGTGCGAACGGGGGCGACGGCCGGATCGCGCTCGAGGTGCTCGAGGCGGCCGGCAAGGCTGCACGCACCTCCGAGGATGCGCCGGTCCAGGAGGCGGACGTGGTCATCGACGCGCTCTTCGGCACCGGCTTCCACGGCGAGCCCCGCGAGGATGCGGCGCGAGCGATCCAGGTGATGAACACCTCCGGGAAACCGATCGTGGCGGTCGACCTGCCCTCCGGCGTGAACGCCTCGACGGGCGAGATCGCCGGCGCGTCCGTGAACGCGACCGTGACGGTCACGATGCATGCGCCGAAGGTCGGCCTCGAGGTCGCGCCCGGGCGGTTCCGGGCCGGCGAGGTCGCCGTCGCCGACATCGGCCTTCAGCATGTCGCGACCGAGCACCGCCTCGTCACCGCCGAGATCCTCGCCACGATCCCGCGCCGCAGCGCCGATCAGAACAAGTACACCGCGGGCACCGTGCTCGTGGTCGGGGGCTCGCGCGGGCTCACAGGCGCGCCCAGCCTCGCCGCCGAAGCCGCGTTCCGCGCCGACGCGGGCTACGTCGCGGTCGCCGTGCCCGACTCGACGCTGCCCGTCTTCGAGCAGCGCCTGCTCGAGGCGGTGAAGCTGCCCTGCCCGGAGGAGGACGGCACGATCTCGCCGCGGGCCGTCGACCCCATCGCCGAGTTCGCGTCGAAGGCCGGCGCGCTCGCGCTCGGCCCCGGGCTGGGCCGCGGCCACGGGCCACAGGAGGTGGTGCGGCGGCTGCTCGCCGAGATCGACCGGCCGGCCGTGGTCGACGCCGACGCGTTGCACGAGCTGGAGCCGTTCGAGCGCTCGGCCGCGACCGTGCTCACGCCGCACGAAGGCGAGCTCGCGCGGCTGCTCGGCGTGCGGTCGGAGTGGGTCGCGGCGCACCGGCTCGAGGCGGTTCGTCGCGGCGCCGACACCTTCCGCTGCGTCTGCCTGCTCAAGGGCGCGGACACCCTCGTCGCGGCTCCGGGCGAAGGCGTGCTCGTCGTCTCGCTCGGTACGCCGGCGCTCGCGACGGCCGGGAGCGGCGACGTCCTCACCGGGATCGTCGCGGCGTTCCTGTCGAAGCGGGTCGAGCCGCGGCAGGCAGCGGCTGCGGCGGCCACGGCGCAGCAGCTCGCTTCGCGTGAGCTCCCGCAGGCCGGCGCCGTGGCGAGCGACGTGGCGGCGGCGCTGCCCCGGGTGCTCGATGCACCGGTCTGAGCTGACCGTCGACCTCGGCGCCGTCCGGCGCAACGCCCGCACGCTGCTGCGGGCGCTCGACGGCGCTCAGCTCTGGGCGGTCGTGAAGGCCGACGCGTATGGCCACGGCGCCGTCGACGTGGCGGCCGCGGTGCTGGACGAGGGCGCGGGCGCGCTCTGCGTCGCGACGGTCGCGGAGGGGTTGGAGCTGCGGCAGGAGTTCTCCCTCGGGCGCATCCTCGTCATGGGCCCGACCGCGTCGAGCCGCGAGATCGCCGAGGCGCGCGAGGCCCGGCTCGAGCTCACGTTGTGGGACGACGAGCTGCCCGAGGGCGTCCGCGTCCACCTGAAGCTCGACACCGGGATGGGGCGTTGGGGCCTCTCGGAGCTGCCGAGCCCCTCCGTCGGAGAGGTCGTCGGCCTGATGTCGCACCTCGCGACCGCCGACTCCGACCCAGCCTTCGCGGAGGAGCAGGTCGAGCGGTTCCGTCGGGCGACTGCGCCGTACTCGTACCTGATGCGGCATCTCGCGAACAGCGCGGGTGCGCTGCGGCTGCCGTCCTCGCGCTTCGACGCCGCACGCTGCGGGGTCGCGCTCTACGGGCTCTCGCCCTTCGACGAGGACCCGGCCGCAGACGGCCTCGAGCCCGCGCTCTCGTGGCGCAGCCATCTCGCGCAGGTGAAGCGCCTGGAGCCCGGCGAGAGCACCGGCTACGGGCGCCGGTTCATCGCCGAGGCACCGACCTGGATCGGGCTCGTCCCCGTCGGCTACGCGGACGGCTTCCGCCGTGACCTCACGGGCACAGAGGTGCGAGTGGGTGGCGAGCCGCGCCGCGTCGTGGGGACGGTCTCGATGGACACGTTCGCGGTCGAGCTCGAGCACGCGGAGCCGCTCGGCACGCCGGTGACGATCCTCGGCCACGGCGTCCTCGCCGAGGCGCACGCACGTGTGGCCGGCACGATCAACTACGAGCTGACGTCGCGGCTCAACTCCGACCCGCGGCGTGCGCGACGTGTGGTGCTAGACGCGTGAAGGCGCGGTCGTGAAGCTCTGGCGAGGGGATGCCGGTGCCCGCGCGTGATTCCGGAACGCGTAGCGTGCGTGAGCTAGTCGAAGAGCTGTTCGCGGGCGAGGAGGCCTGGGTGGTCGGCGGCGCCATCCGCGACCAGGCGCTCCAACGGCCGGTCGTCGACCTGGACGTCGCGCTCCGCGAGCCGCAGCGCGCCGCGCGGGCCTACGCGAAGCGCTCAGGCGGGGCGCCGTTTCCGCTCTCGGAGCGCCACGGCGCCTGGCGCGTCGCCCTCGACGGCAGGCGTACCGTCGACTTCACCCCGCTGCCGGGGTCGATCGAGGACGACCTCGCCAGCCGCGACTTCGGGATCAACGCGATCGCGGAGCGGGTCGGCGGCGACGAGACGGTCGACCCCTACGACGGCCACGGCGACCTCGCGGCCGGCCGTATCCGCGCGGTCGCCGACACGGTCTTCCAGGACGACCCGCTGCGGCTCCTGCGGGCCGTGCGTTTGGAGGACGAGCTCGGCTTCCGGATGACGCGCGAGACGGAGGAGCTCGTCCGACGCGACGCGCCGCTCGTCACGTCGCCCGCGGGCGAGCGTGTGGTGGCGGAGCTCTGGAAGCTCTCGCCGGACGGGTACCGTCGGCTCGACGAGCTCGGGCTGCTGGAGCCGCTCGGCGGTCACCTGGACGAGCGGCTCGACCGCTGGGACTCGCCTGCGTACCGCCTCGTCGCCGCCTTCGGCGAGCGGCTGCGGCGCTTCCCGGTCTCGAACGACCTGCGCCGCCTCGCGTCGGCGCTGCTGCGGGCTGAGCGGCCGCAGCCGGATGCGCGCTCGATCCATCGCTTTCGGCGGGCGACCGAGCCCTGGGCGCTCGAGGCGCTCGCGTTCGTGGGCGCTTCCGACCTGGGCGAGGCCGTCGAGGAGGCTCGGCGCAACGAGCCCCCGGAGCCGCTGCTGCGAGGCGACGAGCTCAGCCTGCCGCCGGGGCCGGAGATCGGCCGCCTGCTCGCGGAGATCGACGAGGAGCGGGCGGCGGGTACGATCGCGACGAAGGAGGAGGCGCTCGACTATGCACGACGCCGCGCAGGAGCGGTTCGCCAAGACGGCTGAGCGGGTCGCCGCGCTCCAGGACGCGCGCGCCGCTGGGCTCGAGGAGAAGATCGTCCGCTTCGCCGAGCTCAAGGGTGACGAGCGCGCGCTCGACAGCGCGGCTGGTGCGGGAGCCCTCGCGTTCGCGCTGGCGCCGCACGTGCGGGAGGTCGTCGCGGTGGATCTCGTCCCGGAGCTGCTCGAGCAGGGGCGGCAGCGCGCGGCGGGCTTCGACAACGTCGAGTTCGTCGAGGGCGACGCGACGAAGCTGCCGTTCGAGCTCTCCTCGTTCGACTTCGCCGGGACGCTCCGCTCGCTGCACCACATCGCGCGCCCCGAGCTCGTGGTCGCGGAGCTCACGCGTGTGACGCGCCGTGGCGGCCGCATCCTCGTCGTCGACCAGCTTGCGCCGATCGACCCGCTCGCCGCGTCCGAGCTGAACGCGTTCGAGCGCACCCGCGACCCCTCGCACACGCGGGCGCTCGCGGACGTCGACCTGCGGCAGCTCTTCGAATCGAACGGGCTCGTCCTCGTCCGCGCCGACTACGTGCGCGAGGAGCGCGAGCTCGACCCATACCTCGACCTCGCCGGCTGCGAGGGCGAGGAGCGCAAGCGCGCGGAAATGCTGGCCCCGTCCCCGTACGTCGCCGAGCTCGGCTGGTACTTACTCGACCGTCGGTAGGATCGCGCCAGGTGTACGTCGAGATCTTCTACTGCCCCACCTGAAGCGGCTACGACAAACGGGCCGCGAGTCTCGCGGCCGAGTTGGAACGTGAGGGGCACGACGCCACGGCGACGCCCGGTGGCAAGGGCCAGTTCGACGTGGTCGCCGAGGGCACGCTCGTCTTCTCGAAGCACGACCAGGGCCGCTACCCGGAGACCGGCGAGATCCTTGACGCGCTGAGCTGAGCCTTAGTCCGCGAGAACGCCGGCTTCGAGCTGCGAGAACGCTTCGCGCAGCGCCTGCCGCTCGCGGTCGTTGCTGGTGAAGGACCGCGCCAGGCGGCGCTCGCCTTCCTCGGTCAGGCGCAGGTACGCGATCCGCCCGTCGTCGGCGGAGCGCTCGCGCTCGACCAGGCCGATCTCCTCGGCGCGGCTCACGAGCTCGGTGACGGAGCTCTGCGCGAGCTGGAGCCGCTGCGCCAGCTCGGTCACCGTCGACTGCTCGCTCTCGTCGGCCGCGCCCTTGATCATCAGCAGCAGCAGGTAGCGCTGCGGCGTCAGGCCGGCGGCGCGGGCATTCCGCTCCGAGGTGCGGAGGAAGCGGCGCAGCGCTGCACGGAACTCTGCGACGGATGCGACGTCAGCAGCGGTGAGTTCGTCGGCGATGAGCGCATCCTAGTCACCCGCGGGACGGATGCCTCGAGAGGCAACGCGCGCGACGAGTCCCGGGGCGAGTGCCTGGGCGAGCGGCGCGATGCGGTACCAGCGCGGGACGAACACCTCGCGGCGGTCGCGGTCCAGCGCCGCGAGTACCCGCTCGGCCACCAGCTCCGGCTCGACGACGAGCGTCGAGAGCCGCGGCCCGAAACGCGTGCGCTGCGGGAAGCCCTCGGTCTCGACGAAGCCGGGCAGGATCGTGTGCACGCGAACGCCGCGCGGCCGCAGCTCGGCCGCCACCGAGCGCGAGAAGGCGAGCTGCGCGTGCTTGGACGACGTGTAGGGGCCGCCCGAGCCCGCCGCGACGGTGCCCGCGACCGAGACGACGTTGACCACGTCGGAAGGCGCAGCAGCCTCCAGCGCGGGCAGGAACGCGCGCAAACACCAGACGCCGCCGAGGTAGTTCGTCCGCGTGACCTCCTCGATCTTCTCGTCCGTCCCGCGCAGGAAGGTGCCCCGGCCGGGGATGCCGGCGTTGTTCACGAGCAGCGAGATGCGCGGGTGGCGCTCGACGACGGCCCCGGCCACGCTCTCCACCGCTTCGCGCTCGCCGACATCGCAGAGCTCCCACTCCGCGTCGAGCTCCTCGGCGAGCGGCCGCAGCCGCTCCTCGCCGCGCGCGAGGAGCACGCAATCCCAGCCGCGCCCGTGCAGAGCCCTCGCCACCGCGGCCCCGATCCCGCTGGAGCCGCCCGTGACGACGGCTACCGGCACACGCGGACGAGCCGGCGCGCCGACGCCGTACGGCCGCGGCGGTCGGTCACGACCACCCGCAGCAGGTGGCGACCGCGGTGCGACTTGCGCGTGCGCCACGGCGTGTCGTAGAGCCCTTCGACGCCCTGCTTCACGATCGCGATCCGGCGTGCGCCGTCGAAGAAGGTGACCTTGCGCACGCCGCGGGTGGAGCCCGCGGTCACGAACAGGCCCTCGACGCGCGCGACGCAGGCGCGGGCGTTCGGCAGGAGCCAGTTCACCGTCGGCCTGGCGACGGCGCGCACGCGGACCTCGCGGAAGACGCTGTTCGGCAGCAGGTTCCCGGCCTGGTCGATGTTCTTCGACTCCTGGTAGTCGGAGGCGACTGCGAGCACGGGCGTCCGGCCGAGGCCGATCTTCGGCGCGCCGTCGAGTGCCCACACCACCAGCCCGGAGACCGGGTCGTAGAGCGAGGCCAGCAGCAGCGTCTGCTTGTAGCCGACCACGAGCGAGAGCGGGTCGATCCCGGCTCCGCGGTCGGTCGCGATCGCCGCCAGCAACGGGCGGCCGGGAGTGACGACCTTGGTCAGGAACCGGAAGCGCGGCGGAGTGACGTCGTTCTGCCACGCGTGGAGGATGTACTGGCCGCGCAGCGGCGAGTTCGTGTACGGGTCGGCGCGCGAGTCGACGGCGACGAAGTAGCGGCCTTCGTGCGGGAAGTCGAGCGCTGCGGCGCCGTTGTCGAACTGGTACTCGAAGGTGAGGCCGTTCACGTTGACCGGCGTCCCCTGGTAGCCCTGCACGTCGTCCTCGTTGAGCGAGCCGAGGAACCACGGCTCGATCAGCGTGTTCGGCTCCGCGGCCACCACGGCGACGCCCGCGTTCGCGACGTGGTCGGTGACGCGCATCGTGTAGACCTGCTCGGCCCCGTCCTCGTTGAACGGCTTGCCGGTGTAGAACGGCGGCGGGCCGAACGGCTCCGTAGGGAAGCGGTACTGGTTGACGTAACTGGTGCCGTTGCTCGTGTCGCCGAGCTGGTTCACGCGGAGCGTGTTTCGGGGAGCGCGGCTGATCTGCGGGTACTCGACGGAGAAGTAGTACGGGATGCGCACCCGGTCGGCCCCGCGCGTGAGCACGACGAAGCCGTAGTCGTCGCCCGTCGGCGCCCCGTGCGTGGCCGAGGCGGCGATCGGGAGGTCGACGGTTCCACCGGGCGCGAGGGTCACGGACGAGGTCGCCGGCTGGATCGAGGCGCCGGCCGTCGCAGACTGCGGCTGGACGGCCACCGACCAGGCACCGCCGCCCGTGCCCGCGTCCGAGAGCGAGAGCAGCAACGCCTTCCGCGGCGCGCCCGTCGTGGTGTCGAGGAAGCCGAACGAGAGCGACGAGGGCTCCGAGAAGAGCTTCGGGGTGTTCGCGGCGGTGACGTCGATCAGGCCGCCGCCCTCGAGCAAGACCGACGCCTCGTCGGTGCGCGAGGTGTCATCCCAGGCGGGCTGCGCCGAGGTCATCAGCGCCGACTTCACCTGCTGCGGCGTCCAGGCGGGGTGCTGCTGCAGCAGCAGCGCGACGGCGCCGGCCACGTGCGGCGCGGCCATGCTCGTCCCGTCGAAGACGGCGAACGGCGCTCCAGCGAACTCCGGCAGCGTCGACGAGAGGATCTGGCCTCCGGGCGCTGCGACGTCCGGCTTCAGCCGGTGGTCGAAGTTGGTCGGGCCGGCGGACGAGAAGCTCGTGATGACCCCGCTGCGGCCGGTCTGGATCTCGTGCGGGTCGCTCGTCGAGGTCGCGCGGAAGCTCGTGCGGCCACCGTGCGCGGCGAGGTACGCGCGCAGGTTCGCGCCGTCGAGGTCGGAGATCATCCCGCCGGGGAGCGCGAGCTGGATCGGGATGAAATTCGGCTCGCCGAACCGGTTGTCGACCAGCACGATTCCGGTCCCGCCGGCCCGGCGCACGCGCTCGACCTTCGAGTCGAAGGTGCAGCCGCCGCGGGAGACGAGGGCGACCAAGCCCGACAGCGAGCCGGAGGCAAGGGGGGAGAACCGGCCGTCGTTGGGGTCGAGCCCGGGCGGCGCGCACAGGTGACGCTCGACCGGCTGTCCGTTGGAGCCGGAAAGCGCGCCGACGTCGACGAGCGTCTGCCCGAGGACCCAGCCGTTCGGGACGGTGAAGTTGAAGGCGAACGGGACGTGCTGCAGGTTCGCCGACGCGCCCGGTCCCGTGACCTGCAGTTCGCTGCCGAAGACGTGGAGGTTCGACGCCGCCGCGACGGAGATCGCCGAGGGGGCGTTGCTCGGCGAGCCGACTGAGCCGAAGCCGAAGTCGTCGCGGTCGTTACCGGCGGAGATCACCGGCACCACGCCGGCGGCCGCCACGTTGTCGAGCGCGTCGATCAGGGCGTCGGCGGAGGGGTCGACCTCGGGGCCGCCGCCGGAGAAGTTGATCACGTCCATGCCGTCGTTCACGGCCGCCTCGAAGGCGAGCACGATCTCGGGCGTGAAGGCGTCCAGGCCGCCTGTCGGCACGGGCACGTTGAAGACACGGTAGTTCCCGATCCACGCGCGGGGCGCGATCCCGGAAAGGCCGGTGGTCGGCGGATGGTCCGGGCCTGGGCCGGCGACGGTGCCCGCCACGCCCGCGGCGATCCCCGCCACGTGCGTGCCGTGGAAGGAGCCGGGCCGCCAGAGCGCCAGGTGACCCTGCCGCCCCGACCCGGGGCCGGGGAACGCGCGGGCGACGATCACCTTCGGCGTCGTCCACGTGCGCCCGCCCTTCGGGAAGCCGGCGGGGTACGAGAAGCCGGCCGGGTTGAAGAACGGGTTCGACTGGTCGACCCCGTCGTCGACGACGCCGATCTTGATCCCCTGTCCCCGGCCGCCGGTCGTCGCCCAGAAGGTGTCGGCGCGGATCACCGACGGGCTCTTGTTCGTGTCGAGGTGGTAGCGGGCGCTCGCGTAGACCTTGTGCACCGCCTGGACACGCATCAGCTTCGGGAGGTCGCGGTGGCGCAGGCTCACCGCGAGGCCGTCGAGGACCGTGCGGTAGCGGTAGGAGATCCGCGCGCTCGGGACGGCGCGGCGGATCGCGCGGGAGGCGGCCGCCTGCTCGCGGGCCAGGCGCGCGAGATATGACTGCGAGCGCGAGCCGGCGGTGTCGAGCTTCTTGCGCGGCCCGAACGCGAACAACCCCGGTCCGTAGCGCTGCGCGAGCGGCGGCAGCCGCAGGCCGACGAGCACGGTCACGCGCCCGTGTTGCTGGCCGCGCGGGATCTTCAGGACGCCGTGCCGCACGCGCGGGAACGTGATCTCGCCCCGCTGGGGCAGGCGAATCGGACGCAGCGCGGCAGAAGCGGAGGCGGCGGTAAGGAGGATGAGCAGCGCCGCTACCAGCGGAAGAAGGAAGTTGCGGCGCAAGAAGAGGAGCCTACCTGACATTTCGGAAGTCTTAGACTCGCCCAGCCGTGGAACGGTTTGCCGGAAAACGCGGTCTCGTGCTCGGCGTCGCGAACCGCCGTTCGATCGCCTGGGCGATCGCGCGCCGGCTCGCCGAGGGCGGCGCCTCGCTCGCGTTCACCTACCAGGGTGAGCGGATCGAGAAGAGCGTCCGCGAGCTCGCCGGGTCGGTCGACTCGCCGCTCGTGACCGAGTGCGACGTTCGCTCGGACGAGGACCTTGCACGCGTCTTCGGCGAGGCGGGGGAGGCGTTCGGCGGGCAGCTCGACCTGCTCGTGCACTCGGTTGCCTTCGCGGCGGCGGAGGATCTCGAGGGCCGCTTCACCGACACCCCGCGCGACCGCTTCTGGATGGCGGTCGACGTCTCCGCCTATTCGCTCGTCGCCTGCGCACGGCTGGCCGAGCCGCTGATGGAGGCGGCAGACGGCGGCGCGATCCTGACGATGACGTACCTAGGCGGTGAGCGGGCGGTGCCGCACTACAACGTGATGGGCGTGGCCAAGGCGACGCTCGACTCGTCGGTGCGCTACCTCGCCTGGGACCTCGGCCGGAAGAACATCCGGGTGAACGCCGTCTCGGCGGGGCCGGTGCGGACGCTGGCCGCACGCTCGATCGCAGGCTTTCCGACGATGGAGTCGATCGTCGAGGAGCGCTCGCCGCTGCACCGCCCGATCGATGCCGACGACGTGGGAGCCGCGGGCGCGTACCTGCTCTCGGACGACGCGCGAAACGTCACCGGGACCACGTTGTACGTCGACTCGGGCTACCACGCGATGGGCATGTAGATGAGGGTCTAGCCAAGCCAGTTCCCAAGGGCTTGCCTCGGGTCCGAGTCAGCGGCGTCGAAGGGAACGCCCCGTTCATTCAAACAAGGGCAGCCGTGTCCTCGCGTGTCTCAGCCGCGATCGTCCGCGCGACCGCCCGCAGGTCTGCTGTCGTAGCGAAGACGGCGAGCTGTCGCTCTGCCCCCGTGCCGGCCCGGACGATCTGCTCGATCCCGCACAGGGCGGCCTCGCTCTCGAGCTCCGAGGCCGCGTCGGCGAGGTCGTCGAGCGAACGCAGGATCCGTTCGCGAATCGGGGTCGGCACTGCGTCGGCGCCGACAACGGCCGCCTCGAGCCCATAGCGGATCGCCTGCCACTTGTTCTCTGATATGAGCGCCTCCTCGAGTGCGCTCGAGGGCGGCGGCGGAGGCGCCTCTGCAGCCCGTTTCACCAGCGCTTGCACATACGCGGCGAGGGCGATGACATCCTCGATGCGCTCGACGGCGTCCATGGTGCGCACCTCGATTGTGCCTAGCCGCGGGTGGGGCCGTACGTCCCACCAGATCCGGGTGTAGTCCTCGAGCACGCCCGCGTGCTCGAGCGCCTCTACATAGGCGACGAACTCGCCGTAGTCGCCGAAGGCAGGGGGCATGCCGGAGCGCGGGAACGTGTCGAAGATGCTATGGCGGGTCGACCGCAGTCCAGTCGGGAGTCCGCGCCAGAATGGCGAGCTCGCCGAGAGCGCGATCAGCTCCGCGATCCGCGGCCGCAGCCCGCGAACGACCTTGATCGCCGTCTCGGGATCAGGGAGCCCGACGTGTACGTGCAGCCCGAAGACCAACTCGCGGCGCGCCGGGTACTGCACTGCCTCAACGATTCTGCGGTAGCGCTCGCGATCACTCAGGATCTGATCCTCGTACCGCGCAAAAGGATGAGTGCCCGCCGAGGCCAGCAGGAGCCCCTGCTCGGCGACGACCTCTCCCAGGTGACGGCGCAGCCGCCGCAGCTCGTCGCCGGCCTCGCCGATCGTGGAACAGATCGGAGTCTGCCCCTCGATCTCGGACTGGAAGATCTCGCAGCTCGTTCGTGACGCGTACTCGCCGTCGTGCTCGGCCTCGAGGACCGTGTCGGCACGCTGGACGAGGGCGAACGTCGCGGGATCGAGCAGCATGTACTCCTCCTCGATGCCGAGCGTGTACGGCTCCGATGAACCGAAGCGGTGCTCTTCAGCGCTCGAGCGGAAGGCGGAATTCGTGTGGACGCTCCCTTCGGCGAAAGGATCGCGCCGCCGCTTCCGGACGCCATCGGGGGCTACCACGCGCGATGATGCGGACTTCTGCTGATTTCCGAGACTCGCATTGCGCCTCGCCGTACTCGTCGAGGTACACGAGCACGGTGGCCTCGATCTCCTCTTCCTTCGTCGGAACGTGCTCGATGGGGTTCGAGCCGAGCGCGCAAGAGCATCGGCTCTCCCAACGGACGCGCTTGCCGGGGGCTAAAGGTCGATCCCGAGCTTCCGTAGCTCGACGATCGCCGATCGGCGCCAGCGGGTCGTGTCGGGAGAGAACGGCAGCATGAACGGCATCCCGTTCGCCTTGCGCAGCGGCCTGCCGTCCCGCAGCACGCGGTAATGCCCGGGTGTCGCCTCGACCGTGAGCCCAGCGGCCTCGAGCCGGCGGATGAACTCGCGGACGTCTTTCCTCATCCCGGGCCGGCGGTCCGGGCCGGCTCACCTGGCGCCGGCTCGCGCTGTGCGACGAGGATCCCGGCGTGCCAGCCGGGAGCGCGGCCGCCGCGTGGCAGGCGGATCGAGTCCACGTCGAGGCCGCTGCGCACGATCAGCCAGGAGATCAGTGAGTTCGAGTTCCACATCTCGCCGGTGCGCAGCTCGTCGCGACCCCAGACCGGCGTCGGCACTTGAGGCACCAGCTCGAGCAGTCGACGAGCGCGATCGGTGTTGTCGCTCATGCGCTGGGGGCTCTCGACTGCTTCGGAGACGTCAGGGATGACGCCGTCACGCCAGCGCCGGATCTCGTAGCGGAACAGCCGGAGGCGGCCAGCCGCGCGTGCCCCCACTGCACCCCCGGCGACAACGCCACGGTCGCCGCCTTCGCCCCACGCCGGTGCCTGCTCAATCACGAACCGTCCTTCCGGAACCTGCACCTCGAGTGCGGAGTGGTAGAGATCGCAGCGATCTCGGTGCTCCAGTCGCGCCGCGAACCACTCGAAGATGCGCCCGTTGAGACGCACGGAGTGACCGCCGGCGCCGAGAGGCAGCCAATACAGATCGATCGTGCTCAAAAGGGGAGAAGTAGCCATTGCGTGAGGCGCTCGCCGCTCTGGTGGTTCTAGCTCGATGATGCCAGCAGGTCGTACCAGTGCTCGGCGGTCGCGGTCGTGCCGGTGCTCATCAGCACCACGACCGAGGCCGTCTCGACGTCGATCAGGCCACGTCGCTTGCAGGCGGTGGCCTAGCCGAGCGGTAGGACGAAGAACGCGATCGAGACGTAGAGGCAGGCCGTTGCCGCGAGCGTCAGCACGTGGAAGAGCTCGTGGTATCCGAAAACACCTGGCGCCGGGTCGGGCCGCCGCCGTACATACACGATCGCGCCGACCGTGTAGAGGACGCCTCCAGCGATAACAAGCAGCACGCCGGGGAGCTGCAGCTTCAACAGCTGCGAAAAGGCTGCCGCGCCCACCCATCCCAGTGCGAGGCCGATCACGGCCGAGAGCCACTTCGGTGCGTGCACCCAAAAGAGCTTGAGCAGAATCCCCGCGAGCGAGCCGCTCCAGACAAGCGCGAGCAGCGGCACCGCCCATGCCGGCGACATGACGAGAAATGCGAACGGGGTGTAGGCACCCGCGATGAGCAGATAGATACCGGCATGGTCGAGGCGGGCGAGCCAGGCGCGCACGGGCGGCGTCCACATTGGCCGGTGGTAGAGCGCGCTCGCGCCAAAGCAGGTCGCGACGCAAGCGGCGAAGACGGTTGCGGCTGCGCGCGAACGCCCATCCTGGGCCGACAGGACGAGCACGAGGCCGGTGCCGAGCGCGGCGTAGAAGCCGAGCTCGTGAAAAACCCCACGCAGCCTCGGCTTCACCGGTTTGGCCGGGCGAACCACGAACCCAAGCTTAAGCCTGGTCGGCTTTCGAGGTGGTGAACCGGCAGGACCTCGTCGCGAACGAGGATGACGAGGCCATTCCCGCCTTTCCGGCTCGTCGGCGACCCGACTCCTGAGCAGTGGGATGTGATCGCGATCGTCCCAGGGGGCCCGAAGTAGCCGCGATACGCTGGTATCACCGGGCCGATGGCACGGCCTGAAGCCCGCGGAGCACTATGGTCTGACAGATTTCATGCGCGGCCGGCGGAGGGATGCGCCTCAGCGGGGCGCGTAGGCGCCTCTGTTTGCAGCCCGCATGGACGAGACGTAGCCTGCGCGCTCATACGCGGCGCGATCGCTGGGGGTCGGCACCGCGAGCATGCCGCGTAGGTCGTCGACTGATCGAAAACCCTTGCGGTCCATCCAGGCGGAGAGCCCCTCCAGTAGCGTCGTCGCGTGTTCGGGGCCGTGCCGAAGGAGCGCGGAGGTGGTCATCACGACGTCGGCGCCGGCGAGCAGATAGCGCGCGACGTCGGCGGAGTCCTCGACCCCGGTAGTGGCGGCGAGTGCGGCGCGCACCTTTCCGTGCAGGAGTGCGATCCAGGTGCGCGGCAGGCGGGCCTCGGCTGCGTGCGAAAGCGTCACCGTCGGCTCGATCGCGAGAGCCTCGGGATCGACGTCCGGTTGCAGGAAGCGGTTGAAGAGGACAAGCGCGTCCGCTCCTTCCTCGTCGAGCCGTAGCGCTACCTCGCCGAAAGAGCTGAAGTAGGGGCTCAGCTTGACCGCGACGGGCACCGTCACTGCGTTCTTGACGCGCCGGAGGATGTCGACGTGAAGCTGCTCGACGTCGGTGCCGGTCATCTCCGGGTCGCCCGGGAGGTAGTAGATGTTCAGTTCGATCGCTGCGGCGCCGGCGTCCTCCATCGCACGGGCGTAGTCGGTCCACCCTTCGGGTGAGACGCCGTTCAGGCTCGCGATCACCGGGATGTCGACGGTCGCGGCGGCACGCTCGAGGAGGCTCAGGTAGCGGGTGGGGCCGGCGTCGTTCTTGGCGATTGCCGGCATGTAGTCAAGCGCCTCGGGGAAGCTCTCGGCGGGGCCGTCGACGATCAGCTCGCGGCGGGCTTCCTCCTCGCGGAGCTGCTCCTCGAAGAGCGAGAACAGCACGATCGCACCGACGCCCACATCCGCGAGACGCCGAACGCCGTCGAGCGTGTACGACAGCGGTGACGCGGACGCCACGAGTGGGTTCCGCAGCGCAAGGCCCATATAGCTGGTCGCGAGCTCGGTCACGGATCCTTGCGTGCGCTTTCGGGGAAGCCGGCCGCGTTGCGCGTCGCCATCTCCTCGTATGTCTGCCAGCGCAGGTCGGACGCGTGCTGGGCGAGCGCCAACAGCCGCTCGGCCTCCGCCGGCGCGGCATTGGCGAGTGCCCGGAAACGGAGCTCGCCCTTCCTGAAGTCGGCGAGTCGCAGCCGCGGTCGTGGGGAGTCGAGCAGGAAGGGGTTGCCGTCCGCGGCACGAGCTGCCGGGTCGTAGCGGATCAGCGGCCAGTGGCCGCTGGCCACGGCGCGATACTGCTGGTCGATGCCGTCGCGCATGTCGTAGCCGTGCGCGATGCAGTGGCTGTAGGCGATCACGAGCGACGGTCCGTTGTACGCCTCCGCTTCGCGGAAAGCTGTAAGCGTTTGCTGGGGGTCGGCACCCATCGCCACGCGTGCGACGTAGACGTTTGCGAGCGCGATCGCCTGCAGGGCCAGATCCTTGGTCGGCATGGTCTTGCCCGCAGCGGCGAACTTCGCGACGGCGCCGAGCGGTGTCGCCTTCGACATCTGCCCGCCGGTGTTGGAATAGACCTCCGTGTCGAGCACGAGCACGTTGACGTTAGCCCCGCTCGCGAGCACATGATCAAGGCCGCCGGAGCCGATGTCGTAGGCCCAGCCGTCGCCGCCGACGATCCAGACGCTGCGTCGAACGAGATGGTCGAAAACGCTGCGCAAGTCCTCAGCCGCCGGTGTGTCCAGCCGCGCGAGGCGCTGCTCGAGCTCGGCCAGCCGTTCGCGCTGCTCCCGCAGCTCCGATTCGCGCAGCTGCGGCGCCTCCAGAATCTCGTCGACAAGGTCCGCGCCCAACTGGCCGCGAAGCTCCGCGAGCCGACGGCGCGCGAGCTCCGTCTGACGGTCGGCGGCGAGACGGAGCCCGAGCCCGAACTCGGCGTTGTCTTCGAACAGCGAGTTCGACCAGGCCGGTCCGCGCCCGTCCGCGCCGGTCGTCCAAGGTGTGGTCGGAAGGTTGCCGCCGTAGATCGACGAGCAGCCGGTCGCATTGGCGATCGTCAGGCGGTCGCCGAACAACTGTGAGAGCAGCTTCAGGTACGGCGTCTCGCCGCACCCGGCGCAGGCGCCTGAGAACTCGAACAGGGGCTCGAGGAACTGGGTTCCGCGCACGGTGCCGAAATCGACGCGCGAACGGTCCGCGGCCGGCAGGCGCTCGAAGAACTCGATGTTCCTGCGCTCGCTCGTGAGCAGCGGTTCGCGCGCGTCCAGGTTGATCGCCTTCCGCACCGGATCGCCGCCACCCGAGACGGGGCACGCCTCGACGCAGAGCCCGCAGCCCGTGCAGTCCTCGACGTAGACCTGCAGCGTGTAGCGCGTGTCCGGAAGGCCCGGGCCGGTGAGAAGCGCCGACCTGAAGCCCTCCGGCGCACCGTCCAGCCGCGATGGGTGGTAGTAGCGCGAGCGGATGACGCTGTGCGGGCAGACGAAGCTGCAATTGCCGCACTGGATGCACAGTTCCGCGTCCCAGACGGCCACCTGGTCGGAGATGTTCCGTTTCTCATAGCGGGTCGTGCCGCTCGGGTAGGTGCCGTCGGCGGGGAGTGCGCTCACCGGCAGCTCGTCTCCGCGGCCCGCCATCATCGCGGCAGTCACCGTGCGCACGAACTCAGGCGCATCGGACGGAACCAGCTGCGGCGGCCGGCGCGTCGCCGTCACGCGGTCGGGAAGCTCGACCCGGTGGAGGCCCTCGAGGGCGTGGTCGACCGCGGCCTGATTGCGTCTGACGACCTCGGCGCCGCGACGACCATACGTCTTCGCGATCGCCGCTTTGATCCGCTCGACCGCCTGCTCGGCCTCGAGGATGCCCGAGATGGCGAAGAAGCACGTCTGCAGCACCGTGTTGACCCGGCCGGCGAGGCCCGCGTCGCGGGCGATCTGCCCGGCGTCGATGACGTAGAGCACGATCCCCTTCGCCAGGATCTGCTCTTGCACCGGGCGTGAGAGAGCGTCCCAGACCCGATCCGGCGGATAGGAACAGTTGAGCAGCAGCGTCGCGCCCGGCGCCGCCCGCTCGAGCACCTCGGCCCGCTCGAGCAGGCCGAACTGGTGACAGCCGACGAAGCTCGCCTGCGATATGAGGTACGGGGCGCTGATCGGCCTGGGCCCGAACCGCAGGTGCGAGACGGTCTGCGAGCCGGACTTCTTCGAGTCGTAGACGAAGTAGCCCTGCGCGTGCAAGCCCTCCTCGCCGAGGATCTTGATCGTGTTCTTGTTGGCGCCGACGGTGCCGTCGGAGCCGAGCCCGAAGAAGACGGCGCGGGTTGTCGCCGGCGACTCGATGTCGAGCGCGGCCTCGTAGGGCAGGCTCGTGCCGGAGACGTCGTCGGTGATTCCGACCGTGAACCGCCGCCGCGGCTGCGCGCGCGCCAGCTCCTCGAAGATCCCGGCCACCATCCCGGGGGTGAATTCCTTCGAGGAGAGGCCGTAGCGTCCGCCGACGACGGTGGGCATTTGCCCGCGCTCGCCCGCATCGGATGCCTCGGTCAGTGCAGCGAGCACGTCGAGGAACAGCGGCTCGCCGAACGAGCCGGGCTCCTTCGTGCGGTCGAGAACGGCGACCCGCCGTACGGTGTCCGGCAGGGCCGCCGTGAGCGCCTGCGCGGGGAACGGCCGGTACAGGCGCACCTGCGCCACGCCGACGCGGTCGCCGCGTTCTTGGAGGTAGGAGACGGTCTCGCGCGCCGTCTCGCCGCCTGAGCCCATCATCACGACCACGCGCTCGGCCTCGGGATGTCCGCTGTAGTCGACCAGCCCGTAGCGGCGGCCGGTGTGTCGAGCGAGCTCGTCCATCACCGCACTGCACGACGTCCGGCACGCGCGCGTAGAAGGGGTTCACCGTCTCGCGGGCCTGGAAGTAGACGTCCGGGTTCTGCGCCGTCCCGCGGATGAACGGTCGCTCGGGCGAGAGCGCCCGCATCCGGTGCGCGTGCACAAGGTCCTCCGGAACGAGCTCGCGCAAGACGTCGTCCGGAAGCAACTCGACGGTGTTCAGCTCGTGGGAGGTCCTGAACCCGTCGAAGAAGTGGACGAACGGCACCCGCGTCCGAAGCGTCGCTGCGTGCGCGACGAGCGCCAGGTCGTGGGCCTCCTGCACCGACGCGGACGCGAGCAGCGCGAAGCCGGTCTGACGAACGGCCATAACGTCCGAGTGATCGCCGAAGATCGAGAGCCCCTGCGCCGCGAGCGAGCGAGCGGCGACATGCAGGACCGCGGCCGTCAGCTCGCCGGCGATCTTGTACATGTTCGGGATCATCAGCAGCAGGCCCTGCGAGGCGGTGAATGTCGTTCCCAGCGAGCCGCCCTGCAGAGCGCCGTGCAGCGCTCCCGCCGCCCCGGCCTCGCTCTGCATCTCCACCACTGCCGGGACGGTGCCCCAGACGTTCGCACGACCGTGGCTCGACCACTCGTCCGCGAGCTCGGCCATCGGCGACGAGGGCGTGATCGGATAGATGCAGCAGACCTCGCTCAAGCCGTAGGCGACCGATGCCGCCGCCTCGTTGCCGTCGACCGTGACGGGCATCAGCCGGGTTCCGCGATCATCTCGATCGAGTGCACGGGGCACTGCTCGAAGCAGGCCCGGCAGCCGGTGCACCGGTCGTAGTCGAAGCGATAGCGCAACCCAGGACCGAGCTTGATCACCGCGTCCTCCGGGCAGGCTCCCAGGCAGCCGTCGCACTCGCAGCAGTTGCCGCACGACAGGCACCGGCGAGCTTCGAAGACCGCGTCCTCGGACGGCAGCGCGCCGACCACCTCGGCGAAGTCACCGACACGCTCGGACGGCTCGAGCTCGGGCTGCCGCTGCCGCAGCGCGTCGCCGAAGTACCACAGGTTCAGCATCTCCAAGCCGACCGGCGGATGCTTCGGCGGACGCTCCAATTCGACGCCGCGGAGCCAGGCGTCTATCTCGCGCGCCGCCCGCTTCCCGTGCCCGACGCCGACGGTCACCGTGCGCTCGGCCGGGACCATGTCTCCGCCCGCGAAGACGCCGGGGGAGCCGGTCATCAGCGACGAGGAGACACGCACTGTCCCGTCGCGCTCGAACTCCACCCCGGGGACCTTGCGCAAGAAGGCGGTGTCACTCTCCTGCCCGAGCGCGAGGATCACCATGTCCGCGGACAGCGTCTCGAAGCGTCCGGTCGGCTGCGGGAACCCGGATTCGTCGAGGTCCATTACCTCGACCTGCAGCTGCTCACCCTCGAAGGTCTTGATCGTTCGCAGCCAGTTCATCCGCACCCCCTCCCGCTCGGCGTCCTGTGCCTCTTCCTCGTGCGCGGGCATCTGCCCCCGTGTGCGGCGGTAGACGATCACCGCCTCCTCGGCTCCCAGGCGCCGCGCCGTCCGCGCTGCGTCCAGGGCGGTGTTCCCGCCGCCGTAGACGGCCACCCGACGACCGACCACCGGCGCCTCCCCGGACGCGACTCCGCGCAGGAACGACACGGCGTCGACCATCGGCCCCGCATCCATTGCGGGTATCTCGACGCGCTTCGACAGGTGGGCGCCGACGGCGACGAACACCGCCTCGAATTCGCCCTCGCGGAGTTCGGCCTCGAGATCGGAGACGCGGTGGTTGCAGCTGAACTGAACGCCAAGCCGCGCTATTCGATCGATCTCGTCGTCGAGCACGTCGCGAGGCAGCCGGTAGGCCGGTATCCCGTAGCGCATCATCCCGCCCGGCTCCGCGCCGGCGTCGCGAATCTCGACCGCATGGCCGAGACGCGCAAGGTGGTAGGCGGCCGAGAGCCCGCTCGGCCCCCCGCCGATCACGAGCACCCGCCGCCCGCTCGGCGCCGCGGGCGGCTCGAACGACCAGCCACGCTCGCGCGCCAGATCGCCGAGGAAGCGCTCGACGGCGTGAATCGAGACGGCGCTGTCGAGCTGCGCGCGGTTGCAGCTCGTCTCGCACGGGTGGTAGCAGACCCGCCCGTGGATCGCGGCGAACGGATTGTCAGCGACCAGCACTCGCCACGCCCGCTCGTGCTCTCCCGCCTGCACGTGTGCCAGCCACCCCTGGATGTCCTCTCCGGCGGGACATGCCGCGTTGCACGGCGGTAGGAGATCGACGTAGACGGGCCGCTCGGACCGAACCGGGCCGGCACGCGATCGCCCGTGCACAAGGTCAGGCAGCGGAGTGATGTCCCGCGGCGAACCTCCCTTCCCGGCGGCTCGCGGCGCTGGCCGGCGCTCAGCTCGCTGGAACCGCCGCGGTGGCATCGACATGCCCGTCAATCTACGCCTGATGGCACGCTTCCGTGACTCCAGTTGCGGGACGGCCGGTTGGACGGCCAGCCAGTCGCCGAGGCGCAGCTTGTCCGGCCGGTCCCAGCGCGGGTACTGCGCCGAGCAGCTTCATCGTCCCGGAAGAATGATCGAGGTGTTCCACGTGATCGGACCGATGACTTCCTCGGTCATGCGGGCGTCGCCGACACCGAGGCAGAAACCCGTCCGACGCCTTCACTAAGTTAGCGTGGTTGCCCGTGCGAGCATGGGCACCCAAAACCACGGCTGATCACGCGAAGGGGATGTAGCGGGAGCCCGGGGATGGTCGACCCGGACGCGTTCAACACCTTCGAGGCGGCAGGCTGGGAAGAGAAGGCGGTCGCGTACGAGGGGGTCTTCGGGTCGCTCACGGGCCAGGCGATCGAGCCGCTGCTCGACGCCGCGTCCGTGGGTGCGGGAACACGGGTGCTCGACGTGGCCACCGGCCCCGGGCACGTCGCGGGCCACGCATCCAGGCGAGGAGCCCTGGCCGTGGGCGTGGACATCGCGCGGGCGATGGTCGAGCTCGCCGGCGAGCTCCACCCGGGGCTCGACTTCCGCCAGGCGGACGCGCATGCGCTTCCTTTCGAGGACGCGTGCTTCGACGCCGTCGTCGGGAACTTCGCGATCCTCCACCTCGGGCGCCCGGAGCACGCGGTGGCGGAGTTCGTGCGGATGATCGTTCCCGGCGGCGCGCTCGCGCTGACGGTGTGGGACTTGCCGGTGCGGATGCGAATCGTCGGCGTGTTGGTCGAGGCGGTGCACGAGGTGGGAGCGACGCCGCCCGAGGATCTGCCCGCCGGGCCCGACTTCTTTCGCTTCTCGGCCGACGACGAGCTCGACGCGCTCCTGCGCGACGGAGGGCTCGAGGAGCGCCGGGTTGAGACGATCGCTTTCACCCACCACATGCGGACTGCAGACGAGATCTGGGACGGGCTGACGGGCGCGACCGTGCGCATGTCCGCGCTGGTGACGGCGCAGCCGGAGGACACGCGACAGCGGATTCGCGAGGCGTTCGACCGTCGCCTGGAGGACTACCGAACAGCCGACGGCTTCGAGCTCCCGGTCTCGGTCAAGCTGGCTTCAGGCCGGAAGCCCGCCCAGCACGGGTTAGCCTCTACTCCGACCGGATCGAAAAAGGAGGGGCCCGCGATGGCCACGACGACCACGACGACGACCACCACGATGCCGACGTTGTCCGACGACCAGCTTGTCGAGTTGCTGCCGCTGATCCAGGAGTCCGACAGCGTGGAACTGAAGCTGACGGTGCCCGAGCTTCACCATCGCTCGACTGCCCAGGCGCTCGGCCTTGACCCGCTGGAGGGTCAGATCCGCCAGGTCGTCTTCTTCGACACGCCGAAGCTCGCGCTCGACAAGAAAGGCCTGGTCGTGCGCGCACGGCGAATCCAGGGCAAGGGCGACGACTCGGTGGTGAAGCTGCGGCCGGTGGTGCCCCACGAGCTCCCCGGACCACTGCGCAGCTCGCCTGCCTTTCGGGTCGAGGTCGACGCCATGCCGGGAGGCTTCGTGTGCTCGGGCGCGTTGAAGCGGACGCTCGACCCGGATGCCGTCAAGAAGGCGCTCGCGGGCAAGCGCCCCCTCCGCAAGCTCTTCTCCAAGGAGCAGCGGGCCCTGTTCGCTGAGCACGCCCCTGAGGGGCTCGAGCTCGACGACCTGGTGGTGCTCGGCCCGATCCACGTGCTCAAGCTCCGCTTCACGCCAAAGGAGCTGGGGCGCCGCTTCGCCGCGGAGATGTGGTTCTACCCGGACGGCTCGCGCGTGCTCGAGCTCTCGACCCGCTGCGACACGAGCGAGGCGTTCGAGGTCGCGGCGGAGTCGCGCGCCTTCCTGGCCGCGAGCGGTGTGGACCTCTCGGGCGAGCAGGAGACGAAGACGCGCAAGGCGCTCGGCTACTTCGCCAGGAACCGCGCGGACACGACGGAGTGAGCGCAGAGGTCGTCCCGCGCTGGGAGTGGCGGACCTTCGGCGACGACCTCGGAGAGGCCGAGCGGTGGTTCGCGGCGCGCGAGTCCGAGCGCGCCCAGGAGAGCGACGAGACGTACCTGCTTTCGAGCGAGAGCGATGCCTCGGTCAAGGTCCGCGGCGGGCAGCTGGACGTGAAGCGCCGCGAGCGGGTCGACGACGACGGGCTCGAGCAGTGGCGGCCCGTGTTGAAGGCCTCGTTCCCGCTGTCGCCCGCCGATGTCGGGACGGCGCTGGAGGCGCTCGGCGTGGACGCGCCTCTGCCGGAGGGCGAATACGCGCAGGAGCGGCTCATGGGCGAGGTCGTCGCGCGGAGCCCTGACTTGGTCGCGCTGGACGTGCACAAGCGGCGTGAGCACTACACCGTCGGCGGAGCGATGGCCGAGCTGTCCGAGGTGCGTACCGAACATGGCTCGAGGCGGACGATCGCCGTCGAGTCGGAGGAGCCCGCGAAGGTCGTCGCGGCGGTCCGCGAGCTCGGCCTGAGCTCCGCGCACAACGTCAATATGGCGCGCGGCCTCAAGGCTCTCGCCGGGTTCGACGAGCGGCGCTACGCCGTCGTCGACGTCGGCACGAACTCGGTCAAGCTCTTCGTCGCCGAGCGCAGCGCCGACGGCGAGTGGACAACACTCGTCGACCGCTCCGAGATCACCAGGCTGGGCGAAGGGCTCGCCGAGACCGGCCGGTTGAACGACGAGGCGGCCGCGCGCACACTCGAGGCGCTCACGCCCATGGCCGAGGAGGCGCGGCGACTAGGCGCTGAGTCGATCGCCGCCGTCGGGACGGCGGGCCTGCGGATCGCGGCCGACCGCGAGCGCTTCGTCGCGGCAGTCCGCGAGCAGGCCGGGCTCGACCTGGAGGTCATCTCCGGAGAGGAGGAGAGCCGCCTTGCGTACCTGGCGGCCAAGGCGAGCGTCGGGGTGGATGATGGCGCGCTCGTCGTGTTCGACACGGGCGGCGGCAGCTCCCAGTTCACCTTCGGCCACGGCGATCACGTCGACGAGCGCTTCAGCGTCGAGGTCGGGGCCGTGCGCTTCACCGAGCGCTTCGGCCTCGATGAGGAGGTCGACGAACAGACGGTCGTGGCCGCGCGCGAGGCGATCGCTGCGGACCTCTCGCGGCTCGACGGCCGGCCGGCTCCGGTCGGGCTGATCGGAATCGGCGGCGCCGTCACGAACCTCACCGCGGTCAAGCTCGAGCTGGCGGACTACAACGCCGACGCGGTGCGCGGCTCGGTGCTCGAGGCCGATGAGGTCGAACGGCAGATCGAGCTCTACCGGACGCGTTCGGCCGACCAGCGGCGCGCGATCGTCGGCCTGCAGCCGAAGCGCGCCGAGGTGATCCTCGCGGGCGCCTGCATCGTCGGAACCGTGCTCCACAAGCTGGGCCGCGACTCGCTGACCGCCAGCGACCGCGGCCTGCGGCACGGCCTCATGCTCGAGCGCTTCGGCTAGTCGGGCACAGCCGGCTCGACCCGCAGGCCGCGGTCGGCGCGCGTGACGTCGACGCCGATCAGGTGCCAGCCTGCCCCGCCCAGCCGCACGGTGACCGGGCTGGTCACGACGAGCGAGCGCTGCGTCTTGCGGTCGACGGAGAGCGTTGTGCGGACGGGCTCGCGCGTGGTCAACCGGAGCGCGACCTGGCCCCGGGCCCAGAACGCGGCGTGCCGGTAGCGGGGCGAGCGGCCGTTCCAGCCCTCGCAGAAGACGACGTTCGCAGTCGGCTCGGCGACCGGCGAGGTGCCGCCAGTGCGGCCGCGCTCGAGCATCGTGATCGCGCCGTCGCGGGCGAGCCGGCCGAAGCCGTGGCGCCGCAGCTCGCGCCACGCAAACCAGCCTCGCTCTCCGGCGAGGCCGCGGTGGAAGGCGACGTAGCGCACACCGAGCCGGCGCAGCAGCGCGTCGTCGCCCGGGCGCCAGTCGCCGCAGTTCAGCCCGGAGAGGCGGAGCGACAGGCGCGCCGCGCGCTTCGGCGCGATGGTCGAGTAGCCGCCCGGCCGCTCCCGTCGCGCGACCTGGTCGTACCAGAGGTAGATGCTTCCGAGGTGCACCGACGGGTCGAGCACCGGCACCTCGAGCAACCGACCCGGCGGCGCGTCGCGCAGCGCCTGGTAGGCGCCGTTGTCACGGTCGGCGGCCGCCGCCTGGTAGACCCACACGCGCAGGTCGACCGCGAGCGCCAGCACCGCGAGCAAGTAACAGACTGTTACTAGCTTGGGGAACGCTCGCGCGATCCAGGCCACGGCGAAGGCGACAAGCGCGCCGAGGGCGAGGCACGCGACGGGCATCTGCCGCTCGGGCACGCGCGGGTAGCGAAGCGGCGGGAAGTGGTGCCAGATCGGCTCGTAGAGCGGGAAGTGCGTCCCGAGTGCGAGCAGCATCGGCACGATCGCGCCCACCGCGAGGGCGGCCGCGAGCCCGTAGCGCCGCGCCACGACCAGCGCGACGAGGCCCGCGAGCGCGAGCAGCGGCGCCAGCCAGCCGAGGAAGACGAAGCTCTCCAAACCGTGTCGCGGGTGGCGGGTGACGAAGTCGAGCCCGGTGGCCGAGTAGTGCGCCACCTCGCGTAGCGAGCGGCCGCCGGCGCCGATGCCTGTCGTCGAGAAGTGGCCGACGACGAGCGCCGCAACCACCGCGGGAACGGCCGCGACGACGGCGGCGAGGCGGCCCCCGCGGAGGAGCGCGTAGAGCACGAAAAACGGGATCGCACCGAGCGCGAGGTGAACATCGGAGAACGGGATCGACGCAAGCGCGGCCGCCGCGCCGGCGAGCCACCAGCGCGAGCCGTGCCGCGAGCGCTCGAAGGCCCAGAGCGAGAGCGGGACCAGCACCGAGATCGGCCCACGCAGGTGTCCCGCGCTCTGCGCGACGCGGTACGGCTCGAGCGCGAACACGAGCCCGCCGACGAGCGCCGGCCCGACCGGCAGCCGCAGCTCCCGCAGCCACAGGTAGGCGGAGGTGCCAGCCGCGAGGTAGGTCAGCAGCACGAACAGGTTCCAGCCGAGCACGGGGCCGAGCAGCACCGTCAGCGGCCAGAACGGCAGCCCGAACGGCCAGCCGCCGAAGTTCCACCGCGGCGGGCTCTCCGGCCGGAACGTGTACGGGTCGCGCCACGGCGCCGCTCCGCGCGAGAGCTGGTGGCCGACGAGCCACAGGTGGTACTCGGCCTGCAGGTGGTCGCCCGCTGCCGCCTCCCCCGGAACCGGCGTCCCTCGCGCGAGAAAGCGCGAGCCGGCGTCGCCGAGCCGCGGAGCCGTCGCCAGCAGCCCCGCGCCGAGGTAGACCGCGACGAGGAGCGCTACAAGGCCCGGGCGGCCGAGAGCAGCTCGTCGAAGTCCGGCACCTCTGCCGCCTCGTACCGCCATGCGCCGCGGACCGTACCGCTCTGGTCGATCAGGAACGCCGTCCGTTCGGCCACGTCCTTGAAGCCGCGAAAGTCGTGGGCGACCCCGAATGCGCGCACGGCGTCGGCGTTCCAGTCCGAGAGCAGCGGAAAGTTCAGGTCGAGTGCCTGCATCCAGGAAATGTGCGTCCAGGGCGAGTCGCGCGAGATCCCCGCCGTCTGCACCTCCGCCTCCTCGAACTCCGCGCTCCTGTCACGCAGGAGCTCCATCTCCGACGTTCAGGTCGAGGACCAATCGAATAAGTAGAAGAGGAGCAGCAGCGGCTTCTCGGCCGCGAGCCCGCGGATCGACGCGGGCTCGCGGGGTCCATTCCAGACCTGGACGTCCGGGACCTGCTCGCCGACGTTCAGCACGCGGGCAGCCTAGACCGTCGGGAGGGGGCGAGGGTCAGCCGTTGGGGTAGAGACGCTCCTCCGCGGCCCGGAAGTGGGCAGGGTCGCGGTCGATCCGTGCGCCGGGGTGCTGGGTCTCGAGCTGAGACTTCGCCACCTGCGCGTAGGGAAGCTCGTCGAGAACGCGCAGCTCGAGGGCGCTCGCTCGTGCTCGGGCAGCGAGCCGAGGCACCGTTCGAGTGCGAGCCGCGGCGAGAGCCGCTCCTCGACCGTGGTGTAGCCGTCTTCGGCGGCCAGGTCGAGCGGGAGGCCGAGCCGTTCGCGCGCGCGGGTCTCGACGCGGTCGCGGCGGATGGTGTCCGCGAGCACGTTGGAGCTCGCCGAACGCCAACGGGTCGGTCGCGGCGGCGCGAACGAGCGAGGCATCGGCTCTGCCATGGCTGTCCGTGAGCTCGCGGGTCACTACCACGTCATCGCACGCCCGCCCTCGAATGTATCCGCGCTCGGCAGCTCGCTAGGCGCAGCACCAGTCTTCGACCCGCGCGCGGCGGCCGAACTGCTGGGCGATTCGCGCGACCGCGACGATCTTTCGCCGCCTGGTGCGGACGAAGACCCATTGGTTCGCCGTCGGCCATGTGACGAGCACCCAGCGCCCGTCCGGCGAGGGCACAAGCTGGCGGAAGACGCCGGTGCCGCTGAAGAGAACAGGACCGCCACCGATCCAGAAGACGTTGCTGCTGACACCGGCGACTCGAATCGCCGCCACGTGACCCCTGCGGCCGGCGAACGCGGCGTCGGTGTCGAGAGTCGCGTCGGAGGGGTCGTCCTGCTCCACCACCTTGCCGTTGCGGTAGACGCGCGTCGCGTGCGGGGCGAAGACGAGCAGCCGCTCACCGTCCCGCGACCAGGCGACCTTGCGAACCGCCTCCGGGATCGGGGGCGTCCGCAGCAGCACGGTGCCGCGGTCGGTGTCGTACACGACCGCCGAGCGGTCGTCGGCGTACGCGAGCACGCGTTGTGGGCCGGGCAGCCAGGCGGGAGCGACGGCCGATGCGCGGGCGACGAGGTGGTCGCCGGTGCCGTCGCCGGCGACGATCCGCAGGCGGCCTCCGGACAGGTACGCGACGCGCGTGTCGGCCCTCGTCCCGGTCCACGCCGGGAAGCGGGGTGCCGGCCGCGCCAGCGTCCAGCGCACGGCGCCCCTGGGGTCGAGTGCGACGAGCTGGTTCGCCCGCGTAGCCGCGACGAACAGGCCGTGCGGCGAGAACGCGGCGTCGCGGTAGCGGCCGAGGAACCGCTTGGAGCCGTCGGGCCGCACGAGCCAGAGGCCGCTCCGGCTGCTGACGAGCAGCTCGCCGCGCGTCGGTAGCGAGAACAGCGCCTGCTCGGCGGTCTCGATCCCCACCGCCTTGCGGAACGAGTGGACGACCGACCGGCCCGGCGGGCTCAGTGCCGCGGCCACGACCGCGGCCGCGATGGCAACCGCGACGAGCGGCTGCCAGTGGCGGCGCGGCCACACGACCGGCTCGCGCTCCGCGTAGGCGGCGCTCACGACCGCCCAGGCGCGCTCCTCGGCCTCGTGCTCGGCGGGCGCCACGAACCTCACTGCAGCCGCTCCTTGAGCGCGTCGAGCCCGCGGCGCAGGCGCGAGTTCACCGTTCCGCGCGGCAGCTCGAGCAGCTCGGCGATCTCGCCGGGCGTGTAGTCGAGCAGGTACCGCAGCACGATCACCGCCCGGTGCTCGGGTGAAAGGCGGCCCAGCTCGCGCAACAGCTCGTCGTCCCGTTCCGGCCGCTCTGGCGCTGCGGCGTCCACCGCTTCTCCCTCCGGCCGCAGCGAGCGAGCGCGCGCCCAGTCGATCGCGCGGTTGACGACGATCCGGTGTAGCCACGGCCCGAACGGCCGGCGACGGTCGAAGCGGTCGAGCGCCCGGACCGCGGCCAGGAAGGCCTCCTGCGCGATGTCCTCTGCTGCGGCCGCGTCACGGACGACGAGGTAGGCCGCTCGGTAGGCCGGCCCCCAGTGCGCACGGAAGAGCGCCTCGAAGTCAGAGGCTGACCCGGCCTGGGCCCGCCGCACCCAGGCCCGCTCGTCGCGGCCGGAGCCCGCCATGGCGTGCCGACTATACGAGCGTGCTTGTGCAGGAGGTCCATCGCCGCAGATACGCAAGGCGGCCGTCGCGAGGTCCATGGAACCTGTCGCGGCTCGGGGGTGTAGGCAGAGCATGAAGCGCGCGCTCGTGCTCGGGTCGTTCTTCGCAGGCCTGGCGGTCCTCGTTGGGACCGCGTTGGGCGCGGGCCCATCGCCCGGAGTCGCCTTCGGCTCGCCGGGTGTCGTCTCGCGTGACGGCAAGCTGCGCTACGTCGCCCTGCGAGCGGGCAGCGGCACGCTCGTGGAGGCCGTGACGACGCGCGGTGGGACGGTGCGGAAGTCGCGGTTCCTGAAAGGCGCGTTCGGGGTCCCGCTCGTCGCCTACGACGGCTCGACCGGAGGCCTCTCCCGGAACGGTCGCCGGCTCGTCGTCTACGAGCCTTCCAGCGGCGCCAAGACCCGGTTCGTTTTCCTGTCACCGAGAACATTGCGGGTTCAGAAGCGGTTCACGCTCAGCGGCGACTTCGGCTTCGACGCGCTCTCTCCCGAGGGCTCGCTGATGTACCTGATCCAGCTCAAAACCCCGGCGAACGGCTCGGGCCTCGCGTACGACGTGCGCGCACTCGACGTGGACACAGGGCGGCTCTATCCCGGCGCGATCGTCGACCGGCGAGAGCCCGACGAGAAGATGACTGGCATCCCGATGACGCGCGTCGGGAGCCCCGACGCGAGCTGGGCGTACACGCTCTACTCGAAGTCGAGCGGCGGTGCGTTCGTCCACGCGCTGCACACGACCCACCGAGAGGCGTTCTGCATCGACCTGCCGCTCCGTGTCACCGATGAGCAGCTGGCCAGGGTGCGCATGCGCGTCGGCAAGAAGGCGCTCGTCCTCCGCCTACGGGGGAAGACGATCGCGAAGATCGACACGCGCACGTTCCGCGTTTCGCGCTGACGGACCTCCCGGGCCGGCCGGAGCGTACTCCCGGCGTCGGCAAGGGAGGACGAGATGAGACGCGCAATGGCAGCAGCGGCGGTCCTGGGGGCGACCTGGGCGGCGGTGGCCGCGGCGGCCGGAGGAGGCCCCTCGCCCGGCCCGACGTGGGGCTCGCCGGGCGTGGTCGACCGCGCCCACTCCATCCGCTACGTCGCCCTCAATGCTGGCGCCCGGAACACGATGCTCACGGCCGTCAACATGCGCGACGGAAACGTCGCGCGCTGGGCGTACCTCAAGGGCTCGTACGGCATTCCGGCGATCGCCTGGGACTGGTCGATCGGCGGCCTCGCGCGCAACGGGCGGCGGCTGATCCTGATCTCGCCGCCCGGGAAGCAGACGCGGTTCCTGGTGATCCACCCACGGACGCTCCGGATTCGCTCGCGGATCGAGCTACGCGGCGCCTGGGCCTTCGACGCCCTCTCGCCGGGCGGCTCGCTGCTCTACCTGATCCAGTACCGCGGCAGCCCGTGGGCGATCAACGCGAGCTACGCGGTGCGCGCCTACAACCTGAACACGCACCGCCTGTATCAAGGCGCGATCGTCGACCGGCGCGAGCCGGACGAGAAGATGACCGGCCAGCCCGTCACGCGCGTCGAGCCAGGACGCTGGGCGTACACGCTCTACTCGCGCACGGGGAAGCGGCCGTTCGTGCACGCGCTCGACACCGCGCACAGGCGCGCGTTCTGCGTCGACCTGCCGTGGCGGAACTCGGCGCGCTGGATCAACTTCGTCCGGATGCGCGTCCGCGGCGGCGAGCTGCTGCTGCGGCGCGGCAGCAAGGTGATTGCGCGCGTCGACCGGAAGACCTTGCAGGTCCGCGCCTGAGCGGCTGTCGCAGAACTGTTACTGGCGCGTGACGGCCGCGTTGCGGGCGGGCGAGATGGTCGCTGGGCTCCCCACCAGCAAGGAGGCTCACGATGAGCAGGCAACGCAGGCACGCGACGGTCATCACCATCGTCGCCCTTCTTCTCATCATCCCCGCAACGGCCGCGGCGGCCCATTCGGCCGGTCCTCCGGCCAACGACAACCGCGCGACCGCGACGTCCGTTGAGGGTCTGCCGGCCACCGTGTCCGGCACGACCGTCGGCGCAACCGACGATCCCAAGGACCCACGCTCCGACTGCGGGCGGGCGCACGACACGGTCTGGTACCGCCTCTCGGGCGCCGAGGCCGGTCGGCTCGTCGTCCGCATCAACGCGTTCGGCGACCTCGACGCGGTCGTCGCCGTCTACCGCGCCGTGCGGTCGCGCCTGATCCCGGTCGGCTGCACCGCCACGGACGAGAACGGCCGCGGCGCGCTCTCGTTCACCAGCGGCGGCGGTGACTACCTGGTCATGGTCGGCCGCGAGCGGACGTCGGACGACGGCCGTTTCAGGCTGACGATGTTCCGCCAGGAGCCCTCGTCCAAAGGGCCCGGCCGCGCGCTTCCGCGCAAGGGCGTGGGGACGTGGGTCGAGCCGATCTCCGACTACGACGACGCGTGGTCGCTGAAGATGAAGGCCGGCGTCGAGTACCGCATCAACCTCTCGCCGGCCCGCGGGCGCTGCATCACGCTCGCGCTCTTCGGGCCGGGCACGCGCTCGTTCGCAGGCGCGTCGCCGCTGCATGTCCTCCCGTGCGGCGGCTACTTCACCTACACGCCCGGCTTCGGCGGCACCGGCCGCTATTCGCTGCTCGTGACGGCGTCCGACCAGCGCCCGGGCCGGCAGCGCTACCACTTGCAGGCGGCCCTCGCCGGGCCCGACGACATGGCTCCCGGGCTCCCGCTCCGCAACCTCCAGACGCGACGCGGGACGATCTCGGGCACGCGCATCGACGTCGTCGACCTCTACCGCTTCCACGTCTCCGGCCGCGCAGACGCGATGCTCACCCTTCGCGGGCCCGGATCGGCGCGGCTGCTCCTGCTCGGCGAGAACGGCCACCGGCTCAACTCCTCCGACGGGCCCGGCACGCTCACCTCGCGCCTGGGCCGCGGCACGTACTTCGTCGCGGTGCGGGCGGAGTCGGGAGCGCACGGACGCTACCGGCTGTCGCTGCTCGAGCGCACGATCACGACCACGGCGGTACTTGCCAACGGTCTTCCCAGCGCGACGGTGTCGGCGGGCGCATCGGTCGCCATCACCGTGGCCGTCGCCTTCAGCCCAGCCGGCGGCGTGCGGCTTCAGCTGGACCGCTTCGACCCCTTGAGCGGCTGGCACTTCTACCGGCTCTACCGCCTCCACCTCGGTGCGAGCGGCCGGGTCAACTTCTCGTGGCGCCCACCGGCGATCGGCCACTGGCGCGTCCACGCCTCGTTCGGCGGCACGCGCACCGCGAGCCCGAGCGACGGCGGCACAGCACGGATCGTCGTCAGCGGCTAGAGACGGTTCTGCCCAGGCGGTGCCGGCCGTTAGGCCGGCACCGCCGCCGCTTCGGTGGCGTCGGCGATCTCGCGGACGACCTCGGTGATGTCGCGGTTCGCGTTCCAGACGCGCCGCTGGCGGTCCGCGCCGTTTCCGCGGGCGAGGATCTCGCGGATCCCGTCGAGCTCCGAGTCCGCGCCGAGCTCGCGTGCGTGCGGCTCGATCTCCTTCAGCGTCCGGCGCACGAGCTGGGCGACGGGAACGCGGTTCCGGCGGCCGGTGGCGAGGTCCATCACCGGTGCCTCGAGCCCGTAGCGGGCGGCGAGCCACTTGTTCTCGGTCGTGAGGATGCGGTGGTACGACCGGATCTCCTCGCCCGAGTCGAACCGCTCGGAGTAGAGCTTCACGAGCGCCTGGCAGAACGCGGCCAGCGCGACGGCGTCCTCGAGGCGCGAGACGGCGTCGCAGATGCGGATCTCGACGGTGCCGTAGCGCGGGTGGAGTCTGATGTCCCACCAGATGTGCGTGTAGTCCGCGATGCAGCCGGTCTTCTCCAGCTGGCCCACGACCTCGGCGTAGTCGGCGTAGTCGTGGAAGCGCGGCGGCGGGCCCGAGCGCGGGAAGGCGGCGAAGACCATCTGGCGGCTCGAGTCGAGGCCGGTCAGCTCGCCGCGCCAGAACGGGGAGCTCGCCGAGAGCGCGAGCAGCGACGAGAGGTGCCCCAGCAGCCCGTTCACGACCTGGACGGCCTTCTCGGGGTCGTCGACCGCGACGTGGACGTGCATGCCGAAGATCAGCTCGCGCCGTGCGACGTACTGGAGCTGGTCGACGAGGTGGCGGTAGCGGTCGCGGGCGGTGATGCGCTGACGCTCGAAAAGCGAGAACGGGTGCGTGCCCGCCGAGCCGACACGTAGCTCGCGTTCCGAGGCCAACCCCGCCACGTAGCCGCGCAGCTTCCGCAGCTCGCGTGCGACGTCGGCGGGGGTCCGGCAGACCGGCGTCGCTATCTCGAGCACCGACTGCATCAGCTCCGGGTTCACGCGCTCCCCGAGCTCGTGGCCCTCGGTCGCCGCGAGCACCGCCTCGACGTGCTGGACGAGGTCGAGCGTCTCGCCGTCGAGCAGCATGTACTCCTCCTCGACACCGAGCGTGTACGGGTCGCCCTTGCCGAAGTTGTGGTCGAGCACGCTGCCGCCGGGGGCGAAGCTCTTGCCGGTGATGGTGGCGGGATAGATCTGCTTCATTCGGGCACCAGCGCCTCGAGCTCGATCTCGACCAGCCAACGCGGGTCGAGCAGCGCGGCGACGACGTAGCCCGTGCTGACCGGCATGACGTCGCGGAAGAACTCGCCGTGGGCGCGCGCGACCTCGGGGAAGTCCTCGGCGCGGGTGACCATGACGCGCGTGCGGACGACGTGGTCGACGAGGACGCCGACGTCGGCGAGCGCGCTGAGCGCGATCTGAAGGCAGCGGCGCGTCTGGCCGTAGGCGTCCGGCGGCGGGTCGGCGTCGTCCGGCATGATCGGCGCCGTGCCGGAGACATAGGCGTGCGGCCCGATCCGCACGACCCGTGCGTAGCCCATGGCCTCGGCGAAGGGGGAGACGGCCGGAACGGTGCGGCGCTCGCGCTCCATGTTTCTAGTATCGAGCTTGTGGACGCTCTGCGGCAGGTCGAGGGCTGGCCCGCGGAGACCGTCGCAGTCGCCGTGCTGCGCGGGGGAAAGGAGCTCGCTTCGCACGGCACGCGAGCGCACGTCTTCCGCTGGGCCTCGGTGACGAAGCCGGTAACGGCGCTCGTGACGCTGGTGGCGGCGGAGGAGGGGATCCTCGACCTCGACGACCCGGCCGGGCCAGAGGGCTCGACGGTGCGCCACCTGCTCGCGCACGCGTCCGGGCTGCCGTTCGAGGGCCGCACGCCGATCTCGGAGCCCGGCCGGCGGCGGATCTACTCGAACTCCGGGTTCGACGTGCTGGGCGAGGTCGTCGGCGCCGCGGCCGAGATGCCGTTTCCCGAGTACCTGCGGGCGGCGGTGCTCGGTCCGCTCGAGATGCGGACGGCCGAGCTGCGGAGCTCGCCCGGCGCGGGGATGCGGGGCAGCCTCGACGATCTGGCGCGCCTCGCCTGCGAGCTGCAGCGCCCGCGCCTCGTCGCGCCGGAGACGCTGACGGAGGCGACGTCGGTGCAGTTCCCGGGGCTCGTCGGCGTGCTGCCCGACATCGGGCGGATGGAGCCGAACGACTGGGGGCTCGGCGTCGAGCTGCGCGACCGCAAGCGGCCGCACTGGACCGGCTCGCGCAACTCCGAGCGCACGTTCGGCCACTTCGGCGGCAGCGGCACCTTCCTCTGGGTCGACCCCGAGGCCGACCTTGCGCTCGCATGCCTGACCGACCTCGACTTCGGCCGCTGGTCGCTCGAAGCCTGGCCCGCGCTCTCGGACGCCGTTCTCACCTCCCGTTAAGAAAACGCCCGCATACTGCGTCCCGGATTGGCTCGTCAGACGCGCATCGGCGCCGCTCGGCGCCGCGCCGGCCTCGCGAAGCTCGTGCTCATGGGGACCGCCGCGGCGGCTTTCGTCGCCTCAGCGGCGCTCGCCCGCGTCACCTATCCGGGCCATCACAAGAAGGCGATCAAGTCGCTCTCTCCGCCACAGCGCTTCGTGCGGACAGTGCGGGAGAACCAGCTGCAGGCCGGGATCCTCGCCCCTACGCAGGCCGACCCGTCGGTGGTGACGGCACAGACGTGAACCGCTTCACGTCCATGGGGTGCGAGGTCGTCGTCGAGGGCGCGACAGGCGACGAGCTCGCCCGTGTGCGCACGCTGTTCGAGGAGCGGGACGCCCTGTTCAGCCGTTTCCGGCCGGAGAGCGAGCTGAACGCGGTCAACGAGGGTACGGGCGCGCGGTTCGTTTCGCCGCTCTTCGCGCACATGGTCGAGGCCGCGCTGCGCGCGCGAGAGCAGACCGGCGGCCTCGTCGACCCAACCCTCGGCGCGGCGCTCGAGGCGGCCGGGTACGACCGCGACTTCGCTGCGCTGAAGCCGAGCGCGGCGCCGCTCGAAGCCGCCTTGCGCGCTGGGACAGTCGAGCTGTACGGGCGTGTGCTCGTGCTCCAGCGCGGAGCGCGGCTCGACCTGAACGGTGTCGTCAAGGCCGCGGCGGTGGACGACGCGCTCGGGCTGCTCCACGGCAAGGCGTTCGTCTCGGCGGGCGGCGACTTGGCCGCGCGCGGCGAGGTGGACGTCGCTCTCCCTGGCGGCGGTGCGGTGCGGCTCGTCTCCGGGGGTCTCGCGACGAGCGGACGGACGAAACGGCGGTGGCTGCGGGCAGGCGCGGAGCAGCACCATCTGATCGACCCGAGGACCGGCCGCCCTTCGAGCAGCCCATGGGAGGAGGTCACCGTCTGCGGGGCGACCTGCCTCGCCGCGGACGTCGCCGCCAAGGCGGCGTTCCTGCTCGGCGACGAGGGGCCCGACTGGCTCGACGAGCGGGGGCTTCCCGGGCGGTTCGTGACCCACGGCCGGGCACACGAGAACGCGAGCTGGCGCGCGGGGGTGAACCCCCGGGAACCGGCTTGCACCTGACGACCAGCCCGCTCGACTGGTACGCCGCGCGCGCGGCAGGGATCGCCGCCTACCTGATCCTGACGGTGGTGGTCACGCTCGGCATGACCATGGCCGGACGGAGGCCGCTGAAGCGATGGCCCCGGTTTGCGCTCGAGGACGTCCACCGATTCGGGGGGCTGCTCGTAGGGAGCTTCGTCGCGATCCACGTCGTGACGATCGCGCTGGATGCCTACCTGCCGTTCTCTTTCTCGGCGATCCTCGTGCCGTTCGTCGCGCGCTACCGCACGCTGTACACCGCGCTGGGCGTCGTCGCGGCCGAGTTGCTGCTCGCACTTGCGATCACGAACCGCTACCGCGACCGCCTCCCGTACACGTTCTGGCGCCGGGCGCACTACCTCAACCTCGCCGTCTGGACGGTGGCCACGATCCACGGGCTCGGGAGCGGGACCGACCGGAGCTCGCCCTGGCTGCTCGCGGTGTTCGCTGCGTCGGTCGCGTTGGTCCTCGCTGCGGCCGCGCTCCGGCTGAGGCGCGGCCGGGCGTTGGCCGTCGGGGTCGCGGCCGTGGGCGTGGCCGCCCTGGTCGCGGCCGCCGGGCCGTTGCGCTTCTCGCCCAAGCCGTGGAACGCCAGCGCGTTCGTGGCCCCGATCACCGGGCAGGTCGTGCAGAACGTCGGCGCCACGCGCGGGCTCGTCTCCGCCGCCGCAACGGCGAACGGCTCGCAACGGGCGCTGCTGCGCGCCGACCTGTTGATCGAGCCGAAGAGGCTCGACGCCACCTCTTTCCAGCTGGAGCTCCTGCCGAGCGGCATGCTCTGCACCGGCCGCGTGACGAGGGTGCAGTCGTTCGGTTTCGACGCACGCTGCCGGGCCGAGGACGGCACGCGGAGGGTCGTCCACGCGAGCTGGAGGCTGACAGGTGGAAACCAGTTTCAGGGAACAGTCAGGGTGCATGCGTAAGGCACTCGCCGCGCTCGGGCTCGCCCTGGTCGCCTGCGGCTGCTCGAGCCACTCGAAAGCGACCTCGACCCGTTCTGCGCCGGACCCGCATCAGTGGTCGAAGCAGCACCGGGTGCGCCCGCGACTGCTCGTCTCACCGCTCGGCCTGCCGCGAGTCAACTCCTCCGTCGTCCCCGGGTACGTGCTGATCGCCGACCGCAACAACAACCGTGTGCTGCTCGTCTCGCCGTCGAAGAAGGTCGTCTGGCAGGACGCGACGCTCAGGGGGCCCGACGACGCCTTCTTCACCCCCGGCTACCGGACGGTGATCACGAACGAGGAGTTCAACGACACGCTCGTCGAGCTGTCGCTGAAAACGCATGCGCGGGTATGGACGTACGGCCACGGCGGCGTTGCCGGCTCCAGCCCCGGCTACCTGAACACTCCGGACGACGCCTACCGCCTGCGCTCCGGCATCACGACCGTGGCGGACATCCAGAACTGCCGCATCGTGCAGATCGACCGCGCGCGAACGGTGACGCGCGTCCTCGGCGGGAGCTGCACGCACGACCCGCCGCGCGGCTTCGCAAGCCCGAACGGCGATACCCCGTTGCCGGACGGCGGCCTGCTCGTCACGGAGATCGGCGGCTGGATCGACCGCCTCGCGGCCGACGGGAGACTCCTCTGGTCGATCCGCTCGCCTGTTCCATACCCGTCCGATGCGCAGCTCCTGCCGAACGGGCGGGTGCTCGTCGCCTCGTTCGCGATCCCCGGCAAGATCGTGATCGTCGACCGCAGCGGCCGCGTGACGTGGTCGTTCGGATCCGCGAGCGGGCCGGACCGGTTGGCGAAGCCGTCGCTCGCGGTCCGCTGGCCGAACGGCCTGATCGCCGCGAACGACGACTACAACCACCGCGTGATCGTGATCGACCCGCGTACGAAGCGGATCGTCTGGCAGTACGGCCACACGGGAGTCCCGGGCACGGGGTCGGGCTATCTCGACAAGCCGGACGGCCTCGACCTGTTACCCACGTCGGACCTGATCGCGGCTGCTGCTCCCCCGAAGAAGACGGCGACGCCCGGTGCAGGCCCGGCGCCTCGAGTGCGCGTCACGCGCGTCGGGTCGCTCCCGCAGCCGGCCTCACGGATGAGTGCGGTTGCCCTGCCGGATGGACGGGTCGTCGCGCTCGGCGGCCTGGTCGGCGGCTCGTCTTCGAGCCAGGTGCTCCTCGGCCCGCCCACAGCTTTGCGCCGCATCGCGAGCCTGCCGGCGCCGACCCACGATGCGGCGGCGGCGCTCGTCCACGGCCGCGTCTACCTGTTCGGCGGCGGCCAGGCCGTATCGACCGACACCGTCGTCCGCGTCGATCCCGCCCGGCGCACCACAGCCGGGGCCGGAAGCCTCGGCGAGCCGCTTTCCGACCTCGGAGCGGCGACACTGGGTGGGCGGACGTACATCGTCGGCGGGTACACCGGCTCTCGGTACGCGACGGCCGTGTTGCGTTTCCGGCCCGGGGCGCAGCCGGCGGTCGTCGCCCGGCTGCCGAACGGCCTGCGCTACGCCGGCGTTGCCGCCCTCGGCTCGAGGCTGTACGTCGCAGGCGGGCTGACCGTGGCCGGCGCCTCGCGGGCGGTTTACGCCGTCGACCCGCGTGCGGGGACGGTGACGAAGGTCGCGACCCTTCCGCGTCCACTCGACCACGTCGCGCTCGCGCCGCTCGGGTCGCGGCTGCTGCTGGTCGGCGGCGCCTCGCGGCGGGTGCTCGCTGTCGACCCCGGCGCTGGAACAGTCACCCCGGTCGCGAGCTTGCCGCAGGCGCTGAGCGATCCGGCGGCGGTGTCCGAGAGGGGCCGCGTGCTCGTCCTCGGCGGCGGAACGAACGCCGTGTACGCACTCGGCTGATCGTCTCTCGCCTCTGAGGCGGGCTCAGGGTCGGTTCAGGGTCATTCCGGATGGTCGTCCGCGCCTGGCCGCGCGATCCTGGCGACATGAACGAGACGACAGTCGAGCAGCCGGCGGCCAAGCGCCTCGAGCGGAGCCGGTCGGACCGCATGCTCGCCGGAGTGAGCGGGGGCCTGGCGCGCTACTTCGACATCCATCCCGCGTTCTACCGGATCGGCTTCGTCGTCCTGACGCTGATCGGCGGCGCCGGCGTCCTGATCTACGTGGCGGCCGCTCTGGTGATCCCGGACGAGGGCGAGGAGGACTCGATCGCCGCCAAGGCGCTGCGCGAACGGCGCGACCGGCCGTGGCCGCTCGTCGGGTTGGCGCTGATCGCGATCGCCGCGCTCGTGCTGCTCTCTCGGGTGAGCATCTGGCCCCGCGGCGACGCTTCCTGGATCCTCCTCCTGGTCGGCGGGATCATCGTCCTGCAGCTGAGCCACCGGCCGCGGCCGGAGGCGGCGGCTGAGCCGAGCTCGTGCGGGTCGAGAGCTGGAGCTTGCGCAGCACGTTCGAGTCGTGGCTCTCGACGGTCTCACCGAGAGGCTCAGGCGGGCCGCGATCTCCTGGTACATGTACCCCGGGCGATCAGCTGCAAGACTCACTCGCTGGGCAACCGAGCACCGCCTCGTCTGACCAAGTAACAGACTGTTACAAGCACCGTGACCGCCGGAATCGCCGCAGGGGCGGGCGAAACCGGGAGCAAGTAACAGACTGTTACTTGTCGTCGGCGAAGAGCGGGCGCAGGAGCGCGTCGAACGAGGCGCGGTCGCAGCTCGCCACGACTGCGGGCGTCAGGGCCCGCACCGAGGCCGTGCGCGGGATCTGCATCGCGAGCCCGACCTCGCCGAAGTAGTCGCCCGGCTGCAGCACGCGCCGTGGCCCGAAGTCCTCCTGGCTGACGGCGAAGAGCCCCGACAGGACAACGTAGAAGCGCTGCGCGTCCTCGCCCTCCCGCACGATTGCGCGCCCGGGCGGGACCTCCTCGCGCTCCATGTGCTTCGCAATCTCGCCGAGCTTCTCGCCCGGGAGCCCCGCGAGCAGCTCGACGCGCTGGAGCTCGGTAACGGTTGCTGGGACGAACCTCGGCATCGTCACCCCTATTCTTGCGGTCGTGGGCGAGCTCGCGGGGTGGAGGTTCTGTCCGCGCTGCCGGAACGAGCTCCGCGGCGACGAGCGGCGGGTCGAGTGCACCCAGTGCGGATTCGTCGCATATGCGAGCTCGAAGCCGACCGCGAGCGCGCTGGTCGAGGACGGCGACCGGGTGCTGCTCGCCCGGCGCGCGAAGGAGCCGTTCAAGGGCCGCTGGGACATCCCCGGCGGCTTCCTCGAGGTGGGCGAGCACCCGCTCGACGGGTTGCGTCGCGAGTTGCACGAGGAGACCGGGCTGGACGTTGAGCCGCTGGAGTTCCTCGGCGTCTGGATGGACCGCTACGGCGGTGATTCCACGGCCGAGGCGACGCTGAACTTCTACTGGACCGCGCGCGTCACCGGCGGTCAGGCCGCGCCCGCGGACGACGTGGACGACCTGCGCTGGTTTTCTCGCGACGGGCTCCCGGGCCCGGACGAGCTCGCGTTCGAGAACGTGCCGCTAGTTCTGCGCGCGTGGCAGGAGCACGCGAAGCGCGCCGCGCTCGACCGCTAGCTCGAGCGGCGTCTCGAACTCGACCGGCTCGCCGTCGATCGCGGCGTCCAGTCGCTCTCCGGGCGCGTCCAGCACGAACCGCTCGCCGGCTTGCTCCTCCCAGGAGCGCGGCAGCACCCCCTTCGCGGCATACAGATGCAGGGTGCCACCGTCGAGTCGCTCGCGAGCGCCGAGCGAGAACAGGCTCAGCTCGTAGGCGTTGTTCGCGACGAGCAGCACCCGTGCCAGGACGGGCTCGCCGTCGACGCGCGCCCACGCCTCTGGTCGGTGCCGCAAGCTCAGCCACAGAGCGCGCAGCCCAGCGAGCACCTCGCGCCGGCGACGGTGGTGCTCGCGCCGGTGGACGAGCGCCGCGTAGAGCCCGAGCGACACGTTGTTGAGGAAGCGGCGGTCGCCGGCCCGGCCCACGTCCACCCGCCGCTCTTCGCCGTCGAATGCGTCGAGCGCGGCGAACGGGTCGTCGCGGTCGAGGCCGACGTCACGCGCGAAGTGGTTCCGCGTCCCGTAGGGCACGACGACGAACGGCAGGTCGCGCTCGACTGCCACCGCCGCGACGGTCGCCACCGAGCCGTCGCCGCCTGCGGCCGCCAGCACCTCGGCGTCCGCCGCGCGTGCCAGCTCCGCCGCGTCGTCGCCCTCGTGCAGCAGGTGCGCCTCGACCCCGCGCTCCCGCGCGGCCTCGGCCAACTCATCGGCGGTGGGGCTCTCGGTCCCGGCGCGCGGGTTGATCAGGAGGAAACCGCGCACCGGCCGGAGGCTAACTGGTCCGCGGAGATAGGCCGGGCCGTCCCGCAAGTTAGTCCGTTCGGCTCATTGCGACCGTCCGGCTGCGTCCCGATCATGAAACCCATGAGCGACCGGGGCTTCCACCGCGTCGAGGACGAGCTCGGCGAGAGCTGGCTCGAGCACTGGCTCGAGTCGGGGATCCGCCAGCTCGAGGCATATCTCGCGAAACACGCCGCCTTCTTCGACTACCTCGACACGGCCGAGCAGAGCTAGCCAATCCACATCGGTCGCGCGCGTCGTACACTCCGGCGCGCATGAAGCTCAGCTACCTCTGGCACGGGCTTCCCGGGCACCCGATCCACCCGCCCCTGACGGACGCGACGATCGGTGCCTACACCGCCTCGATGGCGATGGCCTTCGCCAGCGTGATCGGCATCGCTGAGCGGTCGGCCGCGTACGGCTGGTGGCTCGCGCTCGTCGTGGGCCTGATCATCACCGCCTTCACCGCGTTGGCCGGCTTCGCCGACTGGCTGACGATCACGTGGGGCTCGCCGGTGTGGTGGACGGCCACCTGGCACATGGCCTCGATGCTCACGGCGACGGTCTTCTTCCTGATCGCCGCCCTGGTCGGCCACTCCGGCTACTCGCACGGGGCGGTAGAGACCGGGCCGTTCATCCTGACGCTGGTCGGCTTCCTCTTCCTGACCGTCGGCGGCTGGCTCGGAGGCGCCGTCGTGTTCGTCCACGGCATGCGCGTCCTGAGCCTGATCGACGAGCCGCCGGCGCGTGCTGCCGCGCCGGCGCCCCATCCGGAGAAAGAAGAAGCCGAGTCCTAAGGCGTCGCTTGCGACGCCGACCGTAGAGGCCGTGCCGGCTTTGCCGGTGCGGCCGTCTTCGAGGCGTCGCTCTGCGACGCCGACCGGTAGAGGCGGTGCCGGCTTTGCCGGTGCGGCCGTCTTAGGCGTCGCTTGCGACGCCGACCGTAGAGGCCGTGCCGGCTTTGCCGGTGCGGCCGTCTTAGGCATCGCTTGCGACGCCGACCGTAGAGGCGGTGCCGGCTTTGCCGGTGCGGCCGTCTTAGTTCTGGGCCGCCGCGCCGGCGAGCCCGAGGCGCTCCTCGAGCATCGACTTCGGCATCGCGCCGACCGCAGCTGCCTGCGGCTCGCCGTCCTTGAACAGGATCAGCGTTGGAATCGACATGACCCCGTAGCGCTGCGCGATCGCAGGCTCCTCGTCGATGTTCAGCTTCACGACCCTCAGCTCGCTCCGCTCGTCCGCGATCTGGTCGAGCACGGGCGCGATCGCGTGGCACGGCCCGCACCACTCGGCCCAGAAGTCGACGAGCACCGGCTGGTCGCTCTGGAGGACTTGCTGGTCGAAGTCGTCGGTCTTGACGTTGTCTGCCATGTGTTCCTTTCTACCTCAGGTTCCGCGAGGGTGAAACGCCCCACGTGGGGGCATTGTTCCCGGTCGATACGATCGACCGCATGTTCAAGCCTCTTCCGAGCGTGCCTGACCACCCCGCGCTCGAGCGGGAGGTCCTCGAGCGCTGGGAGGAGGAGCGGACGTTCCAGCGCCTGCGCGAGCAGAACGCCGGCGGTCCTCGCTTCAGCTTCATCGACGGTCCGATCACGGCCAACGGCCCGATGGGCGTGCACCACGCCTGGGGCCGCACGCTGAAGGACGTCTTCCAGCGCTACCAGGCCGCCCGCGGACACGACGAGCGCTACCAGAACGGGTTCGACTGCCAGGGTCTCTGGGTCGAAGTGGAGGTCGAGAAGCAGCTCGGGCTCAACTCGAAGCGCGAGATCGAGGACTACGGGCTCGCCGAGTTCGCGGAGCGCTGCAAGGAGCGCGTCGCCAAGTACGTCGGCGAGATTGCGGAGCAATCGAAGCGCCTCGGCATGTGGATGGACTGGGGCAACGACTACCTCACGTTCTCGGACACGAACATCGAGTACATCTGGCGCTTCCTGAAGGAGTGCCACCGCCGCGGCTGGCTTTACAAGGGCCACCGCTCGACGCAGTGGTGCCCGCGTTGCGGCACCTCGCTCTCACAGCACGAGCAGGCCGGCGAGGAGAACTACCGCGAGCTCGAGCACCCGTCGCTGTACGTCCGCTTCCCGCTGAAGGACCGGCCCGGCGAGTCGCTCGTCATCTGGACCACCACCCCCTGGACGCTCCCGGCGAACGTGGCCGCAGCGGTCAAGCCCGACGCGGAGTACGGACTGCGCGACGGCGGCTGGCAGCTCGCGAGCGAGGACGGCGACTACGACAACGTCGTCCAGGGCGAGGACCTCGTCGGCCTCGAGTACGAGGGGGCCTTCGACGACCTGCCGGCGCAAGAGGGCGTCAGCCACCGCGTGATCCCGTGGGACGACGTGGCGCTCGACGAGGGCACGGGGATCGTCCACATCGCGCCCGGCGCGGGCGCCGAGGACTTCGAGCTCTCACGCGTGCACGGCCTGCCCGTGCTCGCGCCGATCGACGAGTCGGGCCGCTTCCTACCCGGCTACGGGCCGTTCGAGGGCAAGGACACGAACGAGGCCGAGAAGCCGATCGTCGACGCGCTGGGCGACCGCGGCGTGCTCGTCGAGGCGGGCACGATCGTCCACCGCTACCCGATCTGCTGGCGCTGCAAGACGCCGCTCCTGTTCCGCGTCGTCGACGACTGGTTCATCTCCTGCGACGAGCTCCGACAACCGCTTCTCGACGCCAACGACGAGGTGGCCTGGACGCCGCCTCAGTACAAGAAGCGGATGGACGACTGGCTCCGCAACATGGGCGACTGGAACATCTCGCGCAAGCGCTACTTCGGCCTGCCGCTGCCCCTCTACCCGTGCGAGTGCGGCGAGCTGAACGTGATCGGCTCGCGGGCGGAGCTCGAGGAGCGCGCGACCGGCGGGCTCGAGCAGCTCAAGGAGCTGCACCGGCCCTGGATCGACGAGATCGCGATCCGCTGCGAGTCGTGCGGCGAGGAGGTGCGCCGGATCCCGGAGGTCGGCGACGCGTGGCTCGACGCGGGGATCGTCCCGATGTCGACGCTCGGCTGGGAGAACCCCGAATGGATCCCGCACGGGTACGCGACCGGCGCGGCGCGCGGCCTGACCGGCGCCGACCTGCCCGACCACGGGTACTGGGAGCAGTGGTTCCCGGCCGACTGGGTCTCCGAGAGCCGTGAGCAGATCCGCCTCTGGTTCTTCTCGATCAGCGTGATGTCCATGACCCTGGCCGGCCGGCTCCCGTACCGCGCCGTCCTCGCCTACGAGCGCGTGCACGACGAGCACGGGCGCGAGATGCACAAGTCGACCGGCAATGCGATCGAGGCGAACGAGGCCTTTGAGCGGATGGGCGCCGACATCGTCCGCTGGCAGTTCTGCGCGCAGAACCCGAGCCAGAACATCAACTTCGGCTACGGCCCTGCGGACGAGATCAAGCGGCGGCTGCTCACCCTCTGGAACTCGGTCGGGTTCCTCGTCACCTACGCGAACATTGGTGAGTGGACGCCGGAGTGGGGCGCCGAGCCGCGGTCCGAGGACGCGCTCGACCGCTGGCTCGTCGCGCGCACGGGACAGCTCGTCTCGGAGGCGGAGGCGGCGTACGAGCGGTACTGGAGCCCGGCGGTGACGACCATCTTCGAGAACTACGTCGAGGACCTCTCGAACTGGTATGTCCGCCGTTCTCGCCGCCGCTTCTGGGACGGCGAGCCCGCCGCCCTCGAGACGCTCTGGTGGTCGGTCGTCCAGGCCCTGCGCGTCATCGGGCCGGTGATGCCGTTCCTCGCCGACCACCTCTGGCGGACGCTCGTCGTGGCAGGCCCGGATTCGGCGCACCTCGCGGGCTGGCCGGACGGGGTCGAGGTCGACGAGGCGCTGCTCGCCGAGGTCGCCGAGGTGCGCCGCGTCGTCGAGCTCGGACGGCAGGCGCGGGCGCAGTCGGGGATCAAGCTCCGCCAGCCGCTCAGGCGTCTGGTCGTGCAGGGCGCCGACGGCGTGCAGGAGCACGCAAGCGAGATCGCCGAGGAGCTGAGCGTGAAGGAGATCGAGTTCGGCCCCGTCGAGGCGACGGAGCTGCGCGTGAAGCCGAACCTGCCCGTGCTCGGGCCGAAGCTCGGGAAGGAGCTCGGCGCGGTGCGCTCGGCGCTCGAGGCCGGCGACTTCGAGGAGCTCGAGGGCGGCCACTTGCACGTGAACGGCCACGAGCTCTCGCCCGACGAGGTGCTGGTGGAGCGGCGCGGCAAGGAGGGCTGGGCGGTCGCCGGCGAGGACGGCCTGACGGTCGCGCTCGACCTCCAGCTCGACCCGGAGCTCGAGCTCGAAGGCCGTGCACGTGAGGTCATCCACCAGGTGAACACGATGCGGAAGGAGGCCGGCCTCGCGATCACCGACCGGATCGTGCTGACGCTGCCTCCCGACCTGCTCGAGCACGAGGGGTGGATCGCGCGCGAGACGCTCGCCGAGCGCGTCGAGCCCGGGGGCGACGTCGCGATCGCGAAGGCGTAGCGTCTCGTCTCGTGCACTGGATCGAGGTCGACGGCCTTCGGATCGCCTTCGAGCTGTCCGGTGAAGGGCCGTCTCTGGTGCTGGTACACGGGGCCGTGAGCGACAGTCGTGTCTGGCAACCGCAGATCGACGGTCTTTCGGACGAGTTCACCGTGATCGCCTGGGACGCGCCGGGATGCGGTCGATCCGCGGATCCGCCCGAGTCGTTCCGCTTGCCTCAGTACGCCGACGCCCTAGCTGGACTCGTTGCAGCGCTCGACCTGGGGAGAGCGCACGTCCTCGGCCACTCGTTCGGGGGTGCCCTCGCGCTCGAGCTGGCACGACGCCATCGCACGGTCTTGGCGACGCTGATTCTCGTCGGCGGATACGCCGGCTGGGCCGGTTCGCTTCGGCCTCCGGAGGTCGAGCGTCGCCTGGCGTTCGCACTCGCCGCGGCGGATCAACTGCCGGACGGCTTCGAGCCCGCGTCGATGCCGGGTTTGTTCTCGGAGAGGATGTCCCGTGAGACCGCTGCCGCCCTGACGGCGATCATGTCCGACGCACGACCAGTCGCCACGCGCACGATGGCCTACGGCCTCGCCGAGGCGGATCTACGCGAGGTGCTGCCCCGGATAGACGTGCCGACGCTACTCATCCATGGCGACGCGGACGAGCGGTCGCCGCTGTCGGTGGCCGACGACCTGCACCGCCGAATCCCGACGTCGAGTCTTGTCGTGCTTCCGGGGTTGGGGCACGAGTGCTACCTCGAGGACCCGGAGGGGTTCAACGCCGCGGTCCGGGAGTTCCTCCAAGCTCAATCCTGATCGTCAAGCCTTTAGCGGAGCTGCTGAACCGCGCGGGCGAGAATGTCTCGCAGCGCCCGCTGGTCGGCTGCGGACAGGGACGCGATCGCCTCGGGAGGCTCGCTCATCAGGGCCATCACCTCTTCGCGCAGCTCGACCCCGGCCGGCGTGAGCGTCAGCGCCTTGACGCGCCGGTCGCCCTCGGCGCTCCGGCGCTCGACGAGGCCGCGCTTCTCGAGGCGGTCGACGATCCCCGTCACATTCGACGCGTCACAGAACAGGCGCTCGGCCAGCGCGCTCATCGGCCGCGGCTCGTCGGGGTCGAGCATGCGCAGGGCGTGTGCCTGCGCGAAGCCGAGGCCGAGCTCGTTCAGCGCCGCGCCGACCTTGACGCGCTGCGCCATGCCGATCTCGAAGAACAGCTTCTGGGCCTCGTGGGCGACCGATGTCTCAACGCTCACGGCCATGCCGTCGATCATGATACTTGAGATGCTAGGTATTTGACAAGCTCAAGTATCTGGTACCCTGCGCCGATGCCCGAAGCCGCGATCCAGGCAGAGCAGCTCGTCCGCGAGTTCAAGAAGGGTCCCCGCGCGGTCGACGGGATCGACCTCGAGGTCTCCCCCGGCGAGATTTACGGCTTTCTGGGCCCCAACGGCGCGGGCAAGAGCACGACGGTCCACATGCTCACGACCCTGCTGCCGCCAACCTCGGGCTCCGCGCGCGTGGCCGGCTTCGACGTCGTGCGCCAGGGCCCGCAGGTGCGCAAGAACATCGGCGCCGCGCTGCAAGAGGCCGCGCTCGACCCGCTCCTGACCGGCCGCGAGCACCTGCGCCTGCAAGCCTCCCTCCAGGGCCTTTCGCGCGCGGAGCGGGTGCGCCGCTCCGACGAGCTGCTGACGCGCGTCGGTCTGGGCGAGGCCGCCGATCGCAAGGTGCGCGGCTACTCGGGCGGCATGAAGCGCCGGCTCGACCTGGCGATGGCGCTGGTCCACCGGCCGCAGATTCTCTTCCTCGACGAGCCGACGACCGGCCTCGACGTGCAGAGCCGCACCGCGCTGTGGAGCGAGGTGAGCCGGCTCGCCAGCGAGGACGACGTGACCGTCTTCCTGACGACGCAGTACCTCGAGGAAGCCGACGTCCTCGCCGACCGGGTCGGGATCATCGACCACGGTCACATAGTCGCCGAGGGCACACCAGCCGCGCTGAAGGCGGAGGTCGGGCGGCCGACCGTCGAGGCGATTCCCGCGTCGGAGAACGACCTGCCGCGGACGGTCGGGATCCTGGAACGGTTCGGCGAGCGGGTCGCTTCCACAAAGGGCGTGGCAGTGCGGTTGAACGACGGCCGGGTCGGCCTCTACGAGATCGTGCGCGCGCTCGATGCCGACGGCCTCGAGGCCGAGAACATCCAGATCCACCAGCCGTCGCTCGACGACGTGTTCCTCGCCAAGACAGGCCGCTCGCTCGAGGGCGCCGCGGAGGAGGACGAGGAGGAGCAGCGCCGCGGGCTCGCTATGGAGCCGGCTTGAGCCGTCGCTTGCGACGGCGTTGTCAGGCCGTCCGGGCTTTGCCCGGGCGGCCGTCTGCGATCGCCAGCCTCAACGTGGCGGATGAGGAGATCGCGCTGTGAGCGTTTTCGTAGATCAGGTCTTCCAGCTCGGCCGGCGGTCGGTGGTGCGGACGGTGCGCCAGCCCGCGAACGTCGTCGGGCCGCTGGTCTTCCCGATGCTGCTCCTGGCGGTGAACTCGGGCGGCCTCAGGTCCGCGACGAAGCTGCCGGGCTTTCCGACCACCTCCTTCGTCGCGTTCGCGCTCGCGGTGCCGTTCATCCAGGGCGCGCTGTTCGCGACCATGAACACCGGCACCGACCTCGCGCGCGACATCCAAACCGGGTTCCTGAGCCGGCTCTCCTTGACGCCGATGCGCGGGGTCGCGCTGCTGGCGGGCCAGCTCGGCGGCGTCGTCGTGCTGACCATCGCCCAGGCGTTCGTCTACCTCGCCGTCGGCTTCATCGTCGGTGTGCGCCCAGAGTCGGGCGTGGCGGGTGTCCTCGTGATCGTCCTGTTCGCGATCGTCGTCGGCCTCGGGTTCGGCAGCCTCGGCGCCTTCGCCGCGCTCCGAACCGGCTCGGGCGAGGCGGTCCAGAGCCTGTTCCCGGTCTTCTTCGTCTTCCTGTTCATCTCCTCGATGAACATCCCGCGGAACCTGATCGAAGCGACCTGGTTCCGTGACCTCGCCACGGCCAACCCGGTCTCCTACCTGCTCGAGTGCGTCCGCAGCCTGATCATCACCGGTTGGGATCCCGAGGCGCTGGCGCTCGGGTTCGGGATCGCCGCGTCGATCGCCCTGGTGGCGATGGCGGCCGCAAGCTGGGCACTGCGCGTGAGGATGGCGCGGTCCTGAGGCGACGCTTGCGGAGCCGTCTTCGGGCTGTGCGGGTTTTGCCCGTGCAGCCGTCTGCACTCGCTCGAACGTGGGAGGCTTGGCTGTGAGGACGTTCGCTGTAGCAAGAGCGGTGGCGTGGCGGACGTTGCACAACGTGCTGACGAACCCGTCGCTGCTGCTGCCGTCGCTGATCTTCCCGCTCTTCTTCTTCACCGCCTTCGCCGGCGGGCTCTCCCGGATCGACAAGCTGCCCGGCTTCGAGTTTCCCAGCGGGTACACGGCCTTCCAGTTCGCCTTCGTGCTGCTGCAGTCGGCGGTCTTCGGCGGCGTCTTCACCGGGTTCGGGATCGCACGCGACTTCGAGAGCGGCTTCGCCCGGCGGTTGTTGCTCGCGGCGCCGAACCGCACCGGCATCGTCTTCGGCTACGCGCTCGCCGCGTGCGGCCGCTGGCTCGTGACCGCGGCCTTCCTCACCGCCGTCGCGCTGATCGTGGGCATGCGCGTCGACGGGAGCGGGGTCGACCTGTTCGGCATGTACACGCTCGCGCTGCTCCTCAACGGCGCGGCTGTCCTCTGGTCGGCGGGCGTCGCGATGAGGCTGCGGACGATGCAGGCGGGGCCGATCATGCAGCTGCCCGTCTTTCTCGTGCTCTTCTTCGCGCCCGTGTACGTGCCGCTCGCGCTGCTGCAGGGCTGGATCCACGGGGTCGCCACGGTGAACCCGGTGACGCGCGTGCTCGAGGCGGCGCGCGGCTTCATCTCCGGTGAGCCGACGGAGGTCGCGCTCGCCTACGGGACGGCGCTCTTCCTCGTGCTGTTCTTCTCGCTCTGGGCCCTGCGCGGACTGCGCAGCGCCGAACGCGCGGGTTGACTCTCCAAGGATCGGAGGGAGCCCGCCGCTCGGGGGGTGGTGGCGACGGGCTCTCCCCATTGCTCGCCGCGGGTCTCAAGGCCAGGTACAGAGCTCCGCGGCTCGCATCGCCCAGTGATCTGGACGCTAGTCGCCGCGCCGCGGGATTCCAATAGGCCGACCGGCCCATCTTTCAAAGGAGGAAACGCGCCCTCTGCATGGGATTTCCGGTCGACGCCGCCGGAGGCCCTCCGTATCATCGGAGGCGCCCAGTGACCCCCGAAGACCAAGCTGTCTACTTCAACGCCGTGCCCCTGTTCGTCCTGTCGGGCGCGTACCTGATGGTGGCGGCGTTGCTGGCTCCGACGCTGTGGCGCGAGCGGCACCGGGTGGCGGTGACCGATGTCGCGCTCGCCTCGATCTTCCCCGGGATCGCTATCCCGGCCGCGATCTTCGGCGCCGTGGTCCTCCACGACCGCTCCCCGATCGGCGGCCACGTCTGGCCGCCGTTCGTGGCGTTGGTGATCGCGCTCATCCCTGCCTTGATCTTCCTGCGACGCTGGAGCGAGCCCGCCGTCGTCGTGATGAGCGGGCCGCGCGCCAGGGAGGCCGAGGAGCTCGTCAGCGTCCGCGACCGCGAGCTGGACGCGGTGGCGCAGATCGTGAACGCGCTTGCGCGGTCGCAGGACCCGGCCGAGGCGGCACGGACGCTGCTCGACAAGGTCGAGTCATTGTTCGGCACCGACTTCACCGCGCTGGCGCTCGTAACGCCGGACGAGGACGAGGCGACAGGGGTAATCGCGCGCTCGGGCGGCGAGGACATCGCGTGGTGGAGCGAGATGCGCGTCCACCTGCACAACGAGCCGTCAGGGATCGCGAGCGCGTTCTTCGAGGCGGCGCCGGTGACGGTCTACGACGTCGAGTCCTCGCCGCTCGTGAACCCGCGCCTGGCGCGCACAGTCAAGGGGAAGAGCGCGGCCTTCATCCCGCTGATCGTGGAGGAGCGCGTGATCGGCGTGCTCGTCGCTGCGACCACACGGGAGCGGCGGTCCTTCCCGGCGGAGGACCTGCGCCTGATGGAGGCGCTGGCGGGGGAGGCCGCAATCGCGCTCGACCGCACCCGCTCGGCCTCGGCGCTCGACCAGGCTCTCGCCCGGGAGCGCCTCGTGGCGAAGATCTCGCGCCGCGTCCGCTCGGTGCACGATCTCGACGCGGTCACGCGCGTCGCGGTCACGGAGACCGGCCGCGCCCTCGACGCGACACGCTGCTTCATCCGGCTCGCCGAGCAGTCCGACGCGCTGCCGATCCGGGCCGAGTGGTGGGCCGAGGGGCTCAAGCCGCTTGGAACGGCACTTTCCGGGCTCCCGGTCTCGAACCTCGCGGCGCGTGAGCGGCGCACGGTCGCGATCGCGGACGTGCTCGACGCCCCCGAGCTCATCGACCCGTCGCTCGGGAGCCTGGAAACGCTCACCCGCCTGGGCACGCGGTCGGCGCTGGCGACGCCGATCATCGTCTTCGACCGCATGATCGGGGTGCTCGGCCTGCACCGGCCCGACCCGGGGACGTGGGCCGTTGCCGACGTCCAGTTGGCGGAGGCGGTCGCGCGCGAGATCGGGCTCGCGCTGCACACGGCACGCCTGCTGGACGAGAACGAGCGGCGCCTCGGCGAGCAGGAAGCGCTGCTGAAGGCGGCCCAGACCGTGACGAGCGAGCTCGAGCTCGAGGCGGTGCTGCAGCGGCTCGTCGACGAGGTCGCGGCGCTGCTCGATGCGGACGCTGTCGACTGCTCCCTCTACGAGGCCGACACCGGCCTGCTCCGCTGCGCGGCGGTCCACGGGCTGCGGGAGGGCATCGTCGGCTTCGAGTTCTCCGCCGACCGCGGCCTCGCCGGCCGGGCGATCTCGCGCGGGCGCCCGGTGCTCTCGGACGACTACGGCTCGCTCCCGGACGCGGTTCCGCACCCGGCCTACGAAGGCATGCGCGGCGCGATCGTCGCGCCGATGCGCTGGTCGGGCGAGGTGATGGGCATCCTCGGCGTCGGGTCGCGTGATCGCGCGCGGCGCTTCACCCAGGCCGACTCCGGGCTGCTGGAGGCGTTCGCGAACCTGGCCGCGCTCTCGCTTCGCAACGCCGAGAGCTTCGCCGACCGCTCGCGCCAGGCCCAGATTCAGCGCGGCTTCTACCGCATCGCCTCCGTCCTCGGCGAGCCGATCTCGCTCAAGGAGACCTTCGACGCGCTGGCGCAGGCCGCGTCGGACGCGCTCGGCGGCGGCAGCGCCGCGGTGCTGATGCCCGCCGGCGACGATCTCCGGCTCGCGGGGCTGCACGGGCTCCCTGGCCTGCTGGTGCGGTTCCTCGAGAGCGGCCTGGGCGACCCCTCCGGCCCGCTGCGGACGGCCGCGCGGGGAGGCCGCGTACTCGTCGCGCCGCAGTTTGCCGACGATGACCGTTTCGACGACGAGTGGCGCGCCGTGTCCCGCGAGTCGGGCTACTCGGCGCTCCTCGCAGTGCCGGTCGAGGCGCCGCGCAGCGAGGAAGGCGCGCTCGTGCTCGTCTTCTTCGACGAGGAGCGGCGCTTCACCGACGATGACCTCGAGCTCGCCCGCAACCTCGCGGGAGCGGCGCGAGGGGCGCTCGAGCGGAGCGAGCTGTTCGAGGCCGAGCGACGGGCCCGCGCGCTGGCGCAGCAGCTGGCGCGCACGGGGTCGCGGCTCGCGACCGAGCTCGACCCGGCGGCGGTGCTCGACGAGGTCGTCCAGCAGGCGCCGATGCTGCTCGACGCCGACGCCGCGGTCATCCGGCTGCTCCAAGGCGACGAGCTCGTCGCGGCGGCCGTGGTGGGCGATGAAACGGCCACGATGCTCGAATCGCGCATGCCGTCGACGGCTCGGCTCGCCGGGGACGCGGTGCAGTCGCGCTCGCCGGTCGCGGTTCCGGATGCCCGCGACGACCAGCGGCTGCTGCAGGCCGACGCGATGCTCGCCGCCGGGTACGCATCCTGCGCGGCGGTGCCGCTCGTCGGTGCCGAGGGATCGGTGCTCGGCGTGCTCTCGGTCTACGGACGTGCCCCGCGCCGTTGGCGCGAGGAGGAAGTCGAGGCGCTGGCAGCGTTCGCCGGGAACGCGTCGGCCGCGCTCTCCAGCGCCGAGCTCTACCAGAGCGTCGCGCTCGAGAAGGAGCGCAGCGTGGCGATCCTGGCCAACATCGCCGACGGGATCGTGGCCGTCGACCGCGACGGCGAGGTCGTCCTCTGGAACGCGGCCGCCGAGTGGATCACGGGCGTGCCCGCGGAGGAGGCGCTCGGCCGGCCGCCGGGCGAGGTCCTGCAGCGCGACCTGCAGTCGGGCGACGACGCGCCTGCGGGCGAGCGGCTCCTCCCGCTCCGCCGCGGTGGCGAGGAGATCTGGCTCTCGCTCACCGAAGCGGTGATGCACGATCCGGCCGGGGCCATCGCCGGGCGCATCTTTGCCTTCCGCGACATCTCTGCCGAGCGCGTCGTCGAGCAGATGAAGTCGGAGTTCGTCTCGAACGTCTCGCGCGAGCTGCGCTCGCCGCTGACCTCGATCTACGGCTTCGCCGAGACGCTGCTCCGCGATGACGTTCTCTTCGGCGAGGAGGAACGGGCGACGTTCCTGAGCTACATCGCCTCGGAGGCCGGACGACTGACCGCGATCGTCGACCGCCTGCTTTCCGTGGCGCGGCTCGACTCGGGTGACCTGCAGGTGCAGCTCTCGCCCACGGACGTCGGTGCCATCGTCTCGGAGGTCGTCTCTGCCGCGAAGCAGTCGCTGAAGCTCGACGACCACCAGCTCGAGCTCGAGCTGCCGCCGGAGCCGCTGACCGTGGACGCGGACCGGGACAAGCTCAGGCAGATCGTGATGGACCTCGTCGAGAACGCCGTCAAGTACTCACCGGGCGGGGGCGTCGTCCGCGTGGCCGCGCGCCGCCACGACGACGCCGTCGAGGTGAGCGTCGAGGACGAGGGGATCGGGATCCCGCAGGCCCAGCAGACGCGGATCTTCGCCAAGTTCTACCGCGCCGAGAGCGCCAGCCGGGACCTCGCCAGCGGCGGCACGGGGCTCGGCCTCTTCATCGCCAAGGAGCTGCTCGACGCGATGCGCGGGCGCATCTGGGTCGACTCGCGCGAAGGTGAGGGGTCGACGTTCACATTCTCGCTCCCGCTTTCCGCGGCGCCGCCGGTCCTGAGCGAGCGAGAATGAACCGCTTCTCGAATGGGTATGCGCGACTGATGCGAAAAGAGGGCCGATGACGCGGGTGCTGGTAATCGACGACGAAGCTCCGATCCGCCTGCTCTGCAGGGTCAACCTGGAGGCGGAGGGGATGGACGTGCTCGAGGCGAGCGATGGCCCGACGGGCCTCGAGAAGGCGCGCAACGAGGAGCCCGACGTGATCCTCCTCGACGTGATGATGCCGGGGCTCGACGGCTGGCAGGTCGCGGAGGAGCTGATCGACGGCGACGCCACGAGCTTGATCCCGATCGTCTTCCTGACGGCCCGCGCCGAGGCCCGTGACCGGGCCCGCGGCCTCGACCTCGGCGGCATCGACTACGTCACGAAGCCGTTCAACCCGGTCGAGCTCGCGCCGCTCGTGCGCGACCTGATCGCCCGCGTCGACCGCGGGGAGCGTGAGGACCTACGGCGCGAGAAGCTCGCCGAGCTGCGTGACCTGCTCGACCCGCCGCGGCGGGACGAGTAGAGCTGCCCGCTACCGCCCCCAAGGCGTCGCTTTGCGACGCCGACCATAGAGGCTGCGCCGGCTTCGCCGGCGCGGCCGTCTAACCCGCTACCGCCCCCAAGGCGTCGCTTTGCGACGCCGACCATAGAGGCTGCGCCGGCTTCGCCGGCGCGGCCGTCTAACCCGCTACCGCCCCTAAGGCGTCGCTTGCGACGCCGACCATAGAGGCTGCGCCGGCTTCGCCGGCGCGGCCGTCTAACCCGCTACCGCCCCGCGAAGTCAGTTGTGACCATCAGCGTGTGCCGCTGGCCGTTGAAGGTGCCGGTGATCGCACCGATGCCGACGATCCGGTAGCCCGGGCGCAGCAGGTTGGCGCGGTGCGACGGGCTCGCGAGCCACATCTGCACGATCGTGCGCGCGCCGGAGAGGCCCGAGCTCCAGGCGAGGTTCTCGCCGATGCGCGGCGCGCGCACGCCTGCGCGGCGGATGCGCGTGGTGAAGGCGCCATGGGTGAACGTGCCCGTCCGGAGCATCCGGCGTGAGTGGTTGCGCGCCGCGCCCTCGAGCCTCGCATCGCCCTTGAGCGGGCGCAGGCCGTGCGTGATGCGCACCTGGTTCATCACCGTCAGCAGAGCCGACTCGGAGCGCGTCAGACTCGCGGTCTCTGCCGCGTCGGTGCTGCCTGCTGCTATGAGGGCGACGGCGACGGCTGCCACGCCCGTGCGCACTCGTCTGGCCACGAGTGGGCGGTATGTAAGCACAGATCGCGGCGGGAATCTCCTGCAAACCGTGACAAATGTCACGCCGACGGGCGGAAACCGGCGCAGGAAGCGCGATCGTGCGCGAGTACACTCATCCCAGCGGGACGTAGCGCAGCCTGGTTAGCGCGCCTGCTTTGGGAGCAGGAGGCCGGCGGTTCGAATCCGCCCGTCCCGATCTCGGCGCCGGCCGGAACCGAGTCCCGGCCGGCCACCGAATTCGACGTTAGAGGTAGGTGTCCAGGAACGCCTGGGCCGGAGCCGAATCGACCCGGTACTCCAGGTTGGGCCCGTCGCAGCGGTAGCTGAAGGTCCAGGTGTTCAGCGCGACGAGCGTATCGCCGTGGAACAGCGGGCCCCCGGAGTCGCCGAAGCAGACGCCGGCTGTGATCTTCAGGAAGCGGTCGGGGAAGGCGTCCTGTGCCGGGATCGAGGAGACCTGGCGGTAGCTCCTGATCCCGTCGAAGATCGTGATTGCCTTCGGTGAAGCGGCGCTTCCCGTGATGAACGCGTCGGTGCCGTAGCCCACGACGGTGAACGACGCCCTCTTCAGGTCGAGGCGGTCGAGGTATCCGGCGTCCGCGACCGGCGCCGGCGTGATCCCCGCGACGGGAGCGCTCAGGAATACCAGGGCGATGTCCTCGTGCGGCGGCGCCAGGCACCGTTGCTTCGAGTTCCCGATACACGGGCCCGCGGTGAACCACGCCGGGTTCACGACGATGTGGTCGACCGTCGAGTACGGCGCGTCCCCCTCCGGGTCGAACGAGATGCGCAGGTCCGCCGGTCCGAAGCCGTCCGGGCCGACTTCCTGGAGGAAGTCCGTGCAGTGCGCAGCCGTCAGGACGACGTCGCTGCGGACGAGCGTTCCCGAGCAGAAGTCGAACCAGTCGTTCCCGACATGCAGCTGGAGCGCACCGACGTTCGCGTAGCGGTTCGCGGTGTCGCTCGTTCCGCCGATCACCGCGCCTGCCGGGCCTGCGGCGAGCACGACGCTCACGACTGCAATGGTCGCGCCAACGGTGAGCGCTCGGGTGATTCCTCGCATGATTCCCCCTTTTGTGGTGTTCGAGGCCGAGCGGCGGAAGGTTAGCGTTCTGTTAGCAGCGCGCCAGGGTCTCGCCTCCGTGCCGTCTTCTCTGAGACGAAGGAGGCAGATCGATGCGAAAACTGATCGTCTGTGCGGTGGTCGCGTTCGCTCTCGCGCCCGTCGCGGCTCTGGCGACGACGAAGCCGGCTCAGGCGGCGAGCAGGGACTGCACGGCGCTGCGGGCCAAGATCGGGAGCGCCGCGTTCACCCAGGCATTCGGCAGCGGCGCAAACGCGTTCGGCGTCTGCGTCTCGAAGCTGACGCGCTTCGAGCAGGCCGGGATGAACAGCGCCAACACGCTCTGCCGTGCCGAGCAGGCCGATCCGAACTTCGCGGCGGCGCACGGCGGCAAGACCTTCGCCGAGTTCTACGGCAGCGGTGCCAAGCACAAGAACGCAATCGGGAACTGCGTCTCGCGCAAGCTGCGGCGCTCGTCCGCGAGCGGCCAGTCCGGGCTCAACCCGGCGCGTGCCTGCGTCGCGCTTCGAACGCGGATGACGCCCGCCCTGTTCAGACAGTCCTTCGGGACCAACGCCACGCACGGCAACGCCTTCGGCAAGTGTGTCTCGATCGTCGCGCGCGCGCAGTCGACGGATCTGGTGACGGCGGCGGATGCCTGCCTCGCCGAGGCGTCGGACGCGGGCTTTGCTGCGGCACACGGCGGAAAGTCGTTCCAGCAGTTCTACGGAACGAACGCCGACCTCAGCAACGCCTTCGGGAGCTGCGTCCTGAAGAAGCTGAAGGCGAGCACCGCGAAGCTCACGACGGCGCTCGTGAAGGCGTCCAAGACCTGCAAGTCGATGCGCCGCTTGGATCCCGCCAACTTCCGTCAGAAGTACGGCTCGCGGCCGAACGCCTTCGCCAAGTGCGTCTCGGCGCAGTCGAAAGTGAGGTAGCTCTCGCGTAAACGGGGCCGCTGCCGGCCGGCGGCCCCGAGCTCCCGGTCAGAGGCTTTTCAGGTACTCGACGAGGTCGGCCTGCTGCGGCGTGGTCAGCCCCAGGCCGAAGCAGTCGTCGTAGTGCCGGACGACCGCGCCGAGGGTGGGGAAGCGGCCGTCGTGCCAGAAGCCGCCCTTGGCGTGGGCGAAGAGGCCCTTGAGCGGCGTCGTCCGGTACATGCCGGTCGGCGAGCGGTCGGCCTGGAAGGCGTCGGTGCAGATCTCGGCCGGCCGGTGCAGGTTCTGGCCCGGCTCGGTGAAGAGCGGCGGGACGTGGCAGCTGGCGCACTTGCCGGCCCCGTTGAAGATCCTCTCGCCACGGCGGGCTGCCGCGGGATCGAAGCTGCCGCGCGGCGGGGTCGGGGCCGGCAGCCCGAGCTGGTAGTCGTGGAGGGCGGCGAGCTTCGGGGTGATCATGTCAGGTGTGTTGCGGACGTCCGCGAAGCCGGCTCGCGCGGCGATCGGGAACTTCACCGGGTCGTTCAGGCGCTGGTCGACAAACGTCCCCCGGCCGTGCATCTCGAGGTTGGCGACGAAGGCGTTCCAGTAGGTGACCGACCCCCAGCCGGTGTAGGTGTGGAGATTGACGCCGGCGAGGCCGAACGCAGGCGGAATCAGCACCGCGGCCGTCTGGCCGTCGGGCCGGAATCCCTGGCCGTCGAGGAAGAGCTCCGCGTCGAACTTGCCCGGGCCCCAGGCTGCGAGGACCCTGTCCACGGTTGCTTCGTCGACGCCGAGCAGGTCGGTGATCGGCTGCTTGTTCGGCGCCAGCGAGACGATCGCGCCGACGTTGAGGTCGCGATTCGGCCAGCCGTCCAGGCGACGTCCGATTCCCTGCGCGAACGAATCGTCGACGGTCGAGTGGCAGAACGCGCACGTGATCCCGATCGAGCCCAGCGTTCCCTGCCGGTTGAAGACGCCCTTGAGGCCGACGACCGAGTTCAGCTTCAGGAGCGCGAGCGTCGTCGCCGGAGAGTCGAGGTCGACTTTCCCGTGGCGGAGCGCGTTCTTGAGCTTCTCCGGGAGGGCGTGCACGTCGACCTTGAGCCCGACGGCGAGCGCGGTTTTCGGGCTCACACCCGAGCCGACGCCGCCGAGGTTCTCTCCTTCGATCGCCCGGTGGAGCTGCAGGGAGCCGCCCCAGAAGGCCTCGTCGCCGAAGGTGTCGAAGCGGAAGACCTGCTTGCCCTGCTGGAAGAGCCCGTTCGCAGCCCTCTCGTTCGCCATGTCGGGGTCGTCGTTCACGGCGCTCACGGCGAGGTTCACGGCCACGAAGCCGACGTAGAGGGTCAGGCCGACGCCCGCAACCAGCGCCAGCCGCCCGAGCCCCTTGGTGATCGCGCTCATCCCCGCCATCGATCGTAGGAGGCCGCAACCCGGGACCCTGTGATCGCTGTCACATCGGCTCGAGGACGCGCTCCGGAGCGACGAGCAGCCGGTACGTATGCCCGCAGCGGACGACGAAACCGGCCCGCTGAAGCTCGTCCAGCGACCGGGTGACAGTCTCGCGTGACGACCCGATCATGTCGGCGAGCAGCGTGTGGCTGACCGGGAAGTCGATCCGGATTCCGTCCGCGGCGACGTGCCCGTAGCTCTGCGCCAGCTGGAGGAGCTTCCGCCGGACCCGCTCGATGTGGCGGGTATGCGCGAAGTTCCCGAGGGCCTCGTGCTTCCGCGCGAGCGTCTGAGCAAGCTGCTCGAACAGCGTGTCGGCGGCTCCGGGAGCCTGGAGCAGGCGGTCGCGTACGTCCGCGGTGATGCCGATCAGGCGCGACTCCACCAGGCCGAAGAGCGCCTCCTCGGGTGCCGGTGGAAGCAAGATCTCGCCCGCGCCGACGTCGCACGTGACGATCGAGCGGCCGAGACCGGTCGGCGTGCTCCGCATGACGACGAAGCCCTCCTCGACAGCAAGGAGCACGGCATCGCGGAACGACGCCTCGAAGTAGGGCTCACCGGCGGCGACTTCGAATACAGGGCAGCCCGCGAGGTCCCCCGCGAACCCGTCGCTCCGACTCGTGAGCTCCATCACGTAATGCGTGTCGCGAGCCGTCGGTTTCTTACCGCGCCTTGCCGAGTTACGCGGGCACTTCGGGCGTCGAGACGACGCCGAGGCGGGCGAGCAGGCCGCGCGACTCGTCCGCCGCGTCCTCGTCTCCCTGTAGTCGCGCCATCGCCTCGAGCGTGAGCGCGACCTCGTACGTCTCTTCGGCCTCGCGGGCGACGTCCAGGCTCCAGCGCAGCGCCTCCGCCATGCAGGTGGCGTCGCCCTGCTGCGCCAGCGCATAGGCGCGGACGCGGTGCAGCAGCGCACGCAGGGTCGCGCCGGACTCGCTCTCCTCCGTCGTCGTCAGCACCTCGTCGGCGAGCGCGACTGCCTCGTCGGGCCGTCGCTCGAGCACGGCGAGCTCGGCGAGGCGCGCCTTCGTCTCGAGCACGTAGCTGCCCGCGCGAATTTCGTGGAAGTCCTCCAGCGCCCGGCTCAGCGTCGTCCGCGCCTCCTCGAGCTCGCCGGCCCGGGACGCCGTGCGGCCGAGGTTCGACGTCGCGAGCGACGCCAGCATCCGGTGGCCCGACGCGTCGAAGACCGCGCGTGCCTCCTCGAAGAGCTCGGCAGCCGTCGTCAGGTACCCCTGGTCGGACTTGACCTCGCCGATGTTGTTGGTGATCTGCGCGGCGCCCACGACGTCGCCGATCCGCTCCCGCACCGCCTTGCTGCGCTCGTAGAGGTCGAGCGCTTCCTGCCACCGTCCCTCGTAGTAGGCGTCGATGCCGAGGTTGTTGAGCACGTTGGCCTGACCGAGCAGGTCTCCGACCTCTTCGTAGATCGGCAGCGCGAGGCCGCGGAAGGCCTCCCGCTCCGGGCTGCGCAGTGAGGTGTGCGAGAGGTGAAGCAGGTAATAGGCGTGCGCGAGCGCGGCGGTGTCCCGTTCGACGTCGGCCTCGTCGACCACGCGCGTGCACCACTCGTTGCACGCGCGGAACTCGCCTTGCCGCAGCTTCACGCCCGCGTTGGCGAGCATCAACTCGAGCCGCATCTGCGTGCGCTCGACGTGCTCGAGCGCCTCCGCTGCCTCGAGGCCGAGCCGGTACCGGTCGAGCGCGTCGTCGTAGCGCCCGAAGCGCTCGCGGATGATCCCTTCCTTGAGCAGCAGCCGCGGATGGTGCTGCAGCTGGAGCGCGGTCGCGTACGCCTCGCCGGCGTCGCTGTAGAGGCCGGCGAGCTCCGAGACGTCGCCGAGCGACTCCCAGACGGTCGCGACCTCTTCGTTCGACACGGCGAGCTGCGGTGCGACCTCGAGCGCGCGGCGGAAGAAGCCCGCCGCCTCGACGTTTGCGAACTTCACTTGCGCGCGCCCTCCCGCCGCAATCGAGTAGCGATAGGTCTTCTCGTAGTCGCCCGCGTGGAAGAAGTGCAGCGAGAGCAGCTCCGGGTACTCGCCGCCCTGCTGCTGCTCGAGCCGCTCGTAGGCCTCGCCGACCTTGGCGTGAAGCTCGCCGCGACGCCGGTAGGAGAGCCCTTCGTAGGCGGCGTCGCGGAAGAGCGCGTGCCGGAACCGGAAGGCCCCGGGGGTGTACGGGTCGCGCTCGACGAACTCCGCGAGCCGGTCCCAGGCCTCCGAGTCGCTCGAGGCCTCCGGGTCCTGCGCGAGCACCTCGGTGACGAGCTCCCCGCCGAAGGTCGCACCCAGCACCGCGGCGTAGCGCAGCAGCGCGCGGTCGCCCGGGGCCAGCCGGTCGACCCTGGCCGCGACGACTGCCTCGACGGTTTCCGGCAGCGCCTCCTCGGGCTCGCCGGACGACGCAACCAGCTCCTGTAGAAAGAGGGGGTTGCCGCCCGCGCGCTCGGTGATCGCCGCGACCTCGTGCTGCAGGAGGCCGTTGGTCGCGGCAGAGCCGACCAGCTCCTGGGCCGCGTCCGGGTCGAGCGGCTGCAGCTGGATTGCCATCGCGGGGATCGGCGGGACACCTTCCGCCGCCGAGAAGCCCCCGGGCGTTGCCCGTCTCGTCACGCACAGGAGCCACGGCTTCGACGCGACGTGCGAGCCGAGGTGGCGAAGGAGCTCGGCCGAGGCCTCGTCCATCCAGTGGACGTCCTCGATCACGAGCATCGTCGGCTCCGGCAGCAGCCGCCCGAGCAGCGACTCGACGACCCCGTGCAGCCGCGCGCGCCGGAAGGCCGGCTGCAGCTCATCGACTTCGCGCGTGTGCTCGACCGCCACGTCAAGCGTCAGCGCGACGAGCGGCAACCACGGGACCAGGTCGGGGCAGAGCTCCTCGACGCGCTGCCGGAGGCGCGCCGGGGCGGCGCCGTTCCGCGGCAGCTCGAGCAGCGACCGCAATAGCCCGCGGAAGGCGAAGTAGGGCGTCGAGGCCTCGTACTGGAGGCACGTCGCCGTCGCCGCCTCGAGGTCCTCCGCCTGCGCCTGGAGCTCCTCCACCAGCCGCGACTTGCCCATGCCCGGCTCGCCGATCAGCTCGACGATGTTGCCGAAGCCCATCCGCACCGGCCCGAGCGCGGCGGAGAGGATCGCCAGCTCGCGTTCCCGGCCGACGAACGGCAGGCGCGTGTCGAGGTGCGCCTCCACCTCGGCCGCGACCCCGACGACGTCGTACGCGGTCACGGGTTGGTCGATCCCCTTGAGCGTCAGCGGCTCGAGCTCGACCGTCTCGAAGGCTCCGCGGGAGCGCTCCAGGAGATCGGCTGTCGTCAGCACCTGGCCCGGCTGGGCCTTGCCCATCAGCCGCGCGGCGAGTGCGGCGGTCTTGCCGAGGATCGTGTACGTCCGGCGGAACCGCGCGCCGACCTCCCCGGCGAACACGCGGCCGCGGCTCGTGCCGATTCTGAGTGGGAGCTCGGTCGGGAGGTCGGCGATCCCGCGCGCGGTGCGCAGGATCCGCTCCTCGTCCTCTCCGGCCGTCGAGGGCGCGCCTGCGACGAGGATCATCTTCCCGCCGTCGGTGTCGATGTCGGTCTCGAGGAACGTGACGCCGTGTTCGTCGGCTACCCGCTGCGCACCCGAGACGAGCCGGTCCAGCGCCGCGGTGACGCGGTCAGCGCCGTGCTCGGCGAGCAGGTCGTCGACCCCGCCGAAGTGCACGAACGCGACCGACGCCTGGCGATGCTCGGGCTCGGCCTTCCGGTCCTCGACCACGCTGCGCACTTGCGCGGGTACCGAGGCCGCGATGTTCACGCCTTCGAGGGGCGGTAGCGGCGCGGGCGTGCCCGCCACGCCCGGCGGGGAGACGAGCAGCCGGCCGCCCTCCTTGCTCGCGCCGAGGATCTCCTCTGCGAGCGCGGCGCACGTCTCGTCGCTCACGAGGATCTCGCCGGCCTCGGCGCCGGCCTCCATCTCCACGGTGCGCGTCACCCCGGGCCCGGTGAGCAGGAGCTCCCGGTGTGACTCGCCGACGAGGAAGAAGTCGAAGCTGTCGGCGTGGACGCCGACGTGCATGTTCAGCTCCACCGGGCCGACCGAGGTCTGCGGCCGGCCGAGCGCCTGGAGGGCCTCCTGCATCCCGTACGCGGCCTCGCACGCGCGGGCGGGATGGTTCTCGCCCGTGAAGAAGAGGAGCAGCGCGTCCCCGCCGAACTTCAACAGCCCGCCGCCGGCGGCGTAGGCGACGTCGAGCAGGCGCTCGAAGGTGCGGTTCATCACCTCCGTCACCTCCTCGGCGCCCAGCTTCCCCTTCTGGGCGAGGCGCTCGTTCAGGGCCGTGAAGCCGGAGATGTCGACGAAGGCGAGCGTCCCCTCGAGCTCACGCCGCCGCGCTTCGGGGTCCTCGCGGAGCCAGTCGACCACGACCCGGGGGACGTACGGCGTCAGGTCGACAGCCGATGGGCTGCTCTCCGGAACCGCGGTCAACGCTTCGTTCCCCTCTCCGTTCGTCCAAACCTGGCCTGGTCAGATTGTCGCAGCAGTGCGGGTTCCGATTGACTTTCCCCGCGCAATAGGCAAGTCTTGCCGGACAACACCGAGGGGGGTTGGAAGGAGTCACCAATGCTGCGGCGTTTCCGCCCCTGGGCCTCCCTGCGGGCGAATTCCGGACGAAACCTGCGACGGCACCTGCCCGTTCGGGCTGTCGCGCTCCTCGTTCTCGCGCTGGCCGCCGTGGTCGTCATCACCGCCGGATCGGCGGCGACGACGACCAAGCCCTACACGGCGACCTTCGACCCGGGGCCGCTCGCGGGCGGCGGCACCGTCCACGTCAACCTCGCGATCAGCAACCTCGCGAACCCGCAAACACTCGGCTCGGCGAACGTGACGGCGGCAAGCTCTGGGAGCTCGTCGTTCACGATTCTCGGCGCGACCACGCCTCAGGGCGACGCAAACGTCGTCTCCGGCACGCTCCAGCTGCGGAACCTCAACGTCGCGCCGAACGCGACGCTGAACGTCGACATCGCGGTCAGTACGCCATGTGCGGCCGGCTCCTACACCTGGGGCATCAGCGCAAAGCAGAGCAACAACTACAACGGTCCTCCCGGCAACGATTTCACGCTGAAGAGCACCGGGAACAGTCTCGTCACCACGCTCAGCGGGAGCAGCTGCAAGTTGATCTGGGTCACACAACCCGCGAGCGCGGTGGTCAACACGGTGATCACCGGCACCGCGGGCGATCCGAGTGGTCCCTCGGTCAGCGTCCAGGCCGTCGACGCGAACAACGTGCCGCTGACGACTGCGACCGGAACGGTCACCCTGGCCAAGACCGCAGGGTCCTTCACCGGGAGCGGCGGTTTCACGGGCACGCAGGCGAACCTCGTGAACGGCGTCGCGAGCTTCACCAACTTCAAGAGCACGGCGCCTGGAACCGGCCTGATGGTGCAGGCCTCGAGCACGGGCTTCGTGAGCACGCCGCTGAACGAGGGCGGCCCGTTCAACATCACCTCGACCGGGGCCAACTGCCTCGGCCTGGATCCGTGCCTGCTCGACTCGAACTTCGGCAATTCGCCGGTCAACGCTGCGGCGACCGGCGGCGCCTTCACCTTCCTCGGCCTCAACGCCTCGTCGGTGCCGGCGAGTGTGATGGCGCCGGGCGGCGGCTGCCAGTACTTCGTGTCCGTCGGTGCGGGTGCGTTCGAGGCGGTCGACAACCGCACGGCCGCGGGCGAGCTGCGGTTCACCTACAACGTCCCGACGAAACTGATCCAGAAGAGCCCGAACAACGGCCAGCCGTTCATCCCGCTGTGCGCGGGGGCCAAGCGGCTCGTTAACAACCAGCCGGTCGACTGCAACCCGAGTGCACAGCCCGGCGATCCGGACGGCCCGTGGCTGGGCAAAGCACTCAACCCGGACGGCACGTTCAACGGCAGCCTGCGCTACGCGATTTGCGGCGAGGGCGGCTACTGGTGGGCCGTGATGGGGTCGTTCCAGGATCCGATCGACCCGAGCCTCAACCCGACCATCACCGGTTGGGGCAGCATCACGATCGGCAACACGAGCTATCGCCAGCTCTTCCTCAGGGTCCCGAACGGCTGGGACTGGAGGGTCGGCGGCTGAGAACCTGATCGGAGCCGCTGCTTCCGGCTAGCCCGGGAGCGGCGGCTCCGGCACCTTCACGACGCCGAGCCGCCCGAATATCCCGTCGCGCTCGGCCTCGAGCTCGTCCGCCGGCGCGCCGGTGAGCGCTCGCAGCCTGACGAGCGCGTCGAGCGTGAGCGCGGTCTCGTAGTCCGCGCTGCGGATCCCGAAGTTCTCGTCCTCCAGGTGCGCCAGGCGCAGGCTCTCGTCGAGCGCCGTGCCCGCGCCCTCGAGGTCGCCGGCCCGCATCAGCGCCCAGGCGCGCAGCCGGTGCAGGTTCGCGACGACGACCGAGACTCCGGGCGTCGTCTCCGCTCTCGCCAGAGCCTCGGCCGCGAGCGACAACGCCTCCTCGCCGGCGCCCGCCAGGACCAGCGCCTCGACGATTCGCGCGTCCGTCGTCAGCAGCTCCACCTCGTCGGCCTCGGCGGCGTACAGGTCGCGAGCCTCCTCGAGGAGCGCGCGGGCCTCGTCGGCCTTGCCCACGCGGGCCGAGTGGCGGCCGAGCACGCTCGCCGCCTCCGCGACCTCGAGCGGGATCCCGCCCGCCCGGCGGATCTCGAGCACCTCCCGCAGGACGGGCTCGGCCTCGTCGTACCGGCCCTGGTCGGAGCGGACCTCGGCGATGTTCAGCGCCGCGATCGTGGCGTGGTTCTCGTCGCCGATCTTCTGAAAGGCCTCCCGGGCACGCTCGGCGAGGGCGAGCGCCTCGTCCCACTGTCCGTCGAGGTACACGTAGCCGCCCAGGTTGTTCAGGACCCACGCGAGCCGGTCGAAGTCCTCGAGCTCCTCGTAGATCTCGATCGCGCGCGTGGAATAGACCGCCTCTTCGCGCCGCCCGAGCGCGACGTACGCCCAGTCGAGGATGAAGTCGGCCTGCGCGACCGCGTCGCGGGCCTCCGACTTCTCGGCCTCCTCGTGCGTCCGCTGGCACCACTCGATCGCGGCAACGGGCCGGCGCTGGTGCAGGAGGACCTGGGCGTACCAGCCGAACAGCCTCGCGCGCTGGGCCGCGGCCGCCGCGCCCTCGACGTCCTCCAGTGTCCGGAGGGCCTGGCTCAGCCGGCGCAGAGCTTGGGGGTAGCGGCCGATCCGGAGGGGGACGACTGCCTCCTTCTGGATCAGGCGGGCCTGCTCGATCGGGCCGCCGGCAAACGACTTGCGAGACGCCCGGTACGCGGTCTCGGCGCCCAGGTAGTCGCCCAGCCGCATGCGCACGTCGCCCAGCGCCTCCCAGACGGCCGCGACCTGCATCGGCTCGACGTCCCCTCCCTTCCGCGCGGCCTCGAGCGCGCGCTCGAAGAACTGCTGCGCCTCGACGTTCGCGTACTTCTCGTCCGCGCGCCGTCCTGCGACCACCGAGTAGCGCCACGCCTCCGACCAGCGCTCGGCGCGGTAGTAGTGCAGCGACAGCAGCTCGCTCTCTTCCTCGGGCCGCTCGCCCTGCCGCAGCTCGATCACCTCGGCCACGCGGCCGTGCAGGTCGCGGCGGCGCTTGAAGGGCAGCCCTTCGTAGGCGGCGTCTCGGATCAGGGCGTGCCGGAAGCGGAACGCGCCCGGAGTGTGCGGGTCGCGCTCGACGAACTCACCGAGCCGTTCCCAGGCGTCTGACGCAGACGCGACGTCCTCGTCGCCCTCGAGGACGTCGTCGATCAGCGCGCCCGAGAACGAGGCGCCGAGCACGGAGGCCCAGCGCAGCAGCGCGCGGTCGCCCGCCTCGAGCCGGTCGATTCGCGCGGCGACGAGCGCCTCGACCGTCTCGGGCAGCTGCTCGGCCTCGGCGGTCGGCTCGTCCGGCAGCGCGAGCTCGCGCAGGAAGAGCGGGTTGCCGCCGCCGCGCTCCGCGATCGCCTCGAGCTCCTGGTCGCTGAGCCTCCGCTCTCCGGCGGCCGCCTGGGCAAGCGACTTTGCGTCCTCGGCGGTGAGCGGCTCGAGCCTCAGGGAGAGTGCCGGCAGCGGCGGGTTGCCCTCTGCCGCGACGAACCCGTCGGAGCCGGGCCGGCGGGTGGTACAGGTCAGCCAGGGGTGGTTGTGGAGCTGCGTCCCCAGGTGGCGGAGCAGCTCGGAGGACGCGTCGTCCATCCAGTGGACGTCCTCGAAGAGCAGCAGCGTCGGGCCGTCGAGCAGACCGCCGAGGAGCTGTGCGACGACACCGTGCAGTCGCGCGCGCCAGAACGCGCGGTCGAGCGCGTCGACTTCCGGCGTCGACTCCACCTCGATGTTGAGCGGCGCGGCCAGCAACGGCGTCCACGGGACGAGCTCCTCGTCCACCTGGGCGAGCCGGTCGGAGAGGATCTCCCGGTTGTGGGCGGCGCTGCCGTTGAGCTCGACGCCGAGCAGGTCGACGAGGAGCGGCTGGAACGGGTGGTACGGAGTCGCCGACTCGTACTGCTCGCACGTCGCGGTCAGCTGCAGCATGTCGCCGCACTGCTCCAGGAGGTCGTACGCGAGCCGCGACTTGCCGATCCCGGGCTCGCCGACGAGCTCGACCAGCGTCCCGAACCCCGCGCGCACGGGAGCCACCGCGGCCGAGAGCACGGCGCGCTCCCGCTCGCGGCCGACGAACGGGAGCCCCTGCTCCGCGGCGGCCGGCGCCTGGGGCTCGACCCCGCGGATGGTCAGAACGTCGAGCGCGGGGACGGGCTCGGCGATGCCCTTGAGCGTGAGCGGCTCGAGCGCGGTCGTCTCGAATGCGCTACGCGCACGCTCGAGCACGTCCTCCGTGGTGAGCAGCTGGCCCGGCTGCGCCTTCCCCATCAGGCGCGCGGCGAGCGCGGCCGTCGTCCCGAGGATGGTGTACGTGCGGCGGAACTCGGCGCCGACCTCGCCCGAGAAGACGCGGCCGCGGCTCACCCCGAGCCGGAGGGGGAGCGGCGTCTCGAGGTCGGCGATGCCGCGCGCGGTGCGGATGATGCGCTCCTCGTCCTCGCCCTCGGTCTGGGGCGCCCCGGCGACGAGGACGATCTTGCCGCCGTCGCGGTCGATGTCGGTCTCGAGGAACGTCACGCCGTGCTCGTCGGCCACCTGCTGCGCTCCGGTGACGAGCGTCTGGAGCGCGTCCGCGAGCTCCTCCGGGCCGCTCGTCTCGAGCATCTCGTCGACACCGCCGAAGTGGACGAACGCGACCGCCGCCTGGCGGTGCTCGGGCTCGGCCCGGCCGGACTCGACGTGGCGGCGGACCGGAGCCGGCACGCAGGCCGCGAGGTCGAGGCCCTCGGCCGGCGGCAGGAGCTCGATCCACTTCGCGGCCCCGGGCGGCGCCTTCAGCAGGAGCCCGCCCTCCTTCTCGTCCCCGAAAACCCGCTCGGGCAACGTCGCCGAGGTCTCCTCGCTGACGAGGATCTCGCCGGCCTCGGCGCCGGCCTCCATCTCGACCGCTCGGGTCACCCCGGGCCCGGTCAGGAGCAGCTCGCGGTGCGACTCGCCGACGAGGAAGAAGTCGAAGACGTCGCTGTGGATGCCGACGTGCATCTTCAGCGTCACGGGCCCCGCCGACGTCCGCGGCCGGCCGATCTCCCGCAGCGCCTTGCGCATCCCGTAGGCCGCGTCACAGGCGCGCTCGGTGTGCTGCTCGCCGGTGAAGAACAGCAGCAGCGCGTCGCCGCCGAACTTGAGCAGGCCGCCGCCCCCCGCGTACGCGACCTCGAGCAGGCGCGCGAACACGAGGTTCATCACCTCGGTGACCTCCTCGGCGCCGACCTTGCCCTTCTGCGCCAGCCGCTCCGACATGGCGGTGAAACCCGAGATGTCGACGAAGACGAGCGTCCCTTCGAGCTCGCGCCGCCGCGCGTCCGGCTCGGCGCGCAGCCAGTCGATGACCACACGCGGCACGAACGGGGTCAGGTCCGCAGGGGCTTCCGTGGTCTCGGGAATGGCCGTCACGTGCACTCCGGCGCAGCCCCCCTCATGAACCGTTGCGCCGTGCAGATTGTCGCACGGTTGACAATCTCGGCGAACCTGTCAGATTGGTCGGCGGGTTTCGTTTGGGGGGAGGGACGTGGGGAACGCTTCTGCGGCGAGAACGGACGGGGCTTGGCGCTGGGTCGGATCCGCGCTTGCGCTGACCGCGCTTCTCCTTGCACTCGCAGGCGGCGCCGGCGCCCAGGAGGAGTTCCCGCCTGACTCGATCACGCCGCCGACGGTTGACCTGAGCCTCGGCAAGGGCAGCTCGGCGACCGTCGACTCCACGCTGCACCTCGCCCCGTCGCCGCCGCGGGCGGACATCCTGATCGCGCTCGACACGACCGGGAGCATGGGTGCGGCGATCACGGATGCCCAGAACGACGCGAACGCGATCGTGAGCGATATCCACGAGTCGATTCCGGCCGCCCGCTTCGCGGTCTCGCACTTCGAGGACTACCCGTTCAGCCCGTTCGGCAACGAGGGCAACACACCGTGGCAGCTCCTGCAGAACTTCACGACCAGCGGCGAGAACATCTCGGCCGCCCTCGCCGGCCTCACCGCGTTCGGCGGGGCCGACAATCCGGAGGCCTACAACCGCGCCTTCTACGAGGCGTACAGCAGCGACGCGCTCTCGTGGGCGGCGGGCTCGCCGCGGTTCATGATCGTGCTGGGCGACTCGCTGCCGCACGACGCCACGCAGAACACTGAGTTCCCGGCGTGCCCAAACACGCCTCCGACCGATCCCGGGCCTGACGGGGCGGTCGGTGGAGGCGACGACCTCCGCACCGAGCCGACGCTCAGGGCGCTGAAGGCCGCGCACACGAACCTCTCGTTCGTCACCTACAACCCGAATGGGATCTTCTGGGGCGAGGGCTTCTCGACGTTTGGCTGCCAGTCGAGCCTCGCGCAGTACACGGGCGGCAGCGCCGTCGTCCACGGCGGGGGAACCGCCGACCTCGAGAACGAGATCGTCGACCTCATCAACCAGGCCGCGTCGCACGTCGAGTCCGTGACGTTCGACCCGCGGCTCGTCAGCCCCGAGGGCGCCGACGTCAGGCCGACGTTCACGTTCGACCCGCCGACGCTGGGGCCGATCAGCGCTCCTGCCGACATCCCGTACAAGATGACCGTCAGCGTCCCCGAGGGAACGCCGACAGGCGACTACGTCTTCCAGGTGCACGCGATCGCGGACACCAGCGACCGCGCGTCGCAGACGGTGACGATCCACGTCTCGAACCGGAGCGTCAGCACGCTCCAGCTGACGTCGGACCAGGCGAGCATCCCGGCAGGGATCGCGGCTGCGCCGTACAGCTCGATCCCGGCCTCGCGGCTTGGCCTGCTCACCCCGGACACGGCATCGGCCCCGGCAGGGTCGATTCCCGCGGGCTCGATCCCGGCCGGCTCCATCCCAGCAGGCTCCATCCCCGCCGGCTCGATCCCGGCAGGGTCGATCCCCGCAGGCTCGATCCCGGCCGGGTCGATCGGCTTCGACTCGCTTCCCGCCGGCTCGATCCCCGCCGGCTCGATCGCACTGCAGAGGATCTTCGCCTCGCAGATCCCGCTCGTCGGGACGACCTGGTCGGCGATCCTCGGCAACTCGCCGCTGGCCCTGCAGCCGCTCCAGGCCGTGGCTCTCGACGCCGTCGCACACGACACGACCGTCGGGACGGACGGCAAGACGCCGTGGCAGCGACTGAGCGCGCTGCCGAGCAAGAACATCGGGCTCTTCACGTCGCTCTGGCGCAACGTGCCGTACGCGGCGCTGATGCTCGGGAACGCGAAGCTCATCAACCTGCCGACGCCGCTCAAGCCCGACGGCATCACGCACTACACGACCTGGACCGATGCGATCTCGCAGAGCGGCGGCGACCTCACGGGCGTCGACCCCTCCCAGAACACAGTGCTCGGCGTGGCGGTGGCGGGCCAGCTCGGCTCGACACCCGCCGGGTCGATCCCCGCCGGCTCGATCCCGGCCGGCTCGATTCCCGCGGGCTCGATCCCGGCCGGGTCGATCGAGGTCAACGCGACCCTGCTGCGCACCGTGTTGGTCAGCGACATCACGCCCGCGTCGGGCAAGACGCTCGCCGACTACGTCAACTGCAGCGGCTCCGTCGGCGGCTTCACCTGCCCGCCCGGCTCGACGCTCGGCCAGGCCGACACCGCCGGCGCGATCAACCCGACGCTGACGCTCGACCAGCTGTTCGCGTCGCTTCCGGCCGGCAGCATCGGCCGCCAGACCACGATCGACCAGATCATCCAGGCGATGCTCCCGCTCGCCGACTACCCGTGGGAGCAGATCAAGGTCCAGGGCCTGCAGGACGTCGCCGGCACCGGCCAGAACGTCCGCTACCACGCCGACTTCGACCTAGCTTGCACGCTTGCGGGCCAGGCGAGGGTGACGGTGAGCCTGCCGAGCGGCTTCTTCGTCGTGCCCGGCTCGGCGCAGGCGTCGTACGACGGCGGGGCGCCGATCGCCGCGTCCAACCCGACGGGCTCCGACCCGAGCACGCCGGTCTGGAGCACGCTCCCCGGGACCCCGTGCCCGGCGGGAGTCGGCAGCCGGCACGTGCGGCTCGACTTCACCTCCTTCGCGGGCCTGACCCTCGGCTCGCAGAGCTCCGCGGTCTCGGTGACCGCGCTCAACGGCGAGCTCGGGGCCGGCACGTACTCGGCCGCGAACCAGGCGCCGGTGCTCGTGACCCAGAACTGGGAGCCGAACGGCGACGCGGCCACCGCGCCCGCGATCCAGAAGGACACGTTGATCGTCGGCCACATCGCCAGCTCGAACGACGTCGACTACTTCCGGTTCCCGCTCGGGAACCTGCCGCCGAACACGAAGGTCGCCGTGTACCTGAAGACGGCGGCGGACACCGATCTCGACCTCGCGCTCAACAAGCCGAACGCGCCGACGATCCAGCCGAACCCGGCCGGGTCGATTCCCGCCGGGAGCATCGCGATCGAGGACAGCGACCCGGGAGTCGACAACTCGCACGGGGCGCTGCCGCCGGACACGCTCGCCGACGTCCCCGCGGGCTCGATCCCCGCGGGCTCGATCCCAGCGGGCTCGATCCCCGCAGGCTCGATCTCGGCGAACCGCGGCGCGGTGAACGAGGCCGTCGACATCGTCACGCACGGCGAGAGCGGCGATGCCGTGATCGGCGTCAGCGGCTACAACGGCGCGTTCAGCAACGACAACTACGTGCTGCGGGTGAAGGTCACCCCCCCGCCGACGCTGCCGGCCTGCCCGGCGATCACCGGCCTCAACACCGCCACGCCCGGGACGCTGCCGACCGTGGCGTCCGTGCCGACGACGACGCAGACGCTGTTCCTCGTCGACCGCCAGCGGCTGGCCGGGATGTACTCCGCGGCCCGCGCCGACGCGCTGCTCGGCCCGACCGGCCCGGTCGCGGCCGTGGCCGCGCGGCCCGAGGTGAAGGGCGCGGTGCTGCCGATCGACGGGAGCGCGGCGGTGCGCACCGCGTACGCCTCGTGGGATGCGAGCCCGTGCTCGCCCGATGCGGCCAACGCGGTCGTGACCGCGATCAACGGCGTCGTCGCGACCTACCGCGCGAACCTGCCGAACCTGAAGTACGTCGTCCTGCTCGGCTCCGACCAGGCGCTGCCGTCCTGGCGGATGTCCGACCTGACGTCGCTCTCACCGGAGATCGACAACGCCCAGGAGCTTGCGTTCACGACGAACAACCTGACGCAGGGCAACTCGACCTACGCGTCGTCGGCGCTCAACACGATCCTCAGCGACGGCGCCTACGGCGCGTTCAGGCGCGTGACCTTCCTGGGACACGACCTTCCGCTCGCGCAGGTGAGCGTCTCCCGTCTCGTCGAGACACCCGAGGAGATCGGCGGCCAGTTCACCCAGTACATCGCCGCCCAGGGGCAGCTGAACATCGGCAGCGCGCTCACGACCGGCGACGACTTCTTCGTCGACGGCGCGCAGGCCGCGCAGGCGGGCCTCGGCAGCCAGTTCTCGCTCTCGACGGCGAACAACGACGCGCTCTACCCCTCGGCCACGCTGTGGACGCGGCAGGACCTGCTGCAGCACTTCTTCCAGAAGCCGGGCGGCGCGCCCAGCGCGGGAGCGCTGTACGCGCACTACAACCACTGGCTCGCCCAGCCGGCGAAGCTCTCGACGCCGTCGCCGGTGGAGTCTGACTTCCTGACGACGGCCGACGTCGGGAGCGGCCCCTCCCTGCTGTTCACGATCGGCTGCCACAGCGGCTTCAGCCTCCCGGACACGATCGGCGGCCCGATCGTGCCCGCCGACACGAAGCGCCAGCTCGACTGGCCGCAGGCCTACAGCCGCGCGCACGCGGCGGTCTACATCGGGAACACCGGCTTCGGCTACGGCGACACGAAGACGATCGACCTCTCCGAGCGGCTGATGCGCGGCTTCGCGCAGGGCCTGAACACCGGCGGGACGATCGGCGAGCAGTGGGTGCGCGCGCTCCACGACTACTACTCGACGGCTGGGCTCTACGACGTCGTCGACGAGAAGGTGATGGTCGAGGCGAACATGTACGGACTGCCGTTCTACGGCTTCAGCGGCGTGCCCAAGAGCCCGCCGCCGGTGGCGCCGACGCCGACCACGCGGAACGACAACGGCCTCACGGCCGCGCTGCTGCCGGCGCTGACGGCCAACATCACCCAGCACCTGCAGCCCGACGGAACGTCGCTCTTCTTCGACGACGCGCAGCCCGACGGCACGACCAACGCCGGCGGCATCAGGTCGGGCACGCTCTCGGTGATCTACCGGCCGGTCCAGCCGCAGCTTTCGCGCGACGTGACCGTCCCGGGCCTGTCCGCGCACGGGGCCTTCATCACGAGCCTCGAGACGGCGACCTTCGCGGGCGTCAAGCCGGTCAAGCCGTTCCCGCTCGTGTTCAACGGCGTCGAGCGGCCGCGCAGCGACTACCCGAACATCTTCTTCCCGGCCGGGCTCGTGAACGTGAACCGCGACGTGGTCTTCGGCCAGGAGCGCGCGACCGCCGTCGTGAACATGGGCCGCTTCCGCCCCGACGCCACGGGTGACACGGGCACCGAGCAGGTCGTCCGGTCGATCGGCCTCGACATCGGCTACTCGAACTCGACCGACAACACGCTCCCGCAGATCACCCAGGTCGGCGCGATCAAGACCGCCACGGGCTTCACCGCGTTCGTCCGCGTCACCGACGACTCCGGTTCCCTCCACCACGTCGCGGTGCTCTGGAACGACGGCGCACCGACGTGGCACGTGACCGACCTCACGCACCAGAGCGGCGACCTGTGGACGGCGCAGATCACGTCCACCGCGCTTTCGATCGTCGTGGACGGCGAGGCGCAGGACGGGGCGGCCAACGTCGCCTTCAGCTTCAACAAGGCGGTCAACTTCCAGTCGACCGTGGACACGGGCAACCCGTCGATCACGATCGCCCCGCCGCTTCCGGACGCGACCTACACCCTCGACCAGCTGGTCAACGCCACGTTCGACTGCTCGGACGCGGGCGCCGTGGCGAGCTGCATCGGGCAGGCGGACGTCGGCGGCCCGATCCAGAGCGGCGGCCTGCTCTTCACAGGCACCGTCGGCCCGCACACCTTCACGGTCACGGCGACCGACCTCGCCGGGAACACCACGATCCGCACGATCAACTACACCGTCCTCTTCGGCTTCACCGGGTTCCGGGCGCCGGTCGACAACCCGCCGGTGCTGAACCTCGAGACCGCGGGTCGCACGATTCCGGTCAAGTGGGGCCTGAGGACCGCGGGCGGTGCGGCCTACACGAACCTGAACGGCGTCCAGGCGATCTTCTCGCGGCAGATCCGTTGCCCGAACGGCGGGTCGGACCCGGTCTCGGGCGACGTGCCCGTGGGCCTCTCCGGCCTCAGCATCAACGGCAGCGACTTCCAGTTCAACTGGGCGACCGACCGCAGCTGGAGCGGGACCTGCCGGCGGCTCGTCATCCGGTTGAGCGATGGCACGGCGCCGTTCGCGGACTTCAAGTTCCGGTAGAGGCTGTCCAGACCGGGTTGCCGGCCCATGCGGCCAGCCGGGCGACCGCCGTGCGCAGCTCCGCCGCGCTGAGCCGGAATGGCTCGGCGTAGGGAACCTGCGCGACCGCGGCGGCGGGGTTTCGGCCCTCGACGGCGTCGAGGACGTACCGCACCGGGAGGCCGTGGGCCACGACGAGCACCGAGGCCTCCGGCCGGTCGAGCACCTCTCCGTAGGCGGCCACGTAGCGCGCGACGGTCTGCGCGCGGCTGTCACCGCCGCCCGGCGCGGGCTCGTCGGGCCCGTGTGAGTGCGCCCAGGCGCGGTACTCGGTCAGCAGGCGTCCCTCGAACTCGCCGAAGCGAATGTCGTTCAGCTCGGCCAGCACGAGCCGCGGCACCTCGCGGCCCGCGAGCGCGAGGTCAGCGGTCTCCTGCGCGCGGAGGAACTCCGAGGTCACGCAGAGGTCGACGGCCTCGCCGGCGAGGTCGCGGCCGAGCTGCCGGGCCTGCTCGCGCCCGGCCTCGGTCAGGCCGACGGCGAGCGACGGGTCGCCGTTCGTCCGGCCGACGAGCGACAGCTCGCTCTCCCCGTGCCTCGCCAGAACGACCCGCTCCACCGGCTCACCCTAATCGCGCAAACCGACCGGCGGTTTCCGCGCTACTCCGAGGGTAGGCTTGAGCAGCGCGCGGGCGTAGCTCAATGGTAGAGCCCCAGCCTTCCAAGCTGGTTATGAGGGTTCGATTCCCTCCGCCCGCTTCCTACCCGACCGGTGGATCGTCCGCGAGGGGCTCGATCGCCCCGGCCGTCGGCTCCAGCTCGCCGGACTCCAGGCCCGCCACGATCCGCTTGGCCAGCGCCAGGGCCTCGCTCTCCTGCTCCGGGAGCAGCACCGAGTTGACCGCCGCCAGGTGCTCCTCCGCCGTGAAGAGCTCCACGTCGACGGTGCGGAGCTCCTTCCTCGCGATGTAGGAGTCCTCGGGAATGCCGATCCTGATGGTGACCTCGCGGCCGTCGGGGAGCGTCGCGGTCTTCTCGATCGGGCGGCCGTTGAGGCTCACGCGCGGGAGGTTACTCGCGCGCGCGTGCGCATAGAAGACGTCCGACCGCTCCGCGACGATGGTGCCGTGATCCCGGAGCGCCTGGTCCGGTTCCAGCTGCGCACGGTCCTGTCGCTGCTCGGGACGATCATCGCCGTCGCGGTCGTGCTCGAGGTGATCTGGGTCGCCCGGCACATCCTGACCTGGATCGTGATCGCGCTTTTCCTGACACTTGCGCTCAACCCGGCGGTCGAGTGGTTCCAGAGCCATGGCCTGAAACGCCGTGGGGCGGCCGCGGCCGTCACGTTCTTGCTGGCGATCGCGTTCATCGTCGCGATCGGGTTCACGTTCGTGCCGACACTGGTGAATCAGGTCAACGACTTCGTCCAGAAGCTGCCCGACTACGTGGACGACATCACGAAGGGTCGCGGACGGCTCGGGTTCCTCGAGACGAAGTACCACATCCAGGAGCGGATCAGGGATGCCGTGAGCAAGGGTGGGGCGACCAGGGTGCTCGGCCTGTCGGGAGTGGCCATCAACGTCGCCAAGGGCGTGATCACGATTGTGGTCGCGACCGTGACGATCATCTTCATGACCTTCTTCATGCTGCTCGAGGGACCGGTGTGGGTGGAGCGGTTCTACGGGGCGCTGCCGGCCGAGTCGCAGCCCCGCTGGCGCAAGGTAGGCCACGACATCTACCGGACGGTCGGGGGCTACGTCACCGGAAACCTGCTGATCAGCCTGGTCGCGGGCGGCTCGACGACGATCGTGCTCCTGATCCTCGGCGTCCCGTACGCGGTCGCGCTCGGGCTGATCGTCGCGATCCTCGACCTCATTCCGCTGGCGGGCGCGACGATCGCGGCGATCCTGATCGGCATCGTCGCCTTCCTCCACTCGGTTCCGGCCGGGATCATCGTGATCGTCTTCTTCATCCTCTACCAGCAGGTCGAGAACCACCTCCTGCAGCCCCTGGTCTATGGGCGGACGGTGCAGCTCTCGCCGCTCACGGTCCTGATCTCGATCCTGATCGGAGCCGAGCTGGCAGGCGTCGTCGGCGCGCTCGGCGCCATTCCCGTTGCGGGCTCGATCCAGGTGCTCCTCCTCGACTGGCGACAGCACCGGCACGAGCACGCCGCCACCGCGCTCTGATCCCTCGTTCGGTGGATTGCCGCCCGCGCCCGGCGGGCCGATCGCGTGTGTATGGGACGGGTCCTCGCGCTGCTGGCCGCTGCTCTCGTCGTCGCGGTCGCGCCGTCGGCCGGCTCGGCGCGCCCGAGCGGCACACAAACCCGTGCGACGCGGCTGCAGGTCGCGCTCCTGGCCCAGATCAACTCCTTCCGCGCCGCCCACGGCCTCGCCCGGCTGCGGGTCTCGGGCGGCCTGACCGCCGCCGCGAACGCCCACTCCACCCAGATGGCGCGGCTCGGCTTCTTCAGCCACAACTCGGCAAACGGCCAGTCGTTCTCGCGGCGGATCGCGCGGTCGTACTCGGCGCGCGGGTTCCGCAGCTGGTCGGTCGGCGAGAACCTCGTCTGGGGCGGCCCGGACATCGCCCCCGCGCGCGCCTTGAGGGCGTGGCTCTCGAGCCCGCCACACCGTGCGAACCTGCTGACCGCGCGCTGGCGCGAGGTCGGCCTCGCCGCCGTCCACTCGACGAGCGCCCCCGGCGTCTACGGCGGCTACCCGGCGACCGTCGTCACCGTCGACTTCGGCGCCCGGAGCCGGTGAAGGTCCGGCCGCTTCGCGGCCATGATGACTTTCACCGGGTTGCCGTCCTAGAGCGTGAGCGAGCCGCAGCCGCGCATGTCGGCTGCGGCGGCGAGACGGAGTTCAGCCCGAACCGGCGCTACGCTTGGCGAACGCGCCTGTAGCTCAGTGGAAGAGCGACGGCCTTCTAAGCCGTTGGTCGGAGGTTCGAATCCTCCCAGGCGCATTCCGCCTCAAGCCGCGCCAAACGCTCGTGGCCCTGAGGGAAAACCGCGGCTCCTTGCCTACGATGCGGTCATGAATCCCGTGAAGAAGCTGATGTCCTGGTGGCGAGGACCTACCGACCCGGAGACGGTAGCCTCGGAGGCCGAGGCTCAACGTCTGCAAGCAGATCGCCAGATGATCAGACACTCGCAAAACACCGTGGCGAAGCAAACCGGCAGCTCCCTCCTCGCCGCTCCCACGCCGGACGTCCTCGATCCGGCTAGCGACCATAGCCGCGACTCCCGTTAGCCCTTCCGTCCCGCTCGGAAGGAGCTAGAGCCGCCGGGCGGATCAGGATCGCCGTCGTGGATGCGGGCTGGATCGCGGTAGCGATCTACTTGGCCGTCCTGGCGGTCATCGTGTTCGCCGTCGCGCGAGGAATGTGGCGCATCTGGCGAGGCGAGCCCGAGTCGGAGGGCGGGGGCTCCTACGGGCGGCAACTCTTCGCCCGCCGCCAGAAGAGCTAGCCGGCCCGGTGTCCGAAGCGGCGCCCGTCAGGCAGCGGCGCGGAGCGCCTGCAACCAGGGCTTGGCGGCCTTTCGGCCCTCGAAGAAGCTCTTGGCGTTCTCGATGGTCGCCTCGTCCTGGTCGCTGCCCTTGAGCATCGCGTCCCGCCCGGTGAACGGGTCGTAGAACCAGAAGTACAGCTTGCCGCCGCCGACGATCAGTTCGAAGCCGGCTCCCAGCATCGAGCGCGGGAAGCGGAGCTCGATGTCGGACAGGCTCGAGGACCAGGTGCCACCCTCGCCGCGAACCGTGAGCGCCCCGCCTTCGAGGCCCAGGATCCGTTCCTCGGCCTGCTGAAACGGGCTGTACCGCTTCGTTGCGATCCAGACGTGTGTCTCCATGCAAACGGGACGGAGCGGCACACGCAGATCTTCCTCGCGGCGCTGGCGCTTGTACGCGTCCGCCGTGCCAACGAAGTTGATGAACAGGCGAATGGCCGAGAGGTCACGCTGCCCCTGCCGGCGCGGGGTCTCGGCCGGACGCTGAAGGCTCGCCTCCAGGTATCCGGCGACGGCTCCGTCGTCCTCGGCGACGAGCGCCAGCGTGTCAGCCCCCTCCAAGCTGTCTCGCGGGCATGTGGTAGGCGTTGTGCGGGCAAGTGCCCACGAACCCGCTGGTCAGGCGCGGACTGCTCCGGGCGCGCTCAGCTACTGCGTTCGAGCTGCTCGATGCGGCGCTTGACGCGCGCGATCTGCCTCTGGGTAGCCATACGGCTCCAGCTGAACGGGCGCGCAGCCCCGAGCTGCCGGTAGAGGTCGGCCAGCTCACGCCGGGCGGCTTCGAGCTGCGGATCGGGCTGGCTCGCCATCGCTTCGCACTCTACGCGGCCGGGGTTCCCAAGGACGCGACGTGGGTAGGACGCGGGCTATGGGAATCATCATCAGCCTGATCCTGGTGGCCTTCGGGGCGATCCTGAGCTGGGCGGTCCAGACCGAGGGCCGGACCGTCGACCCGCAGGTCGTCGGCGTGATCCTGATGGTCCTCGGGATCGTCGTCTTACTGATCTCGCTCGTGCTCTGGCGGACGTGGTGGGGCGCGGGCTTCTGGGCGGGACCCGCCTACGACGAACCGCCGGGTGTGAGGCGGCGCGTTTACCGACCGACCCGATGGCGCACGACCTACGTCGAGGAAGAGCCGCCACCACCGCCGGCGCCCTAGGCGTCGCGAACACGAGGAAAGGAGTCACCGTGGCAGACAAGTTGCAGGGCAAGCGTGTGGCGTTCCTCGCCACCGACATGGTCGAGCAGGTCGAGCTGACGGAGCCGTGGAAGGCCGTGAAGGACGCGGGCGGCACGCCCGAGCTCGTCTCGCTGAAGGAAGGCGAGATCCAGGGCTTCAACCACTACGACAAGGCCGACACGTTCAAGGTCGACCGCACCGTCGAGGAGGCGCGGGCCGAGGACTACGACGCGCTGGTCATCCCCGGCGGCGTCGGCAATCCCGACACGATGCGAACGGACGAGAACGCCGTCCGGCTCGTTCGCGACTTCTTCGAGCAGGGCAAGCCGGTCGGCGTGATCTGCCACGGGCCGTGGATGCTGGTCGAGGCCGGCGTCGTGCGCGGCCGCAAGGTCACCTCGTGGCCGTCGCTCCAGACCGACATCCGCAACGCCGGCGGCGACTGGGTCGACCAGCAGGTCGTGGTCGACGACGGTCTCGTCACGAGCCGCAAGCCCGACGACCTGCCCGCCTTCAACGAGAAGATCCTCGAGGAGTTCGGCGAGGGCCGCCACGAGCAGCAAGCCGCCTCCGTGCGGGCCGACAAGACCTGACGTCGGTTCTTAGGTCACCGGTGTGCGCAGCAGCGCGGCGTAGGGCACGCCGGTCTTCGGCTGCGCATAGACGGCGCGATAGAGCAGCGGCCGCAGCGGGTGCTTATCGGTGAACGTGAACGAACCGTCGCGAGCCGGGGTGACGGCGCCGGCGAGCGATCGCGCCGCGCCCGGGCGCTCGCGGTAGATCGTGACGCGGCCTGCGGTGTAGCCGAGTACGCGGCCGCTGAGCCGAACGCTCCCGTTTGCCTGGTCGGCGGCCGTGAGCCGGACGCGCGGGGCCGTGCTCGGCGACGCCCGGAACCAGCTCAGGCCGCGCGGCTGGGCCAGGAGCAGGTCGCGCGAGCCGGCTCCCCTCGAAGCTACGCCGGCGAGCCAGCCGTCGAGCTCCGTCTTCGTGGTCCGCGACGCGACCGTGCCTGCCCAGGTGACTGCGCGGCTGTCGAGACCCAGCTGGGCGGCCGCGACCCACTCGTTCGCTCCCACGACCACGCCGGAGGCGGAAGCGGCGAGGCTCGTCGTCACGGCGCGGGTCAGCACCATGTCGGACTCGATCGTCCGGCCGTTGGCGGCCAGCAGCACGGGGTACTCGCCGGTGCCGAGCAGCGCTTGCGACCAGGCGGCGTAGACGGTTCCCGCGGGCCCGACGGCGGTCAGGAGCGGCCCGACGGGGAAGTCGCCGATGCCGCTGTCGAGGAACTGGCCGCTCCAGCCGCGCCGCTGTGCCCGCGGGCCCCACTCGATCGTGCCGACGGCCCCCTCGTAGCCGTAGGTCTCGATCACGTGGAGCGCCCCGCGGGTGAAGACCGGCGCTGCGGGAGGCGCGACGTGGCTCTTCGGGAAGCCCTCGTGGGTGATCTGCTGGGTCCGGGCGCGGCCGCTGCGATCGAGGCGCGAGACCACAAGGATGCTCTTGTGCGTCTCCCGGCTCCAGCGTGTGTACGCGACCGCGGCCAGGCCGTTCTTCGGCTCGAGGGCGAGCCCCGGCCAGCCGAAGGTCGTCCCGACGGGAAGGCGTCCCCCGAGCTGCGTCACCGCCCAGCCGGGCCCCGCCTGGCGCACGAGCAGCAGCCGCCGCGCGTCGGCCGTCCGCACGAGCGCCACCGTCCCGGCGGCACCCGCCTCGAGCGCCACCACCGTCGAGCCGCGCGAGACCGATGCGGGCCGGGTCGTCCGCCAGCGGTTCGCACCGGTCCGTGTCGCAATCGCAAGCGAGGTGCCCCGCACGTAGGCCACGACCGGCTTGCCCGAGCGCGGCATCGCCAGCTGGCCGTCCTGCACGCCGGGGGCAACGACTTCCGCCGACGCGCTACCCGCAAGCACGAGCGAGAGCGCACCGGCCAGCAGGAGCCTTCTCACTCCCGCGAGCCTACCGCTAGCGGCGGCGCGGGGCCACGCGCCCCTCGGCCTAGGTCTGGCCGATCAGCGCCTTGAAGGCAGCCTCGTCGCGAATCGCGTCGAAGTCGGAGTCCTCGGCCGCGTACTCGCGGAACCGGTCGTTCCCCTCGATCGCGAGCCTGAGATGCTCGATCGCGTCGTTCTTCCGGCCCGCAAGGCTCTCGGCGCACGCAATGTTGTACGTGACCATCGGGTACTGAGGATTGGCCGCGATCAACTCGCTCCCGCGGTCGGCGGCCTCGTCGTAGCGGCCCGCCTCGAAGAGCGGGCGAACCTGCGACCAGATCTCGTAGCCGTGCGGCTCGTAGGCCTGCCCCGGCGTGCCGCCGAGCGCGAGGATCGTCGTGCCCGGCTCCTCGGCGAACGCAGTCCGCTTCAGGCCCGGGCGCGCGAACACGAACGTGCCCGCCGGAGCGTCGACCTCCGCGTCGCCGAGCTCGAACCTCGCGCGGCCGGTGTGCACGAGGTACAGCTCCTCGTTCTCGTCGGCCTCGTCGTGCTCGTTGATGATCCGGTCACCGGCCTCGTGGCCGGTCCAGGCACCGACCCCGAAGGACGTGATGCCGAAGTGGTGCCGGACCGGCCGCCACGGACAGCGGCCGTCGGTGATCTCGTCGATCTCCTCCAGGTGCACGACTGCGTACTCGCTCATGAGGCCTCCTGCCGGTCGTGGATCCGGGCCGCAGCGAGGCCTAGCCTACAGGCGCCTGTTTACCCTTCCCGGCCGTGGAGATCAGCCCCGCCCGCAAGCGATTTCTCTGGGGCGTCGTGGCCGGCGTGGTCGTCCTCAACGCCCTGATCTTCGCCTGGGACCGGCTCCGGGCGCGGCCCTCGGCCGAGTAGACCGCCTGGTCAGAGGCTGTGCGCTTCGGGATGCCGCGGCTGGTAGACCAGCATCTCTCCGGCGCCCGGCAGCTTGAGGCTGGCCGCGATGCCGAATCCGAGATCTTCGGGTGGACCGGAGAACTCCGCTCCCCGCGCCTCTAGCTCGGCGACGGTGGCCTCGATGTCGTCGCACATCAGCGAGACCTTGTGCTGCAGCGGGTACGAGTAGTCCTGACCTTCGTGCGTGCCCGACGTGGGATGCACACCGAGCTCGCTCGGCCCGGTCTTGAAGATCAGCCAGCCCGGTGTGGACTCGACGTAGGGCCAGCCGAGCACGTCGCGGACGAACGCCCGCGTGGCCTCTGGGTCGTCGGAGTAGATGAGCGTGTGAAGAGCCGTGAGCATGCGCGAGAGGGTATGCGACCCAGACGGCGTCCGACGGCGACCTGCCCTCGTCGTTGCCCTGTCGCGCGGGTAGTGGGATAGTTGCGCCGACAAAGGGGGACTGTCGTGATCGAGGGATCGAGGCTCAAGGCCTTCGTCGCTGCAGCAGCAATCGCGCTGGCGCTACCGGTTGCCGGATCGGCTACGACGCCGCGTGAGGACGACGCTGTGGGCGACGCACCGGAGGTAGCGACCGCGTACTCGCACCCGGGGACGCCGGCAGCGCTGCAATCCCCGCTTGCGCCCTGCTCGTCGGGCGCGCACTCGCTCTCTCACTACGGCGGGCGCGTCTACCCGGAGCAAGGGAACGGCGGCTACGTGAGCCTCCACACGGACGTGCACCTGGTCTACGACGCCGTGACGAACCTCTTCCTGCCTGGAAACCACGTCGTTCTGACCGATCGGGCCACGCAGTGCCTGACCGACTTCAGCATCGACTTCGAGCGCACGAACGCGAACGCCGCCGGCCCGAACATGACCGTCGACTCGGTCCTCGTGAACGGGCAGCCCGCGTCCTTCGCGTTCGTCCAGCCGACCTATCCCGGCGATCCGAACGGCCAGGACGACCCCGACCCGCTTGCACATGCGGTCTCCAACTCGAACCCGGTCAGCGCGACGAACCCGAACCCGCCGGCGTGCTCGCCGCAGACGAGCGGCAACTCGCAGAACGGCACGCAGTGCCCGGCAAACAAGCTCGTGATCACGCCGTCGGCTCCGATCGAGGACGGGGCGACGTTCACGGTGCAGGTGAACTACACCGGCCGCCCAGGAGTGCACGTGGACGGCGACGGCTCGACCGAGGGCTGGTTCAGGGTGAACACGACCGCGGCGCCGAACGACGGAAGCTTCGTCACGACGGAGCCGGTCGGCACCGCGTCGTGGATGCCGCTGAACAACTATCCGACCGCCAAGCCGACGTACGACTTCTACGACACCGTCAACGTCGGAAAGACCGCGATCGCGAACGGCGAGCTCGACGGTGCGGTCCTCGGGCCGGACTTCACGGCGCAGGGGCCGACGACGGTCAACCCGCCGGACGCGAACTTCCCCGGCGGCTCATGGACGTGGCACTGGCACTCGCCCGAGCCGATCGCGAACTACCTCGTCGAGAACAGCATCGGCGGCTACGACCTGATCGCGCGCCGCGCCTCGAGCGGGATCCAGCTCTACCAGGCACAGGGAAGCTCGATCGCGCCTGCGCGCAAGGCGCTCAACAAGATCGCGATGGACAACCAGGAGGACATCACGAACTTCCAGACGATCTTCGACGGGCCGTACCCGTTTACCACTGCGGGGGTCGTCGTGGGCATTCCGCCGGCGAGCTTCGAGGAGGAGATGCAGACCAAGATCACCTTCGCGGGCGGAACGATCGGCGGAGGGTCCGGCACGTCGCTCGGGACCCTCAACCACGAGAACATGCACCAGTGGTTCGGTGACAACGTCGCCGAGGCTGGCTTCGAGCTGACTTTCTGGAAGGAGGGCTTCGCGAGGCTCGGCGAGTACCTGAACAACGCGCGCACGGCGGCCGGCGGCGGCTCCGGCGGGGCCGCGTTCGAGACCAGCCTGGTCACCCAGTTCAACACGAACTACGGCACCTCGAGCCCGACGGGCTGGACGTCCGCTCCGTCCAACCCGACCGTCGGCAACCTCTTCACGACCGTGAGCACGTACACGCGTCCCTCGACGGCCTACCTCGCGCTGTGGCAGACGCTCGGGCGCGACCGGATGATCTCGGCGATGCACGACATCCAGAGCACGTACGGCGGGGGCAACATCACGGAGCCGCAGCTCGAGCAGGTCTTCCGCGACTGGCTCCCGGTCCCGAGCGCGTCCTGCAACGCGCGGCTCGACCAGTTCTTCCCGGAGTGGTTCGACACCGCGTTCCCGACCGGCGGTGCGAACACCACGAACAAGCCGAAGGTCACAGGCCCAGGCCTGAACGGCACGGGCTTCGTCTGCGCGTCGGTAGACCCGGCGGCTCCGACCGGCAACAACGGCTGGTACACCGGCCCGGTGTCCGTCACCTGGCAGGGTTTCGGCGCGTCGGCTTACACGAAGAATGGCTGCGAGGACGGGCCGGTCGACCAGGGAATCGTGACGCGCTCCTGCTCGGTGACCACGACGGCTCCGCCGATCTTTTCGTCGGGCGACGTCTCCGAGACGGTCAAGCACGACTCCCTCGCGCCCGTCGTCAGCTACTCCGGGAACGCAGGGAGCTACACCGTCGACCAGACCGTGTCGATTGACTGCGGCGCGTCGGACCCCAGCCCGGGCTCGGGTCTCGCGTCCGACACCTGCGCAGACCTCTCCGCGCCGGCGTACACCTTCTCGCTCGGCAGCCACACGCTGAGCGCCTCGGCCGAGGACGTGGCCGGCAATGTCGGGTCGGGATCGGCGACGTTCACCGTGGTCGTCACCTTCGACTCCCTGAAGGTGCTCGTCGCCAGATTCAGCACCAACCCGGACGTGACGAGCGGCCTCAACGACAAGCTCACCGCCGCTGCGAAGGCGAAGACCGCTTCTGAGCGGGCTCGCCATCTCCATGCGTTCTCGAACCAGGTTCGAGCGCAAACCGGGAAGGCGCTCACGGCCGAGCAAGCCGGGATCCTGCTCGAGCTCGCGGACACCCTCGCGTAGCGGGTAACAAGAGAGCCCGCTCAGGCGGGCTCAACGAGGTGGCGGCGATGGTCTTCTACGTCCCCAGTACGGGGCTCGTCAGTTCAGGCTCGTGGTTCTGCTCAAGGAGGTCCCGCTCGAGGATGAGCTCATCGCAGTCGCGGCAGCGTCAGCCGGTGTCACGGTCATCGCTAACTGCTTCCCAGCGGTGCTGCCTGCGACGCGGCAGCGCAGGAACGTCCAGGGTTGCGCATGCGTCTCGACGGTGTCACCGGCCGCCCGGCTCTGGAGAGTGAGAAGACGGATCGGGACTGCGGTGGACATGCGGTTTACCTTATCTTCTCGGACGGATAGCAAGCTCATTATGTTGTTGTCGAGTTGCATTATCTCGCTTGCAAGGAGAGCGAACGCCTCTTATTGTCGTGTGAACAACCTCCGAGCACACTGATGGGCTTGGGCTTGAGGTAGTTCGGCAGCGGCACGTCCGGTGACAGCTACGCGCGAGCCACCACCAGTCGGTCACCCCAACCGGACGATGATCCTCGTCCGTCCCGGGCCTAGCGTCTCTCCTGGGACGGAATCGTCTCGCACGAACCCTGCGTCGAGACGAGAGGAGAGGATTCATGTCGGACGCAGCCATCGACCGCAGCCGTCTCCCGATCCGGCGGCCTCCGTTTGCGGGCGCAACGAACCGAACGCTCGACGGTTCAGTGCCCGACTGGAACCAGGCGACCCACGTCCAGCCGCCCCAGGGCGCGCCAAACGTGCTCCTCGTCCTGATCGACGACGCCGGCTTCGGCAATCCGGGCACCTTCGGCGGGGCGATCGATACCCCCAACTACACCCGCATGGCCGAGCAGGGGCTCCGCTACAACCGTTTCCACGTAACCGCAGTCTGCTCGCCGACGCGGGCAGCCATGCTCACGGGCCGCAACCAGCATCGGGTCGGGTTCGGCCTCGTGGCGGAGTTCTCAGGCCCCTTCCCCGGCTACAACGCCACCATCCCACGCGACTGCGCGACGCTCCCGCGGATCATGCAGGAGAACGGATACATGACCGCCGCGATCGGGAAGTGGCATCTGACGCCGGACGACCAGCAGGGCTCGAGCGGCCCCTTCAACCGCTGGCCCTCCGGGCTCGGGTTCGACTACTACTGGGGATTCCTCGGCGGCGAGGCGGGCCAGTACGACCCGCTGATCACTGAGAACCAGAAGGTCCAGGGCGTCCCCGAGGGCAAGGACGACAAGCCTTACTACTTCCCCGACGACATGGCCGTGAAGGCGATCGACTGGCTGCACCGCGTTCGCGCGGAGCGGCCGGGCGCGCCCTGGTTGATGTACTACGCGACCGGCTGCAGCCATGCGCCGCACCACGTGCCGCGGGACTGGTCGGACAAGTACAAGGGCAAGTTTGACTCTGGCTGGAACGTCGCCCGCGAGGAGACGCTCGCCCGCCAGAAGGAGCTGGGCGTCGTCCCCCCGGACACGGAGCTGCCGCAGAACGACGCGTTCCCGGCGTGGGATTCCTTGACCGAGACGGAGAAGCAGCTGTACGCGCGCCAGATGGAGACGTACGCCGGCTATTCCGAGAACGCTGACTGGAACGTCGGTCGCGTCCTGGACGCGATCGATGACGCGGGCGAGCTCGACAACACGCTCGTCATTTGGATCTGGGGCGACAACGGAGCCAGCATGGAAGGCACCCTCTCGGGCACGTTCAACGAGATGACGACGCTGAACGGGATCCCGCTTACGACCGAGCAGCAGATGGGGCTCCTTTTCAAGCACGGCGGGCTCGAGGCCTGGGGCGGCGAGCTCGTCGCGCCGCACTACTCATCGGCGTGGGCGTGGGCGAGCAACTGCCCGTTCGACTGGGGTAAGCAGGTCGCGTCCCACCTCGGCGGCACGCGCGACCCGCTCGTCGTCCGTTACCCGAGTGCGATCTCCGACCCAGGCGCCGTGCGCAGCCACTTCACGCACGTGATCGACATCGCTCCGACCGTGCTCGAGATCGCCGGGATCCCGGCGCCGACGCACGTGGACGGGATCGAGCAGGAGCCGCTCCACGGCTTCACCTTCGCCGACTCGCTCTCGGACGCAGACGCGCCCGAGCGCCATACGCAGCAGTACTTCGAGGCGGTCGGAAACCGGGCGATGTACAAGGACGGCTGGTGGCTCGCGATGCGGCTGCCGCGGATCCCCTGGCAGCTCGACCCCGAGGTCCTGCGCGGCTTCGGCCCCGGGTGGGATCCCGATGCCGACCCCGTCGAGCTCTATTACCTACCCGACGATTTCGCCCAGGCGAGGAACCTCGCCGAAGAGAATCCGGGGAAGGTCGAGGAGCTCCGCAAGCTCTTCTGGGAGGAGGCCGACCGCTACCAGGTGCTGCCGATCCTCGGCGGGCTGTCTTCCTTCTACGGGATCGTGCCGCCGATCCCCAAGGAGTCGAAGTTCACCTACCGCGGGCGGATCGAGAACGTCTCCGCGGGGATGATGCCGCGCATCTACAACCACTCGTACACGATCAGCGCAGACCTCGTCGTCCCGGAAGAAGGCGTCGAGGGCGTGATCGTGGCGGCGTTCGACCACCTCGGCGGCTTCGCGCTCTATGTCCAAGACGGAAAGCTGAGGCACCACTACTCGATGCTCGGCGTGCTCGAGTACACCCAGGAGGCCGAGACCGCGCTTCCGTCAGGAGAGGTCAGCGTCGAGATGGTCTTCGCCGCCGACGAGCCCAAGCCGGCGACCGGCGGAGAGGTGACGCTGCTCGTGAACGGCGAGCCGGTCACCACGGGACGGATGGAGCACACAGTGCCCGCACGCTTCTCCGGCTACGCAGGGATGGACATCGGCTGTGACAACGGCCTCGTCGTCGACCGCAGTTACGCCGACAAGGCACCGTTCCGGTTCACCGGCGAGATCAAGCAGGTCACGTTCGACATCGCCCCACACCTGAGCGAGGAAGACCAGCAGGCGCTTCACGAGCATGCGGCACAGTCGCTCGCAGCCCATGCGGCGAGCGCCTGAGATGGAGACGGGAGAGGAGCACCATGAGTGACAACGGGCAGCTGGACGTCCTGATCGCCGTGTACCTCATCCCCGACCTGGCGCAGCAGGACTTCGACGCCTACACCAAGCTCGCAAGCGAGGGGGAGATCGTCACGGACGGCGTGGCGCTGGTCCTCAAGGACGCCGAAGGCGAAGTGAACGTGCAGGAGACGGGTGACCACCTCGGCCGCAAGGGCGTTAAGGCCGGCGCCGGCGTCGGCCTCGTCATCGGTCTCTTCGCCCCGCCGCTCCTGGCGGCGACCGTCCTCGGCGCAGCCGTCGGCGGACTCGCGGGGAAGTTCGCCCGCCACCGCGCGCAGGCCGGCATCGGCGACAAGCTCGACGACGCGCTTCCGCCCGGCTCGGCCGGCATCATCGCGATCTACGAGCACAGCGGGGCCGACACGGTCGCCGGCGCACTCGCCAATGCGATCCGCACCTCGACCGCCCAAATCGACAAGACCTCCGCGGCGGAGCTGAAGGATGGCTTGAAAGAGGCATCCGCCGGACTCGCCGGTTGAAACAGCATGATCCAGCTGATTGAGGGCCTTCCCGACGCCGTCGTCGGGCTCGAGGCCATCGGGGAAGTCGAGTCCGCCGACTACGAAGCAATTGCGGCGCCGGCGGTGAAACGCGCCCTGGAGCGGCACGCGAAGATTCGCCTCATCCACGTGCTCGACGACCGTTTCAGCGGCTACACCGTCGGTGGCGCCTGGGAGGACCTCGTGCTCGGGCTCGCCCATCCGCGCTCTTTCGAACGCATCGCCGTGGTCACGGACTCGGAGAGCATCCGACGATTCGTGAAGCTCGGAGGCTGGTCAAGCCCCGGCGATCTGAAACTGTTTGCAAACCGGGAGCGCGAGCAGGCGGAAGCGTGGGCCAGCGAAGGCCTCGACGTGTCGTGACGGGCTGAACGAGCCAGCGGCCTCGCGCGCTGAGGCGCTGCAACGAATCCCGGCCTCGAGCAGCCTACGAAGCGACTGCCTGCCTGCCTAGTGTCCGAGCCGAGCCCATCTGGCTGCAACTTCGGCAATCCGTCGACGGTGCGGGCTCGCTCGACGTTGTGCTCTCGCAGCTACTCATCGTCGCCCTGGAGCTGGAAGAGCTCGCGCTGGCCGGCTACGTGCTCGAGCAGCCGGTCGAGGCGGACGGGCTGCGGCTCAGCCAGGTCGCGACGACTGGCGAATCCCGAGGTAGGCACCGGGGTAGGCACCGCACGTGCACTTCCGGCATCGCTGGCACACCTGACCCAGCCAACCATGCGGATTCGGCTTGCCGTCAGGAGTGGAAATGGCCCCGGGAGGAGTCGAACCTCCGCACACGGATTCGAAGTCCGTCGCTCTTCCGCTGAGCTACGGGGCCACGTCGAGACCAGTGTAGGAAGAGGGGTGGCGGAGGGGACTCGAACCCCCGACCACCGGGACCACAACCCGGGGCTCTACCAACTGAGCTACCGCCACCGCGCAGCCCGGACAGGATAGCCCGTCCGACGCGGAGATCTACGCCGCGTTCGCGGGGAGGTGGCGTCGAATGAGGGCGTAGACGAGTGCCTGCTGAAGGCGGACGAGCTCGGCGCGGTTGCGCTCCAGCTCGTCGCGGCCGGCGCCGACGGAACGCAGGGTCTGTCGCTCGTAGACCACGCCACGGATCTCGTCGCTGAGCGACTCGACGGTTGGGAGTTCGATAACGGTTGCGTTCATGACCGAGTTTTCAGACTCAACCTGGGTCTATTAGTTAGTCGCGAGCGTTTTCCTCTTACCGAGGCCTTACTGATGCGGCGATCTTCGCCACAAGAGGGCGTGGCGAAACTGGTAGACGCGCTCTCCACGAAGTCGGCCTACGGTCCCGACTTCGTGGGATTGAGTGTCGAACGCGCAGCGTTTGCGTGCGGAGGCGAGCAAAGCCCGCCTCAGCGGTGGTTCTATCCTTGGCTCGAAGCGGGCGTGGCGGAACTGGTAGACGCGACGGGTTTAGGTCCCGTTGGGGCTTCGGCTCCTTAGAGGTTCGAGTCCTCTCGCCCGCACTCCCGTCGAAAGTCCAGCCGCTTGGCGGCCATCATGACTTTCGACGGATGCCCTCTCCTTGAGCGCGGGGTGCGCCGCAGCCGCACATGTCGGCCGCGGCGGCGAACGCCCAGGAGAGAGCACGCTGGCCCAACCGACCGCGCCCAGGACTCACTGCGCGTAGATGCGACGGACGACGAGTACCGGCACGTTCGCTTTGGTCGACTCAGCCAACTCGCCGACAGTCCGACCGCCGAACCCTACGACTTGAAATCTCGACCGTCCACCGAAACCATCTCGCCCACGCCCCAGGTCGCCCCGGCGTCCGGCAACTCGCCGACTTCGTTGCCCTCCGTGTCGATCAGGCGAAAGCCCATGCTTGAGTGACGGTAGCGAACCCGCTCGGAGTGTCTTCGCGAACGCTCGCACACGACAGCGCTGACGCTTGACTGTTCGCCCACCTTCGGTCGAGGACGTGTGCCGTAGATACTCCCGCGGCAAAACGAGCAAGGAGGAACACTGTGGTATCGAGGGTGAACTTCCTCGAAACGACGCCCGACCGGATCGAGGACGTTGCGCGCGTCGTGCGCGAAGTCGTCCATCCGGGTATCAGCGGCGAGCCAGGCTACGTCGGCTACATCGTCCTCGGCGACCGCCACAGCGGCAACGCGCTTGGCGTCACCCTTTGGGAAACGGACGAAGCGCGCAAAAGTAGTGATGCGACGGCTCGAACGATCAGGCCGCGCGTCGAAGAGGGCACTGGCGGAACGATGCGCGACGTCAGGCAGTACGACGTTCTTTTCTTCGACGTGCGAAGGGACTAAGGAAGAGGCGGCAACGATCTTCCGTTGAGGCCGCCCGGCTCGCAACCGACGGCTGCGGTGTCGCGTCGTCAAGAACCCTGCCAGCGGTTCGCCCTCAGGTGACGGTAAAACTCGGCGAGTCGGTCTGTCTGGGCCTGACCAGCCTGGTTGTCGCCGTGTCGTGTGTGACTCGTCTGGTGACTGGCCGCCTCGTGCGTGCCTTCGGAATGAACCGTCCGCGCGTACGCGGCGGCGCCGGTCTGGCGCCCGCAGCTGGCTTGATCAGGAGCCTGTCCGCCTTGCCGGCGTGACTCATTACCGTCCTGCCGCCGCGGTTTGCCTCGCTTCAGACCGGCACCACCGGACCCACCAAGCGGACTCGGAGGATCGGACTGATGCTTGCAGACGAGCTGGACTACGTGCTCGGCGTCGACACCCACCGCGACCGGCACGCGCTGGCGGTGGTGACGGCCCCGGCAGGAGCGCTGTTGGCGGGGAGCGAGATCGCCGCGAGCAGCGATGGGTACGAGGCGGCGCTTCGCTTCGCAGATCGCCACGCCACCGGCCGCCGTGTCTGGGCGATCGAGGGCACCGGCAGCTACGGCGCCGGGCTGGCCCGCTTCCTTGCGGGTTGTGGCGAGATCGTGCTCGAGCTGAGCCGCACACCGCGAGCTGAGCGGCGACTGCGCGGCAAGGATGACAGCCTGGACGCCGTCCGCACGGCGCGAGCGGCCCTCGCCGCCGAGACGCCCGCGCGGCCGCGGAGTGGTGAGCGGCGCGAAGCACTGCGGCTGCTCCTGGTCGCGCGGCGCAGCGCCGTCGACGTCCGCCGCGAGGCGCTCACACAACTGCGCGCTGTCATCGTCACGGCACCAGAGCCGCTCCGCGAGCAGCTGCGCGGCTTGCCGACCGGGGCGCTACTCGACCGCTGCAGTCGGCTCCGTCGCACGCACTCGAGCGCTGACGAGCTCGCCACACGGCTCGTCCTGCGCAGCCTCGCCCGCCGCGTCCAGGCTGCCACGAGCGAGGCTGCCGAGCTCGAGCAGGAGCTCGTCGCGACCGTGCGTGCGCTCGCACCGGCGCTGCTCGACGAGCCCGGCGTCGGAGCGATCGTCGCCGCCCAGCTGATCGTCGCCTGGTCGCACCGGGGCCGGCTGCGCTCGGAAGCCTGCTTTGCCCGTCTTGCCGGCGTTGCCCCCGTGCCCGCCTCGAGCGGCCAGACGGTCCGCCACCGGCTCAGCCGCGGCGGTGACCGCCAGCTCAACCGGGCGCTGCATACCGTCGTCCTCCACCGCCGCCAGCACGACCCGGCGACCAGGGACTACATCGCCCGCCGCCTCGCCGAGGGCAAAAGCCTCCGCGAGGCCACCCGGCTGGTGAAGCGCTACCTCGCCCGTCGCCTCTACCGGCTACTCCAGGCCCAGGAGCCGCTGATGGCTTGACAGGTCATAGGAGCTTCATTCCCGCACTCAATGTCATCCTCGGCGGGTGGTGGCGTCCGTTAAGCGGCGCAGACTCGGGCGGCGGCGGCTGACCCGATTCCCGCATGTCGCCCGAGAGCTGACTTGCCAGCGTTGTGTCGCCGCCGCCTTCCCGAGACCGCCGAGCGTGACCTGATAGGAGCTTGGCAGCTGCCTCGATTGAGGCCTGTCCGCTCGCCGGTCGCCCCTCAACGCTAGGAGGCGATGTCAATGATCGTGATCGGGGTGGACGTGCACAAGCACGAGCTGACGGCGGTGGCTGTCGACGAGCTCGGGCGCGAGCTTTCGAGCTGGAGCGGTCCGGTCGAGGCCGCGCTGCTGAGCTGGGCGCCCTTGGGCGAACGGCAGTGGGCGCTCGAGGACTGTCGCCACGTCAGCCGCGGCCTCGAGCGGCTGCTGCTCGAGGCCGGCGAGCAGCTGGTGCGGGTGCCGCCGCGGCTGACGGCGCCCCAGCGCCGGCGCGGCCGCACGCGCGGCAAGTCGGACGCGCTCGACGCGCTCGCGATCGCCCGCGCTGCGCTGCAGGAACCCGACCTCGACCGGCCACGGGCCGGCGAGGAGCGCCTGCGGGAGCTGAAGCTGCTGCTCGACCACCGCGACGACCTGGTCGCCGAGCGACGACGAGCCCAGCAGCGCCTGCGCTGGCACCTGCACGAGCTCGACCCAACGCTAGTGGTGCCGCTGGGGGCACTCGACCGAGCCCTCTGGCTGGAGCGGCTCGGCCGCTGGCTCGCCCGCCGCGAGCAGACGACCCAGGTGCGGATCGCCCGTCAGCTACTCGGCCGTTGCCGCGCCTCGACGCGCGAGATCGTCGCCCTCGAGCACGAGCTGGCGGCGCGGACGCAGACGCTCGCCCCGCGGCTGCTCGAGCTGCCTGGCTGCGGCCCGCTGAGCGCCGCAAAGCTGCTCTGCGAGATCGGCCCGATCGAGCGCTTCGGAAGCGACGCCCGGCTCGCCCGCCACGCCGGCGTCGCGCCGCTCGAGGCCAGCTCGGGCAAGCAGCGACGGCACCGGCTCGACCGCGGCGGCAACCGCCAGCTGAACTGTGCCCTGCACCGGATAGCGATCACTCAGGGCCGCGTCTACGCCCCGGCGCGCGCCTACCTGGAGCGCAAGCAGGGCGAGGGCAAGAGCCGGCGCGAGGCGCTCCGCTGCCTCAAGCGTCAGCTGGCTCGCACTGTCTACACGACGCTGAAGAGTGAGCCCTCATTGACATAGGAGCAACGCTGGCCCAAGCAAGCGGAGTCCCGGATAACGATCGGCTCTTGGGTTAGGGCGGCTAGGGGCGGGACCCGTTCCCGACGTTCCCTCGCCAGCGACGTTCCAGTTTGTGGCCACATCCCGGATCGTCTGTTCGGTGTCCATCTCGCCGAGCAGCGCGGACGGTGATGCCGATGCGCCGCAACCCCGCGACGGCCGTGCGGAATGCCGCCTCGTCCGAGAGTCGGAGCCGCACCTCAAGGCAAGGCTTGCTCTACCAAGCTCGGACGGCTTCTCCTGAGAGACTGTCCCGCGTGCGGAGGATTCTCGTCGGCTACGACGGCTCTGACGGCGGGCGGCGCGCGCTCGAGCGTTCGATCGCGGAGGCGCACGATTCGCGCGGCCGTATCACCGTGCTGAGCGTGGCGAACATACCGCTCGACCTCGACGTGCCGCGGAACTTCGGAACGCTGGACGACATCTCCGCCAACGAAAGCCAGCCTCTGGCCGCACCGCCGGAAGTCGTCGCGCAGCTGCGAGAGGCCAGCGAGCGGCTTGCCACGGCCGGGCTCGAGGCGGAGCTGATCTGGACGGCCGGAGAACCGGGTCGAGCGATCGTCGAGACGGCGAAGGAGATCCGCGCCCAGGTGATCGTCCTCGGCGAGCACCACCACGGGCTCCTGGGAAACCTCTTCGGCGCCGACGTCGACGCCGAGGTGCAGCGCGAAGCCGGCTGCGAAGTGATCCTCGCCTAGCCGCTTTTGCGCTCGTCCCCGCACTCTCGTGAGCAGCCGGAGCAAGGTTGAGATGGGCAAGGTGCAGTACTTCACCGCCTGCACGCTCGACGGGTTTATCGCGGACGAGAACAACTCGCTCGACTGGCTCTTCGAGGTGCCCCACGACGGTGATGATCATCACTGGGACCAGTGGTTCCCCGGCGTCGGCGGGCTCGTCATGGGCGCCACGACATACGAGTGGATGCTGGAGCGGTACGGCCTGGCCGACAGCACCAAGCGATGGCGTGAGTTCTACGGCGACCGGCCCGGCTGGGTGTTCACGCACCGCGACCTTCGGCTCATTCCGCGGGTCGACCTCACGCTCGTCGAGGGTGACGTGCGGCTGGTCCACGCCGAGATAGCCGCGAAGCTCGGCGACGCGAATCTCTGGCTGCTCGGCGGAGGCGATCTGGTGGGCCAGTTCTACGATGCCGGTCTTCTCGACGAGATCATCCTCGGGATGACGCCCGTGACCCTGGGCAAAGGTGCGCCGTTGCTGCCGCGGCGGATCACCTCGAAGAACCTCGCGTTCCGGACTGCCGAGCTAATCGGCCAGCGTGTGCGAATCGTCATTGACGTCCGCCTCGCCTAGAGTTCCGGCGCTCGGACCAAACGGAACAGAGGGGGTTATGAATGGCTAGTTGGGCAGTTGATCAGATCGACGACATCCGCGAGCTGGAGCCGGTCGGCGAGTGCCCGATCCGGCCCGTTCGTCATCACTTCGGGATCACCGCGTTCGGTGTGAACGCCTGGACGGCCAAGGCGGCGGGCGACCGGCTGATCAACGAGCACGAGGAAGACCCCGGAAACGAGGAGCTCTACATCGTCACCAGGGGACGAGCCGTCTTCGAGCTCGACGGCGAACGGCAGGAAGCGGGGGAGGGCACGCTCGTGTTCGCCGCCCCGAGCGTGAAGCGGACTGCGTTCGCGGAGGAGCCGGGAACCACGGTGGTCGCGGTGGGAGCGACGACGGGCAAGCCGTACGAGCCGATCGGCTGGGAGCTCTGGTACCCGCTGCGGAAGCGGTACGAGGCCGGCGAGCACGCCGAAGTGGCGGCGGAGCTTCGTGAGCTCGTGGCCGAGGCTCCGCAGTACGGACTGCTGTTCTACAACCTCGCGTGCCTGGAGAGCCTGACCGGCGACCGAACAGCCGCCATGGAGCACCTCGGGAAGGCGATCGAGCTTTCGGAAGGGTTCCGCGAGTACGCGAAACAGGATTCGGATCTCGACCCGCTTCGCGAGGATCCCGCCTTCCAGGAGCTCGTGCAGGGGAGTGAGGCGCCGAAGGCCCAGGCCTAGCGTCGGCCTGCGGCCTGGCCGCGCGGGAGGCGTAGGCTCGGGCGGTGGTGATCGTCACGTTTCCCGACGGCTCGCGCGGGCGGGCGGCCTCGCTCGCCGAACGGCGTCCGGACGATCCGGAGCGAGCCTACGTAGCCAACCGGGCTCAGCACCGGCGGCCGACGCCGAAGCGGACCGTCGCCGCTCGGGCGCCGACGCGGAACACGAGCGGGACGCAGCCGCTTCGCGCGCGCACGTAAAACCCGCCGGCGTAGGCCCTGCCCTCGTTCGCCCGGCCGGCGCAGCTGGCGAACCGCAACGAGCTCGCAGGCGTGCCTGCGTTGCCCCAGATGATCGCGGCACGGCTTCGCCACGCTCGAGGGACAGTGACGGTCACGGCGGGCGCGCCGGCCCGGACGACCAGCCCCGTCTTGCGCCAGTACGGCCATCTGCCACCGACGTGGACGACCTGGCGGAGGTAGGCGGGAGGCACCGAGAACGTGTTGAGCACCAGCCGGTAGCCGTCGGAGCGGTAGGGAAACCTCGGGTGGTCGATGGCCTGGTCGCAGGGAACGGTCCGGACCCGCGCGCCCGTTCCGACGGCCGTCGTCACCCACGTCGACCCGAAGGCGACGGCAACGACTGTAATGACGGAGGCTCGCCTCACTTTCGAACCATACGCCGCGGGTCGCCTCGAGGTTCCATACTCCCGGCATGACGCGGTGGCCGCTCGCGTTCCTCGGAACCGCAACGCTTGCGTTCGGTGCCTCGGCAGGAGCCGTCTCGCCTCGAGCGCCGGAGTGGAAGCGAGGGGCGCCGCTCCCGCTGCCGCGGAGTGAGGTCGCCGCGGCGACGGTCAGTCGAGAGCTCGTCGTCGTCGGCGGGTTCCTGGCGAACGGGAACAGCTCCCGGCGGGTCGACGCCTACTCACCGGCTCGCGACCGCTGGCGCCGGCTGCCCGACCTTCCCGTCGCGGTCAACCACGCGATGGCCGCCTCCGACGGGCGCCGGCTCTACGTGGTCGGCGGCTACGGCGCCCCGACGCGGGCCTTTGTCTTCTCGCAGGGCCGCTGGCGGCGCCTTCCGGACTTGCCCGAGCCACGCGCCGCCGCGGGAGCGGCGATCGTCGGCCGGACGCTCTACGTGGTCGGCGGCGTCGCGCGAGGAGGACTCGCGCAGCGCGCGCTGGCGTTCGACCGCACCCGCCGCCGCTGGAGGCAGATCCCGGGCCCGAAGCCGCGCGAGCACCTCGGCGTCAGCGCGCTCGGAGGCCGCGTCTACGCCGTCGCCGGGCGCGAGGCCGGAACGAACTTCGACGCCTTCCAGGCCTACGTTCCCGCCCGCCGCCGCTGGGTGGCGCTCCCAAAGGTTCCCGAGACCCGCGGCGGAACGGACTCGGCCTCGGTCGGGCCGCTGCTCGTCTCGGCGGGGAGCGAGTCGCCCGCGGGAACGTCGGCCGCGGTCTACGCGTTCGACGTGCGCACCCGCCGCTGGCGCCGGCTGCCCGACCTCCCGACGGCGAGGCACGGGCTGGGCGTGCTCGGGCTCGGCGGCCGCGTGTACGTGATCGGCGGCGGCCCGACGCCGGGCCTGTCCGTCAGCGCCGCGAACGAGTTCCTGCAGCTTCGCTAATACTGCGGCCGTGGTCGTGCACTGGGACGAGGTCGAAGGCCGCCGCCGCGACAAGGGGCCGATGGGCTCAACGCGGCAGGCTCTCGGGGACGCAGCGGGAGCGAAGGGGATCGGCGTCAACCGCGTGCAGGTCGAGCCGGGCCGGCTCTCCTCGCCTCCGCACTCGCACGGGCAGTCCGAGGAGATCTTCTTCGTGCTCGGAGGCTCAGGGCTGCTCTGGCAGGACGAGGCGGTATGCGAGGTGCGTCCCGGCGACACGATCGTCCACCTTGCCGACTCGGAGGAGCACACACTCAAGGGCGGGCCCGACGGCCTCGAGTACGTCGTCTTCGGAACACGGCACCCGGTCGAATACGGCTGGCTGCCGCGGTCGAATGCCGTACGGCTGAGCTGGCCGTGGGTCGAGGGTCGCACCGACGACCCCTGGGACGTCGAGGCGCAGGTCGGCGAGCTGGAGTTCGCCGAGCCCGGCGAGCGGCCCGCGAACGTGGTCGCGCTCGAGGACGTCCCGCTCGACGTGGACGGCGACCGCGTGATTGGCGACGCCGCCGGCTCCGATCGGACCGGGCTGAACTGGATCCGCCGCGCAGAGGGTAAGCGTGGCTCCCCGCCGCACTGCCACTCGCTAGAGTCCGAGGCGTTCGTCGTGCTCGAGGGGAGCGGGACGCTCGAGCTCCTGCCGACGCGCGTCGCCGCCGAACGGGGAGCCGCGCCCGAGTCCCACGAGCTTCGGCCCGGGCACGTGTTCGCGCGGCCGGCGGGGACGCGCGTGGCCCACGCGATCGTCGCGGGCCCGGAGGGGATCACGTACCTCGCCTACGGCACGCGCGAGCCGAACGACATCGCCTATTACCCGCGCTCCAACAAGGTCTATTTCCGCGGGGTCGGCCTGATGACCCGGCTCGAGAGCCTCGACTACGGAGACGGCGAGCCGGACGACTTCTGAACCGACGCCGTCGGTAGGCCTGGGTCCCTTTGCTTGAATGGCCAGGGCATGGCGATGCAGGTCGAGGAGCTGCCGGACAACAAGGTCCGGGTCACGGTCGAGGTCCCGCAGGCAGACCTCAAGCACGCGGTCGAGCACGCGAAGCACGACCTCGCGGAGTCGGTCAAGGTGCCCGGCTTCCGCAAGGGCAAGGTGCCGCCGCAGGTGCTGGAGGCCCGCATCGGCCGCGAGCGGCTCTTCACGGAGGCCGTCGAGAGTCACATCGGCGGCTGGTTCCTGAACGCCGCCGCGAACACGCGGATCCGACCGGTGGCCGCGCCCGAGTACGACTACGACCTGCCGACCTCCGAGGACGAGAGGTTCAGCTTCACCGCCACCGTCGCGGTGCAGCCGAAGCCCGACCCGGCCGACTGGTCGCAGCTCGAGGTGCCGTACGCGGAGCCCGACGTCCCGAGCGAGGTCGTCGACCAGGAGCTCGAGGCGCTGCGCGAGACGGTTGCCGAGCTCGCGCCCGTCGAGGACCGCCCGGCGCGCACTGGCGACGTGCTCGTCATCGACGCGCTCGACGAGAACGGGGAGGGCCAGCGCGACCTCGTGGTCGAGCTCGGCTCCGGCCGGCTCGTCGAGGAGATCGAGCGCGCGCTCACCGGAGCGAGCGCCGGCGAGACGAGGGAGGTCGAGTTCGAGACCGCCGACGACTCGACGGCCAAGGCCACGGTCGAGGTGAAGGAGATCAAGGAGAAGGTGCTGCCCGAGCTCGACGACGAGCTGGCGCGCGCGGCGAGCGAGTTCGACACGCTCGCGGAGCTGCGCGCCGACATCGAGCAGCGGATCCAAGACGTGCTCGAAGAGGAGGCCGAGACGCAGTACCGCGCCGCGGCCGTCGACACGCTCGTCGAGGCCTCCGACGTCAAGGTCGGCGGCCCGCTCGTCGAGGCGCGCACGCGTGAGCTGCTGAACGGGCTCGGCCGCTCGCTCGAAGCTCGCGGCATCAACGCGGACACTTACCTGCAGCTGTCGGGCCAGACGGCCGAGCAGCTTGTGCAGCGGATGAGCGCCGAAGCCGCGCTCTCGGTCGCGCGCGAGCTCGTCCTGGAGGCCGTCGCCGACCAGCTCGGTCTCGAGGTCGACGACGCGGAGATCGAGGAGCTGATCCGCGAGCAGGCGGAGCTCGCCGAGGACGATGCCGACGAGGCGGTCAAGCAGGTGTTCGACTCTGGCCGCCAGGAGGTGCTGCGCGAGGACCTGCGCCTGCGCAAGGCGCTCGACCGCGTCGCGGGGGAGACGAAGCGCGTCCCGGCCGAGGCCGCGCGCGCCCGCGAGGACATCTGGACCCCCGACAAGGAAACGCAACCGACCGAGACGAAACTGTGGACCCCCGCCAGCAAGGAGCCACGGTGACGCCGCGTGCGGTGTCACCGTCAGGCCGGACGGGCTTTGCCCGTGCGACCGTCTGAAATGACCAACCGAGACGTGAAAAAGTCAGAGGAGACGCCATGAGCCCGTTGATCCCGATGGTGATCGAGCAGACCTCGCGCGGCGAGCGCTCGTTCGACATCTACTCCCGCTTGCTCAACGAGCGGATCATCTTCCTCGGAACGCCAGTCGACGACCAGATCGCCAACCTGATCATCGCGCAGCTCCTCCACCTCGAGTCGGAGGACCCCGACAAGGACGTTTCGATCTACATCAACTCGCCGGGCGGGTCGGTGTACCACGGGCTCGCGATCTACGACACGATGCAATTCATCAAGCCGGACGTGCAGACGATCTGCGTCGGCACGGCGATGTCGATGGGCGCGCTGCTCCTCGCGGGCGGTGCGAAAGGAAAGCGGATGGCCCTGCCGAACGCCAAGATTCTGATCCACCAGGTCTGGGGCGGCTTCCAGGGGCAGGCGACCGACATCGAAATCCACGCCCGGGAGACGATCGCCCTCAAGCGGCGACTCGAGGAGATCATGTCGGAGCACACCGGCCAGAACATCGAGAAAGTCTCGAAGGACATGGAGCGGGACTACTTCATGACCCCCCAAGAAGCCCAGGAATACGGCATCATCGACAACGTGATCATCCACCGAGATGCCGCCAAGGACGGCGCAAAGGCCTAGCGCTTCGGGCCGATCCGAGGTAAAAGGAGACCGAGGTGGCTCGCGCATCGGATGGCAACGAACAGCTGCTCTGCAGTTTCTGCGGAAAGAGTCAGCGGCAGGTCAAGAAGCTCATCGCAGGACCCGGGGTCTACATCTGCGACGAGTGCATCGACCTCTGCAACGAGATCATCGACGAGGAGCTCACCGCTCCCGCGCAGCTCGACCTCGACAACCTGCCTCGGCCGCGTGACATCTACGCGGTCCTGAACGACTACGTCGTCTCGCAGGAAGAGGCGAAACGCACCCTCTCCGTCGCCGTCTACAACCACTACAAGCGCGTGCAGATGGCGGCGGAGGACGACGACGTCGAATTGCAGAAGTCGAACATCCTGCTGCTCGGCCCGACCGGGTGCGGCAAGACGCTGCTGGCCCAGACGCTGGCCCGGATCCTCAACGTGCCGTTCGCGATCGCCGACGCGACCGCGCTCACCGAGGCCGGCTACGTCGGCGAGGACGTCGAGAACATCCTCCTGAAGCTGATCCAGGCCGCGGACTTCGACATCAAGAAGGCCGAGACCGGGATCATCTACATCGACGAGGTCGACAAGATCGCGCGCAAGGCGGACAACCCGTCGATCACGCGCGACGTCTCCGGCGAGGGCGTACAGCAGGCGCTGCTGAAGATCCTCGAGGGCACGGTTGCCTCGGTGCCGCCGCAGGGCGGCCGCAAGCATCCGCACCAGGAGTTCCTCTCGATCGACACGACGAACATCCTCTTCATCTGCGGCGGCGCGTTCGCCGACCTCGAGACGATCATCGGCAAGCGGATCGGCAAGCACGCCGTCGGCTTCGGCGCGGACATCCGCTCGCGCAATGCGTTCGAGGCGTCGGAGATGCTGGCGAAGGTGATGCCCGAGGACCTGCTCTCGTACGGACTGATCCCGGAGTTCATCGGCCGCCTGCCGGTCATCTCGGCGGTGCACCAGCTCCGGCGCGAGGACCTCGTCCAGATCCTGACCGAGCCGAAGAACGCGCTCACGCGCCAGTATCAGCGCTTCTTCGCCTACGACAACATCGAGCTCGTCTTCACCGACGAGGCGCTCTGGGAGATCGCCGACAAGGCGCTGGCGCGCGAGACCGGGGCCCGAGGGCTACGCTCGATCATCGAGACCGCGCTGCTCGACGTCATGTTCGAGCTGCCTTCGCGCAAGGACGTCGTCAAGTGCGCGATCACGAAGGAGACGATCGAGAAGGGCCGCAAGCCGACGCTCGTGACGAGCGCCGGCGCCGACGACGAGCCGGCCGAGCTCGCCGAAGAGTCCGCCTAACGGTCTCGGCTCTGGCGCGCTGATGTCTGCCGAGCGCTGGCTCGAGGCGATCTGGCCGCTCGTGCACACGCAGCTCCCGGCGGCGCCTGCGCGTGTGATCGAGCTCGGCTGCGGCCCGCTCGGCGGATTCGTCCCTCGGCTGCGCGCGAGCGGGTACGACGCGGTCGGCGTCGACCCGAAGGCGCCGGAGGAGGCGGGCTATCACCGAGTCGAGTTCGAGCAGGCAGAGCTGCCCGCGGAGGCCGACGCACTCGTCGCCTCGGCCTCGCTCCATCACGTCGCCGACCCCGCCGAGGTGCTCGACCGCGTCGCGGCCACGCTGGCGCCGGGCGGAACGGTCGTGGTGGTCGAGTGGGCCTGGGAGGACTTCGACGAGTCGACGGCCGAATGGTCTTTCCGCCGCCTTGGCTCCGAGGAGGGCTGGCTGCGCCGACGGCGGGACGAGTGGGTCGGGTCCGGTGGCCCGTGGAGCGCGTACCTCCAGGGCTGGGCTCGCGAGGAGGGGCTCCACGCGGCCCGGACGTTGCTGGGCCTGCTCGAAGAGCGATTCGAGCGCCGGCAGCTCTCGCGCGGGCCGTACCTCTTCGCCGACCTGGCGTCGACGAGCCCCGAGGAGGAGCAGCGCGCGATCGACGCGGGAGAGATCCGCGCGACCCGCGTCGATTACGCAGGGCTCAAGGCCTAGGCTCTCCCGCTCTCCGACTCAGCTGCCTTCGCGCGGCCCAGGATCTCCCGCAGCCTCAGCGTCCGCAGCATCGCGTAGATCGCGATCGCGCCGATCGCGACGTTGAAGATCGTGACGGCGACGTACTGGCCGACGCTGAACGCGAGGAGCTTCGAAGCTGAGGCCTGGCCGTCGAGCACGTAGACGAGCAGCCCCTGCTTCGTGCCCGCGCCGCCCGGTGAGAACGGCAGCAGCGTCGAGAGGCTCTCCACGACCTGCGCGAGTAGCGCGTTGTGCACCGTCGCCGTCACGTGGAAGGCCTTGAGGAAGAAGTAGAGCGACGCGATCCGGAAGACCCAGCTCAGTGCCTGCCAGCTTGCGACCTCGCGCAGGTAGCGCCGCGGGTCCCAAAGAATCACGAGCCCTCGGCCGATGCGCTGCTTGAAGTTCTCGACGTGCCTCGACGCCCACCAGACGAGGAGGATCAAGGCAAGGCTCACGGCCGAGAAGACAAACGCACCCGCCTGCGTATGGGCAATCAGCCAGCCCCAGTCGAACGAGGGCAGGTTCGGGAGCACGTCGAGGCTCGGCAGCACGCCTTGCGTCAGCGCCCAGAGGAAGATCAGCGTCGCGAGCACGATGTCGAGGACCGTCTCGGTGAGCAGCGTGGAGGCGAGGGTCGTATAGGTCGTCTCCGGCAGCCGCCGGTGCACGAGGTAGAGCTTCACCAGGTCGCCGCCGCGGCCGGGGACGATCGAGTTCACGCCGACGCCAGCGATGTAGGCGCCGCAGACTGGACGCCAGGGCACTGGCACGTCGGGGTACGACGCCTGAAGGATGTTCCGCCACGCGAACGTGCGCACGAGGATCTTGAGGAAGTGGAACGCGAGCGCGATCGCGAGTGCGAGCCAGCCGACGTCGGTGACCTGTTCCCCGAAGACTCTGACCGCGTGAAAGAACTCGCCCACGTCTTCGTAAACTTGCCCGAATGGAGCCGCTCTACAAGCCCGAGGGCGTCGAAGAGCGCTGGCAGCGCAGGTGGGAGGAGGAAGGTCTCTACGGCGCAGAGCCGGGCTCGGGGCGCGAGCCGTTCGTCGTCGCGCACCCACCGCCAAACGTCACCGGCGCGCTGCACACCGGCCACGCGCTGCAGATCTCGCTGGCCGACGTGCTCGTGCGCTGGCACCGGATGCGGGGCTTCGAGACCGCTTTCCTGACCGGCTACGACCACGCGGGCATCTCGACGCAGAACGTCGTGGAGAAGCACCTCCTCGAGCAGGGCACCTCCCGCGAGGAGGTCGGCCGCGAGAAGTTCGTCGAGATCGTCTGGGACTGGCTGCACGAGTACGGCGGCACGATCATGGGCCAGTTCCGGCGCATGGGCGCCTCGATGGACTACCGGCGCGAGCGCTTCACGATGGACGACCTGTACGTGCGCGCGGTGATGCGCTGGTTCGTTCACCTCTACGACAAGGGCTGGATCTACCGCGCGAACCGGATCATCAACTGGTGTCCCCATCACGAGACGTCGCTCTCCGACCTCGAGCTCGTGCACGAGGAGGTCGACGACGCGCTCACGTACGTGCGCTACCCGTTCGCCGACGATCCCGCCGACGGGGTCACGATCGCGACGGCGCGCCCGGCCACGATCCTGGCCGACGTGGCGGTCGCGGTGAGCCCGGGCGACGAGCGCTGGCGAAGCGCCGTCGGCCGCGAGGTGATCGTGCCGTTCGTCGAGCGCACGGTGCCGGTGATCGAGGACGAGCGCGTCGACCCGGAGTTCGGCACCGGCGCGTTGAAGGTGACGCCCGGGCACGACCCGCTCGACTTCGAGATCGGGCAAGCCCACGGGCTCCCGGAGCTGACGGTGATCGGTCCCGACGGGCGGATGAACGACGAAGCGGTCGAGCTCGCCGGCCTGACGCAGGCCGAGGCCGAGGAGCGGATCCTGGAGTGGCTGCGGGAGCGCGACCTGCTGGTCAAGCGCGAGGCCTATCGCCACTCGGTCGCGCTCTGCGAGCGCTGCAAGACCCGGATCGAGCCGCTGATCTCGCTGCAGTGGTGGTGCCGGATGGACGAGCTCAAGCAGCCGGCGCTGGCGGCGCTGCGCGACGGCCGCGTCCGCTACCACCCCGAGTCGCAGCACCGCTTCGCGATCGACTCCCTCGAGAACGCGCCCGACTGGAACATCTCCCGCCAGCTCTGGTGGGGTCACCAGCTGCCGGTCTGGGAGTGCCCGGACGGCCACCTGACCGTGCGCGAGGACGAGCCGGACGCCTGCGCGGAGTGCGGCTCGGCTGAGCTCACCCGCAGCGAGGACGTGCTCGACACCTGGTTCTCGTCGGCGCTCTGGCCGTTCGCGATTCTCGGCTGGCCCGAGACGACGCCCGAGCTCGACGCGTGGTATCCCGGGACGCTGAACACGACCGCGCGGGAGATCATCCGCCTCTGGGAGAACCGGATGATCTTCTCCGGCCTCGAGCTGCTGGGCGACGTCCCGTTCAGCCACGTGATCATTCACACGACGGTGCTCGCTTCAGACGGGCGGCGGATGTCCAAGAGCCTCGGCACCGGGCTCGACCCGATGGAGCTCGTCGAGAAGCACGGCGCCGACGCGACGCGCTACGGGCTGCTGAAGCTCACCTCATCGCAGGACGTGCGCTTCTCCGAAGGCGCAGTCGAGGAGGGGCGGAAGCTCGCGAACAAGCTCTGGAATGTCTCGCGGCTGATCCTCGCCAACGTCGGCGATGCGAGCCACGAGCTGCGGCCGCGCGCGCTCGAGGAGCACTGGATCGCGTGGCGGCTCGACCAGGCGCAGGCGCAGCTCGACGAGCACTACGCGGCCTTCGACTTCTCACCCGCGATGGGCGTGCTCTACCACCTGACGTTCGACGACTTCTGCGACTGGTACGCCGAGGCGATCAAGGCGCGGCTCTACGATGCCGACGAGGACGCGCAGGCGACGGCGCTCGCGAACCTCGAGCGGCTGCTGAAGCTGCTTCACCCGGCGATGCCGCACGTGACCGAGGAGATCTGGTCGAACCTGCCGGCGCGGGAGGAGCGGCTGATCGTCTCGCCGTGGCCCGAGGCCGTGGGGGCCGACGACGTGTCGGCGGAGTTCGAGCCGATCCGCGTCGCCGCCGAGGTCTTTCGGCGTGCGGGCGTGTGTGCACCGCTCGAGGGCGATCAGCAGCGGATCTTCGACGCGGTGGTCAAGCCGGACCGGGCGAAGGTGGACGGCGCGAACGTCGAGGCGGAGGCCGCGCGGCTGCGCGGCGAGATCGAGCGGGCCGAGAAGATGCTCTCGAACGAGCGCTTCGTCCAGAACGCGCCCGGCGACGTCGTCGAGGCGGAGCGCGAAAAGCTCGAGCGCTACCGCCGCGAGCTCGATGCTCTCAGCGCTTGAGTGGCTCGAGTCGCTCTCGCCGTGGCCGGAGGAGTTCGGCCTCGGCCGGATGCGCGCGCTGCTCACGGAGCTCGGCGAGCCGCAGCGTGCCTTCCGCGCGATCCACGTCGTCGGCACGAACGGCAAATCGACCGCGACCCGCCGCGCGGCGGCGTTCCTCGCGCGCGAGGGCCTGAGTGTCGGTGCCTACACCTCGCCGCACGTCGCGGGCTGGAGCGAGCGGATCCAGGTCGACCTCGAAGACGCGGACCTCGAGGCGGCGCTCGAGCGCGTCCGGGCGCCGGCCGAACGGCTAGGCGCGACGCAGTTCGAGGTGCTCACGGCAGCCGCGTTCGCCGAGTTCGCGGCCGCGGAGGTCGACGTGGCGGTGGTCGAGGCCGGCCTCGGCGGGCGCCTCGATGCGACGAACGTCCTCGACGCCGAGGTTGTGGCGTTGACGAACATCGCGCTCGACCACACGGACGTGCTGGGCGACACGCGCGAGGCGATCGCGGCCGAGAAGCTCGCGGTGGTCGCACCGGGCGCGACGGTCGTGCTCGGCGAGCCCGAGTGGGAGAGTCACACACGCGCGCGCGAGGCCGGACGCGTGGTCAACGCTCAGGACGTGGGGCGCGCGGCGGCGGAGGCGATCGTGGGAAGACCGCTCGAGGGTGACGTCGAGACCGTGCTCGCGGGCCGCTTCGAGCGGGTCGGCGAGGACGTCTTCGCCGGCGCGCACAATCCCGCCGGCGTTGAGTGGCTGCTCGAGCGGCTGCCGCGGCGCGACTACGTCGTCGTCGCCTCGATCCTCGCCGACAAGGATGCGGACGCGGTGCTGCAGCGCCTCGCCGGGGCCGGCCCGGTGCTCGTCGCGACCGCCTCGCACAGCGCGCGGGCGCTGCCTGCCTCCGAGCTGGCGCGCCTCGGGCAGGCGCACTTCGACACGGTCGAGACGGTCGCCGACCCTGGCAACGCACTCGTCCGCGCACGCGACCTCGCGGGCGACGACGGAGCCGTTCTCGTCACCGGTTCGCTCTACCTATTGGCCGATCTCATCGTCCGACTCCAGCACGTACCATGGGACAGTTCGGCGAGCGCCTGAGCGTCTTCGCAGTCGCGGTCGTCTTCGTGCTGGCGATCATCGGTCTCGCGTTTGGCGCCGGATACCTCGTCGGAAAGCTCCTTCTCTGAGGAGACGCACGTGCTGGTAGCGGACAACGGAATCTTCGACTTCTTCAGCCACAGCACGTGGATCGTCATCCGCAACCTGACGATCTTCTTCGTGGTCGTCTTCTGGCTCTCGACCGCGTTCTGGGTCTACAAGGACGCGCGGCGGCGGATCGAGGACCCGTGGCTGGTCGGGATGGCCGCCGTGCTCGGCCTCGTGCCGCCGTTCCTCGGCGCGCTGGTATACATGCTCTTCCGCCCGCCCGAGTACCTCGAGGACCGGCGCGAGCGCGAGCTCGAGGTCAGGGCGATGGAGCAACGGCTCTCGCAGCGCGACCTGCACTGCCCCGTCTGCCGGGCCGAGGTCGACCAGTCGTTCCTCGTCTGCCCGGTCTGCACCACGCGGCTGCGCCAGGCCTGCCGTAACTGCAAGCAGCCGCTCGAGGCGCTCTGGCAGGTCTGCCCGTACTGCGAGACGCCGGTCGAGCCTGCCGCGGTCGATTCGTTCGGCGAGACGCAGGCGCTGACGCCGCCCCGGAGAGAGCGGCGCGCTTAGGCATCGCTTGCGATGCCGACTTCAGGACGGCCGGGTTCCCGGTCGTCCGTCCGAAACGACCGGTTGGGCCGCTGAAATGCCGCCCACGCCGTAGACTCAGCCGCCGTTATGGCGGTTGAGCGCACTCTCATCCTGATCAAGCCCGACGCGATGGAGCGTCAGCTGGCGGGGGAGATCCTCGCCCGCTTCGAGCGCCGGGGGCTGGTCGTGCGCGAGGCGAAGCTCTTGACCGTTGATCGCGGTCTGGCAGAGACGCACTACGCCGAGCACGCCGAGAAGCCGTTCTACGGCGAGCTTGTCGCGTTCATCACCTCGGGACCGACGCTGGCTCTCGTTCTGGAGGGGGAAGGCGCGATCGCAACGGTCCGCCGGACGATGGGCGCGACGAACCCGGCCGACTCGGAGCCGGGGTCGATCCGCGGCGACCTCGCACTCTCGATGCCGGACAACCTCGTGCATGGCTCGGACTCGCCCGAGTCCGCCCAGCGCGAGCTGCAGCTCTGGTTCGGTGACTAAGGCGTTCGCTTGCGACGCCGACCAGAGAGGCCGTGCCGGCTTTGCCGGCGCGGCCGTCTAACGCACTGTGTGGGATGCTGAACGAAAGCACCCCTAATCGCGAAGCCGGCTCTGAGGAATCCGACTACGTCGCGATCAACCGCGAGGGCTGGACGCAGGCGAACGCGCAGTACACGAGCAAGCAGGCCGAAGGCGCGTGGGCCCAGGAGGAGATCACCTGGGGCAAGTGGTCGATCCCCGAGCGTGAGCTCTGCGTGCTCCCCGACGTCCAGGGCAAGGACGTCGTCGAGCTCGGCTGCGGCACGGCGTACTGGGGCGCCTGGCTCAAGCGCGCGGGGGCGCAGAGAGTCGTCGGAGTCGATGTCACTCCTGCGCAGCTCGAGACCGCACGGCGCATGAACGAGCAGCACGGCCTCGGGCTGGAGCTCGTCGAGGCCAACGCCGAGGAGACGGGCCTGCCCGGCGAGTCGTTCGACGTCGCCTTCTCGGAGTACGGCGCGTCCATCTGGTGCGATCCCGCGAAGTGGATCCCGGAGGCTGCGCGCCTCCTGCGCGACGGAGGTGAGCTCGTCTTCATGCGGGGCTCGACGCTGCAACTGCTCTGCATGCCCGACGAAGGTCAGGTCGGACCGCAGCTCGTTCGTCCGCAGAGGGGTCTGTACAGGCTCGAGTGGTACGACGACGACCCCGGAGTCGAGTTCCACCCGCCGATGTCGGAGATGCTGCGGATCCTGTGGGACAGCGGCTTCGAGCTGCTCGACTTCCGCGAGCTGTTCGCACCCGCCGACGCGCCGGACCACGAGTACTACGACACGGTTCCGGCCGAGTGGGCCAAGCGTTGGCCCGACGAGGAGATTTGGCGGCTCCGCCTGCGCCGCCGCTGATCCTCGCCTCGACCTCGCCGCGGCGGCGGGAGATCCTCGAGCAGCTCGGCGTCCCGTTCGAGGTCGTGCCGCCCTCGTACGAGGAGACCGAGGACGACCCGGTCGCGCACGCGGTCGGCAAGGCGCGCTCGGTGGCACCCGTCGCGGGCGACCAGCCGGTCCTCGGCTGCGACACCGAGGTCCTCTGCGACGGTCGCGTCTACGGGAAGGCGGAAAGCAGCACGGACGCGGAGGAGATGCTCGAGAGCCTGGCCGGGAAGACCCACGAGGTCGTGTCCGGCCTGGCGCTGCTCACGCCGGCCTGGGAGGAAGTGCACCGCGAGGTGACGCGGGTCACTTTCAGGACGCTGACCCCGCGTGACCTCGCCCGCTACGTGGCGAGCGGCGAGTGGGAGGGACGGGCGGGCGCGTACGCCATCCAGGGGTTCGGCGCGTCGCTCGTCGAGCGGATCGAGGGCGACTACCTGAACGTGGTCGGCCTGCCTGCGGCGCTGCTCGTGCGGCTGCTGGCCGAGCGCTTCGCGGGCGCCTACGGCTTCGGCTGATCGCCGCGGACGAGGGCGTACAGGCTCTCGTGCTCCTCACGGCAGGCCGGGCAGCCCTCGAGGTGAGCGCGCAGCCCGGGGATCGCGGCGTCCGCGTCTGCGCCGGCGAGCTCGAGCTCGACATAGCGGTCGAGCTGCTCGAAGCAGGCGTCGCAGCCGAGCTCCGGCTCGGCCGGGCCCAGGAGTCGGTTCAGTGCCTGCTCGACGTCAGGTCGTTCGCTCATCGTTCCTCCATGTTTCCGAGCGCGAAGCCGCGCCCGTCGAGGTGGTCGCGCAGCTTCCGCCGCGCATCGTGCAGGGTCTTGTACAGCGCGCCGCGCGTCGTTCCCAGGCGCTCGGCGACGACGTCGATCGGCACGCCGTTGACGGCCAACGCCACGAGCACGCGCCGCTGGTGCGCTGTCAGCGCCTCGGCGATCCCGGCCTGGACGGCGTCGACGAGCTCGCGCTGTTCCGCCTCCGCACCGGGCTCGAGGCTCCCGCTGGACAGGAGGCTCCAGCTTTCCGGCTCGAGCGGCACCTCGCGCCCCTGCCAGGCGCGCTTGCGCAGCTTCACTGCCGCCTCGTAGAGCGCGAACTTGTACGCCCAGGTGGTGAAACGGCTCGCACCGCGGAAATCGTCCAGCCGCCTGAGGACGCTGACGAGCGCGTCGTCGGCGGCCTGCGTCGCGATGTCGTCCAGGTCGTTGCCGCGGAGGTGCGGCAGCGACGGGCGTCGCCGGGCGACCTCGAAGCGCGCTCCCCGCAGCAGCAGGGCGTGCAGGCGCCCGACGGCCTCGTCGCGGGTCGCCGGCTCGGCCGCCTGCAGGCCGTCCAGCCAGCCACGCGATTCCGGGTCGAGCGGGGCCGGCTCCGCGAGCACCGCCGCGTCTGGCGAACGCTCCACGGCCCGCACGGTAGCGGTGGGCGCGCCGTTCACGCGTTCGGCCCCTCGAGTGGAGCGAGGACCCGGATCGCCAGACGCGGCGGGCAACCCCGCTCCACCAGCTCGATCAGGGCATGCAGGTCGTAGCGGCTGTCCTGCGCGAGCGAGAGGGCGAGCGGCGGCTCGAAGCCGGCGGCCACGAGCTGGTCGCGGCGCCAGCGCAGGACGTCGTCCCACGCCGGCGCCGCTCCCGTCCTCGTCTCCAAGCTCAGCGGAACCTGCCCGGGAACTGGGCGATGATGCCCGTGGAGAGCATGTCCGCCATGTGCAGGATGTGCAGGTGGACGCGGTCGTAGGCCGCGACGTCACCGGTCCAGTCGTGCTGCAGCCGGGCGACGGCCTCCTGCGCCGTGAGCTCGAGGTGACGGTGCATCTCGGCCTTCAGCTCGCGCAGCTTCCAGAAGCGCGGGTTGAGGCGGTGAAGCGCCGCCGCTATCTGGTCGGCGTTGTCGACCCAGCGGGACTGCGCGTACGCGAGCTGCGTCTGGTCGCCGGCCTTGGCGGCCGCGATCACGTCAGCCGCGATCAGGATGTGGTCGCGCAGGAGGCCGGCCAGCGCGTTGCCCGCCGCCTTGCCGTAGAACGGCTTGACCGCGTTGCCGATGTCCACCTGGTTGCGCAGCAGGCGCGCCACCGACGCGTCGGCGTCGGGCGTGCCCTCCTCGAGGGCGATGATCGCCATCCGCGTCCAGGTGATGTGGTCTTCCCAGAGCTTGCGCATGTCCATCCGGAAGGCGACCGCCTTCGGCGTCAGCGCCGCCGGCTGTGAGTGCTTCGCGGGGTGGTGCGGCGCGTTGCCGTGTGCCTGGGCCATGTCCATCCCGCCGGAGAAGGCCAGCGCGGCGAGCGCGCTGAACAGCGCGACGAGCGCCGTCAGCGCGAGCGGGATCGGCCGCGTCGCCCGAGTCGTGTTCTCGTTCACGTGAGGGTTCCTTTCGGGTTGGTGAGTTCGAGGTGAAGGGGGCGAAACCGCAGGCCGGACGCGGCGAGCGCCAGCCCGGCGGCCTCGACCGCCTTCGTCGCCAGCGCGAGGCCCTCGACGGGGTCGACGTCGGGGTGCACGCCGGGAATTCCGGTGGTGACCGCTAGCACGTAGCTCCCGATCAGCCCGGCGAAGACCAGAACCGCCGCGGCGAACGCAGCTTCCGAGGGCCTGCGCGTGAGCACCACGGCCAGCGCCGCGAGCAACACCGCGGAGACGACGAAGCCCGAGCCTGCGGCCGTGGTCTCCCGGAAGTGCTCGGGTGCGAGCGCGGCGTGGATCCCGGCGCTGATCGCGCAGGCGAGGACCACGGCGTCCGTGCGCAGCTCCGCGGCACTCACGAGACGATCACCGTCCCGCGCATGTCGTGTGCGCGACGAGGAAGAACGACGTCGGCAGGTCGTTGGTCCAGCTTCCGAAGGGCATTGCTCCTCCTTGGGAAAATGCTGTCGGAGGAGTTGGTGTGCGCCGGGCCGGAGTTCTTACGTCCTGCCCGGAAGACCGGTGATTTCTGCGCTTTCCTAGCTAGACTCGACCGGGCCGATGGGTCTCCTGGGCTACTTCAACGGGTTCGGCGGCCGCGACATGGCCGTCGACCTCGGAACTGCGAACACGCTCGTCTACGTGCGCGGCCGGGGGATCGTGCTCTCGGAGCCGAGCGTGGTCGCGATCGACCAGCGCACTGGCGAGGTGCACGCGGTCGGCGTCGAGGCGAAGCGCATGCTCGGACGGACGCCCGGGACGATCTCCGCGATCCGCCCGCTCAAGGACGGCGTGATCGCCGACTTCGACGTCACCGAGGAGATGCTGCGCCACTTCATCCAGAAGGTGCACCAGCATCGCTTCGCGCACCCGCGCGTCGTCGTCTGCGTCCCCTCGGGCGTGACCGGCGTCGAGAAGCGCGCCGTCGAGGAGGCGACGCTCAGCGCCGGCGCCCGCCAGGCCTACCTGATCGAGGAGCCGATGGCCGCCGCGATCGGTGCCGGCCTGCCCGTCGCCGAGCCGACCGGGAACATGATCGTGGACATCGGCGGCGGCACGTCCGAGGTCGCGGTGATCAGCCTCGGCGGGATCGTCGTCAGCCAGAGCCTCCGCGTCGGCGGCGACGAGATGGACGAGGCGATCATCAGCCACATCAAGACCGAGTACAAGCTGCTCGTCGGCCAGCAGACCGCCGAGGAGATCAAGCTCGAGGTCGGCTCCGCCTACGACCTGCGCGACGAGGTGCAGGCGGAGGTGCGCGGCCGCGACATGCTCACCGGCCTGCCGAAGACGATCATCCTCTCGAGCGAAGAGGTTCGGCGCGCCCTCGACGGCCCGGTCGGTCAGATCATCGATGCCATCAAGTCGACCCTCGACAAGACCCCGCCCGAGCTGGCCGCGGACATCATGGACCGCGGCATCGTGCTCGCCGGCGGCGGGGCGCTCCTGAACGGCCTCGACGAGCGGCTCCGGCACGAGACGCAGATGCCGGTCCACCTCGCCGAGAGCCCGCTGACCTGCGTGGCGGTCGGCTCCGGACGCAGCCTCGAGGAGTTCGAGGCGATCCACCGCAGCCAGACCCAGAAGCGGCGCAACAACCACCGGCCCTAGCCCGGAAACCCAACTTTCACGGTCGCCCGGAGTCTTCCCTACACTAGGTCGTTCTCGTGCAGCAAAGGAACCGCAGCGCACGGATTGCGGTCCTGGGGTCCCCGGCTCCCCGCTCCAGGCCCGCAGGGTTGTCCTCCCGCAGCTCCACCGCCGTCAAGCGGCGCATCGTGGCGGGAGTCCTCGTGCTGCTCTCGCTCGTCCTGATCACGATCTACTTCCGCGAGCCGGCGAACGGCGGGCTGCACGGCGTTCAGAGCGCGGGTGCCACCGTCCTGCGCCCGTTCGAGGTAGCGGCAAACCGCGTGGCGAGCCCGTTCCGGGACGCCTACGGCTGGTTCTCCGGCCTGGTCCACGCCAAGGACGAGAACGCCGACCTGCGCGCGAAGCTCGACCGCCTGCGCGCGCAGGTGATCCAGAACTCGACGGCCGCGGCGGAAAACGCCGACCTCAAACGCCAGCTGCGCTACATCCACGCGCCCGACTTCCCGCAGGACTTTGCGCCGGTGCCAGCTGAGGTCATCGGCCGGCCGCCGAGCGAGTTCAACCAGCAGGTCACGATCGCGGCAGGCTCGGGCAACGGGATTCGCGTCGACGACGCCGTGATCACCGCGGACGGCCTCGTCGGCAAGATCAGCCGTGTCGCCGGCCACCAGGCTCAGGTGATGCTGCTCACAGACCCGAGCATGAAGGTGGCGGCGCTCGACCTCGACGCGAAGGCGGCCGGCCTCGTCGGCCACGGCGAGGGGCCGGGAACGCTGACGCTGGACCGCGTGAAGAAGTCGGCGGTCGTGAACCCGCAAGACTCGATCGTCACGCAGGGCTTCAAGCTGGGGCCGCTCTCCTCGATCTATCCGGCCAACATCCCGATCGGCTACGTCAGCGGCGCCTCGTTGAGCGAGGTCGATCTGTTCTGGCAGGTTCAGCTCTCGCCCAGCGTCCATTTCGACTCGCTGCGCTCGGTGATCGTCCTCGTCCCGAAAAAACGCGGCCGGTGACGATCAATCTGCTCGAACCGGCGAAGGCCGCGCTGCTGGTCTTCGTAGCGGCCATCCTCCAGGTGACGATCTTCAGCGAGATCGACATCCTGGGCGGCTACCCCGACGTCGTGCTGCTGACGCTCGTCGCGATCGCCCTTCTGCGCGGATCGATCTACGGTGCCGCCTGCGGTTTCTTCGCGGGCCTGCTCGTCGACACCGCGACGCTGTCCACACTCGGCGTCACGTCGCTGCTGCTGACGATCGCCGGGTACTGGATCGGCCGCTACGGCGAGACGACGGGCCGCGACCGGCTCCATGCGCCCTTCGTCTCGGTCGCCGTGGCGACGGTCCTCGTGCAGATCGGCGCGCTGATCCTGCACTACATGCTGGGCGACGAGGTCTCCGCCCGCACCGTGCTGCTGGGTGCGCTCCCGGCCAAGATCGGGCTGAACCTGCTGCTGACGCTGCCGGTGTACGCGCTCACGCGCCGCGTGCTGGCGCTTGCGGCGCCGCCCGAGACCGCGACGGAGGTGCGCCTCCTTGGCTAGCAGCGGCACGCGCCAGCCACGCACCGGCTCCGACCGCTTCCTGCCGCCCGACCCGCGTGTCGAGAGCCCGTACCGCTTCACGCCGCAGCTCGCCCTCCGGATCGGAATTCTCGGCGCCGTCGCACTGGCGGTCTTCGGCGTGCTCTTCTTCCGGCTCTGGGCGCTGCAGGTGCTCTCGGGCCCGCAGTACCTGCGCGCGGCGCTCGACAACCAGCTTCGCTCGGTGCGCGTGGAGGCGCCGCGCGGGCAGATTCTCGACGACAAAGGCCGTGCGCTCGTGACGAACGTGGGCGGCACCGCGGTCGTGATCCACCCGGCGGACCTGCCGGACACCTGGAAGGTGCGGTACGCAGAGCTGAAGCGGCTGTCGCAGATCCTGCACGTCCCGGTGAAGGAGATGCTTCGCGGAATCAAGCTGCGCGAGGGCGACCCGGTGACGCCGGTCGTCATACGTGAGGACGTGAAGCGGACGGCGCCGATCAGCTACCTCGCCGAGCACCAGGACGAGTTCCCCGGCGTCGACATCACCGACACGTTCCTCCGGTACTACCCCCAGGGCGATCTCGCAGCACAGCTCCTCGGCTACATCAACGAGATCTCCCCGCAGCAGCTGAAGCGCCTCAAGGACAAGGGCTATGCCGGGGGCGACAAGATCGGCGTGTCGGGAGTGGAGGGGACGTACGACTCGTACCTTCGCGGCCGCGCGGGCCTCGCGCAGCTGCGCGTCGACTCGATGGGCCGGCCGCGCAGCCAGCTCCAGACCAAGCGTCCGGCCGCCCCGGGCGAGTCGATCAAGCTGACGATCGACTCCCGCCTCCAGCGCACCGCCGAGGACGCCATCCTCTACGGGATCAACAAGGCGCGGCTGAACCAGCAGTGGCTGGCCGACGCCGGGGCGATCGTCGCGATCGACCCACGCGACGGCGCCATTCGCGCGCTCGCCTCGTACCCGACCTACTTCCCGCGCGTCTACACCGGTCACGTGACGACGAAGAAGCTCGCGGCGCAGGGGCTGACGCCGTCCACGGCCGAGCAGCGCAACTTCCCCAGCCTGAACCGAGCGACCAGCGGTGTCTATCCGGCCGGGTCGACGTTCAAGCCCGTGACCGCGCTCGCGGCCCTCCAGACGCACATCCTCGCGTCCCCGTCGACCTCGCTCGAGTGCACGGGCTCGTTTTCGGTCCCGAGCGAGTACGGCGGGCCCCCGCAGGTCTTCCACAACGTCGACCCGGGGGTCTACGAGTCGATGACGCTGCCGACCGCGCTCTCGGTCTCGTGCGACACGTGGTTCTACCAGCTGGGCTACGACTTCTACAACGCGCCTCCGAGCCAGGGCCACCCGCTCCAGGCCTGGGCGGCGAGGTTCGGCTTCGGCCGCAGGACCGGCGTCGACGTCGGCCCGGAGTCGAGCGGCCTGCTGCCGACGCCCGAGTGGCGCAAGCGGGCGTTCACGCGGAAGACCGACCCCGGCAACTGGCAGATCGACCGCGTGTGGAAACCGGGTGACTCGATCCAGCTCGCGATCGGGCAGAAGGACCTGCTCGTGACGCCGCTGCAGATGGCGCGGTTCTATGCGCTGATCGCGAACGGCGGCAAGCTCGTGCGGCCTCACGTCGTGCAGGACGTCCAGGAAGGCGGCGGGAGCCGGCGCTCGCCGGCGCGCGTCGTCCACAGCTTCACAGCGCCGCCGCCGCGTTCGGTCGGCCTCGACCCGTACTACCTGCAGGCGGTGCAGGACGGCCTCTACCAGGCGACGCACTCAGGCGACGGGACGGCGACGGGTGTCTTCGGGACCTTCCCGATCGCGATCGCCGGCAAGACCGGCACCGCGCAGAAGGACCCCAGCACCGACCAGCGCGACCAGTCGTGGTGGTGCGGCTACGGCCCCGCGGACGGGTCGGAGCCGCCGGAGCTCGTCGTCTGCGCTTTGATCGAGAACGGCGGCTTCGGCGCCGACGCGGCCGCGCCTGCGGCGCTTCAGGTCTTCAAAGAGTTCTTCCGTGACCGGCTCGGCACTGTGGCGGCGACCCCGTGATCGAGGCCGTCAACACGCGCGCGCGAGGGCTGAGGCCACACGGGGCCGAGGCGGTCGGCGTCGCGTCCGCGCTGCGCCGGCTCGACTGGTGGCTGCTCGGCGCCATGGTCGGGCTGCTGGCCTACGGGCTGTGGGCGATCGCGGGGATCACCGCGCACGACGTCGAGGGCAACGCCAACTACTACGTCGTCCGCCAGGGGATCTACGGGGCCGTCGGCTGCGTCGGCTTCATCGCCCTGCTGTTCGTCGACCCGCAGGTCTATCGGCGCTACAAGCGCTGGATCTACGGAGGCACGGCAGGGCTGATGCTGCTCGTGCTGCTCGGAGGCACCGTGTCGCGCCACTCGAAGCGCTGGCTCGACATCGGCCCGTTCCGCTTCCAGCCGTCGGAGTTCGGGAAGCTGCTGTTCGTCCTCTTCCTGGCGGGCTTTCTCGCCGACCGCGCGAAGCGGCTGGGGGACAGCCGGACGGTCGTCGAGGCGATCGCGCTCGCCTGTCTCCCGATCCTGCTCGTCTTCGTCCAGCCGGACGTCGGCACCGCGATGGTCTACCTGGCGGCGCTGGCGGCGGTGCTCTTCATCGCCGGGGTGCGCTGGCCGCACCTCGCCGCGCTGGGGGTGGGGACGTTGGTCGCGATCCTGGCGGTGCTCTGGCTGCTGCCGGCGGCCGGCGTCCACGTGCTCAAGCCGTACCAGGAGCAGCGGCTCACCGGGTTCACCCACCCTGACCGCGACCCGGCCGGTGCGACGTACAACGTCGCGCAGTCGATCAACTCCGTCGGCGCGGGCGGCGTGAACGGGCGTGGCGAGGCGGGCGCGACGCAGACGAACCTCAACTTCCTCCCGGAGCACGCGACCGACTTCGCGTTCGCATCGCTGGCCGAACAGCGCGGCTTCGTGGGCGTATCGGTGCTGCTACTGCTCTACCTGCTCGTTGTCTGGCGCGGCCTGAAGGTAATCGCGATCGCCCGGGACGCGTTCTCGGCGATCGCGGCGGGCGGGATCGTGTTCGCGTTCCTGTTCCAGGTCTTCGTCAACGTCGGCATGAACATCGGCGTCGCCCCGGTGACGGGCATCCCGCTCCCGTTCGTGAGCGTCGGCGGCTCCGCGCTGATCGCGAACCTCCTCGCAATGGGCGTGCTTCAAGCCATCCACGTCCGAGGCGCCGCGGTCCCGAAGGCCTACCGCTAAGAGTCAAGGCGCACTGCTCAACCCGGGGTCAGGTCTTGCATTGCCACATTCGTGTGCCGATTTGGGCCGCACGCTGACCTAACAACAGCTGGCTCCTCGCTAAAGAAAACGGCCGCTGCGAGGATCGATAGGTGCAGGTGGATGAAAAGACCGCTGCCCTCGAACAGCTCTACCGAGAACGCTATGCAACGCCGCGACATCCTCGCCGGCATTGTCGTCAGCCACGAGCTTGCGCGGGAGGTCGTGCAAGAGGCGTTCGCACGAGCGCTGCGTCCCATAGGGCTTCAGGTCAGCGGCATGTACCACGCCGACCCCAAGAACGGAACGAGCCTGGTCGTACAAGGTGGGTCGTTCCTGCAACGTGCCGGGGTCAAGCTCGAGCTGGCATACGAGGACGGCACCTCGGACCAGATCCCCTTCGTCTGGCGTCACCGAACCGATCGACGCTGGTTTCTACCTCTTCCGCGTGCCGAGTGCGCACCGCGTCGCCGGGCATCGCCCGAAGTCAGTACGGCTGTACGACAGCGATGGCCAATTGCTCGACAGCAAACCCGCGAACGATGCCGGCGCTGACCTCCCCGATCTCGAGCTGAGCCTCCACCGTGTGCCGGGCTACCCGCCGCTCTCGGTACCGACCGGGGCGATCTGGGACCAACGACGGCAGCTGTTCGACCTTCGGGCGGACGACGGCTCTCGCATCGGACTGTGGGTCGCGCCGAGCCGCTCCGGCGAGACCTGCTACTGGTCGAACCAGAGCGGCGGCTGTGCGCGCCGAGGAGAGACGCACCCGCTCGCGCTCGGGTTCTCGCAGGCAGCGACGCATGTGACGCTCTGCTGCACCGTGGGACCGAGCGTGGCCCGAGTCGAGGCGCGATTCGAGGACGGCGACCGGGCCGAGTTAACCCCGAAGGAGGGCTACCTGGTATGGCCCATCCCCTCGCGCCACTACCCGCGCGGACATCGAATGGAGGAACTGGTCGCCCTCGATGCGACCGGTCGCAAGATCGCAACGCAGCCGCTCGATACGCAGGCGGCGGGCCTCTATCCGTGCGCGAGACCGAAGAACCTCGGCTATGGCGTCTCGATGTGTCCCTAGCGGGCTTTCCTGCGGCGGAGGCGGGCTGTGCCCGCCGGAGCCTTAACTGCGCGGGAAGCGCGTCAACACAACGAGGGGGCCCACGGGGGAAACCGGGTTTCCCCCGTGACCGGTCCGTCCGGACCGGGACCTACGATCCCGCCATGAGCCAGAGACGAGAAGCCGAGGAGCTGCTCCTGATCGAGGAGGCCGACGCCTGGTTCGAGTATCTCGAGGCGACGCGGGGTCAGATCGAGCCGCGCTACCGCGAGGTCGAGCCATGGGCCTGGGCACGCCTCAGCCAGCGGCTGCGCGCCGTCCGCACGAAGCGCGCGAAGCTCCGGCCGGCCGCAGCCGCGTAGGCACCACGTGCCTGCCGCCGACGCGCGTAACGGTGCTGACGCACCGGGTTGCTAACGTGTGAGCACGGCTATGCCGACAGGTTTGACGACATTGCAGCGCGCGCTCCGCCCGGATCTTCCGGGTCAGCGAAGCGCGCGCGCCACTAAAGGAGATTCAACTTGCTTCGATGGTTCAGGCGGCAGAAGCCGTCTACTGACGAGCGCGCCCGCCAAGAGGTCGCGCCACCCGCACCACCCAACGACACCGTAACCCCCGAGCCCGCCGAGGCGGGCACAACCGATCCTGCGAAGAAGAAGCGCCGCCGCGGCAGCCGCGGAGGACGCAACCGGAAGCGCACCGGCTCAGGCTCCGGCACCGGTACCGCGAAGAAGGCCGAGCCCGAGGCGCCCAAGCAGGAGCCGAAGAAGAAGGACGAGTCGCGACCCGAGCGACGGCCGTCGCAGCGCAAGCAGCGCGCCACGCGCCGCCGCACGCCGCCGCGCCGCCCCCCGCTTCCGCCCGCCAAGCGCGAGCTGCTGATCTCGGTCGACGTCAGCGAGCAGCGCGTCGCGGTGCTCGAGGACGACAAGGTCGCCGAGGCCTACCTCGAGCGTCCCGAGCGCCGCTCGATCGCGGGGAACATCTACAAGGGCTCGGTCGACAACGTCCTCCCGGGGATGGAGGCGGCGTTCATCGAGATCGGCCTGGAGAAGAACGGCTTCCTCTACGTCGACGAGGTGATCGCGCCCGAGCTCGAAGGCCGCTCGCACGGCCGCAAGATCCAGGACCTGCTCAGCCGCGGCCAGGAGGTCCTCGTCCAGGCGGTGAAGGACCCGATGAAGTCGAAGGGCGCCCGCCTCACGACCGAGATCTCGCTGCCGGGCCGCTTCGTCGTCTTCGTCCCGCACGGCGAGGGCCTCGGCGTGTCACGCCGGCTCGAGGACGACGAGCGCACGCGCCTGCGCGATATCGTCAAGAAGCTCGACGTCAAGAAGGGCGGCGTGATCGTGCGCACCGCTGCCGAGGGCGCATCGGCCGACGACGTCGAGCGTGACCTCGTCTTCCTGCAGCGGCTCTGGAAGACGATCGAGGCGCGCGCGAAGGCCGCGAAGGCTCCGTCCCTCGTCTACCAGGAGGCCGAGCTCCCGCTGCGGGTGATCCGCGACCTCTTCACGGAGGACTTCGAGCACGCGTTCGTCGACCACGAGCGCACGTTCAAGCGGGTCGTGGGCTACCTGAAGAAGACCTCGCCGCACATGGCCGACCGCGTCACGCGTTACCGCGAGAAGACGCCGCTGATGGAGAGCTTCGGCGTCGACGCCGAGATCCGCTCCACGCTCTCGCGCCGCGTCGACCTGCCGTCGGGCGGCTACCTCGTGTTCGACTACGCCGAGGCGTTCACGGTCATCGACGTGAACACGGGCCGCTTCGTCGGCTCACGCGGCAAGTCGTCGGGCGGACGGCTCGAGGACACGATCACGAAGAACAACCTCGAGGCCGTGAAGGAGGTCGTGCGCCAGCTGCGGCTGCGCGACATCGGCGGGATCATCGTCATCGACTTCATCGACATGGCGAATCCGAAGAACCGGGCGACGGTCGAGGGGGCGCTGAAGACCGAGCTCGAGCGCGACCGGACGAAGACGTACGTCGTCGAGATCTCGCCGCTCGGCCTCGTCGAGATGACCCGCCAGAACGTCACCGACGGGCCGCGCGAGATCCTCACGCGCCGGTGCGTGGTCTGCGGCGGCGACGGCGTCGTGCTCTCGGAGGGCTCCGCGGCTGTCGACGACGAGCGGCGCCTGCGGGCGCTCGCGGCGAGCGCGCCGCGCACGAAGGCGTTCAAGGTCGAGCTCGAGGCGAAGGTCGCAGCCACGCTGATCGGCCCGGGCGCCTCGCGGCTGCTCGCGATCGAGGAGGACATGAAGCGCCGGTTCCTGATCGTCTCCCGCGACGACGTGCCCGTCGACCACTTCGAGGTGCTCGCCAAGGGCACGCTCGAGAGCGTGCTCGGCGACGATCCCACCGCCAAGCTCGAGGGGAAGACCTTCGAGCTGAAGCTCGGCGAGGTGGGGCGCCACGACGTCCACGCAGCGATCGGGAAGCACGACGGCGTGACCGTGAGCGTCGGCCATGCGTCGAAGCTCGTCGGCAAGAAGGCGAAGGTGCGGATCGAGCGGGTGCTCGACGGCATCGCCTACGCGAGCCTCGTCGCCGGCAAGAAGGAGCCCGAGGCGCCCATCACCGCCGAGAGCGCAGCCGAGAAGCCGACGCGCAAGCCGCCGGCCAAGAAGCAGGAAACTCGACCGGAGGTGGAGGCGAAGGCCGAGGTGGCCGTCGCCGAGCCCGAGCAGGCCGAAGAGCCGGAAGCGGTCTCCGACGGAGCCGAGGCCGAGCCTCAGGCCGAGCAGCCCAAGCCGAAGAAGAAAACCCGCCGCGGCTCGCGAGGCGGAAGGCGGCGCAAGAAGAAGCCGGCGACGGCCGAGGCGAACGGCGGCCGGCCGGCCGCCGAACAGCCTACCGCTGAGAGCGACGGCGACGGCCCCAAGATCCACCTCCCGGATCCCTCGCTCGGCCGTGAGGAGCCTGAGCCCGAGCCGCAGGCCGAGGCGCCGTCGGGGAACGGCGCCGAGGGCGAGCAGCCCAAGCCGAAGAAGAAGACGCGGCGGGGGTCGCGGGGCGGCCGCAACCGCAAGCGGCGGCCGGCGTCGGCGAAGGCCGAGTCAACGCCTGCCGAGTAGCGGACGCTCGCGCCAGAACGCTAGGCAGACGACGACGGCGCAGGCGACGATCGCCGCCCATGCCGCCGAGAGCGACGGGGACAGCACGTCGGGGATCTGCCAGGTCGTCCAGTCCCGCTTCACGACCTGCTCGGTCCACAGGTCGTTGGCCATGTTCGCCAGCCCGTAGACGAGCATCATCGAGAGGTACGCCGCCGTCAGGGCGCGAAGCCCGTGCCGCCGGATCCCCCCGAGCAGGCGCGACAGCAGCAGCGCCGTGGCGGCAAGCAAGAAGCCGTCGAGCCCGTGGTGGTGGCCGTGGTGGACGGCTGCGTGGACGGCGCCGCCGTCCGGCTCGGGCCGGAGCTGGCCCGTCTGGAAGATCCAGCCGAGCAGCGGCACGCCGTTGAGGAAGAAGCCGAGCTCGGCGGCGATGTACGGCGTCGCGAAGAAGAGCACCACGAGGGCCGTCCCCAGGCGCGCGAGGTCGCCGGCTTGCGTCGTGCGCACCTCCTCGGCCCTCCCTCTCGCGGCCGCCCAGGCCGTCAGCGAGGCGGCGATTGCCACCCCGAGCACGGCCGGGAGGTTCGCCCACCTCGCGTCGAGGTCGTTCGGCGTCTGCACCCCGGGAATCGCGACCGTCGCGCACAGCACGACCGAGGCGATCCCGAGCAGCACGGCACGCCGGTCCTGGAGCCGGTCGACCACGATCGCCACCACCGCGATCGCGGCCAGCGCCGCCGAGTAGCTCAGAAACACGAAGGCACGGCCGGCCCCGCCGGCCAGGCCGGAGTGGGTCACCTTCCACAGCTCGCTCGGCGGAAGGCGCCAGTAGGTCACGAAGACCGCGACCGCGGCCAGGGCGAACAGCATCCAAACGACGTAGACCTCCCACAGGGCCGGTCTTTGCCGAGAGGCGTCCGTCACGGCTACACTTTCCGTTCTCGCGGGCACCTGCCCGCGTTTTGACGCCATGGCCTACGCGATCATCTCACTCGGCGGGAAGCAGTACCGCGTGCAGGAAGGCGAACGCCTGCTCGTGGACCGTGTGCCCACGGAGGAGGGCAAGACCTTCCACCCGGAGGTGCTGCTGCTCGGCGGCGACGGTGTGTTCGAGCTCGCGCCGAAGACACAGGTGACCGTGCGCGTGGTCGGGTCGGCGCTCGGCGACAAGGTCACGATCGGCAAGTACAAGCCGAAGAGCGGCTACCGCCGCAAGACCGGCTTCCGCGCCAAGCTCTCGCAGATCGAGATCGAGTCGATCGGCGACGCGGCCAAGCGCAGCGCGCCCGCCAAGAAGGAGGCTCCCGCGAAGGCCGAGGCGCCGAAGCAGGAGGCGGAGGCCGCCCCGGCGAAGCTGCCCGCCGGCTATGCCGGCATGACGATTGCTGACATCAACAAGAGCGTCGGCGACTGGTCGGCCGGGGAGATCGAGGCGGCGCTGGAGTACGAGAGCGCGCACGCGAACCGGAAGGGCGCGATTGCCGCGCTGGAAGCAAGGAAGGAAGGCTAAGTGCTCCTTCCGGCAATGAGCGCCGGCTTCTCGCCCGCTATCACGCGGCGCCAGAGCCCTCCCTCGCCCTTGCGCGGGCTACCAGCCCACGCCGCGGTCGAGTGGGGACTCTGGCTTGGTGCTAGCAACCGAGAATCTCGACTTCATCACCGGAAGGAGCACTGATGGCTCACAAGAAGGGACTCGGCTCGTCGCGGAACGGCCGCGACTCGAACCCGAAGATGCTGGGCGTCAAGGTCTTCGACGGCCAGGGCGTCACGACGGGGACGATCATCGTGCGCCAGCGCGGCACGCGCTTCCGCCCGGGCCCCGGCACGGGCATCGGCCGCGACGACACGATCTTCGCCAAGCGCGACGGCACGGTCCAGTTCAGGGCGAGTGGCCAGCGCCGCTCCATTTCTGTTGTCGACGAGACCTAGTCGCGGGTCGAACGGTCACCCGGCCGAGCCGGGCGACCTCCTGGACGGCATCGCAAGCGATGCCTTGGGCGATCGGCGCTTCGTCTCCGTAACGGACTAGGCCGTGTTCCACGACCGGGCCCGCATTCACGTGCAGGCCGGGCGAGGCGGCGACGGGGCGCTCAGCTTCCGGCGCGAGAAGCACGTGCCCAAGGGCGGGCCGGACGGCGGTGACGGCGGGCCCGGCGGCGACGTCGTGCTGGTCGCGGACGCCGACCTGCGCGACCTGTCGTCGTTTCGGGCGCAGCAGTGGTTCAGGGCCGACAAGGGCGGCGCAGGCGGCGGGAGCGGCCGGCACGGGGCTTCCGGCTCGGATGTAGAGCTGCGCGTGCCCGTCGGGACTCAGGTCTTCGACGAGGAGGAACAGCTGATCGCCGACCTCGCGGCGCCCGGCGCGCGGGCCGTGCTCGGGCGCGGCGGCGAGGGCGGCCGGGGCAACCGCCGCTTCGCGACGGCGACTCGGCAGACGCCGCGGTTCGCCGAGACCGGGCTCCCCGGCGAGGAAGCGGACTACGAGCTGCGGCTGAAGCTGCTCGCGGACGCGGCGCTGGTGGGGCTCCCGAACGCGGGCAAGTCGTCGCTGCTTGCGCGGATCTCGAACGCCCGGCCGAAGGTCGCCGACTACCCGTTCACCACGCTGCAGCCCGTGCTCGGAACCGTCGACTCCGACGAGCGCCAGCTCGTGGTCGCGGACGTGCCCGGCCTGATCGAGGGCGCGAGCGAGGGCGTCGGGCTCGGGCACGAGTTCCTGGCCCACCTCGAGCGGGCGCGGCTGCTCGTGCACGTGATCGACGCCGCCGCGGGCGACCCGGCCGACGCGTTCGCGCAGATCGACCACGAGCTCGCCGAGTACGGCGCCGGCCTCGACGAGCGGCCGCAGGTCGTCGTGCTGAACAAGCTCGACCTGCTACCGGAGCCCCCGCGGTTCGAGCCGGACGACCCGCGGATCCAGCGTGTCTTCGCGCTGTCGGCCGCGACCGGCGAGGGCGTCGAGCGCTTCCGCCGCACCCTGTTCGAGCTGTGCCCTCCGGCCGAGGCGCCGGTGGCGGACGACGAGGGCCTGCCGCGGTTCCTGGTCTACCGGCCGAAGCCCGACCCGCGGCGGCGCTTTCGGATCCTCCGCACCGATCGCGGCTTCCGGGTCCACGGGCAGGCCGGCTCGCAGGAGGAGCTCGAGCGTGCGCTCAGGGAGGCGGGTGCGAAGACGGGCGACGAGGTTCAGGTCGCGGGCGAGGTGCTCGAGTTCCAGTGACTGGTCTTCTTGGCGGCACGTTCGACCCGCCGCAGGCGGGCCACGTCGCGCTTGCGAAGGCCGCGCGCGCGGAGCTGCCGATCGACAGGCTGCTCGTCCTCGTAGCGGAGGCGCCGGGCCACCGGAAGGTCGTCGCCGACGCGGAGACGCGCCTGCGCCTGGCTCGGCTCGCGTTAGACGGGCTCGCCGACGAGATCGTGCTCGACCCGCACGCGTTTACGGTCGACGCCGTGCGCGGCGGACGCTTCGGCGACGCGATCTTCGTCGTCGGCGCCGACGAGGGCACCGCGTTCCCGACCTGGAAGGACCCCGACGAGGTGCTCCGCTGGGTGCGCCTCGCCGTCGGCACGCGCTCGGGCTATCCGCCGCCCGACCTCGAGCGCTTCGGCGACCGGGTGCTGTCGTTCGAGCTGTCCTCGCCGCCGGTCTCTTCCACCGAGGTTCGCGAACGGCTGGCGCGGGGAGAATCGGTCGAAGGCCTCGTGCCGCCCGCGGTCGCGGCCGCGCTCGACGAGACCGGCCTCTACCGCGGCTACACTGAGCGCGAACCCGAGAGGACCTGACAAGACCCTGACGCCACTCGAACACGCCCGCCGTATCGCCGGCCTCGCCCAGGAGAAGCTGGCGCAGGACGTCCTCATCCTCGACATGCGCCCCGTGTGCAGCTACACGGACTTCTTCGTGCTCGCGACCGGCCAGAACCCGCGGCAGACGAAGGCGATCTGGGACGAGGTGCACGAGCGCCTGAAGCACGACGAGGGCTCGCTCCCGCGCTCCGTCGCCGGCGAGCCGGAGGGCCGCTGGATCGTTGCGGACTACCTCGACGTCGTCCTCCACGTCTTCACCCCGGAGTCGCGGAACTACTACCGGCTCGAAGAGCTGTGGGGCGACGTGCCGAGCATCGAGCTCGACGCGGCCGCCGTCTAGCTTCGAGGGTACACTTCGCCCTTCTGGGGCCGTAGCTCAGCTGGGAGAGCATCGCGCTGGCAGCGCGAAGGTCACGGGTTCGAGCCCCGTCGGCTCCACTCCTATCCGCTGCCGCAGCTAGGTGTGCCGCGAGGCGCCGTTCGGGCCTCCGCAGTGCGCGAGCACCAGCGCCGCCGCCTCTCGCGCCCGGCAACCGCGCGGGAGATCGACGTCGTAGATCGGGATCGTCTCGGCCAGGGCGTTGCAGACGTCGAGCTGGAGCTGCAGCACGTGGGGCGCGCGGAGGTAGTCGACGACGGTCGCCCTGAGCAGCAGCTCGAGCGGCGCCGGCCCCGCGTGCGTGATCGCCACACGCTCCACCGCTGAATCCGGGCGGAGCAGGTAGATCCGGGCGAGCGGCAACGGCGTGGCGATCGGGGCGGGCGCGAGCATCAGCTTGTCGCTCCGGCCGACACAGTCACCGATGCGGGCACGCTGGGTCGACGGCACGCGCTCGAACTCGGCCCGCTCGATGCTCAGACGTGCCGGTCCCGGATGGGCGACGACGCCGGCCGGCGTCAGCTCGACCGCCAGCGCGTCGTCGGTCACGAACTTGGCGCCGCGCGCGACCAGATGCGCGGTGAACGCCGTCTTGCCGCTGTCCTGCGGGCCGAGGAACCCCACCACCCGGCCGCCGATCGCGACGCTGCTCGAGCGGACGAGATGAAGGCCCTGCAGGCAGGCCACGAGCGGGAGGATCTTGCCGAAGAAGAGCCGCTGCCAGCGCGCGAACGGCACGCGCGGCAGCGCCGACTCGACGGACGCTCCGTCGGGCGAGACCAGGTGCCGCCCGTAGTAGGGGGCCCACACGCGGTAGCCGAAGCCGTCGCGGCTGTCGACGCGCAGGAAAAGCCGGCCGTCCGGGTGCCGCCGCTCGTGGAGGACGCGCCCCTCGGCGACCGGCCACGCACCGTCGATCTCCTCTGCGCTCGTCTCGCGCCACGTGGTGAGACGCGGCGGGAGCGGATCGTCGACAGGCTGCAGGCCCGGGATCGGCTTCGCCGACTCGATCACGACCCCGAACGCATGTCCGCGCCGGGATGGTGAGAGCACGCCGGCCGGTCGTACCGGCTGCAGCTCAACCGTCGCCATTGGCGCCCACCTATAGCCTCCCTTGGTCCGCAATCAGCGGCCAGGCCCGCCCTGGGTCAACACTAGGATGCGACGAGCGCCGGATGAAAGGCCGGACCGGCGAAACCCTCCGGGCGGCGAGGACGCGCTGGCCGTTCGCCTAGGTGGGTGCAATCCAGGTGGATTAAGCCGAGCGGGACGTGGCCGAGCGCGACGACCGCGCTGACCGTCCCGTTGATGCCCTCCGCGGCGACGCCGACGAAGAGCGACGTGCCCGTCACCGAACGGGCGTGCCTCCATCCACGAGGCCGCGCTAGTCGGTCACGACGATCGTCGTCGGCGCGACCTTGGCCGGCCGTGGCGTGGCCGCCTGGACCTGTGGGCTGCCGCTGTGGGCACGCGCTCCAGAGCCGGCTCGGGCTCCGGTTCAGGCGGAGGCGGTGGTGGCACGACATGCGCCTCGATCGCGGCCACGACGGTCGAAGGCTCCTCGGGCTCGTCGATCGGCGACCAGTCGCGACGACGGAACGTCAGTGCGTACCACGTTCGCCCGCGCGCCCAAGGCTCCCAACCCTCATCTTTGAGCTGCTCGACCAGCGCCTGGTGCGCTTCGAGCGCCGCACCCGACTGCACCGGCGGGCGCTCGCGGGAGCGGAAGAACGGCGAGCCGACCGGCTCCCCGACCTGCGGCACGGCGTAGAAAGCGCACTTGACGTAGCCGCGCCAGAAGACGATCTCACAGGTCTCGAACGTGTGGGCGGCGTCACGCTCCGCCATCACGCGGGGGCGGCGACCGCCGGTTCGAAGGAGGGCCGTGCGACATCCCGGCGCAGGGCTGGTGGGAGCGAGCCACCCGCTCGTACCGGCTGCAGGTCACCCGTCGCCATTGCTGCTCTCCTATCGCCTCCCAAAAGTCCGCAATCAGCGGCCAAGCCCGGCCCCTTGCCAACTGTAGACGCAGTCGCGCAGAGGGCGCGCTAGCCGTTCGGCTAGGTGCGCCAGAGTTGATCAGGCCACGAACCCGGCCGTGCCACGTCGGCTCCTTCGCAACGAGGCTTAGAAGGGTTCCCGGCCGCGGCAGAACCCGTCGGTGCGGCAGGAGACGCAGGGGCGGATCGATCGCGACACGTGGACACACGGCTCCTCGGCCGAGCGGCAACACTGGTTCCAGACCGGCTACCGCGCGGGCAAGCCGGCCGCCTGCGACACGCGCGGCAAGCTCTAGACCCAGTCGCGGGTCAGGTAGAGCCAGAACGCAAGGCCGGCGTAGTCGCGGTAGCGGCGGAAGCGGCGCTCGATCGTGCGGTCGGCGGCCTTGCGGCCGTTAAGACGCGCGTACGTCGGCCGCGTCCACGAGTCCAGGATCAGGCGGGAGTACCGTCCGAGAAGCATCATCATGTGGGCCGTCGCGTAGGGGCCGCAGCCGGGCAGGGTGATCAGGCGCTCGGCCACCTCGTCGTCGCCGAGCGCAGGGTCGTTCAGTGCCTCGAGGTCGAGGATCCCGTCTGCGACGCTGGCCGCCAGCGAGCGGAGGTAGGCGCCGCGGTAGCCGGCTCGCACGACGTCGCGGTAGAAGTCGTCGTCCGCCTCGGCCATCGCGGCCGGAACCGGGAAGGCGCGGCGTCCGTCCGGCGCCTCCTCGCCGAGGTGGTCGACGAGCGCCGTCGTCATACGCACCGTGGCCGACCACGCGCAGTTGGTCGTGCAGATCGTCTTGACGACGTCCTCGAAGACGGTCGGGCTCCGCATCATCCGGCCCGCACCGGCGGCGGCCCAGCCCAGCTCCGGGTCCTCGCGCGCGAGTGCGTAGAAGACTGACAGGTCGTCGTCGAGGCGGAGCATGTGCCGGATCGTGCCCACCACCCCCGCGCGCGGACCGCGGCCGGTGACTCGTGCCGTCCCGGCCGAGCCGTCGCCGACGTGGACGGTCGTCGCCCCCCGCGGCAGCGCCAGGGTCGTCGTCAGCGTCGCAGCCTCTGCGTCGATCTCGTTCGGCGGCAGATCGGCGACGCCGTGCGAGGCGAGCGTCCGCCGCAGGTCGACGGCCTCGCCGCCTGCGCCAACGAGCTCGAGCTCGGCCTTCCAAGGGCGCACGTCAGGTCGAACGAGCGGAGCGGCGACGCATTCCCACGATTACGTAGCGAAGCGTTGAGGCCGCCGAAGTCGGCGGTTGCTCAGGCGAGGATCACGTCAGCGACGCGCGCGCCGATCGCCAGGCACGCAGTTGCCGCGGGAGAGGGCGCGTTCACGACGTGCAGGACGTTTCCCTCGTGCTCGAGCAGGAAGTCGTCCACGAGCGTCCCGTCGCGTCCGACCACCTGTGCCCGGATCCCGCACGGGCCGAATGCGACGTCGGCAGGGTCGATGTCCGGCACGTACCGGCGCATCTCGCGCACGGCCGCGCGCTTGACGACGTCCCGCCAGAGCTCGAGCGCTCCCGTCCGCCAGTAACGGCGTGCGAGCCGCCACAAGCCCCGCGAGCCGGCCAAGTCGAGCGCGTCGCGCCGATCGAAGCCGAGGCGCCGGTAGCGCTCGCGTGCCAGCGACGGCACCGCGTTCGGCCCCGCCCAGACCGCCTCGTCGTGACGCCGCGTGAAGTGGACGCCGAGGAACGGGAACGCCGGGTCGGGCACCGGGTACACGAGGCCGCGGATCAGTCGAGCTGACGGCCCGCGTAGGACGAAGTAGTCGCCTCTGAAGGGGACGATTCTGTGCTCGGTGGGGGCGAGTCGGTCCGCCTGGAGCCCGGCGCAGACCACGACGCGGCCAGCTGCGAGCTCGTCCACGCGTTCGACTTTCTGGCCGAGCAGCACCTCGCCGCCCTTTGCTCGCACGTCGTCCGCGAGCGCATGCAGGACCGCCTGGAAGTCGATCACCGCGCTCTCCGGCACGTGCAGGCCCCTGAACCCCGAGACGTGCGGCTCGATCGCGCGAAGCTCGTCCGGATCGAGCTCGCGCACGCCCTCGACGCCGTTTGCGACGGCGCGCTGCGCCAGCTCGTCGAGCCTAGGCAACTCGCTCGCTGATGTGGCGACGATCACCTTCCCGCGCAAGGTGTAAGGGATGCCGTGCTCGTGTGCGAACGCCTCCAAGGCTGTGCGTCCCTCCCGGCACAACGTCGCCTTGAGGGAGCCCGGCGCGTAATAGACGCCGGCGTGAACAACGCCGGAGTTGCGGCCGCTTTGATGCAGCCCGAGCTCGGGCTCCTTCTCGAACACCGCGAGTCGCGCGCCCGGCCGCCGGTCCAGCAGTGCACGTGCCGTCGCGAGCCCGATGAGCCCGCCCCCGACGACCGCGAAGTCGAGCCTCACGCCGCCGTCAGCACCAGGACCCAGTCGCGACCCCCCTCGTGGTTCCGACCGGGCGCGGTGAGGTCGAGGCTCCTGCGGGCGGCGAAGGGTGAGCCCTGCACGGCGGTGTACCTGCCCGACGTCGGGTCGTACCAGCTCGCGTGTACCCGGCCCGCCATCCGCCTCGTGGCGACCCCGATCGTGCCGCCTTCGGGCAGGTACGCGATCGCGAGCCTCCCGTCCGGCGTCGCGGCGGTGGTGACGTAGTCGCTCGACGCCACGTTGTGGTTCGGCGTGAAAGTTCCGTAGCCCTTCGTGACGATCCGGTGCCCAAGATCGGGGACGAGCCGAAACCAGCGGCGGCGCGCGAGGAGGTTGACGAGGTAGCCGAGTTGCGCGCTCCCCTTGGTATCGAGGTTGCGCTTCCAGCCGTCGGCGAACTGCCAGGTGAAGTGGTTCCCGTAGAACTGCCCGGTCGCTCCGCTCAGCGCCGTCCAGTACTCCTGCCGCCGCAGCGTCTGCGGGCTGCCGTAGGAGGTCGACGACTGGTTCTGCTCGAACTCATAGCCGGCCTCGAGCAGGAAGACCGGCACCGGCGGCCGTCGCTCGTACTCCCGGAGCACCTTGGCGTACGTCGCGAAGTAGGTGTACGCCGCATCGAGCTTGACGACGCCTCGCCAGCGCGGATCGTCGCGGGAGGAGCTTCTGAGGTAGTTCAGCTCAACGGTCTGGAGCGCCGCCGGGTCGGCAGAGCGGATGCCGAGCGCGACCGCGCGGGCGAGCGTGTCGTCCGCCTGATCCTTCCAGGTCTGAAAGTCGTTTCCGCTCAGCCAGACGATGTTGCGGAAGCCACGGAACCGCCGCCCGACGAACCGCCCGTACGCCGCGTCTCCAGCCGTGCCGTTGCTCCTCAGCACGTCGAGCCAGCCTCCGGTCTCGATCGGGTCGAGGAAGACGGCTATGCCCGCCCGCTGAGCGAGCCGGAGCATCGCCGCTGCACGGTTGAAGTAGGCGGGGTTCGGCGTTGAGAGGTCGCCTGCGCGCCTGAAGGGGGCGATGCCGTCGAAGGTCGACCCGTCCGAGCGGCAGCCCGTGTAAGTCGTGCAGAGCAGGTTGACCCAGAGCGCGTCGAACCCAGCGGCCTTGCGGTTGGCGATGTAGGCGGCCGCGTCCTTCACGCTCAGGTTCCCGATCAGCGCCTGGGGCGAGTCGCCGACGATCATGAATGGCACGCCGCGCCGGTCGACGAGGTAGCGGTGGTTCTTCGAGACGTGGAGCGGATAGGCGTAGTGCCGCGCGGCGGTGACGACCTTCGGAGGGGGCACCTGCGTGGCGGCGGCGAACTCCCAGCCGCGCGGGGACGCCCCCGCGGCGCCGACGGCGACGAGGCCCGACAGCGACACGAGGAGCGCTGTCGTCTGCACCGCGCTGCTTCGGAGCAGTCCCACGGCGGCTTACGGCAGGAGGCCGTATGCCGTCAGCTGGGTCTGCCCGGTTACGAACACCTTGCCGTTCGCGACCAGCGGAATGGTGAACTTGGCCGCGATATCCATGGTGTCGCGCGTGCCGGCCTGTGAACTGTCCCAAAGCTCTTTGAGCACGCCGTTCCCCGAGTTCGCCGGGTCGAACGCGAACAGGACTGCGGGGTTCGTCGTGCCGTTGCGTTGCACGGCCCAGAGGATCCCGTTGGAGGAGCCATTTGCCGAAACCGCTAGTGCCGCGCCGCGGTCCGGGAAAGTCATGCTCGATTTGTAAGTCGCGCTTGTCGAGAGCAGGCCGTCCGTCAGCTGGAACGCCTGCACCGTGTCGGCGAGCGGACCGAAGAAGACGTAACCATTCCAGTAGACAGGCGCGCTGAAGTTCCCGGGTTCCGGCGAGCCATTCGGGAAGATGTTCGGCAGAGTCTGGACGATGTTGTTCGTGGTCGTGCTGTAGTGGCCCATGTTGTCGCGGTCGACGAGGTAGATCGTGCCGTCCTTGCCGGAACTGACCATCTCGTGCGGGTGGGCGCCTGGCTGGTCGGGCAGGAGCAGCGCGGCGCCTGAGCCCAGGTCGTGGTTCCCCTGGTTGAGCGCTTCCTGGTTGAACGGCGTGAAGTAGTCCTGAACCACACCCGCCGTCGACATCCTGACGTAGCTGTCGCCCCAGTCGCGCCCGCCGGTGTTGCCGTCGAACTCTCCGTCGCCGGTGATGTAGTAGATCGACCCGGTCGAGTCGGCCGAGAGGCCGGCGCCGCTCATCCACACGCCCGCGCCCTCCTGATCCGGCGTCGCGTTGAAGATCAGCGTGCGCTGGAGGGTCGATGCGTTGTACCCGAAGATCCAGCCATGGTAGGGCTGCACGTCGCCGTGGCTCGCGAAGCCGAAGTACACGACGCCGTTCAGCAGCAGCAGGCCGGTGCGCTGGTTCTCGCGCAGGGGGTTGAACGGCACTTGTCCCCCGCTGGACCCGGCGCCGCTTCCGGGAACGCTGCCCTGGATCACGACCGGGCTGCCGAACTTCTCCGCGCCGGTCGTGATGTCGAGCGCGTGCAACCGTTGAACGTAGGAGGACCCCTCCTTCGTCTTCGCCACGACGTACATGGTGTTGGTCGTCGGGTCGATCACGGGAGTGCTCGTGATACCGATCTCAGGCTGGATGTCGCAGCACTCACCGGTGTCGTTCGCCGGCACCGTCGTAACGCTCGGCGGGTTGATGAAGCTGTCCCTCCACAGCGGCGTCGTCGACCGGCCGTCTGCGTCGTATGCGTACACGCTGTCGTGCTCGGTCGCCACGTAGACGACGTTGTGAGCGCCCTGCCCGGGGATCGAGACGTTCTCGACGTAGAGCGGCGACGCAATCGCCTGACCGTCGAGCGGTCGCGTGAACAGCTTTCCGAAGCTCGACGTGTTGACGTTATTCGGCGTGAGCACCGTCTCGTTCACGTTCTGGCCGGTACGCAGGTTGTCGTTGTGGAACGTGAACGTCCCGGCGTAGTTCGTCGAGTAGGCCGTTGCGCTGCCGGACTGGCCGCCGCTCGCCGAGGCCGTGACCGTGTGTGAGCCGGCGGTCGACGGGGCCGCGTAGACGCCGCCGCTGCTGATGGTTCCGACCGTGCTCGAGCCCCCGGCGATGCCGTCGACCGACCACGTCACCGCCGGTGTGCCGCCGCCGGGCTGGGACGGGGTGAACTGCTGCGTCTGTCCGGGCGTGAGCGACGCCTGGCGTGGCGAGACGAGCAAGCCGGTAAATGCGGTGACGGGATCCGAGTACGGCCCCAGCGTGCCGTTCGCGTCGATCGCACGGACGCGGTAGGTGTAGCTCGTCGCGACCGTCACGCCGGTGTCGTTGTACGACGTGCCGGTCGGCGCGGCGATCTGTGCGAAGTTCGAGCACCCGGCGCTCTGGCACCGCTCGACGCGGTAGCCGGTGACGCCCGCAGAGTCGATCGATGGGCCCCACGTCAGGTCGACTTCGGTGCCGCTCACGACGTTGGCGGTCAGGTTCGTCGGCGGCGAGGGCACGGGCGGTGTCCCGCCGACGGGAATTGCCATGTCGGCCTGGATCTGCGACGCGGTGATCGCGGTGTTGTAGATCCGGACGTCATCGATCTTCCCGGCGAAGAACTGGCCGTAGATGCTGTCGCCGCCGATGGAGAGCTGATTATTCGAGGTCGCGATGGCGCCCGCCTGAGGCTGAGTGGAGACGAGAGTGCCGTTGACGTACAAGCGCAGCGCCGAGCCGTCGTACGTGAGGCTGAGGTACGACCAGGTGTTCGCCGGAAGTGCGGCCGAGCCGACAACATTGCCGTTCGCGCCACCGAAGGTGCCGCCGCCGACGGGGTTGGCGCCGCCGACCGAGGTCGCCTCCAGATAGTAGTTGTCGTTCCCCTTGTAGATCGCGTCGCGCCAGGCGCTCGAGACGGACGACGGGTCGACCCACGCCTCGAGCGTCATTCCCGACGTCAGCTGCAGCGACGGCGAGTTCTGAACGGTCACGTCGGCATTCGAGCCGTTGAACGACAGTGCACCGCCATGCTCGCCTGCGGTCGTCCAGGTCGCGTTCACGAGCGTGCCGTTGTTCCCGTTCCCGGAGCGGTCCGACGCGGTCGCACCGGCCCCTTCGTCGAACGAATACGCCGCGACGAGACCACCGCCGACCGCAGTCACGGCCGTCGCGGTGTTCGAGACCGGGCCGATGTTGCCCGCGGCGTCCATCGCCCGCACCTGGTAGCTGTAACTCGTGTTCGGCTGAAGCCCGGCTGTGTCTCTGTACGTGGTCGCGGTCCCCGTCAGCTGGACGAGATGCGACAGGTCGGTGCACCCGGCGCCCGTGCAGCGGTCGATGCGATAGCCGGTGACGCCGACGTTGTCGCTCGCGGCACCCCAGCTGAGATCGATCTCGCTTGCGCCGACGTTCGAGGCGGTGAGGGTGCCAGGCGCCGATGGTGGCTGCGCATCGGTGTTCGCGGACGTCGTCACGGTGAAGGTGTTCGAGAACGGGCCAAGATTGCCGGCGGCATCAACGGCCCGGAGTTCGTAGCTGTAGCTCGTGCTTCCCGAGACGCCGAGGTCAGAGTAGGTCGTTGCGATGCCGCCCACTTGCGCGACTTGCGCGAAGTTCGTACAGCTAGCACCCTGGCAACGCCAGATCTGGTAGCTGGTCACCCCGACGTTGTCGCTGGCCGCACCCCAGCTCAGGTCGACTTCGGTCGCCGTCGGCGATGCTCCGGTGAGCGTGCCCGGTGCCGAGGGCGGTTCCGTGTCGAGCGGGCTTCCGACCGGGGTGTTCATGTCGTTCTGGATGTCGGTCAGCGCCTCGGGGAAGTTGTAGACGCGGACCTCGTCGATCAGCCCGGTGAAGAACTGGCCGTAGAGGCTGTCCCCGCCGATCTGGAGCGGGTTCGTGGACGTCGCGATTGCGCCCGTCTTGGCCTGGCTTCCGGCGAGCGCTGCCGTTCACGTACAACCGCAAGGTCGCGCCGTCGTACGTGAGCGCCACGTACGACCAGGCGTTCGCGGCCAGCGCGGCCGCGCCGACCACGTTCGTGCTCGCCCCGCCGAAGGTGCCTCCGCCATCGGGCTTGCCAGCGTTGTCGGAGGTGCCTTCGAGGTAGTAGTTGTCGTTGCCCTTGTAGATCACGTCGCGCCAGGCGCTCGAGACAGTCGAAGGGTTGACCCATGCTTCCAGCGTCATCCCGGAGCTGAGCTGCAGCGAGCTCGAGCTCGGTACGGTCACATGCGAGATCCCGCCGTCGAAGGAGAGTGACGAGCCGTACCTGCCGGCCGCCCAGCTCCCGTTCGTGACCGTCCCGGTGTTCCCGTTCCCGGAGGCATCGGCGACAGTGGCGCCTGCGCCTTCGTCGAACGAATATGCGGCGACGAGACCGCCGCTGCCCGGCGTCGTCCCCGAGGCTACGTTCGAGAATGGGCCCGTATTGGTGGCGGCGTCGACGGCGCGGACCTCGTAGCTGTAGCTCGTGCTCGCCGCAACCGTCTGGTCCTTGAACGTCGTCCCGGTTCCCGACGTCTGCGCCGTCTGCGCGAAGGTTCGTGCAGCCGGCGCCCTGGCAGCGCCAGATCTGGTAGCCGGTGACGCCGACGTTGTCGGTTGCGGCTCCCCAGGAGAGGTCGATCTCGCCGGCGCTCACTACCGAAGCGGACAGCGTCCCGGGCGCCGACGGCGGCTGCGTGTCACCGCTCGCTTGGGTCGTCGCGGTGAACACGCTCGAGAACGGGCCGAGGTTGCCCACGGCGTCGTAGGCGCGGACCTCGTAGCTGTAGCTCGTGCCGGCGGCCAGGCCGGTGTCCTGGTATGTCGTGCCCGTGCCCGCCGGCTGCCGCAACCTGTGCGAAGTTGGTGCAGCCGGAACCTTGGCAGCGCCAGATCTGGTAGCCGGTGACGCCGACGTTGTCGGTCGCCGCGCCCCAGGAGAGGTCGATCTCGCTCGTGCGACTTCACGGAGCCGGTCAGCGGTCCCGGCGACGACGGCGGTTGCGTGTCCACGGAGCCGCCGATCGGTGTCGCCATGTCGGTCTGGATCGCCGCGGCCGAGAGCGCGACGTTGTAGACGCGAACTTCGTCGATCAGGCCCTTGAAGAACTGGCCGTAGAGGCTGTCGCTCGCCGATCTGGAGCTGGTTCGTCGAGGTCGCGATCGCTCCCGTCTTCGCCTGCGTACTCGCGAGCATACCGTTGACGTAAAGGCGGAGGTTCGCGCCATCGTAGGTGACCGCGAGGAACGCCCATGCGTTGGCGGCGAGAGCAGCCGTCCCGAAGGCGTTGGCATTGCCGCCGCCAAAGGTGCCCCCGCCGGCGGGCCGGCTGCTCTTGTTGGAGGTCGCCTCGAGGTAGTAGTTGTCGTTCCCCTTGTAGATCACGTCGCGCCACTTATTCGAGACGGTGGACGGGTTGACCCAGGCCTCGAGCGTCATACCGGTCGTGAGCTGCAACGAGGCCGCGTTCGGAATGTTCACGCGCGCGCTAGTGCCATTGAAGGAAAGCGCAGCCCCGTACTTCCCTGCGGTTGCCCAGGTCGCGTTGGAGAGGGTGCCTGTGTTGCCGCTTCCGGAGGCGTCTGCCGTCGTCGTACCTGACCCCTCGTTGAAGGCGTACGCCGCGACGAGGCCCGTCTGCGCGTCGGCCGGGGACGAGACCGGCGCCGCGTGGGCCGTCATCGAGGCCGAGGCCGAGAGCGCACACACGAATGCAGCCGCGAAGCCCGCGGCGACTGCGAACCGACCCCGGTTTTGGGCGAATAGCCTCTTCACCTTGTGCGTCCGCACCCGAACGTGACAGCGTGGAAGTGCCGCGTCAACGCCCAGAAGCTCGGACCCGACGAAGAGGTAGTGTGATTCAGCGCCTGTAAACGCCGTTCAGCGAACGTGCGCCGAGCGCGCGGAGCCGCGACGGTTGAGCCGGGGGCTTGAGCTTCCTCAGCGCGCCCGTTCGGAC
>CAVSKX010000006.1:0-149126 GCA_963728765.1 uncultured Actinomycetes bacterium
TGGTAAGGAGGGGGTCGACGGTTCGAGTCCGTCAGAGGGCTTCGCGAAAGTCCCTGCAAATTGGGCAGTTGGTTTGTCCAGATCGTAAACGCCTGTCACGCGCGGGCACTCGCGGGCACGAGCTGGTGTTCCCTCGCGTGGCGCAACAGCAGGCGGGATTCGACTTGTTCAGCCGATCCGAACCCGTCTGACCCCCTCCGTACTGCAAAAGGTCCACGAACAGGGTGACATGCGCGGAGTTCCTCGACGTCGCGCGAGCGGACGGTCGGCGCGCCAGACGGCTCTCCAAGAGTCCTGCAGCGCGACGCCTTCCGGTTCAGGACGACTTGCGGGGGTCTGCTCGCAACTACTCGGCTAGAAACGAACGTCTACGGCCATAAGGTGGCCTCGAGCAGGGCGCCTACGACACCCGCAACGTGCCGGGAACATCGGTGGGCACCGGAGCTGTAAGACGTGGCTACGTCTGGGCGACACTGCTTCCCTGACGTCACCCAGAGGACCGCTCGGCAACCTCCCGCCGATAGTCGGGCAGATGAGCCTGCGCGAGCGCGTCGAGCGCCGCCGACGTGAGCGTCGCCAGCCTCACGAGATTGGCTTCGTCCTGCTCGGTGAACTCACCCTCGAGCCTGTCGGTGACCTGGATGAACCCATAGTTCACGCCGTCCGATCCGATGAGGGGGACTGCCAGCCACCCCCGCATCGGAGGGTGGTTGTCGATCTCGGGGCCGAAGTTCGTCCATCGGTCGTGGGCGCGGAGCTCCTCGTCAGTCAGGCGTATCGGCTTGCTGACCTCGTGTGCGTACGCATGGATGCCGAATCCCCGGGCGGATACTCGGTAATCCGCCCAGTTCGCGTACTTCTCCGAGAGGGAGAAGTACTTACGGGCATGCGCCCACCCTTCGCCGATCAGCTGCGTAGCCGCTCCCTGATGGGCCTGAGCAAGGACCCGGGCGAGCTCTGCCGCCTCGGCGAGGACCGGATCGGCGGCAAGCATGAAGCTCGCGAGCTCCGGAGGAACATCGGAGCTCGGCGGGGTGCTCGCGTTGTGGTACCTGTTCAAGAACGGCTCGGTGGTCATGACTGGAACCTCCCGCCACTTTGGGGGCTGCTTGTTGATCATTGAACCACGGTCGGCCACCATGAATCGCGCATGAGCAAGCCCCGCATCTTCCTCGGGTCGTCGGGCGAGCAGACCAAGCTCCTTGAGGCGATCACGCGCGGGCTCGAGGACGTCGCCGACGTCGAGCCTTGGACGACCACGTTCAACCCCGGACGGTCGACGCTCGACCGGCTCGTCGAGCTCTCGCAGGAGGTCGACTTCGCGGCGTTCGTGTTCGCCCAGGACGACTGGACCTCGACCGGTTCGTCGGAGGTCGGCCAGGCCTCCCCGCGCGACAACGTGGTCTTCGAGGCCGGCCTCTTCGGCGGCGCGCTCGGCATCCGGCGCACGTTCATCCTCCACGCGAGCGACTCCAAGCTCCCGACCGACCTGCTCGGGCTGACCTCGGTCCGCTACGACCCGGCCGCCGGAGCGGCGGAGGTTCGCGCGATCAACCAGAAGCTCCGCAAGGCGATCGAGACCGAGGGCCGCCGCCGCTCGATCGAGGGGCTCTGGTGGCAGCTCTCGCTCACTGCGCGCAGCGAGTTCGAGCCGTCGGCGGTGAGCCTGCTGCGCATCGCGCGCGATCGCGACGGCAGCTTGAGCGTTAGCGGCCGGGGCTGGCAGGAGGACGGCACGGTGTCTTCCCGCTACTGGAGCGAGGCTGCCAAGGAACGCAAGGATCCGGCCGGCGTCTTCTACTATTGGAAAGGCGAGCGGCGACGGGACCCCGACGCGCCGCAGCTCGAGGGAACCGGCGAGATCACCTTGGACAGCACCGACCGAGCGACCGGGTACTGGACGACCCGGTCGGATCGCGACCATGCGTTGAGCGCCCGAACCTCCGGCGTCTACCTCCGGGCCGATCCGTCAGACCTGCAGGTGCTGGAGGGCGACGCCGAGCAGGAGCGGGCCGAGCTGATCGCGCAGCGCCTGCGGGAGTGGAAGTCGGCCTCGAATACTTTTTGACGACCGAACGCGGCGCGCGGCGCGCTCAGCTGGTGGCGAACGTGCTTACCAACTCCTCCTGCGCAGACGTCTCGAGTGCCCGCGGCCCCCGGGCCGCCCGGACCGACGCAATCGCGGCCGCCGGCGAGGCGCCGAGGTCGACCAGCGTGCAGGCGGCGACCATCCCGCTCCGCCCGAGCCCGCCCATACACGTGATGACGACCGACTCGCCTCGCTCGAGCCCTTCGCGACACCACCGCACCAGGTCGACGGCCTCGCTCAGCGAGCACGTTCCCTGGTCGGGCACGGGCAGCCACCGGTAGTCGAGCCCAAACGCCTCGGCTCTGCTGCCGAGATCGGGAACCCCGGCCCAATCCATCTCGGCCTCGGTGGACAGGCACAACAGCCGATCGACGCCCTCGGCGCGGAGTCGGTCGAGGTCCGCCTCGAGGTCGCGATCGCGATCCTGTCGTCCCGGACAGATCGTCATCCCGAGGCGGCCGGCCGGTACCTGCTGCGAGTCGACCCAGTCGACCCGCAGCACCAGGTTCGCCTTCACGGTGGTGGCGACCTGGTCGGCGAGCGAGCACGCGGCGACGAGGGCCCACTGTTTCTGCGGCGGCGAGGGCTCCGGGAAGCCGAGCGTGTGGACGGCATAGCGCAGCGCCGCCACTTGGTACTGGAGCGGGTTGCGATCGTCGTGGCAGATCTCGCTGATCGCGTTTCGCACCACCCGGAGGATCTCCCAGGCCCGGACGAACTGCGGCGACCGCACGCCGTCAGGAAGGCCGGCGAGCGGGGCAAGCAGATCGGCGACCTGCCGGAGGGCTAGGGTGATCGCGATCGCCTCTCGCAGCTGGGCGTCGTCGTCGACCGGGGTGAGGATGTAGAGCAGGTCGTTCTCGAACTTGACCAGGTCTTTCAGGACGTGCGCCCGAGCGGCGTGGAAGAAGTCGATCACCCACACGTTGTCGTGCGCGTCGACCAGGACGTTGGCCGCGTTGAGATCGCCGTGCACGTACGACACGTAGTGGTACTCCTGCGTGGGGAGCGGGGTTCGCACGAGGAAGCCCTCGTAGAAGTCGCAGACGTTCGGCAGCTCGAGCCCGCCCGGGAACTCGAGCGTCTCCCGGTTCGCGTCCGGCACCAGCGCCTCGACGGAGGCCCGCACGTGCGGGGCCTTGTCCGCGGAGAACTCATACTCGGAGAAAAGTGGAAGCCGCTCGTACCTGGCCGCCGCGTACAGCGGCCCGAGGATCTCGTCGAAGACGGTGCGCACGATCGAGGCCAGCTGCTCGGTCGGGACGTTCGCGGCGAACATCGACTGCAGCGTTCGCACGCCGCCTTGGCCCATGGCCGCGTAGGAGTATTTGAGGCCGGCGCGGTCGGCCAGATCGACGAAACCCCGCACGCGTGGGGCGTTGTTGCCCAGCACGTCCTCGACCTGCTCGAACGCCACCCGCTCCTGCGCGATCGTCCGGTTCGGGCCGAGCTTCACCACCGCGGGCGCGTGCTCCTGTCCGAGGGCGTCGCGGCTGACCGCCTGCCAGACCGTCGCGTCGGAAAAGCCGCCGTGCAACGGCTCGAGATCCACCTCGGTGCTGTCGCGGAAGAGGTAGGCGACGATGCTCCGGTCGTCGTCTTGTAGCTCGGCCGCTTCGCTGCCGACGATCCGAGGTTCGAACCCGAGCGGGTGCCGCGGCAGCGTGAGCTCCGCGCCCGGCATCAACCAGTCGACGAACTCCGCGACGGACTCGAAGCAGTTGACGCCGAGGATCTTCTCCAGCTGCGAGAGGGCGTTGAAGTGCTGCGTGCGCGACGCGCTGGCTGTGAGCGCGGAGCACGTCGCGAGCTCCTCGATGCCGAGCCGGGTGCTCAGGTCGTAGAGCAGGAAGCTCACCTTCGCCTCGGTCCAGACCCCGATCACGCCGACGCGCAGCGGCTCGTCGCCGTGCTCGCGCCGGATCCGGTCGAGCTGCGCTTCGAGATCGGTCCCTTCGAGGTCGTTCAGCGTGATCGAGTCGACGATGCATTCGTTGGCCGCCGCCTCGGCTCGCTCGTCCATCTCGAGCACAAGGCGGGCGCCAACCGTGCCCTTGATGCAGTGCGCGCCGAAGCGCTCCAGGTGCTCGCGCTCGGCGGGATCGTCCGGGTCGTGCCAGTCGCGTATATGGACGAGGTCGATCGCGTCGGCGGGCAGGCCGCGCGCCCATTGGATCAGCTGGGCCAGTGGCCCCGCGGCCGGCTCCGGTCCGAGCAGGCGGGCCGCCTCCGAGTAGCCGACGTGCAGCAGGTTCGGCAGCGGATCGTGAGGGCCGAGCGGGTCGACGAAGTCACGTTGCAGGCACTGGGTGATCAGGACGGTCGCCATGTGACTCCGGTTCGCCGCGTCTGCCTACAACACGGGCTCTAGCCGCACGCTACGGGGGCGAGCCGTGGTCGATCCAGGTGCGGAAGCGTTCGACATCTTCAGCCGGCAAGGCGCCGTCGCAGGGCATGGTGCCGTCTGCGAGCCTTGCATAGATCGCCTCGGCGTTCGCGCGGACGTCGTCGTAAGAGGAGAGATCGAACGCGAACTTCATCGACTGGATGTCGCGGTCGCGAAACAGCCGGCGGATGTTCTGTTCGTATGAGATTCCGTCTTCCATTTGCTCCTTCCGATCGTCAACAGCGCCGGCGGCCTTTGCCTTGGCAGGTTCGCGGGCGACGAAGCGGCTGACGGCGCCCCAGTCGCCGAAATGAGCGGCAAGCGAGTCGGCGATGTCGAGGAGGGCAATCCGTACGTCTTCGAGTTCGATGGCAACGCGTTGGTCGCAGGCCTTTTGGATCACGTCATTGAAGTTGACCGCGTCGCGTAGGCGTTCTTCGAGGACGGCCCAGGCGGCCTCGCGGTGGGGCACCAGGTAGTCGTTCACGTAGAAGAGCTCGAAACTCGCGCCCGCCGTCATCCCCGGGTGCTCTGACCCAACTGGGAGCGTCGTGATCACGTCGCCGAGCGGCTTGAGGACGCGGAACATGAGCCCCATCGCCGCGCCGGAGAGCGTCTTGAGCTGCGAGTCCGTCTCCTCGGTGTGGGCGAAATAGCGGTGCAGCGTGTGGATGAGGATCTCGTAGCTGACGTTGAACAGGTCGGTGCAGCGCGATGTCACGTCGTCCGTGATCCGAGGCACGCTCTCATCGTTCTCAGACGCGCGCACGGTCGCGAAGATGACCGGCCGTACCGGCGCGAAGTCCGGCTGAGCCGCCTTCATCTGGCGGTACTCGTCGAGGATTCGGACGAACTGGCCGAAGTGGGCGTCCTCCCAGTGACCACGTGCCCCTTCGCCTTGCTCGAGGATTGTGTCGATCGCCTGGTGGGCTGACGCGAGGTCCGTGACCGGAACGAGCTCCGGCCAGTTGAAGTAGTCGCGCGTCGCCTGCGCTCGCGGCGGGCCGATGAACAGGTTCTGCTCGCCGAACTTCTCCGCAAGGTGGTCGATCCCGCACTCGATCGAGCGGTAGAGATGCCCGATCGTCGCAAAGTCCTGCGGCTGGGGAACGATGTCGCCCTCCGCCAGCAGCGGCATCGCCTCGTGCACCGGTGCGTCGATCCCCTCGGCGCCCTCGAGCTCCATGCCCTCGGGGCGCTCGAGGTACATGAAGTGGCGCAGCGCCGGCTCGCCGAAGGGCACCAACGTCAGGTTGACGCCGGCGGGATAGTGCCGCGCCGGTGCGGGCAGGTTCGGGCGCACGAGGTGCGGGGCCGAGCCGATCGCCGACAACAAATTCTGCACGAGCGCGAGGTGGAGCATCTCATCGGTCGCGACGTGCGCGATCGCCGTTCGCCAACGACGAACCGCGTCGAGCGCCTCTGCGGTAAGACCCTCGTCTTCGCGCTGCTTTAGGGAGTAGGCCGCGAACAGGTACTGGCACATGATCCCGTGCTCCAGCTCCGCGGCCTCGTAGAGCATGTAGATCAGCGCCTCGCGGTGCTCGATCACAAACGGCGCCTCGGGCGCCGCCGTGCCACCGCGTAACCCGATCACCTCGGCCAGCCGGCCGCGACCCGCAACCGCATCCCCTGTCATCTCAGTCATCTGCCTCGCCCGATCCTACGCAGGTCCTTCTGGGGACTCAAAACGGTCGACAGCGCGGCGAAACGAGCCGCCTCGTCTAGGTGAACCGTTTGACGAAGTCGAGCGCCGTCTGGGCGACCTCGCGCCAGCCGTGGTCGATCGTGAGGGCGTGGCCCCGGTTCGGCATCTTCACGATCTCCGTCACGCCCGGATTGCGGCGCTGCTTCTTGTAGGCCGCGTTCGCGATCGCCCACGGGACGGTGTGGTCCTTCTCGCCGTCGATGATCAGGAGCGGGCCGCGGTCGGGGTTCTTCGTGTCCACCTTCGCCTCGGTCCACGGGTTGACGTTTGCGTTACCCATCTGCGCTAGAGCGATCCCGGAGCCCGCAACGTGGTAGGTGTCGTAGAGCTCCTTCGCCTCCTTCTCGTCCAGCGCGTTCGCCCAGCTGTACTTGAACTGGTCGAACGTGAGCGTGAGCGCGCGGCCGCGCGTCCGCGGATCGATCAGGAACGGGCCCACGCCCTTGAGCACCGAGGCCGGCAGCGGCAGGACGCCGCGAAAGACTCCGGGGTCGATGGCGACGGTGGCCGCCGCGAGCCCCTGCCCGGCGAGCATCTGCGCCAGCAGGCCGCCGGTCGAATGCCCCATGATCACCGGTTTCTTGTCCAGGCCGCTGATGACCTCCGTCGTGTGATCGGCGACGTCCTTCAGGGTCTTCTTGGCGAGGACTTCCGGCTCCGCCCGGGCCCCTTCAATCGTCGCGGGATCGTCCGGCCAGTCCGGCGTCAGCGGCGCGTAGCCCGCCTGCTTGAAGAAGTCGGCCCAGTTGTCCCAGCTGCTCGGTAGCAGCCAGAGGCCGTGGATGAAGACGACCGGAGTCGTACCGGAGGCGTTTGCCGACTCAATCTCCCCACGCTCCCGCTCCGAAATGGATGCCATGGGACTCCTCTCGATCGCGGCGGAATGTCACCGGCGACCCTAACGCAGTCGGGTATTGCCGCCACTCCGTAGTTGAGAAGAGAACACTCCCCTGGGCGAGCGTGTTCTCGCTTGAGCGTGCCGAGTGTGCAGCCGGATCCGAGGGAACACTGAGGGAACACCAACCTGGGCACGCGCGTCCACGCGCGGTCACTCGTCCTCAGCCGATTGCTCCGATTCCCGGGATTTCTTTGGTCGACGGGACCCGCGCTTGCCCGCCCTTCCCGTCTCATTGCTCGATGGTAAGGAGGGGGTCGACGGTTCGAGTCCGTCAGAGGGCTTGGCAGAATTCCCTGCAAATCAGGCATTCGGTTTGTCCGTACAGCAAACGCCTGTCACGCGCGGGCACTTGCGGGCACGCTCTGATGTTCGCACGACGTTCGCACGCCGGACCGGTGCGCGGCTTGTCTAATCCCGTGACCCTCTCTGCCAAGGAGGGCTGAGCGGGCCGAGGCTGCTCACGGGGTTGGGCCAGAAGTCGCCGAGCCGGTGGCGCTTGCGTCCGCTCTACTCGAGCCCGGCGGTCACGGAGCCGCGACCGACGCGCAGGGCGTGGCGTGTGGGCGGGATGCTCGCGCCGAGTGCGAGCAGCGCCGCGCCGAGCGGCAGCGCCGCGTAGACCCAGAGCGGCACCTGCGGGACGAAGCTGCCGGTCTTGCCGTAGCTGAAGACGACGACGCCGGGGGCCGCCGTGAGCATCCCGATCGCAGTCGCGACCGCAACGATGAGCAGAACCTCGAAGCGGATCATGCGCCTGAGCTGCCGCCTGGAGGCGCCGATCAACCGCAGGAGCTCGAGCTCACGGGCGCGCTCGGAGATTGCCATGGAGAGCGCGTTGACGGCCGCGACGGCGGCGAACAGGACGACGAGACCGAGGAGCAGGAACGCGGCGATCGACTGCCGGCGGACGCCGGCGCTGATACGCGCGAGATAGCCGTTCCGGCCGAGCACGTCCGTGTCGGGGCGGCTTGCCGCCAACCCCCCGAGCTCGGCGCCAGCGTCGCGACTCGAGACGAAGATGACGTCGTCGAGCGGTTTCGCCACGTGCGCAGCGACGATCTGGCGAGGGAGCACGATCTCCCCGAAGCCGAGCGGGCGCTCGAACAGCGCGACGACCCGCAGCCGAGCCGGAGCCCCGTCACCCAGCCACAGCGTGACGCGGTCTCCGAGCTTCCAGCCCAGCCCCCGCGCACGCCGCTCCGACACCGCGACGGTCGCTCCGCGGAGGTTCGCCATGGAGCCAGCCGTGACTCCGAGATCCACCACATCGGCGAGCCCTTCCCCGTCGACCGCCCTCGCAGGCAGCTCTGCGGGGTTGCCGCCGGAGTCGACGACAGCGGTCGTCTCGAACGTGCCGACGGCGCTCCGCACACCCCTCAGACGACGGACGGCAGCGGCAACGTCCGGCGTCAGCCCGTCACCCGACGCGGTGATCACGTGGTCGGCAATGACGCTCTGGGAGGCCTGGCCCACAGTGGCTCGCTCTTCGATAGCCCGTGCGAACAGCAGCGCGCACCCGAGCGAAACCGTGAGCAGGAGCGGGGCTGTGATCGACGTCAGGGCGCGGAGGTTGGCCCGGGCGTTCGAGCGGGCGAGGAGGCCGGGGCCGCTGCTCAGAGCCTGCAACACGACCCCCACGACGAGAACGAACGGCATTGCGACCAGAGGCCCAAGCAGGATGGCGGCGAGCATCCACACGACGCCCGACGCGGCGGCATCGTCCCCCCCGCCTCCGCTCACGTCGTGGGCGGTGCTTACGAAGACCGCGACGCCGATGACCGTCGCGGTGAGGCCGGCGAGGAGGCGGAGTCGCGTCATCGGCCGCGGCTCGACGGCTGCCTCGCGGAGGGCGTCGACCGGCCGTGCGCGGGCAGCACGCCGACCGCTCGCGAATGCGGCGAGCTGGGCGGTCACGATCGCGACGACCAGGCCCAGCGCAAATGGGAGCGCGCTGACCAGGAGACGAAAGTCGCTCGGCAGGAAGCCTCCGCGAATGAACGCCTTGCGCTCCAGAGTCGCGACGACCAGCGCCAGCGGTATCGCGAGAATGGAGCCGACCACGGCCACGACGAGCGCCTCCAGCGCGATCATCCGCCGTACCTGGCGCGGAGTCGCTCCGATCGCCCGTAGCAGTGCCAGCTCGCGGTAGCGCTGCCGCACCGACAGCGCGAACGCGCTCGCGATCACGAATATCGAGATGAACGCCGAGAAGGTCGCGGCGACGCTCAAACCGGCGAGGACGTCCTCGCGCGCGAGGAAGGTCTCGAGCGACTCCGCCTCGCCGCGCTTCGCGCCCGTCAGGACGCGGAGTCCGCTCGGCTCGACGACCCGGCGGACACGCTCCGCGACGACACGGACATCTGCGCCCGGCCGCAGGGTCAGGCCGACGAGCTCGACACGCTCGCCGGTGCCCGAGAGCTCACGGGCCACGTCCTCCCGGAAGAAGACGGCGGGCGTGTCCATCGGCCCGGCGTCGGGCGCTGCGATGCCCACGACCGTGAAACGCCTCGGCCCCGAAGCGCCGGTGGCGATCCGCAGACGGTCACCGAGTCGGACAGCACCGGCGCGCGCGAGCCCCTCCTCGACCACGACGTCCCCGGGCGCGTTGGGTGCCCGACCGCCCGTGAGCACCAGCGGCTGGAGCGCCGCGCTCGCCCAACCGTGCCCCGGCGTCGAGCCCGCGCGGGGTGGACGTCCACCGGAGGTGGCGATCGTGGTCGCGAACGTCCGGTCGGCGACCGCCCGCGCGACTCCGGGGATCGCCCGGAGCTCGTTCGCGAGCGCAGCGTCGACGCGGGTCGGCTCGCGGAGCGTCACGTCGTTCGCGCTGCCACGGAGCCCGAAGCCCTGGCTGCGGTCGACGACGACGGCCGCGGCGTCGAGGCGGTCGACGGGGATGCCCGCCCGCAGCGTCGACTCGATCACGATGCCCGAGGAGGTGATCAGGGTCACCGCCAGCGTCACCGCCGCGACAGCGCCGATGATCCCTCCTCGACGCGAGCTGAACGTGCCGAGCGCGAGCCGGATCATCTCGTCAGCCCTCGAGGTGCGTCATCCGCTCGGCGACCCGGTTGGCCGAGGGTGAGTGCAGCCGGTCGACGACAGAGCCGTCCGCGAGGAACACGACCACGTCCGCGTACGAGGCCGCGACCGGGTCGTGGGTCACCATCACGACGGTCTGACCGAGAGCGTCGACCGCCTCCCGGAGCAACCCGAGGATGTCCTTGCCCGTGCGGAGGTCGAGCGCGCCCGTGGGCTCGTCGGCGAAGACGACGTCGGGTCGGGAGACGAGCGCCCGGGCGATCGCGACCCGCTGCTGCTGACCGCCCGAGAGCTCGCCGGGCTTGTGCCGCTGCCGCTCGCGAAGGCCCACCCGGCCCACGATCTCGTCCAGCCACTCGGGATCCGCTTTGCGACCGCCGAGCCGCAGCGGGAGCGTGATGTTGTCGGTCGCCGCCAGCGAGGGGACGAGGTTGAAGGACTGGAACACGAACCCGACCCGCTCGCGTCGGAGCCGGCTGAGCCCATCCTCGTCGAGCTCGTCCAGCGCGACCCCACCGAGGCTGACGGAGCCCGAAGTCGGCCGGTCGAGACCGGCAGCGATGTGCAGGAACGTGCTCTTGCCCGAACCGGACGGCCCCATCACCGAAGTGAAGGAGCCGCCCGTGAGCTCGAGCGAGACGTCGCGGAGGGCGGTGATCGCGTTACCACCCGATCCGTAGGTCTTCGTCACTGCCGAGAGCGACACGATCATGGTCGTATCCGGCTCTCGCGACGTCGCAACCCCGGCCTCTGTAGTCGCCGCCGATGTCACGAGACCGCCTCGGCCTTCGTACCTTGCGGGGCAGGCACCCCGGCATCGCCGTGCTCGAGGTGCGGCAGCCACTCGAGCCACTTGGGGAGGTACCAGTTCCAGTCGCCCAGGAGCTTCATCGAAGCCGGAAGCAGGACAGCGCGGACGATGGTCGCGTCAATCAGGACGGCGACGGCGAGTCCGACGCCGAACTGCTTGAGGATCATCATCGAGAGCGTCGCGAAGATCGAGAAGACGGCGACCATCACGATCGCGGCACTCGTCACCACGCCGGCCGTGCTCTTGATCCCGTGCGCGATCGCCTCGTCGCTCGTCGCACCCCGATCGAACGTCTCGCGGATGCGGCTGAGGATGAACACGTGGTAGTCCATCGAGAGGCCGAACAGGATCACGAAGAGCAGGATCGGGAGATAGGCGGCGACACCCGCCGTTGACTCGAACCCGAGTAGGCCTTTCCCCCACCCGTGCTGGAAGACCAGCACCAGCACGCCGTATGCGGCGGCCACCGAGAGGAGGTTGAGGAGGATCGCCTTCGCCGCGATCACGAGCGAGCGGAACGCGACCAGCATGAGCACGAACGCGAACAGGAGCACGAACACGAACACGCGTGGCGCGACCGACTTCATCAGGTCGTTGAAGTCCTTGGAGTTCGCCGTGAACCCCGTGACCCCGTACTCGACGTCGGGAAGCGCGCCGAGCGTCTCCGGGATCACGTCGTTGCGAAGCGTCGCGAGGGCAGCCGTGGACGCCTCGTCGGTTCCGCCGCCATCGATCGCGATCGAGATGTTCGCGATCGTCGCGTCGTCGTTGACGTCAATCGCGATGGGACGGAAGAACTGCCCGGTCGCGAGGGCTCGTTGCTCCATCCGCTCGATCGCGTCACGGACCGCGGGTGCGTTCACGTTCGGAGCTCTGACCACCACGTTCGCGGGGATCTCCGTTCCGGGGAACGCCGCCTGCACCCGGTTGTACGTCTTCACTGCGGGCAGGTGCTGCGGGAAGGTGTCGGGACCCGGGATCACCGTATGGAGGTGGAGCGCCGGTAGCGCGAGCGCGACCAGGGCGCCTGCGGAGACGATCGCGGACAGGGCCGGTCGCCTGAGGACGCGGTCGATGATCGCGCCCCACACCCGTCCCTCGCCGTCGCCGCGCCGCAGCAGGCCGAGGAACGGCACGTGCACCCGGTCGACGCGGTCGCCGAGCCAGGAGAGAAGGGCCGGGAGCACGGTCAGCGAGCCGAGCATCGCGACGCCGACCACGATCATCGTCGCGAGCCCGTAGGACGCGAATCCCCTGTCGCCGGTCAGGAACATCCCTGCCATCGCGACCATCACGGTCAGTCCGGAGATGAGGACGGAACGGCCGGAGGTCGCCGCGGCCACCTCGAGCGCTGCTTGCTCGCTCCGGCCCGCGGCGCGCTCCTCACGCTCCCGCTTCAAATAGAACATCGAGTAGTCGACGCCGACCGCGAGCCCGATCAGGAGGATGATCGCGCCGATCGACTCGTCCACCGGCAGCGCGTGGCTGGCGGCAGCGACGATCCCGAATGTCGCGAATACCGCGGTGAGCGCGAGCAGGAGCGGTATTCCGGCCGCGACCAAGGCACCGAACGCGACGATCAGGATGATCAGCGTGATCGGCAGCGAGATCAGACCCGCCTTCTTGAAATCGCTGGAGACGACTTTGTTCAGGTCTTTGTCGGCGCTCGTGTATCCGAACTGGCCGATGAAGAGCTCGGGGTGCGCCGCCTTGGTCGAGTCCACTGCCGCGATGATCGGATCGATCTTGTCCGCCGCGTCATCTTCGTCACCGCGAATCTGGAACTCGACGAGCGCCGAGTGGCCGTCCTTCGAGATCTGTCCGCCGTTCGCCGCGTCGAGCGGCGAGCGGACGTTCTGGACCGTGTCAAGCGCCGAGACGGTGCCGACGACGTCCTCGATCGCCGACTTGAACGACGCGTCGCTGGTCGTGAGCGACTGGCTCTGGATGAGCACGCTCTCGTTCGCTGGCTGCTTGAACCCCGCCTCCAGGATCCTGTCCACACGTCCCGACTCGCCCGGCCCCGACGTCGCCGGATCGAGCGTCTTCTGCCCCGCGACGTTTCCCAGCGCGAAGGCGACGACGACGAACCCGAGCCATCCGAAGATCGCGATCTTCCGATGGCGGATGCTCCAGCCGGCAATCCGACCTGAGAAGTTGGTCGGACGCCCCCGCTCCGAGGGGGCGGGGGCGGGCACGTCCGGCGTCTGGGAGAGCGGCTCGCCCGGCTCGTCTTGGATGATGCGCGATTTCATGTCGATCCGCCTCCGAGGTTTCGCGATTACTGGTCTCGATGAAGCTCGCACGCGAGACGACGGAGCGCGAGCCGGGAAACTGGCGACTCGAGGTACGGGTTTCTGGTCAACTGCCCGCGCGTTCTCCCACCACGTCTTGCGACAGGGCGAACCGCGACGCACCCTTGCGACGATGTCTCCCGCGCCCGGCAGCAGCGGTTCGCTTCCTCGGTCGGGGGTGCGGTTACCGGTGTTCCGACGGTCGCGTTCTCGTCAGGACCGCAAGAACGTCAGCACGGCGAGCACGCGCTTCGACTCGCTTCCCGTCGATGGCAGATCGAGCTTGTCGAAGATGTTCGAAACGTGCTTCTCGACGGCGCGCACCGTGATGACGAGCTTCTCCGCAATACCCTGGTTGGAGCTGCCGACCGCCATGAGCTCGAGAATCTCGCGCTCCCGGGGGGACAGCTGCGCGATGGGATCGTCTGGTCGTTGTCTCGAGAGCAGCGTGCTGACGATGATCGGATCGAGAGCCGATCCCCCTTCGGCGACGCGCCGCACAGCGCCCACGAACTCGTCGACATCCCTGATCCGGTCCTTGAGGAGGTAGCCGACTCCCTCCGCCGAGTCGGCGAGCAGTGTCAGCGCGAGCCCCACCTCCACGTACTGCGACAAGACGAGCACACCGACGTGGGGATGCTCCGCGCGAATCTCGAGTGCAGCGCGGAGGCCCTCGTCGTTGTGAGTCGGCGGCAGGCGAATGTCGACGACCGCGACGTCGGGCGCGTAGCTGCGGACTTTGAGCATCAGATCGTCGGCGTCCGCACTCTGACCGACCACCTCGAAACCCGCATCCTCGAGGAGCCGGACGAGGCCCTCGCGGAGAAGGACGCTGTCCTCTGCAATCGCTACGCGCACGGGATCTCCGCCCTGACCCGCGTCCCGCCGCCATGTGGCGTCCATACACGAAGCCGGCCCCCGAGGGCCTCGACCCGGTCCGCGAGCCCGCGGATCCCGGAGCCGCCTTCGGTGTCCGCACCGCCGATCCCGTTGTCGACAACCTCGACCACGACGTCCTCGCCACTGCGAAGGATGTTCACGCTTGCCGCCGTGGCCTGGGCATGCTTGCCGATGTTCGCCAGGCTCTCGGTCACGACGTAGTACGCGGCGACCTCGACCGGCTCTGGAAGACGCTCCTCGACCTCCACCGTAAGGCCCACGGGGACCGGCGCCCGCGCGGCGACCTGCTCCAGCGCGACGGCTAGCCCGTGAGCGCTCAGGACGGCCGGATGGAGGCCGCGGGCGATGTTGCGCAACTCATCGAGCGATCGCGTGATCTCCCCCTGTGCGTCCTCCAACTGGGCGACCGCGGCGGGATTGTCGGCGAGTTCCTGCTCGAGCATCCTGAGATCCAGCGAGAGCGCGATCAAGCGCTGCTGCGCCCCGTCGTGCAGGTCGCGCTCCAGGCGCTTGCGCTCGACTTGGCCGGCCTCGATGACGCGCACGCGCGATCCCTTCACCTCTTCGAGGCGAGCGGCGAGCTCGGCCTGCAGGCGCGCATTCTCCAGCGCGATTCCGGCGGCCGCACCGACTGCGTCGAGCAGCTCCTGCTCGTCGTCCAGCGCCGGGTCGTGGATCAGCGCAGCGACCGGCGCTCCGTCTCGCTCGATCAGCGTCGTCGATCGCCCATCGGGGCTTGGAACCTCGTGCGGTTGACCGTCGAGATCGGCATAACTTTCGAAGTGGGGCAACCAGTACGCAAGCGTGAGGTTCGGGTCACGGAGTGCGCGCGCGATCGCGTCACGGAGCTCGCGAGGAGCAAGGTCGCCCCGGAGGTCGATGACCAGATCGCCGACGGCCGAACGCGCCAGCCGGGCGCTGAGCAGCGCCAGCATGAAGACGATCGGCGAGATCCCGATCACGACGAAGGTCGCCCGCTGAACCGGCTGGAAGGCAGGTTCGTGAAGGACGGCGGCCACGAACATCACACAGATCATCAGTAGGCCGATCGCGAACGAGTCGACGAGAAATGCGATTGGGCGCCGGAGAGGCCGCCCGGTCGATCGTCGCCGAGCAGCCAGGAGCCCGATGCCGACCAGGCACATCACGCCGATCAAGAGCAATTGGGCCTGTTCGACCCGGTCGGCGATCTCAGGGTTGGCAGTGATTCGAATGAGGTTGTCCCGCCCCTCGGTGCCCAGGCCAAGCTTCACGACCTGAAGACCAACAGCGGATACGAATGCCGCCACCACCAGCATGCGCTCGAGTCCCGATCTCAGGCGACCGTCCGGGAAGGCGAGGTACACGTACAGGAAGATCGCCGCAGGAACGATGTCGAACGTTGCTCCGATGGTGTAGAGGTGCTGGGAGTTCGCAAACGACAGTCCGGCAAGCGAGATCGCGATCCCGCTGGCGACCATGAGCACTCCGATGCGGCTCCCTGGCCTTCTCCACCAAGCGATGAGCCCGGCCACGACGTACGGGACGCTGATCCACTCGAGCAGCGCCATCTGAACGTTGTCCACGTCACTGCCCAGGCGGAGCGCGAAGCTGTATGCGACCGCAGCAGCTCCCCCGACCGCGAACGCCCAGAAGATGTACGGCCGCCGTAGCGCAGCCACCGTGTCCTGACCCGCGCTCTTGTCAACGGATTCGGCCGCCGACCCGCCTTCGATCTGGTGCAGGGCCTCCGTGCGTTGCATCAGCGGAACCTCCCGAGTTACCGCAGGCGACAGCTACGACAGCTGTGAGCCCAGGCTCAGGCGAGGATACGTCCGGGATTCAGGTTGCGCTACAGCCACACAGAGGCGCTGAGCCACTGCCCTCCGGAGCTGCTGCCTGTCTTGAACACACGCCATGCGAACGCCATGCGAACATCAGCCCGTCCCCGCGCGGCCACGCGCGGGTCACTCGTCCGCGTCGGATCCCTCGGTTTTGCGGCGCTTTCGTGGTCGCCGTGACCCGGCCGTACCCGCGCTTCCCTCCCCCGCCCCAGGATGGTAAGGAAGGGGTCGACGGTTCGAGTCCGTCAGAGACCTTCGAGAAACGCGAACGGGCTGACGCTCAGCCCCTCGGCGGCCGGATCGTGGCCGAGGTGCTGGTCGGTCTGATCGAGAGCGACCCGGCCTCGTACCTCGTACGGCGGCCGCGCTGGAAGCCGACCCTGACCTCGGCCGGCGCCGGGTTCCGGATGGTCGACTTCCTTGCGTTTGCCGGCGTCGACCCGGCCGGCAGGGGGCCGTAATACGATCGCCCGATGCGAGGGCGGCCGGCGCGGATCGAACGACTTCCCCAGCAGTACTTCGGCGGGCTGCTCGCTCGGGTGACCGAGCACGCGGGGCTCGACAGCGAGCCGCTCGTCGACCTCGGGCGGGGCAACCCGGAGACCGGGCCGCCCGCCCACGTCGTGGCGGCGCTGGACGAGGCGGCCGGGCTGGATAGCGCCCACGGCTACGCGCCGTTCCGCAGCCTCCCAGAGCTGCGCGAGGCGTTGGTTGAGCGGTACCGGTCCCTCTACGGCGCGGAGCTCGATCCCGACGCCGAGGTGGCGGTCGTACCGGGCACGAAGACGGCGATCGTCGAGCTCTCCCTCGTGCTCGCCGAGGAGGGGCAAACGGTTGTGCTGCCCGACCCCTTCTACCCCGACTACCCCTCAGGGCCGGCGCTCGCCGGAGCTGAGATCGCCTACGTGCCGCTCGATCCCGGGAACGGGTGGCCGCCCGACTTTGCCCAGGCACCGGCCGAGAACGTCGCGGCCGTCTACCTGAACTACCCGTCCAATCCCGCCGCCGTGGCCGTACCCGACGGCGCATTCGAGGACGCTGTCGCCTACGCCGAGACGACCGGCGCCGCGATCGTGCACGACTTCGCCTACGGCGACCTCGTCTTCGACGGGCGCGCCCCGAAGAGCTTCCTCGCCACCCCGGGCGCGAAGGAGGTCGGAGTCGAGATGTTCTCGATGTCCAAGTCGTACGGTATGGCGGGCTGGCGGGTCGGGTTCGTGGTCGGCAACGCCGAGATCGTCGAGCGGATCAACCTGCTGAACGACCACTGCCGCGTCGGGATCTTCCGGCCGGTCCAGGAGGCCTGTATCGCGGCGTTGACCGGGCCGCAGGGCTCCGTCGCCGACCGGCGCGACACCTACCAGCGCCGGCGCGACCGCGTACTCGAGGTGCTCGAGCCGCTGCTCGGGCCGATCACCTGCGAGGGCACTTTTTACGTCTGGGTGAAGCTCCCCGAGGGCGTGACGTTCGAGAGCCTGATCAGCGAGCAGCGGGTCGTGGTCGCGCCCGGCGAGGGCTTCGGCCAGAGTGGTGTCGGCCACGCGCGGCTCAGCCTGGCGGTCAGCGACGAGACGCTGGAGCTCGGGCTCGAGCGCCTCGCCTCGGCGCTGAATCACTGAGGGGTGCTTTTCACCGCCCTGGGACGGCGTTAGCGTCTCTGCTACGAGCGACTACGTGGCACATTTGCAGCATCTTTCGGAGAACCTGTCCGCGCGGCTGAGGGTGGCGCGGCGGCGGCGCTTCGCCGCAAGTACCCCCGTGATGATCGCCGTCGACGACCGCGGTCGCGGCGTCGACGAGGAGGAACGGGAAGCGGTCTTCGAGCTCTTCACCCGCGGCTACTCCCACGACGGCGTCCCCGGAGCCGGGATCGGCCTCTCCCTCGTCGCGCAATTCGCTGCCGTCCACGGAGGCCGCGCCTGGATCGAGGATCACTCCGGCGGCGGCGCCTCGTTCAGAGTTCGGTTGCCGCTGCACCAGGCGTCTGGGCAGACGACCCCGGCTGGCTAGCGCAGTCGCGCTGGCCAGGCCGAGCGGCTCAGCGTCCGCCTGGGCGGCGGCTCCTTTCTGAGCAGACCGACCGCCCAGTCCACCAGCTCCTCGCCCGCCGCCGTGAGCTCCTCCTCCGTTGCGCCCGCGCGCTCCAGGAGGTCGACGCGGTGGGCGAGCCGCGCCTCGACGACGGCCGGCAGCCACTCGAGGTCGGCATGCTCGCCGCCTCCGCGCTGCACCGCCGCCCACGCGATCTCGTGCACCTGGGCCGCCCACCGGTTCGAGACAGGTGCCGGCTCCGGGGTAGCCATCATGGAATGATGCTGCGCGACCCGTCGGACGCCACCTGGCGCGGGCGCGCTACGGTGTCGACACCTCACGCGAGAGGAGGATCACGATGTGCTGGTCGAAGTACGAGCGTGAGCAGTGGGAGCGCGAGAGGCGCGAGGCCGAGCTCGAAGCCGAGCGGCCCCGCTTCGTCGCCCGCGAGCCCGCCGAGGAGCCCGAGCCCGCCGCCGAGAGCGAGGAGCACGAGGCCGAGCTCGTCCGCGCCTAGTCGAGAGCGAGCGGCCGCCCGCGCACCCGCGGGCGGCCGCCGCGTTTGTTCACTTCGCGACTGACAACGGCGTCGTCGCCGAGCGCCGATCGGGGTCCTCCGCCTCCGCGTGCTCGACCTCTTCGCGCCTCGGCGCCAGCAGCGCGACCAGCACGCTCGCGGCGAAGAGCACGGAGGCGCCGACGAGCAGCGCGGTGGAGAGTCCGCTCACGAACGCGTGCTCCGCCTGCTCGAGCAGCGCTACGCCGCGCGGGCCGGCATGCTGGGCCACCTGCGCCGCGGCCGCGATGGAGTCCCTCGCGGCCTCGCCGGCCGGCTGTGGCAGCGGTGCCGTGGCGGGAGCGATGTCGCTGCGGTAGCCGCTGTTCAGCACGCTCCCGAGCACGGCGATCCCGAACGCCCCGCCGACCTCCCGGGCGAGGTCGTTGACCGCCGAGGCGATCCCCTGCCGATGCGCGGGCAGTGAGGAGACGATCGCCGTCGTCGCGGGCGCGGTCGCCAACGCGAGGCCGACGCCGGTGATCAGCGCGCCGATCCCGAAGCGCCAGTAGGACGAGTCGACTCCTAGCGTCGTGAAGACGAGGAAGCCGACGCCCATCAGGGCGAGCCCAGCGCCGCCGACCAGGCGCACTCCGAGGCGCCTGGCAAGCGCGGGCGCCCGCGGGGAGATGGCCATCAGCATCAGGGCCATCGGCAGGATCGACGCCCCCGCCTCGAGCGGCGAGTAGCCGAGCACGAACTGCAGGTACTGCAGCGCGATGAACAGGAAGCCGAACTGGGCGAAGAACTGCAGCGTCAGCGAGAGCGAGCCGACGCCGAAGCCGCGTCGTGCGAACAGGCGCGGGTCGAGCATCGGCTGCTCGCGGGCAAGCTCGAACAAGACGAACGCCACGATAAGCAGGACGCCGAGGCCAAAGCCGGCCACGGTCAGCGGATCGAGCCATCCTTCCTGCGGCGCCTCGATGATCGCGAACACGAGGCCGAACAGGCCGAGCGAGGACAGCAGCGCGCCGACCGGGTCGAGCCGGACGCGCCGCGGGCTGCGAGAGGTCGGCACGATCGGGATCGTCGCGGCGAAGGCAAGCACCGCCAGCGTGACGTTGACGGCGAAGACCGAGGGCCACGAGAACCACTCGAGCAGGGTCCCGGAGAGGAGCAGGCCGATGATGGCGCCGGCGCCCGCGATGCCGGCCCAGATGCCGACGGCGCGGCCGCGCTCCTCCGGCGGGAAGACGTTGGTGATGATCGACAGCGTCGTCGGCATCACCAGCGCCGCGCCTACGCCGATCACGGCCCGCAGACCGATCAGCGTCGACGGCTCGTTGACGAACATTGCGGCGAGCGAGGCGCCGCCGAAGACGACGAGCCCGACCAACAGGATGCCTTTGCGCCCGAAGCGGTCGCCGAGCGCTCCCGCCGGCAACAGCAGGCCTGCGAAGACCAGCGCGTAGGCGTCGACGATCCACTGCAGCTGGCTCTGGGTCGCGCCGGTTCCGCGCGCGAGATCCGGCAGGGCGACGTTCAACGAGGCAACGGCGGCGACGACCATCATCAGCGCCAGGCACATCACCGCCAGCACTGCCCGCCGGTGGGCGGGGGTGAGCTCTGTCTGCGTGTTCGACGAGGCCATGGATACCTCCCTTCATAGCTAAGTCACCATCTGATGACTTCTTATATCATCACCGGGAGACTTCCCGCAGATGAGCAGAATCACCTCCCCAGGCGCTCGCACCGGCCGCCGCCCCGGCCCTAGCACGACGCGAGCTGAGATCCTCGAAGCTGCGCGGGTGAGCTTTGCCGAGCTCGGCTACGACCGGACCTCCGTCCGCGCCGTGGCGGCGAGAGCCGGCGTCGACCCGGCACTCGTCCACCGCTTCTTCGGCTCGAAAGACGACCTCCTCGCCGCGGCGCTCACGGTGGCGCTGAGCCCGGGCGAGCGCATCCCGGAGCTGATGGAAGGCGACGCGAGCGGGCTCGGCGAGCGCGTCGTCCGCTACTTCCTGACCGTCTGGGAGCAGTCGCCGAGCCGGGAGGTGCTGATCGGGATGCTGCGTTCCGCGGCCACGAACGAGCGGGCGGCCGCGCAGCTACGCGAGTTCTTCGGCCGTGAGGTCCTCGGCCGCATCGCGGCCCAGCTCGGGCACGGGGACGCCGAGCTGCGGGCGACGCTCGCCGGCTCGCAGCTGCTCGGGCTCGCGATGGCGCGGTACATCATCCGCTTCGATCCGCTCGCCTCCGCCGACCCGGAGACGATCGTGGCGACGATCGCGCCGACGCTCCAGCGCTATCTCACCGAGGAGCTCGAGCTCCCTTGACGCTGCTCGCGGACGTGGTCAGCGCCTCGCAGGAGGTCGGGGACACCAGCGCGCGCTCACGAAAGGTCGCGCTCCTCGCCGAGCTCCTGGAGCGCCTCGACCCGGGCGAGGTCGCAATCGCGGCAGGGCTCCTCTCGGGCGTCCCGCGGCAGGGCCGGGTCGGCGTCGGGTACTCGACGATCCACGGCGTCGAGAGCGCGCCCGCGAAGGAGCCGACGCTGACGGTCGCCGACCTCGACACCGCGATCTCGCAGATCCAGGCAGCGACGGGCAGCGGGTCGGGAGCGCGGCGACGGCAGCTTCTGTCGGACCTGCTCGACCACGCGACCGAGCCGGAGGCCGGCTTCGTCAGGCGCCTGTTCACGGGCGAGCTGCGGCAGGGCGCGCTGGCCGGCGTGATGGTCGACGCCGTGGCCATGGCAGCCGGCGTCCCCGCGGCGCTCGCCCGGCGCGCGCTGATGCTCTCGGGCGACCTCACCCGCACCGCGGACATCGCCATGAGCGGCGGCGAGGAGGGACTGCGCGAGGTGGGCTTCGAGCTCTTCCGCCCGATCTTCCCGATGCTCGCCTCGACGGCCGAGAGCGTGGCCGACGCCGTCTCGAGCTTCGACCGCTCGTCGGTGGAGTGGAAGCTCGACGGGATCCGCATCCAGATCCACCGGCGCGGCAGGGAGGTGCGCATCTACACGCGCAACCTCAACGACATCACCCACGCCCTCCCGGGCACCGTCGACGCGGTCCGGCGGCTCGACGTGGAGCAGGCCGTGCTCGACGGCGAGGCGATCTGGATGGCCGACGACGGTCCGGCCGCCTTCCAGGACACGGTGGCACAGATCGACGCCGACGCGCCGCCCGACGGGATCAGCACGTTCCTCTTCGACCTGCTGCACCTCGACGGCGAGGACCTGCTCGACACGCCGCTCGAGGAGCGCGCGGCGAAGCTCGTGGCGATCGCGTCGCCATTGCGGGTGCCCTCGATCCTCACCTCGGAGCCGAGCGAGGGTGAGCGCGCGATGGAGGAGTCGCTGGCGGCCGGCCACGAGGGTGTCGTTGTGAAGGACGCCGCGTCGCTCTACGCGGCGGGCCGCCGCGGCAAGGCGTGGCGGAAGGTGAAGCCCGTGCGCACCTACGACCTCGTCGTGCTCGGCGCGGAGTGGGGCCACGGCCGCCGCCAGGGTTGGCTCTCGAATCTCCACCTCGGCGCCCGCGACCCGCGCACCGGCGAGTTCGTGATGGTCGGCAAGACCTTCAAGGGCATGACCGACGAGCTGCTCGAGTGGCAGACGCAGGAGCTACAGCAGCGCGAGACCGAGCGCCGCGGAATCACCGTCTTCGTTCGCCCGGAGCTGGTGGTCGAGATCGCGCTGGACGGCGTCCAGTCGTCGACGCGCTACCCCGGCGGGGTCGCGCTGCGCTTCGCGCGCGTGAAGCGCTACCGGCCGGACAAGCGGGCCGACGAGGCGGACACGATCGACGACCTGTGCTCGCTGCTTCGCGCGAATGCATGAGCAAAAGGAGACCGCCGCCCGCGCCGCAAAGGTGGGCGGCGGTCTCCACCACGGCCGTTAGCCGACAGTCAGTGTCAGCGACTGGCCGTAGATGTTCTGATCGAGCCCGTGCGCGTTCGGACACGTATCCGGCTCGAGCGCCGTAGGTGTGCGGCACTGGAACACGTCAAAGCCGTCGACGTAGTCGGTCTCCCGGATGTCCACGCCCGGCCGAACATCGCGGTTGTCGGTCCAGCCCATGTACCCGAAGAGCGACGTCGCGCCGTCGAAAGCGAGCGCGATCCAGTTGTAGTCGCCCTGGAACGGGATGTCGCGGTTTCCGAACATCTCGTACGACGGCTGGTGCGTCGCCGAGGACATCTCGCCGAGCGGCGCGAACGAGGCGCCGTCGTCGGAGACGGACGCGTATGTGCCGACGACGTCGGTGCCCGAGGCGACGGGCCGCCCTTGCGCGTCCAGCGTGTCGCCGATCGGGAGCTGCACGCTGTAGGCATCGTCCGTGCGGTTGTCCTGCCAGATCGCCACCAGCTTCCCGCCGAGCGCGTCGACGTCGGAGAAGAACTGGTGGCCGCGGCCGCCGGCCGGGTCGACCGGAATCGGAGCGGACCAAGTCGCGCCGTTGTCCGTCGAGCGGATCACGTACACGACAGAGCGCCCGACGAAGCCGGAGTTCGCGCCGGCCGAGCTGTAGGACGACGTGCTCGGCACGACCGTCGCCGGGTCGACGGCGTTGTAGGTCGCGTAGATCCCGGGCAGCATCCCGCTCTGGTCGGCCGTGACGCGCGGCTCGAGCGGCACGCGGAAGAAGACGAAGCCGCTCGGGCAGAGGAACGGGCCGTCGCCGCAGTCACGCGCTCCGTCGGACGGGAAGTAGCGCGTGAACGTGGCGATCTGGTGCGAGGGCTGGAAGCTCGCGCCGCCGTTCGTCGAACGGGCGATCGCCAACCCCTCCGCGTCGATCGCCGACGGCGTGTTGCGCGTCCCCCAGGTCACGTAGACGTCGCCGTCGCTCTCGACCGCGATGTCGCAGCCCTGGACGTCCCTGCCGAACGAGAGCTCGATCGGGCTCGAGAACGTCTGCCCGGAATCGGTCGAGCGCGCGAATGAGATCTTCGTCCGCCCGGCGAGGCCGACAAAGCGCGACCAGCAGATGTAGACGTTGCCGTCGAACCGGCCGCCGGTTCGGTCGACCTCCATCGAGGGCTTGTCCTCGAAGATGCCGTTCAGCGCAGGCGTCCCCGTGCCGACCACCACGGTGCGGAGGTAGTCCTTCGGGTAGCCGCTCGGGCCCGGTGTGGCTGCGTAGCTCGCTACCCAGACGTCCCCGTTCTGCGGGTTCACGCGATTGAACGCGATCCCGCCGGCGAACAGCCTGCCGTCGCTGTCGAAGGCGAGCAACGGGTCACCTGCCTCGGCCTGCCTGTTGTGGAGTGGTGAGGCCACTCCCTCGACCGAGGTATCGCTCGGGTAGCCGGGGATCTTGGACGGCGTCCACGTCTCGCCGCTGTCGGTCGAGAACGCGAGGCCCATCCAGCCCCCGCCGAGGTCGGCGTCGCAGTAGTCGTTCCAGGCGGCGAACACCAGGTCCGGGTTCGTCGGGTCGATCGCCACCGTGGGCTCGTTGCCCTGGCGGAAGGCGCCCCCGTCGTTCGAGTCGCTGTCGCCGTCCCCCGGCACGTCTGGCGCCGTGCTCGACGACGTGTCGGAACAATGTTGGATGGCCCGGTCGGTGCCGCCGTCGTGGCGGACGTACTGCGTCGCTGGCGTGACCCGGTCATCCGCCTCGGGCGGAGCCGCGTGCGTCGTTGGCAACACGACGCCCGTCGCCGGAATCACGGTGGCGAGGCCCACCAGGACGAGACCCGCCAGGACCAGCAGAACAGAGCTTCTCATGTGGCCCCCTTGGAAGAGTTGCTCGCTGCGCGATTCTGCGCGCGGTTGCAGCGCACGTCAACCCGTTCCTGTTGCCACTCCGCTGGGCGAGCGACGGCCTCCGCGCACGCGAGCCATTGGCACACGCGCCTCAAGGCCACCTGTTGCTGCAGCTTGCGCGCGGCCTAGGGGTCGGAGTTACGCCGGCCGACGGCGAGCTCCTGGAGCGCTGACTCCTTCACGGCCTCGGGCGGCACGACAACCACGCGCACCGGAGTCGTCGCCCACAGCGTCGCGGTGCGCTTCCCACCCTCCAGCAGCGCCCGCTCGCCCAGCAGCGCGCCGGGGCCGATCTCGGCGACCTCCTCGCCGTTGACCTCCACGTCGACGATGCCGTCGAGCAGCAGGAACAGCTCGCGCCCCTCGTCGCCCTCGTGGACGAGCGCCTGGCCCTGCTCGTAGTTCCGCCGCTCGAGCTCGGCGCCGCCTCGCATGATCGAAACCGAGAGGCACCGTTCGAGCTCCGACTCGACCGCGGTCGCGATCGCCGGCGAGTCCTCGTCGCCCCACGGGGTGTTCTTGCCGTGCGACTCGCGGTACCAGCGCTCGAAGTCGATCGAGGCCGACTTCTCCACCAGCACGCCGTCGTGGTCGTAGACCCAGTGGCGCGGGAACGCGCTCGCGCCGATCAGCTTCCCTTCAGAGGAGCCGTCCGCGCGGATCACGAGCTCCAGCGTCGTCCACGCCGAGGCGGACGAGACTCGCATGAACGGCTTGCCGATGACGCGGCGCGGCGCGGGCAGGCCCATGTGGCCGCCGGCCGACTGGACGAAGCGCACCGACCCGTGCTGGATCTCGGGCTCGGCCTGGATCGCCGGGTACTGCACGGCCGGGAACGCGACTTCACGCCGGAAGAGCTTCAGGCGCGTGACGCCGACGCGCCCGCCGCCCGTGTAGCCGCAGTCCGTGATCTTCCCCTCGTCGTCGATCTCGATCCACGCCTTCAGCTCATTCGCCTCGCGAAAGAGGTCGTTCTCGTGCATCGCGTCGATGTCGATGAGCCGGTCTTGCGGCGGCTCGTCGTAGTGCGCGAGGCCCCACTCGAAGGGCAGCTTCGGCATGCCCTCGATCGCCTCCGACGGGATCCACGTGATGGATGTGACCGATGACTCGACGCGCATGGCTCCCTCTCCCCGTTGACTTGGCCCGACCCGGTAGCACGAGCCTAACGCCAAATCGCGGAAAAGTGGCAGCGCGAAGCCGGCCACGGCCTATCCGTCGCAGCGGGAGGCGGCGCTAGCTCTCGTCGCCGTCGTCACCGTGGCGCTTGCGCCAAACGGCAACGGCCCCGACGGTAGCCGCGGCACCGGCGGCTGTCGCGGCAACCAGCGACTTGTTCGGGCGGCCGTCCTCGACCGAGGGCTTGGCGGCCTGCGCCTTGTACTTCATCGCGTTCTTCGAGACCTTCCAGATGGCCCAGCCGAAGACGGCGTTTCTGCGGTTGACGATGCTCACGCGGGCCTTTGTAGCAAACCCGCCGCGGAATCGCGGCTAGCGGCCGGAGTTGCCGTGGCCGGCGGACCCGTCCCCGGGGTCGGTGGCGCCGCTGCCGCCGCCACCATTGCCGCCGCCCTTGTCCTTCGCCTTGGCCGGCGGCTGGGTTTGCTTCTTCTTGCCGCTGCTGTTGCTCTTGCTCTTGGCCTTGCCGCCCGCCTTCTGGCCGTGGCTGCGGCCCGCGCTCGGCGTCACGGGATGGGTCGGATGCGGTTTGGTCACCTTGCGAGCAGCGCCGTTCCCGTTCGAGGGTGAGCTGACGTTCTTCACCGGCTTGGTCACGGGGCGCTTGCCGGACGCGGGCTTGCCCTGCCGCTTCACCGTGGCGCGGGCCTTGACCGCGGCCTTGCGGAACGGCTTCTGGTCGATCGCGGCCTCGTGCCTGCTCGGGAGGACCGTCGCGACGGTCGCGCGGGTGGAGCCGGAGCGGGTTGCGCTGCGAGTCGGCAGCTTCATCACGACCGCGGGTGCCGCGGTCGGGCCGCCCGAGTTCACGATGCCGTGCTTGACGCCCTCGTAGCCGACACCGGTGGCGAGCGCGGCACCGGCAGCGACCGCGGCGGCCTTCACCGCAACGCTGCCGCCGACCGTGGCGCCGCCGCCGCCGAAGAGCCCGACGAGCGACTGTGGAAGCGGGATCGCCCCGAGCGCCTTCAGCGCGCCGCGCTGGGCCCGCTGGCTGCGCGCGAAGCCGGCGCAGTCATCGCACTCGCGGAGGTGGGCGCGGAGCGCGCCCTTGTCCTGGCGCGAGAGACGGCGGTCGAGCTGTTTCGAGATCGCAAGCTCGGCCTCGCGGCAGGTGATTCCCTCTTCCAGCTGCTCGCGCAGCGCGCGGCGGGCGCGGAAGATCAGCGTCTCGACCGCGCTGACGGACACGCCCATGATCTCGGCGATCTCCTGGTAGCTGCGGCCTTCGAGCTCGCGCATCACGAGCGCCGAGCGCTGGTTGAAGGCGAGGTGCCCGAGCGCGCGGCGAATGTCCTCGGCGCTGATCGCGTCCTCGTCGACGGTCGCCTCGGCGAGCTCCTCCTCGTAGGCGACCTCACTCGGCCGGCGCTGCGACTGGCGGAAGCGCTGCCGGCAGACGTTGTGCGCGATCGTGATCAGCCAGTTCTGTGGCTGGCGCGGACGCTCGCCCTGCTCCATCGCGCGGTAGGCGTTCATGAAGGTCGTCTGGGTGACGTCCTCGGCGTCGGATTCGTTGCGCATGACGACGAGCGCGTACCGGTACACATCGCCCGCATGCTTGCGGTACAGGCGCTCGAAAGCGCGGTCGCTGTTCAGGCGCCGTGCGAGAACCGGAGTCATCTGCCCAGAAAGATGCCGGATTTCGCGGCTTCTTGCACCCCGCTTAAGGGTTATTGAGGGGCGGCAGCGGCGGAAGCGGCGGCAGTTTGACGGGAGGCAACGGAGGGAGCGGCGGCGGTAGGGGCGGCAGCTTGACCTCCGGGGGCGGCGGAAGGGTCGGTAGGGCGGGCGGTTTCACCGTTGGAAGTGAAGGCGGCTTCACGAGTGTCGGGGCAGGCGCGGACGGGGCGGTTCCGGCTGTTGCCGGCGGTGGCGGCGGCGCGGACACGTCCGACGAGACTCGGGGCCGCTGCGCGCGCGAGGTGGTCGCCACGGCGTTGCGGCCCTTCGGCTTCACCTTGGCGCGTCGCGGGGTGTGGCGGTTTGGCCTGGGCGTGTGCTTCGTCGCTGCTGCAGGCGCCGGCCGGGCCGATGCCTGCGCGGGGGATGCCTTCGGCCCCACCGCCTCGACGCCCTTGAGCCCGAGCCCGGCGGCGGCCGTTCCCACCGCGAGGACCGTACCGGCCTTGACGACGAGCGACCCACCCACCGCGGCCGCGCCTCCCCCGCCGGCGCCGAAGAACGATCCCAGCGACCCTGGGAGCGGCACCGTCGTGAGCACGCCCAGCGTCTTGCGGTCGACCTGGAGGCGCCGGCGCGCGCGGAAGAGCAGCGCCTCGACGGCGCTGACGGAAACGCCGAGCACCTCGGAGATTTCCTGGTACGTGCGCCCCTCGAGCTCGCGCATCACGATCGCGGCCCGCTGGTTGAAGGTGAGCGTGGCGAGCGCCCCGAGCACCTCGTCGAGATCGGCGTGCCCGTTCTCGGGAGCTGCGGGCTCGGGCGCCTGCTCGAGCGCGACCTCGCGTGGGCGCGACCCGGCCTGCCGCCAGCGCATGCGGCAGACGTTGTGCGCGATCGCGATCAGCCAGTTGTGCGGCTTGTGCGGGCGCTCCCCGCGCTGAAACGCGCGGTAGGCGTTGAGGAAGGTCGTCTGGGTGACGTCCTCGGCGTCCGCGGGGTTCGCCAGGAGCGCGAGCGCGTACTGGTAGACCTCGCGCGCGTGACTGCGGTAGAGCTGTTCGAACGAGCGGTCGGAGCTCTTGAGCAGGCGAAACTGCCTGCGGACGCGGGAAGCCTCCACGTTGTCTGAAACGGCGGCAGCGCCGTTCGGGATACGGCTCAGGCGCTGGCCGCCGCTCGCTTCCGGTTCGGCATGTGGATCGCCCGCCCGAGCGCGAGCAGCCCGGCCTCCTTGATGGCCTCGCTCAGCGTCGGGTGCGCGGTCATCCCGTCGGCAACCGTCTCGACCGTGGCCTCGGCGTCGAGCGCCACCACACCCGCCTCGATCAGGTCGGTCACGTGCGGGCCGACCATGACCAGCCCGAGCAGCTCGCCGTAACGGGTCTCGTGGATCGACTTCACCCAGCCGACGGTCTCGTTCTGCATCACCGCGCGGGCGTTCGCGACCCACGGGAACACGCCGACCGCGACGTCTTCGCCGTGCTGCTCGCGCGCCTCGGCCTCGGTGAGGCCGACGCCCGCGATCTCCGGGTCGGTGTAGATCGGACGCGGGACGCCGCGGTTGTCGACCACGGCCTCGTGTCCCATCGCGTTCTCGGCCGCGACCTCGCCCTCGCGGAACGCGGTGTGCGCGAGCTGCCAGTAGCCGGCGCAGTCGCCCACGGCGTAGATGTGCGGCACGGTCGTCCGGCGGTGCTCGTCCGCGGCGATGCCCTTGCGGCGGTCGAGCTCGACGCCGATATCTTCGAGGCCGAGGTTCTCGACGGTCGGGCCGCGGCCGGTCGCGACGAGCATCAGGTCGGCCTCCGTCCTCTCGCCACCGTGGTGAACGCGCAGCCCGCTGCCAGTGTCCTCGACGCGGTCGCAGGTGGTCTCGAGGTGGATCGTGATGCCGCGGCGGCCGAACTGCTTCGCGAGCTCCTTGGCCGCATCCACGTCCTCCGCCGGGATCAGCTGCGGGAGCATCTCGATGATCGTCACCTCGGAGCCGAAGCGCTGGAAGATCGAGGCGAACTCGCAGCCGATGATGCCGCCGCCGAGCACGACCAGGCGGCGCGGAACCTCGGTCTGCGCGAGCAGCCCGGTCGAGTCGACGCAGCGGGGCGAGTCGAGGCCGTCGATGGGCGGCCTGAGCGGGTACGACCCCGTCGCGACGATCGCCTGCTTGAACGTGACCGGCTCGCCGCCTTCGACCTGGATCGTGTTCGCGTCGGAGAGGCGGCCGGCGCCCTTGACCCATTCGACGCCGTTCGTCTTGAAGAGGCTCGCCACGCCGTTCGTCATCTGCTTCGAGACGCCGTCCTTCCACTCGTTGGCGGCTGCGAAGTCGAGGGTGGGCGCGCCGACCTGGACACCGAACTTCGCGAACGACTCCTCGGCCTCCTTGAGCGCGAACGCGGTCTGCACCCAGGCCTTGGTCGGGATGCAGCCGATGCGGAGGCAGGTGCCGCCGAGCTCGGGCTCCTTCTCGATGCAGACGGTGTTGGCGCCCAGCTGCGCGGCGCGGATCGCCGCCGTGTAGCCGCCGGGGCCGCCTCCGAGGACGGCAACGTCACATTCCATCGTGTTCCTCTCGTCGCTTCGGGTCGGGCGCGATCCTAGCGAGGGCGGGTCGCGCCGGGCTCGGCGGCACGAGAAGGAGGGCCGACGTGGCCCTCCTTCTCCGCACGGTGTGGTGACCGCTAGTCGCCCGTACGCGTCGTGACGTAGTGGTCGGAGTCGCCTTCGCCGCCCGCACGCCCGGATCCGAAGTAGAGCGTCGTTCCGTCCCAGGACAGCGATGGACGCGTGTCCGGGGCGGCGCTGTTCACCAGCGGACCGAGGTTGACCGGAGTCGACCAGGGCTCCTTCACGCTCGACCGGGAAGCCGAGTACAGGTCCTGCATCCCGAGCCCCCCGGGACGAGTCGAGAAGAAGAAGATCTCGAGACCGTCGCGGCGCAGGTTCGGCTGCGCGTCGTTCGCGGTCGGGCTGTTCACGCCCGCCGGCGCCTCGGCAGGGCCGAAGACGCCGCCGTGCGACTCGCTGCGGAAGAGGTCGCCTCCCCCCGTGCGCGTGCTCGAGAAGTAGAGGACCGGGCCTTCCGCCCGCTCCGGGAGCGGGAACGGGCTCGCCTCGTTGGCCGAGCTGTTCACCTCACAGCCGAGGTTCTCGACCGGATCCCACCCGTCGGGTCGAAGCCGGGTCGTGTAGATGTCGTCTCCGCCGCAGCCACTCGCCCGGTTCGAGACGAAGTAGAACAGGTGCCCGTCCCGCGAGATCGTCGGGCAAAAGTCGTTCGCCTCCGAGTTGACGGGTGCTCCGACGTTGGCCGGCGCGCCCCACGGATCGTCGACGCTCGCGCGCCTCGAGACCCAGATGTCGATGCCTCCGAGCCCGCCTGGGCGGTTCGACGCCATGTAGAAGGTCTTGCCGTCGCGCGAGATGAACGGGCAACCGTCGAGTGCCGAGCCGTTGAAGCTCGGGTCGGTCCCCGGAATCGACTCGACGCGGACGGCCTGCTCCCACGAGCCGTAGTCGCGGGACGCTGCGAGCGCAGCCCCCGAGACGACGCCGGCAACCAGGGTCAGTGCCAAGACGCGCTTGAGCACGCTCATCGCTTCTCCTCTCGTGTCGTCTTCCTCTGCTCGCCGTGCGACACGAGCCGTGCGCGCTGTACGAGGTCGAGCGCAACGTCCTCCGGGAGGTCGATTCCGTGCGCCTCCGAGGCGTGTCTTTGCACCTCGTGGACGCGCGCCGCCTCGTCGGACGCCTGCACCTCGTAGCCGCAGTCGCAGCGGAGTGCCTTGTCAGCGAACATCTCGCAGTCGATACTTCTGGCGAGGGGGTCGAAGGCTCGCTAGTCCGCCGCTAGCGCGCCGCTAGCGTGCGGAAGGAGGCCTCCTGAACGTCCGAATCTCGATGACGGACCGCCTCGCGGTCGAGGCGAACGGCACGAGGCTGGACGAGCAGCGCTTCCCCGGGCGCCAGGGCCGAATCCTGTTCGCGTACCTGGCGGCGCAGAAGGGGCGACCCGTTCCCCGTGACGAGCTGGCCGAGCTGCTCTGGGGCGAGGAGCTCCCGGCGACCTGGGAGAAGGCGCTGAGGGTGCTGATGACGAAGCTGCGCGCGCTGCTCAGCGAGTGCGGCATCGACGGCACCAGCGCGCTGACGAGCGCCTTCGGCTGCTACCAGCTCACGCTGCCCGCCGGGGCCTGGATCGACGTCCACGCGGCGGCGAGTGCGCTCGAGCGAGCAGAAACAGCACTCGCTGCGGGCGACCTCGATTACGCTCGCGCACAGGCTTCGACGGCGGCCGAGCTTGCTCGCCGGGTCTTTCTCCCAGGCGAGGACGGGCCGTGGGTCGAAGACCAGCGGCGCGACCTCCGCGACGTTCTCGTCCGTGCGCTCGAATGCCTGCGCGACGCGGCGCTCGCGAACGAGGAGTTCGGGGACGCGGTCCGGTATGCGGCCGAGATCACCGAGCTCGAGCCCTTCCGCGAGAGCAGCTACCGCGCGCTGATGCAGGCACACGCCTCGGCCGGCGACCCGGCCGAGGCGCTCCGCGTGTACGAGCGCTGCCGGCGGTTCCTCGCCGACGAGCTCGGCGCCTACCCCTCGGCGGAGTCCGAGGCCGCCTATCGGGAGTTGCTCCAGAGCTCGCCGGGTAGCTCGGCCGCCGAGCCCGATCGGCTCGGAGCCGACGGCGCCGGCGCCGAGTCGCCGCCCCCGGCGACCGGCAAGCCGCCTCGGCGACGCCGCACGGTGGCTGCGCTCCTCGCCGGTGCCCTGCTCGTCGCCGCAGTCGCCACGGCTGCCGTCCTCGCCCTCGCGGCACGCGGCGATCCCCCGCCGAAGATGCTTCCGACCAGCCTCGTCCGTCTCGATCCCCGGACGCTGGAGCGAACGCAGGTGGTAAAGATCGGCCCGAGGGCCGATCTGGTCGTCGCCGCCGGGGGCTATGTCTGGATCGCGCATGGCTCGCTGCGCTACACGAGCGACGGCCTCCGCGATGCCGGTGACCGGGCCCTCACACGGATCGACCCCTCGACAGGCGAGTCGAAAGGTGTCGGCGGACTCGCCCCGTGTGGGCTGACAGCGGATCCCTCGGGTGACGTGTGGGTGGCGAACTGCTTCGCGTCAGGGCAACGCGCCAGCGTCGTCCGCGTGGACGCGAAGACGCTCGTGTTCGAGCGGACGCGGCTCTTCCCGCCGACCGACGGTTACTACAGAGGACTGGCGTACGGCGCGGGCTCGCTCTGGGCAGCCGACGTCAGCGGAGGCGCCGTGCAGGGAAGGGGGCTCACGAAGCTGGACCCGGGACCGCGGCCACGGCGGCGGTTGATCCGGCTCCAGCGGCACGCGAACGCCCTCACCTGGTCGGAGGGCTACGGGGACCTGTGGATGACCAACTTCGACGACAAGAGCGTCTCCCGGATGCATCCGGGGACCGAACAAGTGAGGACGTTCGAGACCGTTGCGGAGAATCCAGGCGCCCTCGTCGCGCAGGGCGATTCGGTCTGGGCCGGAGACTGGAACACGCCGGCTGTCGTGCGGCTCCCCGCCGTCGGAGCGGGACCGCCACGTCACGTCTCGTTCGACGTCACCGTCCAGCGCGCCGGGGTCACGTCGGTCGCCGCGGGCGCCGGCGCCATCTGGGCCACCCTTCCGGACGACCACGCCGTCTGGCGCATCGACCCCAAGACCAACCGAGCGACTCGAATCGAGATCGGGTATTACCCCTGGGGTGTCGCGGTGAGCGACGACGGCGTCTGGGTCGTTACCCGCGCGAACGACGTCTGATTCAGGCGAGCTCGCTGCGCATGGTCACGCCGCCGTCGTCCTCGCCGACCTGGGTGAAGCCGTGACGCTCATAGAGGCCAATCGCCGGGCTCCCCCGCTCGACGCTCAGGCTAATCGCGTGATACCCCTCGGTTCGGGCCCGCTCGAGCAATGCGTCCAGCAACTCAGAGCCGAGGCCGCTCCCGCGCCTGCTCGGAACGATCGCGATCGAGAGCTCCGGCGTCTGCTCGTCGACGAACCCGTAGCCCGGGTCCTCGCTGGTGAACAGCCGGTACCACGCCGCGCCGATTCGCTGGAAGTCCTGGATCGCGATCAGCGCTGTGTCGCCCGGCCGGCCCCAGCGCTCCACGTAGCGCCGCACCGGCGGCTCGCCGCTCGACGAGACGCGGTCGACGCGCCAGTAGTACGCGTGCCGCAGCATGTCCCGCATGAACGGCACGTCCTGCGGTCCGCCCGGCCGGATCACGAGACGTCCTCCGTGAGCTGGATGCGATTGCCGTCGGGGTCGATCACGTCGAGCAGGCGCATCGCGCCGCGCAGCTCGAGCACCGTGCCCACCTCGGCGCCGGCGGCCACGAGCCGCTCGCGCTCGGCCTTCACATCCTCGACGTCGATCGTCGCGACCTGGCCTTCGCCATCTCCGCCCACATCTTCGGCCCGGCCGATCGCGATCTCGGTCTCGCCACGGTCGAGCGAGACCCAGCCCTCGTCCTCGTCGACGAACGTCTCAGTGAAGCCCAGCACATCCCGGTAGAAGGCCCGTGCCGCGTCCAGATCGCTGACCCGGTACCAGATGCGCATGGCCAGAAGCTAGAGCATCAAGCCGGGCTCCTCCAGCAGCTCCTTCGCCGTCTGGAGGAAATTCGCGGCCGGCGCGCCGTCGACGGCGCGATGGTCGAACGTCGCGGTCAGGGTCAGCATCGGCCGCACCACGACCTCGCCGTCGACCGCGACCGGCTTCTCCTCAGTCGCGCCCACCGCGACGATCGCGGCCTGCGGCGGGTTCAGCACGGCCGTGAACTGCTCGACGCGGAACATGCCGAGGTTCGAGATCGTGAAGGTGCCGTTCTCAAGGTCCTCGCGCGCGAGCTTGCCCTCGCGCGCCCGCCCCACCACGTCGGCCCGCGCTGCGACGATCTCCGCGAGCCTCAGTCGTTCGGCCCCGTGGACGACCGGCACGACGAGCCCCTGCGGCGCCGCCACCGCGATCCCGATGTTCGCCGTCGGGAAGAGCAGGATCGCGTCGTCCGTCCACCGCGCGTTCACCTCGCGGTGACGCATCAGCGCATCGGCGCAGACCTTTGTCAGGACATCCGTCACGGTCGCCTTGGTGCCGCCCTCGCGCAGCCGCTCGACGAGCGCGTTCGCACGCGTCATCTCGACGGAGGTCTGCAGCTGGAAGACCGGAATCTGCCAGGCCTCGGTGAGGCGACGCGCGATGGTCTTGCGGACGCTCGTCAGCTCGCGGCGCTCGACCTCTCCGGCCGGGACCGGAGCAGCGGCAGGGGCGAGAGGCGGAGCAGCGCCGACCTGGGCGCGCTCGACGTCCTCGGCGACGATCCGGCCCTCGGGACCGGTTCCCGCAACGGAGGAGAGGTCGATCCCGCGTTCGCGGGCGATTCGCCGCGCGAGCGGCGACGCCTTCACGCGCGCGCCGTCGCTCTGGACGGAAACCTCCCTCTCGGCGGGCGCCTCGCGCTCGGGCTCCTGCGCAGGCGCTTCGACCGTCTGCACGTCGCTCTCGGCTGACCTGGGGGCAGGCTCCTCGCCGCCGTTCATCGACGCAGGCACCTCCTCCCCCTCCTCGCCGATGACCGCGATCGTGCGCCCGACGGGAACCTCGCCCTCCTGCACGGCGATCCGCAACAGCACTCCGGAGGCGTCCGCCTCGACCTCCTGCGTCACCTTGTCGGTGTCGAGCTCGTAGAGCGGCTCGCCCTTCTCGACCCGCTCTCCCTCGGACTTGAGCCACTTGACGATCGTGCCGGACTCCATGCCCTGGCCCAGGCGCGGGAGCTTGATCTCGCTAGCCACGATGGCTCTTCCGGTCTCGTTGCCACGTCGGGGACCTGGATGGCGAGGCCGGGAGGGTCATCTTCCCACGGTCCGCTTGATCGCCTCGAGCACGTCGGCGGCGTGCGGGACCACGTGCTCCTCCATCACCGGCGCGAACGGCAGCGGCGCGAACTTCGCACCCACGCGCTCGATCGGCGCGTCGAGCCAGTCGAACGCCTGCTCCTGTACGACGGCCGCGATCTCCGCGCCGAAGCCCATCCGCGTGATCGCCTCGTGTGCCACCACGACGCGGTTCGTCTTCTTCACCGACGCGACAAGCCCGTCGACGTCGAGCGGCTGCAGCGTGCGCGGGTCCCAGACCTCGACCGAGACGCCCTCTTCGGATTGGGCCTCCTCCGCCGCCTTCAGCGACTCGTGCACGAGCCGGCCGGTGGCGACCACCGTGACGTCGGAGCCCTCGCGGTGCACCCGGCTCTGGCCGATCGCGATCGGCTCGAGGTCGTCGGGCACGTCCTCCTTCAGCCCGTACAGCGTGCGGTGCTCGAAGCAGAGGACGGGGTTGTCGTCGTAGATCGCCGACCAGAGCAGCCCGCGCACGTCGGTCGGCGTCGAGGCGAAGACGACCTTCAGCCCCGGCACGTGGACGAACCACGCCTCGACCTGCTGTGCGTGCTGCGCGCCCGGCGACCAGCCCGCGCCGCCCTGGGTGCGAATCGTCAGCGGCACCTTCAGCTGCCCACCGGACATGTACCGGTGCTTGGCCGCCTGGTTGACGATCTGCTCCATCGAGACCGTCAGGAAGTCCTCGTACATGACCTCGACCACCGGCCGCATCCCCTGCATCGCCGCGCCGATTCCGGCGCCGACGATCGCGATCTCGGAGATCGGGGTGTTGCGGACCCGCTCCGCACCGAACTCGTCGAGCATCCCCTGCGTCACGCCCATCGAGCCGCCCATCTCGGCGATGTCCTCGCCCATGATGAAGACGTCGTCGTCCTTGCGCATCGCCGTCGCGAGCGCGTCGCGAACCGCCTCGCGGTAGCTCAGCTCAGGCATGCATCTGAGGCGCCGCTTGTCGGCGCCGTCATCAGGACGTGCGGGCTCCGCCCGTGCGTCCGTCTGCGCCGCCAACCGGGAACGAATGCATTGGCGCTACGCATAGATGTTCTTGAGCGCGTCCTCGGGCTTGGGGTCGGTGCCGGCCTTGGCGAACTCGACGGAGGCCTCGACGATCTCCTGCACCTCTTGGTCATCGGCCTCGAACTCCTCGTCGGAGATGCCGAGCTTCTCGCGCAGCAGCGTGATCGGGTCGCGCGTCTCCTGCAGCCGGCGCAGCTCCTCCTTGTCGCGGTAGATCTGCGGATCGCCGATGTAGTGGCCGACCAGGCGCTCGGTCTCGACGTGCATGAAGACCGGGCCCTTGCCGTCGCGGGCGTGCTTCAGCGCCCGCTGAGCCACGCGGTGCACCTCCTCGACGTCCTGGCCGTCGGCCTTCATCACCTTCATGCCGAAGGCCTCGGCGCGCTTGCTCAGGTCGCGGATCGGCGAGTGCTGGATCTCCGGCGTCGATTCCGCCCAGTGGTTGTCCTCGAGCACGAACACCGCCGGGACCTGCCATAGCTGGGCGAGGTTGAGCGACTCGTGGAAGGTGCCGATGTTCGTCGCGCCGTCGCCGAAGAAGGCGACGGCGACACGCGGCTCGCCGCGCAGCTTGAACGCGAGCGCCGCGCCGGTGATTGCCGGCAGGCCGCCGCCGACTACTGCGTTCGCGCCGAGGTTCCCGCGCTCGACGTCGTAGAGGTGCATCGAACCGCCGTAGCCGTGCGAGCAGCCCTCGAGCTTCCCGTACAGCTCCGCCATGACCGCGTTCGGATGCGTCCCGCGCGCGAGCGTGTGCCCGTGCGCGCGGTGCGTCGAGGCGAAGACGTCGCCGTCCTCCATCGCCTGGCACACGCCGACCGCGACCGCCTCCTGGCCGATCGCGACATGCAGGAAGCCCGGCAACTCGCCGGCGCGGAAGCGCTCCTCGACCTTCTCCTCGAACCGCCTGATCAGCAGCATCTCGCGCAGGAACTCGCGCAGGCGCTCTTCGGACAGACCCCGCTTGGCTTCGACCTTCGCCACGATCCTGAGTGTAATTGCGACCCCGCAGCCCGCGCCTCGCCCTCTCCGCGGCGCTGCAAAGCCGCGTCTCGCGGCGTCCTCAGTCGCACCCGTAGCCTCCGGCTACGAATGCTCCCTGCGTCCTTGCGAGGCGGCGCTTTTCGCGGGCGGAGAGGACGATTCACGGGCAGCGGCATCGCCTATGCTCCGCCCCATGGCTCTCGTCGACCAGTGGCGGGTGATCGAGGAGTCCCTGCCGGAAGGCTGGGGATCGGCGCGGCTACGGCTGATCGTGAGCGACCGTTCCCGCGCGGAACGGGCAGCCGCGCTGCTCGGACCTGCGAATCCGGGGCGCTACGGGAGCTTCGTCAGCTTCGACGTCGCCCGGCGCGGCGGCGGCACGTCGCCCAACCTCGTGCGGAGGCTGCTGGCCCGCCTCGACGCCGAGGGGTTCGCCGGCACGATCGACGCGGTTCGCGTCGACGAGGAAGCCTCCGCGACGGCAGCACCGGAGAGGAGCCTCGCAGGGCAGTGGCAGGGCCTGGTCGAGGGGCTGCCCGACGACTGGAGCGACGCCTACGCCGAAGTGGAGCTCGTCTCCAGCGACTACCTCGAGCGGGGCGCCCTGCTGCTCGCGCCTTTGAACCCGTCGCGCGTCCCCGACCGGATCGCGTTTCGGTTCCGCGCCGCGCGCCTCTTCGGCTACGGCACCTCGCCCGCCATGACGCACCGCTGCTTCGAGCGACTCGACTCCGAGAGCATCCGTGGCACGCTCCGGATCCTCTGGGCGCTCTCCGACACCAAGCCGGTCTACACGCAGGGCCCGGTCTGGTACGCCGGCGGCCGGCCGGTCTAGTGCCCCTCCCAGCAATGCTCGCCCGTCTCTCGCCCGCTATCACGCGGCGCCAGAGCCCTCCCTCGCCCTTGCGCGGGCTACCAGCCCGCGCCGCGGCCGCGTGGGGGCTCTGGCTTGGTGCAAGCGACCGAGAACCTGGGCAGCATCACTGGAAGGAGCACTGATGTCCGACCCGGTCTCCTGGTTCGTGATCGAACGGGGCTGGCAGGTCGTGGGCGGCGGCGGGAGCAAGCTCGGCACCGTCGAGGAGGTGCTCGGCGACCCGGAGCTCGACATCTTCGACGGGCTCAGCGTGGCGACCGGCCTCGTCGGCAAGCCGCGCTACGTCCCGGCCGAGCTTGTCGAGGACATCGTCGAGGGCAGCGTCGGCCTCTCGATCGGGCGGGACGGGCTCGAGCGGCTCGACGAGTACGACGCGCCCCGGTCCGGGACTTAGGGAGACTTTGAAGAAACACTGACGAGGCCCTGGGGCCCGCTCCGTCAAAGCCTCCTAGCCGATCACCTTTGTGAGCTCCCGCGCGACGCTCCGCGCGTCGCGGGGGCCGCCCGTGATCACGAGGCAAGTGTCGTCGCCCGCGAGCGTGCCGACGATCTTCGGATGCTCGAGCCGGTCGAGGGCCCGAGCGATCGCCGGCGCAGAGCCGAGCTCCGACTGCACGACGACGATGTTCTGCGCCGCGGTCGCCCGGACGCCGAACTGGCGCAGGACGCCGTCCAGCGCGTCGCGCGGGTCGGTTGGCCGTGAGCGGCCGGGGAGCACGTACCGCGGCCGGCCCAGCGCGTCGCTCGTCTTCTCGAGGCGCAACTCGCGGATGTCGCGCGAGACGGTCGCCTGTGTTACTGCACAGCCCGCCTTGGCAAGCGCTTCCGCCAGCTCGAGCTGGCTACCAATGCGCTTCCGAGAGACGACGCTCGCGATCAACCGCTGCCGCTCTGCCTTCGTCAAATCGACCTGAAGGGGCGTCTTATTGCTCATCCCGGGCGTGCGTCAGACGACCGCGCCGGCAAAGCCGGCCCGGCCTCTTTGGTCGGCGCCGCAAGCGAGCGCCTTCGCAAGCGGGGTGTCCACGGCGTTACAGTAGCCCTCAGGTTTGGCCGAGACACCGTCAGGCAACCACCCCGGCATGCTGCGGAAGCTGCTCTGGACCGGCCTCTACGCTGGACTGGCAGCAGGCGCGACGATGGCCGCGCGACGCGCTGCCTCCGGGATCTGGCGGGTCGCGACGGGCGAGTCACCGCCGGTGAAGAAGTGATGAAGGGCGACCAGCTCGTCGAGCGCGGCGCGACGCGCCTGCTGGAGCTGGCCGACCGTGCCGCGGCCCGCGGGGACGGCATCGGCGAATGGCTTTCGGAGGAGCTGCGCGACGACGCGGCTTTCCTGCGCAAGCTGAAGCCGAGCCTGGTCAGGGCCCGCGCGAAGAACAACGGGGTGGCTTCGAACCAGGCCCCGACGAAGAGTGAGCCGACGAACCCGGAGCCCGAAGCTCCGCCGCCCGCAGCCCCGGCCGCAGAGAACCCGGTCACGGAGACACCGGTCGCAGAGCCGGAGCCGACGGAGACCCGGGCCGCGCCGCCGCCGAAGGCGAGGCCGACATCGAAGAAAAAGCCGAAAGAAAGGCGCCGCGGCGGCCCGCCGCCCGTGGTGATCGTCGGCGCGGCGCTCGTCGCCGGGATCGTGCTCGCGAAGGTCATCGACTGGAGAGGTCATGCACACCCCAGAGACTGAGCCCGAGTCACCCCCTCTCGGCACCAGCGCCAAGAGCGTCGCCGAGCACGCGAGCACGCTGGTCCGGCTCGAGATGGAGCTCGCAGCGCTCGAGCTCAAGCGGAAGGCCTCCCAGCTCGGGATCGGGATCGGCCTCGCCAGCGGCGCGGCGCTCTTCCTGCTGTACGCGCTCGGCTTCGGGCTGGCGACGATCGCGGCGGGGATTGCGACGGCGCTGCCCTGGTGGGCCGCCCTGCTGATCGTGACCGTCGGCATCCTGCTGGTGGCGGCGATCCTCGGGCTGCTGGGCAAGCGCCTGATCGACAAGGGCACGCCGCCGCTCCCGGAGCAGGCGATCACGGAAGCGAAGCGCACCACGGAGGCGCTGAAGCACAATGGCGGGAGCTAACGGACGCACGCCGGAGCAGGTCCGGCTGGACATCGAGGCGGAGCGGGAGCGGCTCGCCGGCGCCGTGGACGACCTGCGCGCCGGCATGGACGTCAACACGATCCTGAAGGACAAGCTGCCGATCGCCACGGCAGCGGCGCTCGGGGTCGGGTTCGTCGTCGCGGGCGGGATCGGCGCGACGATGCGCCTGATCATGCGCCGCGGCCGCGAGGGGACGGAGAAGGCGCGCTTCGGCCCGTTCTCCCTCGTCGACCGCGACTGACGACTGCGACTACGTCGCCGGCGTGACCATGAACGCCCGGCGCAGCTTCTTGTGCGCGTCCGAGCGGAAGGTGTGCTTGCCGGCCTTCAGCTTCAGGTTCCACGTGACGGTGCCGCGGAACTTGACCCCGGTCTTCTTGTTCACGCCCGGGCCGACCAGGTGGAAGTTGTCGGTCTTCGTCGCGTCCCTGACCGAGATCTTGTAGGCGCCCGCTTTCAGCTTCTTGACCGTTCCGCCGGAGGCCGTCTTCAGCGTGATCGTCCGCTTCGGGCCGACCTTGGCGTTCAGCTTCTTCGGGGCCGGCGGCAGCGGGCCGACGTGGAAGGAGCCCTTCATCTGCGTCGGGTGCGCGTCGCACTTGTAGTTGTAGGTGCCGTTCGTGAGCCTGACGTCCCAGGTGACGGTTGTGTTGTCGAAGGCCGAGGCCCTGTCGACGCCAGGCCCGGTCAGGTGGAAGTTGTGCTCCTGTGCGGGCGAAAGGTTCTTGATCGTGATCGAGTAGTCGCCGGCGTCGAGCTGCCTGACAACGCCTCCGTTGGCGTCGACCAGCCTGATCGAGAAGCCGGGACCAACGGTCGCCGTCAACGCGATGCCCTTGGGGGCAGAGTTGGCCGAGCCGGGCACCAGCACGGCTGCGAGCACGAGTGGAAGCAGCAACAGGGGGCGAAACGACGGCACGGCTAGACCCTCCTCGAAATCGACATCACGCCAGCTATACCGCATAAGACGTCGATTCGGTTTGCCGGGATAGCCGACAGGCTTAGACTCATCGCATGCTCCACCGGGACGAAAAGGTCGAATTGATCAAGCACGCGCCTCTGTTCGCGAACTGCTCGAAGCGCGAGCTGCAGGAGATCGCGCACCTCGCCGACGAGATCGACCTGCGGGAGGGCAAGGAGATGACCCGCCAGGGCGACCGCGGACGCGAGTTCTTCGTCCTGCTCGAGGGCGAGGCCGACGTCACGAAGGACGGCCGCACGATCAACCAGCTCTCGGCCGGTGACTTCTTCGGCGAGATTGCGCTGGTGTCTGACACGCCGCGGACCGCGACCGTCACCGCGACGAGCCCCGTGCGGGCGCTGGTGATCGTCGACCGCTCGTTCCGCCGGCTGCTGAAGGACCAGCCGGAGATTCAGAGCAAGGTGCTCGCCGCGCTCGCCGCACGCGTCGCGCCCGAGATGTTCTAGGCGCGCAGCTCCGCGCCGAACCGGTCGGAGAGGGTGGCCACGATGCGCTCGCGCAGCTCGGCCGCGTCGTCGTCGGTCAGCGTCCGCTCCGACGACTGAAAGTTGACCGCGAACGCGATCGACTTGCGCCCCTCCCCCACCTGCTCACCGTAGTAGACGTCGAACGGCCGCATCTCGCGCAACTCCTCGCCCGCGGCCACCCGGGCGGCCGCCACGAGGTCGGCGGCGGGCACGTCCTCGGGGACGGTGAAGGCGAGGTCCTGCCGAACCGCGGGAAACGAGACGACGTCCGTGTAGCGGACCTCGTCGCGCGCGACCTCGAGCAGCTTGGCGAGATCGAGCTCGAAAACGCCCCAGACGCCGTCGAGGACGCCCGGGTGCAACTCGCCGACGACTCCGGCGGCCGTGGCGGCGGACTTGCCGGGGTGCAGCAGGTCGTGCTCGGCGCGCTCGAAGGCGGGCTCCGCCTTCAGCGCCGCGTAGAGCGTGTCGACGATGCCCTTCGCGCGGCCCCAGCCGCCGTCGACGATCGCCGCGACGCGCGTCTCCTCGGTCGGAAGCTCACCGTTCGGGAGGTAGACACGCGCGATCTCGAACAGCCCCACGCGCTCGCCGCCGAGCTCGACGTTGCGGGCGGCCGCCTCGACCAGGCTGGGAAGCAGGCCCGTCCGCAGCACGGCGAACTCGGCCGAGATCGGCTCCGGAAGACGCAACGCGTGCGGGCTCGCGTCGCCGTGGCGCAGCGAGGGCGTGTACGTCTCGGTGAGGCCGAGCCCGACGAGCAGGTTCTCGATGCTGCGCCGCAGCCGCTGCACGGGCGTGAGCGCGCCGAACATCTCCCTCCGCATGGGCAATGTGAACGGCACCGCCTCCATCCGCTCGCGGGCGACCTCCTCGACGACGTCGACCTCACGGGTCACGTCGCGGGCGCGCCAGGTCGGCGTCACCACCTCGTCGTCGGGTGTCTCGAAGCCGAGTCGCTCCAGCCACGAGACCTGGTCCTCCGGCGGCGTGGCGAGGCCGATCAGCTCGTCGGCACGCTCGGGCCGGAAGCGGATCACGGGCCGCTCCGGCAAGCCCTCCTGGACATCGACGTGGCCCGCCCAGGTGGCGCCCGCGGTCCGGAGGATCAGCTCGGTTGCCAGCTGGGCCGCCGGCTCCGCGAGATACGGGTCGACGCCCTTCTCCCAGCGGTTCGAGCCCTCGGTGCGCAGGCGCAGGCGCTCGGACGAGCGGAAGATCCCGGTCGGCTCGAAGTTCGCGGCCTCGAGCAGGAATTCGGTGGTGCTCTCGCCGATCTCCGTCTCCTCTCCGCCCATGATCCCGGCGAGCGCGACCGAGCGGTCGGCGTCGGCGATCATCAGGTCGTCCGGCTCGAGCTTGCGGTCGACGCCGTCGAGCGTTCGGATCGTCTCGCCCGGCTCGGCGAGGCGCACGACGATCCGACCGCCGTGGAGCTTCGCGAGATCGAAGGCGTGCAGCGGGTTCCCCAGCGCCAGCATCACGTAGTTCGTCACGTCGACGACGTTGGAGATCGGGCGCATGCCGGCGTCCGTGAGCCGCGCCCGCAGCCAGACCGGAGCCGGCCCGATCTGCACTTCGCGGAAGACGCGGCCGATGTAGCGCGGGCAGCGCTCGAAGTCCAGAACCTCGATCTCGACGTGTCCCTCCGGAACGCTACGCGTTCCAGTTTCCGTCCCCGGCCATGGCTGCAGCTCGAGGTCGTACAGCGCCGCGACCTCGCGGGCGATGCCGTAGACGGACAGCAGGTCGGGCCGGTTTCCCGTCGACTCGACCAGCAGCACGTCATCGACGAGGGGCAACACATCCGAGAGCGGCGTCCCCGGCTCGGCCTCCGGGAGCACCATGATCCCGGAGTGGTCGCTGCCGAGCTCGACCTCGTCCTCCGCGAGGATCATCCCATCGGAGAGCTCGCCGCGCACCTTGCGCTGCTCGAGCTGCAGCCCGCCGGGCAAGCGTGCGCCCGGAAGCGCCACCGCCACCGTCGCGCCAGCGCCGAAGTTCCAGGCGCCGCACACGATCTGCCGCGGCCCGCCCTCCCCCACGTCGACCTGGCACAGCTGGAGCCGGTCGGCGTTCGGGTGCTTCGCCGCCTCGAGCACGCGCCCGACGCGGAAGAGCCCGAGGTTGCCGTCCTCGTCGGAAATGCCACGCCGCTCGATCCCCTCGACCTCGGCGCTCGAGATCGACAGCCGCTCCGCCAGTTCCGGCAGCGGCATCTCGACAGGGACGTAGTCCCTGAGCCACGAAATCGGGACGCGCATCAGAACTGCGTCAGGACCCGGAGGTCCCCCTCCCAGAGTGCGCGGATGTCGGGGAAGTCGTACTTCAGCTGCGCCACGCGCTCGATTCCGCAGCCGAAGGCGAAGCCGCTCCACTCCTCTGGGTCGACGCCCACGTTCTCGAACACGCGCGGGTCGACCATCCCGGAGCCACCCATCTCGATCCAGCCGGAGTAGCGGCAGGTTCTGCAACCCGAGCCGCCGCAGATCCCGCACGAGACGTCTGGCTCCATCGAAGGCTCCGTGAACGGGAAGTAGTGCGTGCGGAAGCGGACACGCCGATCGGGCCCGAAGATCGCGCGCATCACGTGCAGCAGCGTCCCCTTCAGGTCGGCGAGCGTGAGCCCGCGGTCGACGGCGAGGCCCTCGAACTGGTGGAAGATCGGGTAGTGCGTCGCGTCGACGGCGTCGCGGCGGTAGCAGCGCCCGATCGAGACCATGTAGATCGGCGGCTCGCGCTCCTCGAGCGCGTGGATCTGGCTCGGGGAGGTCTCCGTGCGCAGCAGCCGGCTCTCGTCGAAGAAGAACGTCGCCCGGTGCGAGCGCGCCGGGTGCCAGGGGTCGAACGCGAGCTTGTCGAAGTTGTACTCGGTGGTCTCGACCTCGCGGTCGTCGCGGATCTCGTAGCCGAGGCCGAGGAACGCGTCCTCGATCTGGCGCCGTGCCTGCGTGATCGGGTGCAGGTGCCCGAGCGGCAACTCCTCGCCCGGGAGCGTGACGTCGACGACCTCCTCGGTCAGCGCGCGGTCGAGCTCGGCGCGGTCGAGCTCGTCGCGGCGGGAGTCGAGCGCGGCTTCGAGTGTCGACCTCAGCGTGTTGAGCGTGATGCCTGTCTCGCGGTCCCGGACGCCCCGCAGCGCCTGCGCGAGATCGCTCTTGCGGCCGAGGAAGCGGACGCGCGCCTCGTCGAGCGCGGACGCGTCCGTGGCGGCCGCGATCGCGCTCTGCGCTTGGCTTTCGTACTCCTGCCAGTCCACGCGGGCGACTGTATCGCTGATTTCGTCCTCCTCTCGTCGGGGTCGGGTCGGCGGGGCTCGGGCCCCGGCTCGAGAGGTGCGAGGAGTCGGCGGGCTAGCGCGCCGGCGCCCCGGCCTCGAGCCGGGGCCGCCTAAACGGGAAGCTGCGCGTGACCGCCATCGCCTCGCAACATAGCATCGAAGAATGAGCTGGGACGAGGGCTTCGCCGACCGCTACGACGAGTGGTCGGCCGAGATGACGGAGGACGTCCCCTTCTACGTCGAGCTCGCCCGCGACACCGAAGGCGCGCTGGTCGAGCTGGCCGTCGGCAGCGGCCGCGTCGCGATCCCGGTCGCGGAGGCGACGGGCCGAACCGTGCTCGGCATCGACACGTCGCCGGCGATGCTGGCACAGGCACGCGAGCGGGCCGAGGCGGCGGGGGTCGAGCTCGAGCTCCGCGAGGGCGACATGCGCGACCTCGCGCTCGAGGAGCCCGCGGGGCTCGTCTACTGCCCGTTCCGCGGCCTGCTGCACGTGCCGACCTGGGCCGACCGCCGACGGGTCTTCGAACGGGTCGCCGCCTCGCTGCGGCCGGGCGGGCGCTTCGCATGGAACGCCTTCGCGTTCGACCACGCGATCGCGGCGAGGCTGGACGGTGAGCACCAGGACGAGCCCGTCCCCCACTCCCTGCGCTACGCCGTCGGCGACAACCGGATCGACATCACGCTCGAGGGCGGCGGCATCTCGTCGCTGTGGTGGGCGACGAAGAACGAGTGGCTCGGGCTGATCGACGTGGCCGGGCTGGAGGTCGAGGCGCTATACGGCGGCTTCGACCGGCGGCCGTTCGACGACGAATCCAGGGAGTACGTGTGGGTCACGCGCCGGCCGGTGTGATCACTCGCGTTCCTGGCGCGCCGCTGACGGTGCGGGGCCGGAGGGCACAGTGCTAGGAGGCACGGGCCCGGAGAGCACCGGGCCGTCAGCGGCGCGAGGCGGGGGCGGAGCCGGGCTTCGCCCGGAGGGACCCTCCGCCGGCAAGGGGCGCGAGAGCCTGTACGACTCGATCGCGCGGCTTTACGACCCGTGGAGCATCAGCGTCACCGAGGACGTCCAGTTCTACGTGGACGAGGCCCAGCGGGTGGACTCACCCGTGGTCGAGCTCGGCATCGGCACCGGCCGCATCGCCATTCCCACGGCTGCGGCGGGCGCGCATGTGATCGGCGTCGACTCCTCGCCGGGGATGCTCGAGGTCTGCCTCGAGCGTGCGGAGCTCGCGGGAGTCGCCGACCGGCTCGACCTGCGGCTCGGCGAGCTGGAGGCCCCGCCGGTCGACGCGCGGGTCGCGCTCGTCACCTGCCCGTTCCGCTCGTACCTGCACCTGCTCGACGACGATTCGCGGCTGCGCTCGCTGCGGGCGGTGTACGACCTGCTGCTCCCGCGCGGACGGTTCGTGTTCGACATCTTCGCGCCGAGCGTCGAGGACATCGCCGCGACTCACGGACGCTGGCTCGAACGCGAGCCGGGGATCTACGAGCGAGCCGACTGGGACACCCGTGCGCGAAGGCTCAGGCTGTCGGTGCGCGGCGAGAGCGGCTGGACGAGCATGGTGCTCGCCTGGCTGTCGAACGACGAATGGCGCTCGCTGCTCGAGCGGGCCGGCTTCCAGATCGTCGGCTGTTACGGGTGGTTCGACCGCCGCCCCTGGAAGGGCGGCGAGGACACCATCTGGCTCGCGCGTCGAGCTCCCTAGAGCTTCGGCAGACGAACCGGGCAGATTTCAGACGGTCGCGCGGCGCCCGCCGTGACCGTTGCGGCCATGTCGGGGGACAGTCCCCAGCCGTGGCCTTTCGGGACACTTGGGCGCTGAAAATGCCTGCACGTCAGCGTTACTAGCACGCTGAACGATTGCAAGCGCTGCCGCGGAAACGGGCGGGCTAGAGCAGCGCGACCGGATCGCCGACGGCGACTTCGCCGGACTCGACGATCTTTGCCAGCATCCCGCGCTTGCCGTCGAGCTCGGCCCGCAGGCCTTCGCGCAGCTCGTCCATGCGGTGGCACGGGTCGCAGACCATCGTGATCTCGAACACGGCCTCGTCGCCGACCTTCACACGCTGGCCGATCGGCCACTGCTGCACGTCCGCGCCCTCGACGGTGAGGTTCTCGCGGATCGCGCCGGGCTCGACGTCGACCGAGTCGAGATGCGCGGCCGAGACGAAGAGCACTTCGCGCTTCGGCGGGTTCGCGTGCGCGCAGCCCTCGAGGCCTGCGCCCGCGATTGCGCGCCGCCGCTCGTGGCCGACGGATTGCCCACTCTTGCGTCCCGGAGAGGTCCAGACCCCGCTGATCGTCGCCATCGCGGAGATCCTACCGACGGCGCCAGCTGCCCCAGCCCTCGTGGGGCGGCAGCAGCCCGCTTTCGAAGTTCCAGTACTCCCGGAGATCCTCGCAGCGGCCGTCGGAAGCGAAGCGCAGCAGGAGACAGCCGACCAGCGTGATCTCCTCGCCCTCGTTCCGCATCCTCGTCCACCACTCGACTGCGGCGTGGTTTCCCTCGACGAGCGGTTCGCCCATCTCGACCCGGACGTCCTCCTGTGTGCTCGTCGCCTCGGTCCAGTACGCGACGACGCCCTCGTGCCCGAAGTTCGGGGGCTCGCGGAACGGCGACGAGCGGTAGGACGCGTCCGCCGTGAACAGCGCCGCCGCCGCTTCGGGGTCGCGCTCTTCCCACGCGCGCCGGTAGCCCTCGATCCACTCAGCCGGATTCATGCCTGCGCCGCCAATCGTAGAGCGCGATCGTTCCCGCCATCGCGACGTTCAGAGACTCGGCGCGGCCGGGGAGCGTGATCGTCGCGCTTGCGGCGCAGGCGGCGACGACCTCCTCCGGGAGCCCCTCCCGCTCGGAGCCGAGCACGAAGCGCGACAACGGCGAATCGAGCTCCGAGAGCGGCGGCGCATCGTGCGCGACCAGCGCGACCGCACCCTCCGGCGAGAACTCCGCCAGCGGTACCCGGAAGATCGAGCCCGCTGACGCGCGCAGCGCCTTGGGACCGGCCGGGTCGGCGCAGCCCGGCGAGAGCGCGAGGTAGGCGCCGAACGCGTCGCACGCCCGAGCGAGGGTGCCGACGTTTCCGGGGTCCCCGACGCGCCACAGCTCGAGCCCGAGCTGTGGCAGGTCGCGCTCCGAGCGCGCGCCGCGGAAGACGCCGATCACGCGCGGCGCGTGGCCGAGCGTCGAGACCTCCGCCAGCAGATGTGACGCCACCGGCTCGGCGCGCAGCTCGAGCACAGGCGGCCGCGCCGCGTCGACCAGCGCGAACTCGAGCTCCCACCCGTTCTCGAGCGCCGCGGCGACGAGGTCCTCGCCCTCGGCCGCGAAGAGCCCGAGCTTGTCGCGCTGCCGTCGCGAGCCGAGCTTCCGAAGCGTCTTCAGCTTCGGGTTGTCGCGTGAGCTGATCACATGCGCCAGCGGATCCAGTTGCCGTGGAAGTCGCTGCGCAGCAGGAAGCGCCGCTCACCGCCAGGCCAGAGCGCGATCTCGAGCTCGTAGCTGTCGTCGCGGTCCTCTTCCTCCAGCTCCTCCACCGCCCGGGTCGAGACCCAGCCCAACGGGCCCTCTCGCCCTGCAGACCTCCAGCAGCGCGCGGAGCTCCGCGCGCCGCTCAGCGCCGATGTAGCCGGTCGACGCGGTCTGGAAGACGACCGTCAACGCCTCGTCGTCGCGCTCGGCCAGGACGGACGGCAGCAGCTCGACGTAGTCACCGCGGACAAGCGTCGGTGGCTCGTCCCGCAGGATCCCGATCGCCTGCCGGAGCCGCTGTGCGCGCTCGACGCGGCCGGGCCAGATGAACGCGCGCAGGAGCCGCGCGCCCTCTTCGGTCGTCACGTCCACCGGGTTGAGGTCGATGCCCAGGCGGCGGCGAACCTCGACGCGGCGCGCGAGCACCTCCCGCGGCACCGGCGCGTACTCGACGCCCTGGAGCAGCAGCTCCGACGAGCCCCACTGCCCCGCCCGGTAGCGGTAGGCGTAGCGGTCCCAGAGCAAGTTCAGGCCGGCAGCAGGCCCAAGCTCGACGAGGTCCAGCGTCGCGGCGCCGTGGTCGTGGGCGAGCGTGAGGAAGGCCGGCAGCAGCGCGAAGCAGCGCTGCACCTCGTTCGTCTGCACGCCTTGCTCGCGGACGAACCGGACAAGGAACGCGCGCTGCGTCTCGAGCGCGGCGCGAAAGTCGCTCCACTCGCCCGACAACGCGTAGGGCTCGACCCCGGCGAGCTCGAGGTAGTGGACGCCGCCGAACAGCCGCAGCGGAACGTCCCAGCGCAGCTCGTCGACGAGCTCGTCGACGAACGGCTCCGCGGCGCAGCGCCGCGCGAGATGCGCGTAGATCGGCGAGCCGGAGGCCTCGAACTGCTCCGCCTGCCGGCGGAAGATCGCCTCGCGGCCCCGGGTGGCGGTGCCTACCTGCGTCATCTATCGATCGGCGCGTCCATCATCCTGCTCAGACGGGCCAGCGGGCGAAGCCCGCACACCCTGACCGCGACACCGCAAGCGGCGTCGCGGTCAGGCCTCCAGCGCGGCCTTGGCCTGCGCCGCGATCTTGCCGAACGCTTCCGGGTCGCTCACCGCGAGGTCGGCCAGCACCTTGCGGTCGAGCGGGATCTCGGCTTTGCGGAGGCCCGAGACGAACTGGTTGTACGAGAGACCCTCGCGGCGAGCTGCCGCGTTGATGCGCATGATCCACAGCCGCCTGAACGTCCGCTTGCGGTTCTTGCGGTCGCGGTAGGCGTAGACGAGGGACTTGTCGACCTGCTCCTTGGCACGCTTGTAGCTCGAATGCTTGAGGCCCCAGTAGCCACGCGCCTGCTCGAGCACCTTGCGGCGCTTCTTGCGGGCGTGAACGGAGCGCTTGACGCGTGGCATCGCTCAGCCCCGTCCCAGCAGCTTCTTGATGGACTTCCGATCGCTCGGCGCGACCGGTTCAGCCTGCCGGACGCGCCTCCGCTTCCCTGACTTGCTCTTCACCAGGTGGCCCGGAGGGGTCGTCCGCATCCTTCGGCGGCGCAGCACCTTGCCTGTTCCCGTCACGCGGAACCGCTTCTTCGCTGAGCTGTGTGTCTTCTGTTTCGGCATCTTTCTTGATTCCGGCGTTCTTCGTCGGACCCAGCACCATCACCATGTTCCGGCCGTCCTGGAGCGGCGGGGACTCTATCTGGCCGATCTCCTTCACGTCCTCGGCGAGCCGCATCAACAGGTCGCGCCCGCGCTCCGGGTGGCTCTGCTCCCGGCCGCGGAACATGATCGTCACCTTGACCTTCGCGCGCTGGTTGAGAAAGCGCACGACGTGGCCCTTCTTGGTGTTGTAGTCGTGGATCCCGATCTTTGGCCTGAGCTTGATCTCCTTGACGTTCACCGAGACCTGGTGCTTGCGGGCGAGCTTGGCCTTCTGCTCCTGCTCGTAGCGGTACTTCCCGTAGTCCATCACCCGCGCAACGGGCGGATCGGCCTGCGCGGCAACCTCGACGAGGTCGAGGTTCTTGCCCCACGCGTACTCACGCGCCTCGTTGGTGTCCTTGACGCCGATCTGAGAGCCGTCCTCATCCACCAGGCGCACCTTCGGTGCGCGGATCATCTCGTTGATTCGCGCCTGCGGTACGGGGGCGCGGTCGGGCTCCACGTTTCGGCGTGGTCTCAAAGGCGTGTCACCAAGCTCTCGTTTCCTCCTTCTCTACGACAAAACCGCTGCAAGCAGCGGCCCGAAAATCCCTCGTCGATCGACTCGGTTGAACCTCCGGAAGCGCTCGGCCTGGGAGGTGAGGGCTCGGACCCTGCTTGCCAGAGTCACAGCGTAGCAAGGTATTCGCGCAGTTCCGCAAGCGATCTCGTCGACTGCTCGCCTCCCCGCTCGCGGACCGCCAGCGCCTCGTCCGACTCCTTGTCGCCGTACAGGATCACGATCGGGATCTTCTCGACCTCGCCCTCGCGGATGCGCTTGCCGACCGTCTCGTTCCGCTCGTCGACCTCGACGCGGTACGCGCCGAGCTCATCCGCCAGCTGGTGGGCAGCCGCGCGATGCGCTTCACCGATCGGGATGACCCGGATCTGCACGGGCGCGAGCCAGAACGGAAACGCGCCGGCGTAGTGCTCGACCAGGATCCCGATGAAGCGCTCCAGTGAGCCGAAGAGCGCTCGGTGGATCACGTACGGCGTGTGCTCGGCGTTGTCCTCGCCCATGTAGCTGAGGCCGAAGCGAGCCGGCATCTGCGAGTCGAGCTGGATCGTGCCCATCTGCCACGAACGGCCGAGCACGTCGGTCATGTGCAGGTCGATCTTCGGCCCGTAGAAGGCGCCGTCGCCCTCGTTGACCGTGTAGTCGATCCGGCGCCGGTCGAGCGCGCTGCGCAGCGCGGCCTCGGTGAAGTCCCACTCCTCGTCGGTGCCGAGCTTGTTCTCGGGACGTGTCGAGAGCTCGAACCGCGCCTCCATGCCGAACAGGTCGTAGAGGTAGGCGGCGAAGTCGAGGCAGCCGAAGATCTCCTCCTCGATCTGCTCGGGCGTGACGAACATGTGCGCGTCGTCCTGCGTCACGTGCTGGACCCGCAGCAGCCCGTGCAGTGTCCCCGCGCGCTCGTTGCGGTGGAGCGTCGAGGACTCCGCGTAGCGCAGCGGCAGGTCGCGGTAGCTGCGCAGGCCGCTGCCGAACAGCAGCATGTGCCCCGGGCAGTTCATCGGCTTGAGGCCGAGCTGCCGCTCGCCGTACGGCACCAGGAACATGTCGTCGCGGAACTTGTCCCAGTGGCCCGACGTGACCCACGTCTCGACGTCGTAGAGCAGCGGCGTCTTCACCTCGACGTAGCCGCGCTCCAGGTTCTCGCGGCGCCGCAGGTCCTCGAGCGCGTTCCAGATCACCATCCCCTTCGGGTGCCAGAACGGCATCCCCGGCGCGTGGTCGGAGAGGTGGAAGAGGTCGAGCTGGACGCCGAGGCGCCGGTGGTCGCGCGCCCGTGCCTGCTCGAGCTGCTCGAGGTACGCGTCGAGGTCCGCCTGGTCGTAGAAGGCCGTGCCGTAGATCCGCGTCAGCTGCTTGTTGTGCTCGTCCCCGCGCCAGTACGCGCCCGCGAGGCCGGTCAGCTTGACGGCCTTGATCGGCTTCGAGTCCTGCAGGTGCGGGCCGCGGCAGAGGTCGGTGAACTCGCCCTGCGTGTAGAGCGTGATCGGGCCGTCGGCCGTGTCGACGAGCTCGACCTTGTACTCCTCGCCCTGGTCGGAGAAGTACCGCCTCGCCTCCTCGGCGGCGATTTCCTCGCGGTTCCACGAGCGGCCCTCGGCGAGCTCCTTCCGGATCTCCTCCTCGATCCGCTCGAGCGCCTCCTCGCCGATCGGCTCCGGGAACTCGAAGTCGTAGTAGAAGCCGTTCTCGATCGGCGGCCCGATTGCGATCTTCGTGCCGGGGTAGAGCCGGCGCACGGCCTCCGCGAGCAGGTGCGCCGTCGAGTGGCGCAGCACGTACAGCGCGTCCGGGTCGCGCGTGTCGCGCGTGGTCAGGATCTGGATCTCCTGGCCCTCCTCGAGCGGCGCCCGCAGGTCCTGGATGCTCCCGTTCGAACGCACCAGGACGGCCTGCTCGGCCAGCTTCGGCCCGATCGCGCGCGCGGCGTCGAGGCCCGTGGCGCCGTCCGGAAGTTCGAGTTCGGAGTTGTCGGGAAGGACGACCTTCATGGCAGAGCAGGATACTTCGCACCCTCGCGACGACGACCGCAACGAGGAGCTCGAGGGCTCGCCCGCGCCCGATCCCGAGGAGAACGAGACCTCAGCCGAGGACGATCCCCAGGCTGACTAGTCGTCCCCTTCGACGGCGGCTTTCAGCTCGGCAGGGCACTTGAGCCAGTAGCTCTCGCGCAGCCACTCCAGCGCGGACTCGAGCGACTCCTCGTCGGTCACCGCTGCGGTCACCCAGCCGTAGCGACCGACATGGCTCGCCGTGCGGACGTACGGGAGCAGATGCGCGATGTCGCGCTCCTCGGCGGTCAGCTTCAGCGTCAGGTCGACCGAGTCGTCGCGCGTGACCATCCAGCCGAAGACTTTGTTCTGGCCGACCTTGAAGACGGGGAAATCGCCCCACGGCCGGTCCTCGTAGGCCTCCGGGAACGAGAGCGCGAGCTCTTTGATCCGCCGCTCGATCGTCGTCTTGCGCACAGCCGCATTCTCACCGTTTGGCGGCGTCCGCGGCAGGGGAGTCGAATATGACTCGTTAACCGTAAGGGAGGCAGACCCATGGCGAAGAAGATCAGCGACCTGATGTCGCCGAACCCGTGCGCGATCGAGGCGGACAAGCCCGTCGCGTACGCGGCCCGAATGATGAAGGACGAGGACGTCGGGCTCGCGCCGATCGTCGAGGGCGACCGCCTCGTCGGAACGCTGACCGACCGCGACATCGTCACCCGCGTCGTGGCAGAAGGGAAGGATCCTCAGTCGGTCGCGGTGCGCGAGGTGGCTTCGACGAGTCTCGTCACGATCGACCCGCAGGAGAAGCTCGACGAGGCGCTCGAGCTGATGGCGCGCAACCAGGTCCGGCGGCTGCCGGTGGTCGAGCAGGACGGCCGGCTCGTCGGCGTCGTCGCCCAGGCGGACATCGCGCGTGAGGCGAAGGAGAAGCAGACCGGCGAGCTCGTCGAGGAGATCTCCAACGAACTGAAGGAGGACAGAGCGATGCCGAACAAGCGAGCGAACGTCAAGAACGAGAAGCAATACGAGGCCCTGAAGGACAAGGGCATGTCCAAGGAGCGCGCAGCGCGGATCGCCAACTCGAAGGGCGCCTCGAGCCGAGGCGGCAAGAAGTCCGGCTCCGGTTCGAGCTCGCGCCAGGGCGGCACGACCGCCCAGAAGAAGGCCGCCGGCCGCAAGGGCGGCAGGGCCTCCGCGCGCAAGTCCTAGAGCAACGCGCTCGGCTCGGCGGACGCAGACGGATGTGCGGGCAAAGCCCGCACATCCTGATGACGGCATCGAAAGCGACGCCGAAGGCAGAGCCAGGCGAGCTGAGGCAGAAGGCGAGGCGTACACTCCGCTCGTGAGCCCCGCGACGCGCACGCGCCGGGCCGGGGCGGGGTTGTCCGTCTCGCCCGTGGCGGCCGAGGCGGCCGGTGAGGCCGCGCGGGAGGCCCGTGCCGCGCTCGGCGGCGGCGATATCGACCTCGCGTTTCTGTTCCTCTCGCCGGACCACTTCCCGGCGAGCGAGGAGGCCCTGGCGGCGCTCGAGGACGAGCTGGGCCCGCGGCACGTGCTGGGCTGCGTGGCGGAGGGCGTCGTGGCGGGGCAGCGCGAGCTCGAAAGCGGGCCGGGAGCCGCCGTCTGGGCCGCCTCGCTCCCCGGAGCCGAGGTCGAGACCTTCCACAGCGTCGCGGTCGAAACCGACGACGGCGTGACGGTGACCAGCTTCCCCGACCTCGACCGCGCCGACCTGGTGGCGCTGCTCGTCGACCCGTTCAGCTTCCCGGCCACGGGGTTCCTGTCGAAGCTGAACGAGGAAGAAGAGCGCGCGCCGGTCGTGGGCGGGCTCGCGGCGGGTGGCGGCGAGCCGGACACTCAGGCGCTGTTCGTCGACGGCGAAACCGTCTACGAGGGCGCCGTCGGTGCGGTCCTGCGCGGCGTGCCGGTGCGGACGGTGGTCTCGCAAGGATGCGAGCCCGTCGGCCGCGACGCCGTGATCACGAACGCGGAGGGAAACGTCGTCTTCGAGCTCGCAGGCGAGCCGGCGCTGGAGCGGCTGAAGGCCGACCTCGCGAACATGACCGAGCAGCAGCAGAGCAGCGCCGCGAGCGGCGGGGTGCTCGCCGGCCTCGTGATCGACGAGAACCGCGCCGAGTACCGCCGAGGCGACTACCTGATGCGCGGGCTGATGGGCGTGGACGAGGAGACCGGCGCGCTGGCGATCGCCGAAGCGGTGCGCGTCGGGCAGACGCTGCGCTTCCACGTGCGAGACGCGGTGGCGGCCGACGAGGACCTGCGCGAGAACCTCGCGAACGCGATCGACGGCGACCATGCCGCCGGCGCGCTCCTCTTCACCTGCAACGGCCGCGGGACGAGCCTCTTCGCCGACCCCGACCACGACGCTCGTGCCGTGGGCGAGGCGCTCGGCGGCGACGCGCTGGCCGGCTTCTTCTGCGCGGGCGAGATCGGCCCCGTCGGCGGCAAGCCGTTTCTGCACGGCTTTACGGCGACGCTGGCCGTCTTCCTCGACGACTAGGGAAAAGTGATGACCATGCCCTCGCGGGCGAGAGTCGGACCGCGGCCGTTGCGGCCGGCGAGCTCGCGCGCGCGGTCCTCGAGCTCGTCGAGCGACGCGTCTGCGTGGAGCGGCTCGTGGTGGAAGAGCAGCAGGCGGCGCGCACCCACGGCCTCCGCGTAGGCGACAGCGTCCGCGACGCTCGAATGCCCCCAGCCGATCCTGGTGTCGTACTCGTCCTCGAAGTACTGCGCGTCGTGCAGGAGCAGGTCTGCGCCTGCCGAGACCGCTGCTCCGGAGATCCAGTCGAGCGGCTTGTCGGCCCCGCCCGCGAGCGCCGGCTCGTGGTCTGGCATGTACGCGAACGTCGCGCCGCCGCCCTCGATGCGGTAGCCGACCGTCGGCCCCGGATGGACGACCAGCACCGCGGTGATCGAGAACGGGCCCAGAGTCCACGGCTCGCGGGGCACGTCGTGGAACGTCACGTTCGACGGGACGTCCTTGAGGTCGAGCGGGAACAAGGGCGGCGAGAACGAGCGCGCGATGCGGTCGCGGAGGCTCGTGTTCGGGGACGGCGGCCCCCAGATGTCGATCGAGACGTTCGGGCTCCACAGCGGCCCGAAGAAGCGCAGCCCTTCGAGGTGGTCGAGGTGGAGGTGCGTGAGCAGCAGGTGGAGGTGCGTGATGCCCCGCTCCATGAGCTCGTCGCCGAGGCAGCGGATCCCGGTCCCCGCGTCGAGCACGAGCACCGATCCATCGTCCAGCGTCACCTCGACGCAGGAGGTGTTCCCGCCGTAGCGCACGGTCGACGCGCCGGGTGTCGGCAGCGAGCCGCGACAGCCCCAGATCTTGACCCGCATGCTCAATCCCGCCAGAAGATCGTCACCGTGCCGACCAACTCGTCCGTGTGCGCGAACAGCGGGAAGGCCGTCACCGCGTTGTCATGGACGACGCCGTCGACGCTCGTGTACCGGATTCGCTCGTGAGCCGCGCGCCGTTCGTTCAGCGCGATGCCGGTCGGACGACGCTCCAACGGAATCGGCTCGTCGGTCTCGATCGAGCGCGGCGAGAATTGCGCCGTCCACTCGTCGAACGGCATTTCCCCCACCTCCGCGAACGACCGGCCGACGACCTGCTCGGCCGCCTCGTTGTAGTAGACGACATGGCCCCGCTCGTCCGTGATCAGCGTCGGTGTCGCGAGGTTCGAGGCGAACTCACGCGCGAGAATGAGGACGAGGTGCTTCTGACGGACCGCGGCCACGCGTGAAGCCTACGCTCACGCGCGGCCCGGTCGAAATCGCGGCGCTACTCCTCCTCGAGTTGCAGCGCCGCCGAGTTGATGCAGTAGCGAAGCCCGGTCGGGTCCGGCCCGTCCGGGAACACGTGACCGAGGTGGCCGCCGCAGTTGGCGCACATCACCTCGGTGCGCACCATGCCGTAACTCGAGTCCGTCTCCTCGTCGATCGCCTCGCCGGAGGCCGGCGCGGAGAACGCGGGCCACCCGCAGCCGGAGTCGTACTTCGCCTCCGACGCGAACAGCTCTGCACCGCAGCCGGCACAGCGGTACGTGCCCGGCTCGAAGGCGTGGTCGTACTCGCCGCTGAACGGCCGCTCGGTGCCCTTCTCGCGCAGCACCCGGTACTGCTCGGGCGTCAGCTCCGCCCGCCACTGCTCTTCGGTCTTCTGGATCTTGGTCATGCGACAAGTCTTGCAAGCGCGTGACTCCTCGCGTCGGCCGGGGCTGACCCCCAGGAGCGATCCTCACCAGCGCGTTCGCCCCACCGAGCTCTGCCTGCACGGGGATCGGATCGGCACGCTGGAAAGCTCAGCTTGGCCGCGCAATCGACGCGGCCCAGCGACGTCGCTACAATCGGCACCAGCCTGCACGTCCAGCCGTCAGGGGGGTTCTGATGAGCGGTCCCCAGAGGTTGTCCCGCTCTGCGATCGTCGGGGTAGCCGCGCTAGCGTGCCTCGCACTGCCGGGGAGCACGTTGACCGGGACCGCACCCGTGTCGTCGGTCGGCGCGACGCTCGAGCAGTGCCAGAACCAGACCAGCGGCATCGGCGACTGCGCCGGGAGCTTCTGGGTCACGGGCAACCTCAATCCCAGCAACTCGCTGTATCGGGAGGGCGACTTCGTTCCCTTCCGCTCGGTGATCACGAGCCTCGTCCCCGGTCGCGCCTACTCGCTGCGGATCGGCTACGACGCAGTCGAAAAGGGGCTGCACGCGTACGACTTCCTCGGTTCCGTCGACGGCAGCGAGTCGGCGCCCGGGCAGCAGGTCGTTCCGTGCTACGGCGTCGCGGGCACCACGGGCCCGCACGCCTGCGGAAACGGCCCCAGCACGGTCGCGGTCCCCGAGGACACGCAGACCTCGTTCCCGAACGGGAGCCAGCAGGCTCCCGGCGAGTTCTCGGCGTGGGGCGCCACGCTCACAGACGCCGCCTACGTCGATTCCACGCCGATCGGCCCCGGCACCCCAGGCACGGTTGCGCGCCGGATCGACGTCACGTTCACCGCCGCCGGGGACACTGTCGTCCTGGCCTGGGGCGGGCACATCGCCAGCAGCCTCAGCTGGGGCGCCGGAAGGACGTTCACCAGCGCTGGGAGCGGGTCCTCGTTCCACATGCGGCTACAGCAGATCCAGCAGATCGGCGGCCCGGTTTTCAGCACCGGCAACAAGGAGCGCTCCTTGCAGGCGACTGCGCTCGCGCCGGTGCCGACGCCGTTCACGACTCAGGTCGATCGCTCGCCGGTCGAGGTGGGATCCGCGGTCGTCGACACGGCGACGTTGGGCGGCCGGCCGGGAGTACCGGTCTCGGGTGAGGTGAACTTCTTCGTCTGCTTCAGCCCGACCGCCCGCCCCGACTGCACCTTCGACGGAGCCCAGGTCGGGCCCGGCCAGGTAGTGGTCGCCCCCTCGCCGACGAGCCCGGACGGAGTGGCGTCGGTCCAGTTCGTCCCGGACGAGGCGGGCAGCTACTGCTTCCGCGCCGAATTCGTGCCGAGCGCCGTCGCACCCTACTCGCCCGCGGCGCACACGAACACGACCACCGAGTGCTTCGAGGCCGTGATCACGCCGCCGGTTCTCACCGTGACGAAGATCTGCATCCCACCGGGCGACACGGGCCACTTCAACCTCCTGCAGAACGGCGTAGTCGTGCTCCCGGACGCCGTGTGCGGCGACAGCACGGGGCCGATCACCACGACCCCGGGCGCGCATACCGTCAGCGAGACCGCGGGCACCGGCACGGACCTGGCCGACTACACCTCGGTGATCGGCGGGAACTGCGCCGCGGACGGCTCGATCACGCTCGCGAACGGTGAGTCCGCCACCTGCACGATCACGAACACGCTCAACGGGACCGGCATCGTCACGGGCACGTTGAGGGTGAACAAGGTCTGCGATCCGCCGAACGACGGCGGGCTATTCGACATGCACATCGACGATTCGGTCCTCTTCGCCGACGTTCCCTGCGGCGGTACGACTGGAGCCGTCCAGCTGCCTACAGGTGCGCACTCGGTTCGCGAGGCGGGCGGGACGGACACGAGCCTCGCCGACTACACGACGGTCATCGGCGGCGCCTGCGCCTCCGACGGCTCGGTGACGGTCCCGGCCGGGGGCGCCGTCACGTGCACGATCACGAACACCCGGAATCCGATTCCGGCCGCAACGCTCACCGTGACCAAGCTATGCGTGCCTGGGAGCAGCGACCGGTTCACCATCACGATCGGCGGCATGGGTGTGGGGACGGTCGGCTGCGCAGGCTCGGTTGGCCCGGTCGACGTGACTCCCGGCCAGCACACGGTCGGAGAGACCGGCGCCGGCGACACCGACCTGGGCGACTACACCGTCGTGCAGGGCGGCGACTGTCAGGCGGACGGCACCGTCTTCGTCGCTGCCGGACAGCATGCGACGTGCACGATCACGAACACTCGCCGGGCCAGGCCGGCGCTGCTGGCCGTCGACAAGCTCTGCGTCCCGAGCGACGACGGCGGCCGATTCAACCTCACGATCGACGGCCAGACGTCGGCCAACCAGGGTTGCGGCGAGCGGTTCGGCCCCCTGGTCGTCTCCCCGGGCGTGCACCACGTGCGCGAGGCCGCCGGCGCCGGGACGAGCCTGAGCGACTACACGACCGTCATCGGCGGCGATTGTGCTGCGGACGGGTCGGTGACAGTCGCCGCGGGTCAGTCCGCGACCTGCACCATCACGAACGTCCGCAACGACGAGAACATCGACCAGACCACGGCGCAGATCACGATCATCAAGCGCTGCAGGCCCGCCGGCCTCGTGACCCGCTTCCAGCTCAACCTCGACCAGAACGTCTTCCAGGGCGTGAGGTGCGGCGCCAGCATCGGCCCGATCCTCACCTCGACCGGCCTCCACTCGGTCGGGGAGGTGGCGGCAAGCGCGAAGCCGGGCCTGTTCAGGTCGATCATCAGCGGCGACTGCGCTGCGAACGGCGCCATCACGCTGACCGCGGGCCAGCATGCGACCTGCATCGTGACCAACATGCGCAGGCGCGTGCCCGCGAGCTTCCGCCCGCCGGCGGCCTGCTACCGGCTCACCGTTTCGAAGCGCATGGTCAACCTGGGGCGGGTTCGCATCCTCGCCCATGTCCGTCTGTTCCGGCACCCGGTCCAGGGCGTCCGGGTCTACGCGGTGGGGCCGGGAGTCTTCGACGTCCGGACGACGAACCGCAGGGGTCAGGCCGTCTTCCTGCTGAGGCTCCGCCGCGCCGGCCTCCTGAGGATGACGATCCGGAAGCCGTTCGCCTGCCCACACCCGCCGCCGAAGAAGATCGGGGTCCTTGGCGCGAGCCAGACGTTCCTGACGGGCTGAGCCTGGTCAGGGGAGAACGTCGATCGGGGTGCCGAGCGGCGCAAGCCTGCGGAGCCGGTCGACGTCCCGGTTGAACATGCGGATGCACCCGTGCGAGACCGCCTGCCCGATGAGCTTTGGCCGGTCGGTGCCGTGGATCCCGACCACCCCGCCCCCCGGCCAGTCGCTGAGGCGTGAGTACGCGCTCGTCTCGAGGGCGTAGCTGCCGAAGAACTGATTCCTCGGGACGAACCGCGCCTGGACGTAGTAGTTCCGGCCGAGCGGCGTCTCGGCTCCCGGCATGCCGACCGCGACCGGCGCGCTGAACAGCAGCTTGCCGTCGGCGATGCGTCTCACCTGGAGCCGGCGCGCACCGCGGAGGACGACGATTCGGCGCTGGGCCCGGTTGAGCTCGACAGACGACCTCAGGACCCAGCCGCGGCCCCCGTTCGGCCGGCCCGGCAGGCTGAGCTCCACCCACGGCGCCCGGTGCCGTCTCTTCACTTGACGGACGGCCAAGACAATCTGGAGGCGGAAGTCCTTGCGGAACTCGTGCAAGACACGCACGACCCGTGCGCGCTTGCTCGGAGCGGCGCGCACCACGAGGGTGTTGTTAGCCAGGTCGCCGCCGGCGGGAAACGGAGCCGCCCGCCGCGCACCGTTCGCGTGGGTCGAGGCGAGCCCCACGACCCCGACGGCGAGCATCACCAAGGCGCGGCGCCCTGACGACATGAACCCGAGGATACTGGCAAACGAAAAGGCAACGTTTGCGGCGCCTTCGGAGTGGGCGGTACTGGGCTCGAAGCAGCGTCGCCCGGGTTGCACGGTTCGCTGCTCTGAGCCTGAATCGCCTCCTTTGCAGGCACTTCTTCAAGGTTGCCGGGTGTTCGATTTCGGTCCTCACCAACTTTCTACGGCTTCTCGTGTGGTCACAGGGTGGTCAGAAGTCGTTGCTAGTGCAGTAAACGCCATTCTTTCGTCGCACCTCGGGTGCATATGCGTCTCGCCGCTTTTCCGCTTTCGGGGGACGCGGCGGTGCTGAGTGTTGCGAAGCTGACGCTGGGACAGGAGGCGTACTACGAGCAGCAGGTCGCTCGCGGCTTGGACGACTACTACGCTGGTCGCGGCGAGTCTCCAGGCATCTGGGCTGGCGGTGGTTCCGCGGGTCTCGGCCTGGTTGGCGTCGTCGAGGACGGCGACCTCGGCACCTTGCTCCGCGGCGTCAATCCGGCGAGCGACGAGCGGCTGCGCGCACCGGTGCGGGAGCGGACGATCACCGTGCGGGCGCTCGATCTCGAGACGGGCAACTGGCGAGACGCGTCGAAGCAGCTGAAGCCGGTGTCCGGGTACGACCTGGTGTTCTCGTGCCCGAAGAGCGTCAGCATCGTGCACGCCCTTACCGAGGACGAGCGGGTACGCCGCGAGATCAGCGAGGCGCACGACGTCTCGTGGCAAGCGGCGCTCGGCTACCTGGAGCGCGAAGCCTGCGTCGTCCGCCGCGGCAAGGGCGGCCTCGTCCGCGAGCACGGCTCGGGCTTCCTGGCTGGCGCGTTCCGGCACCGCACCTCGCGCGCCCAGGACCCGCACCTACACACGCACGTAGTCGTCGCCAACATGACCTGGACCGCGGACGGCGAGTGGCGGGCGCTCGACGGCGAGGCGATCCTGAAGAACTATCGGCTCGCGGCCGGCTACCTCTACGAGGCACACCTGCGCTACGAGCTCACCCAGCGGCTCGGGGTCGAGTGGACGCAACCGGTCAAAGGCATGGGCGAGATCGCCGGCGTGCCGGAGGAGGCGGTCCGAGCCTTTTCGACGCGCCGCCGCCTGCTCGTCGAGCACATGGAGGCACGGGGGACGGAGGGCTTCGCCGCCGCCCGCGTCGCCGCGCTCGCGACCCGGGAGGCGAAGGAGCAGGTCGACCTGCCGCGGCTCCGCGACGACTGGAAGGCGCGGGCAGTGGAGCACGGCCTCGGGCGCCGCGAGCTCGACGCGCTCGTCGTCGAGGGACCGCATGCTCGCGAGCCGGTCGAGCTCGATCGGTTCGCGGCGAGCCTGCTCGATCGCGACGGCATGACCGCGAAGCAAACGACCTTCACGATGGCCGAGCTGGTGCAGGCGGTCGCCGGGTCGCTCGCGAACGGTGCCTACACGGAGGACGTGCTCGAGATCGCGGACGAGCTGTCGCACTTCCCCGGCGTCGAACGCGTCGACGAGGCAAACGTTCCCGGTCATCCGGCAAGGTTCACGACTCGGGAGCTGCTCGCCGTCGAGCACGAGGCCCTTGACCTCGCCCTCGCAGGGCGCGACGCCGTCGTCCCCACGACTGACCGCAGGCAGTTGGTCGAAGCGCTGATCACGGGCGGCCCCGAGTTGACGGGAGAGCAGCGAATGCTCGTCGTAGAGTCCGCGTGCCGGCGGGACCGCGTCGTCTGCGTGGTCGGTGTCGCAGGCTCCGGAAAGACAATGGCGCTCGGCGCTCTGGCCGACGCCTACCGCGGCATCGGCGTCCCAGTGCTCGGAACGGCCCCGAGCGGCCGCGCCGCCGACGAGCTCGAGCGGGCGACGGGAATCCGGAGCCGCACGCTCCACCGCCTACTTCTCGAGGCGCACCGCGACGGCGGTCTTCCCCGCGCTTGCGTCCTAGTTGTCGACGAGGCCGGTATGGCCGAAACGCGCGTGCTTGCCCCGCTCCTCCGGCTCGTCGATCGGGCTGAGGGCAAGTTGGTGCTTGTCGGCGACCCTGCGCAACTCCCTGCGGTCGGCGCCGGCGGCCTGTACCAGTCTTTGTGCGATCACCTCGACGTCATCGAACTCGAGGAGAACCGGCGCCAGCGCGACCCGCGCGAACGACAAGCGCTCGCTCGCCTCCGCGCCGGCGACCCAGAGCCGTACCTCGCGCACGCGGCACGTCGCGGCCGCCTCGCGGTCGATGAGAACTCCGATGCGGCGAAGGAGCGGCTACTCGGGGATTGGTGGCGCGAGGCCCAACGGAATCCGACGACCTGCGTGATACTCGCCTACCGCCGCGCCGACGTAGACGAGCTCAACGAGGCTGCGCACGCGCTCATGCTCCGCGGACACAGGCTCGGCGGCAACGCCGTCACCGCCGCAGGGCGCGAGTACCACGTCCGCGACAAGGTGCTCTGCCGGAAGAACGACGACCGGCTCGGACTCCGGAACGGCATGCGCGGCACTGTCGTCGGCCTCGAACCCGATGCGCTGAGGGTCCGCGACGAAACACGGGCCGTCCGACGTGTCCCTCTCGAGTATGCAGCCGAGCATCTCGACTACGGCTACGCGCTCACAGGTCACGCCGCCCAAGGCGTCACCGTCGACCGCACCTACGTCCTCCTGCACGACCACGGCGCTCTGCGGGAGTGGGGCTACGTCGCGTGCGGCCGCGCCCGACTCGAGACGCGCGTCTACCTCGCCGACCGCGACACGCTCGAGCGCGAGACGCCGCTGCGTCAGCCCGACCTGGCTGGGCCGCCCGAGCGGGCTTTCCGCGCCCTCCAGCTCCCCGCCGCCGAACCGCTCGCGCTCGACCAGCGCCAACGCGGCGGCGACACAATCCTCAACGTCTACGCGCAGCAGCAACAGCAGCTCAGCCGGCTTCGCGAGCGCACGTCCAAACAGCTCGCCGCGGCCAAACGCGAGCTCCAGCACCTGCACTGGTGGAACCGCGACCGTCGCGCCGACCTCGAAGCCGAAATCAAGCACCACCACCAAGCGCTCGACCGCGCCAGCAGGAAGTCACGACAGCTCCACCAACTCGCCAAGCGGCGCTCGCAGACGCTCGCACTCGCCCGCGAACGCGACGACCTCGCCGCCTCCCGGCGACCGGAGCGGCTCCGTCCTCGCCTTCAACGCGAACCACCCCGACTCGGCCCTGAGCTGTGAGCCGCCCTTCTTCATGAGCCTCTACGGGCCCTTGACGGGTGCCACCTGATTGCGATCAGTCGCCGCAAGAATCGTTCCGCCGCTCGTGATAGCTAGAGTCGTGACACCGGCGCCTACGCGCTTCAGGAGCTGGACACGTCGAAGCTGAGTATCGACCAGCCAGATGCTTCCGTTTTCGCCGGTGGCAGCAACCATTTGGCCGCCATGCAGCGAAAGGACTGCGGTCACCGCACCACCCGGGAGCCGGACCGGCGTCCCGATTCTTCCCGTGCGGACCGAGTACGGGGCGAGCAGGCCCCGGCACGCGTTCGCCAACCAGATCGTAAACCCCTGTTTGACGGGGACCACAAGGCACGAGAGCGGGATCGAAGGAGCCTTCAAGGCTCCGGTCGAGGGGCTCAACCGCTCCATAAGCCAGGACCCGCTGGGCCCCGTCAGGCGCCCGCGGCGGTTGGATCGGATGGTCCACAGCTGGTCGTCAAGGGCGAAGACGCGGACAACCTGACCCGGTACGCGATACCGCCTAACGATGCTGCCGCGCGTAAGTCGCACGATCTGACCCTTTCCGGCAACGAGCCAAAGTCCGTGGCTGGTCGCTGCGATGTCGTAGTACTTGGATTGGGCCTCGGCGCTGAACCTCGACACCCGCGCCCACGTCGGTTCGATTCGAAAGACGCCGACATCTGTGAGAGCCCAGATGTTGTTTCGCCTGCTGGTGAAGGCATAGACGAACGAACCAGCAGATCGTCGGACGACAGCCCGCTGGCCCGCCCCAGGACTGAGGCCCGTGATACTTCCGTCGCCTCGTCCGAGCCAGAACAGCCGGTGACCGCCGATCAGGGCCGTGATGCGATCAACGCCGAAGCTTCTTGTCGCGTTTGCGCGAGCGTCGCCGGCTCTACCAAGAAGATTGCCCAGGGCCAGAAGGATCGCCACGGCTACGGCCGTCAACACGATCGCATAGCCTGTCGACGGTTTCATACTCAACCTAGAACTGGACGAAGAAGATAGCAACGATTCCTCCTGTGGCGAGAGTCATTCCGATTGCCTCAATGCTTATACGATGCCGAGCTAGGCTGGAGTCCCAATGGGCCACATCGTGGGAGGCGTACCGTTGGGCCGTCATGAGGAATCGCCCCAGACCGAACGCGAGTCCGGACAGCACTGTTATCGGCCATTCGGGCGACAAAAGGACGATCGCGGCCGCAAGCGCGTACGGAGCCGAACCAGGTAGATACGTGCGAACCCCCGTCCCCAACTCGAAGCCGAATTGCCCAGCCGCACGATAAGGATGCTTCCTGAATAGCGCCTGAGGGATCAGACGACGATTCTCCGGGAGCTTCGGATCGAGAATCCTGTAATCGCGGAGCAGGCCGCATGCGGCCACGGCCAAGACGCATGCCTCCGATACGGTCGTGGGTAGCGGACGAGTCGCGCCGCTGAGCAGCTTCAGCGCTACAGCGGTCGATGTGCCGCCGACGGCCAAGCCGGACGCGAATACGGCCAATGTGCTTCGCTGCGTCACTGTGCCGCGCCACACGGGAGCGGTCAGCATTCCGGCGCTGTTGGTACTTCAGGTGGACCCAGCGAGCGCGTGCCCCGCGACAACGCCGAGCGCGACCCACATCGCTAGCTGCATGGAGAAGAACGTGGCTAGCGCAATCGCCACGAATACGCCGGCTAGTGGAACAAGGGGGTGGGTTGCGAAATTGAGTCTTCCCGCAGTTCCTCCCCGGCGGACGGTGCTCGTAAAGCTGACGTCCATTAAAGCCCCGATGGGGTTTCACACCCTGACGCGACAGACATCTGGCCCGCAGCCTCCGCGGAAACACGATGTTCCGTCGTGACAGCGGTACGTGGTCGTTGAACTACACTTCCACAGCCACCCGTCCCATCCGCCTGGGTAGCACTCATTGGGCCGAAGGTAGCCGATCGCGCCGCTGGGTTCAACGTTTCCGCAGCAGACGTGGTAGCCGCTGCCGCCGCAGCAACCTTGGCCGGCTGACGTTCCATTCACTGGGCTCGGCCCGCATCCGGGACTACATCCGTATGCCGCACTCGGGCAGGGCGAGGACGCGGTGTAGATGTCGTAGCCATCAGCAAATGCCGGCGTAGTCAAGCGGAAGAGGTTAAGAGAGGCCATTCCGAGACCGACGCCAGCTGCAACAAGTCCTTTGCTGAAGGTCAGGCGCGAGACTTTCATGTCGGCGAACGGCGCCGACCGCCTGTCGCACTTCGCCGCGGCAGCCCCGTCTGTGGGCCGCGTTGAGAGCGTCGGAATCTCATCGAGCAAGAGCGACATCTGCGTCCACCTCCGTTCCGAGATTGCTGACCCGTATGAGTTGATCGAGCGCAGCGAGCGAGCCAATAGGCCCGGAGAATGCGATGCGTCCATCCGGCGCTATTCCCACAGAAAAGGGCGTCACCGGAATGTTGAACGCCGCGAACGCGGACGCATCGACCACGTAATTGCCGTCCAAAGACTCGGCGAGCTTGCTCCGCTCTCTGAATACCAGGACGAGGCGCTCTGCGGAGCGATCGGATGATCTGCCGAGGCGGGCCGCTACGGCGTCAATCAGTTCCGAGCAGGGTCCACATTCGTTGGAAACGAACAGCAACAAGCCGCCGTCTTCGCCGAACGAAACGCGTGCGCCGTTGTCGAAAGCTAGTGGCGGGGCCTGGGTGTTTGGTCTCGGCCCCAACCGCATAGGGTCGAAGGGCCGCGGAGCCGCAAGGATCACGATTTGGCGCCGCAAGCCAGCCAGCGCAAGGCCCAACAGAGCGATGGCGATCCATGCGAGCATGAGCAGAGTAAGCGTGAAGGTCATCCTCGGCCCGAAGCACTTTGAATGCCGCCCGCGCCCATCGGCACGTGAAGAGACGATGGAAGCTGCCAAATGATGAGGGCGAACGCGGCCGAAGCGAGGCCCGAGAGAACCAGCTGGAAGGCGGACAGATGATCGGCGCGCCCGATCCCTGAAGCCGAGCCGAGCGCTAGGGCCGCGAGCGTTGCCGCACGTAGGACCGTCCAACGGCTCACTTCCTCGCTTTCTGTTCCGCATCCACACGGTGCCCCTGGAGCGCGCCGCTCGAGGATGATGAGATAAGCGGTGAAGGCCGCAAGGAGTATGAACGCCCCGATCCCAGCAGCCATCGCGAGTGGCCCTCCGAACACGAGACCCACGAGCATGCTCGCTCCGAACAGAAGCTCGCAAGTTGCCACGAGCATCGCGATTGGGAGTGAGAGAGTTGGGGGAATCACGCCGTGCGAGCGAATCACGAGGGCGAGGCCCCGCACGCCCGGCAGATGGCGAAGAGCGGCGTTCACCAGGATCGCCCCAACGCAACCAATCCAGATCGCGTCCAGAGGGTCCACTACGCCGCCCACATGACCGTGAGATCCGACAAGCTCGCTATGAACGCGTCCTGATCTCGGTTGTAGTCGTCGTGTCGAGGCATGATCACGGTCACCGCGTTCTGACCGGCGAGGACGAAGCTGAAGCTCGGGAGGCCCTCGTCCTCAACGAAGAGTTCGCCTCCGCGTACGGCCGCCCCCTTCCAGCTTGGGAGCAGGCGCATCTGGGCAGGTGTGAGCTTGTTGACTTCCACCAGACCAAGCCCAGGGACCTCCTTCAGGAGACGGGCCGGTGCCTCCGCCACCGCCGCTCGCTGGTCGATCGGACTGACGATCAAGGAGTCGCTCGTCTCACTGAGGCTGAACCGACTGAAAAGGTCGATGGCATCACGAGCGGTCGCTCCACCGTAGAGATGCGTTGTCGCAGACCACTTCTGTCCCTCCCACAGAACGGCGCAGACGCCGTTGACTACGCCGTCGCCCACACCGACGCGAAGCGTTCCGCCTTGAAGCGCATACGCGTCGGTGAGTGGAACTCCTGGCCTCAAGACGTACTGCCGTCCGAAGTCGATCGTCCCGACCGTGACCTCCGAGCGTTGGTTACGGGCCGAGTTAAGTACGAACACCGCTGAACTCGTCGCATCGCGCGAGAGGTCGAGGTCGGTGCTCGTTATCGACGCGCGCCCGCCGTCAAGCGTCGTGTGAGTTGCAGTGGGCATCTCCGCCTCCTCTGGGCGATCCTCACGGCGATGTGGGCTCGATGGGCCGCAGACTGTCGCGCGACATCGAGGAGCAGTGACGACAGACCGTGCGAGGCTCCAAACCGAGGTGCTCAGCTGATGCCTCACGCTCGCGGCTCACGTAATCATGACCTTCCCCGTAGGGCTGGCCGGCCGCAGAGAAACCAGCCTCAGTTCATTGAGCGGCGTCGATTCTGAGTCCTTCGGCGGCCGTTGTCAAGGGGCGCTCCTCCCACGGAGGCTGACCGCTCTAAGCGCTCGATCCAGCCTAAGCGCTCGATCCAGCGAAAGGCGAGTCGGTTGTCGCCCTGACGATCGCCTGTATGTCAACCCACGGAGCTGCGGCGACCGGCCTCGGAGTGAAGCCGTGGGCTTCGCTGCCGCCCCGGTATCCGTGGCCCTCGACTCCGACAACTGCGGAAGCTGCTCCGACAACGGCGAGGCTGAGGCGGGCCTAAAGCTCCACCGTGAAGCTGTGCTCGAGCTCGATCACGCGGCGCATCGTTTCGAGCACCAGCGGGTCCGGTTGACGATCGAGCGCTTCCAACATGCGGACAAGATCGCCGGGCGAGGCAACCGAGGGACGAACACCGTGACCGAGGCGCTCGCGGTTCGCGCGGAATCGGAGATCCTCGTAGCCGCGCGTGCCCGCCGGCTCGGGGACGATGTTGATCTGCCCGTAATCGCTCGTCAACTCGATTACCGGCTCGCGCTGCGGGTCGAGGTCCGTGACGTCAAGGGGTTGGCCGTCGATACGCCGCGCGTTCATGTTCTCGAGCGCCCGACCGAGCCGGCGCAGATTCTCCTTGCTCAGCGAGGGCGCGATGTCGACGCCCTCGGTGAGTTCGTCCGACCCCTGGATCACGCGCGCGAGACCTCCGATCACGACGAAGAAGGTCCTGAAGTCCTCGAGCTCACGGAGGATCGCGTAGGGATCGAAGCGCTGCGGGCTCATAACCGCCTCGGCTTCTCGAGCCGGGCAAGCAACCGCTCCATCCGCTCTTGCGCGCTCAGACCTTGCAGCTCCTGGACCTGCGCGTCGCGCTCGGGGTCGCGCTCGTAGGGGACGAGCACGGGCGGAATGTCGAAGCCGCATGCCTGGAGGACGCGGCGGAGGGTCGAGAAGCCCGGCTCGACGGTATCCGTCTCCCAGCGCGCGATCGAGCTCGACGCCATTCCGAGCCGCTGCGCGAGCTCCTTCTGCGAATAGCCGGCGCGCAGGCGTGCAGAGCGGATCAGTTCGCCGGTGGTCATCGTCCGATCGGGAGCCTACGCCCTCGCCCTCATGTCTAGTAGCACTACCACTTTTGCTATAGTACCTGCTTCTGAGAGTTCGCGATGATGCCGGTCTTCCCTCCCAGCCCGACGCGTCGACCGTGATCGAACGGCACTACAAGACGCGCGAGCTCGCAGACCTGCTTGGCATCCACCCCGAGACGATCCGGCGCGCCGCCCAGCGTGGTGAGCTGGAGTCGATCAGGATCGGTCTCGATCGCATCTACGCTGAGAGCGCCGTCCAGCGGTTCCTCGCCGCGAACGTCGACCCGGCGGTGGCGGCGAAGAACGGACGACGCCAGACTCGAGCCTCCAGCAACGGAAAGGAGGCTCGCTGATGGCGATCCGCAAACGCGGCAAGGGCCGCTGGCAAGTCCGCGTGCGGCCGTTCCCAGAGGTCACGCTTCCGACGAAGGAAGCGGCCGAGACGGTCGAGCTCGACCTGAAGCTCCGTCTCAAGCTCGGCCACCTCTACCGAGAGAAGCCGACGACGCTCGGCGACGAGCTCGACGGCCTCCTCGGGCGCAAGAAGTCGATGGGCGGCAAGCGCGGCCCGCTGCGGCCCGCCGGCATCCGCTACTACGAAGACTGCGTCCGGCCGTGGGAGCCGCTCCGCGACACGCCGGTGCCGGCGCTGCGGCGCAGGCAGGTCGAAGACCACATCGCCGCGCGCGCCACTGTCGCTCCGACCGCGGCGCGGAACGAGCTCCAGTTCCTCAAGGCCGCCCTGCGGGCCGCTCAGTCGCGCGGGCAGCAGGTCGACGTCGGCATCTTCGAGATCGACCCGATTCGCGTCGAGGCCCGCGAGGGCGAGGCGCTCGAGTACGAAGCACTACTCGGACTCGCGTCCTGGCTGCCCGAACGCGTGCAGCGCATCGTCCCCCTCTGCGGGACCGTCGGCTTGCGCTTCACCGAGGCCGTCACGCTCACCGACGATCGCGCCGACCTCGAGGCGGGAACGATCTTCATCCCCGGCCGACTCAACAAGAGCCGCCGGCCGAAGCCGATCCCACTCGCGCGTATCGAGGTTCAGCTCCTCCGCGAGCAGCTGCTTGTCCGACCGCGCGGGACGCGCGTCGTCTTCGCGACGGAGAAGGGCGGCGTCTACAGCCACTCCGGCTTCCAGTCGATCTGGCTGCCCGCGCTCCTGGCGGCCGGGCGCGCGCACGAGGAGAAGCGCGACGGCCGCATGCTCGTCGTCGCCGACTTCCGCTTCCACTGGCTCCGCCACACCGCAATCTCGCTGATGGCTCGTGCCGGCATGAAGGCCGAGCTGATCGCCGAGCGTGTGGGCCACAACGACGGCGGCGCGCTCATCTACGGCCGCTATCGCCACCTCTTCCCCACTGAGGTCCGGGAGGCCGTCTCGATGCTCGACCGCATGGTCGCCGGAACGGCAGGCAGCGCCGAGGCCGGAGGCTCGACGAGTGGTCACTAGGTGGTCAGAGAGCGATCGGGGGCATAAAGAAACCCGCCGTTTCCAGCGGGTTCTTGGATGGGCGGTACTGGGCTCGAACCAGTGACCCCCAGCTTGTCGAGCTGGTGCTCTCCCAACTGAGCTAACCGCCCCGGGGTGCCTAGGGTAGCGCAACTCGCCCCGGGCCCCTGCGGCCGCAGGACGGCGGCCGCCGGGGTGGAACCTATGCTGATGGCGGTGAACGAGCGCTCCGTCGGTCCCTGGGCACGGAGGCCCGACGTGCGGATCGGGGCCGTGCTCGCGGTCGCCGTCGCGGCGGCGCTGGTGGTCTGGCTGGTGGTGATCCGCGACGACTCGAAAGGATCCTCCACGGGGTCCGCGCAGGTGACCGCGATCCCTCCGGTCGCCGCCACCCCGGACCGGCTACGCGAGCTCTCGGTCGAGGCCGGCAGGCCGATCTACTGGCTCGGGCCACGGGACGGGCGCACGTACGAGCTGACACGGACGCCGCAAGACCGGATCTTCGTGCGCTACCTGCCGAAGGGCGTGGCCGCGGGCACGCGGGAGGCGAAGTACACGCTCGTCGGCACCTATCCCGTCGACGACGCGTACGGCGTCCTCAAGGAGCTCGCGAAGGCCGGGGGCGAGAGCTCGTTCACCGCTCCGAAGGACGGCTTCGCCGTCTACAGCACGGAGCACCCGACCAACATCTACCTCGCCTACCCGGGGTCGGACGTGCAGATCGAGGTCTACGCGTCGTCGGCTGAGCACGCGCGCGAGCTGATCACCTCGGGACAGGTCGTCCCGGTCAGCTAGCTGACGGCACTGCTCGTCGCCTGGGTCGCGTTCCCGCTCCTGCTGGCGGGGCTCTCGCTCGGCTGCGGGGCCCTGCTCGAGCTGGCCTCGGGGTCGCGGCTCCCCCGACCGCTGCTGCTGCCGGCGGGGCTGACCGTCGTGATCCTCGCGGCGCAGTTCGCGACGCTGACGGACGCAACCGCGGAGCTCGCCGGGCCGCTCGTCGTCGCGCTCGCGCTCGCAGGGCTGCTGCTGTCGCGCTCGTGGCGGCGCCTCCCGCGGCCATGGGCGCCTGCTGCCGCCGTCGGCGTCTACGCGGTCTTCGCCGCGCCGGTGGTGCTCTCCGGGCGAGCGACCTTCGCGGGCTACATCAAGCTCGACGACACCGCCACCTACCTTGCGATGACCGACCGGGTGATGGAGCACGGACGCAGCCTCGCCGGGCTCGCGCCGTCGACGTACGAGGCGACGCTGGCGACGACGCTGGCGATCGGCTACCCGACGGGCAGCCTGATGCCGCTCGGGATCGGGCATCAGCTGCTCGCCTACGACAGCGCCTGGCTGTACCAGCCGTATCTCGCGTTCCTGGCGGCGATGCTCGCGCTCGCGCTGTACGCCGTGCTGGGGCGCGTGGTCGCCTCGGCACGGCTGCGCGCATTCGGCGCCTTCCTCGCGGCGCAGCCGGCGCTCCTGTACGGCTATGCCCTCTGGGGCGGGATCAAGGAAGTCGCGGGCGCGTTGCTGCTGGCGCTGATCGGCGCGCTGGTGCCGTGGACGCTCGAGCAGGAGCGCGGGCCGCGGGCCGCGCTGCCGCTGGCGGCGGCCTCGGCCGCCGTGGTCTGCGTGCTCAGCCTGCCGGGCGCGCTCTGGCTCGTGCCGCCGCTGCTCGTCGCCGCTCTTGTCGTGCTGCGACGGCCTTCGCGCGGACTGCTGCTGAAGGCCGCGGTCTTTGTCGCCGCCCTCGCCGTGCTCGCCGTGCCCGCGTTCGTCGCATCGGTCGACTGGCTGGGGCGGATCGGCGACTTCGGCAAGGAGTCGAACCTCGGCAACCTGATCGGGCCGCTCAGCGGCTGGCAGCTCTTCGGGATCTGGCCGATCGGCGACTTCCGGGTCCGGCCGGGTGACCTGACTCCGGTCTACGTGCTCGTCGCGGTCGTGCTCGGCGCAGGTGTCGTCGGTCTCTGGTGGGCCTGGCGGCGCGGGGCCTGGGCGCTGCCGGTGTACGTCGCCACCGCGGTGATCGGGTGCCTCGTCTACCTCGGCGTCAGCTCGCCGTGGGTCGGCGGGAAGACGCTTGCGATGGCCTCGCCGGCGGTGCTCGCGGCGGCGGTCGCCGGCTGCGGCGCGCTGCTCGCGAGCGGACGGTTGGTCGAGACGTCGCTCGTCGTGCTCGCCCTCGCTGTGGGCGTGATCTGGTCGAACGTCGACCAGTACCACGACGTCTGGCTCGCTCCGCGCGGGCAGCTGCACGAGCTCGAGACGATCGGCCGCGACTTCGCCGGCGACGGCCCGGCGCTGATGACCACATACGAGCCCTACGGCGCGCGCCACTTCCTGCGGCGCCTCGACCCCGAGGGCGCGTCGGAGCTGCGACGACGCTTCGTCTACCTCGCGGACGGGGCGATGCTCGACAAGGGCGAGTCGGCCGACATCGACCGCATCCGGCTCGACCAGGTGCTCGTCTACCGCACGCTCGTGCTGCGCCGCGGGCCTGCGGCGAGCCGACCGCCGTCGCCGTACCGCCTGGTCTGGAGCGGCCGCTACTACGAGGTCTGGCAGCGGCCCGAACGGCCGACGGAGACGGTCGAGCGCCGCCTCCCACTCGGCGACGCAGACCGGGCTGCGGCAGTGGCGCCCTGCTCCCAGATCGAGGAGTTACCGGGTAGGACGCTCGCTTACGCGACGCGGCCGGAGGCGATCTCGCTGGGCGCGCCGCCACCTGACGGCACCGTCAGCGTGCGTGCCACCGTGCCGGTCGACGGCGTCTACACGGCCTGGATCGCAGGCGACTGGTTCGGCGACGCCTCGGTCGCGATCGACGGCCGCACGATCGGCTCACGACGTGCGGAGCTGAACTGGCCCGGCCTGTACACCGACCTCGGCTCGACTCCGCTCGCGGCCGGGCAACACGACGTCGAGATCCGCTACAGGCCGGGCGGCTGGCGCCCGGGCAGCGGCGGCACGCCGTTCTCCTTCGGGCCGGTTGCCCTCAGCCTGGTCAGCCCGCGTGACCCCGTCTCACGGGTGCCTGCTTCGCGCGCGCGGACACTGTGCGGCCGCAGGCTCGACTGGGTCGAGTCACTGCGCTAGCTAGAAGAGCTCCGGGCACCAGGGCAGGCGCTCGGTGCGGAAGAGCTCGTCCGCCCGCGCGACCGCGCCGGGCTTGAGCTCCTCCAGCCGCTCGCCCCAGCGCAGCTGCTCGAACGTGAAGCCGCCGAGGTAGACCGAGCCGAGCGCGGAGACGTCGAGCTGCAGGTCGGCGGGCGCGGTCGTGCGCTCGGCGCTGCCGTTCGCGACCCGCCAGCGCGCCTGGTTCCACGGACAGAGCTCGTCGCGCACGTCGAGCACCACGTCGCCCTCGCCCAGGGTCCGGGCCGAGAGCGCCGCGCCGACGTCGACGAGCCGCACCCACAACGCCTCGAGCACGGTGAACCCCATCCGCCGCGGCTCGCGGATCCAGTGGAACAGCGGGTGGTCGAGCGGGAGCCAGTAGGCATTGATCCGCGCCACCCAGTCGATCGCCAGCAGGTAGCGCCAGATCGCGGACAGCGCGCGGGGCGAGGTGCCGACGGCCTCCGCGACCTCGACGACGCTCTCGGTGACCATGTGGCTCATCCCGAAGTCGATCCGGTAGAGCGCGTACGCCTCGGGCACACCATCGAGCTCGATCACGACGTTCATCCGCTTGCCTCGGCCGGGCCGCTGGCTCAGCCGCCGTACCTCCCACCAGTCGCGGCTGCGCGTGAACATCCCGACCGTCTCGGCCTGGACGCGGTCGTAGATCCCGGGCACGACCTCGAACAGCTCGTCGTCCGTGTCGAGCAGACGCGCCGTTCCGAGCGGCTCGTCCTCCCACGGGCGCGCGTGCTCCTTCGGCACCTCGATGTCGCCGGCGAGCGAGGCGAGGCCGTAGCCGAAGCGGGCGTAGATGCCGCCCTCGGCGGCGAACAGGGTGGCGATGGGCTCCCCGCGCTCGTGGGCGTCTGCCAGTTGCTTTCGCATCAGCGCCGTCAGCGCGCCCCGGCGTCGATGCGTCGGCAGGACGCCAACCGCCATCACGCCGGCCGTCGGCACCTGGGCGCCGCCCGGAATCGTCGAGTCGAAGAGGTACGCGCCCGCGCCGCCGACGATCTCGTCGCCCTCCACGGCGGCGAGCACCCGCTCCGGCGGAAGGATCCGCCCGAGCTTCTCGACCTCCTCGGCCTCCGGCCGGCCGCCGAAGTAGTGCCAGATCGGGGCGAGCGCCTTCCCGACCTCGGCGGCCTCGACGGCCCGTACTTCGATGGGCACTAAGAGATCCGCTCCAGCGGCGCATAGTCGAGCATCAGCCGCCGCTCGCTGCCGTCGCTCGCGAAGCGAACGGTGACGAGGCCGCCGCGCTCGATCGCGGTCACGACGCCCTCCCCGAGCGTCTCGTGCCGGACCGAGTCGCCGGTCGAGAGCGATACGTGGCCCTCCCTCGGCGCGATCCCCGTCGGCGAGCCGTAGCCCGACCACGAGGCCGGCTGCAGCCGGTGCCGCTCGACCTTGTCGTCCGGAAGCTCGTCGAGGAAGCGTGAGGGCAGGTTGTACGAGCGGCTGCCATAGAGCGACCGCGCGCTCGCATGCGTGAGCACGAGCCGCTCCTTCGCGCGGGTCATGCCGACGTATGCGAGCCGCCGCTCCTCCTCGAGGCCCTGCTCCTCGATCGAGCGGGCGTGCGGGAAGATCCCCTCCTCCATCCCGATCATGAAGACGGCGCGAAACTCGAGCCCCTTCGCGTTGTGCAGCGTCATCAGCGTGACGAGGCTCTGCTCGCCGCGGATCGCGTCCTGGTCGGAGTAGAGCGAGATCTCCTGCAGGAACCCGGACAGCGACGGTTCCTGTGCCGTGTGCTGGTACTCCTGCGCGACGCCGACGAGCTCCTGCAGGTTCTCGATCCTTCCCTGGGCTTCGATCGTCCGCTCGGCGCGCAGCGACTCGAGGTAACCGCTTTGCTCGAGGGCCCGCTCGATCACCTCCGGGACCTCCATGTCGAGCGCGCCGGCCATGAGCGACTGCAGCAGCCCGAGGAACTGCTGGACCGCGCGCAGCGGTGCGCCTGAGATGCCCGCGTCCTCGGCCTGCGGGAGGGCCTCCCAGAGCGAGATCCCGAAGGCGTCGGCGTGCGTCTGCAGCCGCGCGAGGCTGGCATCGCCGATCCCGCGCCTCGGCCTGTTGGCGATCCGCTGCAGCGAGACGGCGTCGTACGGGTTGTCGATCGCCTGCAGGTAGGCGATCACGTCCTTCACCTCGGCGCGCTCGTAGAAGCGCGGGCCGCCGATCACCTGGTACGCGACGCCCTGGCGGACGAGCACGTCCTCCAGCACCCGCGATTGCGCGTTCGTCCGGTAGACGACCGCGATCTCGCTGCCGCTGTAGTCCTCCTCGACGAGCAGCGCGATCTCGGCTGCGACGAACCGCGCCTCCGCGTGCTCGTCCTCGACCTCGAGCACGCGCACCGGCTCGCCCTCGCCGAGGTCGGACCAGAGGTTCTTCGGCTTCCGCTCGCGGTTGTGCTCGATCAGGGAGTTGGCCGAGCCGAGGATCGAGTTCGTCGAGCGGTAGTTCTGCTCGAGCGCGATCGTGCGCGTCTCGCCGAAGTCGCGCTCGAACTCGAGGATGTTCCGGATGTCGGCTCCCCGAAAGGCATAGATGGAGTTGTGCGTGACGAGACCGTTCGCGACGAAGTTGTGGGTCCTGTCGACGTCGAGGTCGTAGACCGCTTCTTCGAGCACGACCGGCTCGACCTTCACGACGACGTCGAACACCCCCTTCTCGTCGACCATCACCATTCCGGGCCGTACCGACGACGCAGGCATGAACGGGAGAGCATTCCGGTCCTTTGCCGTTCCCTCTTGCGCGGCAAGGCGTGCGGTGAACCGCACCGACACGTCCAGCGTCTCCTCGATGTCTTCGACGCGTTCGACGAGCCGGGCGAAGCTGCTGTTGGCCGTCTCGACCCGCCAGCCGTCAGAGCCCTGGTAAGCAGGCCTCACCGAGAAACCCGCTGCACGCAGCGCTTTCCCGCCTTCCTCGTCGTAGCCGAAGAGCGAGAGTCGGTGCAGCGGTCCTGTGCTGCGCGAGTCGCCGCAGAGACAGACGGTCAGACGCCGCCTCATCCTCTTGCCTGTCGTGGTCGTCGCGGTGCTGAAGTGAGGATGATCGAAGCTCAGGCCCTGTTCTCTCAGGAGCCTGCGGCCGCCGCTCCCCGTATCGACCTCTCGAAAGATCCCGTCAATAAGGCTCTGGCTTGCGACGAGGCTCTTGCCTTCGCTGCCGCGGTACGTTCGTGCGACGAACGGGATCGTGGGCAAGCGATAGCGGAGGGAGAGAAGCGTTTCCGCTGCTCGCGCCTCGGCTTCGCTTTCATGCACCGATATCACCCAGCAAGCGTCGGCGTGCTCGCCGTTGAGACGGATCGCGGGACCCGGAAGTGGGCGGTCGCGGGCGTCCGTATATGTCGTCGAGGTGCCGATCCTGAAGCCGCAGCCCGCCTTCCACATCAGATAGGTCATGAAGAGCTGCGGCGTGGCCCCGGTCTTGAACCCGGCGAAGTGCGTGTGCTCCGGCGTCGACACGATCCGTCGACCGGCCGCCGTTGTGATCGCGATCCCACTTCGCCTCGAGCCGCGGTGCACGCGTGTCACGGGCGAGGCGGCGAAGCGCCCGCTGCCGTGGCATGAGAGCACCTCGTCGGCGACACGCACCTGCTCGATCGGCTTCGTCGAGCCATCGGCCATCGTCACGAGCGTTCCGGCGACGAGGCACTGGTCGGGGTCGCCGACGGCACAGACGTTGCGGTGCTTCTCGGCCAGCAGCTGGAGCAGGCGGTACTGCGCGTGGTTCGTGTCCTGGTACTCGTCGACGAGGACGTAGCGGAACGCCTTCTGCCAGCGCTCCCGGGCCTCGGGGAACCGTTCCAGCACCTGCACGGTCAGCATCAGCAGGTCGTCGAAGTCGACGGCGTTGGAGGCGAACATGCGCCGCTGGTAGAGGTCGTACACCTCCGCGACGGTCTGGTCGTAGAACGACGCCACGCGCTCGGCGTACTCGGCGGGTGTGACGAGCTGGTTCTTCGCAGCCGAGATCTGGGCGTGGATGCCGCGCGGAACGAAGCGCTTCGGGTCGCGCTCGAGCTCTTCGAGGCAGGCCTTCGTCAGCCGCACCTGGTCGGCGGAGTCGTAGATCGTGAAGTTCGAGCGGTAGCCGAGGCGGGGAGCCTCACGGCGCAGGATCCGGCCGCAGGCGGCGTGGAAGGTGAGGATCCAGATCGCGTTCGCGACCGGGCCGAGCAGGCCCTCGAGCCGCTCGCGCATCTCCCCTGCGGCCTTGTTCGTGAACGTGATCGCGAGGATCTCGTTCGGCTTCACGCCGCAGGCGTTGATCAGGTGCGCGACGCGGTAGGTGAGCACGCGCGTCTTCCCGGAGCCCGCCCCGGCGACGACGAGAAGCGGCCCTTCGGTGGCGAGGACCGCTTCTCGTTGCGCCGGATTGAGGTCGGCGAGGTACTGCTCGGGTGACGCGACTCCCGAGTGCGGCTGCACGATATGTACGGATCGACCGGTCATTTCAGACGGCTGCACGAGCAAAGCTCGTGCAGCCTGATCACGGCACCGCACGCGGTGCCTCCGGCCGATGCTAGCCGCTCCCTAGGTCCGCGCAGGCTCCCCGATCCGCGGCGCCCTGGATGCGGTCGAGCGCGCGTAGACCTCCGGGAACGCCTCCCGCCAGCTCGGGTAGTGGAGCGTCCAACCGAGCTCGCGCTTGGCCTTCGCGTTTGAGGCGCCTCCCGCCTCGGTGGCCATCACAACCACCGCCTTGCCTGCGAGCAGCCGTGCCAGCCAGGTCGGGGCGTGCCGGGGCGGCTTCGCACCGAGCGCCTGGGCGAGCACGGGCAGCCACTCCCGCACCGGCGCCGGCTCGTCGTCGACGATGTTGTAGATCGCCGGCCCCTCGTGTTCGAGTGCGAGCACGGTTGCCGCGGCGGCGTCGTCCAGGTGGATCCAGGACCAGATGCCGCCGCCGTCACCGACGATCGGGAACTGCCGCTTGCGCACCGGCTCGACCGAGCCGTCGTTGGCGGCGCCGTAGAAGACGCCGTAGCGCAAGGCGATCCCGCCGAACTCCGTGACGGCTCGCTCGAGATGGTCAAGCGCGGCGAAGCTCTGTTCCATGTTGGCCGGTGGGGTTGCAAGCGGGTCGTCCTCGGTCTTGACCGGCCCGCCCTGGCGCGCGTAGCGGCCGTAGACGGCGACGCTCTGCGCAACGAACCGGCGCACTCCGGCCTCTCGCGCGGCTGCCAGCAACGCATCGGTGCCAATCGTTCGCAGCTCGTTGGTTTTCGCGCCCGTCTTGTCGAAGTTGCGGCTGAACTTCACGTTTGCCAGTGCGGTTGCTTCGTGCACGATCGCGTCCGGCTCGTTCTCGAACACGGCCTCGCCTACCGCATCCGCATCGAGCAAGTCGAGCATCACGGGCTTCGCGCCGAGCGCGCGCAGCAGCTCGGCGCTCGCCGGCGAGCCGTGGGCACCGATCACCTCGTGGCCGGCATCGATCAGTTGAGGAACGAGCCGGCTCCCGATGGCGCCGCTCGCTCCTGTGACGAAAACTCGCATCACCTTCCTCCTTTCGGTCACATCCGCGTGATGTCGCGTGTCTATTGGGTATGACCCCCCGCAACGGAGGAACGTGACCGATGAACGAGCGCGATTTCCTGGCCCAACGATTCGAAGCGCAGCGCACCCGCCTGCGGGCGGTGGCGTACCGGATGCTTGGCTCCCTGAGCGAGGCCGATGACGCGGTGCAGGAGGCCTGGCTGAGGCTCAGCCGCAGCGACGCCGGCGCGATCGAGAACCTCGACGGCTGGCTGACGACGGTCGTCGCGCGCGTGTCGCTGAACATGCTGCGCGCACGTAAGACGCGGCGCGAGGAGCCGCTCGAGGGGCAGTTGCCGGAGCCGATCCTCGACCGGGCGGACGGGATCAACCCCGAGCACGAGGCGCTGCTCGCGGACTCGGTCGGCCTGGCGCTGCTCGTCGTGCTCGAGACGCTCTCGCCACCGGAGCGGCTCGCGTTCGTGCTGCACGACATGTTCGCGGTCCCGTTCGACGAGATTGCGCCAATCGTCAACCGGTCGCCGGAGGCCGCACGTCAGCTTGCGAGCCGGGCGCGGCGGCGCGTCCAGGGCGAGAGCAAGGTCCCGGACGCCGGCCTCGACGAGCAGTGGCGAGTCGTCGATGCGTTCCTGTCCGCTTCTCGCGAGGGCAACTTCGAGGCATTGCTCGAGCTGCTCGACCCGGACGTCGTGGTTCGGGCGGACTTCGGTCCTGAAGGCGAATCGAGAGTCGTCCGCGGCCCACGCGCGGTCATCGGGCAGGCGCTCTTCTACTCGCGCATGGGGCTGGACATGCGTCGCGCCCTCGTCAACGGCGCAGCCGGCGCGGTCTCGTTCCGGGACGGCGAGATCTTCTCCGTCGGGGCCATCACGGTCCGCGGTGGGAAGATCGTCGAGATGGACTTCCTCGGCGACCCCGAACGCCTGCGCGAGCTCGACCTGACCATCCTCGACTAGCCTCTCTCGACAACGACGAAGGGAGGCCGGGTGACGGGGAAGAGCGCATTCACCGACGAGGAGTGGCAGGCGGTCCTGGAGGCGCCGTCGATCGCAGGCATGCTCGTCCTCACCGCCGAGAGCGGCGGGAGCTTCCGCGAGAGCTTCGCCCTGGCCAAGGCGTACGCCGAGGCGCGGCAGCAGCACGGCGAGGGCGAGCTGCTCGACGAGATCGTCTCTGCGAAGCCGCAGTTCGACCGGCACCGCTACGGCACGACGGAGGCGCTCGAGAGCCAGGGGCCGCAGCGCATGCAAGAAGCGGTGGCCGCGCTCGATAGCAAGGCGACGCCGGAGGAGGTCGAGGCCTACCGCGGCTTCGTCGTCAGTGCAGCGCGCCGCGTGGCGGAGGCGCACAAGGAGCACGGCGAGCGGATCGGCCCGGCGGAGCAGGCCGCGCTCGAGCGCATCGGCAAGATCCTGGGAGCGGGCGCCCAGGACAACTCCTCCTGAGGGTCCTCGCCACCCGCCGCTACCCCGGGCCGGCCTTCGACGAGCTCGACGTCGAGGTCGTGCCGCTCGGCGAGCTGCACGAGCCGCGCGAGGATGTCCAAGGGCTGATCCTCGCGAACGAGCCCGTCCCGCTCGACCTCCTTCCTTCGTTGCGCATCGTCGCGAACTTCGGCGTCGGCTACGACAGGGTCGACGTCGACGCGTGCGCGGCGCGCGGGGTGGTCGTGACCAACACGCCGGGCGTGCTCGACGAGGCGACCGCCGACCTCGCCTTCGCGCTGATCCTCGCCGTGCGGCGGCAGGTCGTGCAGGGCGACCGGTTCGTCCGCACGGGCGGCTGGAGCGGATCGTGGTCGGAGGGCGGGCTCGCGGAGGAGCTGACCGGCTCGACGCTCGGCATCCTCGGGCTCGGCCGGATCGGCAGCGCCGTCGCGCGCCGCGCGCGTGGGTTCGAGCTCCGCGTGCGCTACTCGCGGCGGCTCCGCGCGGACAGCGACCTCGGCGAGTACCGCGACGTCGACACACTGTTCGAGGAGTCCGACATCGTCTCGATCCACGCGCCGCTGACCCCGGAGACCGAAGGGCTGGTGGACGCACGGCGCCTCGCGCTGCTGCGGGACGGCGGGTGCCTCGTCAATACCGCGCGCGGGGAGATCGTGGACGAGCGAGCCCTGGTGGCGGAGCTGGTCACCGGCCGCATCAGCGCAGGTCTCGACGTCTTCGCGGACGAGCCCGAGGTGCCGCGGGAGCTGCTCGACCTGCCGAACGTCGTCCTGACGCCGCACATCGGCAGCGCCACGCGGCAAACGCGCGAGGCGATGACGCGCCTCGTGGTCGACAACCTGCTGGCCGTCGAGCGTGACGAGCCGCCGCTCACGCCGGTCTCCGCGTAGCGCTTACCCCGGGGTCAGGTCTTGCAGTGCCACATCGAGGACGAAATTCGGGATGAGGGCGTGGAACGTTTGCGAAACAAGCGATGCGCTGGGGACGGCTCGGCGCAGCTTCGTGACGGAAATGCATTGCTGCAAGACCTGACCCCGGTTGGACCGACACGCCTCGTCGTTGACAGCCTGCTCGCGGTCGAGCGCCGCGAGCCCCCGCTCACGGTCGTTGCCGCGCCATGAGCTCGGTGCGATAGCGCGCGCCCCAGTCGTCGACTGCAACAGGCCGGCCGGCAGTGAGCGGCCGGACCTCGACGTCCGTTGAAAGCGACAGGAAGCCGAGCACCCGTTTTGTCTCGCCCTCCGGGTCTGCGACGACGTCCTCGTACCCGAGCTCGAGCGGCTCGACGCCTTCCTGCTCGAACCACCGCTCCCAGCCGCGCTCGAGCTCCTCGAGCTCCCGGAAGAGCGCGTCGATGATGTCGAACCGGTGCTCCGGTTCGTCCCGTGGCCGTGGGTCCCACTGGTGCCAGTGCCCGGTTTGCACCGCCCTGGCGAACGACACACCGCCTGCGCCACCCGTTCTCGGCGACGCATCCAGACGAACCTCGGCTCGGGAAACGGCGCGAGATCCGGCAGTGCGCCGTACATCACCTTCGCCCCGAAGACGCCGTTCGGCGTCGTGCCCGCGGTGAGCACGAGCTCCACATAGTCCGCGGCCTTCACGCTCCACAAATGCTCGAGGCTCGCGCGTGTGTCGCGCCAGAACCACTCGTGCGGCCGGCCCGCGACGCCGGTGCTCGCGAGCAGGCCGCAGAGGAACCACCGCAGCGGGGCGTGGCGCAGACGAAGTACGACTTGCGTGGGCGAACCGGGGCCGTCGGCCGCGGCGGCGCGAGCACCCACCGGGTGAAGTCCTCGACGTCCACCACTCGATCCTAGGGTCGGCGGGTGTGCAAGATCCAGTGATGCAGATCCGGATTGCGAGGCCGACGCGGGACATCGAGCGGGTGGCTGTCTTCTACCGCCTGCTGGAGCTTCCCGTGATCGCCTCGTTCGAGGATCACGACGGGTACAGCGGCGTGGTCTTCGGCCTGCCGGACTCGTCGAGGCAGCTCGAGCTCGTGCAGCACGAAGGCAAGCCGCCCTCGCCGACGTCCGAGGATCAACTCGTGCTCTACCTGGGCTCAGCCGAGAACGTTCAACGCCTCTCCGACCGCGTCCGCGCCGGCGGGTTCAGGCCGCGGCCGGCGTCGAACCCGTACTGGGAGCGAAACGGCGCGGTGTGTTTCGTCGACCCTGACGGCTACTGGTTGATCCTCTCGCCGGCGGCCTGGTAAGGGTCAAGGGCCGGAGGCATGGACGACACAGACACACGAAGCCAGCGGGAGCGAATGCTTGCCGGCGACCTGTACATCGCGGACGACCCGGAGCTCGCCCGCGATGCGCTGAGGGCCGCCGAGCTGACGAGGGCCTTCAACAATTCGTCGCCGTCCGCGTCGACGGAACGGCGCCGGATCCTCCTCGAGCTGCTCGGCTCGCTCGGCGAGAGAACCGAGATCCGGCCGCCCTTCTACTGCGACTACGGCTTCCACACGCACGTCGGTGCCGGGTCGTTCGTGAACTTCGGGCTGGTCGCGTTGGACGTCGCGCCGATCCACATCGGGGACGACGTCCAGATCGGCCCTTACGTCCAATTGCTGACGCCGACACACCCGCTCGAGCCCGGGCAACGCCGAGCGAAGTGGGAAGCAGCAGAGCCGATCGAGATCGGCGACAACGTCTGGCTCGGCGGCGGCGTGATCGTCTGTCCTGGAGTCACGATCGGCGCGAACACGGTCGTCGGCGCGGGCGCGGTCGTCACGAACGAGCTACCGGCCGGCGTCCTCGCCGTCGGAGCGCCGGCGCGTGTCGTGCGAACGCTCGGGTAGCGTCTCCAGCGGTGGGCTACGCGTTCGGGTCGATCGACGAGATGGGCGACGGCGTCTTCCGGAAGGTGCGCCGCGAGCTCGGTGTCACGGCGTTCGGTGTCAACGTGATCGTGCTGGACCCCGGAGTTGTCGCGCGGCCGCACTACCACGAGGAGCAGGACGAGCTCTACTTCATCCACACCGGCCGCGCACGCGTCGCGCTACCGGGCGAGGCTCGCGAGCTCGGGCCCGGTGAGCTCTGCCACGTCGAGTCGACAACCCCGCGGCAGATCACGTCCGTCGGCGACGAGCCGCTCGTGATGCTGGTCGTGGGCGCGAAGGGCGGCTACGTCGGCCGTGACGGCCGGCCGGCCGATCCGACGAAGCTCGGCTAGAGCGCCTTCCCGGCGGACGCTTCGTTGCCGGGGTGCGCTGGACGGTGGCTGGCAAGGACGCAGGGAGCGCTCGTAGCCGCGGGCTACGGGTGCGACTGAGGACGCGGCCAGGCGCCGTTCAGCGCGGCCCGGCGACACAAGGCTTCGGCCGGGAAGGGGCTATTCAAAAACGGACGGCTGCGCGGCGCAGCTCGCCGAGGCGGCGGCCGTAGAACGCGAGCCCGATCATCGCCGCGAGCGCGGTCGCAAGGCTGCCGGCCGCCGGCGTGAAGACCGAGGCCGCGGCCGCGGAGGTGCCTCCGTGGCCGGCCATCGCCAGCGCGCCGAGCGCGGCGCCCTGATAGAGACCGACGTTCCCCGGCAGGAACGGCATCGTGTTCGCGAGCCCGGTGACAACCATGTACAGGAGCGCCGAGCCGACGCCCACGTGGACGCCAACCGCGTGCAGCAGGAAGAGGATTCCGAACCAGCGCGCAACCCAGGTGAGCACGAGGAGCGCCCCCGCGCGCAGCATCACGGGGGCAGGAGCCGCGGCACCGGCCAGGAACAAGCCGACGCTTTCGGGCAGCCGGTGACCGAGGCGCTGGTGAACGAGCGACGCGACGACGAGCCCGCCGGCTGCGAGCGGGAGCCCGACGAGCATCGTGATCTTCGCCCACGCGGGCACCGGCAGGAAGAACGCCGACGCCGCGCCGACGAGCACGAACGCGACCATCTCCAGCAGGTGCGCGCAGAGCAGGCTTCCACCCGCGCGCGAGAAGCCGGGCCAGCGCGGGCCGGCGGCCACCTTCAGCACGGCCACCTTCGACGCCTCGCCCATCCGGCCGGGCAGGACGGTGTCGAGGAACGAGCCGACGGAGCTGGCCGCGTACATGGCGCGGAAGCCGACCGGAGAGCGCACGGTCGCCGTCCAGGCGAGCGCTCGCAGCGGCTGCACTGCTGCGGCGATGATCAGCCCGGCGAACAGGAAGCGCCAGTCCGGGGTCGCAGCGGCCGAAAAGACCTTCGTCCCGGTGCGCGCAGCGAGCAGCGCGATCCCGGCTACCGAGACCAGCACGACTGCGACAAGCAACTTGCGGCGCCCCATCACTCCCACGGCATCGGCAATTCGCCGCAACGAAGCCAACCCCTGGAAGGGGGACATGCCAGAACAGGGAAGAGGGGGTGTAGGCCGCATCGGGGGCAGGCCACACGACATGCCCGAATCGGGCGACCGCAACCACCCTAGCAGCGATCATGGCCGGACCCCGACGATGACCGGCAACCCCATTCTCGACGAGCTCCGCGAGCGGCGCGCATTCGAGTGCCGTTTGACGCCGGACCGCGCGCTCGGCTCCCTGGACGAAGCCGAGGAGTTCCTGCTCGACCGCGGGCTGCTCACGCGCACTGCCGACTCGGCTCTGCCGAGCCTGTTCGCGGCCTGCCACGAGGAGCCGTACGCACCCGACAAGCCCGGCTTCGGCCAGTGGCCGCGGACGAAGTTCCCCTGGTTCGGCGAGCTCGGCGCCCGCGGCTACGCCATCCTCGCAGTGCACGGCGGCAAGAGCCTGCTCGTGACCGAGGCGACGGCGCGGCTGCTCGACCCGCTCTGCCGCGACGAGTTGGCAAGGCACCCGGAAAACCCGTTGCTCCACCACCTCGCCGAGGCCGGGCCGTCCGACCTCGAGGACCTCCAGCTCGAGCTCGGGCTCGCGCCAAAGGAGCTGCGACGGCTGCGCACGCCGCTGGAACGCTGCGGCGCGGTCGTCGCGCGCAGCATCGTCTACGAGGACCCGCATCGGCACACGAGCCTGCTCGCGCGCTGGGACCAGGTCTTCCCGGAGCCCACCGAGGGCGGCGGCCTCGAGGAGCTGGTCGTCGCGGCGGTCCGAGCCGCGGTGCTGGCGCCCGAGCCGGAGGTCGCGCGCTGGTTCTCGTGGCCGGTTCGCCAGGGGCTGCTGGACGACCTCGTCGACACGGGTGGCCTTCGGCGTCCGAAGGCGGGATGGCTGGCCGCCGGGCGTTAGCATCGAAAACCGGCAACGAGGAGTCGCACATGCCTCAGATCGAGCTCCAGCCCGTCGAGAAGATCCGCGTGACGGTCCTGATGGACAACGTCACCGATCCGCTGATCCCAGACCGGGATCCGGTGACTCGGCTCAGCTGGCCGAAGGTGCTCACCGACCCGGCTGCCCGGGCCACCGCGCAGTTCGCACCTGACGGCGTGCCCGACTACCTGATCGCGGAGCCCGGCTTTTCAGCGCTCGTGCGGTTCGAAAAGGACGGGCGCGAGCGGACGCTGCTGTTCGACACCGGGGTCTCGCCCACCGGCATGGTCGAGAACGTGCGCCGGCTCGGGCTCTCGCTCCAGGACGTGGAGGTGATCGTGCTCAGCCACGGCCACTGGGATCACGTCACCGGAATGGAGGGCGTGGCGCGCACGCTCGGGCGTGCCGCTTTGCCGGTGCTGATTCATCCGGAGTTCTGGAGCCGGCGCAGGATCCGCTTTCCAGGGCTCGACCCGGCCGAGCTTCCTTCGACGAGTCGTTCGGCTCTCGAGGGAGCCGGCTTCGAGATCGTCGAGGAGCGTCACCCCTCGTTCCTGCTCGACGGCTCGGTGCTGATCACGGGCGAGGTCGACCGGACGACGGAGTTCGAAACCGGGTTCCAGGGACACGACGCCTTCCGTGACGGCGACTGGCAACCCGACCCGCTGATCCTCGACGACCAGGCGCTGGTGGTGCGGCTACCCGAGCGAGGCCTCGTCGTCCTCAGCGGCTGTGGCCACGCCGGGATCGTGAACACCGTCCGCCACGCCCAGAAGCTGACCGGGGAACGAAAGATCGCCGCGATCATCGGCGGCTTTCACCTGAGCGGGCCGATGTTCGAGCCGATCATCGACCCGACTGTCCACGCTTTCTCCGAGCTGTCTCCGTCGCTGCTGGTCCCCGCGCACTGCACCGGCTGGAGGGCCGTTCACCAGCTCGCCGCGCGCTTTCCGGACGCGTTCGTCCAGTGCGCTGTCGGAACCACGATTGAGCTCTGACCTGATCCGCGCTTTTCGCGACGAGGACACCCCGGCCGTCGCGCGGATCTGGCGCGAGCTACGGCCGGACGCGATGCACAGCGAGAACGGGCTGCGGCACCTGGTGGGCTCATTCCCCGAACGGGCGCAGGCGGCGAACTGGGTCGCCGAGAACGACGGCGCGTCGCGGCCGCAACGAGGGACGGCGACCGCGGCGGCGCACCGCGAACGTGGGCTCGCAACGCTCGCGAAGCTCGCCCAGCTCCGGTGGGCGGCGGCGAACGGGATCGACCGGGTCGTCACCGACAACGACGAGCGGAACGCGCCGATGCTCGCAATCAACCGTCGCCTCGGCTACGAGCCGTTCACCGAGCGCCGCGGGTACCTGAAGGAACGCTGAGCGGAAACGGCTTGCGCGCCAGCGCGGGCAGCACCTGCGCCGTCACCCAGACCGGCGTCGTCACGTAGCGCTTCGAGTAGCGGAAGCTGCCGTCGGACCGCCGCAGGCGCTGCAGGTAGGCGACCGCGCCGCGCGGAACCGGCTTCCGGGCGGCGACGAAGGCTTGAATCGCCCAGGCGGTCGACTGCGCATCCGAGCCGCGGCCCGGCGTGAGCTCGAAGCCGCCGTCGCGGTTCCGCAGCCGCATCAGGTACGCGAGCGCGCGGCGGATCGGCGCGCCGTTCACGGCCGCCGCGCGCAGCGCCTGGATCGCCGCCGCGCTGTCGTTCGAGTCCGGCTGGCCGCCCGCGTACCAGCCCCAGCCGCCGTTTCGAGCCTGGTGGCGAAGAACGAAGCGGACGGCGGCACGCGGCGCCCGCTCACGCGCCTGCCGCAGCGCGAGGATCCCCCAGATCGTCGAGTTCATCGTCGGGCCGATGCGGCCGTTGTGGTGCTGCGCCGCACGGATCCGGGCCAGGAGCCGCACCGGCTTGCGGCCGAGCGCGGCCTCGGCCGTCGCGACGAGCTCGACGTCGGTGAGCTCCGGCAGCCCGCTCTCGTGCGAGGCGAGGTAGTCAAGCGCGTCGCCGGTCGAGGCCCCGGACGCGCGGAGGCCGAGCGCCGCCCAGGCGGTCAGCAGCGGTCCCGCCGAGCCGCCAGGCTCGGCGAAGCCGCCCGTCGGCGCCTGGTGTGACTGGAGGAACCCGACCGGTGTCGCCGCGGCGAGCGCGGTTGCGATCAGCAGCCTCAGGCCCACACGACCACCGCTTTCAGGCGTCTCGCGTAGCGCTCTAACAAGCGCCGCAGCTCGGGCCCCACGGCCAGTGCCAGCACGAAGTTCCCGGTCGCGTGCGCGACGTCGAAGGAAAGCCCGCGCACCCACAGCGCCGCGAAGGCCTGCCAGGTGTGCGGGTAGAAGCTCAGCCACTCCCAGAAGTCCATGACGGCGTCGAACGCGAAGCCGAGCGCGAAGCAGGTCACCGCGAGCGGCACTCGCCGGCGCAGCAGGGGCGCGGCGAGGCCGCCGAGCAGGCCGCAGCCGCCCCACGCGAGCATCTGCCACGGGGTGTACGCGCCCTGGCCGAGATAGAAGTTCGAGACGAGCGCGGCGAGGGCGCCGACGGTCATCCCGGCGCGCGGGCCGAGCGCGACGCCGGCGACCACCGTCATCACCGTGACGGGCTGGACGTTGGGGATCGCGGCGAACAGGACGCGCGCGGCCGCGGCGGCGGCGCCGAGGGTCGCGACCAGGACGAGCTCCTTGCTCGATCCCGGACCGCTCTCCAGCCACGCGCCGCCGGCAACGATGAGCGAGCCGGCAACGAGCAGCAGCGCCAGCGCAGCGTGGTCGGGCGAGACCGCCGTCCACGCCGCCGCGCCGAGCGCGGCGACCAGCGCGCCGATCCCGGCGGCCCTAGGCAACGGCTCTCTCCCGTTCCGGGACCGTCGAGACGTAGCGGTCGGCGACCTCGGAGGCGAAGACGAGGTCGTTGGTCACGACGAGGGTCGCGCGTTCCGGCGCCTGCGCTCGCAGGAGCGCGGCGAGCTCGTCCTTGCGCGGCGGGTCTACCCCGCGCGTCGGCTCGTCGAGCACGAGCAGGTCCGGCTCGGCGACCAGCACGGCTGCGAGCGCCAGCCGTTCGCGCTCGCCGCTCGAGAGGTCTCGCGGGTGCCGTTCCTCGAATCCGGCCAGGCCGACCGAGGCGAGGGCGCCGCGGGCACGCGCGAGGTCGCCGTCGACAGCCACCGCCACCTCCTCGTCGGCACGCTCGCGCACGAGGTAGCGGCCGGGATCCTGCGAGAGGTAGCAGGCTCGGCCGGAACGCTCGACGCGGCCCGCTCCCGGCTCGAGCAGCCCCGCGGCGAGCTTCGCCCGGGTGGTCTTCCCGGACCCGTTCGGCCCGACGAGCGCGACGATCTCGCCGCGCCCGACGCGGAGGCTCGCGTCCTGAACGACCGGCACCGCGCCGTAGGCGAACGACACGCGCTCGAGCGTGCAGACGGGCACGCCGCTCGGCTCCGCCACCGGCAGCTCGGCGTCGCGCGGCCGCCAGGCGTCGGGCAGCTCGAAGCCGAGCCGCCCATCCTCGAGGAAGAGGACGCGGTCGCAAGCGTCGAGGACCCGCTCGGGGCGCTGCTCGGAGAGCAGAACCGCCGCCCCGCTCTCCCGCGCCAGCTCGATCGCGGCCGCGGCGCCTTCGGGATCGAGCTGTGACGTCGGCTCGTCGAGCAGCAGCAGCCGCGGCCGCAGCGCCAGCACCGACGCGAGGCAGACTCGCTGGAGCTCGCCGCCCGAAAGCTCGGCAACCGGCCGCTCGGCAAGGTGCGCGACGCCGACCGCGGCCAGCGCCTCGAGGGCGCGCGGGCCGATCTCCACCGGAGGAGTGCCGAGGTTCTCGAGCCCGAACGCAACCTCGTTCGCCACGCGCGTGAAGACCACCTGCTCCTCCGGATCCTGGAAGAGCGTGCCCACCGTTCCGGCCAGGTCGGCCGGGCGGCTGCGGCACGTGTCGAGCCCGCCGACGCGTACGCGCCCGGAGAAGCGCCCGCCGTGAAAGTGCGGCACGAGCCCGGCGAGCGCGCGCAGCAGCGTCGACTTTCCGCCGCCGGACGGCCCGAGCAGTGCCACGACCTCGCCCGGCTGGAGCTCGAGCGACACGTCGCGCAGCGCCTGGTGCGCCTCCGGATAGGCATACGACAGGTGCTCGACGCGGGCTAGGAGGCTCTGTCGGGGCGGCACAGCCGTCGTCTCGTCAGAGTCTCCTACAGCCACAAGGCTCCGATCGCGACGATCAGCACCGAGGCGGCGAGCGCGGCCCGCTCGGCGACACCCCACGACGCCTGCAGCGCACGCGTCGCGCCGGGGCGGCCGTAGCCGCGCGCCTCCATCGCCTCAGCGAGGTTCAGCGACCGCTCGAGCGACCCGGCCAGCAGCGGCACGAGCATGCGTCCGCGGCCGCGGACGCCCGTGACCTCCACCCCGCGCCCGCGCAGCGCCTCGATCAGGCCGGATGCGTCCCGCTCGAGCGTCGGCACGAGCCGCGTCGCCAGGGCGATCGCGAGCACCGAGCGCCGGGCGAAGCGCGCCGACTGCACGAGCCGGTCGTGGTCGAGCAGCAGCGCGTAGGCCGCGAACGCGAGGGCCACCGCCGTCAGCCGCAGCCCCTGGAAGAGCCCGTTGTGGAGCTCCTCGCGAGTCACGTCGAGCTGCCCGAGCACCGGCACCGTCGGCCCGCTCCAGATCACGTGCCACCCAACCGTCGCCACGAACGGCGTCACGACGAAGATCGCAAGTCCCGAGAGCAGCGCGCCGGCCAGGTACAGCTTCCGCCGCCCGCGCGGGCCGAACAGGCAGACGACGAACAGCACCGCGGCGATCACCGCGACCGAGGCCACGCGGTCGGCCAGCAGCGCGGCGGCCGCGAGCGCTGCGAGCAGCGCAGCGGCAGGAGCGGCGCTCACCCGCCCACCTCGTAGCGAAACCGGAACGGCCGCGCCCGCAGCAGCACCTTCGGATCACCGGTAATCGACAGCCTCACAGGAGCTCCCGGCGAGGCAGGGCCCGAGAACTCGAGCCGCGCCGACGTTCGGCCCGGGGAGACCTCGATCACGTTCACGTCACTCGCCACCATTCCGACGCCGGCCGGCGCGATCGTCGCGTGCAGCCGGCGCGCCAGCGCGCGCACGGAAGACTCGTCGGCCGTGACGATGACCGTCCGCCGCCGCTTCCCGTCGTAGCCGTTCTGGAACGGCTGCGGGAACGCGCCGACGACGAGCGGGTCGTCCGCCGGGTTCCGCCACGTGCGGAAGTCCCACCAGGCGAGGTCGCCGGTCCCGAGCCGATACTCGGCCGCGCTGCGGTCGGCGAGGTAGCCGTTGACGTAGTAGAACCACGAGATGCGGCCGTGCTCCTCGAGCCCGTCGATCGCGCGCACGTAGCGGCCGCTGAACCGCGTCTTCACGTCGGCGACGCGGTCGAGTGCCTGCATGACGGATGTGCCGGCGGGAACGCTGGCGACGTGGAGCACGTGTGCACCGCTGTCGCGGGTGACCCAGAGCGTCGCGCGGCCGGCCGAGGTCGTCGTCGAGGAGGACGACCCGCAGCCGGCCAACACGATGGCCAGCGCCGCGACCGCGGCAACTCTCACCGCAGGGCGTTCGACCGGACGGCGCCCTTGAGCGTCGCCGTCACGAGGCCGCGGTGCTTGCCCACGCACGCGGAGCCGCTGCGAGCGCGGACGTTGCGCCCGTCGACGTGTAGCCGGGCCCCGCGCGCCGCGGTCGTCTTGCCCGCGTCGTCCTGCGAGACCACGCGGTAGCAGCCGCGCTTCGCGCCCGCACGCAGCGTGAGCGTCGTCGGCCCGCCCTTGGCTCCGAAGGTCGCCCAGTACCAGAGCACGTGGTCGCCGTCCTTCAGCTGCACGGCGTCGGCGCCGACCGGCGGCGAGACCCCGTTCACCTTGAAGACCCAGCCCGTCGACGCGCCGGCGACGTACCGGCCGATCTGGTCGACGTACGGGCCGAACGACGTCGCGGTGACGTGGTAGTAGAACTCGCCGGCCGCGCTGGCCGACTCGAGCGCGTCCAGGGCGTTCGTGCCCACCTGGAGCGAAGGCTCGGCGGAGCCGTAGATGGTGCGGGTCTTGCCCTCCACGCGCACGTGCACGCGCAGGGCGAACGCCGTGGGGACGACGAGAAGTGCGGCCACGAGGGCAGCCACGAGGGTGCAGAGACGCCTTGGCACGAATCCTCCTTCCGCGAGGGGTTCGGGTTGGTGGCGGGCGGCAGGTCTTCTGACTCGGGGCTCCCTCTCGCGCCGCCTTCCCGGCCCTGCGGGCCAGTGGCACTTCGGCGCGGGAGCGTCTCCCCTCACAGCGGCGGGACCGTCCCGGACTCACACCGGGTTCCCTTACCGCTCGCCTATCGCGCCGGAGCCTACCATTGGCCTCGTGCGACTCCAACGCGCGCTCTGGCTGTGGGGGCCCGTCGTCCTGTGGGCCGCGGTGATCTTCGCGCTCTCGGCGGTTCCGGACCTCGGAACCGGGCTCGGCGGCTGGGATGTCGTCCTGCGGAAGTGCGCCCACGCCTCCGAGTACGCGGTGCTGGCGCTGCTGCTCTACCGCGCGCTCGGCCGCGAGCTGGAGGCTTTCGTGGTCGGCTTCGCCTACGCGATCACGGACGAGGTGCACCAGGCGTTCGTGACCGGCCGCCACGCGTCGCCGTTCGACGTCGCGATGGACGCGGCAGGACTGGCGTTCGGCCTGCTCCTGCTGCATGCGGCAAGGCGGTCCGTACAATCGCAGCGTGGCTGACGGCAAGGCCTTCGACGACCGGCAGTTCGACGCCGTGCTGGAGCGGCTGGACGCCCTGCGCGCCGAGCTGCAGCAACTGAACCGCCGGCTCGACCATACCGAGGGGTACCTCGCCCTGGCGCAGGAGCTGCGGTCGCTGAACGAATCGCTGCAGGCGCTTGCCTATGCCGCCCTTGGCCAGCAGGGCCCGCAGGTGCGCCGCCGCCGGACGGGGTAAAGACGGGCGCGCGGGCAAAGCCCGCCCGCCCTCTATGTCGGCATCGCAAGCGATGCCTCGCGCCCTTGGCCAGCAGGGCCCGCAGGTGCGCCGCCGCCGGACGGGGTAAAGACGGGCGCGCGGGCAAAGCCCGCCCGCCCTCTATGTCGGCATCGCAAGCGATGCCTCGCGCCCTTGGCCAGCAGGGCCCGCAGGTGCGCCGCCGCCGGACGGGGTAAAGACAGGCGCGCGGGCAAAGCCCGCCCGCCCTCTATGGCGGCATCGCAAGCGATGCCTCGCGCCCTTGGCCAGCAGGGCCCGCAGGTGCGCCGCCGCCGGACGGGGTAAAGACAGGCGCGCGGGCAAAGCCCGCCCGCCCTCTATGGCGGCATCGCAAGCGATCGCCCTTGGCCAGCAGGGCCCGCAGGTGCGCCGCCGCCGGACGGGCTAGCCGGTCAACTTGTAGATCCGGCCGAGCCGGGGCGAAGCGGCGTATAGCTCGCCGCGGGCGTCCTCGCCGAAGGTCGACAGCCCCGGCAGCACGTTCGCCTCGCGCCGCACGTCCGTTGCCCGACCTCCGCGGACGCGCATGCTCCAGACCTCGCCCGTGTAGGCATCGCCGTAGACGTAGCGGCCGCGGGCGGCCGGGACTGCGCTGCCGCGGTAGACGAAGCCGCCGGTGACGAGGCACGCCTCGAGTGGGTCGTCCTCGCGGTGCGGGTGGACGAAGACCGGGAAAACGAGCTCCCCGTGCTGGTTCAGGCGCGTCTGCTTGAAGGACACGTCGCCCTCGTAGCGCGACCAGCCGTAGTTGGCGAGCCGGCCCAGCTTGGGGCGCGGCCGGAAGTCGAGCTCCTCCCAGCGGTGCTCACCGCGGTCGGCGAGGTAGAGGTCGCCGGTGGCCCGGTCGAACGAGAAGCGCCACGGAAAGCGCAGCCCGTAGCCGGCGACCTGCCACCGGGCCCCGCGCTTGTCGACGTTGATCCTCAGCAGCTTGGCGTTCCTCGCCGCGAGCTTCTGACCGCGATTCCCCGGGTCACCGGAGTTGCCGCCGTCGCCGATGCTGACCCACAGCCTTCCCTCGGGCCCGAACTGGAGCTGGCCGGCGCTGTGCCGGTCGTACGGCTGGCGGACGTACAGCAGCTCTCGCAGCCGGCGAACGGCGCGCGCACCGTCGGAGCGGTACTCGACCACGTGCGTGTCGCCGCGGGTGTCCGAGTAGGCCGCGTAGAAGCGGCGGTTCGCCGCGTAGCGCGGGTGGAACGCAAGCGAGAAGAGCCCCTGCTCCGGCCCGTTGCTGCCGACCAGCCGCTGGATGTCGAGGAACGGCTCGCCGCGAAGTCGGCCGCCGTTCAGGACACGCACGATTCCCCGTTTCTGCGCCACGTACAAACGGCCGGGCTCGCTCCGCGGCGCACCGATCCACCAGGCGCCGCGCACTCCCGAGGCGAACGGCTTGAAGCGAAGCGGGTCCCGGTCGGCCTTCGCGGCTGCGAGCGGCACCGCGACCGCGCAGGCTGCGAGCACCGCGGCGGCGACTCTCACGCCGCACACGGTAGCGCGGAACCGCTAGGGGGAAAGCTTGTAGACGGTGCCGCGGTCGAGCGAGGTCGCGTAGATCTCGCCCTCCGCGTCCTCCCCGAACGAGGACAGGCCCGGAACCGTGAACGGCTCACGACGCGGCCCGGTGCGGAGCTTGCCGCCGCTCGAGCGCAGGCTCCAGATCGTTCCGTCGCAATAGTCGCCGTAGATGTAGTGGCCACGGAAGGACGGGATCGCTTTGCCGCGGTAGACGTAGCCGCCGGTGATCGAGCAGCCCTGCGAGTGGCTGTACGTGGCGATCGGGAAGACGAGCGTGCCGCGCGGGTTCACCCGTTGGCCCGAGGTGTAGCGCGAGCGGCCCTCCCAGACGCGCCAGCCGTAGTTGTTGAGCCCGCGCTGCTGGCGCGGCGTGCGCACGTCGACCTCCTCCCAGTCGCCCTGGCCGACGTCGCCGATGTAGAGGTTGCGCGTCGCGCGGTCCCAGGAGAAGCGCCACGGGTTCCGCAGTCCGTAGCCGGCGATCTGCCAGCGGGCGCCGCGCTTGTTGACGTTGATCCGCAGCAGCTTTCCAAGTCGGGAGCTCAGGCTCTGCGCGTGGTTGTGCGGGTCGCCGCCGGACCCGCCGTCGCCCGTGCCGGCGTAGAGGCGGCCGTCGGGGCCGAACTCCAGCTGGCCGCCGTCGTGGTTGCTGAACTCGCGGTGGTTGACTCGAAGCAGCGACTTGCCCGTCGAGGGGAGGCCGACGGTGCCGTTGGAGCGGAACTCGTAGACGCGCACGTCTCCGGTGGTGTCGTTGAAGTAGACGAAGAAGCGGTGGTTCTTCGCGTACCGCGGGTGGAACGCGACCGACAGCAGCCCCTGCTCGCCCCCGCTGCGGACGCGGCTGCGGATGTCGAGGAACGGCTGCGCTCGCAGCTTCCCGTTCACCACCACGCGGATCACGCCCGCCTGCTCGACGACGTACAGCTTCCCGGGCTCGCCACGGGGTTGGGCGACGTAGACCGGTGAGTCCAGGCCGGAGACGAACGGGCGCATGCGGAGCTGCTCACGCTGCTGCGTGGCAGGCGAGGAGCTCTGGCCGCAGGCGGCGCCTGGCAGCGCCACCGCGACAAGCGCGGCGATGACCCCGAGCGCTCGTATCAACTCTTGAGCAAGACCCTCCGCAACTCGTCTTCCTTGCCGGGCTGCAGTATGGCCAACACCTGGTCGCCGGGCTGCAGTTCGGTCGAGCCGACGGCGATCTCCGAGCGGCCGTTGCGCATGATCGAGATCAGGCGCGAGCCCTCCGGCAGGTCGAGCTTCTCGACGGTCTTGCCGGCGGCGGGCGCACCGTTGTCGATCTGCACCTCGACGATCTCGAGGTTCTCCTTGCGCAGCTCGAGCAGGTGCACGAGGTCGTGCTCGGGGACCTCGTGCTCGATCAGCGCCATCAGGCCGCGGGTCGCCGAGACAGTCGGCGAGATTCCGAGCAGGTCGAAGTGCGCCTGGTTGCGCGGGTCGTTCACGCGCGCGATCACCTTCTGCACGCCGTACTTCTCCTTGGAGAGCTGGCAGATGATCAGGTTGTCCTCGTCGTCGCCGGTCAGGGCGGCCACGATGTCGGGTGGCCGCGCGATGCCGGCGCGCTCGAGCACGAAGATCTCCGTCGCGTCGCCGAGCAGCACCTGGTGCTCGAACTCGTGCTCCAGGCGCTCGAAGCGGTCGCGCCGCTGCTCGATCAGCGTCACCTCGTGCTTCCCCTGGGCGAGCAGCACGCGGGCGAGATTGGCACCGACCTTCCCTCCGCCAGCGATGAGGATGTACATCAGCTGGGGGCGGGTTCCCTCGGCCTGACCTCGCAGGCGCGCACCGAGTCGAGCAACACGTCGATCGCGACCGAGGTCGGGCAGACCGTGCGCAGGCCGCGCTTGCGGTAGAACTCGGCGCGCGCGGGGTCGAGCACGCGCACGACGACACACTGGTTGTCGAAGCGCTCCTGCGCGACCTGGCCGATGACGATGTTCGTGTTGTCGCCGTCCGTTGCGACCACTACGGCGTCGGCGTCCTCGATCCCGGCATCGCGGAGCACCTGGATGTCCATCCCGTGGCCCAGCACGAAGCGGCCGGGCCAATGGTCGCCGAGCCGGCCCAGTGCCTCTTCCTTCTCGTCGACCGCGGTGACCTCCCAGCCCTCGCGCTCGAGCTGGAGGGCGATGGCAGACCCCACTCGGCCGCAGCCGATTACCAATGCCTTCACGATCTCACCTTAGCTCGTCAGGACGGCTCGGATCCGTCTTCCTCCATCACGCCCTCCGGGAAGGCGACGACCAGCACCTCGCAGGGCGCCTTGCGCAGCACGAACTCCACCGTCGGCGAGAAGAAGCGGGACTGCCGCCGCCAGCGCGGGGCCGAGCCGAGGACGATCAGGTCGTTGCCGCGGCGAGTCGCCTCCTGCACGATCGCGTCGCCGATCGAGCGCGCCCTGATCGTCTCCCCCTCCACGTCGACGCCGTGGTCGGCGCCGAGGATGCGGGCCTCCGCGAGGGACGCGGTGGCGGCCTCCTCCTGGTCGTGGAGCTCCGCCTCGAGCGGCTGGTCGAGCGGGACGCGGATCACGTAAAGCGCCTCGACGTGCGCGCGCCGGTCCCCGGCGAGCTTGACGGCGGTGGCAATCATCTCCTCGCCGATCGCGCCCAGCTTCATCGGCACGAGGATGCTCGTGAACTGCGCTTCCGGCAGCGCCTCGGGCGGCGCCGCGACGTGCTCGAGCAGGCCTTCCCCGCGGCCGCGGCGGACGAGGAAGTACACGACCACACCCGCGGCGAGCCAAGCCGGCCCGCCGTAGCGCGCGCCCGGGTGGGTGCCGAGTGCGATCACCCAGATCGTGAAGGTGGCGGCGGCGCCGATGATCGCCGGAAGCGGGACCGCGACTCCCCGGATCCGAACGTTCGCGGGCGTCCGGTACGGGCGGGGCAGCTCGGGCTCGCTGAAGCGGAGCTTGATCACCGCGAGCTGGGCGGCCGTGAAGGCGGCCAGCACGCCGAAGCTGAACAGGCTGGCGAGAAAGGCGATGTCCTCGTTCACGAACGAGGTGCCGATCATCAGCGCGATCGAGATCAGGGCCGCGGCGACGATCGCCTGCGGCGAGACGAGCGTGCGGCGGTTGAGCCGGCCGAAGGCGCGCGGGAGCTGCCCGTGCTCGCCGAGTGAGTGGGCAAGGCGCGTGAAGCCGGAGATCGACGTCGTGACCGCGACGAGCAGGATCACGGCGCCGGTGAGGCCGACGTAGACGCGCAGCGCGTCCGCGGCCACGTTCGGGAGCGGGTCGCCGAGCGCGTCGACGATCCCCATCAAGGGGGCACCCACCCAGTCCGTGCCCAGCGTGGTCGTGCCGCCGGTCGCCGGAAACGCGCTGAGCGCGACGAGCGCGATCGCGACGTAGATCAGGACGACGAGCCCGATTCCGGAGAAGAGGCTGCGCGGGAGGTCGCGGCCGGGCTCGCGCGTCTCCTCGGCGAGGTTGGCGACCGTCTCGAGCCCGGTGTACGCGAGCATCGCCAGCGGCAGTGCGAACAGGATCTGGTGCCAGCTCGGATGCGTCCCGATCGAGACGTCGTGGGTGAGCGCGTCGCCGGAGAACAGGAACGCGAAGCCGAGCACCACGAGCAGCAGCTGCGTGAGCAGGTCGAGGACGGCGACGACGATCCCGTAGCGGTAGAAGGCCGAGCGGCGAACCAGGCGTAGCGCGGCGATCCCGAGCACGACGGCGACGCCGATCACGACGTCCCACGGGTTGTGCTCGAGCGACTCGATCTTCAGCGCCGCGCCCAGGTAGTGCGGCATGAAGAGCGCGGAGAGCGCGATCACGATCAGGTAGTCGAGGAACAGCGCCCAGCCGGTGAGGAAGCCGACGAAGTCATTGAACGCGCGGCGCACGAACGTGGCGGCGCCGCCCGTCTCCGGGATCGCGGTCGTGCCCTCCGCGTAGGAGAGGGCGACCACGATGAAGAGCGCGCCGACCAGCGCGAGCACCTCCGGGGTCAAGCCCAGCGCGTGCAGGGCGATGATCCCGAGGGCGATGTAGATCGAGGAGGCGATCTCGCCGTACGCGACCGAGAAGAGCGCGGGCGCGTCGAGAACCCGCTGCAGCCCCGAAATCTTCCTCGCCACGGCGGGAGGTTACTCCCGAACAGTGACTGTCACTGTGACTGTCACTGTGACTGTCACCGGTGTTTCAGCAGGTACAGCCGGCCGGCGCCCAGGCCGATGAACAGCACGCCGATCAGGTAGCCGACGCGGCCGCCGTGGCGCGCGGTCTGAACCAGGATTGCGAGCCCGAGCACGATCGCGACGATGCCGAAGACCAGCGTCGCGTTGCGGTACCCGGTTTTCACCGCGCACCTTCGTCAGGGTCGGCGTCGAGGTTGGCGATCTCAGACCGTCGCCCGAGCGAAGCCCGGCCGACCCGACGTCGACACCGCGAGCGGCGTCTCATGCTGCACGCGGCGCGGCCGCCACCATCACGCGGCACGGCGCGTTCTTGAGCACGAAGTCGACCGTCCCGCCGAAGATCCGGCCGCGACGGCGGTCGCGGTCGCGCCGGGGCGAGCCCATGACGATGATCTCGCTGTTGCGCCGCCTCGCCTCGTCCACGATCGCGCGGCCGGCCCGCCGGGCGCGCACCAGCCGCCCGATCACGGTGACGCCGTAGGCGTCGCCGATCGCGCGCACCTCGTCAAGCAGGTCATTGGCCTTCCGCTCGGCCTCGTCCGGAAGGGGCGCGTCCAAGGGAAGCTCGAGCGGCACCTCGAGGACGGTCAGCGCCACGATCGATGCGCGCCGCTCGGTGGCCAGGCGGCAGGCCAGGTCGACCGCGGCCTCCGACTCGCGGCGCCAGACGACCGGGACGAGCACGTTGCGGTACTCCAACGCCACCGCCGGACCGATCACGACCGGCGCCCGAACGGTCTTCGTCAGCGGCTCGTGGACGATGCGCCGCCGGTACACCGCGTAGAGGACGAATCCGAGCAGCAGCCACCCGAGGCCCGCATAGCGCGTGCTAGGGCTCTGCCACACGACGACGAGCCAGGCGAGCGCGGTCGCCGCGCCGCCGAAGAGGGCGAACACCGGCCAGTCGACGCCTCCGACGCGGAGGTTCGGCCGCGCCCGGAAGACAAGCTCCTCGTCGCGGTAACGCCGCCGCAGCTGCACGACCGCCGCATGCGCGACCGTGAACGAGAGCATCGCCCCGAACGAGTACATCGTGCCGAGGAAGCTGGTCTTGCCGGGCAGCAGGACGAGGATGGAGGCCAAGCCAGCGAAGACGATCAGCGAAAGCCAGGGCGTCTTGAACTTCGGGTGAAGCCGGCGAAAGACCTCGGGCAACTGCCGGTAGCTCGCCATGGAGTAGGTGATCCGCGAGGCTCCGATGATCCCGGCGTTCGTGGCGATGAAGAGAATCGTCGCAGCGAGGACGCCGACGTACACCTTGAGCACGCTAAGGGCGGTCCCCGTAATACCGAGGTTCTCGACGATGCCGAGCACCGGGTCGTTCTGGAACCCGCCGTCCTCCGGTGGAAGTGCGAGCAGCGTCGTCTGTTTCCCGTCGATCAGATGGACGGGGAGCGCCGAGAGCGCGACCAACGGCAGGGTGAAGTAGATCGCGAAGACGGCGATCGCGACAAGCCCGATCGAGCGCGGGATGCTCTTGACCGGGTCGCGGGTCTCCTCGGCCAGGTTCGAGACGGTCTCGATGCCGGTGTAGGCGATCATCCCCACCGGGATCGCCAGGAAGAACTGGCTCCACGTCGGCGCCGTGCCCCAGTGGACGTTCGCCTTCAGGATCTCCGGGCTGAAGATCAGCGCGAAGCCAAGCAGCACGAGCAGGAGCTGGGTGGCGAAGTCGATGACGGCCAGAAAGATGTTCAGTCGCGCCGATTCCTGAATCCCGACGACGTTCAGCAGGACAAGGACGACGATCACCGTCGTGCCGCCGATGATGTCCCAGGGGTTCTGCTTGAGCGGCGACCAGAAGATCGACAGGTAGTGGGGCACGAAGAACGCCGAGATGGCGATCGTGATGATGTAGTTGAGCATCTGCGCCCACGCCGCCCCGAACGACGCGAGCTCGTTGAACGCGTGCCGAGCGAAGCTGGACGACCCGCCCGCCTCCGGATACCGGACGGTTCCTTCGGCGTAGGTGAGCGCGGTGGCGGCGAAGAACACGCCGGCGATCAGGAACACCAGCGGCGTGAGGCCGAGCGCGAAGACCGCCGTGACGCCGAGCGCGTAGTAGATCGACGAGCCGACGTTGCCGTAGGCGGTCGAGAACAGCGCCGGCGTGCCGAGCACACGCTCGAGCCGCTGCTGGCGCCGCCTGCGTGACATCGGCGCGGACTCTAGAGCCCGCCGCGGCCGGTCATCGCCATGCCGTCACCGGGGCCGGGCTTTGCCCGGCGCCGGCACGCAGCGGCCCGCCGTGGCGCGCAAAGAAGGGGGCCCACGGGGGAAACATGGTTTCCCCCGTGTTACTAGCCGTGAATGGAGACGATCAGGGGGATGATCAGGATCGCGACCAGGTTCGTGATCTTGATCATCGGATTGATCGCGGGTCCTGCGGTGTCCTTGTAGGGGTCGCCGACGGTGTCGCCCGTGACCGCGGCGGCGTGGGCCTCCGAGCCCTTGCCGCCGAAGGCGCCGTCCTCGATCAGCTTCTTCGCGTTGTCCCAGGCGCCGCCGCCCGAGGTCATCGCGATCGCGAGGAAGAGGCCCGTCACGATCGTCCCGATCAGCAGCCCGCCGAGCAGCTTCGCGCTGATCACCCCGGCCACGATCGGGAAGACGATCGGGATCAGGGCCGGCAGCAGCATGCTCTTGATCGCCGAGCCGGTGACGATGTCGATCGCCCGGCCGTACTCCGGCCGAGCCGTGCCCTCCATGATCCCGGGGATCTCGCGGAACTGCCGCCGCACCTCCGTCACGACCTGGCCGCCGACGCGGCCGACTGCCTCCATCGCCAGGGAGGCGAACAGGAAGGGCATCAGGCCGCCGATGAAGAGACCGGCGATCACCCACGCGTCGTCGAGCCTGAACACCGTGGTGAAGTTGTTCACTTCGAGGCCGTTCGTGTAGCCGTCGAAGAGGATCAGTGCCGCCAGCGCGGCCGAGCCGATCGCGTAGCCCTTCGTGACCGCCTTCGTCGTGTTGCCGACGGCGTCCAGCGGGTCGGTGATCGCCCGCACCGACTCGTCGAGGTCCGCCATCTCGGCGATTCCGCCCGCGTTGTCGGTCACCGGGCCGTACGCGTCGAGCGCGACGATCAGGCCCGTCATCGAGAGCTGCGCCATCACCGCGACGCCGATCCCGTAGAGGCCCGCAAAGTGGTTCGCGAGCAGGATTCCGACCGCGATCACGATCACGGGCGCCGCCGTCGCCTGCATCCCGACGGCGAGCCCCTCGATGATGTTGGTCGCGTGGCCCGTCCGAGACGCGGACGAGATCTGCTTGACGGGCCGCCAGCGCGTGCCCGTGTAGTACTCGGTGATCGCCACGAGCAGGAAAGTGACGACCAGGCCGACGAGCGCCGAGCCGTAGAGCTCCCAGAAGGTGAAGGTGCTCGTGTCGTAGGCGAGCGTGACCGGGATGAAGCCCAGCGCCGAGAGCACGACCGCGACGAGGATGGCCTTGTAGAGCGCGTTCATGATCGAGCCGCTGCGCCCGACGCGCGCGAAGAAGGTGCCGATCACGGACGCCAGGATCGACATCCCCCCCAGCGCGAGCGGGTACAGCTCGAGGTGCTGGGCCGGGAAGCGCTGCGAGGCGAGCAGCATCACGGCGACGGCGGTCACGGCGTAGGTCTCGAACAGGTCAGCCGCCATGCCTGCGCAGTCGCCGACGTTGTCGCCCACATTGTCCGCGATCACGGCCGGGTTGCGCGGGTCGTCCTCGGGAATCCCCGCCTCGATCTTCCCGACGAGGTCGGCGCCGACGTCGGCGGCCTTCGTGTAGATGCCGCCGCCGAGGCGGGCGAAGACGGAGATCAGCGAGCCTCCGAACGCGAGGCCGATCAGGTCGTCGATCGCCGAGGCACTGGAGTGGTCGAGCCACCCGGTGAGGATCCAGTAGTAGCCGGCGACCCCGAGCAGGCCGAGGCCGACGACGAGCAGGCCGGTCACCGAGCCGGCGCGGAAGGCGACGTTCAGCGCAGGCTTGAGCCCCTTCTTGGCAGCCTCCGCGGTGCGGACGTTCGAACGCACGGCGACGTTCATGCCGATGAAGCCCGCGGCCGCAGACAGCGCGGCGCCGATCAGGAAGCCCACGGCCGTGCCCCAGCCGAGCTTGTTGTAGAAACCGAGCAGGAGGAAGGGCACGATCGCGACGATCGCGATCGTCGTGTACTGCCGCCGCAGGTACGCAGCCGCGCCTTCCTGCACGGCGCGCGCGATCTCCTGCATCCGCTCGGTGCCCGCCGGCTGCGCGAGGAGCCAGTAGGTCAGCGCGATCCCGTAGGCGATCGCCACGCCCGAGCAGATCAGGGCGAAGAGCACCGCGTGGTCACTGAAGAAATCCATGTCCTCCTGCTCTCACAAAGTCGGCCGCGCTACCGCATGGCGACGCGGATGGGGGTATCACAAGCCTGCGGTGCGGCAGGGTAACCGAAAGGCCGGAGGGACTGCCGTCAGAAGCGGGCGCCGCGCAGCGCATTCGTGCAGAGGTGCTCCTCCGGCTCCGGCGGGATCCTCGGCTGCCTCGCGCGCCGGCGTTAACCTCAGCTTGTGAGGCGTGTTGCAACCGGCGCGGTCGCGGCTCTTGCGATAGCAGGGGTCGCAACGGCACACGGTTCACGGAACGAGACCCCACCGCGGATCCGCGCCTTCGCGAATGGACCGGTTGGCGGCGATCCGGGCCTCTGTCGGCCGACGTAGCCCTTCAGAGCCGGTCCGCGTCAGCCTCTAGATCCTCGCTCCGCGCAGTGCCGTGGCACACACGTCCTCGGGCTGAGGCCCTATCTTCGGGATGGTCGCGAAGAGCAACTCGCGAAGGCGTTCGTTGTTCTCCTGGAAAACCCGCACGACCTGCTCGTGCGAGACGGGATCGGTGCCTTCGACGCCGACGTCGTGGTCGGTGACCATCGAGACGTTCGCGTAGCAGAGCTCGAGCTCGCGTGCGAGGAAGCCCTCCGGGTACGCGGTCATGTTGATCACGTCCCAGCCGGCGTCCTGGAACCAGCGAGACTCGGCGCGCGTGGAAAAGCGCGGGCCCTGGATCGTGACGACCGTGCCGCCGTCGCGAACCGGGATCCCCAGCTCTCGGGCGGTCTCGACGAGCAGCGCACGCAGGTCGGGGCAGTACGGGTCGGCGGCGGAGACGTGCGTGGTCTCGGGACCGTCGTAGAACGTGTCCTTGCGCCCGCTGGTGCGGTCGACGAACTGGTCGCAGACGACGAACTCGCCGAGCTGCAGCTCCGCCTTCAACGCACCCGAGGCGTTCGGCCCGATGATGCGGCGGACGCCGAGCTCCTTCATCCCCCACACGTTCGCGCGGTACGGAATCGCGTGCGGCGGCAGTTCGTGGTTGCGTCCGTGACGCGGCAGGAAGGCGACCCGCGCGCCGTCGATCTCGCCGACCACGTAGGGCGCCGAGGGCTTGCCATAGGGCGTGTCGAGCTCGACCTCCTCGACGTCCTCGAGGAACGAGTAGAAGCCCGACCCGCCGAAGATGCCAACGTCTGCGCCCGCCATCGCGGCGCGAGCCTAGCGGCCGCGGCCGAGCCAGAGGTTGATCTTCGTGCTGTTGCCAAGCCGCTTCCCTGGGCGCGGGCTCTCGCGGAGGACCTTGCCCTTCTTCTTCTTGGTCGACTTGACGTAGCGCACGTGGCCGACCTTGCAGTGCCGCTGCTTGATCGAGGCCCGCGCCTTCGCCAGCTTCCTCCCGACCACGTTCGGGACGAGGCACGGCGGCTTGAAGACGGTGCTGCCGCAGCCGCCGAGCGCCTTGCACGCGTTCAGTCGGCCGCCGGTGGCGACCTTGCCGTGCAGCGAGCCGAGCGAGTCGACGCCGCCGAGGACCCATGCCTTGAGCTTCGCGACCGTGAAGGACGGGTGCGCGGCCTTGACCAGCGCGGCGACCCCGGTGACGTGCGGGGTCGCCATCGAGGTGCCGCTGATCGTGCTGTAGTCCTCGCCGGAGGCCCGCAGGCAGCGCAGCGAGAGGTCGTCCAGGTAGCCGCCGTCGCCGACGCTCGTGTCACCGTTCGCGGTCAGGCGCAAGGCCGGATAGAAGGCCGCCGCGCCGTCGTAGGCGGACACGTCGGTCGAGAGCCCGATGAACGCCGCGCCCGTCGAGCCCGTCCAGCTGCTCCCGCCGAAGTTCGTTCCGTCGGCCGAGCCGAGGACCTGGAAGTAGTCGTTCCGCTGCGTGTCGAGCCGCAGGCTGTAGAACAGCCGGCAGCCGGTTCGTCCCGCGAGGCTCCCCATGGAGGTTGTACGGACGAGCGAAGTCTCGCTGCCGGGCAGGTAGGCACCAGCGGGTGAGTCGGCCGCGCTGTAGAGGCCGCTCGCGTGCGTCGTCGACCGCCCGAACGTCAACCCGGCGGCCGGGAACGCCGCCCAGCTCGCGAGCGACTCGAAGTCCTCGCTGGCGAGCGTGTCGTAGGCCGGCCACGTGCTCTGGATGCCCAGGCCCGGGGCAGCGAGGTCGACGCTCTGGCCGTAGTTCGAGAAGCTTGCGAGCGCGTCGTTGGAGTCGGTCGCCGCGACGCAGATCACGTTCGGCAGGTTGTCCGGCGCCGCGCCGTAGTTGCAGGGGTAATGCGGGGTCTGGTCATCGCTGACGCCGTCGTTGCCGGCCGCAAAGACAAAGAGCGTGTTCGGGCAGGAGGCGATCGCGTCGCGCATCGCCGTCGAGTAGCTCGTCCCGCCGAGGCTCGCGTTCACGATGCTCGCGCCGTGCGTGCACGCGTAGGCGAGCCCGGCCGTGACGTTGGCGTTCGAGCCGCTGCCGTTCCCGTCGAGCACCCGCACCGGCATCAGGCCGACCTGCCAGTTGACGCCGGTGAGGCCGCGGCCGTTGTTGCCGCGCGCTCCGATCGTCCCGGCGACGTGCGTGCCGTGGCCGTTGAAGTCCCGGGGGTCGCTGTCGCCCTGGACGAAGTCGTGGCCCGGGACGACGTTCGCCGAGAGGTCGAGGTGGTCGGTCGAGACCCCGGTGTCGACGACCCCGACGATCACGGCCGTGTTGCCCGTGGTGATGTTCCAGGCCGCGGGCGCGCTGATCTTGGCCAGGCCCCACAGCTGCGGGTAGCGCGGGTCGTTCGGCATCGCGTCGGCGTAGTAGAGGTAGTTCGGCTCCGCGTAGGCCACGGCGGGGTTGCTGCGGAACGAGGCGACGGCATCCTGAACGGAGCCGTCGACGCGCACGAGCTCCAGGCCCGGCACGACGAGCCGCTTCACCGTCGTCGCGGACTCGGTGGAGAGCGCTTCCTTGCGCGAGAGAGGATCCGCGTTCGGACGGAACCGCACGACGACCTCACCAGGGACGTACGGGCGATTCGCACCCTTCAACGTCGGCGTGACCGCGTTGCGCGCCGTCCCCGCGCCGCCGGCGGACACCGCCACCGCGGCCGTGAGCAGCGCAGCGACAACGGCGCCGCAGACCCTTGACCTACCCAACAAGCCCCCTCCCGATCGACCCCTCTCACGAGTCGTTATAGGTCGTCAAAAGGACGGATTCAAGCCTGCGGTTCTTCCGCCGCCGCCGAGGCGTAGGCGAGCTGGAGGTTCGCGAGCACCTGGTTGAAGTCGCGGAGCGCCTCTTCGGGGACCGAGCCCTCGAGCACGGGCACGAGCACGCGGAGAGCCTCGATCCCGAGGCGCGCCTGCTCGAGGTCGCGCGTCTCGGCGTTCAGGCGGTGGTAGGCGAGCGAGGAAACGGAGTAGAGCGTCTGGAGCAGGAGGTCGGAGACCTTGAGCTTTGCGAGCTCCGCCTGGATCTCCTCGATCAGGCGCTGCTCGTCGTCAGCCACCGACGGGCTCTCGCTCCCGCGCCTGCTCGGCGTAGATCTCCTCGAGCGAGGCGCCTGCGGCGTGCCGCGCGATCTGGCGCTCGGCCGCGTTGGAGGCCGGGATCGAGAGGTACGACGCACAGCCGAGCTCCTCCGCGGCCGGCTGCACCCACTCGAGCAGCCGCTCGAGGTGCGCCCGCGCCGGGCGGACGTCGCCGGTCGAGAGGTCGATCAGCTCACCGGAGAGGCCGTACCTCGTCGCGCGCCAGAGGTTCTCCTCGATCAGGCGGTGCGGGTGCGAGGGGAGCGGCTCGCCGTCGTCGACGGTGCGCGCGATCCGGGCCGTCAGGGCGTAGCAGAGCGCGGCCAGGGCGCGGGCCTCGCCGAGGTCGGGCTGCGCATCGCAGATGCGGATCTCGACGGTCGGGAACGCGAGGTGCGGGCGAACGCTCCACCAGAGCTGGGTGTGCTCGTCGATGGAACGCGTGTCGTAGAGGAAGCGGACATATCGCTCGAAGCCGTCCCAGCCGTCGTACGCGTCGGGTACGCCACAGCGAGGGAACATCTTCGTGAAGATCTCGGTGCGCGCGGAGTGGAGGCCGCTGTTCACGGCCTCGACGAAGGGCGAGCTGGCGGAGACGGCGAGCAGTTCGGGCAGGAAGTTGCGCAGGCCGTTGCAGACGGCGATCGCGCGGTCAGGGCCGCTGATCGCGACGTGGACGTGCAGCCCGAACGTGTTGTTGCGCCAGACGACGTAGCGCAGGATCTCGTCGTTGCGGCGGTAGTGGGGCGTGTCGATGATGCGCTGCTCCTGCCACGGGCTCCAGGGGTGCGTGCCGGTTGCCGCCAGGCCGACGCCGACCGAGTCCGCGAGCTCGAACAGCTGCGCGCGGCGCTCGCCGAGCCGGGCCGCCGCCTCGTCGAAGGAGTCGCACCGGCCGGTGCGGATCTCGACCTCGGAGGCGATCAGCTCGCCGACGAGGTGCTCCTCCAGCGGCGTGCCCTGTGAGGCAGCCTGTAGCTCCTCGAAGCGGTTGGTGAGGTCCAGGGTCTCCGGGTCGAGGACGGCGAACTCCTCCTCGACGGCGACCGTGAGGTCGGTCGCAGACTCGAACTGCTCGCGGGCGAGGGCGATCTGTTCCTCGGGACTGAGGCGCTGGGCGTCTCCCATGGGGCCGCTACCTTAGTTGAAGGATTAGCGCAGCCTCTGCGCGGGCCGCCAGGCGGCCGCGGGCGCGCGGCTAGGTGAGGTGGAAGTAGAGCGCGTGCAGCAGGTCGACCGCGGGGTTCGACGTGTGCACCGTCACGTCGTTCGGGACGTCGAGCAGCGCCTCGGAGTAGTTGAAGATGATCCGCACCCCGGAGTCGATCAGCTCGTCTGCCACCTCCTGGGCGTGGTCGGCAGGCACCGCGACGACGCCGACGATGATGTTCTTCTCGCGCACCGCGTCGCGCAGGAGGCCCGAGTCCTCGATCGGCATCGCCCCGATCGTGCGCCCGACCTTGTCGGGATCGTTGTCGAAGACGGCGGCGATGTTGATCCCGTGCTCGGCGAAGATCGGCGAGCTCGCGATCGCGTGGCCGAGGCGCCCGGCCCCGACGAGCGCGATGTTGTGCTGCCCCTGCGTCCGCAGGATCTTGCGGATCTCGCCGAGCAGCGAGTCGATGTTGTAGCCGACGCCGCGCTTGCCGAACTTGCCGAAGGCCGAGAGGTCGCGGCGAATCTGCGTCGCGTTGATGTTGGTGTAGTCCGAGATCTCCTGCGAGGAGATCCGGTCCTTCCCCATCTTCTTGGCCTGGGTCAGAACCTGGAGGTAGCGGCTCAATCGAGCGGCGACCCCAACCGTCAGCCGTTCCGACCCGGCCGCACTGTTAACGGAGGTTTGCAACACGCACGAGCATTGTGCCTGACCCGCGCGGCTCCGTGCGTCAGACCGTCACAAACTCGGCTCCGAGCGGGCACTTTGTGCCGTGGCCAGACGCCGCCGGAACGCCTCCTCGTGGACGTAGTAGGTGAAGACCCGCTCGCCGTCGATCTCGACGACCGGCAGCCACTCGCGGTAGCGCGCCTCGAGCTCCGCGTCGCCGTCGATCGCGACCTCTTCCAACGCGAACCCGACCTCCTCCCGCAGCGCGCGAACCTGTGCGAGCGCCCGCTCGCAGAGGTGGCAGCCCGCAGCGTGATAGACGGCCACTCGGACGGCCTGCGGTACGTGATCCGAGACTCCGTAGGAGTTAGGGGTAGAGCCCACGCGTGATGGTGGCTTCCGCGACGCGGCCGACCGCGACCCCGTAGGCCGCCGCCCGCATGCTCGTCTGCTTCTCGTCGAAGATGTGCCAGGTCTCGTTGAACGCGCGCGTGACGATGTCGCGCAGCTTCGAGTTCACCTCGGGCTCCTTCCAGAAGTACTCCTGGAGGCCCTGCACCCATTCGAAGTACGAGACGACGACGCCGCCCGCGTTGGCGAGGACGTCGGGCAGAACGAGAATGCCCTTGTCGTCGAGGATCTCGTCGGCGGACGGCGTGATCGGGCCGTTCGCGCCCTCACAGATGATCTGCGCCTTCACCTGGTCGGCGTTGTCGGTGGTGATGACCTGCTCGAGCGCGCACGGCGCGAGCACGTCGCACTCCAGCAGCAGCAGCTCGTCGTTGGTGATCTCCTCCGCCCCCTTGAGGCCGGCGAGCGAGCCTGTCTCCAGCTTGTGGGCGATCGCGGCGGCGACGTCGATGCCGTTCGGGTTGTGCAGCCCGACTCGCGAGTCCGAGACTGCGATCACCGTCGCGCCCTCCTCCGCGAGGAACTTCGCGAGGAAGCTGCCAACGTTGCCGAAGCCCTGCACGGCGACCTTCAGATCTGCCAGCCGGAGCTCCTTCTTCCGCGCCGCCTCCTGGATGCAGTAGAGCGAGCCGCGCGCGGTTGCCTCGAGCCGGCCGAGGGAGCCGCCGACGTTCAGCGGCTTGCCGGTGACGACGCCGAGCACCGAGTGGCCCTTGTTCATCGAGTAGGTGTCGAAGATCCAGGCCATCACCGAGCCGTCGGTGCCGACGTCCGGCGCCGGGATGTCCTTCTCAGGCCCGATCTCGTTGATGATCTCGGTGGTGTAGCGGCGCGTCATGCGCTCGAGCTCGCCGCGCGAGAGCTCCTTCGGGTTGCAGACGACCCCGCCCTTGGCGCCGCCGAAGGGGATGTTCATCAGCGCGCACTTCCACGTCATCCACATCGACAGCGCCTTGACCTCGTCGAGCGTGACGTCGGGGTGGTAGCGGATGCCGCCCTTGGACGGGCCGCGCGCGATGTTGTGCGTCACGCGGTAGCCCTCGAAGGCCTGGATCGTGCCGTCGTCCATCGTCACCGGGATCGAGACGACGACTGCCTTCTTGCACTCCTGGAGGACGTTCACCAGGCGCTGGTCGATGTCGAAGATGTCGGCCACGCGGCGCAGCTGCTCGCGGGCGATGTCGAAGGGGTTCTCGCGAAGGTGGGACTCGGGCGCTTCGAGTGTGGTCACGGAGGCTCCTCGGTTGGAAACACGCTGCAAACGGGCTGAGTATATGAGGCGGTCGGCGTCGCGAGGGCTTAGGTCGCGCGCCGCCACCACCGTTCGTTGGTCGGCCGCGCGTGCACAGCACGCCCGGCCTCGGTGGTCGGCGCCTGGACGGCGCCTTCGCCCTACTTGATGTGGAACGCGATCGTCCGGCTCGTCGGCGGGCCGTCGCTCGTGGGGAACGCGACCAGCCGCACCTCATAGCGGCCGGGCTGCAGCACATTGCCGCCTGGGCCGCGCCCCGTGAGGCCGATCGCGACGCGTCCGGGCAACAGGTCGCGTAGACGCGCGAGCAGGCCGATCCGCCGCTTGGCCCGCCAGAGCTCGACGTCGAGCTTCGAGACCGGGTGGACCTCGGCGCCTGCAGGCCCCTCGCGCACGAGGCCCGCCTGGAGCGACAGCACCGCGGGCGTCGTGTCGGAGGGCTTGAACGCCGAGGCGGAGAGAGCGACGGACGAGATCAGGCTTTCCGGCGGAGCGCCGTACGTGATCGCCCAGGGCACCTTCAGCGGGCCCGCGCCGCGCGCGACGAAGAGCACCGAGCCCTCGGCCGAGCCCTCGGGCGGCGCCGCGCCGTTGAGCCGCGCCTGGAGCGTGACGGTGGCGTGCCCCCCCGGCTTCAAGCGCACCCAGCGCGGCTTCGGGGTGATCACGAGGCCGCCGCTCCCCGCGATGCGCACGCGCACGAGCAGGCGCCGCGTCGACGAGTTGTGCACGACGACCTCCTGGGTGGAGTGCCAGCCGTCGCCCTGGGCGCGGCCGAACGCGAGGGTGACGGGGTCGGTGCTGACCTCGCCGGCCGTGGCCGCACCGAGGTCGACCAGGCCGGCGCCCTGCGCGGTGACGCTCGTGTCCCGGATCGAGCGCGCCGTGCCCGTGAGCAGGCTCCTGAGGTCGAGCGCGCGCAAGCCCGGGCGCGCCTGGGCGAGCACCGCCGCCGCGCCGGCGACCACGGCCGCTGCGGGGCTCGAGCCGTTGACGGTGCCGAACCGCGGCGTCCCGTCCTCGTTCGCGCCCGGCTCGGAGGTGACGAGCGCCACACCCGGAGCGGCGAGGTCCGGCTTCACGCGCCCGTCGAACGCGAGGCCGCGCGACGAGAAGGGCGCGATCTCGCCGTCGCCGCCGTTGCGCACGACGGACGGCATACCGATCGAGATCGTCGGGTGCTCGTCCCTCGCGATAGCGCCTAGGGCTGCCTGCGCCACCCGCAGCGGGACGCTCACCACCGGGACCTCGACCGACTCGTCGACGCCGATGCCGCCTGCCGGCAGCTGCGTCCCGTAGACCACGACTGCGGTCGCCCCGGCGTGCGCTGCGTCCTCGATGGCGGCCACCGGGTCGCCGCCGCCGTGGATCAGCGCTGCACGGCCGGCGACGAGGCTGTGCCCGCGCTCGTCGAAGAAGCGGTCGATCGTCGGGCCGGTCCCGTGGCGCGGCGTGGCGAGCTCGAGCTCCCGTGGGTGCGCCGTGGGAACCGAGCCCGCGAGCGGCAGCCGGCGGTCGAGCACGAGACCCAGGCCGACGCGCACCGAGACCGGCACCTCCTGGGCGTTCTCGCGCAGGTCGGCAGCGCCCGCGGTCAGCGCGGCCGGGGCGCCGCCGGGGCTGGAGACGCTGCCGTAGCCGGGCCCGGCCGGCCCGTCGTTCCCGACCGGGGCGACGACGAGGGTGTCGAGCTGCAGCGCGCCCGTGATAGCGCGCGCCTCGGGCGAGTCGGTGAAGGCGGCGTACGACACTGCGGCCCCGACGAGGGCGATTCGCGCCGCGTCGTGGGCGTCGCCGTCGAGGTTCGGGTCGACCGCACGCTCGAGGCCGGCGATCAGCTGGTCGGTTCGCGCGTAGACGGCCCAGCCGCCGGTCTGGTCGCGCTGCCAGCCGGCGACACGGATCGGCAGGACGGAGGCGCCCGGCGCGATCCCCCTTGCGCCGGCGAGGACCCCCGCCATCTCCGTGCCGTGGTGCTCGGGACGGCCGGTACCGTCCGGGTCCAGCGCAGCCTTCACCTCGGGATCGCCGCCGACGATGTCGACGCCCGGCAGGACATGCCCGCGCAGGTATGGGTGCGCGCGGTCGACGCCGGTGTCGAGCAGCGCGATCGTCACGCCGCGCCCGTCGAAGCCCGGCAGCCGCAGCGACGGCAGGCTGCCGGCACCGCCGGCGAGGCCCTTCGCGAGCAGCTCAGACGAGACCGAAGCCGGATAGGCGACGCGCACCGGGTAGACGCCCGCCACCTCGGGCCGCCGCTCGAGGACGGCGATCGCGCGCGCGTCGAGCGGCGCGGAGAAGCCGTTCAGCACACGCGTGTAGCTGAACTGAACCTGCGGGCGGATCCCCCGCGTGCTCAGCTCCGTGAGCAGCTGCCGCTGGGCCGCGAGTGCCGACCGCGTCCACGTCCGCTCCTTCCGCTGGGTCGCCACGCCGCCGTTCATCGCCACGCGCTGCGCCATCGAGGGCGAGCGCAGCACGACGAGCACGCGCTGGCCCACGTCTACAGCCGGGTGGCCGCCCCCGACAAGGCCACGCCAGGACGACGCCTGGGAGACAAGCGAGCGCACTTTCGTCTGCGCGACGCCGAAACCGAGCGCGAGCGCCGCCGCGACCAGCGCCAGGACGACGAGAACGCCTTCAGAGAGCCGACGCGTAGGCATCGAGGGCAAGATAACCAGGCGGCGGGATCGCCTCGACGTACCTCGCCGCCGAGGCGATCATTGCGGCGTTGTCGGTGCAGAGGGCGAGCGTAGGCGCTTTCGCGTCGGGCAGCGACGCGCGCAGCTCCGAGTTCGCGGCCACGCCGCCGACGACGGCGAGCCGTTCGGCGCCTATCTCCTCGGCTGCCTCCTGCGTGCGTTGAACGAGCGCGCGGACGATCGCGCGCTGGTAGCTGGCGGCGAGATCGGCGCGGTGCTCGGGAAACTCGTCGCCGAGGTCGCGCACCGTGTAGAGCAGCGCCGTCTTCACCCCGGAGAAGGAGAAGTCGAGGCCCGGCACGCGCGCGACCGGGAAGTCGAATGCCTCCGGGTCGCCATCGCGCGCGAGGCGGTCGATCTCGGCGCCGCCCGGGTAGCCGAGGCCGAGCAGCCGGGCGCCCTTGTCGAACGCCTCGCCCGCCGCGTCGTCGATCGTCGTTCCGAGCCGCCGGAAGGCACCGTGCTCGGGCACGTCGACGAGGAGCGTGTGGCCGCCGCTCGCGAGCAGGCAGAGGAACGGCGGCTCGAGCGGGTCGGGCTCGAGGTAGAGCGACGCAACGTGCCCGTGCAGGTGATTCACCGGCGCGAGCGGCAGGCCCCGCCCCCACGCCAGCGCCTTCGCGGCGGACAGCCCGACGAGCAGCGCGCCGATCAGCCCGGGTCCCTGGGTGACGGCGACCGTCTCGACGTCATCGAGGGTCACGTCCGCCTCTGCGAGCGCCTCGCGCACGACCGGCATCACCAACTCCAGATGCCTTCGCGACGCGACCTCCGGCACTACGCCACCGAACCGTGCATGAAGGTCCGCTTGCGAGGCGACGACGTTCGAGACGATCCGGCCACCGTCGACGAGCGCCGCGGCCGTCTCGTCGCACGAGGTCTCAAGCGCAAGGATCAGGAGTGCGTCGCCGGCTCCGAGACCGGGTCCTTCCACATGATCAGCGCGTCCTCGCGGTTGTCCGTGTAGTAGCCGCGGCGGACGCCGCGCGGGCGAAAGCCGAGCTCTTCGTAGAGCTTGATCGCCCCCGCGTTCGAGACGCGCACCTCGAGCGTGTAGCCGCGCCGGCTGCGGCCTGCCGTCAGCTCGAACAACCGGTTCAGCAGCAGCGAGGCGATCCCGCGGCGGCGGTGGTCGGGCCTGACGGCGACGTTCATCACGTGCCAGGCATCGACGTAGCGGGAGATGATCAGGTAGCCGATCAGCCTCTCGGTCTCCGCCTCGAACGCGCCGAGGCAGAGCGACGACGGCTTCGCCAGCTCGCTCGCGAACATCGAGCGCGACCACGGCGTCGGGTAGGAGCTGCGCTCGATCTCTTCGATCGCGTTCAGGTCGCGCAGCTCGAGGCGGCGGAGCTCGACCTCGGTCACGCCTTCTTCTTCTCCGCGTCGGGGACGCGCAGGTAGAGCGGCTCGACAGCCTCCGCCGGGCCGAAGTCCCTGGCGAGCTGCGCGTGGAAGCGCGCCCGCGGCAGGTGGCGCTCGTCGTCGTCCGGCGGCACCTCAGCCCCGCGCTGCTCGAGCACCTCGCGGTAGCGCAGGGCGCCGTCGCCGACGTAGAGCCCACCCGCCAGCTCCTGCGGCGCGCAGACCACCGGCTCGCCGTCGGCGAGCGCGAACACCTCCCGACGCCCGGCGTCCACGACCGGCACCGCGCCGGGCGCGCCGGCGGCGAGAGCCTCGAGCGTGGAGACACCCGCGACCGGCAGGTCGAGCGCGAGCGCCAGCCCACGCGCTGCCGCGAGGCCGAGCCGCATGCCCGTGAAGCTACCCGGCCCGGTGCCGACGACGATCCCGGTCAGCTCCGAGCGTTCGACGCCGCCCGCGCGCAGCAGCTCATCGGCGTCCTCGAGCACCCGGACCGCCCGGGAGACAGCTTCTCCCAGCACCTCACCGTCCCGCACGAGCGCAGTGGTCGCAGCGCTCGTCGCGGTGTCAAACGCGAGTGTCAGCACCCCCGGGCAGGCGGTCGAGCAACGACGGTTCTTCGCTTTCCAGCGAGATCAGTCTATGAGCGGCGTCCACGTGCGACAAACGTACCTTCACGCGAACCGGCGGGAGCGCATCCGCGGCGGCCTCCGGCCACTCGACGAAGCAGATCGCATCCTGAAAGTACGGCTCGAGGTCGCCCCACTCGGCGGCCGAGAAGCCCTGGAAGCGGTACAGGTCGAGGTGCGAGACGTCCACCGGCTCGCTCGGGTAGCGATGGCCGACGGTGAAGGTCGGGCTCGTCACCGGCACCGTCACTCCGAGCGCGCGACAGGCGCCGCGGACGAAGGTCGTCTTGCCGCTGCCGAGCTCGCCCGAGACCGTGACGACGTCGCCGGCCCGCAGCTCGCCCGCGAGGGCAGCGGCGGTGGCTTCCGTCTCCGCCGGCGAGGCGGAGTTGACTTCCACGGTCCTAGAAGAGGCCGAGCTGGACTGCCTGCGCCTGCGCCGGCTCCGGTGCCACCGGCGTCAGCAGCGGCGTCGGCGGGGCGACCTCGCGACCCAGCAGCTCGGGCAGACGCGCGAAGTCCTGTTCGAGTACCTGCAGCATCGCCGGCGTGTAGAGCGCCGCCGCAGGGTGGTAGAGCGGATACAGCAGCACGCAGCTGCCGCCGAGAGTGACCTCCTGCTCCGTCCCGTGCACGCGCGTGATCCCCGTCGGCTTGCCCGAGAGCAGCTTCGTCGCGAAGTTGCCGAGCGTCGCGACGACCTTCGGGCGAATCAGCTCGATCTGCCGGAAGAGGTGGCCCTCGCAGGCCTGGATCTCGTCCGGGGCCGGATCGCGGTTCCCCGGCGGCCGGCACTTGAGCACGTTTGCGATGTAGACGTTCGAGCGCTCGAGCCCGATCCCGGCCAGCAGCTTGTCGAGCAGCTTCCCGGCCTGGCCGACGAACGGGTACCCCTGCTTGTCCTCGTGGAAGCCGGGCGCCTCGCCGACGAACATCAGGTCGGCCTCCGGGTCGCCGATGCCGAAGACGACCTGCGTCCGGCCCTGCGCGAGGCGGCACTTCGTGCACCCCGCGACCTGGCGCGCAAACGCCTCGAGCTCGGTCAGCGGCTGGTCAATGGCCGCAGCCACACGAACCGCCGCAGCAGCCACCGGATGACCCGCCGAAGGTCGGCTGCTCGGCGGTGCCGTGCGTCGCGAAGACCGAGAACTGCTTGCGCACGTCCGAGGAGGCGCAGTCCGGGCAGTCCGGCTGCTCGCCGTTGCGGATGAGCTCCTCGAAGTGCGACTCGCACTCCATGCAGACGTATTCGTAGATCGGCACCGTGTCAGCAGACCCTAGCAACGGGTCCGCATGTTCGACCACGTGTCGGACGTCACGCCGAGGCATCGCTTGCGATGCCGTCAAGAGGATGTGCGGGCTCCGCCGCGCATCCGTCTCACGCCTCCGGAAGTTCGAAGTAGAAGGTCGAGCCCTCGCCGACCTGCGAGCGGACGCCGATCGTGCCGCCCATCCGGCGCACGAGCTCGCGGCAGATGTAGAGCCCGAGGCCCGTGCCGCTCGGCACGGCCCGGTGCTGTGGGTCGGCGCGGTAGAACTTCTCGAACACCGCCTCGTGCTCGCCCGGGGCGATGCCCATCCCCTGGTCGCTCACCTCGACCCGCACCCCGGACTCGCACGGCGCGGTGCGCACTTCGACCGAGCCGCCGTCCGGGGAGTACTTGAAGGCGTTGTCGATCAGGTTCACGAGCACCTGTTCGATCCGGTTCGCGTCGCCCAGCACCGCTGCGCCGTTCGAGTCGGTGCTCACGACGAGCGAGACCGAGTCGGGCAGCTGCTGGCGCATCGTCTCGACCGCCTCGGCGACCAGCTGCGCGAGATCGACCGGCTCGCTGTCGATGCGAACGTCGCCACGGTCGAGCCGGTTCGCCAGCAGCACCTCCTCGGTGATCTGCGTCAGCCGCGTCCCCTGCGCGCCGATCATCTCCAGCAGCTGCTGGCGCCGCTCGGGCGACAGCGCGATGTCGTCGCGCAGCAGCGTCTTCGCGGCGCCGAGCACGGCCGTCATCGGCGTCCGCAGCTCGTGCGAGACCGTGGCGATGAAGTCGCTCTTCGCCTCCTCGAGCTCGCGCTCGACGGTGAGGTCGCGGAAGGTGTAGACCACGCCGCCGGACTCGGTGCGAACGGCGACGAAGGACAGCCACAGCTCGCGGCCGTCGACCTCGACGGGGAGCGTCACGGGACGCGCGAGCTCGGAGCCAGAGCCCACGGCGACCGGGATCTCCCGCACGATCCGCGCCCAGTCCTGGAACACCTCCCCGGGGTCGCGGCCGATCACGTCGTCCCGCGAGCGCCGGGTGACAAGCTCGGCCGCGTGGTTCCAGAACCGCAGCGCCCCTTCGGTGTCGACGAAGAAGATGCCGTCGCCGACCGCCTCGAGCACGCGAGCAGCGCGCTCGCGCTCGGCGGCGATGGTCTCGGCGGTGGCACGCGCGGCGGCCTCCGCCTGCGCCTGCTCGTGCAGCCGCGCGTTGCGCACGGCCGCAGCCATCAACCCGATCAGGCCCTCGGCCAGCTCGAGCTGCTCCTGGTCGTACACCTCGCTCTCGTGCATCAGCTGCACCACGCCGACGACCTCGCCCTCGTGCTTGACCGGGAGCATCATCGCCGACTGCACTCCCGGCGGCCCCTCCTCCGGGAGCTTCCGCATGTGGCCTTCGCGGTCGACGTCGTAGTAGACGCCGCCGGGGTCCTTCACGCGCTCCGGCACGTCGCCCACGAGCAGCGGCCCGCCGCTCATGATCACCCGGCTTTGCATGCCACCGCCCTTCCGGTTCAGCGGCAGCGAAGGCAGAATCGCGGGGTCGAGCCTGCCGCCGTCGACCCACGCATAGTCGCAGCTGATCAGCTCGGTCTCGGGGTCGAACGAGGAGACGATCAGGCCGTTGTGCGGCACCCCCTCGGCGAGCAGCTCGCGGAAGCGGTCGTAGACCCGCTCGAGCTCGAGCGTCTCGTTCAAGTACCGAGCCGCCGCTAGGAGCAGCTCCGCTTTCTCGGCCCCCCGGGGACGACCCACGTCTCGTTCATCATGCCCTAGTGATGCGGGAAAGTCTCGCCGTGCGGCTGGAAGGGCGCTTCGTCACGCTCGAGCCGCTCGGCAAAGAGCATGTCGACGGACTTCGCGCGGCAGCCGCCGACGAGCGGATCTGGGAGTGGATGGTCACGCGTGACGTGGAGGCCTGGATCGCCGACGCGCTGCGTGACGACACCGGCCGTCAGCCGTTCGCAGTCCTGCGCGACGGTGAGGTGGTCGGCTCCACGAGCTACATGAGCCTCGCCCCCGAGCACCGTCGGGTCGAGATCGGCAACACCTGGATGAGCCCCTCGACCTGGCGGAGCGGTGCGAACGCCGAGGCGAAGTACCTGCTCCTCCGCCACGCGTTCGAGGAGGCCGGCTGCCTGCGGGTGGAGTTCAAGACGGATGCGAAGAACGAGCGCGCGCGGGCGGCGCTGGCCGCGATCCCCGCCGAGTTCGAGGGCATCCACCGACGGCACATGGTCGTGCGCGGCGGCGAGCGGCGCGACTCGGCCTGGTACGCGGTGACCATCGACGACTGGCCCGAGGTGCGCCGGGTTCTCGAGAGGCGGTTGTCGGGCTAGACTTCGCGCCGCCCGGTATCCGCTACGGAACTGGAGCTCTGGATGATCAAGAGCGTCAACGTGATCGGTCGCGGCCGCGTTGGGCTCGGCCCTCGCCGCGCGCCTGGAAGACCGCGGCGTCGAGCTGCGCGAGGACGGCGCCGAGCTGACCCTGCTGTGCGTTCCGGACACGGCCATCCGGGACGTGGCCCTGGGACTGTCCCCGGGACAGAGCTGGATCGGACATGTCTCCGGAGCGACGCCGCTCTCGGCGCTCGACCCGCACGAGCGGCGCTTCTCGCTCCACCCGCTGCAGACGTTCACGCGCGCGAGAGGGCCGGAGCAGCTCGACGGCGCCTGGGCGGCCGTCACCGCAGAGACCGAGGAGGCGCGGGAGCTCGGCTTCGAGCTCGCGCGCGTGCTCGGCCTGGAGGCCTTCGAGCTCGACGACGACGAGCGGGCGCTCTATCACGCGGGCGCCGTCGTGGCGTCGAACTACCTGGTCACGCTGTACGAGGCGGCCGCGGGCCTCGTGGCCGCTGCCGGCGCACCGCCGGAGGCGCTCGAGCCACTGATGCGCCGGACGATCGAGAACGGCTTCGAGCTGACAGGCCCGATCGAGCGCGGGGACTGGGAGACGGTGGATGCGCACCGCGAAGCGATCAGGCACGCGCGGCCGGACCTCGAGGCGCTCTACGACGTGCTGGCGGAGGCGACGGTCGCGTGAGGCTCGTTCGTTCGGCGGCCGAGCTTCCGCGCGAGGGCGAGATCGGCCTCGTGCCGACGATGGGCGCCTTCCACGGGGGTCACGTGGCCCTCTTCCACGCCGCGCGCAACGAGAACGACGTCGTGGTCGCGAGCCTGTTCGTCAACCCGGCGCAGTTTGTCGAGGGCGAGGACCTCAAGCGCTATCCCCGCGACGAGGAGCGCGACGCGCAGCTCGCCGAGGAGGCCGGCGTCGACGTCCTCTACGTCCCGGCCGCCGAGGAGATCTACCCGCCGGGGTTCGAGACGTGGGTCGAGGTCGAGCGGCTCGGCTCGATCCTCGAGGGCGAGCACCGGCCGGGGCACTTCCGAGGCGTCGCCACGGTCTGCCTGAAGCTTTTCAACCTCGTCCGGCCGCGGCACGCCTACTTCGGCCAGAAGGACGCGCAGCAGGTGGCCGTCGTGCGCCGGATGGTGCGCGACCTCGCCGTGCCGGTCAAGATCCGAATCGTCCCGACGGCGCGCGACGAGGACGGGCTCGCGCTCTCGTCCCGCAACGCCTACCTGTCCCCCGAGGAGCGCGAACGTGCGCTCGCTCTCCCCCGTGCGCTGGCCGCCCGTGACCGCAGTCTGCTGAACGGCCTCGAGGTCGACTACTTCGAGGAGGCCGACTTCGAGCCGCGCGTGCTCGCGGCCGCGGTCCGCGTCGGCAACACCCGCCTGATCGACAACGTTGTTATCGAAATCCCGTGCGAGGCTTCAGCCTGGCACGGGCGTGCAGAGAAGGGAGAACAGTCGTGAGCAAGTACGCATCCTGGACCCACGGCAAGCTGCCGCTGACCGAGCTCGTCGAGCTGAAGCGCCGCGGGCAGAAGCTCGCGATGGTCACCGCCTACGACTTCCCGAGCGGCCGCATCGCGGACGAGGCCGGAGTCGAGCTCGTGCTCGTCGGCGACTCGGCCGGGATGGTCGTGCTCGGCAACGAGTCGACGGTGCCCGTCACGATGGAGGAGTTGCTGATGCTCACGCGCGCGGTGACGCGCGGCGCCAAGCGGCCACTCGTCGTCGCGGACATGCCGTTCGGCTCGTTCCAGGTCTCCGACGCGGGCGCGATCGACAACGCCGTCCGCTTCGTGAAGGAAGCGGGTGCCGACGCGGTCAAGCTGGAGGGCGCAGGCCCGACGCTCTCGCGCGTGCAGGCGATCGTCGGCGCGGGTGTGCCGGTGATGGGCCACGTCGGCCTGACGCCGCAGTCTGCGACGATGCTCGGCGGCTTCAAGGCCCAGGGCCGCACCGCGGAGAAGGCGGAGCGGCTATACGAAGACGCACTCGCGCTCGAGGCCGCCGGGTGCTTCGCGATCGTGCTCGAGGCGGTCCCGGCCGCGGTCGCCGAGCGCGTGACGGAGGCGCTGAACGTGCCGACGATCGGCATCGGCGCAGGCGCAGCGTGCGACGGCCAGGTGCTCGTGTGGCACGACCTGCTCGGGCTCTACGCGGGCAAGGCGCCGCGCTTCGTCAAGCGCTACGCCGACCTCGCGACCGAGGCGAAGCACGCGCTCGAATCGTACGTGGACGACGTGCGCGAGGGCCGATTCCCCGAGGAGCAGCACACCTACGCGATTCCAGACGAGGAGCTAGAGGCGTTCGAGACGTGGCTCGCGGCGCATCAAGAGGCGCAGGCCCAGCACGAGCAGCGCTAGCGCCCAGGCGACGAACGCAAGCTCGATCACGACGAACGCCGCGTTGCCGGCTCCGTGGTCGGAGCCGCCCCGCCTGAACACGTCCTCCCCGTAGACGGCGAGCCGCACGGGCCAGACGACGAAGAGCGAGAGCGCGACCGGCGAAAAGGCGAACGCGAGCACGTGCCGCACCTGCCGATACGTGATCCCTCCTGCAACGCGCGTGAGGGCGTACAGCACCAGCCCGCCAAGGAAGTAGACGAGGGCGCCGTAGATGCCGCCGCCGATGAAGGCGATCACCGCGACGTTGAGGGCGTCGTTCGCCACGTCGTCCTGCAAGTGGCCGTACGTCGGGGCCCAGAGGACGGACGCGATCCCGGAGAGCCAGACGAGCGCGAGCACCGCCTCGCTGCGAGCGCGGGCCGCAGCCTCGGAGTCGTCCCGCATGAGCGCGAGCACCTCACGGGGCCGGACGAGCACGAACAGCGCTCGCTGCAGCCAGACGAGCTCGTCGCCCGCCGACGAGGCGGCCCGGGCGTTCACGCCGCTGCGGGCTCGCGAGCGGGCAGGATCTCGCGCAGGAACTGGCCGGTGGCGGACTCCTCGACCGCCGCGACGTCCTCCGGCGTTCCGGTCGCGATCACCTCGCCGCCAGCCTCGCCGCCCTCGGGCCCGAGGTCGACGATCCAGTCCGCCTGCTTGATCACGTCGAGGTTGTGCTCGATCACGAGCACGGTGTTCCCGGCGTCGACCAGCCGCTGCAGCACCTCGAGGAGCTTCTCGATGTCGGCGAAGTGGAGGCCGGTCGTGGGCTCGTCGAGGATGTAGAGCGTCCGCCCGGTGGCGATCTTCCCGAGCTCCTTCGCCAGCTTCACACGCTGAGCCTCGCCCCCGGAGAGTGTCGTCGCCGGCTGGCCGAGCTTCACGTAGTCGAGCCCGACGTCATGCAGCGTCTGCAGCCGCCGCCGCAGCTTCGGGATCTTCGCGAAGAAGCGCAGCGCCTCCTCGACGGACATCTCGAGCACGTCGGCGATCGACTTGCCCTTGAAGCGCACCTCGAGCGTCTCGCGGTTGTAGCGCTTGCCGCCGCAGGTCTCGCACGGCACGTAGACGTCGGGCAGGAAGTGCATCTCGATCTTGATCGTCCCGTCGCCCTTGCAGGTCTCGCACCGGCCGCCGCGGACGTTGAACGAGAACCGTCCCGGCTTGTAGCCGCGCACCTTCGCCTCGGGCGTCAGCGAGTAGAGCTCGCGGACCGGCGTGAAGATGTCCGTGTAGGTCGCCGGGTTCGAGCGGGGCGTGCGGCCGATCGGCGACTGGTCGATGTCGATCACCTTGTCGAAGCAGTCGATGCCCTCGACCGCGTCGTGGTCGCCGGGCTTCACGCGCATCCGGTGCAGCCGGTTCGCGAGCGCCTTGTAGACGATCTCGTTCACGAGCGTCGACTTGCCGGAGCCCGAGACGCCCGTCACGCAAATGAACTTGCCGACCGGGAACTCGACATCGACGTCCTTCAGGTTGTGCATTCGGGCGCCGCGAACCGAGAAGGCGCCGATGTCCTCCGGCCGCCGCTCCGGGATCGCGATCTCGCGCTCGCCGGAGAGGAACTGTCCCGTGACCGACTCCGCGTTGCGCTCGACGGCCTTTGCCGGCCCCTCGGCGACGACGTGGCCGCCGTGCTCGCCGGCCCCAGGCCCCATGTCGACGAGGTGGTCGGCCGCGCGCATCATCTGCTCGTCGTGCTCCACCACGAGCACGGTGTTGCCCAGGTCGCGCAGGCGCTCGAGGGTCGTGATCAGCTTCCCGTTGTCGCGCTGGTGCAGGCCGATCGACGGCTCGTCGAGGATGTAGAGCACGCCGACGAGCTGGCTGCCGATCTGCGTCGCGAGCCGCAGCCGCTGCGCCTCGCCGCCGCTCAGCGTGGAGGCCGCCCGGTCGAGCTGCAGGTAGCCGACGCCAACGTTCTCGAGGAAGGTCAGGCGCTCCCGGATCTCCTTCAGGATCCGCTCGCCGATCAGCTGCTCGGTCCGGCTCAGCTCGAGCCCGTCGACGAACTCGATCGCGCGCTGCACCGACATGCGGGTGAAATCGTGGATGTTCTTCTCGCCGACCGTGACCGCGAGCACTTCGGGCTTCAGCCGTGCGCCGCCGCAGACTGGGCACGGACGGAAGCTCATGTACTCCTCGATGCGCTCGCGCTGCTGGCTCGAGTCGGTCTCGCGGTAGCGGCGCTCGAGGCTCGCCACGATGCCCTCGAAGGCGAGCATGTACGAGCGGCGCCGGCCCATCCGGTTGCGGTACTGGACGTAGACCTTGTCGCCGTCCGTCCCGAACAGGAACAGGTTCTGCTGCTCCTCCGGGAGCTCCGACCACGGCGCCTCGAGATCGATCTCGTAGCGGTCGGCGATCGCCTGGATGACGGACTCGTAGAAGCTCGAGTTGCCGAGCGACCACGGCACGAGCGCGCCTTCGCCGATCGAGAGCGACGGGTCAGGGACGAGCAGGTCGGGGTCGATCTCCTGCTGCGCGCCGAGGCCGGTGCAGCGCGGGCACGCGCCGTGCGGCGAGTTGAACGAGAAGATCCGCGGCTCGAGCTCCGGCAGCCCGACGCCGTGCTCGGGACAGGCGAAGTTCTCGCTGAAGGTCATCGGCTCGCCGTCGAGCACGTCGACCACGACGAGGCCCTCGGCCAGTTCGGCCGCGGTCTCGACCGACTGCGCCAGTCGCTGCCGCAGGTCGGCCTTCATCACGAGCCGGTCGACCACCACCTCGATGGTGTGCTTGAACTTCTTGTCGAGCACGATCTCCTCTTCGAGCAGCCGCTGGTCGCCGTCCACCTTCACGCGCGTGAACCCCTCCGCCCGGAGCTCCTCGAAGACGTCCTTGTACTCGCCCTTGCGGTCGCGCACTAACGGCGCGTTGACGGTGAACCTCGTCCCCTCCGGCAGCTGGAGGATCTGGTCGACGATCGCCTCCTGGCTCTGGCCGGCGATCGGGCGGCCGCAGACCGGGCAGTGCGGCTTGCCGATGCGGGCGTAGAGCAGGCGCAGGTAGTCGTAGATCTCCGTGACCGTCCCGACGGTCGAGCGCGGGTTCCGGGAGGTGGTCTTCTGGTCGATGGAGATCGCCGGCGAGAGCCCGTCGATCGAGTCGACGTCCGGCTTCTCCATCATCTGCAGGAACTGGCGCGCGTAGGCCGAGAGGCTCTCGACGTAGCGGCGCTGCCCCTCCGCGTAGATCGTGTCGAAGGCGAGACTGGACTTGCCGGAGCCGCTCAGGCCGGTGACGCAGATCAAGGCATGGCGCGGCAGCCGGACAGTGATGTCCTTGAGGTTGTGCTCCCTCGCCCCGTGGACGACCAGCTCTTCCTGGGCCATAACCAAGCCAGTTTAGCCGGGTTGGTGGACGCGAACAAGTGTTCGCTTTACGCTTCTCTGACGGCCGCCCACGGCCAGTCTGCGGCACGCTCGACGAGGCGGGCGCGAACCGGATTCTGGAGCACGTACTCGACCGTGTTGACGAGGTGGGCGTCGTCTTCGACGACCCAAGAGGCGAAGCGCTCGCCGAAGAGGTGGCCCCAGCGCCGGTGCCTCCGGTTGAACGCTTGCGCGTAGACACCGTTCAGGCTCTGCACGCCCGCCGAGAGACGCCACAGCTCGGTCTCGACCACCAGGTGGTAGTGGTTCGGCATCAGGCAGAAGCCGTGCATGCGCCATTCGTGGCGGTCGACGACCCGCACCAAGAGGCGCAGGAAGAGGCGGTACTCCTCGTCGGTTCGGAAGGTCGCCGTTCGCGCGACGCCCCGCGTCGTGACGTGGTAGATGCCTTCCGGCGGTAGCTCGTTCCGCGGCCGCCTCATCCTCCTCGACGCTAGCGCCCGCCGGTCCAGCAGCCACGCCCGAAGCGACCTCGTGTGGACGTATCGTCACACCCTCGGCACGCCTGCCACGGCCCGATCCGCCCACAACCAGGGACAGTCCCTGGCGGTGGGGCGCTAGGCGACGTCGGTCCGCTTGACGGCCACCGCGCCGACCGCGGCGAACCCGAGGGCATACGCCAGTGCGAGGAGAAGCCCCGGCCAGAACGACAGCAACTCCGAGCTCGGGGTGCCGGCCACGACCACGCTCGCCACGGCGTGCCCCGGCGCGTACTGGTTCACGTTCGCGATCGCGAGCAGCGGTTCCACGACGAGCAGCCAGACGAACACGACGACGATCGCGGCCGTCTGCCTCCGCAGAAGGAACCCGAAGCCGACGCCTAGGGCGCCGGCAACTGCCGCGGCCGCGAGCGTCCCGAACAGCGGGCGCATCACGTCGGGCGAGCCGAGGTGCACGGGCACCGAGCGGGCGGAGAGCAGCAGAGCTGCGAGCACCCAGGCAACGACCCCCGCGAAGACCGCGAGCGCAGTGCCTGCCACTGCACCGGCCAGCACTTTCGCGCCGACGACGCGCTCCCGCACCGGGGACACGAGAAAGGTGTGGCTGATCGTCCCGTGGCCGTATTCGCCGGCCGACGAGACGACTCCGACAATCAAGGCGACGAGGGCAGCGACCGAGGCGATCCCGAGCACGTCGCGCTGGCTGCTCGGCTCGGCAAGCGACGAGATCGAGTCCTGCGAGACGTGGAGCGAGGTCACGAGCACCTCGAGCGCGAGCAGCATCAGCCCGAGCCAGAGCAACAGCCTGGTCGTGACGAGCTTCAGCAGCTCGGCGCGCAGCAGCCTCATTCGGGCTCGGGCTCCCCGGCCGTCAGCTCGAGGAAGACCTCCTCCAGGCTCGCTCCCTGGGGACGCAACTCGTGCAGAACGATGCCCGCTGCTGCGGCGATCTCGCCCACCCGCTCCGCGGGCGCCGCGACCAGCAGCCTGCCGTCGGCCGCCGACACCTCGATCTCTGCACGGCGCAGCTCGTCCGCGAGGCGCTCCCCGTCCGGACTGCGCACGACGGTCCCACCGCCGGCGCGTGCCGTGAGCGCCGCAAGCGGCTCCTGCGTGACCAGCCGTCCGCGGTGGATGATCACGACCTCGTCCGCGAGCTGGGCGACCTCCGCGAGCACGTGGCTCGAGATCAGCACCGTCCCGCCCCCAGCGGCGAACGAGCGTAGAAACTCGCGCAGCCAGCGGATTCCCTCCGGATCGAGCCCGTTCGCCGGCTCGTCGAGCACGAGCAGCCTCGGCAGACCCAAGAGCGCGCCGGCGACGCTCAGCCGCTGGCGCATGCCGAGCGAGTAGCCCCCGACGCGACGGCGGGCCGCGCCGGTGAGCTCGACCTGCTCGAGCACCTCGTCCACGCGCGCGGTCGGGACGCGGGCGGCGGTCGCGAGCACGCGCAGATGGTTCCGCCCCGAGCGCGCGGGATGGAAGCTCTCCGACTCGAGGACCGCACCCACGGTGCCCAGCGGGTCGTGCAGCCGCGAGTACGGCTGCCCCTCGACGAGCGCCTCCCCGGAGGTCGGCCGCACGAGCCCGAGCAGCGCCCGCAGCGTCGACGTCTTGCCCGCGCCGTTGGGGCCCAGGAATCCGGTGATGCGACCCGCTCCGATCGCGAAGCTGAGCCCGTCGACCGCGACCGTCGAGCCGTAGCGCTTCGTCAGCGCTCGGACCTCGACCGGCGCAGCGTCCGCCATCAGCCGGCGAGCCGCTCGACGAGTCGGTACACGCTGCGCGGGTGAGGCACGTGCTCGATCTCGAGGGGCCCGGCGACGAGCGTGCCGTAGCCGAGCAGCCTTCCCGGGAGGCTCTGCTCAAGCTCGAGGTTCTCGACCGAGCGCAGGCGCACCGCCGAAGACCTCCGGCGCAGCGTGCCGTCGATCACGCAGACCTTCTCCGTCGTCACCACGACCCGCGTGCGGTCCCACAGCCAGACCGCGCGCAGACAGACCGCGGCCGCGACCACGACCAGCACCGCGCCTGGAACCGCAAGCGGCGGCCACGGCATCGCGAGCAGCACGACTCCGGCGCCGGCGAGAAGTGCGGCCTGCGCAAGCGGACGCGCGAGCGAGACGCCGTGCCGGCGCGCGTCGAAGCAGACCTGCTCGTCCCTGGCGAGCATTGCCCGACCCGGTTCGTCGGAAACGGCTTCACTCCTGCGTTTGCGGCCTTCCCAACCCGGCCAGAACCCGGTTGAAGTGGCCGACACCGCCCGCAAAGCCTTCGTCGCGACCATCGTGGCCGTGGCCGTGATCGCGCTTGCACTCGCGCTCTGGAAGCTGAAGATCGTGCTCGCTCTCGTCTTCCTGGGCTTCATCGTCGCTGCCGCGATGCGGCCGGGCGTCGACCGGCTCGCCGAGCACCGCATCCCGCGCCCGCTCGGAGTCGCGCTCCACTACCTCGCGCTGGTCGGAGCGATCGGGCTGCTGTTGTGGCTGGCGGTTCCGCGCGCGATCGACCAGGTCGACGAGGCGATCGGCGGCGTGCCGATGTCCCAGCAAGAGCTGAACCAGAAGGCGAAACATTCGACCGGGCTCAAGCACCAGTTCTTCGTCGGTCTGCAGAAGCGGCTCAGGAAGCTGCCCTCGGCCGGCAGTGTCGTCCACCGCACAGTCTCGATCGGTAGAAAGGCGATCGAGGCGCTGGTCGGCGTCTTCTTCGTCCTTGCGACCGCGGCCTACTGGATCTTCGAGCGCGACCGGGCAATGGGTTTTGTCGGCTCGCTCTTACCGCGGAAACACCGGCGCACCGCGCGGGACACCTGGGAGCTCATCGACGCCAAGCTCGGGGCGTACGTGCGGGGAACGTTGGTGCTGGTCGTCTTCGTCGCAACGGTGCTCTCGCTCTCCTTCTGGGCGATCGGCGTCCCGTTCTGGCTGCTGCTCGGCGTCTTCGCCGGCGTCGTCGAGATCGTCCCGGTGATCGGACCGCTGATCGCGGGGGTGGTCGCCGTCGGTGTCGGGCTGACAGCGTCGTGGCAGGTTGCGCTCTATGCGGGCATCGCGGTGCTGGTGGTGCGCCAGTTCGAGGACTACGTCGTGATCCCGCGCGTGATGGGTCACGTCACGGGGCTCTCGCCGCTACTCGTGCTCGTCGGCGTGAGCGCGATCGGGCTGCTCCTCGGCGGCTTCTACGTGCTGCTGGCTACACCGTTTCTCGCCCTCATCGCAACCCTCGTCGACGTGATCGTCCGCGACCGGGACCCGGCCGAGCAAGACGTGCCGGCAGTCCTGTTCGCCAAAGAATCGAGTGGCTAGGCCTTGCGCCAGCGCGGCGCCAGCGTCCGAAGATGAGTCCGCCGAGGGTGAAGCCGAGGCCGAAGGCATCGCTTGCGATGCCGTTTAGGAGGTCGTGCCGGCTTTGCCGGCGCGACCGTTTCCGAGGCCGTCGTCTTACGCCTTGCGCCAGCGTCCGAAGATGAGTCCGCCGAGGGTGAAGCCGAGGCCGAAGGCATCGCTTGCGATGCCGTTTAGGAGGTCGTGCCGGCTTTGCCGGCGCGACCGTTTCCGAGGCCGGCGTCTTACGCCTTGCGCCAGCGTCCGAAGATGAGTCCGCCGAGGGTGAAGCCGAGGCCGAAAGTCCCGAGCGCGAAGGCGCCAATCGCGACGGCCTTGCGCCAGGACGAGAGCCGCTCCCAGCCTCCCAGTGCCTCGCGGTCGGCGGCGCTCAGCGGTTCCCCGCGCCGCTGCTTGCGCAGCGCGCCGCCCGCTCTCAACCCCAGGTAGAGGTCGTCGAAGATCTCGGTCGACTCATCGGGCACGGAACTCAGTGTAATAGCGTGGTTCGGCGTTGTCCGTGCGGCTCCTCCACATCTCCGACCTGCACGCCGGCAGCGTCGAGGAAACCGCGGTCGAGCACAGCCTCGAGCGGTTGATCACACGCGTCACGCCCGAGCTGATCGCGGTGACGGGCGACCTCGCGCACCGCGGCCGCCGGCGCGAGCACGAGCGAGCGGCGGCGTTCCTGCACGGCCTCGGCCTGCCGCTCCTCGTCATTCCCGGAAATCACGACATCCCGTACACCTTCCCCGCTCGCTTCACGCGTCCCTGGGCCGAGTTCGAGCGGCAATGGGAGACGGTCGAGCCGGTCTTTCGTTCCGAGAGCCTGGTCGTGGTCGGGCTCAACTCCGTGCGCCCGTGGCGCCACCAGTCCGGCGGAATCCGCAAGTCGCAGATCGCCGGCACGCGCGAGCTGCTGGCCGAGGCGCCCGAGGGCGCGCTGCGCGTCGTCTGCCTCCACCACCACCTGATCGGCGCGCCGTGGCGGTCGCGGAAGCGGCCGGTCTCCCGCCGCTCGGAGGTGCTCGCCGGCCTCGTCGACGCAGGAGCCGAGCTGATCCTCGCCGGCCACATCCACCAGGCGGCCGTGAGCGAGCGGCACGAGTTCGAGGTCGAGCACGACGGCCTGCGCGGCGTCACCGTCTCGGTCGCCCCGGGGCTCGGCCAGCCGCGGCCGAACCGCCGCGGCGAGGCCCGCGGCCTGCACGTCTACGAGGCGAGTGCCGACTCGCTCCTCGTCCAGACCTACGTCTGGCGCGGCGACGATTGGGGGCTCGCGGCCACGCGGAGGTTCCCCCGCGGGTGTGAGCCCCTACGGATCGAGCCGACTCACCAGCGCGGTTAGTGCCGGCGGCACGGGCAGAGCCCGCGAGCGCTACGTACAGGGCCTGGCTAGGTGCTTACGAGGCCGCCGCGCCGCTCGCCGAAGAACCGGCCGACGAGAGCAACGAGCACGATCGCGACGATCACGCCCACGACGAAGGCCCAGAAGCCGCTGAAGATCAGGCCTGCGATTACCAACGATGCGATGCCGATCAGGATCGTGACGATCCAGCCCATCGGATCCCGCCCCGGATGAAGCAGGCGGCCTAGGGCGCCGACAAGCGCACCAACGAGTATCAGCCATATCCAGTGCATGGCACATCGGTCCCCCCGGTGCCAGGACCGAAACGCGGCGCGCCCTACGAGCGGGCGAGCAGCTCGGCTTTCTTCGCCTCGAATTCCTCGTCGGTGAGGACGCCGTCGCGGTGCAGCTCGGAGAGCTTGCGGAGCTGGTCGTCGACGTCGGTCGGGCGGCCGCTCTGCCGGCCGGGCGCGCCGAGCAGCGTCGCGAAGCGGGCGCGGTCGCTCGGCGGCCGGTGCGCCTCGGGCCCGGTGATCGGGCGCTTCTGGACGAAGCGGCGGTAGCCGATCAGGAGCAGCATCGAGGCGACGATCGAGCCGATCAGGATCGCGAAGACGCTGCCCGAGTCCTGCTCGGCGCCGAAAATCGCGGCCGCGATGCCGCCGCCCAGGAACGAGCCGAAGACGCCGAGCAGGATCGTCATCGGGACAGACATCGGGTCGGGCCCCGGCACCGCCCAGCGCGCGAGCGCGCCGATGATGAAGCCGGAGATCAGGACCTGGACGATCGCGCCCAACATGCGGGAGAGGCTAGATCATTCGCCCGGGATCGACGGTGCCGCCGATTTGACCGGGACCAGGCAGTCGACTTCACCCTCACGCCGGTAGAACTCGATGAGCGGACGTGCGGGGTCGTGGTCGGCGTGCTCGAAGAGCTCGTCGAACGCGGCGGCGATCTGGCCGTAGACGCCGGGAGGCTCACCGATGAGCCTGAGCCGCAGGTAGCGACCGCCCGGGATCGTCGTCTCGTCGAGACCGAGCGGATTCTCGAGGTCGCGGGGCAGGCGCTCGGTGCAGAGCCGGTACGCGCCGGCTCGATTGTCGATCAGGCCCATCATCCGGCGCCCGTGCAGTGAGTCGAACCCCGACTCGAACGCGGGCCACGCCTTCTGGATTGCCGCGAGGTCCAGCGGCACGTCCCTGCTGAGGGCGGGCTTGTCCTCGCGCGTGACCTCCGCGATCCTGCCCAGCCTCCCCGTGATGTCCGCCAACTAGGCCGGCGCCTCCGCGGCCGCCTGCAGGTCGCGGCGCAGGTCCTTGATCTCGTCGCGCAGCTTTGCGGCGTACTCGAACCGCAGCTCTTCGGCGGCGGCGAACATCTCCTCCTCGAGCTGGATGACCAGCTTCTCCAGCTCCTCCGGCGACATGCCCTCGACCTCGGTGCGGCCCTTCCGCCGCCGGCCCGGGACAGTTGGCGACTCCAGCGAGAGGAACTCCGCGATGTCGGAAACGCCCTTCACGATCGTCTCGGGCGTGATCCCTTGCTCCTCGTTGTAGGCGAGCTGCTTCGCGCGCCGCCGGTCGGTCTCGTCGAGCGCGTGGCGGATCGCCTCCGTGTGTTTGTCGGCGTACATCAGCACCTTGCCGTTGACGTTCCGCGCCGCGCGACCGATCGTCTGGATCAGCGCGGTCTGGCCGCGCAGGAAGCCTTCCTTGTCCGCGTCGAGGATCGCGACGAGCGAGACCTCTGGCAGGTCGAGGCCCTCGCGGAGGAGGTTGACGCCGACGAGCACGTCGTACTCGCCGAGCCGCAGCTCGCGGATGATCTGGATCCGCTCGAGCGTGTCGACCTCGGAGTGCAGGTAGCGGGCCTTCACGCCGGACTCGAGCAGGTAGTCGGTCAGGTCCTCGGCCATCTTCTTGGTCAGCGTCGTGACGAGCACGCGCTCACCGACCTCTTCGCGCCTGCGGATCTCGCCCAGCAGGTCGTCGATCTGGTTCCTCGTCGCCCGCAGCTCGACCTCGGGATCGACGATCCCGGTCGGCCGGATCAGCTGCTCGGCGATGCGGGTGGAGTGGCGCAGCTCGAACGGCCCGGGTGTCGCCGAGACGAACACGAGCTGCTGCACCTTGCCGAGGAACTCGTCGAAGCGGAGCGGCCGGTTGTCGAGCGCCGACGGAAGCCGGAAGCCGTAGTCGACCAGCGTCTGCTTGCGCGAGCGGTCGCCCTCGTACATCCCGCCGAGCTGCGGAACGGTCTGGTGCGACTCGTCCACGAAGACGACGAAGTCGTTCGCGAAGTAGTCGAGCAGCGTGAACGGATGCGAGCCGGGCGCGCGACCCTCGAGGATCCGCGAGTAGTTCTCGATCCCGGTGCAGAAGCCGAGCTCCTGCAGCAGCTCGAGGTCGTACTCCGTGCGCTGGCGAATCCGGTGGGCCTCGAGCATCCGGCCGTCGGCTTCGAACTGCTTCACCTGCTGCTCGAGCTCGTGCCGGATCTCGGAGACCGCCCGCTCGATCGTCGGCTTCGACGTCACGTACTCCGTCGCCGGCCAGATCGCCAGATTGTCGAGCTTCGCGTAGACCTCGCCCGAGACCGGGTCGAAGTGCGTGATCTGCTCCACCTCGTCGCCGAAGAAGGAGAGCCGGTACGCGGTCTCCTGGTTCGCAGGCTGGATCTCGACCATGTCGCCCTTGACGCGGAAGCGGCCGCGGCCGAGGACCGTGTCGTTGCGCGTGTACTGGGAGTCGATCAGCTTGCGCAGGACGAGGTCGCGGTCGTGCTCCTCGCCGACCTCGAGGTAGATCATCCGCTCCCGCCACTCCTCCGGCGAGCCGAGGCCGTAGATGCACGACACGGACGCGACGACGATCACGTCGCGGCGCGTGAAGAGCGCCGACGTCGCGGCGAGCCGCAGCCGCGCGATGTCGTCGTTCTGCGAGGAGTCCTTCTCGATGTAGAGGTCGGCCTGCGGAACGTACGCCTCGGGCTGGTAGTAGTCGTAGTAGGAGACGAAGTACTCGACGGAGTTGTTCGGGAAGAACTCGCGCAGCTCGTTGCAGAGCTGGGCGGCCAGCGTCTTGTTGTGCGCGATCAGGAGCGTCGGCTTCTGCACCTGCTCGACGATCCAGGCCATCGTCGCCGTCTTGCCGGTCCCGGTCGCGCCGAGAAGCGTCTGGTAGCGCTCGCCCGCCTGGATGCCGGCCGCGAGCTCCGCGATCGCCTGAGGCTGGTCGCCCGTCGGCCGGTAGGCGTCCGAGGTTTTGAACTCCCGCACGAGTAAAGAGGCTACCGGGTGCTTACTTCGAGACCACGGCGTTTCCAAGACGGTGCGTTGAACGGCCCCGCCGGCCAAGCCGGCGTGGCCCCCACGGTCCGCGCCGCCGAGTCGGCGCCTTAGGGGTACCGTCATGGATTCGACCAACGAACGCCCGCCCTACGGCGCGTACGCCGCGATCATGGGCGTCTTCGCCGGCGGCCTCGCGGCTGCGGGAATAGTCGCCCGGGCGCTCGACCGCGACCCGCAATGCCACACCGCGCTCGACTTCGTCGTGCTCGGTGCGGCCTCGTTCAAGGGGGCGCACACGCTCTCGCACGACGAGGTGACGAGCTTCATCCGCGAGCCGTTCGTCCGCGGCCGCGCGCACGAAGGCGTGAGCGAGGAGCCCGTCGAGGGGGGCCTCGACCAGGCGATCGGCGAGCTCGTCACGTGCTCGCGCTGCGCCGGCACGTGGGTCGCCGCCGCCCTGGCCACGACGCAGGTCGTCGCTCCGCGCTTCGGCCGGCTGCTGACGTGGTCGCTCGGGGCAGCGGCGGCGAACGACTTCCTGCAAGCCGGCTTCGCCGCGCTCACCGGCAAGGCAAACGAACTGACCTAGGCAGGCGCCGGCTCGACGAGCCGCTGCCGCCCGAGCTCGCGGGTGGACGAGAGGGCGACCACCGCCATCATCGCCGTCTGCACGGCCGCGAAGCCGATCAGCACCGGCGTCGTGCCGAAGGCGTCGAGCACCGGCCCGGTGACGAAGAGCCCGAGCGGGTTCACCGCTGCCCAGCCGACCATCGCGGTGGTGAGCACGTTCGGCCGCAGCGGCGCCGGGACGCGAAGGGTCGTGATGGTGTGAAGGCTCGGGTTGACGAGGCCGTTCGCCACGCCCGACGCGAGGATCAGCCCCCCGAGGGCCACCGCCGGGAGCGGCAGCCACAGGAACCACAGCGGCAGCGCCTGGAACATCGCGAACGTCGCAATCACTGCGAGGCCGGCAAACCGGCGGGTCAGGTACTTGAACGAGATCGCGTTGCCGATCACCGCGCCGACGCCGAAGGAGGCGATCAGCAAGCCGGCGATCGAGGCGTGGTGGCCGAACCGGTCGAGCACGAGCACGGGGACGGAGATGAAGAACGCCGTCCAGGCCGCGTCTCCGAGCGCGAAGGTCGGCCACCACACCCGCAGCAGCCGGTCACGCGCAATGAAGCTAAGCCCTGCGCGGACGCTGCGGTGCTCTTCCTCCTGCGGCGCAGGCGGTCGCCGCGGCACGAAGACCGCGACGAGGAAGAGCGAGACGAGATACGTCGCCGCATCGATCACGAGCACCGGAGTCGCTCCCATCAGCCCGATCAGCAGGCCCGCGAGCGCCGGCCCGACGAGGATCGTCACGCGGTTTGCGCCCTGGAAGAGCGCGTTCGCCTCCGTGACCCGCTGCTCGTCCTCGCCGATCAGCTCCGGGACGATCACCTTCTGGGCGGCGAAGTAGGGCGCGGCGAAGGCGCCGAGAGCGAAAGCGACCGCGAGCAGAAGCGGGAAGGAGACGCCGGCGGTCCAGTGCAGCACCGGGATCACGAGCATCAGCGGGGCCCGGACGGCGTCGCAGAGCATCATCGTCCGCCGGGCGCCGAGCGCGCCGAGCACACGACCGCCGGGTAGCCCGAGCAGCGCGAGCCCGATCACCTCGGCCGCGACCACGAACGTCGTGTGCGTCGCCGAGCCGCTCGTCACCAGCACGAACCACGGCAGCGCGAGCCAGGTCATCTGAGCGCCCGTGGTCGAGACGACCTCGGCGACCAGTAGCGCGAGAATCGAGCGCTCGCGCAGGAGCTCGGTGCGGCTCACTGCGGCTCGTCCTGACGGAACGCGCATCGAAGGGTCGTTTCAGACGGCCGCGCGGGCAACGCCCGCACGGCCCGAGATGACGTCATAGGCGACGTCATCGGTCCGCCTCCGGCAGCTCCCGCAGACGCAGGTACGGCGAGGGCAGGAGCCAGAGCACGCCGAGCAGCGCGCCCACCGTCGCGATCCAGAGCGTCGGCCGGAGCCCGATCCACGTCCCGAGCGCGCCACCGACGAGCGAGCCCAGCGGCCGGACGCCGTAGTTGACGACCATGTACGCCCCGGAAACGCGCGCGCGCAGCCGGTCGGGCACCAGCGCCGCCTTGATCGAGCCGGCGGTGATGTCGAGAATCATCACGCCGAAGCCGGAGCCGAACTCGGAGAGGAAGAGCAGCGCGAGGATCGACCAGTCGGACCCGCCGGCCAGCGGCACGAGCAGCAGCGGCGCCGGGAACAGCACGCAACCGAGCACGAAGGCGGGCCCGACGCCGATGCGACGGCTGATCCGTCCGGTGACCATCGAGCCGATCAGACCGCCTACCGACGCCGCCCCTAGCACGAGCCCGAGGAGGCCGGGCCCAACCTCGAGCGTGCGCGTCGCGTAGAGGAAGAACAGCGCCCAGAACATGAAGTTGAAGAAGTTGATCGTGGCGGTCGCCAGGAGCGAAGAGCGAATGAGCGGCGACCGCCAGAGGTACGCCATGCCGGCCTTCAGGTGCCCCCGCTCTGCCTGCTCGGTGGGCGGCTCCACGGGTGAGATCGAGCTCATGGTGAACGCGGAGACGAGGAACGAGAGCGCATCCGCGACCAGCGCGCCCGGAGCCGAGAAGACCTGCACGAGCAGCCCGCCGACGCTCGGTCCGCCGACGTAGGAGAACGCGCGGCTGCCGTTCAGAAGCGCGTTGGCCTCGAGGTAGCGCTCCCGCGGCACGAGCGAGACGAAGAGCGTGCTGTACGAAACGTAGAAGAGCAGGCTCAGCGTGCCGATCAGGAAGCTGACGACATACAGCTGCCCGAACGTCAGGAGGTCCAGCCAGTACGCGAGCGGGATGGTCGCGATGAGCGCGGCGCGTCCGAGAGCGGTGAAGATCATGGTGTGCCTGCGGCGGCCGTGCCGGTCGACCCACGCGCCGGCATGAAGCGCGAAGAGCAGGTTCGGGATCAACAGCGCCGCCCCCAGGTAGCCCATCTGTGCCGGGCCGGCGTCCAGTGCGAGGACCGCGACGAGCGGCAGCGCGATCATCGTGATCTGGTCGCCGAAGAGGGAAACCGTCTCGCCGGACCAGAAGCGGCGGAACTCGCGGTCGCCGAGTACGGCGGGAGGCCGGAGCCGCCGCGACGCAGGCGCGGCGAGGGTTGAGCCGGTCTGGTTCATGCGCGGCTGACGGTGACGTCGCCGCTCATCGTGTTGGCGCTGAGCTCGACCGCGGGGCCGCCGTTCTCGGGCGGAACGTCGCTGACGGGCAGCTCGGAGCGGACCTCGCCGCTGCGCGAGCGGGCGTCGACGAAGAGCGTCGAGCCCTCGGCGATGCCGATCTGGAGGTCGCCGGAGGCGGACTTGAGGCTGACGGTGCCCTGGGAGACCTTGCCGATCTCCTGATCGCCAGACGCCGTGTTGAGACTGACCGAGGACCGCGCCTCGCGCACCAGGATGTCACCGGAGGCCGAGTTCGCGGAGAGCTCGCCGGTGACCTCGCGGATGATCAGATCGCCCGAAGCGGTGTTGACCTTCGCCTCCCCGGCGATGGAACGGACCTGCACGTCGCCCGACGCGGTGTTCAGGCGGGCGTCGCCGCCGATCTCGCCGATCTGCACGTCGCCGCTGGCCGCGTTCACGCGGACCTCGCGGGCGATCTCGTCGAACTCGACGTCGCCGGAGCCGGTCTCGACCTCGACCGCGCCGAAGCGGCCGTGGCCGGTGATGTCTGCGGAACCGGTCTTGGACTCGACGCTCGTGCCGTGCGGCGAGTTGACGGTGACGAGCACCTCCGCATTCCGGAAGAGCCCGCGGCCGCGGTCGCGGGCATCGATGACGACCTCGTGACCGCCGCCGCGCTCTCGTAGCTCGATCCGGGCGCTGGCGACGGCGGCCGTGCTCGCGTCGTTGTTGCGAAGCGGCTCGAGCACGACCTTCGTCTCCTTCACGTCGGCGGTGTCGACGCGAACCTCGCCGGCGCCGAGCCGGATCTCGAGCCGAACGTCGCCCGGGGTTTCGAACGTCTCGGTCCTCACCGTCCGCGCCTTCCAGCGGGCACGTACGGCGGGCGCTGCGGGCGCCTGTCGATGCGGACCTCGACGTAACCCATCGGGATCGGGTAGTAGCGCACCATCGTTCCTCCCCTCCTAGCCACGGGCGTAGCCCGTGAGCCGGTTGCCTGACTGCTGTGTCGGAGCCGACGTGCTCGTGCGTCCGAGCGCGCGGACGACGTACGTGTTGACGGAGACGCCCTCGCGCGAGGCCGCCTTCTCGACGGCTTCCTTAAGGGCCTCCGGCAAGCGGAGCGTGATCCGCGCGGTGAAGGCCTCGTCGGCCGCCGCCGCGGGCGCCTCGGGCTCGTCGCTGACGTACACGAGCTCCGGGTCCTGGCCGGTCAGCCGCACCTCGACGTGACCGGACGGAAGCTTGTCGTTCAGCTCGATCGCCGCTTCCGAAAGCGCGTCGAGCAAGCGCAGACCGACGGAAGCCTGGAGCGTGAGGACGAGGCGTCCGGCCGCGTCGGCCGTCGTCTCGTCACCCAGCTCCGCGACCGCCGTCAGGTCGGCCTTGAGCGAATCGATGAACCTCTGTAGCTGCATCGTGATGTCACTATGACATCACTAACGGTGTCTGTCAAGCGTCAGTTACTAGTCATCGGTGAAGTCATCCCGATGCGGACAGCTGATCCCCGTAACCACGCCGATAGAGCGTCTTCAGGTGCTCGACGCGGGAGACGTAGTGGCGGGTCTCTGCGAACGCGATCCCTTTCCCCTCGCGGCGCCAGGTGTCGACGTTCTGCTGCCCGGCGTTGTAGGCGGCCAGCGCGGTCTGCTCGTCGCCGTACTTGTCGAGCAGGTGGCGCAGGTACCACGAGCCGTAGCGCACGTTGATCTCGGGGTCGTCCAGGTCCGAGACGCGGAACTTCGAGCCGCCGGTGTGCACGGCGATCCCCTTCGCCGTGTCGGGCAGCAGCTGCATGAGGCCGATTGCTCCGGAGCTCGAGCGCGCGTGCGGGTGGAACTTGCTCTCCTGGTAGATCACGCCGGCGAGCAGTGCCGGGTCGAGGCGGTAGTTGTGCGCGTGGGCACGGACGATCGACTCATAGTGCAGCGGGTAGCGGAGCCGGACGTACCAGGCGGGCTCGGACGAGTTCACGTACGCGAAGGCGGCTCCGAGAACGGCGCCCGCGAGCAGCAGCGCGAGGACCTTCTTCAGCGCGTGAGCTCCTGGAGGACGGCCTGCACGAAGTCGTCGAGCTTCTCGATCGAGCCGTCGTTCACGTAGGAGAAGTCGGCCTGGGCCACCTTCACCGAGTCTGGCAGCAGGCGCGGCTCGCGCTCGTCGGCCGCGACCTTCGTGCGCTCTACCCGCACGTTCGGCGGCGCCGTGACCACGACCACCGCGTCGAAGCGGTCCTGACCGCCGACCTCGTACAGCAGCGGCACCTCCGTGGCGCAGACCGCCGGTGAGTCGTCCTGCTCCGCCAGCTGCTCGCGCCACCCCATGTACTCCTTCACCACCCGCGGGTGCAGCAGCCCTTCGAGCCACTCGAGCGCCTCGCTGTCGGCGAACACGATGTCGGCGATCGCGCCGCGATCGATCTCACCGCGCGGGTCGAGCACGCGGTCGCCGAACCGCTCCACCACAGCGCGATGCACCTCGTCGTCCTCGCTCAGCAGGCGGTGAACGATGTCGTCGCTGGAGATCGTGGCCACGCCGTGGCGGGCGAAGGCGGCCAGCGTCTCGCTCTTCCCGGCTCCGATGCCGCCGGTGATGGCGACGGCGATCGGTCGGGCCAAGCTACTCGGGCTCTTCGGCGGGGCGCTCGGCCTCGGCGGCCGGCTCGGCCTCGGCAGCGGGCTCCTCGGCCGCGGGCTCCTCGGCTTCCGGCTCCTCGGCGACGGGCTCCTCGGCAACGGGCTCCTCAGGAGCGGCCTCGGGCTCTGCCTCGGCGAGGGGCTCCGGCTCTGGCTCTGCGGTTGCCTCTCCGGCTTCCGCCTCCGCGACCTCGGCGACAGGCTCCGACGACTCCGGGAACACCTCTTCCGAGAGGTCGAGATTCGGCGTGCCCTCGACCGCCTCCGCATCGTCGACGCGCTGCTGCACGCCGCCGCCCTCGACCCGCTTGAGCGAGAGCGAGAGGCGGCGCCGCTCGGCGTCGACCTCGATGATCTTCGCGCGCACGAGATCGCCCTGCGAGACCACCTCGCGCGGGTTCTCGACGTGGTGCTGTGCGAGCTCGGAGATGTGAACGAGCCCCTCGACGCCGGGCATGATCTCGACGAAGGCGCCGAAGGTCACGACCTTGGTCACCTTCCCCTCGACCTCGTCGCCCTCGTGGTAGGTCTCGAGCACCTGCTGCCACGGATCGGACTGTGTCTGCTTCAGGCCGAGCGAGATGCGCTGGCGCTCGCGGTCGATGTCGAGGACCTTCACCTTCACGTCCTGGCCGATCTCGAGCACCTCGGACGGGTGGTTGACGTGCGACCACGACAGCTCGGAGATGTGGATCAGGCCGTCCATGCCGTCGAGGTCGACGAAGGCGCCGAAGTCGACGATGTTCGAGATCTGGCCGTCGACGACGTCGCCGGGGTTGAGCCGGTCGAGGATCGCCTGCCGCATCTCCTTGCGCTCGTCCTCCAGCACCGCGCGGCGCGAGAGAACGACGTTGTTGCGCGAGCGGTTGAGCTCGATCACCTTCGCGCGCAGCTCCTGGCCGAGGAACTCGTCGAGGTCCTGCACGCGGCGGATGTCGACCAGCGAAGCCGGCAGGAAGCCGCGAACTCCGAGGTCGAGGATCAGGCCGCCCTTCACGACCTCGATCACCCTGCCGTCGACCGGCTCCTCGGATTCGGCCGCCCGCTCGATCGCCTTCCAGGCCATCTCGAAACGCGCGCGCTTCTTCGACAGGATCAGCCGGCCCTCGGCGTCTTCCTTCGTCAGCACGAGCGCGTCGATTTCGTCGCCGAGGCTCACCTCGTCCGCCGGGTTCACCGAGCGCCTGATCGAGAGCTCGGCGACCGGGATCACGCCCTCCGACTTGTAACCGATGTCGACCAGCACCTCGTCCTTGTCGACGCGGACCACGGTGCCGTGGACCACCTCGCCCTCGTTGATCGTCGGGAAGGTTGCCTCGTAGTTCGGGATGCGCTCGCCGTCCTCCGTCGTCGTCCAGACGGAGGCGTCGTCGAGCTGCGTGCCCTCTCTGTTCACGGTCTCACTCGCCATCGAGAAGTCGCTCAGTATAGCCGCGTACCGCTTCCGCTCTGGGTTCCCGCCCTAATGGGCGAAACCGCGCGTCCCTCGGTCGGGTGATGTGGGTAACGGCCGGAAATTCGATGCTCTGTCTCTAACGGCACTGCGGCCATGACAAACACCCACAACTCCGAAAACGAGCCGCGCCCGCGGGGCGCGGGCGTCGCCGCGCGCGACTTCGCGTCCTCCTTGCGCTCCCTGCTGGAGATCGCGAAGGCGGTGCGCAGCGGGGCCGACGTCGACTCCGTCCTCGACGCGATCGCGCGCGTCGTCGGCGAGACCCTGGGTTTCCAGACGGTCGTGCTCAACGTCTACCGGCCGGAGTGGGACGACTTCTACGTCGCCACCGTCCACGGCAATGACCCGGTTCGCGATGCGCTGCTCGGCTCGGTCTACGAGTGGAGCAGCTGGACGCCGCTTCTGGACGAGCGGTTCGCGCGCGCGGGTGTGTACTTCATCCCGAACGACGCGTTCGACTGGTCGCAGGACGAAGGCAACCGCTTCGTCCCGGCGGGCGAACCGGCCGTCGCCGGGCCCGAGGGCTGGCACCCGAACGACGAGCTGTTCGTCCCGCTCGAGCATTCTGACGGCCAGATCGCCGGGATCATGTCCTTCGGCGACCCCGTCGACGGGCGGCGGCCGGACGACGAGCAGCTCGCGATCGCGGCCGCCCTCGCCTCGCACGCGGCCCTCGCACTGGAGGCCGCGCAGGAGCGCGCCCGCTCGCAGCGCCACCAGCACGGGCTCGAGCAGCTGCTCCACGTGACCTCGCAGCTGCCGCAGACGATCTCGACGGAGGCGATGCTGACCTCCGTCTGCGAGGCGATCTCGGACGCGCTCGAGTTCGACAAGGTCTTGATCCAGCTCGTCGAGCCCTGGAGCGGCACGCTGCAGCCCGTCGCGGCGGCCGGCTTCAGCGAGGAGGAGGTCGAGGCGAGCGGCACGCTGCACCTCGACCGCATCTCGCGGCTGTTCGAGCCGGAGTTCGACATCGCGGGCTGCTATCTCGTCCCGCAGTCCGAAGCTGCGAAGCGCGTCGGTGCCAGCCAGATCGTCTACAGCTCGGTGATGAACGGTCGCGGGCCGCAAGCCTGGGACCACCACTGGCTCGTCGTGCCGCTGCGCGACGCGAACGGCGACGTGCGCGGCGTTCTGTGGGCGGACGAGCCGCACTCGCGTCTGCTCCCGAGCGAGCACGTCCTGCAGGCTCTACGAATCTTCGCCAACCACGCGATGGAGGCACTGGCCGTCGCGACGCAGCTCGAGGAGACCCGCTTCCTCGCCGACCACGATCCGCTGACGCGGCTGCTCAACCGCCGCGCGCTGCTGCGGGAGCTGACGGCCGCCGCGTCAGAGGACGAGCCGCTCGCGCTGGTCTTCCTCGACCTGGACAACTTCAAGGACGTGAACGACGGCCACGGCCACGCGGCAGGCGACCGCGTGCTGGCCCAGCTGGCGACGCTGCTCGTCGAGCTGGTGCGCAGCGGCGACGACGCCTTCCGTGTGGGCGGCGACGAGTTCGCACTCCTCCTGCGCGGCGCCGGCGAGCTGGAGGCGCGCGAGGTCGTGGCGCGGATCGTGGGCGCCGTCGAAGCGAACTTCGACCCGCTCGTGCGCACCCTCAGCGCAAGCTTCGGCATCGCGCCGAGCGCCGGCGGCCGGGAGCCGGAGGAGCTGCTGCGGATCGCCGACGAGGCGATGTACGAGGCAAAGCGCTCCGGCACACGGGTCGCAGTCGCGGCCTAAGCGTGGCAGGGGCCGACCGCGCCGACCCAAACCACGGTGTCAGACACCGCTATGGAGCTGTCACGATCGATCCACAGGGTCGACGCCGTGGCGGGCTTTGCTCGCCACGGCCGCTGCGGCCGGTATCAACGCCGTCAAGCTGAAAGTCATCATGGCCGGCGAAGCCGGCCGGACTTTCAGCTTTTCGCGTCGTGCCAGTCGTCGCCGACGCCGATGTCGACGTCGAGCGGCGGGTCGAGCGGGTAGGCGTCGCACATCTCTGCGCGGACGAGCTCCTTCACAGCCGAGACCTCGGCGTCGGGGACCTCGAGCAGCAGCTCGTCGTGGACCTGGAGCACGAGGCGCGCGCCGCGGCCCTCGTCACGGAGGCGCCGATGGATCGCCGCCATCGCCTTCTTGATGATGTCGGCCGCGGTGCCCTGCATCACGGAGTTGACCGCGAGCCGCTCGCCGAGCGAGCGCGTCTGGCGGTTGGAGGCGCGGATCTCGGGCACCGGCCGGCGCCGGCCGAGGAGCGTCGTCACGTAGCCGTCACGGGTCGCCTGCTCGATCGTCCGCTGGATGAAGTCCTGCACGTGCGGGAAACGCGCGAGGTAGGCGTCGATGTAGGCCTGCGCGTCCTCCCGTGAGATCTCGAGGTTCTCCGAGAGGCCGAACGACGAGATGCCGTAGATGATCCCGAAGTTGACCATCTTGGCCACGTTGCGCTCGTCCTTCGTGAGTGCCGCGCGCTCCTTGCCGAGCACCTCGGCCGCCGTGGCCGCGTGGATGTCCTCGCCGGCCTCGAAGGCCTCGCGCAGCCTCGGTTCGCCCGACACGTGGGCGAGGATCCGCAGCTCGACCTGCGAGTAGTCGGCCGAGAGGAGCTTGTGGCCGGGCTCGGCGACGAACGCCGAGCGGATCTCGCGGCCGAGCTCCGTGCGGATCGGGATCGCCTGCAGGTTCGGGCTCGTCGTCGAGAGGCGGCCGGTCGCCGCGACGGTCTGGTTGAAGGTCGTGTGCAGGCGGCCGTCCTCGCCGATCAGCGTCGGGAGCGGGCCGAGGTAGGTGTTGAGCAGCTTCGAGTACTCGCGCCACTCCTCGATCACGCCGACGATCTCGTGCTCGCCTCGAATGGAGCGGAGGACGCGCGTGTCGGTCGAGTAGCCCGTCTTGCCCTTGCGGCCCGGGGTCAGCTCGAGCTTCTCGAACAGGATCCGCGCGACCTGCTGGGTCGAGCCGAGCACGAACTCCTCGCCCGCCAGCTCGTACGCCTTCGACTCGAGCTCCTCGACCCGGTCGGCCAAGCGCGCGGTGATCTCGCCCATCCGGTACGTGTCGACCTTGACGCCTGCCGCCTCCATCGACGCGAGCACCTCGGTCAGGGGCAGCTCGATCTCGCGGTAGAGCGGCTCCGCACCGCGCTCGCGGACACGCTCGAGCAACGGGTCGCGCAGGCGCAGCGTCGCCGCCGCGTGGCGAACGAGCGCCGCCGTCTCCTCCTCGGCCTCGGGGACGGGCAGGAGCTCGACTCCGTACTCGGCCGCGAGATCGTCGAGCGCGTACTCGGCGCGGCCGGGCTCGATCAGGTACGCGAGGATCATCGTGTCGTCCACCGCCTCGATGCGCAAAGCTTTGGCGTCGTGCGCGACCAGCTCGCCCTCCAGCCGCTCCGGCCGGGGAGAGACGACGACCTCGTCGCCCACCGCCGCGGCGACCCGTCCCTCGTCGGCGGCGATACCCACGGGCCCACGAGCAAGTAACAGACTGTTACTAAGTTCCTCGCGCCAGGGGACTTCGACGCCGGTCGGCGTCAGCGCCGCCGCGGGAAGCGCCTCGTCGAGCTCGTCGACCCGGTTCAACAAGGCGCGGAACTCGAAGCGCCTGAACATCTCCTTCAGCTGCGAGCGGTCGGGCGGTGAGAGGACGACCTCGGCGGGATCGAAGTCGAGCTCGAGGTCGCGGCGCATCGTGGCGAGCTGCTTCGCCCCGCGCGCCTGGTCGGCGTGCTCCGCGATCGACTTCGAGCGCGCGGGCGTCAGCTCGTCGACGTGCTCCAGTACCTCCTCGAGCGAGCCGTACTGGGCGATGAGCTGGCCGGCGGTCTTGTCGCCGATCCCGGGAACCCCCGGGATGTTGTCGGAGGGGTCGCCCTTCAGGCCGATGAAGTCGGGCACCTGCTCGGGCTTGATCCCGAGGCGCAGCTCGACGCGCTCCGGTGTGTAGACGTGGACGTCGGAGACGCCGCGCGGGGTCATCATCAGCGCGACGTTGTCGCTCACCAGCTGGAAGGCGTCGCGGTCGGTCGAGACCACGGTCGTTTTGATCCCGGCCTCGCCGGCGCGGTGCGCGAGCGTGGCGATCACGTCGTCCGCCTCCCAACCCTCGAACTCGAGGTTGCGGTAGCCGAAGGCCTCGACGATCGGCCGGAAGTACGGGAACTGCTCCCGCAGCAGGTCCGGCATCGGCTTGCGCTCGATCTTGTACGTGTCGAGCAGCTCCGTGCGGTGCACGGGTCGCGTGTCCCAGGCGACGGCGACGCCCTTCGGCCGGTAGTCGCCGAGCAGCTTGAAGAGCATGTTCGCGAAGCCCAGCAGCGCGTTCGTCGAGAAGCCCTCGCTCGTCGCGAGCTCTTCGGGCAAGGCGTAGAAGGCGCGGTAAGCGAGGTTGTTGCCGTCGACGAGGAAGAGCTCCGAGTCACGCGCAGGGCCGTCGTCGAGCTGCAGCTCGGCGCCTGTAAGCGTCTTCGGAGACATCTCTGCGAGTCTACGTCGCATGGCTCGCCTCGAAGTCGTCCCGTTCTCCGACGAGCATCTCGACGCCGCCGCAGCGCTGCTCGCCGCCCGGCACGCACGCCACCGCGAGGCCGAGCCGCTGCTACCGGAGCGCTACGAGGACCCCACCGCGGCGCTCGAGGAGCTCGAGCGCGTCTGGCGGGCGGACGGCGCGTCGGGCGCAGCCGGCTTCCGCGACGGCCGGCTCGTCGGGTACCTCGTGGGCGCGCAGCGCCAGCAGCCGATCTGGGGTGAGAACACGTGGATCGAGGCCTCCGGGCACGCCGTCGAGGAGGCGGAGGATGTTCGCGACCTGTACGGAGCCGCCGCCGGGCGGTGGGTCGAGGAGGGACGCCCTCGCCACTCGGCCCTCGTCCCGGCGCACGACAAGGACGTGCTCGATGCGTGGTGGCGCGTGAGCTTCGGCGTTCAGCATGCCCACGGGATCCGGAAGATCGAGCCCGAGGTCGAGGTCGTCGTGCCGGACGGCTTCGAGATCCGCGAGCCGCGCGAGGAGGAGATCGAGGAGCTGATCGACGTCGACCTCGCCCTCCCCCAGCACCAGGTGCGCTCACCCGTCTTCGGCGGCCACGGCGAGGCGACGCGGGAGGACTCACGCGAGGAGTGGCTCAAGACGTTCGCCTCGGGCGAGGAGAAGATCCTGATCGGTGCGCGCGACGGGCGGCCGGTGGCCTGCTGGGCGTTCGTGCCGGCCGAGCAGTCGCGGGAGCACGTCGGCCTGATGCGGGCCGACCGCGCGAGCTTCCTCGGCTTCGCCTCGACGCTGCCCGAGGCGAGGGGCAGCGGCATCGGCGTCGCCCTGACGCAGGCGGGCTTCGCCTGGGCGGCCGAGAAGGGCTACTCGGCGATGCTGACCGACTGGCGCGTCACGAACCTGCTCGCGTCGCGGTTCTGGCCGCGGCGCGGCTTCCGCAAGACCTTCCTGCGGCTTTACCGGTCGATCCCGTAGTGCAGCGCGTCCCGCTGCTGTTCGGCACGCGCCTGGTGGTCGTCGACGCGCCGGACGAGGCGGTCGTGCTCCGCCCGCCGCCGCCGGGCGACCAGGTGGCCGACGTCCGCGCGGCGGTTCGTGACGCCCTCCGCTTTCCGCTCGCAGGCGAGCCGCTCGAGGCGCTCGTCACCCGCGGCGGCCGCGCGACGATCGTCGTCGAGCCACCGTCCCTCCCACTCCCGGCCGCGCTGCACGACCCGCGCCAGGACGCGCTCGCGGCGGCGTCCGCGGAGCTCGAGCGCGCAGGCGTACCGACGGAGCGACAGACGCTGCTCGTCGCGACCGGCCTCATGCGCCGGCCCCAGCAGCGCGACCTCGAGACCCTCGGCGCCGTCTCCCCCACCTTCGCGCGCCGCTTTCGCGGCACCGTCGCGATCCACGACGCCGAGGACCCGGAGCTGGTCGAGCTCGAGCCTTCCGGCCAGACGCCGCTGTCCGTGCACCCGACGCTCGTCGACACCGACCTCGTCGTGACCGTCAGCGCGGCGGAGACCGTCCTCCATGGCGGGCCTGCGCTGCTCCTCGGCGCCGGCGGCCCGCGAGCGCTGCGCGCTGCGACCGCGTACTCACTACTCGAGACCGGCGCCTCGCAGGGCTGGCAGCTCGCGGTCCAGTTAGAGCGGCGCCTGTCGGGGCGCGTGCCTGTGATCGGCGCGTCGCTCGTCCTCGACCAGCCGCGTGTCTTCGGCGCCGCCCGCGGCTACCCGTACGACCCTGCGGCCTCGGAGCGCATCGCACGCTCACCGTTCCGAGCCGCCTTCTCGCTCCTGCCGGCGTTCGCGCGCAACCGGATGATCCACTCGATCCGGCGCGAGCTGAGCGCGGCGGCCGCGTTCGCCGGACCGCCGTCGGTCGCCCACGCCGAGGCGCTCCTGCGCGCGGTCGAAGCCCGCTCGGCGCTGCTCGACCAGCGCCTCGACGCGATCGTGATCGGCATCCCACGGACGACGCCACATCTGCCGCGCGAGCGGCCGAACCCGCTCCTGGCCGCTTACCTCGGGCTCGGCCTCGCACTACGCCTGTGGCGCGAAGCGTTCCCGCTGGTCGAGGGCGGCACCGCGATCCTTCTCCACCGCTTCCACCGCCACTTCGCGCACCCGACGCAGCAGCCGTACCGGACGATCTTCTACGCGCTGCGCACGGGGCCACGGGAGCCGGAGGAGCTGGTGGGTGCCGAGCGCGAGGCCGTCGCGGACGAGCGGGCGATCGCCGCCTACCGCGAGGGCCGTACGTGCCATCCGCTGCTGCCCTTCGTCGACTGGGCCGGCCTCTCGCCGGCGCTGGACCGCCTCGGCTCGGTGATCGTGGCGGGCTGCCGCGACGCGGTCGCCGCGCGCCAACTCGGCTTCGTTCCGGCCCGAGGGCTTCCCGCCGCGCTCGAGATGGCCCACGGGCGGGCCGGGGGCCAGGCGCGCGTCGGCTACCTGCTCTCGCCCCCGTACTTTCCCATCAGGGTCTCGCCGGGCTAGAGGATCGCCGAGAGGAACTGCCTCGTGCGCTCCTCCCGCGGTGCCTCGAAGAAGTGCTCGGGCGTCCCCTCCTCGATGATCCGCCCGTCGTCCATCATCAGCACACGGTCGGCGGCCTCGCGCGCGAAGCCCATCTCGTGGGTGACGACGATCATCGTCGTCTTGAAGTCGAACGCGAGGCCCTTCATCACCTCGAGCACCTCGCCGACGAGCTCCGGGTCGAGGGCCGACGTGGGCTCGTCGAACAGCATCAGCTTCGGGCTCATCGCAAGCGCCCGCGCGATCGCCACGCGCTGTTGCTGCCCTCCCGACAGCTGCGCCGGGTAGCCGTCGAGCTTGTCCCCGAGCCCCACGCGGTCGAGGAGGACCTTGGCCTGTTCGACCGCTTGCCTCTTGGGCACCTTCCTTACGTGGACCGGCGCCTCGATGACGTTCTCGAGGGCCGTCATGTGCCCGAAGAGGTTGAACCGCTGGAAGACCATTCCGATCTCGGCGCGGTCCCGGCAGACCTCTGCGTCCCGCTGCTCGTAGATCTTGTCGCCGACCTGGTGGTAGCCGACGAGGTCGCCGTCGACCCAGAGCCGTCCGGAGTCGATCTTCTCGAGGTGGTTGATGCAGCGAAGGAACGTCGACTTGCCGGAGCCGGAGGGCCCGATCAAGCAGACGACCTCGCCGGGTTCCACCTCCAGCGAGACGCCCTTCAGGACGTGCAGGCGGCCGAAGCGCTTGTGCACGCTCTCGGCCTTGACCATCGGCTCATCGGTCGTCATGGACTCATTCGAGCTCGTGCCGGATCCGCAGGTTGCGGCGCAGCCGCTGGAAAGGTGTCTCGGGCAGCTCCCGGGTCGCGCCGCGCCCGAAATGGCGCTCGACGTAGTACTGCCCGAAGGAGAGGATGCTGGTGACGATCAGGTACCAGATGCTCGCCACGATGAGCAGCGGAATCGTGCGGTAGTTGACGGCGTAGATGACCTGCACCGAATAGAGCAGCTCGGTGACCGCGAGGACGCTGACGAGGGAGGTCGTCTTCAGCATGGAGATCGTTTCGTTCCCGGTCGGCGGGATGATCACCCGCATCGCCTGTGGCAGCACGATCCGGCGCATCGTCTGCAGGCGGGTCATTCCCAGGCTCTGCGCGGCCTCGGTCTGTCCCTCCTCGACCGAGATGATCCCCGCGCGCACGATCTCGGCCATATAGGCACCTTCGTTCAGGCCGAGCGCGAGCATCCCGGCCACGAAGGGGGTGATGACCGCATTCGCGCTGAAGTGCACGAACTGCGGCCCGAACGGGATCCCCAGCGAGAATCGTGGGTACAGAGCGGAGATGAAGCCCCAGAACAGGATCTGCACGAGCACCGGCGTGCCGCGGAACAACCAGATGTAGACCCAGCTGGCGCCGGTCACGAGGGGATTCGGCGAAAGGCGCATGACGGCGAGCAGGGTGCCGAGCGCGATCCCGATCAGCATCGAGAGGGCGGTGAGCTCGAGCGTCACGACGAGACCGCGCAGAACCCGATCCGACAGGAAGTAGTGTCCGATGATCCCCCACTGGAAGCGGGGGTTCGTCGCCATCGACTTCGCAAGCGCAGCCGCGAGGACGACGATGATCGCCGCCGCGATCCATCGGCCCGGGTGGCGGACCGGGATCGCCTTGATCTCGTCCGGCCTGACCGGCTCGGCGGTGTCGGTGGTCGCCATCGAGCCCTATGACCGGCAGCGACTAGCTAATCGCGCCGTTGATCATCGGATTCGTTATCGCACCCTTCTGAACGCCCCACTTGGTCATGATCGCCGTGTACTTGCCGTTCGACATCAGCACCTTCAGCGCACTGAGGATTGGCTTGTCCAGGCCGCTTCCCTTCGGGATCGCGATCCCGTACGGAGCCGTGTTGTATGACCGACCCGTCAGCTTGAACTGACCGTTGGACTGCTTGACGATGTAGGCGGCGACCGGTGAGTCGGCCATGCCGACCTGGGCGCGGCCGCTCGAGATCGAGAGGTTCGCCGCGTTCTGGTCCGGGTAGACAGAGACCTTGACGCCTTCGTTGCCAGCCGACTTGCACTTCGTGTTCTGGGCAGTGGCATCGTCGGCCTGGGTCGTCCCCCGCTCGACCCCCACCGAGTGGCCGCAGAGGTCGGCGAGGCCGTTGATCGTCGGGCCTCCCTGTGCCTTGACGTAGAACGAGGTACCGGCCGAGAAGTAGGTCACGAAGTCGACGGTCTTCTCCCGCTCCTTCGTGTCGGTGAAGGACGACATGCCGAGGTCGTACTTGCCGGACGCGAGCCCGGGGATGATGCCGTCGAAGCTCGCGTTCACCATCGCCACCTTCACCCCCATCACGCCGGCGAGGGCCTTGGCGAGATCGGCGTCCATCCCCACGACGGTGTGACCGTCCGAGCCGATGAACTCGTTCGGGGCGTAGGTCGCGTCGGCGGCGACCTTCAACGTCTTCGACTTGTACTTGCTCGGTACGAGCGCGACGACCTTCGCATCGGCGCCGGAGGACGGCGCGGTCGTCGACGTGGACGTGCTCGTGGTCGTGCTGCTCGAACTCTTCTTGCTACTTCCGCACCCTGCGGCGAGCACGGCGAGCAGGAGCATGGATACGACTGGGTAGATGACTGGCGTCGGGCGACGCATGATTGATCCCTTCCGTTTTCGCTGGTGCCGGAGCGCCCGCGGTTTTCCGACGAGATCCCAGAATCGTACTTCGCGCGGGCTCAGG
>CAVSKX010000007.1:0-115911 GCA_963728765.1 uncultured Actinomycetes bacterium
TGAGCCCGGCGAGCTACCTGACTGCTCCACCCCGCGTCGCAGCCCGCATTATAGCGCCTCGCTACTTTTCGCCCATGCGCGTGGGCGTCGTCGACCTCGGCACCAACTCGACCCGCCTGCTGGTGGCAGACGTGGACGGCGAGCACGTCGAGGAGGTCTCGCGGCGCACGGTCATCACGCTGCTCGGCGAGGGCGTCGACGAGCGGCGAAAGCTGTTGCCCCTGCCCGTCGCGCGCGTCCGCAACGCGCTCTCGGACTACCGGCGGGAGCTGGAGCAGCTCGGCGCCGAGCGCGTGCTCGCGATCGGCACCAGCGCGATCCGGGATGCCGACAACGGCGAGGCGTTCCTCGGCGAGATCGAGTGGAGCTACGGCTTCACGACCCGTCTGCTGAGCGGCGACGAGGAGGCCGAGCTCACGCGCCGCGGCGTCGCCAACGGGCGCGCGGTGGGCGACGACACGCTCGTGCTCGACGTCGGCGGCGGCTCGACCGAGCTGATCACCGCTGCCGAGCGCACGAGCATCGACGTCGGCTCGGTCCGCCTGACCGAGCGGCACCTGCGCTCCGACCCGCCGACGCGCGAGGAGCTCGAGGCCGCCGCCCAGACAGTGTGGGCCGAGCTGCCGCCGCTCGACGCGACCGACGCGATCGGGGTGGCTGGAACGATTACGAGCCTCGCAGCGCTGGAGCTCGGCGAGTACGACCCCGAGCACGTCCACGGTCACCGGCTCACGCGCGAGGCCGTCGGCGCGTTGCTCGCACGCCTCGCCTCTCTACCCCTCGCCGAACGCCGCGAGCTGCCCGGGCTCGAGCCGGAGCGGGCGCCGGTGATCGTCGGCGGCGCGGTCGTCGTCCGCGAGGTGCTCGACCGGTACGGGCTCGACGAGCTCGAGGCGAGCGAGCGCGACCTCCTTCACGGCGCCGCGCTGGAGGCCGCGAAGCTGCCGGAGCCCGTGGAGGGCGACGCGCCGCCGGGCGCCTACACCTGCTGCTAGGACGGACTGACGGGGCAGCGCACAGTCGATGCCGCGTCAGACCGTCCCTTCCCGATCGAGCTCGGCCGGCGGTTCGTCCTCGGCCAGCCGCCGCTGCAGCACCGCCCGCGAGAGCACGCCGACCAGCAGCCCGTCGTCGACGACCGGGACGCGCTCGGCGTCCCACTCCTCGAGCTGCGCGAACGCTTCGTCGAGCGGTACGTCGGGATCGATCGTCCAGTTCGGCGGCTCGACGATCTCGCCGAGCCGCGTTTCGCGCGGGTCCCGGCCGGCCGCGACCACCCGCTCGACGAGCGTCTTGCGCGTGAGCACGCCGGCGAAACGGCCGCCCTCGCTGACGTAGACCGCGCGCACATCCGGCTCCACGAGGTGCTGGCCCGCCTCCTGCGCGGACGCCGAGACGTCGAGCGTCAGCGGCTCGGGGATCATCGCGTCCCGGACTCTGCTCATGGATAGATCCCGCGCGAGCGCAGCGCGCCGGCGACCTCGCGGATCCCGGCCACGAGCGCCGCGCTGCGCAGCGTCAGGCTCTTCGACTCAGAGAGCGACCAGACGCGGTCGAAGGCGTCGCTGAGCTGGTCGGCGAGCTTCGCGCGGATCTCGCGCCGGTCCCAGAAGAGCCGTCCTAGGTCCTGCACCCACTCGAAGTACGAAACCGTCACGCCGCCGGCGTTCGTGAGCACGTCCGGCAGGACCGGGATGCCCCGCTCGGCCAGGATCGCGTCCGCCTCGAGCGAGGTCGGCCCGTTCGCGCCTTCGGCGATCATCTGCGCCTGCAGGCGGTGCGCGTTGTCGGCATGTATCTGGTCCTCGCGCGCAGCGAGCACGAGGATGTCGCAGGGCAGCTCGAGCAGCTCCTCGTTGCTGATCCGGTCGCCCTCCGTCCACTCGGCGAGGGAGCCATGCTGCTCGGCGAAGCGCCGTAGCGCGTCGATGTCGAGCCCGCCCTCGACGTGCACGCCGCCCGAAACGTCGGAGACCGCGAGCACGGTCGCGCCAAGCGCATCGAGCTCCGTAGCGGCGATGCCGCCGACGTTGCCGAAGCCCTGCACGACGCAGCGCTGGTCGGAGAGCCGCCAGCCGAGCCGTTGGCAGGCGCGCTCGATCACCATCACGACGCCCGCTCCTGTCGCCTCGTGCCGGAAGAGCGAGCCGCCAAGCGAGACGGGCTTGCCGGTCACGATCTCCGGAACCGCATGCCCGATCTCCATCGAGTACGTGTCCATCATCCACGCCATCGTCTGCTCGTTCGTCGCCATGTCCGGCGCGGGAATGTCCTTCTGCGGGCCGATGATCGGCAGCAGCTCGGAGGTGAAGCGGCGCGTGATCTTCTGCAGCTCGTCGATCGAGTGCTCGCGCGGGTTACAGCGCACGCCGCCCTTCGCGCCGCCGTAGGGCAGCCGCAGCAGAGCGCACTTCCACGTCATCCACATCGCGAGCGCCGCGCACTCGCCGAGCGAGACCTCTGGGTCGTAGCGGACGCCGCCCTTCGTCGGCCCGAGCACGGTCGAGTGCTGGACCCGGTAGCCGGGAAAGACCGTCCAGCGGCCGGAGTCGAGCCGCACGGGCACGCTGACGACGAGCGACCGCTCCGGGAACCGCAGCCGCTCGGCGACGAAGTCCTCGACATCGGCGTACGGGAGCGCCTGCTCGTACTGCGCGAGCGCCGTCCGGTAGAGCGGCGTCTCCCATTCCAGGTGCCCTTCCTCGGGCGAGACCTCCTGCACCTCGGTCACAGGCGGAGTCTAGGCGCGCCGCGATGGCTCCTCGTTCCCTTTCGCGCGTCTAGGGTAGGAGACGCGCCATGGCGAATCCGCTCAACGACTTGCTGCGCGGCTTCGACGTCCTCCGCGAGCAGGTGCGGGAGGGACTCGGTGCAGACGCGGACTGGCTCGACCGGCTCGACCCGCGCAGGCCGCCGGAGGACACCCGCAGCCTCGAGGAGCTGCAGGCGGAGCTCGACTCGCTCGTCGGGCTCGAGACGGTGAAGGACCAGGTGCGCGCGCTCGTCGCGTTCCTGCAGGTGCAGGGCCAGCGGCTGGAGCGCGGGTTGCCGGAGGTCGCGACCTCGCAGCACCTCGTCTTCCTCGGCAACCCCGGGACCGGGAAGACGACGATCGCACGGCTGCTCGCGCACATGTACCGCGCGATGGGGCTCTTGAAGCGCGGCCACCTCGTGGAGGTCGACCGCGCGGGCCTTGTCGGCGAGTTCGTCGGCATGACCGCGATCAAGACCGACCGCGCGATCCGCAAGGCGCTCGACGGCGTCCTCTTCATCGACGAGGCCTATGCGCTCGCGCGGCCCGGCCACTATCGCGGCGCCGACTTCGGCGCGGAGGCGATCGAGACGCTGTTGAAGCGGATGGAGGACTACCGCCACCGCCTGATCGTGATCGTCGCCGGGTACCCGCGGCTGATGCACGACTTCCTCGACTCGAACCCGGGCCTGCGCTCGCGCTTCGCGCGCGAGATCACGTTCCCGGACTACTCGACCGACGAGCTCGTTGCGATCACCGAGCGCTTCGCCGGCCAGAACGAGTACCGCGTGACCGAGCCGGCACAGGCCGAGCTGCGCCGCATCTTCGACCGCGCGCAGCGCGGCGAGGGCTTCGGCAACGCGCGCTACGCGCGGACGATCTTCGAGCAGGCGCTGAACGCACAGGCCCTGCGCCTCGCTGCGGGAGAAGGGCTCGAAGGCATCCCGGCCGAGGATCTGATCAGCCTCGTCGACACCGACTTCGCCGCCGCCGCGCAAGTGCTCGGCAACGGCGGCGAGCTCCCGCGCCGCAGCTGGTGGCGGCGCGCCTCCTGAGCCGTCCTAACAAGAGGTGCCGGGGAAGGGATTCGAACCCTTACGTCCCCGCTGGGGACACCTGATTTTAAGTCAGGCGCGTATGACCAATTTCGCCACCCCGGCGCGGCGAAGGATAGTCGCGAGGCGCGAACGACTAGGTGTTCGGCGGGAACTTGTACGACCGCGGGATCTGCTTCGGCGGGGTGCCGATGACGAACGCGAACTCCTGGTGCGACTTCAGGTCAATCCTCGCGGGATCGCCGCTGTACGGCTGGCCGTCGACGTAGAGCGTCCACGGCGTGACCTGACGGCAGTAGCCGCCGATGCAGTCCCCGTTCAGCCGCACGCCCCAGACCCCGAAGAACTGGCCGAGCGTGAAGTGCTGGTCCGTAGGCGACTCGAAATGCATGATCCCGCTCGCGTCGTGCGTGTGCAGCTCGGTCAGGAACTGGCCGTCGTAGATGCCGATGTTCGCGGGAACGGGCATCGGCTTCCCGTTCACGAAGATGTCGAGGTGCTGGTGGATGTGGACGACTTCGCCCTCGGCGGAAAGGTCCGACACGCCCACGGCGTCGAGGCGGTCAGGCAGCGTGTCGAGCCCCGGGTTCCACGGAGCCGGCCCCGTCTGCAGGCCGACGAGGTTCGTCGGCTGCGCAGCTCCGACCGCCGGCGCGCCGTTGTCGTTGCCGCCCCCGCGCGCGACCACGGCCGCGACGACCGCCGCCGCCACTGCGGCGACCGCCACCAGGGCCAGCAGAGCAACCCACGGGCCGCCCGGGAGCGAGCGCTGACGCCTGGGATCCTTGCGCTGCTGGGGCGCCTGGACCTTGCGCGGAGGGGCCGGAGTGCGGGACTTTTTCGCCACCGGCGGGCGATGGTAGCAACGCGCTTGACTCGCCCTCAATGACGCGTTAGGGTCGTCCCGTCAGATCCGGAAGGCCGCAAGGTTTTCCGGATCTGGCGTTTTTTGTTGCTGTTACGCGATACTCCTATCCGCAGGCCAACGGCAAGGAGGCAACGCATGAGTTTCCTCGACAAGCTCTTCGGCCGCAGCAAGAAGGCCGCGGGTGACCTCACCGGCGACGACTCGATGAAGCGCGAGGGCATGCACCAGGAGGCAGAGAGCATGGCCACCGAGCGCGCAGAGAACGCCGAGGGAGTCGCGCAGGAAGAGCGGGACCGAGCCGCAGAGCACCACGCGGAGCGCAGCGACACGCCCTGAACGCGGGTTGATCCAGGGTTCTCGAGGGCGGCGCGAGCCGCCCTCGTTCGTGCCGTCCGACGCCATCTCTACCGTTCGTCGGCTCCATGATCGTCGTCCTGACACTGGTTCTCCTACTCGCCGGCGGCGGCGCGCTCGCGCTGTGGCTGAGCCGGCGCCTGGCCGACCAGAGCGCCCAGACGGCGCACGTGCTCGACCAGCTCCTGGCGACGCGCAACACGGAGGTCGACGGCCGTCTCCAGGCCATCACTGCCACGATGGACCGGCGTCTAGGCGAGCTCGACACGAAGGTCGACCGCCGCCTCGAGCATGCTGCGAAGCAGACCAACGCCATCCACCGGCAGCTCGGCGAGGTCGGTCAGGCGACGGTGCAGATGGCCGAGCAGGCGAAGGAGCTCAGCCAGCTGCAGCAGATCCTCCGTCCGCCGAAGGCGCGCGGCGGCTTCGGCGAGCTCCTGCTCGAGAACCTCCTGCGCGACCGGCTACCGCCGACGGCGTTCGAGCTCCAGTACGGCTTCGCGGGCGGCGAGCGCGTCGATGCCGCGATCAAGGTCGACCGCATCGTCCCGATCGACTCCAAGTTCCCGCTCGACAACTTCGAGCGAATGACCGCGGCCGAGAACGACATCGAGCGGCAGCAGTTCGAGAAGCTCTTCGCACGCGACGTGAAGAGTCACGTCGACGCGATCGCGTCGAAGTACATCCGGCCGGACGAAGGGACGTACGACTTCGCGTTCATGTACCTCCCCTCGGAGGCGATCTACTACGAGCTCGCCTGCGGGCGCACCGGCGCGCTGCTCGCCTACGCGAACGAGAAGCGCGTGCTGCCGGTGTCGCCCACGACGCTGACGGCGTACCTGCAGGTGATCGTGCTCGGCCTCAAGGGGCTCCAGATCGAGCAGCACGCGCAGGAGGTCATGGCGTACTGCGCGCAGCTGCAGAAGGAGTTCGGGAAGTTCAAGGACGACTTCGAGCTCGTCGGCACCCACCTCGATCGCGCGCAGAAGAAGTTCCTCGAGTCCGAGAAGCACCTCGGGAAGTTCGAGACGAAGCTCGAGCAGGCGTCCGACTCGCAGCCCGAGCCGGTCGAGCCGGCTGAAGCGCGGGAGCTGCCCCGCGCCGTCGACGCTGCCTAGCGGCTAGAAACGGAGCAGCGCACCGATGCCCTCGACGGGGTCGAGGTCCTGGTGCTGGGTCAGGGCCCAGACCGTGCCGCCGTGGGCGAGCGTCTGGCGGACGGCAAGGTCGAGCCCGTCGCGGCGCTGTTCCATCGCCGTCCCGTCGAGCGGGCAGGCGCCGCCTTCGGCGTTGACGCGCCCGCAGGCTGGGCATTCCCAGGCCGGTTGCTCGACGCCGTCCTGGAAGAGCAGCAGCTCGACGCGTCCGTCCGACGCGGCTTCGAGGGTCGGACCCCAACCCGAGGCGGCGCGGCCATTGCGACCGGCCTCCTCGCGCCAGCGCTCGACGGCCTTGTTCTCCTGCTCGCCGCGCCAGCGCTCGAGCAGCGGCTGCACGTCGCCGAGCAGCTCTGCGGCCGTCGCGTGCGCTTCGGCAGTCGTCCAGCCGATCACCGCCTTCTTCACCTCGTGCGAGAGGGCGGTCTCGAACTCGGCCCGGGTCTCCTCGCTCGCGACCACGATCACCCGTGGGCCGCGCAGCCGCCGCAACTGCCGGTCGACCAGCTCTGCAACCTCCTTCAGATGGTCGTGCACGAGCTTGTCGATGTGCCGCTGGAAGCGCGCCTGCGACCAGCCGCCCTGGTCGTGGCGGCCGGGTGCGTCGTCGAACTGGTCGACGAGCTCCTCGAGCTTCCCGGCCCGCAGGCGAAAGAGGTCCCCGCGCTCCCGCCCGACGAACACCACGAGCGCGCCCTCGCCGCGGCCGACGAGCGAGACCAGCGGCGCCAGCGAGAGCGCGTTCCCGACCTTGACGACGTCGGGCACGCGCGAGCTCAGCGGCAGCGGCTGCCAGAGGTTGTCGAGCGACGCGCAGAACACAGCCAATCCCCGGGCTCCGTCGCGGTCGAAGTCCTGCTCGAAGAACGACCGCAGGCGCTGCACGTCGCTGCGCAAGCCCTCCTTCTGCTCGTGGTCGAGCTCGGGCCGCCGCGCCGCCTCGGAGCGCTCGATCTCGTCGATCAGCGCGTTCACGCGAGTCGTCAGGTCGGCCGCCGTCGGCGTCGCGCTCGGATCGAGGTCGAGGTAGAGACTGATTGCGCAGCCGTTCTGCGCCCGGAAACCCGCGAGATCGCGGAGACCGTCCCACGTCACTGTCGAAGCCATGGAAAGTCCCTTCTCGGAAGGCGGCGATTCTATGCGACACAGGCGGAGCCTCAAAGGCCCCGCCTGTATCTCTAGCAGCAACAACTGGTTTACGGCCGACCGCGTAGCGGCAAGAAGCGAGCCAGACGCCCTGAGGGGGTTGTTTCGGACGCCTGGCCCGTTGAACTAGGACGAGCGCGGGGCCGCCTCGGTCCTGCTCCAAACGGGTCAAACCTGGCGCGCGTGGCCGGTCGTAGCGTTGCTTGAATGACGGTGCCAGGCGTCGCCCCAGGAAGGTTCGACCGCCCCAAATCGTTTAATAGGACGGAGAAGAAATTTGAACGACGAGACACGTGAGCTGATCATCATCGGAGGCGGCCCTGCCGGGTACACGGCGGCGCTGTATGCCGCGCGCGCGAACCTGGAGCCGCTCGTCATCGAGGGCTTCGCCTGGGGCGGCCAGCTGATGATCACGAGCGACGTCGAGAACTACCCGGGCTACCCCGACGGGATCATGGGCCCGGCGATGATGCAGGACTTCCGGCGCCAGGCCGAGCGCTTCGGCGCGGAGTTCCTCACCGACGACGTCACCAAGGTCGACTTCAGCGAGCACCCGTTCCGCGTCTGGGTCGGCGAGAAGGAGTTCACATCTGAGAGCGTGATCGTCGCGACCGGCGCGAGCGCGCGCCAGCTGGGCCTCGAGTCCGAGCGCCTGCTGCAGGGCCGCGGCGTCTCGTACTGCGCCGTCTGCGACGCAGCCTTCTTCCGCGAGAAGGAGGTCGTGGTCGTCGGCGGAGGCGACTCGGCGATGGAGGAGGCGATCTTCCTGACGAAGTTCGCCACGAAGGTCACTCTTGTGCACCGGCGCAACGACTTCCGCGCCTCGCAGATCATGATCGACCGCGCCCAGGCGAACGAAAAGATCGATTTCGCCACGCCCGCCGTGGTCGACGAGGTAGTTGCCGAGAACGGCCAGACCGCCGCCGTCCGGCTGCGCGATCTCGAGACCGACGAGATCCGCGAGATCCCGGCTCAAGGCCTCTTCGTCGCGATCGGCCACGACCCGAACACGAAGCTCTTCCTCGACCAGCTCGACCACGACGAGGCCGGCTACCTCGTCGCCAAGCCCGGCTCGACCGAGACCAACGTCGAGGGCGTCTTCGCGGCCGGCGACGTCGTCGACCACACGTACCGCCAGGCCGTGACCGCGGCCGGAAGCGGCGCGATGTCGGCGCTCGACGCCGAGCGCTGGCTCGCCGCGCGCGAGGGCCACGCGGCGACGGCCCTCGCGGCCGAACGCACGGGCTAGTCCGACCGAAGGCAGGGCTACGCTCGGCCGATGGCCGAGTGGATCGACCTGCTCGATCCCACCGAGGACGAGCTCCGCGCCGCGCTGGCGATAGAGATCCACGAGCGTGCGCTGGCGCAGCTGATGCGGCCTGCGCTCCAGGACGACGAGCCTCGGCCGCGGCTCGAGAGCCAGGACACCTACGTGTTTGGCGTCTTTCTCGTGCCTGTGGCCATTCGCGAAGAGGATCGCGTCTACTACCAGGAGCTCGATCTGATCGCGACGCGGGAGCGGCTGGTGACCGTGCGCAAGACGCCCGAGCGCGGCGATCCGTTCGACCCGAGCCCTGCTCAGGAGTCCGTCCGCAGCTCAGACGATCGGCGGACCGGCCTGATGGTCTATCGCCTGGTCGACCTGATCGCCGAGTACTTCCTCGACCTCGTGGACGCCCTCGACGACGAGATCGACGAGCTCGAGGACGGGGTCGAAGAGTGGCCTGCGAGCCAGGTCAGGGTGCGTATCTCCGAGCTCCGCCACGACCTCCTCCGCGTCCGCCGCACTGTTGGTCCAACACGCGATGCCGTCAGGAGGGTGATCGACCGGCGCGTCGAGGGTAAAGACGGCGAGGTTCTTCCGCGCGAGATCGAGCTCGACTTCGCCGACGTCTACGACAAGCTGCTGCGCGCGGTCGACGGACTGGACTTCTCGCGCGACCTCTTGACAAGCGCGCGGGACTACCAGCAGGCCAAGATCGCGAACGACCAGAACGAAGTCACCAAGCGCCTGACAGTAATCGCCTCGGTGCTGCTCCTTCCGACCTTCATCGTCGGCCTCTACGGTCAGAACTTCGATCACATCCCGGAGCTCGGCTGGAGCTTCGGCTACTGGTGGAGCTGGGGCTTGATCCTCGTCACGACCGCGCTCCAGCTCGCGATCTATCGGTGGCTCGGCTGGATCGGGCGCGCACCGCTGACACTGCCGCCGCTGGGACCGCTGGACCCGCGCACGCTCGCCGGACGAAGGCGGCGCGGCGACACCTAGCCCCGGAGCTACGATCGGCCGGTGCCGTACTTCATCTGCCCGAACTGCAAGGACCGCTCGATCGACCACGACCGGCGCGAGGGGTTGACCCAGGAGGCGGTCGCCTGCCATCGCTGCGGCTTCGGATTTCTCTTCGAGCTGCTGGAGGACTACTACCCCGGCCCGAACACGGGGTTTGTCGTCTGCGACCAGGAGGCGCGCGTGATCGCGGTCGGCCGCGACGTATTCGAGCTCTCCGGCTACCGCGAGCAGGACCTGATGGGGCGCGACGTCGTCGAGGCGTTCGGGTTATCCGGTTTCGACGGCGAGAACCCCGCGAAGGTCGCGCTCGAGTGGGGCGTGAGGCGCATGGACCAGAAGCTCGAGCTGCGCTCCCGCGCCGGCAACCTCAAGCCGGTCATCGGGGACTTCTTCCCGGCGTACGACGAAGACGGCGGGCTGCTCGTCGGACTCACCCCAAGGTGACGTCGGCGGGGCTAGCGATCTCGTCTCCAAGATCGTGGGTTAGCCGGCCGCCCGGGCAAAAGCCCGTGCGGCCTCCATGTCGGCGCCGACAAGCGGCGCCTCAGGCCGCGCTAGCCAGCTCCCGCTCCAACCAGGACTGCAGCTCCTCTACCGCGTCGATCGCCGCTTCAAGGTCGCGTAGCTCAGCCCGCGTAGCCGCTTCGTCGACCGAGCCGAGGACGCCGATCGCGTCAAGTCGTTCGATGGCGACAGGAGTCAGTTCGCGGCGGGCCCGCTTCTCGATGGTGGCCTGGCGCAGACGTGAACGTGCACGCTCGGCCCGGGCGGCCAGGCTCGCCACCTCGCCCGCCAGTGCGTCCGCGTAGATCGCGAGGTCGACGCCGCGCACGCTGCGAGCCTACGCGCGCGCGTGTGACGGAAGGCGCACGACTTCGATCCGACTTGCAGGACAGAGATCGTTCAGCACGCACTCCTCGCAGCGTGGGCTACGCGCAATGCAAACCCGGCGACCGTGCCAGATGAACAGGTGCGGGAAGACGTTCCAGTAGCGCCGCGGCACGACCTTGACCAGGTCCCGCTCGATCTTGACGGGATCCTCCTGCCGCGTCAGCCCGAGCCGCTGCGAGAGACGGCGAACGTGGGTGTCGACGACGATTCCTTGCGCTTCCCCGCGTTCGGCCACGACGACGTTCGCGGTCTTGCGCGCAACTCCGGGAAGCCGGAGCAGGTCAGCCATCCGCTCGGGGACGCGGCCGTCGTAGTCCTCGATCAGCATCGCCATCGTCCCGCGCAGGGCCTTCGTCTTCTGGCGGAAGAACCCGGTCGCACGGATGTCGTTCTCGAGCTCCTCCTGCGGCACGGCGAGGTAGTCCTCGGGCGCGCGGTACTTCTCGAAGAGCCGCTCCGTGACGCGGTTGACGTTCACGTCCGTCGTCTGCGCGGAGAGCATCACGGAGACGAGCAGCTCGAGGTCGCTGCGAAACCGCAAAGCGATCGTTGCGTCCGGGTGTTCGGCGAGCAGCCGCTCGATGATCGGCACGATCCGGTTGCGCTTCGGCCCGACGCGCCGCCGCGCCTCGCGGACGTAGCTGCGGGCCATCAGCCGGTGCGGAGGCGCGGTCCCGCACAGACGAGGTCGAGCGCGGGGCAGTCGGCGCAGACGAACTCGTTCGGCGTCGGCCGGAAGTCGTTCGCCTGGATCGTCGCGATCGCGGCGGAGAGCTCGGCCTCGAGCGCCGGGACGTTCTCGAGCTTGTAACAGTCTGTTACTACCGCGTCCGCGCGCTCGAGGAAGTGGTAGACGACCTCGACCTCCTCGGCGCCGGCACGGAAGCAGGCCAGCGCGTAGACCAGCTGCTGCAGCCGGTAGTCCTTGGCGACGATCTCGTCCGGCTCGCCCTCTGCCAGCGAGTTCGTCTTGTAATCCAGGACCATGGCCGTACGGCCTCCAGGATCACGCGCGAGGACGTCGATGCGCCCGTGGAGCAGCACGCCGTCGTGCTCGAAGGCGAACGGCAGCTCGGCGGTCGCGCCGTCCAGTGACGCGATCCGCGCGGCCAGGTCCGACGCGCAGTAGGAGGCCACAAAGCCGCGAATGCGCTCGATCTCCTCGTCGGTCGAGGCGGGGTAGCGCGCGCGCACTCGCTCCACCAGGTCCGCAGGAACCTCGGGAGCACGCAGGTCGACGACCTCGAGCAGCGCGTGGACGGCGTCCCCGATCTCCGTCGCCGCGAGGCCGGTGTGGCCCGGCACCGTTCCGGCGGCGTCGGCCGGCCGCAGCCCCACGACGCGCTCGGCGAAGTAGCGGTACGAGCAGCGCTCGAAGAGCGAGAGCGCGCTGTACGAGAGCCGGCGCACTCGGTGTAGCGGCGGGGCCGGGATCTCCGCGAGCGGCGCGAGCTCGGGCGCCTCGGCCGCCGCGGCGCCGTTCTCGGCGAGCTCGAAGAGCTCTAGCTGCTCGAGGGCCGCCGGCTCCGCGACGACAGCCTCCGGCTCGGGCGCGTGGCGGTCGAGCCGCACCAGCACGCGCGCCTCGCCGCGCTCGATCTCCGCAACCGCCTCGGCCGCGCCGAGGTCACCCAGGTCGAGGCGGTCGAGCACCCAGCCGATCGGCGTGCGCTCGTCCGGGCCGCGCTCGCCGACCGCGCCCGAGACGATCAGGCGGTCGATCGCACGCGTCATCGCGACGTAGTAGAGGCGCCGCCGCTCCGCTTCCTCCGCTGCCTGCTCGGCCGCCCTGACCGCCTCGTACTCGGCCGTCGTCAGCCGCTTGCCGGTGTCGGGGTCGGCCGGGCGGAAGCCGAGCCGGCCGTCCGGCAGGCAGAGGATCTCGTCTGCGTCCGGCCGCGCGCGGTCGCGGCCCGCGTCCGCGACGACCACGACCTTGAACTCGAGCCCCTTCGCCGAGTGGATCGTCAGCAGCCGGATGACGTCCGTCCCCTCCTCCTCGGCGACCGCCTCGAGCTCCGACGCGCCGACGGCGTCCTGCTCGGCGACGAAGCGCACGAAGCCCTGCACGTCCGGGCCGCGCAGCTCCTCGTACGAGCGCGCGAGCCGCGCCAGCTTCCGCAGGTTGGCGTAGCGCCGCCTCCCGTCCCACTGCGCCAGCACGGCGAGGTCGTAGTCGTGCTCGGCGACGATCCGCTCACAGAGCCGCTCGAGCGACAGCGACGACGCCTGCGCAGCGAGTCGGCCGTAGCGCTGGCGGAAGGCCTGGAAGAGCCGCAGGTCCCGCTCCGAGAGCCCCTCGGGCAGCTCCTTCTCGAGCCCGCAGTAGAGCGGCCGCTTCGGCGCGTTTCGCCGCAGCAGCACGAGCGCGTCGTTGGAGACGCCGACGAACGGCGAGGCGAGCACCGAGACCAGCGCCTCGTCGTCGTAGCGGTTGTGCAGGAGGCGCAGGTAGGCGAGCAGGTCGACCACCTGCTGCTGGTGGTAGTAGTCGCGTCCGGTCGCGCGGAAGGTCGGCAGCCCAACCGAGCGCAGCTCCTCCTCGTAGATCCGCGCGTCGGTGCCCGCGGCGAAGAGCAGCACGATCTCGCCGGGCGCGGCCTCGCCCGCGTCGACGAGCTCTCGCACCCGCTGCGCGATGTGCTGCGCCTCGGCCTTGCGCCAGTGGACGCCGGTCCCGGCGTAGGTCTCCTTGTCGGTGACGAGGAGCTCGACCGCGGGCCCGAAGGCGGGGTCGGCGAACCGTCCGGCGGCGACCAGCGGCTGGAAGCTCTCGCCGAAGTCCGCGGCGAAGAGATGGTTGATCACGTTCAGCACCTCGGGCCGCGAGCGGTAGTTCTGCGTCAACGCCAGCACGCCGCCGACGGCCTCGCGCCGCTCGCGGAAGACCTCGACGTCGGCGTGTCGGAAGCGGTAGATCGACTGGAACTCGTCGCCGACGAAGAAGATCTCGGAGTCGTCGCTCGCGAGGAGGTCGATCAGCTCGCACTGGAGGCGGTTGGTGTCCTGGAACTCGTCGACCATGATCGAGCGGAAGCGCCAGCTCTCCCGCTCGCGGATCTCCGGATGCTGCTGCAGCAGGTCGCGGGCGAGGAGCTGGAGGTCCTCGAAGTCGAGCGCGGACTCCCGGTCCTTCGCCTCGCGGTACGCGGCGTCGTAGGCGAGCAGGAGCTCCTGCAGCTGCTCCCGGTCGCGCGCCGCGAGCGCCTCGAGCGCGGCCGCCTCGACCGCGCGGCGCGGCTCGTCCAGCTCGGGCGAGGCGAGATCGGAGAGGTCCAGCAGCTCCTCGGGAAGGTGCGGCGTCTCGAGGTACCGGATCGCCCGCTCGTCGCCTGCGGCACGCGCGTACTCGCGCAGCTCCTCGAGCCGCTCGCCGAGCTGCGGCTCCTCGCGCGGGTCGATCCGCAGCTCGAGCCCGGACGAGCGCAGCGTCTCGTGGACACCTGTGAGCATCCGGCGCAGCCGCCTGCCGCCATAGGAGGCGAGCAGCCGCAGGCGCGCCTCGTCGACGCCGCAGAACTCCTCGAGCGCGGCGCGGAACGCCTCGCCGCGGAGCACCCGGCCCTGGCTGTCGTCGAGCACGCGGAAGCGGGGGTCGATCCCGGCCGCGAACGGATGCGCCTTCAGCAGCCGGCGGCAGAAGCCGTGAATCGTCGAGATCCACGCGCCGTCGAGCTTCCGCTCGAGGTCGTGACGGCCCAGCTCGTGCAGCCGCCTGCGGATCCGCCCGCGCAGCTCGCCGGCGGCACGCTCGGTGTAGGTGATCACGAGCAGCGAGTCGACGTCGAGCCCGCGCTCGCAGACCGCTCTGCAAAAGCGCTCGACGATCACTCTCGTCTTGCCGGTCCCTGCGCCTGCGGAGACGAAGACGACCCCGCGCTCTTCGATCGCCCGCTGCTGCTCGACGTTTATCGCCGAAAAGTGCTCCGCACTTTCCGGCGGGCCAGCTTGTCCCGTCGCTCCGCTCGGGAGACCAGGAGAAACCGTGTTCATGACCGCCTCACCCGGCACATGGGCCACAGGTCGCACCACTGCGGGCACGAGCCGCGCTTCGGGTCGTGGCGGACGTCCCCGGCCCGGATGCGCGAGACCATCGCCCGCGCGTGGTCCTGGGCGCGCTCGATCCCGCCCCAGAAGGCATCCTCGTCGACGTAGTCGTTGCGCTGAAAACCGGGCACCCCGTCCTCGCGGGCGTCGGCCCGCAACACGCCGCGCGCCTGGCCCTCGCCCGCGAGCGCGCGGTAGATCCCGCCCAACGGCTCGACCCCGACGAGGTCGCGGAGGACGAGCATGTAGAGCGGGATCTGCAGGTGCAGCTCGCGTTCGATCTCGGCGGCGGTGTGCGCGCTGCGGCCCGACTTGTAGTCCACGACCAGCCCGCGTGCGCCGAAGGGGTCGCGGTCGATCCGGTCGATCTTCCCCGAGACGGTAAAGCCGCCGAGGTCGAGGCCGCGCTGCAACTCGGGTGCCGAGCGCTCGGAGCCAAACGAGACCTCGAAGCGGTCCGGCACGAGCGGGCTCGGCGACTCGGCCTCACGGCGAACCAGCTTCTCGAGGTCGCGCGCGAGGCTGTGCTCGAGCTCGCGCCGCTCCAGCTCGGGCACGTCGATCCGCAGGTGCGCCTGTAGCGCGTCGCGCAGGCACTCACGCAGGAACTCGAGCGCCTGCTCGAGGTTCTCGGGGCGCGGCCGCTCCGCGCCGGTGCGCTTCGGCAGGCCCTTGAAGAAGCTGAACAGCGTCTGGTGCGCGACGGTGCCGCGCAGGCGGGCGTCGACCTCGGCGTCGATCGACCTCGGCTGCAGCAGCCGCTCGACGAACCACATCGAGGAGCAGTCGGCGAAGCGCTCGAGGTCGGTGACGGAGAAGCTCGCCTTCTGGCGCAGCTCCTCGAGCACGGCCGGGTGCGTCAGGCGCGTCGGCCGCCGGAACGCTGCGAGGGCGCGGTCGAGGCGCCGTTCCCAGCCGTTGGCGCGGGCGAGCGAGGTGGCCGTCGAGGGCTCCGCCGGAGCGAGCGAGGCCAGCGCGCGGAGGCGTTCGCGCTCGCTCGGCGCGATCTCGAGCGGCCAGGTCAGCGCTGCGAGCGGCCGGCGCCGCGTCCAGCGCTCGACCTCGTCTGCGGCAAAGAGCGCCTGCGCCTCGTCCCAGAACGGGCTCGCCTCGCGCGGCGAGCCCTCGTCGCTCGCGGCCTCGCGGGTGAGGTAGAGACGCCGCGTCGGCCGGGTGCAGGCGGTGTAGAAGAGGTAGCGGTCGCGCGAGACGGGGTCGGTCCGCAGCAGCCGGCCGCTGGGCGACGTGCGCTCGAGCTCGGCCTTCTGCTCCTCGTCGAGGAACGGCGAGCCCTGCGAGCGGCGCGGCAGGCTGCCCTCCTCGAGGCCGACCACGAACACGACCTCGAACCGGCGGGTGCGTGCGCGAAGCAGGTCGAGCACCGCGACCCGCCCGGCCTCGCCGGCACCGCCGAGCCGCACCGGCGCGTCCGCCAGCAGGCCCACGACCTCGTCGCGGGTGGCTTCGCCGCCGAGCTCGCGCCAGCCCTCCAGCTCCTTGACGAGCTTCGCCGCCGCCTCGTGCGCGCGCAGGTCGAGCCGGGCGGCCTCGTGGACCGGCGGCGCCTCGAGCCCGTGCGCGGCACGCGCCATCGCCCGCGCGAGGTCGCGGACCGCCGCGAGCGCGTCCTCCGCGTTGCGAACCGTGTCGAGGTGCGGCAACGGCTGGCCGCGCAGCTTCTGGATCTCTTCGTCGACCCGCGCCGGCTCGACCACTCCCCGCCCGCGAAGCCTGCCTTCGAGGAAATCGGCGTGTGCGCGCGTGAGCCCGGAGAACGGCGAGCGCAGGAACGAGAACAGGTCGCGGCGCTCGCCCGCCTGCCACGCGTAGCGGAGCAGCGAGAGCAGCGCCTGTCCGAACGGCGTCTGCCCGAGCCGCAGGCGCCCTTCGAGCGAGTACGGCACGCCGAGCGTCGCGAACGCCGTGTCGAGCGCCGCGCGCCAGCGTTCCAGCGACGGGCAGACGATTGCGATCTCCTCGGGCGGCGTTCCCTCCCGCAGCAGGGCGAGGATCTCGTCGGCGACGAGCTCGAGCGTCCCGCGGATGCCGGCGCCCTCGAGGAAACGGAGCGACCCGTCCAATTCAACGCTGCGCGTTCCAGGATCCACAGCTCCGAAGAGATCTCGTTCTACGTGGGCGAGCACCGGCGTGCGCGCCTCGGCGCTCGGCGGGAGTTCCTCGATGCGGCCGTCCGCCAGCCGGCTCAGGTCCTCCGCGGTTCGCGAGAGCGAGGCGAAGGCGTCACGGCCCGGCTCGTACGGGAGCGAGACGGTCACGTCGGCACGGGCGGCGAGCGCCTCGAGCAACGCCCACTCGGCCCCGGTCAGGTCCTCGAAGCCGTACGCGAAGACGGGACGCGGCTCCCACGCAGAGAGGTCGCCGCCCGCCCGCTCCGCCGCGTGACGGCGCTCCAGCTCGCGGTCCCAGAGATCCAACCGCTCGAGCTCTGCGCGGTAAGCGGCGTAGAGCTCCGCCAGCTCACCGTCCAACTCGCTCGGCTCCAGCAGCGCCGACTCGAGCTCGGAAACCGTCGAGCCGAGCGAGTCGGCGAACCCCGAGAAGCGCGCGGAGCGGTTCTGCGCCCCCGCCACCACTCGGCGCAGCAGGAGTGTCCGCTGCGCGGGCGTGACGACGCGCTTGTGGGCTCCGTTGCCGCGCGCGATCCGCTCGAAGACGTCGTCGAACGTGCCGATCGAGCCTCCGACCAGCGCGCCGGCCTGCGTCAGCAGCTCACGTTCGGCGCGGTCGACGTCCGGCCGGTTCGGCACGATCAAGATCGGATCGGAGCCGAGGGCGGCCAGGTAGCGCTCGAGCAGGAGCGCGACCTTGCCCGCGTTCGCGGGCCCTGCGAGCAGGCGCAGCGGCACCGAGCCATCGTAGTCGCCGCATGGGACGGTTCCGAGGCCCGGAAAGGCGGGTCGCCCCGCCCCGTCGTCCTAGGCTGTCGCGGACTTCGGCCGGCGGCCTCGCCGCGCGGCCGCGCGGCCGGGCATTCCGCCCGCGCAGTTGTCGCAGAGATCGGCTTGCTTGGAACCGCGGCGGGCGTCCGCGAAGTTCAGGCGCATCGTCGCGCCTTTTCCTTCGCCGATTTCCATTCCACAGTTGTCGCAGACGAGCACGGTCTTGCGCGCCAATGGATCCTCCTCGTAGGGCAGTGGGATTTCGCCACCCTAACCGAAAGTGCGAGCGCAATGTCAGGCTGCCGCACGCGCGCGCCGAATGCGCCACGAGCGGAGAAGGCTGACCAGTGCCTGCTCCTCTGGATCGAAATCCAAGTCCCGCGCGCCGACTACGCGCAAATGACGAGGGCGGAAATCGTCGATGGTTCTGCCGTCGAGATACTGCTCGACGACCGCCGGGCTCACGTAGGACGAGCGCGCAACTGCAGGCGTGTTCCCGAGGCGCTCGCCGACCGCACGCATCACCGCAGCCACGGCTCGCTTCTGCTCGGTCGCGCTTTCGACGGGCTCTGCCTCGGCGAGCCGGATCGCGGCCAGGAGCGTGCCGCCCCAGGTACGGAAATCCTTGACCGTGAACTCCTCGCCCATGTGCTCCTGGATGTACTCGTTCAGCTTGCGCGCGCCGAGGTTGAAGAGCTGATCGTCGCGCCGGTAGCGGAACAGGCGGCGGCCGCCCGGTACTGCGAGCAGCTCTTTCATGGCCGCGGCGAGCTCGGCATCGACGAGGACCGTGTGGCAGAGGACGCGGTGCTTCGCGCGGAACCGGAAGGTGATCCGGCTTCCCCGAACACGAACGTGCCCCTTGCGCAACGTCGTGATACCGAACGTCTTGTAGCTGCGCGCGTAGCGTTCGCCGCCAACGCGGAACCAGCCTTCGTTGACCAGCCGCACCGCGAGCGCCGCCGTCCATTCGGGGCTCAGCGGCTCCTGGTCGAGGTGCTCGCTCATTACCTTCCGCAACTCCGGAAGGCGTTCTGCGAAGCGGATGAGCTTGTCGTATTTCGCCTGCTCCTGCCGCGCTCGGAATTCCGGGTGGTAGAGGTACTGCCGCCGCCCCGCACGGTCGACTCCGGTTGCCTGCAGCTTCGCGCCGGGCCGCGGAGAGATCCAGACGTCCTTCCACGCCGGCGGGATGCGGATCGACTCGATCCTCTCCAGCGCGTTCTCGTCGGTGATCGCCCGGCCCCGCGAGTCCACGTACCGAAACCCGCGGCGTTGCGAGCCACGCCGCCTCCATCCCCCTTTCCTGGAACTAGCCATAGAGTCTGCCGTGTAGCCAGCGGCGAGTGGTTCTAATCCAGGGAGGCAGATGGCGACGGCGACGATCGTGGTGCTGGAGGGGGACGAGACCGGGCAGGAGCTGCTCGAGGAGGCGCTGCGTGTGCTCGACCCGGACGTCACCGGAGTCGAGGTCGAGCTGCCTCGCTACGACCTCTCGCTGGAGTCGCGGCGGACGACGCAGAACCAGGTCGTGTACGAGGCCGCCACAGCGGTGCGCGAGGCGGGGCTCGGCCTGAAAGCGGCGACCGTCACCCCGGAAGGCGCGGGCGACGTCGGCTCCCCGAACAGGATCCTGCGCGAGGAGATCGGCGGTCGTGTGATCGTCCGCACCGGTCGTCGCATCCCGGGGGTCGTGCCGTTCGGCGGCGTCCACGCGCCGATCTCGGTCGTGCGCATGGCGGTCGGCGACGCCTATGGCGCGGAGGAGTGGCGCGAGGGATCCGGCGACGACGAGGCCGCCTTCCGCACGGAGCGGATCGAACGGCGCATCTGCCACTCGGTCGCGGAGTTCGCTTTCCGGCTCGCCGAGGACACCGGCGCCAAGGTCTTCGGCGGGCCGAAGTTCACCGTCAGCCCCGTGTACGAGGGGATGCTGAAGGAGGAGACGGACGCGGCGGCCGAGCGACACCCGGACGTGCCGTACGAGCCACAACTCATCGACGCGACCTTCGCCCTGCTGATCGCGGCGAGCGGCGACCCGCTCGTGATCCCCGCGCTGAACCGCGACGGCGACATCCTGTCCGACCTCGTGCTGCCGCTCTTCGGGTCGATCGCCGGCTCGGAGTCGCTGCTCGTCGGCTTCGGCGACGACTACGTCCCAAGGGTCGTGCTGGCGGAGGCGGCGCACGGAACCGCGCCGTCGCTGCAGGGCAAGAACGTGGCGAACCCGATGGCGATGATCCTCGCCGCCGCGGCGGTGCTCTCCTATGCGGGCGGCGAGGCGGCGCAGGCCTCGCGCGCGATCCGGGAGGCGTGCCTCGAGGCAGTCGCCGACGGCGTGCGCACCCCCGACCTCGCCGGCCACGCGGGGACGAGCGAGTTCACCGACGACGTCGTCCGCCGCACAAAGCAGAAGCTCGAGGTCTGGTCGGCGCTCTAGGCGCGACGCTCAGCTCGAAAGTCGGTGCCAGACACCGAAACGGAAGCGTCACGAACGCTCAACAATCCCTGCTCGAGGCGCGTGCCCCGGTGTCAGACACGGTGACGGAACACGCGCGTCGCCGCGGCCGGTGGCGACTGTTGCCGAGCTACGTTCGCGCAGCCCGAATCGCACGCATCAAGTCGCCGTAAAGCATCTCGACCTCATGCACCTTTCCTTCCTCGCGGAGCCGCTGCGCATACGCCTCGAGCTCGTCGGCGGCAATCGGGCCTCTGCGTTCAAACCTCTCGCTTCCGCTCTCGTTGCCGACGAGCACGACGAACGGGTCGGCGAGCAGGTTCCGCCCGGCCGCCGTCGCGAACGAGAGCTCGACCTTCACAACGTCCCGGCTCAGAAACTTGATTGCACCGAGCTCTCTCGCCGGATCAGCTCGGCGGTCCCACGCTACGAGCGCGTCAGGTGGGACCAGGCTTGATCGCTGCTCCCATGCTTCCTCGAAGCGACCGTCTGCAACCGATGCGATGAAGTCGATGTCGCTGACGTCATCGGCGCGTCCCGTTGCAAACGAGCCGCAGAGGAACAACGCCTCGAACGCCTGATGCTCGGACACTCGCTCGACGACGTACTCGAGGGTCGGCCACTGCCGCAACTGCTCGGCCCTTGCACGTCCCGGCCAGTCCCGCACGGAGTAAAAGTACGTGCCGCTAGGCCGACGCTGCGGCCGGGAGCTCGGTCTCCGCGAACAGCGCGAGGAAGACCTCGGCGATGCGCGGATCGAACTGCGTTCCCGCGCAGCGGTCGACCTCGGCCAGCGCTTCGTCCCGAGTCAGCGCGCGCCGGTAGGGGCGGTCGCTCGTCATCGCGTCGAAGGCGTCGGCCACGGCCAGCACGCGCGCTTCGAGCGGGATCTCCTCGCCCGCCTTGCCGGACGGGTAGCCGGTGCCATCCCAGCGCTCGTGGTGGTAGAGGACGTACGGGATCGCCGCACGCAGGGCCGCGATGCGCAGCAAAAGCCTCGCGCCGGCCTTCGGGTGCTCGCGGATCTCGGCGAGCTCCGAGTCGTCGAGCTCCCCCTCCTTGTGCAGCACCTCGTGCGAGACGGCGAGCTTCCCGATGTCGTGCAGCGGGCCGCCGAGCCGAAGCGACGCGATCCGCTCCTCACTCCAACCCAGGGCGCACGCAAGCGCCTCGGCCAGTTCCGTGACCCGGGTCGAGTGTCCGCGCGTGTACGGATCCCGCGCCTCGATCGCCCCCGTCAGCATCTTCAGCACGACCACGAGGGCGCACTCTTCAAGGCCGCGGTGGCGTTCCCTGCTTCCAGATTCCGGTCACGGGGCCGGCGCGCGCGGAGCGGCCGAGCCGCGGGAGCCCGAGGCCGTCCTCGATCGTCCGCAGCAGCCCGTAGTGCGTCATCGCGGGTGCGAAGCGCGACCCGGGCCGCACCGGCGGGCCGAGCGCGAGCGCCGGGACCCGGTTGCCGGGGCCGTACGACTCGTCGAAGGTGACGAAGACCGCGGTGTCCGGGATCCTGAGCAGCGGCGGCAGGAAGCGCCGCAGCCACACGTCGCCGACCCTGACCGGGCAGTCGTGCATGTCGTGGCAGAGGTCCGGGATGACGAGCGCGAAGTCCGGCAGCCGCCGCGGTGAGAGCCGCTTGAGCGGCACCACGTTCCGCCGCCACGCGGGTCTCGCGAGCACGTTTCGGAAGTAGAGGAACGGCACGTGCTTCTTCGCGTACCTGCCCGCGCCGGCGCCGGTCCACCCGGCCCGCGGAATGCCTTCCGCATAGGCCTTCCACGTCAGCCCGTTCGCCGCCAGCGTGTCGGCGAGGCTCGGCCCGCCGACAACGCAGCTCGTGCAGTCGGTCGTGACTCGATGGGTCGAGCCTGAGACCAGGGCGAGGTAGTTCGGCAGGCTCGGGTTGGTGACGCCGCGGTAGCCGCTGAGGACAGCGCCCGCGCGCGCGAACGCGTTGAAGGCGGGAGCATTCCGGTTTCCCAGGACCGCGCCGGGCCCCTTGTTCTCGAACACGATCACGACGACGTGGCGGAGGTGCGGGACCGGTTGGGGCGCCGCCTGCGCGCCGGCGCACAGAACGAGCACGGCGGCCAGGAGCCCGGCACGGATCACGGCGACTCGCCCCGGGTGTCGAAGGCCATCAACACCGCGTCCACGTACTCGCCGTCACGGCGGTAGTGCCGGCGCCGGTAGCCCTCGCGGACGAACCCGAACGCCTCGTAGAGCGCGAGCGCCGGCCCGTTGTCCGGGAAGACATGCAGCTCGAGCTTGGTCACGCCGCTCGCGCGCGCCCAGTCGACGGCTCGCTGCAGCAGCGCGCGGCCGATGCCGCGGCGACGGTGGCTCGCGGCGACCATCAGCCCGAGATCGGCAACGTGGTGGCTCGCGGGGTGAGGATCGCGCGCGACCGACAACCGTGCGACGAGGCCCTCGGGCGCCTCCGCGACGAACACCGCCGCGTGCGCCGACCGGTGCACGGCGCGCAGGTAGCGCCGCTCGGCCGCGGGCGCGCGCCAGTCGGTCGACGAGAGCAGCCAGCGTTCCGGCTCCCGGCCCACCGCCCGCGCGAGCGACACGAGCGCGGGTGCGTCCTTCGGCTCGGCCTCCCGGATCCGAACGGAGCTCAGAGGGCAACCCCGAGAGCGGTTCGCTGCACAGAGCGACGGCGACCGACTCGAGGCCTCCAGCCAAACCGGACGCGTAGCGTACTCACGCGACGACGACGCCGTGGCCGCCGCGCCGCGGGTCGCCCGCGGCCGCGAGGGTGCCGTCGTCGAGCAGCTCGACCCCCGCCGCGCCGCCGAAGAACAGATTCCGGTCCCGCCAGCGCAGGAGGTCGTAACCGCGCGACTCCAGCCGGGCGACCTCGGCGGGGTCGTTGCCGCCTTCGACGTGCACCTTCCCCTCCTCCAGGTGCACGCGCGGCCGCGCGAGGGCGTCCTCGATCCCGAGGCCGTGCGCGACCGTGTTGACGACGATCTGAAGGATCGCCCCGCGCAGGCGCAGCGACCCTGCGCTGCCGACCACGAGGCGCGGCCGCCCGTCGGCGATCACCAGCGACGGCGCCATCCCGCTCGTGAACCGCTCGCCCGGGCGCGGGGCCGTGAGGTCGAACTCACCGAGCATGTTGTTCAGCTGGATGCCCGTTCCCGGGACGATCACGCCCGAGCCGGCACCGGTGGATGCGGTCAGGGAGGCGGCATTGCCCTGGGCGTCGACGACGGAGATGTGCGTCGTCCCGCGCTTGAGCTCGGGCAGCTGCCTGCGAATCCGGCGGGCGGCGGCGGCCAGGTGCCGGGGATCGGCGAGCCGACGGGCGAGGCCGCCGCGGTAGAGCTCACGGCTGAAGCGGCCGTCGGCGGCCGCTTCCTCCTGCTCGCGCATGATCTCGACGAGCTGGGCCATCGCCTCGGCGCCTCCGGGCGGCGCCGCAACCCCCATCCGGTCGAGCAGCTGCAGCCCGAGCCCGATCAGCACGCCGCCCCTGGACGGAGGTGGGTTCGAGTGGAACTCGTGGCCGAGGAACGGGACGCGGACGGGCCGCCGCTGGATGACGCGGTACTCGCGCAGGTCGCGCAGCGTGATGTCGCCGTCGCCGCCGCGAATGTACCTCGACATCTCCCGGCCGAGCTCACCTCTGTAGAGATCGGCCGCGCCCTTCTCGGCCAGCTGTTCCAAGGTGCGCGCCAGGTCGTCGAGCACGAGGCGGTCGCCCGCGACGAGGTAATTGCCGTTGAGGCTGTACATCGCCCGACCCTCGTCAGTGTGGCGCAGGATCGGGTCGAGGAGCGCGTGCAGGTAGGCCTGCGGCTCCAGCAGGACGACGCCTTCCCGAGCATGCGCGATCGCCGGCTCCAGAAGCGTTCGCCACGGCAACGTGGCGAAGCGCCGGTGCGCCTCACCAAGGCCGGCCGCCGCGCCGGGTACCGCGCACGATGCCGGACCGATCCGGAAGAACTGCGACGACTCGGGCGTGAAGTCGATGCCGACCGCCTCCATCGCGTGCGCGCCTGGCCGCCGCAGGCCGAGCCCCGGCACCGCGACGAAGTGGTCGAGCACGCGCGTCGACTGGTCACGCGCGTGGTGGACGAGCATGAAGCCGCCGGCACCGGGACCGGTCAGCGGGCTCTCGGTGACCCACGAGACGAACGCGGCCGCGATGCACGCGTCGACGGCGTTCCCGCCGTCCGCCAGGACCTGTGCCCCCGCCTCGGCCGTGAGCCGGTGCCCGGCTGCGACTGCCCCCCGCATGCGCGTAAGGCTAAACGGGCGGCGCAGTTATCCTCACACGCAGCCGCCGTGACGAGCGCCACCCCCCTCAGGCGGGAAGCCATCCTTTCCGCCGCCTCGGCCGCGGCCCTGACCGCGGTTCTGCTCTGGCTCGGGCCTCCCGGAGCCGACCTCGCAGAGCACGCGTACCAGCGCACGGTGTTCCTCAACCACGGCTTCGCGCTCTGGAACAACTTCTGGTACGCGGGCCGCTACAGCTTCGTCACCTACAGCGTCCTCTACTACCCGCTCGCGGCGCTGCTCGGGATCCGGCTGCTCGCAGTCGCCACCGTCTCGACGGCGGCGCTGGCGTTCGCGGTCGTGCTGTGGCGGCAGTGGGGGCCGACCACACGCTGGTCGAGTCGGACGTTCGCCGTCGTCTGGGCGGGGATCGTCTTCTCGGCGGCGTTTCCCTTCGCGCTCGGCGCGGCGCTCGGGCTCCTCGCGATCTGGCCGCTGCAGGCGCGGAAGCTCTGGCGCTTCGGCCTGCTCGCGGCGCTGACGCTCGCGGCGAGCCCGCTCGCGTTCCTGCTGCTGGCGCTCGTGCTCGCCGGGTTCGGGGTCGCCCGCTGGAAGGACCGGCGAACGCTGGTCGCGCCGGCAGCGACGATCGCCGCCTTCGGCATCGTCGAGGTCGCGCTCTGGCGCGCCTTCCCCGGCACGGGCCATTATCCGTTCTCCTGGCAGGAGCTGCTGGCGGCGGTGACGTTCTGCGTCCTCGGCGCGGCGTGTGCCTGGCGGGTCGAACGTGCGGGGCCGCTGCTCGGGATGTTCGTCGTCTACCTGGCCGCCTGCCTCGGCGCCTTCGCGATCCCGAGCGCGGTCGGCGAGAACGTGGCCCGGCTCCGGTACCTGGCGATCCCGCTCGCGGTGCTGACGCTCTCGCTGCGGCGCTGGCGCCCGCTGCCGGTCGCGCTGACCGTGCTCGCGCTCGCCGTTTCGTGGAATCTGACCCCGATCGCCTTCCAGCTCGCGAAGGGCCGCGGCGACCCGGCGTCGGCGCGCGCCTACTGGGCGCCGGCAATCTCGTTCCTGCGGGCGCACCTCGCCCCCTCGTACCGCGTCGAGGTCGTCGACACGACCGGACACTGGGCTGCCGTCTACCTCGCGGAGGCGGAGATCCCGCTCGCGCGGGGCGGCTTCCGCCAGGACGATTTCCCGCAGAACAAGCTGCTCTACGACGAGTTCGCGCCGTCGGCCTATCGCGCGTGGCTCCGTGACCTCGGCGTGCGCTACGTGGTACTCACGAACGCGCCGACCGACTACAGCGCCCGGGCCGAGGCCGAACTGGTGCGTTCCGGCCGCTCGGGCCTGCGCCCTGCCTTCCGGACCTCGCAGCTCACCGTCTTCGAGCTGCCGCGCCCACGCCCGATCCTGACTCCCGCACCGGGGCGCGTCCTGCGCCTCACCGCGACGAAGATCGAGCTCATGCTGCCGCGGGAAGGGCAGTACCGGCTCGCCGTGCGGTACTCGCCGTACTGGACGGCCGAGGGCGCATGCCTGGTCCGGCGGCCCGACGGCATGACCACCGTCGCCGCTTCGCGGCCGGGTCGCCTGGAGCTGCGCTTTCACGTCTCGGCCGGGCGCGCGCTCGCCACGGCGGTCGCCGGCGCGCGCTCGCGCGTCTGCGACCGCGACTGAGCGTTACGTTTCACGCGGGTGAACGAAGTGCAGGTCGTGACCGACCCGACGGAGCACGCGTTCCGCCGGCACTACGCCGAGGTCTACCGCTTCGTTCGCCGCCGAACGCGTAGCGACGCCGACGCCGAGGATCTGACGCAGCAGGTCTTCGCCGACGCCGCGGCGTCGCTGCGCTGCGACGGCCGACCGCCGATCGCCTGGCTCTACGCCGTCGCCCGCCGCCGGTTCGCCGATGCGGCTCGCCGCGACAGCCGCCGCCGAACGGTGCCTCTGGGCCGCGAGGAAGGTGTCGAGTACGGCCCCTCTGTCGCCGCCAGCCTGCGGGCGGCGTTCGGCCGGCTCCCCGCCGGCCAGCGCGAGGTCGTCGTGCTCAAGCTGCTCCGCGGCGCGTCCTTCGCGGAGATCGCGAGCACGGTGGGCACGACCGAGGAAGCGGCGCGCATGCGCTTCTCGCGGGCGCTCAGGTCGGTCAGAGCCGATCTCGAGAAGGAGGGCATCGAGCCATGACCGTTCGCGACCCAGAGGTGCTGTTCGAGCTGAAAGGCGAGCCAGAGCTGCTCGCGATCGCCGACGCGCTCGGTGAGGTGCTTCCTTGGGGCGCCGACTCGCGACCGACCAGGCGGCGTTGGTGGCTCGTCGGCGGTGCAGTCGCGGCCACGACGGCCGTCGCCGCTGCCGCTCTGCTGCTCTTCGCTGCGACGAGCGTGCAGCCGAGCCTCGTCGACCGGGCGCTCGCAGCGGTCGGCGACGAGCCCGTACTCCACGCGGTCGTCCGTCAGACGGGGCAGTCACCGACGACGCTGGTCGAGCTCTCGACCGGCCGGCGCATCAACGCTCCGCGCATCGTCACGACGGAGATCTGGTTCGACGAGGAACGCGCACTCGAGCACACGATCACGCACACCACCGGCGAGCAGACGCGGGACGAGCTCTCCACGCCGCAAGGCATCACGTCGGAGAGCGGGCCCGTCTGGACGTGCGCGTACATCGCCGCGCATCCTGTCGAAGCGACGCGGGCCGGCGTGAGCTGCAATTTCAGCGGCGAGAACGGCACGACGCCAAGGCACGCCCCCGAGCCTCCGCCCACCGTCGACCCGGCGCTGACAGGGTTCGTGGACGGCTACCGTCAGGCGCTCGCCAGCGGAGCTGCTCGCAGGGTCGGGAAGGGCACCGTCCGCGGCCGGCGCGTCTACTGGCTCGAACTCAGGTTGCCCGACCCGGACACGAACCCAGGCGACCCGCGTGTCGACTTCCGGGAGCGTGTCGCCGTCGACAGCGACACGTACCGGCCGCTCGTGATCATGCCGATCGTCGACGGAGCCGCCGGATCGGCCTACGACGTGCTCGGGATCGGCACCGTGTCCAGAGGCGACGCCGACTTCTCCAGGCCGAAGCTGATCCCGCCTCAGGATCGCCCGATCTCGGCGAACGTCCGCGTCACGGGCGAGCTCGACCTCGCCGGCGCCACGGAGGTGCTGGGCACTCGACCACTGTGGGCCGGCCCCGAGCTCGACGGGCTGAAGCTCGCCGCGATCCAACGGCAGGAGATCACGACCGGCTACGGGCGTGACAGCGGCGTACCGACGCGCGTGACGCCGGTGGTGTCACTGATCTACGGACGCGTGGAGCGGAGACACGCGACGCAGGGCTCGATCGAGATCAGGGAATCGACCGTGCCCGTCGCCGTCTGGTGGCTCGGCGCTGAGCCAGTCCCGCCAGGCTTCCTCCGCATCAACAGGATGGGCTGGGGCGAGCTCCGCGTCGGCAGGGTGTACGTCCAGATCACGCGCGTTCCGTTCTCAGGCGGGGTCGCCGACCTGCTTGCAGCAGCTCGGCGACTTGTGCCTGCTCCCGGCGGCTAGACGACAGCCGCCAGCTCGCGCAGCAGCTCGCGCACGACCGCGGGTGGGCTGTTCTCGAAGCGGAAGTTGAACTCGGCGAAACCCGAGACCCCGGCCGCGGCGCGGGCGCGGAGGTACTGCGTGCGCCAGCGCTCCGCCTCGTCCCGGGGCAGGCCTCGGACGTTCCCGCCGAGCCCGGGCTCGAGCCGGAACCCCGGGGTGAGGCCGGAGACGTACTTGCGCGCGAGCTTCTGGCGAACCGGCCCACTTCGCCGGAGGCGGTCGTGGCCGGCGGCGGCGCGGCGCGCCGCCGCGCGTGGGTCGCCGGCGAAGTCGGGGTACTCCTCGCCGATCAGGTGGATCGACGCGCGATCGAGCATCTTCCAGAAAGCGCTGAGCTCCGGCGTGATCGCACGGGACGGCAGCACCAGGGCGGTCTTCGCCCACCAGACCAGGCCGCGCTGCGTCCGGTCGCCCAGCGCCGGCCGGCCGTAGGTGAGCCCGCGGAGCACGCCTCGCGTCAGCTCGCGGTACTGGCGTCCCTGCGCTCCGGCGCACTCGGCGACGATCTCGTCGAGCTGCCACGTCTCCGCGATCGCGGCCGCGCGCAGCGTGTCCCGGAAGCGCGAGCCGAGCTCGACGCCCCACGTGACGCGGGTCGCGGTCGGCAGGCGCAGGAGCCGGGTCAGCGGCGGAAGCGGCCCGGCCAGCCGGTTCGAGCGTGAGTTCCGCGCCAGCAGCTCACGCTCCAGGAACTTCGCCAGGTGACGCCGCTCCCAGAACCAGCCCGGCTGGATGTGGAACATCGGCGCGTAGCGGGCGTGCGGCAGGTCGTGCACGCGCGCCGCGATCCGGTCGCCGACGCCGTAGGTGCCGATGAAGAGGGGCGTGCCCTGCGGCAGGTGCGCCCGGCGCACGGCCGCGACGATCGTCGCGAGCTCACGCGACTCGAAGTACGAGAGGACGACCGAGCGCGGCAAGCACGGGAGTTTTGCCGACCCTGCGCGGTCGGTGATCGCTGAGCGCTAGTACGCCTGTGCCCAGACCGCCTCGGTCACCGCCGGCCTCCCGCAGCAGATGCAAGCGCCGGACGGCGCGGGCTCGTCGCCGAGCGGCAGGCACCTGATTGTCGCCGCACTGTCTTCCTTGACGCGCGTCTCGCACTCGCCGCCGCCACACCACGGCGCCACCACGAACCCTCCGGCTTCGCGGAGGTACTCGATCATCTCGTCGTAGCTGCTCGGGTCGCGGAGCGTCCGCCGCTCCCGCTCGTCGCGGGCGGCCTGGAATAGCGACGCCTGCACCGCGCTGAGCAGCTCGTCGATCGCCACGGCCGCTCGAGGAGTCGGCAGCTGCTCCTTGACGCCGGTGTCCCGTCGCGCGACGGTGACTGCTCCTGTGGCGAGGTCACGCGAGCCGATCTCGACCCTGATCGGCACGCCCTTCAACTCCCACTCGTTGAACTTGAAGCCGGGCCGGTGCTCGGGCCGGTCGTCGACGCGGACGCGGACACCCGCCTCCCGCAGCTCGTCGGCCAGGGAAGCGGCGGCGTGACGCACATCCGCGTCCTGGTCTTCGCGGAGGATGGGCACGATGACGACCTGCTGCGGTGCGACACAAGGCGGGAGCCGCAGCCCACGGTCGTCTCCGTGCGCCATCACGATCCCGCCGACCAGTCGCGTGGTCGCGCCCCACGAGGTCGCGTACGGGTACTGCTCGCTGCCGTCACGGCCTGTGTAGCGGACGTCGAACGTCCGCGGAAAGCCCTGGCCCAGGTAGTGCGACGTCGCCGCCTGGAGCGCCTTTCCGTCGCGCATCAGCGCCTCGAGGGTGTAGGTGTCGACCGCGCCGGGGAAACGTTCGCTCTCGCTCTTGCGGCCGCGCAGCACCGGGATCGCGAGGACGTTCTCGATCATGTCGGCGTAGACCTCGTGCAGGATCGTGAGCGCCTCGGCCACCGCCTCGTCCTCGGTCTCGTGTGCGGTGTGCCCCTCCTGCCACAGGAACTCGCTGGTCCGCAGGAAGAGGCGCGGCCGGAGCTCCCAGCGGACGGCGTTGCCCCACTGGTTGTAGAGCAGGGGCAGGTCGCGGTACGACTGCACCCAGCGGGCGTACGTCGCCCAGATGAGCGCCTCGGAGGTGGGACGGACGGCGAGCGGCTCCTCCAGCGTCTTGCCGCCCGCCTCGGTGACGACGGCGAGCTCGGGGGCGAACCCCTCGACGAGCTCACCCTCCTGCGCCAGCACCGAGGTGGGCACGAACAGCGGGAAGTAGAAGTTCTCGTGGCCGGTCGCCTTGATCCGGTCGTCGAGCTCGCGCTGAATCGCCTCCCAGATCGCGTAGCCGTACGGCTTGATCACCATGGCGCCGCGTACCGACGAGTTCTCGGCGAGGGCGGCGCGACGGACTACCTCGCCGTACCACGCGGGGAAAGCGGTCGACTGAGTGGGCAAAGCGTTCGTGCTCATCGGGTTGCTCCCGCGAGCCGGGATGTTGCGACCATCATGTTCTCCTTCGTAGACGTCTACCGGCGGTGATCGAGGTAGTTGCGGCGCTCCGGGCCGAAGCGGCGGGAGCGCCTACGCCGGGACGTGCACGAACGGCGGCCGCGGGGCGACCGCCGAAACCGGCAGAAGCTGATCCACGCGAGGCCACCGCAACGTCATGCGGAGAGAGGGTAGCGAGCTTGGCTCGACTAGGACTGGAGGAAGCTCGGCGGCTCCAACGAGTCGTTGCCGTCGTCGGGTGCTTCGGCACGCATCGTGATCCGGCGCTGGGCGGCGCGCTGGCCGAAGCCGGTCGCGACGACCGTCACCCAGACCTGGCCCGTGAGGCGGTCGTCCACGGTCGCGCCGAAGATGATGTTCGTGTCGTCGGTCGCCGCCTGGCGCACCACCTCGGCGGCCTCGTTGACCTCGAACAGCGAGAGGTCGTCGCCGCCGGCGATCGAGAGCAGGATGCCCTTGGCGCCGCCGATGTCCGTCTCGATCAGCGGCGAGCGGAGCGCCCGTTCCGCGGCTTCGCGTGCCCGGTTGTCGCCGGTCTGCGAGAAGCCGATGCCCATCAGCGCAGTGCCGGCGTCCTTCATGATCGTGCGCACGTCGGCGAAGTCGAGGTTGATCAGGCCCGGCAGCGTGATCAGGTCGCAGATGCCCTGCACGCCCTGGCGCAGGACGTCGTCGGCGATGCGGAAGGCGTCCAGCATCGACGTCTCGCGGTCGAGCACCTCGAGCAGCCGCTCGTTCGGGACGACGATCACGGTGTCGCAGTTCGCTCGCAGGGTGTCGACGCCGTCGGTCGCCTGCTTCGCCCGCCGCGTGCCCTCGAAGGTGAACGGCGTCGTGACGATGCCGACCGTGAGCGCGCCGAGCTCCTTCGCGATCCGCGCAACCACCGGGGCGGCGCCGGAGCCGGTTCCTCCGCCCTCGCCGGCGGTGACGAAGACCATGTCGGAGCCGCGCAGGGCGCGCTTGACCTGGTCGTAGGCCTCCTCGGCCGCGCGGCGTCCAAGGTCAGGATCGGCGCCGGAGCCGAGGCCCTCGGTCAGCTCGCGGCCGATGTGGATCTTCACGGGCGCGTCGCTCGTGTGCAGCTGCTGGATGTCGGTGTTGACCGCGACGAACTCGACCTGCGAGATGTCGGCGTCGATCATCCGGTTGACCGCGTTCAGGCCGGCTCCGCCCACGCCGACGACGCGAATGACCGCGATGTAGGCGCCGGGCTCCGGGACGCGGTGCAGGCGCGGAGGTGGCTCGGGCAGCGGCTCGAGCTTCGGCCGCGGCGCCTCGCGCTTCGGCTCGGGATCGCGCTCGGGGAGCCGGACCGGCTCAGGCGGCGGGGGTGGAGGCGGAGGCGGGGGTGCGGCCTCCTCCCACTCGGGCACGTGCTCGACCGTCTGCTCGGGTGGCTCGACCGGGCTCGGCTTCGGCTCGGCGGGCGGCGCCTCTGCGGAGGCCGCCGCCTGCTGCTCGGCCCCGGGCTGCTCTTCGGGCTCGAGCTCCCGGCCTTCCTTCTCGGCCTGCCGCTGGGCGGCCTCGGTGGCGCGGAAGAGCTCCGCCAGGGGGCCTTCACGCATGCTCGCGCGCCTGCGTGGCATCGAGCACCTCCTTCGCGAGCTGGCGGTAGGCCTGGGCGGCGTTCCCGCTCGGGTCGTATTTGAGGACGGAGGTGCCCTTCACCGGGGCCTCCGCGTAGCGAACGGTCTTCCGGATCTTCGTGTCGAAGACGAGGTCGCCGAAATTCTCCTGCAGGATCTCGACCGCCTCGCGCGAGTGCAGGGTGCGCTTGTCGAACATCGTCGGAAGGATGCCTTCGATGCCCACGTCGGGGTTCAGGTTCTCGCGGATCATCGAAAGCGTGTTCTCGAGCTGGACGAGGCCGCGCAGCGAGAGGTACTCGCACTGCACGGGCACGATGACGCCGTTCGATGCGACGAGCGCGTTGATGGTCAGCAGGCCGAGGGAAGGCGGCGTGTCGACGAGGACGAAGTCGTAGCTCTCGCGGACAGGCGCGAGCGCCTTCTCGAGCGCGCGCTCGCGGCCGATCATGCTCGAGAGCGCGAGCTCGGCACCTGCGAGGTCGATCGACGAGACGGCGAGGTCGACCTCCGTATGGTGGATGACCTCCTGGATCGGGAGCCGGTGGACGAGCACGTCGAACATCGAGCGCTCGATCGTGTCCGGGTTGAGGCCCTGGCTCATGGTCAGGTTGCCCTGCGGATCCAGGTCGACGAGCAGCACCTTCAGCTCCCGCTCTGCCAGGGCGACGCCGAGGTTCAGGGTCGTCGTCGTCTTGGCGACGCCGCCCTTCTGGTTGGCAAACGAGATCACCCGGCCCATCGGTGGCCCATTGGCGGTTTCGGTCCGGATTCCCGATCGCGGAAGCAGGCGTGCGAGCCCCATCGAGCCCCTTTCTTCGCGTTCATGCTAGCGATACCTCCGCGGAAATCCTGCGACCTTCGCGGCGTCTGGTGGGCCGAGCCTTGCCTTGAAATGTACGCCCATAGGAGGACGGCTTCCCGCTCAGAAGGGCGCCCGCGCGAGCGCCGTGACGGCGGCGGCGACGATCACCACCATGGGCAGCGGCGATGGACCGCGATTGCGGCCGCTCTTCGCGCCGATCAGGGTCCTCCGGTCGAAGCCTCGGCCGCGCCCGGGACGAGCGCTCACGACTCGTCGACGATCAGTTGTGACTCAGCGCGTCGTCGCAGGCGGGGGCCGTGGAAGAACTGCACGACAGAGATCGAGATCAGGACGTAGCGTGCGTTCAGCAGGCGAGTGGCTCACCGGTCAGCCGCTCACCGAAGGGGTCGCCGGCTCCATCAGCGCCGCCCGGCAGCGGTCGAGCGCCTCGACCGCCTCCTCGGCACCGCCCCCCTCGGCAGCGACCCAGGCGTCCGCTTCCTCGACGAGCGCGTGCACCTCCGCAAGCAGCGACCGTGCGGGCGCACCCTCGCGCTCGAGTGCCTCGATCCGCTTCAGCCGAAGCAGTACCGCGCGTGCCTCGTCCATCGGCCGAACGTAGCCGCGGCCGGCGCACGCGTGTGTGCCGAAAACGTGTCGAAAGGGATACGGTCCATCCCCACGGTGGCCCCCAACCCCGACCGCGACCTCGGCGACGCGCGCGCCGCCATCGACCGCGGTGATGGTCGCGGCGCGCTGAAGAGCCTCGACCGGGCGCGGCGAGGCTATGCGAACTCCCACGACTCCGAGGGGCTCGAGCACGTGCTCGACATGGTCGCGCTGGTCGACCAGAGCGACGAGCGCACCCGCGTGGGAAGCGAGAACGTGGCCTACGCCGTCAAGCAGAACCTCCGACAGGAGAGCCGCCGGCTCGCCAGGCAGCGCGGCGAGGCGTGGATCGACCCCTACCCCGACCTGCAGGCGCCTACCGAGCACACCGGGCTCGTGTTGACGCGCCGGGTCAAGGTCGTGATCGGGATCGCAGTCCTCGTCGCGGTCCTCCTGATCGCCGCTGCGATCGTCGGGATCGCGCTGGTCGACGTCGACGGCGCGACCGTCACGCTCCGGCTGGTCAACGACACCCAGCAGACGGTGCAAGTGCGTGGCTGCGACGACCACGACTGCTTCGCCCCGTGGATGAACCGCGAGGTCGGGCCCGGGCTCGAGACCGACGCCGATGTCGACACGGACGCCTTTGTCGACCTGTTCAAGGTCGAGCAGCCGGGACCGGACCTCTGCCTGCCCGTTCGCGTCCACGACGGCTACCTGCTGCTGAACGGCGGGCCGGGCGCACTCGCAGTCAAGGTCTCGGACGCGACGCCGTGCCCCGGCACGACCGTGCTGCCCGTGCCGGCGGCCCAAACGCCGCTCTAGCCGTTACGAAGCGAGCGCGGCGAAGTAACCCGCAGGACGCGGGCGAAGACCCAGCAACGCGTCGTCCAGCGACGCCACCAGCGCAGTGCGGTCGCCGTGGGCCAGCGTCTCGACCGCCGCCCTGCGCACCGCGTCCGCCGCCGTTCTGCCCGCGGGCTCACCACGCGCGAGGCCGCGCAGACGCTCCAGCTGCTCGGCCCGGTCGGGGCCGGTCTCGCCCAGCAGCACCGCGGCGCGCACGGCCGCGGCCCAGAGCCCGTCGGGACCGCCCAACAGCGCGGCGAGCGCCTCCCGCAGCTGCTCCGACCGGAACGGCTCGTCCGCGAACAGTGACAGCTCCCAACGATCGAGAGCCTCCGCGAGGTCCGGATCCTCTTCCGCCCGGCCGAGCCGGGCGAGCAAGTCGCACGCGAGCCGGGCTCGAACGGCGTCCAGCCGCGTCGGCTCCCCCGGTGGCTCCGCGGCTGCGATCGGCAAGACCGGCCTGATCGCGAGCGGTCGCCAGTCGAGCCGCTCGAAGAGCACGGGGCCCGCCGCGACCGGCGCCGCCGTGGCGAGGCGCAAGGCGCTGACCGCGTCGGCGAGCTCGCCCGGCGCGTCGGGCGGCTCGGGCTCGTTGGGCGGAAGCGAGCGCTCGAGCTCGAGCACGCACAGCCGGTCGGGCTCGCGTCCGAAGTCCGCCGGGAGCAAGCCGCCCGCCTCCGGCCAGTGCGCCGCCAGTTCGCCTGATGCCGCGAGGCGCACGCGCAAGCCGTCCGCGAGCTCGACCTGCGTCCCCGCCGACAGCCCCACGAGCGGAGCCACCGCCGCGTACGTGCGGCGCTTCCCGAACAGCGAGCGCTCGAGCTCCGCGTACGCGTGATCGAACGCTTCGTCCCGCCAGTCGAAGCCGCCGCAGCCCTCCGCGACGTCGGCGAGCAGCGGCAGCACGATCGTCCGCAGCAGCGGCTGGTCGCCGTCCTTCCCGGCGTGCGCGGCGGCGTAGATCGCCGCGGCCGGCTCGCGCCGGAGCTCCTCGAGGGCGAGCCGCGTATCTGCCAGTGCGCCCAGCCGCTCCGCGCGCGTGTCCACGTAGGAGCGCACGAGCGGCCGGTACTCGTACAGCGACGCCCGACCGCGCGAGGCGTGCTCCTCGAAGGCGAACGGGAGCTCGGCGCCGTCCGCAACGTCGCGCGAGAGCAGCGAGAAGCCCGCAAGGCAGAAGCAGCGAAGAGAGCGGTACAGATGCGGAGCGCGCAGAGCCACGAGTGCAGCTACGCGGCCGGCGGCTCCTTTCCTGTTTCGCCGAGCGCACCGCGATCCGGCTGGCACGAGGGACACCAGTACGCGGTGCGGTTGTCGTCGCCCTGGCCGCGCGAGCGAATCGCAGTGCCGCAGCGAGAGCACGGGCGGCCCGCCTTCCGGTAGACCGACCTGACCGGGCGGCCGTCTTCCAGCGACGCGCGCATCAACCGCGCCGCCCCGGCCAGAACGCGCTCGAGCTCCTCGTCTCTCACCTCGCCGAGCCGGAGCCACGGCGAGAGCTCGGCATGCCACAGCGCCTCGGCCTTCCAGACGTTCCCGATCCCTGCGACGAGGCGCTGGTCGAGAAGGGCGTCGCCGAGCTCGCGGCCGCCGGGCTCGCGCCGCAGGTTCGCCACCATCGCGGAGAGGTTGGGCGGCGAGGCCAGGATGTCCGGCCCGAGCCGGCGTGCCGCTCGCGCGCTCAGCTCCAGCACCGGCCCGTTCCAGAGCACCGCCTCGCGCTCGGCGCCGCTCAGCACGAGCCACGGCGTGCCGCGCCTCGCACGGCCGCGCTCGACCACCTGCCAGCGGCCGCTCATGCGCAGGTGGCTGCGCAGCACGAGACCGCCCTCGAAGCTCAGGAGCAGGTTCTTCCCGACTGCCTCGACCGCTTCCAGGCGGCGTCCGTCGAGCCGCTCCGCCACGCGCCCCGCGGCCGCCCGCGGGTGCGGTGTCTCGACCGCGACCCGCTCGCCCACCAGCGCCTGCAGCCGGCGCGCCGCGCGGTGAAGCGAGTCTCCTTCGGGCATGCCGCGCTACCCTAGCGGCGAGGTGAGCGTCCGCATCGTCCTCGGCCTGGCGGTGGTCGCGATCGCGGCGGCGTGCGGCGCACAGAGCCCGGCCAGCGCCGGCGGCGGCCTGTACGGCACGGTGCGGATCAAGCCCGGGATGCCCGTCTGTCGAGTGGGAACCTCGTGCACGCGCCCGGCGCGCGGCTTCCGCCTCGCCTTCTTCCGCAACGGCCGCAAGGTCGCGACCGCCACCACGGACGCCCGCGGCCGCTACCGCGTCTCGCTCGACAGCGGCCGCTACGCGGTGCACGCCGGCCGTCGCGCCATCTCGCGAAAAGCCGGGCTCCAACCGCTGAGGGTCGCCGTGCCGAACGGCCGCTTCGCGAAGCGCGACTTCACCTACGACATCGGCATTCGCTGACTCCACAGACGAAGAGCGCCCCGGAGGGCGCTCTTCGCAACAAGCACCGGCTTCTAGGCCGGGCAGGGATTCGAGTTCAGGATGTTCCGGAAGTTGTTCGTCCGGAGCCGCACTGCGGGATTCGGGTTCGGGTAGAAGCTGAACAGCAGCGGCCCGAACTCCGACGCGGAGTTGCCGCCGAACGTGTTCGTGGTGCCCTTGATGTGGGTCCCGCCGAACTGCCAGACGCAGTGGCCGCTCGGGGTCCCGTTCGACGTTCCGGTCGTGTAGATCGGATAGAAGTTCGATCCCGGCGGCGGGTTCACACAGCCCGTGCCGGTGAACCGATCGCAGTTCCCACCGAAGTCGGCCGCCTCGATGCGGGGCAGGTCGGCCTCGAAGGCGACGCGATCGTAGTTCTGAGTCCCGTTGAAGACCGGGCTCGAGAACGTGATCGAGCTCGGGTGGTACTTCATGTCCTGCCCACGGTTCGGGTCCGTCCCGGGCCACACGGGCTGGTACGAGACCCCGTCGAAATCATTGTCGGTGGCGATGCAGCCTCCGATCGGGACGAACAGCGAGAAGGCCGCGCTGAAGCAGCCGTCGTCGTCCCCGTCGAGCTCGTCCTCGTTGTTGGCCAGGCACTCGCCGCCCTCTTCGGAGACCGACGAGCAGTACTCGAAATGCCCGATCTCGTCCGACGCTGCGACGTTGTAGCTGTGCGCGGCCCACGGGACGCGCGTGTGCTCGCTCGAGGTGGCGTACATCGGGCGGAACGTGTACGGAGCCTCGTGGCAGGTCGCCGAGGCCGGCTCGTACAGGATCTGGGCGAAGCCGTTGGCGGCACTGGCCGTCATCGACCCGGTCTCACCGGTGGTCTGGTCGTGGACGATCGCCGTCAGCCCGCCCGAGGCGTCGTGGATGTCCACCGTGATCCTGTCACCCGAGTTCATGAACAGGTCGGTGTCCGGGTTCGGCGTGAAGGAGCCGTTCGTCAGGTCCAGCGGACCGGGTGGTGCATGCGGTGTTCCGCTCTTCGTGATGAAGGCGAAGTTCGCGGGCTCGAGGCCGACGGTGTTGAGGCAGTCCGTGTTGTTCAGGGTGCCCGTGTTCTGGTCCTGGTTGAGGCTGAAGATCGCCATCGCGGCGCACCACTTGCTCGCGTCGCAGCTCACGCCCGGAGGCCAGGGTGCCCAGCCGGGCGGGTAGAACTGCACCTCGAGGAACGCGGTGCCCGGATGCTTGCCGATGTAGTCGGGACCCGCCTCATTGGTTCCGTCGAAGATGTTGGTGTCGCTGTCCGGCACGCACGGAGCGTGAGTGAACTCCGGCGCCGACTGGTTGTCGCAGAGCGCCATCCCGAACCAGTACGCGATGTGCACCTGGAAGTTCCAGGTTCCTGCAGTGCCGGCCTGGTTCGGGAGCACCTTCGGGTCGGTCGGCAGCTGTACGTGGTAGTTGCTCGAGTTGCCCGAGCCCGGCTCGTTCGAGTAGAACAGCAGCGAGGGCTCGTCATGGCCCGTGTACTCCCCGCCGTAGCCGATCGAGTCGGCCGTCTCGGCACAGAGGGCGGCATACGGCTCGCTGCAGTTGAACGACGATGCCCGTGCCGAACCGGTGAACAAGCCGAGCAGCAGCAGTGCGGCGACCGCTGCCAACGACCCGCCAAGAAGTCGTCTCATACGTTCCTCCCCTAGCGACCCCTGGGCTGCTTCGGGGCCCCCGTGCCCCGTGGTCCGGGAAGGGGTCTACTGGCCCGTCACGAGGGTGTCAAGGCCGAAACACCGCCCGCCGGGGGCCGATGACAAAGCCTGCATCGATCAGCAGCGAAATGCACTCCGAGTCGATCACCGGCTCGCCGTCGAAGCGCTCGACCGCGAGCCGTTTCGTCCCCGTTGCGCGGACATGCGTGACGAGCGCTTCGAGCGCTTTCCGGAGCCAGTCCTCCTCCGGCTCGCGCAGCGGGACCAGCGAGCGGCCGCCGCGCTCGACGAACAGCGCAGGCTCGCCGCCGAGCAGGATCACGTGTGCGCCGGCAACGCGCGCGGCGCGGGCACCCGAGCGTCTTGGCCACGGCAGAGCGGCCCCGTAGGGCTGCGCGGGATCGGCGGCGGCCAGCACGAGCGTCTCCGGCTCCTCGCCGTCCTGGGGCCGCAGCTCTCGCAGCCGCTCGACGGCGCCGCCGAGGGCGAACTGCGCCCCGCCCAGCCCTTCGACGAAGTAGCCGCGGCGGCAGAGGCCGAGCGTCTCGAGCGCCTTCAGCTCGCCGTAGACCGCCCCGTACCCGCCCGGGATCCCCTCGCCGCGGACGCCGTCGCGGGTGACGATGCCCTGCCGCTCGAGCAGCAGCTCCGCGAGGGCACGGCGGTCGGGCCGGCCCGGGAAGAGGCGAGCGGTGAGCGACCAGCGGCCCTGGGTCGCGGTCACCTCGGCGGCGCGCCTGCGGGAGAAGCGCCGCGGCCTCGGCCGCGCAGCCCGTGTCTGGAAGCGGCGCCCTGCGCGCAACGGGGCCCAGGCGTCGTTCGTCGCCTCGCCGGCCCAGACGAGATCCCAGAGCGCGGGCAGCGCCTCCTCGGCCTCGAGACCGGTGTCCGCGAGCAGGTCGTACCAGAAGAGCGCGCTGCGCCCGAGCGCGGCGCGCAGCCGCTCGTGCACCTCCCGCTCGGGCCGGTCGGCCGCAGGCGGCGGGCCCAGCGCAGGGGCGTCGTCGCGGAAGTACAGCGCGACCCGGTCGAGCCCCGCGCCGACCCACACGACCTCGCCCGAGGCGCAGAGAGCGTCCAGCTGTTCCAGGCGGTAGCCGGGAACGCGCCGCGGCAGCACCTCGCTCTCCCAGAGAGAGACGGGCAAGGCGAGCGCCTGCAGGGGTACCAGCGCTTCGCGCAGCGAAGCGCGGCGGTCGACGCCCTGCCAGCTCGGCAGGAAGCGCCCGAAGGCAGCCTGTTCGGCCGGCTCGACCTCCCGCCGCAAGGCCGCGAGCGAGGCCCGCCGCAGCCGCCGCAGCACCTCGGGGTCGCACCACTCGCGCTCGGTACCGCCGGGCCGCAGCTCGCCGCGAACCAGCTCGTCGCGCCGCTCGAGCTCGCGCAGCGCCGGCTCGGCGTCGCGGCCGAAGCGCTCATTCGCCGCCGCAGTCGTGAACGGGCCGCGCGAACGGGCGAAGCGACGGAGCAGCGAGTGCAGCGGCTCCTCCTCGGCCTCGAGGAAAACGTCGGGCAGCCCGCCCGGCGGCATCGCGCCCACCGCGTCGCGGTAGCGGCCGGCATCCTCGGCCGCGATCAGCCGTTGCTCGCCTGATACCCGGACGTGCACGGCGCGGCGCTCGTTAAGCAGCGATTCCGCGAGGTCGCCCGGGTACTCGCCCTCGCGCAGGTCACCGCGGCGGCGCAACAGGTCGTGCAGCTCGTCGGGCGAGCGCGCCTGACCGCGCAGCTGCTCCTCGACCTCGGCCAGCGCGCCGGGGTCGATCAGGTCTCTCAGCTCCTCCTGCCCGAGCAGCTCGCGCAGCAGGTCGCGGTCGAGCGAGAGCGCCTGCGCCCGCCGCTCGGCCGCGGGCGTGTCGTCCTCGTACATGTAGTTCGCGACGTAGTCGAACAGCAGCGAGGCCGCGTACGGAGAGGCGGAAGGCGTCTCGACGTCGACGAGGTCGATCTGACGCGTCCGCAGGCCCTGCAGCAGCCGCTTCAGCGCTGGCAGGTCGAAGACGTCCTGCAGGCACTCGCGGTAGGTCTCGAGCACGATCGGGAAGGCGGGGTAGCGGCGCGCGACCTGCAGGAGCGACTGCGCCTTCAGGCGCTGCTGCCAGAGCGGCGTTCGCTCGCCCGGGCGGCGGCGCGGGATCAGCAGCGCGCGGCCGGCGTTCTCGCGGAAGCGCGCGCCGAAGAGCGCGGTCTCCCCCACCTCCTGCATGACGAGCTCCTCGACCTGCTCCGGGTCGAGCAGCACGTCCTCGGTCGGCGGCGGCGCATCCGCATCCGGGAGGTGGATCGCGATCCCGTCGTCCGACCAGATCGCCTGCGTCTCCAGGCTCAGCGACTCGCGTAACCGCGCGCCGAGCGCAAGCGCCCACGGCGCATGTACGCGGCCGCCGAACGGCGTGAGGATGCAGAGGCGCCAGTCGCCGATCTCGTCGCGGAAGCGCTCCACCACGATCGTCCTGTCCGACGGGACCGCGCCGGTCGCCCCTTCCTGCTCGCGCAGGAAGGTGAGGAGGTTCGAGGCGGCCCGCTCGTCCAGGGTGTACTCGTCGCGGAGCCGCGTGGCCGCCTTCTCGTCGGAGAGCGCCACCAGCTCCCGCGACGCAGCGCCGATCGCCTCGCCGAGCTCGTACGGCCTGCCGACGCCCTCGCCCTTCCAGAACGGCACCGCGCCCGGCACGCCGGGTGCCGGCGAGACGAGCACGCGGTCGCGAGTGATCTCCTCGATCCGCCACGTCGAGGCGCCGAGGAGGAACGTCTGCCCCTCCCGTGCTTCGTAGACCATCTCCTCGTCCAGCTCGCCGACGCGGCCGCCGCCCTCCACGAGGTGGACGCCGAAAAGCCCGCGGTCGGGGATCGTGCCCGCGTTCGTGACCGCGAGCCGGCGCGCGCCCTGTCGTCCGCGCACCATGCCTCCGGTGCGATCCCAGACGATCCGCGCCCGCAGCTCCGCGAACTCGTCGGACGGGTAGCGGCCGTCGAGCATGTCGAGCACGTTCTCGAGCTGGACGCGCGAGAGATCTGCGAACGGGTAGGCGCCGCGCACGAGCGCGTGCAGGTCGTCGACCGAGATCTCCTCGTCGGCGCAGATGCCCACGATCTGCTGCGCGAGCACGTCGAGCGGGCTGCGCGGGATCTTCGTCTCCTCGATCGCGCCATCGAGCATCCGCCGCGCGACGACCGCGGACTCGAGCAGGTCGGCCCTGAACTTGGGGAAGATGCGCCCGCGCGAGACCGCGCCGAGCTCGTGGCCGGCGCGCCCGACCCGCTGCAGGCCGCGCGCGACCGACTTCGGCGACTCGACCTGGACGACGAGATCGACCGCGCCCATGTCGATCCCGAGCTCGAGCGACGACGTGGCGACGAGGCACGGGATCTCGCCCTTCTTCAGCAGCTCCTCGACCTCGACCCGCTGCTCGCGCGCCAGGCTCCCATGGTGAGCCCGCGCGAGCTCTTCCTCGGCGAGGTCGTTCAGCCGCAGCGCCAGGCGCTCGGCGAGGCGGCGGTTGTTGACGAAGACGATCGTCGAGCGGTGCGCGCGGACGAGCTCGAGGATCTCGGGGTAGATCGACGGCCAGATCGACTGCTGCTCCTCGGGCTCGCGCATGTCGTCGAGCGGAACGACCACCTTCAGGTCGAGCGTCTTGGCGCGCCCGGCGTCGACGAGCTCGATCTTGCGGCCGCCGGCGACGAAGCGGCCGATCTCCTCCAGCGGTCTCTGGGTAGCGGACAGGCCGATGCGCTGCAGCTGCCCGCCGACCAGGTGCTCCAGGCGCTCCAACGACAACGCGAGGTGCGCTCCACGTTTCGTGCCTGCGACGGCGTGGACCTCGTCGACGATCAGCGTCTCGACCCCGCGCAACGTCTCGCGCGCGCGTGAAGTGAGGAGCAGGAAGAGCGACTCCGGAGTCGTGATCAGGATGTCCGGCGGCTCGCGCAGCATCGCGGCGCGCTCCTTCTGCGAGGTGTCGCCGGTGCGGACCCCGACGCGCAGCCCCGAGCTCAGTCCGGCCAGCGGCCCACGCAGGTTGCGCTCGATGTCGTAGTTGAGCGCCTTCAGCGGCGAGACGTAGAGCAGGCGCAGGCCCTCGCCCGGCCGCGGGTTGAGCTTGTCGATCCCGTACAGAAAGGCGGCTAGCGTCTTCCCCGAGCCGGTCGGCGCCTGGATGAGCGTGTGTCCGCCGCGCGCGATGGCCGGCCAGCCGAGCTCCTGCGCCGGGGTCGGCCCGTCGAAAGCCTGCTCGAACCAGGCCCGCGTCTGCGGCGAGAAGACGTCGAGTGCGCTCACGCGCGCAGTGCCTCCAGCGGCCACTCCACGCGCCCGACGTTAGCATCGCCCGTAGCCTTGCCCGAGACGCCCGAAGAGCTGTACGCGCGCACCAAGGATGCGCTCCGCATCCCGCCCGTCGAGGAGTGGGAGACGTGGCCCTTCGAGGGCGCGGTGCAGCCCCGCGCGCTGCAGCCGCCGGAGAAGCATGAGCGGCCGCGGTTCGGCGAAGGCGGTGTCGACTGCAATCGGTGCGCCGCCTCCGACGAGGAGTACCTCTGGGTCGACGAGCGCTGGCGGCTCTGGTCCTTCCCCGAGCCGACCGGGCTGCCGCTGGTCGTGCTCCTCGAGTCGCGCGAGCACTACGCGGAGCCGGGAGACCTCCCGGACGGGCTGGCGGGGGAGCTGGGCCTGCTGCAGGCGCGGATCGAGCGCGCGATCCGCGAGCTGGGCAACGTCGGCCGCGTCCACGTCTGTCGCTGGGGCGACGGCGGCGCGCACCTGCACTGGTGGTTCATGGCGCGGCCGGCGCGACTGCCGCAGCTGATCGGCAGCTTCGCGGCCGTCTGGGACGACATCTTGCCGCCGGTGCCCGAGGAGCAGTGGCGCGCCGACCTCGCCGCGCTCGCCGAGGCGCTCGGCTAGTCGAGCGAGGAGACGAACTCGCGCCAGGTCTGGCGGCCTTCGGCCCGGTCGGTGGTGTTCAGGCCACCGCGGAAGGCGGCGGCCACCTTCCCCGGGTAGGGCAGCGGCAGGACGCGCAGCGCGCCGCGGAGATCACGCCACGTATCGACCGCTTCGCGGACGGTCAGCACCTCCGGCCCGCCGAACTCGACCACATCTCCGGTCGGCGTCGCTGCCAAGAGCTCCCCCGCCCGCTCGGCGACCTCCTGGGCGGCGACGAGCTGCACCTTGAAGTCGAACGGGTAGAAGTACCGGTAGGGGATCCGGTCGACGCCGACGATCGAGAGGTAGAGCAGGTGCTCGACCCCGCCCGTTGCCGCCAGCAGGTTCCTCGTCGCCTCGATGTCACCGGCGCCGTGGCGGCTGTCGGGGTCGCTGGCCGCGTGCAGCACCCAGTTGGCGCCGTCGAGCGCCTCGGCCAGGCCCTCGCCGGTGGTGAGGTCGCCGCCGCTGCCTCGCGAGAACGGGCGCGGCTCGTGACCGGCCTCGGCGAGCACGCGCATCCCCTTCGTCCCGAACCTCCCGCTCGCGCCGGTTACGAGAACGGTCGCCACCGTACGATCGTCGCATGCGCCGGCGGATCAACGTCAAGGGCACCTCGGGCTCCGGGAAGACGACGTTCGCGCAGGAGCTGGCCCGGCGGCTCGAGCTGCCGTTCGTCGAGCTCGACGCCCTCCACCACGGGCCGGACTGGTACCAGCCGACGGCCGAGGAGTTCAGCGCGACCGTGCGCGAGGCGATCGACGACATGCCCGACGGGTGGGTGATCGACGGCAACTACGACTCGAAGCTCGGGGAGCTCGTGCTCGGGCAGGCGGACACGATCGTCTGGCTCGACCTCCCGTTCGCGCTCAAGCTCCGGCGACTGTGGCGGCGCACGATCCTGCGCATCCGCGACGACGTCGAGCTCTGGAGCGGGAACAAGGAGAGCTGGCGTGGCGCCTTCGGGGGGCGCGACTCGCTCTTCTGGTGGATGGTGAAGACGCACTTCCGGCACAAGCGCCAGTGGCCGGCGCGCTTCGCCGGCGACCCGCGCTTCGTGCGGCTGCGCTCGGTGCGCGAGGCGAAAGAATGGCTAGATGGCGTCGGCTGACCGCTACGACGTGCTCGTGCTCGGCGGCGGCGCGGCCGGCTGCGCGCTCGCGGGGAGGCTGAGCGAGAACCCGGACCGCACTGTCTGTCTCGTCGAGGCCGGGCCGGATTACGGCCACCTCTCCGAAGGGCGCTGGCCCGCCGACATCCTCGACCCGCGCTGGCTCGCGCTCGAGTCACACCTCTGGGAGCGCGCGGACGAGGAGGATCGCTCCCAGTCGCGGGCGCGGATCCTCGGCGGCTGTTCCGCGCACAACGCGTGCGTGCTGCTGGAGGGCGCGCCGAGCGACTACGACTGGGGCGACGAGTGGTCGTACGAGGCGTTCGCGCCGTACCTGCAGCGGGCCAACGAGACATTGCGCGGCCACGTGCTCGCCGACGAGGAGCTGACGCCGTGGCACCGTGCGTTCCGCGACGCTGGTGGCGGGGAGTCGATCGTCCACCCGGTGAACATCGTCGACGGGGTGCGCTGGCACACGGGGTTCGCGTACGTCGACCCGGCTCGCGCGCGCGAGAACCTGACCGTCCTCGGCGACACGCTCGTCGACCGGGTGCTCGTGGCCGACGGGCGCGCGAGGGGCGCCGTCGCAGGCGGGCGCGAGCTCCTGGCGGACGTCGTGGTCGTCTCCGCCGGCGCCTACGGCTCGCCGGGGATCCTGCTGCGCAGCGGGATCGGGCCCGACGGCGAGGTCGCGGAGCTGCCGGTCGGCGAGGGCCTCGTCGACCACGTCGGCACCGGTGCCGCTTGGGAGCCGACCGAGCGCCTGCTGGCCGAGACCGCGGCGCACGAGGCCGAGCACGGGCTCTACATGGGCCAGGTGACGATCGCCGCGTCGAGCCGCTCGAGCCGGCCCGGCGTGCGGGACATGTTCGTCTTCCCCGCCCTCGACGTCGGCCCGGAGATCAGCGGCGCGGGCTTCGCGATGAAGCCGCGCTCGCGCGGGTCGGTGCGGCTGAACGGGCCGGAGCCGGAGTCGCCGCTCGCGATCGACCACGGCTTTCTGCGCGACGAGCGCGACGTCGAGGTGGTGACCGAGGCGTTCGAGCGCCTGCGCGAGCTCGTCGAGAGGCCGGAGGTGCGGCCGTATGCGGGTGCCGAGCTGCGGCCGGGCCGCGAGGTCGACGCGGAGGAGCACGTCCGCGGGAGCGCACGCGGCTTCTTCCATCCGGTCGGCACGTGCGCGATCGGCTCCGTCGTCGACGAGCGGTGCCGCGTGCTCGGCTTCGAGAACCTGTACGTCGTCGACGCGTCCGCGATCCCGGAGATCCCGTCGGCGAACACAAACCTGACCACGGTCGCGCTCGCCGAGCGGGCGGCCGGCTGGCTGTAGGCTGTGGCCATGGCCGTGAGCGCACCGGAGCGGCTGTACTACACGGGCGTCGAGGAGGCGGACGAGCTGATCGCGCGCGACCCGTTCGCGCTCCTCATGGGGTTCGCGCTCGACCAGCAGGTGCCCGTCCCAACGGCCTTCCAGGGGCCGTTGAAGCTGAAGCAGCGGCTCGGGACTCTCGACCCCGGCGCGATCGCCGCCACCGATCCGGCGCGTCTGGAGAAGCTCTTTCGCGAGAAGCCGGCGATCCACCGCTTCCCCGGGGCGATGGCCGGACGGGTGCAGGAGCTGGCCGCGCACGTCGCCGAGGATTACGGCGGCGACGCGTCGCGGCTCTGGCGCGAGGCGTCCGACGGCGCCGAGCTGCGGAAGCGGATCTCCGGGCTGCCGGGCTTCGGCGAGATGAAGGTCAAGGCGCTCGGCGCGGTGCTGTGGAAGCGCTTCGGCGTATCGGCGGCCGAGGAGCTCGACCCCGGCCACCCGACGCTCGGCGACGTGGACTCGCCCGAGGCGCTCGAGGAGTACCAGGCGAAGAAGCGCGCGTACAAGGCGAAGCTGCGCGCTGAACGCCAGGCCTAGAGTCGTCGTCTACGTCACGCGGGAGGAGCCGCTGACCGGCGCCGACCAGCTGCTCGTCTTCGACCTGCCTGCCGAGCCTGCGTTCTCGTCGGTCGTGCCCGGCGGGCGGCTGGAGCCGGGCGAGACCGCGGCCGACGCCGCCGTCCGGGAGCTGCACGAGGAGACGGGGCTCGAGGTCGAGGTCGTCCGGGAGCTCGGAGTCGAGAGGCAGCCGAGCTGGCGTGTGCCCGGGCTGCGGGACGAGAACCACTTCGTCCAGGCGACGCCTAGGGGCCCGACGCCCGCCGAATGGGAGCACGAGGTCGAGGGCGACGTCTTCCGCTGCCGCTGGGTTCCGCTCACCGCCGACACGCAGGTGTACGGCAAGCACGGCGCCTTCCTCCGCGCGCTCGTCCCCGAGCGCGGCTCTCCCAATGCGTAACGCATGTCCACCTCTTTGGGGGAGACCGAACCCCTTGGTCGAACTGCTGCGAGGGTCGATACGCGAGACATGAGCCGTTGCTTCCTCGTCCCCGTCCTCGCCTGCCTGCTCGCGTTCGGCGCGCCGTCGGCCGACGCGCTGCGCGTACCGGGTGCGCCGCGCTGCACCGTCTTCCCGAAGTCGAACCCGTGGAACCGGCGGGTGGACAAGCTGCCGGTGGCGCGCAACTCGGCCGCGATCATCGCCTCGATCGGCGTCTCGACCGGCCTCCACGCCGACTTCGGCTCGGGCCTGTGGGAGGGCTCGCCGATCGGGATCCCGTTCGACGTCGTCACCCGGAAGACGCCGCGAACGCGCGTCGGCTTCGATTACAGCGACGAGAGCGACCACGTCCGCTACCCGATTCCGAAGCGCGTCCACATCGAGGGGGGCAGCGACCACCACGCGCTGCTGCTCGATCGTGACGCGTGCCGCCTCTACGAGCTCGGCGGGCTCGAGAAGCGCAGCGGCCGCTGGCACGCGTGGGCCGGGGCGACGTGGAGGCTGCGCTCGAACCGCGTGCGGCCGGCGGGCTGGACGTCTGCCGACGCGGCGGGGCTGCCGATCTTCCCGGGTCTCGCGCGCTACGACGAGGTGCGCCGCGGCGTGATCGACCATGCGCTGCGGTTCACGGTCGAGCGCACGCGACGCGCCTACCTCTACCCCGCCCGCCACTACGCGAGCTCGCTGACCGACGCCAACCTGCCGCCGATGGGCCTGCGGGTGCGGCTGAAGGCGAGCTTCGACGTGCGCCCGTTCCCGCGGCAGGCGCGGATCGTCCTGGTCGCGCTGAAGCGCTACGGGATGATGGTCGCCGACAACGGCGCGGACTGGTACATCACCGGCGCGCCGAACCGCGGGTGGTCGAACGACCAGCTGCACACCCTCGGCCGCGTGAATGGCTCGAACTTCGAGGTGGTCGACACCTCGAAGCTCCGACCCTGAACCGTGCCGAGACGGCAACAACTCCTCCACAACCGCCCCTAAGGGCCACGGCCGGGGACAGTCCCCGGGCGTGTCCCGGAGGGACACGTCTACGAGGTGTCTTTGAGCGCGGCCCGCGTGGCGTGCTGAGGCATCGCTGGCGATGCCGCCTGGAGGCCATGCCGGCTTCGCCGGCGTGGCCGTCCCACCCACAGTGGCGGATCAGCGGAGGTTGCGAAGCGCAGCCCTGGCCGCGTGATACCCGCACATGCCGTGGACTCCGCCGCCAGGAGGCGTCGACGCAGAGCACAGGTAGACGTCCTCGAGCGGCGTGCTCCACGGGACGCGCCGCGCCGCCGGACGGCGGAACACCTGGCCGAGGTTCATCGCTCCGCCGTTGATGTCGCCGCCGACGAGGTTCCGGTTGCGTGCCTCGAGGCCGCTCGGTCCCAGCGAGCTGTGCGCGAGCACGAGCTCGCGGAAGCCGGGCGCGAAGCGCTCGACCTGCGCCTCGATCCGCTCCGTCATGTCCACGTCCGAACCGTTCGGCACATGGCAGTAGGCCCACGCCACGTGTTTTCCCGGGGGCGCGCGCGTGGGGTCGAAGAGCGTCGGCTGGACGAGCAGAACGAACGGCCGCTCGGCGACACGGCCGCTCCAGGCATCCCACTCCGAGCGTGAGATCTCGTCCAACGTGCCGCCGAGGTGCACCGTCCCGGCGCGGCCGCACTCCTCGGCACGCCACGGGATCGGCCCGTCGAGCGCCCAGTCGACCTTGAACACGCCCGGCCCGTGGCGCCAGGACCGCAGCCGCTGCTCGTAGCGTCCCGGCAGCCGGCCGCGCGCGAGCCGCACGAGCTCACCCGAAGAGACGTCGGCGAGCACCAGCCCGGCCGGCAGCTCGTTCACCTCCCGGCTGGTGACGATCGAGCCGCCGAGCTCGCGCACCCGCCCGGCAAGCGCATCTGCGAGCGCCCGCGAGCCGCCCTGGGCGAGCGGCCACCCCACCGCGTGGCCCAGCACTGCCAGCGCGAGGCCGACACCCGCGCTCGGGCGACGCTCGAGCGGCAGCATCGAATGAGCGCAGTTGCCCGCGAACCAGGCCCGTGCCCGGTCGGTCTCGAAGAGCGACTCCACCACCGTGCGCGCGTCGCCGAGCGCAGCGCGGGCAGCGGTCGCGAAGCCTCGTGGACCCACGGCCCGAGCGGCCCGTAGGCCCCGACGCGGCGGCGGTGGGGCCCGCCCGAGCAGCGCCGGCGCGAGCTCGTCCCACCCCTCGACCAGCGGCTCGACGAGCCGGCGGTACGCCGCCCCGTCCGGCCCGAGCCCCGACGCCGTCTCCTCGAGCCCGCGCTCCAGGACGACCGCGTTCCCGTCGTCCAGCGGATGTGCGGCGGGCGCGTCCGGGTGCACCCACTCGACGTCGAGATCGAGCGTGCGCAGGAACGGCGATCCCAGTGCGAGCGGCAGCACCGAGGCGCAGACGTCGTGGACGAACCCGGGCAGCGTCAGCTCCGCCGAGTGGAGCCCGCCGCCGACCCAGTCCGCCGCCTCCCGCACCTCGACCTCGAGCCCACCCTGCAACAGGGCGATCGCGGCCGCGAGGCCGTTCGGCCCCGAGCCCACCACGAGTGCGCGGCTCACTCCGCGCGCAGCCGCCGCAGCGCGGGCCCGAGCGCCTGGCCGCCGCGCAGCACGGGCTCGAAGAGGTCGCCGTGCTTCTCCACGCGCGCGAGCACCTCCCGCCTGCCGAAGTCACGAGGCCGCACCTTCTCGCCCAGCTCCTCCCAGCGCAGCGGCGTCGAGACCGGCGCGCCGGGCTTCGGCCGCACGGAGTAGGCCGACGCGATCGTCTTTCCGTGGCCGTTCTGGCGGTGGTCGACGAGCACCCCGCGCCGCTTCTTCTTCAGCCACTCCGTCGTCACGAGGCCGGGATGCTCCGCCTCCAGCGCGCGCGAGACGCGCTCGGCGAGCTCGTACGTCTCGGGATACGAGTAACGGCGAGCGATCGGCAGGAGCACGTGGATCCCGTCCGCCCCGCTCGTCTTGACGTAGGACTGCAGCTCCAGCGCCTGGAGCGCCTCCCGCACGAGGTGTGCCACCTTGATCGCCTGGGCGAAGCCGTTCCGCGACTCCGGCGGGTCGAGGTCGAAGACGACGTAGTCGGGCCGCTCCGGCTTGTCGGTGCGCGAGTACCAGGCGTTCATGTCGATGCAGTTCATCTGCACCATCCACACCAGCGCGGCCGGCTCGTTGACGAGCGCGAAGTCGACCAGCCGCGAGCCGCCCTCGCGCGGCCAGGTCCGGAACTGACGGGTCGGGAGCCACGACGGCTTCCCTTTCGGCGCCTGCTTCGCGAAGTACGGCTGCGCGTGGATCCCGTGGGGGTAGCGCTTGAGCGTGAAAGGGCCGGTCTCGGAGATGGGGCACGAGCGTCGGCCCGATCTCGGCGTAGTACTCCGCGAGATCGCCCTTCGTCACGCCGTCCTCGGGGAAGAGGACGCGATCCGCGCTCGTGAGCCGGACTGCGCGCCGGCCCACCTTCAGCTCGTCGCTCATCGGGCCAGCCGCGTCCAGACGAGCTCGTGGCGGAGCGGGAGGCGGTACGGGCCGTCCAGGAGCGGCCGCACCCGCTCGAACAGCGCCGCGCGATCGTCCGGCGGGAGCGCGGCGAGGGAGCTCGTCGTCGAGTAGAGCGTCAGCAGCGTCTCGACGTCGACGGTCAGCTCGTCGTCTGCCCGCTCGTAGCGGAGCTTTTCGAACGGGGATCCCGTCGAAAGCGTCGTCCCAGGGCGGACGGCGCAGCGGCTGGGACCGCTCCCAGGGCTCGCTCAGCACCTGCAGCGCCGCGTCTGGCAGCGGCGGCTCGGTCTCCCACCAGTGCGTGGAGACGATCGCGAGCCCGCCGCGGGGCCGGAGCACGCGTTCGAGCTCCGGGATCGCCGCCTCGGGATCGAACCAGTGGAACGCCTCTCCGACGAAGACGGCGTCCACACTCGCGGCGCCAAGCGGAATCGCCTCCGCGCTCCCCGCGAGCGCACCCCTGTGCACCGCGCGCATCCGCTCGTCGGGCTCGACGGCGACGACGTCCGCGAAGCGGCGGCGTAGCTCCCCGGTCAGGCGGCCGGTCCCGGCGGCGAGGTCGAGCACACGCGCGCCCGCCTCGAGCTCCAGCGCCTCCTGCGCGCGGTCGAGCAGCGTCTTCGAGTAGGTCGGCCGGATGCGGTGGTAGGTCTCCGCGAGGTTCCCGAAGCTCAGCCCCAGCTCACTCACGCGTCGCCCACTCGAAGTTCGTGCGCATGCGAAAGGTGTAGTCGCCCTCGGGCAGCTGCGACGCGAGCCCGGCCAGCACCTCGTCCCGGTCGTCGCGGTTCGCGATCCAGCTCGTCGAAGCGGAGAAGGCGAGCACGTCGTCACGGCTCGAGCGGTGCTCGTGCTCGAGCTCGCCCTCGTGGATCTCGCCGAAGGGCGTGCCCTCGAAGACGTCGTCCGGAATCGGGGGCGGCGGCATCGACTCGTACAGCTCGTCCAGCCGCGCCCGGTAGTCGGCCGGCAGCGGGTTCGGGTCGATCGCCTCGTTCCAGAGCCGCGCCAGCACGCCGCCGGGCCGCAGCACGCGGGCGATCTCGGCAACCGCGACGTCGTTCGCGAACCAGTGGAATGCCTGGCCGGTGAAGACGGCGTCCACGGACCCGTCGCCGAGCGGAATCGCCTCCGCGACGCCCGGCAGCACCTCGGCCTGCGGCACGCGCTCCTCGAGGATCGCCCGCAGCTCGGCCAGTGGCTCGAGCGCGAACACCTTCGCGTACCGGGCGGCGAGCACGCGCGTCAGCTTGCCTGTTCCGGCGCCCACGTCGAGCACCGTCGCCTCGTCGGGAATCGGCAGCAGATCGAGCACGTCGGGCGGCCAGCTCGGGCGCCCCCGCTCATACGCGTCTGCGACGCGGTTGAAGCTGCGCGCTTGCTCGCTAGCCGACACCGGCGAGCAGAAACGAGCGTTGCTCTTTGACCATCTCGCGGGCGATAACGAGCCGCTGGATCTGGTTCGTCCCCTCGTAGATCTGCGTGATCTTCGCGTCGCGCATCATCCGCTCGACGGGGTACTCCTGGATGTAGCCGTAGCCGCCGAGGATCTGCACGGCGTCGGTGGTGACGTCCATCGCGACGTCGGTGCAGTAGAGCTTCGCCATCGCGGAGATCTTCGTCAGCTCGGCGCCGTCGGCGCCCTCGTCGATCAGCTGCCCGCACTTGTAGAGCAGCCCGCGCGCGGCCTCGCACTTCGTCTCCATGTCGGCGAGCATCCCGGCGATCAGCTGGTGCTGCGCGATCGGCTTGCCCATCGTCTCGCGGCTCTTCGCGTACTCGAGCGCGTAGTCCGTCGCGCCCTGCGCGAGGCCCAGGCCCTGCGCGCCGATCCCCGGCCGCGAGCGGTCGAGGATGCGCATCGCCAGGCGAAAGCCTTCGCCCTCCTCGCCGAGCAGGTTGTCGTCCGGGATGCGGCAGTCGTCGAAGAAGATCTCGCCCGTCGTCGACCCCTTGATCCCCATCTTCGGCTCGATCCGGCCGACCTCGAACCCGGGCGCGTCGGCCTCGACCACGAACGCCGAGATTCCGGAGTGCCCGGCCTCAGGGTCGGTCTTGGCGAAGACCACGTAGACGTGCGCCACGCCCGCGTTCGTGATGAAGCGCTTGCCGCCGTTCAGGACGTACTCGTCGCCCTCGCGGCGCGCCTCGGTGCGCATCGCGGCCGAGTCGGAGCCGGAGCCGGGCTCGGACAGCGCGTAGGCCGGCAGCCACTCTCCGCTCGCGAGCCGCGGCAGCCAGCGCGCCTTCTGCTCGTCGGTGCCCGCGAGCTTGATCCCGAGCGAGCCGAGCTCCTGCACGGCGACGATCAGGCCGGTCGTCGCGCAGACCTTCGAGAGCTCCTCGACCGCCACGAGCACCATCAGCGCACCGGTGCCGGTGCCGCCGTACTGCTCCTCGAACGGCAGGCCGAGCAGGTCGTGCTCCCGCATCAGCTCGACCATGTCCCACGGGAACTCGGCCGACTTGTCGATCTCGGCCGCCCGCGGGGCGACCCGCTCGCGCGCGAGGTCGCGCACGAGGTCGCGAATCTCGCGCTGCTCGTCGCTCAGCGGCTCGGCCGGCACGGCCGTGAGTCTAGATCAGGATTTCGAGCGCGATCTTGGACGGGCAGCCGCGTTCCAGCAGCTTCACGGCTTCGTGCAGGTCGACCGTCGGCTCCCGCGCGAGCACCTCGGCCTCGAAGCGCCGGCACCCGGCGCGCCTGAGCTGCTCGCGGCGCCACGAGACGACCTCGTCCTCCGTCACCCGTCCCTGCAGCAGCTCCGTGGCGGACATGATCAGCGGACCAACTGCTCGTCGGACCGTATCCCGCGGCGCTCGGCCTCCCCGGCCGCGAGCTCGAGCACGTGGCGCGCCCCGCGTCGGCCGGCGAGGCGCCAGGGCCGCACATCGCGGGCGATTCCGACGACGCGCAGGTCACGGTCGAGGAAGACGACGTCGATCGGGAAGCGCATGAAGAACGTGTGCACGGAGGAGCTCGGGCTGAGCAGCAGGCCCTCGCCGGCCGGAAGCCCCCGCCGTCCCAGCAGTCCGCGGAACCTCGAGAGGAAACTGTCCGCCACCGTGCAGTGCTCGCAGACGACGCGACCGTCGTCCGCGGAAACCGCGTGCACACGAGGCTGGAATGGCACGGTTCAAGGCTAGGCGCGCAATTCGGCCGATCCGCCACCCGGCCGTCTAGCCGAAGCAGGACCGAGGTCGGGTGCCGCGTCGCCGGCGCGGCGATTCAATGTGGACGTGAGCCGTGCAGAGGCACGTCTAGCCGACCCGGTCGCGCCTGGGCGCGCGGCCTCCTGGCGCAACCGCGTCCTCCTGCTGGCCGCGCTCGTCGCGGTCGTGGCCGCAGCCGGCGGTACCTGGCTCAAGGTCGCGACGACGATGCGTAACCCCAAGCCCGTGGTCGTGCCAAAGCAGCCGCGCGTGAACGCGCTGGTCTGGTCGCACCGCGTCTTCGTCGACGCCGCGTCGTTCAAGCGCTGGCTCGACGCGCGTGACCTGTCGTTCGCGGAGTGGGCGAAGCAGCACCCGCGCGCGCTGGTGGTCTTCCACCGCGCGCCCACGCACCGACGCTAGCCCGGTGCTCGCCGCCGCGCGGCGGAGTATGCTCAAGGGCGTCCGGCTCCCTGCCGAAAGGATCGTCGATGCACGGCGGCATGATCCTTCTCTTCTTCTCGCTCGGCTGCGCCGCGCTTGCGCTCTGGACCCTCGTCCGCTTCCCAGGCCTGGGGCCGCGGCGGCCGGTGGCAGTGGTCGTCACCGTTGTCGCCCTGATCGTGAGCATGAAGGTCGCCGGAACGCTCTTCGACGCGGTCGTCACGCTCGGACAGTACGGCGTCGCGCTCGCACTGCTGATCGTCGTGCTGCCGGCGCTGACCGGTGCGTTCTGGGTCTCGGGCTGCGTGCTCCGGACGCTCGCCGAGACGCCGGGCCTGCGCCGCTAGTCCCTCCTCAGAACGAGCCGAGGTTCCGCACGAGCCCGATGAGCGGTCCGCCGAGCGAGACGATCAGCAGCGCGGGCAGGATCAGGATGACGAGCGGGAAGAGGATCTTCGTCGGAGCCTTCTGAGCCCGCTCCTCGGCCGCCTGCCGCCTGATCTTGCGCATGTCCACGGCGAGGTCGCGCAGGATCTTGCCGATCGAGACGCCGAGCTTCTGGCCCTGGAGAATGGCCTGCACGAACGCTCGCACCGACGCGCTGTCGATGCGGCCGAGCATGTGCTCGAGCGCGTCCTCGATCGTCATGCCCATGTTCTGCTCCTGAAGCGCGAGCCGCAGCTCCTGGCCGAGCGGCCCTTCGACTCTCCGCGCGACGAGCTGGAGCGCAGACGCGAACCCGACGCCCGCCTCGACCGTCGTGACAAGGAGGTCGACCAGCTCGGGCATCTCGCGGTCGACCTGCTGCAGGCGCTTCCTCGCGCGCCGCTCGAGCACGAACTTGGGCAGGATCCAGGCCAGTGCGGCGACCATGCAGATGATCAGCAGCGCCTTGACGCCGAACGCGCCTCCGTTGACCAGCAAGATCAGCCAAAAGAGCGGCAGGAGCGTCGCAGCGAGGATTCGGTAGCCCAGGAACGTCTCGGGCCGAGTCTGGTAGTGGCCTGCACGCCGGAGCAGCGCGACCAGGTTGCGCTGCCGCCGGTCGTCCTGCCACCGCAGTGCGAGGGTGCCGACGGCCGTCGCAGCCTGGTTCGCCAGCTCGCGCGGGCTCTGCCGCGGGCGCGCCTCCGCTTCGGAGTGACTGAAGCCATAGACGTCGATCTGGGCCAGCGTCTCACGGCGGCGCAGCTGGTCGAACGCAAGTGTGCGCACCCCGAGCACGACCGCGAGGCCGGTGAGTGCGAGACCTAGAAGAAGGAAGATGACCATGTCGCTCCCTAGACGTCGATGTTGACGATTCGCTGAATGACGACCGACCCCGCGACGACCATCGTCGTCGCGAGCACGAGCGCGATCTGCCCGCCCTGCGTGGTGAAGAGCGGCTGCATGAGCGGCCCCTGGAGCAGCCACATCGCTCCGCCGGCGACGATCGGCAGCCCCGTCAGGATCCACCGCGCCATCCGGCCCTGCGCGGTCAGCGTCTTGATCAGCCGCCTCAGATCCGCACGCTCACGCAGCGTCTCCACCACGGTGTCGAGCACCTCTGCCGCGTTGCCGCCGGCCGTTCTTTGGAGCTCGGCGAGCAGAGCCACCTGCTCCAGGTCACGGCTCGCCATCCTCACGGCCACGCGACGGACGGCCTCCTCGAGCGGAACGCCCAGCTGCTCGTCCGTCAGCACGCGCTCGAGCTCGCTCTGCGAGGGCTCATGCGCGTTGTCGACCACGACGCTGAGGGCGCCGACAAAGCTGTGGCCGACTCGAAGCGCCGAGGCGAGCACCTGGAGGTTCGGCGGCAGCTGGTCGGCGAACTCGTCCCGCACCTTGCGGAGCTTCGAGCCGATCAGCGACCGCGCCGCCAGCGGCGTCAACAGGCCGAGAAGGGCGAAGATCGGCGAGATCAGGCTGAGCGCGAACACCGCGAGGACGGTCGCCGCCGCGGTCAGCAGCACGACTCGCTTCGCCGACATGTCGATCCGCGCGATCTCGAGGCGCTCCTCGAGGCGAGCGACGAAGCTGCCCTGCGCGGCCGGCAGCTTGGCCAGCCGTCTAGGAATCCGCCGCTTCCGCGGCGCCTCTACGCGGCGGCCGCCGTCGGCGAACTCCGACACGCGCTCGACGACCGTGCTCTTCCGCGGCCGCAGAAACGCGACCACCGTCAGGGCCATGAGGCCCGCGATAAGGAGGGCCAGCAGGAGCGTCGCGCCGCCGGACAGCATCAGCCGCGTGAAGAACGAGCGGTGGAACGGCGCCAGGCCCGCGGGAGTCGGCGCCGTGTAGTGCGCCGTGCCGGCGCCGACCCCGCGGACGTTGATCGAGACGCGAGCGAGCGAATGCGGCGCGACGTCGGAGCGGTAGCGCACGAGGTATTCGCTCGAGAGTTGTTTGCCGAGCGCTGCGTAGATCGACTTCAGCCGCTCCGCCGTCGGCGCCTCCACGTAGCGTCCGCCGCTCCGCTCGGCGAGCGTCTGCAGCGGTCGCGCGTCGAAATCTCGCGAGCGCAGGCCGACCGTGAAGATCCGCACGTGCATCGCGCGGGCGCGGTCGAGCACCTGCTTGGCGTCGGCGCGGCTGCCAAGGTCTGCACCGTCCGAGAGCAGAACGATCGAGCCGGTCGAGAGCTTCGCCCGGTCGAGGAGCGTCAGCGAGCGCTGCAGCGCGTCGTAGATCCGCGTCCCGTAGCCGACGGACGGAGTTCGCCCGAGGGCCCGCGAGAGCCGATCGGAATCGGCCGTCGGAGCACGCAGCACGTCGACCGCGCCGTTGAATGCGACGACCCCGACCTCCTCGTCCCGCTGCCGGTTCCCCGCGAATGCCCGGGCAGCCGCCACGGCGTTCTCCAGCGGAACGCCCCGCATGCTCTCGCTCGAGTCGATCGCGACGAGGACGCCGAAGTGGATGCCCGACGCACCGAGCGGCGTGACCTGGAGGTTCTGTACGAGACGACCGTTCTCCCGAACCGCGACTGCGCCGGGCCCGGCGACCGCGCCGGCCCCGAGGTCGACGACATAGCCGCGGTCCGGGAAGGGCAGCCGCCCGACGGGCGTGAGCTGCACATCCGCCGCGGTCGCGGCGGTTGCGGCGGCCATCGCCGTGGAGGCGACGGTTGCCAGCGTGAGGAGGATCCGTTTCATCGGTCGCCCCCCGCTCCGTACATTGCCGCGAGCGACGTGCCGAAAAGGTCGGCCGGGACTTCGATCCCATGCCGGGCGAACTTCTGCAGGAACGCGGGCCGCAGCCCGGTCGGCCGGAGCTCGCCGACGACCGTGCGGTCGGCCTCGACGCGGTCGACGTGGAACTCGAACAGGTTCTGCAGGGTGATCGTGTCGCCCTCCATCCGCTGCACCTCGGCGATCGCGGTCACATGGCGAGTCCCGTCGTCGAGCCGCTCGAGCTGCACGACGACGTCGAGCGCCGACGAGACCTGCTGGCGGATCGCCTTCACTGGAAGGTCGAACCCCGCCATCAACACCATCGTCTCGAGACGGCTCAGCGCGTCCCGGGTGGAGTTGGCATGCACGGTCGAGAGCGAGCCCTCGTGGCCCGTGTTCATCGCCTGGAGCATGTCCAGAGCCTCCGCGCCGCGGACCTCGCCGACGATGATCCGGTCGGGCCGCATGCGCAGGGCGTTCCGGACGAGCTCGCGGATCGTGATCTCGCCCTCGCCCTCGATGTTCTTCGGCCGGGACTCGAGCCGCAGCACGTGCTCCTGCGTGAGCTGGAGCTCGGCGGCGTCCTCGATCGTGATGACCCGGTCGCCCCCCGGAACGGCCGCCGAGAGCGCATTCAGGAGCGTCGTCTTGCCGGTGCCGGTTCCGCCCGAGACGAGCAGGTTGAGGTCGGCCCGGACGCAGCGCGCGAGGAAGTCCGCCGCCCCGGCCGAGAGCGTCCCGATCTGGACGAGCTCGTCCATGGCGAACCGGTTCTGCGCGAACTTCCGGATCGTGAGCAGCGGCCCCGTCAGCGAGAGGGGCGGCACGATCGCGTGGACGCGGGAGCCGTCGGGCAGGCGCGCCTCGACCATCGGGGACGACTCGTCGATCCGCCGGCCGATCTGGCCGACCATCTTGGTGATGATGCGCCTGAGGTGCGACTCGTCCGAGAAGCGCAGCTCCGTCCGCGACAGCAGTCCGCGGCGCTCGATCCAGATCTCGTGCGGCCCGTTGACCATGATCTCCGAGATCGTCTGGTCGGGCAGCAACCGCTCGAGCGGCCCGTAGCCGAAGATGTCGTCCGCGATCTCGGCCGCGATCTGCTCCCGGTCATCACGCGAGAGGCCTGCTTCCTGCTGGAGGTGCGTGCGGATCTCGACCACCACCCGGTCGCGCGCCGAGCCGGGGTCCGCGACCTCGAACAGGCGCGGCCCGAGCTCGCTCACGATCGCGAGGTGGATGCGGTCCTTGACTTCCGCGAACGGGTCGGACGTGTCCGTCCAGACGGACGCCTCGCCGTTCGCGCGTGAGATGCGCTCGTGCAGCTCCATCACGCGGCTCCCTTCTTGAGCAGTGTCAGCCGGCGCCTCGGCGCAGGCTGGAGCGGCTGAAGCCGCGGCTTCTTACCGCCGCTGAGGTAGGTCTGTGCGAGCGACATGTACGCGCGCGCGGCGGCGGAGTGTGGCTCTGCGGCCACGATCGTCCGGCCCTCCGTGATCGCCGTCGGAATCGCCCGGTCGCTCGGGACCAGCACGTCCGGTTTCCGGCCGAGCAGGCGCTCGACATCCGCCATCGAGATGCCGACGCTGGTGTCGGCCCGGTTCAGGACGAGCGTGACGTCCGCGGTGTCGTAGCCCATCTGGGCGAGCGTCTCGAGGCCGATCTTCGTGTCCTTGAGCGAGAGCGCGTCGAGCATGCCGACGAGGCAGAGGTGCGAGGCGCTGTCGATTGCCGCGATCACCTCCGGCGAGAACGCCGGCGGGGTGTCCACGATCACGAAGTCGTGCCGCGAGCGCAGGAGCTCGAACACGGAGCGCAGGAACGGCGGCGACACGTTGGCCGCCTGGTCCGGCCGCACCGGCGCGAGGAGCGCGGAGGCTCCCGACGGGTGGCGCGCCAGGAAGCTCTCCACCTTCTCCGCATCCAGCGTCCCGCCTGCGACGGCGAGGTCGTGGATTGTGCGCTGAGGCCGGAGCCCGAGCGCAAGGCCGACGTCGCCGAACTGGAGGTCGAGGTCGACGATCACCGCCGAGGAGCCCGCCGCGGCGAGGGCCTCGCCGAGGTTGCAGGACGTCAGTGTCTTGCCGGTCCCGCCCTTGGGCCCCAGCACGGCGATCATCGTCCCGGCCTGCGTCGACTGCGCACCGCGTCGGCGGACGAGCGCCTTCTCGAGCGCGAACGCGAGCTGGTCCTGAGGCTGCGGCAGCGTGATCAGGTCATCAGCCCCCGCTTCGAAGGCCCGTTCCATGAAGCCGTTCGGCGAGCCTGCATAGAGGACGACGACCGGAGCGCGCCCCTGCAGCTGGCTGCTCGCGGCCTCGATGAGCTCGAGTGCCCGCTCGGAGTCGGCTGCGCAGGCCACGACCACGAGCTCCGCATCGGCGGCGTCGCCCAGTGGCCGCGAGGCGTGGCCGGCGTCCGCTAGGCGGGTCGGTTCTACGTCCGCGCCGCGCGGGAGCGCCTCCTCGATCGGTCGCGGGTCGACCCCGTCCTCGACGGCGAGGAAGACCTTGGGCGCCGGCGCGTTCATCGACGGCCTCCCAGCGAGCGCAGCACCTGGAGCGGCGGTGCGCCCAGCAGCAGCGTCTCAGCGCTGACGATCCGCGGCGGCGACGACTTGGCGCCGGCGCTCGGCCGCAGCGACAGCCAGACCTTGCCGTTGTCGGAGGCGAAGGCGAGCTGCGCGGCCTGCTGGTCGGTGACCTGCAGGCTCACGTTCGCACCCTTGGATCCGACGCCGCCGGAGCCGCTCGCGACAGCGACTACCGGGATGTCGGGCATGATCATCCGGAGCACGGGCCTCGCCTGGCCGCCGTTGCCCGGCGTCCCGTCGGCCCGGAGCGGGATGATGTTGAACCCGGCATAGACGTCGACACGGTTGCCGGCCTCGATCGAGCCGATGAGGCCGTGCGCCGAGTCGAGCGGGATGGCGACGACGCGCTCCCGGTCCGTGAGCGTGCCCGCCACCGACGTCGACGACGCGGAGAACTCGCCTGCGGTGAGCTGCGACCCCTCGTAGACCTCGGACGTCGCCACCTTGCCGGCGAGGCTGCCCGGGTCGCTGAAGGCGCCCTCGCGCAGCTGGCTCTCACGGATCGTCGTCGCGGTGAACATCGCTTTCGAAGCGACGACGTTGCCGGGAGTGCCCTTCGGGATCGTCTGCCGCGCGATCAGTACGGTGACCGGCGTCGTGCCAGCCTGCAGCTTGTTGCGATAGCCGTTCAGGTAGACGAGGATCGCGATGCCCGCGAGCAGCGCGGCGCCGATGGCGACGTACAGCGAGCCCCTCCTCGTCGAGATCAGCCTCTGTGCGAATTCCATCGGTGGTACCTCCAGTCGGATGTCACTTGACGAGTACGGGGATGCACGGCGTGATCCCGAGCGGGTCGCAGTCCTCGGTGCCGCCGCTGTTCGGATCCGGCGCCACGTACTTGATGAAGTGGCCCCAGATCGCGCCCTTCTTCACGTCACCGGGCGCCGGTTCGTTGTTTGCGCACTTCGAGTCGGTCCAGCCTGTGACGTAGAAGGCGGCGAAGTTCGTCACCGGCACGTCCGTGCTGCCGCTTCCGTCGAGCGCCGAGAAGTCGGTGATCATCAGCTTCACGACCCGCGGGTCGGTGCCGACGTCGTAGTTCGGCCAGTTGTTCGCCGGGCAGGCGCTGAAGCGGTCGTCGAGGCCCTGGAGCGTCGGGCCCGCTGTCGTCCCAGGCTTGATCGGGACGCAGTCCGCCGGCCCCGGCGGCGGCGACGGATCCGGGCAGACGCCGGGCGTGTTGATCTGGTACGGCGTCTTACAACCGTTGATGATCGCGGTGCGGAACTCGGCCCCGCCGGTTCCGTCACACGCGACGGCACTCGTCCGGCTGCCGCCTGTGAGACGCAGCATCGTCGTCGTGGCGGAGTTCGTGAGATCGAGGCTGCCCTGGATGCCGACGGTGATCCCGATGGTGTGCGTCGCGCCGCCCGGGAGCGCGTACGGCGATCCCAGGGTCCCGGTGGACGACGTCAGTGAGAGCGCCTTCACGGGGCCCGACGAGTCGTCGCTGCCGCTGTACACGCGCTGGATGTCTGCGTACGTCTGCAGCTTCGCCCCCGGGTTCGTCGACTGCCACTGCAGCGACACGTCGTACGGGCCGCCCTGGACCGGCAACGAGAACGGGTAGCCGGTGGTCGACCAGTAGCCCGACGCCGCGGAGTAGGTGAGGTCCGCCGTGGCGCCGTTCACCGTCGCCTTCAGGACCTTCTTCTTCGCCGGGTCGACGTCGGCGGCGCCTGCCTTGAGCGCCGCCTGGACGGCGATGCCGCAGGTCGTGGCCGGCGGAGCGACGGCCGCCTCCGAGAAGAACGGCGAGCCGGTGCAGGAGCTCGCGGCCCAGACGTGGGGCACCGGAGCGTCGACCGTGCCACCGGAGGTCGCGTAGCCGTTGATCGCGACCAGGCCGGCCGACGCAGTGTTGTAGTCGTAGCAGGCGTAGCCGGGGCCGCCCGTGCCGTTGGCGGCCGCACAGGCACCGGCCACGCCGCCGAGGCCGATCCTCACGCCGACCTTTACACCGGCCGGGATCGAGACCGAGCCGGTGCCGGCCCAGTACCTCAGGCCCCCGGATGTCGCTCCCTTCGTGAGGTCGACAGGGCCCGCGAGCAGCGTGCCGCCCGCACTCTCGTTCACGAATGTCGCGGTGACGTGGCGGGGGTTGATGTCGGGAACCGCGAGCGGCAGCGACCCGCTGAGGATCGTCGCCTTCTTCAGCTGCACCCGCGCCCGGGCGTTGATCGCCGGCACCACGGTGGTCGAGCCGGGGACGATCGCGTCGATGAGCGAGCCAAGGATGTACGGGACGTCCGCCTCGGTCTGCTTGACGTCGAGCATCAGGTGCGCCGTCTCGCAGGGCGCATTCGTGTCGGTGTCGTCCGCCGCCGGCCCGCCGACGGCGAACGTCTTGCTGTTGAAGAGCGTCGTTACGCGCCCGGCGCCGCCGCCGATCTGAAAGTTGTAGGTGCTGCCCGTGTTGCCGGCATACCGCGTTGCGGCGTTCTGGATCGTCGTGTCGGCCGCGCCCGAGACGCCGGAGTCGGGCGAGAAGCAGTCGCCGAAGTACGCGCCGCCGGCGAGAGCCGCTGCGTCCGCCTGCATCTGCAGGTGGCGCTTGTGCACGAACCAGTTGCCGACGTCGATCGCCAGCGCCAGTGCGAGCAGCAGCACCGGCAGCAGGAAGGCGAACAGCACGACAACGCTGCCGCGCTGGTCTTCACGAGCGACGGAGAAGGCGCCTGCCCTCATGGCGAGTAGCACCCCTCCGAGAACGTCGGCAGCCGCTCGAGCCGCATGGTCGAGGAGCTCCGGATCGTCAGCGTGCCGCCGCCGATGAACGGGATCCACTTGTAGGGCGCAGAGACCGTCACCTGCACCGGGTCGCCGATCTGCCCTCTCGTGCCGGTCGGCCCGGTGAGGAACGTGACGCAGACCTGCGCCGGCGCCGTTACCGACCCGGTTCCGTCGCGGAGCTCGGTCGACAGGGCTTGCTGCTGGATCCAGCTCTTGAGATCGCCGCCCGGCTGGGGCGAGTTGCCCACAACCGCGGCGAGACGCGACCCCTCGTTCGCGAGGTGGGTCACATCGATGTAGTAGTTCAGCGCCAGGCCGAACTGGACGAGCGCCCAGATGAGCAGGCAGACGAACGGGACGATGAGGCCGAACTCGACGGCCGCTTGTCCCGATTCGCTCCGGGCGCGCCGACGCAGAGGCGTGGGCCCCGCATGTGGCGGGACCCACGCCTGCCCGTCGAAGCGAGCGCCAGACGTAGCGTGACGTCGTTTCTGCACTGCTCCTCCAGCTCTCGCAGTCGCTTCGATCCCTACGGAACGAGGCCGTCGAGCTTGCCGGCGACGCGACCCAGGAAATTCGTGATCGCGGCGCCCATGAGGCCGACCGTCAGCGCGATCGACAGGACGACGAAGGCGATGACGAGGCCGTACTCCGTCGCGCCCTGCCCGTCCTCGCGCTTGAGGTCCTCGCGGCTGAGCGTCAGCACGCGGCCGAGAGCGAGCGTGAACTGCTCGTACAGGTTGTGCATGTCCTTACCTCCCCGGTAAGTCCGACAGGCGGGCCGCAACGCTCGCCTGCGTGGTGTGGTTACGTAGCCATTCAGTCGCCTGCGGCTTCCTTGACCCACCGTCGAAGGTCCTGACGCGGCTAGCCCTTCGGTGAAGACGCCGCGGATCGCCGTCCGCGATAGTGGATCCCCATGAGCGAGGTGGTCACCACCGTGGTCTCCGCACCGCTTCGGCCGACCCGCACCGGCGTGTCAGCCGTCGCGGCCGCCTGCGCAGCTGCCGCGGTGCTCGCGCGCAACGGCGTCTCCGGCTGGGGCCTCGTCGAGGCCGTGACCGCCGCGGTCCTCGTCTGGCTGGCGGCGATCGACCTCGAGACCAGGCTGCTGCCGAACCGGATCACGCTTCCGGCGACGGGCGCGCTCCTGGCCGCGTCGCTCGCCATCGGGCCGGCCGCGTTCCTCGAGCATGCGCTCTCCGCGCTGCTCGCGGGCGGGTTCCTCTTCGCGGCCGCGGCCATCCGCCCCGGCGACCTCGGCATGGGCGACGCGAAGCTCGCGCTGCTGCTCGGTGCGCTGCTCGGCACGGCTGTCCTGACCGCGCTGGTGATCGGCTTCAGTCTCGTCGCGGCGGCCGGTCTCGTCCTGCTGGCCGTGGACGGCCGGCCCGCGCTGAAGCGGCAGCTCCCGCTCGGGCCGTTCCTGGCCGCGGGCGCGCTGGCGGCCCTCCTACTCGGATGAACGCGCTCACGGTGCACGTGAACCGAGCCGAATTCGTCGAGGATCTCGTCAGCTCGTTCCGGCGGAACGGCTACACCGCGAAGCGAACCGGGCCCTGGACCTGCGCCGTCGTGCACGCGGACGAGCTGGACGAGCAGGAGGCGCGAGTCGAGGTGACGTTCTTCCTGCGCGCCTGGGGAGCGCGGCACAACCGCGCGCAGGCCTCGCTAGCGGGCTGAGCCCTGAAGCAGCGCCGCCGCGTCGACGTCGAGCGTCGTCGCGAGCAGGCCGTGGCTGTAGGCCCAGTGCACGGCCTCGGTGCGGCTGCTCACGTTCAGCTTGCGGTAGATGTTGGTCAGGTGGAACTTGACCGTCTGCTCGGCGAGCCAGAGGGCCTTCGCGATCTCCTTGTTCGAGCGGCCCTCGCCGAGCGCGCGGAGGATCTCGAGCTCGCGCTCGGTCAGGCCGGTTGCGCGCGCGGCCGGCGCCTGATCCGACTCGGAGCGCCCGATCGGCTCGCTCACCGTCGCGTCCATCGCCGCCAGGAGCGCGTCAGGGAGCTCCAGCGGGTCGATGCTCTTCGAGATGAAGGCGTTCGCTCCCCGCGCGAGCGCCTCCTCGGCGACCGCGTCCGAGTCGACGCCGGAGAGCACGACGATCGTGACCGCCGGATTGCGCTCCCGCAGGAGCCGCACGCACGTGAGGCCGTCGACACCCGGCATCCGTAGGTCGACCAGGACGAGGTCGGGCGCCGTCCGCTCGACGACCGGCATCAGCTGGCTGCCGCTCTCGGCGGCACCCACGATCTCGAACTCGGGCCGCTCCGCAAGAGCGAGCCTGACCGCCTCGACCATCAACCCATGGTCGTCCGCCACTACTACTTTGAGCCGCCGCATGGCCCCTTTCAATCGCCGCAGGTCCTACCGAGCCTCACTCTCCCTACTTTCACCGGCCGGGGATATCCCTCTAAAGGGTCATCTCGAGCCTCGTAAGTGACACGGCCACGTTCCCACGCCGCCGCCGGCCGCGAGACCAACGGGTGGAACGAGCCACCGGAAGGTCTAGATGACCCGTCCAGGGCCTTGTGGCGCGGCCCCCACGCCCGTACGGTGCGTGCCGAGGGAGAACGGGCTCGGCGAGCCCAAACAACAGGGGAGATTGCGGCACATGCGGCGCCTCAAGGTCCTGGCGGTGGACGACCATCGCCTGATGCTCGACGCGATTCGCGCGGTCCTCGACCGCGAGGACGACATCTTGCTCGTCGCTGAAGCCGACGCCGGCGACAAGGTCGTGCCGCTCGTCGGCCAGACCGGCCCCGACGTCGTCCTGCTGGACGTGCGGATGCCCGGGATGGACGGCCTCGCGGTTCTCGAGCAGCTGCGCGAGCGCTACCCGAGCGTCGCCGTGGTGATGCTCTCCGCGATCGACGACCCGGCTCTGGTTCGCGGCGCCCTCGAGCGCGGGGCCGCTGCGTTCGTGCTCAAGCACGTCGACCCGCGCGACCTCGCGGCGGCGGTGCGCCAGGTCGTCATGGGTGCGATCTTCCGCCCGCTCGACCTCGTCGCCTCAGCAGGCGGCAGCGCCTCCGACGACGCGGGCCTGAGCAAGCGCGAGCGGTCGATCCTCGAGGCCCTCGAGTCGGGCGCCTCCAACGCGGCGATCGCCGAGGAGCTGTTCCTCGCCGAGCAGACCGTGAAGTTCCACCTGACCAACATCTACCGCAAGCTTGGCGTCTCCAGCCGCACCGAAGCGGTGCGCCGTGCATACGAGCGCGGGATCCTCGAGCGCCCGCTCTCCTACGTCGCGTAGAGATGCCACTCGACCCACGGCTCGGAGCGTCACCACGTTCGGGTGGTTCGCCCGCCGCGGAGATCGATGAAGCTCACGTCGAGGGGTTCACCGGGGAGGAGGAAGAGGTCTTGCGCGTACACGTCGGCGATTCGGAGCTGGTCAAGGTGCTGCTCGAGTACTTCGAGCAGCAGGCGGACTGCGTCGCCATCCGCATCAACGACTCCGAGATCGAGGTCTCACTGATCGGGTCGTTCCGGACGGACACGCACAACGCCGCGGTCGAGGACCTCGTCACGGGGTTCCGTCGCCGGCACCCGGAAGCCCGCGCCCTCCGCGTGGTCGGGAACGGCCACGCCGAGGTCTAGCCCGAGTAGTCGAAGTCGCTCTCGTAGCCGCAGTTGCCGCGGAACGAGAACTCGAGACCCTCGTCGCTGACGTCCAGCGACTCGGCGATCACCTCGCGCCCCGTGCGCTCGTGGCCCGGGATCACGCACGTCACCGTCTCGCCGCTGGCGACCGGGTGCGCGACCCGCACCTCGACGTGGCGGCCGACGCGGAACCAGCCGCGCCCCGGGACGTGCTCGATCTCGATGGCCGCCGGCCGCACCGCGAGCAGGTGGCTCGCCTTCCACGCCCACGGAAAATGTTCGACCTGCGAGCCGGCCAGTCGGCCGGTGAAGATCGCCTCTAGCGCCTCGCGCTGCGCCTCGTCGGCCCGGTCGTCGACGTAGAGCACGAAGCTCCAGGGCGAGCCCTCTTCGTCGTCGCTGTAGCGGCAGGCGAGCACGACGCCGAGGCCTGCGAGCGGCACACCGTCGGCGTGGCCCTCGAGGATGCGCCACGAGAGGGCGCCGAGGCAGATGCCGTAGGTCGAGCGCCCGCCCATGACACCGTCGATCCGGCGGCACGGACAGATCGCCTCGCAGTTGCACGACTCGAGGTAGGAGCCCGCAACGCGCCACGCGCTCATCGGCGCATCCGCTCGGCGGACTCGACCCACGCGACGAGCGCGACCCCGAGCAGCGCCGCCGTGACTCGCAGCGGCCGGGCGTTAGCCGTGGTTGACGGCCTCGATGTTGTTGCCGTCCGGATCGTGGACGAAGGCCGCGTAGTAGCCGGCGTGGTAGTGCGGCCGCTGCCCAGGCGGGCCGTTGTCGTTGCCGCCCGCCGCGAGCGCGGCCTCGTAGAACGCGTCGACGACGGACGGCTCCGCCGCCATGAAGGCGACGTGGACACCATGGTGCGGCTCCTCGGCCTCGTAGATCCAGAACCAGGGCTTGCCGTCGCGCGCGAAGCCGCCGCCGCGGTTGTCGAACTCCATCACGAGCTCGAAGCCGAGCGGAGCGAGCGCAGCGACGTAGAAGTCCTTGCTGCGCCCGTAGTCGCTGACGTTGATCCGGACATGGTCGATCATCGGCGCAAGCCTAGAACGGTCGCGCCCTCGCGGGAAGGTCCCGGGCCCGATCCGCGTCATGTGGCCATGGAAGTCGCAAGCACCCGCGATCAGTTACCCGACGAGGACCCGGGCCACCACCACTCGGTGGGCCCGTCTCGGCAGCGGATTCGCGCGGGCGCGATCGCCGAGCTCCTCGCCGTCGCGCTGCCGCTGATCGGGCTCGTCTCGCTCCTGCTGCGCTCGCAGCTCGACCCTCACTTCGAGAACTACCGGGTGCATTTCGTGCTGTTCGGCGTGGTCGGCACGATCGCGTTCGTGCTCGGCTTCGCGGCCGGCGAGGCGGCGAACCGCCGCGGCGACGCGCGGGTGCTCCTCCTGTCGCTTGCCTTCATGGCGACCGGCGGTTTCATGGGGCTCCACGCGCTCGGGACCCGCGGCGTGCTCTTCTCCGGCGACCACGCGGGGTTCAAGGTCGCGATCCCGGTCGGTCTGCTGGTCAGCGCGGGCTTCGCGGCGGCGTCGGCGTTCGTTGACGTGCGGCCGGGCTTCGCGCCGCTCGTGATGCGCCACCGCCGGATCCTGCGCGTCAGCGTGCTGCTCGCGATGGGCGGCTGGTTCGTCTGGACGGTCGCGAACCTGCCTCCGCTCGACGGAGCGAAGAGCGAGGCCGCGAGGGGAACCCTGCTCGCCGTCTTCGCGATCATGGGCACGATCGTCTACGCGGCCAGCGCCGCCCGCTACTGGACGATCTTCCGCCTGCGGCCGACCCTCCTGCCTGCCGCGGTGATCGCCTGCTTCGTGCTGCTCTCCGAGGCGCTGATCGGGGTCGCCGTCACGGGGGAGCGCAAGTGGCACGCGAGCTGGTGGGAGTGGCACTTCCTGATCGTTACCGCCTATCTGATCATCGGCTTCGCCGCGCAGCGCCAATGGCGCGAGGAGCGGTTCCGAGACCTCTATCTGATGACGACGCGGGAGCGCCGGCAGGACGTCAGCGTCCTCTTCAGCGACCTCGTCGGCTACACCACCTTCGCCGAGCGCTCGAGCCCGGCCGAGGCCGCCGCCGTCCTGCAGGCCTACTGGGGAACGGCCGCGCCGCTCCTCACCCGCGACTTCGGCGGCGAGGTCGAGAAGTTCATCGGCGACGGCGTGGTCGCCGCCTTCAACCGCAGCGGCGACCAGCCCGATCACGCCCGGCGGGCCGCCTGCGCCGCGCTGGCGCTGCAGCGCGCCTTCGCCGATCTGGCCGACGCGCATCCGGATTGGCCACGGATGCGCGTCGGCGTCAACAGCGGCGAGGCCGTCGTGCGCGAGATCGGCGGCGAGGGCCATGTCGCGTACCCGATGGTCGGCGACACGATCAACACCGGTGCGCGGCTCGAGGGCCTCGCGCCGGTCGGCGGCGTGCTGATCGGCGCGCAGACCTTCGAGCGCTTGCCGGACGGCGCGGTCGTGGAACCGCGAGCCGGCCTGCGGGTGAAGGGCAAGGACGCGGCGATCGACGCCTACGTCCTGCACGCCCTGCCCTGTTAGCCGGTGGCCACCGGGATGTTCCACACGGTCAGGCTCCAGAAGAAGACACCTCCGGTCACCTGCTTGATCGTGAACCTGTGAGCCGCGTCGGGGTCGTCGCTTGCCGCGAGGTTCGCGATCAGCGGTTGGTTCAAGTGGTGGCCCGGCCGCATCTCGAATTGTCCGAAGGAGTGGTCGTCGATCAGGCATTCGACGGAAGCGTGGTAGTCGGGGCTCCAGTACTGATCGGGATAGGTCTGCGCGTGGGGCAGGAAGAGGTAGTAGCCGGTCTCCGGGGCCGCGAAGTGGCACCAGACTTGACCGGTCAATCCATCCGGCGGGATGAGCCCGCCGAGGTCCTCCGCCCCGGCAAAGAACGCGTAGCAGTTCGCCTGAGCGTCGAACAGGGTGAGCGAGCTCCCGGGGAAATCGGCATCCCAGACGAACGTGCCGCCTTGCGCCGTCCCGCGGGTCTCGCACACGCTGAAGTAGGCGATCTCTCGCCAGACCTCAGGTCGGTCGAGCGCCGGCACCCGGGCGATCGCGCTCTCGGCGCCCTCTGTGCGTCGGAACGCGTCTCGCGCCTCGTGTGCCGTCCTCACCGGAGGGGTCGTTGCTTCCAGCGGCGACCCCGTCGACAACTGTGTCACGGACAGCCCGTCTACCGGCTCGACCACTAGCAACTCGAAGTCATTCATTCGACACTCCTTCCATAGAGGTCAGGAGCAAGCGGCTCGGCCACCGCGGTCAGCCGAGCTGTCCCACCCCGCCGACTGCGAAGTCGGCGTACATGTTGAAGACCGTTTCGTGCGTCCCCCCTGAGGAAACGGGGGCGTCGCAGAACAGCCTGTAGGTCCCGTGCCCGAGGTGGATCCTCACCGTCACGGTGCCCGTCGCGCCGTTTGGGGTGTTCGGGTCGTTGAGCGGGGTGATCTCCTGCTCGACACCACCCGAGTTCGGGTCACACGGCGAGTCGGATCCCGGACAGCTTCTCAGCTCGAAGTTGTGGTTCTTGCAATTGTCCGTCACGGTCAGCCAGTAGCTCCCCGGCCGAAGCGAGGTGGCCGGCTGTCCGTCGTCCGTCAGGACGATTGTGAAGCCAGGGTTCGCAGGCGGGCCGCACTGGTGGTAGTAGCTCGTGCCACTCGCCGCTGAGGTGTCGAATCCGAATTCGCCGAATAGTGTGCGCCCCTGAGCCGATGCCGTTGCAACCGCGTACCCGGCGATCGCGCCGATGGTCGCGAGCGCTGCAAGCAGGGCTGCTATGCGAGCCCTCGGCGAGGTCGTTCTCCCTGCCATGATCCCTCCTTCGCGCATCTTCATGACTGATGAGTGGAAGCCCCACGGCGCCTCTCCATCACTCCCCCTCTCGGGACGAGACCGCCTCGACGATGCGGAACGGGTCGAGCCCGGCGCGCTCTGCTGCAAGCGCCGCGTCGCGACCCGAGGAAGCGTCGAAGACGAAGTAGCAGATCTCGTCCTCGGGAAGGTGGATCGAGTGGTCGAATCGGACGCGCCTGGCCTCGTGAGCCAGCTCCTCAGCGGCCGAGCGTGCCCTCCGTTCGCGAGCCGCACGCTCTTCCGCGGCGCCGCGCGCAAGGTAGGTCTCGACGAGGTAGCGCTTCATTCGGCCCTCCCGATCGCATTTGCTACGGGAAGGTCTCAAAGCGCGAAATCTGGCGAAAGCTGGAAAGCCCTACATTTTGCTGGCCGTACCTCTCAGTTTTCGCGGCCGAGCCGCGCCGCCAGTTCGCCGCGGGAGCGCACTCCGAGCTTTCGGTAGATGCGCGTCAGCGCGCCCTCGACGGTGTGCTCGGTGACGAAGAGTGCCGCCGCGACTTCGCGGTTGGTGTGCCCTTCGACAACAAGCGCGGCAATTCTGCTCTCGCCCTCCGTCAGCTCGCGGCGCGACGGCGCGCGGCCCCCGATTCGGCCGACCTCGTCGCGTGCCTTCCGGGCCCAGAGAGGCGAGCCCAGACGCTCGAAGCCGGCGAGCGCCTCGCCCAGCGTCGTGCGGGCTGCGCCTCGCTGCTTCGCGCGCCGTTGCGTCGCACCGAGCGCAAGCAGCGTTCGAACGTGCTGGAACGGATCCTCGGTCCTCGCGTGCTCGGCGAGCGCCCGCTCGAAGCTCCCGAAGGCACCCTCGAGATCGCCACGCGCCGCGAGCAGCAGCCCGCGGGAGCGCGCGAGAATCGCAAGCGCCCACGGGCGGTCGAGCGCCTCGGCCCGGTCCTGCCATTCCGCGATCACCTCGTCGGCCTCGTCGAGCTCACCGGCGGCGATCATGGCCTCGAGCACGTCGCCCAGCTCCAGCCGCTGAGCCGGCTCGAGCATGAAGGCGGAACGGAGCTCGTAGGAGCGCCGGAGGTGCGTGAGGGCAGCAGTCGTGTCTCCGAGCGAAAGCTCGAGGAACCCGAGGAGCCATTCGGAGCCCGCGACCGAGATCCGAATATCCATGGCTTCCGCCTCGGCCAGGTCGCGCGCTGCTCTGGCGCGCGCTTCGTCGACTCGGCCGAAGTGCGCGGCGACGAGAGCGACGGGAAACCCGTCCCCGGGCATCACTTGCCCGAGTTGCGCCCTGATCTCGAACGAGTCGACCGCGTACCCCTCGGCCGCCGCCCAGTTCCCTGCCCGCCACTCGACGAAGCTGAGCCACCAGGTGGCTGTCGACGCGCCGTCCGCGTTGTCCCGCTTCACGTGCGCCTCGTGGAGCTCGAGAAGCAGTCGCCGCGCGCCTTCGAGATCAAATGCGCACGCCAACTGCCGGGAGAACAGATCGGTCGGCCCCCGGTCGAGCGGCCACGCCGGCAGCGACCGCTCGAGGGCCATGGCCTCGTCCATCTGTGCGCGCTGCAGGCCCCGCCCGGCTCGGAAGAGCCAGTCTCCGTGGGCTGCGAGGGCGCGGCATCTGATCTCCACATCGTCCGTCCGCAAGGCGGCCCGGACGGCCAAGTCAGCGTGCTCGAGCCCACGCTCGGCGCCCTCACCCCAGGCCATCAAACCGGCCAGGCGAACATGAATCGTCGCCGCAAGCGCATCGTCCCTTTCCGCCTCGGCAAGCGCCTCGCCGTACAAGGGCACGCTCGCTCGCGGGTCATCCTGTACGTCGGCGAGCCTGACGAGGACGGCGGCCCGCTCGACGCCTGCCGCGGCCTCGTCTCGCGCTCCTTCGAGCAGGGCGATCGCACGATCGGTGTCGCCGGCAAGGTCGTGACGGTCGGCAGCGAGGAAGAGCCGCCGACGCGCATCCTCCACGTCCTCTGTCGCCGTGAGCCGGAGCGCCTGGTCCGCGAGCTCGGCGGCCGCGGCCGGAGCGCCGCGCTCATGTGCGGCCTGGGATGCCTCCTCGAGGATCGCCGCGGTTGGGCCATTCGGCTCCACCGTCGCGGCTGCGAGGTGGCGAGCACGCTCCTCGGCGGTAGGAACGACCTCCGCCAGATGAGCGTGCAGTGACCGGCGGCGTGACGGGCTCAGGTGCGCGACGACGGCGGACCTCAGTAGCGGATGGGTGAATCGCAAGCGCTCCCCGTCGAGCTCCAGGATCCGCGCCGCCATTGCCGCTTCCAAGCCAGGCTCGTACCTGGGGCCGACCGCCGACTCCACGAGCGACACCCTGGGTTCGGCGAGCCCCGCGACCGTTTGCGTGACGTCGAGGGCGTCGGCCCTGAGGCCGGCGAGGCGGACACGCAAGAGCTCATCCAGGGCCGTCGGAATCGGGAGCTCCTCTCCGGGGTGCAGCGTCCCTCCTCGCTGCTGGAGAGCAGTGGCGAGCTCGAGGGCGAAGAAGGGATTACCGCCCGAGGTCTCCCAGAGCTTGATCAGCGTCGGCCGCGAGAACGTCGCGTCGAGACGGTTACGTACCAGCTCGTGTGTCGCGCCGAGGCTCAAACCGCCCAGGGCGATTGTTCGCAGCCGCTCTTCGCCAACCGCGCGGCGAATCCACTCCGGGATTTCGCCGCGGACCGCGAGCAGAACGGCAACCCGCGCTGCCTCGAGCCGACCCAGCGCATAGCGAAGGGCCGAGAGTGACGCCGGGTCGACATTCTGGACGTCGTCGATCGCGAGGCAGAGAGGACCGTGGGCGGCGAGCAGCAGCAACGCGCCGAGAACGGCGGCAGCCACCGCGCGCTCATCCGCGGGGAGCTCCGAGTCGCCTAGCAGCAACGCGGCCGTCAACGCCCGCCGCTGGATCGCCGGCAGCTTCGGCAAGACCTCGCCGGCGACGCCGCCGAGAAGATCGGTCAGCGCCAGGAACGAGAAGCCCGTCTCCGCCTCGGAGGGTCGAGATTTCAGGACTCGATACCCACGCGCGACCGCAGACTTCACGCCTGCGAGCCACAGGGTTGTCTTCCCGGCGCCGGTTTCGCCGCCGACCACCGCGACCGCAGGAAGCTTCTCGGGCGCATCGAGGAGATCGGAGAGCGTCGCGAGCTCCTCTTGCCTGCCGACGAGATAGGGAACGCCGACTGCCATTCGTGCCTTTCGGCGATCTTACGACCCTCGACAGCGCCGTCGGCCGTAAGCGGGGACTTCTATGAGAGCTAGCTCGCCGCCCGGCGGTCGTGAAAAACGGCCTCCACGTTGTTTCCGTCGGGGTCGAGGACGTAGGCGCCGTAATAGCCGGGGTGGTAGCGGGACCGCTCGCCGGGGGCGCCGTTGTCGCGGAAGCCGGCCTCGAGCGCGGCGCGGTGGAAGTCCTGGACCGTCGCGCGGTCGGGGGCCGGGAAGGCGAGGTGCACGTTCTCGGTCACAGGGTGCTCGCGCACGAGCGCGAACGAGCGGCTACCGCCCGCGACGTGGAAGCGACTCGCGGACCCGTCGCGCACGCGTAGGCCAACCGTCGGCGCGACGGTCTCGTAGAAGAAACGCGACTCGACAAGATCGCGGACGCGGATCCAGAGGTGGTCGATCCGGTTCTCGCCGCCGCGCGGCTCGCCGTGGTGGACTGCCTCGACGCTGTTGCCGTCGGGATCGCGCACGAACGCGCCGTAGTAGTTGGGTGAGTACCGCGGGCGCGGCCCCGGCTCGCCGTCGTCCGGGTGGCCTGCGCCCGTCATCGCCCGCCACCAGTCGTCGACGGCCTCGCGCGAAGACGCGACGAGCGCGAGGTGGAGGTTGCGCGTCACCGGGCGGTCGTCTCGCGCTGTCGAAATCGACAGGTCTTCCCACTCGAAGAAGTGCGGGCCGCGGTACGGCTCGCCGTAACCGAGCTGCCCCAGCGCCAGCTCGAAGAAGCTCTGTGAGGCCTCGAGGTCCGAGACGCGGATGGTGACGTGATCGAAGACGTCCGGCACGGCGCGATTCTCGCAGCGATGACTTTCCGGGGCGCGTGCCGTCGGTACGGTGACAACGCCAAGGAGGTTGGCCATGGCCACGCACGAGGTCGGAACAAGCTCAGGCGAGTCGAGAACGGCGGTGGCGCTCACCGGCTTGCTCGTCCTCGCCGGCGCGTGCTGGGTCGTCGCAGTCCGCCAGATGAGCGGCATGGACATGGGCGCCTCGACCGAGCTCGGCTCGCTCGCGGTCTTCATCGCCGCGTGGGTGCCGATGATGGCGGCGATGATGCTGCCGGGCGCCGTCCCGGCCGTCTCGAGGGTCGTCCGCGCCGACGGCAGCGTCCTCGGCGCGCCGGCGTTCGCTGTGGCGTACCTGGCGGTGTGGACGTTGATCGGCCTGGCCGTCTACGCCCTCTACGAGCCCCACAGCACCGAGGCCGCCGGCGCACTCGCGATCGCCGCCGGGCTGTACGAGCTCACCCCGCTCAAGGGCCGGTGCCGCCGCCGCTGCCGCAGCAGCGTGCGTTCGGGCTTCCGGTTCGGTCTCTACTGCGTGGGGTCGAGCATCGGCCTGATGGTGCTCTTCCTCGCACTGGGCGTGATGAGCGTGACGTGGATGGTCGTCGTTGCCGCGATCGTGGTCGCCCAGAAGCTCTTGCCGCCGCGAGCCGCCGTCGACGTGCCACTCGCGCTGGCGATCGTCGGCCTGGGGATCCTGATCGTCGTCGACCCGTCGGCGGTTCCGGGGCTCAGCCAGTCGATGTGAAGGAGGACGAATGACGGAGCACGCGACAGGCACACGTGAGGAATGGCTGGCGGCCCGGCTCGAGCTGCTGGAGGCGGAGAAGGAGCTGACCAGGCGCGGCGACGAGCTGGCCCGCCGGCGGCAGGAGCTCCCGTGGGTGCGGATCGACAAGGACTACCGCTTCGAGACGGAGCAGGGCGAGGCGTCGCTGGCGGACCTTTTCCAGGGGCGCTCGCAGCTGCTCGTCTACCACTTCATGTTCGGGCCCGACTATACGGCGGGCTGCCCGGCCTGCTCGGCGATCGCGGACGGCTTCGCCGGGTCGGCGGTCCACCTCGCCAACCACGACGTCACGCTGATGGCCGTCTCGCGCGCGCCCATCGCGGCCATCCAGGCCTACAAGAAGCGGATGGGCTGGGGCTTTCCATGGGCGTCCTCTCACGACACCGACTTCAACTACGACTTCAACACCTCGGTGACCGGGGAGCAGCAGCGTTCCGGCGCCACCGAGTACAACTTCACCACGCGCGACGTGAGGCCGATTCTCGACGCCACCGAAGGCGGCGTTGCCGAGCAGGCGGCCAGGTGCGGAACGGACGTCGCCACCTACCTGCAGGAAGCGCCCGGCGTGAGCGCGTTCGCGCTCGAAGACGGCCTCGTCTACCACACGTACTCCGCGTACGCCCGCGGTGTCGACGGCCTCTGGAGCATGTACCAGTGGCTCGACCGGGCGCCGCTGGGACGCAACGAAACCGGCCTCTGGTTCCGCCGACACGACGAGTACTAGCCCGGCGGCGCGGTCGAGTCGCGGACGACGAGCTCGGTCGGCAAGAGCGTCCGGCTGGGCTCACCGCTCCCGCCGCCCTCGATCGCCTCGATCAGCTGCTCCGCGGCGAGGCGGCCCTTCTCCTCGTGCGGCTGCGCGACCGTCGTCAGCGGCGGAGTCGCGCGAGCGGCGCCCGGCGTGTCGTCGAAGCCGACCACCGACAGCTTCGACGGGACCGGGACACCCAGCTCCCCGGCGGCCTCGAGGGCGCCGAAGGCGAGGATGTCGCTCATCGCGAGGATCGCCGTCGGCGGGCTCGGGTCGCGAAGCAGGTCGAGAGTCGCCTCGCGCGCCGGCTCGGGCGCGTTCGGGCGGCACGTGCGCACGAGCTCCGCGTCCCAGACTTCGCCGAGCCCGTCTTCGTACCCCGCGAGACGCTCGACGGTGATGTCGAGCTGGAGCGCGCTCCCGGGCTCGAGCGTCGTCACGAACGAGAGCACCGCGACGCGCTCGTGGCCGAGCCCGCGAAGGTGCTCGGCGGCGCTGCGAGCCGCGGCTCGGTCGTCGATCCCGACGAAGGGCGTCTCCGCTCCGCGCGGCTGGTCGACCGTCACCACCGGGAGGTGACGCGCGAGCGCGGCCTCGACGCGCGGGTCGTTCTGCGGCACCGAGTAGACGATGAAGCCGTCGACCACCGCCTCCCGCACGAGCCGCGCGGCCTCGCCGCGTTGCCGCGAGTCCGGGATCAGCAGCAGCCCGGTCGGCGCCTTCTGGATACCGAGGGACACACCGCGCAGGAACGGCGGTGAGGCGGGATCCGTGAACTGGTAGGCGAGCCGCTCGCTGAAGATCAGGCCGATGGCGCCGGCCCGGCCGGTCCGCAGCCTCCGCGCGGCCGGATCCGGCCCCGGATAGCCCAGCTCCTCGGCCGCCGCCAGCACGCGCTCGCGCACCTCGTCGGAGACGAGCTCCGGGCGGCCGAAGGCCTGCGACGCGCTCCCGACCGAGACGCCCGCGCGCTCCGCGACGTCTCGTAGGCGCATGCGCCGCTCGGCCATCGATGGGAATACTACGGTTCCTGAACCGTTTCAGCTACTGTACGCACTGAATCGGTTCACACGAGGAGGAGACTGGAATGTTCGAGCTATTCGTAGGCTCCGAGGCCGCTCAGCGGAAGATCGCCGACTCGTTCAAGCCGAAGCGCCCTGCGGCCCCCAGGCCCGTGCGCGAGCGGCGGAGGCGGCACGCCGTCCGCTCGACTTCGGCGGCGGCGTTGCGAAGCCTGGCCGAGCGGCTCGAGCCTTCGCCGAGCCGGTAGCGCGGTTCCGCGTACGATCACGACGGCGTGATCCTCGAGAACGGCGTCGTCCGCACGATGGAGCCTTCGCTGCCGCTGGCGCGGAGCCTCGCGATCGCGGGCGACCGGATCGTCGGCGGCGTCGGCGCGCACGAGACCGCGCTGCCGGGCCCCGAACGGATCGACCTCGGCGGCCGCTGCGTCGTCCCCGGCTTCACCGATTCCCACGTCCACTTCCCGACGTGGGCGATCGCGCAGCACGAGGTGCGGCTCGAGGGCACGACGTCCCTCGAAGAGGCGGTCGCGCGCGTGCGGGACGCGCTGCCGGACGCGAGCGGCGCATGGCTGCGCGGCCGCGGCTGGCGCAGCGGCGACTGGTCGCCGCCGGTCGAGCCGACCAGACACGAGCTCGACGCGATCGAGCCCGACCGGCCGGTCGCATTGATGGCGCGCGACTCGCACTCGGTCTGGCTCAACTCGGCCGCGCTTGCGCGCGCGAACGGCGACCTGCAGGTCCCCGGCGGCGTGGTCGAGCTGGACGGGCGCGGCGAGCCGACCGGCGTGTTGCGCGAGGAGTCCTGCTGGCAGTTCCGCGACCGCTACATCGAGACGAGCGACGACGAATACGTCGAGGCGATGCGCAGCGGGATGAAGCTCGCCGCCTCCCGCGGGGTGACCGCGGTCCACGACAAGGACGGCTGGCTCGGCGCGCTGCGGTTCTGGCAGCGGCTCAACGCCGACGACGCGTTGATCCTCCGCGTGTGGCAGTCGCTGCCGGCCGAGAAAGCTGAAGAGCTGGCCGACGTGGACGTGCGCAGTGGGCTCGGCTCGCCGCTGCTTCGCCTCGGCTACCTGAAGGCGTTCATGGACGGCACGCTCGGCTCGCAGACCGCGCGGATGCTCGACGGCTCGGGGGTCGAGATCACGAGCCGCGAGGAGCTGGAGGAGCACATTCGTAACGGATCCCGCGCCGGCTTCCCCGTTGCGGTGCACGCGATCGGCGACCTAGCCAACCGCGAGGCGCTCGACGCCTTCGAGGCGACGCGCTCGGAGTGGGAGCCGCTCGGCCTGTGGCCGCGAATCGAGCACGCCCAGTTGCTCGCGTCCGACGACCTCCCGCGCTTCGCCGAGCTCGGCGTTGCCGCGTCGGTGCAGTTCAGCCACGCGCCGTCCGACCGCGACCTCGCCGACCGCTTCTGGGGCGGGCTCGACAGCGAGCCGTATGCGTTCCGGTCGCTGCTCGAATCGGGCGCGGTGCTTGCGAACGGCTCCGACGCGCCGATCGAGGAGCTCGACCCGCTGCTGGGAATCCGCGCCGGCGTCCTGCGCACCCTCGACGAGCGCGAGGCGTGGCGCCCGGAGCAGGCGCTGACCGTCGAGCAGGCGCTTCATGCGACCACCGTCGCGCCCGCGTGGCTCGCGCGCGACGAACACCGCCGCGGGAAGCTCGTGCCAGGGCAGCTCGCCGACCTCGTCGTGCTCGACCGCGACCCGCTCGCCTGCGAGGCGGAGGAGCTGGCCGACGTGCAGGTCGTTGCCACGATGCTCGGCGGCACCTGGACGTTCAACCCCCCACCCTGGCCGTAGGTTGAGATTCCGTAAAGACGGCTAACCGCTGCAACGCGGTGCCGTCAGAAGCAGAAGACAAGGCAAGTACGGGCGGCCGCTACCTTCCCCTCTCCCTTGGGTATGCGGACGCTGCAGGGCCGGCTCCGCGCCGGCCCTTTCTTTATGCGCTGGCGGTGACCGCGGGAGCGACCGACGGGCGCGGGCAGCCGGACAGCGCGGCGATCGCGTCGGTGAAGATGTCGCGCTCGGGGGCCGTGTAGACCGGCCTGAAGTCGACGGCGCCGTTCAGCTCCACGACCGAGAAGCCACCGGGGCCCGTCGGGAGGAGGTCGACGCCCACGAGGTCGAGCCCGGACGCCAGGGCAGCGGCGCAGGCCAGGTCCACCGCGACCGGCGCGGGCGAGACGTGCGAGACGGTCGCTCCGAGCGCGACGTTCGTCCGCCATTCGCCGGGTGCGGCCGTGCGGCGGCCTGCCCCGATCACACCACCGCCCGCCACGATCAGGCGCAGGTCGTGCCCGAGCGGCGGGATCAGCTCCTGGGCAATCGCCCCCGTCGTGCGGAACCAGTCGCTGAACGAGAGCCGCTCGAGCGTGCGCTCCAGCTCCCCCCGGTTGCTGCAGAGCGTCACCTCGCGGCCCCAGCTGCCGAAGCGCGGCTTGACGACGACGGGGAAGTCGAGCTCGGGTGGCTCGCGGTGATGCTCGATCAGCCTCGTCTGCGGATGCGGCAGGCCGGCCCGGCGGAGTGTCCGCGCCGTGAGCACCTTGTCGTGCGCCCGCACGAGCGCTGACGGCGGGTTGAGCACCCTGACGCCCTGCTCGACAAGGCGCTCGACCGCCGACAGACCCTCCTCTATCCCCCCGAGGTCCTCACGGATGTCGAGCCGCACCAGCGCGATATCGCCCGCTTCCAGGCGCAGCAGCGCATCCCGAGGCGAGAGCACTTCGATCGGCGTCCCGTTCCACGTCCTCGCCGCGAGCGCCTGGCTCGTGGGGCTCGGCCGATGGGCGATGAGCGCGACGCGCATCTCCAGCCGTAACTGTGGCGCCGCGGGGCCCGGCCGTGGGATTCGGTCCGGTTACAGAGGCGTTGCGAAGTCGCTACCGAATTTTCGCGATCGTCCTGCGGTCCGCCTCGACCACCCTCGACGGCAGCGGAGCGAACTGGAGCTGCTCGCCGAACTTCTGTCCGGGACCGATTGCATAGGTGAGGAAGTCGCGCAGCGTCGTCGCCTTGCCCGAGCTCTCCGGCACGAGGGCGTACGTGAAGGTCGAGATCGGGTACGCGTCCGGAGCCGAGGAGGGCGGGTTCGTCAGCGAGATCGCGTTGTCGGGTGGGATCGACTTCACGGCGTTTGCCGCCGCGGTGATCGACGCGGGCCCCGGCACCGGGAACTGGCCGGCCTCGTTCCGGATCAGCGCGTAGTCGAGCTTGTTCGCGGAGACGTACGAGATGCCCAGGTATCCGACGGCGCCGTCTTGGCGGGTGAGCACGGCGGCGACTCCGTCGTTTCCCTTTCCGCCAATGCCGGTCGTGAATGCGACCTGCGTGGAGACACCCTTCTTCGACTTCCACTCGGCGCTGACCTTCGACAGGTAGTCGCTGAAGGCGTAGGTGTCGCCGCTGCCGTCGCTGCGGAAGACCGGCGTGATCGGTGTCGCTGGAAGCGTCGCGCCCGGATTCAGCGCGACGATCCTCGGGTCGTTCCAGCGCGTGATCTTGCCGAGGTAGATGTCCGCCAAGACGGCCCCGGCGAGCTTCAGCTTCGGCGGTGCGCCCTTCACGTTGTAGGAGACCAGCGTCGCACCGAGCGCCCAGGGGACCTGCAGGCAGCCGTTACACGCGTCGGCTTGGTCGGGCGAGAACGGCGCGTCGCTCGCGCCGAAGTCAACCGTCCGCGCGGTGATCTGCGCGATCCCGCCGCCGGAGCCGATCGCACCGTAGGTGATCGTCACGCCGGTCTTCTTCGCGTAGTCGTTCGACCACTGCGAGACAAGCGGCGCGACGAGCGTGCTCCCGGCGCCGACGAGCACGGTGCTCTCGCCGCCGTTCGAGCTCCCCTTGTCGCCCGAGCCGCCGCACCCGGCGGCGACCGCCGCGAGTGCCGCGGCGACGATGACGGGGATGCGGAGCGTCACACCCCTTCGGGGTGCGAGGCGTCCGTGAACTCGCGGAACTCCGCGGTCAACAGGTACGCGACCTGCTCGCCTATGTCGACGGCGTGGTCGCCGATGCGCTCGATCGTCCGGGAGACGATCACCATCCGCAGCACCCATTCCCGCAGCCCGGGCTCGCCGACGACCTCGACCACGCGCTCGACAAAACGACGGTTGGAGCGGTCGATCAGCTCATCGAGGTCGACGAGCGACTCGGCCGCGGCGAGGTCGCGGTTCGCCAGGGCATCGAGCGCGACACGGATCATCTCCTCGGCCCGGTCGCCCATCTCCTGGAGGGTCTGCATCAGCATCGGATCGCCCTCGACATCGGCGACGAGCTTCGTCAGCTTCGCGATCGTGACCGAGTAGTCGGCCATCCGCTCCAGGTGCAGGTTCGTGTGCAGCAGCGCGAGCACGAGCCGCAGGTCGGTCGCGACCGGTGTCTGCCGCGCCAGCAGCGACTGGATCGTCTCCTCGACGTGCAGGTAGCGCTGGTCGACGTCGTCGTCGAAGGCGATCACGTCGTCGGCGAGCTCGACGTCGCGCTGCCCGAGGGCGTTCAGCGCACCGCGGAGCACACGGAGGACAACCGCCCCCTCCTCCTGGAGGGAGGCCTCGAGCTGGTCGAGCTCCTCCTGAAACGTGACGCGCACGTTCAACCGAACCGCCCGGTCACGTAGTCCTCTGTGCGCTGGTCGGCCGGCGAAGTGAAGACCTTTTCGGTGTCGTCGTACTCGACCAGCACACCGTAGCGCTGGCCGTCCTCGACCTCGAGGCTGAAGAACGCCGTCCGGTCGGCCACACGCGCTGCTTGCTGCATGTTGTGCGTCACGATCACGATCGTGTAGTCCCGCTTCAGCTCGCGCATCAGCTCCTCGATCTTCTGCGTCGCAATCGGGTCGAGCGCGGACGCCGGCTCGTCGAGGAGCAACACCTCGGGTTCGATCGCGATCGCGCGGGCGATGCAAAGCCGCTGCTGCTGTCCGCCGGAGAGCGACAGGGCGCTCTTCTTCAGCCGGTCCTTGACCTCGTCCCAGAGCGCGGCCCCCTGGAGCGCCTTCTCTACGCGCTCGTGGAGATTCTTCTTCAGGCCGAGCACGCGCGGCGCCCAGGCGACGTTGTCGTAGATGGTCTTCGGGAAGGGGTTCGGCTTCTGGAAGACCATGCCGATCCGCCGTCGCACTTCGATCGGCTCGATGCCCGCTCCGTAGATGTCCTGACCGTGGTAGAGCACGCGCCCGTCGTGCCGGAAACTTGGGACGGTGTCGTTCATGCGGTTCAGGCAGCGGATGAACGTGCTCTTGCCGCAGCCGGACGGGCCGATCACCGCGGTGATCACGTTCTTGTAGACCTGGGCCGAGACGTCCTTGACCGCGAGGTTCGAGCCATAGCGTGCGGTCAGCCCCTCGATCTCGAAGACGGTCTCGACCGACTGCGGCAGCGATTCCTCTCGTTCGGCAACGTCGACGGGTCTCATCGGCGGCATGGTAGTCGTCTCGGTCACCGGGCCCTCCTCGTTCATTGGTTGTACTTCTTACGCGTTCGGGCGAGCGCCGCACGTGCTAGTAGGCTCGTAACGAGCACGAAGACGATCAACACGAGCGCCGTCGCCCAGGCCCGCTCATGGTCGGCCGGATCTGGCGACTCCGACCAGATAAAGATCTGAACCGGCATGTTCGGCATTGCCTTCCGTGGATCGAGCTGGATGGTGGTCGCGAAGATCGACGTCGCAAAGAGCAGCGGCGCCGTCTCGCCCACGGCGCGCGCGACCGCGAGCACCGTCCCCGTCACGATCCCCCCTAGCGCCCCGGGTATGACAATCCCCAAGACGGTGCGCCAGTGGCTCACACCCAGCGCCTGCGCGCCTTCGCGGTGGCTTCGAGGCACGAGCCGGAGGACCTCCTGGGTCGAGCGCGTGACCAATGGCAAGGCCACGATCGCGAGCCCGTAGGCGCCCGCGAGACCGTTCTGTGGATGGCCGTACACGAGCAGGCCGAAGATGAAGATCGCGATGATGATCGACGGCAGGCCGTTCATCAGATCGATTACGAGCTGAAGCGCCGAGCGCACCGTAGGCGGAGCGAACTCGTTGAGGAAGAGCGCGATGCACACCCCGACTGGAAGCGCGATCGCGATCGCGATGCCGACCAGGATGGCCGAACCAACGATGAGCGGAGCGATCCCGCCTCCCGGCTCGCCAAACGTCGGAAGGTCCTTGGTCAGGAAGCTCCAGGACAGCTGGTCGGCCCCGCGCTTGGCGACCGACCAGACGACGATCGCAAGCAGCGCGACGGCGGCGAACGCAGCGACGGTCGCGCCACCTTCCGCGAGCCGGTTGAAGATCCGCCTCCGGCGCGCGCGTCCACCTCCACGCAAGTTCATCGTGGGCTCGACCGCCGACATTCAGTCCGCTCCCGTTCGCTGGAACTCGAACCGCCGAACGACAACGAGTGCCAGCAGGTTGGTCAGGATTCCGATCCCGAGCAGGATCGCGCCGAGGTAGAAGAGGGACGAGACCTGGAGCTTCGACACGGCGCCCTGGTACTGGCCGGCGATCCGGCTCGCGAGCGTGTCACCGGTGCTGAACAGCGACCACTGGATGGTCCAGCCGGCGCCGATCACCTGCGTCACCGCGATCGCTTCGCCGATCGCACGGCCGAGGCCCAGGATCACCGCGGCGGCGATGCCCGGCCGCGAGGAGGACAGCACGACTCCCTTGACCATCTCCCACCGGGTCGCGCCGAGTGCGAGCGCGCCCTCCTCGAGGTCGCGCGGCACGCTCAGGAAGAGCTCGCGACAGATACTCGCGACGATCGGGACGACCATGATGGCGAGCACCAGACCTGCGACGAGGATGCCGCTGGATGACGGTGTGCCATCGAACAGCGGAATGAAGCCGAGCGTGCTGTGGAGCCACGGTTCGAGGTGGTTCGCGACGAACGGTCCGAGGACGAGGATGCCCCACAGACCGAGCACCACGCTCGGCACGGCAGCGAGCGTCTCCACCAGAGCGCCGACGATGCCGTGGACTCCCCGCGGGGCGAGCTCACTGAGGAACAGTGCGATGGCGATGGCGAACGGCACCGCGATGGCAAGCGCGATCAGCGACGTGACCACGGTGCCGAACAGACCCGGCAGCGCGCCGTAGATGTCCTTGTTTGCATCCCAGACGCGGCCCCAGATGAACGAGATTCCGAACTTGCCGTACGCGAGGCTTGCCGAGTCGACGATCTTGAAGACCATCGCGACCATCACGGCGACTGCAGCGAGCGACGCGAGAGCCGTGATGACGAGCAAGATGCGGTCCCCGAGCCAGTCGCGTAGACGGCGCGTCGCGTGGAGCCGCTCGGTCATCGGCAGAGTGCTCACGAGCGGCGCACGCTAACGCGTACGTCGGTTTCCACAGACAGACGTAACCGGACCGTTACCAGACCCCAACCGCCTTTCAGCCCACGCCGATCGCCGAACGAAGCACCCTCCCGGCGATGCAGTTCGCAAGGGGTGCAGAAATGCCGCCTGCGACATTTCACAGAGGGAGGAGACATCTCTTGAATCGGAAGCGAACGACTGCGGCCGTCCTTAGCGTCGTGGGCGTCGCTGCCATCGCCTTGACGGCGTGGACGGGCCTCGCGTCCGCCAGGCAGACGGCGCCGTCCTTGTCAGGAGCGGGAAGCACCTTCGTGGTGCCGCTCGTCACCGCATGGACGAAGGCGTACAAGGGAGCCGACGTCAACTACAGCGGCATCGGAAGCGGCGGCGGCATTGCCGCGATAACCGCCCGCACAGTCGACTTCGGAGCCAGCGACGCTCCGTTGACCCCGGACCAGTTCTCAGCCTGTAGAGGCTGCGCACAGATTCCGTGGGCGTTCTCCGCGACGTCGATCCCCTACAACGTCAGCGGGGTCGGGTACGGCCTCAAGCTCACAGGCCCGATCATCGCCGGGATCTACAGCGGCACGATCAAGTACTGGGACAACTCCGCGATCCAGAAGATCAACAAGGGGGTCAACCTGCCGCACGAGAAGGTCGTCCCGATCTTCCGCAGCGACGGGAGTGGCACGAGCTACAACTTCACGGACTATCTCTCCCACGTCAGCAAGTCCTGGAAGAGCAAGGTGGGGAAGGGCACGCAGCCGAGCTTCCCTGTCGGCGTCGGCGCTCGCGGGAGCTCCGGTGTCTCGGCGAAGCTGAAGAGCACGCCCGGCGGCATTACGTACGTCGACGTGGCGTACTCGCTCAAGAACAAGTTCAAGATCGCGCGAGTCAAGAACCGCGCAGGGAAGTTCCAGCTGCCTGGGCTACGCCAGATCCAGGCCGCTGCGGACTCGATCAGGAAGCTCAGGAACAGTCAGAACGCCTTCACGGCCGTGGATCCGAATCAGCGGGCGAAGAATGCCTACCCGATCTGCACATTCACCTGGGTGATCGTCCCGCTGAAGACCGGTAAGGCTGCCGACCTGAAGAAGTTCATCAAGTGGGCGCTCAACAGGGGGCAGGGGTATGGCCCGAAGCTGCTCTTCGTGCGGATCCCGAAGGCCGTCAAGCAGGCCGGCCTCAAGACCCTCACCCGGGTTCATAGCTAGCTCAGACCGGAAAGGCACACCTCACGTCGAGCCCGCGGCCACGACCGCCGCGGGCTTCGACGTTTCCGCCCGCGGACTCGACCACGTGCTTGACGATCGCGAGGCCGAGCCCGGTGCCGCGCGTCGTGCGCGCGCGGTCGGAGCGGAAGAAGCGCTCGAACAGGCGCGGGACGTCCTCGTCGGGCACGCCCGCGCCGTCGTCGGCGATCTCGAGCACGACCTCTCCGTTCGCGCGCCCGAGGCTGATCGTGCACCTCGCACCCTCGCCCGCGTACCGGAGCGCGTTCTCGAGCAGGTTCTCTACGACGAGCCGGAGCATGCGGCGGCGGAGCGGCACTTCGATCGTCTCGTCCTCGATGCGCACGACGAGCGTGAGACCGGCCATCTCCGCCCGCTCGGAGAGCTCGTCGACGACCGCGCGCAGGACGGGGGCGGCCTCCGTCTCACCCAGCGCGACCACCTCACGCCCCTGCTCGAGCTCGCTCAGGAAGAGGATGTCGTCCACGAGGTCGGTCATCTCCCCCACCTCATCGCGCGCCTGCGCGAGCAGCGCCTTGAGGTCGGCGCCGGGGAGCTCGGCCGAGTCGAGCAGGGCCTGAAGACGCGCGAGCGGAGTCCGCAGCTCGTGCGAGACCGAAGCAGTGAACGCCGTACGGAGGGCTTCATAGTTGGCGTCAGCCACTAGTGTCTCTCCCAGCCATGTTCGCCCGTCTCTCGCCCACGATCACGCTGCGCCAGAACCCACCCTCGTCCTTGCGCAGGCAACCAGCCTGCGCCGCGGTCGAGCGCGGCTTCTGGCTTGGTGCTCGCGACCGAGAACCTGGGCGTCATGACCGGGAGAGACACACAGCTTGAGTATCGCGTGACGAAGGTCCTCATCGTCGAAGACGACGACACGATCGCCGAGGGCATGGCGCAGCATCTCGACGCGGCAGGCGTCGACTCGGTGCGCGTGGGAGCCGGCGAGGTCGGGCTCGCGCGGCTTCGCTACGAGCGTCCCGACGTGCTCGTGCTCGACCTGATGCTTCCCGGCCTCGACGGCTGGGCGCTGATCGAGCAGGCGCGCGCGGAGGGCATCGGCACGCCGATCCTCGTCGTCAGCGCCCGCGGCACCGAGCACGATCGTGTGCACGCACTCCAGATCGGGGCGGACGACTACCTCGTCAAGCCGTTCTCGATGAAGGAGCTCGTGGCGCGAGTCCAGGCGGCGGCGCGGCGCGGCGTGCGCGGCGTCCAGGAGGACCGCGGCGAGGAGCTGGTCATCGAGGAGCTGCGCATCGACCCGCGCTCGGTGCAGGCCTTCGTCGACGGCGAGAGCGCGGAGCTGACGCCGACCGAGTTCCGGCTCCTCTACACGCTCGCGCAGGATCAGGGCCGCGTGGCGAGCCGCGACGAGCTGCTGCAGCGCATCTGGGGCCGGCGCGCGACGCATCGCGACCGCACCGTCGACGTCTGCGTCCGCCGGCTGCGCGAGAAGATCGACTCGCGCGCGACGCGGCACACGTTCATCCAGACGCGCTACGGCGTCGGCTACTCGCTCGAGCCGGTTCCGAAGTAGCGACGTCTCAGAACGAACGTCTGCTTCTCGACGAGCTTGCCGCCCTCCGGAGCTCGACTGCTCGTGCCGCCTGCGGCTAGCCCGCGTCCAGCTCGAGCGCAAGCTTCTCGACGCGGCGCTCGATCTCGTCGCGGATGCCGCGCACCTGTTCGACGGGCAGGCCGATCGGATCCTGGATCGCCCACCTGATCTGGCGCACGCCCGGCGTGGCCGGACAGACCTCGTCGCTGCAGACGGCGACCGCGACATCGGCCCAGTCGAGGTCGCCCTCGTCGAGCCTGTGCGGAACGTGGTCGCTGGCATCGATCCCGACCTCGTGGAGCGCCTCGAGCACCTCCGGGTGTGTCGTCTCGCCCGGCATGCTGCCGGCCGAGCGCGTTCCGTGGGCGCCGCCGGCTGCGCGCTCGAAGAGACGCTGAGCCATGACGCTCCGCCCCTGGTTTCCGACGCAGACGAAGAGGACGTTCACGCCGACTTGCGCGCTGCTGCGGGAACGGGCGCCGGCTCGCCCCGGATCAGCTGGTACGCGAGAGCGCCGAGCGCTGCGCCAAGGACGGGTGCGACGATGTAGAGCCAGAGCGCGTGCAGGTCGCCCGACACGAGGGCGGGGCCGGCCGAGCGCGCCGGGTTCATCGACGCGCCGGAGATCGGGCCGCCGAACATGGCATCTAGCCCGACCGTGCCTCCGATTGCGATCGCCGCGGCCTCGCCCACGGCGCGCGTGTCAGTCGCCACGGCCATGATCACGAACATCAGCAAGAACGTCATGACCAGCTCCCAGAGGAACGACTGTCCTTCCGAGCCCGACGGCAGCGTTGCGCCGACGTGGGCAATGTTGCCGAGCGAGCCGCGCAGCAGAGCCGCCGCGACGATCGCGCCGATCAGCTGCGCCGCCCAGTAGCCGGCAGCCCGGGACCACGGAAAGTGCCGGGTGATGGCAAAGGCAAGCGTGACGGCCGGATTGAAATGCGCCCCGGAGACGTGTCCCACGGCGTAGATCATGGCCATGATCACCAGCCCGAAGGTGATCGCGACGCCGACGTGCCCGAGCGCCTGCGTCTTGGCGTCCACCATGATCGCGCCCGCTCCTGCATAGACGAGCGCGAAGGTGCCGACGAACTCGGCGGCGATCAGCCGGGCGAGCGGCACGGTCAGTTCTGGGGGATGAGCTCGGCGACGAGGCGCTGCACCCGCTGGTCGATCTCGTTGCGGATGCGTCGGACAGTCTCGAGATCCCTGCCGGCCGGATCGTCGAGATCCCAGTCCTCGTAGCGCTTGCCGGGGAAGATCGGGCATGCGTCGCCGCAGCCCATCGTGACGACCACGTCCGCAGCCTTCACGACCTCGTCGGTCAGCGGCTTCGGAAAAGCCTCGCTCATGTCGATCCCGAGCTCCTCCATGGCGTCCACGACGGCCGGGTTCAGCTCGTCCGCGGGCGTCGAGCCGGCTGAGCGAACGTGGATGCGCTCTTCCGACCGGAGCTTCACGAGGCCCGCCGCCATCTGGCTGCGGCCGGCGTTGTGGGTGCAGACGAAGAGCACCTCGGGCTGCTCCTTCGTCAGCTTCCCTTCCGCCTGCGCCAACGCCTTGAGCCGTTCGCGGGTGAAGCGGTGGGCCAGGACCGGAACGAAGACGCTGATCCGCGCCTCACCCAGGAGATCCTGCGACTCGGCCATGTAGCGGGCGATCGTCTCGCGGGAGAAGATCCCCTCGAACTCGTCCGCGAGCCGGGCGGCCGCCCGGTCGATGTGCTGTTGCGTCACCGGGTCGAGTGCCTGCGGCATGGCTCCTCCTTGGTATCGATGCTCATCGATGTCCGTTCCCGGCGCGATGATGACGAGGTCATCGATGTCTGTCAATATCGTGGGCATGGACACCATTGCGACCGTGGCCGCGACATGCCCACCGTTGCTTCAGGAGCCGCTCGAGGCGGAGGACGCCGAGCAGCTGGCCGGCGCTCTGAAGGCGATCGCCGACCCGGCGCGCCTGAGGCTCCTCAGCCTGATTCAGGCGCAGCCGGGTCACGAGGCCTGCGTGTGTCACCTGACCGAGCCGCTCGGCCTCAGCCAGCCGACAGTGAGCCACCACCTGAAGGTCTTGCTCCAGGCAGGCCTCGTCGAGCGTGAGCAACGCGGAAGCTGGGCGTACTTCCGCGTCCGGGAAGAGCCGCTCGCCGCACTGCGAGGCGTCCTCTCCTAGCTCGACCGGATCCCCTTGACGATCGCGCCGTGCATGCCCTGGGCGACCTCGTGGGTGAACTCGACGCTCACGTCCTCGAAGCCTGCCGCCTGAAGCCCGGCGACGTACTCGGCCCGTGAGAGGGCGCCGGCGACGCAGCCGCACCAGCTGCCACGCTCGGCGCGCTCGGCCGGCGAGAGGTGATCCTCGGCCACGATGTCGCTGATCCCGAGGCGGCCCCCGGGCCGGAGCACGCGCGCCATCTCGGTCAGCACCGCCGCCTTGTCGGTCGACAGGTTGATCACGCAGTTCGAGATGACCACGTCCACGGACTCCGCGGGCAGCGGGACGTTCTCGATCTCGCCCTTGAGGAAGTGCGCGTTCGAGATCCCCGCCTCTCGCGCGTTCTGCTGGGCAAGCGCAAGCATCTCGTCGGTCATGTCGACCCCGTACGCGACCCCGGTCGAGCCGACCCGCCTGGCCGAGAGGATCACGTCGATCCCCCCGCCGGAGCCGAGGTCGAGCACGGCCTCGCCTTCGCGTAGCTCGGCAACCGCCGTTGGGTTGCCGCAGCCGAGGGAGGCGAGCGCCGCGGCGTCGGGAAGCTCGCCGCGCTGGTCGGCGGTGTAGATCGACTCGCCGAAGTCGGCGGAGCCGTCGTCGCCGCAGCAGCCGCTGCCTCCGCTGGTGACGGCCCGTGCGGCCCGGGCGTAGCGCTCGCGAACCTGCTCGCGCAGCGCATCTGCGGTGTTGGTGCTCATGAGACGACCTCCTGGAGTTGGACGATTCCGGCCAGCCGCGCCGCGGCGTCGGGATCGAGGGAGAAGTAGGCCCACTTGCCGCGCTGCTCGCGGTTGAGCAGCCCCGCACGCGTGAGCTTCGAGAGGTGATGGCTGGCCGTCGGCTGGCTCAGCCCGAGGAACTGCGGGAACTCGCAGGCGCAGACCGGCTCCTCGCTTTGCGCGAGCCGGTTCACGATCCGCACGCGCGCCGGGTCGGCAAGCGCCTTGAAGAGCTGCGCCGTCGCCTCGGCCTCGTTCTCGTCGATCGTCTCGGCCGCGAGCGGCGTGCAGCACTGGATCACCGGCAGCTGCGCTTCCATCGCCGCCATCGTATCGACAAGTTTCGATATGTCAACCTGCTGTCACTCGAGACTGCTCGGTCCGAGGAGCTAGACGGCTGCCACCGCCGGCACGAAGAGGTACCAGCAGCCGACCGCGAGCAAGACCCCTCGGCCGAACCAGTTCACTCCAGCCGGTACATCGGCACGAGGCTCTTCTCGGACTCGTTCTCGATGCGGGCCACGACCTCGACGTACGGCTCGAGGCCCGAGCCGTGCAGCTTCGACTTCAGCAGCTCGTCGACCTGGTACACGCCGGCCGAGTTGTTCATCTTGATCTCGACCGAGACCGGCCGCTCCTCCCCCTCCGCGATGATCACCTCGTCGATCGCCGCCGCCGAGATCGAGTGGATCGAGACGCGCCCGCGCTCGAACGGAATCCGAGAGCGCCCCTCCTCGATGTCGAGCGCATCGGCGACGCGGACGATCCCCGCCTCCAGCGTCAGCGGATGGCCCGACTCGCGGTGCGAGGTGATCGTCTCCAGCACCTCCGAGATGACGACCGTCAGCTCCGGCTCCTCGTAGAGCCCGGCGAGCAGCGCGCGCGCCTTGGGCTCGGCGAGGAAGAGGCTCCAGTCCTCGTGCCGGTCGCGGTGCACCGCCATGCCGATGCAGTGCAGCAGCGCGCCGAGCAGGACGACGACCTCGGCGTCCTCCTGCTTCATGTCGTAGTCGGAGACCATCGCGGGCTCGACGCCGCGCTTTTGCAGGATCCGCAGGAGCCGCAGCCCGATGTTGGCCACGATCTGGATGTGCACCCAGGAGTGGTCGTTGATGCCGAGCCGCTTGACGGCGTTCACGTTCGCCACGTGCCACTCGGCCTTGAGACCGTCGTCCGCGTTCACGCGCTCCAGCAGCGTCCGCAGCTTGCGGCTGCGCTGCGCGGGCACCTTGATCCGCATCTGCGCGACCGCCTCTTTCGGCGTGAGGCGAGCCTCGCGCTCGGCCTCGCCCGAGGCCGGCTCCTCGATCCGCTCGCGGAGCTCCTTGTCGAGCTGCGACACGGCCTCCGACCCTACTCGTTCCGGCCGCTCCGCGTTACGATTTGACTGCTATGAGGACGATGAACCCGATCCACGACTCGACGTGCTCGGTGGCCGCGTGCGCCGAGATTCTGGGGGCGAAGTGGACGGCTGTACTCGTGCACGACCTGTCCGAGGGCCCTCGGCGTTTCGGCGAGCTCGAGCACTCCTGCTCCGGCATCAGCCCGCGGACACTCTCCGAGCGCCTGCGGGGGCTCGAGCAGGAGGAGATCGTGGTCCGCCGCAGCTACGCCGAGTCGCCGCCGCGGGTCGAGTACGAGCTGACCGCGAAGGGCGAGGCGTTGCTGCCGATCATCGACGAGATGCGACGCTTCGGGCACGCCTGGCTCGGCTGCGGGCCGGCCGCCCTAACGGTCTAGCGCCGCCAGCCGCCCGTAGAGCTCCTTCGCCGTCTCGATCCCGAGAGGCATGTACTCCGCGAGCAGCCGCTCGTTCGGCGAGTGGATGCTGCTCTCGGGCGTGGCGAAGCCGGTGACGATCGTCGGGATCCCCTTGTCGACGAGCGCCGGCACGATCGGCAGCGTTCCGCCGGACCGCGCCAGCAGCGGCCGGCGGCCCATCGTCTGCTCGAAGGCGTCCTGGGCGAGCTGGATGGCCGGCGTGTCGGGCGGAACGAGCGCCGCCGGCGATGACGAGAGCCGCTGGACGTCGAGCTCGGCGCCCCCCGGGACCGCGTCGCGCAGCAGCTGCTCCAGCGCGCGGCCGATCTGCTCGACGTCCTGTCCTGGCGCAAGGCGAATGGAGACGTTGGCCTCGGCCTGCACCGGCAGGACGGTCTTCTGCAGCGTGGGCGACCCGCCGAGGATGCCGTTGACCTCGAGCGAGGGCTCGGCGGTCGTGCGTAGGTAGAACTCGCCCGCCGCCCGCGGGTCGACCGGCTGCGCGCCGGCCTCCGCCAGCATCTGCTCGCCCGGGACGAGCTCGGCCCACGCGGCGAGCTCCTCGTCGGTCGGCGCGACGATGCCTGCGCGCAGGGACTCCGGCAGGCGCCCGTCCTGTCCGTGCACGGACGACAGGATCTGCATCAGGGCGTGGGTCGCGTTCAGCGCCACGCTGCCGAACACGCCCGAGTGCAGGTCGCGTCCCCCCGTGCGGACGGTGAGGTGGAAGTAGACGAGCCCGCGAACGGAGACGGCGAACTCGGGCACGCCCCGCGTGGTCATGCCGCTGTCGAAGATCAGCGCCGCGTCCGCCCCGCGCTCGTCGGCGGCGAGGAAGTCGACGATCTGGTGGCCGCCGGTCTCCTCTTCGGCGTCGCAGGCGAAGCGGACGTTGACCGGCAGCTCGCCCGCGGCGGCGAGGTCGGCGGCCGCTCGCGCAAGCATGTACAGCTGGCCCTTGTCGTCGACGACGCCGCGGCCAAAGAGCCATTCGCCCCGCTGCTCCAGGGCAAAGGGCTCGGACTCCCAGAGCTCGAGCGGGTCGGGAGGCTGCACGTCGACGTGGCCGTAGACGAGCACCGTCGGCGCAGACCCGGAGCCGTCCGAGGCTGCGAGGTCGCCGAGGATCAGCGGCTGCGTGGAAGTCTCACGCACCTCCGCTGAGCCACCGGCCCCACGGATGAAGTCCGCGAGCCACTCCGCTGCCCGCTTGACGTCTCTCGCGTGCGCGGGGTCGGCGCTGACGCTCGGGATCGCGATCAGCTCGGAAAGCTCGTCGAACCAGGCCTCGGCCACGGCGGCGGAGTCTAATGACTCGCCGCCGCGGCACCGCGTTGGCACCCAGCGTGCAGCGGAGGGCCGAAGGCCCGGAGTCTGCGCGGGTTAGCCCGTAGGGCGTTTAGGCCACGTCGCGCAGCGCGGTCGAGTCGCCCAGCGCGCGCAGCTTCTTCAGGCTCTGGTTCTCGATCTGGCGGATCCGCTCGCGCGTGACGTTGAATGTCTTGCCGACCTCGTCCAGCGTCCGCGGGTGCTCGCCGTTGAGCCCGTAGCGCAGCTCGAGCACGCGGCGCTCGCGCGCGCTGAGCGTGCCGAGCACGCGCTGCAGGGTCGCCTTGCGCATCTCGACCTCGGCGACCTCCTCGGGCAACGGCTCGTTCTCGTCGGTGAGGAAGTGGCCGAACTCCGACTCCTCCTCGTCGCCGACCGGCTTCTCGAGCGAGACCGGCGCCTGCGAGCTGCGGCGGATCTGCTCGACCTCGTCGGGCGTCAACTCGACGTCGCGTGCGATCTCGGCGGAGTTCGGCTCGCGACCGAGCTCGGCGCGCAGCTTTCGCTCCGAGCGAACGATCTTGTTCAGCTTCTCGACGATGTGGACCGGCATCCGAATCGTCCGCGCCTTGTCGGCGAGCGCGCGGGCGACGGCCTGGCGGATCCACCAGGTTGCGTAGGTCGAGAACTTGAACCCCTTGCGGTGGTCGAACTTCTCGGCGGCCCGCACCAGGCCGATCGTCCCCTCCTGAATCAGGTCGAGGAAGGGCAGCCCCTGGTTGCGGTACTTCTTCGCGATCGAGACGACAAGGCGAAGGTTGGCCTCCACCATCTCCTGCTTCGCGCGGTGCTCGCCGCGCTCGATGCGCTTCGCGAGCTCGACCTCCTGCGCCGCGGTGAGGAGGTCAACCTTGCCGATGTCTTTCAGGAAGAGTTGCAGCGAGTCGGTCGTGACCTCGCGCGTCTCCTTGAGCGGCGCGCGCTCCGCGTTGTCGTCGGCGCTGTCGACGACCTCGATTTGCAGCTCCTCGAGCGCGTGGTAGAAGTCGTCGAGTTGGCTCGCGTCGAGCTCGAGCTCACCCAGCGCGAGCGCGATCTCCTCGGTGGTCAGCGATCCCGCCTCGCGCCCGGCTTCCAGCAACCCCTTGGCCTCTTCCGTCTCGAGCACCTCGCTGATGCTCGACGGCTTGGCCCGTACCCCCTGTTCGCTCACTTGCGGCTCCTCTTGGGCTTGTGCGATTGGTACACCGGCTTGGCGGCTGCGGCACTCTCTCACGGCTCCCGGACGGAAGCCATAGGCCGAACGGCCCTAATTTCTGTCAGTTGGTCCCAAGACGGCGCAGAGCCTCCAAATATTGCGTCGCCTGCCTTCCGAGGGCCGTTTTCGGGCCTTCGGCGCGTGCCTGCGCAAGCTGCTCGCGCGCCTCGGTCACCTGCGCCGACCAGAGAAGCAGGAGGCCGAGGTGGAAACGGACGGTCTGCGCGTTCGGGAAGACGCGCGTGAGCGGCCCGAGGCGGCTGAACGCCGCGGCCGGGTTTGCCTTGTCGAAGCGGCCGACCGCCGCGGCGACACGCGCGTCCGGGTCGCCGGGTGCGAGGCGGGCGGCGGCTGCGAACTGGCGCTCGGCGGAGACAGGCCGGTCGAGCTGCTGCAACGCGACGCCGTACAGCAGCTTCTCGCGCGCGCCTCCCGACGCCGCGGCCGTCCGGAGCACGGCCAGCTGCTGCGCCAGCGGAAGCGCCCGGATCCGAGGCGGAGACGTGAACGACGGCACGAACCGCGGCAGGCCGGGCGCGAACCGCGGGTGGAGGAAGTCCTCGGCCCGGACGGCGTAAGGCGTGTCCGGCTGCAGTTGCGCAGCCGTCCGCCAGGCCGTGAGCCCCTCGTCGTTGCGCCGCAGCCAGTACAGCGCCAGCCCGAGGTGGAGCGCGACCAGTGAGCTCCGCGGGTGCTGGGCCTCGAGCTGCTGGAGCCGCGACGCAGCGTCGACGGGCCGCTCCGTGAGCGCCGCGCCGACCTGAGCCTCCAGCGAGCCGGAGCGCCGGAAGATCGCCGCCGCCTCCGTGTAGCGCTTCGCGGCATAGAGGCGGAGCGCCTGTCTGAGCGCCCGGGCCTCCGGGTCGGTGCGGACGGCGAGGTCCAGGCTGAGTGGCGGGCGGCCGCTGCGCACCTTCGGGGTCGGCGGAACGTCGTTGCGCGTGGCGACCACTCCGACCACGACGACGCCCGACGCGATCACCGCAGCCAGCGCGACGATGGCGAAGATCCGGCCCCGGGAGCTCACGCGGCGACGATAGCTTCCGCGCTCGCGGCCACTCGTGATCGTCGCTATACAATCGAAAGCGTGCCCAGCTACCGCGAGCTGCTTCAGGCTGCCAAGGCGTCCGTCGAGGAAGTCGACGCGACGCGCGCCCGCGAGCTGCTGGACGCCGAGGGCGCGCCGCTCCTCGTCGACGTGCGCGAGCGCGACGAATGGGAGCAGGGCCGCATCCCTGGCGCGGTGCTCGTTCCCCGCGGGAACCTCGAGTCGCGCATCGAGAACGTCGCGCCGGACCGCTCACGGCCGGTGCTGCTCTACTGCGCGGCAGGCAACCGCTCGGCCTTCGCGGCGCAGACGCTGACCGCGCTCGGCTACGAGCACGCGATCTCCCTGGCCGGCGGCTACACCGACTGGCAGCGGAACGGCTTCCCGACCGACCTGCCGCGCTCGCTCGGGCCGGAGCGCACGACGCGCTACAGCCGCCACCTGCTGATCCCGGAGGTCGGCGAGGAGGGCCAGCTGCGGCTGCTCGACTCGCGGATCCTCCTGATCGGTGCGGGCGGTCTCGGCTCCCCCGCTTCGCTCTACCTCGCGGCGGCGGGCGTCGGCACGCTCGGGATCATCGACGCGGACGTCGTCGACGAGACGAACCTGCAGCGCCAGATCGCCCACTCCACGAACTCGCTCGGCGAGCCGAAGACCGACTCGGCGCGGCGCACGATCGAGGCGCTCAACCCTGACGTCGAGGTCGTGCCCTTCCGCGAGCGGCTCACCTCCGAGAACATCGAGCGGATCCTCGAGCCCGGCTGGGACGTGATCGTCGACGGCGCGGACAACTTCCCCACACGCTACCTCGTCAACGACGCGTCCGTGTGGCACGACATCCCCGTCGTGCACGGCTCGATCTTCCGCTTCGAGGGCCAGGTGACGGTCTTCAAGCCGGGCGAGGGTCCCTGTTACCGCTGCCTCTTCCCGCAGCCGCCGCCCGCGGAGATGGCGCCGAGCTGCGCCGAGGGCGGCGTGCTCGGTGTGCTGCCGGGCGTGATCGGGTCGATCCAGACCGCCGAGGCGTTGAAGCTCGCGCTCGGGATCGGCGACCCGCTCGTCGGGCGATTGCTGCTCTACGACGCGCTCTCCGGTGAGTTCCAGGAGATGAAGCTGCGGAAGAACCCGGACTGCCCGGTCTGCGGGGAGTCGCCGACGATCACCGACTACATCGACTACGTCGAGTTCTGCGCGGGAGTCGGGCATTGAGCCGCGTGCGGATCCCGCCGACGCTGCGGGGCGAGACCGAGGGCGCCCGTGAGGTCGAGGCGCGCGGCGGCACCGTCCGCGAGCTGCTCGACGACCTGACGGCGCGCTTTCCGACCTTGCGCAGGCAGCTGCTCGAGGACGAGGAGCTCGCGCCGTTCGTGAACGTCTACGTGGAGGGCGAGGACGTGCGCACCCGCGAAGGACTCGAGACCGAGGTCGACGACGGCTCGACGGTCATCCTGCTTCCGGCCATGGCCGGTGGATGAAGCCGGCCGCGCCGTCAACGCCGGCACGGCCTCTCTCGGTCGGCGTCGCAAGCGAGCGCCTTCCGGGGTAGCTCACTCTCTCCTCGACCTCGTCGGCAACACCCCGCTCGTCGAGCTGCCCCGGCTCTCGCCGAGGCCCGACGTGAAGCTCTACGCCAAGCTCGAGGGCCAGAACCCGACCGGCTCGATCAAGGACCGCATCGCGCTCGCGATGGTCGAGGCCGCCGGGCTCGAGCCGGGCGAGGAGCTGCTCGAGCCGACGAGCGGCAACACCGGTATCTCGCTCGCACTCGTCGCGCGCCTGAAGGGCCACCGGCTCACCTGCGTGATGCCTGACAACGTGACGGAGGAGCGGCGGCGTCTGCTGCGGCTGTACGGCGCCGAGATCATCGAGAGCCCCGGCGAGGAGGGCTCGAACGGCGCCGTCCGCCTGGCGCAGGAGCTCGCCGAGCGCGAGCCGCGCTACAGGATGCTGTTCCAGTACGCGAACGAGGCGAACCCGCGCGCCCACTACGAGGGCACCGGCGCGGAGATCGCCAGCGCGCTCGATCGCGTCGACGTCCTCGTCGCGGGCCTCGGCACGGGCGGCACGCTGATGGGCGCGGGTGCGCGGCTGCGCGAGTCCTTCCCGGACGTAGCGGTCGCCGCAGCGGAGCCGCTCCCGGGCGACCCGGTGATGGGCCTGCGCTCGCTCGAGGACGGCTACGTGCCGCCGGTGCTCGACGTGTCGAAGCTCGACCGCAAGCTGCTCGTCTCGAACGCCGACGCGGTCACCGGGTTGCGCGCGCTCCTGGGCGAGGAAGGCGTCTTCGCCGGTGTCTCCTCGGGCGCGGTGATCCACAGCGCACGCAAGCTGGCCGCGGAGCTCGACGAGGGCGTCGTCGTCGCGATCCTCGCCGACGCAGGTTGGAAGTACCTCTCCGCGCCGTTCTGGGAGGCAGCCGACCCCGAGCCCGCGATGGAGGAAGCCGTCTGGTGGTGATCCCGGCCGAGATCCGCGCTGCGCTCGAGGAGCACGCGCGCGCGGAGGAGCCGAACGAGGCCTGCGGCCTGGTCGCGCTACGCGACGGCGTCGCCGAGCGCTACCTCCCGGCACGCAACGCGGCCGCGAGCCCGTACCGGTTCGAGCTCGAGACCGAGCCAGAGAACTGGTTCCTCGAGGACGACGGCTACGAGCTCGCCGTCTTCCACTCGCACATCTCGGCCCCGCCTAGGCCCTCGCGGACGGACGTGGAGAACATCGGGCTGTGGGAGGACCGGCCCTACCTGATCCTGTCGCTCGGCACGGGCGAGCTCGCCGCCTGGCGGATAACCGGCGGCAAGTCCCACAGCGTTGAAGAAATCCCATTGAGCTCCTGACCGGTCAGCTCAGACGGGCGCACGGGCCAAGCCCGTGCGCCCTGATGGCGGCGTCGCAAGCGACGCCTTGAGCTGCCGGCTATGTCGCCTTGAAGGTGCCTTTCATGCCTGCGGCCGCGTGACCCGGCACCGTGCACAGGTACGTGTACTTCTTGCCCTTCTTCAGCGTGACGGTCAGAGTCGCGGTCTTGTTGTGACCCAGCAGCTTCGTCTTCTTGCCGGCGATCTTGAAGTCGTGCTTGAGGCGACCCTTGTTCGTCACCTTGAACGTGACCTTGCCGTGCGGAGCGCTCTTGCGCGAGAGCCCGAACCGGAAGGTGTCCTTCGCGGTGACCTTCACGGTGGTCGCGCTTGCCGAGCTACTACCACCGTAGGCGACGACCGCGAACGTCGTGGCGGCCACGGCGAGCGCCGCGACCAGCGTGATGATGCGCTTCATCTGACTCCTAACGAATTTGACGACCCCGCCTCGGTGGATCGTACCTACGATGCTTCTTCGAGCTGGTGCTCACGCTGCGGCTCGTCGAGCTCGACCTCGACGCGCTCGATGCGCGAGCCCTCGACCTCCAGCACTTTGAAGCGGCAGCCGTCGTGTGCGGCCTGGTCGCCAGGCTCCGGCTGGCGGCCGAGCAGGCCGAAGACGAAGCCTCCGATCGTGTGGTAGTCCTCGACCGGGAGGGCCCGGCCGAACTGCTCGTTGAAGTCGTCCACCGGGAAGGTGCCGTGGATCCGCACCCGCCCGTCCTCGAGCCGCTCGACCGACTCGTTGGGGAGGTCGAACTCGTCCTCGATCTCGCCGACGATCTCCTCGAGCAGGTCCTCGAGCGTGACGATCCCCTCGAGCTCGCCGTACTCGTCGACCACGATCGCCATGTGCTGGTTCGTGCGGCGGAACTCGCCTAGCAGCGCGGCGAGGTCCTTCGTCTCCGGAACGATGTGCGCCGGCCGCAGGATCTGGTCGAGCCGCACCGCCTGGAGGCCGCGGTCGTTCAGCGCGGAGAACAGGTCGCGCACGTGCAGGATTCCGACGACCTGGTCGATCGAGTCGCGGTAGACGGGATAGCGGGTGTACGGCGACTCGATCACCGCCGCGAGCGCCTCCTCCGGCGGCAGGTCGATCGACAGCGCGACGACCTCGGGCCGCGGGACCATCACCGCCGAGACCTCCTTGTCGGCGAAGTCGAAGACCTTGTAGAGCATCTCCTGCTCCTGCTCCTCGATCTCGCCCTCTTCGCGCGAGCGCGAGAGCAGCATCTTCAGCTCGGCCTCTGTGTAGACCTCCATCTCGCCGCCCGGGGGCTGGAGGCCGAGCGCGCGCAGGATCAACTCGCTCGAGCGCTGGAGGACCCAGATCAGCGGCTTGAAGACCACGAAGAACCCGCGCACCGGGGCCGACACCGCGAGCGCGGTCCGCTCCGAGTAGCCGAGCGCGATGCCCTTCGGCACGAGCTCGCCGACGACGACGTGCAGGAACGTAATGATGAAGAACGCGAACAGCACCGCGATGGCACTCGCCACGAGCGGGTCGAACGCCTTGGCGAGCGCGTGCTCGCCCAGGGCACCGATGCCCAGGCTGGTGGCGGTCACGCCGAGCTGCATGGCCGCGATGAAGCGCGGCGGGTCGCTGACGATCCGCAGGACTGCCCGCGCGCTGCGGTTGCCCTGGTCGGCGAGCTCCTGCATCCGCGTCCGCCGCGAGGTGACGAGCGCGTACTCACCCGCCACGAAGAACGCGTTCAACAGGATCAGCGCTGCGACGCCGAGGAGTTCGAAGAAGAGGGTCACGTCATCGCCCCGTCGGGCGGACGTCTAGGAATGACTTCGTCGTCCAAACGGATCTACGCCGCAGTATAGGAGACGTTCTGGTCGTCGCCGGAGCGCCCCGCACGGCCCTCGTGAACAAGCCGTTCGAGGTGCGCAAGCGTTTCCGCGAGGGCAAAACGGCGGCCGCTCGCGTCGAGCCCTGGACCGAAGAGCGCTACCGAGACCTCGTATGCGTTTCTCGGCTCCGGGCCGAGGATCACGGCCGTCTCGTCCAGCCGCCGCTCGTGGTGCTCGAGGATCTCGCGCGCCCGCGCGGCCGGGCTCGCGACCACCTCGCCGTGCCCGGGGAGCGCGACCTCGGGCGCGAGCTCGATCGTGCGCCTCAGCGAGGCCTGGTAGTCGGCAAGCGGGTCGGGCCGTGACTCCGGGTAGAGGCCGACGGTCGGTGTGATCTCGCCGAGCAGGTGGTCGCCCGCGACGAGCACCCCGTCGCGCTCGAGGCAGACGTGGCCGTCGGCGTGGCCGGGAAGCTCCAGCACGCGCCAGCCGTCGACCTCGTCGCCCTCGTGCAGCAGCTCGGGGTCGCGCACGAAGCGGATGAAGGGCGCGAACGTCGCCGCCTCGTGCCGCAGCTCGTCCGCCTTCTCCTGCGGGAGCCCGTGGCCGCGCAGGTAGTCGGCGAGCCGCTCCGACCATTCGTCGCTCCCCCAGACGCGGACGCACTGCTCGTAGTCGTGCGCGCCCTGGTAGACGCGCGCACCCGTTAGCGCCTGCGCGTCCTGGCCACCGCCGGCGTGGTCCGGGTGAAAGTGCGTCACGACGATGCGCGCGACCTCGAAATCGCGCAGGACCGGCTCCCAGCGCGCAGCGGCGTCCGGGAGCCCGAGCCCGGTGTCGACGAGCGTCCAACCGTCGTTGCCCGGGAGCAGGTAGCAGCGCACGTGCCGGATCCCCATCGGCAACGGAAACGTGAGGCGCCGGATCCCGGCCGGAAGCTCGTCCACCGGCGCGCTACTCGGCGGTGGGCGGGGCGAGCTCGCGCTCCTCGCCTTGGCGCAGGCCTTCGATCACCTCGTCGAAGGTTCGGCCGGCCCAGGTGGGCGGAACGCGCCACAGGTCTGCGGTGCCGAACAGCGACAGCACACGCACGCGCAACAGCGGCGTCGCCGGGCTCGGCGGCAGGTCGTGGCCCCATTCGCGCCGGTGACCGAGGACGGCCAGCCCGCCGAGGTCGACCTCCACGGTCTCGGGGACGTAGAGATCGACGTTTCCGAAGAGCACGAACGCGGTGACGGAGGCGACCTCCCCGCTCAGCTCGACCTGGCGCAGGTCGAGATCGAGATCGCTGAAGACCACGAGCACAGTCCCGCGCCGCGGCAGGCGCCAGCGGCCGGTCCGCTCCGTGCGGCCGAAGAGGACCCCGGTGAACCATTTCGCACGGCGACGTGCTCGTGTGGCCGGCACGGCGCTCGGCAGATCCCTGCGGATCTCCTCGAGCTCCGACAGCGTCTTTGCAGCGACCGCGCGGTCGGCGCGCTCCGAGAACTCCTCGAGGGTGAGCCGCCCGACGGCCGTGTGCTCACGGAGGTCCGCGATCGTCCTGTCGCGGTCGGCGTCGGAGGCGCGCACCCCGGGCGAGCTCACTCCGGCAGTGTGTCAGCCCCCAAAGCGAACACATGTTCTATAATCCCCGCATGCGGGCGGAGTACCGTGAGGAGCCCTGCAAGGCCGCTCTGAACCGCGTCAAGGGGATGATGTTCAGGTGGTCGCTGAACCCGTACATGGGCTGCGTCCACCGCTGCACCTTCTGTTACGTCCGGGCCTACGAGCTCCGCGCCGACCGGCCCTCCGACCACCGCTACGGCCGCTCGATCCGCGTCAAGACGAACATCGCCGAGGTGCTGCGGTGCGAGCTCGCGCGGGCGAGCTGGGAGCCCGAGGCGGTCGCGATCGGCGCGGCGACCGACCCGTACCAGCCGGCGGAGGGCCGCTACCGGCTCACCCGCTCGTGCATCGAGGCGCTGGGCGACGCGCACAACCCGTTCAGCATCATCACGCGCGGGCCGCTGATCGTCCGCGACGTCGACGTGCTGGTCGAGGCGGCGCGGCGGGCGGACGCCTCGGTGACCTTCTCGGTGCCGACGCTGGACGACGAGATCTGGCGGCGCACGGAGCCGGGCACCGCGCACCCGCGGCAGCGCCTGCGCGCGCTGAAGACGCTCGTCGACGCGGGGATCCGCGCCAGCGTCGGCATGGCGCCGATCCTGCCCGGCATCTCCGACAGGCCCGACCTGCTCGAGCAGGTCGTGCGCGAGGCGCGCGAGGCCGGCGCCTGCGGCGTCTGGGCGAACCTGCTCCACCTGCGGCCGGGGACGCGGGAGCACTTCCTCGACTGCCTCGCCGAGGACTACCCCGAGCAGCTCCCCGCGTACGAACGCCTCTACGCGCGCCGGGCGTACCTGAAGGCCGACCAGACCAAGCCGGTTCGCGCGCTCGTCGCCGAGCTGACGCGCAAGCACGGGATCCGCGACCGCCGGCGCGTCAGGCTCGACCCCGAGCCAGCCGCGATCGCGGAGCAGCTGACGCTCGCCGTGTAGGTCTTAGTCCTCGCCGTCCCAGTAGTCGAGCCGCGGCCCGGGCCGAGCGCAGCGTGGGCTCTCCGCGCAGGACGAGGAGCCACTCCTCGTTGGCATAGTGCAGGTGGTGGGGGCAGAGCCGGTTCCCTGGGTCGACTTCGTACATCGTCCCGCCCGGCAACTCGGCCCCGATGTGCTTGCCGACGAAGGCGTCCCTGCTGTGCCGGCCCTCACGCTCCTCCTCGCGGTCCCACTCGTCGCCGTGCAGGTTGAAGACCTTCATGTGCCGAGGAGCGTAGGCGCTATAGGCGAGGGCCGCCCCAGTCCCTACAATCCGCCTGCCGTGTCGGAGAAGGCAGCCGCAGACCAGCAAGACAACGGCAAGGGCGAGATCACGTGCCTGATCGTCGACGACCACGAGGTCGTCCGCGAGGGCCTGCGCCTCTCGCTCTCGCGCGCGCCGCACATCCGGGTCGTCGGTGAGGCGTCCGACGGCGCGACCGCCGTCACGCTGGCGGAGCGCCGCAAGCCCGACGTCGTGATCATGGATGTGCGCATGCCCGGGATGGACGGGCTCGAGGCGACGAAGCTGCTGACCCAGCGGGTGCCCGACGTCGCGGTGCTCATCTTCACCGCCTACAGCGAGCGCAGCCTACTCGGACGCGGTCTCGAGTCGGGCGCCAAGGGCTACATCCTCAAGGAGGCCCCGCACCAGACGTTGCTGAAGGCGATCGACAAGATCGTGGCGGGCGAGGGCTTCGTCGACCCCGCGCTGATGCCGGCCTTCCTCTCCGGCGACCGCGAGGACATGCTCACCGCGCGCGAGCGCGAGATCCTGCAGCTGCTCGCGGACGGGATGTCGAACGCCGACGTGGCGGGCCGGCTGTTCATCAGCCAGGAGACGGTCAAGAGCCACGTGCGGCACATCCTCACGAAGCTCGAGGCCGACACGCGGACGCACGCCGTTGCGATCGCGCTTCGTGACGCGATCATCGACTAGAGCTGCGGCTCTCGTGGCCGCCGTGGCGGCCGGGGCGATCGTGTCTCTGGTCGGGCTCGCCGTGGGCTCGAGCGGGCTGGCGTTCGCGGGACTGGGAGTGGCGATCCTCGGCGCGGCGGCCTTCGCGCTGCACCTGATCGTCACGGAGCGGCGCCGACACGAGGTGGTCGAGGAGGAGCTGACGGCACAGTCGAGCTTCCTCGAGTCGCTGATCGAGTCGATGGGGCGCATCGCCGCGGCCCACGACCCGGAGGACGTGCTCGACCGGACACGGCGCGAAGCGAACGGCCTCTTCGACGCGACAGCGTCGATTCTCTCGCCCGGCCAGCGCGGCATGGACGAGGCGGTCGTGCTTCCCTTGCGCATCCGCGGGGAGGAGATCGGCTCGCTGCAGCTCGTGCGGGCTCATCCGCTCGACCGCGAGGAGCTCGCCCGCGCGACCCTGCTCGCCGACTTCACCTGCCGGGCTGTCGAGAACGCGCGCTTGCTCGACGAAGCGCAGGTGCGCGAGGCGGAGCGCGCGCGGCTCTCCGACCAGCTGATCATCGCCGAGCAGGAGGAGCGGCGGCGGCTCGCGCTCTTTCTCCACGACGGGCCGGTGCAGTCGCTGTCGGGGATCAGCCTGATGCTCGACGCCGTGATCGATTCGCTCGAGGGCGGCCGGCTCGAGGAGGCGACCTCGGTGCTCGACTCGGCGCTTCAGCGTCACCGGGACACGATCCGCTCGCTGCGCGACCTCTCGTTCAACATCGAGCCGGTCGTGCTGCGCGATCAGGGCTTCGGGCCCGCGGTGCAGGCGTTCGCGGAGCAGGTGGGCCTCACACACCGCATCCAGGTCGACCTCGACGTCGACGCCGCCGAGGGCCTGGCGGAGAACGTGCGCGTGACGATCTACCAGATCATCCGCGACACCGTGAATCTGGCAATCCACCGCGGGCCTCCGTCGAGGATCTCGATCAGGGTCGCGGAGGGCGAGGAAGGGACGGTCGAGACCGTGATCGCGGACGACGGCGCGGGCGAGCGGCGGCGTGCGAGCTTCGAAGACATCGAGGAGCGCGCGCGGACACTCAGCGGGCGGCTCGACGTGGAGGCCGGCGAGGACGGCGGCACCGAGGTGCGCGTCGTGCTGCCGTCCTACGTGGCGCACGGCTGAGGCGCCGCTTGCGGTGCCGCCTCAGACCGTGCGGGCTTTGCCTGCGGGGTCGTCCGAGCTGACCGCCCGACACAAATTGCGGGAGCCTCGCTGCGGCTCTAGTCTCTTGTTATGGAGGAGAACGGGCAGCGGGCGCTGACGCACCTCCGCTTCGTCTGGACGGCGAACGGCTACGAGCTTCGCGAGCGGGACGGCGACGTGCCCGGCGTGGGCGACGAGGTCGAGGAGGGCGAGGAGCGGCTGCGCGTGACGAAGGTCGCACCCTCGCCGCTCCCGGGCGACTCGCGCCGCTGCGCCTACCTGCAGCCGCTCAGCTGAGCGCCGACTCGGCGGCCGTGAGGCCGAGGACGAGCCCCGAGGCGAGACCGCTCGCGTAGCCGCCGGTCGAGATGCCGCCCGCGTCGACGCCTGCTGCATAGAGGCCGTCGACCGGCGTGGACCGGTCGTCGAGGACCCGTGCGCGCTCGTCGATCCGGAGGCCGCCGATCGTGTGCGTGATCGCGGCGGCGACGCGCGTCGCGACCACGGCCCGCGGCGGCGGCGTGAACGGGAGGTCGGCGGGGTTGGTGCGCGTGGGCGACTGCGCAACCAGGTCGCGGACGGTTCCGTAGCGGACGCGCTCATCCAGTGCCTCCTCGTCGAAGAGGTACCAGGCTCGGGCGCCAGGCTGGCGCGCCGTCGTCTGGACGAGGTCGAGCTCCGACCACGAGACGGCGTTGTGGTCGATGAACTCCTCGCCGTCGTCGTTGAAGATCCGCGAGTAGCGGCCGAAGACCTGGGCGAGCGAGACGAACTCGTCGTCGCCGAACTCGACGTCGGCCATGTTGCGTCCGTAGAACTCGTCGAGGCCGTCGGAGAGCGCAGCGCCGCGGGCGAGGGCCAGCTTGAGTCCGTCGCCGGAGCTCCAGCGGTTCGCTCGCACCCGGAGCGGAGCCGCCGGTTTCACGTATCGGCCGACCAGCTCCGGATCGCCCTGAAACCCGCCGGTCGCCAGCACGAGCGGATCCCCAGTGACTGTCACTGTGTCTGTCCCTGTGACTGTCACTGTGTCTGTCACTGTGACTGTCACCGGTTGTTCGAAACGGACCTTGCCCGCGGCTCGGACCAGCGCGTCCGTCAGACCGGCGGTGTCGAAGCGGACGCCCTTCGTCAGCGGGTTTCCCGTCTCGCGCTCCAGAACGGGCGCGCCCAGCGATTCGAGCCACTCGACCCCCTCGTCGAGCCGATCGAAGACCAGCCGCTGCAGCCGCGCGTCGCCCGTCGGGCACTGCGCCCGGAACTCCTCGAAGGAGCGGTAGCGCCAGACCACGCCGCTCGAGAGCCGCATCGAGCCGCCGGGCCGCGGCCCCTTCTCCAGCAGGACGGGCTCGTCGCCCAACTGCCGCGCCCGCGCGGCCGCGCACAGGCCGGCCATGCCGGCGCCGGCGACGAGCATCACTAAGTCAGCGAGAAGGTCGGCTTGTGCTCGACGTACTCGACCTTGACGTGCTCGGGGCCCCAGACGAACACGGCGTACGTGTTCGCCGCGTCCACGATGTCGGCGATCTCGATCCCGAGCTCGCGCGCCTCCTCGATGTGCTGGCCAGCCGAGTCGACCAGCACCGCCAGGTGGTTCAGCAGCGGTCGCTCCGGGTTGCCCGGGTCACCCTCGTGGAACTCGACGTACGCGCCGCCGACCTCCACCCGCGGTGCGCCCGACGGTCCCGGCGAGGACGGCGAGAAGCCGAGCTGCTCGTACGCGCGAGCCGTCTGCTCAGGCGAGTGCGAGAACAGGGCCGCGTGGTCGAGGTCGTACTCGACGTCGGTCGGCGCCTCCACGAGGCCGAGCCGCAGCCCCTCGTGGACGTCGAAGTACGCCTCCCCCTCGCGCGGCTGCTCGACCTCGACGCCCTCGAGGCCGTGCAGCGCGTCGTCGAGGCGCGAGACCCGCAGCGCGACGTGCTTGAGCGCGCCGCGTTCGCGCGGCCCCTCGGCCTCGAACAGCGTCAGCTTCCCGCGCCGCGCGTCGGAACCGACGAGCGTGAACGCTTCCGTCCGGTCGACGACGTGCATCCCGACGCGGGAAGTGACGAAGTCGGCAATCGGGTCGCGATCCGCGACCCACAGCGCGACGTGGTCGAGTGTCTCCGGCGACACGCGCCGGAGCTTACCGACGGGCTACTTCCTGGCGTCGACCGCCCGCTGGAGCTGCTGCTTGCTCATCTTCGAGCGGCCCGGGACCTTAAGCTTTTTTGCCTCGTTGTACAGCTGCTCCTTCGTCCGCCCCTTCGGCCGCTTCGTGCCAGAGCGCAGGCCGCCGCGGCGGCTGGGCCGCGTGTCGCGAACCGACGACCGCGAAGCCTGCCGCGCCTCGCCCTTCTGGGCGCGCTCCTTGTTCACGGTCCTGGCCGCGATCTCCTTGGCGCGCCTGGTCGAGGTGCCGCGCTTCTTCGCACTGTCTTTGATGTGCTCGTACTGGCGCTCGCGCTTGTTGGTCCATGCACGCTGAGGCATTCGATCCCTCCTCGTATCGTTCAGGGACCGCTTGCCCGGTGAGGCGCTTTCTAACGCCTACTCGAGCGGTTCGTTCTGGACGTTGTGCTCGGTCGCGTACTCGTCGGTGAGCTTGTTGATCACGTCGGCGCCGTCGCCGTAGGCGTAGTTGATCTTCACGAACGGCTCCCACTTCGCCGGCAGTGCGTCCTCCGGGAAGATCGCCTCGACCGGGCACTCCGGTTCGCATGCGCCGCAGTCGATGCACTCCTCGGGGTCGATGATCAGGATCCGCTCGAACTCGTGGATGCAGTCGACGGGACAGACGTCGACGCACGAGAGGTCTTTGATGTCGATGCAGGGCTCGGCGATGATGTACGTCACGGGCGCGCAGTCTACTGGGGGTTGTGGATCAGCCCGTCAGGTCTTCGACGAGGTCTTTCGCGCGCTCGTCGAGGGCCGACTTGGCGACGACCTGGTCGAACCCTGCCTCGTGCGCCCGGCGCAGGCCCTCGGTGTCGGTGTGGTTCGTGAAGCCGAGCAACGGCACGTCCGGATAGGCGTCTGCGACCTCGTCCGGATCGATACGCGCGATGTCCGCGATCACGCAGTCGGGCGGGTCGACGCTGTCGCTCGTCGTCAGGTGATGGCCCGGCAGAAGGCCTTCCAGCTTCCCCCGGAAGAAGAGATCGACCCCTACCAGCAGGATCGTCGCCACGGAGGCAAACGTACCACTGTTTCGTCGCCGCTCCAACGGCCTCGAATCTGATACGAACGTCGCCGTGCCGACGCTCCCGTTCCCGCCCGACATCGACGAGCTCCTCAACCGCCCCAACCCGGCCGTCGTCGCGACGCTGCGGCCCGACGGTTCGCCGCACTCGGTCGCGACGTGGTACCTGTGGGACGGCTCGCGAGTGCTGCTGAACATGGACGAGAGCCGGGCCCGGCTCGGGTTCCTGCGCCGTGAGCCGCGCCTGTCGCTCACGGTGCTCGACGCCGAGAGCTGGTACCGGCAGGTGAACCTCGACTGCCGCGTCGCGGAGCTGCTCGACGACACGAAGCTCGAAGACATCGACCGGCTCGCACGGCACTACACCGGCCGTCCGTTCCGAGACCGCGAGAGCCGCCGCGTCAGCGCCTGGGTCAAGGTCGAGCGCTGGCACGACTGGACGTGAGCCTCGAGGAAGGGCTCGACCTGATCCGCCGCGGCGAGTACTTCGCCGCGCACGAGGTGCTCGAGGACGTCTGGCGTGCCTCCGAGCCGCAGGAGCGCGACTTCTACCAGGGGCTCGTCCACGTCGCGGTCGCCTGGTACCAGGCCGGGCGCGGCAACCGCGTGGGCTGCGAGCGCCAGCTCGAGAAGGCGGCGCGGCGGCTCGGACCGTTCGCGCCCGAGCACCGTGGGGTCGACCTCGCTGCGACGCTCGGGCGCGTCGAGGAGGCACAGGGCGTCGCCGCAGCCGGGTCGCTCGAGCTGCCGCCGCCGCGCGTCTAGAGCTGGTCGAGCCCGATCGCGTCCAGGAAGCGTTGCACGGCGACGTTCAGCCACCAGTTGCGGTTGAAGAACAGGAGCAACCCGAGCGCGACCAGGGTCAGGCCGCTCGCGAGCCGGATCCAGTCGTAGTGGTTCCGCACCCAGCGGAAGGCCGCCATCGCGTGCCCGAACGCGATCCCGATCGCGACGAAGGCGACCGTGATCCCAAGGGAGTACGCGGCGAGCAGGATGCAGCCGCGGACGACCGTCCTCGAGTCGGCGGCCAGCGCCAGGATTGCGCCGAGCACGACGCCCACGCACGGTGCCGCGCACACCGCGAACGCCGCGCCGAGCAGCGCACGCGAGCCGCTCGCGCGTGCCCGCGAGAGCGCGCCGGGAGCGATCATCCGCTCCGGCCACGGCAGCAACCCGGCGAAGGCGAGCCCGAGGACGACGAGCACGAACCCGGCGAGCTTCGTCCGCATCTCCTGGTCGACCCAGCCGCCGAGCGCCGCGGCAGCAGCGCCGAGGACGACGAAGACGATCGTGAAGCCGGCCGCGAACGGCACGCTGGCGGCCACGATCCGCCGCGCGACCCCGCGCTCGCCGAGCCGGTCGACCTCGACCTCCGAGATCGCCGAGAGGTAGCCCGGCACCAGCGGCAGCACGCAGGGGAACGCGATCGAGACGAGCCCGGCCGCGAAAGCCGCGACCAGGCGCTCAGCCATCGAAGCGGCGCAGCTCCTCGTCCAGCTGGCGCTCCTCCTCCGGCCCGAGCCGGCGCGCCGTCAGCGTCCACTGCGCTGCGGGCTCACGCGAGCGGGACCAGCGCCACGCCAGCAGGCCGATCACGGCCGCGCCCCCGAGAACGCCCACGATCGGAAGCACCCAGGCCAGCAGGTCGAAGCCGTGCCGCGGGGGCGCGGCGAGAATCCGTCTCCCCCACTGGTCGACGAGCTCGTTCTTGATCTGACTGCGCGTCGCGCCCTGCGAGATGCGCACCTGGATGTACGCCTTGATCCGCTGCGCGGCCGGCGAGTCGGACTGCGCGAGCGTCTCGCCCTCGCAGATCGGGCACATCAGCTGGCCCTCGAGCTCGCCGAGCGTCGGATGCTGCTCGCTCGCCGCCGCCGGCGCAGCCAGCACCAGCGCGACCAGCGCGACCGCGAGCGTCCTCACGAGCGTGCCCGCAGCGCCCGCTCGACGCCGCTCTGGATGTCGGCCGCCTTCACCTCGCCCGGCACGTGCGCGACCACCGTCCCGCTGCGGTCGATGAAGAACGTCTCCGGCAAGCCGGTCAGGCCGTAGATCGGCGACGTGACGTTGTTGTTGTCGTGGACGAGCGGGTAGCGCAGTCCGTACTTGCGCGCGAACTTGCGCGCGTCGCCCGCAAAGTCGTTGACGTCCACGCCGAGGACGACCGCCTTCCCCGAGTACTGCTTCGCGGCGGCGGCAAGCGCCGGTGCCTCCTGCTTGCACGGGTAGCACCACGAGGCCCAGAAGTTCAGCACCACGACCTTGCCGCGCAGCGAGGCAAGCTGCAGCTGCCCGGGCTTGTCGATCCGGTTGAGGGTGAAGTTCGGCGCCTCACCGCCGACCTTGGCCTTCTTGCCGCTGCCGTGGGCGAGCTTCCAGACGAGCAGCGCCAGCAGCAGGGCCACGAGCCCGACGGCCAACACCTGTGCGCCGAGCTTCAAGCGTCCCGTCATGAACACCTAGGCCGAGACGATGAAGACCGTCGTCCCGATCGTGACGTGATTGAACAGCCACTCGGCGTCGGATATGTGCATCCGGATGCAGCCGTGCGAGGCGGAGTAGCCGATCGACGCGTCGTCGGGGGTGCCGTGGATGCCCACACCACCGGCCGAGAGCCCCATCCAGCGCGTGCCGAGCGGGTTGCCAGGGCCCGGCGGGATCGGCTTCTGCCCCTTGGCCCAGTCGGAGTTCGGCGGGTACCACCACGGGTTGCGCCACTTGACGACGACGTGCCAGCGGCCGAGCGGCGTCGGGTACCGCGATTGGCCCGTGGCGACGCCGAAGACGCGCCACGGGCGGGCTCCCTTGTAGAGGTAGAGCCGGTTCGAGCCTCGCCGGATCACGATTACCGGACCGAACGACGCGGGCGTCACCGTCGGCTCGAGCGGCGTGAACTGCAGGTTCAGGAGCGGCCTTGTGTTCGTCACGAGCGCCGTGAAGATCGCGTCCGTCGCGCGCGTGCGCCGCAGCGCGCGACCGGCCTGCGGCTTCGTCACCCTTGGGCGGAGGCCGCTCAGGATGAGCTTCGAGTCGACCGTCTTCCGGTCGAAGCGCCTTGCGACGGCGTCGAGGTAGCGGTTCGTGCCGCGGCGGTTGAGGATCACGCGCAGCTTCAGCTCCGTCCCGGCGGGAGCGGCGAGCGCGCGCTTCACCGCGGCTCGGACGGCGGCCATCGCACCGATCTTCGCGGGAGCAAGCGCGAGACGGTGGCGAGGCACCGCGAGCGTGAGCGGGCGCGCGAACGACTCGGTCACCGCCTGGTACGCCTCACCTTCGGTGAAGTTGCCGACGTCGACGCCGGAGATGGTCACGCCCGGCGCGATCAGCTGCGGCGCGGTCGTGGTCGTGCCCGTGGAGGTGGTCGCCGCGACGACGCCCGCGGAGAGGCCGCCGGCGGCGAGAAGACCGAGCGCGAACGGGATTGCGAGAGCCGCTTTTCGCATCGCGCCGAGAGTCTAGCCAGCGAAAATGCGAGGATCGTTCGTCACCACGCCGTCGACTCCGAGGCGATCGAGCCACGGAACGACCTCCGGATCGTCGACCGTCCACGCGAGCACCGGCGCGCCCAGGGCGTGGCAGCGCGCGACCACCGCCGGCGTGATCACCTCCCAGTAGAGCACCGCCGCCGTTGCGCGAGCCGAGCGCAGAAGCGCGCCGATCCGGTGCGGCAGCGCCCGCTTCAGCGCCTTCACCACGACGCGCGCGGGCGGGTGGAAGATCGGGTTCTTCGTGAGGCCCGTACGGTCCTGCGGGTACGTCTTGCCGAGCCGCAGCGCGGGCTCGACGCCGTTGAGCGCCCGGAGCGTCGCCGCGCGGAACGAGCTCACGACGGTGCGGTCGACGACGCCGTGGCGCCGCAGCGCGGCCGCGACCGCAGGCTCGGCTCCCCGCGCCTTGAGGTCGAGGTGTACGTCGGCTCGGGTGCCGCGCAGGAACTCGAGCACGTCGTCGAGGGACGGCAGCTCGTGCGCCGCCTGCGGACGGTCGTGGACGACGACGAGCGCGCCGTCGACCGCGTGCACGTCGAACTCCACCAGGTCGCAGCCGAGCTCGACCGCGAGCGCGATCGCCTCGAGCGAGTTCTCCGGCGCCAACGCCGCCGCGCCCCGGTGGCCGATCCGCAGCAGGCGGCCGTCGCGCCGCCCGAGGTCGATCACGCGCGCTTGACGACGACCACCGCGCAGTCGTCCGCCAGCTCGCCCGCAAAGGCACGGCAGTCCTCGACCACCGCCTCCGCCAGCTCCTGGGCCGGCAGCGACGCGCTCGCGAGGAGCGCCGCGTCCAGACGCTCCTCACCGTAAAGCTCGCCGTCCCGGCGAGCCTCGAGCAGTCCGTCCGTGAAGAGCACCGCGGTGTCGCCGGGCTCCAGGCGCACGCTCTCGGCCGGGTACTCCTGCTCCTCGGCGATCCCGAGGGCGAGGCCGCGAACACCCAGCGGTTCGGGGGCACCGCCATCCGCACGCACAATCCTCGGCGGCGGATGCCCTGCGCTCGCGCAGGCGAGGTCGCCGCTCTTCCCGTCGGCGGTGACGAACAGCATCGTGATGAACTTGCCCTCCGCGATCTCCTCGAGCACGACTTCGTTCGCCGCGCGCAGGAAATCGCCGGGCTCGGAGTGCTCGCGCGCGAGCGAGCGGAAGACGAACTTGGCCATCGCCATGTCGGCCGCGGCGTCGATCCCGTGACCCGTGACGTCGCCGAGCACGACCGCGAGCTGCCCGTAGTCGAGCTCGAGAAAGTCGTAGACATCGCCGCCAACGTCCATCCGTGCGGAGGACGCGTAGACGGCGCCGACGTCGAGGCCCCGCGCCTGCGGGCTCGAGCGAGGGAGCAGCGAGCGCTGCATCGACTCGGCGAACTGCGTCTGCTGCTGGTAGAGGCGCGCGTTGTCGAGGGCGAGCGCCGCCTGGCCGGCGATCGACGTTGCCCCGTCGAGCACCTCGGCGCCGATCGGCCGGTCCGGGTCGAGCGAGACGAGTGTCAGCGTCCCGAGGATCTCCGCCTGCGTTGCCAGCGGGATCACGGCCGCCGACGAGCCGCGCTCGAGAAACGGCACGAGCGGCTCGTGCGCGGCGCCGAGGGCCCTGGCCGTCCGCCCGTCGAGGACGACCGCGTGCCCGCTGCGGAACGCGCGCGGCGCCACAGGCGTCAGCGGCTGCGGCAGCGAGAGGATCGCGCGCATCGACTCCCGTAGGCGCTCTTCTCGCACGTTCAGGGCGACGGGGACGAGCGCGTCGCCGCGCGCGTCGGGCATGCGCAGGACGGCCGCGTCCACGTGCAGCGTCTCGACGATCGTGCGCGTCACCGCCTCGAGGGTCTGGTCGAGCGAGAGGCTCTCGGAGAACGTGCTCGAGATGTCGTAGAGCGCGCGCAGGCGCCGCGTGGCTTCACGCTCGGCGTCCAGCGCCTCCCTCCGCGCGTCGTCGGCTCGCTTGGTGCGCTCGTGCAGGCGCGCGTTCTCCACGGCGACGGCGAGCTGCGCGGCGAGCGCGAGCAGCAGCTCCTCCTCGTACTCGGACAGCTCGCGGCCCGCGTGCGGGTAGACCGCGAGCACACCGATCAGCTCGTCGCGCGCGCGCAGCGGGACGGCGATCGCCGCCCCGATGCCGATCTCCTCGAGCACGTCCTGGACGCCCCGGAGCCGCGTGTCGGTGGCCGCGTACGGGATCCCGAGCAGCCCGCGGACGTGGGCGGGCGCGAGCAACAGCTCGAGCAGACGCTCCGCCACGCGGACGTGTGGCCCGGTCAGGCCACGCTCCGCCGCCGGCTCGAGCCGCTGTGCGCGCTCTTCGGCCAGGTAGACGGCGAGCCGCTCCGCGCCGAGCAGGTCGGCAACGTGCTCGATCGCGGTCTGCAGCGTGTGCGAGAGCGACAGCTGCGCGATCGCCTGGCCAACGATGGTCAACAGCGCCCGCGTGCGCTCGAGCTCCACGGTCAGCGTCTCGCGCCGCTCGCCGGCCCGCAGTGCGTGGGCCGCTCGCACCGCGAAGATGCCGAGGCGCTCGAGCAGCGGGTCGCCGCGGTCCGGCTCCTCGTCTAGCAGCAGCTGCAACGCGCCCTGCGGCGGCTCGCCGAGCTGCAGGGTCACCAGCGCGCCACCGTCTTCGGCCGGCTCGAGCGAGAGCGAGCCTGGGCCGCCGCGGGAGCGCTGCACCGCGTCGAGCCCCGCGGCGGTCTCGAGCGCGCTTCCCGACAGCGCCGACAGCACCGGGCCCTGCGGTTCGTAGCGCCACACGAGGCAGGCGCGGGCGCCGGCCGCCTCGGCCGCGAGTGTCGCGACCTGGTCGGCGGCCCGCGTCTCGTCCGAGCCCGCCGCGAGCGCGTCGCCTGCCAGGCCCAGGAGATCCGTCGCCGTGACCGCGGTGTCGCCGTGCCCGAACGCTCGGCGCGCGAGCGCGACGTTCTCCGCGGCCGCCGCCGCGAGCCGCCGCTCGCGCTCGCCGAACTCGCTCCGGCGGCGAAGCAGCTCGAGCGACCCGACGAGCGCCCCTCCGTCCATGACCGGCAGCTGCAGCACATCCCTCGCTCCCAGCCGCTCGGCGATGCGCCGCAGGGGCGGCGGCAGCTGCGGCGGCTCGCCGTTCTCGCCGGCGGCCACCGTGTCCGGATCGAGGCGCGAGCCCTCGAGCTCCGCCCGCAGCGCCGCCGACGCAGCGTGCACTGCGCGCGCGGTCAGCCCACCGGAGTCGTCCAGCAGGCGGGCGACGACGATGTCCGCGCCGGCGATCTCCGCCGTCCGCTCGACGATCGTCACGAGGGCCGCATCAAACCCCCCGACTCCGGATATCTCCCTGGCCACGGCCATCTTCCGACCCGCCGCAAGTATGGCCTACTAGACTCCCCGCGTGGCCCTGCCCGAGCGACAGCGCGTCGAGGAGGAGTTGCTCGACCCGACGGCGATCTCCCGGAACTACCGCCGCCAACGGATCAAGCGCCGCCACCGGGAAGAGCGGGCTTACCAGCGCAATCTCGCACGCCTCCGGTTCTGGCTCGCGTTGGCCGCGGTGATCGCGACCAGCGTCGGGCTCGCGATCGTGATCTGGAACGAGATCCAGCGGCTCTTCGGGCTCTAGCCGCCGACTTCGCCCATACTGCCCCTGTGGAGACGCCCGAGCCCTTCCAGGTCGAGGAGCGCGACGAGCCTTACTACGAGCCCGAAGAGGCGTTCGTCCGTCCCGCAGGCGGGTTCTGGTCGCTCGGGAGGCGGGTCACCTGGGTGGCGGCACTGGTGCTCATGCTTTCGTCGTTCACCGGCTGGTACTCGGGCTCGAGCGAGTCCGGACCGACCGTGTCCGTGATTGCCTGGCACACCGGCGTGCTGGGCAAGCTCATCTTGTTCGTCGGGCTCGTGCTGCTCGCGCTGGCGGCACTGCGCGAGTTCGGTTTCGAGCTGCCGCCGGCGATCCCCGAAAGCCTCGTCGTGATCGCGCTCGGCTCTCTCGCGACGATCTTCGTCCTCATCCGCCTGATCGACATCCCCGACTCGATCGTCGCCGCCGGCCGCGGGATCGGCATCTGGATCAGCCTTCTTGCGGCGCTCGGAGTGATCGGCGGGGGGCTTCTAACAGCCTCAGAAGAGCTATAGCGACCAGCGTTCCGAGCACTGCGCCTCCGATGACGTCGAGAGGCCAGTGGACGCCGACGTAGACCCGCGACCAGGCCACCAGCGTGGCCAGCACGTACGCCGGGATGGCCAGGCGTCGCGAGCCCCATGCGATCACGGTCGCGGCCGCGAAAGCCGTCGCCGCGTGGCCGGACGGAAAGGCACCGGAGTGCGGCACGCCGACGAGTGGCCTCGGGTCCGAGTACACGAGCGGTGGTCGGTCGCGGCCGATCCACTGGCGCAGGAGGAGAGAGAGCCCGTCTGCCGCGAGGGTCGCGGTGACGAGGGCGACGAAGAACCACGGGCGGCGCCAGAGGATCGCCAGCACCGCGCCGATGACGATGAAGATCGCCCCGTCGGTCGCGATCCGCGTCAGGTCGACGACCGGTGTGTTCAGCCACTCGACGCGGTGGAGGACGACCCAGCGCTCGAGGTGGCGGTCGAGTCGGATCAGGAGGAGAGGAGCTGCTTGGTCTTATCGATCAGCTGGCCCGGGTCGAACGGCTTCCCGATGAACCCGGTCGCGCCGCGCTCGGCAATCTCGTCCGCCGTGGCCGCGTCGGCCTGGCCGCTGAACATCACGACCGGAATTGCCTCGCCTTGCCGCTCCTGCAGCTGCCGCAGCATCTCCCAGCCGTCGACCTGCGGCATCATCACGTCGAGGAGCACGAGGTCGGGCCGCGCCTCCTCGACCACCCGCAGGCCCTCCTCGACGTTGCCAGCCTCGCGTACGTCATAGCCCTCGGCCTCGAGGTTGACCCGGACGTACTCCCGCACCTGCTCGTCGTCGTCGACGATCAGCACGAGCGGTCCCTCGCTCGGGCCCGGGCCGGAGCTCTGGAGGAACGCGTCGAGGTCGTCACGGCGGTAGCGGCGATGGCGGCCGGGCGTGTAGAAGGCGCGCACGCGGCCGGTGTCCGACCACTTGCGGATCGTGCTCTGCGCCACCCCCAGGTAGCGGGCGGCTTCACCGAGCGTGAGCCACTGCGGCTCCCCCGAGGCACTCTGGCGACTGGATCGCTCACGGGCCATCCGGTCCGAATCTACCCAAAGCTCATCGTTCCTAACACGCCTAGGGCGCCGTGACGGTGACAGTCTGCGAGGCTGGCGGCAGCGTGAACGTCTGGTCCTGCGTCACGGTCGAGCCCTGCCGCGGATTGTCCTCGAGGGCCTGTCCGAGGGCGATGCCGACCACGAACACGAGCACGAGCACGACCACCCAGATCACACGACGGCGGGTGGAGCTCTTCTTGCGCCGGCGTCGCTCGCGCGTGCTCAA
>CAVSKX010000008.1:0-6272 GCA_963728765.1 uncultured Actinomycetes bacterium
TGACACGGTGTTCATCCTCTCTGAGGGACGCTGGCTGGCCGACGGCCTGGACCGGCTGATCGGTCTCAAGAGGCGACTGCGCGGCGCGACGCTGCCGATCGCGCTCGGGGTCCCCTTCGGTATCGCGCCCGAGATCCTCCCCACCCACCGTCGACCGGATCTACCGCGAAGTCGAGACCGAGATCCAGGCCGGGATGAACCGTCTCGCCAAGCACCGTAGGTTGCCCGTCTTCGGGTGACCGGAGGTGTCCCCCACTGGGCGGCAGAACTTGGGGTCCACCTGGCGCGAGCGGGTAGAAGACCCGGGTTGCACGCGTCATCGACAACCGAGTGAGTCTGCGCCGGCGGGCGGCGCGCCGGCCGCGCGCGAGCTGATCCCATGCGCCTCGACCAGACCAGCGACCTGTGGTGGAAGAACGGGGTCATCTACTGCCTCGACATCGAGACCTACCTGGACTCGAACGGCGACGGCGTCGGCGACATCAAGGGGCTGATCAGCCGCATCGACTACATCGCCGGGCTCGGGGTCACGTGCCTGTGGCTGCTGCCCTTCTACCCGTCACCCAACCGCGACGACGGCTACGACATCAGCGACTTCTACGGCGTGGACCCGCGGCTCGGCGACCTGGGCGACTTCGTCGAGCTCGTGCGCACCGCCAGCGACCGCGGGCTGCGCATCGTGGCCGACCTCGTCGTCAACCACACCTCGGACCAGCATCCCTGGTTCCAGGCCGCGCGCACAGATCCCGACTCGCCGCTTCGCGACTTCTACGTGTGGCGCGACGAGCCCTCGGACGAGCCCAAGGGCCTCGCGTTTCCGGACAAGGAGAAGAGCAACTGGACCTGCGACCGCAAGGCGGGCCAGTACTACCTGCATCGCTTCTACCGCTTCCAGCCCGACCTCAACGTCGCCAACCCGGCGGTCCGCGACGAGGTCGCGAAGATCGCCGGCTTCTGGCTCGCGCTCGGGGTCTCGGGCTTTCGCATGGACGCCGTGCCGTTCCTGCTCGAGACATCCGGGCTCACCGAGCACATGGGAGAGAAGCCGCAGGACTGGCTGCGCCACCTGCGCGCGTTCACCGAGCGCCGGCGCGGCGACGCGCTGCTGCTCGGCGAGGTCAACGCCGAGCTCAAGGACCTCGGCAAGTACTTCGGCGGCGAGCACGCCGACGAGCTGCACATGCAGTTCGCGTTCCTGCTCAACCAGGCGCTGTGGCTGAGCCTCGCGCGCGGGCAGGCCGAGCCGCTCGAGAACGTGATCCGCTCACTCCCCGTCGTGCCGCCCGACAACGGCTGGGCGACCTTCCTGCGCAACCACGACGAGCTGACCCTGGACAAGCTCACCGCGCCCCAGCGCGAGGAGGTCTTCGCGGCCTTCGGCCCGGACGAGAACATGCAGCTCTACGGCCACGGGCTGCGGCGGCGGGTGGCGCCGATGCTCGGCGGCGACCGCGACCGGATGCGGATGGCGTGGAGCCTGATGCTCAGCCTCGCCGGGACGCCGGTGATCTTCTACGGCGACGAGATCGGGATGGGGGAGAACCTCGCGATCGAGGACCGCTACGCGGTCCGCGTGCCGATGCAGTGGTCGGGCGAGAAGAACGGCGGCTTCTCGACGGCTTCTTCCGACGCCCTCGTGCGCCCTCTGACGGGTGGGGCGTTCGGCCCCGAGCACGTCAACGTCGCCGCCCAGCGGCGCGACCCCGACGCCCAGCTCAACTGGATTGAGCGCTTGATCCGCCGTCGCAAGGAGACCCCCGAGTTCGGCTGGGGCACGAGCACGCTGATCGAGACGGGCGACCCGGCGCTGTTCGCCCATCGCTGCGAGTGGCAGGACAGCACGGTCGTCGCCGTGCACAACCTGGGCCGCAAGCGCGCGAAGGCGGTGCTGGAGCTTGGCCCCGACGCGCTCGCGGTGGACGATCTGCTCGAGCAGCGCGAGCACAGGCTTGGCAAGGAGGGAAAGCTCAACGTCGATCTCGGCGCCTACGGCTATCTGTGGCTGCGCGTGCGCCGAGAGGGCGAGCGCGCGCTCGGCTAGACCGCGAGCACGACTCCCTCGTCGCCGCGCAGCGGGCCGCGGAATGGCCCGGGGCCGCGGTCGAGGCCGGTGGAGAGGACGACGCGGGCTCCGTTCGGAGAGTCGACCTCGACCGGCTGCGCGCTGAAGTTCGCGAGGATCAGGAAGCGCTCGCCGCGGGCGTAGGCGATCACGTCGGGGTGACCCGCGTCGACGAGGCGCTGGCCACCGCCGTGCAGGTCCGGCTCGGCCCGCCGCAGGGCGAGCAGCGCGCGGTAGAGACTGAGCACCGAGTGCGGGTCCTTGTCCTGGGTTGCGGCGTTCACGCGCTCCGCCTGCGGCGTGACCGGCAGCCACGGTGTGCCGGTGGTGAAGCCGGCATTGGGTCCGGGCGCCCACGGCAGCGGCGCGCGCTCGGGGTCTCGGCCGTCGACGTCGACGACCGCCTCCGGAGGGATCGGGACGTCCTCGAGACCGAGCTCCTCGCCCTGGAAGAGGAACGGCGTGCCCCGCAGGGTGATGAGGATCAGCGCCGCCACGCGCGCGCGTTCGGGGCCGTACCGCGTCGCCACCCGCGAGTGGTCGTGGTTGTTCAGGCACCACGCCGGCCACGCGCCGGGCGCGAGGAACGAGTTGAACTCCGCGATCGTCGCCCTGAAGCCGGCCGCCGACCACGGCTGCTCGAGGAAATGGAAGTTGTGGACCAGGTGCAACTCGTCGCCCGAGTTGATGTAGGGGACGAGGTCGGCCTGCGTCGGCAGGTAGAGCTCGCCGACGGCCATCCGGTCGGGGCCAAACTCCTCGAGCACCGCGCGGATGCGGCGCAGCCGCGGGTGGATCGTCGGCCAGTCCTGGTCATGCCGCCGGCCCGGCTCGTTCTCCCCCAGCTCGGGGTCTTTGCCGATCCGGTAGACGACGTCGATCCTGAAGCCGTCGACGCCGCGCGCGAGCCAGAAGCGCAGCACGTCGTGCATGGCCGACTCGACCACGGGCTCGTCCCAGTTGAGGTCGGGCTGCTGGGGGAGGAAGGAGTGAAGCCACCACTGATTGAGCGTGCGATCGAACGACCACGCCTGCCCGCCGCGTCGAAACTGCGCCTGCCACCCGTTGGGCCGGTCGCGCCACACGTACCAGTGGCGCTTGGCCGGATCGCGGAACCACGGGTGCTGGTCGGACGTATGGTTGGGGACCCAGTCGACGATCACGCGCATGCCCCGCGCGTGTGCGGCCTCGGTCAAGGCGTCGAAGTCCGCGAGCGTGCCGAAGCGAGGGTCGACGTCGCAGTAGTCGGACACGTCGTAGCCGAAGTCGGCCATCGGCGAGGGGTAGAAGGGCGAGAGCCACAGCGCCTCGACGCCGAGGTCGACTAGGTGGTCGAGCTTGCTCAGAACTCCGCGCAGGTCCCCGACGCCATCGCCGTCCGTGTCAGCGAAGGAGCGCGGATAGATCTGGTAGATGGCGCCGCGCTGCCACCAGGCGAGCTCGGTCACCGCCACCGAAGCGCCGCGACGGCCGCTCCCGCTCCCAGCGCGCCCGCCGCTGAGCCGAGGAGCACCCGCCGGTGCTTGCTCGCGCGCCACTGCCACGAGACGTCCTTCGCCTCGTCGCCGTAGGGCCCGTGCGAGCCGCGATCCTCGGGCACGGGCTCGAACAGGTAATCGCGATGATTCGGCGGAAGCGGCGTGTCGCTCTCCTGCCCCTTCACGTTCGTGCGCGCGAGGTACCAGTCGGCGAAGCCCGGAGCGACCTTGTTGCCGAGGATCGTCGCGACGGTCGAGCCGCCGACCCAGCTCTCACGACGCCGGTGCGTCGCGGCCCACGCGATCGCCTCGGCACAGATCTCGGGCTGGTAGACCGGGGCGACCGGCCGCGGCACGTTCGGGAGCCCGCGCACGCGAACCCACGTGAATTGCGGCGTGTTCAGCCCGGGCAGGTGGACCATCGTGACGCGCACGTTGGAACCGTCGTTCATCAGCTCGCAGCGCAGCGAGTCGGTGAACCCGCGCAGGGCGTGCTTGGCACCGCAGTAGGCCGACTGGAGCGGGATGGCGCGGTACAGGAGGGCGGACCCGACGTTGACGATCACCCCTCGATCCCGTGTCCGCATCCGCTTCAACGCGGCCATCGTCCCGTGCACCGCGCCGAGGTAGGTCACCTCCGTAGCACGACGAAACTCCTCGGGCTCGACGTCCCACACCCGCGCGAAGATCGAAGCCATCGCGTCGTTGACCCAGACATCGATCGGCCCCAGCTCCGCCTCCACCCGCTCCGCCGCGGCCTCGACCTGAGTGGCGTCAGCGACGTCGGTGGGAAGGGCAAGCCCCCGCCCACCCTCCGCCTCGATCTCCTGCACCACCGCGTCCAGCCCGGGATTCGCGCGCGAGAGGACGGCGACCTTCACGCCGCGGGCGCCGAACAGCCGCGCGGTCGCCCGCCCGACACCGGCCGACGCGCCGGTGACCACGACGACCTTGCCGACGACAGCCACGAGCGTCGCGTACCCGCGCCGCGACGCAGCCGAAACGCGGCCCCGGGCTCGCTAGCCGTTCGAGGTCAAGGGCACGGCCTCCCGGTCGAGGCCTTCTGCGGCACGTGGTCATCCGTCTCGCCGCTGCGGCACGGCCCGAAGAACGGGACACAGCTACCCCTCGCGGGATAGCGTGGTTCCGATGGCCGAGGCTGACCCCCATGATCTGCGGGTGCTCGTCGCCGACGAGCGGCAGAAGTACCTCGAGGTCGTGTCGGATGCGGTCGAGGCTCTCGGTCACGAGGTGATTGCGCACGAGATCGAGATCGTCAAGGTCGGCCGGGCAACACTCGAGCACCGGCCCGACGTCGCGATCGTGGCTCTGCACGAGGACACCGAGCACGCCCTCAATCTGGTGTCGGAGATCGTCGACGAAGCCACCTGCCCGGTGATGGCGCTGGCCGACGACGCAAGCCCCGAGTTCGTCGCCGAGGCCGCCAAGCGCGGGGTCTTCGCCTACCTGGACTCGACCCGCCCGACCGAGCTGCAGGGCGGAATCGACGTCGCGCTGCAGCGCTATCGCGAGTACCGGAAGCTGCTGTCGGCCTTCGAGCGTCGTGCGCGAATCGAACGTGCCAAAGGCATTCTGATGGAGCGCCATGCGGTCGGCGAGCAAGAAGCGTTCGAGCGCATTCGCCGCGAGGCGCGGAGCTCGCGCCGCCGGCTCATCGAGGTCGTCGACGAGCTGCTCGCGTCCGGCCCCTGATTCGTCGGTTACCGGTCGCGGCGCGAGGGGTAGTCACTCCATGTCCGGCCGAACCCCCGCCGGCGAGTGATGGCGTCTCGTCAACGACAAGGGGGTCGGTCCTATCTCCTCGCTTACAGCCTTCGCACCTCCGCCGACAGCGGCGGCGGCGGGCGACGCCGATCGCGTCCTGCGCCTCTTCCGCCGCTATCGCCGGTTCCGCGACCTGGACGCACGCGACGAGCTCGTGCGCCGCCATCTCCCGCTCGCGCGCCGTCTGGCACGGCGCTACCACGGAAGCGGCGACTCCGTCGACGACCTCGTTCAGGTCGCGAGCATCGGACTGCTCAAGGCCATCGAGCGCTTCGATCCTGAGCGCGGTGTGAAGTTCGCGACCTTCGCCGTCCCGACGATCCTGGGCGAGCTCAAGCGGCATATCCGGGACTTCGGCTGGGCCGTGCACGTCTCGCGCGCGGAGCAGGAGCGCGCGTTGAGGGTTCGGTGCATCGAGGAGGAGCTCACGGGCCGCTCCGGCCGCTCGGCCACTCCCGCCGAGATCGCCGCGGCGGCGGGGCTGAGCGCCGAAGAGGTCCTCGAGGCTCGCGAAACCGCGTCGGCGGCGCGACCAACGTCACTGGACGGCGGCGAAGGCGGCGACGACGAACACGGCGGTGACTACCTGCTCGACCGCATGAGCACCGGGCCGGGTGACTTCGAGCTCGTCGAGTCGCGTGACCGCATCGCCCGCTGCTTGCGCGGCCTCTCGGCGCGTGAGCGCGAGGTCGTCTTCCTCCGCTTTGCGGCGGACCTGACCCAGGCGCAGATCGGCGCTCAGATCGGCGTCTCGCAGATGCAGGTCTCCCGGATACTGCGGCGCGCGTTGGATCACTCACGGGCCCTCGCCGAGGGGCCCGCACGGCGGCGAGGAGCATGAATGCGGGTGGAGTACAGTCGGACGAAGACGCAGCAGCAGCCGAAAGCGAGCCAGGTAGCCGGCATGAAAGACGACGCTCGGGAACCGCACGAGTCTCCGCAAGCCG